>NZ_MZXV01000013.1 GCF_003253745.1 Mesorhizobium kowhaii
CGTCGCGACAGCCCCTCCCGCTCAACCGACGCAACAACCCGTTCGCGAAGATCCATCGAATAAGGCTTGCCCATCCTTACCAACCTCCTTGCCTAGCAAGAAGGTTGAATCAGATTTGCCACCCTAGGGGAATCCCTTCGATTCAGCCTCAATTCATCCCGCTCTAGCCGCAAGATCCTCGAATTGCCCTATTCGATAAGCCCCAGCCGCAATGCCTTCGCCACGGCCTGGTTGCGGTTGACGGCGTTGAGTTTCTGGGTGGATTGGGTCAGATACTGGTTGGCGGTATGCACCGAAAGCTTCAGCAGCCGTGCGATCTCCTCGCTGGTGTTGCCATTGGCGGTCAGCTTCAGGCATTCGAGCTCGCGCTTGGAGATCGTGCGCATGCGGCCGGTATCGCTCGGGCGGATGCGGGCGACAGCGGCGAACAGCGAAAAGCAACGGGCGTGGATCTCGTAGAGCGCGTCCTGCGGCAGGACGATCTCGGACCCCAGGAAGACAACAAGGCCGCATTGCCCACGATCGGCATGGACGGGGAAGGCGATGCCGCTCGTGCCAGGCGCCAGCGGCGCCATCTGCTCGGTCCAGGCGAGATTGCCGAACGTCTCCGCCATGGCGGCGACGCCATCGTCCGTCCACCAGCGCGGCTCCGTCGAGTTGCGGGTGTGGCGCACGATCTCCTCGCCATTGGCGCCCGAAATGAACTTGGTCGCCACCGCAATGCCGGGATAGTCGGAATCGAGGCAAGGGACGAGCCGTGCCCGTTCAGGCGACGGGCTGACGAAGAACAGGCCGAAGGCCGAGGCGTTGATGTCGACGGCGATCCAGCGGCAGCGGCGCACGGCATCTGGAATGGTGACGGCGTGATGGGTCTCGGAGCCGAGCGAGAAGGCGCCGAACGGATTGCGCTGCTCGTTGAAAAGAGCCTCGGCAGCTTCCTTGATATCGGCCTGTTTCAAATGATGCCGCTCCTGATCGCCGTGGCGATGGCCATCGCGCGGTTGCTGGCCGCGAATTTCTGGATGGCGTGGGTGATGTAGCTGTTGACGGTGTTGGAGGAGACGCCAAGGATGACGGCGACCTCGTCGGTGGTCTTGCCTTCGGAGACCCAGAACAGGCATTCGCGCTCGCGGTCCGACAGCGGATCCTGCATGGCGGCGGCGGCGATCAATTGCGGGATGTGCGAGAGCGCATAGCAGCATTTCAGCTGCGCCCGCATCAGCGCCGGCTGGTCGATGTTGCCGGCAGCCGCTGCCGAGAACAAGGCGAACAGGCGCTGGCGGCCGACATTCAGCTTGAGCGAATAGACCTCGGCATGACCGAGCACATCGAGAAGGCGGGCCTCCTCGCCGGTGACCAATCCGTCTGTCTCGGGCGCCTGGGATGCCACCAGCGGTCTCGGGCGGATACCGGGCGCGACGGTGAGCGCACCTTGTGCAAGCCCGGCGATCAGCCGTTTGCCGATCAGCTCGATGGCGTCGAAAATCCAGTTGGACGAGACGATGCGCGCATCGTTGCGGTCCTGATCGTGGACAATGGCGACCAGCATGTAGCTGTCGGCGCCGATCTCGGCGGTCAGCTGCATGAAAAAGCTTGTGAGATCACCGCGCGACGTCAGGCGCGAGCCCAATGTATCGGATTGAAGAAGCGCGGCGGGACTGCTCATTCTTGTTGCTTTTGGCCGGAATCGTTTCTGCTGTCCGGATGCTGGTGCCAGCCGCCGAACCCGAATACGCATTACTTTGACGAAGACACACGCGTGGCGCAGGGCTGCGCCAACCAGATCCGAATCCATTCAGGGAACGCGAAGCCGTCCGCGTCTGATGCCGGAAAACTCCGGAACAAGAGACTTTGGGTGGTTGCCGCGCCCCCCAAGGACCGGCTGATTCGGGTCTAATCTACCCGCAGTTGAATCTGACATCAAACGCGATTTGACAAAATCGAATCCGGTGGACTCACGTGCGACTCAGAGGCGGACTCCCAAGCCCTTTCACCGCCCTTGGGTCGCGGAAACGCCGACACGAAAAAGCCAGACGTTGTTGTTATCTTGCCGTATCGAGGGCCAATCGATTCCGATAGGTTTCCGCTGACCTGCAGGGATGGGCGTCCCTTCGGTCGGACTGGGCGAGATGGGCAGCGCCTGTTCGCGGCCATCGGCATGGGGGGTGATCATGAAGCGGGTTTTCCTGGCGTTCACGGTGGCGCTTGCGGTTTTGAACGGTGTGTGGGCGGCAGCCCCCGCGCAAATCCACGCCGACTGATCGGTTACATGCCCGGCCGCCGGCCGCGCGTAAATCTTGGCACTGTTGGTTTCGGGGGAAACGATGAGCGATTCATTTCGGGAAGTTACATCCGTCTCGTGGTTCGGGCGGATCAAGCGCGCGGTCGGCGGGGTTATCTTCGGCCTGCTGCTGATCGTGCTCATGGTGATCGGCCTGTTCTGGAACGAGGGCCGCGCGGTGCAGACGGCACGCTCTTTGGCCGAAGGTGCCGGCGCTGTGGTTTCTATCGACGCGGGTAGCGTCGATGCCGCCAATGACAGCAAGCTGGTGCATGTCAGCGGGCCGGTGACGGCGGACAGCGGCTTGTCCGACCCGGATTTCGGTATCGCGGCGCAAGGGCTGCGACTTTCGCGCGACGTCGAGATGTATCAGTGGAAGGAAGAGTCCAAATCCGAGACCACCAAGAAACTTGGCGGCGGCGAAGAGACGGTGACCACCTACAGCTATTCGAAGGTATGGGACGACAGCCAGATCGACTCGTCGGATTTCAAGAAGCCGGACGGCCACCAGAATCCACCGATGGCGATCCACAGCCGGACTTTCCAGATTCCGGAAGGCAAGCTTGGCGCTTTCACGCTCGACACGCCCGTGCTCGATCGTATCGAAGGTGACAAGGATTATTCGCTGTCGGCCAATCAGTCGGCCGCGATAAAGGCTGCCTATACCGGCACCAGGCCGCTCGGCATCGTCGACGGCAAGATCTATCTCGGTGCCGACACGACAGCGCCAGCGCTGGGCGACTACCGCATCGGCTACGAACTGGCGCCGCTAGGCGTGGTCAGCATCGTGGCGCGCCAGGCCGGCAGCCGGTTCGAACCTTACCAGACGTTGGCCGGCGACGAATTGCTGATGGTCGACCCCGGCACTGTCCCGGCCGACAAGATGTTCGCCGAAGCGGTCTCCGAGAACACGCTGATCACCTGGCTGCTGCGCGCCGCCGGCCTGCTGCTGCTGACCATCGGCTTTGCCTTGTTCCTCAGCCCGATCGGCGTGATCCTCGACGTCATCCCGTTCCTCGGCAGCATGGCGCGGATGGGGACCGGCATCATCGCCTTTTTCCTGGCGATCCTGGTCGGCACGACGACGATCGCCATCGCCTGGTTCTGGTATCGGCCGGTGCTGGCGGTGGGCATCCTGGCAGCCGGCGTCGTCGCGGCGGCGGTGGTCTACTATCTCGGCCGCTCACGCAAGGCAGCTGCAGCAGCGGTCGTGCCGGGCACCGGCAACGCGACCTGATCGCGAGAGCCGGGCAGCAACGCTGCCCGGTCCCCCGTCTTGCTTATGCCTGTCGTTGCCCCAAAACCGCTGCACGCTCTTGGGCGACAGGTGTTTATCTGCCCTCGAAACCGGTCAGCACGCCGACGGCATTGACGCCGATCTCCTCGACGGCGTAGCCGCCTTCCATGACGAACAGTGTCGGCAGGCCAAGCTTCGCGATGCGGCGGCCGATCTTGGGATAGTCTGATGTCTTCAGCTTGAACTGGCTGATCGGGTCCTTCTCGAAAGTGTCGACGCCGAGCGAGACGACGACGACGTCCGGCGCGTAAGCGGCAAGCCTGGCGCAGGCATCTTCAAGCGAGGCATTCCAGGCGTCCCAGCCGGTGCCGACGGGCATCGGATAGTTGATGTTGAAGCCTTCGCCTTGGCCTTCGCCGCGTTCGTCGGCATGGCCGAGGAAGAAGGGATATTCGACCATCGGATCGCCATGCAGATTGAGGACCTGCACGTCGGCGCGGTCATAGAAGATCTCCTGCGTGCCGTTGCCATGATGGTAGTCGACATCGAGGATGGACACACGGCTGGCGCCCTGGTCGCGGAACCATTGCGTGGCGACGGCGGCGTTGTTGATGAAGCAATAGCCGCCCATGAATCCTGCTCCCGCATGATGGCCGGGCGGGCGGCAGAGCGCGAAGGCTGATGCCTCACCGCCCTTGACCAGGCCGGCGGCGGTCAGCGCCACGTCATAGGACGACTTGATCGCGGCCCATGTGCCTTCGACGAAGGTGGCGCCGGCATCGAAGGAATAGTAACCGAGCAGGGCGTCGATACGCTTTGGCGGCACGTCGCCGCGCAGGCCGCGCGTCGGCCATGTGAACGGCATCGCCGAGCCCTTGAAACCGGCTTCCGTCCATTGCGGCCAGACCGTCGGCAGGAAGTCGATGTAGTCGGCCTTGTGGACGCGCTTGGCGGCGGCAAGTTCGTGCTCAAGCGGCGGGACGATCGGACCCAGTTTCTCGCTTTCGACCCGCCCCCTGATGAATTCGGCCCGCGAAGGCTTTTCGAAACCCGGCACGATGGCGCTTGTGACAAGTTCCATTTGGCCAGCATGGCCAGCATGAAGCGGCGAATAGACAGTCTTCATAGAATTCCTCTCGAAGTGCGAAATCAGTCAAGATCGAGATAGGGGCTCACCAGAGCGAGCCACATAGTTTCCACATCGTCTTCGATGAGGTCGAACGTCCTGCGATCTTTTTTCAGCCCCACAAGCCGGCAGACGTGCCCGACCTCCATCATCACCACGCCGAGCCGGCCGGCGATCTTGTCTTCAAGAGCCGGGTTCACATGCTGCAGCCATGCGGCGTAGAGGGCGATGATCTGGTCGTCATATTCGTTCTGGATCGGCCTGAGGTCGGCGTTGCCTGAAATAGCCTCGATCACCGGCATCAGGCTGGCGTTTTCGAGATAGAGCCTGGACGTGTCGATGAAGAGCTTGCGCACTTCCTGCCGAAACTCTTCGCGGTTGGTGGGCGGGGCGACCTTGATGCGCTTCGCGATCACCTCGGGAAAGGATGACAGCCAGCGCCGGGCGAGGTCCAGAAGAATGGCTTCCTTGTTGGGAAAGTATTGGTAGACCGAACCGACCGACAAGCCTGCGCGCTGCGCAATGGCGAGCGTCGTCGGCGTCTTGGTTCCTTGCTCCCGCGTCAAGATCAGGGCCGCGTCCAGAATCCTGTCGACCACCTTGCTCGACCGTTGTTGTCGCGGCTGCTTGCGCGGTTCGAGCGCTATCCTGGTTTTGCGGTCGAGACTGCGCTTCACTGCCTGATGTCCCCGTTCCCCGCCCGGTCCCAACACATGCGCAGGGTGTTGTCCACAATACATTCCAAATTCCGCATGTTGACAAACGCGAATAATTAGTCGCATTCTTTATCCACGCTGTCCTTAGGGATAACAAGGGGAATTTCGAAGACAGCGCGCTGGCATCATTTTTTTGTCCCATAGCGCCGCTCCAGTGGAGTGGCCGGTCGTGAGCACAGGGTTGTCGGTCTCAGTCAGTCGTCAAAAGCGCGGAGTCGCGATGTCTGTCACGGGTGCGGGTCATAATGCTGATCTGATCGTCATCAACGGTCGTGTTCTGACCATGGACGATGGCAATCCCGCCACCGAGGCTGTTGCCGTCAAGGACGGCGCCATCATCGCCATTGGCAGCCGCGCCTCCATCGAAGAGCTCAAGGGACCGGCCACCAAGATCATCGACGCCAAGGGCGGTTCAGTGATCCCGGGCTTCATCGAAGCCCACATGCATCTGTTTTCAGGCGGGGCTGAACTTGCTCACCTCCAGCTCACGGGTATTCACGGGTTCGAGGCGCTGCAAAAGGCGATCCGCGATTATGCGCCAACGCGGCCGGATGCGAAAATGCTGGTCGGGCAGGGCGTCGACTACACCGTGCTCGGCAGCGAGCGGGTGACGCGTCACCATCTCGACGCCATTTTGCCCGATCGCCCCTTCTGCATGGCGGCGCCCGACCATCACACAATGTGGGCCAACACCCGGGCGCTGGAAATGGCCGGCATCCTGCATGGGTGTACGCTCGGCCCGGGCAACGAGATCGTCATGGGCGATGATGGTCTGGCTGGCGGCGAATTGCGCGAGGGCGAAGCGTTCGGTCCGGTGCTTGACCTTGCCGGCGAAAGCCGGGTGCGGCTGGGCCTGGCCACCGGCGGCGAGCCGGACCCGATGCCGACCGCGGCCGAGCGGGCCGCCGACCGCGATATCATGCGGCGCGGGCTGGCCTGGTGCGCGCGCCATGGCATCACCTCGATCCAGAACATGGACGGCAATCTCTATCAGCTTGAGCTGCTGGCCGAGATCGAAGCCGAGGAAGGGCTGCCCTGCCGCGTGCAGATACCGTTCCACTACAAGAATTTCATGACGCTCGACATGCTCGACAAGGCGTCCGACATGGCCGAGCGCTACAACAGCGAGTGGCTGTCGTCGGGCATGGTCAAGGTGTTCTACGACGGGGTGCTCGATTCCTGGACGGCTGTCATGGTCGAGCCCTATGCCGACCGTCCCGACTGGGTGGGCGAGCCGCTGTTCACGCCGCAACAATTCATCGATCTGGCTGTCGCTGTCGACAGACGCGGGCTGCAGATCGCCGTGCATTCGATCGGCGACGGCGCCGTGCGGGCTGTCCTTGACGGCTATGAGGCGGCACAGAAAGCCAACGGCAAGCGCGACAGCCGCCACCGGATTGAGCACATCGAGGTCACCACCACCGCCGACGTTCCGCGTTTCGCCGAACTCGGCGTCATCGCCTCCATGCAGCCGCCGCACCCGCCTGGCGCCATGGATTTTCCACTGGAGCCAACCATATCGCGCATCGGGCCGGCCCGTTGGCCGTTGAGCTATGCCTGGCGGACCTTGAAGGATGCCGGCGCGCGTGTCGTCTTCGCGTCGGACTGGCCGGTGTCGCCGGTCGATCCGATCCTGGGCATTCAGGCGGCAGTGTTGCGCAAGCCGTGGGCAGAAGGCGACCCGGACCAGAGTTTCTCGCTGCATGAATCCCTCGCCGGTTACACCGTCGAAGGCGCCTATGCCGAGTTCGCCGAGCACCGCAAAGGCTTGATAAGACCCGGCTACATGGCCGATCTGGTGGTGCTCTCGGCCGATATCGAGGCGACCGCGCCGGAGGCGTTGCACAAGGTGCATCCGGTGACGACGATCTGTGGCGGCAAGCTTACCTATCAGGCCTGACGATGGCATGAGGCTTGCTAGCCAAAACTACGAATTGAACTGTGATTCAATGCCGGGCTTGCCAACATACCGGCCTTGTGTTCACATCAAACAGGGGACAACTCCGCCAGCAAGAGCGGGGTCAACAGTGAGGCGTAATCGTGCCGGACAAACCGGATCGGAATGCGATTGAAGTTGTCAAAGTAAGCAAAATTTTCGGATCAGGAGAGGGGCAAGTCGCTGCCCTCGACACGGTCTCAGTATCCATCCGCGAGAATGAGTTCTTCACGCTGCTCGGCCCGTCCGGCTGTGGAAAGACGACGTTACTGCGGCTGATTGCCGGCTTCGACTTTCCAACCGCCGGCGAAATCCTGCTCTATGGCCAGGACATCGCGCCGTTGCCGCCGTTCAAACGGCCGGTCAACACCGTCTTCCAGTCCTATGCGCTGTTTCCGCACATGACGGTCGCCGAGAATATCGGCTTTGGCCTAGAGATGCTGGGCAAACCGAAGGCCGAGATCAAGGCGCGCGTCGACGCGATGTTGAAGCTGGTCAAGATGGAAGCGCTCAGCGCGCGCCGCACCAGCCAGATCTCCGGCGGCCAGCAGCAGCGCGTGGCGCTGGCTCGCGCCTTGGCGCCGCAGCCCAAGGTGCTGTTGCTCGATGAGCCGCTCTCCGCGCTCGACTACAAGCTGCGCAAGGAAATGCAGATCGAACTGAAGCGGCTGCAGCACGAGACCGGTATCACCTTCATCTTCGTCACCCACGACCAGGAAGAAGCGCTGACCATGTCGGACCGCATCGCGGTGATGTCGTCGGGCAAGATCCTGCAGGTCGGCTCGCCGCGCGACATCTATGACCGGCCGTCGGAACGCTTCGTCGCCGATTTCATCGGCGAGTCGAACTTCCTCAAGGCTGAGGTGGTTGGTGTCTCGGGAGGCCGGGCAACGGTAAAACTGTCGTCGGGCACGGAAATCCCGGCCTCGCTGCCGGAGGGCCTGGTTCCCCAGGGCAAGGTTACCATCGTCGTGCGCCCCGAACATGCGCAGTTGAGCGCCGCCAACTCCGGCGCTTCGCTGTCGGGCATGGTCGAGAACATCGTCTATCTCGGTACCGACACGCATTTCCATCTGCGCCTTGCCGATGGTGAGCCCTTCATCGTGCGGCGCCAGAACAGTCGCGGCACCGGCGACGGAATCGTCCAGGGCGGCAAGGTCGGCATCCTGATTGGCGGCGACGCCGCTCAGGTCTTGAAGGACTGACGATGGCGACCGCAGAGGAAGTCGCCAAGGCAGCGGAACGGCGCGATATCCGTGACCGCTGGCTTTTGTCAGCGCCCGCGCTGTTGATCATTTTTCTCGCCGCGACCGGCCCGTTGCTGATCGTGCTCGTCTATTCGTTCCTGACGCCAGGTTCCTATGGTGACGTGAAGTGGCAATTCTCGCCGGAAGCCTGGATAGCGGTGTTTCTAGAGCGCGATATCTTTGACGACACGCTTTCCGTTGCCGCCGCCCACGTCACCATCTTCCTGCGCTCGATCAAGCTTGCGGTGGTGACGACAATCGCCACGTTGGCGCTTGGCTTCCCGACCGCCTATTTCATGGCGACGCGCAGCGAAAAGACCCGCGATCTCTGGCTGTTCCTGATCACCATACCGTTCTGGACCAACCTTCTGATCCGCACCTTCGCGGTGCTGCAGATCATCCGCAACGAAGGCATCATCAACACGATCCTGCTCAAGCTCGGCATCATCTCGTCGCCGATCCAGATTCTCTACACCGATACGGCGATCCTGATCGGCATGGCCTATGTCTACCTGCCGCTGATGGTGCTGCCGATCTACGCCAGCATGGAAAAGCTCGATTTCCGGCTGGTCGAGGCGGGCTATGACCTCTACGCGACACGCTTCAAGGTGCTGCGGAAGATCATTTTCCCGCTGGTCAAACCCGGCGTCATCGCCGGCTCCATCCTGGTCTTCATTCCGGCACTCGGCGCCTATGTGACGCCAAGCGTGCTTGGCGGCGGCAAGAACATGATGCTGTCCAACCTGATCGAATTGCAGTTCGGACAAGGCCGCAACTGGCCACTTGGCTCGGCGCTGTCGATCGCGGTCATGATCATCGTCATGGTGGCGCTGCTTGCCTATGTGCGCAACGCCGGCAAGTCGGGGGTGCGTCATGGCTAATCGCTTTTCCATCAAGCATCAGCCGGGTTTCACGACGATCGCCGCGACCTGCTTTATCGTGCTCTACCTGCCGATCGTCGTGCTGGTCATCTACGCCTTCAACGCCGCGACATCGACCTCCGAATGGGGCGGCTTCTCGTTCAAATGGTTCCAGTCGGCGTGGCAAAACACCCAGGTCATCGATGCGACACTGCGCTCGTTCCAGATCGGCGCCATCGCGGCGATGTTCTCGACCATCTTCGCCACCATGGCCGCGCTCGCCACGACACGCACGGCCCCCTATCCGGGTCTGACGTTCAAATACGCGGCGATCAACCAGCCGCTGATGGTGCCCGAGATCGTCACCGGCGTGGCGCTGCTGATCTTCTTCTCGCGCATCAAGATATTCACCGGTTACTCCGGCCTTGGTTACCTGATCGCCGCGCACACGGCTTTCTGCATTCCTTTCGCCTATCTGCCGATCCGGGCGCGGCTCGAGAACATGGACCTGACGCTGGAGCGTGCCGCCGCTGATCTTTATGCGACGCCGTGGCGAACCTTCAGGCGCATCACGCTGCCGCTGCTGTGGCCCGGCATTCTGGCCGGACTGATGCTGGCCTTCGTCATCTCGCTCGACGATGTTGTCATCACGGAATTCGTCAAATCGGGCGGCCAGGATACGCTACCCACCTACATGCTCGGCCAGATACGCCGCGGCATAACACCTGAGATAAACGCGATATCGACCGTGTTCCTGCTCTTGTCGGTCGCTATCGTGACGTTGTTCTTCTTCATCAGCAGGAAACGCGACTAAATCTGAAAAATGGGAGTTAACACCATGAACTGGAAGACAACAGCGACCGCCATGGGGTTGGCGCTGCTCGCATCGACGAGCCTGGCTCGCGCCGATGGCGAACTGAACATCTACAATTGGGGCAACTACACCAGCCCCGACGTGATCAAGAAGTTCGAAGCGAAATACAACATCAAGGTGACCATCACCGACTACGATTCCAACGACACCGCACTTGCCAAGGTTCGCCAGGGCGGCACCGGTTTCGACATCGCGGTTCCGTCACAGACCTACGTGCCGATCTGGATCAAGGAAGGCCTCGTTCTGGAGACCGATCCGGGCAAGATGGAGAACTTCAAGAATGTCGCGCCGGAATGGGCCAATCCCGATTTCGACCCGGGCCGCAAATATTCGGTGCCGTGGGCTTTGGGCACGGTCGGCGTGGTCGTCAACACCGACGCCTACAAGGGACCGGCCGACAGCTGGGGCATCATCTTCAACACACCCGACGAGCTGAAGGGCAAGGTCAATGTCGTTCCCGAAATGAACGACGTGATCTTCGCCGCGATCAAGTATGTCGGCGGCCAGCAGTGCACCACCGACAAGGAAGTGCTGAAGAAGGTGCGCGACACGCTTGTCGCGGCCAAGCCGAACTGGATCGCGATGGAGTACAACACCATCGAAAAGATGGGCGCCGGCGATTTCAAGGCGACCAGCGACTGGAACGGATCGGCGCTGCGCCAGCGGCTGGCCAACCCGGCCATCCACTACAACTATCCGAAAGAAGGCTTTGGCCTGTGGAGCGACAATGTGGTCGTTCTGAAGGAAGCCAAGAATGTCGAGAACGCCAAGCTGTTCCAGAACTTCATCATGGATCCGGAAAACGCAGCAGGTCTCTCGGCTTTTCACCGCTACGCCAACGCCATCACCGGATCGGACAAGTACATGCCTGCCGACATGAAGGATGCACCGGAAGTTGTCATTCCGGCGGCCGACAAGCCGCATGCCGAGTTGCAGCAGATGTGTGCTCCGGAAATCCAGGAGATCTACACCAAGATCTGGACCGAACTGCAGAAGTAACTGCGTTCGACGGACCCGGCGGCACACGCCGCCGGGTCCGTTTTGATGTTCACCGGGGCCTGGCTTTCATGGAATCCTATCGCAATTCCGATCCGCGGCCGCCGATCATGCAGGGCTCGCCGCCCGCCATGGTGCTGCCCAAGCTCGACTGGGACCGGCCGCCGTGGAACCGCTGGGCGTTCCAGCATATCCGCGAATTCCTGCCGACCGCCGAAGTCTGGCGCGGCAATGGCCATCGCCACCGTTTCGACCGCGCCGAGGTCGATCTCGACGGGCTGGCGGTCGAAGACAGCACGGGGGCGCCGACGACGCTCGCCGGGCTGCTCGACGAGACCTATACGGACGGCTTCCTGGTGCTCAAGGACGGCAGGATAGCCTATGAGCGCTATTTCAACGGCATGGGCGAGCGGTCGCTGCATCTGTCGCAATCGATGGCGAAATCGGTCACCGGCTCGGTGTTCGGCATATTGGTCGGCCGCGGCCTGATCGGTCCGGCCAGGCCGGTGACCGACTACCTGCCGGAACTCAGCGTCACCGGATGGGCGGGAGCTAGCGTCCAGCACGTGCTCGACATGACGAGCGGGGTGCGTTTTTCCGAGGCGTATACCGACCGTTATTCGGACATCGGTCAGGTCGATGTCGCGACCGGCTGGAAACCGGTGCCGCCGGGCAGCGATCCGGCCTTTCGTTGGCCCTCGCACATGTTCGATCTGATCCTCGGCCTCACGGAAACGATCCGCCCGCATGGTGCTGCCTTCGAATATCGCTCGATCGAGACCGATGTGCTCGCCTTCATCATGGAGCGGGTAACGGGCAAGCGTCTACCGCAGCTGGTTTCGGAAGAGCTCTGGCAAAAGCTCGGCGCTGATGAAAGCGCCTGTTTCACCGTCGACAGCGCCGGCTATGCGGTCGCCGATGGCGGCTTCAACGCGACGCTGCGCGACTATGGCCGCTTCGGCCAGTTGATCCTCGACAATGGCGGCGGCGTGGTGCCGGCCGACTGGATCGAGGCGACGCGCAACGGCAGGCACGGCCCCGACTTCAATCCCAGCCTGCCCGAAGGCAGCTACCGCAACCAGTTCTGGATCGAGGATCCGCGCTCGCGCGCTCTGATGTGCCGGGGCGTGTTCGGACAGATGATCCACATCGACTGGAACACCCGGATGGTCGTGGTGAAGCTTTCGACCTTTCCGGATTTCAGCAATGTCGGCTATTCGGTGGCGACGGTGAAGGCCGTGCACACCATCGCCGCCGCGCTCGACTGAGAGGCTGTTTGGAAACTCACTCCAGCGGCCATCTAGCGGCGTTTTCTGCACTTCCGGTGCTCACGGACCCGAATGTCCGCTCCGCTCCGGTTCTCGAAACCACCGCCATATGACTCACCGGAGCGAGTTTCGAAACAGCCTCTAAGAAACCCAAAGAAGACTTGGAAGGAAGCGCCATGACCGGCAAGACCGCGTTCGAGACCCGATACGGCTTCCGTCGCAATGAGGTGCTGCTCGCCAACTGGCGCGAAAACCCGTTCAACCGGTGGTCGTTCCAGAATCTCGGCGAACTGGTGCCGACGGCGCCCGTGGCGGCAGCGCCTGATGGTGTCGAGGCGCCGGTGCGGGATATCAGCGGCCTGCTCGGTGACAAAATTACGATCGCCAGTGCGCCGGAGACGGTGGCTGAATTTCTCGCCCGCTCGAGCACCGACGCGCTGACGGTGATGAAGGGCGGCAAGGTCATCGGCGACTGGTTTGCGCCGCATATGGATTTCGGCGCCCGCCACATCATCTTTTCGATCAGCAAGTCGCTGACCGCCATCGTCGCCGGCATACTGGAAGGCGAGGGGGTGTTCGACCCGGAAGCGCCGGTGGCGGCCTACATCCCGGAAGCCGTCGGTTCGGTCTATGGCGATGCCAGCGTGCGGCACGTGCTCGACATGAGTGTCAGTCTCGATTTCGAGGAAGCCTATCTCGATCCGGAAAGTGCCTTTGCCCGTTATCGCCGGGCGACATTGTGGAACCCGGGCGGCGGCACCGAAAGCCTGCGCGAATTCATCCTGACCTTGCAGCGCCTTGCCGAGCCGCATGGCCAGACCTTCCGCTACCGCTCGCCCAATTCCGACCTGCTCGGCATCCTGCTCGAGCGCGCCTCCGGCCAGCGTTTCACCGACCTGATGCGCGAGAAGCTGTGGCTGCCGCTTGGCGCCGTCAGCGAAGCCTCGATCGGCGTCGACATGGAGGGCACGGCGCGCACCGCCGGCGGCATTTCGGTGACGCCACGCGACCTCGCGCGTGTCGGCGAGATGATGCGGCAAGGCGGCATGGCCAATGGCCGGCGCATCGTGCCCGAAGCCTGGGTGCGCGACACCACCAGCACCGGCGGCAGCACGGATGCCTGGCAGCGCGGCGCGATGCTGCCGCTGTTTCCCAAGGGTCGTTATCGCAACAAATGGTACCAGACGGGTCTGCCGAGCGGCGCCTATTGCGGCATCGGCATCCACGGCCAATGGCTCTATGTCGATCCGAGGACCGAAGTGGTGATCGCCAAGATGTCGTCGCAGCCGGAGCCGGTCAACGATCCGCTCGATATCGAGATCGTCGCCTTCCTCGACGCGCTGAGCCGGATGGTCTGATCCTTCCCAAGCCGCCACAATAGCGCGCGAGCGCGTGCTTTCCTGTGGACCCGCCGGGCTGATGAAAACGCGGCGGTTGGCGGACTGAATGTCTGCGCCTATGGTCGCCGCTCTTTTCGACGAGAGCAGGAACGACATGGCATCCGACATCAAGCGCATTGCAGCCATCATCGCGGCCGAGATCACCGCGCGGCCCGAACAGGCGGCGGCGGCGATCGAACTGCTCGACGAGGGCGCGACGGTGCCGTTCGTGGCGCGCTACCGCAAGGAAGTGACGGGCGGGCTGGACGACACGCAATTGCGCCTGCTTTCGGAGCGTCTCGTCTATCTGCGCGAGCTCGATGCGCGCCGCGACACCATCCTTGGTTCCATCCGCGAGCAGGGCAAGCTGACCGACGAGCTTGAAGGCAAGATCACCGCCGCCACCACCAAGGCGGAGCTGGAAGATATCTATCTGCCCTACAAGCCCAAGCGACGGACCAAAGCCGAGATCGCCAGGGAGCGCGGGCTGGGGCCGCTGGCCGAAGCCATCCTCGCCGACCGTTCGCTGGTCCCGGCCGAACTGGCGCTGGCCTATGTCACCGAAGAGGTAGCCGACGCCAAGGCAGCACTCGAAGGCGCGCGCGACATCCTGTCGGAACAGTTCGCCGAGAATGCCGACCTGGTCGGCAAATTGCGCACCTACATGAAGGAACGCGCCTTCATGCGAGCCCGGGTTGTCGACGGCAAACAGGAGGCCGGCGCGAAATTCTCCGATTATTTCGACCATGTCGAGCGCTGGGCAAATGTGCCGAGCCATCGCGCGCTGGCGATGCTGCGCGGCCGCAACGAGGAAGTGCTGTCGCTCGACATCGAGGTCGATGCCGACGACACGTCACCGGTGAAGCCGGTCGAGCGGATGATCGCCAACGCCTATGCCATCGGCGGCAGCCTGCCGGGCGACCGCTGGCTGATGGAGGTGGCGGGCTGGACCTGGCGCATAAAACTCTCGCTGCACCTGACGCTCGACCTGATGCGGGATCTGCGCGAGCGGGCGGAAGAGGAAGCAATCCACGTCTTCGCCCGCAACCTCAAGGATTTGCTGCTGGCCGCGCCCGCCGGCTCGCGCGCCACCATGGGGCTCGACCCCGGCATCCGCACCGGCGTCAAGGTGGCGGTGGTCGACGGCACCGGCAAGGTGCTGACGACGACGACCGTCTATCCGTTTCCGCCCAGGAACGATGTGCGCGGCACGCAGGCGGAGCTGGCCAAGCTCATTCGCCTGCACAAGGTAGAGCTGATTTCGATCGGCAATGGCACCGGCAGCCGCGAGACCGAAAAGCTGGTCGCCGACATGCTGTCCGATATGCCTGCGGATGGTGGGCCGAAGCCGCTCAAGGTGATCGTCAGCGAGGCCGGCGCCTCGGTCTATTCGGCATCGGCGACGGCGGCGGCGGAATTCCCCGGTCTCGACGTGTCGCTGCGTGGCGCGGTGTCGATCGCCCGACGCCTGCAGGATCCGCTGGCCGAGCTGGTCAAGATCGAGCCGAAGTCGATCGGCGTCGGCCAGTACCAGCACGATGTCGACCAGTACCGGCTTGGCCGCTCTCTGGAAGCGGTGGTCGAGGATGCGGTCAATGCCGTCGGCGTCGATCTCAATACGGCCTCGGCGCCACTGCTGGCCCGCGTTTCGGGCCTTGGCGCGTCGCTCGCCGACGCCATCGTCGCGCATCGCGACGCGACCGGCCCCTTCGCCAGCCGAAAGGATCTGCTCAAGGTGTCCCGCCTTGGACCTCGCGCGTTCGAGCAATCCGCCGGCTTCCTGCGCATTGCCAATGGCAGCGAGCCGCTCGACGCTTCGTCGGTGCATCCGGAAGCCTATGGCGTGGCCAAGAAGATCGTCGCCGCCTGCGGCCGTGACTTGCGCTCGCTGATGGGCGACAGTGCCGCGCTGAAGGCACTCGATCCGCGTGTCTTCGTCGACGAGCGTTTCGGCTTGCCGACGGTGCGCGACATCCTGGCGGAGCTGGAAAAGCCCGGCCGCGATCCGCGCCCCGGGTTCAAGACGGCGACCTTCGCCGACGGCGTCGACGACATCAAGGATTTGAAGCCCGGCATGCTGCTGGAAGGCACCGTCACCAATGTCGCTGCCTTCGGCGCCTTCGTCGATATCGGCGTGCATCAGGATGGGCTGGTGCATGTCTCGCAACTGGCCGACCGTTTCATCAAGGACGCGCATGAGGTGGTCAAGGCGGGCGACGTGGTCAAGGTGCGCGTCGTCGATGTCGACATCAAGCGCAAGCGCATCGCCCTGTCCATGCGCAAGGATGGCGGCGAGGGCGGCGCATCGAGAGGCGGGCCACGGGACACCACGGGTGGCAAGCCAGCGCCGCGTTCGTCCGCACCGCAGCGTCAGCCGGAACGGCCGGCGCAGCAAGGTGCGTTCGGCGCGGCTCTGGCCGATGCGTTGAAGCGGAAATAGCTATTCGGACAGATGCGTCAGCAGCCAGTCGCGAAAGCTGGCGACCGGCGGATGGCCGCGCTTGTCGTGCGGGACGACGAGATAGTAGGCGCTGCGGCTTTGCATCGGCTGGCCGGGTGCTGGCACCAGCTGGCCGCGCTGCAATTCGCCTGCGATGAGGATCAGCGGCAAAAGCGCCACGCCGAGCCCCGCCATGCAGGCCTGAGCGGCGGTGCCGAACTGTTCGAACTGCATGCCCGGTCCGGTCGGCGCGCTCAGGCCCTGGTGCTCGAACCATTCGGTCCAGGCGCCCGGCCGCGTCGTCATATGCAGCAGCGGCAAGCGACCGATATCGGCCGGTGCGGCGATGGCGCGGCCGGCGAGGAATTCGGGCGACACGACCGGCGCCACCGTTTCGCGCACCAAGAGCGTCGAGTCGGCCTCCGGCCAGTCCGGCAGGCCGTAGTGAATGGCGGCATCCAGCCGCTCGCGGGCGAAGTCGAAGCGGCCGACGCGAGTGACGAAGTTGATGGTGATATCGGGATTGGTTTCGACGAAATCGGGGATCATCGGCATCAGCCAGCGCGTGCCGAAGGTCGGCAAGATGGCAAGGTTCAGGATGCCACTATGCCGATTGCTCATCAATCCAAGGGCGGCGTCACGCAATTGGCCGAGCGCTGACCGCACCGCATCGGCGTAGATTTCGCCCGCCGTCGACAGCCTGACATTGCGGCTGTCGCGTTCGAACAGCCGACGGCCGAACTGATCTTCCAGCAATCTGATCTGCCGGCTGACCGCGCCCTGGGTCAGATCGAGTTCCTGGGCGGCGGCGGTGAAACTGCCGAGGCGGGCCACTGCCTCGAAGGCGGCAAGGGCGCTGATGTTGGGCAAAAGGCGGCGCTGGACACTCATGATCCATTACTATCGCTCATTGATCGGCGACGCAATTTCGTTTGATTTTTTCGGGCCGCGGGTCGATAAGCCGGGCCAAGATTTTGCTTCATGCATGTCGCAAAACCGCTGAATCTTTTGGGCGACATGCATTGATTGGGAGAGAGCCATGGCCGCCGACAAGAATGTATTCGTCTGGGAAGACCCGTTCCTGATCGAGGACCAGCTTTCGGAAGACGAGCGCATGGTGCGTGACGGTGCCGCGGCCTTCGCCGCCGACAAACTCGCGCCGCGGATCGAGGACGCCTATCTCAACGAGACCTTCGACACGGCGATCTTTCGCGAAATGGGCGAGGCCGGCCTGCTCGGCATCAACATTCCCGAGGAGTTTGGCGGGCTTGGTGCCAACTACGTGACCTACGGACTGGTGGCGCGCGAAGTGGAGCGCGTCGATTCCGGCTATCGCTCGATGATGAGCGTGCAGTCGTCGCTGGTGATGTATCCGATCTATGCCTATGGCTCGGAAGAGCAGCGCAAGAAGTACCTGCCCAAGCTCGCCAGCGGCGAATGGATCGGCTGTTTTGGCCTGACCGAGCCCGATGCCGGCTCCGACCCGGGCGGCATGAAGACGCGCGCCGAGAAGACCGCCAATGGCTACAGGCTCTCCGGCTCGAAGATGTGGATTTCCAACTCGCCGGTCGCCGATGTGTTCGTCGTCTGGGCAAAATCTTCAGCGCATGACAACCAGATCCGCGGTTTTGTGCTGGAAAAGGGCATGAAGGGGCTTTCGGCACCGAAGATCGGCGGCAAGCTGTCGCTGCGGGCTTCGATCACTGGCGAGGTGGTGATGGAAGGTGTCGAGGTCGGCGAGGACGCGCTGCTGCCGAACGCCAAGGGCCTCGGCGGTCCGTTTGGCTGCCTCAACCGGGCCCGCTTCGGCATTTCCTGGGGTTCGATGGGCGCCGCGGAAGATTGCTGGCATCGCGCCCGCCAGTACGGCCTCGACCGCAAGCAGTTCGGCAAGCCGCTGGCCGGCACGCAGCTTTACCAGAAGAAGCTCGCCGACATGCAGACCGAGATCGCGCTCGGATTGCAGGCTAGCCTGCGCGTCGGACGGTTGCTGGATGAAGGCAAGATGGCGCCGGAAATGATCTCGATCGTCAAGCGCAACAATTGCGGCAAGGCGCTCGACATCGCCCGCCAGGCCCGCGACATGCATGGCGGCAACGGCATCCAGATCGGCTACCACGTCATGCGCCACGCGCAGAATCTGGAAACCGTCAACACCTATGAGGGCACGCATGACGTGCATGCGCTGATCCTGGGACGGGCGCAGACGGGAATCCAGGCGTTTTTCTAAGCCGGCACACCCGCTTAAATTAGGTGCACCGCAACATCTCTGCTTGGAGAATGGCCGCCATTTGTGTCAGGGTTCAGCGAAATCGTTTGAAACGCTGAATTCCGGGGCCCCATGGCAATTCTGGCAGCCGTCTATCATCTGACCCATTACAAATATGACCGGCCGGTGGTTCTCGGGCCGCAAATCATCAGGCTGCAGCCGGCGCCGCATTCCCGCACCAAGGTGTTGAGTCATTCGCTGAAGGTCGAGCCGGCGAACCACTTCGTCAATCTGCAGCAGGACCCTTACGGCAACTTCCTGGCTCGTTTCGTTTTTCCCGAGCCGGTGACGGAACTGAAGATCGAGGTCGATCTCGTCGCCGACATGACGGTGTACAATCCGTTCGATTTCTTCGTCGAGCCATCGGCCGAGGCGTTTCCGTTCGAGTACCCGGAAGAGATCCGCGACGATCTCGCCATCTACCGCACGCCGGAGCCGGCCGGTCCGCTGCTTTCGGCCTTGCTTGGGACTATCGAGCGCAGCGCAAAAAACACCGTCAATTTCCTCGTCGATCTCAATGCCCGGCTGCAGCGCGAGATCGCCTATATCGTGCGCATGGAGACCGGCGTGTTCTCGCCGGAAGAGACGCTGGCCGCGAAAAAAGGTTCGTGTCGGGATTCGAGCTGGCTGCTGGTGCAGATCCTGCGCAATCTCGGCATCGCCGCGCGCTTCGTCTCCGGCTACCTGATCCAGCTCAAGCCGGATCTCGTCGCGTTGGACGGACCGCCGGGAACCGCCGTCGACTTCACCGATTTGCATGCCTGGTGCGAGGTCTATCTTCCCGGCGCCGGCTGGATCGGCTTCGACCCGACCTCCGGCCTGCTCACCGGCGAGAGCCACGTGCCGCTCGCCGCCACGCCGCATTTTCGCAATGCCGCACCCATTTCCGGCATGGCGAGCTTTGCCAATGTCGAATTCGGCTTCGAGATGCGGGTCGATCGCATCGCCGAACATCCGCGCATCACCAAGCCGTTCTCGGATGAAAGCTGGCAGGCGCTCGATGCGCTTGGCAACAAGGTCGATGCCGCGCTTTCGGAAGGGGATGTGCGGCTGACGATGGGCGGCGAGCCGACCTTCGTGTCGATCGACGATTTCGAGTCGGCCGAGTGGAACACCGCCGCCGTCGGGCCGACCAAACGCGAAAAAGCCGATGCATTGATCCGGAAGCTGCGCGAGCGCTTCGCGCCGGGTGGCTTTCTCCACTACGGCCAGGGCAAATGGTATCCGGGCGAGAGCCTGCCGCGCTGGACCTTCTCGCTCTATTGGCGCGCCGATGGTGAGCCGGTGTGGAGCGACCCGTCGCTGATCGCGCGGGAAAAGAGCGAGGCCGATGTCGGCCCGAAACAGGCCGAAAGCCTGCTGACCGCGATTGCAGGCGAACTCGGCATCGAAAAATCCATGGTCAGAGAAGCCTTTGAGGATCCGGCCGAGTGGCTGCTCAAGGAAGGCAAGTTGCCGGACAATGTCGATCCGTCCAACTCCAAGCTGGAGGATCCGGAAGAGCGCAGCCGCATGGCGAAAGTGTTCGAGCGCGGGCTAACCAAGCCGTCCGGCTATGTGCTGCCGGTGCAGCGCTGGAACAGCCAGGCGTCTGGTCCGCGCTGGCGTTCGGAAAAGTGGAAGACCCGGCGTGGCCGGTTGTTCCTGGTGCCGGGCGATTCACCCGTCGGCTATCGCTTGCCGCTCGGCACGCTGCCCTATGTGCCGCCGGCGCAGTTCCCCTATATCGTGCCGGTCGATCCGTCGCTGCCACGCGGCCCGCTGCCGGCGCGCGAGGCGATCCTGCCCATCGCGGCTCCGGCCGAGCTGGAAGGCGCCGATGAAATGGCACGCCGCCAGCAAGCGGTGTCGTTCACGGCGGCGACTGGGCAGCAGGACCGGGTCGAGCAGGAAATCACCGAGATCGGCGGCGCGGTGCGCACCGCACTCTCGGTCGAGCCGCGCGACGGGCGGCTCTGCGTGTTCATGCCGCCGGTAGAGGCGCTCGAAGACTATCTTGAACTGGTCGCGGCGGCCGAGAACGCGGCAAGGGCGATCGGAATGCCGGTGCATATCGAGGGCTATGGCCCGCCGCACGATCCGCGCCTCAACGTCATCCGCGTCGCGCCTGATCCCGGCGTCATCGAGGTCAACATCCATCCGGCCGCCAACTGGCACGATTGCGTGGCGACGACGACGGCAATCTACGAGGAGGCGCGGCAGACGCGGCTTGGCGCCGACAAGTTCATGATCGACGGACGCCACACCGGCACCGGCGGCGGCAACCATGTCGTGGTCGGCGGCGCGACGCCCAACGACAGCCCGTTCCTGCGCCGGCCCGATCTGTTGAAGAGCCTGGTGCTGCAATGGCAGCGGCATCCCTCGCTGTCCTACCTGTTCTCCGGCCTGTTCATCGGCCCGACCAGCCAGGCGCCGCGCTTCGACGAGGCGCGTCACGACTCGCTCTACGAGCTCGAGATCGCGATGGCGCAGGTGCCGCATCCGGACACGGGCGCGGCACCGTTGCCGTGGCTGGTCGACCGTCTGTTCCGCAACCTGTTGACCGATGTCACCGGGAATACGCATCGTTCGGAAATCTGCATCGACAAGCTGTTTTCGCCGGATGGACCGACCGGCCGGCTCGGTCTGGTCGAGTTCCGCGGCTTCGAGATGCCGCCCAATGCGCGCATGTCGCTGGCACAGCAATTGCTGGTGCGCGCCATCATCGCGCGCGCCTGGAAAAACCCGCTCGACGGCCGCTTCGTGCGCTGGGGCACCTCGCTGCATGATCGTTTCATGCTGCCGCACCATGTCTGGGCCGATTTTCTCGATGTGCTCGACGACCTCAAGCTCAACGGTTTCGAATTCAGACCCGAATGGTTCGATGCCCAGCTCGAATTCCGCTTCCCGTTCTGCGGCGAGGTCCAGCACGCCGGCATCAAGCTGGAGCTGCGGCAGGCGCTGGAGCCGTGGCACGTCATGGGCGAGCAGGGCGCGATCGGCGGCACCGTGCGCTTCGTCGATTCTTCGGTCGAACGGCTGCAGGTCAAGACCGAGGGGCTGAACCCCGAGCGTCATGCGGTGGTCTGCAACGGCCGCATCGTGCCCATGAAGGTCACCGACAACCGTGAAGTGGCGGTGGCTGGTGTGCGCTTCAAGGCTTGGCAGCCGGCTTCGGGCCTGCATCCGGCGCTGCCGGTGAACACGCCGCTGGTCTTCGACATCTACGACCGCTGGTCGGGCCGCGCGGTCGGCGGCTGCGTCTACCATGTCGCGCATCCCGGCGGGCGCAACTACGATACCTTCCCGGTCAACGGCAACGAGGCGGAGGCACGGCGGCTCGCCCGCTTCGAGCCGCGCGGTCATACGCCGTCCGGCTATGTGCTGCGCGAGGAACAACCGGCGGAAGATTTCCCGATGACCCTTGACCTTCGGCGTCCACCAAGACTGTGATCGGACATGGCAAAGGGGAATCACAAGAGGGTACGCGGCAAGCCGCAGCACCATAGCCTGCTGGAGCACTACCAGCCGTTCGACGGCGTCGTCGACGAGATGGTCGATGCGTCAGGCAATCCCCGTCCGGTCTGGAAGCATTTTGTCGAAGCGCTTGATGAGCTGGGTGCCGAAAAACTCGGCCAACGTTTTGCCCGCGCCGACCAGTATCTGCGCGATGCCGGCGTCTACTACCGTGTCTACGACAAGGCCGGCGCCAATGAGCGTGAATGGCCGCTGGCGCATGTTCCGGTTCTGATCGAAGAGAGCGAGTGGGCCGCGATCAGCGCCGGCCTCGTCCAGCGCGCCGAGCTGTTCGAGGAAACCATCGCCGATATCTACGGGCCAAACCGGTTGGTCGAAAAAGGCATCTTGCCAGCCGGGCTGATCGCCGCCAGCCCCGAATATTTGCGACCCGTCGTCGGCACCAGGCCGGCTGGCGGCCATTTCCTGCATTTCTGTGCCTTCGAGCTCGGCCGTGGGCCTGACGGCCAGTGGTGGGTGCTGGGCGACCGCACGCAGGCGCCATCCGGCGCCGGCTTTGCGCTGGAGAACCGCGTCGCCACCACGCGCGCGCTGTCCGATATCTATGGCGAGATGCATGTGCACCGCCTTGCCGGCTTCTTCCGCCGCTTTCGCGATGCGCTGATCGGCATGGCCAAGGAGACCGACGGCCGCGTCGCCATCCTGACGCCGGGGCCGCTCAACGAAACCTATTACGAACACGCCTACATCGCCCGCTATCTCGGCATCATGCTGCTCGAAGGCGAGGACCTCACCGTTTCCGGCGGCAGGCTGATGGTGCGCACGGTCTCCGGCCTGATGCCGATCAGCGTGTTGTGGCGGCGGCTCGACGCCGCCTTCGCCGATCCGCTCGAACTGCGCTCGGATTCGCAGATCGGCACGCCGGGGCTGGTCGAGGCGATCCGCCAGGGCGCGGTTGCGACCGTCAATGCGCTTGGCTCCGGTCTGATGGAAACACGTGCGCTGCTTGCCTTCCTGCCCAAGATTTCGCGCGCCTTGCGGGGCGAGGAATTGCTGCTGCCGAGCGTCGCGACATGGTGGTGCGGGCAAGCGACGGAGCGCGCGCATGTGCTGGCCAATATCGACCGCATGGTGATCGGCCCGGCGCTGTCAACACGGCTTGCCTTCGAGGATGACGATTCGACGAAGCTCGGCTCGGCGCTGTCCGCCGGGGAGCGGGCGGAGCTGGTGGCGCGCATCGAACGCGAAGGCGGCGCCTTCGTTGGCCAGGAAGCGGTGACGCTTTCGACGACACCCGTCTATGTCGGCGGCTGGCTGGAGCCACGGCCGGCGAGCCTGCGCGTCTATCTGGCGCGAACGCCCGAGGGCTGGACCGTGATGCCGGGCGGTTTTGCCCGCGTCGGCCTGTCGCTCGACCCGACGGCGATCGCCATGCAGCGCGGCGGCCAGGCGGCGGATGTCTGGGTGGTCAGCGACCGGCCGGTGGAGCGCGAAACGCTGCTGCCGCAGGAAGGCGACAGTTTTACACGCACCAGGCCGGGCAGCCTGCCCAGCCGCGCGGCGGAGAATCTGACCTGGCTCGGCCGCTACATCGAACGTTCGGAAGACACGGTGCGTATCCTGCGCGCCTATCATGTGCGGCTGGCCGAGACCTCCGACCCGGATATGCCGCTGCTCGCCGACATTAGGGATTATCTCGAGCCGTTCGGCATCGATGTCGAGACGGCGATCCCGTCAGGGCTGATCGGCACGCTCGACAGCGCCGTCTACAGCGCCGGGCAGATCCGCGACCGCTTCTCGCCCGATGGCTGGCTGGCGCTCAAGGACCTGTCGAAGACCATCCATCAGTTCGCAACCACGGTGGCGCCGGGCGACGACGCGACACGGGCCATGACGGTCATCCTGCGCAAGCTCGCCGGCTTCTCCGGCCTGCTGCATGAGAACATGTACCGTTTCGCGGGCTGGCGTTTCCTGGAGATCGGCCGGCGGCTGGAGCGCGGCATCCAGATCGCCCGCACGCTGTCCCGGCTGACCAGTGCCAAGGCGCCGGACGGCGCGCTCGACATGATGCTGGAGATCGGCGACAGCGTGATGACCCACCGCCGGCAATATCCGGTGCAGGCCGGCCGGCGCACGGTGATCGATCTTCTGGCGCTCGACCCGCTCAATCCGCGCTCCATCCTGTTCCAGCTCGAACGGCTGAAGGCCGAGATTGGCCTGTTGCCGTCGCTCGGCGGCGAGGGGCACATGTCGCCGGCGGCGAAGGAGATACTGCAGCTCAACACCCAGATCGCCATCAAGGAGCCTTCGGACATGACGGCAAAGGCGCTGGACGATATCGCCTATGAAATCGGTGGGCTCTACAACAGCCTCGCCAAAGCCTATTTCGGCTAAGCAGGTTCCGCAAAAGTGCCGCGCGGTTTTGCGACAAGAACCTGCGCCAAGACAAGAAAAGTAGCGCATGCTTTACGACATCCGGCTCCATCTCCACTACGACTATGCGGCGGCGGCCGGCGGCGGCCGCCATCAGATCCGCGTGCTGCCGTCGACGATTTCCGGCGTGCAGCGCGTCATCGCCGCGTCATTGTCCTTTGCGCCGGCGCCCAACGAGCGTTCGGATTTTTCCGACTTCTTCGGCAACAACGTCACCTCGATCGCCTTTCGCGACGCGCATGACGCGCTCGACATAAGGATGAGCGCGCGGGTATCGGTGTCGCGGCCCGAGCCCGGGCTCGACGTGTCGCCGGATATCGGCCGGCTCAGGCAGGAACTCGCCGCGGTGCGGTCGCTGGCGCCTGATACACCGCACCATTTCCTGACGGGCAGCACTCATGCCGGCCTCGATGATGCGATCACCCTCTATGCGCACGACAGCGTCGGCGGCTCGGCCGCCGGCACGGCAATGGACCTGTGCAATCGCATCCATCGCGATTTCACCTATGACGGCGAAGCGACCACGGTGCGAACCCGGGCCAGCGATGCCTTCAATTTGAGGCGCGGCGTCTGCCAGGATTTTTCGCACATCATGATCGCCGGCCTGCGCGGACTCGGCATCCCGGCCGGCTATGTCAGCGGCTTCCTGCGCACCATCCCGCCGAAGGGCAAGCCTCGGCTGGAAGGCGCCGATGCCATGCATGCCTGGGTCAAGGTCTGGTGCGGGCGCGATGCCGGCTGGCAGGAATTCGACCCGACCAACGGCATGCGGGCAAGCAACGACCACATCACCGTCGGCCACGGCCGCGACTATTCGGACGTGGCGCCGATCGTCGGCGTGCTCAAGACCACCGGGGGACAGGTCGGCGAGCAGGCTGTCGATGTCATTCCGGTCGTGCTTGAAAAGGCGTGAAGGCAGGCCGGGCGTCATCGTCGCCGCAGGCTTTTCGGACGGGGTGTGGAACCAGCAATCGGCCCGCAGCTTATCTACGGACATTTGCGTGGAGCAGACATGCTGCGAAAATCCGGATTGTCGCACAGCCGATCGGCTGACGAAGAGGCTGTGCCGAAGAACGAGGCGCAAAGCTCGGCCAATCACGCCTCGCTTAGCTATGTCAGCGATGCCGAGCCTGGTATCCGCCGGCTGAAGACAGGCAAGGGGTTTTCCTACAAGGGGCCGGACGGGCGGGCAGTTCCGGACGCCGTGAGGGCGCGCATCGAGGCGATCGTCATTCCGCCGGCCTGGACGGATGTGTGGATTTCGCCCGACGCCGACGGTCACATCCAGGCAACCGGCAGGGACCAGCGCGGCCGCAAGCAATACCGCTACCATCCGCAATGGGCCGAAGAACGCGACGGTGCCAAATATTCGAGCCTTGTCGCCTTTGCCGAAAGCCTGCCTGACCTGCGGCGCAGGATAGACGGTGATCTGCGCCGTCACGGCCTGCCGCTCGAGCGCGTCGTCGCCGCCGTCGTCTGGCTGCTCGACAACACGATGATCCGCGTCGGCAATGTCGCCTACGCCCGCGACAACAAGAGCTTCGGACTGACCACGCTGCGCGACCGCCATGTCGATATTTCGGGCTCGAGCCTGCGTTTTGCCTTCAAGGGCAAATCCGGCAAGGAATGGAAACTGAAGCTGGTCGACCGCCGCATCGCCGGCATTGTGCGGGGTGCGCAGGACTTGCCGGGCCAGAAGCTGTTCCAATATCTCGACGACGATGGCAACAGGCGGCCGGTCCGTTCCGAGGACGTCAACTGCTATATCCGCGAGGCCGTTGGCGATGCGTTCAGCTCCAAGCATTTCCGCACCTGGGGCGGCACCATCCGTGCGGCGTCGCTGTTTGCACAGACGGAATTGCCGGAAAGCCAGGCGCAGCAAAGGCGGGTGATGAACGGCGTCATCGACAAGATCGCCGAGCGGCTGGGCAACACACGTGCCGTCTGCCGCAAATGCTACATCCATCCGCAGGTTTACGAGGCCTGGTCGCAAGGACGATTGCTCGACGAAATGGCGCAAGCCAACAAGCGCAAGCGCCGGGTGGACGGTCTCGATGGCGAGGAAGCCCTTGTGCTGAGATGGCTGAAGACGCGCGAAAGCTGACTGGCGACAAGGGGCGGTTGCCAAATCCGCGGCTTCGGGATTTTTTTATCGACGTCGTGTCGGGATCGGTCTTACTGTTTCGTCCTTTGACAGAGAAAAGGACCAACCATGCTCTACGCGATCCTCTGCTATGCCTCCGAAGACGTCGTCAGCTCGTGGAGCAAGGCGCAGGACGATGAAGTCATAGGCAAGCTTATCAACGTTCAAGAAAAGTACGCCCAAGCCGGACGACTTGGCCCAGTGGCGCGGCTGTTGCCGACCACGGCGGCAACGACGCTGAGAAAGGTCAAGGGCGAAGCCGTCGTCATCGACGGGCCTTTCGCAGAGACCAAGGAGCAGTTCCTCGGCTTCTACACGCTGGAATGCGCCGATCTCGACGAGGCTGTCGAGTTCGCCCGCGAACTGTCCGACGTCAACCCGAGCGGCGGGTCCTACGAGATCCGGCCGGTTCAGATGTTTCATGCCAACAAGATTCCCGCATGACCGAACTCGCCTGGATAAGCTCGACAATCAACACCGCCCGTCCGCAGGCGATGGGCGCGCTGCTGCGTTATTTCCGTGATCTCGATACGGCGGAGGAAGCTTTCCAGGATGCGTGTCTCAGAGCTCTGAAGAACTGGCCGCAGAACGGGCCGCCGCGTGATCCAGCGGCCTGGCTGATCTTTGTCGGCCGCAACAGCGGCATCGATGCGGTGCGCAAGCGTGCCAAGCAGGCGCCGATGCCGGAGGAAGACCAGATCTCCGACCTGGAAGATGCCGAGAGCGATATGGCCGAGCGGCTCGACGGCGCGCATTACCGCGACGACATCTTGCGGCTGCTGTTCATCTGTTGTCATCCCGATCTGCCGCCGACGCAGCAGATCGCGGTGGCGCTGCGCATCGTCTCGGGCATCACCGTCAAGCAGATCGCACGCGCCTTCCTGGTCGGCGAAAGTGCCATGGAACAGCGCATCACCCGGGCCAAGGCGCGCATTGCGGACGCCGGCGTGCCGTTCGAGACGCCGGGTGCTGTCGAGCGGTCGGAACGGCTCGCTGCTGTCGCCGCCATGGTCTACCTGATCTTCAACGAGGGCTATTCGACCAACAGCGGCGAGGCGCCGGCCCGCGCACCGCTGTGCGAGGAGGCGATCCGGCTGGCGCGGTTGTTGCTCAGGCTGTTCCAGACCGAGCCCGAGATCATGGGGCTGACGGCGCTTTTGCTGCTGCAGCATGCGCGCGCGCCGGCCCGTTTCGACGAAAATGGCGAGATCGTGCTGCTCGAGGATCAGGATCGCAGCCTGTGGAGCCGCAAGATGATCGACGAGGGGCTGGCGCTGGTCGACAAGGCGCTGCGCCATCGCCAGCCCGGCCCCTATCAGGTGCAAGCGGCGATTGCGGCGCTGCATGCGCGGGCCGACAAGGCCGAGGACACCGACTGGGTGGAGATCGACCTGCTCTATGGCCTGCTCGAACAGATGCAGCCGTCGCCGGTGGTCACGCTCAACCGCGCCGTCGCGGTCTCGAAGGTGCGTGGACCGGCAGAGGCGCTTGCCATGATCGAGCCGCTCGAACAAAGGCTTTCCGGTTATTTCCATTTCTTCGGCCTCAAGGGTGGCCTTTTGATGCAGCTTGACCGGGGCGAGGAGGCGCGTGTCGCCTTCAACCGCGCCATCGCGCTTGCCAACACGGCCGCGGAAGCCGCCCATATCCGCATGCACATCGACCGGTTGATGAGGGACGGTGCCGTACGGGGACCTGCCCGCACGGCGAAATGATTGAATTGCGGTCTGGTTCAACGGTCTGCGCTCGGCTTGGACCATGCCGGGGTGGCGATTTTCCCCTGAAACGAGTAATGCCACGCCATGACAGTGCCTGAGGTGCCTTTCGGCACGCGGGCGACATGGCGCAAGGCTTGAGCCGGTGCCATATGATGGCGACGGGATCTGAAAGGGACAAAAATGACGATAGCGAAGGAAACGGCCGAGCTTCTGGCGAAACTGGGGGTGGCCAAGGACGCGCTTGTCGGCGGCGACCTGATCGTGCGCAGCCCGGTGACGGGCGAGCAGATCGCTGCGCTGAAGACGATCTCGCCGGCCGATGCGGCCAAGACCATCGATGCGGCGCACAAGGCGTTCCAGGCGTGGCGGATGGTGCCGGGTCCGCGACGCGGCGAACTGGTGCGGCTGCTCGGCGAGGAGCTGCGCACGCACAAGGCCGAGCTTGGCCGGCTGGTCTCGATCGAGGTCGGCAAGATCCCGTCCGAGGGACTTGGCGAAGTGCAGGAAATGATCGACATCTGCGATTTTGCCGTCGGTCTTTCCCGGCAATTGTACGGCCTGACCATCGCCACCGAGCGCCCGGGCCATCGCATGATGGAAACCTGGCATCCGCTTGGCGTTGTCGGCGTCATTTCCGCTTTCAACTTCCCGGTTGCGGTGTGGTCGTGGAACGCCGCCTTGGCGCTGGTCTGCGGCGACGCGGTGGTGTGGAAGCCGTCGGAGAAGACGCCGCTGACGGCGCTCGCCTGCGAGGCGATTTTCGCCAGCGCGGTGAAGCGTTTCGGCACGGACGCGCCGCAGGGCCTGGCGCCGGTGCTGATCGGCGACCGCGCCGTTGGCGAGATCCTGGTCGATCACCCCAAGGTGCCGCTGGTATCGGCCACCGGCTCGACCCGCATGGGCCGCGACGTTGGCCCGCGGCTGGCCAAGCGCTTTGCGCGCGCGGTGCTCGAGCTCGGCGGCAACAATGCCGGCATCGTTTGCCCGACAGCCGATCTCGACATGGCGCTGCGCGCCATCGCCTTCGGCGCCATGGGCACGGCGGGACAGCGCTGCACGACGCTGCGGCGCCTGTTCGTGCATGACAGCGTCTATGACGCCCTGGTTCCACGCCTCAAGAAGGCTTACGAAAGTGTGACGGTCGGCAATCCGCTGGAGACATCCTCGCTGGTCGGGCCGCTGATCGACAAGGCTGCCTTCGACGCCATGCAAAAAGCCTTGAAGGAAGCCGCCGCCCATGGCGGCAAGGTGACTGGTGGCACGCGGGTCGAGAACGGCCATCCGGATGCGTACTATGTGCATCCTGCACTGGTCGAAATGCAAAGCCAAGTTTCGCCGGTGACCGAAGAGACCTTCGCGCCGATCCTCTATGTGATGAAATATTCGGATTTCGACGCCGTGCTCGACGAGCACAATGCGGTCGGCGCCGGCCTGTCGTCGTCGATCTTCACCCGCGACCTGCAGGAATCCGAGCGCTTCCTTGGTGTCGACGGTTCGGATTGCGGCATTGCCAATGTCAACATCGGCACTTCGGGCGCCGAGATCGGCGGTGCCTTCGGCGGCGAAAAGGAAACCGGCGGCGGGCGCGAGAGCGGCTCCGATGCGTGGAAGGCCTATATGCGGCGCGCCACCAACACGGTGAACTATTCCAAGGCGTTGCCGCTCGCCCAGGGCGTTTCGTTCGACATCGATTAGGAACGCCGGGGCTCTATGCACCCCCCGCAGGGGGGTGCCGCACCGATCATCTGCCTGCCGGCGAGCCAAAGGCTTCGACGAAGGCGGCATTGATGATGGCCAGTTTAACGGCCTGGGCGGTCATGTATTCGCGGTAGAAATCGGCCGACACCCACATCACCGAGTTGCCGCGCTGGCCGAGCCAGCCGATGCTGCCGAGATCCTCGGCATCGCGCAGCTTGCGCGCCAGGTGGGTTCGCGACAGTTAGAGCCATTTGGCGAAATCGCCGATCGAGACGATGCCGGTCGGGATTTGAGCCAGGCCGGCATAGTCGGGATCGACGCCCGATATCAGCCAGCCCATGACGACGCCGCCATTGTTGAGCCAGGTGAACAGGGAAAAGGTCTGCTTGGGCTCGTGGACGGGGCTGGAGGAGACCAGGCCGTCGGCCACCAGCGGCTGCACCCTGGCGAGCGCATCGGGCCGCTCCAGGAACGTCGCCAGACGGTTCGCGCCGTCAAGGCTGTCCAGCGTGTGCAGATGCGCCATCATCCAGCCGGCAAGCACATCCAGCGTGTTCACTGTGGGTTGCATTGGGCGGATGCGACCGTCCTGCGTCGCCGGCAGGTATTCGATGAAATTGTAATGCAGCATTTCCTTGATGAAGGCGTCGGCGGTGTTGCGGCTGGCTACGGAATTCTGGCGGATGACGTCAATGAAACGTGCCGTCGTCAGTTGCTTGCGGTAGTCGTCGGGCTCCCGCCTGAAATGCAGGGCAAGACCGATATGCGCCATCAGCCAACGTTGCTGGGTGGCAAACACCGAAGCAAGCCGGGGGCTCATCCCGTAGGCCTGGATCAGCGCCTGCGCCTGGGCACGGACACAGCGATACAATGCCGGGTGGCCGGCAATAAGCTCCAAGGTCAGCGACATTCTCCCCCAGCTCCGTTTCAGCCTTACGGCTGCGAAGACCCAAGCCACATTTTCAGCCTTCCATTTCTGTGTCCAGACGCAGTCCGCCGATGCCGGTTCACAGCATTATGCGTTTGGTGCATGACCCCCACCCTGTCGGCGATTTTCCCAGGCAGGCCGAGATCACGGCAAGGGTCGGCGGGCCTCGGATTGCGGAAAACAGGCGTTGAAAGCGGCATCCACAATGGCCAGCTTCGCGGCCTGGACGGTCATGTACTCCTGGAAGAACGTGCTCGATACCCACATCACCGAATGACCGCGCAGGCCGAGCCAGCCGATGCTGCCGAGATTCTCGGCAGCGCGCAGCTTGCGGGCAAGATGGGTCCGCGAGAGCTTGAGCCATCTGGCGAAGTCGCCGATCGAAACCACGCTGGTCGGAATCCGGTCGAGACCGGCATGATCGGGATCGATGCCCGACATCAGCCAGTCCATGACGATGCCGCCATTGTTGAGCCAGATGAACAGGGAAAAGGTCTGGTTGGGTTCGCGCACCGGCTTGGAGGAAAGCAGGCCGTCCGCCACCAGAGGCTGAAGCCTGGCAACCATCTCGGGCCGCTCCAGAAACCTCGCCAGCCGATCTCCACCGTCGAGCTGATCCAGCGTCCGCAGATGGGCAAGGACCCAGCCGGTAAAAGTCTGCACGGTGGCCGCCGTCGGCTGCAAGGGGTGGGTGCGCCCGTCGCCGCCCGACACATACTCGGCGATATGGTAGTGCAGCATTTCCTTGATGAAAGCGTCCGCGGTGTTGCGGCTGGCGACCGCATGCTGGTGCACGACCTCGATGAAACGCGACACCGTCAGCTCCTTGCCGCGGTCGTGCGGGTCACGCCTGAAATGCATGGCAAGGCCGACATGACCCATCAGCCAACGCTGCTGCGTGGCGAAAATGGAAGCCAGCCGCGGGCTCTCTTCATAGATGCGGATCAGCGCCAGCGACTGTGCCTGAACATAGCGATGCAGGGCCGGATGGCCGGCAATGTCTTCCAGATTCAGCGCCATCCTCCTTGTGTTCCGAGTGAGCCTCCGCAACCCAGACGACGTAACCACATTTTCAGCCTTCGCCGCTTGTGTCCAGACGTTCCATCCCGGTTCACAGACTCGCCGAAACCACGGCAGAGTCGGGCAGCATGCCGCTAACTATTTGCTATAGCTTGGAAAACCCCTCCCGATAATAGTCAGCCCGGCGGCCGCCCGTTGAATTGACGCTCACAAAAGCCGCGCATAGTTTCCGCGTCGTCCGAGCGGCGGGGACTGCCCTTCCGGACATGAGTTCGAAAACAACCTTGAATTGACGAGCGACGGGACATCGCGCGGCAGCGAAGCTTTGCCGCGTTCACCCTCGAAATACGAGTGACTGAGCATGTCCTGCCCATCTCATTCTCCCGGTTGTGCCCCTGGCTGCCAGGGGCGCCGCGCCTGCGACCGCAGCCTCTGGCACCAGCGGCCGAAGCGGTCGACATAGATGTAGATGACCGGCGTCGTGTAGAGGGTCAGGATCTGGCTCAGGATCAGGCCGCCGACGATGGCGATGCCGAGCGGCTGGCGCAGTTCGCTGCCTTCGCCAAGGCCGATGGCGAGCGGCACGGCGCCGAACAGCGCCGCCATGGTCGTCATCATGATCGGACGAAAGCGCAGCAGGCACGCCTGGTAGATGGCGTCATGCGCCGACTTGTTCTCGTTGCGCTCGGCGGCCAGCGCGAAGTCGATCATCATGATCGCATTCTTCTTGACGATGCCGATCAAGAGGATGATGCCGATCAGCGCCATGATGCTGAACTCGATGCCGAAGGCCGACAGGGCCAGCAGCGCGCCGACGCCGGCCGAGGGCAGAGTGGAGAGAATGGTCAGCGGGTGGGTGTAGCTCTCGTAGAGGATGCCAAGAACGACATAGACGGCGATGAGCGCGGCAAGGATGAGCAGCGGCTGGTCGGAAAGCGAATCCTGGAACACCCGGGCCGTGCCCTGGAAACTGCCATGGATGGTGGCCGGCATGCCGATGCGGTCCGCCGCCGCGTTGATGGCCGCGACCCCATCGCTGAGGGCGACGCCCGGCGCGAGGTTGAACGACAGCGTGGTGGCGACGAACAGGCCCTGGTGGTTGACCGAAAGCGGCGTGCTGCCGGGGCCATAGGTCGCGACTGCCGACAACGGCACCATCATCTCGGCACCGGTGCTGACGGCCGATCCGGTCGAGGCTGCGGTCTTGCCGGTGCTGGTGATGGAATTGGTCGCCTGGTTGCGCGCGGCATCCGTCGCGGCCGCCGTGGTGCTGCTGGACTGGCCCGGCGCGACGAATGTGCCGGCAACCGCATTGCTCGCCTGCGAACCATGCACCGATCCGCCCGACGTGCTGACATAGACTTGGCTCAGCGCTTCGGGGTTCTGCCAGTACTGCGGCGCGACCTCCATGATCACGTGGTACTGGTTGCGCGCCACATAGATGGTGGAAACCTGGCGCTGGCCGAAGGCATCGTAGAGCGTGTTGTCGATCTGGCCGACGGTGATGCCGAGGCGCGTCGCGGTATCGCGATCGATGACGATATCCGCCTCCAGGCCCTTGTTCTGCTGGTCGCTGTTGACGTCGGTCAGCTTCGGCTCGGTCTGCAATGCCGCCGCGAGTTTGGGCGCCCATTGCGCGAGCTCGTCGAAACTGTCGCCTTGCAGCGTGTACTGGTACTGAGCGTTCGACTGACGCCCGCCGACGCGGATGTCCTGCACCGCCTGCAGGAAGAGGGTGGCGCCGGGCACCACTGCAAGTTCGCGCCGCAGCCGGGCGATCACCTGGTCGGCGGAAACCTTGCGCTCGGCCTTAAGCGACACGAACATCGAGCCGGAATTGGTCTGGCCGCCGCCAGTGAAGCCGACAGCGGCATCGACGGCCGGGTCCTTGCTGACGATGCCGGCGAACTGGCTGAGCTTCTTCGACATCAGCTGGAAGGAGGTCGCCTGGTCGGCCTGGATCGAGCCGACAAGCCGGCCGGTATCCTGCTGCGGGAAGAACCCTTTGGGGATGGTGACATAGAGGTAGCCGTTGAGACAGAGCGTCGCCGCAAGCACCGCCATGATCAGCAGCGGATGCTCCAGCGCCCAGGAGAGCGACCGGCGATAGCCGCCCAGCATGGCGTCGAAGACGCGCTCGCTGAGCCGGTAGAGCCGGCCATGCGCGCGGCCTCGCTCGCTGCGCAGCAGGATCGAGCACATCATCGGGGTGGTGGTCAGCGAAATGACGAGCGAGACCAGGATGGCGGCCGAAAGCGTGATGGCGAACTCGCGGAACAGCCGGCCGATGATGCCGCCCATGAGCAGGATGGGGATGAACACGGCAATCAGCGAAAGGCTCATCGACAGCACGGTGAAGCCGACTTCCTGCGCCCCCTTGATCGCCGCCTCCAGGCGGCCCATGCCGGAAGCGGCGTGGCGGGAGATGTTCTCGAGTACGACGATGGCGTCATCGACGACGAAGCCGGTGGCCACCGTCAGCGCCATCAGCGACAGATTGTCGATGCTGAAGCCGAGCAGGTACATAGCGCCCAGCGTACCGACCAGCGACACCGGCACGGCCACGATCGGCACCAGGGCCGAGCGCACATCACGCAGGAAGGCGAAGACGACCAGGATCACCAGGCCGATGGCGATCATCAGCGTCTGCGCGACTTCCCGCAGCGAAGCCCGGATGGTGGTCGAGCGGTCGACCGCCAGCGACAGATCTATGGCCGGCGAGATCGAGGCGCGCAGCGACGGCATAAGCGCCTTCACGCGGTCCACCGTCGCGATGATGTTGGCGTTGGGCGATCGGTTGAGGATGATCAGCACCCCCGGCTTGCCATTGGCGAGACCGGCATTGCGGATGTTCTCGACGGAATCGTTGACCTGGCCAACGTCGGAAAGCCGCACCGGCGCGCCGTTGCGATAGGCCACCACCAGCGAGCGATAGGCGTCCGCATGGTTGGCCTGGTCGTTGGCGTAGATCTGATAGCGCTGCGGGCCGACGTCGATGGCGCCCTTCGGGCTGTGGGCATTGGCCGAGGCGAGGGCCGCGCGCACGTCCTCCAGCCCGATGCCGTAGTTGTAGAGCGCCTGCGGATTGAGCTCGACGCGCACCGCCGGCAGCGAACTGCCGCCCACCGACACCTCGCCGACGCCGTCGACCTGCGAGAGTTTTTGCGCCAGCACGGTGCTGGCGGCATCGTAGAGCTGCCCCTTGGACAGAGTGTCGGAGGTGAGGGTCAGAATGAGGATCGGCGCGTCGGCCGGATTGACCTTGCGATAAGTGGGGTTCGAATGCAGGCTGGACGGTAGGTCGGCGCGCGCCGCGTTGATCGCCGCCTGGACGTCGCGCGCGGCGCCGTCGATGTCGCGGTCGAGGCCGAACTGCAAAGTGACGCGCGCGCTGCCGACGCTGCTCGACGAGGTCATTTCGGTGACGTCGGCGATCTCGCCGAGATGCCGTTCGAGCGGGCTGGCGACCGTGTTTGCCACGACCTGCGGGCTGGCGCCCGGCAGCGATGCCCGCACCGAGATCACGGGGTAGTCGACCTCGGGCAGCGGCGCCACCGGCAATTGCGGAAACGCCACCAGTCCGGCCGCCAGCAGGCCGAAGGTCAGCAAGGTCGTTGCGACTGGGCGCCGGATGAAGGGAACCGACAGGTTCATGGCGCGGTGTCCGCACCATACGCACGGGGAGGATCGGGCTGGATGCCTTGCAGCCGGGTGGCAAGGCGATCGAACCAGAGATAGATGACCGGCGTGGTGAACAGCGTCAGCAACTGGCTGACGAGCAGGCCGCCGACGATGGTGACGCCGAGGGGATGGCGCAGTTCCGAGCCGACGCCGGTGCCGAGCATCAGCGGCAGCGCGCCTAGCATCGCCGCCAGCGTCGTCATGAGGATCGGTCGGAAGCGCAGCAGGCAGGCCTGGTAGATGGCCTCGCGCGGCGCCTTGCCTTCGTTGCGCTGCGCATCGAGCGCGAAGTCGATCATCATGATGGCGTTCTTCTTGACCACGCCGATCAAGAGGATGATGCCGATGATCGAGACGATGGTCAGGTCCTCGCCGGCTATCATCAGCGCGAGCAGCGCGCCGATGCCGGCCGAAGGCAGTGTCGACAGGATGGTGATCGGGTGGATGAAGCTCTCATAGAGCACGCCGAGCACGATGTAGACGGTGATCACCGCCGCCAGGATCAGGAACAGCGTGTTGTCGAGCGAAGCCTGGAAGGCGCGCGCCGCTCCCTGGAAATTGGTGATGACGCTGAGCGGCATGCCGATCTCGCTTTGCGCCTGCTGGATCGCGGTGACGGCTTCGCCAAGCGACACGCCGGGCGCCAGGTTGAACGAGACGGTGGTGGCCGGGAATTGCCCCATATGGGTGATCTGCAGCGGTGCCGTGGCGACGTGGGTGCTGGCGACCACGGCCAGCGGCACCGGACTGCCGCCGGTCGATGACGGCAGGTAGACGGAGGACAGCGCGCGCAGCGAATCCTGCAAGGAGGGATCTGCTTCGAGAATGACCCGGTACTGGCTGGATGTGGTGAAGATGGTCGAGACGATGCGCTGGCCGAAGGCGTCGTAGAGCGCGTTGTCGATCGTCGCCGGCGTGATGCCGAAGCGCGCCGCCTGGTCGCGGTCGATGTCGACGAAGACGGCGAGGCCGGCATCCGTCAGGTCGCTGGCGACGTCGGCGATCTGCGGCAGCGTGTTCAATCTGGCCAGCAGCTTCGGCGTCCATAGCGTCAGTTCGTCCGGATTGGCGTCCTGCAGCACGAATTGATACTGCGTGCGGCTGACCGTGCCGTCGATGGTCAGGTCCTGCACCGGCTGCATGAAGAGGGTGACGCCGGCCGTGGCGGCGGTCGCCTGCTTCAGCCTTGCTATGACTTGCGTGATATCGGCGGTGCGCTCTTCATGCGGCTTGAGGTTGATCAGGATGCGGCCGACATTGAGCGTGGTGTTGGTGCCGTCGACGCCGATGAAGGACGACAGGCTGTCGACATCGGGGTCTTTCAGGATGACCGCCGCCAGGGCCTGCTGGCGCTCGGCCATCGAGGCGTAGGACACCGATTGCGGCGCCTCGGTGATGGCCTGGATGACGCCGGTGTCCTGCACCGGGAAGAAACCCTTGGGGATGACCACGTAGAGTGCCGCCGTCAGCACCAGCGTGGCCGCCGCCACCAGCAGCATCAGCGTTTGCCGGTCGAGCACCCAGGTCAGCGCGCAGCCGTAACCCCTGATCACCCAGTCGAAGAAGTCGCGGCTGGCGCGCTGCAGGGCGTTCTCGCGCACCGCCGACAATGGCTTGAGCAGCTTGGCGCAGGCCATCGGCACCAGCGTCAGCGACACCACGGCGGAAATCAGGATGGTGGTGGCGAGCGTGATGGAAAATTCGCGGAACAGCCTGCCGACGACATCGCCCATGAACAGCAGCGGGATCAGCACCGCGATCAGCGAAACGGTCAGCGATATGATGGTGAAGCCGATCTGCTGCGACCCCTTCAGCGCTGCCTGCAGCGGTGTCGCACCCTCCTCGACATAGCGCGCGATGTTCTCGATGACGACGATGGCGTCATCGACCACGAAGCCGGTGGCGATGGTCAGCGCCATCAGCGAGAGATTGTCGAGGCTGAAGCCGAACAGATACATCACCCCCAGCGTGCCGACCAGCGACAAGGGCACCGAGAGACTCGGGATGAGCGTCGCACGGGCGCTGCGCAGGAAGACGAAAATGACCAGCACGACGAGGATGATCGCGAGCGTCAGTTCGTATTCGACGTCGCGCACGGAAGCTCGGATGGTCGTGGTGCGGTCGGTCAGCACCTTGACGTCGATAGTGCTCGGCAGCGAGGCCTGCAGTTGCGGCAGCAGCGCCTTGATGCGGTCGACCACCTCGATGACGTTGGCGCCGGGCTGGCGCTGGATGTTGACGATGATCGCCGGCGTGCTGTTCATCCAGGCCGCCAGCCTGTTGTTCTCGGTGGCGTCGACCACTGTCGCCACATCGCTCAGCCGCACCGGGGCGCCGTCCTTGTAGGCGACGATCAGCGAACGGTATTCGTCGGCACTTTTCAGCTGGTCGTTGGCGTTGATTGTGTAGGCCCGCGACGGCCCGTCGAAATTGCCTTTCGGCGTGTTGACGTTGGCGCTGCCCAGCGTGGTGCGCAGATCGTCGAGATTGAGGCCATAGGCGGCGAGCTTGCGCGGATCGGCCTGGACGCGCACGGCCGGGCGCTGGCCGCCGCTGAGGCTGACCAGACCGACGCCCGCCAGCTGCGAGATCTTCTGCGCCAGCCTTGTGTCGGCGAGCTGCTGCACATCGCGCAGCGGCATCGTGTCCGATGTCAGGCCGAGCGTCAGCACCGGCGCGTCGGCCGGATTGACCTTGGCGTAGATCGGCGGTGCCGGCAGGTCGGCCGGCAGCAGATTGCCGGCGGCGTTGATGGCCGCCTGCACCTCCTGCTCGGCGACATCGAGCGAGATCGCCAGGCTGAACTGCAGCGTGATGACGGAGGAACCGGCCGAACTGACCGAGTTCATCTGGTTCAGGTTGGCGATCTGCCCGAGCTGGACCTCCAAAGGTGCTGTGACCGAGGACGTCATGACGTCCGGGCTCGCTCCCGGATAGAAGGTCTGTACCTGGATGGTCGGATAGTCGACCTCGGGCAGCGCCGAGACCGGCAAATAGCGGTAAGCCAGCAGGCCGGACAGCATGATCGCAACCATGAACAGCGATGTCGCCACCGGCCGGAGAACGAAGGCTCGCGACGGGCTCATTGCTGCTGCCCGGACTCCGCGTGACGGTGCTTGCGGCCCTGGCCCTTGTGCCTGGACGTATCGTCCGGTTTCGACGCATCCGATGCGGGCTGCCCCGACGACTGCGCTTGTGATGGTGGCGCTGTCCCTGCCGGTGCGTGGGTTGCTGCCTGCGGGGGTGTCTGCGCCGGAGCCTGTGTTTGGCCGTCCTGTTGCAGGTTGATATGGGCGCCGTCACGAAGCTTGTCGGCGCCGTCGACGACGATGCGGTCGCCGGGGTTCAGGCCCGACAGGATCTCGACGTGCTCGCCATTGGTGACGCCAAGCGTGACCTTGCGCACGGAGACGGTGCTGTCGGGATTGACCAGATAAACGAAGGTGCCGGGCTGGCCGCGCTGTATCGAGGCGATCGGGGCGATCGCCACGTCCTTGTGCTCGTCCACCAGCAGCTCGACGTTGACGAACTGGTTCGGATAGAGAATGCGCGTTTCGTTGGCGAAGCCCGCCCTGAGCTTGATGGTGCCGGTGCTCGGGTCGATCTGGCTGTCGAAGGTTTCAAGCTGGCCGTCGGCGAGCTTCTTGTTGCCGGCGCGGTCGAAGGCGGTGGTGGGCAGCGTGGCGCCCTGCTGCATGCGCTGCGCGATCTCCGGCAATTCGTCCTCGGGCACGGTGAAGAGGACACTGATCGGCTGCACCCGGGTGATCACGACGATGCCATTGGCGTCGCCCGGCGTCACGTAATTGCCCTCATCGACCTGGCGCAGGCCGGCACGACCGTCGACCGGGGCCAGGATGCGGCAATTGTCGAGATTGAGAGTGGCGGTCTGAACCATGGCCTGGTCGACCTGGATGGAGCCGGCGTCCTGTGCGACCAGGGAGACCTGCGCGTCGAGCGTCTGGTGCGTCGCCGCGCCCTGGGCCACCAGCGTCTGGTCGCGTGCAAGGTCGAGCTGGGCATCCTTCAGCATCGCCTGGTCGCGCGCCAGCTGGCCCTGGGCCTGGGCCAGCGCCGCCTGGTAGGGCCGCGGATCGATCTCAGCCAGCAACTCGCCCTTGCTGACGTCCTGACCCTCCCTGTAGTTCACCTGGACGAGCGGACCGGTGACCTGTGGCTTGACCGTGACCGTGGAGAGCGAGGTCACCGTGCCAAGGGCGTTGAGGGTGACGTCTATCGTACCCTTCTCGATCGTGGCGGCGCCGATCGACATCGGCTGCGCGTCTCTCCTGTTGCCCGGCTGACTGGCGGTGACCTGCGGACGCTGGTAGAGATACGCGCCGGTGGCGGCGACGACGGCGAGGAAGATCAGCCAGGGGATCCAGCCGCGCGAACGGCGTTGCGCGACAGTCGTCTGCAGGGGCATTTCCAACTGCTGGTCCATGGCGGCATCTTTCACCCCCATCAACCAATATGGCCGAAACCGGCCCAAGTCGAATTAACAGTTGGACAGGTTTGACCGGCCTTGCCGGCCGGTCATTCGCCTTGTTTGCTGTATCCGAGCTGTATCCGACTTCTGCGCCGAGGCGTTCGGCGTAGCCTTCCGCGACAATTACGCCGAAAGCCGGCGGGCCGAACAGGCGGCGTTCGATGCCTGGCAGGCGTCGCACATCACCGACTTCGAATGGCAACGTTATTTCGTCAGCTAATCATCGGTTGATAAGGCAAAACGAAACCGGCCGGCTTCTGCCGACCGGTTTGTTCGGGGCGAGATCAGCCGCAGACGCGGACTTCCTCGATCACCCTGTGGTGGTGGCGCCAGTGCTTGACCAGTTCGATATGGCAGCGATGATGCCGATGGTGGCGGCGATACTCGCCACCCTGGTAGTCACCAAACTGCACGCCGTCGTTGTCGTAATTGCGCCGGTGGTGTCGGCGATACTCGCCACCTTGATAATCGCCAAACTGCACGCTGTTCTGATCGTCACCATATTGGTTGTCATTGTTATACCGGTCACGATGGCGGCGGATGATGACCTGGCCGTTATCGGACTGATCGTCCGGTGAATACTGGTTGTTGTCGTCGGACTGGATAATCAAGCTTGCGGCTTGCGTTGGCGCAATCACCGCAGCTGTCGCGGCGAATGCCAACACAGAAGCTAAAATCAATTTTTTCATTTCGTCCTCCAGCGAGTTCAAGACATATAAACTCGCGAAGGAACTGGGTGTTCCATTGTAAATCTACACGCTTTGCGACGCTGGAGATATCAAGGCGTTATCGGTGGCTGCATACACTACAGGCGAACAAAGGCCGTGAGCGGCAGGTGGTCGGACGCCACCCGCGAAAGCGGCGTGTCATGCGCTTCGACGGCCGAGATCATGCCGTGCCGATTGGCCATGATGCGGTCGAGCGCCAGCAGCGGCAGGTTCGACGGGAAGGTCGGAACAGCGGGCGGCAGCGGGCCAAAGGTGACATGCAGCGTATTCAGCGCGGAGCGGTTGCCGAGCCGCCATTCGTTGAGATCACCGAGCAGGAGCGTCGGCTTCTCGTCGGGGCTGTTCATGATATCGAGCACGACGCGGGCCTGCTGCGAGCGGGACCGGCGCAGCAAACCGAGATGGGCGGCGATGACGCGCAGGGTCCGGTTTCCGTCGAGATCGATTTCCGCCACCACGGCGCCGCGCGGCTCCAGCCCCGGCAGCCTGATCTGATGCACGTCGCGGACGACGCCCTTCTTGAACAGCAGGACATTGCCGTGCCAGCCATGTCCCTTGCCATTGGCTGCAATCGGCACCGGCACCAGGCCGGTTTCGTGTTCCAGGCGAGACAGGTCGAGAAGCCCGTCACGGTCGCCGAAGCGGTTGTCGGCTTCCTGCAGCGCAATCACGTCAGGATCGATTTCGCGGATGACGCGGCTGGTCCGTTCCGGATCGAACTTCCGGTCGATGCCGATACATTTGTGGACGTTGTAGGAAGCAACCAGCGTTCCGGTCGTGCCCATCCGTTTGGGCGCAGCGGCATTTGCCTTCTGCATCCTCCGGTCGCGAATGGATAAAAGCATGCTTGCCGGGAGGCTGCGTCCAGGTCTTTGCATATCCGTGCTGCTCGTCCTCGCTGGTTTCAATTCAGAACCTGGATACAGTCAAAATAGGCATCTTCGGCGTATGTTCCATGACAGGCGAGTTCCCGAACAAGCCAACCTTGCCTAAAGATAGGGCGAGCCGAGCCAAAGGACCCGGTCGAACAGCCTGACAAGGAAGGGTCGGGCCCGCAAGGCGTCGAGCGTCACCGGCACCGCGGTGGCGAGCGCCGATCCGATCCGCGCGTCGATCTCGCTGGCAAAGCCTGCGTCGAGAATCTCGAGGTCGATCTCGAAATTCAGCCGCAGCGACCGGGCGTCAAGATTGGAAGAGCCGACATAGGCCCACACGCTGTCGATCGAAAGCAGCTTCGAATGGTCGAACGGTCCCTCAGTGCGCCAGACGCGGCAATAATGTTTCAGCACCTGATCGAACTGCGCCATCATCGCGCGGTCGACAAGGAAAAGATTGTTCACGGCCGGCACGACGATGTCGATTTCGACGCCGCGCCTTGCGGCGGTGGTCAAGGCGCTGATCAGTTCGCGGTCCGGCAGGAAATAGGGCGACATCAGGCGGATCGACTTGCGGGCGACGGAGAATGCGCCGATCAGCAGTTTGTGGTTGGTCTCGATGCTGGCGTCCGGGCCGGACGCGACCGCCCGCACCAGCATCGGCAGGCCGGGCGCCGGCGACAACGGCGCAATTTGCCAGGCATCGCCCTTCAGCGCCTCGTCGGTGACGAAGCGCCAGTCCTCGGCGGCGACCGAGAAGAGGTCGGCGACGACTGGACCGGTGACCTGGAAATGCGTGTCCCTGGCGCTGTTGGAACCGGCGAACTCGGCCGAGAAGCCCTTGCGGATGTTCATGCCGCCGGTAAAGGCGACCTTACCGTCGACGACCAGGATCTTCCTGTGGGTCCTGAGATTGGCGTAGGGCAGGCGCAGGCCCATGACGATGTTGCCGTTGAAGACATCGGCGGTGATGTTGGCGCTCTGCAGATGCCCGAGGATGCTGGGAACGGAGTAGCGGGCGCCAACGGCATCGATCAGCACGCGGACGGTTACGCCGCGCCGGACGGCGCCGGCCAGCGCCTCGACGAAGACCAGGCCCACGGCATCATTATCGAAAATATAGGTCTCGAGCAGGATGCTGCGCTCGGCGCCATCGATCGCCGCGCACATGGTGGCATAGGCCTCGTCGCCGGTTTCCAGCACCGCGATTGCGTTTCCCGGGTTGAGCGCGCGCCGCGCCACCCTGTCGCCCAGTGTTCGCAGCCCCGTGAACCGCGGTCCGTATCGCTCGACGATCAGGGCCTCTTCGGCGGCGACGTCGCGCTCATGCTTGGCGGACGCCGCATCGCCGGCAAGCGGGCGCTGCGCGCTGATCGAGGCGCGGCGGATGCGGTTGATGCCGGCAACAGCATAGATCAGCACGCCGATGATGGGCGACAGCACCATCACGCCAACCCAGCCGGTGGCAGCTCGGACATCTTCCTTGGTCATGACGACGTGGATGATGCCGACGGTCGCCATCACCACCGAGATGATCGCAAGGATTTGGGGCCAATGAGTCGCCAGAGTCTCGAACATTGCCGGGACTATCCAGCGAGCGATTGCAGAAGGCAATGCAGCCGATCATTGCCTCGTATTGAGCAGGCTGCCTGCCTCCAGGCAAATCATTAGAGGCCCAGCGACGCCTTGAAAGCAGAAAGCTCCTCGTCGGTGACGGGGACCACGTGCTGCGGCTCGGGATAGGCGCCCGTCTGCACATCGGATATGAACTCGCGATAGGCGGCGATACGCTCGCGCTGTAGACGCTCATATTCGGCGGCGAAGTTGCGGTAGGTCTTGGCGTGGCGCGGCCTGTGGCCGGCGGTGTGGCCGAGCACGTCCTCGCTGAAAAGATACTGCGCGTCGGCATGCGGCCCGGCGCCCATGCCAAGCATGATCATGGGCGTATTGCGGGTGATCAGTTCGGCAACCCGGTCGGGCACCACCTCCAACTCGGCGCCAAAGCAGCCGATGGCCTCCAGGCGCTTGACGTGATCCCACACCGCACGCGCACTCTCGGCCGTCCTGCCGACGGCCTTGAACCCGCCGGTCCAGGTGCATTGCGAGGGGATCAGGCCGACATGGGCGACGACCGGCACGGCGTTGTCGCAGAGCGCCTTCTGGGTGTCGAGGGAGGCGGCGCAGTAGAAGCAGTCGCCGCCGATGCGCATGAAGTGGTAGGCGGTTTTCAGATAGTCCTCCGAGGTCACGAGATTGCCGGCGGGACCGTAGGGCAGCCCAACCTGTACGAAGCAGCGGCCGGCCGCCTCGCGCATCTCGGGCGAGAAGAAGCGGCCCTCGATCGAAAGCATGTCGACGCCGGCCGCATCCGCTGCTGCCGCCTCTTCGAGAGAGGTGACGTAAAGCATGGAAATCTTTTGTCCGCGGCTCTTCATGGCGCGGATGTCGGCGACGGTGGGACGGCTGTTCTTGGTGACCATTTCGTTCCTCAGACGGTGAAAGCTTCGCGGAAGGCCTGCAGTGCTGCCTCGGGATCACCGGAGGCAAACGCCTCCATGCCCACCGGCCCGCGGTAGCCCATATCCCTCAGCGCGCGGGCGATGCCGCGATAGTTGATCTCGCCCGTGCCGGGCTCCATTCGTCCCGGGACATCGGCCACCTGGACCTCGCCGATCCACGGCAGGCAGGCGCGGCACAGCTCAATCAAGTTCCCTTCGCCGATCTGCGCATGGTAGAGGTCGAGGTTGAGGCGCAGGCCGGGCCGGTTGACGCTCGACACCAGCGCAAGCGTGTCTTCGGCGCGTCCAAACGGCACGCCCGGATGGTCGACCGGAAGGTTCAAATTCTCCAGCGTGAATGTCACGCTTTCCGCCTCGGCGAGGTCTGTAATGCGGTTCAGCGTGTCGCGCGCCTTGAGCCACATGGCGCCGGTGACGGTCTCGCAAGGTGTGACCGGCAGGCCGCCATCGCCCAGCCCGGTGCCGTGCAGGTTGAGCCGCGCGACGCCGAGCCGCTTGCCGACCGCCGCCGTCTCATTGGCCGTCTTGAGCAATTCAGCGGCACCCTCGTCATCGGAGAGACGGCCGCGCAGATAGCCGTTCATGATCGAGAAGGTCGCGCCGGATTTCTCGAGCATTGCGAGGTCGTGATCGGGCCAGTTCCAGAGGCCGACCTGGAAGCCCATTTCGGTGAGGCGCCGCAAGCGCCATTCCATCGGCCGGTCGCGCCAGAGCATTTCGGCGCAAGCCGCAAGGGTGAAGGTATCGGACATGTCAGACCTCGATGTACACGCGGCCGTCCTCGACCTTCGTGTTGTAGGTTTTAAGGTTCACGCAAACCGGTGCGCGCAGCGCTTCGCCGGTCCGGTAATCGAACACGCCGTTATGCTTCGGGCATTCGATCCTGTACTCCATAACCAGCCCTTCGCTCAGATGCACCTTCTCATGCGTGCACAGTCCGTCGGTGCAGAAAAACGCATCGTCGGGGCTGCGGTAGATGGCGAATGTCCGGCCCTCGTGATCGAAGCGGATAAGGTCCTCTTCCTCGATATCATCGGTCGCACACGCATCAATCCACTTTGCCATTGTCGCCCTGCAGTCTGTTCTTCGGTTGGTCGAAAAGGCGGCCGGCGGAACCACGCGTTCCGCCGGCCGTACAGGAAGATGCCCGGGAGGAGGAGATGGGCGTCTTCACTGGGTTCACGCATGGCTTGCGCCGTGCGGCGCAGGCCTGTCGTCAGTCGCCGAGAAGCTCTCGATCTCGGCTTCGAGCTCAGCCATCTGCTCGCCGCCGGCCATCAGGTCGGTGATCGCTTCACGGCTTTTCTCGCCCTTGCGGAAGTCGGCGGCCTTGGCGCCTCTGATGAGGACGGCGAAGTGGTCGCCGACGGTCAGCGCATGGACGACATTGTGGGTGATGAAGATCACCGCGATGCCCTTGCGGCGCGCCTGCAGGACGATGCGCAGGACATGCGCCGCCTCCTTGACGCCAAGTGCCGCGGTCGGTTCGTCGAGGATCAGCACGCTGGCGCCGAAATGGACGGCGCGCGCGATCGCCAGCGCCTGACGCTCGCCCCCGGACAGTCCACCGACCAGTCGATCGCCGTCGTCGATGCGGGTGATGCCGAGCTGGCGCATCTCGGTGACGGCGATCTCGTTGGCCCGCTTGCGGTCGTAGATGGTGAGCGGTCCCCAGCGCCGTGTCGGCTCGGCGCCGACGAAAAAGGAACGGCCGATGCTCATCAGCGGGAACGTCCCGCCGAATTGGTGGACTGTCGCGATGCCATGGTCGCTGGCGTCGCGCGGGCTGTCGAAGGCGACGGCCTTGCCGTCCATTTCCATCGTGCCCGATGTCGGTTTGTGGACGCCGGAGAGGATCTTGATCAGCGTCGACTTGCCGGCGCCATTGTCGCCGAGCAGGCACAGCACCTCGCCTCTGTTGACCTCCAGCGAAATGTCATGGAGCACGTCGATCGGTCCGAACGACTTGTTGATTCCGGCCAGTCTGAGCAAGGGCGTGGTCATGAGCGGGCCCTCGATTTGCTGCGCGGCGCGTAGGTCAACGCCATGTTGCGGAAGGTGTTGTTCATCAGCACGGCGGCGAGCAGCAGGACGCCGATGATCAGGCTCGCCCAGTTGGCGTCGAAGCCGGTGTAGAAAATGCCCTGGTTGACGATGGAGAAGGTCAGCGTGCCCAGAACGATGCCGACCACCGAACCGTAGCCGCCGGTGAGCAGCACGCCGCCGATGACCACCGCAATGATCGAATTGAAGATGAACGACTGCCCGGCGGCCACCTGGGCGCTGTTGTAGAGGATCGCCTGCGACATGCCGACGAAGGCCGCGCACAGGCCGCTGCTCATGAACAGCGCGATGGTGACCCGGTCCGTCGGGATGCCGGCATTGCGGGCGCTGACCGCGTCACCGCCCATGGCCAGGATCCAGTTGCCGAAGCGCGAGAAGTTCAAGATGAAACCGACGATCAGGACGATGGCGATCCACCAGAACAGGGTCACCTGGAATTTGCCGCCGAGATAGTCGCCAAACACAAGCTTGGCGATCGGTCCGCTCTTCAGCGCGACGCTGGTGCTGCCAGACAGGATGATCGAAAGGCCGAGCGTCAGGCCGGCCAGCGCGAACAGCGTTGCCAGGGTGACGACGAAGGACGGCACTTTGGTGTGGATCACCAGGACCCCGTTGATGAAGCCGACGATGAGGCCAAGGGCGAGGGCCGCGAGGATGCCGACGATGATCGGCAGGCCGTAGTGGCCCGAGATGATGGCAATGGTCATCGAGCTGGCCGGGATCATCGACCCGACCGAGAGATCGAGGTGTCCGGCGATCATCAGCAGCCCGACCGGGAGTGCGATGATGCCGAGTTCCGAGGCGACGTTGAGCCAGCTGGCGGCGCCGCCGGCCGACATGAAATTGGCGCCGCCGAAGATCGAGAAGAAGACCAGCACGGCGATCATGCCGATCAGAGAGCCGACCTCGGGGCGCCGCACGAGGCTGCCGATCGAGGGCATCGAAGAATGCGGGGCGGGTGGTGCAGTCGCTACCACGGCGGGTTGATCATGGGCTTGGGATGTCATCGAAGTGTCCCTGGCTTGAGCAATGGGGAGCCTGGCGCGGCTCTCGCTGGGGCGAGCCGGCCGGCGATGTCCGGCCCTCGGATGGCATCCTCGGGCCAGACACTCAGCGATGGGCGTTAGCGGGCGCCGGCGGCCGCGCCACCCATTGTCGCGTCGACATTGGCGGCATCGACGATCCCCGGTCCGGTCAGCACCGGTTTTGTCGGCAGGTCGAGCCCATAGTTGACGAAGCCGTTGAGCAGGGACACCGCAAGATAGCCCTGCAGGTAGGGCTGCTGGTCGATCGAGAACAGCTGCGTGCCGTCCTTGATGCGCTGCAGGCCGGTTTCGTCCATGTCGAACGAAGCGAGCTTGACCTTGTCGCCGACATTGGCCTGGCTGATTGCGTTGGCTGCACTGTTGGCGTCGCCGGCGCTGATGGTGATAAGGCCGTCGAGGGTGTTGTCTTTCAGCACGGCGGCCTTGATCGCCTCGGCGACCGCGGTCGGGTTGCCGAAGCTGGATGAAGGCAGCGGCAGCTGGGTGGATTTGCCGCCGTTCTTGGCGATGGCATCGGCAATGCCCTTGCAGCGGTCTTCCGTGTTGGTGGAGCCCGGCAAGGTGTTGACGCACAGCACGTTCTTGGCGCCATGGTTGCCGAAATAGGCGCCGCCACCAAGACCGGCAGCGTATTCTTCGTTGCCGACATAGTTCATGGCGCCGAGCCGCTTGGCTGCATCCATGCCGCCGGAATTGTAGATGATGAGCGGCACGCCGGCAGCAACGACTTCCTTGAAGGCGTCATCCATGGCCTCGGGCACCCAGTCGGGACCGACGATGGCGCTCGGCTTCTGGCTGAGCGCGGTGCGGATCAGCTTGGCGGCGTCCGGGCCGAGATTATCGTAGTTCTGCGGACCGAGCCAGGTCACCGAGCCGCCGGTCAGTTCGGCGACCTTGCCGGCATCGTCGGCGCCCTTCTTAACCTTCGACCAGAACGGGTCGTCCGCCTTGCCGCCGATGACGAAGATTTTCGCCCCTTTCGACTCGGCCATTGCTGATGTGGCCGATGTCGCCGCCACGCCCGCAAGCATGATCGCCGCCAAGAGTTTTGTGATACGCTTCATTTTCGTCTCCTCCCATTTGCCGTCTTCAGACGGGTTTAGAAAACCTTGGACCTCTCCTGCGCGCCTCTCTCCCAGTTGCGCGCCGCGTCACGTGATTGATGGCTCGCCCGGGTCACGCCTGGGCGTGACCCAGGGTTACGCCCTGGCGTTCATGCGCTCTTTCTTTTTCTGGAACCGGGCGTCCATCAGGGCGTCGCCCTCCTTGGTGCCGTCGTGCAAGGTGCCGAACCACTTATCGAGCGGGATCAGCCCGTCGCCGCCGTAGTTCACCTCGAAATATTTGTGGTGCAGGTAGTGCGCGTAGGCGTGGCTATCGACGGCCTTGTCCTCGGTCACTTCCAGCTTGTCGAAGCCGAGATGACCATTGACGGCGCCGAAGCCGGCGACATGCAGCTGGAACAGCGCGACGATCGGATTGGACGGGATGATCAGGTGCCAGAAGGCGACCGCGTGATAGAGGAACCCTTCCACCGGATGCATCGACAGCGACGACCACGGCGAGGGGTTGATCGAGTTGTGGTGGACCGAATGGATCCAGCGATAGAGCGGCCCCCAATGGATCAGGCGGTGGATGAAGAAGAAATGCACCTCGTGGATGGCCGGCGCGATCAGCACCAGCGCCGCGAGATAGACCGGGTGATCCTGCCAGCCGACCCACGGCACATAGCCCTTGGCAAAGCACCACAGGAAAATGACTTCGACCACGGTCCACAACGGGATGGTGATGAAGAACGAACGCAGGAAATTGTCGAGGTTCTGGCTCTGGAACCAGAAGACATCCGACGGCGCATCGCCAGGGAATTTGTGGTTGTATTTGAACCGCGTCGCCTGGGCGCGCCTGATGTAATAGCGCAGCTCGAAGATGCCGTAGAAGACCAGGATCGCCGCGGCGTTGACGGCGTAGAGCCACAGCGCCCAGCCCCAGCTGATGGTCTTCATCGTCTCGACGCTGGGGAGGACATAGAACCAGTAGATCAGCGCCGTGGCCATGTGGAAGGCGTTCCATGGCCAGATATAGCCGGGCAGCCACGCCAGGATCTTCGGCAGCCTCGGTGGCCAGCTCCAGAACGGCACGGCCTCGATGCGCCCGTTCGGCTTCCAGTCGCCGCGCTTGTCGCGCACGCCGTATTTGAGATCGTCCATGCAAATCCTCCACCCGCAGTGCCTGGGATGGCTCGCACGCGCGCGCTGCCTCACACCGCCGTTGGGCGGAGGGTCAGAATCTTGTCTGCGCTGTGCTGCTGCTATCCCTGGGCTGGCGGTGCTTGCGCCTTCTTTGCTTCTGCCCGAGATAAACAGCTTGATCCAAAATGAATCAAGAATAGAATGTTTATTCCAAAAGGATTGTATCATTCGTCTCAGGGCTGCCTGGCGAATGATATCTTCGTATCAATTGCTACAGGCTGATGAGACGAAATGGATCAGAGCAAGCGGCCGACGATCAAGGATGTTGCTGCCGAGGCCAATGTTTCGGTGGCCACCGTCAACCGGGTGCTGAGCGGCTCTGGCGCCGTGCGCCAAGGCACACGCGAGCGCGTCAGGCTGGCGGCGGAGCAGATCGGTTTCTATGGCATGGGCGCGCTGCGCAGCCGCATAGCGGCCGCCCGGCCGCGCTACCGGTTCGGCTTCCTGCTGCATCAGCCCGGCCGCGCCTTCTACCGCAACATCGCCGAGGCGATACGTGCGGTGGCGCCGACGATGCCTGACTGCGAGATAGAACTGCGCACCGAGTTTCTCGACGATCTGTCGCCGCAGAACGTTGCCTCGCGCATGCTGGCCTTGGGCGCCGAATGCGACGCCGTCGGCGTCGTTGCCGCGGTCCATCCGCTGGTGACGCAAGCGGTGGATACGCTCAATGCCCGCAACGTGCCGGTGTTTGCGCTGATCTCGCAGATTTCGGCCACGGGTCACGTGCGCTATATCGGGCTCGACAACTGGAAGGTCGGGCGCACCGCGGCCTGGGTGTTCGAGCACGTCTGCCGGGCGCCCGGCAAGCTGGGCATCCTGGTCGGCAATCATCGCTACCGCTGCCAGGAGATGAACGAAAGCGGCTTCCGTTCCTATTTCCGCGAACACGCGCCGGGCTTCACGCTGCTGGAGCCGCTGCTGACCTTCGAATCGAGCGCCATCGCGCAGGAGATGACCGAAAAGCTGCTGCATGAAAATCCGGATCTGTCCGGCCTCTATGTTGCCGGCGGCGGCATCACCGGCGCCATTGCGGCGCTGCGCTCTACCGGGCGAGCCGGCAGCCTGGTCGTCGTCGGCTATGAACTTATGGATTCGACCCGCCCGGCGCTGCTCGACGGCACGCTGACCTTTGTCATTTCGCACCCGCTCGCCCGCATCGCGCAGGAAGCGCTGGCGGGCATGGTCCGCGCCGTCTCGGCCCCGAACGAAGGCGGCAACTTCACCACGATCCTGCCCTTCGAAATCTACACTCGCGAGAACATCTAGTTCACGGCGCCGCCGCAACGGCGTGCATGAGAAGGCCGATCCGAACGAAGCCAAGGGAATGTGGGAAGGGGAGGGAGACCGCTATATCGCAATATCAATATCGAAGAGGTATTCTTCTATTATCGGCGGCACGCGGCTCAGCTGAAGAATTCCAAATTCCTGGGGCTGAGGTCGAACCGATCAAGCCCCGATGGAATCCCTGCACAATGGCCCACCCTGACCCTTGGCGAAGCATAGAGACGGCGTGATCTGGCGTCGTCCTGCGCCGCTTTGGTCCTCCAAGGCTTCTTATGCTTGGTTCCGGAACCATTGTATATCAGGAGAAATGAAACTAACGATATAACACTTTGACTGATGGCGAGGGGAGCGCCTGATGGTGAAATTCAACTTCGATGGGCCTCCTGCGGGTGACGCCGTCGACATGTCGGCCGAATGTCAGCGCCAATTGCTGCCTCTCCTGCGTGAAATCGTCCAGGCGGCGGTTGCGGCTGGATGGAGCGAGGAGGATGTTCTTCTGGGCTTTGTGGAACTTGCGTGGGATCTGTACGAAAAGCGTCGCGGCGATTCCTAGCAACCTGCGGCGAACCGGCTGGCCCTATGCCGCGTCATTGCCTGGCTGCCGTTCTGGGTGGCAAAGCAAGTTGATGGAGGAGACCTCGCCGTCGGTGGAAAAGATGTTCTTGAAACTTCCTTCGTCGGCCATCTTTTTCTTTTTTATCTCGAACAAAAATTTTTCTTTGCGCACGGAAGTTCTTCCCTGTCCGAGGCGTGTGCGTTACGCTGATTTGGGGTTGGGCTAAAGGGGATTTCAAGCGACAGGCCGAGCGGCTGAGGCGAGGCGGATGAAAAATGCGGACGAGGCTCGGGAAAGCGGCGATTCCCAGGGCGTCGATCGGGCGCGCACAGCTCGACATGTGTTTGACATAATTCCTGAAAATGCAGGCCCCAGAAGGGCCACCCCGCGGGGGAGCGCGATATACTCCGTCCGCGCCCCTGGATCGCAGAAGTTCCTCGCCAAGGAGCATTCGGTGGGGATTGTGCTGGCGCCCGTACGCAAGTTGAGAGCCTCGCTCGGCAGCGACAGGATCACGGAGTACGATGCGCCGGTCGGGTGTCTCGTCATCAATCCCGCCGGCGTCGACAGCAGCCTTGCCTGGTCGGAGACCAGGGAAAACGCCGTCGTCTCCATATCCCCCGAAGCGCTATCGGAATTGGCTGCTCATGAGTTCGATCTCACCGATGTGGAGCTTGAGCCGCCGGCGTTCGGCACAGTCGACCTCTGGGCTCTCAGTGTAGCCCAGCGGATCACTGCCGAGCTGACGAGGATGCTGTGCGTGAACACCATAAGTCGGTTCGGTCAATCACGAATTGTTTGCTTGAGGGAACCGAGAATGCGCCCTCAGGTTGATGTCCGTCGGGGAGGTATCAGGAGGCCGAAAAATGCGGCGCGATGATGATCCCCCAGCATGGATTTCCGGGACAGAGACAGCGCGACAGCCGCAGCTGAACGTAAAAGGTGGGCTTTCCGTCCGCAGTGCACGCAAGGTGCAGGAGTTCTTGAACGAGAACTTTACGCGCAAGCTGGTGCTTGCCGAAATGGCCGCGGTTTGCGGGCTGTCGCCCTATCATTTCGTGCGGGCTTTCTCCCGGACGTTCGGGGCGCCGCCGCATCAGTACGTTCTCGATCTGCGACTGGCCTTCGCCGAAAGGCTGCTTGCCGACAAGCGCATGACGATCGCGGACGTCGCCCATCTGAGCGGGTTTTCGAGCCAGAGCCACTTTACCACCATGATGAAGAAATATCGGAAAACAACACCATTGCAGGCGCGCCTGAGGAAGATTAGTTCAAAAAACTAAGCAAAATATCATCCGAACTGTTGTTCAATTGTCGCTTATCAAAGCGTGACCTAAAGTAACTAACTGTTAACTCCCGCTGAGTTGCTCCCCTCTTTTCTCACAAGGCAGCAATATCCTGAAATACGGCAAGCCGGAATCATGTCTTCCTGCGTTGAGCTGGAATTGTCTGACATTTCCATGCCGGCCAGCGGAGAGGGACCATGACCGACAATCTCATTTCGAACGGCTCGTTTGTTCAGCGTCGGGCAGGGCATTTCGCCGGGCACTGGATCGCCGGTGCCGATGATGGCTCGCGCTCGGTTCGCCGCCGTCTGATGGCTGTCCTGCGCATGGCTCACCGCGTGCTCGGCATGCGCCGCGAGGGACATGGACTTGGCATGCTCGGCATCGGCAGGATGCTGGCGGCGGCGCTGGGCGTAATCGGTTTCGCGGGCATCGCCACGCCGGCACTGGCGCAGTTTGTCGGCGGTGGCGGCACGGCGAACGGAGTGCGCGGTATTGCGATTGGATCTGGAGCCGTGCAAAACGGAGCCGACTCAATAGCCGAGGGCACCAATGCCAGCGCGGGCAACCAGAATGCCGTCGCGATCGGCTTTGGAACGATCGCCTCGGCGATAAACTCCGTCTATCTTGGCTCGCGCACCGCCGCTGGGACAGGTGCCACCGCCCAGAGCGCCATCGGCATCGGCACGGATGTCACAGCATCGCAGGTCGACGCCATCGGGATAGGACGTTCATCCGTTGCGTCGGCACAATACTCGGTGGCTCTCGGCCTGAACGCGCAGGCCACAGGCACAGGTGGCGCGATGGCGCTGGGCCAAGGCACGATCTCGAGCGGCGTCAATTCGGTCGCGCTCGGCGTTCAGGCCAATGCCACCGGGGCAGGCGCCAACGCCTTGGGCACCTTTTCCGTTGCTTCGGGAGGGAACTCCACTGCCCTCGGAACCAGTTCCACGGCCAACAACAATTATGCGACAGCCGCAGGCTGGGGATCCAAGGCCAGCGGCGCCAATTCCACTGCCGTGGGACGTGAGGCCGTTGCTAGCGGCATAAACGCCTCCTCATTCGGGGCGGGGGCAAATGCGACAGCAGACAATTCTCTCGCGGCCGGCGTCAGCGCCAACGCCGGCGGAGTCGGCAGCACCGCGCTCGGCATCGGCACCTCGGCCGGCGGCGCCAGTTCGGCAGCCGTGGGCTTCCAAGCCCAGGCCGCCGGCACCAATGCTGTCGCCGTTGGTCCCCAGGCAAATGCATCGGCGTCAAACTCGGCAGCGTTCGGCAACGTCGCCACCGCCTCGGGCAATTTCGCGTTGGCTCTGGGCAATTCGGCCGTCTCGAGTGGGGTCGGCTCGGTCGCGGCCGGCTCGGGAGCCCAGGCCACGGACGTCTCCACCACCGCGCTCGGCAACAACGCAGCGGCGACCGCCGCAAATGCCAGCGCGCTGGGATTGGGCGCCACGGCTAGCGGAACGTACTCAACTTCGCTTGGCGCCACCTCCAAGGCCACCGGTGCCCGTGCGTTCGCCGGTGGCCGTTCGGCCACTGCCGGAGGCGATGATTCCGTCGCTATCGGCACGACAGCCGTCGCGACAGGGGCGAGCTCGACAGCGCTCGGAGCGGGCGCGGTGACACTCGACGTGAATGCTATCGCCATCGGCACCGCTGCCGGCGCGATCTCCGCCGACTCCGTCGCCATCGGCACGGGCGCGATCGCCGATGGCGGCAAGGCTGTCGCCATCGGCGCGGACAACGTTGCTTACGGCGACGGCGCGGTCGCCATCGGCGACCCCAGTTATGCCAGCGGCACCGGCGCCTTCACCGGCGGCGCCAACAACATCGCCAACAGCGACGGCACGGCGACCGCCACCGCGGCCAATATGGCCAACGGTGCCGTCGCCATCGGCAACAGCAACAAGGCGATCGGCCAAGGCTCCGTGGCGCTGGGCAACGGCTCGACCGCGGGCGCCGCCGGTCTCGCCGGCAATGTCGCGCTCGGCGATGGCGCCACGGCGGCGGCGAGCTCCGGCGATGTCGCGGCCGGCTCGGGCTCGGTGACCACCACAGCGGTCGGTACGGCCAGCGGGGTGGTCAACGGCACGACCTACGCCTTCCAGGGCACCAATCCTACCTCGACGGTCAGCATCGGCGCGCCCGGGGCGGAACGCACCATCACCAATCTGGCGGCGGGGCGGATCAGCGCGCTCTCGACCGACGCCATCAACGGCTCGCAGCTCTTCGCCACCAACCAGGCCGTCGACGCCATCGGCGCCGTCGTCAACAACATCAACGTCGGCGGCGGCATCAAGTATTTCCATGCCAACTCGACGCTGGCGGATTCCCAGGCGCTGGGAGCCGATTCCGTCGCTGTCGGCCCGAACGCGGTGGCCAACAATGCCGGTGATGTGGCGATCGGCCTGAATTCGACGTCAGGAGCAACGACCAATGTCGGCGGAGCAACGATCGGCGGCGTGAACTACACCTTCGCCGGCGGCACGCCGGCGGGCGCCTTCTCGGTCGGGTCGGCCGGCGCCGAGCGCCAGATCCAGAATGTCGCGGCCGGACAGTTGAATGGCGGCTCGACCGATGCGGTCAACGGCTCGCAGCTCTTCGCCACCAACCAGCAGGTCACGCAGAACACGACCGATATCGCCAATATCGGCAGTGGCGTCACCAATCTCGGCAACACGATCAACAACATCGCCAGCGACACTTCGACCGCCTATACCGACGCCAACGGCATAGGCATCCGCTACGCCCGCACCAACGAGGCCGGACTGGCGCAAACCGATTCCTTCGCGCAAGGGGTCGGCTCCACCGCCGTCGGCTACCAGGCGACCGCGACCGGCGTCAGCGGACTGGCGCTCGGCCGCGACACACTGGCCAGCATCGACGGCAGCGTGGCGCTTGGTTCGGGTTCCGTGTCCGACCGGGCCGTGGCGCCCGCCACGGGCCAGATCGCGGCCGGTCCTTCCAACTTCATCCAGTACAACACCACCGACAAGACATTGCTTGGCGCCGTGTCGGTCGGCACGGCCACCGCCTACCGGCAGATCACCAATGTCGCCGACGGCACCCAGGCGCAGGATGCCGTGACGATCCGCCAATTGCAGGGGGCGATTGCCTCGGTCTCCGTCACCTCGACAAAATACTTCCATGCCAATTCGGCGGCTGGCGACTCGCTCGCGGTCGGGGCCGAGTCGGTCGCTGTCGGTCCGACGACGGTCGTCAACGGCGACAATGGCATCGGTATCGGCAATGGCGCCATCGTCGACCAGACCGCACCCGGCGGCACGGCCATCGGCCAGAACGCCCATGTGATGCTGGCCGACGGCCTTGCGCTCGGCACCAATTCGACGGCCGCCGGTGTCCGGTCGGTGGCGCTCGGCGCCGGCGCGCAAAGCACGTTCGCCAACAGCGTCGCGCTGGGCGCCCAATCGGTCACAACTGTCGGTGCGCAGGCGAACTACACGGCCTATGCGCTTGCAAGCCCACAAACCTCGGCCGGCGAGGTGTCGGTCGGCGCCGCCGGGGCCGAACGCAAGCTGACCAATGTCGCCGCCGGCTCGGCCAACACCGACGCCGTCAACGTCTCTCAGCTTCGCGGCGTGTCGGAGAGCTTGGTCGATCAGCTGGGCGGGACTTCGGTCGTCAACGGCGACGGATCGATCACCGGACCCACCTACAACATCCAGGGCAACAATTACTCGACCGTCTATGACGGATTCACCGCCGTCGACAATGCCTTGACCAACATCAGCAATGGCGGCGGCATCAAGTATTTCCACGCCAATTCGACGCTGGCCGACTCTGCCGCCAGCGGCACCGACAGCGTTGCGATCGGGCCGGCGAGCGTGGCGAGCGGCACCGACAGCCTTGCCGCCGGGCACGGTGCCACGGCAAGTGCGCAAGGCGCTGTGGCGCTCGGCGAGGGCGCCAAGGCCAACAACGCCAGCGATGTGGCTCTCGGTTCCGGCTCGGTGACGCAGGCCGCCGTCGGCACCTCCAGCACCACCATCAACGGCAAGACCTACGCCTATGCCGGGACGGCTCCGGTCGGAACCGTCAGCGTCGGCGATGCCGGCGCCGAAAGGACGATCACGAATGTCGCTGCCGGACGCGTTTCCGCCGGCAGCACCGACGCGATAAACGGCTCCCAGCTTTTCGCCACGAACACGGCGATCGAGGATCTGAAAGACGGCGTCGGAAACCTTACCCAGAATGCGGTGGTTTACGACACCAATCCGGATGGCAGCAAAAAGAACAGCATCACGCTGCAGGGCGGAGACGTCAACGCGCCGGTTGTCATCTCGAATGTCGGACCCGGTGTCGCCGGCACCGATGCGGTCAACGTCAACCAGCTGAACCAGGGCATAACCGAGACCAAGAGCTATACCGACAACCGTGTGGCCTACGCCATCGATACGTCCAACGACTACACCGACAAAGTGGCCGTCACGACCTTGCAGCAGGCCAACGATTACACCGACCAGAAGCTCAGCCAGCTCAATCAGGACATCAGCGGCGTACGCGACGAAGCACGACAGGCCGCGGCAATCGGGCTCGCCGCCGCCTCGTTGCGTTACGACGACCGTCCCGGAAAGTTGAGCGTCGCGGCGGGTGGCGGCTTCTGGCGGGACGCCGGCGCTTTCGCCTTTGGCGCGGGCTACACCAGCGAAGACGGCCGCATCCGCGGCAACCTGTCGGGCACGGCCGCCGGTGGACATGTAGGTGTCGGCGCCGGCCTCAGCTTCACGTTGAACTGAGGCGGGAATGAACAGGCAAACCAGTCATGCCCGCCTTGCCGTGCTGACTTGCCTGGCGCTTTTCGGCGGCTTCGTGCCGGCTGTCGGGCAGGTTGCCTCGCAATACAGGATCAAGCCCTCGGACGTGGTGGTGCCTCCCGAGGTGAAACTGGGGGACTACCAGCGCACCATTCGTCCCTTCGAAAATTGGACGCTGATCTGCGACGAGAACCTCAAGGCCCGCAAGAAGGTCTGCAATGTCTCGCAGGTGATCGAGGACACGTCCGGCAAGATGGCCTTCAGCTGGTCGCTGGCCGCCACGCAGGACGGCAAGCCGTACATGATCCTGCGCACCGCGCCGAACGCCAAGAGCGACGGCCTGGTGTCGCTGAAGTTCGAGGGGCGAAGCCAGGCGATCGACGTTCACCTGAACGGCTGCAACGAAATGGTCTGTGTCGGCATGTTGCCGGTCGGGCCCGTCATGCGCCAGCAGATCTCGCAGAATGCGACGCCGGCGATCTCCTACTCGACCGTCGACGGTGGGACGATCACCGTGACCGCAACACTCAAGGGGCTGACAGACGCCCTTTCGCCAGTCAAATAACCGGGGCAGCACCATGAGCCAACAGGACCAGTTCATGTCCGCAAAACGCAGCAGCCCGACCGTCGAGGCGGATCGGCAGAGACTCGTCGAGCCCGGGCGGCGGCGGTGGCCGCGCCTCGTCGGATTTTCACTGTTGGGGCTGGTCGTGGCGGGCCTTGGCTTCGTCGCCGGGAACTATGCCGCGATCGCCAACCTGGTCGGCAGCGCGACGGCCGCGCAGCCTGAGACAGCCAACCCAGCACTTCCGGACACGCCATTCCTGCAGCACGTCAAGCAAGCCGGTGTGCAGGCCTGTTCGACTGTCTTTCCGGTGCTCGGACAGATTTTGACGACCGGCACGAAATACAGCGTCAAATCATTGTGGAACGACCAGGCTGCCGACAAACATGCCGTTCAGGCCTTTGTCGGCATGGATTATGCGACGGAACGATATAGCGGGCCGGCCGCCGGCGTTGTTTTCGCATCGCCCACCGCTTCCGGTTGCGAGGGGGCGATGGTGCGGGTGGCGCCGTTCGCCAGCCCGTGTGCCGACATCCCGTCCGTGCTTCCGCCAGGCAGCAAGATCACCGACCACCTTGGCCAGGTCGAGGTCTACGAGCTTGGCGGGAACGCGGGGGAAGCCCTTCTCCTGCCGACAGGCAACAGCTGTGTGGTGATCTCCGTTGCTTCGGCGGCGAAGTGAGGACGCGAAGCTGATGGCGACGAATCCCGCGGAGGCTTGTTGACTATGAGATATAGACCTGTGGCTGCCGTTCTCGGCATCGCCTTGCTCTGGACCGGGCGAGTCATCTCGGCCGATCTGTCGGAAGGACCGCCGGAGCCGCCGGCTCCGCCACCTCAGGAGGAAAAAGGCATCTGGGCGGCAATCGCCTATTCCAGTGCCGATGTCAGATACGGCTTCTTCTGGGGCGCCGACAAGCGGCAAGAGGCGTCGGACATCGCGCTCAAGCATTGCGAGAACGCGGGCGGACAGAATTGCACCGTCGTGGCCGTGTTCCGCAATCACCGCCATTGGGATGACGACGACCAGACCGGCTTTCCTTACAATCATTGCGGTGCCCTGGCCGTGGCCGAGAAGCCAGCCGACCGGCTCACGCCGTGGGGCGCAAAGTCTGCCCAGACCCGCCGGGAAGCGGAAGACCTCGCTTTGCAGGCCTGCCAGGCGGCAGGAGACAAATGCAAGATCCGCGAGTGGGTCTGTACATGAAGCCTGGCCTCACGGCCGTCTCCGCGGGCGGGGCAATCGTATTCTCATTGGTGTCGCCCGCCTTGGCCCAGCAAACGCTGTTGTTTCAAATGAGGCACCCTGGGTTGTGAAAACCGGTCAGCTCTCGACGCCGATCCATCTTCCGAAAATTAGCCGCAATAGCGATCCAGCTCCGATTCAGTCGCAAACAGCGGCTATCCGCGCTTGATTCTGCCCGCATTGGCCCACCGCCTGCTGTTTTTAGTCCTTTTCCCCACTTGGCAGCGTCCGGATACAATCGCAGCGGGGTCGATGCTTATGTGCCATTTTTGCTACATTTCACAACCTTGTGGCCTGAATTCCCCTTTTAGCAGGGGCTAATTCAATAATTTCTCACACTTTTCGTGAAACTGTGGATAATTCTCGGTGGCAGGCCTTGGCTTGGGTGTAGCACTCGCGAATAAGGGTGCTGGGGAACGTTAGGGTGGGTTTAATGAATACAATAAGCATCTCGACCATGGGCAAGCGCCTTGGTCTTTTGATGGCGGCGACCATGCTGACCTGCGCGAGCGCTCATGCGCTCACGCTCAAGGAGGCGATGGCTGTTGCGGTGGAATCCAATCCCGAGATTGGACAGGCAATCGAAAACCGCGAAGCAATCGAGTTCGAGTTGCGGCAGGCCAAGGGCCTTTATCTTCCCAGTGTCGATGTCGAGGCATCGGCTGGAGCTCGTCGTCTCGACAACTCGTCCCGGCGTGCACTGTCGATAGAGGACGATTCGCTCTATCCGGCGGAAGCGGATCTGGTGGTTACGCAGAAGCTATTTGACAGCGGTGCGCGGCGGGCGGAATTGAACCGCCAGGCATCGCGAGTCGACGGAGCGTCCTTCCGGGTCCTGGAGCGCTCGGAATTCATCGGGCTGTCGGTCGTCCAAGACTACCTTGAATACATGCTGCAGGCTTCGATTGTTGCCGAAGCCAAGAAGAACCTGGGTTTCCATCAGGCGATACTCGGTGACATCCGGCAAGGCATCTCAGGCGGGGCGCTGAACGAGGCCGACCGACAACAGGCCGAGGAGCGTCTGTTCGCAGCCAAGGCACGCATGCAGGAGGCGACCGAAGAACTGGAGGCCTCCAAGATACGGTTCTTCAAGACCGTCGGGAAACCGCTGGTCAATGCTTCGCGGCCTGGTGATGTCGCTGCCGCGCTGCCGAGGTCACTCGATGACGCGCTCGGCCTGGCACGACAGAACAATCCGCGCGTTCACATGGCCACCAGCGATATCGCCGCTGCTGCTTCCATGGTGGATGCGGCCCGGGCGAAATATGGCCCTGAAGTCCTGGCCGAAGGCCGTGCCAGGGGAGGGTATGATATTGACGGCGACAACGGCGACGCCAGTGACCTGCAGGCGCGTCTGGTGCTGCGTTGGAACCTGTATCGAGGCGGCATAGACAAGGCCAATGAGCAGGAACAGATCCGCCGTGCCAGCGAACAGCGGCTTGCCTATCACCAGGTGTTGCGTGAGATCGAGGAGGCTGTCCGCACGTCATGGGATCGCCGTTTCCGGCAAGCCGACCTGGCAAAGACGCTCAGGCTGCAAGCCGCTTCCAGTGAAAAGCTGGTTTCGTCTTACCGCGAGCAATTCAAGGTAGGGCAACGATCGCTGCTCGACGTGCTCGATGCGCAGAATACACGGTTCAACACGGCAACGCTGGCGGACACAGCATCCTATGCATCGCTGTTTGCCGAATACCGGCTTCTGGCCGCGACAGGTCAGTTGCTGAAAACGATGGACCTTCAGCCGGCAAAGCAAGCGACGGCATATGCACGAGCCGAGTTCAACACACCAGAAACCGCAGACACTGAAACCTATGCGCGCACGCCATCGGAGCAGAAGAACGACCTGCCTTTCGATATCCTTGCGCCAGTGAGGAAGAAGTAGGACGGCACAAGGTCCAGCGAGGGTCCTTACGGGCATATCGTGAACCAGCAACCCAACATCCTCTCCCCCAAGGAGGCATTCAAGGCCTGCTTCTCAGCGGTTGCCGGCTATCTTGGCAGGCCGAGTGCCGAGACAGTGCTGTTTGCCGGGGTGCCGATTTCAGAGACGCGAATTGAGGCAGAGGACATTCGGCACCTTGCCGAGCGCATCGGCCTCGAGGTCAAGGAAGTCAATCATCGCGATTTCCTGCGCGGGCGCGTCGATCTTCCCGCCATTCTGTTTCGCACCAGCCAGCTGCCTGTTGCCCTGCTCGCGGAGATTGAAGCCGGCGAATACCTGACTGCGCCCCAGGAGAACGGCCGCACCACGATCAGCAGATCCGAGCTGGCTGCCAGCTATATCAGCGGCGGCGCGTCCTTCTCGATCACCTATGCCAATGCCACCGAGGGGATGAAGGTCGGCTCGGCGCAGAAGATCGAAAGGCGCCATTGGCTGACGGGGACGATGGGCGCCTTCTGGCGCACCTATTCGAAAGTCGTCCTGGCAGCGATATTCATCAATGTGCTGGCCATCGCCTCGCCCATCTTCACGATGAACGTCTACGACAGGATTCTGCCGAACAAGGCAATATCCACACTGTGGGTTCTGGCAATCGGCATTGGTGCCGTCATTCTGTTCGACCTGCTTTTGAAGACGTCCAGGGCTTCCCTCATCGACTATGCCGGGCGCAAAGCGGATCTTCGGATATCGTATCTTCTGTTCGAAAAAGTGCTGAACTCGTCACTGTCGGCGCGTCCCGGCTCGACCGGTGAATACGCAAACAGGGTCACGCAATATGAGTTCGTCAGGGAGTTCTTCACCTCGAACACCATCAGCGTGTTCATCGACACGGCCTTCGTCTTCGTCTTTCTTCTTGTCATCTATGCGATAGGCGGCTGGCTGGTGATCATACCGGCGCTGGCCTTTGTGATGTCCGTCATCGTCGGCCTGATTACCCAGCGCCGCATCGGCAAGCGCGTCGCCGCCTCAATGAACGAAGCTTCGCAACGCCAGGCCCTGCTGGTCGAATCCATCTCCACGCTGGAGACGATCAAGTCGCTGCGCGCCGAGGCGTATCTGCTGCGCAAATGGGGAGAGCACTCCAAGAACGCCGCCAACACTTCCGAGAAGATCAAGCAACTCTCGGCGGCCGCAGGCAACATAACCCAGTCCATACAACAGCTGGTGACCGTCGCTCTGGTGGTGGCCGGCGCTTACGCCTTCTCGGAAGGCCATGTTTCGACAGGAGCAATCATAGGAACGGTCATGCTGGCGAGCAGGGCCGTGGCTCCACTCGGCCAGATCGCCATCACGCTGTCCCGGTTTCGCCAGGCCATGCTCTCGTTGAGAATGGTGAACTCGATCATGGCTCAACCGGAGGACCGACCGGACACGGTGGGTTTCGTCAACCGCCCCATTCGCAACGGGGCGATGGTGTTCAGGAATGTCGGGTTTGTCTATCCCGGCTCGGAGAACGAGGTTTTGACCGGTCTGAATTTCTCGGTGAAGCCGGGAGAGCGGATCGGCATCATCGGTCGCATAGGATCGGGAAAGACGACGATGGGTCGGCTGATCGGCAGGCTTTTCCTGCCGACCTCCGGTGAGCTGCTGCTGGATGGGATCGATATTCGCCAGTATCACCCGTCAGAGGTTCGCGCCGCTGTCGGCATCGTTGCGCAGGCCGGCGATCTTTTTTCGGGCACCATCAAGGAAAATCTCCTGATGGCATGTCCGGAGGCTACCGATGAGCAGATCATCGAAGCGGCAAAGGCGGCTGGCGTCGACGATTTCGTCTCACGCCACCCGCGCGGCTACGACATGAATGTCGGCGAGCGTGGCACCAATCTTTCAGGCGGCCAGAGGCAGACGGTGGCGATCGCACGCCTGCTGCTGACCAAACCGAAAATCGTCTTTCTGGATGAACCATCGGGCTCGATGGATCTCGCATCGGAACGCCAGTTGATAAAGCAGCTCAAGGTCGCCTTTGACCGCGATACGACGTTGATCGTCTCCACACATCGCTTCAGCATGCTTGAACTGGCCGACCGCCTGATCGTTATCGAACAGGGCAGGATCGTTGCTGACGGACCGAAGGACCAAGTCATACAGGCGTTGCAGAAAACAAGCGCCTGATAAATAAATTGAATGCATCCAATGCGTTGGGGCGTGGGAAATGCTGGCCAGGGAAGATCGACCGCCGCTCTTTGCGTCGGCGTCCATATTCATAATAGGAGCGCTCTTTGTCGTTTTTGTCGCCTGGGCATCCTTTGCCGAAGTCGATGAGATCGCACGGGGCGACGGCAAGGTGATACCCGCGTCCAAGACCCAGATCATTCAGGCGAGTGAAGCCGGTGTCGTCCAGGAAATCGCAGTGACGATTGGCCAGGTCGTCAAGAAGAATGATCTCATCATTCGGCTGGACAACACGCTCAACACGTCCAGCCTTGGCGAGCAGCAGGCCAAGGCGCGGGCCCTGCAGGCGCGCATTGCGCGGCTCCAATTCGAGCAGAGCGGCAATCTCGAAGGCTCATTTCCCTGTCCGCCCGAGATACAGAAAATGGCGCCGGAAATCTGCGAAAACGAGCAGAAGCTGCTCATCGCGCGCCGCGAAAACTTCGAAGTCAAGCTGTCGGTTCTCAAGTCGCGCCTCGATCAGCGCGAGAATGAATTGGACGAGGCCACCGCCAATCTCGATCGCCTCACCAAGAATCTGGCCGTTAGCGACCAGGAAAAGGCACTGGTCGATTCCATGGTCAAGAAGGGGCTGATGGCGAGGACCGAGCAGATCCGCGTCGACCGCGAGCAGACCGAACTGCAAGGGCAGTTGAACCTCGCCGGTGAAACCATCAAGAAAACCAAGGGGGCTATCACGGAAGCCCAGCTTCAGGTCAACGAGCTCGGCCTGCAGTTGCAGCAGGAAGCTCTGAGCGACCTGACGGAGGCGCTGGCCGACCTCTCGGTGGTGGATGAAACCATAAGGGGGGCGACCGACAAGGTCGCCCGCACGGATATCCGGTCTCCAGTGGACGGGATTGTCAACACGCTGGAGCTGAACACGGTCGGTGCCTTCGTCCAACCTGGCGCGGTCGTGGCCGGCATCGTACCAACCTCCGAGACTTTGCTGGTGGAGGCGCGGGTGTCGCCCCGGGATGTCGCGTTCATCCGCCCCGACCAGGACGCGCTTATCAAAGTCACCGCCTACGATTTCTCGATCTTCGGCGGCATCGAAGGCAAGGTCTCCAACATTACAGCCGACAGCCTGGTCGATCAGAAGACAGGCGAACCCTATTACCAAGTGCGCGTGTCGACGGACAAATCGACACTTGAGAGAGACGGCAAGGCCTATTCGATCATCCCGGGCATGATCTGTTCAGTCGACATCAAGACCGGGCGCAAGACGATCCTGAACTACCTCTTGAAGCCGATCAACAAGGCACGTCAGGAGGCGATGAGTGAGCGGTAGCGCCAGCTCTCCCGGTCACGAGCGGCTGTTGCCTCCCGTCACGGCAGAGGATTTTGGGCTGGAATTTCGGGTTGTGGCACGTGGCGGCATACGACGCGGCATCCGTTTGGAACGGGCATTCTGGATGTCGCTGAAGCAGATGGCCGAAAACAGGAAGTGCACCATCGGCATGCTCATCGATGAGATCGCCGAAAGTCAGCCACAGACAGGTAACCTGACATCTGCGATCAGGGTGGCCTGCATGCGTGGATTGGCGGAAGAAAACCTGACCTTGCGAAGGCTTGCGTCGATCAACACCATCAACGCCATACTGGTCGCCTGCCCGTCACCAGCCTTTGCCCTGGCATCGTCGAAGAAGATCCTGACGTTCAACTCGCCGTTCCAGCAACTGGTCAAGCGTCAATTGCCGATAGCCCCAAACGATGATGCGCGCCATGACCTCAAGCTGGCGCTGGACCTCAATGTAGCCGACATATTCACGCGGCTCGACGCCAATGGCGAATCGCCGGTGGCTACAGGTTTTGTCATCGGCGCCGGTGAACGTCGATACCGCGGTCAGTTGAATGCGGTGCGAGCCCCGGTGGTCGAGCCGGAGTTGCTGATGGCGTTCGTCTTCGGCGGCTAAAGCGTGTCGCATTGAACCGGATTCACCCGATGCGCTCACGCCTGTGTTTCACGCATGCCGTTGTCCCAAAATCGCTGCGCACTTTTGACGCCGCACGATCTTGCCGGAACCCTATGGCTGAAAACCTTCGCCCGGCGCGACGGTCGCGAAGCCGCCTTTGATGTCAGCCATCTGGGCTGCGCCCGGTTTTGAGCCGTGGATCCAGGCCCGGTCCGTGCTGAACGAATAGAGCGGAACGTAGTCCGGAAGATCGCTATCGCGCACAACGGTGTTGCTGAGGCTGTCGAGAATGAAGGTGCCGCTGCCTGTGCTCACCGACAGCACCGCGTGAAAGAAGCCTCTCTTGCGGTCCTGGAGAACAACGAGCGCCATGCTTTGCGTCGGAATGCCGGCCCTCAGCAGAGCCGTCATCTTGAGGATGGCAAAATCCTCGCAGTCGCCGGCCCGCCGTTCGAGAATTTCCGACGGCTTTGCCCAATAGTCGAGTTTGCCGTAGACAACGCTGTCTTTCCTGTAGGCGATCAGGCGATTTACGCTGCTGTTGACGAAGGATAGTTTCTCGCTGAAACCCTTGCCCTGAGCGGCGGAGACCATGTTGGCAAAAGCCGCACTCTTGCGCTCGCAGGCACTGCCTGCCGAGCAGCTAGTGATTGCCCGGTAGACGGGTGCCCAACGAGCCGAGACGGGAAAATTGCGCATCGACAAGGCGACCGATCCGAATACGCCGGGAATAATCGACGCCGTCTGCACCGGATCTATCCCGGCATCAGCTCGCGCCGTTGACGAGCCATCCCCGCGATCAGCAACGGCCGGGCCATAGCTGCCGAAAACCATGCTGATCCGGTAAGGGGCCGCAGGCTGCCAGGGCTGAAGCCTCGCCAGCGAAACACCGCCGAGAGAGGGCGGCGTCAGAACCTTTTCCAGAGGCGTGCCGGTAGCGGCAACCTCCCTGGAAACGGCATTCGCGAATGATGGTCCTGCCAGGCCGACAAGGCCGATTGCCAGCAGGAGCACCTTGAGCCTGGTTTTTCCCAGGACTGATTTTTCTTTTTTCATAACGCCCACCTTTGACTGTGGACGCTACCAATCTTGTCTCAAATTATTGGAAAGGAAGGTGGATAACTTTCTGAGAAATGGCTTTGTCTATTTTCTCTAAAATTTTATTTAATTTTATATTTCTATTTACCAAGAAGGCTCGCTCAACCCTCCGCCAAGCAAGCCGTACGGAAGCAAACATATACCGGGGTATATGTTCGTGGTTTACCACGTGTAAAAAATGCTGAGGCAAGCATATCGGAATATATGAAATAGATTACGGGACTGTTGCAAAGCAGAAGTGGCCGCTGTCTCTATCCGGGAAATATCGGAGGGGTTTCAGCCATGACGACCAATAACGAGTTGGACAGTTTCTCGGGTTCCTTGGACGAGCATTCCGCGTCCAATGAACACAACGGCCAGGCATCGCCGGCGGAGATCCGGGTCGCACAAGCAACTTCGGCGCAGCAGCCCGCGCCGGCAGCGGCCGAGCCGGTGCCGGTCGATGTTGGCGGCGGAGCGCCCGTCAAGCCGGAAGCGCCGGCGACAGCAAACGCACCCGCGGCGACGGCACCTCATGAATATGTGGCTGACGCCAGCAACATCGTAAAACTTCCGTCCAGCGTTTCCATCGACAACATCAAGGTCGACGGCCATAACCTTGTGCTCGAACAGGCCGACGGCTCGGTGATCGTGATCAAGGATGGCGCCTTGAACGTGCCGACCTTCGTCATCGGCGACGTCGAGGTGCCGCGCGTGGCCTTGCTGGCAGCGCTCGAGGCAAGTCATGTCGACGTTGCCTTTGGTGCCGACGGCTCCATATCGGCCGGTCCTGGCGGTTCGCCCTCGAGTGCAGGCGGGAATTTCGAAATTCCCGCAGGCGGTATCGGCGACGGGTTTGGCCTTTCGGATTTGTTGCCCCCGACAGACTTGCAGTTTGGGTTGCTGGACCGGCGTGAGCTGACGATCGGGCTCAGGGAAGAGGACTCCACCCCCTCGATCGACCTCATAGGCTCGGCAACAGTCAACGAGGCCGGCTTGCCGGCGCGCGGCGGCGAGCCTGCCGGCTCGAACGAGGCTGCGGCCTCGGAGACGACCTCGGGCAACATCGGCTTCACCTCGCCGGACGGCGTGTCGGTGGTCTCGCTCGGCGGCCATGCGCTGAGTGCGGTGGATCAAACCTTCACCGATGGGACCGGCTCGCTGACGGCGAGCTATGTGTTCGATGCGGCGACCGGCATCGGCACCATCCACTACACCTACACGCTTCTCGACAACACCGCTGGCAACGCCACCAATGTGAGCTTCCCGGTTGCGGTAACGGACGCAAATGGCGATCCGGCACCGGCCGGCAATCTGGTCATCAACATCATCGACGACGCGCCGACGGCAATTGCCGACACCGATGCGGTGGCGGCGGGTTCGCACGCGCCGGTCGGCGGCAACGTGATCAGCGGCGCCGGCAGCGACGGCAATGCGGCGGGCGCCGACACCAGGGGCGCCGATGACGCGACGGTTGCGGGCGTTGCCGCCGGCGCGACGAATGCCGATCTGGACAGCGGCGCCACGCTGAATACGCCGATCCACGGCACCTATGGCACGCTGACACTGCAGGCCGACGGCTCCTACAGCTATGTGCGCGATGCCGGCACGGCCGGCGGCGTCCACGACGTGTTCACCTACACGATCAAGGACGGCGACGGAGATCTGTCGCACACGACATTGACGATCTCGATCGGCAATTCGACACCGACGATCGGCGACCTGACGCCGGCAGCCGGCGGCGGCGACGTGACGGTCAACGAGGACGATCTGCTGGCCAGCCGCGGGGCTGGTGAATCGGCCGGCTCCGACAGCTCGAAGGAAAGCACGACGCAGGGAGGTACCTTCGCCATCTCGTCGCCAGACGGCATCGCCTCGCTGGCGATCGACGGCCACACCTTCATCACCAACGGGGTGTTCACCGCCGGCTCGTTCACGACGGCGCTGGGCAATACGCTGAACGTGACGGCCTATGATGCCGCAACCGGTCAGGTGAGCTACACCTATACGCTCCTCGACAACGAGGCGCATGCGGCCGTCCAGGGCACCAACAGCCTGTTCGAGAACTTCACCGTCACGCTCACCGACCAGGACGCGCAGAGCGTCAACGGCACGCTGTCTGTCAACATCGTTGACGACGTGCCGACGGCTACGACCGAGGCCTCGCAGAATGTCGCCGAAGGCACGACGGTGACCGGCACGCTGGACTTCGTCGCCGGCGCCGACGGCGCCACGGTGACGCATATCGGCGCCACGGCGCTGGTGTTCGGCAACGACGGCTACTCGCAGGCGATCGACATCGGCGACGGCTCGATCAAGGTCATGGCTGACGGCCACTACTCGTTCACCGCCGACAATCCGGTCATCGGGGCGGGTGCGGCTTCGGCGACCTACACGGTGACGGACGGCGACGGCGACACGGCGACGGCCGGCATCAGCTTTGCGGTGACGGACGCCAACGTTCCGACGACCGGCACGGCTGCGGCCGCGGTTGACGACGACGGCCTTGCTGGCGGCAATGCGGCGAGCACGACAGGCGATATCAACGCCAATGCGGGCGAGGTTCCGCTCAGCGCCAGCGAGGCGATCTACAACGGCACGCTTGGCGGCAGCGTCGGCGGCGATGGCGCCGGTTCCAACGGCTTCTCGTTTGCGACGCTGAACGGCACCAACGGGACGGTCGGCCAGGAGAACGTCACCTACAGCTGGAACGCCGGCACCGACACGCTGACGGCGACGGGTCCACGTGGCGATCTGTTCACGGTGCATGTGACCGATCCGGCCACCGGCGCCTACACGGTGACGCTGCTCGACAACGTGCTTCAGGCCCAGGGCCCGAACAATGAGAACAATGCGACGGTCGGTCTCGGCTATGTGATCACCGATGCCGATGGCTCGACAGCAGCGGGCACGCTGACCATCACCTTCAACGATGATGCACCGACGGCTACGACCGAGGCCTCGCAGAATGTCGCCGAAGGCACGACGGTGACCGGCACGCTGGACTTCGTCGCCGGCGCCGACGGCGCCACGGTGACGCATATCGGCGCCACGGCGCTGGTGTTCGGCAACGACGGCTACTCGCAGGCGATCGACATCGGCGACGGCTCGATCAAGGTCATGGCTGACGGCCACTACTCGTTCACCGCCGACAATCCGGTCATCGGGGCGGGTGCGGCTTCGGCGACCTACACGGTGACGGACGGCGACGGCGACACGGCGACGGCCGGCATCAGCTTTGCGGTGACGGACGCCAACGTTCCGACGACCGGCACGGCTGCGGCCGCGGTTGACGACGACGGCCTTGCTGGCGGCAATGCGGCGAGCACGACAGGCGATATCAACGCCAATGCGGGCGAGGTTCCGCTCAGCGCCAGCGAGGCGATCTACAACGGCACGCTTGGCGGCAGCGTCGGCGGCGATGGCGCCGGTTCCAACGGCTTCTCGTTTGCGACGCTGAACGGCACCAACGGGACGGTCGGCCAGGAGAACGTCACCTACAGCTGGAACGCCGGCACCGACACGCTGACGGCGACGGGTCCACGTGGCGATCTGTTCACGGTGCATGTGACCGATCCGGCCACCGGCGCCTACACGGTGACGCTGCTCGACAACGTGCTTCAGGCCCAGGGCCCGAACAATGAGAACAATGCGACGGTCGGTCTCGGCTATGTGATCACCGATGCCGATGGCTCGACAGCAGCGGGCACGCTGACCATCACCTTCAATGATGATGCTCCGACGGCGAGTGCCAACGCCGCCGTCCAGCTTGACGACGACGCGCTGGCTGGCGGCAATCCAGGCGGCATCGGCGACGATGCGAACTCGGCCAACACGACCGGGGTTCTGGCACACAGCTATGGCGCCGACGGCGCCGGCACGACGCTGCTGACGGCGGCGGGCATTGTCCTGCCGTCCGGCTTCACGGCATTGGCCAGCAATGGCGGCCAGACGCTGATCATCAGCCAGGGCGCCACGGCGGTGCTGCAGATCCAGCTCACCGACACCAGCTCGGGCGCCTACACGGTGACCCAGCTGCATGCCATCGACCACCCCGCCGGGCAGGACGAGAACAACCTGCAGTTCACCGTCAACTATGTGGCCACCGATCATGACGGCGACACGGCGACCGGCACGCTGTCGATCGACGTCGACGACGACACCCCGACGGTGTCGGCCAACACTCTGGTGCAGCTTGACGACGACGCGCTGGCTGGCGGCAATCCAGGCGGCATCGGCGACGATGCGAACTCGGCCAACACGACCGGGGTTCTGGCGCACAGCTATGGCGCCGACGGCGCCGGCACGACGCTGCTGACGGCGGCGGGCATTGTCCTGCCGTCCGGCTTCACGGCCTTGGCCAGCAATGGCGGCCAGACGCTGATCATCAGCCAGGGCGCCACGGCGGTGCTGCAGATCCAGCTCACCGACACCAGCTCTGGCGCCTACACGGTGACCCAGCTGCATGCCATCGACCACCCCGCCGGGCAGGACGAGAACAACCTGCAGTTCACCGTCAACTATGTGGCCACCGACCATGACGGCGACACGGCGACCGGCTCGCTGTCGATCGACGTCGACGACGACACCCCGACGATCACCGGCATTCAGGACGCGATCATGCCGAACGTCAACAATACCGACGTTCATGGCACTTGGCAGCCGTCTTTCGGAGCGGATGGGCCAAGCCTCACTTCGGCAATCGGCATCGCGATGGGAGCCGCACCGAGCGGGCTGACCTATGCGTTTACCGGCCAGGGGAACAATGCCAATGGCGATGCGGTGACCCAGGTCGATGTGAAGAGCGGAACAACGACACTCTACACGTTCTACGAATACACCCACTATGACACCGCCACGCATTCGTCCGAGATGTTCGCATACACGACGCTCGGCAGCGCGTTGGCCGCGTCAGGTGCCAACGAGTACTTCACGCTGACTGCTTCGGCGGCAGGCACTTACGATTTCCACCTCGTGACGAACAGCCTGCAGTCGAGCAGCACGTTCGATGTGGTATCGGGAATTCCCAACGGTAACGGTAACTTCGTCAAAATCACCGGCGGCACCGCCAGCTTCACCAACGATCCGGCTCCAGCCACCGGCTATGATGTTCTTATCGACGGCTTCAAGTCGTCAGACACCGATCCGACGCATAACAACGTGTTCAAGAACGCCAACGGCATGGGTATCGGCAACGGCAACCTGGATACGAACGAAACCCTGACCTTCAAGTTTGCTCTCGACCAGAGCCAGGTCACCATCGGCATCGGAAAGGGCGGGAACGACACGACCGAACATTTCCAGGTGACCATCTGGAATGCCGCGCATACCACGTCAGCAAGCTGGAACGTAACGCAGGCTGACGGCACGCCATTGGTTGTTGACGCAGCCCACTGGGGTACCGGCGGAACAACGACCGGCGCCTTCTTCAATTTCGGCGAGGTGGACGTAACGAACGTTGCGAGCGCCGCCGGCGACGATACCAAAGTCGTCCTGCTGTCGCTTACCTACAACTCCCAGGTAGTCGTCAGTGACACCACGCTAAACTTCGCGCTCGGCATCACCGATCATGATGGCGACACCGTCACCAGTTCCGACAATCTGTCTGTTTCTCTGGTCGGATCACACATCGGCTCCGAGACAGGCACCGACACGACCGCAGAAGTCATCGCCGCGAGTTCCGTAGCCGACACGCTCAACGGTGGTACCGGCCCAGGCGATACAGTCGACTACAGCAACGCGTTGGACTCGGTCACGATTAACCTGCTAACTCAGCTCGTGGGCGGAGCGGGGGCAGCGGGCGACCACATCAGTAACTTCGAAAACGCCATCGGCTCGAATTTCGCAGATACATTGACCGCCAACAACACCGGGAGTGCACTGTGGGGTGGCGCCGGCAATGACACCCTCATTGGCGGAGCAGGCAATGACACGCTCTATGGCGGCTCGGGACTAAACGCCATGACCGGCGGCGGCGGCAACGATACCTTTGTCATCGACCCGTCCAAACTTGCAGCGGTCGCCATGGTCGATGTCATCGCGGATTATACTCCGGGCCACGACGTTATCGACCTGTCAGATCTGCTCCGCTCCCTCGGAGGCAACGCGCCGACTACGGATGCCCAGGCAGGTGCTTCGATCGACGTTACCGTCTCAAGCGGCGCCGCTCACGTAATAGTTGACAACAATGGCACTGCTGCCGGCGGCACCATGGTCGAAGTGGCATCGCTGACGGGAGTTGCTAGCGGTTCTGCGATTACCATACTTTATGATCACAACCTGCCGACTCATACCGAAACCGTCGCTTGACGATGTTGATCTACGCACCGAGGGCCACAAACTGGTAGCCCAACAACATAGTGCGCAGTTGCACAACCATGCTATGTATCAGTGAACCATGAATTAGGGATATCGAGGGGAGCTCACTATGAAACGTTCTGCAAGACTGCTGGTTTCCGCTGCGACGCTGTTGCTGGCAGTCGGGTCGACGGGCTACGCCGCCGACATCATCGAAGGTCCTTCGGCCGACTATTGTCGCGTCGTGGGGACGTCCAACCTGGTGCTGACCGACAACATCGTCGACCTCAAGGAGCAGGTGGTGAAGCTGATGGACGAATCGGTTGCCGCCGCCAACAGCTCGGAGTGGATCAACTCTTCCCGGCCGGTTTTCGTCTGGGCATCGGAAGCCAAGGTCGCTTGCGGCATGGCTTACGGCTACCTGAAAACGAACTATCGCGACGAAGATACCCTCAACAAATGCGAGTGTTTTCACGATCGCATGGTCGAGTACATGCACTGACCGGATAAGCGAACCGACGCCTGTTGGCCATCATGATAGCCGACGGATCATTTTTGAGGGCGATCGCCGCAGCGATCGCATTGGCCGGTTTTGGCCAAACTGTCACGCCGGCCCGCGCCAACTGGCTGGAACGACCTTCCGTGGAAGAACGGCAGTCGTCCGATTTGACGCGGCCGACGCACTGTGACGCGGCCACGGAGTGGACCCGGCAGACATTCAAGGCGTTTGCGAGCTGTCAGGCATCGATCTATGGCCTGGAGCCGGTGCTGGCGCATGCCGTCATGGAGATCGAAAGCGGCTTCGATCCTGACGTGCAGGGCGCCGACGGCGAAGTCGGCCTGATGCAGGTGATGCCGGCGACGGCGCGAATGCTTGGCTTTCGAGGCTCCCTCGACGATCTGGGCGCGCCGGCGACCAACATCGCGCTTGGGGTCAAATATCTGGCCCAGGCCAACAAGCTGGCCGCGGGCGATCTGTGTACCACCGTGATGAAATATCGCGCCGGGCACAATGAAAGCCGGTTCTCGGAACTTTCGGTCCGCTACTGCCAGCGGGCGCGGGCGATCCTGGCCAAGGAGGGGATTGAAGTGACCGGGCCATTGCCGGTGGCGACATTCGGCTTTGCCGCATTTTCGTCGGGGGGAGAGGATGGGGCTCCGGCCCAGGGAAAAGGCGTTTGCGTGCGCCGTGTGTTCGTGCCCGGGCCACGATACATGAAATGCGCCGACTATCGGACTGCCGGGCAAGCGAGACAGATCAAGGCGCTCAGAGCCAGGCTTTTCGACGGCTAAAACACTACAGACGGCACAGCAACTCCGCCGTAACATGAGTTGAGACCAGACCGGGAAGAATACTCGGCGGCAGAGAGGGTGGAGCAATCATGGAAGCTGGCCGACAGGGCCGCGGTCCGCGGACATGGGCAATCGCGTTTGCGCTCGCCATGACATTGTCAGGCTGCCAGTCGAAAGGCGGCGTTTCAGAAGTGCTCGATCCGGCGGCGATTACCGCGCCTGCCGGGCAGAAAGGCGCCGCTGGTGCCGGTCCGGCCCAGGCGACCCAGTCGCTGGGCACCGGTTCGACAAAAATCACGATGTTGCTACCATTGTCCGCTCCCGGAACGGCGGGCGAAAACGGCAGGAAGATGCTCGATGCCGCCAAGCTGGCGATGACAGACATTGGCAATGGATTGCTTTCGCTGACGATAGAGGACACGAAAGGCGACAGCGCACAGGCCAGCAAATTGGCGGTAAGTGCGATAACGACGGGGTCGAAAGTGGTCATCGGCCCAACCGAATTGTCGGCAGCCCAGCATATTGCCACGCTGTCGGGATCGAAGCGTCCACCGGTTCTGGCGCTTGCCGACAATTTCGCCGGCGGCGCCGGGGTTTATGCCGTGCTCCTCAGTGAAGCCGACAGTGCCGCGGCAGGCGCCGCGGGACTCGCTGCCAAAGGTAGCAAGAAGTTCGTGTTGCTTGTCGCGGAAGGCTCAAACGCCAGCGCCGTGGAGAAGCGGGTCGCGAACAGCCTCAGCATCTATGGTGCGACGCTCGCGGTCACCGTTCCGTATTCGGCCAGCGACGGTGGCGCGAAGGCAGTCGACGAAATGGGCTCGCTCGTGGACGCTCCCGACGCCGTGATCGTCGCCAATGGCGATGGCAGCCCATCGCCTATCCTTGCCGCCCTCAAATCAAAGGGCATTCCGGGAAAGGCAATTTCCGTCGTCGGAACCAACCGTTGGCTGGAGCACCCCATGGATCCGCTGTTTGAGGGGGCATATATCGCCACGCTCGATTCGCGCGAGACCGGACCGATCGCAGACCGCTTCAGGACGACATACAATTATCCGGCCGACGTCAATGTGGCCTATGCTTATGATATGGTTGCCCTGACAGCAGGGATTGCTAGTGCGGTCGGGCCCGATGGCTTCAGCAAAAAGGTTCTCGAAAATCCAAGCGGGTTTCGTGGATCGACGGGCCTGTTTCGGTTTCGGGCTGACGGATCCAGTGAACGATCGATGCCGTTTTACCAGATTCAAAAGGGTGCTCTCAAACAGGTTGCGAAATCGACGTCGGGTTTCTGATCGGCTTTGGGAACCGGTCAATCTGATGGGTAGACTGGCTGATGGGTAGGCTGGGCCGCAGCCGCTTGGCCATCGCGCTCGGAAGCCTCCTGCTTCTGGCCGGGGTTCTGCTGATCATTCAGGCCGGGGTTTTGCTTTCGGTCGACCAGCCGGTCCTTGCCCCTTCGCGAAATAGCGGCACGCAGCCAACCCGACTGGCTATGCCCATCGTCGAAGCACACCGACGAGAACCCGCACGCAAGATTGCTCAGAACCTCATCGCTCCGCCACAGCTTGATCCTATGGAGCTCGAACGGGTGGAGCCCCGCCCGCCGCTCACCGATCTTGGTCTGGCCGTACCCCCGAAGGCACCGATGCCGGAAGATTGGCGGGAGATCCTGCTCTTCCGCCCGGTTGCCGCATCGTCCGCGATCTTCGAATCCACGGGCCGGACAGTGATCATCAGCGGGGTGCAAGGCATCGACCTCGACAGAACCTGTTCGTTTCACCACGTCACCTGGCCTTGCGGGCAGCACGCACGTGCCGCCTTCAATTCCTGGTTAAGGGGACGCGCGCTGAGCTGTTTGGTGCCGCCGGACGTCGAGCGTTTTGCCATCGCCGCGCCATGCAGGCTGGGCAGGCAGGATGTCGGCGCCTGGCTTGTCTCCAACGGCTGGGCCACCGCGCTGCCGAGTAGCATCTATGGCAAGGCGCAAGTGACTGCCCAGGGCGCGGAGATGGGCATTTTCGGTCCGCCGCGATAGGCTGCGAGGCTCAAGAACCGGAACAGTCCGGTTGCCGAAGCCGTGCTGGAATGATGGATAAGTCCGTAAGCGACCGTTCAGCGGCCGCTGGCATTCCATTGATTAACCTTTACGGCGCAGATTTCCTGGGCAAGCCGGTTGCGCGAACAGTCATTGGGTCCCATTGATCAAATTGTATGGTTTGCGGAAACCGAAAATGCTGTACGCCGGCTCTATGCTGGCTGATCTGACAGGAGATTAGCCAATGGCACAAACCGAAGCGACCGCCTCTGCGCGGGCATGGAGAGGCGTCGCATGGCTGACCTTTCTGGGGACGGCCGTGAGCCTTGGTCTTTCCCTGGGCCTCAACTACCTGCTTCTGTTCAGCGACGCGCTCACGCCGTTCGGGCGCAGCATGATGACCGCTGTGCTGGTGCCCGTGATCATTGGTCTGCCGCTTTTCGCGCTGATCGGCTGGCAGCAGCTTCAAATCCGCGGCTACCGGCAGGAACTCAACAGGTCTGGAACTTATGACAGGTTAACAGGCTGCCTGAATGGGCCGGTCTTCACGTCGATGGTCGAAAGAAGAACAATAAGGCCATCGGCGCCGGGGCCACGCTCGGGCGCCTTCCTGGTCATTCATTCGGAACATATACGGTCCATCAACCTGCGCTTTGGTCTTGAATGGGGCGACGAGGCCTTGCGGCTCATAGCCACAACCATACAATCATCGGTGCGCGCGGAGGACCTGATTGGACGCATAGGGACTTCGATGTTCGGGGTTTTCCTCTCAGGCGCGACCGAAGCAGAAGCCAAGGAAATTGGCGAGCGTATCCGCGCGCGTGTCGCGCAAGTCTATTTCGCACCAAGAGGAACCGAGGATGCCTTGACCATCAAAGTCGGCGGCGTGGTGTTTGAAAAAGAGGTGGATTTCGCGGATATGTTCCAGTCCGCCGAACAGCGCATATCCGACGCACAGGATGACGCCGGGTTTGAATTGAAGCATCTCCACAGCTGACACGCTTCGGGCAGCCTGCGGCTATTTTTCCCGCATCGCTCGGCGGAAGTTCTGCGTGATCGGCTCGGCGAGGTAAGAAAGCACGGTGCGAGCACCCGTCCGGATCATCGCCTCGCTCGACATGCCGGGCAGCAGCTTACGGCCCTCCAGCTTGGCAAGTTCGCTCTTGTCGATCAACACGGTCGCGGCGAAATACGGTGCCCCGCTGCGCTCCTCCACCATTCGGTCAGCCGATACGATCTCCACGACGCCGTCGAGTGGTGGCAGGTTGTAGCGGGCGAAGGCCGGGAAGCTGACGCGCGCGGGCTGTCCGGGGGCGATCGTCTCGACATCCTCTGGTTTGACCATTGCCTCGACCACGAGTTGTTGTCCGAGCGGCACGACTGTCATCAATGTCTCACCGGGTTTCACGACGCCGCCCGCCGTGTGGACCTTCAGGTCCATGACGATGCCGTCAACCGGTGCGACGACATTGGTACGGGTAAGCACGTCCTTGGCGGAACGCTCCTCCTGCCTGAGGTCAAACAACTCCGCCTCTACCTTGCTCAACTCCTCGACGGCCTCGTTCAGCCGCACTGTGCTGAGGTTCAGGATTTGCATGTCAATCTCGGCCATGGCGCTTCTGGCACGAGCGATTGCCGCGACGTTGGTAGCGCGCTCCCCTTCGAGCTCCCGCTGTTGTCGTCTGAGCAACAGGTTCCGCTCGCGGGTGGTCAGCCCCTTCTTGAGCAGACCCTCAAGGTCTTTGCTTTCACCCTCGATCGCTTCGATCTGCTTGTCCTCGGTGACGATAAGCCCTTCCAGTCCCGTTATCTCTTCCTCGGTCTGGTGAAGGCGCTGGCTGAGAATTTCCCGCTCGTCCTTCAAATTGTGGTGCTTCGCCGCGAACACGTCACGCTGCGCGGCCACCGCGTCCTTTGCGGCGGTGGCCGAGTTTGCGAGCAACGCCGGATCAAACTCGATCTCGGCCTTGTCGTCACGCTCAGCCCTGAGACGAGCGGCCAGCGCATCACGCGTTGCAATCCGGTTCTGGATAAGGTCGAGGTGCGCCTTCGCCTGTGTGTTGTCGAGTCGGACGAGGACCTTGCCCGCCTTGACGATATCACCGTTGGCGGCGTTCAACTCCGCGATGATGCCGCCCTCGAGGTGCTGGATGAGCTTGCGGTCGCCGGCGACCTTGATAACGCCCGGTGCCACTGCGGCGCTGTCCAACGGCGCCAGCGCCGCCCAACCCCCGGCCACGCCGAAGAACAGGAACATGATCGCGAACCCGGTGCACGTCAGGCCGGTGAGACGCAGGGGTGCCGGTTCCAGCAGGGAGGGTTGCGGCACGGGAAACGGCACGACGTTCAATTCTGGGGAACCGCTCATGCTTCTTTGACCTCTTTGACTTCCTTGACCACTTCGAGGGTTGGCGGTTGGGCTGCCATTGGCATCTGGGTCACCTTGCGGGCGCGGTTGGCGAGTTCGTTGAAGACATAGTCGCGCGGGCCGAAGAGGACTTGCTGGCCCCGGTTGAGGACCAATATCTTGTCAACCTTCGCCATGATGTTCGGGCGGTGCGCGATCAAGATGATGGTCGTTTTCGTCGCCTTGGCGATACCGATGGCGGCGACCAGTGCGTCTTCGCCCTCTTTGTCGAGGTTGGAGTTGGGTTCGTCGAGGATAAGGAGCGCCGGGTCGCCGTAGAGTGCCCGCGCCAACCCGATGCGTTGGCGCTGCCCGCCTGACAGTATTGCGCCCGCTTCGCCGATCTCGGTGGCGTAGGCTTTCGGCAGTCCCTTGATCAGTTCGTGGACGCCCGCCAACTGCGCGGCCCTGACCACGTGCTTGAAGACCGTTGGGTTGAGCGTCGCAAAGCGGGCGATGTTATCTGAGACTGTACCGGCGAAGAGCTCGATGTCCTGCGGCAGATAGCCGACGTACCGGCCCCGGTCCTCCGCCGCCCATTCGGCGACACTCATGCCGTCGAGCAGCGCGCGACCACCAGATGGACGCCAGGCGCCGGCCAGTACTCGCGCCAGGCTCGTCTTGCCGGCCCCGCTCGGGCCGATCAGTGCCATCGTTTCGCCGGGGCTGAGTTGGAAACTGATCCCCTTCAAGATCGGCTCACCGCCCTGTCGGCCGAGCGTGATGTTCTCGGCCTCGAACTTACCCTTCGGGCGAGGCAACGGCAGCACCGGCTTGACTTCTGGGTATTGACCGGCGACCGCGGTAAGACGCTTGTAAGCGGCGCGTGCCCCGACCGTCGCCTTCCACGTGGCGATCGCTTGCTCGACTGGGGCCAATGCGCGGCCCATCAGGATCGAGGCGGCGATCATGATGCCGGGTGAGGCCTCGTTCTGCAATACCAGATAAGCGCCGAGGCCGAGGATGGCCATCTGCAGGGCCAGGCGGTGGCAACGTGCGATGGCCGCGATGACGCCGCCCCGGTTGGCGGCAAGTACCTGTCCTTTGTTTGCCTCGTCCTGGTGGGCCTTCCAGCCCTCCAGCAGGGGCTTCAACATGCCCATCGCCTGCACAACCTCGGCGTTGCGGATCGCTGCCTCTGCCTGCGTGTAGGCCCGCGACTGTGCGCTTGTGGCCTCTGTCAGCGGCTTGCGTGTGATGTACTCGTTCAGCAACGCCAGTGCGAACAATACAATCCCACCGCACAATGCCAGCCAGCCCAGCCAAGGGTGCATGAGGAAGATAGCGGCGAAGAAGATCGGTGCCCAAGGCGCGTCGAGGATCGGGAAGATGCTCGGGCTGGTGAAGAAATTTCGTACTTGGTCGAGGTCGCGCAGTGGTCGCGCGTTGACCTGACCGGGGGCAGAAGCGGCGTATTCCACCGATGCGGTCAGCAGGACCGGGGCCAACCGCGCGTTCATCCATGACCCGACCTTGGCCAACAGACGCCCGCGTACCACTTCCAACCCCGCCATTGTCGCGAGTGCCCCCGCCGCCATCAGCGACAGCATCACCAGCGTCTCCAGGCTATGGCTGCCGAGTACGCGGTGGTAGACTTGGAGCATGTAAAGCGCCCCCGTCAGCATCAGCACGTTGATGCCGCCGCTGAACCAGATAAGCGGTCGGACAGCACGCTTGGCTTCCTTAATCGCCACTTGCAGTGCAGAGGGCTGTGGATTTGCCGTTTTCATCGTTTTTGTTGTCTCTGGACCGTGTGCGGGTCAGCTACAAAGACCGGCCCACAGCAGGTTGGGGCCGGTCTGTCAGTTGAGGGGCAGCGTTAACTGCCCCCCAACTGCGTTGGTCAGACGACGTCCACCAGAATGTGCTGGAGGGTGGTCGTGTCGCCGTCCGCGTCGTGCAACTGGACGCCGAAGTCGAGGTGCGCGTCCGGTGTCGTGGTCTGCGTCGAGGTGAAGCCGATGTCCACGATCTTCAACACGTCGTTGTCGGTCGGGTCCCAGTTCACCAGTGTGGTTTGAGAACTACTACCGCCCGAGCCGGTCGTCCGGTTCAGGTCGATCGCCGTCGGCGTCTCCTGAAGGCCGGCTAGGATAGGGTCACTATCGGGACCGGTGATCCCGTTGCCGGACTGCATGATCTGGGCACCCTCGATCACCCAGTTCTCGCCGGCACCGTTGTAGTCGTTCCTCTCGATGATAACGAGGCCGTCGTTGTTATCGAGTGGGAAGTCAGCGGCGTAGGCGGTAGGCACCTGGCCCGTCTTGAAGATGTCGGCGTTCGAGATGTAGACCGCCTTCGAGGTGTGCTGCGTACCGTCGGCGCTGACGAGGTCGAGGATGACCATCAGGTCCTCGCTGTTGCCGATACCGTCGAACTTGATGGCCATGTCGTTGGCCGTCTGGTTCGGGGTGATGTCCTCGTTAAGGATAGTGGGGCTGTGGTCGAAAAACCGTAGCGTCAGCAACTCGCCTTTCTGGATGGTGTCACCGGCGACCCCGTTCGTGCTCTTGGTGGCAGACACCCAATCCTCGTGGTTGTTGGTGACCAGATCGCCGGGGTTCCACGCGGTGTCAGCGGGTGTTCCGCCGTCGCTGTCGCCGGTCGTATTAAGACCGAACTTGATGGTGTTGGTGGTCGAGTTCGCCGTGAACTGCACGAAGAAGTCCCGGTCGGTCGTTTCCGGCGTGGTACTCGCGTCGAAGAGCTTCTCCACCACGATGTTCGGGTGGCCGGTGTTGCTCGTGGGCTCCTTGGATATAAGCTCACTGGTGTGCAGGATGTCTTTGGTGAAGCCCTCCGCCGCGTCGTTCAAGGTGATGGTGTAGGTGTCGGCAACCTTGTTGAAGACAAGGGTACCACCCGCCGTGGCCGTCTGGTCGCCGGCCGTGTTCGGGTCGCTGTCGTACGAGATTTGCCAGTTGAACGACGCCGAGGTGGCGCTTTCCGTCTGGAGCGTCGCGAACGAGCTAATGAACGCGGTCGTGCCTGGTGCCGGCACAAGACCGGTGAGGTTACCACCAAGGCTGAGCTGGATGCCGGCCAAGCCGGTCTGATCGACAAAGTCCGAGTGCGTGGCGTCGTAGACTGCGAACTGGTCGCTGCCGATATTGTAACCGAAGTCGCCGGTAGCCGATGACGGGTTGACGTTGGTCAGACTCTCGTGGGTCCCAATAGGCGGGATGCCGGAGAGGTTGTCCTGGTCACCGTCGAACTGCTTCGTGATCGTCGGCCCGTCGTCCTTGAAGACGAGGTTCGTGCCGATGTTGAGAGTGGCCGATTGGTGGTCACCGTCCTTGTCGGTGATGGTCGCGGTGAGCTGGACCAGATTGTCCGCCGACAGGGTCTTGCTGTCGTCGGGGTCGTTGGCGTCCGGATGCACCACCGCCCGGATCTGGTCGAGGGTGACGGCGCCCGCGGCGTTGACGGAGACCGTGAACACGAGGACGTTGGTGGTGGCGGTGCGGCCTTCAAGGACGAAGCCATTGAGCGAGAGGACGACCGCCTCACCGGTTAGCGTATCGACCAGCCCGGTTGCACCGGCATTGAAGCCCAGCGCATAGGTGATCGTGCCGGCGCCGTCGGCGCCGAAGGCCGAGCTGAAGTTGGTCGTAAAACTCTGCGTGGCGTCGGGCCCCAGCACGGTCTCGTCGACGGTCAGCGTCGGCTCCACGCCGGTGGTGGAGATCGTCGGTCCGTCGTCCTTGAAGATAAGGTTCTGACCGATGTTGAGAGTGGCCGATTGGTGGTCACCGTCCTTGTCGGTGATGGTCGCGGTGAGCTGGACCAGATTGTCCGCGGACAGGCTCTTGCTGTCGTCGGGGTCGTTGGCGTTCGGATGCACCACCGCCCGGATCTGGTCAAGCGTGACGGCGCCCGCGGCGCTGACGGAGACCGTGAACACGAGGACGTTGGTGGTGGCGGTGCGGCCTTCAACGACGCCGCCATTAAGCGAGAGGACGACCGCCTCACCGGTCGCCGTGTCGACGATGCCGGTTGAGCCCGCCGTAATGCCCAGCGCATAGGTCAGCGTGCCGGCCCCGTCGGCGCCGAAGGCCGAGCTGAAGTTGGCCGCGAAGCTCGCCGTGGCGTTGGTCGCAAGAACCGTCTCGTCGACGGTCAATGTCGGCTCCACGCCGGTCGTCGAAATGCTCGGTCCGTCGTCCTTGAAGACGAGGTTCTGGCCGATGTTGAGGGTGGCCGATAGGTGGTCACCGTCCTTGTCGGTGATGGTCGCGGTGAGCTTGACCATGTTGTCCGCGGCCAGGGTCTTGCTGTCGTCGGGGTCGTTTGCGTTCGGATGCACCACTGCCCGGATCTGATCGAGGGTGACGCTGCCCGTGGCGCTGACGGAGACCGTGAACACGAGGAGGTTGGTGGTGGCGGTGCGGCCTTCGACGACGCCGGCGCCATTGACCGAGAGGACGACCGCCTCATTGGTCGCCGTGTCGACGATGCCGGTTACGCCTGCCGTTATGCCGAGCGCGTAGGTCAGCGTGCCGGCCCCGTCAGTGCCGTAGGCCGAGCTGAAGTTGGCTACAAAGCTCGCCGTGGCGTTGGTCGCAAGAACCGTCTCGTCGACGGTCAGTGTCGGCTCCGTGCCGGTCGTCGAAATGCTCGGGCCGTCGTCGTCGGTGAACAGCTTGTCGCCGACCGATTGGGTCACCGTCACGCCTTGCGACAGGTCGACCCGGCCGACGTCGAATTTGCCGACCACCGCCGTCGCCTGGAAGCGGTTGAAGGTTTCCACTGCCTGTGTGCTGCTGTTGTCGGTGAACCACTGCACCGTATAGGCATCGTTGAGGTGCTGGGCGGTTATGGTTCCGTCCACGTTGAAGGTGACGAAGCTGTTCGACAACGTCGTGTCGGTGACTAGCTGGCCGTTGCCATCCCTGATGACGACGCGAACGATCGCCACCGCCGCATCGTCGGCAAGCGCGCTTTGGTTGGCATCATTGCCAAGATTGGCGCCGCTGGCCAGATTGTTGTCGATGTAGCTGCGGCCCTGCTCGGGAGAGGTTGTCGCGCCGCCGGCGCTGAAGGCGCCGATCTTCACGGTGAAGTTGGTGCCCGGACTGCCCTCGGTCTGGGAGATGAAGAGCTTGGCGTCGGTGACATCGATGAAGTCGGTGTAGCTCATGTTGTCGATGTCGCCATAAGTGCCCGGTGCCTGGCCCTTGACGAAGCTAAACACGGCCGTCTCACCCGGATCGAACATCTGGTTGTTGACGCCGATCGTGGCGCCGATGCCGCCCTGGCTGGTCTTGATGTTGTCGCCTGAATTGTCGAGCGTTCCGTCTGCCTTGATGACCGGATGTATGCCGCTCACCACCAATCCTGCGCCCGATGTGCCGACCGCCACGAACAGATGGTTGCCGGAGTCGAGATTGTCGAAATTGAATGAGGTCGATCCCGAAGCAGAGACATTGAGCAGGTCGGTCCAGTCGATCTGGTCATCAGGATTCGCGGTATTGGGATGAGCAATGGCCTCGAAGGTCACCATCTCGACGCTGGCGCTGAGCTTGTCGCCGGCCGCGTTCAGGTAGAAAGCAGCGACGACATCGCCTACGCCTTCGGTGGCGCTGGTCGTGGCGAGTACGATCGTGCCGTTCGCATAGGAATGCAGATAGATGGCGTCGCCATCGACCGTCTGCAGCGGGCTGCCATTGAAGATGACCTGGTCGCCGTCAAGCGGCGCGCCGCTGGGATCGGAGAAGGACAGCTTGCTGATCGTCGCGCCCTCCGGATTGACCGTGACAAGATTGGCGGCGCTTTTCGCAGCCTCGACGTCGTCGGCATAGGCAAGCTGGGCGGCCGACAATGCAAGGTCGCCGGCCAGGCCGTTCAGGAAAGTCTGGAAAGCGGATGAAAGCCCGCTGAGAGTGTTGGTGATCGCAGTATCGTTATCCGTCAGCCCCGAGCTCTGATCCAAAATCAATGTGCCGTTGATGGTGATGATAGCCATGATCGCTGTCCCCTTCGGTGAGGTTGTTTCTAACGATCCGCACATCCGGTGATGCCGGATGCCCCTACCCAAGTGCATCCGGTCGCGCTGAATTGCGGCCTTTAATCCTCCATTGTGCCGCCGACGCCGAGGACGCGTCCATTCCCGGTTCGATAGTGTTGTGGTGAATGTCCGCACCTGATCGAACGATATATATCCTTCGATAGACCAGGCCCGGCGCGGGCGTCGCGGGCGGTCGCGCCGGCATCGAGGCCGACGCCATCAGGCGGCTTTGCGTTCTGTTGCCGCACGATATCGATGCTAATGGAAGGCGATGGTCAGATCAGGCCGGTTCCTGGACGCTCGGCGCCTTTGCCATGCGCCACCCAGGCCAACTCCGCCCGGCTGCCGAGGTGCAGCTTCTCGTAGACGTGATGCAGGTGCATCTTCACCGTGCCTTCGGATACATGCAGCCGCTGCGCGATGGTCTTGTTGCGCAACCCGCGCGAGACGAGATCGGCGATCTCGGTCTCCCGCCCGGTCAGGCTGGACATCGGCTGGTGCTGCGTTTCTGGCATCAGCAGATGCTGGAGGATCTTGTGGTCGATCCACTTCTTGCCTGCCGCCACCGCATTCACGCATTCGATGAGATAGCGGTGGCTGATGCCGTCCAGAAGCAGGCCGTCGCCGTCGAGCGCCTGTATTTCCTTGATGCCGAGCCTGCCGTTTGGCTGCACGATGAAGATGATGCCGAGAGCGCTGTCGCAAGCCCTCAGCCGGGAGGAAAGACCGGCCATCCGCGGGTCCGCTATATCCAGGCCGACGATGACGATATCAGGCCGATGGCGCTCCACATGAGGGACAATGTCGACAGGGCGGCGGCACTGGGCGACAACATCGTGTCCAGCCTTCCGCAGAACCCAATCCAGACCGGCGAGATACACCCCCCGCGGGTCCGCGACAACCAAGGTCGACATGCGAACACCGTCCGGAAACGCAACAAACTTGTCTAAATACCCATCAAATCAGGAAACCAGAGCTTAGGCAGGTTGTCAAGTAATAACTAATATAACTTTGGCTATAATAGCAACCCGAGGCGCTCAAGCGACCGGCGCGGGCACTCCGCACGTCAGCAGGTTCGGCTGACGCCGACGGATGCTACGTGGCAGCGCCCATTCGCCAGGCTCCGATCCCTTTCGACATTCCGACGACGATGGTGTCTACCACGACATGTCCGAGATCGTGGCGAGGCACAGGATTAGGCGCCTTGTTGATGGAGACAGTGTTGAACGACCCGGCGCTCGTCAACGTCAAGCACCGAGAACTTTACTGCCTGGAGGACATGGTCCCGTTCTATGAAAAATGGGGATTCACGGACAACCTGCCAGGCCTCTATTTCATGAGGAAGTCTACTTAGGCTAGCCCAGCGCGTGACGCCTATCGATCAGCACGATCTGTAAGGGTGCCGTCAGCGCAGGCGCCAAAGCTCCATAAGATGCAGACTGGAATTCAGCCTAATATCCATTGTTTTCAAATCTTACATTCAGTCACGGTCGGCTTTTGACCCAACGGCGACATTTGTCTGGACCGTCGGTAGTTCTCGTCAGGGTGGAAACTGGAAGTTCGACGCGAACCCAACAGAGAGCTCGCCGGCTGTTCACGGCTGCTCTACGCGCTCAGTCCTCGGACAAGCCGACCAGACAACTATCCGTCCAGAAGCGACGCGGGATCAAGGGACGTCGCCTGGCCGGACGTGACGCGCAGGAGAGGGCATCTTTGCAACCGCGACGATCACTCCGGCACGCCGGAGATGCCCAGCGACTCGACGTAACGCTCGGCGAACACCTTGTCCAGCCACGGGTTGATCTGTCTCTGCAGGGTGAGCGTGTAGGTCGGGAACGCCTCCATCAGCCGCCGCGCCGCCGCCTGCGCCTCGTCCAGCCGGTTGAGTTTGACCAGCGCCATGATCACCACCCGGTGCGAGGAGCCGTAGTTCGGCATCTCGTGCAGCGCGCGTTCTCCCCATGCCAGCGCTTCCTCGTAGCGCTCGAGCATCAGGTAGCTCATCCCGATGCCGGAGAGCGCGATGCCCTTCTCAGGGTCGACCGGGCTCAGCCGCATTGCCCTGTGAAAGTGCTCGATCGCGACGAGCGGGCGACTGGAATGTGCGTTCACCCAGCCGCTGCCCGTATGGCCCTGCGCCGAATTGGGGTTGAGCAGCAGGGATCGTTCGATCGTGCCCAGCGCCATCTCGTAGTCCTTCGCGCTGTAGGCGATCACCTGCGCGGCGAAGCGTAGGCTCGTGGGGTCGTCGCGCGCTTCCGCCAGTACCTCGCGCGCCATGCGCCCGGCGACTCGGATATCGTCGGGCTCGTGCCAGCACTGGCTCACGGATAGGCTGCGGATATAGGCGCCGAGTGCCTTCGCCAAGTTGAAGCCAGGGTCGATGCTGAGCGCCTCGTTGGTGAGCCGGCGCACGTCGGCAAAGCCTTCGCGCGTCATGCTGTAGAAGCGCGGCAGCGCGCGAAGGTAGAGGTCGTAGGCGCTGATGTAGTCGGTCGGCTTCATGCGCGCTTGCTTGATCTCCTCCAGCCGGATGCTCGGCTCGACAGCGCCGACAACGCTCTCGGTCACCTTGTCCTGCAGGTCGAAGATGTCGCTCACGTCGCCCTCGAAGCGATCGACCCAGACATGGTGTCCGCTGATCGCGTCCACTAACTGCCCACTGATGCGCACCCGCGATCCTGCTCTGCGGATGCTGCCTTCGAGCACGTAGCGGACGCCCAGCTCGCGCCCGACCTGGCGCAGGTCCACCGCCCGGCCCTTGTAGGTGAAGGACGAGTTGCGGGCGATCACGAAGAAGGAGTTCACCCGGCTCAATCCCGTGATGATGTCCTCCACCAGCCCGTCGGCGAAGTATTCCTGGTCGGGATCGCCGCTCATGTTGGTGAAAGGCAGAACCGCGATCGAGGGTTTCTCAGGCAGGGGAGGCGGTGCAGCCACCGAGGCGCTGGCGTCGGTCTCGACGCGGTAGGCGCGCACAGGCCGCTCGATGTTCTTGAGGCGCAGCTCGCCGAGCGGCGTGAAGCCGCAGTCGAGCTTGCCCTGAAGGTGGTCGTAGGCGGTGCCCGAGACGACCACGGTGCCGGGATCGGCGATGCTTTCGAGGCGGGCGGCGATGTTGACCCCGTCGCCGTAGAGGTCGCCGTCCTCCTCGCAGACCACGTCGCCGAGATTGACGCCGATGCGGAAGCGAATCCGCTCTTCCTTGGGCGTCTCCGCCTCGTGTTCTGCCAGGGCCTGCTGGATCGCCATCGCCGAGGTCACCGCGTTAACGACGCTCCCGAACTCGCACAGCATGCCGTCGCCGGTGAGCTTGACGATCCGACCCTGGTGCTCGGAGACCAGCGGTTCGAGGAGGTCCTTGCGGTAGATCTTCAGCCGCTCGAGCGTGCCGCGCTCGTCGCGCTCCGTCAGGCGCGAATAGCCGACCACGTCGCAAGCCATGATCGCTGCGAGGTGGCGCTGCGTGGTCATTGCACCGCTCGGCCAAGCGCCTGCACGCGGGCCGCCCCGCGTCCATGTCCTGCCAACTTCCAGACGACCCACGTGCATGGTATCCATCTCTCCCAGTCTCCGCCCGTCGCCGATACAGAACGGAGAACGCGGCTTGACCTTGCCTTCACGAGATTTCGCTATCCCGCTTGCGGGGCGTGGAGCGTTCCACTCGCCGCTCTAACAGCCAACCGACGACACGCCCACGCAGCCTCTGGGACGCTGACACGCCACTCCCAGAAGGCCGGAGATATTTCCTGCCCTGTGTAACCGGTTGACGCCACCGTAGCGGTGCTTTTGTATCGGGCATCACACCAGACGTTCGCGCTTAGAGCTGCTGAGGTCGGTAAGTGGCGCGTTCCTGACATTCAGTCAGCCAAAGAGATACTGAAAAGGCGGCTTCTGACCCCAAGCAGATTTTCACAGGTGAAGGCGCGCACGACTGCTTTGCGCCGCAACTTGGACGTAGAGTCCAATTTGCGGTTGCCCGAAAGCAGACATCTCCAGCGACCACCTTGGAGGTCGGGTCGCGCCAGGAACCTGCTATGCCGGAAGAGATGACGGACGGTCTCATCGGTATCGGCGGAGCCGCGAATCTGTGGTAAGCCGCCGCTCAACCAACCAAAGGACGACACCTGTGAGCGAACCGACCGTGGCCCAGGCGACCGAAAGTATCTATGCCTCGCTCCGGGCGGACAATGCCGACATCGACGCACATATCGCGACGCTTAAGGCGGCGCTGAGACGAGAAGGGATAAAACAGGCGGTGTTCGATCCGACCAAGTTGGCGCAGAACAACCGCTCGGGCCGCAAGTTGATGCAGGCTTATTTTCGGCAGCGCGGCGTGAGCGTGAGGTTTTCGGACTAGTAGAGCCGCGCGCAGGTGATCTCAAGCGCGCCGCCGGGATTTCTCGGCCGGTCCGGCGGTTCGCCATCTGGACGTCGGGACTGCGCCGCATAGTCGCCGTCCGCCGATCCCCTCGCCAATCCTGGAAATGCCGTACGTTCACCTTCGGCCGGCGGTTAACATGGACATTTCCGCCCGACAGCTTTTGGCAAGATCGGCGTTGATAGCTGCCTATCGCGAGGCCAGCCGAAATACGGATTTGGTTGCGCTCTGGCGGCAACATCATGCCGCCGATTAGGCGCAGATGAAAATCCGTATGGACGAGGCGACCTCGCGAATGGCGACATCAACAAAGTGCCGCGTACCCGATGGTGACCTTGGCCTCAAATCCCAGATTGGCTAGAGTTCGTGGCATGCTGAACGCCATTCACCACGTCGCGCTCATCTGCACCGACTACGACCGGTCGCGACGGTTCTACGTCGAACTCCTCGGCCTCGATCTGATCCGGGAGGTCTATCGGGAGGAGCGGCAGTCATGGAAGGCCGATCTGCGGATCGGGTCCGCCCAGCTGGAATTGTTCTCCTTCCCTGCACCAGTGATGCGGCCGTCCCACCCAGAGGCGACAGGCCTGAGACATCTGGCATTTGCCGTGGCGAATCTTGATCCCGTAATTATGCGCCTGGAAGCCGCCGGCGTTGCCGTTGAGCCAGTCCGGATCGACCCATATACAAACCAACGGTTTACCTTTTTCAGCGACCCAGATGGATTGCCGCTGGAACTCTACGAAGCCCCATAAGGAACGGTTCGCTTTCGCGACCACGTCATCGGAGGTGGGAACGGCAGTCGGCTCATATAATCCGCCAACTCGGGCGCGTCACCGGGCTCCTTGCCACGGGCTAGGAGGCCGACCGCTCTGCGCCTTATGTCGGTCGTTGAGCAGGCCATAGCTGCATCCCAAAAGCAGACATCCGAGTGAACCGGCGAGAAGGCTCGTTTGCGCCAGAGGCTGCCATTGGTTGTTACTCGCGGAACGATATCGTCCGAAAGAGACCGGAGTGCGTCTAACGCTAGCTTGGCCGACCGATCCACCGCACGATTTCATAGGCCGGCATCGGGCGGCGAAAACCCTTCAGCGTCAGTTCGCCAACAAGAACGGATTCGACCATCGACTCGACAGCGCCGAGGACCCGTTGGCTAACAAGAATCTGGCGGGATTTGGCCTCCTCGCACAATCGGGCGGCATGGTTCGACACAGTGCCGATGACGGCATAGTCCGAGCGCTGATCAAAACCGATGCGCCCGATGGTTGCGTGACCCCTGGCAATGCCGATCCCGAAGCCCAGCAAATAGTCCCGCTTGCGCCATCGCTCTGAATGCTCGTCAATCGCGTCGCGCATCGCGGCAGCCATCGAGACGGCTCTCTCGCTGTGGTCGGCGCATAGCAGTGGATCGTTGAAAACCACGACGATACCGTCGCCCACGAACCGCTCGAGAGTTCCCTCGTGGCGGACGATTTGTTCACCAAGACAGGAATGATACTCGGCAAGAACTGTCATGACTTCTTCGGGTTCGGCGGTCTCTGCGAAGGCCGTAAAGCCGCGCAAATCGCAAAAGACAACGGTCACCTCGCGACGGTGGCTCTGCAAGAGCGCGTCTCCATTGCCCGCCGCAACAATGAGGTCGGCGACCTGTTCGGGCAGGAACCGCCTGAGCCGCGCCATTCGCTCGAGCTCCGTCACCTGGTCGGCCACGGTTTGCTCGAGCGAGCGGTTCCAGCCGGAAAGTTGCGCGGCTTGGTCCTCAAGGCGCTTGGCCTGGCTCGCGACAGTGTCGTGAAGCGCCTTCTGGCGCAGCATCGAGCGCACCCGCGCCAACAGCGCCTGGTGCTCGAAGGGCTTTGTCAGATAGTCGTCGCCCCCGGCGTCCAGCCCCTCGACCACATCGCGCGTGTCGGCCTTCGCGGTGACGAGGATAACCGGAATCGCCTGCAGGGAGCTGTCCTGCTTGAGCATGCGTACCACACTGATACCGTCGAGCTTCGGCATCATGATGTCGAGCAGGATCAGATCCGGCGTGAGTTCGCGGGCTTTCGCAAGCCCCTCTTCACCATCGGCTGCGGTTGCAACTTCGTAGCCGTTCGCCTCGAGGCGCATGCGCAGGATCTCGAGGTTTTCCGGAGTATCGTCGACCGCGAGAATGCAAGGCGGATCGTGCAAGGCGCTGCCTCCCTCAAGAAAGGAACCCGCGTATCTCGGAAAGCAACTGGCGCGGACTGAATGGCTTGGCAATGTAACCATCGCACCCAGCAGCAAGGGCTTTCGCCTCGTCGCCCGACAACGCGTAGGAGGTGACGGCTATAATCGGAATGTGCCGGAGCGCCGGGTCGGCCTTGATGCGGCGGGCCGCTTCATACCCGTCGATCAGTGGGAGCTGAATGTCCATAAGGATCAGGTCTGGCCTGTGCGCTGCGGCTGCAGCGATGCCGGCGGCGCCGTCCGCCGCCTCGATCAGTTCGTATTCGGTGGTGGCAATGAGATCGCGGATGATCTGGCGGTTGTCCTCGGTGTCTTCCACCATCAGGATTCGTTTGCTCATGCGGCCCTCACATCCTCATTCACCTGGATTGGTATCTTCAGACGGAATGTCGACCCTGACCCGAGCACGGACTCGACGTCTATGGTTCCGCCATGCATTTCGACGATGCGCTTCGAGATCGCCAGGCCAAGACCTGTGCCACCCTTCTGCCTGGTGCTGCTGTTGTCGACCTGCTGGAATTCTTCGAAGATGAGAGCCTGGTCCTTGGACGCGATGCCGGGACCGGTGTCTCGGACGGTGATCTCGAAGTGCCCGTCGACCGCACCGGCAAGAATGTCGACCGCACCCGTTTCGGTGAACTTGACGGCATTGCCTGCAAGATTGAGCAGGACCTGCGTCAAACGGCGTTCGTCCCCGCGGCCGATTGGAAGGTTCTCGGCAACAGTCGTTGAAAGCTCAAGACCCTTCGCTCGTGCCAGCGGCTCGACAGCCGTAACGGTCGATCGAACAATCTGCGCGACGGAGTAGTTCTCGATCGCCAGCGTGAGCTGGCCGGCTTCGATCTTGGAAAGGTCGAGTACGTCATTGATGAGCCCGAGGAGGTGACGGCCGTTTGCCTGCACGCGCGCGACGGTCGTCTTTGCCTTGTCCGGGAGTTCGCCGTAGATGCCGTCGACCAGCAGTTCTGTGAAGCCCAAGACCGAATTGAGCGGTGTCCTGAGCTCGTGGCTCATATTCGCCAGGAACTGGGACTTGTGACGGCTAGCTGCCTCCAGCTCCCGGCCTTTCTCCTCGATCTCGCGGAACAGCTTGGCATTCTGGATCGCGAGCACCGATTGGGCCGCGAAGGTCTCCAGCAGGTGGACAACTTGCTCATGGAAGGCACCTGGCTTGTGGCGCCTGACGACCAGTGCACCGACGATCTTGTTGGGCCTCAGCAGCGGAACGATCAGGATACCGCGATATCCGGCTTCGACGATCGTCTTTCTAAGGAAGGATGAGGTCTCCTCGCTGAGGTCGGGAAACTGCACCGGCATGCAGCGCCCGGGTGCGTCGCCGATCCCCATGTCGGCCAGCCCGATCGTCTGGTGTGAGACTGCGGCGATAAGCTCATCGCTCATACCGAAGTTTGCGCGCGGACGGAATTGCTGCCGCGTGCTGCTGAACACGTAGATGGTGCCAGCATCCGTCTCCGACAACTGGACCGCTTTGGCGACGATCGTTTTCAGCACCGTGTCGAGATCGAGCGTCGAATTGACCGCCTTGCTGACTTCCCCGAGCGCCTCCAGTTCGCCGACCGACCGAGCAAGCTCGGCCGTGCGCGCCTGCACCTCTTGATACAGTCTCCCTAGCTGCTCGGATGTCTGGTTGACATTGTCCGCAAGCGCTCCCAGTTCGTCCCGATTGGCGACGGCGACCTGTTGGGCGAAGTCGCCGGCCGCTATCTGGCTGAGACGCGTCTCGATCTTCTTGACCGGTTCGATCAACGACCAAGAGATGATGTAGCCAAGCCCCAGTGCCAGCAGGATGCTGCCCACAGCAAAAGAGACCACGATCAGTCGAGAAGTGCCGTACGCCCCCTCGGTCGTTTCGATCGCCGCGACCATGTCGGCTTCGGCCATGTTGACCAGCTGGTTCGTCAGCCGCTCAAGGCGGTCAGCCGACGGAATGATCTCATCGAGCTGGATCTTGCGCGCCTCCTCCGTGCGACCGGCGCGGAAAAGCTCCACAACGTGCGTCACGCCGGCTGCGAGCCGTTCGTATTCCTGCCGGACCTCGCCCAGCACCTCCGCTTCAGTTTCGGCGACGAACTCCATGCGGTCGAGGTCGTAGCCAAACTGGTTGAGCTGGCGCAGCGCTGCATCCAACATCCGCTCGTCCTGAAGCAGAAGTGCGGTCGAGATGCTGTAGAGCTGGTTCGTGGTGTCGTGCTGGACCTGGCGATAGGCTGCGATCCGTCGCTGCAGCTTGATCAGCTCGTTTGTTTGATCATTGACCCCACTCAGCACCTGCAACCCAACGGCCCCGAGCACGATCAACAGGCCGACGATCGACAGGAACGCGACCAAGAGCTTGGTCTGGACGCGCGCCGGCAGCCGGGCAACCCAGCCAACGAGCCGGTTCGTTATGCTATTTGGATTCGTCCAAGAGGCTGACAAGGTCATCCCGGAACTCCTCCAAGTCGAACCGGACGCCAAGATACTGTACTCGCAAGATGCCATTGGGGTCTACGAGCGACGTCAACAAGGTATGGTCGACATCTCCGTTCGCCGCCTTCTTCGCGATGACCCCGTATTTCCGTCCCACCTCATGGACGACCGCCGGATCACCGGTAAGAAACGACCAGCCCTTCAGATCGGCGCCAAAATTCTGCGCATATTCCTTCAAGACATCGGGCGTATCGCGCTCCGGGTCGACAGTGATCGAAACGAAGTCGATCTTCGATCCGAACGTAGAGCCCAGCTTCTCCTGCACGCTGGCCATATGGGCGGTCAGCATCGGGCAGACGTCGGTACAGTACGTATAGATGAATGCAATGGCGACCACCTTGCCGCGGAAGTCGCGCAGCGACACCGGCTTGTGGTCCTGCGATATCAGAGTGAAATCCGGTGCAGCGCCCATCATCGGCAGGCGCTCGCTGTCCCCCGCGTGCGCTGACGCTTCGTGCGCAGAGGTATGCGCAGGCGCAGCGACGAGGGCGAGGAGCAGCAACGCGCGCGTCGGCCAGCGGCTCATGTCTTCATCTCGCGCTTGAGCTCCTTAAGGAAACGCCAGTCGGTGCCGCGGTCCAGGACCTCCTGTGGCCTCATCGTGACCGCATTTGTCTCCTGCATACGCAGCGCATAGAAACGCAGGGAGTCCTCGGGGTCATATTCGCGCCATTTGTCGTAGCGTATGTCGGAACGGATAGCCTGAAGCGTGTAGTCACTGGCGTAGCCTGTATCGACCGCACTTTTCGCAACCGCTTCCGGATTGGTTATGCAGAGGTCCACGGCCTTGAGTAGGGCGCGCATGACTCGTTTAGTCGCCATCGGGTAACGTCCTGCGTAATCTGCGGTGCTCGCGAGCATGCAACAAAAATACTGCGACCATGGTTTGTCGATCGCCGTGCTGACAAGTACATGGCCGAGCTTTCGCTCGCGCGCCTGCTGGGGCGTGGGCGGTCCGCCGAGGAACGCATCGATCTTACCCTCCGCGAGGCTTTGAACCGCATCGGGGGTTACGAGAGTTTCGAAATCCTTTGCCGGATCAAGGCCAACATAGGAAGACATCACATTCAGCAACAGATACTGGATGGTGCTGCCATCCACTCCGACCGTCTTACCTTTCAGATCAGGGATGCCAACGACCCGATCGTTTGCGATCAGCTCAAGACAGCCGACATGCAAGCCGGTCAAGACTTTTATCGGCGCGCCTTTTGCGATGTTAAGCACATGCGCGAGCGGGTAGTTCCAGTCGAAGTCGATCTCGCCGTGGCCGATCCAGTCCGACGAATCCGGGCCGGTGCCCGAAGACACGAACTCAACGTCGGTCAAGCCTTCGGCATGCAGAAGCTCGGTGGCCGCATACATCGGCGATTGGCAGTCCGAGACCTTGGCGAACACCGGCAACCGGACTTTCGTCGTCTCTGGCGCCGGCTCGGCGAGCGCCAGCCTCGGGGCTGCGACTAATCCCGCGGCACCCGCCGCGATGCCGGCCATGAAGCGGCGGCGATTCTGGATGATGTGCATGACGTTCTCCTCTTCAGCGGTCCTTCGCGCTGCGCCTTTCACGTCTTCAGTTCGCGCTTGATCTCTTCGAAGAAGTGGAAATCCGTCCCTTTGACGATGATCTCCTGCGGGCTCGACTTGATCATGCCCGTCTCCAGGAGGCGCAGCGCGTAGAAGCGTACCGAGTCTTCAGCATCGTATTCCCGCCACCTGTCGTGCCCGGTGTTCTGCAGAGTGGTCAGCGCAACGTCGTAGCTCGGCAGAAAGCCGCGATCGACCACCGCGCGGGCGGCCGATTTCGGGTTCGACACGCAGAATTCGACAGCCTGGAGGATGGCCCGCAGCACGCGCTTGGTGGCGACCGGATACTTATCGACATAGTCGGTCCGGCCGGCGAGCATGCAACAAAAATACTGCGACCAAGGACGGTCGATAAGATTGCTGAAGACCGTGTGACCTACCTTCTTGTTCCGAACCTCGGAGTATTGGCTGGTGTCTAGCAGGAAGGCATCGACCTTGCCGTCGATGAAGTTCTGCATGAGCGAGCGGTTCTCCTGGACGCCTACGACCCACTCAACATCGTGGTTGGGATCGAGCCCGACATAGTTGATCAGCAGTTGGAGAAACACCTGCGGGTGGTCGTTCATCGCCCAGACCCCCACCCGCTTGCCCTTTAGGTCGGCAATGCTGTTGACGCGATCGTTCGCCCGCAACTCCCAGCAGCCGGAATGCACGCCGGCCAGGATCTTGACGGGCACCCCGGCCTCGACGCTGCGGATGTGCATCGGCGGCATGTTGAAGTCGAAGTCCGTCTCACCCGCTGCAATCCATTCGCTGCTGTCGAAGTACTTTTGATTACCTTGCACGTACTGGACGTCGGTCATGCCGCCGGCGCGGAGCAGTTCGCCAGCGAGATAGAGCGACTCCCAGCAGTAGGCGCCTCCGACCCACCGGCCCAGCCGGACACTGGTCGTCTCGGGCTCCGGCTCGGCAAACGCCAATCTCGGGGTTGCGACAATTCCCACGGTGCCGGCTGCCAGGCCGGCCATGAAGCCGCGGCGGTTCTGGATAATTGGCATGGGGTCACTCCTTGCATCAAGGCACACAGTGCCGGTTCTTGTCAGCCTTTCAATTCCCGCTTGATCTCGCTGAGGAAGCGCCAATCCGTGCCGTTGGCGATAATCTTGTTAGGGCCGGCCTCGATGAAGCCGACTTCGTTCATCCGCAGTGCGTAGAAGCGTATTGTGTCTTCGGGGTCGAACTCCCGCCACACGTCGTAGCGCGCTTCGCGCAAGCCCTCCAATGCATAGTCGTATCGATCGGTGAACTTGCCATCGACCGATAGTTGCGCAGCCAGTTGCGGATCCGACACGCAGATGTCGGCGCCCTTGAGGATGGCTCGCAGCACGCGTTTGGTCGCCACCGGGTGTCTGTCGACATAGTCCGCGCTGCCGGCAAGCATGCAGCAGTAGTGTTGCGACCATGGCCGGTCGACGGTCGTATTGAGGATCGTGTGGCCGACATTCCGGACGCGCTGCTCCTGCGGCTCGGGTGGCACCGCCAGAAAGGCATCGACCTTTCCTTCGTTAAAGAGTTGCATCGAGCTGACGTCCGCGTTCGCGACCCACTTGAGATCGGTGGCGGGATCGAGACCGACATAGGCGGCCATGAGGGTCACGAGCACGTGCGGAGCTGACGTCAGCGCGAACACGCCCACCCTCTTGCCCTTGAGGTCGGAGATGCTGTTAATGCTTTCGTTGACGATCAGTTCGAGGCAGCCGGAGTGCAGGCCGGTGACCACCTTTATCGGCATGCCGGCTTCGATCGCCATGATGTGCGCTGGCGGAAAGTCGGTGGCGAAATCCAGTTCGCCGTTTGCGAGCATAGCGAACGGATCGGAGTCGGCGGCCAAGTCTATGTAGCGTACATCGGTGAACCCTTCGGCGCGCAATAGCTCCCCGGCGATATTCTTGGGTGCTTCGCAAAGGGCGCGGAACGTCCTTGGCAAACGCACTGTCGTGGTCTCCGGCGCCGGCTCGGCATGAGCCGATGTCGGCACGCTGACGAGGCCCGCGGCGCCGACCGCCGATAGGCCAACCATGAAACGGCGTCGATTCTGAATGATCCGCATGTCACGCTTCCTCCCTGGGACAAAGCAGGCTCAGGTTTTCAACTCACGCTTCAGCTCCTCGATGAAGCGCCAGTCCGTTCCATCGGCGATGATCTGCTGTGGGCTCGACTTGATCATGCCCGTCTCTTGCATGCGCAGCGCGTAGAAGCGCATCGAGGCTTCGGCATCGTAGTCCCGCCAGACGTCGTACCGCGTGTCGCTCAGCGTTTGCAGCGCGATTTCGTAGCTGGGGACGAAACCTCGATCGACCATCTGCGCTGCACTCCATGCGGGATCCGAAATGCATAGGTCGGCGCCCTTGACGATGGCCCTTAGCACGCGCTTGGTCGCCACCGGGTATCTGTTCACGTAGTCCGCAGCGGCCGAAGTCATGCAGCAGAAGTACTGCGACCAAGGGCGGTCGAGGGTCGTGTTGAGGATCGTGTGGCCGATTTTCTTGGCGCGCAGTTGCTGCGTCTCCGGCGGCGTGAAGAGATATGCATCGAACTTCCCGTCGGCGAAGGCTTCCACCGGCTTGCTTTCCTGGACCCATTCGATGTCGTTGACGGGGTCCAGTCCGATATAGGCGGCCATCAGGGCGACCAGCACGCGCGACGGCGCATCGATGTCGTGCATGCCCACCCGCTTGCCCTTGAGGTCCGGGATGCCTTGGATGCTGTCGTTGGCGATCAGCTCGAGGCACCCGGAGTGCAGACCGCCAAGCACCCTGATTGGCACGCCGGCGTCGATCGACGCGACATGGACCGGCGCGTAGTTCATGCTGAAATCCGTGTCGCCGCGTGCAATCCACACCGCCTGATCGACTTTCTCGTCGCCCTGCACATAGCGGACGTCGGTGAAGCCCTCCGCTTTGAGGAGCTCTCCGGCCAGGTACATCCCTGCCCAGCAGTAGGCACCATCGATCCACCGCGGCAAGCGGACGGAGGTCGTTTCAGGGGGTGCCTCGGCCCAAGCGTCAGTTGTTGCGCCGATGAGACCTGCAGCGCCTGCTGCCGCAGCACCGGCCAGGAAGCGGCGGCGGTTCTGGATGATCTGCATGGGGTTCTCCCTCCCATTGAAAATGGCACGAGGCTGGCTGCCCCTCACGTCTTCAACTCGCGCTTCAACTCGTCAAGGAAACGCCAGTCAGTACCGTCTGCGATGATCTTCTGGGGGCCCGACCTGATCATGCCGGCCTCTTGAAGTCGCAACGCGTAAAACCGGATCGTGTCTTCCGGATCGTATTCTCGCCACTTGTTGTAAGGCACGTCGGTCATCGTCTGCAGTGCGTAGTCATAGTTGGCCGTGAATCCGTCATCGACGATCTGTCGTGCGACGCGCTGTGGCTCAGAGACGCAAAGGTCCGCGGCTTTCAGAATGGCGCGAACGACGCGCTTGGTCGCGATCGGGTTGTTGTGAACGAAGTCGGCGTTGCCGGCCAGCATGCAGCAAAAGTACTGCGACCACGGACGATCGACGGCGCTGTTGATTACTACGTGGCCGACGTTTTGGGCGCGCAGTTCTTGAGGCTCGGGCGGAAAGCCGAGGAACGCATCGATTTCCCCTCGCGTGAAGAGCGTCATTGGTTTGATGGTCGGGCTGGTGACCCAATTTATGTCCTTCCCTGGATCCAGCCCGACATAGGCCGCCATGCCCGTCAAAAATACATGCGGACTCGAGCCCAAGGCTTGGACGCCGACACTCTTGCCCTTCAGGTCTCTAATCCCGCGGATACTCTCGTTTCCGAATAGCTCAAAGCAGCCAGGGTGCACCCCGGCCAGCACCGTGATCGGGCCCCCTGCATCCATCGTCACCACGAGCGGCGCGGCGAAATTCAAAGTAAAGTCCACCTGGCCACTCGCGACCGCGTCAGATTGCCCCGCGGCTGTCTCAGTCATTACATAGCGAACCTCGGTGAAGCCCTCCGCATGCAACAGCTCCTCGGCAACATATTGAGGCGCGATGCAGATGCCCCTGATCTTGGCAAGGCGGACGCTAGTCGTTTCCGGCGGTGGCTCTGCGGGGAGCGATTGCTGGACCCCAACGAGGCTCGCGGCGCCAGCTGCCGAAAGGCCGGCCAGGAAGCGCCGGCGGCTCTGGATGATTTGCATCTCCACGTCTCCCCTTGAGACAAATGGGATCAGGTTTTCAGCTCACGCTTCAACTCGTCGAGGAAGCGCCAGTCCGTTCCGTTGGCGATAATTTGTTGCGGGCTCGACTTGATCATGCCCGTCTCTTGCATGCGCAGTGTGTAGAACCGCAGGGAGTCTTCAGGATCGAAATCCCGCCACCGGTCGTACCGAATGTCCTTCAGAGTTTGGAGCGCGTAGTCATACGACGGGACGAAATCGCGATCGACCACCTGCTGCGCCACCCTTTCCGGATCCGACACGCAGAGGTCGGCGGCCTTGAGGATGGATCGCAAGACCCGCTTGGTCGCCACCGGGTACCTGTTCACATAGTCCGTCGTCGCGGAGATCATGCAGCAGAAATACTGTGACCATGGGCGGTCGACGGCATTGTTGAGGATGGTGTGGCCGATCTTCTTGGCGCGCAGCTCCTGCGGCTGGGGCGGCGTCCCGAGGAATGCGTCGATCTTCCCTTGGACGAAGAGTTCAGTGGGCTTGACGTCCTCAGTCAAGACCCACTGGATATCGTTCACCGGATCGAGCCCGACATAGGCGGACATGAGGGACAGCCACACGTGTCGCGAGTTATTGAAACCATCCACTCCCACCCTCTTGCCCCGCAGATCCGTGACGCTGCGGATGCTCTCCTTGGCGATCAGTTCGAGGCATCCCGAGTGCAACCCGGTTAGCACCTTGATCGGCACGCCGGCGTCGATCGACGCGATCTGATTCGGCGGAAAGTTCACAGAGAAATCCGTCTCACCGCGTGCGATCCATTCCGATTGGTCGACGCTTTTGTCGGCTTCTACGTAGCGAATGTCGGTGAAGCCATCTGCGCGCATCAGTTCCCCGGCGATGTACGCGCCTGCCCAGCAGTAGGCACCACCAACCCACCGCGGCAGACGAACCGTGGTCGTTTCCAACGGCGGTTCCGCGTGGAGTGACTCCGGAAGACCGACGATACCGGCAGCGCCCGCCATTGCAGCGCCGGCCAGGAATCGGCGGCGGGTTTGCATGATCTGCATCCGAACACTCCCCTTCCGATTTGCAAAAGGCAATACTGGCCGGAACCGAGCAAAAGCGGTTTCGGCGGAGGCAGATGGTCTCGTGGGCGCGACGAGTAGTTGTGGAACCTAGCGCGCCCAGTCCGCTGCGGGAGTCTTGCGCTCTCAGTCGCCGGCTCATTTATTAGCAGTCGACGATATGCCAACGGTACGCCCAATTTGCGTAGGTTGCGAGCGCAAAACTTACCAAGCCAAACGTCACGCCAGCGCCTGGCTGTAGGCGCCAATCAGGAAGAGCGCGGAAAGCAGCCAGGCGAGGGCGTTTCCCCAAGGAATTCTGGGCATGGAAGGTTCTTTCTCCGCATAGGTCCGGTCAGGAGCAGGCCGACGGCAACGTGCCGTGCTTTTGATGCGACGCGGGTTGAAGTGCGAGCACGCGGCTTACCCGCCGCACATCGTGCCCATGCGGAGGCGAGCATGATGCGCTCCGACTGTTCCCCCGGGGGAACACTCTCACTCCGATCGACCGAACTTCACGCTCGATGACTACGTTGCGATGTGCAACAGCGGCGAGGCGGAGTTTTCCATCGCCGAGGCGGCGCGCGTCATGGGCGTTTCGCGCGCCTATGTCTACCGCTGCATGCCCTATGCCAGCATCCCGGAAGACGAGTTTGAAGCGGTTTTGGATCATGTCCGGCTCACGAAGGGGCTGACATCCACAACCGCTGTTGCCGATGAGATCAAGCGACGCACCGGCAAGGCTAAGGAATACGTCGAAACCTGCCCTCACTGCGGCGGCGCGCTGAGGACGCGGAAGCGATGACCAGGCGGAGGCGGCCTGGTTCAACCCGCGCGATTGCTGGGGGGATCGATCTTCACCACGGCCTCGACCGCGGTTCGTATCCGGCCGCGCAGCGCGATATTCTCGGCCAGCATTTCTTCTGTGCGTTGAAGCGCGAGCTCGGTGCGGTGGATGCGCTCCCTGGCATTGGCAACTTCCGACGTCAAAATATCGGCCGCCATTCCTTGTCCGTGGAGTGTGTTCATCATGGGTTGGAAACTCATGGCGGAGCGGTTCGTTCCCAGATGTCGGGCACTGCCTCCGCGCGCGAGCGAATCATTAGGGGGGCGAGGGTAACAATCTCCGAGGCATCACGGGCGCCGACCGCTGGGCTTCACGGTTGTGCAAAAGCGTCAGAAATCGAGTTTTCGGCGGAAGAAAAAGGCGCCGCATTTCGCTCGGCCCTATTGATGCCGCGCGAGCCGATCCATGGGCGCGTTTGCTTCGGCCAACGTGGCCAGCGCTTGTTCGACTTTCTGTGCCGAAACGTCCGTGCGCTTGATGTGCCGCACAACTTGCTGCCGCAGCAGCGCGAGCCTTGCGGCGCGATATGCGTCGCCGTATCTCGCAGTTTCAAGGTGGAGGGTCGCAAGCCTCATGGGCGACGATTCCAATTATCTAGCAGTAGAATTCGCGGATCCGCCTTTCGTTCCGATGTCCGACGCTATGTCGCAAAGGGCTGGCCGGAGGGTCGCGAGGAGTGAGCCCGGCCGAACGGATGCGGCGTTCGCGCGAACTGAGGGATAAAGGCCTGATCCCACTGTCGATCGATGTCGACGAGGTGGCTTTGCCGGCCTACCTCGTCGCCGTCGGCTATCTCGCATCGGCCGACGTCGACGACCACGGCGCATTCGTGCGGCTCTGCAGCGCGTTCCCAACTCGCGATCGATGCGCCAGCCTGGCAGCGCTATTCCGGCAGCCCCGCCTTTCGCAAACCTTCTGCAAGCAGAGCCATATGGGCTGGGACGGCTGAAACGACGTCGGCGAGATTGGAAATTCGTTGGCCAGGATCGAGGGCGAGAATTCGGCTCACCACCTTTTGCGCGTCCTCGGTTCGGCCGGCGTGAGCATAGCTTGCAGCCGCATAGCGCAACGACCCCAAAAAGTCCGGCTTTTCCCGCAACGACCTTTCAGCCCAAGATGATGCCTCCTCAAATCGACCAGCGAAGAGATGAGCCACTGCAACAGCATTCTGCATATCGAACATGAGCGGGTCGACCGGGCTCATGCGTATCGCAGTCGCGAGGTGCTGGAGGGCGGTTTCCGTATCGCCGAGGTCGACTCTGACCCAGCCGCTGAATAGCCACGCAGTAGCCAGGTTCGGATTGAGCGCGAGCGCGCGATCAATGAACGCTGCCCCGCTATTGTTGTCGCCCACGACGAAGGCGAGCGCGTGCCCGCCGAGTGAGAGCGCAACCGCGTCATCCCTGCCCAAATCCACTGCCTTCAGAGCCAGGCGTTCTGTCTCGACGGTTTCCTGCTCACGATCGGCCATCCAGCCGTTCGCCTTGCGCATGACGGCACACCACGCGGCCATGCCGTATGCCGAGGCGAATTCAGGGTCGAGCTCGATGGCTTTGTAAAACAACTGAAGGGCGTTTGCGTTGGATTCCCTGGTCAACTGGTGGAGGCTTGCTATCCCGCGCAGATAATAGTCGTAAGCGTCAAGGTGCTCGGTCGGCTTGCGCTTGGCCCGCTCGATCTCTGCCTGTTCCAGCTTCGGAGCGATCGCTCCGACGACGCTCCGGGTCACTTCCTCCTGCAGGTCAAAAACGTCCTCCAGCCCGCCGTCGAAACGGTCGGCCCATAGATGTGCACCCGTTGCCGCATCGATAAGCTGCCCGGTGATGCGCACCCTGCTCGCCGCCTTGCGCACGCTCCCTTCAAGCACGTAGCGCACACCAAGCTCGCGTCCGACCTGCTTAATGTCCACTGCCCGGCCCTTGTAGGTAAAGCTCGAGTTGCGCGCGATGACGAACAGCCAGCGCGTCCGGGACAGCGCGGTGATGATCTCCTCCACCATGCCGTCAGCGAAGTAGCCCTGCTCGGGGTCGCCACTTATGTTGTCGAATGGCAAGACCGCGATTGACGGTTTTTCGGGAAGCGTCAGCGTATCCCTTGTCGAGAATGCCGAAGTGGGTTTTGCTCGACTGACCCGGTAGGCGCGCACCGCCTCCACGATGTTGCGGAACTGATGGCTACCGAGGTCGGTGTAGGCATAGTCTAGTTTGCCTTTGACCTGCTCGTAGACGTTGCTCGCGACGCAGACGCCGCCAGGTTCTGCAAGCTTCTCGAGCCGCGCGGCGATGTTCACGCCATCACCGTAGATCGTATCGTCCTCTGCAATCACGTCGCCCAAATTCACGCCCATGCGGAAACTCATGCGCTTGTATTCGGGCAAACTTGCGTTGTGAGCGGCCAATCCCTCCTGGGCTTCGACCGCACACTGCACCGCGTGGACTGCGCTGGCGAATTCGACAAGAAGGCTGTCGCCAGCGGAACCGACGATGCGTCCGTGAGACTCTGTGATCTTGGGCTCGATCACTTCGGCGCGAAGCCTCTTCAGCTGTGCGAGCGTGCCAACCTCGTCGGCTCCCATGAGGCGGCTGTAGCCGACGACGTCGGCAGCAAGGATTGCGGTGAGGCGTCGCTCCATGCTTGTGTCCTGCCTCTTCCATAGGTCGAAGCTCCGGGCGGCGAGCGTATTCTAGTCCTAGCTCGAATGCGAGCGTGCAGTGCCGGCGCCAGCAGCGATCAACTCACCACGTCCCTTTGGCCATTCCTCACATGGCGTGGTTTATGGTCCGATCGCGGGTGCTGCCGAAGGGCTACTTTGGGGTCAAAACCTGACGATCACGAATGACTGCTTTGCGCCTCATAGCAGTCATTAAAGTTAGCTGTGCCACTGCCTTAAAGCGGACAATACCGGCGACCGCACCCCGGACAAGACGCTCTCCGTGATCGCAAGGGCATACGCGATCTTCGTCAAGTCGCAGACACAGAGCGCGCTGACGGCCCTGTATAACTATTCCAAACTGACCGGGGCACGTTTCCATCTCGCGTCGATCGACGCCCAGGTCCCCTATTCGATGCTCGATCCGTTCAACACGAGCTATATGCGGACCGTCTACAAGCTCGGCTACACCGAGGCCACCGCTGGGACTGTGTGGAAAAACAGCCCGGTCTTTCGTTGACGGACGACTGTGAAGGCAGCCTGAAAGGAACCATCGGGGAAGCTGTCTGATTTGGTCCCCGAAAACCAATGAAATCAATGATCCTGGCACATCCTCCGGGCCTACCCACGACTCAATTCGCTTAAGCGCGTCGCGACGGCTGCCCCTTCACATCCTCGAGGCCACAACTTGTGAACTCAAGGCTGCTTCTGAGTGGGGTGCTCCGTTGATTTCATTGGGAAATTCCGTCCGGGGGCGCTACCACAGAAGGGAAGATTTAGTATATATTTCAGTGAGTTAATATGATTTTGGTAGCGGGAGAGCGCTACCGCCTTTCCCCCCACTCATCGGATCGGCGGTTCCTGCTCCGTTGTCTTGGATGAGGATTCATTTTGAATTGTCTGCAGCCGAAATCATCAGACCGGCAGCCCGAGCTGCTTTCGCAGGCTTTTGTCGAATGCGGACGCGGGGACGAAGCGTCGCAGGAAACTGACCTGGCGCGCCATTTTTCCCGCCGCATAGCGTTTCTTGGGGGCGGGATCGATCGCAGCGGCCAAAACGGTCGCGGCTACCACTTCGGGCGCATCGCCTTTTTCCATCGCTTTCCGCACGGCTACAGTCATGCCAGCGCGCGCGGAGTCATAGACATCAAGCAACTGATCGGGGGCTGCGAGATTGTCCTCGAATGACGTACGGGTATAGGCGGGCTCGACCAACGAAACGCGAATGCCGAACGAGCGCAATTCGTGATCGAGCGATTCGGAATAGCCCTCGATGGCATGTTTGGTCGACGCGTAAAGCGCGAAATAGGGAGCGGGGATGAACCCCTGTACCGAACTCAAATTGACGATTCTGCCCTTCCCTTGGCGTCGCATTGCCGGCAACACCGCGTTGGTCACGCGAAGGACGCCGAAGACGTTCACGTCGAACAGCGCCAGAGCCTGTGCGATTGAGGACTCCTCCGCGCCGCCAAACAGACCCATGCCGGCATTGTTGACAAGCAGGTCGATGCGTCCGGCCTTGGCTAGGACGTCATCGACCATTCTCGAAACGGACGCGTCGTCGGTCACGTCGCACGTCAGCATGGTAACGCCGTCGGATTGTTTGGAGGCAGTGCGACGACTGGTTCCGAATACGCGATAGCCCGCGCTTAGCAAGGCGTCGGCGGTAGCCCGCCCGATGCCGGAAGATGCCCCTGTCACAAGGGCGACGCCTGGATTGGTCTTGTTCATGGAAATTATTTCTTTCTTTGTGTTGAACCGGAGTTGGAGAAGCATGGACGGTCGGTGTGAAGGGTGCCAATCATGAGCGCCCCTGGCGCTCGCGTCGGGCCGCTGGGGCGGTCCAGCGCCTGAACAAGGCGCTGGCATTCACGCCGCCAAAGCCGAAACCATTGGAGATCGCGTACTCCATCTCCGTTGGCCGGGGCTCGTTTGCGACGAAGTCGATGCCGTCGGCGGCCGGATCGGGAGCGCTCAAATTTAGTGTCGGCGGTGCCACCTGGTCCCTGATCGCCAGGATCGCGAAGATGGCACCAAGCCCGCCGGCCGCGCCCAGCAGGTGTCCGGTCGCGGATTTCGTTGCGCTGACAGCTATCGCGAAATCGCGCCCGAATACGCTCTTGATCGCTTCGATCTCACCCAGGTCACCGACTGGCGTGGACGTCGCATGCGCATTGAGATGACGAACCTCGCGCGCCGAAATCCCTGCTTGCGCGATTGCGATCTCCATGGCCCGGCGCGCACCGCCGCCGTCCTCGGGGCCAGAGGTGACGTGGTGAGCATCCGCTGTCGTGCCGTAGCCGACGAGCTCGGCGAGCGGTGTTGCGCCGCGCGCCAGCGCGTGGCTCAACGCCTCGATGACCAGCACGCCGGCTCCTTCGCCCATGACGAAGCCGTCCCGCGATATGTCGAAGGGACGCGAGGCTTGCGCCGGCGCCCAATTGAAGCCGGTTGAAAGAGAGCGTGCGGCAGCAAACCCACCGAGACTGACGATGTTCATGCATGCTTCCGTGCCGCCGCACACGGCAATATCAGCTTCGTTCGCGCGGATGAGACGGGCCGCGTCGCCGATCGCCTGGATGCCGGCCGCGCACGCCGTCACCGGTGCGCCCAATGGACCTTTGAAGCCATGACGGATTGAGATCTGGCCCGCTGCGAGGTTCACCAGGAAGGATGGCACCGTAAAGGGCGACAGGCGGCGGGCGCCACGCAGGTCGACCGTGCGCACCGCCTCGGTGATGGCGGGGAAGCCGCCGATCCCTGAAGCGATGATCGTTGCTGTGCGCAGGCGATCCGTTTCCGAGGCAGGCCTCCATTTCGCCTGCGCAAGCGCCTCTTCCGCCGCGGCCAGCGCAAAGAGAATGAACCGATCTACCTTGCGCTGATCCTTCACGGACAGGACGCCATCAGGATCGAAGCCAGCGTCGGGGTCTTCTTTCAAGGAGGGAACCACGCCGCCAATCTTCGCCGGCAGGTCTCCCACCACATCGTCCGGAAGCCTACGGACGCCCGAACGACCGGCCAGCAGGCGCGACCATGACGCTTCGACATTGGCAGCAAGGGGCGTGACCGCCCCCATGCCTGTAACAACAATCCGTCGCATCTATTCTCCTATCACTTGGGTGCGCCGACAGCACTGCCCACGCCGTTCAAGCGGCGACTGCTTCGCGAACCCGATCGGACGCCGCATCCAGAAAAGCCTGCGCAAGGTCGGGGTCGTTGACGACCCGTGAGAGCAGCACCGCCCCGACCATTGTCGACAGAATGGCCATGGCCTTGCCGCCGGTCTCCTCGCCGTCGGCCTTGCCAACCCAACTAGCGAGCATCTCAAGGTATTCCTTGATCCCGGCTTCGAATGACGCCTTCACCTCGGCGCCCTGCCTGGCAGCATCCGAGCCGAGCGCAACGACCGGGCAGCCGTCCATCCTTTCTCCGCGATGGTCCATGCTGAGATAGAATGAGATCACTGCCTCGAGTGGATTCTCAGGGTTTGCCGCAGTTGCGTCCGACCACCTGTGGGTGGCGCTCTCCATCGCCCGCCTGGACGCCTGCGCCGCCAGGTCCTCCTTTGACGCGAATTGCTTGTAAAAGGCGCCCTGGGTCAGCCCCGCGCCCTTCATCAGATCCTTGAGGCCGATGCCGTCAAAGCCGCGCTCCCGAAAAAGGCGGCTTGCCACATTGATCACGGTTTCGCGGTTTTCTGCGGCTTGAATTCGGCTCACGCGCATCGTCGATCTCCTTTTTGATTGCGTTCGTAATCTATAATAGATATAGAGGATGAATGCAATCTATCAAGAAGAGAGACGAGATGATCCGCAAAACCCCGAGGGCATCGCTCGCCTGGCAAGGATGTGACGGTCTCGACCGAGACTGACACGCATCTGCCGGCCGACGCGACAATGCGTTGATCCTACACGCATACCGCAGGCAACGGGTTCTTTGCGTCCGCGCGGCTTGCCACACGGTGCTCTCGATCGTGCCATCCATTAAATTTGGAGGAGAGGTGAAATGCTATACAGTTATTTTGTCGAGAAATCGATCCGACAGAGCTTCGACCACATCAACAACCATCGCTGGGATGCGGCGGTGAAAGCACTCGCGCCGCATGTCCATCACCGCGTTTCCGGCGCCCACGCACTTGGCGGTGAGCGCCACGATAAAGAAGCTCTGCGCCGCTGGTTTCAGCGCTTCGGCCGTGTCCTGCCCACTCTACATCTCACGGTCAACCACATCTGGGTGAAGGGCTGGCCGTGGCATACCACCGTGTTTGCCCACTGGGACGGTACCGCAACGCTGCTCAACGGCGACACGTCGTACGTCAACCGTGGTCTCCACATGTTCACCCTGCGGTGGGGAAGAGTCTATGCAATTGAGGAATTTTTCGATTCGCAAGCGGCGGCTCGCGGTCTTGCCGCCCAAGGTGCATCTGGCCTCGAAGAAGCTGTTGCCGAACAGATTGTAAGCTAGCAGAAGGGGCAGTCAGAGGCCCATTGGTTACTTGACCGCTGGTGCGCTACCCGTGGCCATCATCGCTAGGCGGGCGGTCGCCAGTACATCTGTTCGGAAAATGCGACCTGCCACCCGGGGGCGTCCTCCGGTCCTCGATTATCAGAATCGACCCGCTGAACTCGCGTGGACGAGCACTACGAAGCTTGCCATGTGCTCGACTCCGTTCTTGGCGCGCTCCTGAAGAAAGCGGCTTGCCACATTGATCACGGTTCGCAGTTTTCCGCAGCTTGAATTCGGCTCACGCGCATCATCGCTCTTTTTTGATTGCGTTCGTAATCTATAATAGATATAGAAATCGAACGCAATCTAATTTGAGATGAGGCGACGAGCGTGAAAAAGAGAACCGTTATCGTATTGGGATCGACCCTGACGGCGATGTCATGGGTGGCGGCATTCGCCACGTTTGCTACTGCCGCGCAGGAAGCTCCTTTGGTGACCGACCCAAGGCAGGAGGCACCATTCGTCAGACTTGTGTCGGCAGCGCCGGTCACCGAATCAGAACGTGGCTTCACCGGCATCATCGGGGCGAGGGTGCAAAGCAATCTCGGCTTTCGGGTTCCCGGCAAGATCTTGGAACGGTTGGTGGACGTTGGTCAGCAGGTCAAAGCCGGTCAGCCGCTGATGCGGATTGATGATACCGATCTGCGCCTTGCGCTTTCGGCGAAGCGCAATGCCGTTGCGGCAGCGCGGGCAACAGTCGCTCAGACACAGCCGGATGAACGGCGATACGCCAGTTTGCTTGGCAGTGGGTGGGTTACACCGCAGCGCTACGAGCAGGCGAAGGCTGCGATGGATACCGCCCAAGCGCAACTTGCCGCCGCCGAAGCCGACGCACGGGTTGCCGAGAATGAGGCGGCCTATGCAGTCCTGTTGGCGGACGCGGATGGAACGGTGGTCGAAACGCTTAGCGAGCCGGGGCAGGTCGTCGCAGCCGGCCAGCCAGTGATCCGGACCGCCAAGGCAGGCCCGCGTGAAGCGGTTGTCGCCCTTCCCGAAACGATCCGGCCGGCGATCGGCTCGGCGGCTGAGGCCAGCGTGTATGGTGGCGATGAGCGTCGTTATACAGCGCATCTGCGGCAGCTGTCGGACTCCGCCGATGCCCAGACCCGCACGTATGAGGCGCGCTATGTGCTCGACGGCGAAGCTGCCGCTGCACCGCTTGGCGCGACGGTTACCGTTCGGCTCGCAAGTCAGGTGAAACAGCCGGAGGTTCAGGTGCCACTGGGAGCCGTGCTCGATGACGGCCGCAAGACTGGCGTTTGGGTGTTGGACAGCGCCACCTCAACCGTACACTTTCAGCCCGTGCAACTCGTTCGTGTAACCAGCGAAACCGCTGTGATCTCCGGATTGAACTCGAACGTTCCCATTGTGTCGCTCGGCGCCCACCTCCTGCAGGAGGGCGCTCGCGTCCGAACCGAGTCCGAAAGCGGGAGCAACTGATGAGCTTCAATCTTTCCGCGATCGCCGTTCGCGAACGCGCCGTCACCCTATTCTCCATCCTCTTGCTGGTGGCTGCCGGAGCCTACGCCTTCCTCATGCTCGGCCGGGCCGAGGACCCTAGCTTCACCATCAAGACCATGACGGTTACGACGGCATGGCCGGGCGCGACGGCGCGCGAGATGCAGGATCTCGTCGCCGAACCGTTGGAGAAGCGGCTTCAGGAACTGACCTGGTACGACAGGGTGGAGACGACCACACGGCCAGGTTATGCGTATATGACGGTAACGCTGAAGGACAGCACACCGTCATCCGTCGTGCAGGAGGAGTTCTACCAGGCTCGCAAGAAACTCGGTGATGAAGCCCGCAACCTGCCGCCCGGCGTCTTCGGCCCCTTCGTGAACGACGAATATTCGGATGTGAGCTTCGCCCTTTATGCGCTGAAGGCCAAAGGCATGCCGATGCGGGAGCTGGCGAGGCAGGCCGAGGTGATCCGCCAGGACCTCCTGCACGTGCCCGGCGTCAAGAAGATCAACATCCTTGGTGAACGTCCTGAACAGATATTCGTCGAGTTTTCCTACGCCAAACTGGCAAACCTCGGCGTGTCGGCACAGGACATCGTCGGTGCCTTGCAGCGGCAGAACACCGTCACGCCAGCAGGTTCGATCGACACCCTAGGGCCGCGCCTCTTCATTCGGGTCGACGGCGCCTATGACAGCGTTCAGGCGATCGCCGACACCCCGATTGTCGCTGGGGGGCGGACGCTGAAGCTATCCGACATCGCCGAGGTCAGCCGCGGCTATGAGGACCCTCCCACATACCTCATCCGACGCCAGGGCGAGCCCACCATCATGCTCGCGGCCGTTATGCAGGAGGGCTGGGATGGTCGCGCGCTCGGCAAGGCCCTGGAGGACAGGACTGCCGCGATCACACAGACACTGCCGCTCGGCATGACGCTCGACAAGGTGTCCGACCAGGCCGTGAACATCACCTCGGCGGTCGACGAATTCATGTTGAAGTTCGCGATGGCGCTCGGCGTCGTGCTGCTGATCAGCCTGCTCAGCATGGGCTGGCGCGTCGGGATCGTCGTGGCGGCTGCCGTCCCTCTGACGCTCGCCGTGGTCTTCCTCATCATGCTGGAAACCGGCCGGTTCTTCGATCGCATCACGCTCGGCGCCCTCATCCTGGCGCTTGGTCTTCTCGTGGACGACGCCATCATCGCCATCGAGGTGATGGTGGTGAAGATGGAAGAGGGGATGGACCGCATTAAGGCGGCGGCCTATGCATGGAGCCACACTGCGGCGCCGATGCTATCGGGAACTCTGGTGACGATCGCCGGCTTTGTGCCGGTGGGTTTTGCGCGCTCGACGGCTGGCGAATACGCCGGCAACATCTTCTGGGTCGTGGGGTTCGCCCTCATCGTCTCCTGGATCGTCGCGGTGGTCTTTACGCCCTATCTCGGTGTCAAGATGCTGCCCGCGATCAAACCGGTCGAAGGCGGTCACCACGCTATTTACGACACGCGTAACTATCGACGTTTGCGGCGGGTCATCACGTTTGCTGTGCGCCATAAGTTCGTAACCTGCGGTATCGTTGGCATCGCCTTCGCGCTTTCCGTCGTCGGTATGGCCGGCATCAAACAGCAGTTCTTCCCGACATCCGACCGCCCTGAAGTGTTGGTGGAGGTTCGCCTGCCGGAAGGTGGTAGCATCGAGACAACGACCGCTGCGGTCGAAAAGCTCGAAAATTGGCTGGACAGCCAGCCCGAGGCCAAGATTGTCACGAGCTACGTCGGCCAGGGCGCTCCGCGCTTCTTCTTTGCGATGGCTCCGGAACTGCCTGATCCTGCTTTCGCCAAGATCGTCGTGCTGACCCCCGACGCGGAGGCGCGTGAGGCGTTGAAGCACCGGCTCCGAGAGGCAGTGGCGCAAGGGCTTGCGCCCGAGGCGAATGTCCGCGTTACACAGCTCGTGTTCGGCCCCTACACGCCGTTCCCCGTCGAGTTCCGGGTCATGGGCCCCGATGCGACGCAACTCTACAGCATTTCCGAAAAGGCTCTCGACATCATGCGGAGCGTCCCGGATGTGCGGCAGGCCAACCGCGACTGGGGCAATCGCACGCCCGTGCTTCGCTTTGTCCCCGATCAAGATCGACTGAACCTCATCGGCCTCTCGCCGGCGGAGGTGGCTCAGCAACTGCAATTCCTTCTCACCGGCATCCCCGTTACGCAGGTTCGCGAGGACATCCGCAACGTCCCCATCGTGGCACGCAGCGCCGGCGGCGAGCGGCTGGATCCGGCGCGTCTGGCGGATTTCTCGCTGATAAGCCGGGACGGCCGCTCGATTCCGCTCGACCAGATCGGGCATTCGGAAATCCGTCAGGAGGAGCCAATCCTGAAGCGCCGTGACCGCACGCCCGTTGTCACGATCCGCGCGGACATCAATGAGGCTACCCAGCCTCCGGAGGTCTCCAAGCAGATCATGAAGGCCCTTCAGCCGCTGATCGAGTCCCTTCCGGTCGGCTATCGCATCGAAATGGGCGGATCGATCGAAGAGGCTGAAAAGGCCAACACCGCGCTGGGCAAGGTTTTCCCGGCTATGATAGCCGCCATGTTGATCGTCATCATGCTGCAGGTGCGATCCTTCTCGACGATGTTCATGGTTATGCTGACGGCGCCGCTTGGCCTTGTCGGCGTCGTGCCGATGCTGCTAACCTTCCACCAACCCTTCGGGTTCAACGCCATTCTGGGTATGATAGGACTGGCTGGCATCCTGATGCGCAATACGCTGATCCTGACCGAACAGATCAAGGAGAACCGTGCTGCCGGCATTGACGACTATCACGCGGTCATCGAGGCCACGGTGCAACGCACACGGCCCGTCATCCTGACCGCACTTGCCGCCGTGCTCGCCTTCATCCCCCTCACGCACTCGGTTTTCTGGGGATCGATGGCCTATACGCTGATCGGCGGAACGGCGGCTGGCACGGTGTTGATCCTGCTCTTCCTTCCCGCGCTCTACACCGCGTGGTTCCGGATCAAGCCGACTGCGGATGAAATCCATGAGGTTTCGACGGAGGAACTGGAAATGCGACCAGTTATGGCTGCTGAGTAGGGCACCGTTGCCGAGCCTCGTTTGTCTGCACGGGGCGACTGGCGGGTTCGTGTGCCGATGCTAGTGAGAGCAATCAGTATGGCTAACGGTAGCGGATGCCCACGTAACCGATTGATCTTATTGACCTTTTGGTAGAGGGAGAGGAACCGGGATCCAACCTTCTCCGCCGGATCGATGCAATTGCAGCTTGTGCGTGGGTTTCCCGTTGAGTGGGAGCGCCAACGGCGCAATGGCGGCTAATGCTGAAGGTCTGATTTTGACCCCATCCGCGACATTTCGATTAAGTCGATAAACGGCTGCTTCCTTTGCGTATGCGACAATGATCGCGTACAATTCAGACAGCCTGTGCGACAGGATTGCACGAAGGGGGGAGCAAATGGCAAAGGGGTTCACTCGGCGTAGCGCCATGATCAACTGGGTGGCTCTCACCGCCGCCTTCGTCATCACTGGGGCATTCGCGATAGCACCTTCGGCAAAGGCAGAAGAGCAGATCGAATCGATCACCTGGGCGCTGCCCAGCATCCCCGACACGCTCTTCGTTCCGCATGCCTGGACGACCTATACTGGCGCGATCATGTCGCTCGTCCAGGAAGGACCGCTAGCCTTCGGCGACGATCTCGCTCTCGAACCCGCATCGGCCGACAAGTGGGAGCAGGTCGATCCGACGACGATCAAGTATCACCTGCGGAGCGGCGTCAAATTCGGCGACGGAAGTCCGTTCACGGCTGACGATATCCTCGCCACCTTCAAGTATCACATGAACCCGGCTTCCGGCTCGCAGCTCGCCTCCTTCTACAGTTCGGTGGCGACTGTCGAGGCGACGGCTCCCGATGAGGTGACCGTCAAATTGAAGGCGCCGAATGTCCAGTTCGCCTACACGGCCGCTCACATGGCGGGTTTCGTCTTCAAGAAAGAACAGCTCGCAGACAAGAACATCGGAACGCCCGAGGTTCTGCCGCTGGGGACTGGCCCCTACAAGCTTGTTGAATTCGTCCCGACAGATCATGTCATCCTCGAAGCGCGCGACGACTACTGGGGGCCGAAGCCAGTGGTGAAACGGATCACCTTCCAGGCGATCCCAGATCCGCAGGCCCGGCTGCTGGCCATGCAGAGCGGCGACATCGACGGCACCTTCGATCTCGCCATCTCCGACGTCGACCAGTGGAAGGCGATAAGCAACGTCGATATTGTCACCAAGCCGTCGCTCGGCGTGTTCGCGCTCACTCTCGATCACTCGGCGCCGCCGTTCGACGATATCCATGTGCGCCGTGCCGTAGCCTATGCCGTCGACCGGGAAGGCCTGGTCAAGGCGCTCCTCAAGGGCAACGGCGAGGCGGCGACGGCATTGAACCCGCCCGAGATATGGTCCGGAGTTCTAACTCCTGACGAGGTCCGCGCCTTCTACGCTACCTTGCCGAGCTACCCATTTGATCTGACAAAGGCGAAAGCCGAGCTGGCACAATCCGGCCATCCGGACGGCTTTGACGTCACCATTCCCGCATCAACCGACGATCCCTACATGGTCAACATCATGCAGTCGGTGGTGGAAAACCTGAAGCAGATCGGCATCCGTGCAAGCATCCAGCAGATGGATAACAACACCTGGCTCGCGCAGTACTTTCGGCATGAGAATCTTGGCATGCAGATCTCGGCGTATTATCCGGACTTTGCCGATGCGGCCAACTATCCCTACCTGTTCTTCTCGAGTGCGACGGCAGTGAAGGAGGGCATGAACGCCTCGAACTTCAAGAACGGCGAAGTCGATGCCTTCCTGAAGATCGCCAACGAAAACGCCGACCCCAAGGCGCGCGCCGATGCACTGAAGGGCGTGTTCAAGATCGCCAACGAGGACGTCTCGCTCGTGCCGATCTTCTGGCCCGCCTCGGCGATGGCGATCAACAACAAGTACAGGCTCACCGGCTACACCGCCTTCTGGTACAGTATCCCGTGGGCGATCAGAGGTTTTGGCCTAAAGTAAGGGATCGCGGGGCCGCTTGGCCATGGACATTCTCATCGTTTTCGCATCGACCGGCGCTTGCGCGCGCGTGCGTCAGCCCGTGAATTGCTGAAGGTGTCGGCCGATGGACTTTTTTGAAGCGAGTCTCGCACGACTTCACCAACTGCGCTTTCCTTCGGATCTGTCCTTCACCCGCGATGGCACGGCGGTCGTTGCAGCTGTTCGCCCCGCCGCGCACGAGCTGCGGCAATCCCCGCAGAGCCGCGTTTGGCGCTTTTCACTGGATGGAGCAGAAGCGGTGCAGCTGACCAACGGGCCGGGCGGCAACGGCCTGCCGCATCTGTCGCCGGTCGACGGGACGCTGGCGTTTGTTTCCGATCGGGCTTTGCAAGGAAGAATGTCGCTGTTCCTCAAGGACGATCACGGCGAGCGGCCAGTAGGGGAACTCGCCGGCACCATCGAGGACATGAGGTGGGCGCCGGACGGCGGGAGCCTCATTGTCATGGCCGCGGATCGCGGCCTCGACGGTGGCGCGACCAATGGTGCGCAGCGCCTGACCCGGGGAGAGCCCGAGGATCCCGCGGTGACGAGCCCGGCGAATGCGCGGCGCCGCCTGTTCCGCGTCAGGGTCGACGACGGGTCGACGGTCGAGGTCGGGCCGTCCAAGTTCAGCGTCTGGGAATTCGAACTTGTCGGCGATGATGCCGCCCTTGCTGTCGTCTCCGTCGACCCGAGCGAGCGCGGCTGGTATCACGCCGAACTGACCAGGATCGATCTTGCGACAGGTGCCGCGACGATCCTGCACCGCGCGCGCTGGCAGCTCCTGGCCCCCGCGGCAGACCCGAGCGGCAAGCGCATCGCCTTCCTTGATGGGTGGTCCAGCGACCGTGGCCTTGTCGCCAGCGAAATCAGCATCCTCGACATCGCCACAGGCAAGATCATCACCGTCGCCCCGAGCGGCATGTCGAGCATTACGTCGATGAAGTGGCGTGACGACGACAGCCTCTGGTTCACCGGCTGGTCGCGGCTCGGCTCCGTCTATGGCGTCACACATCTCGACGGCAGCGTCGAATGGATGACGCAAGAAGACGCGATCATCGGCACGAGCAGCTTCAGCGCTGGCATAACGACCGCGCCCGACAGTAAGGGGTTCGCAGCGGTGCGCGAGAGCGACGGTGCGCCGCCTGAAATAGTATTCACGTCCGGCGCGAAGGCTTCCGCATGGTCGGCGGTCTCCAATCTGAACGGCGACGTGGCCAGGGACTTCAACGCCTACCCGGAGGTCCGCGCCGTTGCCTGGAAAGGGGCAGATGGCGTAGAACTGGAGGGGCTGGTGCTGCTGCCACGCGACGGCGCCAAGGGGCCGAGGCCGACCATCGTGGACATCCACGGCGGCCCGAGCTGGGCGGTCAGGCATGCCTACAATCCGGGTGACGCGCTGCCGTTCGCGACCGCCGGTTACGCCGTCTTCCTTCCCAACTACCGTGGCAATGTTGGCTGGGGCAAGGCGTTCGGCATGCTGAATGTCGGCGACCCGGCGGGGGCCGAGTTTCAGGATATCCTCGCCGGCCTCGACAAATGTGTCACAGCGGGGATTAGCGACCCCGACCGGCTCGGCATCACCGGCGCCAGCTACGGCGGCTATCTTACGGCCTGGGCGGTCGCGACGACTAACCGGTTCAAGGCCGCCGTGATGGTCTCCGGCTTCGCCAACCAACTCTCAAGCCACTATTCCTGCAAAGACTTCCATGCTTTCATCAACGGCGGGCCGCTGTCTGAGGAGCGCTATCGCCGCGTAGCGGTCGACCGCTCAGCCATCACGCGGCTCGACAGACCCACGACGCCGACATTGATGATGCATGGCGAGGGCGATCGATGCACTCCGCTCGGCCAGGCGCAGGAATTATATGCGGCGCTACTCGAGCGCGGCGTCGAGTCCGAGCTGGTCGTCTACCCGCGCGAAGGCCACGGCCTGCGCGAGCGCGACCATCAGCTCGAGGCATGGCGCCGCATGATCGGCTGGTTCGACCGCTACCTCGGGTCGCCCCGGTGACCGGCTCGGGAGTTATCGTCTTCGTCATGCGGCGGTTCGCCGTGGCGGTCCCACTCCTCCTCATAATCTCCTTCGGCGTCTTCGCGCTGGTCCACATCGCACCCGGCGATCCGGTGCGTTCCCTGCTCGGCGCGCGCGCGTCAGACCCGGCAACGCTTGCCGCCATCCGCGAGCACTATCACTTGGACGATCCATTCCTCATTCAATACTTCAAATGGCTGTCGAAGGTGGTCCAAGGCGATCTGGGTGTCTCCATCCTGGGCAATCGGGCGGTGACGAGCACCATCGCCGATCGGCTCGGTGTAACCATCTTCCTGAGCTTGATGAGCGCTGTTCTCGTTCTCGGCCTTGGCGTCCTGCTTGGAGCGGTCGCTGCTTTCCGCCGCGGCACGCGGCTCGACCGGGCGGTTGTCATGTTCGGGGTGTTCGGCATCAGCTCACCGGCCTTCGTCACCGGCATTTTCCTTCTCTATTTCTTCGGCGCCCTGCTGCACTGGTTCCCGATCTTCGGTCCGGGGACCGGATTCCTCAACCGTGCTTGGCACCTGACGCTTCCGGCGCTTGCGCTTGCGATCTCGGTCATGGCCATAGTCATCAAGATCACGCGCGCGGCGATGATCGAGGAGCTGGACCGGGACTACGTCACCTTTGCGCGCGCACGCGGGCTGAGTTCGCGGCGCATCACATTCGCCTATGTGCTCAGGAACGCTCTCATTCCCGTGGTCACGGCCGCTGGGCTCATCGTCGTCGGGATCGTCTCCGGCGCGATCTACGTCGAGGTCACCTTTTCCTTGCCAGGTCTCGGCGCCTTGACGATCGATGCGGTCCAGAAGCGCGACATCCCGACGATCCAGGGCACCACGCTGCTCTTTTCTGTCTTCGTCGTGCTGGTCAACCTGGCGATCGACGTGATCTACATGCTGATCGACCCGCGCATCCGCTTCGGCAGGGTCGAGTCATGAGCGCCCCAGCCATCAACGAGACGCGAAAGACGAAGCTGCCGCAGCGCCTGCCGATCGTCATTCTCATTGCTGTGCTGATTATCGCGGTGGTGGTGATCTGCGCCGTCCTTGGGGAAGGGATAGCCCCTTATTCGCCCTTCCTCCAGCGTCTCGGGGTCGGCGATACGCCGCCTTCCGCCGCCCACATCGCGGGGACGGACCTTCTTGGCCGCGATGTCCTGTCGCGCGTGATCTACGGGGCAAGGACTGCCTTGGTCGGCCCGGTCGTCGTCGCCAGCGGAGCTTTCGCGATCGCGACCCTGCTTGGCCTTCTTTCGGGCTATCTCGGCGGCCTGGTCGATTCGGCGATCATGCGCTGGGTGGATTTCATGTTAGCGTTGCCGGGACCACTCGTGGCGATCGTCGTCGTCGGCGTGGTAGGCGGCGGATACTGGACCGCCGTGTTCGTTCTGGTCGTCCTCTTCACGGCCCCCGATACGCGCATCGTGCGGAGCGCGGTCCTTGAGCAGCGGCCGCTTCCCTATATCGACGCCGCCCGCACGCTCGGCATCTCGAAGACCCGTATTCTGTTCGTCCACATCCTTCCCAACGTGCTGCCGATCATTCTGGCCTATGTCGTCCTCGACTTCGCCTTCGCGCTGGTCAATCTCGCCGGGCTGTCGTTCCTCGGCCTTGGCGTTGAACCCGGGACCCCCGACTGGGGTCGGATGCTGTTCGAGAACCGCAATATCCTTTTCTCCCATCCGGTTGCGCTGCTCCTGCCCGCGGGAATGATCATCCTTACCGCGGTCAGCATGAACCTCATCGGCGACTGGCTGTTCGAGCGGTTTGCAAAGTGAACACACACGTGGCGAGCACGGGTAACCCGCTCCTCAGGGTCGAGGGGCTAGCAATCTCACACGGCGCGGTGCCCATCACGACGCCCTTGAGCATCGCAGTCGAGCGGGGCGAGACCATTGCGATCGTCGGCGAATCGGGATCCGGAAAATCGCTCACCGCACGAGCGATCGCCGGCATATTGCCGCCGGGCATAAATGCCACGGGCACCGTCACGCTGGACGGCATTCCCCTGATGCGGCTCGCCGAGACGGAACTCCGCAGGATCCGCGGGTTTCGCGTGTCGATGCTTATGCAGGATCCGTTCACGATGCTGAATCCGCTCATGCGAGGCGGCGACCACATCGACGAGATGCTGCGCGGCCGGCCTGAATTCGCCTCGCGCGCGCCGCGTGCGGCAGAGGTGAAACGCCGCCTGGCGGAAGTCGGCATCGTCGAAGAGGATGTAGCCCGCCGCATGCCATTCCAGCTGTCGGGCGGCATGTGCCAGCGCGTGGCGCTTGCCGCAGCCCTTGCTCGCGACCCGGAGCTGCTCATCGCCGACGAGCCTTCGACGGCGCTCGACGTAACGACTCAGGCCGAGATCATCAGGCTGCTGCGACGTATCCAGCGCGAGCGGCACATGAGCCTGATCCTCATTACCCACAACCTGAGGCTGGCATTCTCGACCTGCGAGCGCATCTATGTGCTCTATGCCGGCTCGCTGCTCGAAGTCGGCGACGCAGCCGCCGTCGAGCGCCAGCCGTTCCATCCTTACACCCTGGGACTTTTGCTGTCGGAACCGCCGGCCGATATTCGCGTGCCGCGGCTCGTCGCGATCCGGGGCTCCGTGCCCCAAGCGGCCGATGTAGTCGGCCGATGCGGCTTCGCCGACCGCTGCGACTGGGCGAAGCAGATCTGCCGCGCCGGCAAGCCGCCGCTGGTCGCCCGCGATATCGGCCGGCTCACCGCATGCGTTCGCCAGGACGAGATTCAGGGCGAGCTCGATGCGCTGCGCACGGCGGCGCTCTGCGCGGCGCCGGCAACGCCGCGCCGGGACGAGACCGAGGGGGCGCTCGTCCGCATCGACGCGCTCGTCAAGACGTTCGACGGTCCTCGGGGCCATCCGATCCGTGCGGTGAAGCACGTATCGCTGCGCATCATGCCCGGTGAAAGCGTCGGCCTTGTCGGCGAATCCGGCTCGGGCAAGACCACGCTCGGGCGCTGCCTTGTCGGCCTCGAAACGCCAACTGCGGGCGACATCCGCATCGACGGCATCGCGGCAGCAGATTTCGGCGCCATGGCGAAGGCCGACCGCGCTCGTGTTCGCCGGACCATCCAGATGATCTTTCAGGATCCGTATTCGACACTCAATCCGAGGCACAGCGTCGGCCAGGCACTCAGCGAGGCGCTGCGGGCCTCCGCGGGCGCAGCCAGCGCGGCGACGCCGGAGCGGATCGCGGCGCTGCTGGCCGATGTCGGTTTGTCCGCCGCGTACGCCACGCGCCGGCCGGCGTCGCTCTCGGGCGGCGAGCGCCAGCGGGTCGCCATCGCGCGCGCGCTTGCCGTCAAACCGGCGATCCTCGTCTGCGACGAACCGGTATCAGCCCTCGACGTCTCGGTGCAGGCGCAAGTGCTCAACCTCTTCAAGCGCCTGCAGGCTGAGCACGGGTTGTCATATCTCTTCATCACCCACGACCTTGCCGTCGTCCGCCAGATCGCCGAGCGCATCTATGTCCTCTATCTTGGCGAGATCGTCGAGGAGGGACCGACGGAGCGGGTCATCGGTGACCCGCAGCACCCCTATACGCGACGCCTCGTAGAATCGATCCCCCGTTCAGCCAACCAACATGCGCCGTGACGGGGCCTGCGAAGAGCTTGGGAAAGACGTCCTCGATGGCCGAAAGAGCCATCTCCTCTCAGACGGGCAGTCTTGTGGATGTTCATTGAGCCCCTCCGGTGGGTGCTGAAGCTAGGCAATTCCAGTCTCCTCTGTCTGGTCCGAATGAACAACCTGTGGGACGCTCACAGCTAGAGCGCGCCCGAAGCGAGTGCTATGGTCACCGTGAGTTGACCCAACGGAAGGCCTCAGATGAAGTCTGGCGTCCTCGGACCCCTCGAAGTTAGAGCCGACCATGGCGTGCAGGCGCAAGCGATCCTCGGCCAGGGCGCAGCGTTCCAACCCGAAACGCCGCCGAGGCCGGAGGCGGCTTCCTCGGCTCCGGCTAAGCCGGCCGCGCCGGAGGCGCGGGAGCCAAGACCGGACGCCCGCAAGACGGTCACGATCCTCTTCACCGACATCGTCGATTCCTCGCGGCTCAGCCTCTCCCTCGATCCCGAAGCGCTCCGCAATATGCTCACCCGTTACTTCGGCGACCTGAGCGCCGTCATTCAGCGGCATGGCGGAACCGTGGACAAGTACATTGGGGACGCGATCATGGCTGTGTTCGGCGTGCCGCTCCTCCACGAAGACGACGCGCTGCGGGCGGTGCGGGCGGCCGTGGAGATGCGCGACACACTCGCCATCCTCAACCATGAGCTCGAAGCCGGTTGGGGAGTCCGCCTTATGAACCGAATCGGCATCAACACCGGCGAGGTGATCGCCGGCAACCAAACGCAGGGGTATTCGTCTGTCGCTGGAGAGGCCGTCATAGTCGCGAAGCGCCTCGAGGAGGCAGCGACGGCGGATGAGATCCTGATAGGGGAGTCGACGTACAAGCTCGTGCGCGATGCGGTCGTCGTCGAGCCGAGTGGGCCGCGCACACTCAAGCACGGCGCGACCATCCGCGCCCTTGTCGTGGTAGAAGTCCTCGCCCACGCTCCCGGAATTGCGCGCCGCTTCGACTCGCCTTTCGTCGGGCGCGAACTCCAACGAGCCTTGCTCGAGACCGTCTTCCGAAATGCGGTCGATGACAGGACCTGTCGCCTGGTCACCATTCTCGCCGACGCGGGTGTGGGAAAGTCGCGGCTCGTACGGGAGTTCACGAGCGACCTTGCCGAGGATGTCACGGTCTTGCACGGCCGCTGTCTACCTTATGGCGAGGGCATCACCTATTGGCCGCTGGCCGAAATCGTGCGGGAGCTCACGCGCGCGGAGGGACCGGACTCCGGCGAGCAGCTTGCAGCGGTGATCGGGGCGCGGCTGGCAGGCGACGAGAAGGCCGGGCTGATTGCCGAGCGTGTGACCGGGGCGCTCGGGCTTGGCGGCGCGGGACAAGGGACAACCGAGGAGACCGCCTGGGCCGTCCGGAGGCTGTTTGAGGCGCTCGCGCGAGCTGGGCCGCTCGTCGTCGTGGTGGACGACATCCATTGGGCCGAGCCGACGTTCCTCGACTTGGTCGAGCACGTCGCCGACTTCTCACGCGATTTTCCTATCGTGATCATCTGCGTGGCGCGGCCGGAGCTCTTCGACACGCGTCCTGGCTGGGGGACCGGCAAACGCAACGCGACGTCGATCGTCCTCGAGCGGCTCAGCGACGCGGAATGCCGCGAGCTGATCTCCAACCTGCTTGGCCGCGCGCCGCTGGCGCCGGCGGTCGAATCGAGGATCTCCAGCGCGGCCGAGGGCAACGCGCTCTTCGCCGAGGAACTCGTGGCGATGCTCGTCGACGATGCGTTGCTCAGGCGCGCGCCCGACAGCTGGGTCGCCACGTCGGACCTCGCCGAGCTGCCCGTTCCCTCGACGATCAACGCGCTTCTCGCTGCCCGTCTCGAGGGCCTCCCTTCCGTCGAGCGAGCCATCCTGACGGCCGCAGCGGTCGAGGGCACAGTATTCCATCGGAGCGCCGTCAGCGAGCTCGCCGGCCCCGGGCTCGACGCACTTGAGGATGGTTTGCTCGCGCTCGTCCACCGGGATCTGATCCGCCCGGAGGCGCCGTCGTTCGCCGGCGAGAAGGCCTATTGCTTCCGTCACGTCCTGATCCGAGACGCCGCGTATCGCTCCCTGCCGAAGAACGCGCGCGCCGACCTGCACGAGCGCTTCGCCGCGTGGCTCGAGCTAACGGCCGCGGACCGGCTACGCGAGTTCGAGCAGATTGTCGGCTATCACCTCGAACAGGCCTTTCAGTACCGTGTCGCGCTCGGCCCGCGTGACGCGCGCGCGGCCTCGCTTGCCGCCCGGGCTTGCGAACGGCTCGAGGCGGCCGGGCGGCGGGCGCTTGTCCGCAGCGACCTGCCGGCGGCGATCAGCCTGCTCGAGCGGGTTTCCCGGCTGCTTCCCACCGATGATCCACAGCGGATCGCGCTGTTGGCCGAGCTCGGCGCCGCGCTGATAGAAAGCGGCCGGCTGGACGATGCCGGGCGCGTGCTGGATGAGGCGGAGCGGCTGGCTATCGCCACTGACGACCAGCGCTTGGCAGCGCATGTGCTCGTCCAGCGGCACTTCCTCCGGGTCCTCCGCGGCGAAGAAGGCGGGCTGGAGGAGGCGGCACGGGCGGCGGCCAAGATGATCCCGGTCTTCGAGCGTTTCGGGGACGACCTGGGCCTGTGCCGCGCACGGCGGCTCCAGGCGTGGTTATTTTTTAACGGGGCTCGCGGCGAGGCGGCCGCCGCGGCGTGGGAGCGCGCGGCTGCCCACGCGCGACGGGCAGGGGCTCGGCATGAGTACCACGAGATTCTCACGTGGATCGCGTCCGCGCTCTGGTTCGGCCCCACCCCGGCCGCCGAGGGCATCCGTCGTTGCGAGGCGATGCGTGCAGAGGTGCGTGAAAGCCCGGAGTCCGAGGCAGCGATCCTGCGCCAGCTCGCATGCCTCAACGCGATTGTCGGCCGCTTCCCGATTGCACGCGAGCTGATCGCAACGAGCAACGCCACCTACGCCGACCTCGGCCTCACGCTCTACGTGGCGTCCTCCGAGCACGAGGCCGTCGTCGAGCTGCTCGCCGGGAACCCCGCGGCGGCCGAGAAGAGCGCGCGCTCGGCGTATCGCGCGCTCGAGGAGATGGGCGAGCGCGCCTTCCGCTCTACGATGGCCGCATCGCTTGCCGCGGTGATCCTCGAACAGGGACGCGACGAGGAGGCCGAGGACTTCGCTAAGCTCAGCGCCCAGCTGGCTGCGAGCGGCGACCTGGTGACGCAGATCCTCTGGCGTCGCGTGCGTGCACGCGTGCTCGCCCGGCGGGCAGAGATCGAGGCGGCGGAGGCGCTGGCGCGCGAGGCAGTAGCGATCGCCGAGGCGACGGACTTCATCAACGACCGGGCCGATGCACTGATCGACCTGTCGCGCGTGCTCGAGGCCTCCCGCCGAGGCAACGAGGCGGTCGAGGCCGCGTCCCGAGCGCTGCGTCTCTACGAGCTGAAGGGAAACGTGGTCGCCGCGGCCGCGACCCAACTCCGCCTAGGCAAACTCGTCAAAATGTGACTGCGTAGGCGGCAAGGGGGTACCGCCGCACCTCCTTGTGGACCGCCCGGGATGTAATGCCAACAGACTTGACAGGTGTGGCATGATTGAACCGGCACAAGCGCACGTTTCCTTCTGTTCGATGAACAGCCGCTTCTTGATCGTGTTTCATTCCGAACCCAAGTGCGACTGTCCCGACGGAGCTCAAGGGCTGCCTTTGGGTCGCTTCGGCCGCGTGACTTAGGCACCACTCACTTCTTTCGCGGGAACACTTGCTCCCTAGAGTTCCCGGCTTGCACTTCCCCGAGTTTCGTGTTGGCTCTTTTGATCGCCTCCACCGTCCCAACCTGCAACTTCTCAAGGAGCTTGATCTGGTTCTGGAGTTCCTCCTCAAGTTTCTTGTCGACTTCCTTGTCGGCGGCCATTTCATCTCTCCATCCAATCATCGAGGCGCAAACTGACGCCTACGTCACTTCCATGCGGGGCGGGTTCCTCGCTTGCCAGTTTCCGCGAACTACTAATACAGATCGATAGGGTCGAGCCACCAGTCTTGCTTGAAAGCGCCGGTGCCATCCTGATAAGCTACGAGAGCAATTCCCAAAGCCAACCCGGGCTGGAAACTTCCGATTTTCCACCCCGGCGGGATTCCGTCAGCAGTCCAGCGCCCCGGCGCCCAACCTGACCGCTGGGCGGTCCTTTGACTGGCGCCCGTGCTGTCCTGCACAACCCAAGCCTCGAGCCACAGGGGTGTCCAGCCTGCTTGGGGAAATGTCAACCCCATGTCGTCTGTCAACGGACCCTGCGGCCACTCGACCGCCTGCGAGCCGGCGTTTATATTTTGAGAATCATCCCAATTGTGTGGCATGACATATCTCCAATCGCTTGAACAAGAGATCGTACGGCTCGTCGACTATATCATTTTTTGCGGCGCGATCCCACCCGGGAAAGCCCGGATGGTGTCACCCGACGGTCAGAGCGTCTTTTCCACTTCTGCGGCCGGTACAACAGCCTTTTCCGCGTCCGGTTCTGCTGTCTTCTCCATAGTGTTTATGCTCACATGCGGCCACCGGATCGGTCCCGGCAGTCCGTCTCGCCGCGTAAAGAAATCCAGCAGCACGATCTGCAGATACTGCATGATAAGGCGCGGATTGCCGTAAGTATCGGTCTCTTCCAGTTCGTAAATCCAGAACGTCGATATCATCTCCGCGGCATTGGCCTGCCTGACTATAAACGGGATATTGACGATGCCACCCGTTTCGACCCTGGTGCTGACCTCTAGCTTCGTCGTCCACTTCACGGTGCCCGGTATGGCGCCGACCAGAAGCTTGTGCGGTTCCGTCGGATCAAAGACTCCCTTGAATGGATTTGCGTGGAAGTGAGCGTATGGCGCCAGATATGGGTTCGTCAGAGTCTGGTTGACACCAATTGGCAGCCCGTTGATCGCCGGAATCTTGGGCGGCGCGACCGACCGAGTGCCTGCGCCAAGGGCAAGCAGGGAATCGCCGTGCGGTATCGTACCCAACCGCGAAATATTGCAGTGCGGCTCGGCTTGATTGGTCATGAAGAGCCATAGACCAGGCTCATGGTGAATGGTGGTGTCCCGCTCGCCCTGTAGACCGCTAGCGGGAAAATCGTCAGCAGCGATCTGCTCGATCCGCTGCTCGTAGTCGAGCGCTACCACAATCTGGTCTGTATTAAAAGAAGGAGAGCCGCGCTGGATGCCACGGTTCTTGACCCCTTTGTCCACGAGAGTGAACTTCAGCACTTCATTATATTGGTTCACCAGAAGCCGATAGTCTATGCCGCTCATGTCGGACACAAACGGAAGTGCGATTGCGTTCCAACCACGACCGATCATGTCAGGCACGTTGCTCCAAGTCCCTGGAAGCACCTGAAGTACACCGAGATCGGGATCCCTGGGTCGCGAAAGCTCAATATGCCGAGATTGATACTTGAGTTGTTCTACTCTTTTAGTTGAGATCATCCCTGCCCCCAAAGAAATCTATACGCGCTTTAGAACAAGGCTATCGCTGGTGAAATATATCCAATAGTCAAGGGCCCACTTATTTTCTGCAATAATAGGTGACCAATAGATGAGAGTTTTAGGAAGTTTTACCTTGCGAAGCACGAACCATCTTGCGCGCCAAGCACCTACAGGCGGGACTTCAGTTTGTCCCGGCACTCACCCATCGCCAAAACGAAGCAAACCTCTGCACCTAGGCAGAAGATTGTATAATATACAAGGACTCTAGCCCAATTTCAAGTAAACATTGTCGATCCGTCTACCGCTTCGGTAGGCAGCCTGTTGCCCGGCAAAAGCCCCGTGGCTGTAGCGGGGCCAATCCAGCGCCTGGCCGTGCTCGACCATCCATGAGGCCACGCTGGCGCCGTCCGCACGCCTGCAATCGCCTACGAAGCGGCCGTAGCGGTCCCAACTGACAAAGCTGCATTGGACAGGCCTCGATGCGGCCAAGAACCCGTCGAGTGCTGCCGCGGCCTTTGCACCGCACTGGTAGCGAAAGCCCATGGCGTCGTCGCATTGCTGGGCAGACTCGGGCGCATCGATGCCGTTGAAGCGGACACGCTGGCCGTGGATTTCGATCGTGTCGCCGTCGATGACGGAGGCGACGCCAGGGATCGGCGCAGGCTTCGATCCGATCCAGCTCGCTATGTTGAGATCGGGCACGCGATCGGTGTGCTGCAGGACGAACTGCACCACGTAGGCCGCCACCGCGGCCAGCGTCACGAAGACCAGCCGCTTCGGAATGCCTGCCAGGAGGCGTGCACGTCGAACCTTGGCGCCACTCCGCTTGCGCCATTGGGCAGACCGATTGTCGTATCTGTATTTGTCCAAGTCCCTCACTCCCCGAGGGCAGGATGCGACTGTTTCCGCTTGGAGTCCACCAAACGGGAACGCAACTCGGAGCGTGAGCGTTTCAACAGGCCGAAGTCGCGCTAAGTGGGGCTGTGGATGAGTTCTTTTCGTGAAAAGCCTACCCTTGCGTTCCATATAGAAACGGAACGCCACGCCCGCCTCGAAAAAAACGCCCGTCTGAGGGAGCTTCGATCTCATGCGTCTTGGCTAGTGTTCGATCCTCATGCTCCGTTTCACGATGAGATCGATTGTTCGACCATCTTTGAGGGGATGACTTCACGCAAGCCGTAACTTCGGCAATTGCTAGCCAATGGCAGGCCTTTCAGCCAGGCTCGTTGATCAGCGGCACCTTGCCTTTCGGCCGACGGAACTTCCTCACCAGATGGACCGTCTCAGCGTCGACCGTGACGCGGCCAAGCGCCTGTACCGTTACCCGGCCTAGATCGTCGTCGACGTGAACAACCTCACCTTCGAACCTCATTCTGTCCCCTGGCTTGGCGTTCGGATCGATGATCGAATAGGGAAAATTGGCGGTCGGGATACGCAGGGCCACGCGCTCCTCGATGCGTTTGCCCACCGTGGCGATGATCGCCACTCTGTCACCGATGCTAATATCCCGCGCCATGCATACGCATCCCGGCCGCGGCTGGACCCGCTGGCAGGAGGGCACCGGCGACGCCGCGGACGGTCGTGGCCACGACGTTGATCGACGCCCGCGAGCATGTCCGGTTGAAGGCGGACCATGATCGGCACACCCTTTCCAGTTGGGGCTGGTCCCCGCCGTTTCTTTGATACCACGGTTTCTTGCTTTGGAGAAGATCCGATGCCGAACACCTATGTTCGGGCAGCCGCCGAAGGCATGCCCAAGTCAACCGCAGGTCAGCGCTCGCCTTCACAGGCGCCGGCCTGGTCGCCCTAATCGGAGCCTCAGCGTCTAATGGTGCGTCAGCAAACCAGACTGAGCAGGTCGGCTTGTCAACTTTCTCCTTCTGCGCAATATTTTTTACGGGGAAGGGGACGATGCGCGAACTGCCACGCAACATCGATGCCGACGTGGTGCTGGCCATTGGCCGGATGCTCGACGACCATGCAAAGCTGGCGTCGGTCTCGCTCGCGGATTCGGTGCTGCAAATCCGCAAAGAGCACACAACCGCGCTCACCGACCTTGATATCGAGGAACTTGTGATCGAGATGGCCGCGTCTCGCGGGCTCGCTGTCCTACTTGACCGAACAGCAAAATAAGACGCGGAACCGAAGGGGGTTTTTTCACGCCATACGCACCGGGCCGGTGGATACGCGGACTGGAGAGCTTTACAAGCCCGCACTAGAATAGGACTATTGTCCTTGGGTGGGGCGACTCTCAAAAGGTGTCGCGATGGCTAGGACCAAACTTTCAAAGCAGCTTTCCCAGGCTGAAATCGACCGATTTCTGGCGGAGGCGGAGCGGCTTCACAAGAGCATCGTGCAGCCGCTGTTATCGCCAAGCTGCGAACACTATCGAGCGCTCCAGAGGACGCATGAAGCGCTGCTGAAGTCGATCCGAGAAATCACCGGCAAGGATGCGCCGTTCATCATGTGGAACGGAACAGGGCCAGTGCGACCGCCTGCAGACTGGGTAGCCGGCTAGGGACTTCAGTCTTAGTTGAGCTATCTCTAATATGAGAATAGCTTAGGCAGAGAGGCACAGATGTGGGCTGGGCGAGGACCCGTCGCTTCGCAAATGAGGTGGCGGGCCTTTGGATGGGGCGGCCCGGCACCCCTGCGGGTTGGGATGGGGCTAGGACACCGGGCCTAGCCGGCAGGATGTGCTCGCGAGGAACATCGCCGCCAGCTGGAGAGCATTTATGCGCCTTTGCTAATGTAAAGTGAAGCACCTAGTGAAGGAACGCAAAGGTCGCCGGCAACGAGGCGCTGATCGCTATTCTGGATCGCGGAAGCAGTCTGTGGTCCGGCACTCTTTTTGACAGAGGGCGCCGAGCCTTTACCGGCGGCGCTTTGAGGGAAAAGGCGCTGAGTAGTCAGCGTCGGACCTGGCGACCGCTTGGCAGGCGCCCTTTCAGGCAACCTTCAGCGTTCGCCGCGGGCCATCATCCAAAAGGCTGTATTCCAACAACTCTAGCGAGAGCGATACAAGGTGCGGTGGTGACCCGTAATGGGTCAATAGATTTTGGCACCGCAATTGCATTGACAGATTTGGGGTGGGGTGCGGACCCGTCGCTTCGCAAATGGAGCGGCGGGTCAGGTTTAGCATCCTTCTTCCTTCCAGATAGATAGCCCGCGCTCTGTCCCTGCCGCTATTGCCGTTCGTGTCGCGCACCGCCAGCGGGCTTTAGTCTCGGGCCAAAGCGGTCGGCCAAATTGAAACAACACCATCGCCAGCAGGCACGCTAGGAGGGCGGGCGGTGTGATCCGGCCTAACTGCATGCTGTCTTCGCCAATGAAGCGCTCGCCATATCGCCCAACCCAATATGGCGAGCACCCTGGTCAACCGACGATGAGGGGACTTGGTTCGTCGGCTTCGTGTTAATGAGCGGGAATTCCTTCTGTTGCGCTGTTGGGACCATTGCGCATCCTCATGGGACTTCAGTCGCAATTGCGCGGCGAAGGACAACACTCGTCAAAAACTTCCGGTCTGCTACAGCGGCTTCCCGGCGCGGATCATGGCCCGCGCAATCGCAAGCTCCGTTTCCGTCCTTGCGTTTTCTTTTCGGGTCATGTTGTCGGCGGCAATCAGCCGCTTCAGAGCCTTCACCTCGGCCTTGCGCTCACGCTTGGCCGTCCAATTCGTCAATGCTGGTCTTCCTCGATGTGGCCACCCCGTATCAACGGGCAGGCAGGCGTCTACCAGCGCAGCGGGCCGGACGACGGAGACAAATCGGCGCGGCTCTGGTTATGCAGCGCAAACTGCTCCGGCGGACGGCCAACTCACGCCGGCAATCCGGCCTTGATGAGCCCTTCGCGGAGAAGCTCCCTGTCTTCGGCGTGTTCAAGGAGGACGCTCTTGCGCATGTACTCGGCTGTCGAGAAATCGGGTTGCAACCGTAGGATCTCCGCAACCGCTGCCTGTGTCTCTGCTGTCCGCCCAAGCTGGGCGTAGCACGCCGCGAGCCGCGCGAACGACCACGAGGTTGGCAGCGGCGTCTGCTTGAACGCCTGGGCGGCCTCTTCAAAGCGCCGAAGGGAAAAAAGGGCAATGCCGGAGAAAGGACGGTACCAGCGAGAACGCAATGGGTTAAGGCGATTGGCTGCCTCCAAACAAGTCAGTGCCTCTTCGGGCCTCCCTCGACAGGTCATCAAGCGACCCTTCATGAGCAGTCCGTCTGCATCGTTGGGGTTCAGTTCGAATGCCCTTCCGAGGTGTTGCTCGGCTTGGTCGTACTCACGGCGGTTGAAGCAGATAGTCGATAGTATGCGGTGGCAGCGGCTCTCCAGGGGGTCAAGTTCGATCGCGTGCTTTGCCTCGATGAATGCCCTGTCCAGGACTTCGACCGGTGCGGAGGCGAAACCACTCAGTGCCAGCTTGACGAATGCGCGATACGAATGCGCGACGGCATACCTGGGATCGAGCGCAACCGCCTTCTCGAACATCTCAAGGGCTTGCTGAATGGCAGTGTCCGCGTCACTGCGAAAGTGGGCCAAGCCGCGCAACAAGCAGTCGTAGGCAGCCAGGCTGGCCGTCGGTCTTTGCAGCACTTGTTGGAGCCTTGCATCTTCAATTCGCCCGACCAGCGTCGTCACGATCGTCTGCGCGACTTCGTCCTGCACAACGAAGATGTCATCCGGGCTTCGATCGTAGCGCTCGGCCCATAGGTGCGCGCCGGTCACGGCCTCGATAAGCTGCGCGGTGATCCGCAAGCGCGAGCCAGCCCGCCGTACGCTGCCTTCGAGAAGGTAGGACACGCCAAGCTGCCGTCCGATCTCGGCGAGGCTGGTTGGCTTGCCGCGAAAGGCAAACGAGGAGTTGCGGGCGATGACGAAGAGCGAACGGAAGCGAGCAAGTCCGGTGATGATGTCTTCGGTGATCCCGTCGCTGAAGTATGTCTCTTCGGGCTGGCCGCTCAAGTTGTCGAAAGGAAGCACCGCGATGGATGGCCTGTCAGGCAAGGCCAACGGCGCAGCGATTGCCGGACCCGGCTCCCTGGCCCAGCGCCAGACACGGACCGGCTGCGCGATGTTCTTCAGCGTGCGCTCGCCGGCGTCCTCGAAGGCAAGATCAGTCTTGCCGGCCAACTGCTTCTGCGCAGCGTCGGAAATGCAAATGCTCCCAGGTTCCGCCAGTGCCTCAAGCCTTGCAGCGATGTTGACGCCATCCCCGAGCAGGTCGCCGTCCTCCACGACAACGTCACCGACGTTGATGCCGATGCGGAACACGATGCGGCTCTCGGGCGGGACCTCCCGCTGATGCGCCGCCGTCCCCTCCTGCACGGCGACGGCACAGGCCACGGCATCGACAACGGAGCCAAACTCCACGATTGCGCCATCCCCCATCAGCTTAACGATACGGCCTCGGTGGTCTGCGATCAGCGGGTCAAGCACTTGGGAGCGAAGGGTCCTGATCGACGCGAGTGTACGGGCCTCATCCGCTTCGATCAGGCGTGAATAGGCCACGATGTCGGCGGCCATGATCGCAGCGAGCCGCCGCTCCACCCGAACATTTGGCATAAGTTGCCTTCCTGTGCATCGCTAAGGCGAGCGCCCAATCTTCGCAGCTTCAAGTACGACCCGCAATCCGAACTGTAATGGGCACGCAAGGTCTCGCCGCGCGTCCAGCCCACTTCCAACATGCAGTCGATGATCGCCTGAAAGCCTGGCTCCATGGCCTCCTGGCAGTCTAACGGGCGATCTGCGTAATCCTCTTGGTGCTTCGGCGGATTGATCATTTTCACTCCATGTCAGGCACATCACCATTGGTGAAAGCACCGTCGGCGGCCCATAGTCGCCAAGCGCCGGATCCGCGTCGCGACTCCATGCTATGACACCGACATGCTATCCCGCCAGCGCCTTTGCCGTCCGGGTAGCTCGGTCCTCGCTCTGCTGATCCGTCGGGCCGTATGCGGTGAACAGCTCGCCATCCTCGCCGCGGTCGAACGCAACGACGACGATCAGCTTAGGCTTCTTCTGGCCGGGCAGGACGTGGTCTGACATTCAGTGAGCCGCCGCTCGATGCGAGCGGAGTTCTTGCTCGATCGTGTTGATGGCCCTGTTGAGGACGTCGACCGCCTGGAGGTTGACGGCAAAGTCGATATCGCCCTCTGCCGTTTCAAATGTGAGCACGCCGAGCTTACGGTCGTCGTCGCTGATTGTGCCGGTTTTGATGCCGGTCGGCATGTAGGGAGGTTTCTTTAGCATGGGTCTTTCTCCTTCAAAGGTGACGATCGCCGTGCTCACGGTGTCCGAAGCAATACCAGTGCGGCAGATGCTTTGGCTTGGCGAACCCGAACGGCGCACGTTTTCCGCATCCAGCAAACTCGCAGGTATGGTTTTCGATCCGCGCTCGCTCGCGCGGAACTGCCGTCATGCCTTCGGCAAGTCTGGCCGGCTCGTCGCTCATCCGTATCGCTTGCCAAGGGGCGGGGCGTTCAGCGCGTCGAGTTGATCTTGAAGTCGGCCGTTCAGCACGATCATTTCCTTCAGCGCCTTCATCGTGTCGCCCTTGTGCTTGGCGACGAACTTGTCAGCGACGGCCTGCAACGCCGCCTCCTGGCGGCTGTCCAGCGTGATGATGTAATTCATGACGATACCTCCCACTGCTTAGAACAATGAGCCCTGCGCCGGCGTTGGTGGCACCTGTTGCGGGAACTTGATCTGTGTTGCCGGCTTGTCGACGATCACAAGGGCATCGTCGGGCGCGGTGCGTTGCATCCGCCTCGCTTCCGACCAGGGCGCGGTCATCCAAGTCTCGATTTCCTCCGGCACGCGACGCTTCATTGTCATTATTTGCCCCCCCTTTCGCTGCCTATTTCGCAGGCAGTATAAGCATATCGCGGTTGGCGGTAGCGCCAGACCGCCGTGCCGAGCATCGAAGCGGTGATCGGGCTGATGTAGAGCACCGCTCAGCTGTCGTAGTAGAATGAGGACTTGCCGTTCGGCGTGTAAACCCAAGTATCGGCGACGTAGTAGGACGCCTGTCCGTCTGGAACTCGATACCACCAACCACTATCGACCCAGTAGGCGTATGCCCCGTTTACGGTGTAAACGCTGTCGCCCTCTTGATAAAAGGCAGCTTGACCCTCTTGGGTGTAGATCCAGCGTGCGCTCATAACGAATGCCCCTTTTTTAGGCGTTGCCAACCGCTACCAGGCGTTTAGCCTACTGCCCGGTAGCAACAGCGCATGTCGGGAACTGGCCGGCCGCCCTGTCGGCAACAGCTTTCGCTTCCTCCGATTTGGTGGAGCACGTCTTTGCAAGCTTGACGCCAAAGCCTTTGCTTTCCAGACACCGAACCATGTAGCGGTCCCTGAGGTCTTGGTTGACGTCATATGTCGTCGTTGATCCTGGAATGTTTACCGCTCCGATCGTGTTGCAGGAGACGATTGTCCCGATGGTATTGCACTGGACTGTCCCAGGGTTGTTGTAGCCGGGATGATAGTCGGTCGCTATTGACTGCGGAATCTCCTTGAAAGAAGCAATCTTGCACTCGTCTTTCGCCGTCTGCGTTGTATTGAGATCAACGCCAGGTTTGAAGACGATATAAGCCGGAGTGGACTGGCAGCCGGCAATAGCCAGAGCTACGAATAGATATCGCTTGCGCATAGAATCTGTTCCCCCTGCGTGCAGTGAACTGCAAACGGTTCGCCATCGCAAGGGCGCACTTCGGCAACATCAAACAAATCTGGTAATGCAATATTGCCCCCAAGAGTGAAGGACTGGGAAATGGGGAAATTCCTTGCAGTGGTGCTGTTTGTCGCGGGCGTTTCAGTATTGCCGGCTCAATATTGCTATGCGGCGAATACGCCTTGCAGTGGCCGCAAGGGCGGAATCTCTCACTGCCAGGGCCGCACGTTCATCTGCAATGACGGCTCGGTAAGTGCCAGCAAAAGGGATTGCTCTGCCGACAATGGCGGTGGCTCCAGCCAGCCGCTTGGCTTGATGGGCAACGAAGACGCAGACATGACGCCGACAGACAATCAGGCCGAATGCTCCTGCCGGGCAGGGCACTACTGTACCGGACCTCGTGGCGGGCACTTTTGCATCACCGACGGTGGGGCCAAGAGCTATTTGCGCAAGTAGCCTATTGGACCGTCATCTGCTTTCGCCATTCCCAAGGCCTTTCGAACGACCCGGCCCACATGCCGCGTTTTGCTGCCCTAGCTTCATTTTGAGCCCGGACATAGAACCCGTCGCTGTATTTCGGCCAGTCAACCGCGTAGCCCTTCCGAACCATCCAATCGCCAATATCGACGCCGCCAGCAGTGCAGACGGCCACCATGCGCCTAAACTGATCGCGGTCGACCTCAATGCACGAAGTCGGACGATGAGCTTTTAGAAAATCCGCAAGGGCGAGGGACGCCTTTTGCCCGCAACGGTAGTTCTTTCTGCCCGCGTCCAGGCAGAGTTGAGCACTTTCGGGCGCGTCGATACCATTGAGGCGAATTCGCTGCCCATGGATCTCGATCGTGTCGCCGTCAACGACAGACGGAACGCCAACCATCGGTTTAGCCGTGGCTGGCTGGGCGACAACGAGTAGGGCGGCGGACAAGAGCATCAATGCCGCGTGTCGAAGGATAACCTGTAGGTCCACCCGCAACATGTTCGCAATGCGATTGGCGGCGCTTTCAAGCTCTTCGGTGACGGATGTTCGAGTCACTGTCGGTCATGGCTCCGTTCTCTGCGCAGTTTTCGGGCCGGTGCCAATTCAACTGCGGGTGGCTTTAACGCCCGACGCCACGCCCTTGAAGGGAGACGATGATGTCACGGTGTCGAGCATGGCGCACATCTTGTTCGGACCGTCAAAATTGAAGCCTAGACATCTCTGATCAGCGGCGCAGGCCACTACGCAGTCGGCATAGTTGCTCCGTACATTCGCGTAAGCGCCCCCAACGACTACTGTGTCCTTGGCAAAAACGAGGCTAGAATACTGGAGATTCGCCTTGATGGCTCCCTTCGCCGCCATCACTGCATCGGGACTCCTAACCAGAATCGACCCATTATTTTTCATGAAACAGGCGGCGTGCTTCTTATCGTAGGTGAGTGCCAAGCAGCGGCGATCTGCTTCGCATTGGGCCTGACACTGTTCAAGTGAAACATTCCAAGCGGGCATGCCCGGCAGATCGTTTCCCATCGCGTCCCATCCGTCCTGCACAGACAGTTCTTCGGCCGCGGCGGCTGCTTCTTTCCGCTCAGGGCCCATGTCGAAATCGCCTGGCGCGAAACTGGCCTCGTCGAGCCAGATACAACGGCTGGCGAGTTCTCGTGCCGAATTGTCGTCAAGGCCCACCGATGCGAGTGTCTCGCTCGAAGACACCGGTGCCTGCGGCGTCGATGTAGGTGAGGGTCTGTTGACAAGGCTTACCTGAACCTCGACCCCGGTGTTTGCCAGCCTCCGCGTGTAGCACCAAGCTGTGTCCCAGGTTGGATTTTTCTCACTCTGAAAATGATGACCGGACTCGAGTTGCCAGGTGCTGCCAGCGTAGGTCACTTTGCGATTGGCGAACTTTACGAAATCGAACGTATCTGGATTGGCTGGGTCTGCGGGCGGCGGCGTCGGCTGCTCGATTGGCGGCGACTTCAGCTTGTCTGTCTTTCCCTCTTCGGCGATTGTTTCTTCACCCGGAATTCTGTCTTCTGATTTCTTCGTCTCTTTTGGTAGGTTCTCGTTCGGGTGGTTTTGGGCGACCGGCGGCTCCGGTTGGATCACCGTTGTGTCGCGATCAAAGACCAGCCATACACCCACACCGATCCCGACAGCAGCTATGGCGATGGCAGCGCCGCTAGCCATCCTTCGAAATGCATTGGCACGAGCAATCTTGTCGTGCGCAGCCGCTTCTGCCTGCAGAGTTGGAATTGCCGACCGTTTGATCTGCAGATCGATCGCTTGTTCGAGCAGCTTGGTGTTATGTCGTACGAGCACGTCTAGTACCCCGCTTCGCCCCCGTTGCCGGCTCGTCAAAATCTAATTGCAGGTCACCTTCCAGGGCTTTCTCTATGCGGTCGTGTTGCCCTTTTGCAGAAACCTTCACCAGATCGATTACCTCCGGGGGCAGTTCCCGATCCAATGCCCGGCGTAACGCTTCCGGGTCGTCGGTAAGGACGGGTACATAGAGGATCTCTTTGACGATCTTCTCGACTTCGACAGGAACCTCGACGCGCCTTTCGACTTCTCTGTCGAACGGCACCTGCACGGGTACTTTCCGAACACGGCGCCACCGCCAGCGGAGCAGCATTCTGCGTAGCAAACGCGAGAGTTTACTATCACGCTGAACTTCAGGCTGTGCGCCGATGCGTTGCAGGGCCAGCGCGACCATCGCCGTGATCGGCCCCGCTAACGCGGCGATGAATGCAAGCGAGGCGAACCAGATCGTCGAAACCGTGCCGGCCTGAGGTTCTGTAACGTCTTCTGGCTTCACCCCATACCAGCGAGCTGCCAGCCTGCGGATCTGATCGTTGCGAGCAACCGGGAGGCGCTCTGTTTCCAGGCGGCTCAGTTCCGTCGCGATGGCCTCTTGCCGCTGCTGGTTCTTGGCGAGCGTCTCTGACTTGCGAGTGGCGGCTTCTTGAGCGGCCGCTAGCCCAGTACGTGCCTCGTCAAGTTTACGATCCCAATCGGCAGCGGTGCCGTCGTAGAGTTTCTCCAGATCGTTGCGCCTAGCCTCAAGGCGCTGTTTGTCTTGGGGGGTCATCGGAGGACTATCTTTTCGCAGCTTCTCATATTCCGCGCGGGCCGCGGCGACTGCGGGCTCCAATTCAGCCAATTTCGGCGCGAATTCGGCCTCTTTTTTGAGCCGCGGATTAGTCAGCTTGTTCAGCCCTTCTTCGTTGCGCTGCACTGATGCAAGGTCGCCCGTTTCGCGCGCGCTCTTGATGCGATCAACGTAGCTATCCCGCTGTCGCTCGAACTGCTCCACGGCGTCCTTGATCTCTCGATCGCGCCGTTCCACCAGTGCGCTTAGCGCTGCTTGTTTCTCCTCGAGAAATTCTTTGGCTCGCGCCGCCGCTGGTGAAAGGGTGGTTGCGGCCTGCAGCTCTTCGTCAACCTCTGTTATCCGTGCACGCAATTTGTCGCGCTCGGTGTCAGCCAATCCACCGAGCTGCTCCAGATCGCTTCGGGCTTTTGCCTCGTCGTCAGTGTTTCGCAAGCTTTCGGCTGCTGCCTTGAGATTTTCGAACTCTTGCTGGAGTCCTTTAGTTTGGTTGGCGAAATTCGCATATTGGACCTCGCGCATTGTGCTGGCTCGCTCCAATCCGAGAAGGACTGTCTCAAAAGTGATGCCGGCCAATACGAGTAGAAACACTAGGATAACAGGTTTCCAAAACCACGAGGCGCCGAACAGAAGCGTGGCGATTGGGATTTTCGTCAGCTCAGCAATCGCGATCATAAAGAACGGGGCACTTGCAAGGACAAGGTCCATTGAGTCCGCCGCCTCATTGGCAACAAAGCCGCGGTAACTCAGAGCGACGCCAGTTGTTAGACCGATGATCGCCGCAACGATTTCGAGTGCCCACGCACCGCGATACGTCCACTGGCCATAGCTCGCCAGTTTCTGGCTCATTGCCGTGTGCATATGCAATCCCCACCCTTTTCCCAGCCCATCTTGACATGCAACGCTGGCGATTGCAGCAAAATTTGCCGGTAGATACAGCGTAACTTGGAACAAGGTGAATAACCGGCGAGCCAGTGACAAAGATTTTGTTGTGTCTGCTAGACTGATTTATTTGGGATGGCGCCTTGTATCGGCAAGCGCTTCGTTACTCCAGCCAGCGGCTCAGGCGAACACGCCTGGTCCTCAGCCAGGACTGCCGCTTTTGAGGACGCGTGTTTTGATTGTTCGAAGCCGAGGCCAACGGCGGCGCCGGTGCGGCAGTCGCTGTCAGCCTCAGGACAGCGACGTTCTTGCCAAACTGCGCCTCGAGGTCGCGCCAGGTCGATTCCGGCCAGCGGTCGGCACCGATGATCCAGGCGGCGGCGCGGGCATAGACACGGCAGTCGAGGGCTTCGTTGCGTTCGCGAAGCTTCTGCCATTCCAGGCGCGAGAAGCCCCGCCTGGTGCGCACCGTGACCAACTGCTCAGCGACGAACTGCTTGCACCACTCGCTGTCTATCCAGGAGGGGAGATGGACAGTGCCTGCCGCGTGTCTGGCCCCGGCCTCCAGCTCCTCGTCCGTTGGTCTCGGCAGGCGAAGGAAGCGATAGGTCTCTGCCTTGAAGGTGGAGCCGGCGACGGTCCACAGCTTTGCGCCGCGCCGCAGGCGCTTGCCGTGTGACGTCGCATCGACAAAGGTGGGGCCGGTGACCGGGCTTGCCCGATTGAAGTTCTCGACACCCTTGACCGGAGCGACATGGACCGATCCCGCCCTGCGCGCCCAGGCATAGACGGCTGGCGCCTCGTAGCCGGTGTCGATCGCCAGCCGCAAGATCCGCATCGTGTTGCCGGACGCGCTCTGCCAGCTGCGGCCGAGGACCTGATCGAGCGCCCTCCAGCAGGCTTCGTCTCCCGGTCCGCCGTCCAGCACGACATGCTCGACCAGCCAGCTTTCCAGACCGCGGCCCCATGCCCAGACGTCAACCTCAATACGGTCCTTCTGGATGTCGGCGCCGGCGGTGAGGAACAGGCCACCGGCAGGAACGCTGCCCGCTTGCCATTGTTCGCGCCGGTCATGCAGGCGTTGCCAATCCGGCGCCTCGCCGGTCTCGACCCAGGTCTCGCCGAGGACGGTGTTGCGAAAGGCTTTGAGCGACTCGTCCGACCCCTGAGCCGCCTCGAAGGCGCGAGCGATCGCCTGCCATGAGAGCCAGCCGGCAGGAGAATAGAGAGCCGATAGGTGGAAGCCTGCTGTGGCAGGATCTGCAGCGATTGCGCTCGCACGCCATTCCCCCTCCTGCAGCATGGCGGTCTTGCTGTGCTCGCCGATTGGGGCCTCACAGGCCTCGCAGTGATAACAGGCCGTCTCGGGCCTGCCCTTGTCCCAGCGCAGCCGCTCGAACTTCAGCCACTGCATGACGCCGCATTTGGGGCAGGGGACATGATAGCGACGCTGGTCGGACGCCTCATACTCCCGCTCGATGCGCGACAGTCCGCGAATAGTCGGCGTCGAGGCCAGGAACACCTTCCTGCGATGCGAGAACGTCAGCGAGCGTGCCTCTGCAAGGGCGACAGGATCGCCCTCGTCGTCGGCGGAGGCAGGATAGGCGTCGACCTCGTCGAGGAAGATGTAGCGCGCTGGCGTCGAGCGCAGACCGACAGCCGAGTTCGCGCCGGTCATGATCAGGATGCCACCGTTGAACTCCTTCGACAGCATCGTGTTGCCGGCATCGCGCGAGCGGGCCGGCTTCACCCGGTCGCGCAGGGCAGGGCTCTCCTCGATCAGCGGATCGATGCGATGACGCGAGTTGCGCTTGGCAAGCTCGACGGTCGGCTGCACGGCCAGCATCGGTCCCGGTGCCTGATGGATGATGAAGCCGATCCAGTTGTTGCCGGCCTCCGTTGCACCGACCTGTGCCGCCTTCATGAACACGACCCGCTGCACAGGAGAGCCAGGTGACAAGGCGTCCATGATCTCGCGCATGTAGGGCGTGCGGCTGGTTCGGTAGCGGCCGGGCTCGGCCGAGGCTCTTGCCGCCAGCATCCGGTGCCGGTCGGCCCATCCCGATACCGTCATGAACGGGTCCGGACGCAGGCCCTCGCGCCAGGAGGACTTCAGCTCATCGACGCCTTCGAAGCGGAACAGGCTTTCTTCCAGAACCTCATCGGAAGTCAGTGCGGACATCGGCCAGCTCCCCCAGATGGGCTCTCACCTGGCTCTCCAGAAGTTGGTGCATGGTGGCTGTATCCACGCCCAGTTCGGCCGACAGGATCGCAGCGACGCGGCCGGGCCAGTTCACCCAGGCGTCGCGTTCCTCTCGCGCCAGCCGGAACAGCAGGGTCTTGGCGCGATCGAGCGAGACAAGTTCGCCTTTCAGTTTCTGAAGCTTCAGCCGGCGTTCCTGCGCCTTCAGCACCTCATTGGCTGTCTTTGCTTGCAGGAAGGTGGTCGATGCGCCGACGACAGGCGCCGATAGCCCCTGTTCGCGCAATGTCTCGCCAACAGCCGACAGCGCCTCCTCCGGTACGGCCTTCAGTTTGGGCCGGGGTGGGGAGCGCCTCTGCTTTGAAGGATCGGTCAGTGCTGCCCGGCGTGCATCGGACCCTGCTCGATCAATCGAGCCATCCTCAAACAGCACCAGCCGTCCGGCAATCCTGGCCTTCTGTATGGCGCCACGGGAGACCCCGGCATAGGCGGCATACTGGCGCTCGCTCATCCCCCGCATGGTGGCCTCTCTTGCTTATGCCCGCCAAAGAAGGTCAGGCCGCGGATCGGCCGGAATGAACATCGGCGACGTCGAGACCACTGGCTTCCAGAGCTGCTTTGCGCCCAGTGAAGTTCTGCCATCGATCCACCGCGACATCGCAGTAACGCGGATCGAGTTCCATGGCGAAGCACGAGCGGCCGGTGGTCTCGGCGGCAATGATGGTGGTGCCACTGCCGGAGAAGGGCTCGTACACTGACGAGCCGGTGGCGCTGTTGTTCAGCATCGGCCGCCGCATGCATTCGACTGGCTTCTGCGTGCCGTGAACCGTGGCGTCGTCCTCACCTTGGTCGCCGTTGCCGATCATCCAGATGGTGGACTGGTCGCGCGCCCCCTGCCAGTGTCCGGTCGCGCCCTCCCTGACCGCATACCAGCAGGGCTCATGCTGCCAGTGATAATGGCCACGGCTCAGCACCAGGCGAGGCTTGGCCCAGATGATCTGGGAGCGGATGCCGAAGCCGGAAGAAACCAGGCTGTCGGCTACCGTCGAGGCATGGACACCGGCATGCCAGACATAGGCCACATCACCGGGAAACAGCGACCAGGCCTCGCGCCAGTCCGCACGATCGTCATTGGCGACCTTGCCGGTGCGGCTGCTGGTCGAGACGCCAGCTTCTTTCCTCCAGGAAGGATCGTAGTTCACCCCGAAGGGTGGATCGGTCACCATGAGATGCGGCACCGCTCCCGAGAGCAGCCGTTCGACATCTGCCGCGACCGTGGCATCGCCGCACAGCAGCCGGTGCCTTCCGAGCACCCACAGATCGCCAAGGGAGGTGACCGGATCGACCGGCGGCTCGGGGATCTCATCTTCACCGGCAGGGCCTTCGGCTTCGTCGCCAAGCTCGCCCATCAGCCGGTCGAGTTCCGCCTCGTCGAGCCCAGTGAGGCTCAAGTCGAAGCCGTCGCCATTCAGCGCATGAAGCTCCTGAGAGAGCAGGGCATCATCCCACCCGCCCAGCTCCGTCAGCTTGTTGTCGGCAATACGGTAGGCACGCCGCTGCGCTTCGCTCAGATGATCGAGAATGATCACCGGCACCTCCGGCAGACCCAGTTCCCCGGCAGCTAGGATGCGGCCATGACCTGCGATCACCTCACCTTCGGCAGACACCAGGACCGGCACCGTCCAACCAAACTCCGCCATGCTTGCCGCGATCTTCGCCACCTGGTCCGGCGCATGCGTCTTGGCGTTCCCGGCATATGGCCTCAGCCGCTCGATCGGCCAGTGCTCGATGGCTTCCGGTGCGAACTGGACAGGCATGCTCTCTCCTCGAAGAGGATGTGGCTTCCGGACTCTGCTGCTGGACTCGGCGATGGATCTGTCGGTGGACCCATCTGGATCCGAACTGGACTCCGGGTCCAACCGGGATTCGGCGGCACTTTCAACTCTGTACGCTTGATCAAAGGCTTACGTGGACCTGGCTCTGGATTTGGACTCCGGGTGGCTTCCCAAAAAAATATGCCTGACGCTGGCGAACCTCAGCGCTGCGCCCTCCGGCATGGCTTCATCCCCCCGGAAGGACCCGTTGCGCCCCTCAGGTGTTGACCCGCTCTTGTCAATGATCAGAGCCTATCAGATACGCCAATCCCTTGGAATCATGACATTGTTTCGCGCCAGTTCCTTTGTTTGCGCAGGTCTTCGCTCGCAAATGCCAGGAAGGACGACCAGGGGGCTGATTGAGCCATCCGATCGCGGAGTATATCTAGTGAGGGAGGCAGCGAAGGTGTATCATAATGCTAGGCATTCAGGTCACTTGATGCCCAGCGTTCAGACCACAAGTGCAATGTTGAATGCAATGGCCGGCGCTCTGCATGTCATGGGCATTGACGTGCGGCGAGGTCTCTCGGGGCAGTCTGGCAAAACGCTCGAAACGGCTACCCGAACCTCTGTCGGTATCAGCTCAGGCTTCTAGCCTGGCGGGTACACTCGGCCACAGATCCGGGAGGACAACATGCTTCGTTCACTAAGCACCGTTTGTTTGGCCATCTTTCTGTCCGCGACATGCGCCTTGGCGCAGTCCAACAACCTGATAGAGCCGGACGCGGGAACCTGGAAGACGTGGGTGATCACGTCGGGTAAGGACTTCCGAGTCCCGCCCCCACCGGATAGTTCCGCCGCCGAGCTGAAGCAGCTCCGAGATATTATCGCAAACGCGTGCGCTACCTTCAGGCCCTTTGCATGGCCGTCACAAAGGTCGCGGACTGACCCAAGGCGTCTACAGACAGGAGGTCAGGAAAGCGCCAGCAGTAGCCGTTCGGACGTGCATTTCTGAACGACCGGGACTGGCCGAGAGCGGACCGGCAGCTTCGAGGATCGCATCTTAAGAAGCGGACTTTTCAGGCGTCCTGCGTGCATCGAGGTGAACTGGACCCATTCGAGACGTTTGCCTGCGATAACATGAAGGTCAGGAACTGGGCGCAACCCCGACGTTCGCGAATGCGAAGGTTTGAACATCTCGGTTATTGCCCGCAAATGTTTGAACGTCCGCCGACGTCCTAGGATCGGCCGTAGTCGGATTTGAAAGGGCAGGTTTTCGCTGCCGACTCCTGTTATCTCAGCGCCGCCGAGTGGCGGGGCTCGCGGCAACTACGCCACGGCGGCGTCGACGGAGAGCGCGGCACCTTCGGCCCAGGCGGCGGCGAAGGCGTCCTCGCCGAGAGCCTTCCGGGTATTGGTCACATCGCTGTCGTAACCGGCCATCTGGACCGGCCAGCGAGCCAGGCCCATCTGGTCCCGCAGCGTCGAGGCGGCGCCGAAGAGGCGGGCGGCTTCCGCACACCTGTCGTGTTGCACTGCCAGGCCGGCCAGCGCCTCGAGTGATTCTGCCACCCCGGGCCGCAGGCCGCTTGACGCCCGCATGCTCAGCGCATCGTGGTGGAGGCGCTCGGCCTCGTCCAACTCGCCGCGGCGGCGGGCGAGCTCGCCCAGGAGATAGGTGGCCTGCCCCCCCAGCCAGGGGTTGCTGATAGATGCGGCCTGGGCCTTGGCGTCGGCGAGGGCTTCCGCCGCCGCAGCTTCGTTGCCGAGTGCGAGGTGGGCGGCCCCGAGAGCGTTGAGGCCCTCGGAGACGTTCAGGGGCATCCCGAGGGGGCGCAACAAATCGACGAACCCGACGATCATGTCGACGGCATCTGCCGCAGCCCCCTGGCCGATCAGGAGGCGGGCTAGCGCCGGCACCCCCCATGGCGCCCCGAGGTAGTCACCAGTGGCGGCCACCCGCCCCAGGAAGGGCACCAGCCGGGACTGGGCGGCCTCGTAGCGGCCGGTCTGGGCCTCGATCTCGCCCAGCTGGGCGACCACAATCCCGGCGGTGGCGGCTCCGCCCAGTTCCTTGTCCTCCGCCAGGGCCAGCTCCATCTCCTGCTCTGCCAGAGCGAAATCGCCCCGGTGCATGGCCACCCAGCCCACGGTGGTGTGGTACCAGGCCATGAAGAACCGGTTACTCAGCGCCTCGGACACCGCCTTGAAATCGGCTAGCAACGGGGCGAGGCCGACGTAGTCCTCCTCGACCATCCTCGAAATGGTGGCGAACTTGAGCCCGTTGCACAGGGCCCAGTTGTCCTTTAGCTGGCGGCTGAGGGTGACGCTGTGCTCTATCGCCGCCCGACCCTGATCGACTTCGCCGCTCAGCCAAATGGCCACCACGCCGTTGGTGTTGAGGGCCCGGCACTTGGCCGCCTCGTCGCCGACCTCCTCCGCCATGGCCAGAGCCGCCGGGGCGTAGCGCCCTAAGGCTTCGAAGTCCCCACCGTACAGCGCCACATGGGCCGCGCCCCACAGGGCCCGGGCCCGCAAGGCCGAGGGGCCCTCGTCGTGGGTGAGCGCCCGTGCGAACCACCGTCCGCCGGCGGCGAGGTGGGAACGGAGTTCGAAGAACAGGGTGAGGGCGGTGACCAGGCGGAGGAAGGGCTGGTGGGCAGCGGTGGCCTCGCACCAGTCGGCGGCGGCGCTGAGGTTGTCCCACTCCCGCTGGAGCCGGTCGAGCCAGGCCAGGCCATCCGCCTTGACCAGCTCGGGCTCCGCCTGCTCCGCCAGGGCCAGGAAGTAGTCCCGATGCTGTTCCTGGATCGGGTCCGTCTCCCCTGACTCCGCCAAACGGGCTCGGGCGAAGAACTTGATGGTCTCCAGCAGCCAGTAGCGTCCGTCCGGGTCATCGACGTCGGCTTGAACAAGGGATTTGTCTACGAGGCGGGTGAGGAGGTCGAGGACCGCGTAGCGATCCACCACGTCGCCGGTGCACACGTGCTCGGCAGCGTCGAGGGTGAACCCACCGGCGAACACCGACAAGCGGCGCAGCATCGCTCGTTCGGCGTCGTCGAGGAGGTCGTGACTCCACGCCACGGAGGTCTCCAGCGTCTGCTGGTGGGGCAAGACGGTGCGGCTCCCGCCAGTGAGAAGGCGGAACCGGTCGTCGAGGGCGGCGGCGATGCGGGCCGGGGGCATCATGCGCACCCGGGCGGCGGCCAGCTCGATGGCCAGGGGCAGCCCGTCCAGACGCCGGCAGATCTGAGCTACCGCAGTGCCTTCGGAGCCCTCGACCTGAAACCCCGGACGTACCTGGGAGGCCCGTTCCGAGAACAACCGGGTGGCGGCGGCGTCATCGAGGGACGGCACCCGCCACGTCAACTCCCCGGGAACCCCCAACGGCTCGCGGCTGGTGACAAGGATCCGCAGCTTCGGCGCCGCCCCCAGCAATGCCTGGGCCAGCTGGGCGCAGGGTTCGAGGACGTGCTCGGCGTTGTCCAGTACGACCAGGGCGTCGGAGCCGGCCAGCTGCTCGCACAGCGTCTGGGTCGGCGGGCGGTCCTCCTCCTCGACGAACCCGAAGGTGCGAAGCACGGCGTAGGGCACGGCGTCGGGCGACGACACCGGTGCAAGCTCGACCCACCGCACCCCGTCCGGATGGCGTTCGGCGACATCGGCGGCGGCATGGACAGCCAGGCGCGTCTTGCCCGCGCCGCCGGCACCTGTGAGGGTCACGAGCCGGTCCGCTTCCAGAACCGTTCGCAGCTCGGCGAGCTCGGCGTCGCGGCCGACGAAGGACGTGAGCTGGGTCGGGAGGTTGTTGGCGAAGGCATTGAGGGAGCGCAGCGGCGGGAACTCGTCGGCCAGGTCGGGATGGCAGAGCTGCCAAACCCGCTCCGGAGCCCCGAGGTCCTTCAGGCGGTGCGAGCCGAGGTCACGCAGGTCGGCGTCGTCCGGAAGGCGGTCGGCGACCAGGTCGCGGGTGGCGCCGGAGAGAACGGTCTGGCCGCCGTGGGCGACCGCCCGCAGGCGGGCGCAGCGGATCACCGTCCGCCCCACGTAGTAGTCGTTGCCCCGCAGCTGGGCCTCACCGGTGTGCAAGGCGATCCGAATCCGCAGCACTTGGCCTCCGGGCCATTGCTCGTCACCAAAGGTGCGCTGCGCGTGGAGGGCGGCGGCGACCGCATCGGAGGGCTGAGCGAAGGCCCCCACCACGCTGTCGCCCTCGCCCTGCTCCACCGGCCGTACCCCGCCGTGGAGGGTGATGGCGGCATCGAGTAACTCGTAGTGACGGGCGATCGCCGCGCCCATCGTGTCTTCGTCGTCCTCCCACAGGCGGGTCGATCCCTCGACATCACTGAGGAGGAACGTGACGACCCCGGAGGGCAGGGGAGTGGAACTCGGGAACGTCGCAGGGCGAGCGGAGGGGCTGCCCGGGTGGCCGTCGATCTGTTCAGACATCTCGACTCCTTTCTCCTGAACGATCAGGCTGCCAAGGTTTCCTCTCGGCCTACCCGCATTGTACCCCAGCCGTGGGGTGCCGTCGCCGGGTAAACTGCCCTCATCGCTGGTCCCCTGAACGCCCGTCAGAGCGGTCATTTCTTGGGGCAGCACGTCGGCTGCGTTTCCATGAACCAAGACCGACTTGATCTCAGCCGAGATCGCTCCGAGCAGAAGTTCCCCTTGTCTCTGTCTTCCTGCTATCGTGGAGATGAGGGACGGCTCAATGAGCGAGAATCGCAAGCTGGCCGCAATTCTGGCCGCGGACGTAGTCGGATACAGCCGGCTCGCCAGCGAGGACGAAGATCGCACCCTGGCAAGGTTGCGGGCACTGCGCAGCGACCTGATCGATCCAACCATCGCCGTGCACAACGGCCGTGTCATCAAGCGCACCGGAGACGGAGCGCTGGTCGAATTCCGCAGCGTTGTCGATGCAGTGCGCTGCGCCATCGAGGTGCAGAACGGCATGGTCGAGCGCAATGCCGGAGTTCAGCAGGATCGGCGCATCGAGTTCCGGATCGGCATCCATCTGGGGGACGTAGTAGAGGAAAGCGATGGCGACCTGATGGGCGACGGCGTCAACATCGCCTCGCGTCTCGAGGGTATCGCGGCCCCCGGCGCCATTTGCCTGTCCGAGGACGCCTATCGCCAGGTCAGGGCGAGGCTCGATCTCTCCGTCAGCGATCTCGGCAACACGCAGCTCAAGAACATCGCCGAGCCGATCCGAATCTATTCGCTCCAGGTCGGCGCCGCCGCGCAGGCAAAGCCAGCAGTGACCGCCGGCGCCGTTGCTCGTGCGCCGGCCGCATTGCCGCCGGAGCTCTCGATTGCCGTGCTGCCCTTCGCCAACATGAGCGGCGATGCCGAGCAGGAGTACTTCGCCGACGGCATCTCCGAAGATATCATCACCGCTCTGTCGAAGCTGGCGCAGCTGTTTGTCATCGCTCGCAACTCGTCGTTTACCTTCAAGGGCCGGAACGTGAACGTGCAGGAGGTGGGCCATAGCCTCAACGTGCGCTACGTGCTGGAAGGAAGCGTCCGCAAATCAGGGAACAAGGTGAGGATCACCGCGCAGCTCATCGATGCGACCACTGGCGGGCATCAGTGGGCGGAGCGTTTCGATCGCGACCTGACCGATATCTTCGCGGTGCAGGATGACGTCACGCAGCAGATCGTCGGCGCTCTGGAACTCAAGCTGACGGCCGGGGACCAGCAGCGGCTCGCGACCGAGCAGACCCAAAATCTGGAAGCGTATGACTGCTTCCTGCGGGGCCGTGAACAGATGTGGCGGCTGACGAGAGAGCAGAACATTCAGGGCCGGCAACTGTTGCAACGCGCCATCGATCTGGACCCGAAATTCGCCCCGGCCCACGCGTTCCTCGCCGTCACGCACGGGCTGGCGTACGTCAACCAGTGGAGCCAAGCACCGTCGAAATCGCTGGAACAGGCGATCGAGGCTGCGACGCGGGCGGTCGCGCTCGACGATCGATATCCGTACGCACATTGGGCGCTGGGCATCGTCAACGTGTACCTGCGACAGTTTGACGTGGCCATCCGCGAGGCTGAACGCGTGATCGCGCTTGCTCCCAATCTTGTCGAGGGCCACGAGAGTCTCGGCAACGCGCTGCACTATGCGGGCAGGTCCGACGAGGCCCTCGTCTGTTTCGAGCGGGCAATGGCCCTGAACCCATATTATCCGGACATTTTTCTGCACTTCCACGCGCAGGCGATGTTCCAGGTGGGCAGGTACGAGGAGGCCGTTGTCATCCTGAAGCGACGGCTTGTCCGCAATCCAGCCACCGACATCTCACGTGTGTTGCTGGCGGCGAGCTATGGTCACTTGGGCCGCTTCGCGGAGGCGCGCGGGGAGTGGGAGGAAGTGTTCCGGATCAATCCCGATTATTCCCTGGAGCACAGGCGCAAAGTCCTGCCCTACAAGAACCCTGCCGATTTCGAGCGCATTGTGGACGGCCTGCGCAAAGCTGGCCTCACCGAGTGATTGCATTCCATCGCCGGCAATCGTCCACAGCTTCCGTGCAGCTCCACAAAAGCACGCCGCCTGGTCTCTGGTTCGCCTCAGATTGTGCGAGACGTGCTCATGGCGCATTCGTGCAGGCAGCCGCTAGCGGGCAAAGGACAGTTCCTCGACGCATAGCGATCATGATCCGGCTCCAGACGAACGTCCGGAGATTGCGCAACTGCGACCTCCCTGGTGGTCGACGGGAATGTCTGCTTTCAGGCGGCGGCAGAGCTCGCCTCAATGGCCGATATGAGGCGCGGAGCTGCCGTTCACCAAGCAGCAAACCAGGGCGCCTTTGGGTCAGAAGCCGACCCTGACTGAATGTCAGGAAGCAGCCGACACCGCGTGTGACCAGGAGCTTGCGTCAGAGCCTATGCTGCGCGATGTTCTTGCTGGGGAACAAAATGCAACTGCCAAACCGTCTGCTTTTCGTTGATGTCGAAACGACGGGCTTTTTTAGCTCCGATCGCGTGGTGAGCCTTGGCCTGATCGCTGTTGACTCCCAGGATATTGTTGCCGAGACCTATCCCATCCAAGCGGCCCATCTGATCTTTGATCCGGGTAAGAAGAGCCATCCGCGCGCCGAAGCAGTTCACGGCTATGACGATTGGACACTTCGCCATCAGGATACTTTCAACGTCCACGCACACGCATTGAGCAAGCTTTTTTCGGACTCTCCTTGCGTCATCGCTCACAATGTCGAATTTGATCGGCGCTTCATCGAGCAGGAATTCGACCTCGCTGGAATGCCGCTTCCGGAACTCGAGTACTTCTGCACAATGCGGACGTACCGTGAGCAAGTTGGTGGCCGGTCCGGCTTAAACGCAATTCTTTCACAAATGGGTCTTGCTCGGGCTGGCCGAATCCACGGCGCGTTTGAAGACGCCTGGATGGCGATGCAGGTCTACTGTTGGCTCAATGGGTTGCCTCGCGCGATTATCGGTACCCCGGCAATGCCGCTGTCAAACTTTAAAGTGCCTCCACCCCGGCCAGAAGGCCCTCTCCCTCGAAGATCCAAAAGATCAAAGGGAACCGCGAAACCTGCGCTCACCCCCCTGCTCGCTGGACTGGTCAAAGATCTATCCCCTCTTGGAACCTTGATGCTCTATCTCGCCAAGTCGGACGGCTTAGTCGATAGCGAAATATCGGTGCTTATGGAGGTCGTGGAGGCCGAGGCACTCGCGCGCGAGATAATGTTGTCCGAAAATGAAAAAATCGACGTGATCGCCGACCTGATGACACTTCTGACCGACGACTCTTCCATCGACGCTGCTGCAGAGATCATTGCTGCCAATGAGATTTCCCGTGCGTCCTTCATGCCACGGCTGCGGGCCACCGCACAGGCAGATGGAACGATCAGCGAAGCCGAGCGGATTGCGATCGCCAGGATTACGGATGCGTTCAGGAACACAGTGAGGTCTACCAGCTAGGCAGGGGCGCGTCGTTAAGCCGCCAAACTATCCACGAAATCGAGTACCACTTCGCCAAACAGATTTGGCACCTGGACTGGTCCACATGTCCTATGTTGTGGAACCGGCCGCTGGCTGGACGTCTGACCTCGGAGGACCGACTCACGTGTTCAAAACGAGGAAGTGGCGTCGTTTCGAAGGAGGCCCAACTTCTTGAGTTCTGATGCGCTCATGATCCAGGAGCGCAGTCATCGCCGTTTCCAAGCGCTGCTTCGAGCTCCCTGCAATCGCTGCTCTTTTTCACGTCAGCGCGAATAATTTGCATGTTTGCGCTCGATCGAGACCATTGCGAAACTCGGCAGGAACCAGGAGGTCAGCTGCGGGTTTGCTTGGATGCCGACATGATCGGCGTAGCCATTCACCCACAGGAGGACACCATGACCCTTCCGAGCAAAACCGCGGCAGTTGCCGCCGTGTTGATCATGTTGGGCTCGCCCGCGCTGGCCGAGTCGAGCGGAACACCTGTGCCCGCAGTAAAGGCACAGGATCATGGTCCCGAACAGTCGCCCGAAGGGACCGGACAAACCCAAGACTCTATGCGTGAAATGATGCGCCAGATGATGGGTGAGATGCTTCAGGAAAAAATGCAGGAGGATCGCGGTCCCCGAGCAGAGCGGCGCGGTGGCGACCGCTGGCATCGGGACTACAGAATGGGCCCGCCTGAAGGGCGGCGGATGACCGGAGGCCACGGCGGTATGGGAGCCAAGATGATGCATGGCGCAAAGATGCGAATAATGTTTGCCATAGTCGACGCCGACGGCGATGGCGCGCTTTCGCAGACCGAGGTCAAGGATTTCGTCGGACGAATATTCAACGCCGTCGATGAGAACGGCGATGGCAGCGTCGACATGGAGGAAATCCAATCCTTCTTCCATGGAGCCGGCAACGAGGGGGCGGAGTAGACTCGGGAGGGCTCACGCCAGCCGGCACGATCGTGATTAGACACTGTTCCTCGTGTCCCTGGTCGGCATCGTCATCGTTGCGAGGTCGCCGAAGACGTTCCTCCCTTATAGCCCGCAGCATCGACGCGCGGCTGTCCCACTGTCCCACTGTCTAGGGCGTGGGACAGTGGGACAGCTGCAATTTACGGCTTGTTGCTCGACGGCTGAATTGCTTTCAACCGTGCCTGAATGCGATTGACCTTCGATCTGCTCAAACCGGTTGCTGCGGCGATGTCACGTACGCTTTCTCCGTCGCGCGTCATGGTCATGACGAGATCAGCCTCGACATCTTGAAGATCCTTCATCGTCCACAACGCCTCTCCGCTATGAACTTCCAGCTTTGCCTCGAAGGGCCTTGCGGCCTCGCCGAACACGCCGCGCGCCTTGCCCAAGTGAACCTCGAAGCGGGCTCCATCCTCAATCTTGTAGTCGTCCGGGTGCTTCAATGTGATGAGTGTGTCTAGGACGTCTTCCCGCTTGCTTGTGCCACGCGGATTTCCACCGCGGCCTTCATGCTCGATCAAAAGAACGCTGATGCCTCGGCGGCGGAGCCTTAGTTGCCAGGATTGCATCGTGTCCCAGCTTTCGGCCTCATTTTCGCGGCCGCCGCTCGTCAGCGTGGAGCGGTTGTCGAGAATGAGTAGTTCTGTTGGGCCGAGAATGGCTTCCAACCGCTCTTGTGACTCCGCCTGCGAAAGATTGAGACTGACACCGATCTCCTGCTCGTCCATTGGCAAGATCCGCAGGCGCCCAGAGCTGACCTGGCTGAACATGCGAAGCCGCTCCTGCAGGTCTGCGCCCGGCATTTCGCCGTCGACATAGAGCACATCACGAGGCACCGGCGCCCTCCAATTCAAGAATGAGCCTCCGGTCGCGGCGGCATGTGCGATGCCAATTGCTACCTGAGTTTTACCGACGCCTCGGAACGCCGACAACATGGCCAGGCTTCCTGTACGAATGATTGGCTCAAGGATGAAGTCACGCGGCTTGAGCTTCATCGATGTGAATTCGTCCGAGGCGAACCACTTGAGGGCAGGGCGGCGCTGCATAACATCGGTGGCCGGCGCTCCAACAACCAGTGTTGCATTGATGGCTTCAAGGGCTTGTTCCGGCGAAATAGTCATCGCCGTTGCCCGTCCGCGAAATCCGAACCTTCGAGCGCCGGTATGATTCTGGTCACGTCTTTGCCGGCGCCGTCCCAGAGGTTCGCACACTCGGCAGCTGCGGCTATCCCGGTGTCGTCGTGGTCGGTGAAGACAGTCAGAGCTTCGATACCGGCAAGCACGGGGAACTTCGCAATTCCGCCTGCCGACAAAGCCACCCACATCGGTCGGAAGCCCATGGCCATGCAGGCGAGGGTGGTCTCGATCCCCTCGGCGACATGGAGGCCGATGCTCACGTCCTCGTCCGCGGAAAGCTTCACGCAGGCGCCTGCGGCCCGCCCCAGCATCTTCTTGGCGTTGCCGAGACCGGGGACATTGGCTTTACCGCTTCCGTCTGGCTTCAGGGCGGTCCTGTGTACGCCGCAGAGCTCATTCGTGCGGATGTCGACCATCGCAGCCAGCATTGACGGCAGCCGCACAGCGGTTTTGTCCTGAAGCCGGAAAGGGCAGGCACCGTGAAACCGGAGGGCGTGGCCGTCCAGGACTTCATCGGCGAGCCCGAGCCCGCGATCGAGCAGGTAGACTGCCGCGAGTGTGCCTTCTATCGGCACCGCCTCCCGCCACAGCCTGTGTGCGATATCGATGCGAGAGCTGTCGGACGCGGGGGTGGTCGCCGGCCACGGGCGGGACAATTGTGCGTTCAGACGGTGGTGTTCGCTATCCGGAATGCCGAGCATTTGCCGGACATGATCACGGCAGATGCGCCAGTCGTCGTCGGCAAAACTGTTGACCCGGAAACCGTCGGCGGCGTCAGAATCGAGCATGACCGACATCGACCTGTCTGCGCGCGAGTGGCCCGGGCCTGGTGCAACGATGCGGCACGGGCCGATAACGTCGCCGCCGAGCACTTTTGCAACTGCGGCGGCCATCATGATGCGCCTGCCGTAATCTCGGCAAGCCGCGCGAAGTAATCCTGTGCCGATTGCTCTTCAACTCTGGCAACGGCAAGCGCGTCGGGTGGCAGCAGATTCTCAATCTCGGTTCTGAGGATGCTGCGTAGGATGCCGGCGGGCATCGCCTCAGCCTCGACCGTCTCCATGATGTGCAGGGAACGGCGGTCCGTTTCCTTGCGCGGTTTGCCCGGCAGATCGAACCTGGCGATCTGCTCTTCGGTGATGCCCAGCCTTTTGAACACCAGCTCTACCGTCGGCGACAAATGCTGGCGAAGTTCGCGTTCGAGCGCGACGTCGATGAGCACACCTGCGGGGTCGTAGTCGCCGATGTAGAAGATCACGGCCTGCCGCCCGGCGCTGTAGACGTTGATGGTTTCCGCCGACTGGTAGGCAAGCGTGATGCTGGAGAAGCCGCCGGCAGGATAAAGGCTGACGGCGAGCTCGCGACAGTCGTCCTCGATGACGCCGGCGATCGAGCGCGACTCCGTCCAGACCTCGCAGTAGCAGTCGGAATGCTGCCAGAGATCGGCGCGGTAGAATCCCTTCATCGCCTGGAGGAAATGCGCCTCGTCGCTGTAGGTCGGCGTGTGGTAGCCGCGACGGGTCGTGTCCGTCACCCAACTGAACGGCAACCTGCCGGCGCGGCGCAGCTTCACCATCCGGTCCTGGACATGGCGGTAGCCGCGGTCGGTTTTCTCGACCGGCTCGTCAAGCCGCGGATCGGTCATCCGGTAGAAGACATGGCGAACGCTCTGTGGATGGTCCTCGCGCAGCACGTCCAGGATCTGCTCGTCGAGAACATCGAGGCGGGCTTTCGTGCGGCGATCGCGTTTTATCGTGCCCGCACGGTAAAACGGTTTTCTACTGTCGGCGTTCATGTCGCGATCGCCAAAGCAAGGTGGGCCGGCGCATTGCCACATCGGTCACGGCGGACGCGTCTTACGGCCAAATAGGAGAACGTGTCCGGCGCCAGCCGCCGCTGGACCAGAAGCACCAGCTCCTGTTCGGCTGCCCAGTAGGCGAGGTGGCGCAGCTGGATAAGCTCCTGTTGTCTCTGCAGGGCAAGCTTCCCTCGGCATGGCTGGGCGGCATCGAGTATGAGAAAGCCGCGGTGGTATTCGATAGCGTTGCCAGGGGCGGCTGTTTGCAGCCAACTGCAGAAGTCCGGTTCTGAGACCGCCGTCGGAATTTCGCGCTGTGTGATGTTCATCGCTTCCAGCCTTTTCTATGGGAGCCGAACCGAGATGGCTCCTGTAGGCCTGGCGTACCGAGTAGCGGAGCAGCGCGCATTACGAACTCCTTCGCTCCGCCACGCTGCCGAAGAATGGCGAACCACGTCGCAAACAAAGTCGGTTCTGCGCGTTGCAGCGAAACCCTGCGAAGAAGGCATAGCTCCCTCCCGAGTCGGCCGCGTTCGTGGGCGCGAGCCATCAGGGGCGGTCCTTCTCGATGAAATGGAGGCCGCGTGCTTCGAAAGCCTCAATGTCTTCAAGGCGGTAGACGACACGGCCGCCCACCTTGAGGAAGCTCGGCCCCTGGCCCAACCACCTCCACCTTTCCAGGGTCCGCGGGCTGAGGCTCCAGCGCCGAGAGAGGTCTACCTGATTAAGGTGGCGTATCGTCTTCTCCTGCCGAGAAGCAGTCGTTTGATCCGGCATGTAGCGGCTCCTTCACGTCCTGGCGTGCTGCCGTTCGGCTGCACATGGGGTACTGACGCGAAGATTTTGCCAGATGGGCTCACCTGGGATTATGGGTGGCCGGAAAGATAGACATGGCCATTTCGCCGGAAAAAACCCAACAAGATCAGCCTTGTTTGCGTGGAGCATGGTCGTCCGTCTAACGGAATATGGTTGACCGGGTCAGTCGCTCTTCGGAGCGATGAAGCGGATGTTCGGGTTGAGTCGGAACCCGTGCCTTCGCAAGTTCTCAATCAAGAGTTCTTTGGAGACGGGCTCGCCGAACGCCGCGGTGGCCATATCCCCGAATGCCCTGCGACACTTGCTCACTCCTCGATAGACGCTCTCATCGCCCATCTTCAATCGCTTCGTCAGCTGCTGCACCTTCACAAAGCGATGCTCTTCTGGTGGGAGAAGTTCGAAGATGTCCTGTTTTGCTGTTTCGGCAAGCACTGCGACAAGCCGGTAGTGGGCGCCGGTCAGCTCGCCCACACCTTTGATCTTAATCTTCGAGGTCCGGACATCGATCGTCAGTTGCAGCTGGCGTCCAGCATGCGAGACAGCTGCGGGTGTCGAGGCGGAAGTTTCTCCTGCGTTGACCAGCTGGGCAGCAAATTCCTTACTAGCACTCGGGAACCCCGGGGCGATACGAAGGTCTGTCAATCTCACCCCTCCACCCTCCGCTGTTCCTCGGCGCCAGTCAGTGATACGGAGCGCCCGCCATGAGTCAGGTGGGAGCGGATCCCATTTTCCAAAAGGGAAATCGCGTCTGACATAGGCGATCAGGACGCCCTCGAGCAGCCTTGTCTGGAAGACCCGTTGAATGGTGAGCCACGCGCTGTCTTTCGCCGCCTGGGCTTCACGCGCCTGAACGGCCGGGCGATTTTTTGCAGCCGCCTCCTCTCCCTCCATCCAGGTGGAATATCTGACAGTGCGTTGGGGAAACGAAGCGCGGTGCTTGTCCGCGCTTGCATAGGTTTCCCAGAGGTCGTTCGGGACAAAGCGTTTCGCGGCCTCCGGCAGCGGGAGCGCATCTCCGGGCAGGCCGTTCCCAAGACTAAATAGTGCGCGCGAATCGCTCACCGGGTCAGGTTAGCCAGCCGGCTGCGCGGCATCATTGGAATCCGGGTCTTATGGTTTTCGAATCCTTTCGCTGGGATACTTTCTTTTTAGAGACTGTTCCGTAAGTCTCTGAACTTGCTGTTCTTCTCAAACAGACGCGCTTACCTCCGTTTCCAAACAGCGGCGGCGCACAGCATGAACGCTCTTTCTCCAGAACGAATGACAGCCGCAGAGCGCCTGGCTGAACTCGCGACCATCCTGGCTGTCGGCGTGAGACGTCTGCAGGCACGACAGTCAACGAGAATATCTGTCGAGCGGGAGAATAGTTTCGTGGACTTCACCGCCAACCAGAGCGGTCATGCAGCCGAACTCGAACCGGTGGAGAATGGGGCATGACGGACGCGGTGATCGGCAGGCTGGCAGCTATCAAGACGATGGACATCGTTGCCCTGAAGGGGATGTGGCGCGACCTGTTTGCCGCGGAGCCGCCGCCCTACAATCGCAAGTTCCTCGAGAGCAGGCTGGCCTACCGGGTGCAGGAACTCGCCTATGGCGGGCTGAAGCAGGAGACGCTGAAGCGGCTGGCCATCCTGGCCGAAGATCTGGAACCCCGCTCGGGTGGGCGCGGAATTCGCTCCGATAACCGACCTATCGCCGGCACCAGGCTGATGCGCGAATGGCAGGGGGGCGAGCATTGCGCGACGGTGCTGGCCGACGGCTACGAATATGATGGCAGGCCCTATAAATCGCTCTCGGCAATCGCCCGCGCGATCACTGGCACGCGCTGGAACGGCCTGATCTTCTTCGGTCTGAAGAGCCAGAGGGGCAAAGGCCAGTGAACACGCATGCACCCGAGAAAAAGTCGTTGGTGCGAAAGCTGCGCTGCGCCGTCTATACGCGCAAGTCCTCGGAAGAGGGCCTCGACATGGAATTTAGCTCGTTGGACGCCCAGCGCGAGTCCTGCGAGGCCTATGTGGTCAGCCAGCGGGCGGAGGGCTGGGTGCTAGTGCCAGATCGCTACGACGATGGCGGCATCTCAGGCGCCACGTTGGAGCGGCCCGGCCTGAAGCGGCTGCTGCGCGATGTTGAATCTGGACTAGTCGACGTGGTCGTTGTCTACAAGATCGACCGGCTGTCTCGCTCGCTGATGGATTTTTCCAAGCTGGTCGATGTGTTCGACGCCAACGACGTCACCTTCGTGTCAGTTACCCAGTCATTCAATACGACCACCTCCATGGGCAGACTGACGCTGAACATCCTGCTGTCCTTCGCCCAGTTCGAGCGTGAGGTCATCGGCGAGCGCATCAGGGACAAGTTCGCAGCGTCTCGGCGCAAGGGCATGTGGATGGGCGGCAACGTCCCCCTCGGCTATCGGGTCGAGAACCGGAAGCTTCTCATCCATGATGAAGAGGCAGCCATCATTCGCATGATCTTCGAGCGATTCCTGCAGGTAGGTTCCGCGACCATTTTGGCGCGAATCCTGAATGCGGAGGGCCTCAGGCGCAAGAATGGGAAGGCCTTCGACAAAGGCCTGCTCTACAAGCTACTCAGCAACCGGGTGTATATCGGCGACGCCGTCCACAAGGGCACGAGTTATCCCGGCGAGCACCAGCCGATCGTGCCACAAGATCTCTGGGACAAGGTTCGCTCGATTGTAGCGGAAAGCCCGAGCAAGCGGGCAGGACAGAGCCGCAGGCAGACGCCCGCCTTGCTCAAGGGGCTGATCTTTGCTCCCAGCGGCTATGCCATGACGCCGGCACACACGCGTAAGAAAGGTCGTCTCTACCGCTACTACGTCACCACCAGCGTGCAAAAGCTTGGGCCGGAAACCTGCTCGGTACGGCGCCTGCCTGCCGGCGAGATCGAGGCCGCTGTCATCGATCAGGTCCGCGTCCTGCTCCGCTCGCCAGAGATGATTGTGAAGACCTGGGCGGCCGCGCGCAACAACAGCGACGAGATCAGCGAGACCGAGGTGCGCGACGCACTGGTTCAGTTCGATGCTCTTTGGGGAGAACTCTTTCCCGCCGAGCAGGCGCGCATCATCCAGTTGGTAGTCGAGCGCATCGACGTCGATGTAGAGGGCATCTCTATCCGCCTTCGCACCGAGGGCATAGCCAGCGTCATAGCGGAGCTTCGGGAACGACCAAGCCTGGACAGGGCAGCATGAAGAACAGCCGCGAGATCAGCCGCGACGGCACCTTGCTGACCGTCTCCATTCCGATGGCGATCCGCAAGCGTGGCGGTCGTAAACTTGTCGTCTCCCCGGCTGGAGCAGAGCCTTGGGGCCTGTCGCGACCGCGCATCGACAACACGCTGCTGAGAGCCCTTGTCCAGGCATTCCACTGGCAGCATGAGCTGGACTCAGGGCAGCATGCGACGATCAGCGAACTCGCAGCGGCTTTGAAACTCGACCGATCGTTCGTTTCCCACATGCTTCGACTGACGCTCTTGGCGCCGGATCTGGTTGAGGCAATCCTCGACGGGCGACAGCCTCCGACGATGCAATTGCAGCCGCTGATGCGCGGGTTTCCCGTTGAGTGGGAGCGCCAACGGCGCAATGCCTGCTGGTTTGTGAAGGTCTGGCTCTGACCCAACGGCGACCTTCATAGTGCGCGCTACGAATGGCAGCAATGCGCCGCATCTCAGTCATTAAAGCTAGCTGTGCCACTGCCTAAAAGCGGACGTTAGTGACGACCTCACTGGAGGTCGTGGGTGCGCCAAGAGCAGTCGTTCGACTCTCGAGAACGAATGCGCTGTTTCGCGCCCCAGGATCAGCCATGGGACCCCGTTGGGAAAATGAACGGCGGATGGCGTCGGAGGTGCCCCACATGTCGAGGCGAGCAAGCTGTGGTACACTAACCTTTAGACGAAAAGTTCATCCGCAAGAGGGGCTGGCCAGGATGGCTGTCAATCGCCGTATGAAACTGACGCCTGAATTGGTTGCTCTGGTCCATCGGTCAATTCCCGATACGGGCCCTAACCCCGGCTTTGTGCCAATGGAAGAGGAGGACTATGAGCGCCTAGCGGACGAGATACTGAAAGACCACCCACCTCACGACGACTTGTGGATCTTTGCATATGGTTCGCTGATGTGGAGACCCGAATGCGAGATCGACGGTCAAGAGATTGCACTGCTGAATGGGTGGCATCGAAAGTTTTGCATTCGCATCTCACGCTGGCGAGGCACACCTGAGAATCCGGGTCTGATGATGGCACTCGACCGTGGCGGTTCGTGCCGTGCCGTGGTCCAGCGTCTAGCGGCGAAGACGGCACGAGCTCGGTTTGATCAACTGCTGCGGCGCGAAACAACATCGAAGGAGCACCCGACCAATCGGCCACGCTGGGTTACAGTGCAATCAGGTAGCCAACAGCGCCGGGCCATTGTTTTTTCAGTCGTACGATCCAGTCCCTATTACAGCGGAAGTTTTTCAATGGAGGAAACAGCGGCGGTTCTCTCGAGGGCGGTCGGTCATTGGGGTTCGGGCGCAGAGTATCTTATGAACACGGTCAAACAACTAGAGAACCTAGGTGTCCACGACCGAAACCTGTGGCGTCTCCAGGAGCTGGTTGCTGCGCGGATTGCCGCTCATTCCGAAGTTGTTGCAACACCGGCGCTATGATTTCAGCATCGTTCATGTCGGCTGCTGACCAGTGCGCTGTCGACCGAAGCCTGCTTGCGAGTGGAGAATTGGGGAGTTGTACGGGAGTTGAGCCTAGTCTGACGACGACGACAACCGACCCAGTATTCATTGTCGCCAACCGGCCAGCGAGTGGATTAGATGGATGAGGGTGCGATCGACCTGACGGAGCTGCCGGAGCGTATCCATCATCTTGTCGATCGTTGGGCTGCGGAGACGCCCGGTGCACCGGCTCTGATCGATCATGATGGCCAGACCCTGAACTATGCAGCGTTGCGTGACGGTGTCTCGGCGATGGCCGCTGCACTGGCAGACGCCGGTGTCCGTGGCGGCGACCGTGTTCTGATCGTGAACGAGAATTCGGCGGTGACGGTCGCGGCTCTGTTTGCTGCCAGCCGGCTGGACGCCTGGGCTGTCCTGGTCAATGCGCGCCTCGCGCCCGTCGAGATTGATCGCATCTGCCAGCATTCGCAGCCGCGAGCAATTGCGTTTACCCATACGGTCTCACAGGAGGCGGCTGCTCATGCCGACCGCTACGGTGCCGGGACAAGTGTGATGACCATCGCGGGCGCGGTCCGCATCGTTGCCGGACTCCCGGCCACACCCGAGCCAGTCAAATCATCCGGCGCGTTCCAGGTTGCCGCCATGATCTACACATCGGGAACAACGGGCGATCCCAAGGGCGTGATGCTGACCCATCGAAACCTGCTCTTCACGGCCTCCGTCTCGGGCCGCCTGCGCCGAATTGGCCGTAGCGATCACGTCATTCAACTTGTGCCGATCGCACATGTATTTGGTCTGGCCTCCGTCCTGCTCTGTACTCTCAACGCCGGTGCGCGGATCACGCTGGTTCCGCGATTCGATGCCGCCCGGCTCGCGGATTCGCTTCAGTCCGGGATCACCGTCCTGCAGGGCGTGCCCGCGATGTATGCAAAGCTGCTTGAGCATATCGAGAGTACCGGTCAGCGGTTGCGCGCGCCGGGCCTTCGCTACATTTCCGCTGGCGGTTCGCCCCTGGACATCGATTGGAAGCGCTCTATCGAGCGGTACTTCGGCCTGCCGCTCAACAATGGTTATGGCTTGACGGAGTGTTCGTGCAACGTGGCGATCACGCGTGTCGATTCACCGCGCGACGACGACTCGATCGGTCTGCCGCTACCGGGCGTCGACGTTCGCTTTGTGGGGCCCGATGGCATGGACGTTCCCGACGGCCAGATCGGAGAGAGCTGAATCAGGGGCCCAAATCTCATGCAAGGCTACTATCGGGACGATCTGGCAACCCGCGCCGCCGTGGTTGGCGATGGCTGGTTTCGGACCGGAGACCTGGGTCGTCGGGACAAGGATGGCTACCTCTTCATCGTTGGTCGCCTCAAGGAACTCATTATCCGCTCCGGCTTCAACGTCTATCCAGCCGAAGTTGAAACAGCACTCAATGCCCATCCCGATGTCATTCAATGCGCTGTCATCGGTCGTAAGGCTGACGGCAACGAGGAGGTAATCGCATTCGTCGAAGCCAGGGTTGGTTCGCGTCTCCAGGCCACCACCCTGCGCGATCATGCTCGCGACCGGCTTGCGGCCTACAAGCGACCGCAACATATATTCATTCTCGACAGGATTCCGGCCAGCCCGACCGGCAAGATCCTGAAGGCGACGCTGGCACCACTCGCAGAGCAACTGATTGCCGGAGAAAAGTCGGTGGGATAGGTGACTGCTCCTGGACGCGATCAAGTCGTTCCGAGAGTCCTCTCGCACGACATTTTTCCACCCTTTGCTGACCTCCCCCGTCAAAATGCGAACGTCTGCCCTGGGTCAGCTCACGACGATGCCCGCGCCGACCTGAATGTCCGGTCTTGAAGATACGCAGCCTGAAGGTGCCAGTCCGCTGTCGGCCCATTCCTGACATAGCCGCAACGCTCAGAATTCACTTGCTGAGCCGTCCACTGTAGGGATCCTCACTTCAGCGTTTGACCCTAAGTTCTTCGTTCGCTAGCGGGAGCTTCGCGCGGCGTCACAACCATATGCGTCATCGCGTCCAACCCTCGGCGACAGCGGCCCGCCAATCCCGCGGCGATCAGCGGCTCACGTCCTTTGCGTTCTATGGCTGCCCGAGAGGCTGCGCCTGCGCTGCCTCGCATGCCGGCAGCCGCACTGGTTTGGCGAGCTTTGCCAGCGCCTCGGGCTTGGCGCACGCCGGGAAGCCAGCGAGCGGCATTGTCTCCATGTAGCGCCGACGCTCGGTAGCGCTCATGCCCGGCTCGTTGATGATGCTCTCGACGGTCAAGTCAGGGTGGCGTTTGAGCGCTTCCATAACGGAGGTCTTCGCCTCTTCGATCCGGCCTAAGCCTGCGAGCGAACTGCTACGCACCACCCAATTCCACTTTTGGTAGTTGTTAGGCGTCATGCGCTCCAGCATCTTCAACGCGTCCTCATACCGGCCGGCCATAAAATAAGCACCGGAGAAGAAGTTGGACGTCCACATCGGGTAGTTCGGGTCGAGCCGCATTACTTGATCGACCATCTGAGCGCCGCGTTCGGGTTCACCGAAGCGTGCTGCAAAGCCGGAATAGAAAGTCAGAATTTCAGACGAACCGGGAGCAAGACGAAGGGCAGTGTCCATCTCAACCTTGGCGCGGGCGTTGTCGCCCTTATCGGAAAGACTCATACCAAACACCACGTGTGCTTCAGCGTCGCTCGGATCAAGCTGCACCGCGCGTTCGGCCGCATCGGCAGCCGCCTTGTAATTGCTCTCGGGATTGACACCAAAGATACCCAATAGAACATGAGCATGAAAAAGTTCCACCCAGGCGCGGGCCAGCGCGGGGTCCAGCTCGACGGCGCGGTTGAGGAGCGTGATGGCCTCCTCTTCATCCGCCTTTGTGAGCTTTTCAATCTTCTCGGTCCCGAGCAGATAGAAATCATAGGCATTCAGGTTTTCAGGTCGTTTACGTTTGGCCGCGGCCCGCCCGGCCGCCTGAATCAACCCTACGCCGCCGCCCAGACGGTTGGTGACTTGCTCTGCAATCTCGGTCTGGACGGCGAACACATCCTCAGCGGGCCGGTCCCAACGATCCGACCAAAGATGGTTGCCGGTTTTTGCATCGATCAACTGCGCGGTGATCCGCACCCGCCCATTTTGCCGCTGGATAGAGCCTTCCAGCACGAAGCCGACACGGAGCGCGCTTGCGACCTGGCGGGCGTCCACCGGCTTACCTTTGTAAACTTCCGTCGAATTCCGGGCCACGACCTCAAGTTCGGGAAACCGCGCGAGGTCGGTGATGATATCCTCAGTCAAGCCATCGGCCAAACGCCCGGTGGCCTCGTCGCTGCCATAATTATTGAAGGGCAGCACCGCGACCGACGGCTTGGCCCCCAGTGGTGCAGGCTGAAAGAACCACCAGGTCCCTCCACCCGCCAGAGCCAGCACCCCGATGACCGCCGCAGCCGTCCCGGTCCAGCGCGGCATCATTCCGAGAAGCGGGCGGCGCATCCGTTTGCCGTCGAGTCTCAGCCGGTATGTCCGCACTGGGCGGCTGATGTTTTTGACCTGCTGCTCGCCGGCGAAATCGAGCGGCCAATCAAGCTTGCCCTGGAGATGATCGTATGCCGTGCCCGACACCATCACGCCGCCCGGCTCGGCCAACTGCTCCAGCCGAGCTGCCACGTTGACGCCGTCGCCATAGACATCGCCCTCTACCAGCGCCACATCGCCCAGATTGATTCCAATGCGAAACACGATCCGCTCTGCCGCCAGCAGGCCGGCATTACGCTTCGCAGCTGCCTGCTGGATCTCCGCGGCACATATTACCGCGTCAACCACGCTGTCGAAGGCGACGAGCGCGCCGTCGCCGATCAGCTTGACGATGCGGCCATGGTGACTGGCAATCGCGGGATCGGTCAGTTCGGCGCGAATGGCCCTCAGCCGCGCGATGGTGCCGGCCTCGTCCGCTTCCATCGCGCTTGAGTAGCCGACCATATCGGCCGCCAGGATCGCCAACAGCTTACGGTTGAGCGGAGGGACAGGCATGATCGCGCCACTTCGAAGGTATGGCGGAGAACCCTACACCCATCGACGTGCCGGGACCAGCGCGCCGCCTTCGCATCCGTTAAGCGGATGCGGCGCCAGTCCGCTGTTCGGCAACCGTAACGGGCTGAACGTCCGCTATCTTCTTCAGACGCCAAGAGCCGCCATTCCGCTGTCGGCCAACCGAGGTCATTGAAGACCGCGCGTGTGGATGGCCGCTTTCGGCGCAAGCCGATCTGGCGAGCAATGGCATAGTTTGTGGTTCGTTTTTGACAAGCGAGCGAAACGCAAGACTGTTCGCATTAAGGCCGGCGCTAAAGCATTGATATTGCTGGGGTCAAAACCTGGGGATTTTTGGGGCTACTCCCCAGCTTCGGAGAATGATGGACATTCGGAGAGCAGTTAGGGCGAGAACGGTGTTTACGCTCTCCCCGGCTTTCGGCGGAACATCCCGCAAACGCTGGGCTTTCGGGAAGCCGTGAGGGGACCGGAGAATTGTTTGGACTTTGAAGGTGGTAGCGGGAGAGGGACTTGAACCCCCGACCCCAGGATTATGATTCCCGTGCTCTAACCAACTGAGCTACCCCGCCAGGACGGCGAAAGGCCCGAAATCCGCCTCAAATCGAAAGGCATGTCGGGGCGTTCGCCAAGGTCGCGCGGATATAAGGTTGGGAGGGTGAGCCTGTCAAGCTTCGAAGCAACCGCCGTGCCGGCTTATTGTCGTTGTCGAAAAGCTTTGCCGCGCAGACATTTGGTTGCTGCCGCCGGGGTTGAGTTCGCAGGGGCACGTCGCTATGTCTCGGCCACGAGTTTTTAGAGTTGAAACAGATGAAACCGCGCATTGCAGTCCTCGGTTGCGGATACTGGGGCAGCAACCACATCCGCACCCTCAAGGCGCTCGGCGCGCTGCACGCGGTCTCCGACGCCAACCGGGCTCGCGCCGAAGGTTTCGCCAGCGAGCAGGACTGCCTGGCGATCGAGCCCGACCAGCTGTTCGTCCGTGACGATATCGACGCCATCATCATGGCGTTGCCGCCGCAATTCCATGCCGACCTTGCCGTGCGCGCCGTCGAGAGCGGCAAGGACGTGCTGGTGGAAAAGCCGATCGCGCTGACGGTGCCGGACGCCGAGCGCGCGGTGCAGGCGGCCAAGGACAATGGCCGCGTCTTCATGGTCGGCCATGTCTTGCGTTTCCATCCCGCCTTCGAGACGCTGAAGGGGCTGATCGACAAGGGCGAGCTCGGCGAAGTCCGCTACATCCATTCGCATCGGCTCGGGCTCGGCAAGTTCCACACCGAGAACGACGCGCTGTGGGACCTGGCGCCGCACGATTTGTCGATGATCCTGGCGATCACCGGCACCGAACCGATCGAGGTGCGCGGCGAGGGCGCTGCCCTGCTCGACAATCTCAGTGACTTCGCGCATCTGCACATGCGTTTTCCCAACGGCCTGCGCAGCCATCTCTTCACCTCGCGGCTCAATCCCTATCGCGAGCGGCGGCTGACCGTGGTCGGCACCAAGGCGATGGCGGTGTTCGATGACGTCGAACCATGGGAACGCAAGCTTGCCGTCTACCGTCACGCTGTGTGGCAGGACAGCGGCCAATGGGCCTTCACCACCAATGAGCCGTCCTATGTCGCGGTTGCCCAAGGCATGCCGCTGACGCGCGAGCTGGAGCATTTCATCCAGTGCATCGAAACGCGGGCCGAGCCGCGCACCTGCGGCGAGGAAGCGATCAGGGTGTTGCGTATCCTGACCGCGGGTACGGTCACGCACACCACGTCCAATTCCTGAGAGCCCGTTTGGAAACTCTACTCTCGCGGCCATCTGATGGCGTTTTCTGCGCTTCCGTTGCTCACGGACCAAGTGTCCGCTGCGCTACGGAACCACCATCACATGACTCGCCAGAGCGAATTTCGAAACAGTCTCTGAGAGGGTAGCGGTTTACTCGGCGGGGATCTGCGCCGGCCTGGCGGCAAGCCGGGTCAGCATGGCTTCGGCCTCGGCGCCACGCTCCGAGCGCTCGATGAAGCCGCCGCCGAACACGCGCGCTTCGTTGCCGTCATCGGAATAGAGCACGCAGGCCTGTCCGGGCGCGATGCCGGATTCGCCGTCGACCAGTTCCACCCATGTGGCGCCATTGCCGTGATGCAGCACGGCAGGGCGGGGCGGGCGCGTCGAACGGACCTTGGCGAACAGCTCCAGGCCGCCGGCGGGGACATCGGCCAGCGGCCCGTCGCCCAGCCAGTTCATGTTGCGCAGATAGATCTTGTGTGTCTCCAGCGCCTCGCGCGGGCCGACCACGACGCGGGCGCGGTCGGCGTCGAGATGGACGACGTAAAGCGGCTCGCCGGATGCGATGCCGATGCCACGACGCTGGCCGATCGTGTAGCGCAGGATGCCTTCGTGGCGGCCGAGCACGCGGCCGTCGATATGGACGATGTCGCCCGGATTGGCAGCAGTCGGCTTCAGCTTGGCGATGATGTCGGAGTATTTGCCTTGCGGCACGAAGCAGATGTCCTGGCTGTCCTGCTTGGCGGCAACCGTCAGCCCCATCTCCTCGGCGATGGCGCGAACCTGCGGCTTCGACAGGCCGCCAAGCGGGAAGCGCAGATAGTCGATCTGCGCCTGCGTGGTGGCAAACAGGAAATAGCTCTGGTCGCGGTCGGCGTCGACCGGCCGGAAAAGCGCGCGGTGGGCGCCATTGGCGCCGGAGCGGATATAGTGGCCGGTGGCCAGCGCGTCGGCGCCAAGCTCCTTGGCGGTGGCCAGAAGATCGGCGAACTTCACCGTCTGGTTGCAGGAAACGCACGGGATCGGCGTCTCGCCGGCGACGTAGCTCTCGGCGAAGGGATCGATGACCGCCTTGCGGAAGCGTTCCTCGTAGTCGAGCACATAGTGCGGAATGCCAAGCGTCTCCGACACCCGGCGGGCATCGTCGATGTCCTGTCCGGCGCAGCATGAGCCGGCCCGGTGCGTCGCCGCGCCATGGTCGTAGAGCTGCAAGGTGACGCCGACGACGTCATAGCCCTCGCGCTTCAACAGGCCGGCGACGACGGACGAATCGACACCGCCCGACATGGCGACGACGATGCGGGTGTTTTCGGGACGTCCGGGAAGATCGAGGCTGTTCATGGTTCTTTCGTTCTGCGCGGCGCCTGAATGCCAATGACGGGAATATAGGTCAAGCTTTCCGGCTACGCCAGCTTGCACGGCCGATCGACAGGCAGCGACCGGTCTGGCGAATGGAGAGATTTTTCCGCGTGGCGCCGGCGCTTCCAGGCTGATGTTTCAAATGCCGACGAAAAGACTAACGCGGCGTTCATGATCCTTACCTAGTCATTAGGGTCTGCTTAGGCAATTTTTAAAGCTGTGGCGGTAACGTGGCGGGGATTGGGTCTTTGAGTTTTTTGTAGAGAGTACGATGACCGATCTGATTAGACCGAGAGTCAAGTATGTTATCGGGCCTGACGGCAGCCCTCTTACGATTGCCGATCTGCCGCCGACGAATACACGTCGCTGGGTTATCCGGCGCAAGGCGGAAGTGGTTGCTGCGGTGCGCGGCGGGCTCTTGAGCCTTGACGAGGCATGCCAGCGCTACAAGCTCACCACCGAGGAATTCCTGTCCTGGCAGGCGTCGATCGACGAGTATGGCCTTGCCGGGCTGCGCACGACGCGCATCCAGCAATACCGGCATTAGAGTCGGTCTAAACACGATCAAAGGGCGCGGCAATCCGCGCCCTTTTGTTTTCGAGGCGATCTTTTGGCGCTCAGGCCGTCAGCGCCACTTTGCCGATCGGCCTGGTGGCGAGAAAGGCGTGAGCGGCACCTGCCTGCTCGAGCGGGAAGCTTTTCGCCACGTGGACGGTGAGCTTGTTCGCATCGATCAACCGGGCGAGTTCCAGCAGGCCTTCGCGGTCTGGCACGACGGACATGCGCTCGACCCGGATGCCCCGCGCGCTGGCCTGCGTCTTCGTCGCGTCGCTGACATTGAGCAACGACACCAGCACGCCGCCGCGCTTGAGCACCTTCAGCGAGTGTTTGGCATGGTCGCCGCCAATAGGCTCCAGTACGAGATCGATGTCGCGAACCTTGTCGGCGAAATCGCCCTTGGTGTAGTCGAGAACCTCATCGGCGCCGAGCGAGCGGGCGAAATCGAGCTTCTGCGGGCTGGCGGTGGCGATGACGTAAGCGCCGCGCGCCTTGGCGATTTGCACCGCCAGATGGCCAACGCCGCCGGCTGCGGCGTGGATCAGCACGCGCTGGCCTGATTTCAGTCCGCCATGGCGGACGAGGCCTTGCCAGGCGGTGAGGCCGGCCAGCGGCAATGCACCTGCCTGGACCTGGTCGGCGCCCTTCGGCTTCAGCGCGATTTCATCGGCTGGCACAGCCGCCAGTTCGGCGTAAGGGCCGCCTGCTTGGGGAAGCGCGGCATGCCGAACACCTCGTCGCCGACCTTGAAGCGGGTGACGCCGGCGCCCAGCGCCTCGACGGTTCCCGAGATATCCCAGCCCAGGATGAAGGGCGGCTCGCCGAGCAGGGAGTAATAGCCAGCGCGGACGGAGCCATCGACCGGATTGATGCCGGCTGCCTTGACACGGACCAGCACCTCGCCGGCCTTTGGTGTGGGGTCAGGCCGATTGGCGATGACAAGGACGTCGGGTCCGCCAACGGAATTCTGGATAACGGCACGCATGGGATGTCTCCTACTTGGTTGGTGCCACTATCACTTGGATAGTAATAGTCTCTTGTCCAGTATGTACCTATTTGATATATAGGTACCCCATGGATAGTGGTGACGGTTCTCCTTTCGGCTATGATGCGTACCGGCGGACATGTGCTTCGCACACCGTGCTCGAGATGCTGGCCAGCAAATGGGTCTATCTGGTGGTTTGCGCGCTGCGCAAAGGCCGGCTGCGCAATGGCGAGCTTGCCCGCAAGCTCGAAGGCATCACGCCAAAGATGCTGACGCAGACGCTGCGCGTGCTCGAGCGCGACGGCCTGGTGCGGCGCGAGATCTTCCCTGTCATTCCGCCGCGTGTCGAATATGAATTGACCGACCTTGGTCAGAATCTGGCGGGACTGCTCAACCAGATCAGGTCCTGGTCGGAACAGCATGCGCCCGACATCAAAGAGGCCAGGGCGCGGGCGGCTGCCGAAAATGAAGGCGATTGGGCCGCTTAGCGGAGCTCTCAGCTCTGCTCAATCGAGCCTTTCGTGGCCGTCCGGCCAAGGCCGGAAGCCGAATTTTGCGCTCGCCGGCAAACGCCGACGTCGCGGACAGACCCGACTTCAGCCGATCATGGCGCTGCGGCCACCGACCTCGGATTCGCGAATCTTGGTGTCGCGCGATTCGAGCATTTCAGCCTTGGAAAGCTCCGCTTCAGCTTCGCCGAGTAATGATTCGGCAGTGCTTCGCTGCTGGGCGAGGTCGCTTTGCGAATTTCTGAGGTTGTCGCGACGCAAACGCGCCGCCTTGGCAAAGGTCGGATAGGCAAAATGGTTGATGTCGGTGATGCCGGCTTTCTTTTCTTCGGCGGTGATCTGAAGCTCCAGTTCGACGGCCATGCGCTCGAACTCGGCGATCATCATGTCGAGCTGCAGCAGCTGCCGCCGCTTCTCATTCACCTGAAACTGTTTCAGCCGAACGAGGTTTTCACGTGACTTCATGATTCGGTACTCCCGGAAACGCACACCCGCACATATCGTCCAAACCACTTGGAACGGCCCAAGCGTCACCCGTGTCCACCGGCTTTCCCCGAACTATGGGAAACAAAACCCTAAAGTTTTTTGCCGGCGGTAACCATTCGTTTACGGGCATTGTTAATCATACGGGTCAGGACTTAAGGCCGGGTAAAAATTCCGGCCGCCGATGCGGGAGCCGCGTCGATGAGTCTCTGGAGTCGCTTAGTCCAGGTTGTTAATGTGTTGCATTAGGAATTGGGTTCTGTGATTCGTTATTAGATTCAAGAGGGTGTAGAAAGAGGTTAAAAAATCTGGTACCGTCGTGGACGGGAAATTAGGTTTTGTTAACCATTTGATGGCAGCCTCTGCACAAGGCAACCACTGCTCCGGGTCCGGACGGGTCGTGAAATGGTCCGGCAGCAGAAAAGGGGAATGAAATGCGTGTTCTGCTGATAGAAGATGACAGTGCAACCGCACAAAGCATCGAACTGATGCTGAAATCGGAAAGTTTCAATGTCTACACGACCGACCTCGGTGAAGAGGGTGTCGATCTAGGCAAGCTCTACGACTACGACATCATCCTTCTCGATCTCAACCTGCCTGACATGTCGGGCTATGAAGTCTTGAGAACGCTTCGCCTGTCCAAGGTGAAAACGCCGATCCTCATCCTCTCCGGCATGGCCGGCATCGAGGACAAGGTACGCGGCCTCGGCTTCGGTGCCGACGACTACATGACCAAGCCGTTCCACAAGGATGAGCTGGTCGCCCGCATTCATGCCATCGTGCGGCGCTCCAAGGGCCATGCCCAGTCGGTCATCACCACGGGCGACCTAGTGGTCAACCTCGATGCCAAGACCGTTGAAGTCGGCGGCCAGCGCGTGCACCTCACCGGCAAGGAATATCAGATGCTGGAGCTGCTATCGCTGCGCAAGGGCACCACGCTGACCAAGGAAATGTTCCTCAACCACCTCTATGGCGGCATGGACGAGCCCGAGCTGAAGATCATCGACGTCTTCATCTGTAAGCTGCGCAAGAAGCTCGACGCGGCATCCGGCGGCCAGAATTACATCGAGACGGTCTGGGGTCGCGGCTATGTGCTGCGCGAACCGGAAGACATCCGCGTCAGCGCCTGAGCGACGAACACCGTCCGAACTTTTCTTCGACAAAAAAGCCCGGCTCCGGCCGGGTTTTTTCGTGATGGGCTGATAACTATTTGTTTTTACGCAATTCCCTAAGGGAAAGCGCTACGCGCTTTCCCGGGAAAACCGTTACACACTTTTCCTGGAATTGTTCCAGGCCGCCGACTCAGGCGGCGATCTTCAAGGTGCGAAAACGCTCGAGAAGTTGCGGCCGGTTGAACGGCTTCAGGAGATAGCCCTGGGCGCCGGCGCGCTTGGCCCGCATGATCGAAGCGATATCGAGCTCGACCAGTGAAATCAGGATCTGCGGCTTTATCGGGCTCTCCATGGCGCGCACGCGACGGATGAGATCGACCGCCGCCACGTCCGGCAAGGCGCCGTCGACGACGATGATGTCAGGCATGTCGGCAGCGCACATCTCCAGCGCGTCAAGTCCGCTGGCTGCCTCGATGACAACCATGTCGGAGCCGCCCAGGATGCGTTTTGCAACCTTCCTGATGACACTTGAATCGTCGACGAACATGCAGCGTTTCATTTCCGGGTCCTTTTGCCTGTTGGCAATCCGGTAGCGTCGGGGGCATCCGAAAGGCACCATAGGCCGATCTGGTAAAGAAGCCGAAAAGCGTTTAGGTAAAATTTTTGCAAAGATGCCGTTTGCGGGCTGTTCTTCGCAATGCTTCGGCGTGACCCGCCCGGTGAAGCTCATTTCACCTCGATCGAGATGCCGCAGCAGGTATTACGAATTGAAATACTTCGCTGCTCTAGGGCGTTGGCGTGAATTTCAGGCGGCTGAAAGCACGATTTCTTCCGGCGTCGCGTGGATCGATATCGTCATGTTGGCTTCGCGCGCCAGAAGCAGAGTGTAATAGGGCTGCACGGAATGCGCGTCGATCGGTTCCTCCGGCTTGTGGCCGGAATGCAGTTCGAGGAATTTCGGCGGCACGCGCAGCATCGGGCCGCTCGCCGCAAGCGCGAAACGTGGCTCGGTTTCGAGGTTTTCCAACGTCACCGAAAGCTTGCCGCCGCGCGGAATGGCGGCGTTGGCGACGAGGAGCAGGTTGAGCAGCAGCTTGACCTTGTTCTTGGGCAGCAGCGCGCGGGGTCCGTTCCAGGTCAGTTCCGGCTTTTCGTTCTTGAGGAAGGCGATGGCGACCGCTTCGGCATCGCCGGTATCGATCAGCATGCCGGCCGAGCCGGCGGCGCCGAAAGCGATGCGGGCGAACTGCAGGCGGGCCGAAGCGTTGCGGGCGCTCTGGCGGATCAGTTTCATGGCGTCCTCGTCGGCGCCACCTTCGTCGAGCAGTTCGAGCCCATTGTTGATCGCGCCGACCGGCGAGATGATGTCGTGGCAGACCCGGCTGCACAAAAGCGCTGCCAGATCGGGTGCGGAAAGGGTGAACAGATCGGCCATCGGCAAAAATCCCTGCAAAATTTCATAACTCATGGCCGAGCGATCGATTCGTCGCCGCCCACACGAATCACGCTCTCCCTCGGGCCTTCTGAATACACAGCGCCCGTGCGTGCAGCAACAAATCCAAAATTGTGGTTATGGCAAATGGCGCGTTCGCGCAGGCCGCCGACCCCACCTGAGCGAGCCAAAACAGCCTTTGAACCGCCATGTTCATGTGCGAGCTTAATGGTTGAAAAAGGATTACGGCATAGTTTGCCCGTAACAGTTACCCTTAACGGCCGGCTAAAAGAGCCGTACGGGTGCGAGGCGTCGGCGAAAGTGCTCCCTGACGGAGATTGGAAGCATGTTTTCCCGATTCTACGACCGGACTTTTTTCCGTGTCACAGACCGGACATTTGTCCGTGTCGTCTCAATGGCGGTCGCGCTCATGGGCGTTCTCGTCTTCTCGACTTCGACCCTGCGAGCCCAGGAATATACCGCTCAAGAGATTGTCGATTCCGGTCACAAGTTCTTCGGCGCGACATCGGGCGGTCTGGCCACGGTTATCGAGAAGATTTTTGCTTCCTACGGACTGCCCAACGGCTATCTGCTGGGCGAAGAGGGCTCGGGCGCGCTGATCGGCGGCCTGACCTATGGCGAAGGCACGCTCTACACCAAGAATGCCGGCGATCACAAAGTGTTCTGGCAAGGCCCGTCGCTCGGCTGGGATTTCGGCGGCGAGGGGTCGCGGGTGATGATGCTGGTCTACAATCTCGACGATGTGGGCAACCTCTACAACCGCTATGGCGGCGTCGCCGGTTCGGCCTATGTGGTGGCCGGCGTCGGTTTCAACGTGCTGAAGAACAACAATGTGCTTTTGGTGCCGATCCGCACCGGCGTTGGTGCCCGGCTCGGCGTCAATCTCGGCTATCTGAAGCTTACCGAACGCGCCACTTGGAATCCGTTCTGAGCTAAACCCGTTCCGTTGCGGCAAACGCTTGCCGCAACGCTGGATTTCCGCCATGCCAACGTGGCACAATCCAGCATTAGCGGTTGCCGTCCACAAACGGGTAGTCACTTGGTTCAGTCGGTCCTGTTCTTCGTCCTCGGCTTTCTCTGCGCCGGCTTTCTGGCGGTTATGGTTGCTCCGGCGATATGGCGCCGTGCCGTCGCCCTGACGCGCAAACGCATCGAAGCCTCGATACCTCTGACGCAAACCGAGATCCTGGCGGACAAGGATCGCGTCCGCGCCGAATACGCCATGTCGACGCGCCGCCTCGAAATCAGCGTCAAGGCTTTGCGCGAGAAGGCGGCCGAACAGCTCGTCGAGATCAGTCGCGGCCACGAGGCGATGAAGGGCCTGGCGATCGAGCGCATGGACAAGAACCAGGCGCTGAGCGAACTGGGTGCCAAGAGCGAAATGCTGCGGCAGCGCGAGGAGGAGTTGCACCGTCTGTCGGACCGGCTCAAGGAAACCGAACGCAAGCTGGAGAAGCGCGCGCTCGAGCTCGAAAAGCTGGGGCGCATGTATGACGACGCCAGCTTCTCCTCCAGCAGCCGGCAGATCGAACTCGTGGCGCGCGAATCCGAGATGCAGAAACTCGCCAGCGACATCGCGCTGCTGCGCGGCCAGCGCAAGGAGGCGGACAGGCGCGGCCAGGAGATCGCGGCCGAAAGCAAGGCCGCGCGCGACGCCGTGAAAGCCGAGAAGAAAAGGACCGCCGAGCTCGACAAGAAGGTCGAGCGGCTGCTGGCCACTCTTGCCGATCGCGAGGACAAGCTCGACCGTCGCGAAAAGGAACTGGCGCGGCTGCGCGACAAATTGAAAGCCGAGGACAGCACGCCGGCGCTGCGGCTGGTCGGCAGGGGCGGCGATATCGCCAAGAGCGATGATTTCGACAAGGCAATCGCCAAGCTCGACAGCGACCGCGAGCGGCTCGAGGCGAGGCTGACGGCGCTGGCGCTCGAGAACAAGCGGCTGAAGGCGGATCTCACCGCGCTGGCCGCGTCCAATCCCGCGGATGGCAGCTCCGCCTTGCGCGAGCAGATGAACGAACTGGCAGCGGAGGTCGTCCACCTGACGGCCAAGCTCGAAGGACCTGATTCGCCGATCGCCAAGGCATTGGCGGCACCGTCGGATGCTCGCTCCGGCAACGGTGACCGCAGTCTTGCAGATCGGGTGCGGGCGCTGCAGAAGGCTGACGCAGCAAGCTGAGATCAGTTCCTGTTTGCCGAGAAATGATGCAGCGCGATGGCTGACGCTGCGGCGACGTTCAGGCTGTCGAAGCCTTCCGACATAGAAATCCGCACGGTGTGCAGGCGTGCGAGCAGGCTGTCCGGCAAGCCTTCGCCTTCGGTGCCGAGATAGAGCGCCAGGCGCTCGCTTCGCCGCGCATCGCGTATGTCGGTCTGCCCGCGTGGCGACAGCGCGAATTGCGCGAAGCTCCGTTGGGCGAGCATTGGCGAGAAGCCGTCGGTGTCGGTGAATGACGCGAAAGGTATCTTGAGCGCGGCGCCGACGGAAACCCGGATCGCCTTGCGGTAGAGCGGATCGCAGCATGTTGCGTCCATGAGCACCGCATCGGCGCCAAAGGCGGCGGCGTTGCGGAAGATCGAACCCATATTGTCATGGTTGGCGATGCCGACGAGCACCACGACCAGCGCGCGGGCCGGCAAGGCATCGAGCAGGGCCTCGGCCGACCGCGGCGTCCCCTTGCGGCCTATGGCCAGGATGCCGCGATGCATATGAAACCCGGCGATTGCATCCATCACCGCGCCGGCGGCGACATAGACCGGCAGGTCCGCCGGCGCCTTGCGCAGGATGCCCTCGAGGCCGGCCAGCCGGTTTTCCAAGATCAGCATCGATTCGGCGCCAAAGCGCCCAGTCGAGAGCAGCAGGTCGAGCACCACCTTGCCTTCGGCGACGAAGCGGCCTTGCCGGCCCGCAAGGTCACGCTCGCGGATATCGAGATAGGCGGCAACGCGCGGGTCTTGCGGGTCGTCGATGCGAATGGGATCCATGCGTTCCTCGTGGCCACCGCAGCGGCCCAAAAATCCGGACCGATTGCCGAGGCTCACCTTTGGTTCGGAAAGCACGATGCGACAATTCAGGACGATCAGCTATACGCACATCGTCCTGAAAGGGTCGGCGAGGTAAGTGGCTATAGGGCGGTCAGGTTCCGGCGCGACGCAAACGGTGCGCCATCTGGGAGAGGTCCTCCTTGCCGCCGAAAATGCCGTCCAGCATGCCGAGCAGTTCGCGCACGGCATCGGATTTGCAGGAATAGTAGATCATCTGCCGGTCGCGACGGGTGTCGACGAGGTCGAGCGCCCGCAACTTGGCCAGATGCTGCGACAGGGCGGATTGACTGAGCATCACCTTCTCGGCGATGGCGCCGACCGACATTTCACCGTCGATCAGATAGCTCATGATCAACAGCCGTTTCTCATTGCCCATCAGCATGAGAAATTCGGCTGCCGATCCGGCATTCGCGATTAGCTTAGTCGAGACCATCGATCCCCCATGCTTCTTGTTCATCCTGACGCCATGGGGGCAATGGCATCTGATTCCATAAACTCAGCTGTGAATGGGCGCTGCGATTCAGCGTCACCGATAAAAGGTAGAACATTTCCTTCAAATCTCAAGTGTTGCTTTTTATTCAGCATGATTTAGTTCAATTTTGGCGTCGGCCGCGGCCCGGCCGGTCCTGACCATATCGACCAGAATGGGACGCAATTCGGGCGCCGCCGCCAAGGGTTGCGGAAAGAAGACCCGGCAGACATCGTCACCCGACACCAGATCCATGCCATCGGCATCGAATCCGGCAATAATCCAACCTTTGCCGGACACGTTCGCAAAATGCTGTGCATAAACGGCGATCGCATCGAGATGGTCGGCGTTCATATGATCGATGGCGGATTGTTCGCTCGCCGCCAGGTCCTCGACGATCGGTCCGCTGGTGAGCAGATGCGATCGATCGAGCTGATAGGCCTTGCCAAAGCCGCCGTTGAGGCTGGCGCGTTGCGGCTCGAGGCGGAAGATCGAAAAGTCGCCGAGACCGGCGTAGAGTCTCGCCTTGGGATTGCGGTTGAGATAACGGCGCTCGGTGCGGGCGTGTTCGCTCGATCCGCGCTCAATCCGTGCCGCCTGGCAGATCAGTGTCAGGCGCGGGTGCGCCAGCGGGTCGCCCTTGCCGGGTTCGCCAAGCAGCAGGGAACAGCGCGCATCGGCAAGCAAGGCGCCGGTGTGCGCCGAGAGCATCGACACCAGGATCAGCGGCGCGCCATCGATGTCGGTGGCCACGCCGACCCTGCTGACCAGCGGCGAACCTGTCTGTGCTTCGATCACTGCCAGCGCGCCAAAGCGGGCGCTGCGCAGGAGCGTCTTGCCCAGTCGGATCGCCTCGGCGTCCGTCGCGCGGATCACGTCCTTCTTCGGTTCGTCCAAGGCATCACCGCAATAAGTTGATTTTACCTCTCCGCTTATCTGTCAAACAAACCGGATTTGACAAGGCCGTCAATCTCGTTTTTCGAAAACCCGAAGCGTGCAAGCACTGTCGACGGGGCGAGATCGTTGTCGGCGGGCTTGGTCGCCAGTGTCGGCCGCGAGCCGGAGAAACGCGGCGCCGGGGCCGGGCGCTCAAATGCGCCCGCCGTCACAAAGGCGTTGCGCACCCGATTGTGTGGGTGATGCTTGGCCTCCTGCAGTGATAGGACGGGGGCAACGCAGGCATCGGTTTCGGCAAACAGCCGGTCCCAGTCGTCGCGCGATTTCTGCCGGACCCGATCGGCAATGGCTGCGCGCATCGGCGGCCACAGTGCCTTGTCGTACTGGCCACGTACAAAACGCTCGTCGAGCGGCAGCAGACTGGCGAATTCGGCGAAGAATTGCGGCTCGAGGCAGCCGATGGCGACATGGCGTCCGTCTGATGTCTCATAGGTGTCGTAGAAGGGGGCGCCGGAATCAAGCAGGTTCGCGCCGCGCCTGTCGCTCCACAAGCCGGCCGCCATCAAGGCGTGCACGGGCGCCGCCAGCATCGAGGCGCCTTCGATCATCGCGGCGTCGATTACCTCGCCCTTGCCCGTGCGCGATCGTTGGAACAGGGCGGCCAGCACGCCGGCAACCAGCATCACGGCACCGCCAGCGTAGTCGGCGACGAGGTTGAGCGGCGGGACGGGGCGGTTGTCAGCGTGGCCAATTGCGTGCAGCAGGCCTGAATAGGCGAGGTAGGTGATGTCGTGGCCGGCGCGGCCCGCCAGCGGCCCGTCCTGGCCGAAGCCGGTCATGCGGCCGTAGATCAGCGCAGAATTGCGCGCCAGCGCCGCTTCCGGGCCGAGCGCCAGCCGCTCCATGACACCGGGGCGAAACCCTTCCAGCAACATGTCCGCCTTTTCGGCGAGGCGCAGCACCAGATCGGTGCCTTCCCGGCGTTTCAGGTCGAGGCGCAGGATGGCGCGGCCGTGACGGTCGATGTTGTATTCATCCGGCAGCGACGGGAGAGCTCGGTCCGATTCTACCCGTTCGATGCGCAGGACTTCGGCGCCCATCTCCGACAGCATCAGGCCGGCCAGCGGCACGGGGCCAAGGCCGGCCATCTCGATCACTTTCAGTCCGGCAAGCGGACCGGTCTTCCCGGCAGCGGACAGGCCGGCGCTCATGACCGGCTATTTCGGCGCCATGCGAATGGCGCCGTCGATACGAATGGTCTCGCCATTCAACATCTGGTTTTCGATGATGTGCAGCGCAAGCGCCGCATATTCGGATGGCTCGCCGAGGCGGGACGGGAAGGGCACGGCGGCGCCCAGCGAATCCTGCACGTCCTGCGGCATGCCGGCCATCATCGGCGTCTTGAAGATGCCGGGCGCGATGGTGCAGACACGGATGCCGGAACGGGCGAGGTCGCGCGCCACCGGCAGTGTCATGCCGACGACGCCGCCCTTGGACGCCGCATAGGCGGCCTGGCCGATCTGGCCGTCATAGGCGGCCACCGAAGCGGTGTTGACGAGGACGCCACGCTCGCCGCCTTGCAGCGGATCGAGCTTCGCGGCGTGGTCGGCGACGAGGCGGATCATGTTGAACGTGCCGATCAGATTGACCTCGATCACCTTGCGGTACTGATCGAGGGGATGCGGACCATCCTTGCCGATCGTCTTCATGCCGATGGCGATGCCGGCGCAATTGACCAGGATACGCGGCTCGCCAAGCTTGGCCGCGACCTCGGCGAGAGCGGCAGTTCCACTCTCGGCATTGCTGACGTCGCATTGGACGGCAATACCGCCGATCTCGGCCGCGACCTTCACCGCGCGATCAATACCGACATCGAAGATGGCAACGCGGGCGCCCTTGGCGGCCAGCGCGCGCGCCGTTGCCTCGCCAAGACCGGAGCCGCCGCCGGTAACGATCGCGATCTGGCCATTCGGGTTCATGCCGACATCCTTTGATCTCAGGGACAGTGAAACGGATCAGGCGCCAGATCGACGGGGAAGGTCAAGCCATCGCTGCGATATGCTCGGCAACCCTGGCCTGTTCGGCGTGGCAGACCTCGCCGGAAAGCTTGGCGACCGCGCCCGGTGCGATCTCGTGCGACAGCAACCGGTCGAGATCGACAGGGCGCGGCATCGAAATCTGGCCGCGCGGGATCCGCTTGAAACCGAGCGGTCCGTAGTAGGGCTCGTCACCGACCAGCATCACGGCGGGCGCGTTGGCCTTGGCGGCGGCCTCCAGCGCGATCGCCACCAGCCGGCGACCGATGCCGAGATTCTTGAAGGTTGGCCGCACCGCAAGCGGCCCGAGCATCAACGCGCGGCCAGCACCGGCAGCGATGCGGGTCATGCGCACCGAGGCGACGACGAGGTCGCCGTCGACAGCGACAAAGGACAGCGAGCGTTCGTGCCCGCCCGCCTCGCGGATCTTGTAGGCGGCCAGCACGAAGCGGCCGGGCCCGAAGGCTTCTTCATTGATGGCTTCGATCTGGAGGTCATGCGCCGGGGTTTCCGGCAGGTATTTCACGTCGGCAAGGCTCATGGTCTTTGCGTTCCGGTATCGGAGGAAAGGTTTGCTGCAAACGGCAGCATTCGCCAGTCAGCGCTTCATCAAGCGCGGGCGCCCTTTCGTCGTCGGTCAAACCGGATCCAAGCAAAGTCGAACATGCGGATTGTCCGCTAGCATCAATTTCTTGCCGCTGCAATCGGCGGCTTGCTGGTCCACCCGTCCGCTTGACGGTCTGTTCAGCGCTAGGTGATTTCCACGGCGTGGCTTCGCACCCTACATGGGAGCCAAGCAGGAAAGGACATTCGATGGGATTGCTGGTCGAAGGCAAATGGCAGGACCGCTGGTATGACACCAAGGATAGCGGCGGCAAGTTCGTGCGGGCGCAATCGCAGTGGCGCGACTGGATCACCCGCGACGGGACGCCGGCCGAGGGCCGCAGCCGCGGCTTCAAGGCAGAGCCTGGCCGTTATCACCTCTACGTCTCGCTTGCTTGCCCGTGGGCGCACCGGACGCTGATCTTGCGCGCGCTGAAGAAGCTGGAAGGCATCATTTCGGTGTCGGTGGTGCATCATTTCATGGGCGCCAATGGCTGGACGTTCGCGGCGCAGGATGGCGCAACCGGCGACACGCTCTACGGCCTCGACTTTCTGCACCAGATCTACACCAGGGCCGATCCTGCCTATTCGGGCCGGGTGACGGTGCCGGTTCTGTGGGACAAAAAGGAGCAGACCATCGTCTCCAACGAATCCTCCGAGATCATCCGGATGCTGAATTCGGCCTTCGACGAATGGGGCGATGCCAGCCTCGATTTCTATCCGAAGGCGCTGCGCGGCGAGATCGATGCGATCAACGCGCTGGTCTATCCCGCCGTCAACAACGGCGTTTATCGCGCCGGCTTCGCCACCACGCAAGGCGCCTATGAGGAAGCGTTCGGCGAACTGTTCTCGGCTCTCGACACGTTGGACGACCGCCTCTCAAAGCAACGTTATCTGGTGGGCGATCGCATCACCGAAGCCGACTGGCGGCTGTTCACCACGCTGGTGCGCTTCGACCCGGTCTATGTCGGGCATTTCAAATGCAATCTGCGCCGCATCGCCGACTACCCGAACCTGTCCAACTATCTGCGCGACCTCTACCAGGTGCCTGGCGTCGCCGGGACCGTGAACCTCAACCACATCAAGGCGCATTATTACGGCAGCCACGAGACCATCAATCCGACGCGGATCGTGCCGGTTGGCCCGGAACTCGACTATGGCGCGCCGCATGACCGCATGCGGTTCAAGAAAGCGGCGTGACCTACCAGTAGGGCGAGGGCTGCTCGCAGCCAAAAACCTCGGCGATCCGCCGTAGCGTCGCTGGCGTCGTGCCTTCCGGTAAACGGTCCAGGGGAAAGAAGCCGGACTCGGCGATCTCGTGGTCCGGCAGCTTCGGCGTCGTCTGGCTGAAATGCTCGATCAGATAGAAACCGACATGGTCGCGCCGGCTGGCGCGACGGTTGAAATGCATCGACTTCAGCGCCGGCGGCGAAGTCAGTGCGATGTTGCCTTCCTCGGCCAGTTCGCGCGCCAGCGCCTCGGCAAGCGTCTCGCCGGCTTCGACGCCGCCGCCGGGAAGCTGCCAGCCCGGCACATAAGTGTGGCGAATGAGGAAGATGGAATTGGACGCGGTGTCGTGGACGAGACCGCGCACGCCAAGCGTCATCGGCCGCCGCAGCACGAAATAGAGATGGAACAGCCGGGCCCGGAGGCCCGCCCAACCGGTCTGGCGGAAGGTCTTTTCCGGATCAGTCTCCATTAGGTGCGAAACCGTGGGTGGAAAGGAAACCTTGGGTGGAAAGCGGGGCGCCCGTCGCCTATGAAGGATGGATGTTCAGGCTCGCGCATATTTCCGATGTCCATCTGGGGCCGCTCCCCGATGTATCCTATCGTGATCTCGCCTCCAAGCGCGTGCTCGGCTACGTCAACTGGCAGCGCAACCGCCGCCGCCACATGCATGATGCCGTCATCGACGCGATCGTCGCCGACATCAAGGCGAACACGCCGGATCACCTCGCCGTCACCGGCGACCTAGTCAATCTGGCGCTCGACGGCGAGATCGAGATGGCCAGGCACTGGCTGGAAACGCTGGGATCGCCGCATGATGTTTCAGTCGTTCCTGGAAACCACGACGCCTATGTGCCCGGCGCCTTCGACAAAATCTGCCGGTCCTGGGCGGCGTGGATGAGCGGCGACGGCATCAACACGCCGGTCGACCGTAATGCCTTTCCTTATCTACGCGTGCGCGGCGATGTTGCGCTGATCGGCGTCTCGACGGCGCGTGCCACGGCGCCGTTCATGGCCAACGGCTTCTTCATGGAGGGTCAGGCGAAACGGCTTGGCAAGCTGCTCGACACGACGGCCAGACAAGGGCTGTTTCGCGCGATCATGATCCATCATCCGCCGGTGCGCGGCGCCGTCCCTCAGCACAAGCGGCTGTTCGGCATTGCCCGCTTCCACAAGATCATCCGCGGCCATGGCGCCGAACTTGTCCTGCACGGCCATTCGCATCTGCCGTCGCTGTTCTTCATCGGCAACCGGGGCGCCAAGGTTCCGGTGGTCGGCGTCGCTGCCGCCGGTCAGGCGCCGGGCGGCAAGCACCCGGCGGCGCAGTACAATCTGTTCGACATCGATGGCGAAAAGGGCAATTGGCGGATCCGGCTGACGCGGCGCGGCCTGACCGGGCCTGCCATACCGCCATCCGATCTGCAGACGCTGGAGCTTGGCGCGGAGGCCGGCGCGGCTATGGCCGCAAGCTGAGAACCATGGCGACGATGCGGTCCCAGAACAGGACGACCGACACCGCCAGTCCGACCAGCGCGCCGGCGGCGATCACGCCAAGGCCGGACAGAAAGGCCGACCAGCGCTTGCTGCGCGTCGTCGACCGCAGTGGCGGTTCGGCTTCCAGTACATCGGCGCGTTTCATGCCGGCGACAGCCAGTTCGACCCCGCCTTCCATCATCCTCTGACGCTCAACGATCCGCTCGGCGACATAGCGCGTCACCTGATCCGCAACGGGCTTCATCTCGGTCGATTCGGCAAGCACCACCCGGCCGATGCGGGTGTCCTTGAGGAAGCGATAGGTGCGGCGGTCGCGCCCCATGGCGACATGGCTGACGGCGTCGATCCACAGGCGCGGCTGCAAGCCGGACGAGACGACAAAGTCGAAATTGTCCATGTCGGCGGGAACGTCGGCAAAAACCGGCGCCAGTTCGGCGGCAAGCAGATCGAGGCGCATGCGATGGGCCTCGCGCATATCGACGACGACGTCGTCGCGGTCGGCGAAGGCATTCTTCACATCACGGACGGCATCGGACAGTTGCTTCGACGGATCGATGGTCTTCTCGCCTGCTTCCTTCATCGGCGTTTGCCTCGCGGGTTTGGTTAACACGGGGTTAACACAGCCGCCGGCAAAATGCACTGGCGAGATCAACGGGATCGAGGCGTGTCCAGCTTAAGTGTTGTGCGCGAAAGGTCAGCTGGCCGCGGCAGCGAATTTCTGGCGCTGTGGCCTGGCGCGCCGGTTGGTGTTGCGGCGAATGATCTCGGCGACGAGGTCGGGTGCTTCCTCGGCCAGCATATGGCCGGCCTCCAGCACATGGTGGACATGAAAATGCGACGGCAGATCATCCGCCTGGGTAAAGGGCAGCACCGCGTCGTCGGTTCCCCACGCCACCATCACCGGCATGTTCAGCCCGTCGAGACGATCGTGCGGGATGACGCCTTGCCGATCGTCCAAGGTCATGGCGGCTGCGATCTCGGTCAGCTTCGGCATCTGGCCGGGACGTCCGCGCATCTCGCAAAGCATGTCCACGATGCGCTCCGGGGGCGGGCTGTGGGGGCCGGACATGGCAGCAAGGCAGGCGCGAATCTCAGACCGGTCTGCTGCGCCGGCATAGCGGCGCAACAGCGGGCCGTTGATCTCGGGGCCAAGACCGCCCGGCGCCAGAAGCGTCAGCGAGGCGACTTTTTCGGGCTCGGCCAGCGCCATCAGCATCGCCACTGCGCCGCCCATCGAGTGGCCCACGAGATGAACGCGCTTCAGTCTCCGTTCTGAGAGATCGGCGAGCACGGCCCTTGCCGCTACCTTGGCCGGACCGGCCGCGGGAAAATCGAGCGACAGCCCATGCCCCGGCAGATCATAGGCCAGCGTGTGCGTGGCAGGAGCCAGGGAGGAAATCACCTCGCGCCAGACATCGTGGCTGCCGCCGAAACCATGCAGCAGGACTATGGCCCTCGAGCCAGCACCCTGTTCGGCGGCAAAAAGCGATGCGGTCATGAAAGCTGATTTTTGTTATTGCAGGATGCGCGACACCAACTGTGGCTGAATTGCTCCTAGTCTAGCGTGATGACCAGTAAAATTTTCGCGATTTGTACGGTTGCGGACGGAACTCGGCCACCAACCGGCATTCGGCTGTTGGAGCGCAGGAAATCCATTGGGACGCGGCGCGCCTAATCTGCGGATGTCGATTGGAGATAGAGCGGTTCGTCACTTTTCCTGGAATTGCTTCTAGCTTGCGTTGCCGAGTCCGGCGGCGCGCAGAGCTTGGACCAGCCGGTCGGTCAGGTCGGCCGGATATTTCCGCTCTACGAAGGTCGCGCGCGGATCGGCTGCAAATTTTGGGAACTTGGTGTTCAGTTCGTCCAGCAGCGTGCTCACCAGATTATCCTGTCCGGCAACCTTGGCGCCGATCAGCCGCGCCGCCAGATAGTGCGATTTCGTTGCCGTCGTCCTCAGTGCCATGCTGGCCGCGACGGCCTTGTTCATGTCGCCGAGCATGAATTCGCCGACGAACAGCCCGTAGTCCCACCATGTCGAGTGGCCGCTGAAGGTCTCCGCCGCATGGGCCAGGATCGGCGTTCCCTCCGCGTATCGGCCGGCGAAAATCAGCCCGTAGCCGTAGGCGGCAGCCATGCCGAGATCGTAGGGATTGAGTTCGTAGGCCTTGCGCATCCAGCGGATCGCTTCGTACGTATTGCCGAGACGCGAACTGACGTAGCCGTAGGCGCGATGTGCATAAGGGCTGGTCGGTCCCATCTGCACGCCGCGATGGGCAAACTCCACGGCCTTTTCAATCGTCGCATTGGGCGGATAGGCGTAATGATCGGAGACCGCCTCGACCTGCAGGGACGCAAGTTCCGAATAGACGAGCGAGGACGTCGCTCCGCCATTGGCCAAATTTTCGAGGCAGCGATAGGCAGCCTCATGGGTTCTGGCGTTCTGGTCGAGATAATATTTGTCGTTGAGCAGCAGGCATTGCGTCAGACCGTTTGGCGCACCGGTCTGCTCGATATAGTTGTAGATCGTGCCCGAGGCGGGAAGCGCCGAACTCAGCATGTCGGCGATACGGTCTTCGACTGCGGCTGGTGCGCTGTCGGCAGGGGTCAGATTGCGTGAAAGAAGCACCCTTCCGGACGCCATGCTTTGCAGTTCGATGGTGATATCGCCTGCGTTCGGTCCAGGCAGGATGTCGAATATGAAGCTGGTGGCATCGTCGGCCGGATCGGTGACGGTGTCGCGGCCGATGAAGTCGATCGTATCGAAGCCGCTCAGGCCGGCGCGCAGCGACGCGGCGACACGGCTGGCGTCAGTGCCTTCGGCCTTGACGTCGATATGGACGAGCGGCAGGTCGTCGGCCATTGCCGATGACGCAATGCTGCTGGTCGCGCCGGCGGTCTCAAGCGTTGCCGACATGTCGCCGCCGCCGGTCAGCAAGGCGCTGCTGCCCTGACGAAGGATCAGCACGCCCAGCATGGCGATGACCAGGGTGATCGCCATCCAGAAGAAGCGGAGATGGCGCGCCACAGAGGGGGTGGGCGTCGCGGAAGCCGGCAAAACCGGATCCGGCATGCCCGTGCTGGCGTCGTTGGCCCGATCTGCAGATACAGTGCCGTCCAGCTTCAGCGCGGAAACATCCGGCAACCGGATCGCGTTCAGTTCATAGGCAGGAACATAGCCGCCGCGCGGAATGGCGATGCGGACCGGCTCGGCAATGCCCTCATTGGCAAAATAATGCTGCAGAAGCTCGCGCAGCCTGCCCGCCTGAACCCGCACCACGGCATCGGTGGACGGATCGAAATCGCCGTCCTTGCCGAAAACATCCATAGCGATGGAGAAGCCCTTGAGCCTATCGGCTTCGCCGGCTTGTTCGCGTTCGACAAGATAACGGAGCAACTTGCGCGCGCGTTCAGATCGTCCGAACGTTTGGCTGGCAAGCAGTCGCTCCAGTGTCTCGCGCACTGCGGGGGCGGCAGGCGTGGCATGCTGCAAGTGTCGATCCTCTCGAAGTCGGCACAGGTTGAGGCGCGATCATATAGTTCCCGCACCGCCACACAAGTATGCACCCATTATGCGATCACGTACCCCACCGGATAATTCTTTGGTGGTTAATGATGCGAAGGATCGGAACCGGTCACCGAATGGGAGGGTTCCGACCTTCGTTCTGGTCGTGCGTCAACCGGCCTTTTTGACGACGATACGGTTGGCCGCCGACATCACCGCTTCCAGCGAGGCGGCGACGATGTTGGTATTGATGCCGGCGCCGAACAGCTTGCCATCAGGATATTCCATCTCGACATAGGAGATGGCCGAGGCGTTCGAGCCGCGCTGCATCGAGTGCTCGGAATAATCGAGCACCGACATCTCGATGCCGAGATGGCGCGACAGCGCATCGACGAACCCGTCGATTGGACCGGTTCCGGTGCCGGTGATCGTCACTTCCTTGCCGTTGTCGAGGATGACCGCCTCGACGACGCGACGGCCCTTGATCTCGGTGCTGGGATAGGTGTGGTGATCGAGGAATTTCAGCCGCGCGGCCGGCTGATCGACATAGGTCTCGACGAAGCGCTCGTAGATGCGCCTGACCGGCACTTCCTTGCCCTCGGCATCGGTGATCGCCTGGATCTCCTGGCTGAACTCGATCTGCAAATTACGCGGCAGGTTGAGGCCGTAATCGGCCTGCAGCACATAGGCGATGCCGCCCTTGCCCGACTGCGAGTTGATGCGGATGATCGCTTCGTAGCTGCGGCCGACATCGGCCGGATCGATCGGCAGATAGGGCACTTCCCACAGGCTCGTGTTGGCCTTCTTCAGCGCCTTCATGCCCTTGTTGATGGCATCCTGGTGCGAGCCGGAAAAGGCGGTGTAGACGAGCTCGCCGACATAGGGATGGCGCTCGGGGATCTTCAACTGGTTCGAATATTCGTAGACATCCTTCATCCGGTTGATGTCGGAGCAGTCGATCCCCGGATCGACACCTTGCGTGTACATGTTGAGCGCCAGCGTGACGATGTCGACATTGCCGGTGCGCTCGCCATTGCCGAACAGCGTGCCTTCGACACGGTCGGCGCCGGCCATCAGGCCGAGTTCGGTGGTGGCGATGCCGGTGCCACGGTCATTGTGCGGATGCAGCGAGACCAGCAGGTTCTCGCGGTTGTCGAGGTTGCGGCACATCCATTCGATGCGGTCGGCGTAGATGTTGGGCGTCGACATCTCGACCGTCGACGGCAGGTTGATGATCAGCTTGTTGTCGGGCGTCGGCCTGACGATCTCGGTGACGGCGTTGCAGATCTCCAGCGCCACTTCGAGCTCGGTGCCGGTAAAGCTCTCCGGCGAATATTCGAAACGATAGCCGCCGCCGGCCTTGGCCGCCATGTCGGTGATCATCTTGGCCGCGTCGGTGGCGATGCGCTTGATGCCGCCGACGTCCTTTTCGAAGACGACGCGGCGCTGCAACTCACTGGTCGAATTGTAGAAATGGACGATCGGGTTGGTGGCGCCCTTGAGCGCCTCGAAGGTGCGGGTGATCAGTTCCGGCCGGCACTGCACCAGCACCTGCAGCGAGACGTCGGCGGGTACGTTGCCTTCCTCGATGCACCAACGGGCGAAATCGAAATCGGTCTGCGAGGCCGACGGGAAGCCGATCTCGATCTCCTTGAAGCCCATGTCGAGCAGCAGGCCGAACATGCGCGCCTTGCGCTCGTGGCCCATCGGATCGATCAGCGCCTGGTTGCCGTCGCGCAAGTCGACCGAGCACCAGATCGGCGCCTTGTCGATGACCTTCGAGGGCCAGGTGCGGTCGGTGAGGCCAACGGTGGGGTAGGGTTGATATTTGCGGGCTGCGTCCGGCATGCCCCGGGCTGCCATGTCGGGCGTGCCCTTTGCCGCATCCTTGCCGGCTACCGCGGCATGGGAGCGGATTTCTTCTCGTGCGTTCATCGTCGTTTCTCCCGGCGGCTCACGGATCCACCCTCAGATGGCTTGATGGCGAGCGGCGCCTTTACCAGAATTTCGTTCGCTTGATGTGACGTGCCAATTTTGAGACTGGCCAAGGAGCATGTGCTTGAGCGGCGGTTCGACCGCCGGGCGCTCCTTCAGCGAACCCGGCGATCGCCGATAAGGCCGAGAAGAAGCAGGGTCGAAGCCAGCGCGCGCACGGTCTCACCGGAAAAACCGGTCGGACGGGAAGCGTTGGTGGTGCGCGTGTTCATGGCGGTTCTCATACAGGAGCGGCTTGTGGGAGGCAAGTGGGGCCGCATGGCGGACCGGGTTCGGTTGGATATTATCGCTAACGTGAGTGCTCTTCCCCACGCGCTGCAAATGCGCCAGACTTGGGCGTCGAAGGGGCTGCGATGTCCTGTTGCCGGGAGGGGTCATCCATGAATTTCGTGTTCTTCTCGCCGCATTTTCCCGTCAATGGCGCGGATTTCTGCGACCGCTTGAAGAAGGCCGGGGCCAGGGTGCTGGGCATCGGCGACGCACCCTATGAGGCGCTCGACGGCAAGCTGAAGGCGGCGCTCAGCGAATATTACCGCGTCCCCGACATGGAGGATTACGATCCGGTGTTCCGGGCGATTGGGCATTTCATCCACAAATGGGGCCGTATCGATCGTTTTGAATCGCTCAACGAGCACTGGCTGGAGCTGGAAGCCAACATCCGCACCGACTTCAACATCTATGGCACCAAGCTCGATTTCGTAAAGAATTTGAAGCGCAAGAGCCGCATGCGCGCCTTCTTCCGCAAGAGCGGCGTCGACACCATCGCGCAGCGCAAATGCTCCGACCGGGCCGGCGCCATGACCTTCATCCGCCGCGTCGGCTATCCGGTGGTGGTCAAGCCCGACAGCGGCTCGGGCGCCTCGAACACCTTCAAGATTTCCAACGCCAGCGAGCTCGACCAGTTCTTCAGGGACAAGCCCGAGGATGTGACTTTCGTCATGGAGCAGTTCATCGAGGGGCTGGTGGTGACTTTCGACGGGCTGGTCAACCGCGATGGCGAGGTGGTGCTGGCCGCCAGCCACCGCTACGACCAGAGCGTCATGGAGGTGGTCAACAAGGACCGCCACATGAGCTACACCTGCTTTCCCAAGATCAGCCCGGCGGTCGAGGAGGCCGGCCGCAAGATCCTGAAGGCGTTCGACGTGCGCGAGCGCTTCTTCCACATCGAGCTGTTCGAGACCAAGGACGACCGCGTCATCGCGCTGGAGGTCAACATGCGCCCGCCCGGCGCCTGGATGACCGATGCCATCAACTACACCTTCGACATCGACGTCTATGCCGCCTGGGCCGACATGGTGGTCAGGGATGCCGCCGGCGGGCCGTATGAGGGCAAGTATTTCACCGCCTATGCCAGCCGTAAGCGGCGCCTCAGCTATTTGCACAGCCATGAGGACGTGCTAGCCGCCCATCGCGACAAGATCGTCCACCATCAGGCCATCGAAGAGGTTTTCAGCCGCGCCATGGGAAATTACGCCTACCAGATGCGCTCGAAGGACGAAGCGGCGCTGCGCGACGCGGTCGCCTACATCCACGCGGAAAAGGCGTGAGGCGATGGACATCTCCTATCACAAGACTTTCGCCCGCAATCTCGACCGCGACATGGAATACAAGCGCTACGGCCATGCCGGCCGGCCGGTGGTGGTGTTCCCGACCTCGCAAGGGCGGTTCTACCAATTCGAGGATTCCGGCGGGGTCGGCGCGCTGGCCGAGTTCATCGACACCGGCCGCATCCAGCTGTTCACGGTCGACGGCATCGATTCGGAATCCTTCTTCGACAAGCATGCCGACGCCGCCCACCGTATCGCTCGCCACGAGGCCTATTTCCGCTACGTGCGCGAGGAGGCGCTGCCGGAATTCCTGTCCACGGCCGCGCAAGCCAATGGCGGGCGCAAGCTGAAGCCGCTATTCTGCGGCTGTTCGATGGGGGGCTACCACTCGTCGAACTTCGTCTTCCGCTTTCCCGAACTCGCCAGCGGCGTCATCGCGCTGTCGGGCGTCTATTCGGCCCGCGACTTCTTCGGCAAGGCGCTTGAAGGCGACATCTTCTACAACTCGCCGCTCGACTATCTCCCCGGCATCGTCGATCCCAAGCTGCTCGCCCGCCTGAAGGCGCTCAGGCTGATCTTCTGCTGCGGGCAGGGCGCCTGGGAGGAGCGGATGCTGGTCGAGACGCGCCGGTTGGAACAGATCCTGCGCGACAAGTCGATTCCCGCCTGGGTCGACTATTGGGGCGGCGATGTCAGCCATGACTGGCCGTGGTGGCACAAGCAACTGGTCTATTTCTTCGGCCGCTGGCTGGATGACGATCTGATGCACAGGCTGGATTGAGGTGCATTGATATTCAGGTGAGGCTGGCCTGCAAATGGCGGCTTCCTGCGCTTCCGGTGCTCACGTACCTAAGTACGCTCCGCTCCGGTTCTCGGAAACCACCATTTTCGACTCAGCCAGACCTGAATCTCAACGCACCTTGGGCACAGACGAATGACCATACCCGACCCCATCCGCCACTTTTTGGAAGCCACCAATGCCGGCGACACGGAAGCCTTTCTCGACACGTTCACATCAGACGCATCGTTGAGCGACTGGGGCCGGTCTTTCCAGGGCCGCGAGCAGATCGCGGGCTGGAACCAGTCGGACAATATCGGCGTGCAGTCCCATCTCCGCATCGTCCGTATCGCGGCGGCCGAAGGCACCTATCGCGTCCGCATCGCCGTCACAGGCAACGGCTTCAACGGCGAGGGCGACATGACCTTCACGCTGCACGGCGATCGCATAGCGAGCCTCGTCATCGCCTGACTTTCACTGGTCAGCGAGGCGCTGCAGGCGGGCAAACTGAGCACCATTCTCGACGACCATATCGATGGCCGCGGCCAGTTCAGGATGCTGTGGCCATCCAACCGCTATCTGTCGCCGAAGGTTCGCGTCTTCGTCGACTTCCTTCCTGAGCGGCTTGCTGTCGGGCGATAGGCCAGGAAGCCGAGCGGCTCACGGTCTTGTGACTTCCCTGACGTCTCGCCAAAATATGATTACTTTCATCAAGTTTGCTATGGAAACGCCGGCGACGCTGTGGCATGCCCGACGATGGGACGACGCTGAGATCTTTCTGGCGGCTTCGTTTCAACCGCTATCGAAAGGCTCGAGCATGGACCAACTGAGCGCGCTAACCCGTATCAGCGACGAGGCGATCAGGTCGGTGATGGACCGGCTGCGCGCCGAGCACGGCGAATTCGAGATCGACACCGGCATCGCCAACCGATGGGAGCTTCGCCTCTACTACGGTTCGTTGAGCGCTACGCTCGAAGATGAAAGCGTGCTGATCCAGGTCGCGGCGCAAGACGAAACCTGCCTGTCCTACATGAAGATGACGGTCGCCGGCCATATCGCCGAACATCTCGGCACGACCAGCGGCATCCATTGGCAAGGCGATGGCAGCGATGCCGGCATGCCGGTGTTCTTCCGCGAGATCACGGTGATGTCGTCGACGCGGATTTCGGCGCACATGCAGCGCCTGCGCTTCGCCGGCAGGGATCTCGCCCGGTTTACGCATGGCGGCCTGCATATGCGGCTGCTGCTGCCGCCACGCGGCAGGCGGCCGGTCTGGCCGTCGATGGGCGTTGACGGGCTGCTGGTCTGGCCCTCGGGCCACGATGCCCTTGCCGTGCGGGTCTACACGATCCGGGCGGTGGATGCCGCAAGCGGCTGGCTCGATGTCGATTTCGTGCTGCACCCCGGCTATGACACGCCAGCCGCCACCTTCGCGCAAAACGCGCGGGCGGGAGACGTCATCGGCATGATCGGACCTGGCGGCGGCGACACCCCCGTGGCGGAGACCCTGCTTCTACTCGGCGACGACACCGCACTGCCCGCCATTGGCCGGATCCTCGAGCATCTGCCGCCGTCAACCCGCGCCGAGGTCCTCATCGAGGTCGATGGCCCGGAGGACCGCATCGCGCTGGCGCAAGGGGACAACATCGACGTCACCTGGCTTTACCGGCATGGTCGCGAGGCCGGCACCGCCGGCCTGTTGCCGGCCGCCTTGCGCGAGCGCAGCCACATGGCGCTTGCCGACGGCCTCCATGTCTGGGCCGGTTGCGAATTCGGCGATTTCCGCGAGATCCGCAAGATCGTGCGCAAGCAATGGGGCCTGTCGCGCGACCGGCACCTGGTCACCGCCTACTGGCGCCGGAGCGCGCAGGGTGATGATGAGGGCGACGACGAATAACTGGGGTCACTTTTGGGCGACTTGCGTCAGTCATGGCGGGCCAGGAAGGCCTCGGTGACAGCCATGCAATCCTGCCTTTCCTCGACATGCGGCATGTGGCTCGAGAGCGGGAAGACATGGCCCTCGACCGTGGGAATATGGTCGAGGAAGGGTTGGACACAGGCTGGCGTGGCTTCATCGAAAAAGCCGCGAAAGGCCAATGTCGGCGCCTCGATCAGCGGCAGCCGGTCGATGATCGTCCAGTCGCGCATGGTGCCGACGACGTGGAATTCGTTGGGACCGTTCATGGTGTGATAGACGGTGGGATCGGCGTCGATGGCGGCGAAGGTGCGCGCCACCTCCGCCGGCCAAGGCACGACGCGGCAGACGTGCCGGTCGTAGAACGCCCGGGTCGCCGAGAGATAATCGGGATGGTCCGTCGTGCCGTCCGCTTCGTGGCGATCGAGCGCCTGCCGCACCGCCGCCGGCAGCTCCGCGCGCAGCTGCCCCGCGCCTTCGACCCACAGCTTCATCGAGGCAAGCGAGTTGGCGAGCACCAGGGCCTTGAGGCCCGCTGGCCGGCGCACCGCGTGCTCGGCGGCGAGCATGCCGCCCCAGGATTGGCCGAGCAGGGCGTAGCGCTGCTGGATGCCCAGATGGGCAAGCAGCGCATCCAGTTCGCCAAGGAAGAATTCGACCGTCCAGAAGTCGCCGCCCTTGTCCGGTAGATGGGTGGATCGGCCGTTGCCGATCTGGTCGTAATGGATCACGGCGCGGCCGAAGCCGGCAATGTCCTTGAAGCTGTCGACATAGTCGTGGGTACAGCCGGGCCCGCCATGGGCAACGACTAACGGCAGCCTGGCGGAGCCAAGGTCTCCCGTCACACGGTACCAGGTCCTGTATGGCCCGTAGACGCTGAAACCTTCCGATACTGCAAGATCGTCCATCGTGTTCCTCCGCCTGGCTGGCTCGGCGGCGACCGCCGATCAGCGGTCTCCGACGTTGTTCACGGCAAAGGGTATAGAGGCGGACCGGCAGGCGACCAGCTAGCAATAACGTTAGTTTTGACGGATCTGGCGGGACAGGTTCTGGCCCTGGCCGATCGGCGCGAGCAACCGGTAATGGGCCGCCAGGGCGATGGCATGGAAGCGGTTGCGGGCGCCGAGCTTGCGGCTGGCGGCGTTGAGATGCAGCGTCGCGGTCGGCACGCTGCGGCAGATCTCATGGGCGATCTGCTTGGCCGTCAACCCGCAAGCCGCCAGGCTCAGGCACTGTCGCTCCCGCGATGTCAGGTGGAAATACTGGCTTGTCCTGGTGCGCTGGTCGAAGCCGGCATAGACGCAGTCATGGAACAGGTGGCCAAGGTCGCCAATGCCAGGCAACATCATCTGTGCCTCGGCTTCGAAATTCGGCTCCGGATCGAGGCGGATCGCGGTGAAGGTAGCGAGATCGCCGCCGTCGAAGCGGATGGGTACCGTCACGCCGCATGTCATCTTGGTGTCCAGGAGGTAGCCCACCACCGGATCATGCTTGCGCTGGAGGATGCGCCGCATGACCGGGCTCTGCAACCCCTTGTGCGACCACAGGAACGGTCGTGACACCGCGAGTGCCGCCTCCTGCACCGGATCGAGCTGATAGTAGCCACCCTTGCACCAGAGATCCTGCATGCCCGACGGCACGTTGGCGAGCGCCATCAGCGAAGGCGTGATCAATTCGCCATCGTGGCTGACCGGGACCGGCGTATAGTCGTAGATCAGCGAGGTGAAGCCGGCGGGCGCAAGCACACGCATCGCTGCCGCCATCGCGGCGTCGACATCCATCCCTATGTGAAATTCACTTTCGAAATCGCCGGACACGCCCTGCATGAGCAAAAGCTTACTCGCCAGCCAATGTTTGTCAAACGGGCATGTTCACCAAATGCCCAACAAATGAGCAATACGCGGTCACGGCTTGTTGTCCGCGACGCGTCCGCGTGCCAAAACTATCTTAATTCACAGCTATCCCGCCGGGTTTCGCGCGCCATAGGCTGTGTGCGATGGATCACGGTCCGGCGTGTGCCTGGCGCACGTTGCGGATCACCCACTTTCCCAAGAGGAGCAAGACGATGCGATCCCGGAAGGTTCTTAGCGCAATGATGGCCGGTGTCGGCCTGGCTGGCCTCATGCTGATGGCGCCCGTCACCGGTGCCGCCGCACAGGAAGGCAAGGTCGGCGGAACGCTCAAGCTTCTCGCCAACGCCGCTGCCGGCACGATCGATCCGCACATCAACTACACGCTGCAATATTTCCAGATCAACTACATCCTCTATGACGGGCTGGTGACCTTCCGCAAGACCGGCGACAAGACCGGTTTCGAGGTGGTGGCGGACTTGGCCGAGAGCTTGCCCAAGCCTGAAGACGGCGGCAAGAAATACGTCTTCACGCTGCGCAAGGGCATCAAGTTCGCCGACGGATCGGACCTGACGACGGCCGATGTCGTGGCATCGTTCCAGCGCATGTTCAAGATCAGCGGTCCAACCACGGGCACGCTCTACAACGGCATCGTCGGCGCCGACAAATGCCTCAAGACGCCGGCGACCTGCACGCTCGAGGGCGGCGTCGTCGCCGACGAGGCGGCAAGCACCGTGACCTTCAATCTGGTGGCGCCCGATCCCGATTTCCTGCAGAAGATTTCGATCCCGCATGCGGCGATCCTGCCCGCCGAAGCGCCGCTCAAGGATTCCGGGACCGTGCCCATCCCCGGCACCGGGCCCTACATGATCGCCAGCTACGATCCCAACAGCCTGCTCAAGATGGTGCGCAATCCGCATTTCAAGGAATGGAGCAAGGAGGCGCAGCCGGCCGGATATCCCGACGAGATAGACTATGGCTTCGGTCTCACCGACGAGGCGGCGGTCACCGCCGTGGAGAACGGCCAGGCCGACTGGATGTTCGATCCGCCGCCGGCGGACCGTTTGGCGGAACTGGGCACCAAATACGCCAAGCAGGTGTCCGTGCATCCGCTGACGGCGATGTGGTATGCGCCGATGAACACCAACCTCGCGCCCTTCAACGACATCCGCGTGCGGCAGGCCGTCAACTACGCCATCGATCGCGCCGCCATCGTCAAGCTGTTCGGTGGCAGCAACCTGGCGCAGCCGTCGTGCCAGATCCTGCCGCCGAATTTCCCGTCCTACGCACCCTATTGCCCGTTCTCGGCCAATCCTGGTGAGAAATGGTCCGCACCTGATCTGGAGAAAGCCAAGGCGCTGATCGCCGCCTCCGGAACGGCCGGCCAGGAGGTGACGATCATCACCGAGGACACCGAGGTGTCGAAATCGATCGGCGTGTATCTGCAGGATGTGCTGAACGGCCTGGGCTACAAGACCTCGGTCAAGCCAATCTCCCAGAACATCCAGTTCACCTACATCCAGAACACCAACAACAAGGTGCAGATTTCCATCTCGCAGTGGTTCCAGGATTATCCGGCGCCTTCGGATTTCCTGCAGGTGCTGTTCAGCTGCGCCTCGTTCACGCCCGGCTCGGACGCCTCGGTCAACATCTCCGGCTTCTGCGACAAGTCGATCGACCAAAAGATGGCCGAGGCTCAGACCGGCATGATCGCGGATCCGGCCAAGGGTGCGCAGCTGTGGACGGCCGTCGACAAGGCGGTGACCGACGCAGCACCCGTGGCCGTGCTCTTCACGCCCAAGCGCGTCGACCTGATCTCGCCGCGGCTGAAGAATTTCGTCTTCAGCCCGCAATTCTACTGGATCATGAGCCAGTCTTGGGTCGAGTGATCGTGGGTTGAGTGATCAGGCCCAATCCGATCCGCGGCGGAGCGATGCGCAATCCTCCGCCGCGGTTGCTTTTCCCGCCGATCTGAAATTCATACCCATCATGGACAATACGAGTGGCGGGCAAGCGCTGGTTCGGAGCCGCCGGGGTGCCGAGGGGCCATGGCGCACCGCGTGGCGCAAGCTCAAGGCCGATCGGGCCGCCATCATGGCGTTCGGTGTGCTGGTGCTGATCACTGCTGCTTGCCTGGCCGCCCCCCTCTACGCCCGCCATGTGGCGCGGACCGATCCTTTCGCCACCAATCTCAATGGCGAGATCGTCATTAACGGCGAGACCAGGCAGGTGCTGGAACCTTCGACCGAGGGGCTCGGCCTGGGGTTCACGCCGCTCGGACCGACCTGGGATTTCGGGCCCTATATGCTGGGCGCCGACAACCAGGGCCGCGACGTCGCCGCGCGCCTGCTCTACGGCGGGCGCAATTCGCTGCTGATCGCCGGCGCCGCGGCGGCGATATGCCTTGGCCTGGCGACACTGCTCGGCGTCGTCTCCGGCTTCTTCGGCGGGCTGGTCGATACCTTGCTGTCGCGCATCCTCGATGTGCTATGGGCGTTTCCCATCTTCCTGCTGGCGATTTCGCTGTCCATCGTGCTGATCACGCAAAGCATCACCATCGGGCCGATCGAAATCCGCTCCGGCAGTCTCTGGCTGCCGATCTTCATCATCGGCATCGTCTATGTCCCCTATGTCGCCAGACCCATCCGCGGTCATGTCCTGTCGCTGATGCAGGCCGAGTTCGTCACGGCGGCGATCGGCATCGGTGCGTCGCCCTGGCGCATCCTGTTGTATGATATCCTACCCAACGTGATCACCCGGGTCATCGTCTTCGTGCCACTCATCCTGGCGCTGAACATGATGACCGAATCCTCGCTGTCCTTCCTGTCGATCGGCGTGCAGCCGCCCGACGCCAGCTGGGGAACGATCATCCAGGACGGCCAAGGGCTTCTCTATTCGCGCCCGATCGTCGCCCTGGCGCCAGGGATGGCAATCGTCATCTGCGTGCTGGCGCTGAACATATTGGGCGACGGGGTGCGCGACGCGCTCGACCCGAAATCGTCGATCAGGGTCGCCTGATGCTGACGGCGCTCCTGTCCAGGCTGGGTCAAATGGTGCTGGTGATGTTCGGCATCAGCGTCGTCGCCTTCCTGATCTTTTTCGCCACTCCTGGCGCCGACCCGTCGGCGCGCATTGCCGGGCGCAACGCATCGCAGGAGACGCTGGTCCAGGTGCGGCACGATTTCGGCCTCGACCGGCCGCTGCCCGTCCAATACGCGCTGATGATGGAGCGGCTCTTCATCAGCCGTGACCTCACCTCCTTCGTCAATCGCGGCCAGAAGGTCGTTCCAACGGTGCTCGAGGCGATCCCGATCACCTTGTCGCTGGTGCTTGGCGCTGCAGTCTTGTGGGTTCTCGGCGGGTTGATCGTCGGCGTGGTCGCCGGAGCGACGCGCGGCACATGGCTCGACAGGACGCTGATGATCCTCAGCCTGATCGGCGTGTCGATTCCGGTCTTCTGGCTGGGCGAAGTCGCCAATCTGGTCACACAGAGCCGCTGGCATGACAGCTGGCTGTTCTCGTGGGTGCCGCCGCTCGGCTATATTCCCTTCACCGAAGATCCCTGGGGCTGGTTCAAGGCGCTGGTCATTCCCTGGTTCACGCTCGCCACGCTCTACATCGGGCTTTACGGCCGCGTGCTGCGGGCCTCGATCATCGAGACCATGCAGGAGGATTTCATCCGAACCGCGCGCGCCAAGGGCATCGGCGAGCGGCGGGTGCTGATGCATCATGGGCTCAGAACCTCGCTCGTCGCCTTCGTCACCATGTTCGGGCTCGATTTCGGCGCCCTGGTCGGCGGCGGCGCCTTGCTGACGGAGGTGGTCTTCGGCCTGCAAGGGGTCGGCAAGCTCACCTACGGGGCCTTGCAGACGCTCGATCTGCCGATGATCCTGGCGACAGTCATCTATGCCTCGTTCTTCGTGGTCATGGCCAATTTCATCGTCGACGTCGCCTTTGTCTTCATCGATCCGAGGGTTAGAGATGCCCACTGACAAGCCGCTGCTGGTCGTCGAGAACCTGTGCGTCTCGTTTCGCACGGAGGGTGGTGTGGTGCCTGCCGTCAGCGGCGTCTCGTTTTCGCTCGAGCGGCGCGAAATCATCGGCGTCGTCGGTGAAAGCGGCTCGGGCAAGAGCCAGACCTTGCTTGCCATCCTGGGGCTGATCAGCAGCCCCAACGCCGTCGTCACCGGGTCGGTGCGTTTTCTCGGCCAGGAGTTGCTGGGGCTCAGGCGCCGTGCGCTCGACGCCGTTCGCGGCCGGCAGATAGGGATGATCTTCCAGGATCCGATGACGGCGCTGACACCGGTCCATACGATCGGCGACCAGATCATCGAGCAGATCCGCGCGCATGAAAGGGTGTCGCGCACTGCCGCGCGCAAGCGGGCGGTGGACTTGCTCGACGCGGTTGGCTTGCCGAGCCCCGACAGTGCCGTCGACCGTTACCCGCACCAGCTGTCCGGCGGCATGCGCCAGCGCGCCGTGATCGCCATGGCGCTGTCGTGCAATCCGGCGCTGCTGATCGCCGATGAGCCGACGACGGCGCTCGACGTGACAGTGCAGGCGCAAATCCTGGAGCTGATCGGTCGATTGCGCGATGAGTTCGGATCCGCCGTGATCCTGGTCACCCATGACCTTGGCGTGGTCGCCGAAGTCGCCGATCGCGTGCTGGTGATGTATGCCGGGCGCGTTGTCGAGGAAGGCGGCAAGGGGCAGCTTTTCCGCGAGCCGCTTCACCCCTACGCATGGGGCCTGTTCGGTTCGATTCCGCCGATGCACGGTCCGCGTCCCGCGCGGCTGACGGCCATTCCCGGCAGTCCGCCGAAACTGAGCCAGATGCCGCAGGGCTGCGCCTTCGGGCCGCGCTGCGCGTTCCGGCATGATGCCTGTGCCGCGCAGCCTTCGCTTGGCGGTGCGGGAGGACACCGGTCGGCTTGTTTTCTTCCGCAGGACAGGCGCCAGGAGCTGCGCCGGACGCTTGCCGCCGGGGCCGTGCCGGCATGATCGAGACCAGGCCAAAGCCGCTGGTGCGGACCAGCGATCTGTCGAAACACTATCCGGTGGGGCGCTCGCCCTTTCAACGGCGGATCGTCCATGCCGTGGAGCAGATCTCGCTCGACATTTTCCCGGGCGAGACGCTTGGCATCGTCGGCGAGTCGGGCTGCGGAAAATCGACGCTGGGGCGCTGCCTCGTCCGGCTCACCGAAATCACCTCCGGGTCGCTGGAATTCGAGGGCCGGGACATAACGAAGGCCTCGCAACGGCAGCTTCGGCCGATACGCCGCCAGATGCAGATGGTGTTTCAGGACCCGGCCGCCTCGCTCAACCCACGCCGCCGCGTCGGCGATCTCCTGGCCGACCCGTTCCGCGTTCACGAAAAACTGTCGCGATCGGAAATGGCGGATCGCGTCGAGGATCTGTTGGTCCGCGTCGAGCTGCTTCCCGAGCATGCCCAGCGCTTTCCGCATGAATTCTCGGGTGGACAGCGCCAGCGCATCGGCATCGCGCGCGCCCTGGCACTGCGGCCGCGGTTGATCGTTGCCGACGAACCGGTATCGGCGCTGGATGTGTCGATCCAGGCGCAGATCATCAACCTGCTGGCCGATCTGCGCGACGAGTTCAACCTGACCTACGTGTTCATTGCCCACGACCTCTCGGTGGTCAGGCAGTTCTCGTCGCGGGTGGCGGTGATGTATATGGGCTCGATCGTCGAAACCGGACCGGTCGACGCTGTCTTTTCTGCGCCGCGCCATCACTACACCATAGCACTTCGCTCGGCGGTGCCGGTTCCCGACGTCGACAACCGGCCGGCCCAGCGGATCATACTCAAGGGCGATTTGCCGAGCCCGCTCGACCCGCCGTCAGGCTGCCGTTTCCATACGCGCTGCGTGGCGGCGACTTCGATGTGCCGCCACGAACGTCCCGTGCTTTCGCTCGTCGACAAGAACCACTTCGTCGCCTGCCACCATCCGAGGGCAGGCTAAAGCATGATCCCGAAAAGTGGCGTCCGGTTTTCGGGAAAGATCATGCTCAAACAATAAGATAGAGCACATCCCGATGTGGCTCTAGCCTGCCTTCAGAAGCGATAGCGCAGGCTGGCGAACAGCGAGCGGCCCTCGTCGCGGTAGCAATAGCCGGCCGAGCAGATGGTCTGCCGGTTGTCGAACAGGTTCTTGGCGTTGACCTGCAGCTTGACGCCTTCGAGCTTCGGGTTGCGGGTGCCGAAATCGTAGGACAGCGAGGCGTCGACGAAGGCGCGTGCGTCGTTCTTGAAGGTGTTGGTGTCGTCGCCATAGCTCGAGCCGGCGACGCGCACGCCCGCGCCCAGCCCCAGTCCCTCCAGCGTGCCGTTCTCGAACTGGTAGTGGCCCCATAGCGACAGGATGTGGTTCGGCGTCGCCGACAGCTCGTTCCCATCGGTTCCTTCGGCGCCGCGCTCGATCCTGACGCGCAGATAGGTGTAGGAGGCGATGAAGCTGAAGCCGTTGTCGAGCGAGGCATTGGCCTCCAGTTCGACGCCGCGCGAATTCAGGTCGAGCTGGCGCTGCTTGTTGATGCCGGTCGAGGCGTCGAAGACGACGCCGTCCTTCTGGTCGATGTCGAACAGCGCGGCGCTGACGGTCGCATTGTGGTCCGGGATCTCGTATTTGACGCCGATCTCCTTCTGCGTCGCGATGGTCGGGCGGGCGACGCGGCCGACAGTGCTGGAGACGTCGTCATAGACGAAGCCGATGTTTGGCGAGAACGAGGTCGAATAGTTGACATAGGGCGTGATGCCCCATTCGGTCTGGTAGGACAGGCCAAGCCGGCCCGAAAAGGCGCTGTCCTTCTGCTTCGACGTGCTGAAATCGGCGGCGGTGGAGGTGGTGTCGACCCAGTCGTAGCGGCCGCTGGCGAACAGGGTGAAGTCGTTCCACTCCATCTGGTCATGCAGGTAGGCGCCGAGCTGGTTCATCTCCTGTCCGCCAGAGTGGGGAACCGCAGCCGCCTTGATGTCGTCGACCGAGACATAGGACAGACCGCTGCCGGCATCATAGTCCGACCAGGCATAGTCGATGCCGCCGACAGCGGTATGCTTGACCGGGCCGGTGTCGAACTCGAACTGCGCCATGTTGTCGACGACGAAGTTCTTCATGTTCTCGGTGTAGTGGCCCCAGTAGCGCTGCAGTGGCTGGTCGGCGCCGATCGAGTAGTGGCCTGCGTACTCGATGTCGCTGTCGACGGCGTTGTAGCGCAGGTTCTGCCGCACCGTCAGCAGGTCGTTGAAACGGTGCTCGAACTCGTAGCCGATACGGCCCTGGTTCTGGGCAAAATCGTTCCAGGCCGGATCGCCCTCATAGACGTTGGACAGCACGCCATAGCTCGAATTGTAGAAGGCCGCCGTGCCGCCGGTGACCGATTTCGAATATTCGCCGAGGATTGTCAGCTTCGTATCCTCGTCCGGCTTGAAGGTGACAGCCGGCGCCAGATAGATCTTGTCGTCGGGATAGGCAGGCAATTCGGTCTCGCTTTTGCGGCCGAGGCTGGTGAAGCGATAGAGGATGCTGCCGTCCTCGGTCACCGGCCCGGAAGCGTCAAGCGCGGCCTGGAACCGGTTGTGTTCGCCGGCAAGCAGTTCGATTTCGCGGAACGGCTCATCCTTGGGGCGCTTGGTGACGACATTGACGATGCCACCCGGGCCGCTGACGCCGTAAAGGGACGATGCCGGGCCCTTCAGGATGGTGACGCCCTCAATGCCGTAGGGCTCGGTCTTGAACCAGGCGGAGGGGCCGTTGTACTGGCGCAGCCCGTCGCGGAACATGCCGTTGTAGAAGGCCTGGAAGCCGCGCAGGAAGAACGCGTCGTAGCGGGTGTCGAAGCCGAAGCTGTTGGGATTGGCGCTGGCCGTGTAGCCGAGCGTTTCGTTCAGTGTGCGCGGCTTCTGGTCCTCGATCTGCTTCTGCGTCACCACCGAAATGGCCTGTGGAATCCTGGCGATCGGCGTATCGGTCTTGGTGCCGATGCGGTCCTTCTTGGCGACGTAGCCATCCTGAACTAGGATCTCGTTGCTCTGCGCAGTGACCTCGATCTTGCCAAGGACGGGGGCAGTCTCGCTGTCCTGGGCGCGTGCGGCGCCAGGCTGGCCGAGCATCGCCGTACCGCCCAGCAATGATATCCCCAGGCGCCATGTCGTCGGCCGCGTTCGCATCAACTCGTCTCCACTGTCTCATGCAGGATTGCGCTCCCGCGCTCTCAAATATGAGTATGTGAGTCAAGTATTTTTTCGGGACTTGTGCGCAGACTGCCGGGTGCTGTCACACAGCGGCAACGCTGGTCGGGGTTCGGCCAACCACGGGCGACCTTGCTCTATTGCCTGACGCTTCTCGCCACCAGCCGCGCCACGCTCGGGCCGACCAGCAGCACGATCAGGAAGCGCGCCGATTGCAGCGCCATGACGAAGGAGATGTCGACGTTCTGCGCGGCGGCGGCAATGATGGCGATGCTGTCCATGCCACCGGGGCTGGTCGCCAGGTAGGCGGTCAGCGGATCGATGCCGAGCAGATGGCTGATCATGAAGGCAAGGCCGCCGCAAAAGGCGATCAACGCCACGATCGAGGCGATGATCTGCGGCAAGGCGCGCGTCGCATGGCGCAGGATCGGTCGGGTGAAGTTCAGGCCGATCGACCAGCCGACCATCGCGTAGCTCAAGGCCAGCAGCCATTGCGGCAATTGCATCTCCACGCCAAGGCCGAGATGGATGACGGTGCCGAAGATGAAGGTGCCGAGAAAGAAGGGCGAGGGCAGCCCGCAAAGCTTTCCCGCCAGGCCGCCGACAAGTGCGATGCCGATGGTGGCGGCGAAAGCTTGGCGGTCGATCGGCGGAAACCAGATAATGGGCGGGATTTCGACGCCCGACGTGTCGACCCACATCTTGGCGACGAGCGCCGCCGTCATCGAAACGAAGATGACGCGCAGGTACTGCATGAAGGCGACGAGGCGCTGGTCGGCGCCGAAGGCACCGGCCATCAGCACCATGGCGGTGGCGGCACCTGGCGACGAGCCCCAGACGGCGGTGGTGCCGGGCAGGATGCGCCAGCGGCTGATCAGCCAGCCGAGCAGGCTGGAGGCTGTGACGGTGGCCACCACGACGCCGAGAAACAGCGGCCATTCCTGGTAAAAGACGGGAAAGATGTCGGCCGAGATCGAACTGGCGACGAGGCCGCCGACAATCGCCTGGGCGGCGCCGAACAGAAGACGCGGCACGCGCACCGTGGCGCCATTGGTGCCGGCGACGATGGCCGCCAGCATCGGTCCGATCAGCAGCGCCGCCGGCAGGGCGGCGAATTCCAGCGCGCCGGCAAACAGGGCGGAGACGGTCAGGATCGCCAGCCATTGCCAGAGCTTGCGCATGCGCGCCATGCGCTCGATGGCGGGCAGATCCGGGGGTGACGGCTCGGCCGAGGAATCCATGTTTTGGTCTTAGACTCGAAGCCGGGCGATGCGAACCCCGCTGCGCCGAAAAAGGATGCTTGCCTCAGCCGGTCTTGGCGTCGGCGAGGCCGAAGCCGCCGACAGGGTGGGTTTCGACCTGGAATTCAAAGCCGGCGATGAACGGCCGCGCCTTGGCGATTGCCGCCTGGACTTCTGGGAGCTGCAGCGAGGCCTTGTGGCTTTCGGCGTCGGTCCACACTTCGGTGACCCAGATCGCATCGGCATCCGCGGGGTCGCGGGCGATGATGTAGCTCAGGCAGCCCGGCAGGGCGCCGGTGCTGGTGCTGGCGCGCAGGACATCCATGACCGCGTCGCGCTGGCCGCGCGCCGCTCGCATCTTGCCGATCAGTCCGTACATTCCTCTGTCTCCCTTCAAGGTTTTCGACAAGATAGATCGTCAGTATGCAGATAGCCGGTCAAGGCATCAACTGGCCGCCATTCACCTCGATCACCTGGCCGGTGATGTAGCCGCTCAAGAGGTCGGAAGAGAGGAACAGGTAGGCGCCGACGCAATCCTGCGCGGTGCCGGCACGTCCCTGTGGAATGGTGGCGACCATGCCCTTCATCTGCTCGTCGGTCGAATAGCGCTCGTGGAACGGCGTGAGGATGGTGCCGGGCGCCACCGCGTTGACGCGGATGCCGAAGCCGATCAGCTCCTTGGCCATGCCGCGCGTCACGTTGGAGACGAAGGCCTTGGCCGAGCCGTAGAGGCCGGCGCCGCCGCCGGCGCCGTTGCGCGCGGCGATCGACGAGGTGTTGACGATGAAGCCGCCCTGTTTCTTCAGCCACGGGATCGCCTTGCGCGAGGCGGTCAGTACCGAACGTGCATTGAGGTCCATCACCGCGTCGTAATGCGCCTCGGTCTGCTCGGCATAGGGCACGCGACCGAGCATGCCGCCGGCATTGTTGACCAACCCGTCGAGGCGGCCGAAATGCTGCGCGCTGTCCTCGACGACGCGCTCGACATCGGCGGGAACGGAGAAATCACCCTGGACGAGGAACACCTCGCCGCCCTCGTCGGCAATGGTCTTGGCCAGAGCCTCGGTGGCGTCGCGGCTCGAATTGTAGTGCAACGCCACCTTGCATTTCTGCGCGGCGTAAGCCGACGCCAGGGCCGCGCCTATGCCGGTCGATGCACCGGTGACCAGTACCGCCTTGCCGGCGAGATCGGGAATGCTGAGTGTGGTGGTGGCTGGCACGCGCGTCCTCCGGGATTTCTGCCAGTCCTTCGTAGGCCTTTGGTGCCCGGATGTTCAAGCCTCAGGGGCGCAGATAGACGTAGCCCTGGCCCTGCAGTTCCGCGAGTTTGACGACGCCGCCCCTGTCGGCGGCATGGAAACCGTCGAGCAGGTCGGTCAAGGAAATATCCATGCCTTGCATGGTGTTGGCGCAGGCATGCGGATTGAGCCCCTGCTGCACCAGGCTGGCGAAGCGACCGGAAATCGCGGCCGATATGCCTTTCGACTTGAAGGCGGCAAGGGCCGGACCATGCACGACCAGCACGATGTCGACATTACCGCCGGTGCCGTCATAGTGGTTCTTGATGTTGCCGAGAACGAAATTGACCTTGTCGAGATCGCTCAGATGAAAGGCCACCTTCTGCCTGGCAGGCTCCGTGGCGGCTGCCTGCACCACCCGCAGGCCAAAAAACGTCCCGGTTCCGGCAAGAACCGCGCGGAACATATCGCGCCGGCGCATCGCATTCTCCTCCGCTTGGCGGCGCACCGCAAAATGCGTGGCTGCGGCCGTAATACTAGCATAAATTGACGTGGCGTCCTGTCGATGCGAGGAGGGGTTACATGGCGTCTGGGAAATGGAAGACAGTAGCCAGCGCCGGATTTGGCGCGCTGCTTGCTGTGCTTGCCGGCTCGGCCTTCGCCGATGACGCACTCAAGCTCACCGAACTCAGCCCCAACGGCGCCGATGCCTGTTTCGGCCGCGTCTATGACGCAGCACATCTCAAGGCGCATCCGAAGCAGAAGGTGGCGCGGATCTTTTTCTACTACGGCCATGATCCGGTCAGCCGGCCGAACGAGGAGCCGACGGCGAATTCCGACTCGTCCTACAACGCCTTCGTTGCCACGACCGTGCGCGGCGCCAAGGCGCCGGAATGGGCCGGCGGCTGGTGCAATCACGAGTCCGAGGACGGCAAGACAGGCCCGATCCATTGCGGCATGGACTGCGACCGCACCCTGGCCTCGCTGAAAGTCGATGACAAAGGACGCCTGATCCTCACCGACGTGCAGCCAGATCTTTATCTCGATGCCGGGTCGGAAGAGGAACTGGGCGCGGCGGAATATGACAGGCAGGCGCTGGGCAAGGAGGATGACAATTTCCGCCTCGACCCGATGCCGGCCGCGACCTGCAAGGCGGAGTTCGCGCGCATCGATCCGATCGACCCGGCGCTCGGGCCCCCGCTGCGCGAACGGCTGAAGCCGGATCAGGCCTTCTGCTATGGGCGCGACTACGATGCTCCCATCCCGACCAGTTGACGCAATCGATCCGGGTTTTCCGCGGCCCGGTGGAACTGGCGTCTTTTGCTTCAGGGGGCGACGCGGCCAACTGGCCCGACGGCGCCGACATTGCCGTTACCGTTACCACGCGGCAGAAATCGGCCAAGGTCACGCAGACCTATTCCTGCCAGGGCGAGGCCGACCAGTGGCGCTGCGCGGCAAGTTCGAAGATGAGCGATTTTTCCTGCGACATCGCGCAGAAGGAGATTTTCCTCAAGCGCGGCGCCAATGGCACGATGATGCTGGCCAATCCCAACAGCAGCCTGGCGATCGTCGACCTGTGCTCAAAGGCCGCCGACGGCAAGACGAAGTCCGACGACAAGGTCTACCGGCTGCAGCCGATGCCGCAATCGGCCTGCGCGCCGTGAGCTGAACTTCAGGCGAAGGGCACAGCGGTCGTGCCCTTGGGCAGCTTGGCTTCGTCGTCGGGCTCGACATGGATGGTGACGCGCACCGAGGGGATTTCGGCTTTCAGCGCGTCCTCGATGCGGTCGCAGATGACATGGCTGGCGCCGACCGACATGTCGGCGTCGACGACCAGATGGAACTCGATGAAGGTGGCGCGGCCGGCGATGCGCGTCTTGAGGTCATGCACCTCCAATGCGCCCTTGCAGTTGGCCGAGATGACGTCGCGGATGTGCATGTGTTCTGCCGTGTCGACAGCGCGGTCCATCAGGCCGTTCATCGACGAGCCGATGACATGCCAGCCCTGCCACAGGATGTTGAGCGCTACGAGGACGGCCAGTGCCGGGTCGAGGATCTGCCAGCCGGTCAGGATTGCCCCGACCAGGCCGCCGAACACACCGACCGAGGTCACCACATCGGTCATGATGTGGTTGCCGTCGGCGACCAGCGCCGGCGATTTCTCGGCCCTGCCGGCGCGGATCAGCGTCCAGGCCCAGAAGGCGTTGATGACCGTCGCGATGCCGTTGACCGCGAGGCCGTTCCAAGGCTTTTCCATGGGCGCCGGCGCCTGCCAGGAGCGCCAGACCTCGTTGAGGATCAAAAGGGCGGCGAGAACGATCAGCACGCCTTCGAGCACCGCCGAGAAATACTCGGCCTTGTGATGGCCGAAGGGATGATCCTGGTCGGCCGGCTTGTAGCTGACCTGGATCGCCCAGAAGGCGGCCATCGAGGCAATGACGTTGACGATCGATTCCAGCGCGTCCGAATAGAGCGCCACCGAGCCGGTGATGTACCAGGCGGCGAGCTTCAGGCCGAGTACGATTGCGGCAATGATGATCGACCAGAAGGCAAGGTTGGCGACCTTGCGCTTCGCGGCGGCTTTGGCCGCGATCGCCATCGTGTTCTCGGCTTCGGCCATGGTCGTCAGGCGGCCTTTTCCTTGGCCTTGCGCGGCAGGTGGGCGACGATGTTCTCGATGATGCGCATGCCGGCATTGTGGCCGAGCGTCATGATCGATTCCGGGTGGAACTGCACCGCGGCAATCGGCTCCTTGCGGTGCTCGAAGGCCATGATGACGCCGTCCTCGGTCTCGGCCGTGACGATGAAATCATCGGGCAGGCGCACCGGATCGGCAAAGATCGAGTGATAGCGGCCGACGGTGACTTCCTTGGGCAGGCCCGAAAAGATGATGCCCGGCTTCGAGACACGGATGCGCGACGGCTTGCCGTGCATCGGCACATGCAGTTGCCTGAGCTCGCCGCCATAGGCCTCGGCCAGCGCCTGCAGGCCAAGGCAGACGCCGAAGATCGGCAGGTCACGGGCGCGGGCCTTCTTGATGGTGGCGGCGCAATCGAAATCCTTCGGGGTGCCGGGGCCGGGTGACAGCACGACAAGATCAGGCTTCAGCCGGTCGAAGACTTCCTCAGGCACCGGCGTGCGCACGGTCGAGACGTTGGCGCCGGTCTGGCGGAAATAATTGGCCAGCGTGTGGACGAAGCTGTCCTCGTGGTCGACGAGCAGGATGTTGACGCCGTCGCCGACGCGGGCGGTGGTGCGCTCGGTGCTGGCGGAATTGCCTGTCTTGGCGTCGCGGATGGCGGAGAGCATGGCGGATGCCTTCAGTTCGGTTTCGGCTTCTTCTTCCTCGGGAATGCTGTCGAAGAGCAATGTGGCGCCGGCGCGCACTTCGGCAATGCCATCCTTGATGCGGATGGTGCGCAAGGTGAGGCCGGTGTTCATGTCGCCGTTGAAATTGACCATGCCGATCGCGCCGCCATACCAGGCGCGCGGGCTCTTCTCGTTCTGCTCGATGAAGCGCATGGCCCACAGTTTCGGCGCGCCGGTGACGGTGACCGCCCAGGCATGCGACAGGAAGGCGTCGAAGGCATCCATGCCTTCGCGCAGCCGCCCTTCAATGTGGTCCACGGTGTGGATCAGGCGCGAATACATCTCGATCTGGCGGCGGCCGATGACGCGCACCGAGCCCGGCTCGCAGACCCGCGACTTGTCGTTGCGGTCGACGTCGGAGCACATTGTGAGCTCGGATTCGTCCTTCTTGGAGTTGAGCAGCTTCAGGATCTGCTCGGAGTCCGAAATGGCGTCGTCGCCGCGCTTGATGGTGCCCGAGATCGGGCAGGTCTCGACACGGCGGCCGTTGACGCGCACGAACATTTCCGGCGAGGCGCCGATCAGATATTCGCCTTCGCCCAGGTTGATGAAGAAGGAATAGGGCGAGGGGTTGATCGACTTCAGCTTGCGCGAAATCTCGGACGGCTGCGTCTCGCAGTGCTCATAGAACATCTGGCCGGGCACGACCTCGAACAGATCGCCGCGCTTGAACGAATCCATGGCCTTGCGAACCAGATTGGCGTATTCGCCCGGATCGTGGTCGCCGCGCGGCGGGATGCAGTCGGGGCTCTTGAACGGCTCGGCGATTTCGTCGCGGGGCAGGCCTTCCGTCGAAAACCCATCGCCCGAATAGTCGTAGCGGTCGGTCCAGGCCTTGGCCGAATAATGGTCGACGACCAGGATCTCGTCGGGCAGGAACAGGACGAGATCGCGCTGGCTTGGCTTGCGCTCGAGCTTGTAGTCGACCGGGTCGAACTGGAAGGCGAGGTCGTAGCCGAAGGCGCCGTAGAGGCCGAGATTGGCGTCTTCCTCGGTCTTGAACAGAGCGGTGATGGCGCGTAGCACGGTGAACACCGAGGGGACGCGGCTGCGTTCCTCCTCGGTGAAGACACGGCCGGGTTTGGCGACGTCGAGGCGGATCAGTTTCTTGGAGTTCTCGACGATGGCGACATCGGCCAGGCTGCCGAGCGTCTTGCCGATGACCGGCAACAGCGCCTCGCCACGGCCGTTCAGCGCCTCGATGCGCATGGCGCGGCCACGCGCCGAAATGACCAGCGGCGGATCGATGATGGCGGTGTCCCAGCGCGTGTAGCGGCCGGGATATTCGTAGTTCGAGGAAAACACCGCGCCCCGGCGCGCATTCAGCCCGTCGACATAAGCGTCAATCGCGCCCGCATAGGGCCGGTCGTGGCGCTCGCGGATGATGGTGATGCCACCCGCCGTCACGAAACTTTCCGCCCCGTTTTCCAGAACTTTCATCGTCACTGCCGTCTCCATCAGCTTCTTGGGGCAACGGACCCGGGAATGGCTTGAAAAAACAAATGGCCGCCCGGACATTCCGTTGCGGCCACCTTCTATTTTCACGCGCACGCGTTCGAACAGGCCGCTGTCAGCAGGCCCACCACCAAATGGTCTTGGTCGAACGCATGTTCATGACGAAATCCATAGCTGCGAATAGCGGGATGCGCAACAGGTTTGAAAAGTCTGTTCGTTGGCCGCCGCTTCTGCGGCTCATGGCACATCGCCTGAGCCAGCGGTCCCGTCTAGGCTGGATGTCCAACAGCAGAATATGGGAAAACACCAATGACCGAGCAGATCGACCGCGCACGGACGTTCCATTCCCTCCACGTCAAGGGAAACCCGATCGTTCTCTACAATGCCTGGGACCCGGGCTCGGCAAAGATCGTCGAGAAAGCAGGGGCCAAAGCCATCGCCACGGGAAGCTGGCCGGTGGCGGCGGCCTTTGGATACGCCGATGGCGAGAAAATCCCGCTGGAACTGGCACTCGACAACATCAGGCGCATCGCCGCCGCAGTCGACCTGCCGGTGACCATGGATCTCGAGGGCGGCTATGGCGTCGATCCGGACACCGTCGCCCGCACCGTGAGGCTTGCCGTTCAGGCCGGCGCCATCGGCTTCAATTTCGAGGATCAGATTGTCGGCGGCACCGGACTGCACGACATCGCCGTGCAGGTGAAGCGGATCGAAGCCGCCGCCGCGGCGGTCAAGGCCTCGGCTATCCCGGCCTTCCTCAACGCCCGAACCGACATCTTCCTCAAGGCCAAGCCGGATGCGCACGACAAGGCGCTGCTCGACCAGGCGATCGAGCGGGCGAATGCCTTTGAAAAGGCCGGGGCGAACGGCTTTTTCGCGCCGGGTCTTGGCGATGAAGGTTTGATCGAGGCGCTCTGCAAGGCGATCGCGTTGCCGGTCAACATTATCGCGCTGGCGCATGTGCCGCCGCGCCAGCGGCTGGCGGAACTCGGCGTCGCCCGCATCAGCCACGGCCCGGTGCCCTACCGGCAGATGGCCGAATGGCTGGAGGCGAAGGCGCGCCAGGCGATCTCAGGTTAGTTCAGTCCTCCAGTGTCCCGGAGCGCGCGTTGGCGCTCCTGCTGTCGCCGACGAGTTTCAAAAGATCCTCGCCGGCGCGGATGATGCGGCGCGAGCGGCGGGTCAAGACGATGCCGTCCTGCGGCGCGAACACTTCGGTGCGGCCATCGGTTTCACCCGGTGCGTGGACGATGGTGGCGAGGCGCGCGCCCTTGGCGACGCGGTCGCCGGGCTTCACATCGTAAAGCACGGCACCTGCCCGGGGTGCCGGCATCATGTCGATGTTTTCCAGCGGGGCCACGACACCGGTGAAAGGATCAGTTGCGGGCAGGGCGGTATCGGTGATCACGCCGCGCGCCACCAGCAGCCGGTAGAGGCCTTCGGCATCGGCGGCGGCCAAGGCACCGTCGACATCGAGGATGCCGCGATATTCGACCGTGGTGGCGACGCGACGGTCGAGCTTGGCCACCTCATCGGGAACGTTCTGGTAGGGCATGATCGAGGCGCCCTCGAACGTGCCGTCGGTGTCTTCGCTCCACAGCATCACCGCATCGACGCCCATGGCGGCGGCACAATCGGCCATCGCCGGCCACAGGCTGGTATGGACATAGAGATAGGCGAGGCCCTCGTCGTCGCAATGCAGGTCGAGCACGATGTCGTGGCCGAGGGAAAGCCGCACCAGCCGGGTCTTCAGCCGCTGGTCGACGGAGCCAAGGGTGGTGTCGGGCAAGAGTGCTGCGTCGGGCGCGGCAAGCAGCGGAAAGCCGCGATTGAAGTTGGTGCGGGTGCCGATATGGAAGCGGCCCTGATGCTCGCCGAAATGATATTGGGCGCGGCCGATCGGGTTGGCCCAGGGCACGACGGTGATGTCGCCCTTGACGCGGCCTTCAGCCTCGGCCTTGGCCAGCATCGGCATCAGCGCGTCGATGGCGACGACGCCCGGCAACTCGCCGGCATGGAGTGCTGCCTGCAGATAGGCTGACGGAGCGGCCTTGTCGGTTCCGGCAAAGCGGAACAGCGGAAATTCGTAGGAAACACCTTCGCTTTCGCCGGCAATGCGCTCGATCGATTTCTGCATGACTTTCCTCCATCAAGAGCGACAAGACATGCCCATTGGAAGGTGCCGATGTCGATTGGTCCAGCCTGCCGCGCTATGGGCGCAAGCGGCTATTCCGCGGCAGCCTGAAGCGGGACGACAGGCGCGCGCCGATCCAGCGTCTGCGACAGCACCGCGACGATGACCGCCAGCAGTGCCAATGCCGCGCCGACCAGCGGCAGATTGGCATAGGAAACGCCCGCGGAAAGGGCCACGCCACCGATCCAGGCGCCGCCGGCATTGCCGACGTTGAAGGCGCCCTGGTTCAGCGTGGCGGCGAGGTTCGGCCCTTCGGAAGCCGCCTCGACGACGCGGATCTGCAGCGGCGGCACGACGACGAAGATGAGCAGGCCCCACAGGAAGACGATGCCGATGGCAACGCCGGCTATGGCGCCGAACTGCATGAAGCCGACAAACAGCAGCGCCAGCAACAGCAGCGTGCCGATAACCGTCGGCATCAATTTCCAGTCGGCGAGCCTGCCGCCGATGATGTTGCCGATGGTCATGCCGGCGCCGAACAGCAGCAGCACCCAGGTGACCGCGGAGGTGGACAGGCCGGACACGTCGGTCAGATAGGGCTTTATGTAGGTGAAGACGGCAAACAGGCTGGCCGAGGCAAGGGCGGCGATCAGCATCGCCAGCCAGACCTGCAGCTTGCCCAGCACGCGCAGCTCGCCGCGCAGGCCGCCACCGCTTGGCTCGGCGACGTCCGATGGCACCAGCCAGGCGATGCAAGCGACCGAGATCAGGCCGATGCCGACGACGGCAAGGAAGGTGGCGCGCCAGCCGAAGGCCTCGCCAAGGGCGGTGCCGGCCGGGACGCCAAGGATGTTGGCCAGCGTCAGCCCAGCGAACATCAGCGCGATGGCGCTGGCCCGCCTGTTGCGCGGCACAAGGCTCGCGGCAACGACCGAGCCGATGCCGAAGAAGGCGCCGTGGCCGAAGGCGGTGAAGACGCGCGCGGCCATCAGCATCCAGTAGTTGGGTGCGATGGCGCAGAACAGATTGCCGACGACGAACAGCGCGGCGAGACCCACCAGCACCGGCTTGCGCGGCAGATGCGCGGTGGCCATCGCCACGATTGGCGCGCCGAAGACGACGCCGAGCGCATAGCCGGTGACCAGCAGGCCAGCCGAAGGGATGGACACGCCGAGGTCGGCGGCGACCTCCGGCAGCAGGCCCATGATGACGAATTCGGTGGTGCCGATGCAGAAGGACGCAATGGCAAGCGCAAGGATCGGCAAGGGCATGGAGCGTCCAGACTGAATCGGTTCAATCCGAGAATGCGCGTAGACTCTTGCCAATCGCAACATGCATTGCTGCAATGCAGCAATGCATAAAGTCGAGAGCTTAATGGCCGGTACATCAGGCCAGCGGCTTCAGTTCCTGGGCAATGGTGGGCAGCAGTTCCGAGACATTCGGGTGGATATGAACGGCACGTGCCAGCGTGTCGACGGGCGCCTTGGCGTACATCAGGTCGAGCACGCAATGCACCGCCTCGTCGCCGCCGGGACCAAGCACCGAACAGCCTAGGATCTCCCTGGTGTCGGCGTCGACCAGGATCTTCATAAAGCCTTGCGTCTCGCCCTTTTCGACGGCGCGGCCGACGCGGGTCATCGGCCGTTGGCCGACCAGCGCCCGGCGCCCGGATTTCTTCACCGCAGCCTCGGTCATGCCGCAGCGGCCGAGTGGCGGATCGATGTAGAGCGCATAGGCCTCGATACGGTCGCTGACCTTGCGTGGATCGTTATCCAGCAGGTTGGCGGCGACGATCTCATAGTCGTTGTAGGAGGTGTGGGTGAAGGCGCCCTTGCCGTTGCAGTCGCCCATCGCCCAGATGCCGGGCACGCTGGTGCGCAGCTGGTCGTCGACGGTGACGAAACCGCGCCGGTCGACCTCGACGCCCGCCTTGTCGAGGCCGAGATCGTCGGTGTTGGGTGTGCGCCCGAGAGCCAGCAGCACATGCGAGCCGACCGCAGGCGGCTTGCCGGCGGAGAAGGTGACGGCAATGTCCTTGCCCTGTCTGGCGAAAGCGATGTCGTCGGCACCGACATGAACCGCAATGCCTTCGTTTTCGAGGATCGACAGGATGGTGGCCGAGACGTCCTCGTCCTCGCGGCCGGTCAGGCGCGGGCTCTTTTCGATGACGGTGACTTCGCTACCGAAGCGGCGGAACATCTGCGCGAATTCGAGCGAGATATAGCTGCCGCCGACGACGACGAGATGGCGCGGCAGCACGTCGAGATCCATCATCGAGGAGTTGGTCAGATAGCCGATTTCGTGGACGCCGGGCAGGTCGGGCACCGAGGCGCGGCCGCCGGTGTTGAGGAAGATCTTCCCGGCGGTCAAAAGATCGTCGCCGACGCGCACGGTGTTGGCGGATTCGAAACGCGCATGACCGCGATAGAGCGTGCATTTGTCCATGCCGGCGATCCAGGTCTCGAGCCCGGTTCGGGCGTCGTTCGACACCTTGTCCTTGCGCGCCTTGATCGCCTTGTAGTCGACGCCAACGGGGCCGCCGAGCGTCACGCCATAGTCGGCGGCGCGTCGCGCCAGATGCGCGGCATAGGCGCTGGCGACCATGGTCTTGGTCGGCATGCAGCCGGTGTTGACGCAGGTGCCGCCGACCAGCTTGCGCTCGATCAGCGCCACGCTCATGCCGGCAGCGTTCAGCCGGCCGGCCAGGGAAGGGCCGGCCTGTCCGGCGCCGATGATGATGGCGTCGAAAGTCTTGGCCGTCATGCCACCGCCGCTACGATCAGCAGGCCGCCGATGATCGCCACTGCGTCCTCGATGAAGGCGGCGGGCGGGTCCTTGCCGAAGGCGGCCGCCAGCCGGCCGCGTGCTTCGGCGCCGCCCAGCGTGCCGATGACAGCGCCGATGGCGCCCGCGATCAGGCCGCCGATGGTGGCGCCACCGGTGGCGCCGATGACGGCGCCGGTGAAGGCGCCCATGATGATGCGGGCGCCGAACTGCTGCGGCACCTTCCGGCTCGGCGTCGACGGCAGCTGATCAGTGACCAGCTCGACGATGGCAAGGATGGTGAAGATGCCGACAGCGGCCCAGTGGCTCATGAAGCTGGCCCAGGTGCCGGCGACCGGCAGCCAGCCGAGATAAGCGCCCCAGGCGACGGCAGCCGGCGCGGTCATGGCACGAAGGCCGGCAATGACGCCGATCAGAAGTGCAAGAATATACAACATGGTCGATTTCCCCTCATCGCCGGCCAGGACAGCCTTGCAAGAACAGGCTAGCATAGGCCGGGCATTTGACCAGCACATGACCTCGAAAAATCCGAATGGATTTTGCGCCCGGTGTTGCGGGACGCTGGCACTTTCCCGTTCATTGCAAGTGTGCTTTGGCAAGGATGTCACAGGGAGACACCGTCATGGCTGGAAGCGAGCGTGCAAAGATGGCGGCCGGCGAATGGTACACCTGCCTCGACGACGAACTCGAGGCATTGCGCATGACGGCGCGCGACGCGGTGTTCGAGCACAATTCGCTGCCGCCACGGCAGCGTAGAAACCTCGGGCCGGGCTTGAAAGCATTGCTCGGCAGGGCGGGCGAGGGCGCCCGCATCGAGGCGCCGTTCCACTGCGCCTACGGCTTCAACATCTTTCTCGGCGACGGCGTCTTTCTCAATGCCGGCTGCACCATTCTCGACACGGCAAGCGTGCGCATCGGCAAGGGAACGCTGCTTGGCCCCAATGTGCAGATCTATTGCGCCGAGCATCACAAGGCCGCCGCCGGACGGCAAGCCGGACTTGAGATCGCCAGGCCGATCGAGATCGGCACCAACGCCTGGATAGGCGGCAGCGCGATCATCCTTGGTGGCGTCAGCATCGGCGAGGGCGCCATCGTCGGCGCCGGCGCAGTGGTGACGCGCGATGTGGCCGCGAATACCACGGTGGTCGGCAATCCGGCGCGGGCGGTCAAACGGGATTGAACAGATCAGGACGAAAGCACCATGCGTTCGTCCTTCTGATCGGTCCGCCTGGAGAACTCACGCCGGTATTGCACCGGTGACGTCTTGAGCCGTGCTGAAAAATGCTGGCGCAGCGATGTGGCGCTGCCGAAGCCGGCCTCGAAGGCCACCATGTCCATCGACTTCTCCGTTGCCTCCAGCAGCCGCTGCGCCAGTTCGATGCGATGGCTGGTCAGCCATTCGCCGAAACTCGTGCCGATCGATTTCTGAAAGCGGCGGGTGAAGGTGCGCCGGGTCAGGCCGGCGGCCTCGGCAACGCGGTCCAGGCTGTGCGTCGCGGCAAGCGTCGCGCGAACCGCGTCAAGCGCCTGGGTGAAGCGGTCGGCGTTCTCGCTTTTCGCCACCGGATGCTCGATGAATTGTGCCTGCCCGCCCTGGCGATGCGGCGAAAGGACGATCTGGCGGGCGAGCCGGAGTGCGGCTTCCGCGCCATAACGGGCGCGTACGATGTGGAGACAGCAGTCGAGGCCAGCCGCAACGCCGGCCGATGTCACGACATCGCCATTGTCGACATAGAGCACCGTGGCATCGACAGTGATGTCGGGATGGAGTTTTTGCAGCCGTTCGGAATAGGCCCAGTGCGTCGCGGCACGGCGCCCTGAAAGCAGCCCGGCTGCGGCAATGGCAAAGGTTCCCAGACACAGGCCGACAATCAATGCGCCATGCTGATGCGCTCTGCGCAGCGCCTCCATCAACACTGGCGCTGGCGCCTCGCCCAGATGATACCAGCTTGGGATGATGACGATGTCGGCGCCGTCGAGGCCCTCGAGCCCATGCGGCGCGGCAACGGTCAATCCGGCTTCGGTGTGGACCGGGCCGGCCTTGACCGCGCAAATGCGGAAGTCGAAGCGCGGCAGCCCAAGCGCCGTCCTGTCCTCGCCGAACACCAGGCATGGCACGGAGAGATGGAACGGGCTGATGCCGTCGAAGGCAAGGACGGCAATGATCGGGTCGGTCATGGTGCTTCCAGCAAGTGAAAGCGGATTGTCCCAATTCTTTCGAATGATGTCAATCGGGACACTTTCGACCGCTTGGCGACCCGCCTATTTTCGGCCCCATCGCATTCAAGCCGGAAAGGAAAACACCATGTCTGACCCAGCCAACACCACGCCGCGCCGCGCGCTCGTCGTCATCGACGTCCAGAATGATTATGATGGCGGCAATCTCGCCATCCAGCATCCGCCGTTCCGCGACAGCGTCGTCAATGTGGCACGCGCCATGGATGCGGCGGCGGCAGCCGGTATCAAGGTGGTGGTCGTCAAGCAGATGGCGCCCGAGACCTCGCCGATCTTCGCCAAGGGCAGCCATGGCGGTGAACTGCACCCCGAAATCGCCAGGCGCAGCCGCGACCACTACGTCGAAAAGAACCTGCCCTCCGCCTTCACCGGCACCGATCTGGAGGACTGGCTTCGCGCCAACGCCATCGATACGCTCACGGTGGTCGGCTACATGACGCACAATTGCGATCTGTCGACCATCATCCACGCCGTCCACATGGGCTTTGCGGTCGAGTTCCTGTCCGACGCGACCGGCTCCGTGCCTTACGCCAACAGCGCCGGCTACGCCTCGGCCGAGGAGATCCACCGCGTGGTGACGATCATCCTGCAGTCGCGCTTCGCGGCGGTGCTGAAGATCGCCGAATGGGTCGAATGCCTGAAGACCGGGACACTGCCGGAACGCGACACGATCTTCGGCTCCAATCAGCGGGCGCTGTCGCGCAACGCGGCATAGCAATATCCGGAAACAAAAAGGGCGCCGCATCGCTGCGGCACCCTTTTTGTTGTCGAGACGTTAGATATCAGAACAAGCCTTCGATCTGGCCCATCTCGTTGAGGAAGATCTTCTCCGAGGACGGCGCCTTGGGCAGGCCGGGCATGGTCATGACCTCGCCGCAGATGATGACGACGAAGCCCGCACCCGCCGACAGCCTGACCTCGCGCACCGGCACGGTGTGGCCGGTCGGCGCGCCGCGCAGGTTTGGATCGGTCGAGAAGGAATACTGCGTCTTGGCCATGCAGACCGGCAGGTGGCCGTAGCCGGCCTGCTCCCAGGCGTGCAACTGGTCGCGCACCGACTTGTCGGCGATCGCTTCCGAGCCGCGATAGATGCGCTGGACGATAGTGTTGATCTTCTCGAACAGCGGCATGGCGTCGGGGTAGAGCGGTGCGAACTGCGAGGCACCGGATTCAGCCAGCGCCACCACCTTGTTGGCGAGTTCCTCGATGCCGGCCGAGCCCTTGGCCCAGTGCTTGCACAGGATCGCCTCTTCGCCCATCGAGGCGACATAGTCCTTCATCGCCTGGATTTCGGCGTCGGTGTCGGAATAGAAGTGGTTGATGGCCACCACCGCCGGCACGCCGAACTGCCTGATGTTCTCGATGTGGCGGCCAAGGTTGGCGCAGCCCTTCTTCACTGCCTCGACGTTTTCCTTGCCGAGATCTTCCTTCTTGACGCCGCCGTTCATCTTCATGGCGCGCACAGTGGCGACGATGACCGCCGCCGCCGGCTTCAGGCCGGCCTTGCGGCACTTGATGTCGAAGAATTTTTCCGCGCCAAGGTCTGCGCCGAAGCCGGCTTCGGTGACGACATAGTCTGCCAGTTTCAGTGCCGTCGTGGTGGCGACCACCGAGTTGCAGCCATGCGCGATGTTGGCGAACGGGCCGCCATGCACGAAGGCCGGGTTGTTCTCCAGCGTCTGCACCAAATTCGGCTGCATGGCGTCCTTGAGCAGCACGGCCATGGCGCCATCGGCCTTGAGGTCGCGGGCATAGACGGCCGACTTGTCGCGGCGATAGGCGACGATGATGTCGCCGAGGCGCTTTTCAAGGTCCTTCAGATCGGTGGACAGGCACAGGATGGCCATGACTTCCGAGGCAACGGTGATATCGAAGCCGCCCTCGCGCGGAAAGCCGTTGGCGACGCCGCCGAGCGAACAGATCATCTCGCGCAGCGCCCGGTCGTTCATGTCCATGACGCGGCGCCAGACGACACGGCGGGTGTCGATGCCGAGCTCATTGCCCCAGTAGATGTGGTTGTCGATCAGTGCCGACAAAAGGTTGTGCGCCGTGGTGATGGCGTGGAAGTCGCCGGTGAAGTGGAGGTTCATGTCCTCCATTGGCACGACCTGTGCGTAGCCGCCGCCGGCGGCACCGCCCTTGACGCCGAAATTCGGGCCGAGCGAAGCCTCGCGGATGCAGACGATCGCCTTCTTGCCGATGCGGTTCAGGCCGTCGCCGAGACCGACCGTGGTCGTCGTCTTGCCTTCGCCGGCGGGCGTTGGGTTGATGGCGGTGACGAGGATCAGCCTGCCGTCCTTGTTGCCCTTCACCGACTTGATGAACTCGGCGGAAATCTTGGCCTTGTCGTGGCCGTAAGGCAAAAGGTGTTCAGTCGGAATGCCGATTTTCTGGCCGATCTCCTGGATCTGCTTCTTTTTGGCGCCGCGCGCGATCTCGATGTCGGACTTCACTTCGGCCATGACGGCTTTCCTCTGATTGGACGGTGGAGGGGACGGGTTTGATCTCACTCGCAAGCAGGTTGGAACCGGGCGCGGGCATGTTCTAACCCTGTCGCAGCCGCGGCGTCAACTTGCATGCAACTATGTTTCCTATGAAGAAAATTCCTCTGCGGATCGGCCGACCTGTCATCGGTTCTTCCTGGCTCCGTTGCCGCGCCGTATAGAAGCCAGAGGACGCGGCGCTCCGCCGTCTCAAAACAGCCGCACAATGCACGGAATGCGACAGAAGCGACGGCGCAAATTCGCCATCGCAATGGCTGTGGCAGAGCAGCGTTACTGTGTCAGCACGTTGCTGATTTCGACCATGTTGGAGCGCACCCTGAGCACGTAAAAACCCATCGTCGTCAGATGCGTCGGCAGCAGCCAGCCATCCTCGCGGCCATTGGCGATGATGAAGGGCTGTATCTTCAGCGCCGAGACAAACTGCGCATCCATCGTGTCCCACAGGCTCTGCAGGTGTTTTTCCTTGATGACGTCCTCGAAGTCGGCCTGGGCGCCCTTCATCAGGCCGTAATAGGCGTAGAGCTGGCCATAGGCGAACCAGTAGCGATCGTCGGCGCGGAAATCGAACCAGCCATTGTTGTGGTTTTCGGCACGTTCCTTGAGGATGGCCGAGGTCGAGCCGATGTCCGAAGCGATGCGATCGATATATTGTTTCAGATTGTCGGCGCGGGCATCGAAGGTCGCCTGGCAGGTGGCGAGCCGGGCGTTGAAGGAGCGCAGCTTGCGCACCGCGTCGCGATAGTAGCTCGGTGTCGGCGTCTTCGGGCCGAACGGGCTCACGCCGAAATACCAGGTGTATTCGTCGAACTGCAGATTGCCGCGCGCGTCCTGCAGATCGGCATCGATCTGCGATGTGGTGCGGACACGGCCGAGGTTGTCGGCGAGTTCCGTCGCGGTGCGCCGCACCGCCTGGTTGATGCCGCGCTGGAACGAGGCCTGGTTGTCCATCCACGGCGTGTGGTCCCAATCGATGCCGAACAGGCCGAGCTTGTAGAGGATCATCGACGAGATCCAAGCATTCTGGTTGACGTTGAAGTCGGTCAGGTCGGCGGCGATCTGGGCAATACCGGAGTTGCCGCAGGTCTTGGCGGTATCCGTGCCAGCGCCGGCGGCAACCTGTTCGCCGGCGGACACGTTGCGCTTGTCGAAAGTGTAGGTGTCGGGATAGTTCGGGTTGAAATTGTTCCACCACTGGGTGGCGTAGAAGAAGTTGGCATAGAGGCCGATCAGCACCAGCAAGGCGACGCCGACCGCCGCCTTCAGGATCCAGCCGCGCTGCGTGTACCAGCGCCCGGCCCATAGGAACGGCCACAGGATGACACCGATCAAGAGGCCGATACCACGGCCGATCCACTGGAAAATCCGGGTGAAGAAGTTCACGATCGGATCGAGCATGGCGATGTCACCCCCTCAGCATAATGCCAAAAAGTTGCAGACTTTTTGGATTACATCATGCGCTAAAACAATAAGTTAGAACGAAATGACGGGTCATTTCGTTCTAATCAGTCAGGCCGTAGAGGCGTGTGCGAAACGCCACCTTGTCCTTCAAATATGTGGTTTTGAGAACGTCCACAACATGCGATCGCCAGGCGTCGCTGAAGCCGTCATAGTCCTTGTAGAAGCCCTGCTTGTTGAAGATGTAGCGCGAGACGAAGTCCGACGGCACGAAATCCGAGATCAGGCGGTTGGTCAGCCAGGCGTCGGGATGGTCGGGTTTGGCGCGGATCACCAGAAAACGCTGCGTTGGGAACACATCCTCGATCTTGAGGTGGCCGAGCTGGGCGATCTCGCGCTTGGCGGCGTTGAGGAAGGGAAAGTCGCCATCCCTGGTGATCAGGTCGGCATGGCTCTGGATCCAGGTCTGCAGCCAGACCTTGTCGACGTCGGTCAGGTTGCGGTCGGGCTCGGCGTCGCGGATCAGCGCGCGCACCACCATCTCGGCGCGATGCTCGAGATAGCCCGAGGCTTCGATCCAGGAAGCGCGCGGCAGCTCGATGCGGCCGGTGGTGGCGAGGAACTTGAACACCTTGTCGGCGTCGTTGATCGAGAGATAGCTGACCTGCCACGGCCGCGAGCGGCGGAAGCCGGGTGCGGCCGGATCGCTGATCACCGTCGTCATGTCCGGATCGACGAACACGTAGAGACCGCCGAAATGGCTGGTCCAATAGGCATTGTGGCGGAAGATCACCTGGTCGGGCACCAGTGCATTCTCGCGGATGTCGCCGCATATCTTGGCGAGTTCCACCATGCGGGTCAGCATGGCGTTGTCGCGCCAGGCGTCGGGCTCCTGCTTCAGCCGGTCGACGAGCTTGCCGAGTTCGGCGGCCTTGCCCAGCACGTCTTCGGCCGACAGCACCTTGAACTCGACCTGGCTGATCGACAGCAGGTCCTCGATGTCGTTGACCTTGGGAACGGAATCCTCGATCTCGCCGTAGATGACGTCCTTGATGGTCAGCGCGTCGATGGCTCGCTGGTTCTTGGACATGAACTCGAACATCAGCTGCGAGGTGTTGGAGAAGGCGGTGTGCACCACCGGCAGGTCGATCTGCGACGGCGTCAGGATGATAAAGCGGCGATTGACCTCGTTGGGGTCGAGGTAGTCATAGTCGCCGCATTCCTCGGCCACTTCGGGCGAGAATCCGGTGCGGTCGATCTGGAAGCTCTTCAGTTTCGTCGGCTTCAAGCCGAACGCGGCCAGCGCCTTGTTGTAGCGCTGGATCAGATGCGGCTCGTCGACCGTCAGCAGCCGGCCATAGATCAGCTCATTGTCGCGCAAAAGGTCGGGTTTCTTGGCGTGGGTCATTGCGTACCTTCACGCATTCCACAGCCCCTTTTTCTTCATCTCTTCCATCTCGCGCGCGGCCCGTTCGCGCAGGCGTGCGTCGCGCAGCAGTTTTTCGACGGCGGAATCGTCGGACTTGTCGGAATAGCGGAACTCGCTGTCGGCGTAGCGGTTGATCTCCTGCATGACCATGTCCATCGAGAAGGGTCCGCGCAGTTCCTCGATCATCGCTTTCTTCTCGTCATAGCCCTTGTGCATGAAAGCTTCCGGCTTCTCGAACCAGTCGTCGGGAAGCTCGATGTCCATGGCCCGCATCTTGATGGCGTCGGTGACGTTCTTGATGGCGCGGCCGGTGAAGCGCGGCTCGGCATCCTTGATCAGGTGCAGATAGGTGCCGATATCGGCCATCGATTTCGGCGCGCCGTTCTCCTTCATGTAGCGCTCGTAGACCTTCATCAAGCCGTCTTCCTGCGGCTTCTCATGCTCCTCATAGGCCTCGGTCACGGCGCGCTGGATCTCCTGCGCGGCGTAGAGATCGTGGTCGCCGAGCGGGATCTTGTGGTTCTTGCCGGCAAGCAGCACGAAGATGTCGATGTAGTCGTCGCGCGTCTGGGGTCCATCGACCAGCCAGCGGGCGCCGGCGCGCTGGCGCAGCGCATCGTCGACATTTTCAGGGTAGTTGGAGAACATGCCGAACGAGCAGTTGCCGCGCACCACGGTGGCAGCACCGGCGAAGGCATCCATCAAAACGCCGGTGATCTCCTGCTGGCCGGCCGAGGCGCGGTCGTCGGAGCGGCGCGCCGCCACCTGGTCGATGTCGTCGATGGTGCCAAAGCCGATGACGCGCGGGTTCAAGACATTGTTGAGGAACTGGCGGCAGTTCTGGCCTGATTTGCCCTGGTAAGAGGAGATCTGGTCGACGCCGAAATTCTCATAGGCGAAGGGGTAGCCGGCGACCTGGCAGTAGCCGTTGACGAGGCCGGCGATCATCTGGATCAGCGTCGTCTTGCCGGTGCCGGGCGCGCCGTCGCCGATGAAGGTGAACAGGAAGCCGCCGAGCTCGACGAACGGGTTGAGCTCGCGCTCGAAATCGTAGGCCATCAGCATCCTGGCGAGCTTGACCGACTGGTACTTGGCAATGTGGTTGCCGACCACCTCTTCCGGTTTCTTGAAGGTCATCACCAGCGGCTTCGACCGCTTGCCCGGCGCGACGTCGAAACCATCGAGAGTGAAGTCATCGGCATCGATGCGGATATGGGCGTTCTCGAACGGGCCGATGCCGTCGAAGCGGCCCTTGCGCGCCAGAAGTCCGTCGATGGCAACGCGGGCGAAGGCGCGAGCCCTGGTCATCAGGTCGGCGTCGTCCGACGCGCCTGATATCGCCTTGTCGAGGCCGGCCAGGATCGACTTCACCGCATCCTGCTGCGTGTCGAACAGGAAGTCCGGCTCGGGAATGTCGTTGGGCGCTTCGCCGTCGCTGTCGATCAGCTGGAACAGATAGGAAGTGAGGCTGAAGGCCGAGATGTAGGCCGAGGCCGACAGAAGCTTCTTGAAAGTGGACGCCTCGTCGCCTTCGAGCGGGGCGCGGGTGTTCCTGGCCTGCAGGCCTTCGAGGTCCGAGCCTTCGGCAAAGACGTCCGATATGGCCAGCGCGATGGCCGTGCCGCGCCGGGCGCGAAACAACAGAGTGTGCTGCGGGATGGTCAGCAGCTGGTCGTCGGGGTGGACGGCGCCGACGGTCTTCGAGAGCTCGACCTCGCGCGTGCGCCGCACCGAGCCGACCGAGACGGTCGAGACGAAGCGCCGGTTGGTGCCGGCAAGCGCGGTGCCGGACTCGCGTGAGGGGTCTTCCAGCACGACGATGCGGGTGATGAAGCTCTGCGCGGTGGCGCGGTGCTTTTCGATCGATGCTTCCGGGATGGTGGTCAGGCCGGTATCCATGCTCAGCTCCTTATCGGGATTACTTTGCTGGCCTCGGCAGAAGCATCCTGCGCCTGGCGCGCGGCGCCGAGGTACATGTCCAGCGTCTGATCCAGCCTGTCGAAAAGCAACCTGTCCAAGGTAGCGTGACCCCCGCCGCGCTGGGCGATTTCAAGCGCGGCGATGTAGGCTGGGCGATCTTCGGGGCGGATCGCCACAGGCGGATAGCCCGCGCGCGCCAGCACAAGGTTCATCAGGAGACGTGCCGTGCGGCCATTGCCGTCGTTGAAGGGGTGAATGCCGACGAGCCGTCGATGGGCTTCGAAGGCGGTCTGCGGCGATTGGCGTGCTGCGCCCAGCCAGTGGCAGAACGTTTCCATAAGCGCGGGTACTTCCGTCGGTGTTGGGAAATTGTGAACACCGACATCGGTGTTCACATAGCGGGCGCTGTCGGCATAACGACCGGCAATTTCGGGCTTGGAATTTCCTACAACCAGATGGTGCAGGTTACGGATATCCGCTTCAACTATCGGCGTATCGCTTTGGGAAGCGATTTCCAATACCCAGTTCAACGCCCTTGCATGGTCGATGGCCTCAAGGTGGTCCTTAAGCGGCTTTCCACTGATCGTGATGCCTTTCTCCAGGACCAAGGCGGTTTCGCCCGCCGTCAGCGTATTGCCCTCGATCGCGTTTGACGTATAGGTTATGTCGATCCGCTGACTGTGCTCCAGGCCGTCCAAAGCGCCGGGTCGAACTCTCTTCCTTAAGGCGTCAAGCTGACGCTTCTTGGCGAAAACTGTGCCTGCGGGCGTCATTGTTTACGCCTCGATTGGGCGTGACGTTGCCCGATGTGAGCGGAGCTCTCACACATCGCTGATCACCTGCCCATTCGACAGGATGTGGACCTTGTAGCCGGCAAAGATCTTCTGCGCCTCGCCGGCGGCGTAGAGTGCCTGGTAGGCCTCGTGCGGGATCAATGCATGGTTCTCGTAGCTCGAAACGCCCTGGCGCGCGGCTTCCAGATCGTCGGTGTTGACGAAGAATTCCTGCGTCGTCTTCTCACTTGAAAACAGCCCCTTGCGGCCGGGTTTCTCGGCCTTGGAATAGACCTCCTGGATGGTCCAGGTCAGCAGCCAGGCATTCTCCGGCTTGCGCACCTTGGCCAGCACCTCGGTCACCGTCGAATTGTTGTCGGTAATCCCTGCCGAGTAGAAGGGGCCGAGCACGACACGGCGCAGCTGCTTGGGGTGCAGCGGCTCGAAATCCTTGTCGAGGTTGACCGCGATGGTCGCCGGTGACAGCGTATAGGCCGAATTCTTCTCGGTGAAATCGTCGAAGCGGTGGGCAAGTTCAGGATTGAGCAGGCCGTCGACCGGCAGCGGAATGTCGACCTTTTCGTTGAGCTTTCCGTTGCTGTCGACAAGCTGGCTGATCATCGCTTCGGAAGAATCCTCCACCGTCACCATGTAGACCAGCGGCAGGTTGGCGCTGCCGTCGAACGTCGCCCAGTGGACGAGATAATAGGGGCGCGCCGTCTTTGGATTGACCGAGACCTTGGCTGTCTGCGCCAGCGTGAACGGGCCGAACGTGTTCTCGCTTTTCACGTCCTCGAGATAGAGCCGTTCGGCCATCGACTTCTGCAGCGCCTCGGGGAATTCCTTGTGGCGCAGGATGAAGTCGGCCATTTCCTCGCGCAACTCGCCGGCCAGCGGAATGTTGGCAAGCCGCGCGTCGGCCTGGCGACGGTCGTTTTCCAGTTCGAGCAGGTTCTGGAACACCGGGAAGCCGCTTTCGGCGCGCGAAATGCGGAACGTGTCCATGAAACCCAGCCGGTTGCGCCAGCAGGCAAACGACTTGTCGAGCCGGGCGATGTATTCGGCGACGATCTTGGCGACGATGCCATGCCGGTAGAGCGGCGAGCGGTCGTCGCGCATGAACACTTCAAGGCCGCTCAATGCGGCCGTGATGGCGGAGAAATACCGTGCCGCCGCTTCGTTTTCGGGGGTCATGCCTGTGCGCTCGCGGGCAGTCCTGTCACCCCTACGACTGCACGTAGTTTGCCGCGTTGTGCTTCTTCAGCACCTCGTCGAAGCGGCGGGCAAAGGCATCGTCGGCCAGCTTTTTGCGGCGCTGGATGTCGGCGCTGGCGACCATGTTCTTCTCGTGCATTTCGAGCAGGTCGCCAATGTGCTTTTGCGAAGCTGCGCCGATCCCGGCCATGGTTTCCTCGGCGGTGTTGTCGACCTGGCTGCCCAGCGTGTTGATCTTGTGGGCGACGTCCTGCTGGGCGGCGGTCTTCAGCGAATCTTCCAGCGCCTTGTAGAGCACGATACGCTGTTCGGTATCGATGGTCAGCTTGTTGATCAGTGTCGACTGCGCGGCGATCTGGTTGTTGAGCGAATCGACGAAGGTCTGGAACATCGAGGTGTAGCGCTCGAGCGTCTGGCTCTCGGCCAGCAACTCCTGCTCCTTGGCCTGCTTTTCGTTGTATTCCGTCGCCAGCTTGGAGCGTTCGCCCTCGAGTTGCGTGCGGTCCTTCTGGCTGGTGGAAGCGGCGATCTTGTTTTCGATGTCGAGCAGCATCGGGTTGAGCTCCTCGATGCGCTTCTGCACGGCTTCGAGGTTGGACATGGTGGTCTTGCGGCGCTCGATGACCTGCGACAGGCTGGCCTCGGAGGTCTTGTAGCGCTGGTCGAGGACCTCTTTCTGCGCCTTCAGGATGCCGACAATGGTGTCGGACTTGGCCAGCAATTCCTGCAGGTTGCCGGCCAGCGACATGTTGCGGACGCGGTCGGTGCGCATGCGCTGCTTGCTCTGGCTGGAGAACATACCGACGAAGTTTTCCCAGCCGGTGTAGTTCTTCATGCTCTCGAACTCTGCGCCGAAGACGTTGGTGGCGTCCTCCAGACCGATGATCAGGTCGGCGATGTTGCCTTCCATCACCTTCTGCTGTTTCAGCACGTCCTCGATGCGGGCGTTCTCGATGTCGAAATTGGCGTCGCCGATCTTCTTGTCGGCGGTGGCGAGCGTATCAAGCACGGTGCCGGACTGCTCGATCTTGGTGCGCATGTCCTGCACGACCTGCTTGGTCTTGGCAATTTCGGCATCAAAATTCTGCAATGTCGCCATTGGGGCCTCCCGCTTCGGCATCACGTCGCTGGTCGCGAACAGCGGCGAATATATGTGGGGCATCCGGGGATTGAAAGACGCAAGACAAGACCCGCCCCGAAAACAAAAGAATTCGTCACGGTCTTGAAAGATAGTGAAGACGGGGTCATGGCGTGATTAGCTTGCAGGCCAAGCGTAGTTCAACTGTCATTGAACTTCTGTGCCGGCAAGGCAGTCGATCCCCGCAGGCGCGGACGCCCCTGGAATTCCAGTTGCAGGCGTATCATATCCGGTGAAGCCGGCGTCGTCATGCGACGTACCCGGCGGTTGCTCAGGGCTTGGGATCGGCCTTCAGATAGGCAATGACATTGGCGATATCGTCGTCATTGGTCAGGCCCGCAAACATCATCTTGTTGCCGGGCACCTTGAGCCGAGGCGCCTTGAGATATTCGGCGAGGTTGGCTTCATCCCAGACCAGGCCGGCAGCACCGGCGCTCTTCATCGCCCCGGAGTAGTGACCAAGGAAGCTCTCGGCGCTACCAGCGGTGCGGCCGACGACGCCCATCAGATGCGGGCCGACCTTGTCGCGGTCGGTGGCGGCTTCATGGCAGGCGATGCACCGGTTGAAGACATGCTTGCCCAGCGCCGGGTCACCGCCGGCATGAGCGGCAAGCGAGGTGGCAAGGAGAAGAATGCTGGCAGACGAAGCGGCTCGAAACATGGCTGACCCCGGAGAGTTCTGGCTGACGGTCTTATAGGACCGAGGCCTTAACAAACGCTGCATCGTGGCGGGACTGGGAGGATGCCCGGCGGCTCTTGATGTCGAATGCCATGACAATGTTATCGCAAGTCGGGGGCACTGCAGTCAGGCCTGCTGTGCCAGGTCACGGCGCAGAAAATCGCTCAGCCGCTCGACCGCCGGTGTCGTCGATAGCGGGTTGCGCAGGATGCCGATTTCGAGATCCGGCAGCACGGGAAGCCCTTCATTGCCGCCGATGATGCGCAGTGACGGCGGCACGCTGCGCTGGGCGAGGCCGGCGACCGCAAGACCGGCCTGGACGACTGCGATCAGGCCAAGCAGGGAGGCGCTGGAATAGGTGCAGCGATAGGACCGGTCGGCATCGCCAAGCGCCTGCAGGACATTCATCCTGGCGGCGCAGCCGGGTTCGAACAAAGCGACGGGCAAGGGATCGTTCTCCCAGGCGACATGGTTGGGCGAGGCCACCCAGACGAAGCGCTCCAGCCGGATCACGTCGAGCGGCTGTTCCGGCAGTCGAGTGACGATTGCCAGGTCGAGCCGTCCCTCCGCCAACGTTTTCACCAGCGCGGTCGATTGTTCGCAGATCAGTTCCACCGTCACCAACGGGTGTTCCGCCGCGAAACGCGACAGCACGGGCGGCAAGAGGAAGGCAGCGTAGTCGTCCGGCACGCCGAGGCGCACGCTGCCGGTTTCCTTCGGCCGGGTGACGCTGGCCCATGCCTCATCCGACAATTTCAGCAGCCGGCGCGCATAGATCAGGAAATCCTCGCCGATCGCGTTAGGGGTGACGGTTCTGGGACCACGCACCAGAAGCTGGTTGCCGACCATCTCCTCCAGCCGCTGCATCTGCATGCTGACGGCGGACTGGCTGCGGCCGACCCGTGGTGCGGCATTGGAAAGACTGCCGCTCTCGACGACGGCGACGAAGGTTTTCAGCAGGTTGAGGTCGAGCGGAGTGGCCATGGTGCTATCAACATATCGAATAGCTAGTTACAAATCTATTCGCTTGTTTGAGAGCTTCCGAACTGGCCAGATGCTGCCGCACCATCTGGAAGAACGCCTCATGACAGATACATCGACCGCCCGTTTCCCGGCCGCGAGCCTCGCCCTGGCGATGGTGATTGCCGGCACGGTCGGCGCCTTCGTCACGGAATCGGGGCTTCATCCCGTCACCGTCGTCTTCTGGCGATGCGTGTTCGGCACGATATTCCTGGCCGCATGGTGCCTGCTGCGCGGCTATCTGCCGGACCGAACGCTGTCTCTGTCCCGGCTTGGCCTCGCTGCGCTTGCCGGCGTCTGCATGGTGCTGAGCTGGACGGCCTTCTTCGCCGGTTTCGCTATGACGTCGATCGGCACGACGACGATCGTCTACCATGTGCAGCCATTCTTCGTGGTGCTGATCGGCGTGGTCTTTCTCAAGGAGCGCATCTCGCTTGACCAGATTCTATGGATGCTTGGCGCATTTCTCGGCGTCGTGCTGGCCAGCGGCCTCGTTGTCGCGCACGGCCATGCCGACCCATACTGGGCCCTGGGTATTGCGCTGACCCTGGGTGCTGCCCTGCTCTATGCCGTTGCGACGATCCTTGCCAAGGGCCTTGGGCAACAGCGCCCGGAAATCACGGTGCTTTGCCAGACGGTGGTGGGTGTCGTCATGCTCGCTCCGTTCGCTGACATCGGCCAACATATTGCGCCTGCGTCATGGGGCTGGCTGCTCGGCATTGGCATCCTGCATACCGGCATTGCCTATGTGCTGATGAATTCGGCCTTTCCGCGCCTGACGACACCGGTGATCGGCGTCATCACCTTCATCTACCCTGTCGTCGCCATCATGGTCGACTGGGCGATCTATGGGCATCCGCTCCGACCGGCGCAGGCTGCCGGCATGGCGCTGATTGCGCTGGCGACGCTTGGTGTGCGGCTCGGCTGGCGGCTTCCGAGACGGCGTGTCTCGACTGTGTGAGCCCAAAGCAATTCCAGGAAAAGTGTGAAACGGTTTTCCGTCCGGAATTGCGTCAAAACAAAGAGAGAGATAGAGCGGTTCTGCGTTTCCGTGAAACGAAGAACCGCTCTGGTCAGGCCTGGGTGAAGCCGATGAAATCCTCGGGCGCGGCGCGGCCCATCTCTTCCTCCCAGTGGCGGCGGCAGAGCGAGACATAGACGTCCTTGCCGATCGCCACCTGCTCGCCCTGACGTGCCACCTTGCCGTCGGGGCCGAGGCGCACCACCATCGTCGCCTTGCGGCCGCAGCGGCAGATGGTGCGGACCTCGCGCAAATCGTCGGCGATCGCCAGCAGCGCGCGCGAGCCGGAAAACAGCTTGCCCTGGAAATCGGTGCGCAGGCCGTAGCACATGACCGGGATGTTCAGCCGGTCGGCGATGCGGGCGAGCTGCCAGACCTGCTCCTCCTCGAGGAACTGCGCCTCGTCGACGAAGACGCAATGCACGGTCGTATGCTCATGGTGATCGGCGACGCGGGCGAACAGATCGTCGCCGTCGCGGAACATCTCGGCTTCCGTCTCCAGGCCGATGCGCGACGAGATCAGGCCGCTGTCGCCCTTTTGGTAGTGGCCGGCGACGAACAGCATGGTGCGCATGCCGCGTTCGCGATAATTGTACGACGCCTGCAACAGCATCGTCGTCTTGCCGGCGTTCATCGTCGCATAGTGGAAGTAGAGCTTGGCCATGCCGCCCTTTTAAGCCGACTTATCCCGACGCGGGGAGGGGGCGCCGCCGCATTCCCCCAAGAAACGACCCCCGCCCCAAAAAAACGACGCCCGCGCAGTGCAAAAGCAGGAAGCGTGTCGCTGATTGGCCAGCCTGCGCCGTTGATCGTGATTGCCTTGATGCTTGAAACCACACCAGAATGGTGTTTGGCTGACGAAACAAGGCGGGCAGAGAAACCGTAACTTCGCTTCGCCAAAGAATTGCAATGGGAGAATATCTATGTCGCGCATGAATTCCTTCGTCGCCGGCCTCGGCCTGGCGGCTCTGCTGTCCACGAGCGCTGCCTTCGCCGGTGATCCGGCAAGCTGCAAGGCGGTGCGTCTTTCCGATGTCGGCTGGACCGACATCCAGGCGACGACCGGTGTCGCTTCCGTTCTGCTGACCGCGCTCGGCTACGAGCCGCAGACGATCCAGCTGTCGGTGCCGGTGACCATGGCGTCGCTGAAGAACAAGGATCTTGATGTCTTCCTCGGCAACTGGATGCCGTCGATGACCAACGACATCAAGGACTACACCGCCGACGGTTCGGTCGAGACCATCAGCGAAAACCTCAGTGGCGCCGGCTACGGTATCGTCGTGCCGACCTATGTGGCGGATGCCGGCGTCAAGACGCTGACCGACCTCGGCAAGTTCAAGGACAAGTTCGACGGCAAGATCTACGGCATCGAGGCCGGCAATGACGGTAACCGCATCATCCTCGACATGATCAAGAACCCGAAGGACAATCTCGAAGGCTTCGAGCTGGTCGAATCCTCGGAGGCCGGCATGCTCACCCAGGCCGAGCAGTCGATCAAGAACAATGAGTGGATCGCCTTCCTCGGCTGGACGCCGCATCCGGTGATGGGTGCCATGAAGATCACCTATCTCGATGGCATGGGCGACAGCGGCTTCGGCGCCGCCACCGTGCATACCAATGTGCGCAAGGGCTACACCACCGAGTGCCCGAATGCCGGCAAGTTCATCGCCAACCTGAAGTTCAACCTCGACATGGAAGGCGAGATGATGGACGCGATCCTCAAGGGCGGCGACGCCAACACGGTCGCGACCGACTGGCTGAAGAAGCATCCGGACGCGGTTGCTCCGTGGATTGCCGGCGTGACCACTTTCGATGGCGGCGACGCGGCTGCAGCCGTGAAGACTGCGCTCGGAAGCTGAGCCGGCCTTGCGTTCGGCGTGACCGATCAAGAAGGGCAGTCACTGTAGAAAGGGCTGCCCTTTTCCATATCCTGTGACAAGATGACCGTCCGGCAAGGACGGCGACTGCCAAAGAGGGGCAAGATGGATCCGATTTCAAAATTCTTTGTCAGTTATAAGATCCCCATAGGCGAGTGGGGCAAAGCGTTCTTCACCTTCCTCACCGACAATTTCAACACCTTCTTCCGCGGCCTCTCCGGCGGCCTGAATTTCCTGCTCGACGGAGTGGTCGACACGCTGCTGCTGGTACCGCCCGTCCTTCTCATCGCGCTGATTGCGCTGCTTGCCTATTATCTGCAGCGATCGAGAGGCCTGGCGGTGGCCGTCTTTCTCGGGTTGCTGTTCATCCTCAACCAGAACCTCTGGAAGCAGACGGTGGAGACGCTGGTGCTGGTGGTTGCCGCTGCCGCCGCCTCGATGGCCATCGGTGTGCCACTCGGTATCTGGGCCGCGCACAAGCCGAAGGTCTACCGCATCATGCTGCCGGTGCTCGACTTGATGCAGACGCTGCCGACCTTCGTATACCTGATCCCGGTGCTGACGCTGTTCGGCCTCGGCAATGCGCCCGGCCTCATCGTCACCATCATCTTCGTCATCCCGACCTCGGTTCGTCTCACGCATCTCGGCGTCGTCTCGGTGCCGAAGTCGATCGTCGAGGCAGGCGAGGCGTTCGGCGCCACCAAGAGCCAGTTGCTGTGGAAGGTGGAGCTGCCCTCGGCGCTGCCGACCATCATGGCGGGCTTGACACAGTCGATCATGCTGTCGCTGTCGATGGTGGTGTTTGCCGCACTGATCGGCGCCGGCGGCCTCGGCACCGAAATCAACCGGGCGCTGGGTTCGCGCAAGATCGACCTCGGGCTTGAAGCCGGCCTCGCCATCGTCGTGCTGGCCATCGTGCTAGACCGGATGACACGCATCGGCGTGGGAGGCAAGAAATGACCGTCGCCGTTGACTTCAGGAATGTCGACATCATGTTCGGCCAGGATCAGGCCGGCGCCCTGGCGATGGTCGACGCCGGCGCCACCCGCGCCGAAATCCTCGAAAAGACCGGCAATGTGCTGGGCTGCGCCGGCGCCAGCCTGACCGTGCATGAGGGCGAGATTTCCGTGCTGATGGGCCTGTCCGGCTCCGGCAAATCGACGCTGCTCAGGGCCGTCAACCGGCTGAACGTCGTTTCGCGCGGCCAGGTGCTGGTCAAAGACGGCGACGGCACGGTCGACGTCGTCACCTGCGATGAGGTGACGCTGAGAAGGCTGCGGCAGAAGCAGGTCGCCATGGTGTTTCAGCAGTTCGGCCTGCTGCCATGGCGCACGGTGGAGGAAAATGTCGGCCTTGGCCTCGAACTTGCCGGCGTGCCGGAGGCAGAGCGCAAGGAGCGCGTGCAGCGCCAGCTCAAGCTGGTCAATCTCGACCAGTGGTCGAAGAAATACGCGCATGAGCTGTCGGGCGGCATGCAGCAGCGCGTCGGCCTGGCCCGCGCCTTTGCCACCGAGGCGCCGATCCTGTTGATGGACGAGCCGTTCTCGGCGCTCGACCCGCTGATCCGCACCAAGCTGCAGGACGAATTGCTGCAGCTGCAGGCCGAATTGAAGAAGACCATCATCTTCGTCAGCCATGATCTCGAGGAGGCGCTCAAGATCGGCACCCATATCACCATCATGGAAGGCGGCCGCATCGTGCAGACCGGCGCGCCGGAGGACATCGTGCTGCGCCCGGCCAATGACTATGTCCGCGACTTCATCGCCAATGTGAACCCGTTGTCGGTGCTGACCGCCTGGAACGTGATGCGCGACCGTCGCGATCTGGAGCACGGCGACAATGGCTGGGTATGGCTCGACCGGCGCAAGACGACGCGCTTCAAGATCGACGAGCATGGGCTGGTGGCAGCGGCCGAACGCGACGGCAAGCCGGCGGTCTGGGTGTCGTGCGCCGATGTCGAGGGCCAGCCGGAGGAACTGGCGCAGGTGTTCTGGGCCAATCCCGGCACCTCGCTGAAAACCGTAATGCTGGCCATGCACCGTTCGCAGACCGCACCAGTGGCGCTGTTCGACGACCAGTCGCGCTTTGTCGGCGCCATCGGCATCCGCGATGTGCTGAGCGCTGTGCTGCGGCGTTAGCTGAGCGCGATCTCGCGGCAATAGAGGAGTCGCGAGAACTCCAGGACCGTCGGCTATCAGGGAAAAAGCGCCTTGGAACGGATTTGGAGTTGGCTGTCTAAACCGCGGACCGCGCAAACGGCGGTCGGGGTCCTGCTTGTGATTGCGATGCGATCGATCCTGGAGTTTTTCAGGATCGGCGGTGCGACCGCCACGCAATTAAGTGCAAATCAGCTCTTTTATATCGAAGGGACGCTCGCAGCGATCACTGCCGCGTTGGCAGTTCTTGTCCTGCATGCATTCGGGCGGCATGGGTGGGCGACCCTCTCCAGCGTAGCAGCAATAGTTGCCCTGCTGGCATGGAAGATCGCTGTCATCCGTTGAAAACGGCAAAACAAGGCCGGCACCTCGAGGCGACTGCGTCAGGCCGCCAGCGGCAGGCGTAGCTCGGTCAGCAGGCCGCCGCCCGGGTTGTTGGACAGGCGGACCTCGCCGCCGGCGGCCCGCGCGATGTTGCGGGCAATGGTCAGGCCGAGGCCGAGACCGCCGGTCTGGCGGTTGCGGGATTGTTCGAGGCGCACGAAAGAGCCGAACACGGCGTCGATCTGCGCCTGTGGTATGCCCGGCCCTTCGTCGCGGATGGTAAGCAGGATCATGTTTTCCGACCGGCGCAGGCTGATATGCGCCTTCTTGCCGTAGGTGATCGCGTTCTGCATCAGATTGGTGACGCAGCGCCTGAGCGCGACCGGCCGCGCCATACAGATCAGGCCACGCGAGCGGGTGTCGTCGTCGAACCAGACGTCGTCATAGCTGTCGGCGATCGACTCCACGAGCGACCAGAAGTCGATGCGTTCGCTCTTTTCCTCCGTCACCTCGAAGGTGGCGAAGTCGATCACCGAACTGGCGATGCTCTCGACATCGGCGAGATCGTGCGCCAGCGCCTCGCGAACCGCCGATTTGCGCAACAGCTCCAGGCGCAGGCGCATCCTCGTCATCGGGGTGCGCAGATCATGCGCCAGCGCTGCCGCCAGATGTTCGCGGTCCTCGACATATTCGCGCAACCGCGCCTGCATGGCGTTGATCGCCTTGGCGGCGGCACGCACCTCGCGGCTGCCGCTTTCGGTGATCGGCGGGCTCTTCAGATCCTTGCCGATCCGGTTCACGGCGGTTTCCATCATCCTATAGGGCGCCGTCAGCCGGCGCAGCGACCAGATCGACATGATCACCACCAGGCCTGCGATCAGCGAATAGAGCGGCAGGCTGTCGAAGCTCAGGATCGGGCCGACGGGCGTGATCGGCTCGGTGAAATTCAGCCACTGGCCGTCGGCGAAGCGCAGCGACGCCGTCAGCTTGTCGCTCTGGGCGAAGTTGGCGGCCAGCACCAGGAGGTCGCGCTCGACCTGGCCGATATCGGGTCCTGGCGCCATGCCGGTGGCGTCGTCGGCCTCGCGCGTCGCCGGGTCGCGTCGCACCCGCGCATCGGTGATGCCGAATTTCGACAGCCGGCCAACGAGGATGTCTTCCAGTTCCGCCAGTTCGTCGTCGCCGGCAATCGACGAGGTGACCGCCGGCGTGTCCGTGATGGTGAGCGCGTAGGTGGCATTGAACAGGCCGGTCGCCGTCGCCTTGCGTTGCTCCGGACTGGCGTCATGCATGAGCTGCACCAGCGAGAAGGCGCGGTCGTTGAGGCGATAGAGGTCGACGACGCCATTGGCGGCGGCGCGGTCGCGCGACACGATATAGAGGGTCGCGACCTGGCTGATCAGCAGGCCGGCGATGACGATCAGCAGCACCCAGACAGGCAAGGTCTGCGGCAGGAACCGTCTCATTCGGAGGTCGTCTCGGGCAGGAACTGGTAGCCGCCGCTGCGCACGGTGAGGATCAGCTTGGGCGTTTTCGGGTCGTCTTCCATCTTGCGCCGCAACCGGCTGACCAGGATGTCGATGCTGCGGTCGAAGGAATAGTCGCTATCGCCACCGGACAGTTCGATGAGCTGGTCGCGGGTCAGCACACGCTGCGCGCTCTTGACGAAGGTCTGCAGCAAATTGAATTCCGCCATCGTCAGCTCGACCCTGACATCGTCGGGTGCGATCAGCCGGCGCCGCGAACAGTCCATCGTCCAGCCGGCGAAGCGATAGATCTGCTTGGTGGTGGCGCGCTTCGGCTCGGCGGCGCCGTTGCGCCGCAGCACGGCGCGGATACGCGCCAGAAGCTCGCGCGGGTCGAACGGTTTGGGCACATAATCGTCGGCGCCCATCTCCAGGCCGACCACGCGGTCGGTGGTCTCGGTGACGGCGGTCAGCATGATGATCGGCGTCGAATACTGGGCGCGAAGGTCGCGGCACAGCTCCAGCCCGCTCTTGCCGGGCAGCATCACGTCGAGGACGATGAGATCCACCTGCGTACGGCGCAGGATGGCCTCCATCTCGGTGCCGTCTGCGGCAACCGAGGTGTGCAGGCCCCGCTTCTGGAAGAATTCCTGCAGCAGGTCGCGGATGCCCTTGTCGTCGTCGACGATCAGTATGTGTGCGTCGGATTTCACAGCAGCCCTGTCATTGTTGATTACCAAGCCCTTCTGTCGCAACCCACACGATAGAATTCAGGCCATATGTTGGCCAGTGGCGATGATGCGTTCACACCGGCTTTCTCAGACACAATCTAGAAACAAAATTCTACAGTTCAGAAAAACTCCTGAAAAAATTCAAAGGCATAACTGGTCTCGTGGCGGTCAGGTCATCGGCTGCGACGCTAGTCTCCGGGTTTACGGATAAACCGATGCCAAGGTTGTCGATCAGTTTGTTGGGTGCGTTGCTGGGCATTTGCCTGGTCACTGCCGCTGTCGAACAATCGGACGCAAAGGTGACGCTCACCACCCGGAGCGAACGGTGCGCCAATCTCAGCCACCAATTCGATGAAGCCCTCGAAACCCATGCCGCGGCAACGCAGGTCACCGCGGCAAAGGCACTTCAGAGAAAGGGTAACCGGTACTGCGCCGCCAAGAAACAGGCACAGGGCATCCGGATGCTCGCCAACGCTTTGAAGCTGCTTGGAGTGACACCGAACGACCCGGTTCAGTGACGCTCGAAAACTCGACCCGCTAAAAAAGGAAATGAAGCCATGAAAAAGTCCATCCTCTCCGCAACCGGTCTCGCCGTCGCTCTCGCTTTCGCGATGCCGGCTCTCGGCAATGCCGCTGCCACCACGACCGCTGCTCCGGCTGCTTCGACGACCACCGCTCCGGCTACCGCCGCTCCGGCCAAGACTGCTCCGAAGAAGGTCGTCAAGAAGACCGTCAAGAAGCACAAGAAGGCTCCGAAGAAGGCCGTCAAGAAGGACGCCCCGAAGGCTTAATCCAGATCCGGCATAACATGCCTGCCTAATGACAAGGCCGCTCCAGTTGGTTTCGGCTGGAGCGGCCTTCTTCCTATCCGAGCCGCTGAAGCCTCTATATCGGCGATGAAGCGGACGGATAGGCCCCTACCAATGTTTGGCCGAAGCCCGGTGCCGGCAGCTTCCGCCTTGACCGACTTTAACCCGTTTGCAATGCCGGCCGTGTAGGGCAGTCCGCATGAAGAAGCGGCTTTCGTCCACTCTGCGTTCGATGGTGCTCGGCGGCCTGGTTGTCACAGGCGCCGCCAGGGTGCTGATCCTGCTCACCGCCAGCCCGGTGCCCGATCCGGCCAGCGGACGCACTGAGCCTTCGCTGTTCGCACCGGCGATTTCCACCAACTGGGACTACATCACACCAGCCCAGACCTGGCTGCTGATCGTGCTCACCGGCACAACGCTGCTCTGCGTCGTCGCGTGGCCGATCGCGGCATGGCTGGAACGCCGGGCGGATGCGGGCGGAAACCGCCTTCGGCCCGATATGCCGTCCGTCACAGCCGCGCGGCAGGTTCCCAGCCGCCGCATGTTTGGCCGCCAGGGCCGTTGAACGGCACCCGACACTTTCCCACATAGTTGTGCATGGCGGCGCCCGCCGGACACCGGTTTTGCGCGTCAATCAAAATAGACGGCCGCTTTCGCCGGTGTCAGAATGCGAGCCAGGTCGCTTGCGCTAATTGTCGGTTCCGATGCCTGAAATCACCACAAAACCACGTACCCAGGTCAAGCCGCAGACCGAGCGGCCAAAGCTCTACAAGGTCATCCTCATCAATGACGATTTCACGCCGCGCGAATTCGTGGTGACGGTGCTGAAGGGCGAGTTCAAGCTCAGCGAAGACCAGGCGCACCGGGTGATGATCACCGCGCATCGGCGTGGCGTCTGCGTCGTTGCCGTCTTCACCAAGGATGTCGCCGAGACCAAGGCGACACGGGCCACCGATGCCGGCAAGGCCAAGGGCTATCCGCTGCTGTTCACGACCGAGCCGGAGGAGTAGTCCTACCGCCCCTCGCGGTACCACATCGAACCCATTGCCAGCAGCAGTAGGCCGAGGCCCAGGAAGCCGCCGAACAGCGGCACGCGCGAGACCGCCTTGAGCACGCTGTCGTTGGTCGTGCGCAGGCCGATCCAGTCGCTGCCAGATGCGTCACCTGCCGAGCGCACCGGCACGACCGAAGGCAGCGTCACGTCGCTGCCAACGACCGAGGATGATGCCAGCCGGCGCACGCTGCCGCCGGTGGCTTCCGCCGGCGCCTTCAGCCGGTTTTCGGTGGAGATGACGTCGGCGAATTCCGGCGCGTTGACCGGTCCGACATGGGCGAGCGCGGTCAAGTCGCCATTGGCGACCTGGTAGAGGCCGATCTCGCTGGTCTCGACGCTGCCAAGGAAGACGCCGGGCTCCGATTTCTCGAGCTTGACCGTCAAGGTCTTGCCGGAGGGGGTGATGATCTGCGCGGAACCAGGATCATCGGCCATCGTCTGGCGGCGAATTTCCAGCACCATGCCGCGGCCGTCGGCGGTCAGCCGCTCCTCCTCGAGCTCGGGCTCCTTCATCAGCCAGTGCGCAATGCGCCGGTAGAGCTGGACATGCGGGCCGCCGCCTTCGAAGCCGCGCGCCCACAGCCAGCCCTGGTCGGACAGAAGCATGCCGACGCGGCCCTCTCCCTTGCGGTCGAGCAAGAGCAGGGGCCGGTTGTCGGCGCCCTTCATCACCACTTCGCCTTCGGGATTCTGCACGCCGATGGTGCGGAACCAGCGGCTCCAGTGCGGCGGCTCGGTGGCCGAACCGTCCAGCCCGCGGGTCACCGGGTGGCGCTGGCCGAGTTCGGTGAGGCGCGGATAGAAGGCCTTGTCGACCACTTCGCCGGTCGGCATTGCCGGCAAGGCCGACATCAGCGGCGTGCGTGCGATCGAGCTTTCGCCGGCATATTCGGGACCGGCCGCGATCAGCAGGGCGCCGCCCTTTTCGACATATTCGGAGATGTAGTCGTAATAGAGGATCGGCAGCACGTCGCGGTGCTGGTAGCGGTCGAAGATGATGAGGTCGAAATCCTTGATTTTCTCGACGAACAGCTCGCGGGTCGGGAAGGCGATCAGCGACAATTCGTTGATCGGCGTGCCGTCCTGCTTTTCCGGCGGCCGCAAAATGGTGAAATGGACGAGATCGACCGAGGCGTCGGATTTCAACAGATTGCGCCAGGTGCGCTCGCCCGCATGCGGCTCACCGGAGACGAGCAGCACGCGCAGGTTTTCGCGGATGCCGTCGATGAGGGCGATGGCGCGGTTGTTGGTGTCGGTCAGTTCGCCCGGTTCGCGGTCGATGGCGAGCTCGATGATGTTACGGCCGGCGCCCGGAATGGTCACCTGCAGCGGCATGGCCTGGCCGACGGTGGCATGCTCGACCGCGACCTGCTCGCCATTGACCGAGACGCGCACATCGACCGGGCCGGTCTCTTTTTCCGTCGAAATGACGCGGTAGGTCATGTCGAGCGGCTTGCCGACAAGGCCGAAGCGCGGCGCGTTCTCGAAGCGGATGCGGCGATCCTTCTCGTGGTCGTTGCCGGTGATCAGGGCATGAAGCGGCGCGTTGAAATCGGGGCTACCTGCGGGTGCGTCATGCACCTCGCCATCGGTGATCATGATGGCGCCGCCGATGCGCGACGGCGGCACGTCGCGGAAGGCGCCTTCGAGCGCGCCGAACAGCCGTGTTTCCGTGCGCTCCTCGGCGGCTTGCGATTTGCCGGCCTCGACGACGCGCACGTCGAACTGCTTGAAGCGGCCAAGACGCTGCTGCAGCCCGGCCAGCGCCTCGTCGGTCTGTTTGGTGCGGTCGCCGATGTCCTGGCTCTGGCTGCGGTCGACGATCAGGGCGACGACACTTTTCAGCGGCTCGCGCTCCTCGTTGAGGAACACCGGGTTGAACAGGGCGGCGGCGAGCGCCAGCAGGGCGACGAAGCGGAAGATGGCGCCACGCTGGCGAAACCACAGGCCGATGAGCGCCAGCAGCGCCAGCGGCACCAGCACCACGGCCAGCAATGGCCAGGAGATCAGCGGTTCGAGCGAGATCGACCAGTTCATGCGTTAACCTCGCCCGTGTGGGGAGGGTCGATCCGCGTAGGGAGCGCAGCAAGGAACGTCATCCTACTGCCCCAGCCGTTCGAGCAGTATGGGCACGTGCACCTGGTCGGATTTGTAGTTGCCGGTCAGCATGTACATCATGATGTTGACGCCGGCGCGCAGCGCGTAGATGCGCTGCATCGGGTCCGCCGGCACGGTCGGCAGCAGCGGATCGCCATTCTCGTCGACCGCCCAGGCGCCGGCGAAATCATTGGCGGTGATCATGATCGGCGAGACGCCGTCGCCGGTGCGCACCGGCCGGTTCTCGGCATTGCTGGCGTCGAGCGAGGCCTCGACCCAGAGCGGGCTGCCACTGAAGCGGCCGGGAAATTCGGGCAGGATGAAGAAGGATTTGGTCAGCACGTGGTCGGACGGCACCGGTTCCAGCGGCGGCACGTTGAGGTTGCCGAGGATGTCGCGCAGCCGCTCCGTCGCCGGGCTGGTCGAATCGGCGCCGATGCCGTTGGCGAACTGGTCGCGGGTGTCGAACAGCACCGTGCCGCCCTGCTGCATATAGGCGTCGATGCGGGCGATCGCGGCCTGGCTCGGCATTGGTGCGGCCGGATCGATCGGCCAGTAGATCAGCGGATAGAACGACAGCTCGTCCTTCGCGATGTCGACACCGGCCGGCGTGCCGGGTTCCAGCGCCGTCTTCTCGACCAGGAAGCGGGTCAGGCCTTCGAGCCCGGCGCGGCTGATCGAATCGTCGCCCGGCACGCCAGTCAGCACATAGGCGATGCGGGTCTTCGCTATCGCCTCGATGGCGACCTCGTCGCCCGGTTTGGCGTCGTCGGCGCGGGCAGGATCGGCATGGCCGAACAGTGCGCCGAGCGCAATCAGGATCGCGGCGGTGGTGGCCACGCCACCGGCTCGGCGCGGCCGGCGGGCCATCCAGAACACCGCCAGCGTGTCGAGCAGCATCAGCACCAGGGCGGTCGCGACCAGCGCGCCCTTCAGGTTGCGCGATTCGTCAAAGGCATACTGGATTGATGTGACCGGAATAGTGATTTGCGGGCGCGCCAGTGGCGCCAGCGTGCTTGCGGCATCGAGCAAATTGTGGGCGAAGACGCCGGTCTCGGAGCCGTAGAGGCCGGGCGGGTTCTCGAAGGTCACCACCAGCGCGGGACCCGGCACCAGAGGCCGTGCATCCGGCGTCGGCGGCACCAGTGTGCCGTCGGCTGAGATCATGCGGTAAGGCGCCAGCGAGGTCGCGGCAGCTTCGGCATTGGCGATCGCCGCTCCCTGGTTGCGCGACAGCTGCACGATCCGGCGCAGCATCTCGACGAAGCTGCCGGAGATCGGCAGGTTCGACCAGGTCGCCTCGGGTGTGACGTGGAAGAGCACCAGCGTGCCCTTGCCTTTCTTCAGTCCGGTGACCAGCGGCGTGCCGTCGGCGAGTGCGGCCCAGGTGCGCTCGACGATGTCGGGCGTCGGCTCGGCCAGCACCTGCCTGGTGACGGTGACCTCGGTGGGCGGCGCAAGATCGGCGAACGGGCCGGCCTTGGGGAATTCGGTGACCGGCTGCGGCGAGGTCCATGACAGCGCGCCGCCGAGCGAACGCTCGCCGGTGCGCAGGCGGACCGGCAGCAGGTCGTCGTCATTGCCGGCGGCGGCCAGCCGCGAGCCGGCGAAACGCACCAGCGTGCCGCCATTGTCGACCCAGTCGACCAGCCTTTGCCGGACCTGTGCGGGAATAGTGCCGATGTCGGCCATGACGATCATCGCCGGCTTCTGGTCGAGGATCTGCGGGATGGCGTCGGCGAGGTCGGCGCTGGAGGGTTCGACAAGATCGGCGAAGGGCTGCAGCGCGCGCCTGATGTAGTAGAGCGGCGACAAAAGCGGCTGCGCCTGGTCGGCCTCGGCCTGCGACAGCAGCCCGACGCGACGGCGCTTGGAGCTTTCGTCTAAGACACGGACCGCACCGGCCTGCCGCTCGCCATCGAGCGCGATCGAGGCGAAGTCGTTGCGCAGCTCGAATGGCACCGCCATGGTGCCGGTCGCGGTGGTTTCGCCTGGGGAGAAGGTCAGCGTCGCATCGGCGATGCGGCGGCCCTTGTCGTCGAAGGCGCCGGCGGTGACTTGCGCCGGAGCCGGGTCGCCCGGCGCGCGGATGGCGGTCAGGGCAAAGCCATCGACCTGGTTGTCGGCGGCAATCAGGCCGGTCAGCGAAAGCCGGTCGGAACTGGCCCAGACGACATGGGCGGCATTTTTCGACAACAGCGTGTTGAAGGCGGCCTCGTCGCCCTTCGCCGCCAGGCCGTCGGCAAGCACGGCGACGCTGGCGCCGGGCAAGGTGTCCAGCACACCGGCGACGCGGGCATAGATGGCGGGCCGGTCGGTCGGGATCGGCCGCGGCTTGGCGGCGCGCAGCCGGTCAAGGGCGGCGGCGGCATCGAACGGTCCGATTTCCGAATTGGGCTTTTCGGCGGTGAAGGCGATGACGACCGGCACGCCGTTCGAGCCGGCGTCGTTGATCAGCCGCTCGGCGGTGGCGACGCGCTTGTTCCAGTCGGCGGCACTTGCCCAGTCATTGTCGATGACCAACGCCAGGGCCGCCCCCTCGGCCGGCAGTTTCTCGCGCGGGTTGAAGACCGGCTCGGCAAGGGCGGCGACGATGAGTGCGGCCATCAGCAGCCTGAGCAGCGTCAGCCACCACGGGCTCTGATGCGGCGTCTCCTCGCGCTTCAGCACGCGCGCCAGGATCTTCAGCGGCGGGAAGATCTCGGTCTGCGGCTTGGGCGGCGTCAGCCGCAACAGCCACCAGATCACCGGCAGCGCCAGCAGGCCCCACAGCACCGTGGGGGCGCCAAAGGAGAGCGGCAGCCAGCTCATGCGCTGACCTTTCCGGCATGACCGCTTCCGGTCAGCCCGGCCCGGCCACTTCCGGCCAGCCCGGCATAACCGCCATCGGCGGTCATCGCCATGTGCAGGCGCACCAGCGCGTCGGAAGCCAGCCGATCGGTGTGGTTGACGGTAAAGCTCCAGCCGAGCCGCTTGCACCAGGCGGCCAGTTCGTGGCGGCGGGCGGTGTAGAGCAGACGGTACTCATCGCCCAGCATTTCGGCGCGGCCGGCGGTCAGCTTGTCGCCGGTCTCGGGATCGGTGAATTCGGTGCGGCCGGCATAGGGAAAGGTTTCCTCGGCCGGGTCGGCGACCTCGATCAGATGCGCGCGCACGCCATGGCGGGCGAGCACGTCGAGCCAGCCCATCGTTTCCTCGACCGGGTCGAGGAAATCGCTGGCGATGACGATGTCGCAGAAGCGGCGGATGTCGGACAGGTCGGGTTTTGCCGGCAGTTCTCCGGCGTGCATGAGCTGGGCGGCGATGCGCTCGGCGCCGTTGCGGGCGGTGAACGGATCGGTGAGGCCCGGCCAGGCGATGCGCTCGCCGCTGCGCGACAACAGCTCGGCCATGGCCAGCGCCAGCACCAGCGCGCGCGATTGCTTGGAGACGCTGGCGCCGGTCGACTTGTAGAGCATCGACGGCGAGGGGTCGGCCCACAGCCAGACCGTATGGGCGGCTTCCCATTCACGGTCGCGCACATAGGTATGATCGTCGCGGGCCGAGCGGCGCCAGTCGATGCGCGAGGAATCGCCTTCGACATAGGGCCGGAACTGCCAGAAATTCTCGCCGATGCCGCGCTTGCGGCGGCCGTGCCAGCCGGCGATCACGGTGTTGACGATACGGCGCGCCTCGACCAGCAGGTCGGGCACCAGCGAGGCTCGCAACCGGCCACGGGCGAGCGCGTCGCGCGTCGCTGCCGGAGCCTGGACCTCGCCGATGCGCGCCATCAAATCCCTTTCACCAGCTTCGCCACCACGTCGCGCACGCTGGTGCCCTCGGCGCGGGCGGCGAAGGTCAGCGCCATGCGGTGCTGCAGCACCGGCTCGGCCAGCGCACGGACATCGTCGATGGAGGGCGCCAGCCGCCCGTCGTAAAGTGCGCGCGCCCTTGTGCACAGCATCAGCGCCTGGCTGGCGCGCGGACCGGGGCCCCAGGCGACATGCTTGTCGGTCTCGGCATTGCCCTGGCCGGGACGCGCCGAGCGCACCAGCGTCAGGATCGCCTCGACGACGCTTTCCGGCACCGGCATGCGGCGGATCAGCGTCTGGATTTCCTTCAGCCGCACCGGCTGCAGCACGTTCTGCGCCTTCGCGTCCTCGATGCCGGTGGTTTCCAGAAGGATGCGGCGCTCGGCCTCGATTTCCGGATAGAGGATGTCGACCTGCATCAGGAAGCGGTCGAGCTGGGCCTCGGGTAGGGGATAGGTGCCTTCCTGCTCCAGCGGGTTCTGCGTTGCCAGCACATGGAAGGGCGCCGGCAGGTCATGGCGGGCGCCGGCAATGGTGACGTGGTATTCCTGCATCGCCTGCAGCAGCGCCGACTGGGTGCGCGGCGAGGCGCGGTTGATCTCGTCGGCCATCAGAAGCTGGGCGAAGATCGGCCCGGAGATGAAACGGAAGGAGCGCTTGCCGAACTCGTCCTGCTCCATCACCTCGGAGCCGAGGATATCGGACGGCATCAGGTCGGGCGTGAACTGGATGCGGCGTGAATCGAGGCCGAGCACGACGCCCAGCGTCTCGACCAGCTTGGTCTTGGCGAGGCCCGGCACGCCGACCAGCAGCGCATGGCCGCCGGCCAGCAGCGCCACCAGCGTGCGCTCGACGACGCTTTCCTGGCCGAAGATGACCCGGCCGACCCCGTCGCGGATCCGGGAGATGTCGGCCAGCGCCTTTTCGGCCTCGGCGATCATATCGGTTTCGCTGATCGGGCTTTCCTTGACCATCACGCTCATGCAGCATCGATCCTTGTGGTTGGAAATACCGGCCCGCACCATAGCATAGTTTGCCGCGATTCGGCCTCGCGTGGCGCCCATGTTCGAACTTAAATCACAGACTTAGGCTGACAAGCGGAACAACAGTGACTATTTCGTGACCATGACGGATCACTCCGAACATCGCCAACAAAGCCTTACGACCGCCACCGAAGCGCGCGGTCTCGAGGCGCTGATCTCGCGCGCCGCCCGTGCCGGCAAGGGCGCGGCGCCGGTCGAGCGCTGGAATCCCGACTTCTGCGGCGATCTCGACATGGAGATCAAGGCCGACGGCACCTGGTTCTATCTGGGCACGCCGATCGGGCGCATGCCGCTGGTGCAGCTTTTTTCCTCGGTGCTGCGCAAGGATGCGGACGGCAGGACCTATCTGGTGACGCCGGTGGAACGGGTCGGCATCCGCGTCGCCGATGCGCCGTTCATCGCCGTGGAGATGGATGTTTCGGGCAGCGGCGACGCACAGATCATCACCTTCCGCACCAATGTCGGCGATGTCGTCGAGGCCGGGCCGGAGCGGCCGCTGCGCTTTGTCGACGAGAGCGAGACTGGCGGACTGAAGCCCTATGTGCTGGTGCGCGGCAGGCTGGAAGCGCTGGTGGCGCGGCCGGTGATGTACGAGCTGGTCGGGCATGGCGAGGAGATCGAGATCGGCGGCAAGACCATGTTCGCCGTGCGCTCCAAGGGAGCGGTCTTTCCGATCATGCCGGCGGACCAGCTGAAGCGGCTGAGCGCGTGATGGACCAGGTGTCGCAGGCGCCGTTTTCCTCAGCGGACTTTCGCGCGCGCTTTGCCGCGCAGCCGGATGCGCATGCCGGCGACGACTATGGCGATCATCGCTTCAATCCCGGCCATCCGCGCCTCAACCAAAGCAAGGCACTCCGCGATGCCGCGGTGCTGATCCCGGTGGTCGATCATGAGGGCGACGCGACGGTTCTCTTGACCAAACGGGCCGAAAAGCTGCGCAATCATTCGGGGCAAGTGGCCTTTCCCGGCGGCACCATCGATGCGACCGATGCCAGTCCCGAAGCGGCGGCGTTGCGCGAGACCTTCGAGGAAATCGGCCTTGGCCCGGATCGCGTCGAGGTCATCGGCCGCATGCCCGACTATGTCGCCGGCAGCGGCTACCGCATCGCGCCGGTGCTGGGCATCGTGCGGCCGGGTTTCCAGCTCACCTTGAATGTCGACGAGGTCGATGCCGCCTTCGAAGTGCCGCTGCGTTTCCTGATGGACCCGGCCAACCACAAGCGCGACAGCCGCATGTGGAACGATCTCGAATGGTTCTTCTACGACATGCCTTATGGCGATCGGCGCATCTGGGGCGTCACCGCCGGCATCATCCGTACGCTGTATGAAAGGCTCTATGCGTGAGTGTCTCGATCGCGGGCAGGGCCGACTGGCTCGGCGACAAGCATCTGCAGCGCCTGCTTGCCGCACTGGCGCAAGGCGGTGAAGAGGCGCGTGTTGCCGGTGGTGCCGTACGCAACACGCTGATGAGCCAGCCGGTCGCCGACATCGACATCGCCACCACGTGTCTGCCGCAGGAAACCATTCGCCGCGCCGAGGCGGAAGGCTTCAAGGCGGTGCCGACCGGCATCGAGCATGGGACGATCACGGTGGTCGCGGGCGGCAAGCCCTATGAGATCACCACCTTGCGCGCCGATATCGAGACCGATGGCCGTCGCGCCAAGGTCTCGTTCGGGCGCGACTGGAAGCTTGACGCCGAGCGGCGCGATTTCACCATCAACGCGCTCTATGCCGAGGCCGACGGCGCTGTCATCGACCTGGTCGGCGGCATCGCCGACATCGAGGCGCGCCGGCTGCGCTTCATCGGTGATGCGGAAGCGCGCATCCGCGAGGATTATCTGCGCATCCTGCGCTTCTTCCGTTTCTTCGCCTGGTATGGCGATGGCCGGCCGGATGCCGAGGGACTGAAAGCCTGTGCCCGGCTGAAGGAAGGGCTGGCCCAGCTTTCGGCCGAGCGCATCTGGTCGGAACTGAAGAAGCTGTTGTCGGCGCCTGATCCCTCGCGGGCGCTGCTTTGGATGCGGCAGGCCAGCGTCTTGACCGCCGCGCTGCCGGAAAGCGAGAAATGGGGCATCGATGCGATCCACGGGCTGACCAAGGCCGAGAAGGATCTGGGCTGGGCACCCGATCCGTTGCTCAGGCTGGAAGCGATCGTGCCGCCGGATGCCGCGCGCATGAAGACGCTCGCCGAGCGGCTCAAATTTTCGACTGCCGAAGCGGATCGCCTGCGCCACTGGGCGCTTGCCACCGCCGTCGAGCCGAAGACGACCGAGGGCGAGCTGGCAAAGCGGCTCTATCGTGGCGACCGGCGAGGGTTTGTCGACCGTCTGCGGCTGTCGCTTGCAGCAGCGCGGGTGCGCGCTGTCGAGGACAATGACGCGTTGCTCGAAGCCGGCGGCTTTTCGCGTCTGCTTGCCTTTGCTCTGAAATGGGAAAAGCCGTTGTTTCCGCTAAAAGGTGCCGATCTGACCGCGCTCGGCGCAACTCCAGGGCCGAAGCTTGGCGAAATCCTCAAGAACCTTGAGACGGAATGGGTCGAAGCGGGATTTGCGCCCGATCGCGGCGCGCTGCTTGAACGCGCCGCGGAAGCCTTGAAGGCCGGGTAGAGTATTTGTCAGCGCAATTCCAGACGGAAAACCGCTGAACACTTTTCGTGGAATTGCTGGTATCACGCCGCGTCGCGGGTCTTCTCGATGCGTGAGCGGATCGCCTCGATCATCGTCTCGCGGATGACCGCCTCGCCATGCGTCTCGCGCATGTGCTCGACGGCACGGCGCATGACCTCGGCCTCCTCGCCGGCACGCGTGTGCCAGTCACAGCCGGGCACGAGCGACCCGCAGTGAAATTCCTTCATTGGATTTCTCCTTTTCCTCCGTGGAGCCTGAGGCTCCGGTACTTTTTTGGCTCATGGTCCAAATCCAGGATTGGATCTCGGTGCCGCAAGCGGGGGACAGCATAACACAGATGGGGTGGCATTGGTTGCAGTCAACGGCGAAAAGGCGGAGCAGCGCTGCTCCGCCCTCTTACGCTACCCCGAAACAGGACCAGACATTGTCTCGTCCTGCTGTGGAAGGCAGGCCGTCACTTTGCGATCTTGACGGCCTCGGCAACCTTGTTCTTGCCGCTCATCTCCCATGAGACGCGAACCTTTTCACCGACCTGCAGGCCAGGATCCTTGAAGGTCTTAGGAAGCGTAAAAGACGATCCGTCATCGAGGACAAGGCTCATGGCCGTTGCGTCAAAGGTCTTGATCGTTCCGGTGGTGTGCTTGACGGCGGCGAATGCCACTGAACCGGAAGCGAGAAGGGCAGCGGCGGCAGCCGAAACAATGATCTTGCGCATTGCGAAGTACTCCTGGAGAAAGCGGGTATCCTTTGACGAAGATGTCCCGCATCGTCTGGGCCGTCCGGTCGCGTCGGGTCGCGGCTCGCGTTGTCTTGACGCAATTCCGGACGGAAAACCGTTTCACGCTTTTCCTGGAATTGCTGTCAGGCGAACCGCCGGCGCTTCCCGACCCGGCGCAAAAAATAGGCCAGTCTTTTCAATCGCCTATTAGACGAAAAAAGAAATTTTTCGAAGCGCCGCGTGCCACATTCCATGCCCATTTCGAGCAAATGGGACATCAATGGGGCTCACATCGCGCTCACCATTTTGTTACGGCCAGCGGACCTCGGGCGGCAGGCTGGAGAGGATGGACGCGACATTGCCGCCGGTCTTCAGTCCGAAGATGGTGCCGCGATCGTGAAGCAGGTTGAATTCGACATAGCGGCCACGGCGGATGAGCTGTTCGTCACGGTCGCCGTCGGTCCAGTTCTCGTTGAAGTTGGCGCGCACAAGGTGGCCGTAGACGACGAGAAAGGCGCGGCCGACATCCTGGACGAAGTTGAAATCGGCATTCCAGCCGCCTTTGTCCTCGCCTGAATGCAGCCAGTCGAAGAAAATGCCGCCGGTGCCGCGCGGCTCGTTGCGATGCGGCAGATAGAAATACTCGTCGCACCAGGCCTTGAATTTCGGATAGTCGGCGACCTCGGGGCTCTTCTCGCAAGCGAACTGCATTGCCCGATGGAAGGCGATGGTATCGGGATCGTCCTGGGCGCGGCGGCGGTCGAGCACCGGCGTCAAATCGGCGCCGCCGCCGAACCATTGGCGCGAGGTGACAACCATGCGCGTGTTCATGTGCACGGCCGGAACGTTGGGGTTCCAGGGGTGGGCGATCAGCGAAATGCCGCTGGCCCAGAAGCGCGGGTCTTCCTCGGCGCCGGGCATCTGCTTCCTGAATTCGGGTGAGAACTCGCCATAGACCGTCGAGGTGTGGACGCCGACCTTCTCGAAGACGCGGCCGTGCATCATCGACATGGTGCCGCCGCCGCCCTTGCCTTGATCGCGCTCCCACGGCGTCTTTTCGAAACGGCCTGGCGACCACGAGGCCAGCGGGCCGCCAAGATCCTGCTCGATCTGCTCGAAGGCGCTGCAGATGCGTTCGCGCAGCGCCTCGAACCACAGGCGCGCCTTCATCTTCTTCTGTTCGATGTCGGCGGGCAGGCCTGCCGGTATTTCAGGTCGTTCCAAGTGCCGTCTCCGGTTGCGGGCGGCTAGCCCTACAAATGACTCGTCTTTTGCCGGCGCGATCCCTAATCTCTTAAGGGCAAGGGTCAAGTGTCATTACGGTGCAAGGAGTTGTTTCGTGCGCACCCCGGCAAGACCACCGCTGGATGGCCTGAAGAAAAGGCTCGACCAAAGCCGGGCTGAGCGCGTGCGTATGCCGCGCGACGGTTTCCTGCGCGAGACGTTCGTGCTGCCGCGCTCCGATGCGCGCCTCAAGGCCAAGGAATGGTTCGAGCGCTTTCCCAAACAGGCCTACTGGACCGAAATCGAAAGCTGGTTCGAGCGGCCGGGTGACCTGATCGAGTTCACAATCAGGCGGTTGCCGGCGGCGGATTAAGGATTTCCTCGCCCCGTTTACGGGGAGAGGATGCCGGCAGGCAGGTGAGGGGCGGCGCAAACCTTCAATGTCGGCGCTGCCCCTCATCCGCCTTCACTTCGTTCAGGCGCCTTCTCCCCGTGAACGGGGAGAAGGATGAACCAGCCTTCTCGCTCCCGTGCCTTCCCTTGCCAGCCGGTCGCCCTTGTTCCGCAGCGGGCATTTGTCGATCGACATGCAGCCGCAGCCGATGCAGTCGGTCAGCCCGTCGCGCAGTTTCTTCAACTGGGCGATCTTGTGATCGAGTCCGTCGCGCCAGGTGGTCGACAAAAGGTTCCAGTCGTCGCGCGTCGGCGTGCGGCCCTCGGGCAGGGATGCCAATGCCGCGCCGATCTCGGCCAGCGAGATGCCGACCTCCTGCGCGACCTTGATGATCGCCACGCGCCGCAGCACGTCGCGGCCGTAGCGGCGCTGGTTGCCCGATGTGCGGTGGCTGCGTATCAGGCCGCGCGCCTCATAGAAATGCAGCGCCGACACCGCCACCCCGCTGCGCATGGCCACCTGGCCGACCGTCAATTCCGTTGCCGGTGCCATTCCTGACTTTTCCGCCCCCAATTTTTTCCGCTTGACCTCAAGTTAAGTTGAGCTTGTAGCGAAGAAACCCAGGATGTTCAAACGAAGGAGAAGGCGATGTGCGCCTGGGTCAAGATGACGGGAGACGGCAAGCCGATAGAGCGTCTTGACGCAATTCCCAAGGGAAAGCGCTATGCGCTTTTCCCGGGAAAACCGCTTCACACTTTTCCTGGAATTGCTTTACCCGAGTTGCCGGATGGCTTCGCCCGCCACCATGGCGACGGTAAGCGCGACGTTGATGCTGCGCGCCGCACCTTGCATGGGGATGGTCAGCCGCGCATCCGCCGCCTGATGGACAGGATCCGGCACGCCTGCGGATTCGCGGCCGAACAAAAGGATGTCGCCACTGGCGAAGGTGAAGCTCGTGTAGGGAACCGCGGCTTTGGTCGACAGAAGCACCAGCCGGCGCGTGCCGGCCTTGCGCCAGTCCTCGAAGGCGTGCCAGTCGACATGCCGGGTCAGATCGGCCATTTCGAGGTAATCCATGCCGGCTCGCTTGAGCGCCCGGTCGGAGAGCGGAAAGCCGGCTGGTTCGATGATGTCGACGCCAAGTCCGAGGCAAGCGGCAAAGCGCAGGATTGTTCCGGTGTTGCCGGCGATATCAGGCTGGTAGAGCGCGATGCGGAGACGGTCGTTCATTTCCGCGTCCTTCTAATAAGTGGCAGATCGGCCACAGCGGGCTCGCGGTTTTGGAAATTGCTGGACCTGCGGGTGGCCATTTTCTGCGAAGTCGGGTATGTCAGGTCCATTGTCAACCCGAACCGATGGAGGGGAAATTCATGATGACCATGCACATCCAGCGCCCCTCTTGTGGGCTTGTACGCCCCCACGGCGGTTTCGGTACGACGATTCTCCTGACTCTCTAAGACTTGATCGCACCGATTCCCGCCGAAACGCTTTTTCGGCTCTCGAAGGAATCCTGCGATGTTTTTCAAACTGTCAAAGGGGCTGAACGCCCCACCTGAACATGTCCGGACCGACGCTCGCCGTCATGTCTCGACCGACGCAATCCATGCCTCCGGCCGAATGCCGGCGGACGATATGGATTCGCCTTTTTATCTCTATTTTCACACGGAGGACGGGCCGATGTTCGATCCCTACAGAATACCGGGCTCAAGGAGCCTGCACGACCAGAAAAGGGCTACCTGGGCGCTGCTGATCGGCGAAACCTATTCGTCGGCGGTTCATGCCGAAGTTCGCCGTCGGCCGCATCGCGGCATGCTGCCGGATGTCGATTTCTCGCGCGCGGTTCCCGATCACAGCCGGCCGTCGCTGGTGCGCCGGATCATCCGGCTGATCCGACCTGGCGCGAAGATCCGACTTGTCGACACCGCACCGTCAGGATCAGCAAAAGAGCCTGTCGGCGAAAAGGCCGCGAGCCCCTATATTGCGCGAAGCGAGGCCGACGGTCCGGGTGATTCCGGACCGTCGGCCCTCGACGCCGTGCGGTCCGGGGACTTCGTACGTTCGCGTGCCGCGTGAGCGGAAATCAGATTTGTGAGCATGATCTATGTTGTTCAGCTGGTTTGAAAAAAGGCTCGACCCGTTCCCGGCAGCGGAACCGGTCGAGCCGCCCAAGACGCTGGTAGCCTTCTGCGTGCATTACACACGCGGCGCCTGGCCCTATATCCTTGTCGACGCGGTGCTGGTGACGGCCATCGCCATCGCGGAAGTGTGGATGTTCGGCTTCCTCGGCCGCATCGTCGACTGGCTGTCGGGCCAGAATCGCGAAACCTTCCTGCAGACGGAAGCCTGGAAGCTCGCCGGCATGGCCTTCATCGTGCTGTTCGCGCTGCCGGGCACTGTGTGGCTCCATTCGCTGCTCAACCAGCAGACGCTGATGGGCAACTATCCCATGCGCATCCGCTGGCAGGTGCACCGCTACCTGCTCAAGCAATCGATGAGCTTCTACCAGGACGAGTTCGCCGGCCGCATCGCCACCAAGCTGATGCAGACGGCGCTCGCCGTGCGCGAATGCGTCATCAAGCTGATCGATGTGCTGAACTACGTCATCGTCTATTTCCTTGGCATGCTGTTCATCGTCGGCTCGGCCGACTGGCGGCTGGCAACGCCGCTTGTTGTCTGGCTCGTCGGCTATGTCCTGCTGCTGCGCTATTTCATTCCGCGGCTGGGCAAGGTCGGCGAAGAACAGGCCAATGCCCGATCGACCATGACCGGCCGCGTCGTCGACAGCTACAGCAACATCCAGACGGTCAAGCTGTTCAGCCATGCTCGCCGCGAAGCATCCTTCGCCAAGGAGGGCATGGCCGGCTTCCTCGACACGGTCTACCGGTCGATGCGGCTGGTGACGGTGCTGTATGGCGTCCTCTATATCCTGAACGCGCTGCTGCTGTTCTCGGTCACCGCACTGTCGCTGTGGCTGTGGCTGGGCCAGGCGGTGACGATCGGCGCGGTTGCCGTGGTCATCGGGCTGGTGCTCCGGATGTGGGGCATGTCGCAGTGGATCATGTGGGAGATGTCGGGCCTGTTCGAGAACATCGGCACGGTGCAGGACGGCATCGCCTCGATCTCGTTGCCGCGCCTGGTCGAGGACCGGCCGGGGGCGAAGGATATCGCCGTCACCAGGGGCGAGATCCGCTTCGACGACATCCGCTTCCACTATGGCAAGCAGAAAGGTGTCATCGAGAGCCTGTCGCTGACGGTGAAGCCCGGGGAAAAGGTCGGCATTGTCGGCCGCTCGGGCGCCGGCAAGTCGACGCTGGTCAACCTTCTGCTGCGCTTCTACGACCTGGAGAGTGGCAAGATCCTGATCGACGGCCAGGAGATCGCTGGCGTGACGCAGGATTCGCTGCGCGCGCAGATCGCCATGGTCACGCAGGACACCTCGCTGCTGCATCGTTCGGTGCGCGAGAACATCCTCTATGGCCGGCCCGATGCCAGCGACGAGTTGCTTGTCGAGGCGGCACGGCGCGCCGAGGCACTGGACTTCATCGCCGGGCTTTCGGATGCCAAGGACCGCAAGGGATTCGATGCTCACGTCGGCGATCGCGGCGTCAAATTGTCCGGCGGCCAGCGGCAGCGCATCGCCATTGCTCGCGTTATGTTGAAGGACGCACCGATTCTTATCCTTGACGAGGCGACCTCCGCGCTCGATTCCGAAGCTGAGGCGGCCATCCAGGAGAATCTCTACAAGCTCATGCAAGGCAAGACCGTCATCGCCATCGCGCACCGGCTGTCGACCATCGCGGCGATGGACAGGCTGGTGGTGATGGACAAGGGCCGCGTCATCGAGGAAGGTTCGCACGAGGAGCTCGTCGCCCAGGGCGGGCTCTACGCGCAGCTCTGGCAGCGTCAGTCGGGCGGGTTCCTGCTCGAGGACGGCCCGGCCGATGCCGCCAATGACGCACTTGCAAAGGGGCAAGCCGCAGAATGATGGCCGCCGCATGATGACTGCCGTCTATCGCTGGTTCGAGAACTGGGTCTATCCGTTCAGGGAGCCGGCGAATCTTCGGCCACCCACCAGCGTCGGCGGTTTTCTCTGGCACTATGTCGGTCAGGCGAAGTTCGCCTTTTTCGCCATGCTGGTCATCGGCGGCATCGCGCCGCTGGTCGAGGCCGGGCTGTTCTACTTCGTCGGGCGGCTGGTCGACATTCTCGACCAGCTTCCCGGCGAGCGCAGCTGGCACGCGCTGTGGAATGCCGCCGGCTCCGAACTTGTGTTCATGATCGCGGTGGTGCTGGTCATCCGCACCATCGTCGTTGGCCTGTCGGCGCTGGTCGACGAACAGACGATCACGCCCGGCTTCTACAATCTGGTGCGCTGGCAGGCGCACCGGCATGTGTCGCGCCAATCCTACGCCTTCTTCCAGAACGATTTCGCCGGCCGCATCGCCACCAAGGTCTGGCAGGCGGGCCAGGCCACCGGCGACCTGATGGAAAGCTTCATCGAGGTCGTCTGGTTCATGCTCGTCTATACGGTGACGACGCTGGCACTGGTGGCCGGGCTGGACCTCAGGCTGGCGTTGCTGGTGGTGATCTGGATTTCCGCCTTCGGCTGGCTGGCCAAGCTCTATGTGCCGGCAATCCGCAAGCACGCCGAGGAAACCGCCGAGGCCGGCTCGATGATCAACGGCCGCATCGTCGATTCCTATTCCAACGTGCAGACGCTGAAATTGTTCTCGGCCGATGGCGACGACCGCTACATCAAGAACGGCTTCGACATCTATCTCGACGCGCTACGCCCCTTCACCCGCCGGCTGACCGGCGTGCGCATGGCGCTGACGACGCTGTCGGGCATCATGATCACGGCGATCGGCTGCTTTGCCGTCTATCTCTGGGTCGAGGGCTCGATCACCGTTGGCGCGGTCGCCTTCACGCTGTCGCTGGTGCTGCGGCTCAACATGCTGCTCGGCCGGCTGATGATGCAGCTCAACGGCATCCTGCGTAACCTCGGTGTGCTGGAAAACTCCAAGGCGCTGATCTCGCAGCCGCTCGGCCTCACCGATGCGCCCGGCGCAAAGGAACTCGTGGTAGCCGGCGGGCGCATCGAGGTGAAGAACGTCGAGTTCCACTACGGCAAGGGGTTCGGCGTGCTCAATGGCATCGACCTTGTCGTGCGGCCGGGTGAGAAGGTCGGGCTGGTCGGACCGTCCGGCGCCGGCAAGACCACGCTCGCCAATCTGATCCTGCGGCTTTACGATCTGGAAAGCGGGTCCATCACCATCGATGGCCAGGACGTCGCTGGTGTCACGCAGAATTCGCTGCGCGCCAATATCGGTGTCGTCAGCCAGGACACCGCACTGTTCCACCGTTCGCTGCGCGACAACATCAAGCTTGGCATGCCTGACGCGACCGACGCCGAAGTGATCGCGGCGGCCAGGAAAGCCGAGGCGCACGAATTCATCCTGGGCCTTCGCGACAACCGGGACCGCGCCGGCTACGAGGCCTTTGTCGGCGAGCGCGGCGTCAAGCTGTCGGGCGGCCAGCGCCAGCGCGTGGCGATCGCCCGCGTCTTCCTCAAGGACGCGCCGATCCTGATCCTCGATGAGGCGACCTCGGCGCTGGACTCGGACATCGAAGCGGCGATCCAGGAGAATTTGACGCGGCTGATGGAGAACAAGACGGTCATCGCCATCGCTCACCGGCTGTCGACCATCGCCGCGCTCGACCGGCTGGTGGTCCTCGACGGTGGCCGCATCGTCGAGCAAGGCACGCATGACGAGCTGGTGGCGCTTGATGGGCTCTATGCGCGGCTGTGGAAGCGGCAGTCCGGCGGCTTCCTCTATCACGAGGACAGCGTGCTCGAAGAGACGCGGCCGGCGGAGTGAAGGCATGGGTGGATCGGCGGAGGTGAGCTATGTGCTCAAGCGGCTCCGGCCAACCATGCCGGCCTTCGACGCGCTGAAGGAGGAGAGCCGGCTGGAAGGCTACTGGATGCTGGTGCGCCTGGCGGATGGCTGGGCAAGCGGCCGCAACAAGTTCCTGAAGCGGGGCGAGGCGCTGTACGGGACATGGCATGGCCGGGAACTCGCCGGCGTGTGCGGGCTGAACGTCGATCCCTATTTCGAGGGCAGGGGCCAGGGCCGGGTCCGGCACCTGTTCGTTAGTGCGCGTCACCGCCGCGCCGGCCTTGGCCGCATGCTGGTCGAGACCGTCATCGACAGGGCGCGCGACTATTTCGCTGTGCTGAACACCCGCGCGCCGCAAGAAGCCTTCGCTTTCTATGAGCGGCTTGGCTTCCAGCCGGTGATAGGCGAAGAATTCGTCACACACCGCATGATTTTTGGGAAAGGGGGCTGAAATGTCGCTGCGTCCGCCATCTCATCTCGCCGGCGCCTCGGCTGCCGAAGCCGCCTTCGACGCGCTCGGCCATGAAATCCTCGCCGAGAAGGCGGCAGCACTCGGCCGCGCCGGCCAGCGGGTCGAGGAAACGCTGGCGAGGCTGCGCGACAATGGCGATGAGCAACTGCGCCCCCGGCTCCTCAAGGAGGCGGCCGAAGCGGTGCACGGCTATTTCATCCAGCGCGAACTGTGCGGCTTGCGAAAGCACGACGCGGTCATCCGCGAATACAACATCCCCAAGGCGGTTCTGGCCAGGCTTGGCGCGAAATAGCTCTTTTGCTTGACCATGATCTCCAGCGAAAACCGGTTCCCGCTTTTCGGGATCATGGTCACTCCAGCCATTCGGTGATGAACGTGCCGTTCTCGTGGATGTCGGTCGTTTCCAGCGGGCCCGGGCCGAGATTGGTGAATTTGTGCGGCGTGTTGGGCGGAACGATCACGATCTGGCCGGCGGAGGCCTCGATCTCCTTGTCGCCGCGGTGAACAGGCCGGTGCCCTGGCGGATAATGAAGATCTCTGCGTAGGGATGCGTGTGCAGGCGCGGGCCGCCGCCGACATCAGGCAGATAGTTGAAGATCAGGCAGGAGTTGGAGCCGTAGGCGCCGCATTGCAGCTCGCCCTTCCAGCGGTCGGAGCGAACAGCCCATGTGTCGCGGTCTATGACATGTGCCATGGCCATCTAACCCTTCGCCGATATCCAGGGATTGAACAGTTTCACGCCGGTGCCTTCGAAATCCTTCGTATTGCGGGTCACAACCGTCAAGTTGTTGACGAGCGCGGTGGCAGCGATGAGAGCATCGCGTTCCGGCCTGGGGTCGGGAACGTGGAGGTTCGCGCAACGCACGACGATGGCCGTGTCCACACTCAGGATCCGTTCGTCGAATTCCGGAATGAGTGTCCGGACCAACCACTCGCGGTAGATCGCGGCTTGCCTTGCGTCCTTCCTTGCCAAAAGCAACGTCCCGATTTCGAGCTCAAGGATCGAAATCACCGACATGAAAAAACCGGCGATGTCGTGATTCTCCGCCCAGGCCAACACGTTGGGGTCGGCCTTGTCCCGGCGGCGCAGATTCGAAACGACATTGGTGTCGAGAATGAACATCAATCGAGTTCGGGTACCTTGAAAAACGGTCCTTCGAGGCGAGGCGGCTCCCAGTCGAAATCCGCTTCGGGACGATCGTCGGCAAGCGCTTCGGCGAGGCTTCTCGGCTTCTTCTCCAGCCGCTGATATTCTTCCATCGACATCAGTACATGAGAAGGCTTGCCACGGTCGGTGATGATAACCGGTCCGTTCCTTGCTGCCCGCTTGGCGTGCGCCGTGTCCTGGTTAAATTCACGGCTCGACATGATGGTGATCGTCTTCGTCGAGATGTTCATTTCAGCACCTCCGTCGAGAAGATGTAGACATATTGCTACAATTAGCCAAGCCCGTCAAATTTATCGCTGTGCGGAACGCCCGCGACAATCTGCCCTTGTGCCTTCACCCGTCTGGACAAAAACGGGCTTCACGCATAAACCGAAGTCCAAATGCCGGAGGAATTCGCAAGCCTGTTCGCCATGCGCTGTCGGGTTGGCGCAATTGAGCGGGGAACAAGGCTCAGCCACCGGCGCGGAAGAGGCGAAAGGATCAGGCACCCGTGAGCGCAACCGACACCCAGGATCCCAATCGTCGTGATTTTCTCTACGTCGCCACCGGCATGGCCACTGTGGTCGGCGCGGGTGCCTTCGCATGGCCGTTCATAGACCAGATGCGCCCCGACGCTTCGACGCTGGCGTTGGCTTCCGTCGAGGTCGATGTCGCCTCGCTGACGCCGGGCATGTCGCTGATCGTCAAGTGGCGCGGCAAGCCTGTCGTGGTGCGCAACCGCACCGAGCAGGAGATGAAGGACGGCGAGGCGGTCAAACTGACAGACCTCAAGGATCCGATCGCCCGCAACGCCAACCTTCCAGCCGATGCGCCGGCGACCGACGCCAACCGCACCACGCCCGGCAAGGAAGCCTGGATGGTGATGGTCCAGGTCTGTACCCATCTGGGCTGCATTCCGCTCGGCCAGGAAGGCGATTTCGGCGGCTGGTTCTGCCCGTGCCACGGCTCGGTATACGATACGGCCGGCCGCATCCGCAAAGGCCCGGCGCCCGAGAACATGGCAGTGCCGGTATTCAAATTCATTTCCGATACCAAGATCCTTATCGGTTGAGGCAGGGGATATTTCGATGAGCGAGGGACACTCGACCTATACGCCCAAGACCGGTATCGAACGCTGGTTCGACGCCCGCTTGCCGCTGCCGCGGCTGGTCTATGACAGCTTCATCGCCTATCCGGTGCCGCGCAACCTCAACTATGCTTGGACCTTCGGCGGTATCCTGGCGATCATGCTGGTGTCGCAGATCATCACCGGCATCGTGCTGGCCATGCACTATGCGGCCGACACCAGTCTCGCCTTCGATTCGGTCGAGAAGATCATGCGCGACGTGAATTCGGGATGGCTGTTGCGCTATCTCCATGCCACAGGCGCCTCGTTCTTCTTCGTCGCCGTTTATGTCCACATCTTCCGTGGCCTCTACTACGGCTCCTACAAGGCGCCGCGCGAACTGCTGTGGATCCTCGGCTGTATCATCTATCTCCTGATGATGGCGACGGCCTTCATGGGCTATGTGCTGCCGTGGGGCCAGATGAGCTTCTGGGGCGCCACCGTCATCACCGGCTTCTTCAGCGCCATCCCGCTGGTCGGCGAATGGATCCAGCAGCTGCTGCTCGGCGGCTTCGCCGTGGACAACCCGACACTGAACCGCTTTTTCTCGCTGCACTACCTCTTGCCGTTCATGATCGCCGGCGTCGTCGTGCTGCATGTCTGGGCGCTGCATGTTGTCGGCCAGTCGAACCCGACTGGCATCGAGGTCAAGTCGAAGACCGACACCGTCGCCTTCACCCCCTACGCGACCATCAAGGACGCGTTCGGCATGATCGTGTTCCTGTTCTTCTTCGCCTATTTCGTCTTCTACATTCCGAATTTCCTTATGGCGCCCGACAATTACATCGTGGCCAATCCGCTGAAGACACCGGCGCATATCGTGCCTGAATGGTACTTCCTGCCGTTCTACGCGATCCTGCGGGCCATCACGTTCAACATCGGGCCGATCAATTCCAAGCTCGGCGGCGTGATCTGCATGTTCGGCGCCATCGTCATGCTGTTCCTGGTGCCATGGCTCGACACTTCGAAGGTGCGTTCGGCTGTCTATCGGCCCTGGTACAAGCTGTTCTTCTGGCTGTTCGTGGCCGATGCCATCCTGCTCGGCTGGCTGGGCTCGCAGCCTGCGGAAGGCAGCTATGTGTTCATGGCGCAGATGGCGACGCTGTTCTACTTCGCCTTCTTCCTGGTTGCGCTGCCGGTGCTCGGGCTGATCGAGACACCGCGGCGGCTGCCGAATTCGATCACCGAGGCTGTGCTCGAGAAGAACAAGGGCGGCGGCGGACATCCGGCGGGCGCCACGGCCGCACCAGAGACCAAGGGCTGAGCGGTAGAGAATCTAAGGGGATTTGGCATGAAAAAGATTCTCACCTCGCTGGCGCTGATCGGCCTTGTGGCCGCCGGCACTGGGGCCGCAGGCACTTGGGCGATCGCAGCCGAAGAGGCACACAACGCGGCCGCGCCGACGCATTTTCCGATCGATGAGCCGAAGGAAATCAGCTGGAGCTTCGCCGGCCCGTTCGGCACCTATGACAAGGGGCAGTTGCAGCGCGGCCTGAAAGTCTACAAGGAAGTCTGCTCGGCCTGTCACTCGATGAATCTGGTGGCATTCCGCACGCTGTCGGACCTCGGCTATTCCGATGCGCAGATCAAGACGCTGTCGGCCGAGTACACCATCCATGACGGCCCCAACGATGCCGGAGACATGTTCGACCGTCCCGGCAAGCCGTCTGATCACTTCCCTGCGCCGTTTGCCAACGAGCAGGCAGCGGCGTCCGCCAATGGTGGTGCCGCACCGCCCGACATGTCGCTGCTGGCCAAGGCGCGCGGCGTCGAGCGCGGCTTTCCGCAGTTCTTCTTCGACATCTTCACCCAGTATGCCGCGGGCGGGCCGGACTACATCCATTCGCTGCTGACCGGCTACGACGAGACGCCGCCTGCCGGCATGGTCATTCCGGAGGGCACCCACTACAACCCGTACTTCATGTCCGGCGTTTCACTGAAAATGCCCAAGCCGCTTTCCGACGGCCAGGTGACCTATGATGACGGCTCGCCGCAGACCGTCGACCAGTATTCCCGCGACGTGTCGGCCTTCCTGATGTGGGCAGCCGAGCCGCATATGGAAGACCGCAAGAAGACCGGTTTTCGCGTGCTGGTGTTCCTGCTCCTGTTCGGCGCGCTGGTCTATCTCACCAAGCGCAAGGTATGGGAAGGCGTGGCGCACTAACCGCACACAGCCATGTGATCACAAAAGGGCGCCGAAAGGTGCCCTTTTGCATTTGCGGAGACCGGTGGTGTCACATGGCCGTCACTGCGTCTGGCGATCCTGTGCCGCTCTCATCAAAGGATCGCACCCATGAAAAGATATGCATCGCTCGCGGCAGGCCTTCTGCTGTTGGTCATCGGTTCCGCCGCCCACGCGGAAGACGCCCAGCCCTTCGTCACCAACAAGGATGTCGACCTGACGATGATCCTGCCGCCGCCGCCGGCAAACGATTCGGCGCAGACCAAGGCCGAACTCGGCGAGGTGCTGACGCTGCAGGTGACGCGCACGCCCGAGATGGTGGCCAGCGCCGTTGCCGACGCCGAGGAGAATGTCTGGCGCTTCGCCAACGTCATGGGGCCGAAATTCAACAGGGAGACGCTGCCGAAATTCAGCGCTTTCTTCGATCGTGTGGTGGCCACAGAAGGCGCCGTCGTCGATCCGGCCAAGGATGTCTGGAAGCGTCCGCGTCCGCACCAACTCAGCGACCTTGTCAAGCCGGCGGTCAAGCTGTCCAGCTCTGGTTCGTGGCCTTCGGGCCACGCGACCGTCGGCGCCATGATGGGCATCATCCTGTCCGATATGGTCCCGGAAAAGCGCGCCGAGATCATGGCGCGCGCGGCTGAATACGCCCACAATCGTGAGGTCGGCGGCATCCATTACGCCTCCGATGTCGAGATGGGGAAGATTTCGGGCAGCGTCATCGCCGCGGTCCTGCTCAACCGGGACGACTTCAAGGCCGAATACGACGTGGCCAAGGCCGAGCTTCGTTCCGATCTCGGCATGTAATCTTTCGTCAGCAGTCGATTTTCGACCAGAGGGGCGCTTCGGGCGCCCCTTTTTGTGCTCGCGGCCAGGGCTCGGGAGGCAGCCCGGCAATTAGGCCGTTGGCACGAAGACTTCCGGTTGATATTCGACGCAGGAACGGTGGCCCCGATATGGCATTTGGAATCGATGATGCGCCTCAACGACTGTCACAATTTTTCCGATTTCCGCCGGATGGCGCAGCAACGGCTGCCGGGGCCGATCTTCAACTACATCGACGGCGCGGCGGACGACGAGGTCACCTATCGCCGCAACACCGAAAGCTTCGAGACCTGCGACCTGGTTCCCAACGTCCTGCGCGGCGTCAGCGAGATCGACATGTCGGTGACGGTGATGGGCCAGAAACTGGCGATGCCAGTCTATTGCTCGCCGACCGCCTTGCAGCGGCTGTTCCATCATCAGGGTGAGCGGGCGGTCGCCAAGGCCGCCGCCAAATACGGGACGATGTTCGGCGTCTCCTCGCTTGGCACCGTCAGCCTCGAGGAGGCGCGCAGGATCAGCAGCGGCCCGCAGGTCTATCAGTTCTATTTCCACCGGGATCGCGGCCTCAACCGGGCGATGATGCAGCGGGCAAAGGAGGTTGGCGTCGAAGTGATGATGCTGACCGTCGACAGCATCACCGGCGGCAACCGCGAACGCGACAAACGCACCGGCTTTGCCATTCCCTTCAAGCTCAACCTGGCCGGAATGCTGCAGTTCGCGCTCAAGCCGGCCTGGGCGATCAATTATTTCACCCATGAGGGGTTCAAGCTGCCGCAGCTGGACGAGCATGTCGACATGGGCGGTGGCACCATGTCGATCAGCCGCTATTTCACCGAGATGCTCGATCCGTCGATGACATGGGACGATGTCGCCGAGATGGTCAGGCTGTGGTCGGGCCCGTTTTGCCTCAAGGGCGTCATGTCGGTGGAGGATGCCAAACGCGCCGTCGAGATCGGCTGCAGCGGCATCGTCCTGTCGAACCATGGCGGGCGGCAACTGGATGGCTCGCGGGCGGCGTTCGACCAGCTTGCCGAGATCGTCGATGCGGTCGGCGACAAGATCGACGTCATCATGGATGGCGGCGTGCAGCGCGGCACGCATGTGCTGAAGGCGCTGTCGCTCGGCGCCAAGGCGGTCGGCGTCGGCCGCTACTACCTGTTCCCGCTGGCGGCAGCCGGCCAGCCGGGCGTCGAACGGGCGCTCGAACAGATGCGGGTCGAGATCGAACGCGGCATGAAGCTGATGGGCTGCAGTTCGATCGAACAATTGTCGCGCAAGAATCTCCGTTTCAGGTAATCTCGAACCATGAAATCCTCCCTCGAAGACACACTGCTTGCCGCGATCCGCACCATTCCGGACTATCCCAAGCCCGGCATCCTGTTTCGCGACATCACCACGCTGCTCGGCAATGCGCGCGCCTTCCGCCGCGCCATCGACGAGCTGGTGCATCCCTATGCCGGCCAGAAGATCGACAAGATCGCCGGCATCGAGGCGCGCGGCTTCATCCTTGGCGGCGCCGTCGCTCATCAGCTCTCGGCCGGTTTCGTGCCGATCCGCAAGAAGGGTAAGCTGCCTTTCGAGACTGTGCGCGTCGCCTACAGCCTGGAATACGGGCTGGACGAGATGGAGATGCACAAGGACGGCGTTTCTCCGGGCGAGAAGGTGATCCTGGTCGACGATCTGATCGCCACTGGCGGCACCGCGGAGGCGGCGGTCAAGCTGCTGCGCCAGATCGGCGCCGACATCCTTGCCGCCTGCTTCGTCATCGACCTGCCGGATCTCGGCGGCCGCGCCAAGCTCGAAGCGCTCGGCGTGCCGGTGAGGACGCTGATCGGGTTTGAAGGGCATTGAGTGCCTTCCCTCGCCCCGTCTCTATACGGAGAGAGGGAAGCGAAGCGAGCAACGCGAGCGAAGCAGGGTGAGGGGCAGCACGGCGGTCGAATTTGGGACACCAATACCGGTGCCGCCCCTCATCCGCCCTTCGGGCACCTTCTCCCCGTAAACGGGGAGAAGGAGGAGATTACTCCACCTTCACCAGCACGGCGCTCTCAAATTCCAGCACCTTGTCGCCGGTCGAATCGAAGGCTTCCGAACGCAGCGCCAGCAGCCGCCAGCCGGGGCGTGAGGCGATCGGGCGGTGGGAAAGTGCCGTACGGGTGAAGGTGATTGTTTGCCCGGCATAGACCGGCTTCAGCCACTTCAGGTTCTTGAAGCCGGGCGAGGGGCCGAATTCCGGCACCGGGCCGGGGCCACTCCACGCGGCGACTTCGGCGTCCATGCGGTTTTCCAGATTGAGTTTCATCCAGGTCGCCGCGGTGTGCCAGCCGGACGCGCAGAGCCCGCCGAGTACGCTCTTCTTCGCGGCCTCCTCGTCGATATGGAAGATCTGCGGATCGTATTTGCGGGCGAACGCCTTGATCGCCTCGGGCTCGAATGTGTGCGAGCCCAGCGTGACGGTGGTGCCGATGCGGAAGAATTCGTCCAAAGTCATGCTGGGCTCCCCGCGGCATCGCGCAGCAGGAACATGACGGAGTTCTCAAGCTCGAAGACGCTTTCGCCACGCTGGTTGACCAGCTCGCTGCGCATGGTGACGAAGCCGAGTTGCGGCTTCGATTTCGACAGGCGCTTGGCAACGACCACCAGGCTGCCGGTGAGCATGTCGCCGGCCAGAACCGGTTTCTTCCATTTGACCTGATCGACGCCCGGCGCGCCCTGGCAGGTGGAGTCCAGCAGGAAGGCATCGCACAGCATGCGCATGAACATGGCGCAGGTGTGCCAACCCGAAGCAGACAGGCCGCCCAGGATGCTGGCCTTGCCGGCTTCCTCGTCGAGATGCATCGGCTGCGCGTCGAATTCGCTGGCGAATTCGATGATCTCGGCCGCGCTTACCTCTTTCGTGCCGAGGTCGAACGAGGCACTCTCGACGAAATCCTCATAGGCCCAGTTTTTTGCGGTCATGGTCTGGAATCCGGTTCATAGACCCACGATTTCGGATCGGGGTTTCCGGATGCAGGCAGGGCGCCGTTTGGTCAAGAGATTTCTATAGCGCCACGTCGTGGCTGCATGGCCCTTGGCGGACGGGTCAAAGCCAGCCGCGGCGGCGGAAATACCAGAAGGGCAGGATTGCCGACAGCACCATCATGGCAATGGCGAAGGGATAGCCCAACTCCCACTTCAACTCCGGGATGACATCGAAATTCATGCCGTAGATCGAAGCCACCAGCGTCGGCGGCAGGAAGATGACGGCGGCGACCGAGAAGATCTTGATGATGGCGTTCTGCTCGATCGAGATCATGCCGAGCGTGGCATCGAGCAGGAAGCTGATCTTCTGGGACAGGAAGGTGGCGTGGTCGGCAAGCGACAGCACGTCGCGCGACAGCGTCTTGATGCGCGCCTTGGTGTCCTTGCTCATCTTGGCCCGGGTCGAGGCATGGGCGAAAAAGCCGGCGAGGCGCTGCAGCGAGATCAGGCTGTCGCGGATCGAGGAGGCGATGTCCTCCTTGCGGCCGATGGCTTTCAAGAGCTCCTGGAAGTCGCGATTGCGTTTGGAAACCTTGGTCGACCGCGCCTCGAAGATATCGCGTGAGATCGTCTCGATGTCGCGGCCGGCGCGTTCGAGGATATCGGCGAGGCGGTCGACGATCGCGTCCAGCAAGCCGATCAGGATGGTGTCGCCGCTGGTGCAGCCGGTCGCCACCTTTTCGGCGCGCAATGGAAAGGTCTTGAACGCCTTCGGTTCGTGGTAGCGCACGGTGATCAGCCTGGTGCCGGCGAGCACGAAGGTGACCGGCGACATCAGGGGGTCGTCTATCTCGGTCTGGGCAGGCAGGGTGGCGGTCATGAAGTAGGCGCCGTCCTCGACATAGAGGCGGCTCGAAATCTCGATCTCCTCCATCTCCTCGCGTGTCGGAATGGCGATGCCGAGCCAGCTCTCGATCGCCAATTCCTCTTCCCTGGTCGGGTTGAGCAGATCGGCCCAGACGACGTTCTCGCTGTTTGCCAGGAGATCATCGATGACGCGCAGGCGGTCATTGTCCACGACGAAGGCCTTGATCATCGCCGGGTCTCCCTTGCTGGGCCAAAGGGTGCGTTCAGATTGACGCGTCGTGTCGGATTGCACGGTTCTTCAGCGCGTGCGCCGACCGTGCGCCTGCCGCTTAGACCTGTGGCGTGACAAAATCAAGACAAGCAACCGCCGGGCCGAATAGCCCTGGCGGCTCAGAAAAACTCGTCGAGAAACCGGTACCGGGAGAGCTTGCCGGGATCGACCCCAGGGACGCCATCGCGGTCGAGGGACAGCTGCACCCAAGCGGCGTGACCTTCACGAAATCAGGTGTTGAACTTGAACAGCATGATGTCGCCGTCCTGGACGACATATTCCTTGCCTTCGTCGCGCGCCTTACCGGCTTCCTTGGCCGCTACTTCGCCGCCCAGCGTGATGAAGTCGTTGTAGGCGATGGTCTGGGCGCGGATGAAGCCGCGTTCGAAATCGGTGTGGATGACACCGGCCGCCTGCGGTGCCTTGTCGCCCTTGTGCACGGTCCAGGCGCGCGTCTCCTTCGGCCCGACGGTAAAATAGGTAATGAGGTGCAACAGCTCGTAGCCGGCGCGGATGACCTTGTTCAGGCCGGGCTCGTCGAGGCCGAGCGAGGACAGGAATTCCATCTCTTCCTCATCGGAGAGCTGGGCGACTTCGGCCTCGATCGCGGCCGAGATGACGACGGTGCGGGCGCCCTGCGCGGCAGCCATCTTTTCGACGGCCCTGGTGTGCTCGTTGCCGGTGGCTGCGTCAGCCTCGGCGACGTTGCAGACGTAGAGGACCGGGTGCGAGGTCAAAAGGTTCAACCCCTGCAGGATGCGCAGATCTTCCGCCGAGATGCCATTGAGCAGGACGCGGGTCGGCTTGCCGGCTTGCAGCAGCTCGAGCGCTGCCTCCATCATCGGCAGCACGGTCGTCGCTTCCTTGTCCTTGCTGCCGGCGCGCTTGCGGAATTGCGCGATGCGGCGCTCGAGGCTGTCGAGGTCGGCGAGCATCAGCTCGGTCTCGACCGTCTCGGCGTCGGCGACGGGATCGATGCGGCCCTCGACATGGGTGATGTCGTCATCCTCGAAACAGCGCAGCACATGCACGATGGCGTCCACCTCGCGGATGTTGGCGAGAAACTGGTTGCCCAGCCCTTCGCCCTTCGAGGCGCCGCGCACCAGGCCGGCAATGTCGACAAAGGAGATGCGGGTCGGGATGATCTCCTTCGACTTGCCGATCGCCGCAATCTTCTGCAGGCGCGGGTCGGGCACCCCCACCTCGCCGGTGTTCGGTTCGATGGTGCAGAACGGATAGTTGGCGGCCTGCGCCGCCGCCGTCCTGGTCAGCGCGTTGAAAAGCGTCGACTTGCCGACATTGGGCAAGCCGACGATGCCGCATTTGAAACCCATTTTTGTCCGGTCCTATCGGGAAATCGAAATTTGATCAGGGCTATGGGCGATAGGGTCGATGATCGTCAAGCCCTGTAACGCCGCATGCTCCTAAAGCGCGTCGCGTTGAACGGATTCAGGCGACGCGCTTAGGTCTTTATTTTTATGCATGTCGTTGCCCCAAAACCGAGGCGGCACACATTGGGCTCAGTCCTTGTTGCCGAAGAGTTTCTTCAGCATCGCGGCCATCGGGCCGCTTTCCGGCAGCTTGACCGCCGGCTGCTGCGGGCGAGCCTGGCGGACGTGACTTTGGCCTTTTGGGCTCTGGGCCTTCGGCGCCTTGGGCGGCGGGCGGTCATCGTCGCCGGTTGGCACGAGCTTGTCGCGCAAAGCCAGCGTCACGCGGTTCATGAAGGAATTGTCGTCGCCCTTGGCCAGCAATCCGGCGTCGTCGGCGATCGAGTCGAGCAGCACGTCCAGCCATTCGTGGTCGGCCTTGGCAAAATCGCCGAGCACATGGCCATGCACCATTTCCTTGACGCCGGGATGGCCGACGCCGATGCGCACCCGGCGATAGTCCTTGCCGACATGCTGGTCGAGCGAGCGGATGCCGTTGTGGCCGCCGGAACCACCGCCGACCTTGACCCGCAGCTTGCCGGCGGCAAGGTCGATCTCGTCATAGAAGACAGTTAGCGCCGAAGGGCCGAGCTTGTAGAAGCGCAGGGCTTCGCCAACCGATTGGCCGGACAGGTTCATGAAGGTCTGCGGCTTGATCAGGACGATCTTTTCGCCGCCAAGCGAGCCTTCAGAAATGAGACCCTGGAACTTCTTCGACCAGGGCGAAAAGGAATGGCGGCGGGCAATTGCGTCCGCCGCCATGAAACCGACATTGTGCCTGTTATTGGCGTATTTCGCGCCCGGATTGCCGAGACCTGCAAACAGCAGCATCGCCTGCTCCGGGCGTGAAAGAGTTACTTCTCTTCGGCGGCAGGCGCCGCTTCAGGGGTCGCCACTTCAGCCGTGACTTCCGTCTCCGGCTTCATCGCCGACGAGCCGGCGACCGTCGCGATGGTGAAGTCGCGGTCGGAGATGACAGGCTTCACACCGGCCGGCAGCTTGACCGCCGAGATGTGGATCGAATCGCCGATGTCGGCGCCGGTGAGATCGACGGTGATGAATTCCGGGATCGCATTGGCCGGGCAGTGGAACTCGACTTCGTGACGCACGATGTTGAGCACGCCGCCGCGCTTGATGCCGGGCGACTTGTCCTCGTTGATGAAGTGGACAGGCACGTCGACATTGACCTGGGTGTCCTTGCCGATGCGCAGGAAGTCGACATGGACAGGGAAATCCTTGACCGGGTCGAGCTGGAAGTCCTTCGGCAGGACCTGGATCTTCTTGCCGTCGACATCGATCGTGGCGATCGTGGTCAGAAACCCGCCGCCATGGATCTTGTAGTAGATGTCCTTGTAGGTGAGCGCGATAGCCAGGGGAGGCTGCTTGTCACCATAAATTACTGCAGGCACTTTACCGTTGCGGCGAACTGCACGGGCGGACCCCTTACCGACCTGTTCGCGTGCTTCGGCCTTGAGCTCGTAAGTGTCGTGGCTCATGGCATTTCCTTTCGGTTTGTTCTGGAGCGTTCGCGGCCGGCAACGTGCTTGGCCGTAAACGTCGAAAGCCGCCGGGTGAGGCGGCTTTCCGCCGCGTTGCCTCCAAGGGTGTCTACGCGGGTGGCGGCTCTATAGCGGAAGGCGGCCGGAGGTGCAAGCCAAAGGCTAGCCGCGCTTTTCGATGACGGCGTACAGCACGTTGCGGTTCTCGCCGAAGAACACCTGCGCATCGACGGCGTTGCGGTCGACGCTGGCATTGACGATGTTCCACATATCGACCTCCGATCGCAGCAGCAACACCCAGTCCATGAACGTCTCCCGGTACCCGGCGTCAGGATTGCCCTCCGCGTAGTTCGCGAACAGGAATGTCCCGTTCGGCTTCAACATCTGCAGGCAAGTCTTCGTGAGTTTTACGGCGACGTTGTGCGCAAGGTAGTCGTAAAGGCCAGAGGCGTAGATCAAGTCGAACTTGCCAAGTTTGTGGCCCCTCGTGAGCACGGTCCGCACCGAGCCGTCGATGGCCTCGACCGCGGTGCCCTGGAAGTCGCGCGCGATCAATCCAACGCTTTGAGGATCCTGGTCGAGCGCAACCCAGCGCTTGAGACGGCCCTCCGCCAAGGCGGCGGAACGATTGGCCTCCCGTAAATGGCCGGCCGCGATCGCCAGGACCTCGGTTTGCGGTCCGTTTTTGGTCGCAGTCTCATCGACATATCGGGTCAAAAGATCGCGCCGTTCCCGTGCCGCGACGCATGACGGGACGTCCTGGGTATGGGTATAGAGTGCCTTGCCGATCTCCGAGGCGTTTGCCACGGTCTCGGCCACGTGCGGATCACAATAGATGTAGTCGAGCAACTCCGCGTCGCCAGAATAGCCTCTGGGCTTGCTGAAGGACCACCGCGTGAGCGGATCCTCGAGAAAGTACTCCAGGATCGGGTGGTTCTGCACCACTGGTATCAATGCTTGCCAAACGTCGGGATGAACCTTGGAACGCGTCGCGTTGAGGTACGACATCAGCCGGCGAATGATCTCGGCGGGGTCTTTTCGTTGTTCGATTTGCTGGTGTGTCGCGTGGAGAATGAGCGCAAGCTCTACGCGGGCGTTTTCGAATTCTTCGCCATGATGCTCGAGCTTTCCTCGGCGGAGAGTGCCGGCGATCATCTTGGCAGTAATCAGGCTTTTGCCATCAAACACGGTTTGCAACCCATCACTCCATAGTTAACAGTCAGTTAACTTATTGCGTAGAATGCTCCATTTGCCAATGCCGGGTCGGGCGCATTTTAGCGGTATGATTAATTTCCCGCAAACCATGTTAGTTCGTTAGACAGCTTTCGGGTCGGATTTCGCGTTCGAGTTAACGGAAACTTGTCTTGCGCGATTGCATTTGTTTGCCCGGCGTCGCAATCGCTGTTGCGCCCCAAGGAGCCGGCCTGCGTGAGGGCAGAAGCTAGAGATGAGTTCGGAATACAGGATCCTCTTCAAACGGGGTTCGTTGTGATGGACGAACGCGTGGCATCCGTATTGGCCGAAGCGGCTGATGCGGAACCGTACGAACCGCGTTACGAACTGGCGTCCGACGAGCTTCGCAGCCTTTACCGGACGGAAGCCCAAACGACGCGAAGAGGGGAAGCCAGGCCCGGGCTTTGGATGGCCGTTGCCATCTATCTGCTGTTTTCGGCAACGGATCTGCTGCTGATTCCAGATGTGGCCGTCTATACGATCACGGCGCGCTTCGCGGTTGGACTGACTGCGCTTTTAATCCTGGAAGAGCAGCTTCGCCGGGGCGTCGGAACGGAATGGCTCGACATGACTTGCGCCGGGGCCATTATCTTTGGCTATGTCGGCTGGTTGTCCCCAGCAGTTATGGGTGCGGACAAGGAAAGCGTATCTTATTATATGGTCTTCGGCACCATCTTCATGATGAGTGCCAATCTCTTTTTCACGTTTAGATTCAAAGTATCCATTATAACTTCCACTATAATCTTATGCATATTGTATATCGTAAATTACTTTGTGCCTTCTACGCTGACATACAAGCTGGTGTTTGGAACTTTCTACATTTCTTGCTTCACATTCACCTCATATGTGAACTGGAAACTGAATGAGGAGCGCTACAACGTCTTCCTGAACGCCCTGGAAGCCAGAATTCAGCACAACGAGGCGACCGAACGAGGCAAGGCCCTGCTGAGACTGTCGCGGACCGATCCGCTTACAGGTCTGGAGAATCGGCGGGCGATCGACGAGAAGCTGCGGGATTACTGGAGCGACTGGCAACGGGTCGGCACCAGTTTTGGGGCGATCCTCATCGACGTGGACTTCTTCAAAAAGTTCAATGACTGCTACGGCCACCAAGAAGGCGACCGTTGCCTGATCCATGTCGCAAATGCCCTTAGCGAAATGATCAAGCAGTACAATGGCTCGATCGGCCGCTACGGCGGTGAAGAATTCATTGTCCTGGCTCGCGTGGAGAAAAAAGAGCAGATCTTGGATCTCGCGGAAGCCATTTGCAGCACGGTGGAGAACCTGGCGCTTACCCACGAGCTGCGGCGAGACGGTGTCTCGATTGTGACAGTGAGCGTTGGCGCTGCGTTCACCAGGACGCAGACTGGTGCCAAGCTGGAGAAGATCATCCACGAGGCCGATCGCGCGCTCTATCTGGCAAAAGCGGGTGGTCGAAATTGTGCTCGGCTGTTCGATCCGACCGATCCCCAGAGCAGCGACGAAAGTGAGAACATCGCGGCTTTGCTGAAGATCGCCATCGGTCAGAATCTCGTTTCACTCGTTTATCAACCTATCCAAGATGTCAAATCGGACCGAGTTGAAGCCGTAGAGGCTCTGATGCGCCTCAAAATGCTGGATGGCACATCGGTTCCGCCGAGCCTGTTCATTCCCGTCGCGGAACGAACCGGCGCTATCCTGGAACTCGGGCGCTGGGCGATAAGGACCGTGTGCGCTGAGCTCCTGGCGGACGACCACGTCCGTGTCGTCAGTGTCAACGTCTCTCCAATTCAGCTCAAGACACCTGGCTTCGCAACGTCTGTCGCGACTATTTTGGGCGAGACCGGCGTAGCCGGCAGCAGGCTGGCCTTCGAAATCACCGAAGGACTGGAGATGGAGATGCATTCGGACATTCTTCGCTGCATCAGCGACCTGAAGCTGCTCGGCATCAAGATATGGCTTGATGACTTTGGGACGGGCTTCGCGGGCCTTTCGTGGCTTCGTCTAATCGATTTCGATACGGTGAAGATCGACCGCTCGTTCCTTCACGACTGCGGCACCCCGAGCGGCAAGGCAATGCTCCAGGACATCATTACCCTGGTCCGAAATCGCGGCCATAAAATCCTGGTCGAAGGGGTGGAAACGGACGAGCAGATGGCCCTTATGCGCGAATTCGGCATAGACAAGGTCCAGGGCTTTCATGTCGGCCGTCCCGCTCCCGCCGTTAGTTTCCAGGCAAAGCGGACCCTCCGCAAACGCACATTCACTGTCCTCAAGTCCGCATGACGACGGTGCGGGCGGCGGCATTGCGGCTTTTGGCTTAAAGCGCGTCGCGTCGAAACGGATTCATGCGACGCGCTTTAAGTCTTTGTTTGTATGCATGTCGCTGTCTCAAAACCGGGGCCACTTTTGAGCGACATGCACTAGGCCGCTGTTTGGTCAAAAGCCGAAGTCTAACAAACTTCACCTGATCACCGCACCCGCTTCCGGCTTTCCGGCATCCGGGGCTTATCGGTCGCCGGTCAACGCGTCGCGCAGCGCCCGGATCTGCCGGTTCAGGGCATCAAGCTGTGCCAGCGTCATGCCCGAGCGCTCGATCAAGGTCTCATTCAGGCAGTTGCACTGGACAAGCAGCGCGCGCCCATCTGCGGTCAGATCGACCTGCACCTGGCGCTCGTCGACCTGGCTGCGCCGGCGGGTCACCAGCCCAGCCTGTTCCATACGCTTCACCAGCGGCGTGACGGTGCTCGATTCCAAAGCGAGCCTGTGGGCGATGGTGCCGACCGACATGCCGTCGGCCTCGCCCAGCGCATTGAGTACGAGATATTGCGGGTAGGTGATCCCCATCTCGTCCAGCATCGGCTTGTAGGTACGATTGATTGCCATGCTGGTGGCGTAGAGCGTAAAACAGAGCTGATTGTCCAATGGGAGAGGCACGGCGCATTCCTTCTTGCCGACACAGGCACCAATTCCATACCACGAAAAATGATATCGCGATACATATTTCCATTGGACAAGCGGTTCGAGCTGCGCTAGTCATATAAATATCGCGATATTGTTTATCGCGACAACAATCGAAGGAGATTGAGATGAACCAAGCCTCGCAGTCCAAGCCCGGCTCCGGCAGCGGCACGATCACCACCAAGGACGGAACGCAGATCTACTACAAGGACTGGGGAACCGGTCAGCCGATCGTCTTCCATCATGGCTGGCCATTGAGCAGCGACGACTGGGACGCCCAGATGCTGTTCTTCCTGTCCAAGGGCTACCGCGTCATTGCCCATGATCGCCGCGGCCATGGCCGCTCGACCCAGACGGATATCGGCAACGAGATGGACGCCTACGCCGCCGATGTCGCGGTACTGGCGGCGCATCTGGACCTCAAGGACGCCATCCATGTCGGCCATTCGACCGGTGGCGGTGAGGTGGCGCGTTACGTCGCCCAGTATGGCTCGGGTGGTCGTGTCGCCAAGGCAGTGCTGATCGGCGCGGTGCCGCCGATCATGCTCAAGACCCCGGCCAATCCCGGCGGCCTGCCGATCGAGGTTTTCGACGGCTTCCGCTCGGCGCAGGCAGCCAACCGCGCCCAGTTCTTCCGCGACGTTCCGGCCGGTCCGTTCTACGGTTTCAACCGTCCGGGCGCCGAAGTCTCGCAGGGGATCATCGACAATTGGTGGCGCCAGGGCATGATGGGCGGCACCAAGGCGCACTACGATTGCATCAAGGCCTTCTCCGAGACCGACTTTACCGAGGACCTGAAGGCAATCGACGTGCCGGTGCTAGTCATGCATGGCGACGACGACCAGATCGTCCCCATCGCCGACTCGGCACTGCTGACGATCAAGCTGCTGAAGAAGGGCGAGCTCAAGGTCTACAAGGGCTTCCCGCACGGCATGGCCACGACCCATGCCGACATCATCAACGCCGACCTGCTGGCCTTCTTCAAGGCCTAGGCTTTCGCTAGATAGATAAATGCACCCGCCATGTGGCGGGTGCATTTGTCTAAGGTCTTGCCGATTTCAGGCGATGCTCAAGCCGCCGTCGATCAGCATTTCCGCACCGACCATGAACGGGCATTCGTCCGAGGCCAGAAACACCACCGCATTGGCAATTTCCTCGGCGGTTCCGAAACGGCCTGCAGGCACCAGGCCGACCACCGCTTTCGCGCGGGCCTTCGCCGCTGCCGGATCCAGCCCAAGTTTGTCATTGAGCGGTGTGTCGATCGGGCCCGGGCTGATTACATTGGCGCGAATGCCGCGCCCTATCAGTTCGCCCGACAGCGTTCGCGCCAGCGAAATCATGCCAGCTTTGGCCAGCGAATAGACATGCGTTCCTGCCATTCCCATATGCGCGTTGACCGAGCCGCTGAGGATGATCGATGACGGGTTCGAAAGCAGGGGAACGAGCGCCTTGACCAGGAAGTACGGCCCCTTGAGGTCGACATCGATGCTCCTGTCGAACGCTGCCTCGGTCCAGTCGCCAAGCGGGCGCAGATCGGCTATGCCGGCGTTGAGGAAGAGAGCGTCGAGCTTGCCGAAGGTTTCCCTGATCCGCCCTGCAATGTCGCTTTGGGCGGCGGCATCTCCGGCATCGGCGGCGATGATAAGCACATCGCCGCCCAAGATGTTGCGCGCCTCCTCGAGACGGCCCGCATTGGTGCCGGTGATGGCGACGCGCGCGCCTTCCTCGATGAAACGTCGCGCCGTCACCAGGCCGATGCCGCTGGTGCCACCCGTAATCAGCGCGGCTTTGCCTTTAAGTCTGGACATAACAGATTGCCTTTCCCGACTCGGAGCGCTGCGCATCGATCGGCCGCGCTGAGCCCGTTACCGTATGTTCAACTTGAAGGCGTTCGCCGACCCAGCCTTGCCGTCAGCGCCATTTGTCGCGCGCGTTTCGAACAATAACAGGCCTTTCACCCGGCGTATGACGAAAAGAACCATTGAGGGCATGGCAGCTGCCACGCCCTCACGTCAATCCTGAACACCAGCTGATTTTAGCGGATCGCCGCCTCCACCTTCCTCGCTTCCTTCATGTTCGGCAGGAACACCGTCAGCAGGCCGAGCAGCGGCAGATACGAGCAGATCTGAAAGACGAACTCGATGCCCTTCATGTCGGCGACGACGCCGAGCACGGCGGCGGCGATGCCGCCCATGCCGAAGGCGAAGCCGAAGAAGATGCCGGCGATCATGCCGACACGTCCCGGCACCAACTCCTGCGCAAAGACGACGATGTTGGAGAAGGCCGACGACAGGATCAGGCCGATCAGCACCGTCAGCACCATCGTCCATTCGAGGTTGGCGTAGGGCAGGGCCAGCGTGAAGGGCAGCACGCCGACGATCGAGAACCAGATCATCGCTTTCTGCCCATAGCGGTCGCCAAACGGGCCGCCAAGCAGGATGCCCAGCGCCGAGGCGCCGAGGAACAGGAACAGCATGACCTGCGACATCTGCACCGAAACGCCGAACTTATGGATGGAATAGAAGGTGTAGTAGCTGGCAAGGCTGGCGATGTAGGCGTTCTTGCTCAGCACCAGCAGCGTCAGCACCGCCAATGCCCACATCACCTTGCGGCGCGGAAAGGGCGAGACGAAGCTTACCGTCTTGCGGTTGCCCTGTGCGGCGCGCAGGCGGCTGTACCAGCCACCGACCTGCCACAGCACGATGATGCCGATCAGCGAGCCGACGGCGAACCATGAGATGCTGGTCTGGCCGAACGGCACGACAATGAAGGCCGCCAGCAGCGGCCCCATGGACTGGCCGAAATTGCCGCCGACCTGGAACAGCGACTGCGCCAGGCCGAAGCGGCCGCCGGACGCGAAACGGGCGATACGCGAGGATTCCGGGTGGAAGATCGCCGAGCCGATGCCAATCAGCGAAGCGCCGATCAGAAGCAGCGCATAGTGCCCTGCATGGGCGAGCACGACCAGGCCGATCAGTGACGACGCCATGCCATAGGGCAGCGAATAGGGCATCGGCCGCTTGTCGGTGACCATGCCGATCACCGGCTGCAGCAGCGATGCGGTCACCTGGAAGGTGAAGGTCAGGAGGCCGATCTGCCAGAAGTCGAGGCCGTAATTCTCTTTCAGCAAGGGATAGATGGCCGATAGCAGCGACTGCATGATGTCGTTGATGCAATGGCAGAAGCTCACCGCCAGGATGACGGTGAAGGCCGTCGCCTGGGCTGAAGCGTGACTGGCGGTCGCTGGTGGCGCGACGCTGGCGGCTGTCGTATCGGTCAAGGTAGGCTCCGTGGTCTTTTTGGCGGGCACGCCCGCGGGCAGATTTGGCGGACGCTGCTGCAGGCCGCCTTAGGACGATTGCCTTATAAGCTGCTTGCGGGGCGACTTCTTTCGTGGTTTGGTCCAATAGTTTCGCAAGTGGGCCATTAGCTGATGCCACATGGCAGGGAAATTTTTCACGCCGGCAATGCCGATCTCGGTCAATTGCACGAAAGCCGTTGGCAATGGCTGGAGCAAGCGGTCGGCCCGGCGGTGGCGTTGCCGACCGAATATCCCGACGGTTATCATGTGCCGCAACACCGCCACAGCCGCAGCCAGCTGCTGCACGCGCTGGTCGGCGTCGTGCTGGTGACAACGCGGCATGGGCGCTGGATGGTGCCGCCCGATCACGCGATGTGGATTCCGGCCGGCACCGAGCATTCGGTCGAGATGCTGGGCGATGTCTCGATGCGTTCGGTCTATGTCATGCCGCAGGCAATTCCCGGGCTGCCGGAAGGCTTGCGCGTGGTCGGCGTTACCGACCTGATGCACAGCCTGATCGTGGAATCCGAGAAGCTGCCGCAAGGCGGTGTGCTGGAAGGACGTGGCGGGCTGATCATGAACCTCCTGCTGCATGAAATCCCGACCCTGCCGGAGCGGCCGCTCGGCCTGCCGTTCCCGTCCGATCACAGGCTGGCGGCGCTCTGCCGGCGCTTCGTGGCGGCACCTTCGCCGCATGCGACGATCGACGAGTGGGCCGATGCCGCCGGCATGAGCCGCCGTTCCTTCACCCGTGCCTTCCAGCGCCAGACCGGCCTGTCGCTGTCGACATGGCGCCAGCAGGCCTGCCTGTTCGCAGCGCTGCCGCGGCTGGCCGATGGCGAGCCGATCACCAGGGTGGCGCTCGATCTCGGCTATGACAGCGTGCCGGCCTTCATCACCATGTTCAAGCGCATGCTGGGCGCGTCACCGCGCGGTTATATGCGCGGTGCGCGCGACAGCGGCGAAGGCGTCCGTCGGCCAAGCGGTTCGCTTCGACTGGAAAGCCCATGATTTCGGCGTGGCCTTTCAACCCGCGACCGGCTCGGGCAGGCCGGTGCGGATGATCTCCTCGCCATGTGAGGTGGAAGCCGGTGGCCGGCCACGGCTATGTTGCCTTGGCGAACAGCCCATGACCCGCTTGAAGGCGGTGCTGAAGGCGCTTTCGGATTCATAACCGAGCGAGAGCGCAATGATGGAAACAGGATCGCTGGAACTCGCCAGCCTGTCGCCGGCCAAGAGCATGCGCCAGCGCGTCAGGTAGTCCATCGGCGAAGCGCCGACCATGGCCTTGAATTTCAGCGCAAAGGTCGATCGCGACATGCCGGCGCGCTCGGCCAGAGCCTGCAAGGTCCAGCCATGCGCCGGATCGTCGTGCATGGCGCCGATCGCCGCGCCGATCTGTCTGTCGGCCAGCGCAAACAGCCAGCCGACGCCGCCTCTCAAGCCCTCCGCCATATGCAGGCGCAAGGCCTCGATCAGGATCATGTGGGCGAGATGCTCGACGATGAGAAAGCCGCCCGGCCGCCGTTCGCGCAATTCCTGCATCATCCGCTCCACCGGCCAGCGCAGCGCCGAATGATTGGAGTCGCTGCGGATGTGGACGATGGGCGGCAGCATCCGCAACAGGATGCCGGCATGGTCGCCGGACAGGGCGAAGCGGCTGCTGACGAGAAGGAAATCGCCGCCACCATTGTGCGAGGTGACGCCACCGGTGCGGGCGGGGGAAAAGATGGTGCGGGCGTCGACCGGCGGCAGGTCCATATCGCTGGCAAGGCGGAAGGGCCGGCCGCGCGGCAGCAGGAAACAGTCGCCGGTCTCCAGCCGGACCGCATCCGCGACGCCGTCCACGGACAGCCAGCATTGGCCCGACACCACGGCACCGCATTTGATGGCCACCTGCTGGTCGGGGAACTGGATCGACCAGTCGCCACCGGCCTCCAGGCCGGCGGACAGGTAGTTGCGAGGCTTCAGCAGCGACAGCACGTCTGAGAGCGGATCCATGGGCATTCCGGACGATTGCGAAGATAATACGGACTTTACAGCATAGATCGTATTCCCTCAATCCCGTATCTCCTTCGGCAACGGGCTGCTCATACGGCCTTGACCAAAACAAAGGAGAAATCGCGATGCGTGTATTTGTGACCGGTGCCACCGGCTTTGTCGGTTCGGCGGCTGTGCGGGAGCTCATTGGAGCGGGCCATCAGGTGCTCGGTCTTGCTCGTTCGGATGCCGGCGCCAGGTCGATCGTCGCTGCAGGCGCCGAGGCACATCGCGGCGATATCGAGGATTTGGAAAGCCTGCGCAGCGGTGCGGCCCAATCGGATGGTGTGATCCATACCGCCTTCAATCATGACTTCTCGAAATTCGCGGCGAATTGCGAGACGGACCGACGCGCCATCGAAGCGCTCGGCGCGGAGCTCGAAGGCTCCGAGCGGCCCTTGCTGGTCACCTCCGGGCTGGCGCTGCTGACGCCGGCCGGCCGCATGGCGAGCGAGGACGACGCGCCTGTTCCTCCGTCAGCCTCCTATCCCCGCTCGTCGGAAGTGACGGCCGAAGCGCTAGCGGCGCGCGGGGTGCGTGCGTCGGCGGTGCGCCTTTCACCCTCCGTGCACGGCGACGGCGATCATGGCTTCGTTCCGATGCTGATCGGCATCGCGCGTCAAAAGGGCGTTTCGGCCTATATTGGCGACGGGATGAACCGCTGGCCGGCGGTGCATCGGCTCGACGCCGCCATGCTCTTCAGGCTGGCGCTTGAGAAAGGGGCCGGCGGAGGCCGATACCACGGCGTCGCCGACCAGGGCGTGCCGACGCGGGAGATCGCCGAGATCATCGGCCGGCGCCTGAACCTGCCGGTGGTGTCCAAAACCAGCGAGGAAGCAGCCGACCATTTCGGCTTCCTCAGCCACTTCTTTGGTCTCGACTGGCCGACGTCGAGTGAACAGACAAGACAAGTGCTGGGATGGCAGCCGAAGCAGCCGGGGTTGATTGCCGACCTCGACCGCCCCAGCTATTTCGAAGGTTGAGGCGGTTCGAGGCGAACGTGCCGCTCGCGGCTTGTTCTAGTCGAACAGGCTCGACACCGATTCCTCGGTCGCCGTGCGCGAAATGGCTTCGCCCATCAGGTCGGCGATCGAGATGACGCGGATGTTGGGAGCGTCGAGCACGCCTTGGGTCGGCTGGATGGAATCGGTGATCACCAGTTCCTGCAGCTTCGAGCCGCTGATGCGAGCGACAGCGCCGCCCGACAGGACACCGTGGGTGATGTAGGCGGTGACGCTGGTGGCGCCGTTGGCCAGCAGCGCATCGGCGGCATTGCACAGCGTGCCGCCGGAATCGACGATGTCGTCGATCAGCAGGCAATCCTTGCCGGCGACGGCGCCGATGATGTTCATGACTTCCGATTCGCCCGGACGCTCGCGGCGCTTGTCGACGATGGCCAGCTGGGCGTCGAAGCGCTTGGCCAGCGCACGGGCGCGCACCACGCCGCCGATGTCGGGCGATACCACCACGACATTGCCGAGCTGCTTGTATTTCGCCTTCACGTCGCGGGCCATAACCGGCACCGAAAACAGATTGTCGGTCGGGATGTCGAAAAAGCCCTGGATCTGGCCAGCATGCAGGTCGAGCGTCAAAACGCGGTCGACGCCGGCGCGGGTGATCATGTTGGCGACCAACTTGGCCGAGATCGGTGTGCGGCCGGAGGCGCGGCGGTCCTGCCTGGCGTAGCCGAAATAGGGAATCACCGCCGTGATGCGCTTGGCCGACGAGCGCATGAAGGCATCGATCATGATGAGCAGTTCCATCAGGTGATCGTTGGTCGGGAATGAGGTCGACTGCAGGATGAAGACATCCTCGCCGCGCACATTTTCCTGGATTTCGACGAAGATTTCCTGGTCGGCGAAGCGTCTGACACTGGCCTTGCCCAGCGGGATGTTGAGATAGCGGGCGACCGCTTCGGCCAGCACCCTGTTGGAATTGCCCGCGAAGAGTTTCATGCACCGTTCCTGGTGGAGGATAGAGAGGCCAGACAGACTCTCCTGCGCCCTTTAACCGGGCTTTTAGCGGCCCGCGCCGGTATTGCAAGCGCCGAGATCGGGAATCCGCCGGCTAATCTCAAGAAAGCCTCGCGCCATCGCCAGCGAGCAACACCTCAGCCCGCCTTGCCGCCAAGCCACGCCGCGAACTGATCGATGGTCTGGTCGGCGATTGCCTGCATGGTGGCCGGCGAGACCGCCTTCCAGCTGTCGCCGCCATTGACCGACGGCGCCTTCAGCTGGCCGTTGATGCGGTGCAGCCGGTTGCCGGCCGGGTCGTAGACATCCCAGACATAGATGACGGTGGTGTCCTTGCCTTCCGACATCGCCGAGAAATAACCCTTGAGCACATGGGTCGCGGTCTGGTCGGCGCTGCCGGCAAGCGTGATGCCGCGCTGCCTGGCGCGCGTCTGCAGTTCCGCCGTCAGCGGCGTCGCGGCTTCCACCGAAGCACCGACGATCGGCGCGATCTGCAAACGGGTCTTCGACAGGATGGCAGCGCTTTGGGCTGGCGTGACCGGAGTGGTGGCGGTTGCGGGAGCGCTCGTAATGGTCGTGGCGGGGTCGGCGGGCGACGGGGCAGGGACGGCGCCCTGGGTGGCTGGCGTCGACGGCGTCGAGGTCGCCGGCGGGGTGATCGCAGACGGTTCGAGAACGTCCTTTGCATTGGTGCAGGCGGCAAGAGCCAATGCCACAAGCAATGACACGGTCGTCACATGCGATCGTCTCATTTGCCTTCTAACTCCTTGGCGAAGAACGCCTCCCATTGTGGATTCACTGTACGATCAAGTCGAGATCATGGCGGGATAGCGGCTTCGGCTGGGATTCGGTGGTCAGGTAGGTGCGGCCAAGCGTCATTGCCGTCTCGGTGTCGGAATCCATGATGATCATGTGGGCGAACAGCGTCATGTTCGGCGCAATGGGCTCGGGATTGCCCTGATAGAACATCGGCATGTCCATCCAGGACGGCGTGAAGCGGGCGCCGACCGAATAGCCACAAGCGTTCAGCCGGTGCTTGGTCAGGCCGTGTGCCTCCATGGTGCGGGCATGGGCGTCGAACACGTCGCCAAAGCTGTTGCCCGGCGTCATTGCCTTCTCGACGGCCAGAAGTGCTGCGCGGGCGGCGTCGAACAGCTCCTGATGGCGCTTCGAGACCTTGCCGGTGAGCACCGTGCGCATCATCGGCGCATGGTAGTGGTTGAAGACGCCGGCCCATTCGAGCGTCAGCTGGTCGTTCTTAGTGAGCTTGCGTCGGCCGGACTTGTAGCGGCACAGCAGCGCATCGACGCCGGAGCCGATGATGAACTCGTTGGCCGGATAGTCGCCGCCGCCGGCAAAGATCGCGCCCTGCATGGCTGCCAGGATCAGCGCTTCGTCGCCGCCTTGCTTGATCAGCGGCAAGGCCGCGTCGAGCGCGTCGTCGGAGAGATTGGCGGCCTTCTCGGCCCTGGCGATTTCGGCCGGGCTCTTGAACAGGCGCAGCCGGCCGACGATGCCGGACGCGTCGGCGATCTGGCCAAAGGTCTGCAGCTGTTCGTCCAGCCGCCGGCCATTGTAGGCGGTCAGCCCGTGGGTGTCGTATTCGACGCCTATGCGGGCGCCGAGCAGGTCGAGCTCGTTGAGCAGGTTGCGCAGGTCGACCGCCGGATTGGCGCCATTGCGGTCGGTCCACAAGACGATGTCGTCGATGATCGAGGTCTGGCGCGCCTGGCGCAGGTCGGCCGAGCGGGTCAACAGCACCATCGAACCGTCGGCCTTCACCGCCAGGCACTGGAAGAAGCAGAAGCCGAACGTGTCGTAGCCGGTCAGCCAGTACATGCTTTCCTGCGCGAACAGCAGGATGGCGTCGAGCTTCTTCTCGGCCATCTCGATCATCAGCCGGTCGCGCCGCGCATCAAATTCCGAACGTTCAAAATGCAGCGCCATTATTGCCTCTCCAAAACAATTGCCGAAACCTGCCGGCCGTAATCAGGCTCCTTGCGGTGCGTGGTGCGCCGGTAGGAGTAAAACAGATCTTCCTCGGCATAGGTGCAGCGGCCGAGGCCCTCGGCCGTCACGCCGGCCTTGGCCAGCCGGTCGACCGTGTAGCGGTTGAGGTCGAACATCGCATGGCCGGCGTTGGCGGAGGGGGCGAAATAGAGGATGTTTTCAGCGTCGGCCTCGACGAAGCGGGCGACGAATTCCGGCCCGACCTCATAGTTTTCAGGGCCGATCGAGGGGCCGAGCACGGCAACGATGTTTTTGCGGTTGGCGCCAAGGCCTTCCATGGCGAGGATGGTGTTTTCCAGCACGCCGGTGAAGGCGCCTTTCCAGCCGGCGTGTGCGGCACCGATGATGCGCGCCTGCGCATCCGCGAACAGCACCGGGCCGCAATCGGCGGTCGAGGCGCCGATGGCGATGCCCGGCCGGTCGGTGACGATGGCATCAGCCTTTGGCCGCTCGCCGGTAAAGGGTTCGCTCACGATGGTGACATCGGGCGAATGGATCTGCCAGGCGGTCAGCAGATGGCTTGCCGGCACGCCCATCCAGGCAGCGACGCGGCTGCGGTTCTCGGCGACCAGCGCCTGGTCGTCATTCGATCCGGTGCCGATGTTGAGGCCCTGGTAGATGCCGCTGGAAACTCCGCCAACGCGGGTGAAATAGCCGTGGCGGATCCCTTGCGCCTGCGCCTTGTCCAGCAGGGGCGACCGAACGGGATCCGGTTTGGTCTGATTCAGCATGCGGGCGTTGTTGTCCGTGTGGGCGGTTTCGTCAAGAAGAAGTGCTTTGTCGACAAGAAGGCGGGGCAGAGTTCGGCCGGCGGTCCGAACGCTCCTTGCCGGACGGGAGATTGGGAGGGGTAGCAGTGAAAAGTCAATCCGCCGTGGCAAAAGGCCGGACGGCCACGCCGCGCGGCAGCACGGCAAGCACCTTGAACAACTCGCCCATGGCTTGCGCGCCGGCGAGACGCTCGACATCGTCGGCGATCTTGTCGCGCACTGCCTGGTCGGCATCGGCGCCGAGCCGGCCGGCACGCTCGAGAATGCCCATGTCGAGAAGGAAGTCGCCCTGCGTCGACAGATGGGCGTCGAGGCCATGCGCGCGAACGGTTGCGGCAAGGGCGGCGAAATCGACATGGGTCGTCAGGTCGGCCTCGCCGGGATTGGCCAGCACATCTTCGTGATCGTGCCTGCGCAAGGCCTGCAGCGTGTCGCCAACACCTGGCTGGAGATGGCCGTAGTCGATGAACAGGCCGGCGCCGCCATGCCTGGCTATGCGTTCGGCAATCGCCGCCATCAGGGCTGCTCGTGCCGGCGCGACCTCGACGATCGCACCCTGCGGTGCGTCGGTGGCGTCATCAGGCAGCAGCGTCGGGTCGACCGAACCGGCGCCGGCGAAGAAGCGCAGCTCGTTGGTCTCGTCAAGGCCGACCATGCGCTCGCGCCAGCCGGCGCCGGCGCGGACGAACTGGCGGATGGGCACAGCGTCGAACAATTCGTTGCCGACGATGAAAAGCGGCTGCCGCGGCAGTGTGTCGATGGTTTCGTGCCAACCGATCGCCAAGGGCGTCGCGCCAAGCGTCTGCTGCTGGACCTGTGTCAGGCGTGGGCTGGTCTCGATCATGGCGAAGGTGGCGCCATTGGCCAGATCAGGATCAAGCCGCGACAGCGTGCGCAGCATGTCCTTCATCAGCGTGCCGCGGCCGGGACCGATCTCGGCGATGGTGGCCGGCAGCGGCTGGTCGCCTGCCAGCCAGGCCTGGTAGAGCCAGACGGCGACGAGTTCGCCGAACATCTGGCTGATCTCGGGCGCAGTGATGAAGTCGCCGGCCGCGCCGAAGGGCTCACGCGTCGTGTAGTAGCCGTCCTCGGGGTCGAACAGACACAGCGCCATGTATTCGTTGACCGGAAGCGGGCCCAACGCCTCGATCAGGTCGACGATACGGGTCTTCAGTCGTGTCATGCCGGCTGCGATTGTGGCACCGGTTTGGCGGTCATCACCGCCCAGATGCCGGCCAGCACCATCGGCGACGACAGGATCATGCCCATGGTCAACCAGTTGGTGCCGAGGAGATAGCCGAGCTGCTGGTCGGGCTCGCGGAAGAACTCGACGAAGATGCGCGACAGGCCATAGCCGCAGATGAAGGCGCCGCCGACGAAGCGCGGCGTCTTCAGCTTGAGGCGCGAATGGGTGAGAATGCGCAGGACCAGGAACAGCACCAAACCTTCGAGCAGGGCCTCGTAGAGCTGGCTCGGATGGCGGGCAAACGGCCCGCCATTGGGGAACTCGATCGCCCACGGCACATCGGTGGGGCGCCCCCAGAGCTCGGAATTGATGAAGTTGGCGACGCGCACCAGGCCGAGGCCGACCGGCACGCCGGCGGCCACAACGTCGAACAGCGACCAGGTGCGGATGCCGCGCTTGATGGAAAACAGCGTCATGGCGAGGATGACGCCGAGCAGGCCGCCATGGAACGACATGCCGCCTTGCCAGACCGCGAAGATATCGAGCGGGTGGGCGATATAGCGCGGCAGGTCGTAAAACAGCACGTAGCCGGTGCGGCCGCCGAGCACGACGCCGATGGCCGCCCAGACGATGAAGTCGTCGAGGTCCTCCGGCTTCATCGGCAGGACGCCGTTCGGCCAAAGCTTCGCGTTAGAGGCAAGCCGCTTGGCGTACCACCAGGCAAACAGGATGCCGACGATGTAGCCGACGCCGTACCAATGCACCGCCAGCGGCCCAATCTGGATGAGGATCGGGTTGATGTTGGGGAAGGGCAAGGAGGCCAGCGGCAGCAGGAAATAGTCGTTCAACGGGGAACTCTCGGTTGCGATCGCGTTTGGGCGCGGACCATGCGGCAGGGTTTTGGCAGGGTCAAGGCAAGTCGGTTGCCGTCAGTCGTTGGGAAACAGGATCGTTCCAATATCCATTGCACCGTGCAGGACGTGCAGTATTTCCACGGTGTCAGCTCTAACGCGATAGAAAATCAGATAGTTGCCGTGGACGCGCCAACGAATGCCTGAGGATCGATGCCGCTCAAAGAGCGGATACCGCTCCGGCATGGAGCGCAATTCCATGCAATCGTGGTGCAATTCCTGAATGAATGTCACGGCGCGAAACGGATTGTGCCGCGCGATGTAGTCACCAATGGCTGCAAGGTCTGCTTCAGCCCGACGGGTGAAGACCAGCCGCTTCACCCGTTCTTCTCTGCCATTGCCTTATACTTGGCCTCGAGCCTGTCCAGCACCTCGTCGCCGGGCTTCACCCGACCGGCGTCGGCATCGGAAATGCCTTCTGCGAGGGCAGCGTCGAGGGCAGCAAGGCGCTTCTCCCGCTCTTCGACGAGGCGAACGCCCTCACGCAGCACTTCGCTCTTCGAATTGTAGCGACCGGTGCTGACAAGCTGGTTTACGACATCTTCGAGACGGCTACCCAGGTCTGCGCTAATGGCCATGACGGTTCTCTCCTGCAAAACCATCCTAGAACAATAATAGTTATTGATCAGGCTTGCCAGGGATTTTGGTAGGACGCACCCGACTTGATGCCGCAGCAGGCTTCAACGTTCTTGCATTCTGCGCACAGCACCACTACGTCAAATTGTCCAAGCGAGGATTTGCCATGTCGACCGGACCGAACCGCATTCTCGATGAATTCGCCAAGCTGATGACCGATGCCGCCGGCGCCGCCCAAGGCGTGCGCCGCGAGGTCGAGACCGCCTTCAAGGGCCAGGCCGAACGCATCCTCAACACCATGGACGTGGTGCAGCGCGAAGAGTTCGAAGCCGCGCGCGAGATGGCCGCCAAGGCCCGGGAAGAAAACACCCGCCTTGCCGAACGTATCGAGGCGCTCGAGGCGAAGCTTGCCGAAATGACCGGACAGGTCACACCGGCGGCGACGGCAAAGCCCCGCGCAAAAAAATAATCATTAAACTTTTCCACATAGCCCGATCCTGAAAAGCGCTTTGCCGTGAATCGCTTAACAGCGTTGCATGAATCTTTGTGACAGCGGCTTTCCACATGCGAATGACGCAGTGCGAAAAATTGGGCTGTTCACGCGACTCCCGATCAATAGACTGAATTTGTTGCATGATTCGGAGCAGGGTCATGTGGCCGGGCGGTGGGGTCCGGTCTGGGGTCTTTGTGTCGAGAAGTCCTGGCCGTCCGAGTTCTAGACAAGATTGTTCGTTGTGTGTGCCCTCCCGCGGAGCGTGTGGCGGCGCTCCTCAGAACGACAGGAAGCATTCCATGGAACTTCTCGAACTCGAATTCTCCCGCGAAATCCATCCGGTGGATGTTATCGAGCAGGTGGCCCACAACAACGACTGGTCCTTTGAGCGGGCAGGTGATGACGAGATCTCGATCTCGGTTGCCGGCAGCTGGACCGACTATCACGTCTCCTTCTCGTGGATGGAGGATTTCGAGGCGCTGCACCTGGCCTGCGCCTTCGACATCAAGGTGCCGGAGGCCCGCGCGCTGGAAGTGATGCGGCTGCTTTCGCTGATCAACGAGCAGATGCTGTTCGGCCATTTCGACCTCTGGGAGCAGGAGGGCGCGATCATGTTCCGCCAATCGCTGCTGCTGGCCGGTGGGGTCGAGCCGTCGAGCCAGCAGGTCGAAGTGTTGCTTTCGTCGGCGCTGGAAGCCTGCGAATGCTATTTCCAGGCCTTCCAGTTCGTCGTCTGGTCGGGAACCTCGGCCAAGGACGCGCTGGCCGGCGTGCTGTTCGAGACCTACGGCAACGCCTGAGTCACGGTAAGGCAAACAAGACAGAGATGAGTTCGAGCCGCGAGCGCAAGCCCGAGATCAGTTTTGCCGACTTCGATCGTGTCGACATCCGCGCCGGCACGATCGTCGAGGCCGAACCGTTTCCCGAGGCGCGCAAGCCGGCGTTCAAGCTGAAGATCGATTTCGGTGCCGACATCGGCATCAAGAAATCCTCGGCGCAGATCACCAAATACTATGTGCCCGAGACGCTGATCGGCCGACAGGTGTTCGCGGTGGTCAATTTCCCGCCGCGCCAGATCGGCCCGTTCATGTCGGAAGTGCTGACTCTCGGCTTTCCCGACGAGGAGGGCGCCGTGGTGCTCGGCGCCATCGAGCGGAAGGTGCCCGACGGGGGTCGGCTGTTTTAAAATTGACGAGCGGGCTTCCTTCATCCGCATTGGTCTCCATCCCAGCCAGCAGATTGATCAAAATCGACCTGATTTTGGATCCCCTCCGGTTCCGTCATCTCCTGGCTCGATCTTTTCTTGCCAGATGCAACTTGGCCCGGCGTGCTCAAAAGAACCTCGCCGAGCTCAGCACGGCCAGGAAACCCCGGCAGCCGCCATCATGGTGCCGCAGCCGGCCGAATTGAAGCGATACCTGGGGGCCGAAACGCGCCGAGAATGGTTCCGACCGTTGCAGCTGAGAGCACGAGATGCAGGACGTCGAACGGCCATGCGAGTCCGAAATGCATCAGCATAAGGTTTAAGAAGGAAGGTGACGCACCATCCGCGGGAATTAGGATCAAGCCTCCGGCCAGGACCAGCCCATATTTGAGTATGGCGACTATTGCGAGAACGATGAACATTATGGCGACGAAACGCAGATGATTGCCGTCGAGCGCACGCCAGCATCCGATCGGATCAAACGATCCCGTCCAGAGGAAATCGCCGACAAAGAGATATGTCCAGACAAGTACGAAACCACCCGCGAACACGTTGAAGACTCCCATCGCCGACGTCCAAGGCGCGACGTCCTCAGGGCTGAGCGGTAGGTCACGTGTGGCCAGCAGGCCGGCAACAAGCAGTCTGTGCTCGCCGGCGACCGCAAAGCCGCAAAGAAGCTGGATGGCCGCGAGAAGCAACGCAGCCAGAAGAATCCGCTGGCCGAGCTCAAAGCGCAGGCCCGGGATCGCGAAGCGCTTAACACTTTCAATGCCGCGCCGAACAACGACACGGCCGTGCTCGGGCGCGTTTGCCATGCGGTCCAGAACGAACGCAAAGACCATCGCCGAAAACGGCGCGGCAACAATCGCGGAAAGCCAAGTCGTGGGATCAAAGCCTCGCGATAGAAGCCAGGTGGGCGCCTGCCCCGGATCGGCAAAAAGAATAAGAGCAAGCACCGCCAGACAGAGCGTCGTCAGAAAGCAGGGAAACCAGGCGGCCACGAAAAGTGGCCAGGCATTCGCACGGCAATAGTCGAACACCCTCGCAACGGTCTTGCTGATGCGCAAGACGCGACGCTTCGGCGATACGGCAGGCAACTCCTCCAGCGTAGAAATCGGCGTCAATCCCGCAGGGAACTACACACGCAGAATAATGCACCGCAAGGAACTGTCGCACAAGCTCTCGCAAGGAGCGCGCTCGCAGGGGTCAAAGCTCGCCGGCGCAGGATCTCCGGTGCATCTCAACAACTTCACGCGGAAGACTTGTCCAAGGGCATTGGCAAGTTGTCGAAGTTCCGGATTTCCTGAGAGAAATGCACGAATGGGCGGCATTGAAGAGGCCACACAACTGCCACCGATCCGCATCGCCGAGGGCTGACGCCAGTTTACAATACATCCAGCTGAGGCCGGTTTGCCATTGGCGGCCTCTTGCGCTTCCGCTGCTCACATACCCAGAAGTATGCTCCGCTCTGGTTCTCGGAGCCCACCATTCTCAACTCGGCCTGACCTGGATCCATTCTAAGCCCGCGATATTTCTTAGGCCGCCAGCTTCCCCGTCGTGCCAAGTGCTTCCTCGACCGTGTCGAGAAACATTTCGGCGCAGGCTTTCCAACTGTAGCGCATGGCGCGGTCGCGCGCCTCGGCGCGGTCGACGTTGAGGGCGGCGAGCGCCGCCTCGCGCAGGTCGGTCGACACCGCGCCGCCAAAGCCGTCGCCGACGATGTCGATCGGCCCTGTTACCGGATAGGCGGCGACCGGCGTGCCGCTGGCCAGCGCCTCGATGATGACGTTGCCGAACGTGTCGGTGCGGCTGGGGAAGACGAAGACGTCGGCCGAGGCGTAGATCTCAGCCAGTTCGTCATTGGGACGATGGCCGAGGAAATGCGCTTGCGGGTATTTCGCCTTCAGCTTGGCCAGTTCCGGACCCTCGCCGACGACCACCTTGCTGCCGGGCAGATCGAGGTCGAGAAAGGCCGAGAGGTTCTTTTCGATGGCGACACGGCCGACGCAGAGGAAGATCGGTCCCGGGAAGCCGAGATCCTTCTTTTTGTCCGGCCGGAAATGGTCGGTGTCGACGCCACGCGTCCAAGGCTTGAGCTTGTTGAAGCCACGCGCCGCAAGATCGTCGGCGAGCGACTGCGTGGCGACCAGCGTGCCCTGGCCGGAATTGTGGAAATCGCGCAGCCAGCGATAGGCCCAGCTTTCCGGCACCGGCAGGCGGGCGCTCAGATATTCGGGAAAGCGGGTGTGATAGCTGGTGGTGAACGGCCGGCCGGCATTGCGGCAATAGCGCCGCGCCATGATGCCCAGCGGTCCCTCGGTGACGATGTGGATGTGGTCCGCCTTGCCGGCTTCGATCAGGCGCGCGACATGGCCGGGCGTGGTCAGCGCCAGCCGGATGTCGGGGTAGGTCGGCAAGGGCAGCGTGCGAAAGATGTTGGGCGTCAGGAAATCCACCGCGACATCGAAGGATTTCAGCGTTTCGGTCAGCCGTTCCAGCGTGTGGACGACGCCATTGACCTGTGGGCGCCAGGCGTCGGTGACCATCAATATGCGCATGGCGGCCCTTTGCTCGAAAGGTCGACGGTTGCCTTGAGACGATGCCTAAGCGGCGACCAGCTTGCTGCTCTCGCTTCGCTCCGGCGCGCCCGGGCGGGCACGGGATCGAAGTGAGGCGGCAAGGCCGAATCAATGGAGGTCGCGCGCTTCATGCGCGCTCTTCACCATGGTTTCATGACGGGCGGATGAAGCCCCTCTCGTCCGCCGATCAGGCCGGAACCTTGATGACGGCGCGCAGGCCACCGAGCGGGCTGTCATCGAGGGTGATGTCGCCGCCATGGCTGCGGGCGATATCGCGGGCAATCGACAGGCCGAGCCCGGTGCCGCTTGCATCGAGGTTGCGAGCCTCGTCGAGCCGCACGAAGGGCTTGAATACGTCTTCGCGCCTGTCGGCTGGAATACCCGGGCCATCGTCGTCGATGGTGACCAGCAGCGAGCCGCGGCCATGGGTGGCGTTGACCTCCACCGTCTTGGCATAGCGGAAGGCGTTGCCGATGACGTTGGATAGTAGCCGGGCAAAAGCGTTCGGCCGCACATGCACATCAGGGTCGCCAACAAGCGTCGTCGACAGTTTGCGCTTGCGCAGTCCGGCTTCCTCGTCGAGCTTCTGGAAATAGGCGTCGAGATCGAACCGTCCGGCATCCTCGGAAGCCTCGCCGCGGGCAAAGGCGAGGTAGCCTTCGAGCATCGACTGCATGTCGTCGATGTCCTGGTCGAGCGCCGCCTTGGTCTCGGCCTTACCGCCGGCCAGAGCCAGTTGCAGCTTGAAGCGGGTGAGAATGGTTCGCAGGTCATGGCTGACGCCGGTCAGCATGGCTGTGCGTTGCTCGATCTGGCGTTCGATGCGCTCGCGCATCTGGATGAAGGCAAAGCCGGCGCGGCGAACCTCCTCGGCCCCGCGCGGCCGGAAATCGCGCGGCATCGGCCGGCCCTTGCCGAAGCTTTCGGCGGCTTCGGCGAGCGTCAGGATCGGCCGGATCTGGTTGCGCAGGAAGGGGATGGCGATCATCAGGAGCACCAGCGAGGTGCCGACCATCCAGATCAGGAAGATGTGGGTGTTCGAGGCATAGGCCTGGCTGCGGCGCACGAAGACGCGCAGCACCCTGTTCTCAAGCTGGACGCGCACCTCGACGATGTTGGAATTGCCGACCGTGTCGATCCAGAACGGGCGGTTGATCTGGCGGGTGATTTCGGCCGAGAGAACGTCGTCGAGGATCGAGAAGAAGGGTTTGGGACCCGGCGCGGGCAGCGGGTCGGGCGGCAAGAGGTCGACCTTCAGCTGCATGCGGTCCTGGGCGATGCGGATGATGTTGGCGTAGTCGGTGTCGTGCGGATAGGTCTCGATCATGTCGATGATGGCGGCGATGTCGCGCACGGTGGCCTGCGACAGACGCTGCGTTACGGTTGCCCAATGGCGTTCCATGAAGACGAAGGCGACGACCGATTGCAGCAGGATCATCGGAGCGATGACGATGATCAGCGAGCGGGCATAGAGCCGCTTCGGCATATAGAGCGAAACAAGGCGCCAGAACCGGTTCCAGGCACGCGGCACCGCCTTCAGCGTGCGCGCGGCGCGTGCGCTCAAGCCATTGCCCGGCTGTTGCAGTTCCGTGGTTGCCATTCGCTCTTTTCGCTTGCCCGCAACCGTTCAGCCGGCCGCAGGCGGCATTCTATTCCACGCTGAGGCGATACCCAATACCGCGTACGGTCTGCAACCAGACCGGATTGGACGGATCGCGCTCGATCTTGCGGCGCAGCCGGTTGATCTGGACGTCGATGGTGCGCTCGCCGACTTCCGAATCGTCGCCGACAAGCTCGTGGCGGGGTATCGTCTCACCTGCCCGCGCGGCGAAGATCGCCAGGATCTCCTGCTCGCGGTCAGTCAGCTTCAGTGCCTCGCCGCCGCGCTTCAATTCGCGCCTGGCGATCTGGAACGTGTAGGGGCCGAAGACCAGCTGCTCGACCTTGGGCGTTGTCGTCGGGCCGCCGCGGCGCAGGATGTTGTTGATGCGCAGGATCAGCTCGCGCGGATCGAAAGGTTTCGGCAGATAGTCGTCTGCGCCGGCCTCGAGCCCGCTGATGCGGCTGTCGGTTTCCGACAGCGCCGTCAGCATCAGGATCGGCACGTTCTTTTCGGCGCGCAGCGACTTGGTTAGGTCGACGCCCGTTTCACCGGGCATCATCACGTCGAGGATCAGAAGATCGAAGTCGAGGCCGGCAAGCTTGCGCCTGGCTTCGCCGGCATTGCCGGCGACGGTGACGCGAAAGCCGTTTTCGGTCAGATACTGCTTGAGAAGATTGCGGATGCGGGTGTCGTCGTCGACGACAAGCAAGTGCGGCGCGTCGTCGTCCGGTGCGGCCGCGTGATCGACCCTTTCAGTGCTCTCCATGGCTTTTCCCTGACATTTTTGCGGACCCAACGTCGATCTGCGCTCTTAGTTCCGGATTGACCATCGCTTCGAGGAACCGTTCAACCAGGGTCCGTTCGGTTATCCCGGAATCTCCCAATGCAGCATGGATGCGGCGCGACTGTGGCCGCGCCAGCGCCAGCGCCAGCGCGCGGCCCTTGGCTGTCGGATAGAGCTCGCGCTGGCGGCGGTCGCGCGGACCTTGCAACTGCACAACATGATCGGTGTCGATCAATTGCTTGAGCACCCGCGCCAGGCTCTGTTTGGTGATCTTCAGCACGTCGAGCAGTTCGGCAACCGTCAGGCCCGGCCTGCGGTTGACGAAATGCAGCACCCGGTGGTGGGCGCGGCCGAAGCCGTAATCGGCCAGGATCTGATCCGGATCGGAGGTGAAGTCGCGATAGGCGAAGAAGAGCAGCTCGATGATGGCGAAGTCGATGCCGTCCTCGTCGGTGATCGCCGTCCTGATCGGTTTCCCGGCTGCGTGGCTTCGATCCGTCATCTTTTCTCCGCTTGAAAGAGAGATTATGTCAGTACTATTGACGTAATTTCCCTGCAATGGTAATTTTTGACAAGCTTTTGGGCGGATTGCGAACGAAAAGGCAAGAGAGGCCGGTTTTTCCGGAACTTCCTGAGTTTGCCAGAGCGCAATTATCCGCCTACGCTCCAGCATAAAGACCGCTTTGCGCGGCCGACACGAAACACACAACGATACAACACTATGCGGGCTGCCGCCCGCGGGAGGTTACCATGGCATCCGTTCCCTTCGATCAACTGGACGGCTTCATCTGGATGAATGGCGCGTTCGTCCAATGGGGTGACGCCAAGATCCACGTGCTGACCCATGGCCTGCACTACGCCAGCGCCGTCTTCGAGGGCGAGCGCGCCTATGGCGGCGAGATCTTCAAGCTTAACGAACACACCGAGCGCCTGCATGAATCGGCGCGCCTGCTTGGCTTCAAGATTCCCTATTCGGTGGCCGAGCTCAACGATGCTTCCACCACGCTTTTGACGAAGCAGGGTTTCCAGGACGCCTATGTCCGGCCGATCGCCTGGCGTGGCAGCGAACAGATGGGCGTTTCGGCGCAGAACAACCGTATCAACTGCGCCATCGCCATCTGGCAGTGGCCGAGCTACTTCGATCCGGCGCAGAAGCTGAAGGGCATCCGCCTCGACGTTGCGGAATGGCGCCGGCCCGACCCGCGCACGGCGCCGTCCAAGTCGAAGGCCGCCGGCCTCTACATGATCTGTACCATGTCCAAGCACGCCGCCGAGGCCAAGGGCTATGCCGATGCCATGATGCTCGACTGGCGTGGCCAGGTTGCCGAAGCGACCGGCGCCAACATCTTCTTCGTCAAGGACGGCAAGATCCACACGCCCAAGCCCGATTGCTTCCTCGACGGCATCACCCGCCGCACGGTCATTGGCCTGGCCAAGGATCGCGGTCTGGAGGTAATCGAACGCGCAATCATGCCGGAAGAACTCGAGGGCTTCGAGCAGTGCTTCCTGACCGGGACCGCGGCGGAAGTGACGCCGGTTTCGGAGATCGGATCTTACCGATTCGAGGTCGGCGAAATCGCCAAGAACCTTATGAACGACTATTCTGCGGCGGTTCAGCCCAAGCACGCGATCGCGGCAGAATAACGAAAGTCACAGCTTTTCCAGCAAGCAGGGGCGGTTTTAGGGTCGCCCCTTTTATTTAAGCGTTTCTGCATTTGACTTTCGTCCAATTCAGCGTCTCATGATGGTGTCGGCCCGGGAGGCTGGCAGCTATGGAGGGACTAATCATATGGACATGAACACGCTTCTTCCGATCATCATACAGGTGATTGCAGGTGTCATCGGTGGTCAGGCGGTCGGTGCGGCGCTCAAGACGGCGGCGATGGGTCAGCTTCCCAAAATCCTGGGTGGCGCCATTGGCGGCGTCGGCGGTGCGGCGATCCTCGGCAGCCTGCTTGGTGGTGGCGCGGTCGATCCGGCGGCTGCGGCAGCAGCAACGAGCGGTCTCGGCAGCGCGCTGAACCTCAACAACATCGTCGGCGGCGCCGGCGGCGGCGCGATCCTGACCGGCATTCTCGGCGCGGTCATGGGCGCCATGAAGAAGTAAGCCATTCGGTCTAGGCGTTTTGATTGGGCGGCTTCGGCCGCCCATTTCTTTTTTGAGCTACTGACTGTCGTCTTTTCGAGGAGTGGACGGCCTTCGCCCGCACTGTCTCTTAAAGCGCGTCGCGTCGAAACGGATTCATGCGACGCGCTTTAAGTCTTTGTTTGTATGCATGTCGTTGTCTCAAAACCGGGGCCACTTTTGAGCGACATGCATTAGTTGACGCAATTCCCTAAGGGAAAGCGCTACGCGCTTTTCCCGGGAAAACCGTTTCACACTTTTCCTGGAATTGCTCTACATCACGCTGGAATAGCGAAAGGACAATCATGGGTCAGCTCAATGCCGGCATCGTGCCGGTCACACCGTTCCAGCAGAATTGCACCATCCTGTTCGACATGGACGACAAGCATGGTGTCGTCGTCGATCCGGGCGGCGACATTGACAAGGTGCTGGCGGTGCTGAAGGACAATGCGATATCCGCGGGGGCGATCTGGCTAACGCATGGCCATATCGATCATGCCGGCGGCGCCATGGAGTTGAAGGAGGCGCTCGGCATCGACATCATCGGCCCGCATGAGGCCGACAAGTCGTTGCTCGACAATCTGGAAAACCAGGGCAGGCGTTACGGCATCGCCGGCGCGCGCAACTGTGTGCCCGACCGGTTCCTCACCGAAGGCGACACCGTGTCGTTCGGCTCGCATGTGTTCGAGGTGTTGCATTGCCCCGGCCACGCGCCTGGCCATGTCGTCTACTACAACCGCGCGGCCAAGTTCGCCCATGTCGGCGACGTGCTGTTTCGTGGCTCGGTCGGCCGCACCGACCTGCCGGGCGGCGACCACGCGGCGCTGATCGCCTCGATCAAGGATAAGCTCCTGCCGCTCGGCGACGACATCGGCTTTGTCTGCGGCCACGGTCCCGGCGGACGCTTCGGCGAGGAGCGCCGGACCAACCCCTTTCTGACTTAAGGGCGCCTGTGTTGCAGCCAATCCCTTCTCCCCGTACTTCACGGGGAGAAGGTGCCGGCAGGCGGATGAGGGGCAGCGCCGACCTCAAGAGAAATCTTGGACGTCAAGCCCAACAACAAAAAGCGCTGGCCTCGCGGTCAGCGCTTTTTGTTTGGGGCAGGGAAGCCCTTGATCTTAGTTCGCCGTGCAGAAATGCTGTTCGCCGTCATTGCCGGTGAACGTGCCGGTGCGGGAGTTGAAGGTACGGTAGCGGTCCGAGCAATAGTCATACCAGCCACGCGTCCACGGCTCGGCGTAGCCTTCATTGTAGACAACCCTCGGCTCCGCATAGTAGCGGCGGACCGGTGCCGGGCGCACCACTACGTCGCGATCGTAGTAACCGTCATCGTAATAATCGTCTGGGGGCGGCCGGTCATTGGCCAACGCGCCACCGATCAGCGCGCCGGCGGCAAGGCCGAGCACGCCGGCGGCAATCGCGTCGCCGTCGCCGTGATGGCCGTGATGGCGCCAGTCACCCGCGTTGGCGGCGGGCAGGGTCATGAGTGTGGTGGCGACCACGGCAGCGGACAGGACGGCGGTCTTGAAAATTCGGTTCATGTCGGTCTCCTTCGTAACCGGCCCGTGCAGTTTCGGGGGATGCGGTCCGGCTTTACCAAAGACTAATATGCGACCGTGGCTGAATGGGGGCTGAACGGATTTCGACGCGTCAATATCAAAACAAGCGTCAAAGACCCCTCAAGGGAGCGGGGCTATCCAGCCGGCCCGCCGCCTGTCTGAAGCCGGCTCAGCCGACCGACAGGTTGACGGCCTTCGGGCCCTTGCCACGCTTGTCCGGTTCCGTGTCGAAGGACACTTTCTGGCCATCCTCAAGACCAGGAAGACCCGACGCCTGCACGGCTGAAATATGGACGAAAACATCCTTCGCGCCATCATCGGGCGTGATGAAGCCGAAGCCTTTGGCATGGTTGAAGAATTTGACGGTGCCGGTCTGCGGCATGGGAAGCTCCTTTGATCCCATAAAGTCCAGTCTCGGGCCGGCAAATGCCCGAATGGAAATTTGTCCTTTATTTTAGCGCCATCGGCAAGAGAAAGTTTTGCGGGCCCCTAAAGCGCGTCGCGTTTGAAGGGATTCAGACGACGCGCTTTAAGTCTTTGTTTTTATGCATGTCGTTGACTCAAAACCTCCGCGCGCTTTTGTGCGACATGCATTGGGCAGAACGCGCGGCGCGAAAAAGGCGCGACGAAAACCGCCGCGCCTTTTCAAAAATTCAAATCCCTCTCCAAGCCAGGTCCAGGCATTGGAGCCTCCGTCGTGCGTCAGAGACGCTCGGCGTGCCGATGGCTCAGGCAGCGCGGAGGTTGACGGCCTTGGGGCCCTTGCCCATGCGATCCGGCTCGACGTCGAAGGTGACCTTCTGGCCGTCGACGAGCGTGCGCAGGCCGGAGGCCTCGATCGCGGAAATATGGACGAACACATCCTTGGCGCCGCCGTCGGGCGTGATGAAACCGAAGCCTTTGGTCGCGTTGAAGAATTTAACGGTGCCGGTCTGGGCCATTGGGGAAACTCCTTCACCCGTTCAGTCTGGTGGTCCTGCCCGCCGCCTGGCGCAATGGGCAAGTCCCGGTGGTTGCTTCGGCAGTCATGCATTGGCGCATGGTCAAACCCCCCGCCGAAAACGGGGCCGTCAGAGATTCACAGTATCGGGGAAAGGTCGTCCAAAACGTTCCGCTCTCCGGGTCGCAAATGCCCGAACACGGAATTTATCGCACGGAAACGTGAAGGTTGCAAGATAGCGCCGCGGGCCGCCGCTCTGGACGCATCCCGACGCATGGATCGACTGACCTGAGCATCGATGCGGCTCGACATAGGCTTGGTTGCCGGCTCGGTCATCGGCCCAGAGCGCGGCCACGAATGGGCCAGATGTCGTGGCCGCCAGCGAGATGGGGCTGATGGGTGCCATGGCTCCACGCATCGTTTCCCAGCGGGGAGGCTGCGAACGGGGTTGCATTTGGCAAGGGAATGGCAAGGATCGTCTTCCGGGGACGGGATCGAGGGAGAGATCAACATGAAGTTTCTGGCGGCAATCTTTTCGCGGCAAGGTTTTGCCATCCTGTTCCTGTCGGCAATTCTTGCCGCCTGCACCGTCGTCGTCGATGAGGGACCAGGGCCGCGTCCGCGTCCGCCACGGCCCGAACCGCAATATTGCAGCAGGCAGTACGAGCCGGTCTGCGCCCGGCGCGGCGGCGACCGCCAGACCTTCGCCAATGCCTGCCTTGCCGACCGGGCCGGCTACCGCATTGTGCGCGACGGTCCGTGCCGCGACGGCGGCAGTGGCGGTGGCGGCGAAGAGCAGACGTTCTGCACCCGCGAATATGCTCCCGTGTGCGCGCGCCGGCATGGCGAACTGCGCACCTTTCCCAATTCCTGCGAAGCCCGCGCCGCGGACTATCGCGTCGTTGACGACGGACCGTGCTGACAGGGCCGGTTTTCTGCCTTCTCCCACGCAAGGGGAGAAGGCAGGTGTTGCCTGCTGGCAGGTAGCGCTCGCCTCTACGCCGGCGCCTTCGCCTGCCGACAATAGGCGATGAACTCGGCCGCGGGCATGGGTCTGGCGAAAAGCCAGCCCTGGCCATATTCAACGTCGTGTTCCACCAGGTAATCGGCTTGTGCCTGCGTTTCCACGCCTTCGGCAACGATCTTCAGCTTCAGCGTCTTGGCCATGCCGATGATGTGCGGGGTGACGGAACTGGTGGCGGAATTCGTGCTGATCGTGTCGATGAACGACTTGTCGATCTTCAACGCATCGAGCGGCAGCCCCTCGAGATAGGACAGGCTGGAATAGCCGGTGCCGAAGTCGTCGATCACCACTGCGTGGCCAAGTTCGCGGGCACGAACGACGGTCGAACGCGCCGAGTTGATATCGACAAAACCGCGTTCCGTCGCCTCGAGCCAGATCTGCTGGGGCTCGATGCCGGTGTGCTGCAATGCCTTTTCGATAACCGGTAGAACCCGCGCCGTGCTGACGTCGGTTGCGCTGAGATTGATGGCGATGTGGATGGAACGATCGGCGACCAGAAGCCTGTTCAGGTCGAAGACAACGAGCGCAATGACCTGATCGGTGATCGCCGTGATCAGGCCGCTCTCTTCCGCCAGCGGAATGAAGAGGTCGGGCCGGACCAGGGAACCGTTCGGTCGCTTCCAGCGCACCAGCGCTTCCGCGCCGATGCAATTGCCGGTCCTGAGTTCGACGATCGGCTGATAGTGGACGATGAATTCGCGCTTGCGCACCGCGATCTGCAATTCTCCCAACGGTGAAAGCCGCCGTCGCGACAGCCAGACAACCATGCCGATGATGAAGGCGGCCATGAAAGCACCGAGCGGGAGCAGCAGAAGCCGCTGCTGGCGAACGCTGTCCAGAATCTGGCTCTTCGGCTCGGCGGCGACAGCGATCCAGCCCGTCCCGCGCGCGGTGGCAAACAGGAGATCGTCATCGATGCCTTCGTCGGGGCCGGCGATGATCTTCTCGATGCGGGCGGGATCCGGGCCGTTCAGCGCACCGAGCAGGATGCCCGTTTCCGTCGTCAGCGCGAGCTGGACGCCGGGATCGACGATGACGTCGACAAAGCGTACTGGATCGACAAGGACATTGTGGTCCTTGTATCGCAGTGCCATCAGCAAATGACCTTCGCTCATCACCGGCTGCATGCGGGCGGTGACGGCAATACCGTCCCTGGTGGTGAAATCCGGGACGGTTTGAGCAACGCGCCCTTCGGTCAGTCCCCATGACGAGCATTTGAGCAGGCCATTTTCGAAATAGCCCATCTCCTCGGTCGAGCGTGTGTTGATAGTGAGTTGCCGCATGCGGGCTATGTGGTCCGCCGAACAGCGGATGCCGGTGAACTGATCGATCTGCAGCAAAGCGGCCGTCGCATCGCCGCGCGAGATGTCGGCCCTGGCGATGGCGCGGCTGGCGAACAGCTGCAGCCGTTTGTGTTCCTTTTGGACCGCCTGGATCCATGAAAGGTGAACCATTGCCGCGATGGGCACGATGGCGCCAAGCAAGGCCAACACCACCGCCGTCACGATGATGCGCGACCTGTCCATACGACTCCTGCCTTCGGACGCGAGCGGCGATTGCAATGGGGCGCCCGCGACCTCGCGGGCCACCAATTGCGGCAGCCGCCCGGTTCGGCCGATCTTACGGCGTCGACCTTACATGAACTTTAATGGGACCATGCGGCAAGCATCGCTCCCTCTAAGCTGGATACGCCCCGTCGGCCGGACCGGCGTAGAGCTCGCTGCCATTGTCGTCGGAAATACGCAGGCGATCGGGGATTTGCGGCATGGCCAGCGTATGGAACAGCGCGGTGGCACCCTGCAGGGCGGCGCGCAGGTTCGGCGCTTCCAGCGATACCTTGTCGAGCGTGGCTTCGTCCGCGTCGCGCGACCGGTAGAACTCGATGACGAAGTTCAAGCGCGCCTCCGTGGTGCGGCAGAGCGTTGCGCGGGCCTGTTCAATCGGTCCGTCGCCTTACGCAGGGCGACGGAGAGGGCGCACGAAGCGCCCCTGGGCGTCAGCCCTTCGACTTCGGCTTCAGGCTGCTCTCTGCCTGCTTGACAGCAGAGCCGAACGGGGAGGCGGGCTTGGCCACGACCTTGTCCTTCTTCGGCTTGCGTGTTTCGCGATTGCTTCGCTGTTGACCCTTGGACATGTCGTGCTCCTGGTGTGTGTTGGCTTGGCTTTGCTGGGCGCTCAGACGACCGGGTTATCACTAACAACCGAGTTGTCAGAGACAACCGGGTTGTTGGCCACAACCGGGTTGTCGGCCGGTTCGAGATTGTCTTCCGTGGTGACCCGCTCATGGGTCTCCTGCTCGCTGCGGATGCGGTATTGCGGCGAGCCGTCCTTAACCGGCAGCCTGCTCTTGATCTGGAACAGTTCCGCGGTTTTCTGGACGAGGCCGGTGCGGCTCTTCATGCGGACAGTCTGACCGATCGCAAACTGGTGCGCGGGCGTGTCGGTGCGCGGGCGCGCATTCTGCTGGAAACGGATCATGCTGCATTCTCCCTGTCGCGCTTCAGCGCTGTTTCGAGTTCGAGGTAATCGATGGCGACAAGCTGGCTGGTGGTCGGGTTTTTCACTGCCCTTGCCGGCAAATGGATGAAGGTGGCGACGCGGCGCCAGGCAAGCCGCGACATGCCCTCGATCACCTCTTCGTCGTGATCGATGTCGTAGTCGCCGGCCGGCAGCTGTCCTTCCAGTCCGCCGAGCACGAAGGGTGCCGCGAAATGCGCGATGGAGTGGGTGGTGCGGTCCGTCATTGTCTTGCCTTGATGCTTCCGCAGCGGTCCCTGAAAGCAAAAAAGCGGGGACGAGCCCCGCTTTCCTATTTCCCGCAATCGCTGGAAATAAGCCGCTTTCGAGAGCTGCCAGTACATCCGTGGTCAGCGTTCATCGAATTCGGCCGGATCAGATCAGTTGCAAATTGGCGGCCGACTCGCGGCCCTTGGTGTCACGCTCCAACTCGAACTGCAGCTTCTGGCCTTCAGCGAGGCCAGGGAAGCCGGCGCGCTCCAGCGCGCTGACATGGACGAAAACGTCCTTGCCGCCATCGGTCGGCTGAATGAAGCCGAAACCCTTCTGGCCATTGTAGAACTTTACGGTTCCGGTGTTCATGTGGGTCTTTCGAGGAATGAGAAATGGTCGCGAAGCGCGGCCAATATCGATGATTTGGAATGAGATTGGCGGGTCGAGAACCTCTGACGCCGCGAGATGCCAATTCTGGCCCAAAACGATCCTGAACAGATAGGCCTTTGTCTCAATTTAATCAAGGCAATTTAAAAGAAAATCGAATTACGCTCAGAAAATTGCTCGCTGTAACTTTCAAAAAAATGATGATACAAATCCAGCGATTTCAAAAATTGCTTGAAGAGAGGCGGGAACATTTCTCCCGGTATTTAAATTTTATTTATGCATGGAAGGACGATACCTCATGATTTCTGAAACAACATCGGCAGGAGCCGCAGTCACGGTCGGGCCATTGGTTAAACCAGTGATGGCAAAGCCCATCCTGTCGCCGCGGCTGACCATCAGAAGTGACGAAGCGGCAAAACGAAGGGTCGCCGATACCGATGGAACGCTCCGTCGTGCCAGGCAGGTTGCGGAGACCAACCGGTTGATTTGATCGCTTCTACACTGACGGATACCAAGCGAAGCCTTGAACCTGATGCGCCGATGGCCTAGATCGGTTCATCGTTTCACTGAAACGCCGAACCGCTCTATCTCTTTGTTTTGGCGCAATTCCCAAGGGAAAGCGCCATGCGCTTTCCCGGGAAAACCGTTTCACACTTTTCCTGGAATTGCTGTAGATCGCGGCCGGCGGACAAACACGGCAGGTTTCTCATTAACAGAGATCAGAGAAGAGCGGCGGGCGCGGGAGCCAGATCTGGCGCTGGAGGACAGCCACCGCTGGGGCTTGATCAGCATGTGCAGCAGGCGCTGCAACTGCACCAGGCCGGGCGCCGGCAAGAGGCCGAGGCGATCTACCGGCAGGTGCTGGCGCAAAAGGCCAATCACGCCGCCGCTGCGCACTTCCTTGGGTTGTTGCTGCACCAGACCGGGCGCAGCGCCGAAGGGCTTGATCTCATCGAGCAGTCGGTGCGGTTGCAGCCCGGCAATCCGGATTTTCTCAACAATCTCGGCACAGTGTTGCGCGATCTCGGCCAGGTCGCTGCTGCCGTCGACTGCTTTCGCAAGGCAGTGACGCTGCGGCCCGACCAACTGGCGGCGCGCGACAATCTCGGCTCATCGTTGAAGCAGCTCGGCCAGTTCGAGGGCGCCGAAGACATTTATCGCGGTACCCTCGGACGCAATCCGTTCCATGTCCGCGCGCGCATCGGACTTGCCGAAACGCTACAAGAAGCCGGTCGTCTGGACGAGGCGCTTGCCGTCTTCCGCGAGGCGCTGACCATCCGGCCCAAGGACGCCGACCTGCTGCACGGGCTGGGCGTCGGGCTGATGGAAAAGGGCAAGCTCGACGAAGCGGTCGATCTTTTCCGGCAGGCGCTGGCGGTCGACCCCGGCATGGCCAGAGCCTGGCTGATGCTGACGCAGGTCAAGCGCCAGAAGGAGCGTGACAGCGAATTGACCAGCATGGAGGCCCAGCATGCCAAGGCGCCGCAGGACAGCCTGGCGCGCATGCAGTTGTCCTTCGGTCTCGGCAAGGCCAATGACGATCTGAAGGATTATGGCAGGGCCTTCGACTATTTCGCCGAAGGCAATGCGATCCGCCGCAAGGGCATCGACTACGATGCGGCCAGGACGCGCGCCGAATTCGAGGCCATGAAGGCAACCTTCGAAGCCGGCTTCTTCGAAAAACACAAGCCGAGCTCAATTGCCGACGACACGCCGATCTTCGTCGTCGGCATGCCGCGCTCCGGCACGACGCTGGTCGAGCAGATCATCGCCAGCCATCCCCAGGTCTATGGCGCTGGCGAGCTCAGCATCCTGAAGACGGCGGTGGGCAAGCAGTTTCCGTTGACCATGAAGGGCGGCTTTCCAGCAGGGATCGCCGACATGCCCGACAAGGCTTTTGCCGAAGCCGCCGAGGCCTATCTCGACATGCTGCACGCCCGCTATCCCGGCTTCAAGCATGTCACCGACAAGATGCCGGGCAACTTCCTGCTTGTCGGCTTCCTCCATCTGATGTTGCCGAAAGCGAAGATCGTCCATTGCGCCCGCGACGCGGCGGCGACGTGCCTGTCGATCTACAAGGTGCATTTCCGCGGCGACAGCCATCGCTACGGCTACGACCTCGGCGAACTCGCCGATTTCCACAACCTCTACACCGACATCATGGCGCATTGGCATACGGTGCTGCCTGGGGTGGTGCATGATGTGCGCTATGAGGATTTCGTCGCCGACCAGGAAGGGCAGACGCGGGCGCTGATCGCCCATCTCGGCCTGCCATGGAACGATGCGGTGCTGTCGTTCCACGAGACCGACCGGCCGGTGCGCACGGCTTCCGCCGCGCAGGTGCGCCAGCCGATGTATCAGGGCTCGGTCGATCTGTGGAAGCGCTATGGCGATCGGCTGAAGCCGCTGCTCGACAAGTTGGACTGACGCCTACAGCTCCATGAACGGCTTGAAGCCGCCGAAGATCATGCGCTTGCCGTCGAACGGCATCGTTGCCCAGTCGGGTTTCATGCGCGGGTCGGCCATCACCTTGGCCATGACGGCATCGCGGCTTTCTCGCGATTCGTAGACGATCCAGGAGAAGACGACGATCTCGTCGTCCTTGGCCTGCACGGCACGCGGGAAAGAGGTGACCTCGCCATACGGCACGTCGTCGCCGACGCATTCGGCATAGGCGAGCGCACCGTACTCCATCCAGACGATTCCGGCGGTGTTGGCGAGCTTCTTGTAGTCGTCGAGTTTTGCCTTGGGCACGGCAAGCACGAAGCCATCGACATAGGACATTGTGGGTCTCCTTTGCTGAAATCGAGCGCCGGGCCGGCAGGGATGCAACCCGGCGCAGGTGAGCGCATCATCCCCCCGCCGGCGGCAAGGGGCATTGCTGCTCGCTGAAAAAACTTACTTCACCGGGGCGTTCATTGCCCAGGCCACGCCGAAGGGGTCACGCATCTGTCCCCAGCGGTCGCCCCAGAACATCACCTGCAGCGGCACCACTTCCTCGCAGCCGGCCTCGATGGCGCGCTTCCACCATGTTTCGATGGTGTCGTCCTGGAGGTGCAACTGCATGGTGTAGCCCTGCGGATTTTGATGCGGGTGGCCGTGCTCGGGATAGGCGTCGCCCAGCATCAGCGTCGAGCCGTTGATGTGAAGATGGATGTGCATGGTGCGGCCCTGTTCGTCGGCCGGATAGGCAAAGACCTGTTCGGCGCCGAAGGCCTTCTTGTAGAATTCGGCGGCCTTGAAGGCGCCGTCCACCTGCAGATAGGGGGTCAATCCGCCGAGCACTTTCGCCGCGGGCTGAACGGGGGTCTGATCAGTCATATCTTGCTCCTCTTTGCGTTTGGCTTAGCCTTGCGAACCATAGGACGCATGAGGTGACGGCGATCCTACAGGGCCGTGGAAATTTTTCGCAAGCCGCCCGCACAGACCTGGTAGCCGGTGGTTTGAGGGGAGTCGTGAAATGAACTTGCGTCGGCGGGGCTCAATCAGAGCGCAATTCTCGCGGCTCGCAGGATAGAACAGGGGGGCTACGTGGCTTCCTCACGCCTGGGACGACAATGATCCTCTATTACCAGACCCATTCGCCCTTCGCGCGCAAGGCGCTCGTCTTCGCTTACGAGGTCGGCATTGCCGATCGGCTCGAGGTCATTCATCACGAGACCAGCCCGACCTTGCGCAATGCCAGCGTCTACGCCGAAAATCCACTCGGCAAGGTGCCGGTGCTGTTGCGGCCCGGTGCGTCGCCGATCTTCGATTCCGATGTCATCTGCGCCTACTTCGATACACTGCATGGCGGCCGCAAATTGCTGCCGCAAGACGGCGAGACGCGCTGGCAGGCGTTGCGGCTGCAGTCGGTCGCTCAGGGCCTAGCGCAGACGGGCATTGCCTTGCGCTGGGAGACGGAAAGGAGACCCGAACAGCTGCGTTATGGTGCTCTTGCCGAAGGATACCGGGAAAAGATCGAGGCAAGCTACGACTGGATCGAAAGCGCTCTGGACGACGAAGCGCCGCTTCATGTCGGGCCATATAGCCCTGGCCACCACGCTGTCCTGGATGGCGTTCCGTCACCTTCCGCCCTTTCGCTCGCGGGCGGTGCTCACGCACTGGTTCGAGGCTTTCGAAAAGCGCGCGTCGATGCAGGCGACGCCGCTTTCGGGCGATACGCATGATTGACCAGCGGCCGCCTCGGTCAGGGTGCTCTGCAGATACGAGGGCCGTTCTGCGGGTCGATGAAATTTCGGGCCAGCCGATGTCCTTGCGCAGCTCGATCGGCAAGGACAGGAGGGCGCGCTCACTGCGATGGCGAGCGCGAGCAGCCGCGTAACGGGTGGCGATGCGGCCTATGGATGACAGGGTGAACATGATGCTTTCTCCTTGCTTGAAGCCGGCATCATCGTGTCGGCATCCCAAGGACGAGGCAGGTTCAGGCGACCCGACAGGTCGTCGAAATTTTTCTTCAGATGACCGAGGCGGCCAGCGCCGTGTCGTAATATTCCACCATCTCGACGATCTTGCCGTCGCGGACCGTCCAGAAATCAGCGGTACGCATGACAAGCTCCTGGCCGGTGGTTTTGCGCGTCAAATGGATTTCGACCTGCGCCGCAATCCTGTCGCCGCCGTCGATGATGTCCACTGGGACGAAGCTCCGGTACTCGAAATCGCTGTCCAGCGCCATGAGGCGGGCAAGGAACTCCTGCTTGCCGTTGCCTGCCGCGATGAAAGGTGCCTGCGGTTCGGCGACCCAGCGGAAGACGATATCATCGGCGCAGTCGACCAGCGCGCCCTCGATGTCGCGTTTTGCATAAGCATCATACAGGTTCTTGACGACGTCCACCCCGCGCATGACCGGTATCCTCCCTCGGTTTGCGAAACCTCAGGATGCGCCTTTTTCGGCCAGCGGGGAAGTGTGGCCGGCAGAACTCGAATGCCGGCCCGGCGGACGCTTGGCGTTTCTTCAGCCGGTGCCCTCGGCCACCGAGCGGAAGAAATCCTCCGGGTCCTCGACTTCGGTCAGCCGCCGCTTCTCGATCAGCCAGAAGCGGTTGCCGATGGCGCGGATGAAGGAGCGGTCGTGCGAGGCGAGCACGCAGCTTGCCTGATGCGCCAGCAGCTCGGCTTCCAGCGCTTCCTGGCCGTCGATGTCGAGATGGTTGGTCGGCTCGTCGAGCAGATAGAAATTGGGGTTGGCGAGCCTGAGCGCCAGCATCATCAGTCGCGCCTTCTGGCCGCCGGACAACACGTCGATCCGGCGCTCCTGCATGTCGATGCCGACGCCGGCACCGGCGAGCAGCGAGCGGGCGCGCTGTTCGCCGACATCATAGCGGCGCGAGACCATCGCCAGCGGCGTGTCGTCGCCGCTGATGCCCGACAGCGCCTGGTCGCTGTAGCCGAGCACTGTCGACGGCGTCACCTTCACGTTCTGCACCGTATCCGCTTCGAGGATGGCGTTGCGGATCAGGGTGACGAAGCGCGATTTGCCGATGCCGTTGCGGCCGAGCAGGACGATGCGATCGCCCTGGCAAATGTGGCGCTTGCCGGTCCTGAACAGCAGCGTTCCGTCAGGGGTTTCCACCGCCGCGTCCTCGAGCGTGATCAGCACCTTGGCATGGGTGCCGCGATTGGCGAGCCTGATCGCGCCGGACGACTTCTCGCGATGGGCCGGAGCAGCCGCCTCTTCCAGGCGCTCCGCCCGCTGGTTGAGCTGCTTGGTCTTGACTGTCAAAAGGTCGCTGCCGGAATTGATGCCGATGTTGTTGAGCTTGGCGGCCTGCCGGCGCAATTGCTGCGCCGCCTTCATGTCGCGCTGGAACTTGCGCTCCGTCGAGGCGTCGACGTCGTCGAGCGCCTGCCTTGCCCTGGAGTAGGGCAGGGCAAACACAGGCGATTGTTCCGGGCGTAGGAACAGCGTCCGGTTGGTGGTGGCGTCGAGAAAGGCGCGGTCGTGACTGGCGGTCACCACCGGCACTTCGCGCGGCAGCGTGTTGAGCCAGGTCTCAAGCTGGCTGATCCTGGCCAGGTCGAGATGGTTGGTCGGCTCGTCGAGCAGCAGCACATCCGGATCGGTGACCCAGACGCGGGCGATCAGTGCCAGCCGCTGCCAACCGCCGCTCAGCGCCTGCATTTGCCGTTCGCGCATGGGCTCGGGCACGTCGAGTGAATCGAGAACCACATCGACGCGCCACAGCTCGCTTTCGGCCTGCTCGGGCGGCAAGGCGTCGGCCACCACCTGGTGGAACGTTCGGTCGAGAAGGGCTGTGGCAACGGACTGTTCGCATGGCCGACGCGCAGGCCGCGCGTGCGGGTTATGTCGCCAAAGGTCGGCTCCATTTCGCCGGTCAGGCATTTGAGCAAGGTCGACTTGCCGCGGCCGTTGGCGGCAACGATGCCGAGCCGGTCGCCGGTGCCGATGGTCAGGTCGAGATTGGCAAACAGCGGCGCACTCATGGTGACGCCGAGGGATTTGAGGCTGATCAGGGCCATTTTGATTTCTCTGGTCTTGCCGGAGAAAACTCCGGTTCAATGCACTTTGACGGTGCGCGTGCTGGCCATCAGGCTCGGCGTTGCAACACCACGAAGGGCAGACCAAAAAAATCGAAGCGGGAAAAACCCGGACCGTCCCTGGTCAGCCCTGCAAGCAAGCTCGCAGGGCAGAAATCGGGCCACGCTGACGATGGTGACGAAAAAACGTAAACACGTGAGCCCTCCTTTCAAGACGTTCGAGTGTGGGGATTGACTACACCAAAGGCGGGGCCGATGGCAAGGCTGCCGGGGCGCGAAGGATCGCTACCGTCCCGGCCTGCCCGTCTTGCCCGGCCGGCGCTTTTCGCGGCGGGCGTCGCCTGGATCCTCGTAGGAACCAATGCCGGCGCGCTCGCGCTTGACGGGTTTGTCGCCCTCGATCGGTGTCTCGGTCCGCCGCACCGTCATCTCATCGAGCGAGTTCTTCTTGAACAGCGGTTTGGTGGCGTCGCCAGGCATGCCGAAATCGGAGCCGTGCGCCTCTTCGGCCGACTGTTTCTTGAACAGCGAACGCGACACGGCGCCGGCGGGTGTCGGCATGTCGGTGCCCGGCCCCATGGCGTCGAGCGACGGCTTGCGGAACAGGGCGGATCTGACGCGATCCTGTGCACTCTCTTTCGGTTTGCTGACCGCCGCAACAGGGATGTTTCCCTTGTCGTCGGCCGTGCGGTGGATGGCGCGGCCCTTGTTATGCTTGCCCTTCTCGCGGCCCGAAACCGGGCTTTCCACGTCGGCGTACTTCGCCAGCGGATCTTCGGAGATCGACAGCTCCATCTCGCGCAGCCGCTTGATCTCGTCGCGGATGCGGGCCGCCTTCTCGAAATCGAGATTGGCGGCGGCGTCGCGCATCTGCTTGTCCATGGCGTCGAGATGGGCCTTGAGATTGTTGCCCATCATGGCGCCGGCGCTGTCGGTGAACTGCGAGATGTCGGCGCGGACATGGTCCTTCTCGTAGACCGAGTCCAGAATGTCCGAGATGCGCGACTTGACCGATTCCGGCGTGATGCCGTTGGCCGCGTTCCACTCCATCTGCTTTTCGCGGCGGCGGCTGGTCTCGGCCATCGCCCGTTCCATCGAGCCGGTGACCTGGTCGGCATAGAGGATGACCTTGCCGTCGACGTTTCTGGCCGCGCGGCCGATGGTCTGGATCAGCGAGGTTTCCGAACGCAAAAAACCTTCCTTGTCGGCATCGAGAATGGCGACGAAGCCGCATTCGGGAATGTCGAGGCCCTCGCGCAAGAGGTTGATGCCGACCAGCACGTCGAAGGCGCCAAGGCGCAGGTCACGCAGGATCTCGATGCGCTCCAGCGTGTCGATGTCGGAGTGCATGTAGCGCACGCGGATGCCTTGCTCGTGCAGATATTCGGTCAGGTCCTCGGCCATGCGCTTGGTCAGCACGGTCACCAGCGTGCGGTAGCCGGCCTTGGTGGTGTCGCGGATCTCGCCGACGACATCGTCGACCTGGCTCTTGGCCGGGCGCACTTCGACCGGCGGATCGATGAGGCCGGTCGGGCGGATGACCTGCTCGGCAAAGACGCCGCCGGCCTGTTCCATTTCCCAGCCGCCCGGCGTTGCCGAGACGGCGACGGAGAGCGGGCGCATGGCGTCCCATTCCTCGAAGCGCAGCGGCCGGTTGTCCATGCAGGACGGCAGGCGGAAGCCGTATTCGGCCAGCGTCGCCTTGCGCCTGAAGTCGCCGCGATACATGCCGCCGATCTGCGGCACGGTGACGTGGCTTTCATCGATGAAGACCAGCGCGTTGTCGGGAATGTACTCGAACAGTGTTGGTGGCGGATCGCCCGGCTGGCGGCCGGTGAGATAGCGCGAATAGTTCTCGATGCCGGCGCAGGAGCCGGTCGCCTCCAGCATTTCCAGGTCGAAACGGGTGCGCTGTTCCAGCCGTTGTGCTTCGAGCAGCCGGCCGGCGCGCTCGAGTTCCACCAGCCGATGCTTGAGCTCTTCCTTGATCGACTTGATCGCCTGGTTGAGGGTCGGGCGCGGCGTCACATAGTGCGAGTTGGCGTAGATCTTGACGCTCTTCAACTCGCCGGTCTTCTGGCCGGTCAGCGGGTCGAACTCGGTGATCTGCTCGATTTCGTCGCCGAACATCGAGATGCGCCAGGCGCGATCTTCCAAGTGGGCCGGAAAGATCTCGATCGTGTCGCCGCGCACGCGGAACGAGCCGCGCACGAAGTTGATGTCCTGCCGCTTGTACTGCTGGGCGACGAGGTCGGCGAGCAGCGCGCGCTGGTCGAGCCGGTCGCCGATCTGCATCTGGAAGGTCATCGCCGTATAGGTCTCGACCGAGCCGATACCGTAGATGCAGGACACCGACGCGACTATGATAACGTCGTCGCGCTCGAGCAGCGAGCGCGTCGCCGAATGGCGCATCCGGTCGATCTGCTCGTTGATCGAGGATTCCTTCTCGATGAAGGTGTCGGTGCGCGGGACGTAGGCTTCCGGCTGGTAGTAGTCGTAATAGGAGACGAAATACTCGACGGCGTTTTCGGGGAAGAATTTCTTGAACTCGGAATAGAGCTGTGCGGCCAACGTCTTGTTCGGCGCCAGGATCAGCGCAGGGCGCTGCGTCTCCTCGATCACCTTGGCCATGGTGAATGTCTTGCCCGAGCCAGTAACACCGAGCAGCACCTGGGTGCGATCGCTGTTATCGACGCCTTCGACCAGATCCTTGATGGCGGTCGGCTGGTCGCCGGCCGGCTCGAAATCCGACACCATCTTGATGGCTATGCCGCCTTCGGATTTTTCCGGGCGGGCAGGGCGGTGCGGCGTCCACAGCACGCCGTCCTTGTGCAGGGGATTGCCGGATTCGATCAGCGCCGACAGCGCGGCGACGGTGGCGGTGACGCTGCCGGAGGCCATCGTCTCTGCGTCTTCCAGCGAGATGTCGAGGCCGGCGACCGGGTTCAGGCCGGCTGCGGTGCGTTCCCTGGCTGTCGCCGCGCCACCCATCGAGGTACCGCGCGAACTGCGGCCCGGGGAGGTTGAGCGCTCGGGGATCTTTTTCGACGGCTTCGGCGCCTTGCCGCCGTCGCCCCTGCCGACGAGACGTCCTTCCTTTTCGGCCTCCTGCTCGATCTGCTCGGCCCAATCGGCGATCGAACCGGTCAGCGGCGTGCCCGACAGTTCGGCCTGCGGCATCTCGGCAAAGCCGCCTTTGTGCAGCGGCTCCGAGGCGTCGAGGAAATCGGTCAGCGGACTGCGCCGCTTCGGCGCGGCGCGGTCGTCATTCGCCGTCGGCGGCGTTTTTTCATCGGGGGATTTGGCCATGTCCCGAATATGGGATTTCCTGGCCAAAATGGAAAGAGTGGGATGGAGGGAGGCGCTTCGCCGGATGCGGCTCCTGACAGAAGGCTGTCAGGAGGAAGCGGGATGGCACAGCCACGTGCCTCTCCAGGGATCAGGCGCCGCGCGCGTTGTCCGCCACGCGTGTCGGCGATCCGTTCAGGCGCGGCACCACGACCAGGCGGGTGACCTTGCCCTTCTTGAAGGCGGCAAGGAAGCGGCCGTAGTCCCTGAAAACGACGCAGCCATTTGATTCGGCGCGGCCGCCGCGCAGCATGTAGCTATGGGCGAGCAGGCCATCGCGGCCATATTTGTTGCCGCCACTGACAGGCGTCAGACGAATGGCCTCAACGCCGTGGAAACGCGATTCGCGCAGCGACAGATTGTAGGTGTTAGGCGGTGTTGGCCCGCGATCCTTCTTATCGACATAGCGTGGCTGGTCGACCATGGCGCCATACCCCGAATGCGCTTCGAGCCGCTGGCCGTCCGGCAGGTAGACGGTTCCTGCGCTGATATCATAGACGGCGACGCCGTTGCCGGCTCCGCTCCTGGAGCCTCCTGGCCCGTTGAACAGGTTCCTGAATGCCTGGCCGAGGCCGCCCGAAGGGGTGTCCGGCTTGGCATAGGCCAGCACCTCGCCGCCATCGGCCGGTCTGCCTTGCCGCGCCGGCTTGGACGGCTGGGCCTGCTGAACCGTCTCACGTGCCGGTTTCTGCTGCTGGACGGGCTTCGACTGCTGCACAACGACGGGCTTCGACGGCTGTACGACCTTGGGCTGTTGCGGGGCGTCCAATTGCGGGCGCCGGGTCGGCAATGGCACGTCGTCGGTCAGCGCATCCGGCAGCGAGGCGGCATCGCCGGGCTGTTCCTGTTGGGTTTCGACCGGCGAAACCGCTACATCGGCCGACGATTCCTCAATCGGCAGCGGTGAGGCGAACGCCTCGTCGTCGACTGGCAGCGACTGGACGAGGGCAAGCGCCAACTGCGCGTTGTCTGGCGTCTCCCCATCCGACTGGGCAAAGCCCCTCGGCTGCGGTGCCGTCTGCACGACCGCGGAGCCGGTATCCATCCGGGCGAAGCGCTCCGCCGCGGGAGCCGGCATGTCATCCGACAGGCTGGCCATGACCTCGACGGATGGCACCAGCGAGGCCTCGGCAATTTGCGGCGCGACAGCAGAAATGACCGGGTGCGCGGATGCGTCGACCGCGACGACCGGTTTTCCGGCGCCGGCAAAGGCCGCGGCGAGCCTGGTCGGCGACAGCGACGCCTCCATGCGTTCGAAACGCTCCTGCGATTTCGATTTTACGACCATCGGGGCTGGCTTTGCCTGCGCCACGAGGCGAGCGGATTTCTCCGCTTGCGGGCTCCCCCCGGCCAGCTTGAAGCAGTTGGCGCCGCACTGCACGGCATGGTCATGCAGCGCCTGCGCGCCGCCATTGGCATTGGCCAGCACGAACGGCGCCGAAGATGTCAGGAAACGCTGCTTCAGAGGATCGGCAAGGGCAAGCGACCGCGGCATCGAAAGCGTCTGCGGCAGGCCACCTGATGTCGCCGACAGCGAGGCGCCGACGGAACTCAGGCCGGCCATGGTGCCGACCAGCCACAGGCCAATGGCCGCGCTGACGCCGGGCACCGCGACCCAGCGGACGATCCGTTCAGGGTTGAAGGAAGAGGAACGCGGCGCGTCGCAGGCGGTCTCGCCGTCCCAACGCCCGTCCCCGACAATTTTTTTACTCAAGAACGCCATGCAACCAATCTTGCTCCAATCGGCTCCCACGTCCGCGGCTGTGATAGCCGCGACGACCATTCTGTGAGTGATCCCAGGTGGTCCCCGACGCGTTTGCCGCGCCTGTCGTTAGTTGCCGATTGCTTCAAAATATGGACAAAGTTGGTTAATCAATCCCTCTCAAAACCAAACGAGAGACGTGGACTTTGTGCCCTAGAAGGCTTGTCCACGACCATGAACGCGGTATTGGAGCCCCTCCAATGCTGTTTTGCTGCCTGTTTTTGCCGTCCAAGTCAAGCAAAACAGCTCTTGCTAATTTTCCAAAAGGCCGTTCAGCGAGTCATGCGACAACGGCGCTCGCCATTGAGTGTTGCCGAATCAGCCGCCAGCACCGGCAAAACTGTTGCCCGCCGGCCACAATTTCACCGTCCGGACGGTCGCCTCTCGACGGCCATTGACTCGTTTTGGGAGGCAGTGCAATCGGATCGAAGTGCTTGGTTTTGGGGTGGCAAAGGCCACTTCTGGAGGCTTTTTCCATGAAGCGTCGGGACTTCTTGGCGCTGTCGGCGGGGGCTGCGGCGTTTTCCATTGTTCCGGCCGCCGTCAAGGCTGGCGTGCCGGTGCCTTACGACCGCAACGCTGAAGTGCCGGTGAACGACAAAAAGTCGTTCATCGAGTGGATGGTGGCCAATCGTGGCGAGGACCCGAAGTTGCTGGCCGAGCGGTTCGATCGCTTCCAGATCATGGTCTTCAACAAGGACGTGCTGGACGATCGCAACAAGCGCGCCTTCCTGTTGACGCCGCGCGAAGAATTCGTCCTGCCGCAGAATCTGGGGCGCGCCTATGATCACGCCTTCCTCGACATCGGCTATGGCGTGACCATTTCCGGCCCGCACCTGGTCGGCCGCATGACGACGGCCATCGACGTGAAGCTCGGCGAATCCGTGCTCGAGATCGGCACCGGCTCCGGCTACCAGTCGGCCTATCTGGCCAATCTGACCGACAAGTGCACACGATCGAGATCATCAATCCGCTGGCGCAGCGCACCCGCCGCACCTATGACGCGCTGATCGAGCGCGGCTACAGCGAGTTCGGCTCGGTCACCAGCCGCAATGCCGACGGTTACTATGGCTGGGAAAGCGTCGGCCCGTTCGACAAGATCATCGTCACCTGCGGCATCGACCACATTCCGCCGTCGCTGTTGCAGCAGCTCAAGCCGAATGGCGTCATGGTCATCCCGGTCGGCCCGCCGGGCGCCCAGCACGTACTCAAGGTGATCAAAGAGCAGCTCGCCGACGGCACCTTCAACATCGTCCGCTCCGACATCTACAATGGCAAGGTGGTGCCTTTCGTGCCCTTCACCAAGCTGGAAGGCGACCAGATCGTCGGCACGCATAACAGCTGAGCTGGCCGTTTGGTAAGGCCTTGCTGAACCGCCAGATGAAAAGGCCCGCATGGCAGCCGTCGCATCGATCTCCCGACCAAGCATAGCCTCGCTGGAGGCGCCTCGTCTCGCGCACTATTTTGCAATCGGGCTGATCGCCGGCGCCATCATCGCGCTGCAGATATCCGTCATGCGGGTGTTCGCCGTCGGCAGCTGGTCGCATTTCGGCTCGCTGGTGGTCAGCCTCGCCATGCTTGGCTTCTCGCTGTCCAGCGTCGTCATCTTCGCCGGCAAGGACTGGTTCAATCGGCACTGGCAAGGGGCCGCCACGGCGGCCCTGCTGCTGGTCGGCCCGCTTGCCGTCGCTTCCAACCTCGTTGCCCAGATGGTGCCGTTCAACGCCATCTTCCTTGTCTCCGACCCCGCGCAGAAATGGCGGCTGCTGGCCAACTTCCTGCTCTATCTCCTGCCGTTCCTGGCCGGCGCGTTCTTCCTCGGCATCGTCTTCCTGAAAAGCCGCACCGCCTTCGGCCGCGTCTATTTCGCCGACCTCACCGGCTCCGGGCTCGCCGGCCTCGTCGTGCTGGTGTCGATGTATCTGTTCGCACCGGAAACCATCATCGTCGTGCCGCTGCTGTTGTGGGCCGCCGGTTCGCTGCTGTGGTTCTTCGCCTTCGGCGCCTGGAAGAACGTCGTCGCGGGCGCGGTTGTCGCAGCGCTGTCGATCGCCGGGTACCTGATGCTGCCCGGCCTGCTCGGCATACCCGACATTGCGGTGTCGCAGTACAAGGGCGTCGCCTATGCCCGCAACTTCCCGGACGGCAAACGCATTTACCGCAGCGTTTCGCCGTTTGGCGACCTGCAGGTCTATGCCAGCTCCTACATGCATTTCGCGCCGGGCCTGAGCGACAATGCCGCCTTCGGCATGCCCGAGGTTCCGGCCAACACCTATGTCGGCATGTATCGCGACGGAGACGGGCCGGAAGGCATCATGCGCAACCTGGCGCCGGCCGAGCAGGTCTATTTCCGCTATCTGCCGATGCATTACCCCTATGTCATCAAGGCGAAGCCGAAGACCTTCGTCGTGCAGTTCGGCGGCGGCATCTCCACCCAGGCCGCGCTCAATGCCGGCTCGACCTCGGTGACCGTCGCCGAGAGCAACCCGATGACATTGCGGGCGTTCCGCGACCCGATCCTGAAAGACGTCACCGGCGATATCCTGGCCGAGCCGCGCCTCAAGGTGATCGACTATGACGGGCGCCTGTTCCTCGCCAACACCGGCGAGCGCTACGACGTCATCGACCTCAGCCTCGCCGACAGTGTCGGCCTGTCCAATCCGGGCGGCTTCGCCATCGCGGAGAAATACGCCTACACGCACGAGGCGATGCTGAGCTACATGCATGCGTTGGCCGATGGCGGCGTGCTGTCGGTGACCTTGTGGAACAAGGAAGAGCCGCCGAAATCGGTGCTGAAGCTTTATTCGACCGTCGCCGAGGCGGCCCGGACGTTCGATCCGCAAGGTGCCGCCAACGACATCTTCGCCGTGTCGAGCTATCTCTCGACCACCACGGTGCTGTTCAAGCGCGGCGGCTTCAGCGCGGCGGAAATCAAGACCTTGCGCGACTACACCAAGTCGATGTCGTGGGAGGAGGTCTACTACCCCGGCATGCCTTATGACGGCTCGACGGCACAAAAAATCCTCGACGATTATCGCGCCTCGATCTTTGGCAGCGGACAGGATGCGACGCTGACCCAGCCCGCCGCCGATGCGACGGCGCCGGCCGATCCGACCGCTCCGAACGCAGCTTGCGACCCGACAACGCCGGCCGATCCGACCCTCGATGCCTGCGCCGATGCTGGCGGCAATGCAGGGCCCGATGTGCTGCCGGCCACCGCGCTGCAGCGCATGACCTGGCACGCGCTTTTGACCGGCGGCTGGGCGAAGCTTACCAGCGATTATGTCTTTGACGTGCGTCCGCTGAGCAACGACCAGCCCTACTTCGCCGCCTATGTGAAGGTCGCCGACCTGCCGCTGACGCTGGACCGGCTCGACCTGTTCCAGGATGACTGGGGCTATCTGCTGATCTGGGCGACGCTCGGCATCGCCTGCATCACGGCGGCATCGTTGGTGCTGCTGCCGGTCATCTTCGGCTGGCGCATCGTGTTCTCGCGCTCGCGCGGCAAGCTCGGCACCATCCTCTATTTCGCGTGCCTCGGCCTCGGCTACATCATGGTCGAGGTCGGGCTGATCAGCCGGTTCACCGTGGCGCTCGCCAATCCGACCGTGTCGGCCTCGGTGCTGATCTCGTCGATGCTGGTGTTTTCCGGTCTCGGCAGCCTGTTTGCCGCGCGCATCTTCGACCGCGCCAGCACGCTGTTGCCTGTCGTGCTGTTGGCAATCTGCGTGCTGCTGCTGGCCTACGGCTTCACCCTGTCGCCGGTGCTCGACTGGATCGGCGCCTATCCCTATGCCGCCCGGCTGCTGCTCTGCTTCTTGCTGGTATCGCCGCCGGCCTTCCTGATGGGCATGCCGATGGCGACCGCCATGACCTGGCTGGCGCGGCTCGGCAAGGAGCATTTGTTCGTCTGGGCCTGGGGCATCAATGGCTGCTTTTCAGTGATTGGCTCGGCCGCCGTGCCGATCGTCGCCACCAGCTTCGGCCTCAGCGCCGTGCTGCAATGGGCGGCGATCGCCTATCTCATCGCCATCCCCGCGTTCTTTGCCGTGCTGTTACCGTCGAAGGCGCCGGCCATCCGGCTGGTGACGGCCTGATGCCCGACCGGCGCGCCATCGTCGCCGGACTGCTGGCCGCGGCGGCGTTCCCGGCGGCGGGCGAGGGCGCGCGCTTGCACAAGGCCATATCGACGATCGTGCCGTTCAAGACGTCACCCTTTCCCTATCGGGGAAAGCTGCCGGATGGCTCTGGGCCATTTCTCGACGTGACGGCCAACGGCCGGCGCGGCCACACCTCGCCACGCGGCGGCATTTATTGGGAAGACGAGACCTATTCCGACCGCAGCACGCTGCTGGCGGCGCCCCGAGGTTTCGATCCGGCCAAGCCGGCGGTCATCGTGGTGTTCTTCCATGGCAATGGCGCGACCTTGCAGCGCGATGTGGTCGGCCGCCAGCGGGTTGTCGCGCAGGTCGAATCGTCCGGCCTCAACGCCGTGCTGGTGGCGCCGCAATTCGCCAGCAACGCGCTGGATTCGAGCGCCGGCAATTTCTGGACGCCAGGCCATTTTGCGACGTTCATGGCCGAGGCGGCGCAAGGCCTGGGCAAGTTGACCGGCGCCAAGGCGGCAAGATTCGACGCCATGCCGGTGGTGCTCGTCGCCTATAGTGGCGGCTATAATCCCGCAGCCTTCGTGCTCAGGAACGACGACATCGGCGGCCGCCTGCTCGGCGTCATCCTGCTCGACGCCGTGTTTGACGAGGCCGACATTTTCGCCGGTTGGATCGCAAGCCACAGGAAGAACTTCTTCGTCAGCGCCTTTGGCCAATCTTCCGTCTCCGGCAATGCGCAGATCCGACAATTGCTGGCAGGCCAGGGCATCGACGCCAGCTCGGATCCGCCGCGTCGCCTCGAAGCCGGCACCGTCGCCCTCCTTGCCTCGGATGCCGCCCACGATACGTTCGTCACTCGGGCGTTCGTCGCCAATCCGCTGCAATGGCTGCTTGGCAGGCTGCAAGGTTTTCCGCGTTAGTTGAACCACAGGGCAAAGGTCAGGAACCCTACGCCGCCGAACTGGCGCTGGATCTGGTCGAAATCGTCGCTGGTCAGGATCTTGCCGCTTTCGAGATAGGGCGCGATGGCCGGGCCGGTGATCGACAGCACGAGGTCGAAGGGTTTTGGCTCGTCGAAGAAGCGCTTCATGTTGATGCCCTTGTCGGTGATGCGGAAATGCGGCAGCAGCAAGCGGCCTTCCAGGAGATCCTCGGCCATGGTCAAGGTGGCGAGCCAGGCCTCGACCTGCTCCTCGCCGACTTCGAGGCCGGTGAGCGGGTTCTCGCCCTTTTGCTGCGGTCCGGGCAACCATTCGCGATCATTGTCGGTCTCGGCGCGGATCGCCTTCCAGTCCTCGCGCGACAGCCGGATCATTTCGAGCAGATGGCGACGCGCCGCTTGCCGGCGCTCGGGTTCGACCACCGGCCAGTTGACCAGATGCACCAGCGAGATGAAATCGGCGATGCGCCATTCCGACGAGAAGATGCTGCTGCCCATGTCGCTGCTCGGCGGCACGAGAATGTCCTGCAGCGGCAGTTTGGCGCGCGGGAACAGCATGTGGAACGACCCGTCGAAGGTGCTCCTGAAATCATGCGCGAGCCAGAAATCGGCCTGCGCCATCAGGAATTCGGCATAGCCCTGCAGCCAATAGCCGTCGGCGCGATCGAAGCGGAAGGTCAGAGACGGAGCTGCATCGTCCGGCGCGCTGCCGCCGCGCGACAGCGAGGCCATGATGGCAGCCATGCTCTCATCCGGCGTGATCGCGCCGTCCTCGTTGAGGTCAATGCCGACATGGGTGAGGTCGAGCACCATGCCGATATCGGCATTGGCCGGGACCGAGGCCAGCGTGGCGGCGGATTTCTCCAACCGGTCACGGAAGCCGACCAGAATGGCGCGGAACTGCTCATAGGTCAGCGGCTCGGGGTTGGGATTGTCCGGCACCGGCAGCCGCATCAACGGTAGCACGATGGATTGCGGGCTTTCGAAACCATGGCGGTGCAGGCCACTGGCCAGCAGCTCCAGCGCGGTGAAGAACTCGCCGGCGCCGGCCGCGTAGGCTGACGCCGGATCTTTTGGCGCGGCAGCCTCCAGCGTCGACAGGGCCGTGTCGCGCGCGGCCACGGTCTTGGCCTCGAACAAGGCGGTTGCCGCTTCGGGCATTGCGGCCGAGGCGGAAGACAAAGGCACAAGCAGAATGAAAGCGGATGCCAGCAGGCTTGCTATTCGTGCCATCTTTTCCTCCCATGCGTTGGTCGCGCCAGCGAACATACACATATTTGCGGCGCCGCGCCTGTCAGCGCCGGGGCGGCAGACCGCCATCGTTGCACGATTGTCGACGGATGCGCTTCAACCCTTGAGGCCGACGGTCTACACAGGGCAAACGATTGGGCATAGGCGTGTCGAACTATCCGCTTTCCTACAAACTGTCCTGGCTGCCGCGCTTTCTGAAGCCTTCGCTCGGCGGTGATGCCAATGGTTTCGCGCCGATGGCCGGGTCGACGATGACACCGCCGCCGAAGCAGACGGTGCGGCTCGCCTTCATCGGCGACATCTCGGCGGTGGCCAACCGCGGCGCGCCAGACTGCGATTCGGCGATCGCAAAGCTGCTTGGCTCCGCCGACCTGGTGATTGGCAATTGCGAAAGCCCGATCGTGGACGGACCAAGTGCGGCGCTGGGAACAAAACTCGGCACGCATCATGCGATGAGCGAGCGCTTTCTGGTCGAGGCGTTGGCGGCAGTGGGTATTGCTCGCGAAAAGCTGGTGCTGTCGCTGGCCAACAATCATGTGCTCGACCAGGGCGTCGCCGGTTTCGACGCGACGGTGGCGGCGCTGAAGCGGCTCGGTATCCGCACCATCGGCCTGGCTGCCAATGGTCCGGTGATGCCGGCCCAAGTCGGGCCGCTGACATTCGGCTTCGCTGCCTTCACGCTGTGGCGCAACGCCGATGAAAACCTGTTTGCCGGCCGCGTGTCGATGGAAAGCGATCCAGCGCATTGGCCGCGCGATGCTGTCGATCTTCTCTGCGCGGTGCCGCACTGGGACTGGGAGTTCCGGCATTTTCCAAGGGCCGAGACGCGGGTGCTGGCCGGGCGGCTGGCCGGGCAGGGCGTGGGTCTGATCGCCGGCCATCACGCCCATGTCATGCAGCCGGTGGACCGGATCGGCAGGACGATCGTCGCTTATGGGCTCGGCGATTTTCTCGGCACCGCCCTTGCCCGCCAGCCATGGCCGGGTCGTATCGGTGGCATATTCGTTGTCGATGTCAGTACCGATGCCGATACGCGCGGCACCGTTGCGTCTTACCGGCTGCATCCCTTTGTGCGGCTGCGCACCGGCGATCATGAGCGACTGGTCCTGGTGGAAGGGGTGAAGGGGCGAATGCGCGGCAAGGTCGAAGGTCGGCTGAGAGCGATCTTTCCCTCTCCCCCAAGCCAAGACGGTGTCACCGCCTAACCGTCTGGCGGCCCCTGCAAAACCGACTATCATGCGCCGGCAGAGGTAGGCTTGCGGGGGTGGCGATGGAAACAGCGGATTTCATGCCGAGCGAGGCGGTCACGGCCGGCATCCGGAAAGGCATCGAGATCTATGAGGCGGCGAGGGCTTCGGCGGTTCGGCAGGTGCGCTGGCGGGTGCCGCTGTTCGTCGGCCTGGTGCTGGTGTTCGTGGTGCTGGTCGCTTGGCTGTTCAACAAGGTCGCCGATCCCAACGAGCAATGGTTCTCGACGCCGCATGTGTTTCTCTATGTCATCGGCTTCGCGGCTTCGATCCTGCTCTACTTCCAGGCCATGAAACCGGCGACGCGGCTGCGGCAATCGTTCCGCGAGACGCTGCTGCCGATCATCTTCGGCTTCATCGCGGATATGCGTTACCAGCATGGAGGGAGGCCGAACTCTTTCGACCGGCTGCCGCGCGAGGCGGTCGGGCCGTTCAACCGGCAGTCGTTCGACGATGTCGTTTCGGGCCGCTACGAAGAGTTTCCGTTCGAGCTTTACGAAGCAGAACTGCGGGAAGGGTCGGGCAAGGGTTCATCGACAGCCTTCAAGGGTGTCGTCGTCGCTTTCGAAGCGATCGAGCCGTTCCCGGGAATATTGGTGGCGACGCGGTGGACCAATGCGGTCGTCGGCTTCTTCCGCGGCATGTTCGCCAGCAAGATGCAGGACTTGTCGTCCGGTGTGCCCGAGCTCGACGCCGCCTATGAATTCCGCACCGACAACATCGAGGCCGCACGGCCGCTGGTGACCGGCCGCCTGGCGCAGGCACTGAAATGGCTTGGCGAAACCTGGCCGGACGATCCGGCCCGCGTCGCACTCAACGGCAGCGACGGTTTCCTGCTGTTGCCGCAGACGAAGAATTTCTTCGAGTTGCCGGCTATCTCGGTGCCGCTCGACTACACCAGGCATGTCGCACCGATGATCGCGGACATGGGCGCCATGCTGGCGACGGCGGCACTGGTGCGCAAGATCGGCGCGAAGGACGAGATCGGTTGATCGCTGTCAGCAGTCGAAGCCGTATTTGTCGCGCATGTAATCTGCTTCTTCTTTCGACATTTTCTTGAACATCACACAGACGGTGAAGCTACCGACCTGACGCCCACCGCTTCTGTATCCCCAGTCGGAAATGTCGTCCCTGGTGAATTCTATATTCTGGCCGAGGACGACGGTGTGCACTTCCTCCGGCTGGTTCGCCAGTATACCGACAAAACCGGTCTCGGTGCGGCGGAACGGTATGACCCAGAAGTGTTCGGTGACATTCCCGTCCCGCACCTTGACCTTCAGTTTGAACCTGTCTGTCCCAGGGGGAGGAGCCTCGGACAAGGCGAGGAATTCATCCAGTCTGGCGCGCGCCTTCGCGGTAGCCAGAGCCATATCGGGATCGTCGGGGGTAAAGATGACCGTTTTGTCGTCGCCCGGATCCGTGGCTTGTGCGCCGGCCAATCCCGGAGCAAACGCCAGCATCAGGCCTATCATGGTCCGGACTGCAAACTTCATCGAAGGCCCCCTTTATCGCAACGGTCGACACCATCCTGCATCCATTCCTGGTTTGCAACCGGAGCGCGAGTTTCATCCGCTTTGGGGGGCGATCGAACTGATCCTTGAAACAAAATTTGTACCGATGACCGGTCAGCAGTCTGTTTCGTGATGCCGCCCGAGATGGATTGCGGCGGCTGCGTGGTGATCGAATGCCGCCCGCCACAATCAGCCAAGTGACTCTTTTCGTGGAAGGAAGTGCGCTTGTTGGGGGAAACCGAAGTGGCCAGAAGTTGCATCGACAGCGAGCAATGTGTCGGAATTAAGCCTATGATATTGTTTGCAAAAATCACTCAACGTGATTTGCGCGGGCCGAGCTTTCCGGTCCAGTTTCGGGTTGTTCGGTGCTGTCGTTTCTCAAGGTGGCAGCCCCGGAAAACCGAAACAGCACGGAGTGCTTACCGATGAAGAAGACCCTCGCAACCACCGTCGCTCTGCTCGCCTTCCTCGGCACGGCCTATGCCGCGACCGTTCAGGGCACCATCCAGTCGGTCGATCCGACGACCAAGTCGATCACCCTCGACGACGGCAAGATCTACCAGCTGTCGCCGGACGCGACTGTCGGAAAACTGAAGGTCGGCGCCAAGGTGGCGGTGACTGTCGATGACAAGACCGGCATGGTGACATCCATCAAGAAGGCTTCGTAGACGCGAGTGCGTCAGCAGACCTGCTGACCGAACTTTTCAGACCCAGTTCTACACTTCTTGGCCGGTTCCTTCGGGGATCGGCCATTTTCATCGTCTTCGCCACTCAACACCAGGCGACCAGAGCGGTTCACCGTTTCACGGAAACGCCGAACCGCTCTATCTCTTTGTTTAACGCAATTCCCTGAGGGAAACCGCTACGCGCTTTTCCCGGGAAAACCGTTTCACACTTTTCCAGGAATCGCTCTGGGCGGAACGCGGTCCCGACAGCGCCGCTATGGTTTTTGCCAAAGAGCCGCGCTATCCCTTGGCCAACGGGGGCGTTCATGGCCGAGGAACAAAAAGGGTTTCGCCTGTCGCGGCGATTGCTGCTGGGTGCGGCTGTCTTCGGCGGCGCGGTGCTGTGGGGCGGCACCACCGTGGCGCGGCTGGCGCGAGGGCCTTCGGGACCGAAGAACGCCGGACGCATCGCGGATATCGACGGCATCGCGCTGCCGCTGAAGCCAATCGCCAGCCCGCCGGCCTTTGATCCTTCGCTGCCCTGGTCGGCCAAGGGTGGCGATATCAACGATGCCAGCGGCCTGTCGAAGACGCCGGTCTATGGCGTGGTCGAGGTTGGCGAGGAAGACCACATCGCCAAGGCGCTGGCCTTCGCGCGCGCCAACGGGCTGAAAATCTCGCTGGCCGCCATCCGCCATTCGATGGGCGGGCATGCCTTCGACGACAACGCATTGGTGCTCGACCTCAGAAAGTTCAACAAGGTCACCGTGGATGCCGCGGCGAAGACCATGACCCTGCAACCGGGTGCGCGCTGGCACGACATCCAGAATCTCTTACATCCGCGCTTTGCGGTGAAGGCGATGCAATCGACCGACATCTTCTCGGTCGGCGGTTCGCTGTCGGTCAATGCGCATGGCATGGACCACCAGGCCGGTTCGGTGGGAGGCTCGATCCGCTCGATGCGGGTGATGCTGGCCGATGGTTCGGTGACAACCTGCTCGCCAACCGAGAACATCGACCTGTTCCGCCACGTCGTTGGCGGCTACGGCCTGTTCGGCGTGGTGCTGGAGGCAACGCTCGATATCGTCGACAACACGGTCTACCGCACCTCGCGCGAGATCATCAAATCGGACGATTTCCCAAAATTCTTCGCCGATGTGCTGGAGCCGAACAAGGAGATCGGCCTGTTCTACGGCCATCTGTCGACGGCGCCGGGCAATTTCCTCGAGGACATGATCGTCTATCGCTATGACAAGGTGGCCGACCAGCCGCCGGCCGACCAGCCTGAGATCGGCGAGCCGGGTTCGGTGGGGCTGAAGCGGGTGATCATCAATCTGGCGAAATGGGGCAGCCTGTTCCAGGAGCTGAAATGGTTCACCGAAAAGACGCTGGAGCCGAAATTCGAAAGCTGCACGGTGGCGCGCACTTCAGCCATGGCCGAGGGCGAGGCCTGTCTCGTCACCCGCAACAACCCGATGCATGATTCGGTGCCCTATCTCTTCAACGACCTGATGGATGAGACCGACATCCTGCACGAATATTTCATCCCGCGCGCCGCCTATATCGAGTTCATCACCGAAGCCCGCGAAATCCTGCGCAACCAGAAGCTGCCGGTGCTCAACGCCTCGGTGCGCATCGTCCACAAGGAGGATGTCGCGCTGACCTACGCGCCGGAGCCGGCCTATTCGCTGGTACTCTACATCAACCAGCCGACCGATGCCGACGGCAATGCGAAAATGCGGGCGCTGACACGGGCGCTGATCGACGTGACGATCAAGCATGGCGGGCGGTTCTTCCTGCCCTACCAACTGCATTACACCGCCAGGGAGTTGCTGGCCTCCTATCCCGAGTTGCCGGCCTTCCTGGCGGCGAAGCGGCAATATGACCCGACGGAACTGTTTTCCTCGACCTTCTACCGTGCCATCAAGGCGCTGAGCGGAGTGGCGTAGAAGGCAGGAGAACAACCAATGCGGATGGTATCAGCGGCGGCACTTACCCTCATCGCGCTGTGCGCTGGACCGGCCGGAGCCGAGGATCTCAAGGCTTTCAAGCTGACGATCGACGGCGTGACGGTCGACATCGATCCCGGCGAGAGCGCAAACGTAACGCTGCCCGGCGGCAAGCAGAGCAAAGTGACGCTCGAGCGCAACGACTTCGCCACCTTTTCCGGCGGCAGTTTCTCCTTCGTCCATCCGAGCAACATTTCGGTGACCAAGACCGATCTCGGCGAAAACATCACGCAGTATCTGATGGCGTCGGCACTGGGCACGATCGTCGTCGTGCAGGAATACGGCAAGATGAATCCGGTGTTCCTCAACCAGCTGATGCTGCAGGAGATGACCAAGGAATCGGTGCAGGCTGGAGCTGCGCTGACGCAGGAGCCGACGACGCGCAAGCTCGCCGACGGCAAGGAATTGACTGGCATTCTCGCCAAGGTGACGACACGCACCGACACCGCCGATTTCGAGATCGTCGGCTTCGGCCATGCCGATCAGGGGCTGCTGTTCATCACCCGCGTTGCCGGCGAGGACGCGGCGACCGAAAAGCCGTTGATCGACAAGTTCTGGCAGAGCCTGAAAGTCAAATTGTAGAAGGGCTACAGGCCTTTCGGCACCAGGCCGGTCAGCCAGTTGGCCGACCGTTTTGCCATGTCGGCGGTCGCCGACACGGCGCGGCCAAGATCGGTCTTGACCACGGCGTAGCCGTTCTTCGTGCGATAGAGCACGCCGGTTCCGCCATCGACCACTTGTTCATAGGCGACGGGCCGGGCGGCGGCCGCTTCCATGGCCGTGGTCGGCGAGCCGACCGGGACGCTCGGCCGATGGCTCAATTCCGGCGGCAGCGGGTTTTCAATTTTAACGACCCTGCTGACGGGCTTCAGCTCCGGGCGCGACGCGGTCGCGGCCAGTTGCGCGGAGGACGACGAGCCCTTCGCGCGGCAGATGCCGGAGATGAGCGGGTAGTTGAAATTGCGCTCGTGCAGCATCTGGCTTTTCATCGCCGCTTCGCACTCGGCGATGGTCGACCACTTGGCCGGCGTCTCGCCGATATATTCGCAAAGCTTGGCGTCGCAGTCGCAGCCGACAATAGTCATGGCGACAAGGGCGGTCTTGATCACGGTCTTGTCCCTTCGAGATGCCCCCCGGCAGCCCATTTAGGCGCATGTCGTGGTCCCAAAACCGGTTCCACCTCGGGTCGAGCCCGTGGGCATGCTTTTGGGCGACATGCAAACAACCCATCGCGCGCGAACAAGGCGGGATTTGGCCGCGATTGTGGAATGAGCGTGGCGGAGCGCCGAACAGTCGATCTATCGCGTGGCCGGCGAGATCCGTTTGAGGAAATTCGCGATCAGCCGCACCACATCGTGCGGATGTTCAACCTGCGGGATGTGGTTGACGCCATCGAGAACCGCCAGTTCGGCGTGCGGAAACAGCGAGGCAATCTCTTTACCCTGTTCGAGGGGCGTGGTCGTATCGTCTCGTCCCCAGATGACGAGAACGGGCGGCGTGAAGGTGCGATAGTTCGCGGGGTTGGCGGCAAGGGATTTTCGTTCGTCGTTGAACAGGCCGCTGAACAGCCAATGGCCGACCGCATTGGTGGTGCCTTCAACATTGAGTGGCCGTGCGTAGATCGCGATACGTTCGGCGGTGACCACGTCGTCGTTCTCAATGAAAGAGCGCAGACCCGGTCCGACCATAAGCGGGTTGGTGAAGGTCGAAGCGGTCAGCAATTGGCGTGGCCAGTCGCTGTTCAGGAAGGATGCGAACGGCAAGGCCGGCGCCTCGGTCCGGCCGAGGCCAAGTGCAACGTCGAGCAGGATCAGCGAGTCGATGCGAGCCGGGGCCGAGAAGGCGGCTTCGATCACGCCACCGCCGCCATAGGAGTGGACACCGACACTGAAATGGCGAAGGCCGAGCGCGTCGGCGAAACCGAGTACGCGTCTTGCGTGGGAAGCGCGCGAATAATCCTGGTCGGCCGGTCTTTCCGAATAGCCAAAGGGAGGCATGTCGGGCGCTATGACGCGAAAGCCCTGTTCTCCCAATGGCGCGGCGATATCGCGGTATGTCTCGGCCCAGGAGGCCGTGCCGTGGAACAGAAGCAGCGGCGGCCCGTCCTGCGGTCCCCAGACCTGATAGTGGATCTTCAGGCCATCGACGGTGGCAAACAGCGCTCCCGCCGGGGCTGCTTCCTCGGGTGACAGGTTCTCTCGCAGCGCCGCCGCGCCGCGAAAGCCGACAAGCGCGACCACAATGAGCATGATCAGCGTGAGCGCGAGCCAGCCGACGATGCGGATCAGTCTGCGCATTGCCTGGCTATCGTCTCAATAGTCATAGACGTGTTCGAGCTTGGCGCCTGACTTGATCAGCGCCGGTAGCACCAGATGCAGCTTGCGCACGGCGACGGTCAGCCCGGTGCGGCGCGTCGACGGGTCAGCCGGCAGCGGATAGCTGAACAGAATGCGGATGCCTTCGGGAACGGCGATCGAATCGGTGGAAAGCATGGTGACCATGATCTCGTCATTGCCGCCGATCTCGACGAAGGAGACGCCCTTGTCGATCAGGCGCGGGATCATCTCAGTAAACACCTGATAGCGCTTGGTGACGAAGACGGTGCCGTCGGCGCCGTAGTCGCGCTCAAGCAAGGTGTCGGGCTCGTTGTGCGTTGCTTCGCCGACCGGCCCCTTGGCCCAGACATGAATATCGAGGAAGGCTGGTGGGGACGTGGCTGCGAGTGCCTTGGTGATCAGGTCGGCGTAGCCCTGCTTGATGGTGTCGGCGAGGCCGAAGGCAAGCTTGCGTTCGCTGGTGCGGATGGAGCTGTCGCCCGGCGCCGGCTGCACAGCAAACAGGCCGGCGCGCTTCTCGGCATAGGGAAATTGATACCACGGCACCTGGTCGAGGAAAGCGGCATAGTCGGCCGCCACCTTGGCCTGATAGATGTCGGCGGCGGTGCGCTTGCCTGATGTCGCCTCGGTGATGCGGCCGACCGTGTTCTCATAGGCCCATTGCAGGATATGTTCGATGCTGTGGCTGGTGCCGATGATGACCAGCATCTGGTGGTTGGCGAAGTTGAACTTGTAGGCAGAACTGGCGCGGATCACCATGGCGTAGTCCTGCCAGAAGCGGCCGACATAGGACCAATAGGGAAAGCCGCTCGGCTGGTTCTTGTCGACGAAGCCGGCATATTCGCGCGCGGCGTAGACGATCGCCCATTCCGGGTAGGTGAGGAAGGTCGATTCCTCCGGCCGCTGGTAGCCGGGGATTTCGGCGCGAACCTTGTCGGCCAGCGCCTTGGGCGGTGCGCCATCGGCAATGCCGGGCAGCGGCGCCTTGTCGAGTGACGACGTGGTCAGGAAGCCATAGCTCAGCCCGACGATCGGGATCAGGATGACGATGACGATCAGCCACAGGATCGTCTTGACGATGCGCTTCAGCCAGCGAAACAGGAACATGGCCGGGTCAGGCCGTGGCGAAGTGGTCGTGTATGCGCTTCGACAGCCAGAAGCCGACATAGACGGCGAAGCCGCCGATGACGATGTGCGGCAGGTTGGCGAAGAAGCGGGCCGGGAATTCGATATCGTTGAGGGAGCGGAAGCCGTTGATGAAGATGCCGGCATCGAGGCAGCCGGAACCGGTGATCAGGCCAAGCACGCCGTCGAACAGATAGACTGAGCCGAACAGCTTGAAATAGAACACCGCCTGACGGTGCGAGATGAAGGCGGCGGCCAGCGCCCAGACGCCGGAGAAGGCGTGCAGCAGGTCGTCATACCATTGCAGCGAGAACAGGCCGAACAGATTGCCGTTGGCATCGTTGAACGCCGGTATGTAGCCGATGGCGACGACGCCGAAGAACAGGAAAGCATAGGCAACGGCAAGCTTCTGGATCAACGTCATGAAGTATCCCCCTTCAAGTGACGCCGAACGTTAGCTGATTTTAGCGCCGGTTGCAGCCCTATCCGGAAACAGCGTAAAAATTGTAGGGGATAGCCAAAAAGACAGTCGGCGCCGGGATTTCTCCCAGCGCCTCCCTGTCAGATCAGGACACGGTCGCGGCAGCAACTTCCGTAAAGTCGTCGCGCCATGCCGGCCTTGATTTTGACGGTCCTGCCAGTCCGCCACCCGAGAGCAGCGTCCGTTCGGGACCACGCCGGTCTCCACCCTTGCGAGCTTTGCCCTGCGCACCATCGAAGGTTTTTGCCGTCCTTCATGGCAGCATCGGTCCGCCGTCGGCGTTGGCACGCTTTCCGCGGCCCCGTAGGTCTCGGCATCCGCCCCTCGAACAGGCAAGCCTGCTCTCGCTCTGGGCCGTACGGGCCTCAGGAAATCCGCCTTTCACTTCGCCTTTCGGCTGGGCGATCGGTAGCCGCCTGAGATGGGTTGAACTTACGCCGGGTAAGGGTTGTGGGGAATGGCCGCGGGCCTGTGGATAGCGGGATTATCGGGGATCAATCAATGACAGCGGGATTTTCCGGTCCGCCATGATGGGCGGCAGCGGCGGACATTCGGCGCTTGCCCTGCCGGCGGGCGCGGGTTTCAATGCCGGCAAAGGATTCGAGGCGCCGGGCGCATTGGTGTCCTTGCGGGAGGGTGTGCTTGAAAGTCGGGGTGGTTCTCAATCCGATTGCCGGTGGCGGCCGGCTGAAACGGCATTGGCCGGAGGTCGCCGCATCGCTGAAAAAGCATTTCGGCGAATTCGAGCTGCGCGAAACGCAGGCCGAGGGTGATGCCGAACGGCTGGCGATCGACCTCGCGGCAAACGGCTTCGACCTGGTGATCGCGGCCGGCGGCGACGGCACCGCCAGCGAGGTGGCCGACGGGCTGCTGCAGGCGTCCGAGGAAGGCCGCAGGACAACCGAGCTTGGCCTCTTGCCGTGCGGCACCGGCATCGATTTTGCGCGCGGGCTTGGCCTGCCGCGCGAGATGGATGCGGTGCTGAAGCATATCGCCGAGGCCAAGGGACGCAAGGTCGACGCCGGACGCATCTGCTACATCGACGACCATGGCGCGCTGGCCAGCCGCCACTTCATCAACATCGCCAGCCTCGGCCTGTCAGGCGCCACCGACCGTGCCGTCAATGCCGACAAGCGCAAGGGCAAGATGTCGGCCAAGGCGTTGTTCCTGTGGCGCACCGTGGTCGAGTTCATCCGCTACCGCTTCCAGGATGTCAGGATCACGGTCGACGACGGCGCGCCGGTCGAAGCGCGCATGGCGCTGGTGGCGGTGGCCAATGGCAAGTTCTTCGGCGGCGGCATGATGATCGCGCCGGATGCCGAGCTGGCCGACGGGCAGTTCGACATCGTCATCCTGCGCGCGGCCGGCAAGCTGAAGCTGATCTGGGACATCCGCCTGCTCTATGGCGGCCGGCACCGCAACCACCCGGCGATCACCATCCTGCGCGGCAAAAAAGTGGTGGTCGAGCCGCTGGGCGATGTCGAGAAGAACGGCGCGCTGGTCGACATAGACGGCGAGTCGCCGGGACGCATACCGGCGACCTTCGAGATCCTGCCCGGCGCGCTGACGCTCAGATATTGAATCAAGTCGTTAACAGATCGATTCAGGTGAATCCGGCGATGAAACCAACCCACTGAAATCGCTTGATTTCTTGCCTGGTATCAAACGTCGAGCTTGGCCGGAAAACCGGGCGCGCGCAGGTCGGTGCCGACGGTATCTTCCAGCAACTTGACGATCTGGGTCGACCAGGCGCCGCCGCCATAGGCTTCTCTGCCTTGCTCAAAAATCGCGTTGACGCGCGTGGCAAGTTCGAGCGGCACGCCTGACTGTTCGCCCATGGCGAGCGCGAAGCCGAGGTCCTTCAGCGCCAGGTCCATGGTGAAGCCGATGTCGTAGGAGCCGTTGAGAATGAGCTGGCTTTCGGTCTCATGGACGAAGCTGTTGCCGGAGGAGGCAACGATGGCGTGGTAGGATTGGGCGAGGTCGAGCCCGCCTTGTTTGGCCAGCATCAATGCCTCGCCGGCGGCGACGAGATGGATGAAGGCCAGCATGTTGGTGATGACCTTGATCACCGCCGCCGAGCCGACCGGACCCATCAGGAACGACTTCGCGCACATCACTTCAATGGCCGAGCGATGACGCGCATAGAGCGCTGCATCGCCACCGACCAGCGCGGTTATTTTTCCGACCGCCGCCAGATGCACGCCGCCGGTGACCGGGCATTCCAACGTCTCGATGCCCTTGACCGAGGCGAGCGCGGCCAGACGGACGATCTCGTCGCGGCCGTTGGTCGACATCTCGATCCAGGTGCCGCCTTCGGGCAGGCCTTCGAGCAAGCCGCCAGGACCAGCCAGCACCGCTTCGCTGACTTTGGGCGAGGGCAGGCAGGTGATGGCGTTGCCGGCTCTGGCGGCAGCCTCGGCGGGACTGTTGGCGGCTGTGGCGCCGAGCGCGACGAGGCGCTCGACGGCGGCCGGGTCGCGGTCGAAGACAGTGACCGCAAAACCGTTGCGGATCAGGTTGGCGGCAAGGTTGCCGCCGAGATGGCCGAGGCCGATGAAGGCGTAGCTTTCGCTCACGGCATCAACGGCGTCTGCATCATCTGCAGGTGCAGTTCCTTGCCGGTGTAGGGATGCGCGTCGCAGACCGCTTCGTTGAGCTCGACGCCGAGGCCGGGCTCCTTCGACGGGATGACGTTGCCGTCCTGCCACTCGATCTTCTTCGTAAGCAGCGTCGCGTGGAAACCGTCCCACTGCTTCAGCGATTCGAGAATGAGGAAGTTGGGCAGCGTCACCGCCAGCTGGATGTTGGCAGCACCGACGATCGGCCCGCAATAGCAGTGCGGGGCGACCTGGATGTGATAGGCCTCGGCCATAGCGGCGATCTTCTTGGTTTCGAGAATGCCGCCGGAGCGGCCGAGGTCGGGCTGCAGGATGGTCGCGGCGCGGTTCTCGATGACACGGGCGAATTCGAACTTGGTCGTCAGCCGCTCGCCGGTGGCGATCGGGATCGACGTGCCTCGCGCCACCTGCGCCATCACTTCTGGCATGTCAGGCGGCACCGGCTCCTCGAACCACAGCGGATCATAGGGTTCGATGGCACGCGCCATGCGCAATGCGCCCGAGGCGGTGAACTGGCCATGGGTGCCGAACAGGATGTCGGCGCGGGTGCCGACCGCTTCGCGGATCGCCTTGATCATGCGGGCGGAGAGATCGATGTCGACAAGGCGCGGCTGGTGGCCGTCGAAGGCGGTGTAGGGGCCGGCCGGGTCGAGCTTGACCGCGTTGAAACCCTGCTCGACATATTCGAGCGCGCAGGCTGCGGCGAGATCGGGGTCGTTGTAGACATTCTTGCCGCGCGCATCCTCGGAGTGGATGCTGCCGGAGTGCGGATAGAGATAGGTGTAGGAGCGCAGCGTCTCGTGCACCTGGCCGCCGAGCAATTTGTAGACCGGCTTGTTGGCCTCCTTGCCGATAATGTCCCAGCAGGCCATTTCGAGCGCCGAGAAGCAGCCCATGCCGGACACATCCGGGCGCTGGGTGAAGCCGGAGGAATAAGCGCGGCGGAAGAAGTTCTCGATGTCGTGCGGATCGCGGCCGACGAGATAGCGCTCGGCCATATCCTCGACCATCTTCGCCGTGACATGGGCGGAGAAGGTGGCGTTGTAGGCCTCGCCATAGCCGACGACACCGCCATCGGTGGTCAGCTTGACGAAGATGAAATATTTGCCGCCGATACCGGGCGGCGGGTTGCCGACAACCCAGGTCTTGACGTCGGTGATTTTCATTTTTGGTCCTCCAGAACCAGTTCGGCACCCTTCCAACCGGTCATGATCGAGGCGGCGTTGGTGTTGCCGGTGATATTGTCGGGAAAGATCGAGGCGTCGATGACACGCAGGCCCTCGATACCGTGCACCTTGAGGCGTGGGTCGACGACGGCGCGCGAGGGATCAGGTCCCATGCGGCAGGTCGAGACCGGGTGATAGACGGTGCCCGAGCGTTTCCTGAAATCCTGGATCAGATCTGCGTCCGAACTGATCGATGGGCCGGGCAGGACCTCTTCCTCGATGATCTCGGCCATATCAGGCATCGAGGCGATCTTGCGCACGAACTTCACAGCGTCGAGCATCTCGGCGACATCGGCCTCGGTCGAATAGGCATTGGCTGATATCCTGGGATAGTCGCGCGGGTTGCTGGTGCGGATCATGATCTCGCCACGGCTCGACGGGCGGCAGTTGGACAGGCCGATGGAAAAGCCGGGCCATGGGTCGGGCGTCAGGATCGGGCGCTCGCCGCTCTTCGGAATAACGGTCGAGAAGGCCTGGAAATAAAGTTGCATGTTGGGGCGGGTTGCCGCCGGATCAGTGCGGAAGAAGCCGCCGGCATTGTTCATCGACAGCGACAGCGGCCCGGAGCGCGTCAGGATGTATTGCATGCCGACCAGCAGCTTGCCCCACCAGGGACGCAGCGTCTGGTTGAGCGTCGGCAGCCTGCCCTTGAAGGTGTAGTTGATGCCGACATGGTCCTGCAGATGCGCACCGACATTCTCGTTGGCATGGACGACGGGGATGCCAAGCCCCTTGAGCAGCGCAGAGGGGCCGACGCCGGACAGCTGCAGCAGCTGCGGCGAGTTGACCGAGCCGCCCGACAGAATGACCTCCCGGCCGGCACGCGCCGTCTTGGTCTCGCCGTTCTGCAAATATTCGACACCGACGGCGCGCCTGCCTTCGAACAGCACCCGGGTCGCCAACGCATTCGTCGCAACGCGGACATTCTTGCGCTTCATCGCCGGGCGCAGGAAGGCGCGCGCCGCCGACATGCGGCGGCCGTTCTTGGTCGAGATCTGGTAGACGCCGACGCCTTCCTGGGCGGCACCGTTGAAATCCGGATTGAGCGGCAGGCCGGCCTGCTGGCCGGCGGCTAGGTAGCGCTTGGTCAGCGGGTGGACGGCGTCCGAACAGTCGGTGACATGCAGCGGGCCGCCGACACCGCGCCATGCGTCGGCACCGGCCTGGTTGTCCTCCAGCGCCTTGAAGACGGGCAGCAGGTCGTCATAACCCCAGCCGGGATTGCCGGCGGCGGCCCAGGCATCGAAATCCTCGCGCGCGCCCCTGATCCAGACCATGGCGTTGATCGAACTCGAACCGCCAAGCAGCTTGCCGCGCGGCCAGTGGTCGGCATTGCCGGCGAGGCCCGGGTCCGGCTCGGCCTTGTAGTTCCAGTTGACCGCCGGATCGAAGAAGGTCTTGCCGTAGCCGAGCGGCATCTGCACGTAGAAGCGGCGGTCGGTGCCGCCGGCTTCCAGCAGCAGCACGGAAAAGCGCCCGGAGGCCGACAGTTTGTCCGCCAGGACCGAGCCGGCCGAGCCGGAGCCGACGATGATGAAGTCATAGGTCTGCATGATTGGTGGGCGGCTCCGGAAATCCGGCTGCAGCCTAGACGCGGCGGCGCTCCCAAGTCGCGGCGCCTTCCGGCATGCGTTGTGAAAAAAGCGACTGCCGACGCTGGTTTGAATTGAGAGGCTGACAATCCTGCTTGATATGCCGGGGGTCGAGGGCTTATGCGATGGCCTATGCGCACCCTTCCTGATGCTTTCATTCCTGAACTGCCGGGCCACTACAGCGGCAAGGTCCGCGAAAACTACGACCTGCCGGACGGCAGGCGCATCATCATCGCCACAGACCGTCTCAGTGCCTTCGACACCATCCTGACCTCGATCCCGTTCAAGGGAGAGATCCTCACCCAGACGGCCAGGTACTGGTTCGAGGAAACCGCCGATATCTGCCCGAACCATGTTCTCGAATACCCTGACCCAAACGTCGTCGTCGGCACCCGGCTCGACATCCTGCCGGTCGAGATCGTCGTGCGTGGCTATTTGGCGGGAACCACCAGCACCTCGATCCTGACAAGGTACCGGCGCGGTGATCGGGACATGTATGGAATGACCCTGCCGGACGGCCTGCGCGACAATGAAAAACTGGCCGAGCCGATCATCACGCCGACCAGCAAGGCCCTCCACGGTGGCCATGACGAGCCTCTGTCCAAGGCCGAGATCCTTGAACAGGGCCTTCTCACACAGGCGCAGTGGGACACCGTATCGGGTTACGCCTTGCAGCTGTTCGCCCGCGGCCAGCAGCGCGCCGCCGAACGTGGCCTCATCCTCGCCGATACGAAATACGAATTCGGCACCGACAAGAACGGGACCATAATCCTTGCCGACGAGATCCACACGCCGGACAGCAGCCGGTACTGGATCGCCAAGAGCTATGAGGAAGCCCTTGCCAGCGGCAGCCGGCCGGAGAGCTTCGACAAGGATTTCATCCGGTCGTGGGTGTCGGCAAGGTGCGATCCTTACAGCGAACCGATTCCTGACATACCCGACGAGATCGTCGAACAGGCATCGCGTGTCTATGCGCAGGCTTACGAGGCAATCACGGGCAGAGAATTCTCTCCTGACGTTTCCGGGCATAGCGTCCTGGATCGCATTCGTTCGAACCTCGAGCGTTACTTCTAGCGGCAAGCGAGCTTCGTTAGGTGGCGCGTTGACGCGTCACCGCCATGACGCTACGGGATCGAGGGCAATTGACCTCGAAGGATTTCCCCCATGGTGCACTACGCAGATGGACGGCCGCTCGGCGATCTGACGCTGCGCACGCTGGCCATGCCTTCGGATGCCAATGCGGCGGGCGACATCTTCGGCGGCTGGGTGATGGCGCAGATGGACCTTGCCTGCGGCATCCGTGCGGCCGAGCGCGCCAAGGGCCGCGTGGTGACGGCGGCGGTCAAGGAAATGTCGTTCGCCAAGCCGATGAAGATCGGCGACACGCTGTGTATCTACACCCATGTCGAGCGCGTCGGCCGCACCTCTATGACGCTCAAGGTCGAGGCCTGGGCGCAGCGCTACCTCTCCGACCTGATGGAGAAGGTCACCCATGCCGATTTCGTCATGGTGGCGCTGGATGGCGAGGGCAAACCAAAGGCGGTTCCGGCGGAAGGCTGACCGGGGCTTCGGCGCACAGCCATGCCGGGTAACACGCGGCAGATGCGAAATGGGCCGCCGCACGGTCTTTTGATTGTGTTGGTTGCGACTGGGACGAAGACAATCAGTCAACGATCGCTGAACGCCGCGCTGGCAGGTGTCGCTGCGGCTTTGCCTTGTCTGCTGACGGCGTCTGTCTGAAAAGCCAGAACCGAAACGGATCAACAGCCGCCGACGGAATGCAATGTCGCTAGCGCAGCCATCGGCGAAAACCCTTGCAATACAAAGGCTTCAGGCATGCGTGGCGTCGAATTTCTCACGTGCTGCCCGCACGCGCGTGGTGTTGATGCGCGCCCATTCGCCGAGTGCGCTGACCGGGATCAGCAATTCATGGCCGAGTTCGGTCAGCTCGTAATCGACGCGCGGCGGAATGGTTGGGAATACGGTGCGGGTAACGAAGCCGTCACGCTCCAATCCGCGCAAAGTGGTGGTCAGCATCTTCTGCGAAATGCCGCCGACAGCGGCGCGCAACTCATTGAATCGCAACGGTCCTTGGCCGAGCTTGCCGACCACGAGAACGGTCCATTTGTCGCCGACGCGCTGCAGGATTTCCGAAACGGCGCGGCAATCTTCGGTGTTAAGCGGGTTCCTCAGTAACAAAAAGGTGCCTCCTTGCGCATCGAGTTGACAGTATCTCATATAGCGCCGGTATCTAAATGATACCAGCTTTACTTATGGAGAGCCCCCATGTCAAAACCAAAAATCGCCATCATCGTCGGTTCGACGCGCGCCGCGCGCTTCGCCGATGTGCCGACCCAATGGATCGCCAAGATCGCCAAAGCGCATGCCGATATCGACGTCGAAGTCGTCGACCTGCGCGACTTCCCGCTGCCGTTCTTCGACGAGGTCGCATCCTCCGCCTGGGCGCCGTCGCAGAACGAAGTAGCGAAGCGCTGGCAGAAGAAGGTCGCCGAATATGACGGCTTCATCTTCACCGCCGCCGAATACAATCATGGCCCGACGGCCGTGCTGAAGAACGCCATCGACTACGCCGCCAACGAATGGAACAAGAAGCCGGCCGGCTTCGTCGGCTATGGCAGCGTCGGCGGCGCCCGCGCCGTCGAGCAGCTCCGCATGCACGCGGTCGAATTGCAGATGGCGCCGGTCAAGTCGGCCGTCCATATCGCCTGGGGCGACTTCCTCGCCGTCCGCCAGGGCGAGAAGAAGCTCGAAGACCTCGAGCATCTGAACCAGGCTGCCACGGCGCTGGTCAACGACGTCGCCTGGTGGGCCAAGGCGCTCAAGGCAGCGCGTCAGGCCGACGCCATCACCGAGGAAGTCAAGGCGGCCTAACCGTCGGTTCGAGTTATCCTCCCAAGGATTCGGGGCGGCGCTTGCGCCGCCCTTTTTCAATTGTGGGAGGCGTGCGTCTCCCGCGTCGGCCTTGGGCGGATGATGCAATCGGCGAGGCGATCCATCTCGTTGAGTTCGTCGGCGTGATGCTGGCCCCATTGGCAGAGCGCCAGCAGGATCGGCTCGAGACTGAGGCCGAGACTTGTCGCGGAATATTCGACGCGGGAGGGCACTTCGGCAAAGATCTCGCGGCTGACGAGGCCGTGTTCCTCCATTTCCCGAAGCTGCTGGATCAGCACTTTCTGGGTGATGCCTGAAATCATCGCCTTCAGTGCGGACAGCCGTCGCGGGCCATCGAACAGATGGTAGAGAATGACCGCCTTCCAGCGCCCCGCGATCACTTTCAGCGCACGTTCCGCCGGCAGCATCGGCAGTCTCTTGATGGGCATTCTCTTGCTCAGATTGGCCATGGTCACCTCCTGGTCAGCAGGGGACAAATGAGTGTGTAGTCGAGGCTCCGCAGATAGTGGCAAACCGTGACCGATGCCAATGCGATCGGAGTTTGCCATGAAAGCCATTCAACTCAGCCGCTTCGGCGGTCCCGACGTGCTTGAGGTGGTTGACCTGCCATCGCCGGTGCCGCAGGCTGGCGAAGTGCTGGTTCGCGTCCACGCCGCCGGGATCAATTTCTTCGAAGTGCTGATGCGCAGGGATGGCTACGCGGTGACGCCGCAGCTGCCGATGATCCCCGGCGTCGAGGCAGCGGGCTTCGTCGAGGCTGTTGGACACGGGGTGGATGCATCGCTGCTGGGAACCCGCGTCGCCGCGCCGCTGTTCGTGTCACAGCGTCCTCACAGCGGCTATGCCGAGCAGGTGACGATCGACGCTGATCTGATCGTGCCACTGCCGGACGCCTTGTCGTTCGAGGATGCGACGGCGTTGATGGTGCAAGGCCTTACAGCCCTTCACCTGCTTCGGCAAAGCCCGCCGGACGGCAAGTCGGTGCTGGTGCCGGCCGCGTCGGGTGGCGTCGGTTCGTTGCTTGTCCAACTGGCCAGGCTGAAGGGCGCACGCAAGGTGATCGCGGCCGCCGGCGGCAAGGCCAAGCTCGATCTCGCTTTGTCGCTCGGCGCCGATGCCGCCGTCGACTATATCAAGCCGGATTGGCCCGCCCGCGTCCGCGACATCACTGGCGGCGGGGGCGCCGACATCATCTACGACACCGTCGGCGGCGCACTGACGGCGGCGTCGCTGCAGGCGCTGGCGCCCGGCGGCGAACTGGTGTTTGCAGCACTAGGCCGCTATGCACTCGGGGCTTCAGACCTGGAAGCGATGATCGGCCGCAACCAGTCGCTGAGAGGTTTCGCGCTGCTGCCGCTGCTCTCCCCCGACGTGCTGAAAGCCAGCCTGTCCGAGCTGTTCCAGCTGGCGGCGAGCGGCCGGCTGCACGTTGCGATCGGCGGCCGCTTCCCGCTCGACCAAGCGGGAGAAGCGCACCGGCTGCTGGACGAGCGCCGCTCGACGGGCAAGGTTGTGCTGATGCCCTAGTGTTGTGGTCGCCTGCAGGCCGATCTCGAATTTGTCTGCTTGCGCAAGGAACGGGCTTTCTAGCTCTGGGGCGACGTTGGCGCGGCACGCAGACTGAGACGTGAACGCCCCTGCCATTTTTTCCTAGTGGACAACGATAGGGGGCAACCTTTGGGCCTCCAGCAACGCCGAACGTCCCTTGCGCCAGGTACCAGGTGGAACGCCAACGAACTTTTTGAAGGCGCGATTGAAGGCGGCTTCCGATTCATAGCCGACCTCAGCACCTGCTTGCGCGATGCTCACATCAGGTCGTTCGAGGAGGCGTCCCGCCAGTTGCAGACGCCACCGAGCAAGATAGTGCATCGGCGAGACCTCGACATAATGGGTAAAGCGGCCCGCAAATGCAGTGCGCGAGAGCCCTACTTCGCGGGCGAGTCGGTCCAAAGTCCATTCCTCCCTGGGGCGTGCGTGAATGAGCCGGAGCGCCTCGCCGACGTGTGGATCCCGAAGGCCTGACAGCCACCCCCGCGAATTGTCGGGGAGGGTCTCGAGATGACGGCGGATGATCTCGACAAACATCAGCTCGCTCAGCTTGGCGAGGATCGTTTCACCGCCCGCCCGCCCACTGCCACCCTCTGCCAGCGCCAGCCGAAAGAGGTCGATAACCCAGCTGCTTCCATCGACGGGCTTGCGGGCGCACAGTATGGCCGGCAACGCGGCGAGGAGGGGATTGAAAGGACGCGCATCGCAGCCAAGGTACCCGCAAATGAACCGCGTCCGCTCGTCTCCCCCACCACCATGAATCACCGCGAACGGCAGGTGCTCGTCTATCGGCCGATAATACATTGCCATGTTGGGTTCGCCCCGCGCCCCGGGCGACGAGCTCAAGACATTCGGAACACCACCGGGGAAGACCACGACATCACCGGCGTTCACGCGCACTGGGGGCACGGAGCCGTCTCCCAGCGCGGCCCAGCACGAGCCTGACATCACGGCATGAAACGAAATGATGTGCTCTGCCTCTGGCATGATGGCGGCGGCAATCTCGGCCGTGCCCGGCGACTCACCGACCCAGGGAGAACTGGCGTCGACGTCGAAATAGATCGCACCCGTGAGGCGAACGGCTCGGAGCACATCGGAAAGGACATCCATGCACTACACCTCCGGAAACGATCGACTACTCCCTTAATGACGAATTTTTCGGCCAGACATCCCGAACTATCCAGCAATATGGCCATATGAGCAAGCGCGCATATGCGCGCTCCTACTCTGAACGATCGGGCAACAGAATTGGACGATGTGACATTTTCGCGAGCACGGGATGGGGTTAGCGTCCATCGATCGGCCGACAGGTTCGGTAGGGAGGAATATCATGAACGACGAAGACATTACCAAATTCGCAGCAAGCCTCCGGGGCGAAGTCATCCGCACCGGCGACGCCAGCTATGACGAAGCCCGCAAGCTCTACAACGGCATGATCGACAAGCGGCCGCTGATCATCGCTCGCTGTGTCGACGTCGCCGACGTGATCGCAGCGGTGAATTTCGGCCGCGACAACAATTTGCTGGTTGCGGTACGTGGCGGCGGCCATAACGGACCGGGATTAGGGAGCTGCGACGACGGTCTGGTGATCGACCTGTCAGCGATGAACGGCGTGCGCGTCGATCCGGATGCCCGTACGGCGCGGGTAGGGGCGGGCTGCACCCAGGGCGACGTCGACCACGCCACCCATGCTTTTGGTCTGGCCGTACCGGCGGGCATCATCTCGACCACCGGGGTCGCTGGACTGACGCTGAGTGGCGGCCACGGCTATCTGACGCGCAAATATGGTCTGACCATCGACAATCTGATCGAGGCCGACGTCGTGCTTGCCGACGGAAGCTTCATTACCGCCAGCAAGGAACGGAACCCCAACCTGTTCTGGGCACTTCGCGGCGGTGGCGGCAATTTCGGCGTCGTCACCAGTTTTGTGTTCCAGCTTCACCCGGTCAACATGGTCTTTGCGGGGCCGATCGCATGGGATCAGGACCAAGCCCGCACCATTATGCAGCGTTATCGCGAGTTCCTGCCGCGCGCACCCGAGGAACTCGGGATCTTCCTCGGGCTCAAGACGATCCTCTCAAGCGCGCCGTTCCCCGAAGAGTTTTGGGGAAAACGGATGTGTCTTCTGATGTGTTGCTACAACGGTTCGGAGGAAAAAGGTAGAGAGGCGCTAGCCCCGCTCATCGATGCGCTCCCCGCGCCTTGGTTCAATTGGATGGGAACGATGCCCTATCCCGCCGTGCAGAGCATGTTCGATGGGCTCTACCCGAAGGGGATGCAGTGGTATTGGCGGGGCGATTTCGTCAAGACACTGTCTGACGCGGCGATTGACGCCCATCTCGAGCAGGCGGCGAAGACGCCGAGCGAGCTATCGCTCATGCATCTCTATCCAATCGATGGCGCCGTCCAACGCATCGGCAAAGAGGAGACGGCTTGGAATTGCCGCGATGCGACATGGTCGATGGTCATCGCAGGGATCGATCCGAACCCGCAGAAAGCGGGGCCGGTCACGCGCTGGACCAAGGCCTATTGGGAGGCGGTGCATCCGTTCGATCTGGGTGGCGCCTACCCGAACTTCATGATGGATGACGAGGGCGATGCAAGACTCAAGGCGGCCTATGGGGACAACTACGATCGCTTAGCTACCCTGAAGAAAAAATATGACCCGACCAACCTCTTCCGGGTCAACCAAAACATCCGGCCTGCGGCCTGACGGGCGGTCGCACGTCAGGCCGCCACGTGCTTGTGCCGGATCGGCTACGGGCCAACGAGGGCCCGGCCGATACGATGAGGCTGGTCAAGACGCTCGCTGGCCTGCACGCGCGATAGTCGGCCGCGCCCAAGGCCGATTCAGCCTGCGTTGCTTAGTTAGAATTCGTCGCTAAGCGCGCGCTCGTTGGGATCGATCGGACCCAGGTTCTTCACAACCCGGAATCGACCGCCCTGCGCCTGCGCGATGTACATGTTCATGCGAACATGGTGCTGGCCGGGAACCATTTCGGCCGGGCCGCCCGGTCCCTCGCTTATGCGGGCGTGATCGAGCGCCCGGATGACCGCGTCGCGCTCCACAGTGCCGGCCTCCTTCACCGCCGCTTCCCACATCCTGATCGCCCGGTAGTGGCCGGTGCACCCGCTGCCCGCGGTCAACATGGCACTGCCGGAGAACCGTTCGCTGTAGCGGCGCAAGAGCGCGCGACCGAACGGATCGTCGAGTTCCTGGTAGTAGTCGAGGCAGCTGTAGAGGCCCTCGATCTGCTCGAACGGCACCAGATTGAAGAAGTTCTCGTCGAAGTAGGTGCAGACGATCTTGCCGCCGCGTTTGCCGAAACCGGCCCTGTGCAGTTCTTCAAGGAACGGTGTCAGGCCCGGCGGAACGATGGTGTTGAAAACCACGTCGGTGCCGCTCGCCATGATCTGCTGCACCGTCCGCCGGAAATCGACGGTATCCAGCGGAAAATACTCCTCACCGACGATCTCGCCGCCATTGGCGCGCACCACGCGGCTCGCGGCCTTGTTCAGCAAATGGGGCCAGATGTAGTCGGCCGACGGCAAATAAAACCTTTTCGCGCCGGTGCTGTTCATGAGCCATGGTATCAGCGGTTCAACCTGCTGCGCGGGCACGGGCCCCGTGCAGAAGATCAGGGGATCGTTTTCCTGTCCCTCGTACTGTTCGGTGTAGATGTAGAGCGTCCTGCCCCGCGTAACCGCCTCGCTCTTGATGGCCTGGCGGGTCGAGCTGTAGATACCGCCGACGACCACATCGACCTTGTCGACGTCGATCAGTTTCGCGGTCCTTGCCTTGGCGACGCCGTCGATGGTTTCGCCATCCTCGATGACAAGCTCCAGCGGCCGGCCGAGCAAACCGCCCTTGGCGTTGATATCGTCGACGAGCATGGTGGTGAGGTTCGCATTTGCGACGCCCATGAAAGACAACGGGCCGGTGAGTTCGGCGATAAGGCCGATCTTGATGGGTTTCGGATCCATTTGATTTCTCCAAATCTGGGGGTTGGTCGGGCGCGCCGTCGCCGGGCGGCGGGCGGCGCGCAGGGCGGGACCTCAGGCCTCGTAGTGGCCGAGCAGCAGTGCCGCCTGCGGCTTGCCGACATGGCCGGCTTCCTGCAGGATCGCGGGCACCTCCGGATCCGACACGAAATTCTTCCAGCCCTCGGCGTCCCAGTCGAAGATCGCCCAGACGCGGTCGGGCTCGCTGGGGTCGCGGAAGACGGTTGCGCCGTTCGAGCCGTGCAGCCGGCGCTTGTCGGCGCCCTTGGTCGAAAAGATACGGATGAAGTGGTCGACATCAGCCACTTTGGTCGTTGCGAGAAGCATTTGATTTCCTCCTTGTCAGTCGCGGCCACCATTGGTCCGTCGACAGGATCACGATGCGCGCCCCGGAGCGGGTGCACATGGGGTGGATTCCCTATGCCTGCGTTTCACCCGGTCGGATAAGGCCGTGCTCGACCGCATAGAGCGCGGCCGCGGCGCGGGTGGTCACGCCGATCTTGGAATAGACGCTCTGGATATGGTGGTCCGCGGTCTTGGGCGAGATATCGAGCTTGCGTGCCGCCTCCTTCGCCGTCAGTCCGGCGGCGATCAGGCGCAGCACCTCGATTTCGCGCGGCGTCATGCCGGCTAGCGCCCGCGGCAAAGCCCGGCGCGACTGCTGCCCCGCGAAAGACAACACGGCCTCTGCGGCGTCGGGGCAGATACAACCGTCACGCACAGCGGCGCGCAGCTGTGTCGCCGCCGCCTCGCTGGACAGCGCCTTGCGGTGCGGACGTTCCTCTCGCCACGTCTGGAAGGCTTCGGCAGCGGCCAGGATCCTTGCAGCCGGGGACAGATCGGAGCCGCCGACCTTGCGGTGATAGCCCGAGCCATCCAGGCGTTCGTGATGGCGAAGCACGAGGGCGGCCATCGCGTCGCCCTCGCGGCCGAACGAGGCCAGCGCCCGTTCGCCGTAATAGGCGTGCAGCTGTGCCGCGTCGCGCTCGCGGACAGACAGCGGGCCGTTGCGCATCCAGGTCGCCACCGGCACCACCAGTTCGCCGATATCATGGATGCAGCCCGACCAGCGCAGCGCGCGAACGTCAGGGTCCGGCAGCCCGATCCGTTTCCCCGCACCCGTGGCCAGTTCCGACACCATCCTCGAATGGCCCTGCGTAAACGGCATGCGCATGTCGATCATGTCGGCTATGGCCAGGAACGCTTCATCGCAAGCCCCCTCATCCAGCGTCACCGGCGGATCGGGCTCAAGCGCCAAAATGGTCTCGCGGTCGACCGTCGCGCCGATGCCCTCCATCAGGACCGCCGCGTTGGCCGAGACGAGCCGGGCCAGATCCGCTTCGTATGGGCCGTCGCCGCGGCTGGCGATGGTTTCGGCCATCTCGTCGATGCCGAGGGCATCGCTGAGCGCAATCGCATCCTGCGCCAATGTGATCAGGCGCACGGCGGGCAGGACATCCTCACCACTCAGCCCACGCGGCAGGCCTTTGCCGTCCCAGCGTTCGTAGATCTGTCCAAGATTGCGCCGGATCTCGTCGGACAGGCCGAGCCGCTCGCCGATCCGCTGCGCGACCTCGCAATGCGCTGTGAGCACCGGGCGGGCCACCGCGAGCGCCTGCGACATCGCGGCCTCGATCGCCCTGGCCTGCGCGTCAGGCTCGAGATCGTAGTAGAACCGCTTGAAGGCCTGCACGAAGACCCTGCCCAGTTCCGCACGATTGCCCATGTCGAGACCGACAAGATCCTGGCGGAGCGCGATTTCGTCGCCGAAGGTGGCCGACAGAAGGTCCGTGTCGGCATTGCAGCCGACATAGCGCAGCATCGACTGTTGGTAGGCATTGCGCCGAACCTCATCGGAAACACCCGCAAGCTCGGCGATCCGCATTGCAAGCACGCAGGATTTCAGCGCGAAGTCGCGAGAATGGCCGGTGGCAAGGTCCGAAGCATAGGCGAGGACCATCATAAAGTCCGCCCGGCGGATCGAGACGTTTGTCATCGCCCACCTCCCAGTGGGCTTATGCTAGCCCTGGGTGCCGCAAATACCTAGGGGAAAAATCCCAAGCCTGATGCACTATCCCGCGAGAAACAGAACTTCCGGGGTGGGTCAAAAAGCTGACCCTCGAATGGTCTACATTGCGTTGATCGTCAGCGCACCGCCTCGCGGTGGGCGCCGGGCAGGCGGGTGGCGATCAGCTTGTCGATGCGGCGGCCGTCGAGATCGACCACTTCGAAACGCCAGCCCTGCGCGTCGACGCATTCGCCGGTCGCCGGCAGATGATGCATGTGTGACAGCACATAGCCTGCGACGGTCTCGTAGTCGCGGTTTTCCGGGAGGTCGATGCCGAGAATGTCGGCCATCTCGTCGGCCTGCATGTAGCCGGCGAGCAGCCATGAGCCGTCCTCGCGCTTGACGGCATTCTCCTCGTCGCCGGCGTCGATATCCGCCCGGAAGACGCCGGTGATGGCTTCGAGAATGTCGGCCGGGGTGACGATGCCTTCGAAATGGCCATATTCGTCATGCACCAGCGCCATCGGCACATCGGATTCCTTGAGCTTCTGCAGCACATCCAGCGCGTCGGCCTGATCATAGACGATGGGCGCGGCGCGCACATGCCGGCGCGGGTCGAGCACACGACCGGCAAGCAGTGCTGCGAGCACGTCGCGCGTCTGGACGACGCCGACCATGACATCGACGCCGCCATCGCCCGCCGGCAAGCGCGAATGCTGGGTTTCCATCAAAAGCTTGCGGATGGCGCTCTCGTCGGACTGCAGATTGATCCAGTCAACCTCGGTGCGCGGTGTCATCACGGCGCGTACGGCGCGGTCGCCAAGCCGCATGACGCCGGCGATCATGCGCCGCTCGTCGGATTCGATGGTGCCGTGATGCTCGGCCTCGGCGACCAGCATCTTGATCTCCTCGTCGGTGACCTTCTCCTCGCTTTCGCCGCGCTGGCCGAGCAGCCACAATATGGCGCGGCCGGAAATGTCGAGCAGGAAGACCAGAGGGGCCGAGACGGTGGCAAGGATGGTCATTGCCGGGGCCGCCCGCGCGGCCACGCGTTCAGGATCGCGCAAGGCGATCTGCTTGGGCACCAGCTCGCCAACGATCAGCGAGAAATAGGTGATGATGGCGACGACGATGCCGACGCCAAGCGGATCGGCGACGTTTTCGCGCATGCCGTTCGAGACCAGGAAGGTGGCAAGCCGGTCGCCCAGCGTGGCGCCGGAAAACGCGCCGGAGAGAACGCCGACCAAAGTGATGCCGATCTGCACCGAGGACAGGAATTTGCCGGGATTGGAGCCAAGCTCAAGGGCACGACCGGCGCCGTTGACGCCGCGGTCGATCATCGCCTTGAGCCTGGCCGGGCGCGACGAGACAATGGCGAGCTCGGACATCGACAAAAGGCCGTTCACACAGATGAGGACGACCACGATAGCGATTTCAACGTATAGCATGAGCGGTCAATAGCATTGCGGCGCGGTTTTCGAAAATAGCTAAAGCGCGTCGCCTTTAAACGGATCCGGGCGTCGCGCTTTTAAGTCTTTGTTCTGATGCATGTCGTTGTCCCAGAACCGGAACCACTTTTGGGCAAATGATCTCATGGCAGTTGTTTCAACACGCCGACAACTGCCTCGCCGTCGGTGAAATAGGGATCGCCGCCGCCATTGCGCCCGGTGCTGGTGGCGCCGATGCCGGCCATGTCGCTGGTCGAGATCAGCGTGCCGGCGGTGGCCAGATCGCGCATCAGGAAATTGCGTTCGGCATCGATGTCGGGGCCGATATGATGGGTGATGGCGCCGGTATCGTGGCTCAGCCCCACGCCGCGATCGAAGCTGGCAGAACCAAGCCATAGCGGCCGGCCGTCATCGCCGGTCGCGCCGGTCTGCCAGAGGCGGACATGATGACGCCGGTCGGCGCTGGCTCCCACCGGTTTTTCGAAAGCAAGATCCTGGGCGCGGCCGTCGAACAGCAGCCGGCTGACCGGCGCATCCGGATAGGGATGGTCGAACAGCACGCTTTCACCGATCTCGATCGCGGTCTTCAAGGTTACGGCGTCGGCAGTGTCCCAGCCGGCGACGGCGAAGGCATGGACCACCTCCTTCTGCGTGCCGACAAGGCCGACATTGATCGGATCACCCGGAATGCCCTGCGGCGTGTGCGTCACCATCTCGAAGCGATGGGTGCGAAAGCCGCGATCCCGGAATGTCCAGAATTCCGGCGCGGCGAAATAGGCGAGCGCCAGATAGGCGGCCAACAAGGCCGCCACCCAGATTGCAACGCGTCGCCGAAAACTTCGCTGGCTCATGAAGGAGGCTCGATCTGTGCGGTATCTGTTGCCTGACGAACCCTGGAAATCAATGGCCAGGCGCGCGCAGTCGGTCTATCGTCAGCCATCGTTTTTGTGAGGGGGCAGGAATGAAGCGAAAGCCGGCAGGCCAAAGATCGATGGCGTTGACCGCCGACCTCGTCGCCAAGGTCGATCGTATCGAGCCTGATCCCGGTCCAGAGCCTGGAACCAGCGAGCATACCGACGCGGAGTTCGATGACCTTGTCGAACAGCTGCTTGTCGAATACCAGCCCGAAACGCTGTGGGTCTTTGCCTACGGTTCGCTAATCTGGAATCCCGAATTCGTCCATGTCGAACAGCGCCCGGCCACGGCGCAAGGGTGGCACCGCTCATTCTGCCTGAAGCTGACGCGCTGGCGCGGAACCCGCGATTTGCCGGCCCTGATGTTGGCCCTCGACCGTGGTGGCAGTTGCAACGGCATTGTTTACCGACTGCCGGCCGAAGATCATTTCGGACAGCTCGGCCAATTGCTGCGCCGGGAGATCGATGCGAACCCGCCAACCAACGTGCCGCGCTGGATCAAGGTCGGGACCAAGGAGGGTCCGCTGATCGCCCTGGCTTTCGTCGCCGCGCCAGACGGCAGGGCCTACGCCGGCCGGCAGCCGTTGGAACAGGTTGCCGACACGCTGGCCCGGGCTGCCGGACATTGGGGCTCGTCGGCGCAGTATCTGTTCCGGACCGTCGGCAAACTTGAGGAGAGCGGTATTCGCGACAGGAATTTGTGGCATATCCAGGATCTGGTGGCGCGCCAAATCATCGCTTCCACCGGTGGCGCTGATCCCGCCTGATCTTTTGCTAGAGTCTGTCCCATGCCGATGGAATCGGGATGGGCTCTATCTCGGTGTTTGAGCACGATCTTTTCCGAAGCCGGTATCCACTTTTCGGGATCGTGCCCTAGCGGCAGGCGCGATAACCGTTCCTGCGGTTCTTGATGTCGAAGTGGAAGTGGTTGCGGTGGTCGTAATTGTAGCCGGGGCCAAGCACTGTGGTGAAATACTGGCAGCCGTCGGCGCGCACATTGTTGAGGAAACCGCGGGTGCGGAAGGCAAACAGACCGGGTTTGCGCACGTCGATGTCGTCGCCATTGTTGAGTTCGATGCTCATGACGTCGAGCGCGTTGCCCTTGCCGTGCTCCGACAGCACGCCTTCGCCGGCGATGTTGCGGCAGGAATAGCTGGAGCCCTGGTGGATGGTCTTGACGCCGGAGAAATAGCGCCAGCGGGCGGAGGGAACGAGTTCGTTCTTGGTCCAGCCGGCGAAGGTGGCGGCCATATCGCAGGTCAGCGTCGCCGCGGGTTTCATCTGGATGCTGCCGATGGCCGAGACCTTGACCGGGTAGTCGATGCCGCACTGGCCTTCATGGATCGGCGCCAGGTCGGTGTAGGCGACATCGAGGCGCTTCAGCTGCTGGCGGCAGTCGGTTTCGCTGGCCGGCATCTGCTCGACCGGCGACATCGGCTCATCCATGCGCGGATAGGCGGCCGTCGTCATGTAGGGATTGGAGGGAACAAGCTTCTGCATGCCCGTATATTGCGGCACGGCAGCCGTCTGGGAGCCGACATCAACGGCCGGTTCAAGCGACAGCACGCTGCCGGTGTTGCAAGCCGAAACCGCCGCGAGGGCAAGGCCGGCGGCCACCATCGCTGCACGTTTCGATTGGCGCGCGGCGGCTGAAAAAACGGCGCGAAATTTGCCGGCCATTGGCGGAATCCCATTCACGGATATCCGGCATTTTAACGATCAAGGGTAAAGGAAAACTCAGCGCCCGCGTTCATGCCTGCGGCCGAATTGCGGCACGCGGTCTCGGCCGACCATGCTCACTGGCAGAAGGTGCCGCCATGGCGGCGCGGTTCGAGATCGAGATGGAAATGCAAGGCATGGTCGGGGTCGGCGCCTGGTCCGAGCACGGTCTTGAACGGTCCGCAGGCTGCCTTGCGCACGGCGTTGAGGAATTTCGCGTCCTTTTCCGGCGGCGTCGGGCCGACTTCGACCTTCTTGCCGTCCGACAGCGTGAAGCTGGCGATGTCGAGCGCGTTGCCGAAGGCGTGTTCCGACAGTTTTCGTGTACCGTGACGCGGCCGGCAGACAAAGGCCGATGCCTGGCCGATCGATTTCAGATCGGCGCCGAAATCGGCTTTCGCGGCCGGCTGGATGACATTTGCGGCAAAACGCGCCGCCACCTCGGCCATCGGGCAATTGAGCTCGGTGCCGGGGGCGATGGCGATTGACTTGCCAAGTGTCTTCAGGACGATCGGGTAGGGGATCGAGCAGCCGATTTCGGGATTGCTTTCCGCCTTGTGTTCCTCGAACTCGACGCCGAGCGTTTTCAGCCGCTCGCGGCAAGCGACTTCCTCTTCCGGCATTTTCGCGTCGGGAAGATCGGCCGAGCGCGGGTCGGGGAGCATTTTCTTGTCGCCTGCATCGGCCGGCTTTTGCGGCGGCTGCGGGGCGATGGGCGGCGGCTGAACCTCAGGTTCTGCGGTGTCGGGCTTTTGTGGCGGCGTCGGCGCTACAGCCGGGGGCTCCGGCTCGCTTTCCGTATTGGCCGATGGTTCGGGGCGGGCCTGCTTTTTTTGATGGGATTTTTCTTCATTGAACCGGCCCGCTGCGCCGCTCCCTGGAGCTTCCGTCTTCTGGTCGCCCTCGGTCTTTGAAGCGTCGGCCTTCGGCGCGTCTACGGGACGTGGCTGAGGCACCGGAACATCGGCAGGCGATGGCAGCGGCTCCTGCGTTTTCTGCTGTGTCTGGCTCGGCTTGACCTGCTGCTCGCTCCGCCGTTTCAGCGGCCGCTCGCCCCGCCGTTTCAGCGGCTGGTCGACCCGCGGTGTCAGCGGCTGCTCCACATGCGGCGCACGCAGCTTGTGGTGCCGGTGCCGATGCCTGGCGTCGGCTGGCGCAACCAGCAAAGCCGTGACGGCCACGACCAATGCTACTCTGCAGGTTTGGGAAAAGACAAACGACGCCATCGCCGTCAACGGCGCCAACGCAAGGAGGTTGCCTGCGCCCCATCACGAACGGTAACCACGGCGTTACGCGCCGATCGCTTCCAGCCCTTCCTCCAGCCAGTCGGCAAGCAGCGGCATGCCAAGCAGATACTTTGCCGTGCGCTTGTTGGCGCGTTCGCGCGCCGCGGCAAGCGCGTCCACCCATTCGGCGGCGTCGTAGTCGCCGCGACCGACCCAGGCCAGTGCGACCAGTTCGGCTGCTTCATCGACATTGAGGTCGTTGATCAGCTCGCGCAGCTCTTCCTCGGTGAGGTTTTCGGAACTCTCCTCGGCGAGGCCGTCATGATGGTGGTTGGCATGCGCCTCGCCATCGAGTTCGACCTCATGCTCGGCGCCATCGGCATAATCCTCGTTGACGGCGGCACTCAGTGCCTTGGCCTTGAGGATAAACAGGCGCACGGTGTCGGGGCCGATCGAAAGCTCCCAGTCCTTTTCAAGCCGCCGCTGCACGGGCCGTCTCCGTCAGGTCGTTTGCTTGGATGATAGCGGATTTACAGCATCCGTCACCTGATGTTCTGCCGTATGCTTTTTTCCGGGATGAAACCCAGGCCGTCCGGCGTTAGTGTTGCATTCTCACCCCTCAAGGAGGCTTCGATGCATAAAAGAATGCTGATCCAGGCGGCGACTGCCCTTGTCGCGCTGCAGTTCCTTGCCGTTCCGGCGTTCGCCGCCGGCAGCAGCGGTGGCAGCGATCAGACTGTCACCCAGTGCAAGAAGGGCGAAGTCTGGGACAAGAAGAAGAAAAAGTGCGTCGCACCCCAGGAAGGCATGCTGGACGACGACAGCATCTATGATGCAGGCCATTCGCTGGCGCTGGCCGGGCGCTATGACGAGGCGATCGCCGTGCTCAGCCTCGCCGCCAACAAGCAGGATCCGCGCATCCTCAACTATCTCGGTTATTCGCACCGCCATTCCGGCCGCGTCACCGTCGGCCTCGGCTATTACGAGGAAGCGCTGCGTATCGATCCCAACTATACACTGGTGCGCGAGTATCTCGGCGAGGCGCATCTGCAGATCGGCGATCTGGCCGGCGCCCAGCAGCAGTTGATGGAGATCGAGAAGCGGACCGGCAAGGGGTCGCGAGAATACGGCATGCTGTCGGAGCAGATCGATCATTTCATGCGGAGCTGATTCGGCTCCCTGTGCTTCTCAATCCGGCCGCGAGCGATCGCGGCCGGATTTTTGTTGCCGGCCATCCGCAATTGGCATTTGACCCGACGGCATTTGCGAAAGCAGCGATGGCATTTGTGAAAGCGGTAGATGATTTTTGCAAAACCGTTTTTTTGGCGTGAAAAACCCGCGAAGATTGCTATATTCAAGGAAATTGCGGTGAAACGGTTCCGTTAGCCCGAGGCTGTCGGACCGTTTTCTTTTTGTACCCATCGACAAGGCTTTCCCCGAAACGCGGGGGTGGCGGCAGGAAAGGTCAGGCATCATGAACAAGGTCCCGATGACAGGCGAGGGGTTCGCGTCATTGAAGGAAGAGCTGCGCTGGCGCCAGCAGGAAGAGCGGCCACGCATCATCGAGGCCATCTCCGAGGCGCGCTCGCATGGCGACCTTTCCGAAAATGCCGAATACCATGCCGCCAAAGAGGCGCAGAGCCTCAATGAGGGCCGGGTCAACGAGCTTGAAGATTATATCGCGCGCGCCGAAGTGATCGATGTCAGCAAGCTCAGCGGCGACAAGGTCAAGTTCGGCGCCACCGTGGTGCTGGTCGACGAGGACACCGAGGAAAAGAAGACCTACCGGATCGTCGGCGACCAGGAAGCCGACGTGAAGTCCGGCCGCATCTCGATCTCCTCGCCAATCGCGCGCGCGCTCATCGGCAAGGAAGTCGGCGACGCCATCGAGGTCAACGCGCCAGGCGGTGCCAGGGGGTATGAGATCGTCCAGGTGCAGTTTATTTAGGGATCCAAAGCGGGGGCCTTTGTTTCAATCCCGAACGCCGCGCCGCCCCTCATCTGGCTGCCGCCATCTTCTCCCCGTGAACGGGGAGAAGGACGCCTTCATCAATAATTTCGCCAATTTTTAGCGTTGCAAGTAAGGCGTTGGCGTTGCGGCCAGCTTCTTTCTCCCCGTCACTATACGGGGAGAAATGCCGGCAGGGCAATGAGGGGCGGCGCCAACGTTTCCAATTGAATTGATTGAATAAATCAATCTCTGCCGGTACTGGTCCGACCAAGCTCCAGCAGCCTCTCTGCCTCGCCCACCACTTCCGCCGGCGTTACACGCTCCCCGGGTGCGGCCAAGAGCGTCGACGCATAGGGCCCGCGCGGGCCGGTGAGGCCTGGCTCGGTCGCCAGGAACACCGCAACCGTCGGCAGACCGAAGGCGCTGGCGAGATGGGTCAGCCCGGTGTCGGCGCCGACGACCAGCGTCGAGCGGCCGATGATCGCGGCGATGTCGGCCAGTGGTGATTTTGGGACTACGATCGTTGACGGTACGGCGTTCGCGATCGCTTCGGCCGCCGCCTTTTCGCGCTCGTTCGACCATGTGGTGAACGGCGTCATTTCTCTTTCAACCAGCAGGCGGGCGGTTTCGATCCAGTCTTGGACCGGCCATTTCTTGTCCTCACGGCTGGTGCCGTGCAGCAGGAAGGCGATTTTTCCGGCGATGCCGGCCAGATTGCCGGGCGGCGGGACGATGCCGGAGTCCAGTCTCGAAAGATCGGGCCGATAGCCGAGCGCCAGCCCGAACAGCCGCCGCGTTCGTTCGATGGCGTGCAGGTCGCGCGGCACGGCGTAGGTGACGTCGTAGAACAGCGTCGCTGAAGGTTCGCGCGCGCTCGACCGGTCGAAGCCGGCGATCGGTGCGCCCGCCTGTCGTGCCACCAGGGCTGATTTCAGCAGGCCCTGCGCATCGATGACGAGGTCGTAGCGGCATTCGCGCAAGGTGCGGCGCAAGGCGGCCGCTTCGCGCCAGGTGCCGCCGTCGAGCAGTGCCTTGCGCCAGCGCCGGATCGCCACCGTGTGGATCCTGTCGATCGCCGGATGCAGCGTCACGATGCCGGCGAATGCCTCTTCCACGCACCAGTCGAAGGATACGTCCGGCCTGACAAGGCGGGCATCCTCGACGGCCGGAAAGGTGTGGATGACATCGCCCATCGACGACGTCTTGACGATGAGGACCTTCATGCGGCTGCCGGGATTTCCAGCAGGCGTTTCGCCGCCGCCGCGACCTGCTGGACTTCAAGCGTCTTCAGGCAGTTGAGGTGGCCGAGCGGGCAGACCTTCTGGTGGCAAGGCGAACAGGACAGGCCGAGCCAGACCAGTTCGCGCCGTTCGGCCAGCGGCGGCGTATTTTGCGGCGAGGTCGAGCCATAGACGGCAACGATCGGCGTGCCGACGGCGGCGGCGACATGCATCAGCCCGCTGTCGTTGGACACCGCCAGCCTTGCCACTGATATCAGGTCGATGGCGTCCTCCAGCCTCGTCTGGCCGGCGAGGTCGACAACGCCGGGGGCGAGGGCGGCTATCTCCGCCGTCACGTCGCGGTCGTTCTTCGAGCCGAACAGCGCGACCTTCAAACCCTTCGCCATAAAATCACGGGCAAGCCCGGCATAGCTTTCGCTCGGCCAGCGCTTGGCCGGGCCGAACTCGGCGCCAGGCATCAGGGCGACGAATTTCTGCGGCGCCAGCCCGAAGCGGTCGAGCAGGGCGACCTGGTTTTTCGCGTCCACGGTCAGCCGTGGCGCCCGGAAGCCGCCGCCCTGGGCGAGGCCGAAATAGGCCTGCGCCGTGCGTCGCTTGACGCTGTCGGGCAGCGGCACGATGTCGGTCAAGAGGCCATAGCGCATTTCGCGCAAATGACCGAAACGGCGCGGAATGCGGGCAAAGAACGGAATCAGTGCCGATTTCCAGCTGCCCGGCAGGACATAGGCCATGTCGTAGCGGCCGCGCAGCAGGCGGCCGAAGCGGCGGCGATGGGTGAATTCGAGCGCGCCGGGTTTCAGCGGAAAGTCGATCTGCTGGCGGATTTCGGGCATGCGCTTGACCAGCGGTGCGGCCCAGGCAGGCGCCAGCACATCGATCGCTGCGTTGGGATGCAGCTCTTTCAGCGCCGAAAACAGGCACTGCGCCATCACCATGTCGCCCACCCAGCGTGGGCCGATCACGAGGATCGTTGGGCTTTCAGCCATTCGACATAGTCTCTGACACCGGTTTCCACTGTCCGGAATTGGCCATTGTAACCGACTGCGCGCAAACGGGACATATCAGCTTGTGTAAAGCTCTGGTAGCTGCCCTTGAGATGGTCGGGGAATTCGATGAACTCGATCTCGCCTTTACCCAACGTGTCGATCACCGTTTCGGCGATGGCGCGGAACGGCTGGGCGCGGCCGGTGCCGCAATTGAAGATGCCACTCGAGCCGCGCTTCCACAGCCACAGATTGACGTCGGCGACATCGCCGACATGGATGAAGTCGCGGCTTTGTTCGCCGGGTCCGAACCCATCATAGGCGCCGAACAGTTTTGGGTTCTCGCCCCGTTCGACCTGGTTGAACAGATGGAAGGCGACCGAAGCCATGGCGCCCTTGTGCGCCTCGCGCGGGCCATAGACGTTGAAGTAGCGCAGGCCTGCAACCTGCGAATGGTCGGTATCGAAGATGGTGCGCCTGATATAGTCGTCGAACAGCTTCTTGGAATAGGCATAGACGTTAAGCGGCCGCTCCAGCGCCGGGTCCTCGCGAAAATCGGCGCCGCCGCCGTAAACGGAGGCCGAGGAAGCGTAGAGGAAGGGCACGCGCAGCGCCTGGCTGGCATGCAGCAGCCGCTTCGAGAAGGCGTAGTTCACCTCCATCATGAACTTGCCGTTCCACTCGGTGGTGGTCGAGCAGGCGCCCTGATGGAAGACGGCCTCGATGCGGCCGAGCGAGCCGGCCTCCATGCGGGGCAGCAAATCGTCCTTGTCGAGATAGTCGGCTATCCGCAAATCGGCGAGATTGGAAATCTTGTGGCCGTCGGTGAGGTCGTCGACGACCAGGATGTCGTCATGGCCTTCGGCGTTGAGCGCGGCGACGATGTTGGAGCCGATCATGCCGGCGCCGCCCGTGACGATGATCATGTTGTTGGCCCTGATACGCGTTTCGCTTGCCGATTCCGGCCCTTATAAGGGAGGCAAGGTGGGCTGTCGATAAAGCAGGCAACGGAGCGGATGTCACAGTGGCGCCGCAAAGCTTCCGCTTCAGTCGGTTTGTGCAGCCCGGCATGATCGTGAGGGACAAAGAATGCCGTCGACCGAACTGCTCATCGCGTTTTTCGCCACCACGGCGATCTTCGCCTACATTCCCGGCCCGGCCATGCTCTATGCCGCAGCGCAGACGATGGCGCGCGGTCGCTGGTCCGGGCTGACCGCGGCGCTTGGCATCCACTTGGGCGGCTACGTGCATGTCTTCGCCGCTGCCGCCGGCCTGTCGGTGCTGTTCCACGCCGTGCCGACGCTCTACATGGCGGTCAAGCTGGTCGGCGCGCTCTACCTGATCTGGCTCGGCGTCTCGCTGTTCCGCAAGCGCGTGGAGGGCGATGCGGCGCTGCCCGCGATCGAGCGGAAATCGGCGCGGCGCGCCTTTTTCGAGAGCATCACCGTCGAGGTGCTCAATCCGAAGACGGCAATCTTCTTCATGGCCTTCCTGCCGCAGTTCATCGATGCCTCGGCGGCATTTCCGGTCTGGCTGCAGTTCGTCGTGTTGGGCACCATCGTCAATCTGATGTTTTCTTCGGCAGATGTCGTCTGCGTGTTCCTGGCGGGTGCCGTGATCGGCCGGCTGCGGCGTTCGAGCCGCGCACAGCGCCTGATGCAGCGGGCCGGCGGCGCGGTGCTGGTCGGGCTGGGTGTCCATGTCGCCTTGCAGAAGAGCTGACCGCCTGGGCCATCGCGGCCATGGCCAGCCGTTGCGCTACGTGGATTTGCGGTATATCGGCTTCGCCATGAACGATCCGGCCCGTCGATTGATGATACCCTGCAAGATTGAAATCGGCCTTTTCCAAGCGTTGCCAGTGACATGATCAAGCACAATCCGCCTTCTCCCGAACCCCTGCACCGCGCCATTGCGCGGTTCGGCCAGGCCACCGTGCTGGTGGTCGGCGACTTCATCCTCGACCGCTTCGTCAACGGCGTCATCGAACGGATCTCGCCGGAAGCGCCGATCCCGGTGCTGCACGGGCGCGGCGAAACCTCGACGATGGGCGGCGCCGGCAATGTCGTCGCCAACATCGTCTCGCTCGGCGCATCCGCGGTTCCCGTGTCGGTGATCGGCACTGACGCCGCCGGAGACAATCTCGTGCGCATGCTGCGCGAACTCGGCGCCGACACGGTGGGCCTGGCGCAGGAGCGTGGCCGCATGACCTCGTCGAAGAGCCGTTTCAGCGCGCTCAACCAGCAGGTGCTGCGCTTCGACGAGGAGGAGATCAAGCCGCTCGGCGCCGCAGAGCGCGCCGGTTTGATCCAGCATTTCCGCGCGGCGCTGACGCGCGCCGACATCGTCATCCTGTCCGACTACGGCAAGGGCATATTGCTCGACGGCGTCGCCGGCGACCTGATCGCCATCTGCCGCGAGGCGGGAAAGCCGGTGCTGGTCGATCCCAAGGGCCGCGACTATGTGCGCTATGCCGGGGCGACCGCCATCACCCCCAACCGCAAGGAGCTTGGCGAAGCCGTCGGCCATGCCGTGTTCGCCGATGACGAGATTGTTGCGGCGGCGCGCCAGCTGATTTCGGCGCATGGCTTCGACTTCGTCGTTGCGACGCGCAGCGAAAAGGGCATGAGCGTGGTCGGCCCGACCGAGGCGCGCCACATCGCGACCCAGGCGCGCGAAGTGTTCGACGTTTCGGGCGCCGGCGATACGGTGATCGCGAGCTTTGCATTGGCGCTGGCGGCCGGTGCCGACCCCGTCGCGGCGGCCTCGATCGCCAATGCCGCCGGCGGCGTCGTGGTGGGAAAACGCGGCACAGCGCGGCTGACGGTCGAGGAACTCACCGGTGCGCTGTTCCGCTCGCACGGGCCGACCGCCCACAAGGACGCCATCCTCGATGCCACGTCAGCCGCACGCATGGTGGCGGCGTGGAAGGAAGAGGGCTTGAGCGTCGGCTTCACCAATGGCTGCTTCGACATCCTGCATGCCGGTCATGTCAGTCTCTTGCACGCGGCGCGCAGCCAGTGCGACCGGCTGGTGCTCGGCCTCAACAGCGATGCCTCGGTGCGGCGGCTGAAGGGTGCCGGGCGGCCGGTCAACGACCAGCATGACCGCGCCTGTGTGCTCGCAGCCCTTGCCTCGGTCGATGCGGTCGTGGTGTTCGAGGAAGACACGCCCTTGGCGCTGATCGAAGTGCTGCTGCCCGACATATTGGTCAAGGGCGCCGACTACACGATCGACACCGTGGTCGGTGCCGATGTGGTGAAGAAAGCGGGCGGACGCGTCGTGCTGGTCGATCTCGTCGCCGGCAAAAGCACCACCAGCACCATTGGCAAATTGCGCGCTGGCGGCACCACCAACTGAGGAATTCATGTCTAACTTGAACGACTACCTGGTCCGCTCGGCGGCCGCGATTTCCGCCATGGTCGAGCGCGACCTGACCAGCGAGATGGAGCGGGCAGTGAGCGCCGTCGTGACGGCTCTTTCGCAGGGCAAAGCCTTCCTGATCTGCGGCAATGGCGGCTCGGCCAGCGATGCCATCCACATCGCCGGCGAACTGGTCGGCCGCTTCCTCAAGGAGCGTAAGGCCTACAATGTCATCGCGCTGCCGGCCAATGCCGCTGTGCTGACCGCCTGGGGCAATGATTATGGCTTCGACACGGTGTTTTCGCGCCAGGTCGAGGCGCATGGCTCGGCGGGCGGCGTGCTGCTGGCAATCTCGACCAGCGGCAATTCGCCGAGCATTCTCGCCGCCGCCGAACAGGCGCGGATGATGGACATGACGGTGATCGGCCTGACCGGCGACACCGGCGGCAAGCTCAAGCCGCTGTCCGACATCCTGCTCAACGTGCCCTCGACCTCGACGCCGATCATCCAGCAGGGGCATCTGTGCCTCTATCACCATCTGTGCGAAGTGGTCGAAGCGCGTCTCAGCAATGGCTGACGGGACGCTGTCGTGAAGCCCGAACCCTATCCGCTCCAGGAGCCCGGCCTATGGGTCGAGCGGGTCGGCTCGAAGATGTTTCCCGCCGGCACTCCGGCGCTGTTCTTTGACCGCGACGGCACCATCAATGTCGATACCGGCTATCCCGATGATCCGGCCGAAATGGTCCTGCGCGAGGATATCGCTGCGGCGATCGGTGCCGCCAATCGGGCTGGCATTCCCGTCATCATCGTCACCAACCAGTCGGGCATCGCGCGCGGTTATTACGGCTGGGGCGATTTCGCCGCCGTCAACGGCCGCGTGCTCGACCTGCTGCGCGCCGACAACGCGTTCGTGGATATGGTCCTTGCCTGCGCCTATCACGAGGCGGGCGAGGGGCCGCTTGCGATCGCCGATCATCCGATGCGCAAGCCCAATCCGGGCATGCTGCTGGAGGCGGGCAGACGTTTCGGGCTCGATCTGCAGCGCTCGCTGATCGTCGGCGACAAGCCGGCGGACATGGAGGCGGGACAGCGTGCCGGCCTCTCGCAGGGCTGGCTGGTCGACGGCGAAGCGGTTGTTCAATCGGGCTTCGCGGTCAGGCCCTGGCGCGATCGCGAGGATTTTGGCGGCCTGCTCGCCGCAATAGCGACACTCGGCGCAGGCGAGCCGTGACGGCTCACGCCGGGTCGTTGTCTCGCCAAGCTTCATAAAGCTTGGCCTCGGTGGCGAACGAATACACCATCACCATCATCGAATAGACGAAGCCGTGCCGGCCGCACAGGAAGTAGCGCTTGGCCAGATAGAATTTCAGGAAGTTGCCGAGCGGCGACAGGACCAGCCTTATCAAGCCGGGCTTCTTGCCTCTCTCGACCAGCGTGGCAACCTTGAGGCTGGAGTAGGTGTTGGCCCTTGCCAGGTCCTCCGCGATGGTCATTTCGCGGCGATGCAGCAACACGCCATTTTTAATCGTACCGGTTTCGCCCGGCACCTCGAACGATTCGTGGACCCGCAGGTCAATGTCCATGGTGGCCTTGTCGCGGCGGAAAAGACGCAGCAGCCTGTTGTGCAGCACCCAGCGGTGCGCATAGCCATAGCCTTTCAGCTTGTCGCGGCGTCTTACGTACCATCCGTCGATGGTGTCATTCCGAGGCTGCGTCACGGTCATGATCGACTGCCTGAGTAGGTCGTCGACGGCCTCATCGGCTTCAATCGAAAGGCACCATGGCTGCGTCGCTTGATCAAGCGCGAATTGCCGCTGCCGTGGAAAACCCGGCCAGTCGTTGTGAAACAGCCTTATCGGGTAGCCCTTGGCGATGAACGCTTGAATGACGTCCAGGGTGTTATCCGTCGAACCTGAATCGACGACGATGATCTCGGCGCAGAAGTCGACGCTTTCCAGGCAAGGGCCGATCATGTCGGCTTCGTTCATGCAGATGATAAGCGCCGAAACCGGGCTAGAAAATCGAGTCATGATCCCACTCTGCGGCACACTGTTCTGGGAAATTATGCTGCTTGCGCCAACTGTTTTTTACGCAATCCCGGACGAAAAACCGTACACGCTTTCCTGAAATTGCCTTAGGAAACCAACATGGCGGCCATGACAGGCAGAATGCCACCGCTTTCTACACCAGAGCCTGTCGAATGCGAAAGCGGCCCTGGTAAGGCGAAGCCGGGAATTCGCCTCGACCGGGCACGCTCGATGTGGTGCTGCCGTCCACCGGCCTCAAGGCTGTGCAAACGAGACCAGTCCTTCGTCCTTGATCCGGCGGATGGTGAGTGCGGTGCGCACCGTGTCGACATTCGGGGTCGAGGTCAGTTCCTCGATGACGAAGGTCTGGAAGGCACCGAGGTCGCTCGCCACGCAATGCAGCAGGAAATCGGATTCCCCCGACACCATCCAGGCGTCGCGCACGATCGGCCAGCCGCGGGTGCGCTCGGCAAAGGTGCGCAGCTCGGCATCGGCCTGGTGATGCAGGCCGATCAGGCAGAAGGCGACGACATCGAGGCCAAGCGCCGGCGCGTTGAGCAGGGCACGGTAGCCGCGGATGATGCCGGCTTCCTCCAGCCGCTTGACGCGGCGCAGGCACGGCGGCGCCGAAATGCCAACGCGGTTCGACAGTTCGACATTGGTCATGCGCCCATCGGCCTGAAGTTCGCGCAGGATCTTCCAGTCGATGGCGTCGAGATCGGCCTTGAGCGGCATGAGGGCTCTCGATAAGTCAGGGGCAACACGCAAGAATCTTGCGTGATTTTGTAATTAAACGACTTCGCTGTCCATTCCATCCCTCGCTCGGAATATTTCGGAGGATCAAAGCAGCGACAGGGTGCGACAAAGCTTTCCGGGGACGAATGCCAACTTGCCTTGCTGGCGTCGTGGGCAACACTTACATTACGCGCGATATCGACGAGTTTTCCATGCCGCAATTGCCGGCAGCCCTCCGCAGAGGCTTCCAGATGAACACCAAGCATGCGCCCGTTCTCATCATCGGTTCCGGCCCGGCCGGCTATACGGCGGCGGTCTACGCCGCGCGCGCCATGCTGAAGCCGATGCTGGTCGCCGGCCTGCAGCAGGGCGGCCAGTTGATGATCACCACCGATGTCGAGAACTATCCCGGCTTCGCCGACCCCATCCAGGGTCCGTGGCTGATGGAGCAGATGCTGAAGCAGGCCGAACACGTCGGCACCGACATCATCAACGACATCATCACCGAGGTCGACCTCAATGTGCGACCGTTCCGCGCCAAGGGCGATTCCGGCACCACCTACACCGCCGACGCGCTGATCATCGCCACCGGCGCGCAAGCCAAATGGCTGGGCATCCCGACCGAACAGACCTTCATGGGCTTCGGCGTCTCGGCCTGCGCCACCTGCGACGGCTTCTTCTACCGCGGCAAGGATGTCGCGGTGATCGGCGGCGGCAATTCGGCGGTGGAAGAAGCGCTCTATCTGTCGAACTTGGCCAAGAGCGTGACCGTCATCCACAGGCGCAACGATTTCCGCGCCGAGCGGATCCTGCGCGAGCGGCTCCTGAAGAAGGACAATGTCCGTGTCATCTGGGACACGATCGTCGACGAGATCACCGGCCGTCCCGGCAAGGCGCCCCTGCCGCCTTCGGTCGAAGGCCTGAAGTTGCGCAATGCGGTGACCGGCCAGGAAACGCATCTCAAGGTCGACGGCGTGTTCGTGGCCATCGGCCACGCGCCGGCGGTCGAGCTGTTTGCCGGCAAGCTGAAGCAGAAGCCGAACGGCTATCTGTGGACGGCGCCGGATTCGACCCGCACCGACGTTCCCGGCGTGTTCGCGGCGGGCGACGTGACCGACGACATCTACCGCCAGGCGGTGACGGCGGCAGGGCTCGGCTGCATGGCGGCACTCGAGGCGGAGAAGTATCTGGCCGGCATCGAAGTGCTCCGCGAAGCGGCGGAGTAGAGAGAGTTCAGAAAGCGGCTTATAAAGGCCGTGTAAAAGCCTGATTTTTCATTCAGACGCCAAAACGGAACGAGGGGAATCATGGCGTTGGACTGGGACAAGCTACGCGTGTTTCACGCTGCGGCGGAGGCGGGGTCGTTTACCCATGCGGCCGAGACATTGCATCTGTCGCAATCGGCGATCTCGCGGCAGGTCAGCGCGCTCGAGCATGATGTCGGCGTGCCGCTGTTCAACCGCCACGCCCGCGGGCTGGTGCTGACCGAGCAGGGCGAAATGCTGTTCCGCACGGCGCATGACGTGCTGATGAAGCTCGAAACCATCAAGTCGCGGCTGACCGAGACCAAGGACCGCCCCTCCGGCGTGCTCAGGGTGACGACCACCGTCGGGCTGGGCGCCGGCTGGCTGACCGAGCGGGTCCAGGAGTTCATCGAGCTCTATCCAGAAATCAGCCTGCAGCTGATCCTCGCCAACGAGGAACTGGACCTGACCATGCGCCAGGCCGATTGCGCCATCCGGCTGCGCCAGCCGCAGCAGCCGGACCTGATCCAACGCCGCCTGTTCACCGTGCATTTCCACCTCTATGCCTCACCCACCTATGTCGCCAAGCACGGCAAGCCGGCTTCCGTGGCCGAACTGAAGAGCCATCGCATTGTCACCTTCGGCGTGCCGGTGCCGTCGCATCTGTCGGAGCTGAACTGGCTGGAAACGGTTGGCGATTTCGAAGGCGGACAAAGGGTGCCGACGCTGCAGATCAACGACATATTGTCGATCAAGCGTGCGGTGCAGGGCGGCGCCGGCATCGCCATGCTGCCCGACTATGTGATCAGCAAGGACTCCGACCTGGTGCAATTGCTGCCGGCGACCGAAGTGCCGTCCTTCGACACCTATTTCGCTTATCCGGACGCGATGAAGAACCAGGCCAAGCTGCATGTCTTTCGCGATTTCATCATTGCCAAGGCCCGAAGCTGGTCTTTTTGAGGGCATGTCGATCGGTCCGGCCTGACCTGAATCTCGACATGCCCTGGAACGGCGCAGCTTGGTTTCTTCGGCTCACCCGCGCCAGGGCGTCAGCCGAGGCAGCCAGCCGGGCACAGCGTGGCGATAGGCTTCGTATTGCGCGCCGTAGCGGCGGGCCAATGTCGGCTCCTCATAGAGCCTGACGAACGACACCATGGCGATCGCGCCGATGACGGCGTAGGCGGCAAGCGTCCAGCTCGAGAACAGCAGCGCCTGGCCGAGGATGATCGACAGCACCGCGACATACATCGGGTTGCGGACATGGCGGTAGATGCCGCCGATCACCAGTCTCTCGGTCGGCGCGACCGGAGCGGGCGTGCCCAGCCCCTCGAGCGCAAAGCGGCCAAAGGCATGCAGCAGCGCAGCTGTCGCGGCGACGATCAGGAGCCCGCCAACAGGGACGAAGCCCGGCAGGCTCGACCATGGCAAGCCCCAGCGATCGGTCAACAGCCAGGGCACCAGCCCGGCTACCACGCCGGGTGCGGCGATGAAGAACGCTGCGCTGCCGGCGATCGCCGAAAACGTCCGCATTGGGTGCTTCCTCCCTGACTGCCTGAGAAATGAACGGTTGCTGCCTGCTTCCACGTCATTACGCGTTTTTGGCATTTGGGGACAGAAACCGATCGCGATTGGTGATTCTGTAGTGAGAATCGCGTCTCCGTGCGCTCCGTTTCGTTGATTTTGCTGGTCCTATCGGCTCTCGGAATGGGTTAGACCACAGCCTGCGTCTTTTTGCATGCGTGTGTTGCAAAATAGATGCTTGTTTCTTGGGCATGATGAGCAGATATATAGATCATCTCCTGGGCGCGTTCTCCTCCCATTAGCGCCCTAGAGTGTTCCCCTCTGGAGGTTAGCCTTAACAGGCACTTCCAATCAAACTCAGCCGGATCTTCGTTGATCCGGCTTTTTTGTTGCCCGAGCTCTGCCGGAGCGACTCAAAAATTCATCAGAGTTGCCACGTAACAGTGACATGTAACCTCAGGTAACATGACACGGACGCCCGGCACGTGCTATCCAGACGATAGGACGCGGTGTGGTCGTGCGGGAGATGGGGGCATCACTCGGACGGCCCGGGCTCAGGCGGCTACCGCGTCCGAACCGTTTCTGCCGCCGAAGCTCGACGGCACCAATGCGGCGGACCTGCCGTTTTACCTCCCAAGGAAACGGTCCGCAGATAAAACGACGTCCGGTCCCCGCCGGGCGTCGTTTTCATTTGGCCCCTCGAACCGAGGTTCGAGGGGAACGTGGCATCCTTGTTCTCATGCATGTCGTTGTCCCAAAACCGCTGCGCAGTTTTGGGCGACATGCATCAGATGGAATCAGGCAGCCTTGCCGTTGGTGTTCATCGCCTCGTCGGCGAGACGCCCGGTGAGTTCAGCCATGTGGTCGAAGACGGCACGGTAGCTGGCGACGCCAGCGGTCGCCGAGCGCAATTCGATGATCAGGTCGCCGATCTCGGCTTGCGGCATGGTTGCCTCGACGACATCCCATCCCGGCCAGTCAGGCCGCGCATCATAGCCGAGGATCTGGCCGCGCCGCTGCGGGATGAGCGCGATGATCTTCGAGGTCGCGTCGGAGGGCGTGACGATCTCGACCTTCATCACCGGCTCCAGAAGCACCGGTGCGCAGGCGGCCATGCCTTCCTTCATCGCCAGCCTGGCCGCCATCTGGAAGGCCATGTCGGAGGAATCAACCGCGTGGTAGGAGCCGTCCGACAGGTTGACGGCGACATCGACGACGGGAAAGCCGAGCGGGCCGGACTTCAGATAGTCACGCACGCCGGTTTCGACCGACTGGATATAGGTCTTCGGCACGACGCCGCCGGTGATGGTGTCGGTGAACTGGAAGCCGGAGCCGCGCGGCAGCGGCTTGATCTCGATCACCACGTCGCCGAACTGGCCATGGCCTCCGGACTGTTTCTTGTGACGGCCGCGCTGCTGCGCCGCTTTGCGGATCGTCTCGCGATAGGGCACCGCCGGCGCATGGCCTTCGACCGGGATCTGGTTCTTGCCTTCCAGCCGCTCGCGCACGACGCGCAGATGCATCTCGCCATGGCCCGACAGCACGGTCTCGGCCGAGTCTTGGTTGTGGCGCAGGCTGAGCGAAGGGTCTTCCTCGGCCAGCCGCTGGATGGCGGCCGACATCTTCACTTCGTCCTTGCGCTCCTTGGGGCGCAGCGCGAAAGCGAAGACCGGCTGCGGCGGCTCGAACTCAAGCAACGGCTTGATGCCGCCCTTGGCCGAACTCAGCGTCTGGCCGGTCTTGACCTCGTCCAGCTTGCCCAGCGCCACCGTGTCGCCGGCCTTGGCGATGGTGAGCTTGAACTGGTCCTTGCCGAGCATTCGGTAGATCCCGGAAACCTTCGCCGTGTCGCCGCCGGGCAGCCAGAGTTCGGAGCCGTCGACGACCTGGCCGGACAGGATGCGCGACACCGACAGCTTGCCGCCATGTGGCGTGTGGATGGTCTTCATCACCTGAGCCACGGTGGCCGCGCCGTCGGGCGCGCCGAGCCGCTTGCGGGTCGCCTCGATGTCGGGCGCGTCGTGGCGGATCGCCTTCAAGAGGCGCAGCACGCCGTTGCCTTTCTCGGCGGTGCCGATCAGCACCGGTGTCACCGCGCCATCGCGCAGATCGGCGGCGAGGTCGTCGAAGACGGCGTCCTTGGGCGGCTCGATCTCCTCGAGCAGCTGTTCCATCAGCTGGTCGTCATGGTCGGCCAGTGTCTCCAGCATGGAGAAGCGCGCCTCCAGTTCGCGCGCCTTGTCGTCGCCCGGTATTTCGGTCACTTCACTCTCGGCATATTCGCGATAGATGTAGGCCCGCTCCAGCGCCAGATCGATCGAGCCGATGACGACGCCATCCTTGCGCAGCGGAATCTGGCGCAGCAGCAACGGCACGGCGCTGGCCGGCTGCAGCATCTTCAGCGTGTCGCGCACGCCGGCGATTGCCTTGTCGACCTTGTTGAGGAACAGGATGCGCGGCACGCCAAGATCGTCGAGCCTGCGCATGATCAGCTGCAGGGCGGGGATCTTCTTTTCGTCGGCCTCGGCAACGACCACAGCGAGGTCGCAGGCGGCCAGCACCGGCTCGGCCTCGAAGGCGAATTCGATGGAGCCGGGACAATCGACGAAAGTAAGCTGCTCGCCCATGAATTCGGTGGTGGCGAAGGTCGCCTCGACGCTCATCGCGTGGGCGCGCGCCTCTGGCGAATGATCTGAAACGGTGTTGCCCGATGAGACGGGATTTTGTCGGGGAATTGAGCCAGTGCGGGCCAATATGGCTTCGAGAAGTGTCGTCTTACCGCTTGCGAAGGGACCGATTATGGCAATGCATTTCGGTCCCGTGCGTCGTCCTCCGGCGCGAGTACCCATGACTGACCTCCACTCAGGCGTTTCCCGTAGGACCGACTGGCATGCATGGTTCAGTCGTGGTCAATCGGTCCTGAGCGGCGGCCGGCCTGTTCGACCGTCGCGGGCGGGGTTCTTTTGGTTTCGCCACCTGCCCAAAGCCATCGTCCCACTTGTTTGCCGGCAGGGCAAGAAAAATAGAGACCTTGCGGCGGCGCGCGAAACGGCCGGTTGCGCCTTGGATGATATCGGCCGAGAATGCGTTTTGTCTCAAATGCGGTTTGTCTCAAATGTCGGGCGGCGTTTGTCGCCGATCGCTTCACCAGTTCCAGGATCACCCCGATGAAGATCATTGCCTGCGGCAGCGTGCCGACCATCATAGCGCCGGAAAAGTACTTCACCGGCCGCGTGTTGCAGACGCCGATCATCGAGAAGGAGGCGCCGGCGCGGCTGCGGGCCACGCTGGTCAGCTTCGAGCCGGGCGCACGCACCCACTGGCACACGCACCCGCTCGGCCAGACGCTCTATGTCACCTCAGGCGCCGGCCTTGCCCAGACATGGGGCGAGCCGGTCCAGGAGATCAGGGCCGGCGACGTCATCTCGTTCGCGCCTGGCGAAAAGCACTGGCACGGTGCGGCGCCGAAATCGGCGATGACGCATATCGCCATGCAGGAGGCGCTCGACGGTGTCCACGCCGACTGGCTGGAAGAGGTGACGTCAGTCCAATATGGCGGCTGAGTGCCGAGCCTGTGAGGAGGCGTCGTTGCCAACAAAAACCCGGCCTGAAGCCGGGTTTTCAATTTCAAGACTGGCTCGATCAGGTCAGCGATGCCGTGAAGCGCTGGATGCGCGTGCAGGCTTCCTCAAGCAGCGTCTCCGATGTGGCGTAGGAGATGCGGAAGTTGGGGCCAAGGCCGAAGGCCGAGCCGAACACCACGGCGACCCCTTCGGCCTCAAGCAGTTCCGAGCAGAAGGTTTCGTCGGTGTCGATGACCTTGCCAGCTTTGGTTTTCTTGCCGATCAGCTGGGCGCAGGACGGATAGACATAGAAGGCGCCTTCGGGCGACGGGCACGTGATGCCGCGCGCCTGGTTGAGCATCGACACGACGAGGTTGCGCCGGCCCTGGAAGATCGCCTTGTTCCTGGCGATGAAGTCCTGCGGGCCGTTCAGTGCCTCGACCGATGCCCATTGCGCGATGGTGCAGGCGCCTGACGTCTGCTGGCCCTGGATCATGTCCATCGCCTTGATCAGCTGGACTGGACCGGCGGCATAGCCGATGCGCCAGCCGGTCATGGCATAGGCTTTCGACACGCCGTTCATGGTCAGCGTGCGCTCGTAAAGCTTCGGCTCGACCTCGGCGATGGTCTTGAAGACGAAGTCGCCATAGGTCAGGTGCTCGTACATGTCGTCGGTCAGCGTCCAGACATGCGGATGCTTCAACAGGACGTCGGCCAGCGCGCGCAACTCAGCCTCGGTATAGGCGGCACCCGACGGGTTCGACGGCGAGTTCATCAGCAGCCACTTTGTGCGCGGCGTGATCGCCTTTTCCAACACCGCGGCGGTCAGCTTGAAGCCATTGTCGATGGAGGTCTCGGCAAACACGGATGTGCCGCCGCAGATCGCCACCATCTCGGGATAACTGACCCAGTAGGGGCGCGGGATGATGACCTCGTCGCCGGGGTTCAGTGTCGCCATGAAGGCGTTGAACAGGATCTGCTTGCCGCCGGTGCCGACAATGGTCTGCTCAGGCTTGTAATCGAGATTGTTCTCGCGCTTGAACTTTTTTGCGATCGCCTCGCGCAGCGGCACGATGCCTGAAACCGGCGGATACTTGGTTTCGCCACGACGGATCGCCTCGATCGCCGCATTCTTGATGTTGTCGGGCGTATCGAAATCCGGTTCGCCGGCGCCGAGGCCGATAATGTCACGGCCGGCATTTTTCAGCTCGCGCGCTTTCTGCGTCACCGCGATAGTCGCGGAAGGCTTTACGCGGGAAAGGGTGTCGGCGAGAAAGGCCATGACCAGATATCTCCAAGCAAGGTCGGCGCGGGCCGGGAGCGGCCCGCGGCGCTTCTCATGTCGCATGATTTCGCGCAGTGCAAGCATTGTCGGCTGATCCAGATCTCAAGGACCCGTGATCGGCAACAATAAATTCATTAACGGGCGGTAGAGGCTTGCGTGGCAGGATTGCAGTTTTAATCCGCCAGTTTGCGGAGCGAGGAACCGTGTCGCGCAGCATCGGGCTTGCCCACATCATCCGTCAGGACGACGGCACCTCCACCGGTGTCTGGGGCATCTACACGCTGCAAAGCGCCTTCCAGCCGATCTTCGCCTTCAACGAAGGCAAGCTGTCGGTGGCCGCGTTCGAAGGGCTGATCCGGCCGTTCCGCGACGGCGAGCCGCAATCGCCGATGAGCTTTTTCAGCACCTGTCCGGCCGCTGACCGTCTGCATGTCGAAGCTCTGACCAGGACGCTGCATCTTCTGAACGCCGGCGCCTGCCTGCCGCAGGAGGCCTCGATCTTCGTCAATTTCGACCCATCGGTGTTCACCGAGCGCACCGTTGCCGACAATGCCTTGCGCGAAATGCGGCTGGTGCTGCATGAGGCTGGCATCGATCCGCGCCGGGTGGTCTGCGAGGTGACCGAGCAGCGGTCGGCGTCGCAGGAGACCCTGCACAGCTTCGTCGCAGCCCTTCGGGCCAACGGCTTTCGCATCGCCGTCGACGATTATGGCGCCGATGATTCCGACATCAACCGCGTCAAGGAGCTCAAGCCCGACATCGTCAAGTTCGACGCCTACTGGATCACGCAGCTGATGGAGTCCGGCGCCGGCTTCGCGCTGCTGACCACCATGGTGAAAAGTTTCGAGGAGCAAGGCATCCGCACGGTGTTCGAGGGCATCGAGGAGGGCTGGCAACTGGAACTCGCCGAGAAATCGGGAGCGTCGATGGTGCAGGGTTTCGTGCTGGCGCGGCCCGAGCTGGCGCCGACCAGCTTTCGCGTCTTCGGCAAAACCGCGCAGCAACCCGCCCCCGCGGTTGTTGGAGCCGCGCCTGTCCAACCGGCCTCACCGCATGCGACGCGGCAAGCGAAAGCCTTCGGTCGCAGGGTGGCGCCATGAGGCCCGAGCGGCGGCGCAATGTCGGCGATGCGATCTTCGCCGACGAGGTCGGCATCGAGTATGGCGTCCATGGCGAGTTCCGGCTGCGTAGCGCCTATCAGCCGATTTTCGCGCCGCGCGGCCGCTTCCTTCACGCGGTCGCGGTCGAAGCCCTGATCGAGCCGCACCGTGCCGGCCGCCCCGGGGCGCCGAAGGTGTTTTTCGAAAGCATCGCCGCTTCGGACCGGCTGTTTGTCGAGACCATGTGCCGCGTGCTTCACCTCAGGAATTTTCGCAACATTGGCGTCGACGGGCTCGATCTGTTCTTCAACTACAATCCGCTGATCAACGACCATCCCGAGCGGGCGTTGGCCGAGATCCGGCTGATGACCAGGCATCTCGGCGATTTCGGCCTCGCGCCGGCCATGCTGGTCTGCGAAATCACCGAACAGGCGGCCGACGACGCGCTTCTCACCCGGCTGGTGCGCGAAATGCGGCGCGACGGCATCCGCATCGCCATCGACGATTTCGGCACCGGCCACTCGACAGAGGAGCGGGTCAGCCTGCTCCACCCCGACATCGTCAAGATCGACGGCACCTGGTTCGCCGAGTTCTGCCGCCATGCCGCCGCGGAACGGTTCTTCCGCCCGCTGGTTTCGACCTTGCACGACCGCGGCGCCAAGGTGCTGGTCGAAGGCATCGAGCAGCCCACCCATCTGCGCGTCGCGCTCGAAGGCGGCGTCGATCTGCTGCAGGGTTTTCTTCTCGCCCGGCCGGCGCTGGCCGGCACGATCTTCGACGAAGAGTCGCTCGTTATCGATGCGCTGCTTGGCAGGGATAGCAAGGTTGTGCCGCTGTTCGGCTAGGGCGCGTTGATATTCAGGTGAGGCCGGCCTGCAAACGGCGGTTTCCTGCGCTTCCGGTGCTCACGTACCAAAAAGTACGCTCCGTTCCGGTTCTCGGAAGCCACCGTTTTCGACTCGGCCTGACCTGAATCTCAACACGCCCTTGAGCGCCCTCATACGTTCACACATCAGCGGCGCTGATGGTCGTGCCAAAATAAATCATTGGTTGAGGACGTCGCCGCTGCGATAATCGCGCCGGCAGAGGCAGCGCACCGGGGAACCGCAATGATACTCTACGGCATGATCGACAGCGGCAATTGCTACAAGCCGCGCCTGCTGATGGCCAAGCTTGGCCTCGTGTTCACCAATGTCGAGGTGAGTTCGCACACCGGCGAGACGCGAAAAGCGGATTATGTCGCCAAGAATCCGAACGCCATGGTGCCGCTGCTCGAGCTCGACGATGGCCGGCGGCTGGCCGAATCCAACGCCATCCTGCTCTATCTCGCCGAAGGCACGCGCTTCCTGCCGGCGGACAGATATGAGCGAGGGCTGGCCTATCAATGGCTGTTCTTCGAGCAATACAGCCACGAGCCCTATATCGCCGTTCGCAAGGCGCTGCTGACCTTTCCCGAACGCGCCAGGGATGCGACGCCGGAGCGGCTGGCGGTGACGCTGGAGCGCGGCAACAAGGCGCTCGGCGTGATGAACAAGTATCTGGAAAACAATGCCTACTTCGCTGGTGGCGCCTACAGCGTCGCCGACATCGCGCTCTATGCCTATACGCATACGGCAGAGCAGGGCGGCTTCCAGCTTGATGCTTATCCAGCGGTGGCAGACTGGCTTAGCCGAGTGGAAGCGGATCCGGGGCATGTGCCGATGGAATGGCTTCCATAATTTGTCCTCACGCTGTCGCCGCTTCGCGGCTGCTCCGGACGGGCGCGCCAACAGGCGCGACGCCCGGTCGAGCTTGCGGCCTTCGGCCGAGGGAGCGAGTGGCTGCCTGGGTTAGGTAATTGGCTACTTTAAGAGATGGTCGTAGTCGGTGTGGGTGCCGACCCAAAACCAGATCACGTCTTCATTGTTGCGTATAGCAACAGCCCGGTAGTTTTCGTCAACTCGCGCCGACCAGTAGCCCGACCTGTTTGAAATGCAGCGATGGATGAAAAGGATCAGAGCGCAGTCTGGTAAAACGTCTGTCCGCCTTAGCTTTGATCGACGATGGCAGTTTTTCATAAGCCTCCCAAAATGATGGAGAGGCGACATGATTCACAGGGCTCGGGTCCGGCCAGCGCGATGGTCAGCCAGCGCTTGCTCGGCAAGCTTGTCGAATCGACCCGACTTCGCTTCCGCCTCGATCTGCCGATCCCACATATCCGCCTGAAGCGCCTCGAACCATGAGGCAAACGCCTTCAGTTCCTCGGGGCTCAGGGCTGCGACGGATTTTTCGATCTGTTCGAGCTTTGTCATGGGTTAATAGTACCATTGCTGGGCTAAAAAGACCATGACAGGTACCATAAGCCAAGGCAGCGGTGAACCGAAATGCAGACAAACAAAAAGGCGGGATAAATCCCGCCTTCCCATTTTCGGTAGCCTGATCGGGAGCGTCCGGTCCGGGCTGGCAGCTATCTGCTGATCCAGCTTGTCGGGTCTTTCCGCTCCGGCGCGCTTCTCGCGCGACTGTCAGTACATCCGTGACTTGCCGCGCGCCCCGGGCTCTCGCCCGGCGCGCGCCATTCGCAAAATCAGGCTGCCTTGCTCAGAGATCCAGCGGACGACTTGCCAGTGCGGCGGTCCTGCTCGATTTCGAAGTTGATCTTCTGGCCTTCGACCAGGGTCGACAGTCCAGCACGCTCGACAGCGGAGATGTGGACGAAAACGTCCGCGCCGCCCGCGTCAGGCTGGATGAAGCCGAAGCCCTTGGTGGCGTTGAACCACTTGACCGTTCCAGTTGCCATTTAGATAGTCCTTCACATTTGCTTTAGATTGACCAGACCGAGGTCCAGCCGGTGTGTATCGAGATTTTGGAGATAGACGTCAGCAAACGCGAATATCGCGAGGCCCGGATCGATCGGCCGAAATATCAATGGAACGCATATAGTCTGCTTTCGCACGAAAAACAAGACTGCGTGAGAAAGCCGTGATCAAAGGGCCGCCCAATGGCCGCCCCAATCGCGTGAGAGCGTCGCAACAGGATCGGAGCCCTCGCGCGCTCGATCCGCTCGCTTTGGGAGAGGGGAGAGGATCATGAAAACCATTCTGCTTGCCGCCTGCCTGACGCTGGTGGCCGCCGAGGCGCAGGCGATCTCGCGCTATGATCCGACGCATATGAACTGCGGCAAGGTCCAGTCGACGATCGCGCGCCAGGGCGCCGTCATCCTGCGCTACCAGTCGACGCGGGTGCCGGGGTTGCCGCTCTACGACCGCTATGTGCAAAGCCAGCAATTCTGCACCATGGCGAGGTGAGGACACGCGCCTACGTGCCGAGCGCCGATACGAAGTCCTGTCCGGTCTACAACTGCAAGCGGCCGGACAATGATCGGCATTTCCGCCGGCGGTTCTTCCACAACAACTAGAGCAATTCCAGGAAAAGTGTGAAGCGGTTTTCCGTCCGGAATTGCGTCAAAACGAAGGGCAATTCCAGGAAAAGTGTGAAGCGGTTTTGCCGGGAAAAGCGCGTAGCGCTTTCCCTAGGGAATTGCGTCAAAACTAGGCACCTTGCCCGCGCTTGGCTTTGGTGCAGCTGTTCAAAACCCGAAGGAAACCTGCGCCGGCGGCGGCGGGCCGACGCGCACGCCTTCCATGGCCAGCATCTTCTCCTTGGTGTTCGAGCCGCCGGGCGCCGAGAAGCCGCCGATCTTGCCGCCGGCGGCAAGAATGCGATGGCAAGGGATGACCAGCGGCACCGGATTGGCGCCAAGGGCAGCACCGGTTTCGCGCGGCAGGCCACTATGACCGGCGCGTTTGGCCAACTCGCCATAGGTGGTGGTTTCGCCATAGCCGAGCTTTCGCGCCGCGTCATAGATGGCAAGGCGGAAGTCGTCGACGCCGTCGAGATCGACAGGTACGCCAGTGAAGTCGATGTCCTCGCCGGCCGCATAGGCCTTGATCGACGCGATCAGGTCGACGACCCATGGCGGCTCGGCGGTGGACGCGGAAACGCCGCCATGGCGCAGCCGCCGCCGCTCCACCGCTTCGCGGCTGCGTTCGGGCAGGCAGAGCCGGATCAGGCCCTTTTCGCTCCAGGCGATGCCCATGAAGCCGATCACTGTTTCTAACACTGCGTGGCCGGCCGTGATCGAAGATGTCGTTTCCATGATGCGTTCCTTTCCGCAAAGTGGCGAAAACCGGGATTCGTCCCGGTACATATCCAGAACAATATGGCATCCCGGCCAGAGTCTCGCCACCCGAAAACCACCTGATGGCCCCGATTGCCGGTCGTGAATCGCTGGTGTAAGGAATTTCTTAATAACCCGACAAATCGGACCCGAGCGCGGCTTGCCAGCAAAACACACTCTTATCGCGATCGGCGTGATCCTGGCCGCCGCCGGCATGACCGGTTGTACGTCGACCTCGCAGATGAAATCCGCGCCTGCTCTGACCGAAACAGCGACTGCCGCCGGCGCTGACGCCGGTTTCACCATACCGTTGCCGGAGACGGTTTCGGTGCTGCCGGAATCATCGGGGATCGCGCCCGTTCAGACCGCTGAATTGACGCCCGGCCCGGCCACGCCGGCACTCGATCCCGCCGTCCAGCCGGCTGCAGCGACCGCAGCCTTTGCCGGATCGACACCGGCGGCGCCGGCAGTACCCGCCATCATGACCGCCAATGCCTGGCAAGCGCCGCCGCCGGCGACTGCAAGTGAGCCTGTCAAGACGGCCGAGACCTATACGACCGCCGGGCTCGTGATGCCGGCGACTGCCAAGGGCGACCGGAAAGTCGTGCCTGATGTGCAGCAGGTCGCCTATGTCGTGCCGCAGAATCCGGCTGCCCTCGTCCAGTTCCCGATGGCACCCGTGGAAGAAGAGCACGCAACTGGCGTGCGCGGTGACGTCGAGCGGCTGATCGAGAAATATGCCGCCCTCTACCAGGTGCCGGTGGATCTGGTGCGCCATGTCGTCAACCGCGAGAGCACCTTCAACCCGAAAGCCTACAACAATGGCCATTGGGGGCTGATGCAGATCAAGCACGCGACGGCGCGCGGCATGGGCTATGACGGACCGGCCAAGGGCCTGTTCGACGCCGAGACCAATTTGAAATACGCGGTCAAATATCTGCGTGGCGCCTGGCTGGTGGCTGGCGGCAACGCCAAGCGGGCCGACTGGCTCTACCAGACCGGCTACTATTTCGACGCCAAGCGCAAGGGCCTGCTCGAGGCGACCGGGCTTGGCCGCGACCGCCAGCGCCGCCTGCAGCCCGACGCCTGAGCGCGATGCCCGAACCGCGCCCGCCGGCTCTGAACGATATCCGGCTGCGCAAGATCCTCGACGAGACGCTGGTTCCTGCGCACTGGCCGGAGGGCTTTGTCATGCGCTGCTTCGAGCCCGCTGACGCAGCGCCCCTGCATGCGCTTTTGACCGAAGTGTTCGACGACGGCGCCGATGGCCCGTTCGAGGATTGGTGGGAGCGTATATCAGGCGATCCTGAATTCGACCCGGCGCTGTGTTTTTTGGTCATCGATGCCAAGGGGCGGCTGGCGGCGGCCGCACTTTGCTGGACCTCGGCCTTCGTCAAGGACCTCGCCGTCCATCCCGAGGCGCGCGGCAAGGGCATTGCCGAGGCGCTGATGTGGCACGCCTTCAGCACCTTTCGCGATCGCGGCGCTGATTATGTCGACCTCAAGACCAACACGGTCGAGAATGCCGCCGCCGTCCGGCTCTACGAGCGGCTGGGGATGAAGCCTGTCGCCTGGGAAGGCTAAGGCTGCGTTGATATTCAGGTGATGCCGGCCTGTAAGCGTCGATTCCCTGTGCTTCTGGTGCTCACGTACTTCAAGGACGCTCCGCTCCGGTTCTCGGAAACCACCGCTTCGGCTCGGCCTGACCTGAATCTCAACACACCTAATGCATGTCGCCCAAAAGTGGCCCCGGTTTTGGGAACCCAAAGCGTTCCTCCGCATTCAATGCAGGGTGGGGTCTGACAATCTGCCGGCGCGTGGGAGGTCTTCCGTTGCCAGCTGCAAAGGGAGATCCATCACCATGAAGCTTTTTCACGCATTCCTGGCGCTTGCGGTTGCCGCCATGCTGGCTGGCACGCAGGCGCGGGCCGCCGACCTGTCGATCGTGTCGGGGGACACCGGCAACGGCATCAAGGTGCTTCGCGAGATACTCGACCGCTACGAGAAGCAGAGCGGCAACAAGGTCACCATCGTCGTCATGCCACCGTCGACGACGGACCAGTTCGGCCAGTACAGGCTGTGGCTTGCCGCCGGCAATAGCGACATCGACGTCTACCAGACCGATGTCATATGGGCGCCGCAGCTTGCCAGCCAACTCGTCGACCTGACCGCCGCAACCAAGGATGTCGTCGGCGCCCATTTCCCGTCGATCATCCAGTCGCAGACCGTCAACGGCAAGCTCGTCGCCTTGCCGATCTTCACCGATGCGCCGGCGCTCTATTACCGCAAGGATCTTCTCGACAAATACGGCGCCAAGGTGCCGGCCACATGGAAGGAACTGGCCGACACCGCCAAGCTGGTGATGGACAAGGAGCGTGCAGCGGGCAACAAGGATATCTGGGGCTTCGTCTTTCAGGGCAACGCCTATGAGGGGCTGACCTGCGACGCGCTCGAATGGGTGGTGTCGAATGGCGGCGGCCAGATCATCGAGCCGGACGGCACCATCTCCATCAACAACCCGCAAGCGGCTGCCGCGCTCGACATGGCCAAGGGATGGGTTGGAACCATTTCGCCTCCCGGCGTACTCGCCTACCAGGAAGAGGAATCGCGCGGCGTCTGGCAGACCGGCAACGCGGTCTTCATGCGCAACTGGCCCTATGCCTATGCGCTCGGCAACGGCGAAGGCTCGCCGATCAAGGGCAAGTTCGACGTGGCACCGCTGCCGGCCGGCACAGGCGAGGGCGCCCGGCCGACCGCGACGCTGGGCGGCTGGAACCTTGCGGTGTCCAAATATTCGAAGAACCCGGACGCGGCGATTGAGTTGGTCAAGTTCATCGCCTCGCCCGAAATGCAGAAGTACCGGACGCTGAAGACGTCGAACCTGCCGACCATCCAGGCGCTTTATGACGATGCCGACATCGCCAGGGAACAGCCGATCATTCCGCGCTGGAAGCAGGTCTTCCTCAACGCGGTGCCGCGTCCCTCGGCCGCGGTCAGGATCAGGTACAACGAGGCGTCGAGCCAGTTCTGGAACGCCGTCCACAAGACCATGTCCGGAGAAGGCAGCGCCGCCGACAATCTGGCCGATCTCGAAGTGGCGCTGACTAAGTTGAAGGGCAGCGCATGGTGACGCCACAGCGGCCAAGCCGGCCGAGGCATCCACGCCAGCAGGAGACAAGAGCCAGCGGGTCTGCGGTGGCAAGAGCGCAACCGGCGCCTGAAACAGCCGCGGCTCAGCGCCCGCCCTCGCGGCTGATGCGCCAGCGCGTGCGCTCGGCATGGCTGTTCCTGGCGCCGATGCTGCTGGTGCTCGCCGCCGTCGCCGGTTGGCCGCTCGCCCGCACGGTCTATTTCAGCTTCACCGACGCCTCGCTGGCCGATCTCGACGCGCGCCAATGGGTCGGCTTTGCCAATTACTTCTCGGTGCTGCGCATGCCGAGCGGCCGGACCCTCTATGACGGGCTGCTCGTCGACCCGGTCTGGTGGCGTGCCGTCTGGAACACAGTGCGTTTCACGGTGATTTCGGTGACCTGCGAGACGATCCTCGGCATGATCGTCGCCTTGGTTCTCAATGCCGAGTTCGTCGGACGCGGCATCGTCAGGGCGGCGATCCTCATCCCCTGGGCGATCCCGACGATCGTCTCGGCGAAGATGTGGCAGTGGATGCTCAACGATCAGTTCGGCATCATCAATGTCGTGTTGCTCAACCTCGGCCTGATCAGCGGCAAGATCGCCTGGACGGCCAGCGCCGACACGGCGATGGCGGCCGTCCTCATCGTCGATATCTGGAAGACGACACCGTTCATGGCGCTGCTCATCCTTGCCGCGCTGCAGATGCTGCCGGGCGAGATCATCGAGGTGGCGAAGCTCGACGGCGCCAACCCGTGGCAGATTTTCTGGAGGGTGACCTTGCCGCTCATACGCCCGGCGGTGATGGTGGCGGTGATCTTCCGCGCGCTCGATGCCCTGCGCATCTTCGACCTGATCTATGTGCTGACGCCCAACAATGTGCACACCAAGTCGATGTCGGTATTCGCCCGCGAGAACCTGTTCGAGTTCGACAAGTTCGCTTATGGCTCCGCCGCCTCGACCTTGCTGTTCCTCATCCTCGCTTTGCTCACCATCGTCACCATCCGGATCGGCCGGATAAGCCTGGACGGAGGCCGCTGACATGTGGATCCTGAAGCGCATGGCCTTTTACCTGCTGGTCGGGGGAATCGTCTTCGTCGCGGTGTTCCCGTTCTACTACGCCATCGTCACCAGCCTGAAATCAGGGACCGACCTCTTCCGGACCGATCTCTGGCCGACGACGGTCAGTCTCGCCAACTACAGGAACGTGCTGACCGAAGGCACCTTCGTGCGCAACCTTCTAAATTCGCTGTTTGTCTCGGGCGCGGTCGTCGCCCTCTCGCTGTTGCTCGGTGTCACTGCCGCCTACGCGCTGGCACGCATCCGCTTTCGCGGCCGCTCGGCCCTGCTGTTCACCATCCTGTCGGTCTCGATGTTCCCGCAGGTGGCGGTGCTGGCCGGGCTGTTCGAACTGATCCGGACGTTCGGCCTCTACAATTCGCTCTTCGCGCTGATCTTCTCCTACATGATCTTTACCTTGCCATTCACCGTCTGGGTGCTCACCACCTTCGTCCGCGACCTGCCGCTCGAGGTCGAGGAGGCGGCGATCCTCGACGGCGCGACGCCGTGGATCATCATCACGCGGGTCTTCCTGCCGCTGATGTGGCCGGCGCTGGCGACCACCGGGCTGCTGGCCTTCATCGGCGCCTGGAACGAGTTCCTCTTTGCCCTGACATTCACCTCCAACAACGCACAGCGGACCGTGCCGGTGGCGATCGCGCTAATCTCCGGCAACTCGCAGTTCGAGATACCATGGGGCAACATCATGGCCGCATCGGTGATCGTCACGGTGCCGTTGGTGGTGCTGGTCCTGATCTTCCAGCGCAAGATCGTCTCCGGCCTCACCGCCGGCGGCGTCAAGGGGTGAGGGGCTGATGCGAGGAATGCCGCCAAGCCGCGGGTTCCAACAGCGGAAAGGAACTGTCCACCAAGCCGGCAGGCCGCATCTTGCCTGCGCTCATCCGGTTGCTAAGCTTCGGCCGGTGGGGCTTTGCCAGAACCAGAGGAAACATGATGCGGCTCCTGCTCTCCAGCCTTGCCACCTTGATCCTTGCTGCTCCACTGCTCGTCAACGCCGCCCGGGCCGACGACTGCGCCAACGCGCAGGACCAGGCCACCATGGACGAATGCGCCGGCAAGGATTTCGACGCGGCCGACAAGAAGCTCAACGGCGCCTACAAGCAGATCGAGGGCCGGCTGAAGGACAACGCGGCGTCGAAGACGCTGCTGGTCGATGCGCAGCGCGCCTGGGTCGCTTTCCGCGACGCCGAATGCGCCTTCCAGGGCGGCCCGCCCGCCAATGCGGGCAGCGTCCGTCCGATGGTGGTCGCCAATTGCCAGGCGGGACTTACCAACCTCAGGCTGAAGGATTTGCAGGACTATCTCCATTGCGAGGAAGGCGTCCTGGACTGTCCGGTGCCGGCGGCGCAGTAGCGTTCGTCCACCCTTCGGGAAGGCATGCTCCCTCGTCGCCGCGCGGCGTGCAAAAATGTCGGAACCGATCGTCGCCAGACGTCCTTGGGTCGTAGAGCAACCGCGCCGGGACGCCGGCGCGACGACCCAAGGAGCCGATCATGATCACCTTTCCCAACGAATCCGCCAGATACCGCACCGCCCGCGAAAAATTGCTGCAGAAGGAAATCGAACTGCGCCTCGTCATGGAAGAAGTCGCGGTCGCGCGGCGCGCGCTGCCGCCCGGCGGACTGGTGCCGCAGGACTATGTGTTCGATGGGCTTGGCGCTGATGGCAAGCCCGCGAAGCTGAAACTGTCGGAGCTGTTTGCGCCGGATAAGGACTCGCTCATTCTCTACAACATGATGTTTCCCCGCCACCCGCAGGAGACGCGCGAGGTGGCGACAAGCGGCGACACGGCGAAGCTCGCGCGACCGGACCAGCCATGCCCGTCCTGCACGGCGCTGCTCGACCAGTTCGACGGCGCGGTCGGTCATCTCGAAGTCGCCGGGTTCAATTTCGCGGTGGTGGGCAAGACCGCGCTCGAAAACCTGGTCACGCTCGGCCGCGACCGTGGCTGGCGCAACATGCGGCTGGTGTCGTCGGCCTCCAACAGCTTCAAGCGCGACTACAATGCCGAGGATGCGGCTGGCGCGCAGATCCCGCTTCTGTCGGTGTTTCATCGCGACGCCGACGGCATCCGCCATTTCTGGTCGTCCGAGCTCGGCTTCGCGCCGACGGAACCCGGCCAGGACCCCCGTGCCATCGGTACCTGCGAGATCCTGTGGAACCTGATGGATTTTACGCCTGAGGGCCGGCCGAACTGGCACGAGCAGTTGCAGTATGGTGGGGGGTGTTGTCATTAGAGGGGGGCCTGCCTTCTCCCCCAGGGGGAGAAGGTGGATCGGCGCGCAGCGCCGAGACGGATGAGGGGTGTTGGAGGGAATGAGGCGTTGGCGATTGTACGCTCTTCGGCGCTAATTTGCTGTTTTAAGTGAGCGTATCGCCAAGCTGGAACACCCCCTCATCCGACCTCGCTGCGCGAGGCCACCTTCCCCCACAAGGGGGGAACGGAAGGGCGCGCAACTTCACCGCATCTGCCGCGTTGGACCTTCGAGAAATTGAGGTAGCAACCATGCCCAAGATCGACCTATCAGCCGTGCCCGTCCGCAAGGGCTCGGGCTACCCCGCGCCTTTCGATCAACCCTGCGCCGACCGCACGCGGCGGCGCTTGGGCGATGCCGGCGGCCTCACCGATTTCGCGTCAACCTGATGACCTTGCCGCCCGGCGGCTGGTCCAGCCAGCGCCACTGGCACAGCCATGAGGACGAGTTCGTCACCGTGCTGGAAGGCGAGTTGACGCTGGTCGAGGATGGCGGCGAGACGCTGCTCAAGGCAGGCGATTGCGCCACCTTTGCCAAAAACAGCGGCAACGGCCATCACCTGATCAACCGGTCGTCCACGACGGCGGTCTATCTGGAGGTCGGCTCGCGCAATCCGGACGATGTCATCTCTTGCTCCGACATCGACATGATGAGCCCGAGCTCCGATGGCCGCTTCCTGCACAAGGACGGCGCGCCATTTCCGGGGCAGGGGTAGTTCTGGCCCATGCATCCGCGCTGGCGTTCCGCTACTGCCGGGATAGCTCCCTGCAAACAAAGGGAGGATTGCGATGAAGAAAGAAATCATCGAAGTGCCGGTGCTGTCGGCGGCCGTGCGGGCCTTGGGCTTGCCGCTGTCGCTGGTGACCAAAGCCGCAGGGCTGGTCTTCGTGTCCGGCACGCCGCCGCTCGATATCTTGACCGGCAGACTGGTGAAGGGCGACATCGAAACGCAGACCGAAGCGTCGCTGAAGGCGCTGAAACATTGCCTGGAAGCGGCTGGCACGTCACTGGACAACGTGGTGATGGTACGCATCTACGCCGTCAATTCCGGCTTCTACAACGCCATCAACCGCGTCTATGCCAGGCATTTTCCCGAGAATCCGCCGTCGCGGACCTTCGTGCCGGTGGCGTCATGGCCGATGGAGTTTGATATCGAAATCGAGTGTGTGGCGGTGGGCTGAGCTGAGCGGGGCTGGACCATGGCTCGGCTCTGGCGTTCGGCCGGTGGCGCGATAAGCTCCCTGCAAACCCAGGGAGGATTGCCGTGAACAAAGAAGTCATCGAAGTGCCGGTCATGTCGGCCAAGGTGCGGGCGCTCGGGCTTCCCTGCTCGACTGCGGTCAAGGCCAACGGCTTCGTGTTCATCTCGGCGACGCCGCCGGTGGACATGGTGACCGGCGAGATGGTGCGCGGCGACATCGAAACGCAGACCGAGGCCTCGCTCAAGGCCCTGAAACATTGCCTGGAAGCGGCCGGCACCTCGCTGGACAATGTGGTGATGGTGCGCATCTACGCCGTCAATTCCGGCTTCTACAACGCCATCAACCGGGTTTATGCGAAGTACTTTAGTGTCAACCCGCCAGCGCGCAGCTTCGTGCCGGTGGCGTCATGGCCTATGGAGTTTGATATCGAGATCGAGTGTGTGGCGGTGGCATGAGGTTCCGGTTCTCTTGGTTCGCGGGGAAGGCAGTATAGCGCATATTCCCTTGCGGGCGAGAAAGCGGGTCATATTCACGGGCGGCCGCGGTGGTGGCACGCGCCAAGGGCTGACAATGCTTGACGAGCCGGAGCAATGAGCACGAGCCCGCTACGCGTGGCGGTCATTGGCGGCGGCATCGGCGGCGCCGCCACTGCTGCTGCCCTGCTTCAACGCGGCATGGACGTCCGTCTCTATGAACAGGCGACGGCCCTGACCGAGGTCGGTGCCGGCGTCGCGATCCAACCGAACGGTGTCCGGATGCTTCGGCGGCTCGGCCTCGGTGACGAGTTGATCCGCTCGGGGGCCAGATGGATCGACCCACAGTTTCGTCGCCCCGATGGATCGTATGCCGCCGTGATGTGGCCCCCCGAGCTTGCCGGCCAAATCGAGTTCTACGGCATGCACCGCGCCGATTTGCTGGCAATGTTCGTCGATCGGCTACCTGCCGACATTGTGAAGGCCGGCCACAGATGTATCGGCTTCGAACAGGACGATGAGCAGGCCGTCATCACTTTCGCCAATGGTTTGCGCACCACGGCCGACGTCGTGATCGCCGCTGACGGCATCCATTCAACCCTTCAGCAGTTCGTAGTCGCCCCGTCCGCCCCGCTCTATTCGGGATCGGTCGCCTATCGAGGGGTGATCCCGGCGGCTGGTGTCTCGTGGCCGCCAGGAGCGATGCGCAACTGGCTCGGTGCAGGCAAGCATTTTCTCGTCTTTCCGGTGCGGGCCGGCCTGCTCATCAACTACGTCGGCTTTGTGACGACTGACGAGCCGATGAAGGAGTCATGGTCGGCACGGGGCGATCCCTCCGCCCTTGCCCGGGAGTTCGCCGGCTGGGACCCAATGGTTGAGACGATCATTGCCCAACTGAAAACTGCGTTTCGGTGGGGCCTGTTCGATCGTGAGCCGCTCGCAAGCTGGACTCGCGGACGCCTGACCCTGCTGGGCGACGCGGCCCACCCAATGCTGCCGCATTTGGGACAAGGAGCCAATCAGGCCATCGAAGATGCAGTTGCCCTGGCGACCGTGCTGAGCCACGCGGACCGCAAGTCAGCCCCACGGGCGCTGCTGATTTACGAGCAGCTACGGCGCGAGCGGACTGCCGGCGTCCAGCGCATGTCGCGCGTGAGTGGTGCTCGCTATGACGCATCCAGTGGCGATTTGCATAGCCGCGACCGCAAGCTTGACGCTCAGCCGCAGGAACGCGCCTGGGTGTGGAATTACGACGCCGACGCCGAAGCTGAGGCAGCCGCCGCTTCGCTCTAGACTAGGCAAAATACTCCTGCAGCGGCCGCACTTCGAGGTTCCCCGCCTTCAGCGCTGCAATCGCCTCGGCCACCGCAGCCGCACCCGACAGCGTCGTGTAATACGGCACCTTCTGCATCAGCGTGGCGCGGCGCAGCGACTTCGAGTCCGACACCGCCTTCTGGCCATCCGTGGTGTTGAAGACGATCTGCACCTGGCGGTTGCGGATGGCGTCTTCGATGTGCGGGCGGCCTTCCAGCACCTTGTTGATCTTCTCGGCGACGACGTCGTTTTCAGCGAGGAAGCGCTGCGTGCCTGAGGTCGCCAGCACCTTGAAGCCGAGGCCGGCCAGGCGCTTGACCGCCGGCAAGATGCCTTTCTTGTCCTCGTCGCGCACCGAGACGAACAGCGTGCCGGAGCGTGGCAGGTCTACGCCGGCCCCTAACTGGCTCTTGGCGAAGGCGAGCGCGAAGTCGCGGTCGAGGCCCATGACCTCGCCGGTCGAGCGCATTTCCGGTCCGAGCAGAATGTCGACGCCGGGGAAGCGGGCGAAGGGGAACACTGCTTCCTTGACCGCGATGTGGCCGGGGCTTCTGGGGTCGGGCATGGCGCCGTAATGGGCGAAGGCGCCTTCGAGATTCTCGCCGGCCATGATGCGGGCGGCGATCTTGGCAATCGGCCGCCCGATGGTCTTGGCGACGAAAGGCACGGTGCGTGATGCGCGCGGATTGACCTCCAGCACATAGACCGTGCCGTCCTTGATTGCATACTGCACGTTCATCAGGCCGCCGACATTGAGGGCTCGGGCAAGGGCGGCCGTCTGGCGCTCCAGCTCGTCGACCAATTCCGAAGGCAGCGAGTGCACCGGCAGCGAGCAGGCACTGTCGCCCGAATGGATGCCGGCCTCCTCGATGTGTTCGAGAATGCCGGAGACGAAGGTCGCCTTGCCATCGCAGAGGCAATCGACATCGACCTCGATGGCGCCCGAGAGATAGGTGTCGAACAGCAGCGGGTTCTTGCCCAAGAGCGTGTTGATCTGGCCGGTCTTGTCGTTGGGGTATTTCTGCTTGATGTCCTCCGGCACCAGGCCGGGCACGGTGTCGAGCAGGTAGGATTGCAGCATGCCCTCGTCATGGATGATCTGCATGGCGCGGCCGCCGAGCACATAGGAGGGGCGCACCACCAGCGGGAAGCCGAGCTCGCCGGCGACGAGGCGGGCCTGCTCGACCGAATAGGCGATGCCGTTCTTCGGCTGGGTCAGGCCGAGCTTGTGCAGCAGCTTCTGGAAGCGGTCGCGGTCTTCGGCCAAATCGATCATGTCGGGCGAGGTGCCGAGGATCGGGATGCCAGCCTTCTCCAGCGCGTCGGCCAGCTTCAGCGGCGTCTGGCCGCCGAACTGGACGATGACGCCGACCAGTTCGCCCGACGCCTGCTCGGCACGCAGGATTTCCAGCACGTCTTCCGCCGTCAGCGGCTCGAAATAGAGCCGGTCCGAGGTGTCGTAGTCGGTCGAGACGGTCTCCGGGTTGCAGTTGATCATGATCGCTTCATAGCCGGCGTCGCGCAGCGCAAAGGCGGCGTGGCAGCAGCAATAGTCGAACTCGATGCCCTGGCCGATGCGGTTCGGCCCGCCGCCGAGGATGACGACTTTTTTGCGCGACGAGACCTGCGCCTCGTTGGCGAGCGCGCCAGCAAACGGCACTTCATAGGTCGAGTACATGTAGGCGGTGGGCGACGCGAACTCGGCCGCGCAGGTGTCGATGCGCTTGTAGACCGGATGAACGTCGAGCTTTTCGCGGATATTCTGGATCACCTCGGCGTCGGTTTTGGTCAGCGAGGCGAGGCGGGCGTCGGAAAAACCCATCGCCTTCAGCATGCGCAGGTTGACGGCATCGCCAGGGATGCCGTGCTCGCGGATGCGGGCTTCCATGGCGACGATGCCAGCGATCTGCTCGAGGAACCAGGGGTCGATCTTGCACATGGCGTGCACGTCTTCCAGCGATGTGCCCATGCGGATCGCCTGCGCCACCATGCGCAGCCGGTCGGGCGTCGGCGTGCCGAGCGCGGCGCGGATGGCGTTGCGGTCGTCGGCACGGTTGGCGGGCGCAGTCCCATGGCCAAGGCCGGGGATCTCGATCTCGTCCAATCCGGTGAGGCCGGTCTCCAGTCCACGCAGCGCCTTCTGCAGCGATTCCTGAAAAGTGCGGCCGATGGCCATGACTTCGCCGACCGACTTCATGGCGGTGGTCAGCACCGGCTCGGCGCCGGGGAACTTCTCGAAGGCAAAGCGCGGGATTTTGGTGACGACGTAATCGATCGACGGCTCGAAGGAGGCGGGCGTGGCGCCGCCGGTGATGTCGTTCTCCAGCTCGTCCAGCGTGTAGCCGACGGCGAGCTTGGCCGCGATCTTGGCAATGGGGAAACCGGTCGCCTTCGAAGCCAGAGCGGAGCTGCGCGAGACGCGCGGGTTCATTTCGATGACGACCAGCCGGCCATCGGCCGGGTTGACGGCGAACTGCACGTTGGAGCCGCCGGTCTCGACGCCGATCTCGCGCAGCACCGCGATCGAGGCGTTGCGCATCATCTGGTATTCTTTGTCGGTGAGCGTCAGGGCAGGGGCGACGGTGATGCTGTCGCCGGTGTGCACGCCCATCGGGTCGATGTTCTCGATCGAGCAGACGATGATGCAATTGTCCGCCTTGTCGCGGACGACCTCCATCTCATACTCCTTCCAGCCGAGCACGCTTTCCTCGATCAGCACTTCGGTGGTCGGCGAGGCGTCGAGGCCGGACTGGACGATCTCGTAGAATTCGGCGCGGTTGTAGGCGATGCCGCCGCCGGTGCCGCCCATGGTGAAGGACGGGCGGATGATGGCGGGCAGGCCGACATGGTCGAGCGCCTGGGCGGCGATTGCCATGGCGTGGCTGATGTAGCGCTGCTTGCGGTCGCCTTCGCCGAGGTTCCAGCGGGTTTCCAGCGCATCGAGCGCGGCATCGAGATCGGCCGGGGCCTCGGCCTTGACGGCGGCACGCTCGGCCTCATGCGTCTTGCGGTCGGTGTTCTTGACGTCGGTGGCGTTGGCCAGCATCGACTTCGGCGTTTCCAGGCCGATCTTCTTCATCGCCTCGCGAAACAGCGCGCGGTCCTCGGCCTTGTCGATGGCATGCGCGTCGGCGCCGATCATCTCGACATTGTAGCGGTCGAGCACGCCCATGCGGCGCAGCGACAAAGCGGTGTTGAGCGCGGTCTGGCCGCCCATGGTCGGCAGCAGTGCGTCGGGCCGTTCCTTGGCGATGATCTTGGCGACGACTTCAGGGGTGATCGGCTCGATATAGGTGGCGTCGGCCAATTCCGGATCGGTCATGATGGTGGCCGGATTGGAATTGACCAGGATGACGCGGAAACCTTCTTCCTTCAGCGCCTTGCAGGCCTGGGTGCCGGAATAATCGAACTCGCAGGCCTGGCCGATGACGATGGGGCCGGCCCCGATGATCAGGATCGACTTGATGTCGGTGCGTCTTGGCATGGGCGAAAGTTCCGTTCGGCGGGCGGCTTGCACAAAAAACCGGGACGGGAAGACCCGGCCGGTTGTGCTCGCGATTCTGGTATCAGGCTAGGAGGGCCTTATAGGGAAGAGTTTTGCCCGATGTAACCCCGAAAATGCGGGCAGGGAAGTAGGGCAGTAGGGGTTCGAGCGCGTTGTAAACATACTGCCTTACTGCCCTACTCCCTTACTCCCCTAAGAAACTAACCGCCCAGCACCAACCGATCAGTAATCTCGAAGCGTTCGGAGACGCCGACGCGGATCATGTTCAGGCTGCCTTCGCGGGTGAAGCGGAAGTCGCTGCGCGCGTCGGAGCCGGCCGGCTTGCCGGCGACGAAGGAGATGACGCGGGTGCCGCCATCGGGCCAGGTGACCGTGACGTCGGCCTTGTCCGTGCCAGCGCGCACGACGCTGACCGCACAACGCGTCATCGGCTCACCGACATAGCGGGCGCAGGGAATCTCGTTGGTGGCATCGGCGGCATGATCGGACGGCGGTTCCAACCGCGCGACGGTCTGCGGGTCAGGCGGCGGGGCAGTGGATGCCAGGGCCGCGACCGGCTCTTCGATCTCGCCGGTCGTCGGGTTTTCCTGCGCAGCGAAGGCCAGGCCGTAGGCATCCTGCATAGCCGTCTGGCCGATTTCGGCGGCTGATTTCAGCGTGCTTTGGGCCCCAGCCACCGGATCAGCGCCGCCCAGCCGCTCCGTCAGGTCGGGCGGTGGTGCGACCGCCGGCTGCGGCTTTGCAGGACTGTCCGTGCCGGTGGTCTGCGGGCTGTCCGGCGGCTGTGCCTGGTCGGCCTCATTGCCGCTGGAGGCGACCTCCGTCGCATCGACCGGTTTTGTCTGGCCTTCGACATAGGGGGCCGGATTGAGGGGGGTGAGGTAGCGCGCCGGCGCCCATCCGCTCAGCTTTTCCTTGCCGGTGCTCTCGATCTTGCACCATTCGTGGCCGTTGACGTCGTTGCAGCCGAGATTGGTGACGCTGTCGCCGACGGCCAGACGCGTTTCGACCTTGGCGATCGGCGATGCGGTCGCGCGGACATTGAGAAGATCGTCCGGTGCCAGGCCGGTGACGATGGAGATGACGAGATCCGACGCCTCTTCGGCCATGGCAATGGCCGGCCATGCCGCCATCAGCAGCGGAACGGCAATCAGCGCAGGCAGGGTTGTTCGGAGCGTAACTGTGCGCCTCATCATTTGGCCGTGCGCTGATACTCAGAGACACTATGCACGCTGCGGGTCGAGTCCGCCGCATGCCCGGCCGGTTTTATAAGGGACGACGTGCCGCCATGTAAGCCCGAAAATTCGACCCTGGCGGCAAGAACGCAAGGGCGTTCAGCCTGGCATAAACGCAAGCGCGTTTATCCGGGCATAAACCCCGTCCTGAGCGCGTGGGCCCATTCCGGGCGTCCTGCCAGTTCGGCCTGTCTGGCCGCCGCCTCATGGTCGTAGTCGACGGCGATGGCCTCGAAACGGTCGGGCTGGCCCGCGCCTAGGGTGACGATACCATAGCGCGCATGCGGCGAGCCCTGCTCGGAGACATGCGCCGGCGGCGTCGAATCGTCATAGGCGGGGCAGCCGATGCTGCCGGGATTGAAGATGACCGGACCACCGGGAATGCGGATCAGCTCCGCCCGGTGGCTATGGCCGCACAGCGCGATACGGCAGGCGGGGTCGAGTGCCTTCAGCCGCCGCCGGATCGCCGCCAGAGGGGCGCGGACCAGTTGGCCATCGGTGATCGCATCGAGCAGATATTTCTCATCATGGTCGGGGCGGGCGTGGAAGGCGATGATGCCGGGCGCGATCTCCAAGGTGAGGGGTTGAGCGAACAGCGCCTCGCGCTGCGCCCGCGTCAGCCGCTCCTGCGCGTAGGCGTCGGAAGGCCACATCGCGTCGTCGGCCGGGTCGGCGGCGACGCGACGGTCGTGGTTGCCGCGCACCGTCGGCAGGTTGAGTGCTTCCAGCCGTTCCATCGTCTCGCGCGGCCACAGCGGGCCGGAAACGCTGTCGCCGAGGTTGACGGTCAGGTCGGCGCCGCCGCGGTGCTTCAGATCGTCAAGCACGGCGTCCAGCGCCAGCACATTGCCGTGGATATCGGCGAAGACAGCGATGCACATTTTGGGTGGCTCCGTTGGTGAGGCAACGTTTCTCAAGCGAGGGCGAGGAACAGCCTCAGGCGGGGATTTCGAGGTCGTGGCCGCCGACCGCGGGCAGCGCGGGATCGTCTCCGGCCGCGGCGATAACGCTGTCGAGCAGGCCGGGGAAGCGGGCGTCGAGGTCGGCGCGGCGCAGCGTGATCATCCGGTTGGTGCCGACCACCTCGGCGCGGGTGACGCCGGCCTCGCGCAGTTTGGCGAGGTGGTAGCTGAGATTGGTCTTCGAGCCGAGATCGAGGAACTGGCTGCAGTTCAACGGCACGCCTTCCTTGCTGGCGAGATAGCGCACGATGGCGAGCCGGGTCGGGTCGCCGAGCACGCCGAGCACGATCGGCAGGCTAATCTGGTCGGTATTGGGGTGTGGCAAGGTCATCGCCGGAACCTAAGCGCAGTTCGGGCCGATTTCAACGCATCCGTCCGGCCGTGGCCCTGCACACTGTTTCTCCGTTTCATGACCCGTGCTGACCGACTGTGCTGACACAGGGCTGTCAGGAGGGTTCAGCTATTTTCCCCTGGCTTCATTGACATCATGCCCTGTCATGTCCAATTGTTCAATAACCTTTGAACTAAGGACACCGCCCCATGGACAAGCGCCTCTTCTGGCTTGCGCTCGGATCGTTCACGATCTCGACCGAAGGCTTCGTCATCTCCAGCCTTCTGCCCGACATCGCGGCGGACGCCGGCATTTCCATTCCGCTGGCCGGCACGCTGATCACCGCCTTTGCGCTCGCCTATGCGGTCGGCACGCCGATCCTGGCGACGCTGACCGGCGAATGGGACCGCCGCCGCGTCATCCTGTGGACGCTGGTGTTCTTCGTCATCGGCAACATTGCCGCCGCCTTGAGTTCCTCCTTCGAACTTCTGTTGATCGCGCGCATCGTCATGGCGCTGTCGTCCGGCTTGTTCGCCGCGACCGCGCAGGGCACCGCGGTGGCGCTGGTCGATGACCATCACCGGGCCCGCGCCATTGCCGTCGTCGTCGGCGGCACCACGGTGGCCGTCGCCGTCGGCGCGCCGCTCGGCGCGCTGGTTGCGACGATCGCCGGTTGGCGCGGCACCTTCTACGCCATTGCCGGCCTCGGTGCGCTTGCCGGCGCCATCCTGTGGTACCGGCTGCCGCGCGGCATTGTCGGCACCAGGCTGCCCCTGAAGCGCCGGCTGGCGGCGGCCCTGCGTCCCGGTGTCATGCCGATCCTTTTGACGACATTGCTGGCGCTGACCGGTGCCTTCACCGTATTTGCCTATGTCGCGCCGCTCGCCATCGAGGGCGGCGGGCTCAGCCAGATCGCGCTGCCCGGCATGCTGCTCGCCTTCGGTGTCGGCGCCGTGATCGGCAACATTGCCGGAGGCCAGGCAGCGGATCGCTTCGGCGCAACGCGCACCGTCGGCTGGTCGCTGGCGCTGAGCGCCGCCATGCTGGTCCTGCTGTCGGTCATACCGACCTTCCTGCCGCCCCACATTGCCGGGCCGGCGCTGATGGCGATGATGGTGCCTTGGGGCATTGTCGGCTGGGCGTTCCCGCCGGCGCAGGCCAGCCGCATCATCAAGCTGGCGCCCGACGCCGCCCCGATCGTGCTGTCGCTCAACGGCTCGGCGCTTTATCTCGGCGTGGCGCTGGGCGCGGTGGTCGGTGGTGCCGTGCTGCGCTACGGCGCGCCCGCCGATCTCGGCCTGGTCGCCGCGGCCTTCCCGCTGATCGGGCTCGGCATCGTGCTGGCCGGTCGGCTGGTGAAGCCGGTTGCGGTCCCGGCAGAATAGAACGGTCCTTGGATCGCCGGCCGGCTCAGCTGGCTGGCAAATCAAAATCCAGCGCGGCGATGTCATCCAGCGCCGCGCGCAGTTTTGCCGCCTGATCCTTGCCGACCACATCCTCGAAGCGCTGCTGGGCGACGCTCCACAATTTCATCGCCTCGTCGAGCTTGACCAGACCCCGCGGCGTCAGCCGCACGCGCTTGATGCGGCGATCGTCCGGATCGGCAAAGGTCTCGACATAGCCGTCGCGGATCAGCGGCTTCAGCGTATGACCGAGCGCCGACAGGTCCATGATCAGGGAGGCGGCAATGGCGCCCATCGCCGGCTCGTTGCCGATATGGATCTGGTAGAGCAGGCCTTGCTGCGTGGCTTTCAGGCCCGAGGGCGCCATCACATCATCATAGAACTGGCCAAGCTTGCGCGCCGCGCGACGCAGCATGGCGTTGTTGCAGAGTGTCAGGCCGGGCAGGGTGTCTTTCGACATGATGTTATCCTTAGCGACGGCGACAGGATGTCCGCCCGCAGCGTCCATAAATAATCCCCGTTCCGATCATTGACAAGATAGTGGCATATGCCTATTTCGTTAATGGTGGCATATGCCACTAAATGAAATCAGATGATTTTGGCTACGGCGAGGGCGATTGCCCACGGTGCCGGCGGCCGGGTTGAACGAAGCAAATCAGTCGAAGAAGGAACAGGACAATGAGTGGACAGGACAACAAGGGCACGGCGGTCGTCACCGGTGCTTCGGCAGGCATCGGCGCGATCTATGCCGACCGGCTGGCAGGACAGGGCTATGATCTGGTGCTGGTGGCGCGGCGCGCCGACCGGCTCGAGGAACTGGCGGAGAAGCTGCGCTATGCCTACGGCCGCAAGGTCAGCGTGATCGGCGCCGATCTGGCCGACGACAATGATATCCGCCGCGTCGAGCAAGTGATCGCCGCCGACGACAGCGTGACGCTGCTGGTCAACAATGCCGGCATCGGCGGCCAGCAGGTCGTCGCAACGGCCGACGCCGATGCGGCCGAGCGGATGATCAAGGTCAATGTCATCGCCTTGACGCGGCTGACCCGTGCAGTACTGCCGGGGCTGGTGGCGCGCAACCGTGGCGCCATCGTCAACATCGCCTCGGTGCTCGCCTTCGACACCTCGTTCGGCGGCATCTACAGCGGCACCAAGGCCTATGTCGTCAACTTCACCGAAGCCCTGCAGCGCGAAGTTGCTGATACCGAGGTGAAGGTGCAGGTGGTGTTGCCGGGGGCGACCCGGACCGATTTCTGGGAGCTTGCCGGCAGCGATATCGACAGCCTTCCGCAGGAGATCGTCATGACGGCCGATGATCTGGTCGATGCCGCGCTAGTCGGGCTGGCCAAAGGCGAAGCCGTCACGGTGCCGGGGCTTGCCGACGCGGCCAAGCTGGACACGTTCCTCGGCGCGCGGCAAGCCTTCTACGGCAGCCTGCATGCCGACAAGCCGGCGGCACGCTACGCGGCTTGATGAGAGCGTGGCGGTTGGCGTTTAGGCCGACCGCCACATCGGAATGATCGAGGCGGCAAGCACCAAGCCAAGCACGACGTTGAGCGCGCGCCATTGCCACTCGGTCTTGAGCAGCCGGGCGAGCAGCATGCCGGCCACGCACCACAGCGACAGCGAGGCAGCCGCCGCGAGGCCAAAGGTGGCGCCGAGCAGCAGCGCAAGCTGCAGCGGGCCGCTGGCCAAAGCCGCGAAAGAGGCCGCAGCACCCAGCCCCATCGCCCAGCCCTTGGGGTTCATCCATTGAATGCCGGCGCCGCCGAGAAAGCTGTTCGGTCTGGCCATGGTCACGTCCAGGTTGGGCGGGCCGCTGCGGCCGATCTTGATCGCCAGCCAGACGAGATAGAGCGAGCCGATGACCTTCATCGCCAGTTGCAGCGAGGGCACGGCAAGCAGCAGGCCGGCAAGCCCGGCCGCCGCGGCCCCTGTCACGGTGGCGAGGCCAGCGGCGCTGCCGACCAGCAAGGGAACGGAACGGCGAAAGCCGAACTGCGCGCCGGACGCCGTCGACAAGGTCGTGGCGATGCCGGGCGTAGTGGTGGCAACGATCGCAAACAGGACGAGGGGGATGATGGACTCGAGCATGCGGCTTCCTCTGTAGGAAGTTGCCATCGTAGCCACGCGCGAACTTCAGTAAATGCAATGTTTGCCATGGTTGGCATTAGCAGTCATAATGCCAGCCATGATCCGAAATCTCGACATGGCGTTGATCCGCACCTTCGTCACCGTCGCCGACAAGGCCAGCATGACGGCGGCTGCCAATGCGCTGCACCTGACACAGGGCGCGGTCAGCCAGCAGGTCAAGCGGCTGGAGGAGGCGCTTGGTTCCAGCCTGTTCGAGCGCGACCGGCGCGGCTTGCGGCTGACGCGCGCCGGCGAGCGGCTGTTCGGCAAGGGCAAGCGGCTGCTCGGCCTCAATGACGAGATCTGGGCCGAAATGGCGGGTACCCCGGTGGCCGGCCAGGTGCGGCTCGGCGTGCCCTACGATCTTGTCGGCACCTTGCTGGCGCCGGTGCTGAAGCGCTATGCCGAGACCTATCCGCAGGTCGAGATATCGCTGGTGTGCGCCTCGTCGCCGGAACTGGCCGCCGCCCTTGCGGCGGGAACCATCGACCTTGCGGTGATCGAGGAACGGGTCGGCCCGTCGGCCGGCGAGTGCCTTGCCATCGACCGGCTGGTCTGGGTCGGCGCCAAGGGCGGCGTTGCCCGCGCCAAGCGGCCGCTGCCGGTCTCGATCGTTGCCGACACCTGTGCCTTCCGACCGGCGGTGCTGTCGGCGCTCAGCGAGCATGGGCTGGAATGGCGCACCGTGTTCGAGAACGGCAACATCGATGCGACGACGGCGACCGTGCGCTCCGATCTTGCGGTCACCACATGGCTGGCCTCCACCGTGCCGGCCGATCTCGACATATTGCCCTTGGAGTCCGGGCTGCCGCCGCTGCCGAATTTTGCCATCAACCTGCATCTGCCCAGGCACGGCGTCGGGCTCGCAGCGCAGGAGTTCGCGCGGCATATCCGTGACGGGCTGGCGCGGCGACTGGTGGCGGCTTGAGGGTTGTAGACTTGGGTTCCTCGTCCCCACGAATGTGGGGGAGAGGTGGCTCGGCGCAGCTGAGACGGAGAGGGGACTGGCGCGACGGTGCCCAGTTCCAATGGGCATTCGTTCTACGAAAACCCCCTCTCCGTCCGCTTCGCGGCCACCTCTCCCCCGCTCCGGCGGGGGCGAGGAACCCAGGTTCTGAAATCTCTTCCGCTACTTCCAGGTCTTGCGCCGCTCGATCTCTGCCTCGGATGGCTTCTCCGGCGCGAACGATCCAGCCTTGATCTCGCCGCCGCGCTCATAGGTCGCCATGATGACACCGGTGCTCGAGGCCTGCGAGCGGGTCAGCTTCAAGGCGGAAGGCATTGTGCCGTTGCCGAACAGCCGTTTGCCCTTGCCCAGCACCAGCGGAAAGATCAGCAGGCTGATCTCGTCGATCAGATCATTGGCCAGCAAGGTCTGGATCAGGTCGCTCGACCCCTGGATGAGCAGATCCGGGCCGTCTTCCTGCTTCAACTGGCGCAGCGTCGCCACGACATCGTCGCCCAGCGACTGGCTGTTGTTCCAGGTCAGCGTGTCGTGCCGGTGCGTCGCCACATATTTGGTGACGGCGTTGAAGCTTTCGGCGATCGGGTCGTTGTCCTGGTAAGGCCAGTGGGCGGCGAAGATGTCGTAGGTCTTGCGGCCGAGCAGCAGGTCGAAGGGCTTGGTGAAGGTCTCGCCCATGAACGCGCCCATGGCATCGTCCCAGTAGTGGAACGTCCAGCCGCCGAACTTGAAGCCGCCGACCGGATCCTCTTCCGGACCGCCGGGGGCCTGCATGACGCCATCGAGGCTGACGAATGTCGCTGCGATGATCTTTCTCATTCCAATACTCCCGTTCTTCAATCCACACCGTCGTGGCCGGACTTCAACCCAAGGACGAGCGACCGGTCACCCGTCCGACACTCCATGTGAAATTTCTGGCCATGTGAAATTTCTGGCAAACCCGCCATCGGCGCGTCAATTGCGTGGCCTGCCACCGAGGCTGCGCGAGGAGAACCAGACATCGCCGAAGATCGCGGTGGCGGTGCGGTCCGGCGCCTTGTCCGACGTCAGCCAGATCGAGCGGCTGCGCGCGGCCTGGTCGCGCGTCGGGATCTTCGCAGCAGGGCCTGCAACCGAGGCGCCGACACATGGAATGAACCACGAGCGCATGAAGGGATCGCAAGCAAAGCCCTTTTCGGTGCGGGTCACTATCACCGCAAGCGGGACGCGCTCGGCCGGGCGCCAGGGAAAGATCATGCGGCCGCCTGGCCGCAGCGCCTTCAGCCATCCCGCCGGTGGCGCAGCGACGCCGGCATTGACATAGATGACGTCGGATGGCGGCAAGGGCGTCGTCACGGCGTCACCATGGACGACTGTTGCATTGCCATAGGCTTCGAGATTTTGTCGTGCGAGTTCGGCCAGCTTGGCGTCGAGTTCGAAAGCGGTGACGGTGCCGCCGGGGGAAACCAGCCTGGCCAGCACCGCGGTGTAGTAGCCGGTGCCGGCGCCGATGTGGCAAACGGCCTCGCCGGGTCTCAGTGCAAGCTTCCCAATCCACATGGCGTGCAGGAACGGCTCGCCATTGTTGATGCCCTTGGCGTCGTCGAGCGCCACCAGCACGTTCTGGTAGATGTGGGCCGGATCGGCGCTCGGCGTTGTGATCTTGCCGTTGCCGGCGACGATCCTCCACGGCCCGGGGCCGAGGAAGGCTTCGCGCGGCACTTCGGCGAAGACCGCCTCCAGGCGCGGATCGCGCGAGCCGGCGTTGGCGGCCATCAGCCGCGCGTAGAACGTCCTGATGTCTTCGATCCCGGTCATGACGCGGGACAAGATAGCGCGGATTGCCGATTTGTCGCGAGATTACCTCTTCGCAGAGGGCAGTCGATTTCTCGGCGACGCCGAAACTCAGCCGACCCCGAACATGGTGTCGTAGAGCAGCTTGAAGTTGAGCACCAGGATGACCGCGGCGACCACCCAGGCCAGTGCGGCGACGCTGCGCGGAATGGCAAGGTTGCCCATCTTCTTCTTGTCGGAGACGAACTGCACCAGCGGGACGACCGCGAAGGGCAGCTGCATCGACAGGATCACCTGGCTGAAAACCAGCAACTGGCCGGTGCCCTTTTCGCCATAGAGCGCGGTGACGACCACCACCGGGATGATGGCGACGCCGCGTGTCAAAAGCCGGCGTGCCCAGTTGGGGATGCGCAGGCGCAGGAAACCTTCCATGACGATCTGGCCGGCCAGCGTCGCCGTCACCGTCGAGTTCAGGCCGGAAGCCAGCAGCGCCACCGCAAACAGGATCGAGGCGATGCTGAGGCCCAGCAGCGGCGACAGCAGCTCGAAGGCCTGGCCGATCTCGGCGACATCCTGGTGGCCGGTGTTGTGGAAGGCAACCGCCGACACGATCAGGATCGAGGCGTTGACGAACAAGGCCAGCATCAGGGCGATGGTCGAGTCCGTCGTCGCCCATTTGATGGCGTCGCGCTTGCCCTTGTCTGTGCGTTCATAGGCGCGGGTCTGCACGATCGAGGAGTGCAGATAGAGATTGTGCGGCATGACGGTGGCACCGATGATGCCAATGGCGATGTAGAGCATCGCCGGATTGGTGACGATCTCGGACGACGGCACGAACATGGCATGCAGGATCGAGCCGGCCGGCGGTGCGGCAACAAAGATCTGGATGGCGAAGCAGCTGAAGATGATGATCAAAAGCGCGATGACGAAGGCTTCGAGATAGCGAAACCCCTTGTTCATCAGCAGCAGCACGAGGAAGGCATCGAGCGCGGTGAGCATGGCGCCGCCGATCAGCGGAATGCCGAACAGAAGTTGCAGCGCGATCGCCGTGCCGATGACCTCGGCCAGGTCGCAAGCGATGATGGCCAGTTCGCAGGCGATCCACAGCACGAAATTGACCGGACGCGGATAGTAGGCGCGGCAGGCCTGGGCGAGGTCGCGCCCGGTGGCGATGCCAAGGCGGGCGGCCAGCGCCTGCAACAGGATCGCCATCAGGTTGGACAGCATGATGATGAACAGCAGCGTGTAGCCGAACTGGGCGCCTCCGGCGAGGTCGGTCGCCCAGTTGCCCGGATCCATATAGCCGACCGAGACCATGTAGCCGGGGCCCATGAAGGCGAACAGCCGGCGGAACCAGACGCCCGAACTCGGCACTGCGATGGAAGAATTGACTTCCCTCAGGCTGGGCTGGTCGTCCTCCTCGGGCCTGGCGAACCGCCATGTGGACCGGGAGGCTGTGGCTTCGACTTCAGACATGAGGGGGCTTTCCGCGAGACGTGCTGATGTTCCCTTAAGCTATGCCATGGCTCAACATTATGCAATATGCTATATTTCATTGTCGGTGCTTTTTATTCGGTTCCCGTGTCAATGCACTAAATTTGCAATCGGGACCGCCGGTTGCACCTGTGGCGGAATGCAAATAAACGGGCTGAAGAATCAGAGCCCGTGCTATAAATGCATCGACGGCTAAACTCCCAGGAGGGGCGCGCATTGGCGCTGAAGAACAGACCGGTCCCGCGCGAAAAGCCGCTGCCTGATGCCGATGTCCATTCGGAAGGGTTCAGGCACACGCGCGAAGCGCGCCGCAGCGCGCTGGTCGAGGATTATGTCGAGCTGATCGCCGACCTGATCGAGGACGGCAACGAGGCGCGCCAGGTCGATATCGCGGCACGGCTCGGCGTCGCCCAGCCGACGGTGGCCAAGATGCTGACCAGGCTGTGCGCCGACGGCCTGGTGTCGAGAAAACCCTATCGCGGCGTGTTCCTGACCGATACCGGCCGCAAGGTCGCGGAAGAGAGCCGCATCCGCCACCAGACGGTGGAAGCCTTTTTGCGCTCGCTCGGCGTCAGTGCCGAAACGGCGCGCATCGATGCCGAGGGCATCGAGCACCATGTCAGCGCCGAGACGCTGGAAGCGTTCCGCAAGGCGATGACGGCGGCGCGCTGAGCCGTATCGCTGTTGATTCCCACCTGCGAGCCGCTGGAACCGCCTGATGTTACGCACGTTGCTACTGACACCGCGCGATTGTCGCGCGTCAAGGGAGGAAGCGATGGGCGTTGAACAGGCACCGACCGCAAAGGGCAAGCAGGCGGCCAAGGGATTGAAGCAGGCGGCGGCGAAGGACGAGCGCAAGACCGAGGCCGAGACCGGTCACGCGCTGAAGAAAGGCGCCGCGCGTTTCGAGGAGCGCTCGAAAAGCTCCGACGGCAAAAGCGCTGGCGCCAAGCAGCGGGACTAGGCGCTCCCTTCATGCAGGCTGCCTGAGCCGCGTGCGGCAAGCTCACTCCCTGACATCCTGCACCCAGCTGCGCGGATGGCCGTCGACGCGGAACTGGAAGATGAAATAGGGCGGGATGCAGGTGCCTTCGCCGGCTTTTGCCTCCGCCAGGTCATCGTAGCCGGCAGTGCAGATATAGTCCTCGCGGCAGGGATGCGCCTTGTCGCAGGCGCGCAAGCCGGCGGTCTTGGTGAATTCCTTGGTGCAGAATTTGTGGTCCTTGCCCGATGCGATGCAGTCGTTGAAGCCGGTCTTGGCCAACCGGCCACACGTCGCCTCGTCGGGAAGCTTGTCGCAGCTCGCCTTGCGCAGCATGCCGCCGGGAAAGCCGCCGGTCTTCTGCTGCGGATTATCGTAGCGCTGGCGTGCGGCGCCATAGCCGGCGAGCTTGACCAGCGGCTTCTTGTCCCGCGCCGGATCGATGGCGCATGCCTTGGCGGTGGCCGGCGACAGGCGGCAATACTGGTCGTTGCCCCATGTCGACATTTTTATCTCGCCGAACTCGACGGGGTCGCCGACCGCGGTGCCGGCCTCGCTGACGCAGGTGCCGAAGCCCGGATGGATGGCGCTTTCGTGGACGCCGGCGCAGCGCAGGCCTTCGCCGCAACTCCAGTCCTTGAAGCTTAAATCCTCGCCGCGGTAGCAGATCGAGCCCCAGCCATTGTAGAGATCGGTGCCTTTCAGCGCCTCGGCATATTTCTGGTCCGGACGGGCGGCGAAACCTCTGGTGAAATCGGGGTGGCCGCCGGCGGCGAACTGCTCGACGATGGCGCGGCGGCGCGGCAGGTCGGCAAAGAACACGGCCGAGCCCGGCACGAAGACGGCGTTGCGGCGCGGCTCACTGGCCGGATCGGCGCCTGTAAGGCGCTCTTGGCCAGGAATTTTTCGTCGACGACCAGCCGGCCATGGTCGAGGTCGTAGATGTTGCGGTCGGTGAGCAGCCATTTGGCGAAGGACGGCTTGTCGGCCAGCACGATAGCCCTGTCGATCTGGTTCTCCATCTTCGATTCGTAGAAGCTCGAGGTGGCCGGATTCCATTTGAAGATCTTCAGCAGGTACTCGGCGTGGCCGCCGAAATCGCGCCGCGTCGAGGCCGATAGCCTGAGCACCTGCATGTTGAGTTCGAGCCGCATGATCTGCGACGAATTCAACATGGCGCCGGAGAGCGGCCCTTCGTCGGAACGCAGCCAGGCAGCGAGCTGATCGGGCGGCAGATCCTTCTTCCCGGCGGCAAGCCAGCGCTTGGCGATTTCGGTGCAGGACACATCGGTGGCGCTCGGCAAATCCTTTGAAGCGCGGGCCTGTGCCCGCGTGGGCTTGGCGTTGAACACCAGGCTCATGGTCAGCGGCAGGCGCGAGGAAATGCGCTGGCTCACCTTTCCCTTCACCGGCTTTTCCGCGACCGAATAATGAAAGCGATAGATCAGCCGGATCTCGCCGCATTCGGTGTGGCCGAGATAGCCGCGATCCATGCGGTTGACGACGCCGGTCAGGTCGAGCGTCGAGCCGTCGTCGTCGATGTATTTCGGATTGAATTTCTGGCTGGTGTCCGTCGACTTCGCCATGGCCGCGACATAGGGGTCAGGGCTGGTCTTCGGCTCGTCGGCGATCTGCTGCTTGACGGTGTCGCGCACCGTCGCCAGCGCCGGCACCGAAAACAGGCCGCGATTGTCGACGTCGCGGGTGAGGCCGAGTGCTGGGCCCAGCAGGCGGCTGATCGACAGGCCGCCACGCTCCAGCGCCTGCAAGGTGGCGGGATCGGTGACGGCAACGCTGGAATCGAGCGTCACCGCGCCGGCTGCCCGTAAGCCAAGGCAGCTCAATGCCAGTACAATCAGCATTCGGGCCAGTACAAGCAGCATTCGGCCGATCGTTCGCAAGCGCTCCTCGCCCCCTTGGTTCAGGCGATGCTACAGGGCTTGTCTTCTCCCGGCCAGAGCGGCGCAGCCGCCATGCCGGCACTGCCTGGGCCGGCGAAAAATGCTGTGACTTGGCGCAACCATTGCGATAATTGTTTGTTGGGTTGAGCCGGGCTTACCGGGACAATGGGGAAGTTCGCAGCGCGAGGAGTTGCCATGCTCTGGAGAGGCCGTCGTCAGAGTGACAATATCGAGGACGACCGCAGCGACAGCGGCGGCGGCGGACTCGGCGGCGGCAGCCCCGGTCAGTTCCGTATCCCGATCGGCGGCCGTGCCGGTGGCGGCGGTAGCATCTTCCTTGTCATCCTGGTGGTGCTGGCCGGATGGTATTTCGGCTTCGATCCGTCGACGATCCTGGGCGGTGGCGACGGCGGCCAGATCACCGACAACAGCGGTGGCCAGGACAGCGGCGCTACGCCCGCCAACGACGAGATGAAGCAGTTCGTGGCCACCGTGCTGGCTGAGACCGAAGACACCTGGACCGGTATCTTCAAGTCTCAAGGGTTGACCTACGAGGACCCGAAGCTGGTGCTGTTCAGCGGCCAGGTCCGCTCGGCCTGCGGCTTTGCCTCCGCGGCGGCCGGACCTTTCTATTGTCCCGGCGACCACAAGGTCTATCTCGACATGACCTTCTTCCAGCAGCTCGACCAGCAGTTCGGCGCTTCGGGCGAGTTCGCCCGGGCCTATGTGGTCGCCCATGAGATCGGCCACCACGTGCAGAACCTGACCGGCATCATGTCCAAGTTCAACCAGATGCGGCAAGGCATGAGCGAGGTCGAGGCCAACCAGATGTCGGTGCGCATCGAGCTCCAGGCTGACTGTTTCGCCGGCGTGTGGGCGCATTACACCGCGCAGAAAGGCATATTGGAGCAGGGCGATTTCGAAAGCGCGCTGAACGCCGCCAAGCAGATCGGCGACGACACGCTGCAGAAGAAAATGCAGGGCTATGTCGTGCCCGAGAGCTTCAACCACGGCACCTCGCAGCAGCGGCAGACATGGCTGACGCGCGGCTACAAGAGCGGCAAGCTTTCGGACTGCAACACGCTGAGCGGCCCGCTCTGAGAGACTGTTTCCCGAGACTGCCCTGACGGCGAAGCGTCGTCAGGGGATGTCAGGATAAACATATCCGGCCTGTTCCCTTATTGTTCCGTGCGGCAAGCTCGCCTATAAGGTGCGTCCGCCTGCGCCCCAGGGCGAGCAGAGGAGCTTGACCCTTTATGATCGACCCCAAAACCGCCAGACGGGGCCTTGCGCTCGTCTTCACCACGCTGCTGCTCGATATCATCGGCTTCGGCATGATCATGCCGGTGCTGCCGGCCTATCTCAGGGAATTGACCGGCGTCAGCATCAGCGGAGCGGCGATCGAGGGTGGTTGGCTGTTCTTCGTCTATGCTTCGATGCAGTTCTTTTTCGGGCCCATCATGGGCGGCTTGAGCGACCGCTTCGGACGGCGGCCGATCCTGCTCGCCTCGGTGCTGACCTTTTCCATCGACAATCTGATTTGCGCCTTCGCCTGGTCCTATCCCATGCTGTTCATCGGGCGCGTGCTGGCCGGCATTTCGGGCGCCAGCTATTCGACGACATCCGCCTTCATCGCCGACATCTCGAACGATGAGAACCGGGCGAAGAATTTCGGCCTGCTCGGCATCGCTTTTGGCGTCGGCTTCGTCATCGGGCCGGTTCTGGGCGGGCTGCTCGGCACGTTCGGGCCGCGCGTGCCGTTCTATTTCGCTGCCGGGCTGGCTTTCGTGAACTTCCTGATCGCGCTGTTCCTGTTGCCGGAAACGCTCGATGACAAGCACCGCCGCCGTTTCGAGTGGAAACGCGCGAACCCGGTCGGGACGCTTCTGCAGATGCGCCAATACAAAGGCATTGGCTGGATCGGGCTTGTCTTCTTCCTGATGACGCTCGGACACATGATGTATCCGGCGGTGTGGTCGTTCGTCTCCAATTACCGCTATGGCTGGAGCGAGCAACAGATCGGCTTTTCGCTCGGCGCCTTCGGCCTGTGCGGGGCGATCGTCATGGCGACGGTTCTGCCGCGCGTGATCCCCAGGCTTGGCGAGTGGAAGACGGCGGTCATCGGCCTTGCCTTCACGGCGCTCAGCGCCTTCGGTTACGCCTTCGCGTCGCAAGGCTGGATGATCTATGCGGTGATCGTCGCCGGCTGCCTCGAAGCGCTGGCCGATCCGCCGCTGAGGAGCCTCGCCGCTGCCAAGGTGCCGCCTTCGGCGCAAGGCGAACTGCAAGGCGCGATGACCTCGATCTTTTCGATCACTTCGATCATCACACCGCTGCTCTATACGGCGATCTTCTCCTGGTTCACGGGGCCGAATGCGCCGGTGACCTTCGGCGGCGCGCCTTATCTGGTTGGCGCGTGTTTCCTGATGCTGGCGCTCATCGTCTTCGTCACCAAAGTGGCCAGACCGGCACCGCTCAGAAACGTCACCACCGGCGTCGCGGAAGATGGAGCGCAGATATGAGCCATGACGGGCGTATCGCCCTGACCAAGAACGGGCCGTCGCTGTCGCGGCTGGTCTTCGGCGCCTGGCGCCTGCTCGACGGCGCCGGCCGCCCGGATGCAGAAGCGGTCGCCCGGCTGATCGGCACCGCCGTCGATCTCGGCCTGACCAGCTTCGACCATGCCGACATCTATGGGAATTACGAAGTCGAGGCGGCCTTCGGCGCCGGGCTGGCGCGCTGGACAGGCAAGCGCGACGAGATCGAGCTGATCTCGAAATGCGACATCATGCTGGCGTCGGACAACCGGCCGCAAAACCGCCTGAAGCACTACGACACCAGTGCTGCCCACATCACCGCCTCGGTCGACCGCTCGCTTGCCAATCTCGGCACCGATTATCTTGACCTGTTGCTGCTGCACCGACCGGACCCGCTGATGGATGCCGACGAGACGGCGGCAACACTGGCCGGGCTGGTCAAATCCGGCAAGGTGAGGGCGGTCGGCGTTTCCAATTTCACGCCCTCACAGTTCCATTTGCTGGCGTCGCGGCTGCCGTTCACGCTTGCCACCAACCAGATCGAGATGTCGGTGCTGAAGACGTCCGCATTGACCGACGGCAGTCTCGACCATGCGCAGCGGCTCGGCTATGCGCCGATGGTCTGGTCGCCGCTCGGTGGCGGCTCGCTGTTCACTGGACAGGAGGGGCGAGAGGCGCGGGTGCGTGCAGCGCTGGCGGCGGTGGCTGCTGAAACCGGTACCGGCGATCTCGCCGCAGTCGCTATCGCCTGGCTGCTGCGCCATCCGGCGCGGCTGGTGCCGGTGCTGGGCTCGATGAAGCCGGAACGGCTGGCTGCCATGGTCAAGGCGATCGAGATCGTGCTCGACCGCCAGCACTGGTTCGCCATCCTGGAAGCCAGCGAAGGCCGGCCGGTGGCGTAGACCTTCCGAAGGCGCGACGTTTGTGGCGTGCTCCTTGCGGCTGACGTTTGCGCTGCCCCTCACCGGAGCTTTTGCCAATTCCCAACGTTGCAGAAAAAAGTGCCGAGGTTGCGGCCAGCCCCTTCTCCCCGTTCACGGGAAGAAGATGGCGGCAGCCAGATGAGGGGCTGCGCTAACGGCTCGAGTTAAGCCCGCTCCGCCAGCAATTCTTCGCCGCGCTTTTCGCGGATCAGATTGACGAAGCGTCGGAACAGATAGTGCGAATCCTGCGGGCCGGGTGAGGCTTCGGGGTGATGCTGGACCGAAAACACTGGCCGGCCGGTCAGCGTGATGCCGCAGTTCGAACCGTCGAACAGCGAGACATGGGTTTCCTCGACGCCGGCGGGCAGCGAGTCGGCATCGACGGCAAAGCCATGGTTCATCGAGACGATCTCGACCTTGCCGGTTGTGTGGTCCTTGACCGGATGGTTGGCGCCGTGATGGCCCTGATGCATCTTGGCGGTCTTGCCGCCCAGCGCCAGCGCCAGCATCTGGTGGCCAAGGCAGATGCCGAACACCGGAATGTCGGTCTTCAGCAGGTCCTGGATGACCGGCACGGCATAGTCGCCGGTGGCTTCCGGATCGCCGGGGCCGTTGGAGAGGAAGATGCCGTCGGGCTGCATGGCAAGGATTTCTTCAGCGCCGGTCTTGGCCGGCACCACGGTGACCTTGGCGCCGAGGCCGGCGAGCAGGCGCAAGATGTTGCGCTTGACGCCGTAGTCGATGGCAACGACATGCATCGAGGGTTCGGCCTGTTCGCCAAAGCCTTCGTTCCACACCCAGGGCGTCTCGCGCCAGACCGAGGACTGGCCTGACGTGACCTCCTTGGCGAGATCGAGCCCGATCAGGCCCGACCATGCGGCGGCGCGCTGCTTCAGGTCGTCGAGGTCGAAGACGCCATCGGGCGCGTGCGCAATGACGGCGTTGGGCATGCCCTTTTCGCGGATCAGCGCGGTCAGCGCGCGGGTGTCGATGCCCGACAGGGCGACGATGCCGCGCTTCTTCAGCCATTGGTCGAGACCGGTGCCGGCGCGGTAGTTCGACGGGTTGGTGACATCGGCTTTGAACACGGCGCCGACGGCGCCGGCGCGGGCGACCGGATTGAGGTCCTCGATGTCCTCGTCATTGGTGCCGATGTTGCCGATATGCGGGAAGGTGAAGGTGACGATCTGGCCGGCATAGGACGGGTCGGTGAGGATTTCCTGGTAGCCGGTCAGCGCGGTGTTGAAGCACACTTCGGCGACGGCGGAGCCGGTGGCGCCCAGGCCGCGACCCTCGATGACGGTGCCGTCGGCCAGCACCAGAAGGGCGGTCGGCTTTTCGGTGGCCCAAGGGGGCGTCATCTCGGCCAAGGCGGCACTCCTATCAGGCTGCGCGCTTCAAATCGGCCCTGTGGGCCATCGGCGCAGCAAATGGCGCAAAGCGGCGAATTCGCGGCTTCCACGCACTCAAGCTTCAGTTCATGCAAGGCCCAGTACATAGGGGAAGGGGGCAGAGTGGTCAATGATGATGCGAAATCGGGCGCCGATTTATTTCGTCAAGCAATATCAGTGACTTGCCTAAAGATATCAGAGTTTGCGTTGGCTTGCCCTCGGCGCTATTGTCCGCGCCGATCGAAGGAGAAAGCACCATGCGTGGCAAAATCGCCGAATCCCTGAAGAGCGCGATGAAGGCGCAGGACAAGCACCGGCTGCCGACGCTGCGGCTGATCCAGGCGGCCATCCACGACCGCGACATCGCCAATCGCGGTTCGGCCAAGGAGCCGGCCAGCGATGAGGAGATCCTGCAGATCCTGGCCAAGATGGTGAAGCAGCGCGAGGAATCGGCCAAGGCTTTCGACGACGGCAAGCGGCCGGAACTGGCCGCACAGGAGCGCGGCGAGATGGAGATCATCCGCGCCTTCCTGCCGACGCAGCTCGACGATGCCGCGGTAGCCGTGGCGGCGCGCGAGGCGATCGCGGCGACGGGTGCGGCCAGCCAGAAGGACATGGGCAAGGTGATCGCCGCACTGAAGCAGAAATATGCCGGCCAGATGGATTTCGGCAAGGCGAGCGGCATCGTCAAGGGGCTGCTGCAGTAGGGGATTGAGGTCCCGCCTCCAACAGGATGAGGCGGACCTCAAGACCCCTTGCAGATCGGCAGCGGCTGTGGCGGAGGTGCCGGATGATCCTTTTTGTATTGAGCAATCATCGGCTCGAGGGTTTTTCGCGGCCAGAATTTTGGAGCGCCGATTTCCTTCAGGCAGGACGCGTTCCAGTAAGGCCTACCGCCCGACTGCGAACGGTTGGCCGCCACCGCGGCGATGTCGCGTGATTCAGGGTAGATGTAGAGCGTCGTCGGGTTGTCCTTGATCATCGAGATGATCTGTTGGGCATCCGCCGGCGACCAGCTGGTGCAGCCATTGCTGCGGCCGCCGGCGTATTCCACCAGCTTGCCGAACGGCACGAAACCGTCATGGTCGGCATATGAACTGTTCGGATTTTTGCGCAGGCACATGCCGCGCAGCACCTGGGCCGCGTGGCCGCCGATCACCCGCTGCCTGGCGTTAGCAGCTTCGCCCTCGCCGTCGAACTGTATGAAGGTGCGCAGAAATGCGGCGTCCTGTTTCGCGCCGGTGCGATAAAAGCCTTTGAACGACGTTTTCGCCTCGCGGGTCATATAGGCCCCGCCGGCGGTCAATTCCGAATCCATGGCGTTGCCGAAGTTCTTCGAGCAGCGTCTGCCATTTGAAAAATCGAGAGTGCCTCTCAGATTCCGGCCGCCGCCGTGACCCGATGAGATTGCACGAAACGACTGGCTGGCTTCGCAGACGACATAGTATCGGCGCCCCAGCACTCCGTTGCCCAGATCGCCGGGGCGTGTTGCATCCATGGCGAAGTAACAGGGGTTCTTGACGGCACCTTGCGCGACTTTTTTCAGATAGAGCGCGCGCGCCCGCTCCAGAACCACTTGTGAGATCTGACCGTCGCTGTCGCCGACATGGGCCTGCAGCCAGGCTGGAACGCCCGATGGCAGCGCGGCAAACGACCGGGCCGACACCGTCAAGGCGATGACGACAAGGAGGAGGCTGGCGACGACACCCAGCAAGACAGATCTCAACCGCACCGGATCACTACTCCCCGCCAAAGCCATCTTGCGAATCCTTGCGGTGTTTCCGCCAGGAACCAATCATAAAAGACCGCGCGCCAATCGGCGAAACACATCTTGTTTAGCGCACCCGAAAGGAAGCCCGCATGAGAACCGCGGGGGAAGCATACTCCGACTGCTGGTTCAAGGGTTTCGGCGGACTTCTCCACGTCTGTAAAATCCGTGATTTTCGATCCGCGGGGATTGCGCTATCATTTGATTCTGGCGCGGCCCGCGCCTCCTCCCTCCGCCGGGAAAGCATCATTCGTGCGGGGCTATCTATTCACCGAACCAACTGTTCGAGCGCCAGGCATAAGGAGGGGTTGCGAAAACTGTTCGCATCAGGAGGTTTTGCGATGAAGCTGTCCGCGCCCATCTATTACCTGAAACGTCAAGCCAGGCTGTTGTCCCGCCAAGAGAGGCTTCCGCTGCACGAGGCGCTTGACCGTGTTGCGGCACAGGAAGGTTTCGCCAGCTGGAGTCTGCTTGCGGCCAAGGCAAATGAGGCGGCGCCCGTCGGCAGATTTTTTGCACAACTGGCGCCCGGAGACCTGGTTCTGGTCGGGGCGCGACCGGGCCACGGCAAGACACTGATGAGCCTCGAACTCGCGATCGAAGCCATGAAGTCCGGCAATCGCGGCGTGTTCTTCACGCTGGAGTATACGGAGAAGGATGTGCTGGACCGGTTTCGCGCCATCGGGGCGGAACCGGCGCAGTTCAACGACCAGTTCGTATTCGATAATTCCGACGCCATCAGCGCCGACTACATCGTCAAGACTTTGGGATCGGCGCCGCGCGGCACGCTGGCGGTGATCGATTATCTGCAGCTGCTCGATCAGAAGCGGGAAAATCCCGACCTGATGGCGCAGGTTCGCACGCTCAAGGCCTTTGCGCGCGACAGGGGATTGATCCTCGTCTTCATCTCGCAGATCGACCGGTCATACGATCCGGCGAACAAGCCGGTTCCCGATCTCAGCGATGTCCGGTTGCCGAACCCGCTGGATCTGTCGCTGTTCAACAAGACCTGCTTCCTGAACAAGGGCGAAATCCGGTTCCAGGCAGCGAGCTGAGCACGCGGTCACTGAGGCAGCGTTGATTTGGTGATCGCCGGTGCCGAAACCGTCAGGTTCAGCAGGTGCGCAATCGGCGTCGGATTGTGCTGCGCGCGCAGCGCGTCGGCCGATTGCCGAACGACTTCGGAAATCCGCAGCAACTGTTTGGCAATCGGGCTGGTCTTGCGCCAGACCATGCCGATCGTTCGCGACGGCTGGGGGCTCCTGAAGCGTGCGATGGAGACCGACGCCGAGCGTGTCTCCACCGGCACGGCCATTTCCGGGATCAAGGTGACGCCGATGCCGGCACTGACCATCTGGACCAGGGTCGATAGCGAACTGCCGTCCAGCAACTCGCGTGGCCGGGCCGAATGCATGTTGCAGAAGGACAATGCCTGGTCGCGGAAACAATGGCCTTCTTCGAGCAGAAGCAGCCGCATTTCACGCAGCATTTCGCGATTGGGAACCGGCTTTCCCTCGTCTTCGCCGGGCCGGACCAAGACGAAATTCTCGGCAAACAGCACAATTTCCGTCAGCGACGGTTCGGACACCGGCAAGGCAACGATGGCCGCGTCGAGCCGACCGTCCGCCAGTTCCTGGATCAGCTTCTGCGTCTGCGTCTCGCGCACATGGATATCGAGGCCATCATGCATGCTTGAGAGATTGCCAATGATCGTCGGCAAAAGGTAGGGCGCGATCGTCGGGATGACGCCGATGCGCAGCCGGCCGACCAGCCTGTCGCGCGAAGAGCGCGCGAGGTCGGCGAGTTCGTCCACCGACCGCAGGATGTCGCGGACGCGCAAGGCAAATTCTTCGCCGAAATTGGTCAGCCGGACCTGTCGCGGACCTCTTTCAAAAAGCTCCGTGCCCAGCGTTTCCTCCAATTCCCTGATCTGCACCGAAATGGCAGGCTGGGAGATCGCACAGGCGTCCGCCGCGCGTCCGAAATGGTTATGTCGCGCCAGCGCCTCGAAATAGCGCAACTGCTTCAGGGTCAGGTTTGTCATAATGTCATCTTATCGCTGTAATCAGTAAATCCAACTTAAATTAATCGTGCAGCTTTGCTATAGGAGCTGCAAGGGAGATGAGGAGCAGCCGGGACGGCTTTGTCCAGGGCGCGCCCGCAGCGACAGGACATCCAAGATATTCGGTCGCGTATCTGGCATACGGTCATCGCGCCAGCCATGAAATGGACCGCTTCCAGGGACATCCATTGTCCTTGTTCACGCAGCAGTTGAAACAGCTCAACACAGCCACGATCGGAGAAAAACATGGACGCACAAACTGACGACCCCAGCACGGGCAAATGCCCGGTCGTGCACACAGCCGTCGGCAGGGTCAACCGCGACTGGTGGCCGAATCAACTCAACGTCCAGATTCTCCACCAGCAGTCGCCGCTGTCGGATCCGATGGGTGAGGCGTTCGACTATGCCGAGGAATTCAAAAGCCTCGACCTCGACGCCGTGATCAAGGACCTGCATGCGCTGATGACGGACTCGCAGGAGTGGTGGCCGGCCGATTTCGGCCATTACGGGCCGCTGTTCATCCGCATGGCGTGGCACAGCGCCGGCACCTACCGCATCGCCGACGGCCGTGGCGGCGCCGGGGCCGGCCAGCAGCGCTTCGCGCCGCTGAACAGCTGGCCGGACAACGTCAACCTCGACAAGGCCCGCCGGCTGTTGTGGCCGATCAAGCAGAAATACGGCCGCAAGATCTCCTGGGCCGACCTTCTGATCCTGACAGGCAACGTCGCGCTGGAATCGATGGGCTTCAAGACCTTCGGCTTCGCCGGCGGCCGCGCCGACGTGTGGGAGCCCGAGGAGGACATTTATTGGGGTCCGGAAGGCAAGTGGCTGGCCGACGAACGCTACAGCGGCGACCGCGATCTCCAGGACCCGCTCGGTGCCGTGCAGATGGGCCTGATCTACGTCAACCCGGAAGGGCCGAACGGCAAGCCTGATCCGCTGGCCTCGGCGCGCGACATTCGCGACACCTTCGCGCGCATGGCGATGAACGACGAGGAGACCGTCGCGCTCATCGCCGGCGGCCACACCTTCGGCAAGACCCATGGTGCCGGCGATGCGACGCTGGTCGGCGTGGAGCCGGAAGGCGCCGACATCGAGCAGCAGGGCCTCGGCTGGGCGAGCAAGTTCGGCACCGGCAAGGGCGGCGACGCCATCGGCAGCGGCCTGGAAGTGACCTGGACGACGACGCCGACCAAATGGAGCAACAACTTCTTCGACAATCTGTTCGGCTTCGAATGGGAGCTGACCAAGAGCCCGGCCGGGGCGCACCAATGGACACCGAAGGACGGCGCGGGTGCGAGCAGCGTGCCGGATGCGCACAATTCGGCCAAGCGCCACGCGCCCTCCATGCTGACCACCGACCTCGCTTTGCGGTTCGATCCTTCCTACGAGACGATCTCGCGACGCTTCCATGAGAATCCGGATCAGTTCGCCGACGCGTTCGCGCGCGCCTGGTACAAGCTGACCCACCGCGACATGGGCCCGCTCGTGCGCTATCTCGGCCCGTTGGTTCCGAACGAGAAACTGCCCTGGCAGGACGTCATTCCGGCGGTCGATCATGTGCTGATCGACGAAGAGGACGCTGCAGCGCTGAAGGCTGTGATCCTGGCGTCCGGCCTGTCGGTGTCGCAGCTGGTCTCGGCGGCGTGGGCGTCGGCCTCGACCTTCCGTGGTTCCGACAAGCGCGGCGGCGCCAATGGCGCGCGCATCCGCCTTGCGCCGCAGAAGGACTGGGCCGTCAACCAGCCGGCAGAACTCGCCAAGGTGCTCGATAAGCTCGAAGCGATCCGCAAGGAATTCAATGCTTCGCAGACCGGCAACAAGAAGGTCTCGCTTGCCGACCTGATCGTTCTCGGCGGCGGTGCGGCCATCGAGAAGGCCGCCGGACATGGCGTCACGGTTCCCTTCACGCCGGGACGCATGGACGCCTCCCAGGAACAGACCGACATCCACTCCTTCGCGCCACTGGAACCAACCGTTGACGGCTTCCGCAACTATGTCAGCGGCAAGCAGCGGCTTACCGTCGAGGAAGCGCTGGTCGACCGCGCGCAACTGCTGACGCTGACCGCGCCTGAACTGACGGTTCTCGTCGGCGGCCTGCGCGTTCTCGGCGCCAATGCCGGGCAGTCCAAGCATGGCGTCTTCACCAGGCAGCCGGAAACGCTGAGCAACGACTTCTTCGTCAACCTGCTCGACATGGGCACGGAGTGGAAGGCGACCTCGGACGCCAAGGATGTGTTCGAAGGCCGCGACCGCAAGACCGGCGAAGTCAAGTGGACCGGCACCCGCGCCGATCTCATCTTCGGCTCGCACTCGCAGCTGCGCGCGCTGGCCGAAGTTTATGCGACGGCGGACGCCAAGGCGAAATTCACCAGGGATTTCGTGGCGGCATGGGCCAAGGTGATGAACGCCGACCGCTTCGACATCGCCTGAGCTCACACAAGGACAATCCGGCACGGCCTAGGAATGGCCGCGCCGGAGCGCCGGTTCCTCCCAAGGGCATAAGACCAGGGCCGCGTTTCCAGCGATGGGAACGCGGCCTTGTCGTAAGAGTATGCGCTTTGGTGGACCGTGCCTTCCCGGGCAATGCTGCTATTTTACCGGGGGTAGCGTCTCCACCGGTGCAACATGGTCCAAATCGTCAAACCCGCGCTTGAACATTTGGCGTCCTACAAGGCGGCACTCGAACGTGGCTGGTCGCCAGACAATGTCCGGCTCGAGCAAGCGACGCGTGAGCAGCTTGCCGCCATCGAAAAGGATCCAGTGGCCTTTCTCGCCGACCTCGATGATCCCCTGGCCAAGGGCGGCCCGATCACCTTGCCCGACGGCAGAAAGGTGCCGCGCCTGCCGGGCTTCCGCCGCTGGATCTGGGACGGCGAGGCATCAGGTTCGATCGGCTTCCGCTGGCAGAAGGGCACGGCAGCGCTGCCGCCGCATATGCTTGGTCATATCGGCTATGCGGTGGTGCCGTGGAAGCGGCGGCGCGGTTACGCCACCGAGGCGCTGCGGCTGATGCTGGACGAGGCGAGGGCGGTCGGCCTGCCTTATGTCGAGATCACCGCCAAGCCGGGCAATCCGGCTTCGCACAAGGTGATCCTGGCCAATGGCGGCAAGCTCGTCGATCGATTCTTCGAGGATGCCGCCTATGGCGGGGCGGAAAGCCTGCGGTTCCGGCTGGAGTTGTAAGGCGTGCGCGACCTATCCTCACCCGTGCTCATCAGCACAAAGCGCGTGGTCGGACAGGGCGCGGATGACGTAGCAGTCGCCGACCGTCTTGCCGTCGCAGCAAGAGGCGATGCGTTCGAGTTCGGCCTCCAGCCGCTTCAGTTGGGCGATCTTCTCCCGAACGGAAATCAGTTGCTCCTCGGCAATCCGGTCGGCATGGCAGCAGGGCTGCTCGGGATGGCCGCTCAATTCGATCAGCGAGCGGATGTCCTCGACGGCGAAGCCGAGGTCGCGGGCATGGCGGATGAAGGCTAGCCGCTCCAGCTCCTGCCTGCCATAGCGGCGCTGGTTGCCTTCCGAACGCTCGGGTGCTGCAACCAGACCCATCTGCTCGTAATAGCGGATGGTCGGCACCTTGACCCCGGTGCGACGGGAGAGATCGCCGATCGAAAACATGATTTTGCCTCTTGAAGCTCTAGTGACTAGAGCAATTACAGTGCCTGACATCAGGATTCAAGACCCATGCGGCGGTCACCGCGCGGGCAAGACAGACAGGTGATGTGATGACGGCTCCCCTCAGGCAGACGCGGTTCAAGATCGGCGGCATGGACTGCGCCTCCTGCGCGGCCAAGATCGATACGGCGGTGCGTCGTCTCGATGGCGTCGCTGATGTGTCGATTTCGGTGACCGGCGCCAGCATGACGGTCAGTCACGGTGGTGCGCTGCCGGAGGACAAGGTGGTGCAACAGGTGGCGCGGCTCGGCTACGGCATCGTCAAGGCGGAAGCCAAGACCGACGGGCGTGCTTCAGTGGCCAGGGCGCATGACCATCCCGACCATGATTACGAAGGCCACGATCACGAAGGTCACCACCATGGCGGTGAACCGGCCGGCAAGCGGGCTGAGGGTTCCACCCATCTCCACAGCGATGGCGAGCCGGGGCAGGCGTGGTGGCGCACCCGCCGCGCGGTGCTGACGCTGGCTTGTGCGGCGGCACTTGTTGCCGCCTACGGCATCGGCCATCTGTTTCCGGCGGCCGAGCGCTGGGTCTTCCTGGCCGCGCTGCTGGTCGGCCTGGTGCCGATCGCCCGGCGCGCGCTGATGGCGGCATTGGCCGGCACGCCGTTCTCGATTGAGATGCTGATGACCATCGCCGCCGTTGGCGCGGTGATGATCGGCGCCACTGAAGAAGCTGCCGTCGTGGTGCTGCTGTTCCTGATCGGCGAACTTCTGGAAGGCGTCGCCGCCGGCCGCGCGCGGGCCAGTATCCAAGGTCTTGCCGACCTGGTGCCGAAGACAGCACTTGTCGAGCGGGCCGGCGGCACGGTCGAGGTTCCTGCCGAAGACCTTGCCGTTGGCGACGTGATCGCGGTGCGGCCGGGTGATAGCATCCCGGCCGATGGTGTGATCGTCGAGGGGTCGAGCGATACCGACGAGGCGCCGGTGACCGGCGAGAGCACGCCGAGGCGCAAGGGGATCGCGGAAATTGTCTTCGCAGGCACGATCAGCACCGATGGCGTGCTCAAGGTTCGGGTGACGGCGGTTGCGTCCGACAACACCATCGCCCGGGTCGTGCGGCTTGTGGAGGAGGCGCAAGAGGCCAAGGCGCCAACCGAGCGCTTCATCGACCGTTTCTCTCGCTATTATACACCCGCAGTGCTTGCGGTCGGTGCACTGGTGGCGCTGCTGCCGCCGCTCGTCGCCGGCGGCGACTGGAGCGAATGGATCTACAAGGGCCTGGCGATCCTGTTGATCGGCTGTCCCTGCGCACTGGTCATTTCGACGCCGGCAGCGATCGCCGCAGGCCTGGCGACCGGCGCGCGGCGCGGCTTGCTGATGAAGGGTGGTGCTGTGCTGGAAGGGTTTCGCCGGATCACCGCCGTCGCCTTCGACAAGACCGGCACACTGACCGCTGGCAAACCGGTGGTGACCGACATTGTGGCCTATGGGCGCGACGAACGCACCGTGCTGGCGCTGGCGGCAGCACTGGAGCAGGGCTCCAGCCATCCGCTGGCGGTGGCGATCTTGGGCAGAGCCAAAGCCGCCAGGGCGCCGGTGCCGCCGGCCCTGGCAGCGAAGGCGATTTTAGGCAAGGGCGTCGAGGGCAGCGTCGGCGGTGTCGCGATCTTCCTCGGCTCCGGTCAGGCAGCGGGAGAACGCGCTGCGGTGACCGAGGCGCAGCGTCTTGCCATCGACAGTCTCAACGGCCAGGGCAAGACCGTCTCGGTGCTGGTGGCCGATGGCGTGATGGCCGGGCTGATCGCCATGCGTGATGAGCCGCGGCCGGATGCGGTGGCCGGCATTGCGGCGCTGAAGGCCGAGGGCATCCGCACGGTGATGCTGACCGGCGACAACCGCCGCACCGCCGAGGCGATCGCCGTTTCGCTCGGCATCGAGGCGCGGGCTGAGCTCTTGCCGCAAGACAAGCAGCGCATTGTCGGCGAGTTGCAGCGCGAGGGGCTGAAGGTGGCCAAGGTCGGCGACGGCATCAACGACGCACCGGCGCTCGCCGCCGCCGACATCGGTATCGCCATGGGTGGCGGCACCGATGTGGCGTTGGAAACGGCCGATGCGGCGATCCTGCATGGCCGGGTCATGGATGTCGCGCGCATGGTGCGGCTGTCGCGGGCGGTGATGGCCAACATCGGCCAGAACATCACCGTGGCGCTCGGGCTGAAGGCGGTGTTCCTGGTCACCACCATTGCCGGCATCACCGGCCTGTGGCCAGCGATCCTGGCCGACACCGGCGCCACCGTGCTGGTCACCGCCAACGCCATGCGACTGCTGCGCTGGCGTGGGTGAGGTGTTTTTGCTTGATCACGATCTCGGAAAACCGGCGTCCACTTTTCCGGATCGTGATCTACTCGGCTGGGGCCGTCAGCGGCGGCGTGGCGTTGCTGCGCCCTTCCCAGACAAAAGAGGCGAGCGCCACCGCGACGGCGACCAGCATGGCGATGGCGCCAAGCAGCGGCAGGCTGCGGTAGCCGTAGCCGGCATTCAGCATGGCGGCGCCCAGCGATGCAGCAAGCGCGATGCCGACATTGAAGCCGGATGGAATGAGCGAGGAAGCGAGGTTGGACGCATCGGCGGTCCAGGCCAGGATGCGGGTCTGGATCGGCGTGCCGATGGCGAAGTTGAGACCGCCCCAGATGACGATCGCGACAACCATCGGCAAGGGATAGGGGCTGACGGCATAGATCACCGCCAGCGTCACCGCCTGCAGGGCCAGCATGGTGATCAGCGACGGCATCAGCTTCCAGTCGGAAAGCTTGCCGCCGAGGAAGACGCCGAGCGTGGCGCCGACGCCGTTGAGCAGCAGCACCCACGGCACCAGGCTTTCATCAAGGCCGGTGATTTCGAGCAATGTCGGCGTGATGTAGGTGAACAGGCCGAACTGGCCGATCATCAGCATCAGCATGAGGATCAGCGAGGTCCAGACCTGCTGGCGCGCCAGCACGCGAACCTCACGCGCTAGGCCGGCGGGCTTGGCTGACGATCCTGTGGTGCGCGGCAAAAGGGCTGCCATGGCAAGCGTTGCCGCCACGCCCAGCGCACACATCACCCAGAAGGTCGCACGCCAGCCCCAGATGTTGCCGATTGCCGTGCCGGCCGGCACGCCGATGACATTGGAGACGGTGAGGCCCGACAGGATGACAGCGACCGCCATGCCGCGCTGGTCCTCGCGCACGAGACTGACCGCCACCACCATGGCGACGCCGAAATAGGCGCCATGCGCTATCGCCACAGCAATGCGCAACAGCAGCATCGAGGTGAAATCGGGCGCCAGCGCACAGGCTGCCTGGCCGATGGTGAAGGCGACGGCGAGGCCGAGCAGCAAGGTCTTGCGCGACAACGACTTGGTGGCGAGCGCCAGCAGCGGACCGCCGATGGCGATGCCGCCGGCATAGCCGGAGACGAGATAGCCGGCCGATGGAACCGAGACGCCAAGCCCCTCCGCCACTTGCGGCAGCACGCCGGCGATGACGAATTCGGTGGTGCCGAAAGCGAAGGCGGCAATGAACAGGGCGATGAGCGGAAGCGACATGGCGGGAAGGGGTTCCTCGAATGCAGGCCTCAAACCACGGATGGGCGTCGCGGGCAATCCAGAAATTGTTGGCGCCGCTTTAGCTTTTCTTGATCGACTTCTCGTGTCGCCCAGTCGCGTGGCGACTGGGTGAGAGGACGCCCGGTCGCGCCGGGGTTGCTACGCCGGGGTCTTGCGTCCGTATGGAATCTTGAGCCACGCCCGCTCGTGGAAATAATAGAGCAGCGACTTGGTGACGACCTCGGTCAGGCCGATGGTTGCAGCGAGCTTGATGCTTCCGGTCACGACCAGCGAAATGATCATCGTGTCGATGGTGCCGGTCACGCGCCAGGAAAGCGCCTTGGCGAAACTGCGCGAACGGGTGTCCATCGATTTCCTCCGAAAGGCTGGCCAACCGACCCTTATCCCGACTGGTGGAAACAGAGCAAAGGTATTTTGCCGCCGAAACGAAGACGGTGCGTGATCGCGTCGTTAAATCAGCTCGCCTTCAACCGCGATCCGGTGAGCAGGCCGCGCTCTTCCAGCACCGGATAGGCCATCGACGCCAGCAGCGAATTGATCTGCTTCAGATCGCGGATGGTATCGAGGTGGATCGAGCTGGTCTCGACGCTCTTGGCGGTGCCGTCGCGCAGCCGCACGAAATGGCTGGCGCTGGTTTCCTTCTCGCGGTCGCGCAGCTGGTCCTTTTCCAGCACCAGCTGGCGGGCGGTCTCGGGATCGCGCGATACCAGCACGTTGAAGGCGAGCCGCGCATTGGCCAGCACCGAGCTATGGAAGGCGCACAATTCGCTCCAGCCCTCGTCGGTGAATTCCAGCCCGCGCTCGAGCTTCTTCTTCACATGCACCAGCATGTTGCGCACGATGATGTCGCCGACCTGCTCCAGCTTGACGCAGGCGCCGATCAGCTCCTGGCAGCGCAGGGCCTCGTCCTCGGTCAGCGGATTCCTGGTAAGCTTGGCCAAATAGAGCTTGATCGCCGCATGTTTGCGGTCGACGCGGTCGTCAAGGGCTGCCAGCGCCTTGATCTTGTCGGCGTCGGCGCTCTCATAGAGCTCGATGATGCGCTTGAGCATGATCTCGACGGTCTCGCAGACCCGCACCACTTCGCGCGTGGCGTTGGCCAGCGCCTGGCTTGGAACGTCCAGCGCGCTTTCGTTGAGCGCCGACAGTTCGACGACGTCGAGCGTCGAGGCCGGCGCCGGCTTGGTGCCAAGTGCCACGATCTTTTCCGAAGCGCGGTAGACGAACCCGGCCAGCGGCAGGCCGGCGAGCAGGATCAGCACATTGAACAGGATGTGGGCGTTGACGATCTGGTCCGCCGCCGTCGCGCCGAGGAAGGCGACCTGCGGCCTGAAGGTCATGAACAGGATCAGCACGACCAGCGAGCCTAGTCCGCGCATCAGGAGATTGCCGATCGGCACGACGCGCACGGCAGGCCCGGCCGAGCGGGTCAGCATCGGCGCGATGATCGAAGAGCCGAGATTGACGCCGAGGATGAGAACGACGCCGAGTTCCGGGCTGATCACGCCGCGGCCGGCCAGCGTTGCCATCAGGAGAACAGCCGCGATGCTCGACTGAAACAGCCAGGTGATCAGCGCCGCCAGCAGATAGGCGGTGATGGAATCGCTGGAGAAGTAGTTGATGATGACCGGCATGAGCTGGCTGTTGCGCAGCGGCTCCGAAGCCTGGCCGATCATCTCAAGCGACAGGATCAGCAGGCCGATACCGACCAGGATGCGGCCGGACTGGCGCCAATCGCGCCGCTCGGTGGCCATGAACATCACCGTGCCGGTGATCAGGCAGAGCGGTACCAGCAGCGTGAGATCGAAGGTCAGCAGCTTGACCACCAGTGCAGAGCCGATCTCGGCGCCGCGCACGGCAAGCTGGCCAGCGGCGCCCGAGACGATGCCGGAACCGGCGAAGGAGCCGACCAGCAGCGTGACGGCGGTGGAACTCTGCAGGGCGATGGCGAGGCCGGTGCCGGCCAGCACCGCCATGATCGGATTGCGCATGGTGGCGCGCAGACGATGGCGCAGCACGTCGCCATAGGCGCGTTCGACGCCGGTCTTCACCATGCGGGTGGCAAACAGCATCAGCGCCACAGCGCCAGCCAGATGCAGAAGGACGACGGAACCGCTCATGTCGCCGCCCATATGCGGACAGGGCTCGCAACGCGGACGGCGCGGCGATCAGAGGCAAAACCGAGGTTGCGAATCAAATTCATGGCAGTGACCGACAATAGCCCGACTATTTTAGCCGGATAATAAAATCTTGTCGATTTCGAGGGGCCGTTGCCGCGCGACAGGCGGTGTCGGAAAATGGACGGACACGCAAATGGTTGCATTGCGAGGCCGCTGTAGCACGGCGGCTGCGGCCTTTGCGACGATGTTCAACTCTCCTGGGTAAGTGAAGGAATTCATTACAGAATTGTAATGCAGGCGTTCAGTTTCGGTTCATCGGTGGGTCGCTATCCCTTGGGCATCGACAACCAAGGAGACTTCGTATGAAACGCATTGTCCTTTCCGCTCTCGCTTTCTCGATGCTGGCCGCCACGTCGCTCACCGGCCAGGCTGCGCCGATGAATGCGCCGAACGCTCCGCAGTCGAACTACAGCCAAGTCGACTGGCAGAAGCCCGGCAAGCATGTCGACGTCAGGAAGCGCGTCGTGAAGAAGACGGTCGTCGTGAAGCGCAGCCATTGGCACAACGGCCAGAAATATTCCAGCTGGAAGCGTCACCAGCCGATCCGCGACTATGGCCGTTATGGCCTGCATCGTCCCGGCCGCGGCCAGGAATGGATCCGTGTCGGCAACGACTATGTGCTGGTCGGCGTCCTCTCCGGCGTCATCTTCGGCGCGCTTGCCGCGCAGTAAAACCTGGCGGAGCCAGCACAAGGCTGGAACTTGAAAGAAGGCGGCCTGCAACGGCCGCCTTTCTTTTTGCCCTGTGGAAACCGGGCATCGTCCGCATTAGGGGTCGTCGGATTCCGCGGGCATGATTATATGGTGGGGAAACGAGTTCCCCGATGCGCTTTCCGCCCGCCTTCCTCGACGAAATACGCGACCGCGTGCCGATTTCATCGGTGATCGGCCAGCGCGTCGCGTGGGACAGGAAGAAGACCAACGCGCCGCGCGGCGATTATTGGGCCTGCTGCCCATTCCATGGCGAGAAAAGTCCGTCCTTCCACTGCGAGGACAAGAAGGGCCGCTACCACTGTTTCGGCTGCTCGGTGTCGGGCGATCATTTCAAGTTCCTCACCGAACTCGACGGCATGAGTTTTCCCGAAGCGGTCGAGAAGATCGCCGACATGGCCGGCCTGCCGATGCCGGTTCGCGATGCGCAGGAGGAACAGCGCGAAAAGGAACGCGCCAGCCTGACCGATGTCATGGAGATGGCGACCGCCTTCTTCCAGGAGCGGCTGCAGGGGCCGGAGGGCGCGAAAGCCCGCGCCTATCTGCGCGACCGTGGGCTGACGCCGGCGACGCAGCAATCGTTCCGGCTTGGCTTCGCGCCCGACAGCCGCAATGCACTCAAGGAGCACCTCGCCGCCAAGGGTGTTCCGAAAGCCGATATCGAAGCCTGCGGGCTGGTGCGCCACGGCGACGACGTCCCGGTTTCCTACGACTGGTTCCGCGACCGCATTATGTTCCCGATCCCGGATTCGCGCGGCAAGATCATCGCCTTTGGCGGGCGCGCACTGGCACCGGACGCGCTGGCCAAATACATGAACTCGCCCGACACCGAGCTCTTCCACAAGGGCAATGTGCTCTACAATTTCGCCCGCGCCCGCAAGGCGCTGGCGAAGGGCGGCACGGTCATCGCCGTCGAAGGCTATATGGACGTGATCGCGCTGGCGCAGGCCGGCTTCGAGAATGTCGTGGCGCCGCTTGGCACCGCACTCACCGAAAACCAGCTCGAGCTGTTGTGGCGCATGGCCGGCGAGCCGGTGCTGTGCTTCGACGGCGACAAGGCCGGCCTGAAGGCGGCGTGGAGGGCCGCCGACATGGCGCTGCCGTCAGTGCAGGCCGGGCGCTCGGCGCGCTTTGCGCTGCTGCCGGAAGGCAAGGATCCCGACGACCTGGTCAAGGCCGAAGGGCCGGATGCTTTCCGTTCCGTGCTGGCCGACGCGCGACCGCTGGCCGACCTGTTGTGGATGCGCGAAACGGCCGGCGGCGTCTTCGACACACCGGAGCGGCGGGCGGAGCTCGAAAAGACGCTGCGCGAGCTGACCAGCCGCATTCGCGACGAAAGCCTGCGCTACCACTATCAACAGGAGATGCGCGAGCGCGTGCTGAGCTTCTTCGGCGCCCAGCGCGGCACAAGGCAAGGCCGCCAGGAAGGGCGGCCGGGCCAGGGCAAAGCGCCGCCGCCAGGCGGACAGTTCGCCAAGGCCGGCGGCGGACGCACGCCGATCACCGAGAGCCTCGGACGCTCGGCGCTGGTCAAGCGCGGCAGCGAGGGGATGTCGATGCGCGAGGCGACGATCATCGTCGCGCTGGTCAACCATCCGGCGCTGATCGACGAGAATTTCGCTCATATCGAGTTTCTCGATCTCGCCAACTCCGATCTGAGGCGGCTGCACGCCGCCATCCTCGATGCGATGGCGCATGACATGGCCAATGACCGCCAGGCCGTTATCTCGACGATCGAGAGCGCCGGCTGCGCCGAGATCTGGGAGCGGGCGGTCGGGCTGATCCGGCGGGCGCGGCAATGGCCGGCGCTGGAGACCGCTGCCCTCGAGGATGCCCGCGACGCTTTCAGCCAGGCCCTGCACTTGCAGCGCAGCGCGCGCACCTTACATAAGGAGCTGAAACAGGCGGAAGCGGCGCTCGCCACCGATCCCACAGACGAAAACTACCGGCACCTGATCGAAATTCAGGCGCAATTTCAGGATGTACAAGCGACGGAAGCGCTGATCGAAGGATTCGGCGTGTCCTCGGGCAGGGCCGGGCGGGCTTAAAGCATGATCCCGAAAAGTGGGAACCGGTTTTCGGATAAAGTCATGCTCCAACCAAAAGCATGATCCCGAAAAATGGGCACCGGTTTTGGGATAAGGTCTTGCTTCCACCAAAAGAAGACAGAGCCCTTGCCGGCCCGTAGGGGCGGGACGGGCTCGGTAAGAGAGTGAAATGTGAAAGCGTTGTTGCGCGTCCAAATGGCGCGCGGCGGGCTAAGTCGGGTAATTGATTCGCTTTTTTAAGGCGAATCATGCGAGAGGCGCTTGACCTTCTTGCAGAATGGCGGAATCAGGACGATTCGAAACGTTAACCCGAACCCGCGTCGACGGGAAATAAGCGATGTGAGGTACTGGTCACTGGACAGGCAGGCTGCCTGCCACAGATATCAGGGTTAATCTGGACTTAACGATAGATGCAGTTACTGGCCCGGTGAGGCGCGTTTCACAAGCGAGCGCATCCGATTTGACTGGTCCGACAGCTTACGCGGCTTTGATGTTCGGCCGCTAGGAGAAGATAAAGACTATGGCGACAAAGGAAAAGGAAGAGGTCGAAACCGAACGCGAAGGCGCCACCGATGGCCCTCTGCTCGACCTTTCCGATGATGCTGTCAAGAAGATGATCAAGGCCGCCAAGAAGCGCGGCTATGTCACCATGGACGAGCTGAATTCGGTGCTGCCCTCCGAGGAAGTGACCTCCGAGCAGATCGAGGACACGATGGCGATGCTGTCCGACATGGGCATCAACGTGGTCGAGGACGACGAGCAGGGCGAAGAGCCCGAGGCCGCGGACACAGCGGCCGATGCCGAGGAAGACGCCAACGAGCTGGCCGAGCAGACTGGCACCGCCGTTGCCGCCACCACCACCAAGAAAGAACCGACCGACCGCACCGACGATCCGGTGCGCATGTATCTGCGCGAGATGGGCTCGGTCGAGCTTCTGTCGCGCGAGGGCGAAATTGCCATCGCCAAGCGCATCGAGGCCGGCCGCGAGACGATGATCGCGGGCCTGTGCGAAAGCCCGCTGACCTTCCAGGCCATCATCATCTGGCGCGACGAGCTCAACGAATCGAAGATCCTGCTGCGCGAGATCATCGATCTCGAAGCTACCTATGCCGGTCCCGAGGCCAAGCAGGCGCCGGTGGTCGAGCGCATCGAGGAAGCCAAGGTCGAGGAAAAGCCGCGCCGTTCGCGCGACGAGGAAGATGACGTCACCAATGTCGGCGCCGACACGCGCGGGCTGGTCGATGACGACGAGGAAGACGAGGACGAGGCCAGCCTGTCGCTGGCGGCGATGGAAGCGGAACTGCGCCCGCAGGTGATGGAGACGCTCGACGTCATCGCCGACACCTACAAGAAGCTGCGCAAGCTGCAGGACCAGCAGGTCGAGAACCGGCTGGCCGCGGCCGGCACGCTGTCGCCCAGCCAGGATCGCCGGCTGAAGGAGCTGAAGGACCAGCTGATCAAGGCGGTGAAGTCGCTGTCGCTCAACACGGCGCGCATCGAGGCGCTGGTCGAGCAGCTCTACGACATCAACAAGCGCCTGGTGCAGAACGAGGGCAAGCTGCTCAGGCTGGCCGAAAGCTACGGCGTGCGCCGCGAGGAGTTCCTGAAGGAATATCAGGGCTCGGAGCTCGACCCGAACTGGACGCGCGCGATCGGCAACCTGACCTCGCGCGGCTGGAAGGAATTCACCAAGAACGAGAAGGACGCCATCCGCGACCTGCGCGCCGAAATCCAGAATCTGGCCACCGAAACGGCGATCTCGATCCTGGAATTCCGCAAGATCGTCAACCAGGTGCAGAAGGGCGAGCGCGAAGCCGCGATCGCCAAGAAGGAAATGGTCGAGGCCAATCTGCGTCTCGTCATCTCGATCGCCAAGAAATACACCAATCGCGGCCTGCAGTTCCTCGACCTGATCCAGGAAGGCAATATCGGCCTGATGAAGGCGGTCGACAAATTCGAATATCGCCGCGGCTACAAGTTCTCGACCTATGCGACATGGTGGATCCGGCAGGCGATCACGCGTTCGATCGCCGACCAGGCGCGCACCATCCGCATTCCGGTGCACATGATCGAGACGATCAACAAGATCGTGCGCACCTCGCGCCAGATGCTGCACGAGATCGGCCGCGAGCCGACGCCGGAAGAACTGGCTGAAAAGCTCGCCATGCCGCTCGAAAAAGTGCGCAAGGTGCTGAAGATCGCCAAGGAGCCGATCTCGCTCGAAACGCCGGTCGGTGACGAGGAAGATTCGCATCTGGGCGATTTCATCGAGGACAAGATGGCGATCCTGCCGATCGACGCGGCGATCCAGGCCAATCTGCGCGAGACCACCACGCGCGTTCTGGCCTCGCTGACGCCGCGCGAGGAACGCGTGCTGCGCATGCGCTTCGGCATCGGCATGAACACCGACCATACGCTGGAAGAGGTCGGCCAGCAGTTCTCGGTCACCCGCGAGCGTATCCGCCAGATCGAAGCCAAGGCGCTGAGGAAGCTCAAGCACCCGAGCCGCAGCCGCAAGCTGCGCAGCTTCCTGGACAGCTAGGACCTGCCGACAGCAAAGAGTTCAAGGGCGCCAATGGCGCCCTTTTTCGTTTCGTTCATGGCACGCTCTTGCGGCTCTTATCCTTCGGGAGGATAATTTCGCGTCGGATGCATTTTTCTGGGCGACAAACCCGGATGCCCGCCCCGGCGAAGCCGCCGTGCTCCGTGGCCCGGAGGGAGGTGTGCATGACAAGCTACATCGTGCTGATGAACTGGACGGAACAGGGCGCCAGAAATGTGCGCGATTCACCGAAACGACTCGACGCCGCCAGGAAGCAGCTGGGAGACATGGGCGGATCGTTCAAGGCGTTCTACCTGACCATGGGTGAGTACGACATGGTGGCGGTGCTCGAAGCGCCCGACGACGCGGTGCTGGCTCGCTTCTCGCTGATGCTGGCGGCGAGTGGCAACATCAGGACGCGGACGCTGAAAGCCTTCCCCGAATTCGCCTACCGCGAGATCATCACCTCGCTGGGATAGAGCCCTGAAAACAGCGCGGAGGCCGACGCGTTTCAGGTCTTTAGTTTATGCATGTCGCCCAAAACCGCTGCGCACTTTTGGGCGACATGCGTTAGGATGCGGCCATGTCCGAACCGAATTCACATGCGCATCTGTGGCCCGGCGTGCCGCTTGCTCTTGGCTCCGCCATCCTGTTCGGCGCGGCGCCGCCGCTCTGCAAGCTGCTGCTCGACCGCGTCAACCCCTTCATGCTGGCCGGCCTGCTCTATCTCGGCGCCGGTGCCGGGCTGGCCCTCTATCGCTTGGCTCGCGGCGGCGGCGCCGGCGAGGCGCAGCTGACCGCTGGGGATATTCCCTGGCTGGCCCTGGCAATCGGCATGGGTGGTATCGTTGCGCCGGTGTTGCTGATGTTCGGCCTCAGCCTCAACACCGCGTCCAGTTCCGCGCTGCTACTCAATCTCGAAGGGTTGGCGACGATGGCGATCGCCTGGCTCGTCTACCGCGAGAATGTCGACCGGCGCCTGCTCCTGGGCGCCTTCGCCATTCTTGCCGGCGCCGTTCTGCTGTCATGGCAAGGTGAGGGCGTCGCCTTCAACATTGGTGCCGTGCTCGTCGCCGCGGCGTGCCTGGCGTGGGGGCTGGACAACAATTTCACACGCAAGATCTCGGCCACCGACCCGGTGGTGATCGCCATGCTCAAGGGGCTGGTGGCGGGTGTCGTCAATGTCGGACTGGCGCTTGCCGGCGGGGCTTCGTTCCCGCCGGCATCAATCGTCGCGGTCACCGCGGCCGTTGGCTTCTTTGCCATCGGGGTCAGCCTGGTGATGTTCATCGTGGCGCTGCGTCATCTCGGCACGGCACGGACAGGGGCCTATTACTCGCTCGCCCCCTTTATCGGCGCGCTGCTGGCAATCGCCATCCTGGGTGACGCCGTCACGCTCAAGCTGGCGGTCGCCGGGGTTATGATGGGCTTCGGCCTCTGGCTGCATCTGTCGGAACGCCATGAGCACGAGCACGATCATGAGGCGCTGGAACACGAGCACAGCCATGTGCATGACGAGCACCACCAGCACCATCATGACGGACCGGTGAGCGAGCCGCATTCGCACTGGCACCGGCATGCGCCCATGCGCCACCGGCATCCGCATTATCCTGACCTGCACCACAGGCATGGCCACGGCTGAGCATGATTCCAGAAAGCAGGCGCCGGTTTTTGGAAGAATCATGCCCGAGCAACAAACCAAGCCTTTGCTGACCGTCTGGTACAACACGCGCTGCCCGGTTTGCGATGCCGGCATCAGCCGGCAGAAGCGGCGGCTGATCGAAGCGGTCAAGGCCGGGCGGATCGAGTTTCGCGACATCAACCTTGAACCGGCAGCACTTGCCGGATTTGGCGCTTCGCTCGAGGATATCCGCCGCCGGCTGCACGCCACCGACGCCGCCGGCCGATTGCTGGTCGGCGCCGATGTCGCGATTGCCGTGTGGCAGGCAACGCCGGGCGAGGGCTGGCTGGCGAGGTTTTTCGGCAATCCGGTCGCCCTGCCGCTGACGCGTTTTGCCTATGATCGTTTCGCCGACCTGCTCTACGCCTGGAACCGGCGCAAGGGCCGCTGGTAGCGGTTCCCATCGGTGATCGGAGCGAATGGAGGTCCGGAAACATTTGCGGACCTCCATTCGCCGGGCCTTATCGGCTGGCCGGCTCGCAGAGCGCGCCGACGATGCGGCGCACCATCGGCAGCACCAGCAGCAGCGTTGGAAACGCCACCATCCAGGACAGACCCCAGGCGGTCATCCAGATGGACGGCAGGCTGGGATGGAAACCAAGGCTTCTCAGCGTCGAGATGAACGAGACGATGAAGGTCATCAACAGCGACAGCACCAGCGGGCTGAGGATGGCAGCATAGCGCGCAGGCAGCTTCCTGCGCCGATTTCTTGCAGTCATTTTGGGAGTTTCCCTGAAGTGTCCGGTCCGTCGCATTTGGCATCCATTCGCCGGTGACCGGCGCAATTGCCCGGAAAGACCGGGGTTGGATGCGTTGCTTGACGTCAGACGCTTACGGAGCAGCCGAGGCGCTCGCGGGCCTTCTAGCGGCGCGTTCCAGCAAAAGCAAGCCTCTGGTGCCGCATTCAGATACATCGTAAGATATATCTTGACTCCAGTGATTGGTGCGCCTAATTAAGATATATCGTAAGATAGAACTCAAGGAGCAATCAATGCACAAGCAATTTGGGCATAATCATTTCGGCGAACGCATGTTCATGCACATGGCCGGCAAGTTCGGCGGCCGTGGCGGCGGTTTCGGTCCATTCGGCCATGGCGGTCGTGGCGGCGGGCGTGGTGGCCCCGGCGACATGTTCCGCGCCGGGCGCATGCTGGCCGACGGTGATCTCAAGCTGATCACGCTGTCGCTGCTGGCCGAGGCGCCGCGCCATGGCTACGACATTATCAAGGCGCTGGAAGAGCGCACCAGCGGCATCTACAGCCCGAGCCCGGGCGTGGTCTACCCGACGCTGACCTTCCTGGAAGAGGCCGGCTATGCCGCCTCCGCCGCCGACGGCAACAAGAAGGTGTTTTCGATCACCGAAGCCGGGCAGGCGCATCTCAACGACAACCGCGAGATGATCGACGGCGTGCTCGACCATCTCGAGCGTTTCGGCCGCAAGATGGCCAAGGCGCGCGACTGGTTCGGCTGGAACGACGAGATTGAAGAGGGCGGGCGTCGTGGCGGTCGTGGTGGCCGCTCGGAAGCGCGCGACGAGTTCCGCGCCGTGCGTCACCGGCTGCGTGCGGCTCTCGGCGACTTCGTCGATGCCCCGGCCGACAAGCAGGCCGAGGCGATCGCCATTCTCGAAGACGCCGCCGAGGCGCTGGAAGCGCTGTCGCGCGGCTGAAGCTGCCGGTCCACTACAGACAAAAAACCAGTACAGACAAAAAAGCCCGGGAGACCCGGGCTTTTTTTCGTCTTCAGGCATGCTCGGGGATCATTCCTTGCCGACATATTCGCTGATCAGCTTCTCGTTGCATGCCTTCTCGATCTTGACAGTCATTCTCGGCCGACAGGCGGCGGCAGGCTGACGAGATCGGCCAGCAGATCGACCTGCTGGTCGACGTCTTCATCAGGGGGACTGGAACGCGGCGGCACATTCGCGCATGCTGGGACAACAACGTCGTGAATCGCGAACAGGGCAGGCCGCGATTGCAGGACGAACAGGGAGACTTGAGCGATGTCTTTTCTAAAGCGTCTTTTCGGTGGCGGTGGCGGAGCCGAGGCGGTTGACCCGAAGAGTGCCGCACCCGCCAAGCAGGTCGAGCACAAGGGGTTCCTGATCAGCGCCACGCCCTACAAGACAGAGGGCCAGTACCAGACCTGCGGCGTCGTCTCCAAGGAGATCGATGGTGTGGTGAAGGAGCACAAATTCATCCGCGCCGACCGCTTCGCCGGGCTCGACGATGCCGTCGACATCTCGATCAAGAAGGGCATCCAGCTGGTCGACGAACAGGGTGAGCGGATCTTCGGGTAGGGTGGACTGGTCGAGGCGACGATCGTCGGCTTTGCGCGACAGGAGCGGACATCAAGTCCAGCCAATCGACCGTTTTGCATGGCCGAGATCATGCACAGTTTGACCTCTGCTTCCCTTACGCCGAGCTGTTTTTGGCGACTTTGCCCAGTTCCTGCTCCAGATCCACCAGCTCCTTGCCGCCCGCCATCAGATTGAGCAACTGATCGCGATCAATTTCGCTTTTCGCATAGGTGCCGGTGCATCTGCCGCGCTTCAACAAGGTAAAGCGGTCGCCGACCACATAAGCGTGATGAACGTTGTGGGAAATGAAGATGACGCCGATGCCGCGCGCCTTGGACTGGACGATGAGCTTTAGAACCACGGATGCCTGATGGACCCCCAGCGCCGATGTCGGCTCATCCAGGATCAGCACTTTGGCGCCGAAATAAACGGCGCGGGCGATGGCCAGGCACTGCCGTTCCCCGCCCGAAAGCGTGCCGACAGGCTGTTCGGGATCGCGCAGCTGGATGCCCATCGCTGCCAATTCGTCATACGCGGTGCGGTTGGCGAACTCGGCGTCAAACTGGCTGATCGGGCCGAACTTGCGCATCGGCTCGCGCCCAAGAAAGAAGTTTCGCGCTACGCTCATCAGCGGCACCAAAGCCAGGTCCTGGTAGACCGTTGCGATGCCGCTGTTGCGCGTATCGGCCGGCGACGCAAACCTTGTCGGCTTGCCCTGTACGCGGATTTCACCCTCGTCGGGCGCGTAGACGCCGGACAGCGTCTTGATCAGCGTCGACTTGCCGGCGCCATTGTCGCCGAGCAGGCAATGGACCTCGCCGGGACATACGTCGAACGACACATCCTTGAGTGCAACGACCGATCCGAAATACTTGCTGACCGACTTCAGTTCGACATAGGGCTCGGCCATCACCGGCTCCTCATGGCGCGGTTGCGCACATAGCTGTTGAACAGCACCGCGATGACCATCATGGCGCCCATGAACAGCTTGAACCAGTCCGTGTCGATGCCGGTGTAGAAAATGCCCATTTGCACCACGCCGAAGATCAATGCGCCGAACATGGCGCCGATGGCCGATCCGTAGCCGCCGGTGAGCAGCGTGCCGCCGATGACGACGGCAATGATGGCCTCGAACTCCTTCTGGGTGCCGCGCAGCGTGTCGGCCGATCCCGTGACCAGGACCTGGATCGCCGCAAAGAGCGCAGCCGCCATGGCGGTCATGACGAACAGCGTGATCTTGGTGCGCGCTACCGGCACACCGAGATTGCGCGCGGCATTGGCTTCACCACCCGCAGCGAAGATCCAATTGCCGAAGCGGCTGCGCGTCAGCAACCAGGTACAGACCAATGTCAATACGATCCACCAGACGATCGATACCGGAATGCCGGAGATCGACGGGAGGCCGTCCGCCCGCTTGCCGACGAGGCCGATGTCCGAAAGCCACGCGATTAGGCCGGAAAAGACCTGCCCCGAAAACAGGCTGTTGAGAGGATCGTGCAACGCCAGTTCATGCACGCCGGACACCTGGGTTCGCCCGGATATGCCGCGCGTGAGACCGAGCGTCAGGCCGCGCAGCATGAACAGGCTTCCGAGCGTCACGATGAAGGACGGCAGTCCGGTCCTGACGACGGCGAGCCCGTTGAGCGCGCCGATACCGCCGCAAACAGCGAAGGAAAACAGCAGCGAAAGCCAGATAGGCCAGCCCCAGAACACGGAGGGGATGGCGATCAGGATTCCGGCAAAGCCAATCATCGAGCCAACCGACAGGTCGAACTCGCCCGCGATCATCAAGAGGGCCACGGGTGCGGCGAGAATGCCAAGTTGGGCCGAGACCTCGAGGAAATTGATGATCCCCTTGGCACTGAAAAGTCCCGTATTTCCCGCCGTGATGGCGAAGAACACAAAGACCAGAACGGTCCCTGCCGCCGCACCAAGTTCCGGCCTGCTTAACAGGCGGCTCAGGCGGGAGACGGACCGGACCCGCTCGTCGCGAATCTCTGCAGCCATGGATGCGTTACCTTCATCAGTGAAAGCGGCCGGGCCGAGGCCCGGCCGCGAGCGGTCAACGCTTGCCCAGTTTTGCCAGGTCGATGACCGAGGCGGCAGTATCCTTGGTGACGAAACCTGGGCCTGTCGGATAGTCGGCGATCGGCATGATCTTGTACTTCTTCCAAAGGTCGAACATCGCGACCGGGATATAACCCATGGCATATTGCTGGGCGTCGATGCCCCACTCCATCTTGCCGGCAACAACGGCCTGCAGGATCGTGGGAGACAGATCGAACGTGCCGGTTTTCACCTTGGCCGCGAGGCCCATTTCATCGAGCGCGGCCAGCGTCGGTTCGGCACCGCTGGCGCCGACAGCGAGGATGAACTGTGTATCGGCATGGGCGGTCATGTAGGCGATCATGCGGTTCTTCATTTCAGTCGGGTCAATGACGCCATTCATCACCGGAACGTCGACGCCCAGGCCCTTGGCAAAGCCCGCGCAGCGGTCGTCAAGGCTGGAATTGCCCACCTCATGATTGGCGCAGACCGCCTTGGTGAGACCGAGCGCCTTGATGCGCTCGCCCGCCATGACGCCCGCCTGAAATTCGTCCTGTCCCATGAACAGCAGGCCGCCAAGATCATGGGTCAGCTTCGAGCCGCCGGAATCGATGACGATGACCGGGATGCCGGCGGCAATCGCATTCTTGACCGGAGCTGAAAGGGCCGCGGCGTCAGGGATCGAAACAACCATGCCGTCGGGCTTCGACGCGGCGATAGCGTCGATCATCTGCGCCATCTTGGCCATGTCGAAGGTTTCGGGCGCCAGATATTCGGCCTTGACGCCCAGGGTCTTGGCCGCATCGTCCATGCCGTTCTTCACGACCGACCAGTAGGGGTCGCCGCTCTGGCCATGGGTTACAAACACCACGCGCGTCTCATCGGCGGCCGCAAGGCTGGTGGCCGCTGCCATCATTGTGACGCCGGCCAGCAGGCCGAGCGCAGGCTTTATTAATTTCGCAAGCGAAAACATAACAACCTCCTGTTTGTTTTCCGCCGCCGCAGTTACGGTCGGCAGTCCAGTTGCCCCTTTATTCCAGTTTCATTCATCAGCACTGGTTCCCTGGAGGCCGCATGGCGGCCTTGATCATTCCATGACGGTAAATCCGGCCTCCCTGGCCATGCGCGACAAATTCCGGAATCCCATTGTCGCATAGATCAGCGGATTGGCCTTGCTGGGATCCTGCTCGGCCTCGACGACCAGCCAGCCGCTGTAACCATTGTCGGCAAGCACGCGCAAAATGGCCGGATAGTCGATGAAGCCGTCGCCGGGAACCGTGAATATCCCTTCCATGACCGCACCCATGAAACTCATGTCTTGCGCGCGGGCACGTTCAAGGACGGCTTTGCGCGCGTCCTTGCAATGTACATGCACGACCCGCTTGACGTGCGCCCTGATCAAAGCCAGCGGGTCGCCGCCCGAAAATATCGAATGGCCGGTGTCGTAGAGCAGCCCGACCGCATCGCCGGTGTGCCGCATCAGCAGGCCCACCTCGGCATCGGTCTCGACGATGGTTCCCATATGATGGTGAAAGGCCATGCGCACGCCGAAATTAGCCATCCGCTCGGCTAGCGCAGTTAGTTTTCTGCCGTAGGCCGGCCACTCATGCGGGCTCAGGGCCGGGCGCTGCGAGATCGGCCCCCAGATCGCGTTGTGGCGTCCGCGCGAGGTGTCGGCATAGACGACATGGGTCGAGGCCATATCCTTCAAAAGCTGGAGATGCGGCATGATCGCATCCATTTCCGCGCCGACATCCTTCTCGTCGCAGCGGCCATCATACCAGCCGGAAATCACGGCAAGGCCATAGCGCTCCATGATCGGCTTCAGGTCAGCCGATCGGCGCGGAAACTTGCCGCCAAGTTCAGTGCCGGAATAGCCGGCCTGTTTGGTTTCGCCGAGACAGACCTCAAGCGGCGTATCGCCGCCGAGCTCCGGCACGTCATCGTTGCTCCAGGTGATCGGGTTTATGCCGATGCGAACCTTCACGGGCGAACTCCTGATTGCTTGAGCTGGGCAAGGTGGTGCCGGGCGAGGCCGGCCAGTAGCGTCATGTCGCGACGAGCCTGCTCGGCGGTGTTGCGCACCGGCGTGCCCTCGACGATCGCCGACCAGAACCCTTTCAACTCCTCGACAAACGCCTCTTCGTATCCGCTGCGGATGTCACGGCTGGAAAGCGTATGGCCGTCACTGGTGCGGACGGTCAGTCGCGTCGCCTGATGGTTGAGGTAGGGCGAGGGAAATTCCAGTTCGAGCGAGGCTTGGTCGAAGTAGAGCGTGATGCGCTCGCGGTAGTCGGCGAGCCTAGGTACGGCCAGATGCGCCATGTTCCACAACGCTTGGCCGCCGAGCAGCCGCACGGCACCCTGGCCACCTTCGCCCCTGGCAAAGAGCGAGGCGCCGACAATGTCGCCATCCGCGATCCCCAGCGCATCGAGCAACCCATGGACGGCGTTCACGTCGTGCACGATCGCTGAACAATAGGCGCCGACAAAACCGCGAAAGGCGTCGGGATCATCCAGGCCGGGCACCGCTCGATCCACCTGCTCGCGTTGCCTGGCTTCGGTCGAGGCAACCAACCCCACTGCCACGTCGTCACCCCGGCATGTGGAGTGGTGCCGCACGAACGGCCACGCATCGGGATCGCTGACCTCGACCGAAACGTAGCGAAGCGCCCGCGCCGTGCCCGGCAGCATCTTCAGCGCCACCTCGTAGCTCGGATCGAAACGCTTCATGTAGCCAACCTGAAGCACCTTGCCGGCGTGATCCCTGGCGGCGATCAAGTCGTCGATGTCCCCGGCGCTGTAGCAAAGCGGCTTTTCGCAGAAGACGTGCAGCCCTCTGGCGAAGGCGGCGAGAGCCTGTTCCCAGTGCAAGGCATCGGGCGAGGCTATGACCACCGCGTCAAGCGGCATGGCGAGAAGCTCGTCGAGATCGGCGAATGTGCTCAGGCTGAATTCCTCGCCAACAAAGGCGCGGACTTTGCGCGAAGGATCATAGACGCCGAGGATCTCGAACTGCCGGTGCAACTTGAGCAGATTCGGAATGTGCTCGACCTGGGCGACGCCACCCGCACCGATGACTCCCACCTTTATGCACTGCATCGGTCAGCCCCATCTGAGCCCGAACGCATTTTCCTTGAGCCTAGGACTGCTTTGGTTCCATTGTTAGAACCAGATTGCATTGATTTTTCGGAACCACGATGAAGACCAGTTTTCCAATCGACGGCATCGCACTGGATCGCGACAGTTCCGCCAACCTGCACCGGCAGCTCTATGTCCAGTTGCGTGATCTGATCGAGCGGCGCGTGCTGCCGAGCGGCCACGCGCTGCCCTCGACACGGGTCATGGCGCGGGATCTGCATGTGGGCCGCAACACGGTGATTGCCGCTTGCGACCAGCTGGCGCTGGAGGGTTATCTGGCCATACGGCCACGCAGGCCCTCGGTGGTCATGGATCTGCCCACCCGTTCGACCACGGCGGAGCATGTATCGCCCGAGGGCGAGAATCCAATATCATTGCGCGGGCAGACCATGCTCGCCCAACCCTATCATCACGGCAGACCTGGCATGCTCGCATTTCATCCCGGCATGCCGGACCCGGATAATTTCCCGTTCAACACCTGGTCGAAACTGCTCAGCCGCCGGACAAAATTTGCGCATATCGATCTTTTCGGGACCTATCACGTCAAAGGCTATCCGCCCCTTTGCGAGGCTATAGCTCGATATCTCACCGCGTCGCGGGGCGTTAAGTGCAACGCCGAGCAGATCGTCGTGACCAATGGTGCCCAGTCGGCGTTCGACCTTCTGGCTCGGCTGCTCATCGATGAAGGCGACACGGTATGGATGGAGGAGCCAGGATATTACGGGGCCGGTTCGGCTTTCGTCTCGGCTGGGGCGAAACTGGCGCCGCTGCGCGTGGGCAATGCAGGCTGGAACCTCGATCCACCGCCTGTCATTCCGCGAATGATTTTCGTGACGCCCTCCTGCCATCACCCACTCGGCGTAACCATGCCGATGGAACAGCGGCTCAATCTCCTGCACATGGCCGAGACCTGGCGCTCATGGATCATCGAGGATGACTACGATGGCGAATACCGTTTTCAAGGGCAGCCGATACCGGCGCTGCAGGGCATCGGCGCGTCAAACCGGGTGGTCTATGTCGGTACCTTCGCGAAGATCCTGTTTCCGGCCATGCGCCTCGGCTTTCTGGTGGTGCCCAAGGCAATAGACCATACAATTGTCTCGGCGCTGAGCGTGACCGGCCAGTTCGCCCCATTGCTCACCCAGGCTGCGCTGGCGGACTTCATGAACGAGGGGCACTTTACCCGCCATCTCAGGCGCATGCGGCGTCTCTATGCGGAAAGGCGGCAGTTCTTCCTGGAGAGCTCTCAAAGGCATCTCGGAGAATGGCTGGATTTCCATGCCACCGAATCGGGCATCCAGGTTGTCGGCATTTTCCGCGAGACATCTAACGACGCGGCGATTGCCGAGGCGTTGCTCCAACAGGGGATCAACGTCTCGGCCTTATCGATCCAGTACCGTCACGGCACAAAACAGAACGGTCTTGTCATGGGCTTTGCGGCTGCCGATGCGCAGACCACCGAAAAGACGATGCAGAAATTTCGGGCCTTGCTGAAAGCCCATTTCGGGTAAATTCTCAAGATCACGCCGTCTGCAGCTCCCGGCGTGGCAGCGGCGGGAAGGCGATGGCGATGCCGACCGCGCCAAGGCCGATGATGGCCGAGCCGATGAACAGCCAGGAATAGTTGGCATAGGTATCGAACACCATGCCGCCGGCCAGCGGACCGAGCGCCATGCCGAGGCTGGACAGCATGGTTGCAGCGCCGAACACGGTGCCGAGGATGCGTTGGCCAAAATATTCGCGCGCCAGCACCGCATAGAGCGGCATCACGCCGCCATAGGTGGCGCCGAAGATGACGGCCAGCATATAGAACTGCTCGAGCTGGCTGATGCTGAGATAGGCGGCAATGACGATCGCCTGGATCGCGAGGCCCGCGATCAGCACCGGCTTGACGCCAAGCCGATCGGCAAGCACGCCGTAGAAAAGCCGCCCGCCAAGGCCAGCGAGGCCCTCGACGCTGTAGATCGAGACCGCCGCCATCGGCGCCACGCCGCACAGCATGGCATAGCTGACCATATGGAAGATCGGCCCGGAGTGTGCCGCACAGCAGGCAAAGAAGGTCAGCCCGAGCACGATGAATTGCGGCGAGCGCAGCGCCTGGCCGACCGTCAGGCCGGCGCCTTCGGCAACCGGCGCGGAACCGGTATCGGCCACGGCCGGTTTCGGCGGCTGGCGGACCAGCAGCACGGCTGGCAACAGCAGCACCCATGCCGTGATGCCGATGTCGAACATGGCCGTGCGCCATTCATAGGCCGAGATCAGCCAGCGGGCGAAGGGCGAGATCGTCATCGGTGCTACGCCCATGCCGGCCGAGACCAGCGAGACCGCCAGGCTGCGGTTGGTGTCGAACCAGCCGGTGGTCAATGCGATCATCGGCGCGAAGAAGGCGCTGGCCGCGAGGCCGACCAGCACGCCATAGGTGATCTGGAAGGTCAGCAGCGAGCCGGCGCGGCTGGCCAGCACCAGCGCCAGGCCGAGCAGCACCGCACCGATCGTCACGACGATGCGGGCGCCAAAGCGGTCGGAGAGGGCGCCCCAGGCGAAGCCGCCAAGGCCCATCACCAGGAAGTTCAGCGTCATGGCACTCGAAATGCCGGCGCGCGACCAGCCGGTGTCGATCGCCATCGGCTCGAGGAAGATCGCCAGCGAAAACATCGTGCCGATGGCGACACAGGACATCAGCGCGCCAGCCGCGACGATGACCCAACGATAGGAAAGGTTCATGTTTTTCTCCCATGCCAGAGGGCAGCGCTACACGCTGCTTGCATCCGAAGGACGGTGACGCAGAGGCCGATCCTACAATCCGGTTGCATTTTTTATCCAGTCTGACTGGCGCCTTTTCCCGCCGCCCCGGCCGCTTGCTATGGGCGGCTTGTCACTCTCCCAAAACCGCTTCGCACTTTTGGGCGACATGGTTTTTTTGGACGCATGTCGTTGTCTCAAAACTGCTCCGGGCGACATGCGTCAGAGCGGCAGTTCAGATGTGTATTTGATCGTCTGGCTGGGGACGTCGGTCTTGACGTTCTGCACGCCCTTGATGCGGCTCAGATGCTCCGACTGGAAGCGGCGGTAGTCGTCGATGCCTGCCGCCACCACGCGCACCATGGCATCGCAATCGCCGAGCATCAGATAGCATTCCATCACCTGCGGCAGCTTGGCCACTTCGGTGGCGAAATGCTCGATCGTGTCCTCGTCCTGCGCCTTGAGCCAGATGCGGGTGAAGAAGGTGAGGCCCTTGCCGATGCTGGCCGGGTTGAGGACGGCGACATAGCGGTCGATGACGCCGGCGTCCTCCAAAAGCTTCACGCGCCGCAGGCAAGGCGATGGCGACAGCCCAACTTCATTGGCCAGATCGTTGTTGGCCATGCGGCCGTCGCGTTGCAGCGCCCGCAGGATGCGCTTGTCGATCTCGTCCAGCCTCATGGCTACAGATTCCATTTTTTTGGCAATTTGTGACATTCAATGCCAAAATTCGATGAAATACAACAATCTTCGCAACCAAATTGCGAGACGGTTTGGGTATGTTCTCCGCCGACATCACTTGATTTCAAACGCAGCGGAAGCGGCGGCCGCGAGGCCGACCGATGGCAAAGCATGAGCATTTCACAGGCAGTCGAGGCGGCAGGCGAGGGTTCGACGTCCGAATTCCGCCGTGGCGTGGCGTCATGCGCGCCGGTGCTGTTCGGCACCATCCCCTATGCGCTGGTGCTCGGCGCCCAGGCCACCCAGAAAGGCTTGAGCATCGTCGAACTCTCGGCAATGACAGGGCTGAATTTCGCCGGCGGCTCGGAATTCGCGGCGATCCAGCTGTGGACGTCGCCGCCGCACATCGTGCTCATCGTCGCCATCACCTTCCTGGTCAACAGCCGGCACCTGCTGATGGGGGCGGCATTGGCGCCGTTCCTGCGTCACCTGCCGCGGCGCAAGATGTTTCCGGCGCTGTTCTTCCTATGCGACGAAAGCTGGGCGCTCGGGCTTGCCGACGCCAGGCAGCGCGCCGCGGCTGGTATCACGCCGGCCTTCAGCCCGCGCTACTATATGGGTGCGGCGCTGGCGATGTATCTCACCTGGGTGGCGTTCACCACGCTAGGTGCCTTGCTCGGCCCGATGTTGGGCCATGTCGAGACCTATGGTTTCGACATGGCGTTCCCGGCCGTCTTCCTTGTGTTGATGCGCGGCATGTGGAAGGGCGTGGCCGCCGCGCGGCCCTGGCTGGTCAGCCTGGTCGTCGCGGCGCTGACCTATCTCATGGTTCCCGGCGGCTGGTATGTCGCGGCGGGCGCCGTGTCGGGGCTGGTCTCGGCCTGGTTCTTCTGGAGAGAAGCATGATCGACGCGACGACCCTCTTCACCATCGTGCTGATGGCGGGTGTCACCTATCTGACCCGGATAGGCGGCTATCTCGTGCTGCGCAACCGCACACTCAGCGCCCGTGCGACGGCGGTGATGGAGGCGGCGCCCGGCTGCGTGCTGATCTCGGTGATCGCACCGGCCTTCGTGTCGAGGAACCCGGCTGACCTTCTGGCGCTGGCCATCACTTTTGTCGCCGCAACACGGTTCTCCATGCTGCCGACCGTGCTGATCGGGGTCACCGCGGCGGGTCTTCTGAGGCATCTGGTCGGCTAGGACAAAAAGGGCCGGCGCCGGCGCCTGCATTTTCTCACCGATGGCTGTGTCGCCGCCGCGATCTATTGGATCGTGGATGGGATGCGCCGACCCTCGGCATCGAACAGATGGAGCTGGGTCAGGTCCGGGGCCAGGAAAACCTGCTGACCCGGCATCACGCGGACCCGCTCGCGCAGCAGCGCGCTCAGCGTGTTGTTGCCGGCTTTGGCAATGACAAGGGTTTCCGAGCCGGTCGGCTCGACCACTTCGACCACTGTCGGCACGCCGCTGTCGGAAAGCCTGAGATGTTCGGGCCGGATGCCCCAGGCGACGGCGCTTTCGGTCTGTTCCAACACAGGTAGCGGGAACACGATGCCGTCGCTGGCAGTGAAGCCGTCCGCGGTGGTGCGGCCCTGCAGGATGTTCATTGCCGGCGAGCCGATGAACTGGGCTACGAACAGGTTGGCCGGCCGGTCGTAGAGATCGAGCGGGGCGCCGACCTGTTCGACGATACCGCCATTCATGACGACGATCTTGTCCGCCATGGTCATGGCTTCGACCTGGTCATGGGTGACATAGACGATGGTGGTTCCCAGGCGCTGGTGCAGCGCCTTGATTTCGGAGCGCATCTGCACGCGCAGCTTGGCGTCGAGGTTGGAGAGCGGCTCGTCGAACAGGAAGACCTTCGGCTCGCGCACGATGGCGCGGCCCATGGCGACACGCTGGCGCTGGCCACCGGAAAGCTGGCGCGGATAACGCTCAAGCAGATCCTGCAGTCCCAGGATTGTCGCGGCGCGCGCAATCTTGTTGTCGATCTCGCGCTTGTCTTCCTTCTTCAGCGTCAACGCGAAAGCCATGTTCTCGCGCACCGTCATATGCGGGTAGAGCGCATAGTTCTGGAACACCATGGCGATATCGCGCGATTTTGGCGCGATGTCGTTGATGACCTTGCCTTCGAGTGCGATCTCGCCGGTGCTGATGTCCTCCAGCCCGGCGATCATCCTCAGCAAGGTCGACTTGCCGCAACCGGATGGGCCGACAAGGGTGACGAATTCGCCCGAAGCGATGTCCACCGACACGCCGTGGATGACCTTCGCCTTGCCATAGGCCTTCTCGACATCGGTGATGGAAAGCGCGCTCATCGTTTCATCCTTGGAAAAGATCTGGCCCCGGAAAAGAAATGGCCTCAGAAAGAGACCTTGTCGCCGCCCTTGAGTTGCAGGATCTGCCGCGCCTCGTCAGAGGTGGCTACCGAGGCGCCGAGCCCTTCGATGATTTGGCGCACTTTGCGCACCTGCTCGGCGTTGGATTTCGCCAGCTGGCCCTTGCCGATCCACAGTGAATCCTCCAGCCCGACCCGCACATTGCCGCCCAGCGCAATCGCCTGGGTGGCGATGGGCAGCTGGCTGCGCCCGGCGCCCAGCACGGACCAGCGGTAGTCGTTGCCGAACAGGCGGTCGGCGGTGCGTTTCATATGTGCGACATCCTCTGGATGGGTGCCGATGCCGCCGAGGATGCCGAACACGCTCTGGACGAAGAACGGCGCCTTGACCAGGCCGCGCTCGACGAAATGGGCGAGCGTGTAGAGATGGCCGATGTCGTAACACTCGATTTCAAAACGCGTGCCGTTTTCCGCGCAGGTGCGCAGGATGTGCTCGATGTCGCCAAAGGTGTTGCGAAAGATGCGGTCGCGCGACCCTTCAAGATATGGCCGCTCCCATTCGTGCTCGAAGGTCTTGAAGCGCTCCAGCATCGGATAGAGGCCGAAATTCATCGAGCCCATGTTGAGCGAGGCGACTTCCGGCGCAAAGGTCGCCGCCGGCTTGACCCGTTCCTCGACGCTCATCGTCGCGGCACCGCCGGTGGTGATGTTGATCACGCAGTCCGAGCGCTGCTTGATCACCTGCAAAAACGGCGCAAAGGCTTCGGTCGACTGGTCGGGACGGCCATCGGCGAGATTGCGCGCATGCAGATGGACGATGGCAGCACCTGCCTCAGCGGCTTCGATCGCGGCCTGTGCGATCTGCTCGGCGCTTACCGGCAGGTGCGGCGACATCGATGGCGTATGGATCGAGCCGGTAATGGCGCAGGTGATGATGATCTTGTTCTGGTTGGCCACTTGAAAGGATCCTCGTCTATTTGACCGCGCCTTATTTGACCGCGCCTTGGGTGATGCCCGAGATGAACTGCTTCGACAGCACGATGTAGAGCAAGGTGATGGGCAGCGCCGCCAGCGTCAGTCCGGTGAACAGCACGCCCCAATCGGTGGTGAACTCGCCGACGAAGACGGTGAGGCCCTGCGGCAGCGTCTTGAGATCGTCCGAAGTGATCAGCACCAGCGGGAAGAAGAAATCGTTCCAGATCGGAACCGCATTCTGGATCGCGACGATGACCAGAGCCGGGCGCGCCAGCGGCAGCATGATCGATCGCATGATGCGAAATTCGCTGGCGCCGTCCATGCGCGCCGACTCTTCCAGTTCGCGCGGCAAGGTTCTGAGGAAGCCGGTCATTATGAACACCGCAGAAGGAATGCCCATGGCGACATAGACCAGCACCAGGCCGGCATAGCTGTCGACCAGTCCCAGCGTATCCAGTTGGATGAACAGCGGAATGATTGCCAGTTTCAACGGCACAGTCATGCCGCTCAGGAAAAACATCAGCACCAGCGCGCTCAACCTGAACTGGTAGCGGGCGACCGCGTAGGCGGCCATGGTGCTGAACAAGAGGATCAGAGCCACCGCCGCCGTGGTGATGCCGACGGAATTGGCGAGGTAGCGGACGAAGTTGGTTTCGGTCCACACGCGCTCGGCATTGGTGAGCGAAAAGCTCGACGGCATGGCGAACGGCGAACTGAAGATCTCCGCATTGGTCTTGAAGGAAGACATCACCATGACGAACAGCGGATAGATCATGATGACGGCATTGAGCGCCAGCATCAGCTGGATGGCGCCGTTCTTCAACAACTCGCCGCGGTCCCTGCTGCCGGCTGTTGCGCTCACAGTTCGATCTCACGACGGCGCAGGTAGCGAAGCGCGATTGCGGTCACGCCGGCAACGATGATGAACATCATCACGGCCAGTGCGCTGCCCTGGCCGAAATCCTGGATGCCCGTCGTCGTACTGCCGAAGGCGGTGCGGTAGAAATAGAGGCCGAGCACGTCGGTGGCGCCGCCGGGTGAGCCGGTAAGGCCAGCCATGACATAGGGGATTTCGAACCAGTTGAAGCTGCCGATGAAGGTCAGGATGGTGACGATGGTGACGCTCGGCGCAATCAGCGGCCAGATGATCCGGGTCATCAGCACATAGTCGCCGGCGCCGTCGAGACGGGCGGCCTCGATCACTTCCTTGCTGACGCGCTGCATGCCGGCCAGCAACACCAATGTCGGGAAGCCGAGCCAGTGCCAGATGTTGGCGAACAGGATGCTGCCCAGCGCCGTCGATTCATTGCCGAGCCACGGGATGGCGCCGATGCCGACAAGCGCCAGCGTCTGGTTCACCAGCCCGAACAGCGGATGCAGGAACAGTTTCCACAGGAAGCCGACAATGACCGCCGAGAGCACGACAGGAAGAAAGACGATAACCTGGTGGATGCGATGGCCGGGCAGCGCCTTCAACAATGCGTAGGCGAGCAGGAAGGCGGTGCCATTCTCGAATACCATCAGCGCCGCGAAGGCGATGATGTTGTGCTTCAGCGCATTGTAGGTCCAGTCGCTATACGGCGTCTCGAACAACACCTTGCGGAAGTTCTCGAAGCCGACGAAGCCAGTGGGCTGCAAGCCATTGAACTCATAGAAGGCAAGGCGGAAAGCCGAGAGCAGGGGCCAGAGCACGAACAGCACCATGACCACCAGGGCTGGTGTCAGCAGGGATGCGATCCAGAGCGACCGGCGCCACCGAAAGGCTTTTGCAGTGTGGCGCCAGCCGTTGTTCATTTCACTTGCCCTGGAAAGGCTTGTACCACTTGGCGAGCCCGTTGGTCAGGTCGGCGGCCAACTGGTCCGGGGTGATCGAACCCGACATCATCTTGGTGATGTCGCCCTGCAGCAGCTCCGATCCCGTCGGCTTCTCGAAACGGAAGTAGACGACATTGATATGCGGCATGGCCGTTTCGTTCAACTTGGCGACGTGGGCGAGCAGTTCGTCCTTGATGACGACGCCCTTGATGGGCGAGATGTTGCCGAGCAGGGCCGAGAACTTGTCCCCGAACTCCTTGGTGCCCATCCAGTTGACCAGTTTGAGCGCGGCCTCCTTGTTGGCCGACTTGGCGTTGACGGCATAGCCGCCGTCGAAGAACTTGGTCACCTGTGGCGTGTCGCCGGCCTTGGCCATTGGCGGGGCAACGAAGTCCATGTTGATCGCCGGGTTCTGGGTCCGGTAGGTGGCGATGTCGAAGCTGCCGCCGGCCAGCATCGCCGCCTTGCCGCTGATGAACAGCTGGCCTGCGGTTTCATAGTCGATGCCTTCGAAGCCGTCGGGCATGTAGTCGCGCAGCTCGAGCAGCTTGCCGAGTGCCGCGACATAGCGCTGGTCCTTGAAGGTGGTCTTGCCCGACGTCAGGTCGCTGACGAAGTCCTGGCCGAGGAACGGGTTGGTGAAGATGGCCACGAACATCTCGTTGAACCAGCTGGTGCCCATGCCGTTGGCCAAGGGATAAATGCCCTTTTCCTTGAGCGCCTTGCTGACGCTGATGAACTCGTCCCAGGTGGTCGGCGGGGTCAACCCGGCCTTGGCAAAGACATCCTTGTTGATGAACAGACCGAGCGTCTGCGAAGCGAAGGGCAAGGAATAGACCTTCTTGTCGGCGCGGTAGGTGCCGGCCACCAGCGCATCGGCGGGCTGGTTGGCGAGCGAGGGCACTGATGTCATGTCCTGCGGCTCGAAATAGCCGGCCTTCACGAACTGCTCCAGCCAGCCATAAGCGTGGGTGTGGATGACGTCGCCGCCCTTGCCGGCGGCCAGCGCGGTCGAGACGATCGTTGGATAGTTCTCGTCCGGGAAGGACTCGAACTTCACATGGATGTCCGGGTTGGCCTTGGTGAAATCGGCGAAAAGTTCGTTGTAGGCGGCCTTGTCTTCCTGGCGCCAGGTCCAGAACGAGATGTCGGTGGCATGCGCCACGCTTGCTGCGAGTCCCCACGCGAAAGACGCGGCCGCGAGGGCCAGACCAATCCTTCTCCTGCTCATGTTGCAATCTCCCAATGCGCTTGATGCGCTTTTACGACGATTATCAAACCATAGTTCTTGCCGTCTGGAAAGATAGTTTGTAAAGTTTCCTAACTAATATGAATTGGACGCGGCAACCCGCTTCGTCCGGCTTGTGCGGTGGATGTCGTTGACCCAGAAAATCATTGCAGGCGTGGACATCGGCGGCACCAAGACGCGCATCATGGTGTGCCTGAGCGAACGCACGATCGCCGACGAGGTGCTGGTGACCGAGACCTGGCGCGTCCGCCAGATGGAGACCGATGCCACGACGCTGGCCGGCATCGTTACCAATCTGTGCGGCGGCGTCGCGCCCGCTGCCCTGGCGGTCGGCGCGCATGGCTGCGACACGGGTGAACAGTGCCTTCGCTTCCAGGCGCTGCTGGCGACCAGGACCGGCGGCGCGGTGCAGGTCGTCAACGATGCCGAACTGATGGTGCCGGCCGCTGGCCATGTCGACGGCATCGGCGTCGTCTCGGGGACCGGCTCAATTGCGGTTGCACGCACGGCTGAAGGCAAGATGCTGGCTGCCGGCGGCTGGGGCTGGATCCTCGGCGACGAAGGCAGCGCGCCTGCCCTAGTGCGCGAGGCGGCCAAGGCTATCCGCCGCACGCTCGACCGTGGCGAGGATGGGGGCGACCCGCTGATTGGCGCGCTGATGCGGGAACTCGGCACTGACGACCAGACCAAGCTTGGCATCCTGCTCAACGAAACGCGCGGTGCGGCGGTCTGGGGCCGCCATGCCAATGCCGTGTTCGATGCGGCGATCGCCGGCTCGGCGCTGGCTATCCGTGTGATCAGGGAAGGCGGGGCAGGGCTTGCCGCATTGGTCGAACTGCTGATCGAGCGCGGCGCCAATCCGGCCCTTGTCGTGGCCGGCGGTGGCGTCATATCGGAGCAGCCGATGTTGATGACGGCCTTCGTCGACGCCATGGCAAAAGTCTCGCCACCCAGTCAGGTGCTGCTACTACGCGAACCGCCGGTGCTCGGCGGGGTCGCGCTGGCCAGGCGGCTACTTGCCGGCCAAGGTGTGTCCTCACAGATCGGAGCCGTTTGAATGATGAAGCGTATCGGCTACCGCCAGGCGGTGGCGCGCCAGACGGAAAGTCTCGAAATCGGCAGGCGTTCGGTGACCAGGTCGCTCGATGGTCTCGATCTCGACGCCTTTGCCGGCAAGGCGATCGGGCTTGCCGGCATTGGCGCCAGCTATCAGGCCGCCCTGGCCGGTGCGCTTTATCTGCGCGCGTGCGGCATGCGGGCCTTCGCTTACACGCCGACCGATCTTTATGGCCGGACGGAAGCCGCCGCGGATGCCTTCATCGCGCTTTCGGCCTCGGGGCAGAGCCGGGAAATTTCGGATGTCATGCACGAGGCGTCGGAGGCACCGCGGCTGGCCGTCTGCCGTGGCAGCGACAATCCGCTGGCTGATCTGACCGGCGCCGTGCTTGCCACGGATTCGGGCGCCGACAATGGCGCGAGTTCGACCGGCTATACCGGCACCTTGCTGGCGCTCGGCATGTTGATCGACAGGCTTGCCGGCAACAGCTTCGACTGGGCGCGTTTGCCAAGCGCGGTCGCCACCGTTCTTTCTGGTGCCGAGCAGGCGGCCGGCCAGGCGGCAACGCTGCTGCAGGGCAGGACATCCATCGATATCGTCGGCGCAGGTGTCAGCTTCGCCAATGCCGGCGAGGCGGCGATGCTGATCCGTGAGGCGGTTCGGGTACCGGCATCCGGATGGGACACGCTGAACTATCTGCATGGGCCGATGGAATCGCAGGATGCGGCGACCGGACTGATCGCCATCGGCGACGGCCGCGAGGTGAAGATCGCCACCGATGTCGCCATGTTTGGCTGTCCCTCGGTGTTGGTGACGCGGCGCACGGATGTCGCCTCTGCAGACAGGCTGGTGGTGATCTCCATTCCCGCCCTTGACAACGCCGTCGCCGACGCCATCCTGGAGATCATCGCCATCCAGCTTATCGTCGGCGACATGCAGGATGCCGCTGGCCTCACAGATATCGTTTTCCGCTACCGCCAGACCGATATCAAGCTGAAGCCTTGGTCGCCGACCGAAGTCTGACGCATCCGCCAGATATCGAGAAAATTGCCAAACCGCCCGGCAATGAGGCATTGAAGAGGTGTGAGTCGCGGCGGCGTGTTTCGCTCTCACGGACCGGCAACAGGATTTGCAGGGCAAAGCTCGAAAGGCAGAGATGGCGGCGGCGGAAATCCCCAATCTGACCGACAGCGCCCGCGCCGTGCTGCGTGTGCTGGCCGCGCATGGGCCTGTGACGCGGCCGAAGCTGGGCGCGATGCTCGACCTGTCGAAGCCGACCATGTCGGCAGCGGTTTCGGAATTGAGCGAACTGGGGCTCGTCGCTTCGCGCGGGCTGGAGCGCGGCGCCATTGGCCGCACGGCAACCATCTATGGCATCGGTCCGGGCGCCGGTTATGCGATCGGCGTCGATGTCGGCGCAGCCCAGGTGCGCGCTGTCGCTTATTCGATGGACGGGCAGCCGCTGTCGGCGGCGGAAGAGCTAATACCGGAAGCCAAATCCAGCCACCCCGACGAGGTCGGCGCCATTGTGCTGTCGGTGGCGCGTGCCACCATGGCCAAGGTGGGCAAGGGTTTTCGTGCGCTGCGCGCCGTTGCCGTGGCGGTGCCGCGTATCGTTTCCAACGACCGCTTCGACCGGCCGGGCGGACCGTCCGCCGTGCTTGGCCTGTTGCGGCGTCATGTCGAAGTGCCGATCATCCTGGAAAACAACGTCAACTGCGCGGCAATCGGCGAAATGCATTACGGCGCCGCGCAGGGCCACCAGACCTTCGCCTTTTTGCAAGTTGGCGTGCGGGTTGGCCTTGGCTTCATCACCGAGGGACGGTTGTTTCGTGGCGCCGGCGGCGCCGCCGGCGAAATCGGCCGCATGCCGTTTCCGTGGTCCGTCAGCGAGACACCCTATCGTGAAGGGCTCGAACATTATCTCGGCTCGCGGGCGCTGATCGAGCGATGCCGTGCCGACTGGCCCTTGCAGGAAGGCGCGCCGCCCGACTCGGCCAAGGATCTGTTCGCGCGGGCCCGGGAGGGTTCAGCGTCTGCGATGGCGGCTGTCGAGCGTCACGCCGCCGATATCGGCAGACTGGCGGCCGGCTGCATCGGTATGCTCGATCCCGGCCTGATCGTGCTTGGCGGCGGCGTCGGCAGAAACCCGCTGATGACGGAAAACGTTGAGCGCGTCGCGGCAGAACTTGCGTGGCCGACACGGATCGCCGTCAGTTCGCTGGGAGACGGTGGCACCGCGCTCGGTGCGATGAAGCTGGCCGTCGACTACAGTCTGGGGCTCATGCTGCGCGAAGGCCGGCATCCGGCTGTCGTGTTGCCGCCTTTGCCCGAGATGGCGCAAGACGCGACGGATATGATCGCTGAAGCAAAGGACGCTTGACCAAAAAAGAGGCAGGCGCCAGGCGCCTGCCTCTCAAATTCGAACGATTGGTGGCTTATGCCGCCGCAGAGATCTGCTGGCTGGCCGCCACCACGGCATCGACCTTGGCGGTCGCCTTGGCGAGCGCGGCGGTCACCGCGTCAGCACCCATGCCGACGCCTTCGATGCGGATGACGTCGACATCGGTCATGCCGAGGAAGCCGAGCACGCCGCGCAGATAGGGAATGGCGTGATCCAACTGCACGGCCGCGCCTTCGGAGTAGATGCCGCCCGAAGCCAGCACGATATAAACCTTCTTGCCGGTGACGAGGCCCTTGGGGCCGTTCTCGCCATAAGCAAAGCTCTTGCCGGAGCGGGCGATATGATCGACCCAGGACTTCAGCGTCGAGGAAATGTTGAAGTTGATGAAGCCGGTGGCGAGGATCACCGTGTCGGCGGCGAACAGCTCGTCGAGCACGACGTCGGAAACGCCGACCACTTCAGCCTGGCGCGGGGTGCGCGCTTCGGCCGGCGTGTAGATGCCGGTTGAATAGTCGGCATCGATGTGCGGCAACGGGTTGGCGACGAGATCACGCACGACAAGCGTGTTCGACGGATCGGCGGCGACGAGCTTTTCAGCGAATTCAGTAGCAATGCGGGTCGAGTGCGAGGCAGCGCCGCGCGGGCTCGATGTGACGAGAAGGATGGACATGTTGGCTCTCCAGGGGGTTGGAATAATTTGTCCCGCTGGATATGGGTCCATCGACCCATTTGAAAAACTGGTATATTTTCTATACTATCCATCCATGAAGTGGATATGATCATGCAGCCCAATCCGACGCTCGACCAACTTCAGGTCTTTTTGACTGTCGCCGAGACCGGCAGTTTCTCGGCCGCCGGCCGCAAGCTCAACCGCGCGCAATCCGTCATCAGCTATGGCATCGCCAATCTCGAGGCGCAGCTCGGACTGAAGTTGTTCGAGCGCGAGGGCACGCGCGAGCCGCAACTGACCGAGATCGGCCGGGCGATGCTGGAGGATGCCCGGCGCATGGTCGGCGTGCTGCAGCGAATCCGCTCGCGTGCCGACGGCCACCATCAGGGACTGGAGGCGGAAGTCGCGCTTTCGGTCGATGCGGCGCTGCCGTCGCCGGTGTTGGTTCGGGTGCTGAAAGCATTCGAGGCGCAGTTTCCAACCGTGATGCTGCGCCTGCATATCGGCTCGCTCGGCCTGATCCCCGATCATGTCGTCAGCGGGCAGGCCGATCTCGGCATCGGCGGCCTGCTGGGCGAGGTCGACGATGTGCATCTTGTGCGCATTGGCTTCATGTCGATCGTGCTGGCTGCCGCGCCCGAACACCCACTGGCGCTGCTGCCGAAGCCCGTGGCAATCGAGGATGCACGCGAACACATCCAGCTTGTCGTGACCGACCAGTCCGAACGCACCAAGGGACGCGACTTCGGTGTCTTCGCCTACCGCACCTGGCGGCTGACGGATGTGCGCACCAAGCATATTCTGATGCGCGAGGGGCTGGGCTGGGGCGGGCTGCCGCGCTGGCTGATCGCCGACGATCTGGCAAACGGCCGGCTGGTGGAAATCGACCTCGAGCCTTTCAGGGAGGTGAGCTCGCCACTGTTTGCCATGCATCGTAACGACAGTACCCCGAAGCCGGCGGCGGCCTGGCTGATCGAGCAGTTCAAGCGCCAGCTCGGCTGCTTCAACGAATTCGAACCGGGCGAGGTGCCTGAGGAAGAGCCGGAGACAGTCCATCAATCAGCGCCATGAGAACGGCGCGGTAATCCTCGGCTGACGCGCCAGCCTCGATGGCCAGTGCGGCGCGGTCGAAGGCGGAAGCCAGCAGCGCGGTCAGCGCTTCCGCCGGCAATCTCGTCATCGTCTGCGCCCGCATTGCCGCGACCAGCCCCTCGCGCAGCGAGCGGTTGCCGTGGCGGTTGTCGATCGCGTCCATGGCGGCGCGGCCAAGCACGGCGGGACCATCGAGCAGCAACAGCCGCGTGCGGCCGGGCGCACGCATGGCGGCGAGATAGGCGTCCGAACCGGCGATCAACGCGTCGCGGGCAAACAACGAGGGCGGCGAGGCGCGCTCGATTTCGTCAGCCACAACTGCCGCTTCCTGCTCAACCACGGCGGCGAACAGCGCTTGCTTGTCGGCAAAGTGGTGGTAGAGCGCGCCGCGCGTGACGCCTGCGGCGGCGACGATCTCGGGCGTGCCGGTCTCGGCATAGGATTTTTCGGTGAACAATTTGCGCGCTGCGGCGATCAGGTCGGCGCGCGTCGCCTCGGTGCGGTCACGGTTGGAACGGCGCGCGGATTCCTGTTGCATACATGCAGCCTGTATGTTAATTCGCTTTACATGCAGACTGTATGTTGTTTGACGGGAGAAGGAAAGATGAAGACCACGAGCTACTACCCGGTGCTGATGACAGGCGATGTTGCCGGCACCAAGGCCTTCTATGTCGCGCATTTCGGCTTCAAGCCGCTATTCGAGAGCGACTGGTACGTGCATCTGCAATCCGCCGACGATCGCCGCGTCAATCTCGGCATCGTCCATGGCGATCATGAAACGATCCCGGAAGAGGGGCGGGGCCGCACGTCGGGCCTGCTGATCAATTTCGAGGTCAGGAACCCAGATGCTGTCTACGAACGGATCACCGCCGTCGGCCTGCCGATCTTGTGCAGCCTGCGCGACGAACCCTTCGGCCAGCGCCATTTCATCACCAAGGACCCCAATGGCGTGCTGATCGACGTGATCAAGCCGATCCCGCTAAGCCCGGAGTTTCAGGCTCAATTTACCGAGGGAGCCTGAATGGGGCCGCCGGCAGGAACTGTCGGCAGAGATGGGGGCGGTTCCGGCCGCGTGACCTGGCGGGCATTCGCGGTCTATGGTGGGCTTGGCAAACCCAGGCCCTTCCATGCGTGAAATCTGCCTTATCCGCGCCCCGTCCAATCTTGGTCTTCGCCCGCTGCGGCCCGGCCATGTGCCGGGGACATGGCGGGCGCCGCAGGCGCTGAGCGAGGCCGGCCTGGTCGAGGTGGTTGCGCCCGCCAAGGTGGTCGATCTCGAACGGCCCGCCTACAGCACGGAGCCGCAGCCGGGCACCCGGCTGCGCAACGGTCCCGCGATCCGCCGCTTCAATCTGGAGCTTGCCGAGATTGTCGCCGGCGCGATCGGGCAGGGCGAATTTCCACTGATCGTCGGCGGCGATTGTTCGATCCTGCTTGGCGCGCTGGCGGCCGCACGGCGGTCCGGTCCACTGTCGCTGGTGCATGTCGACGGTCACAGCGATTTCCGTCATCCCGGCAATTACGATGCCGGCGCCGCGCTTGGCTCGGCCGCCGGCATGGATCTCGCACTCGCCACCGGACGTGGCGAGCCATTGCTGACCGGGTGGCCTGATGTCGCCGGGCCGCTTGTGGCCGACGAACGGGTGATCCAGATCGGCGAGCGCGAGAGCCGCGATCCGGACTTCGCTTGGCCGGACATCAATTCCACCGCCATGACGTTGATCGACGTCTTTGCCGCGCGCGTGCTTGGCGCGGCGAGGGTGCTGGAGAAGACCCGGTCGACGCTGGCGCGGTCTCGCTACTGGCTGCATCTCGACATCGACGTGCTCGACCAGACGGTGATGCCGGCAGTGGATTCGCCCGGCAGCCCCGGCATCGATCCCGACGATCTCGTCGCCATCCTGTCAGCACTGGTTGCCGGTCCCGCCGGCATCGGCATGGACATGACGATCTTCGATCCCGACCTCGACCCGACCGGCGAACTGGCGGCGTTGCTGGTCTCGCTGCTTGGGCGGGTGCTCAAGCAGCGATAGACCTCAGCTGCGCGCCACCGGCGTCACCGTCACCTGGCTGACGCCGGTGCGGCGCACGACGGTGCACAGCGTCTCGAGGCCGATGCGCTCGGCATCGAGCAGGCGCACCAGATCGTCGACGCCGGTGACCGGACGGCCGTCAATGGCGGCGATGATGTCGCCTTCTTTCAGGCCGGCCTTGGCCGCCGGGCCATTCTTCTCGACGCTGCGCAGCCGCACCGCAGTGCTGGTCGAGACTTGCGACAAAAGGGCGGCGCGGCGCGGCAGGTTGGTCGTGTCGGCGGAAACGCCGATGAAGGCGCGGCGCACGCGGCCGAAGCGGATGATCTCCGAGATGACGAAGTTGGCGGTGTTGGAGGCAACGGCGAAGGCGATGCCCTGCGCGCCATGGATCATGGCGGTGTTGACGCCGATGACCTCGCCGGCCGACGACACCAGCGGCCCGCCGGAATTGCCGGGGTTGAGTGCTGCGTCGGTCTGGATGACGTCGTCGATCAGCCGCCCGGTGGAGGCGCGCATCGAGCGGCCGAGCGCCGAGACGACACCCGAAGTGACGGTCCATTCGAAGCCGAGCGGATTGCCGATGGCAATGGCGATCTGGCCGCGCCGCAGCCGTTTGGAATCGCCAAGCGGCGCGACATCGGCAAAGCTGCCGTCGGCGCGCACCAGCGCGATGTCGGTGTCGGGATCACGGCCAAGCACGCGGCCCTCGCGGGAGGCGCCGTCGGGCATCGAGACGCGCACCGTCTTGGCGTCGCCGACGACATGGAAATTGGTGACGACCAACCCGTCCGGCGCGATGACGAAGCCGGAACCATGGCCGCCCTGGCCGCCAATGCGCTCGATGCGGCAGACGGCGGGGCCGATGCGGTCGACGGCGTCGGCAACTGTCGTCGAATAGGCGTCGAGCAATGTATCATCGGACTGGAATTTGGCGGCGGCGAGGGCCATGGCGGGCTCCGTGTTATCAGGCTTGATCGTGACTATATGTGCGGAGCGGCTGGAACCGCCGCGACCTGACCAGATGGCCAGTCAAACCGCCAACTAGCCGTCAGGCGAGTACCTCTGAGCGCACTGTCGAGCGATATCTGGGGCATGAAGAAACCCAGGAGACCAATATGAGCGATTTCAATCTGAGTGCGTTTTCCCAAGCCATCGCCGATCTCGCCGCCAAGGCGGCGCCGGCAACGGCGAGTTTCGCCACGCATCATCATCGCACGGCAAGCGCCTTCCACTGGCGCGACGGCTATTTCGTCACCGCCGAGGAAGCCGTCGAGGCTGGCGAGGAGATCGAACTGACGCTGGCCTCTGGCGAGACGGTGAAGGCCGAACTCGTCGGCCGCGACCCATCGACCGGCGTTGCCCTGCTGAAGCCGGCCGATGCTATCAACGCCGCGCCGCTGGCCAAGGCTGATGCGGTACGGCCCGGCAATGTCGCCATCGCCATCGGCAACAGCCAGGGTTCGGCGCTGGCCGTGTCGGGCTCGGTCGGTGAAGTCGGCCCGGCCTGGCGCTCGATGCGCGGCGGCACCATCGACCGGCGCATCAATCTGGCCGTCGGCGCCGGCGGCCGTTTCGAGGGCGGCCCGGTGCTCGACGCCAAGGGCGCGCTGATCGGCATGCTTTTGTTCGGGCCGCGCCACAGGGCGCTGGTCATGCCTTACGAGACGATCGAGCGGGCAGTTGCGACCTTGCGCGAAAAGGGTCATGTCGCGCGCGGCTATCTCGGCGCCGGGCTGCATCCGGTGCGCGACCGCAACGCGCATGGTGCGATGGTCATGAGCCTCGACGACGAGGGCCCGGCCAAGGCCGCCGGCCTTTCGCTCGGCGATATCATCGTGGCATGGAATGGTGAGGCCGTGCATGGCCCGCGCGACCTGATCCGCAGGCTCGGACCCGACAGCGCTGGCGTTTCGGTGACACTTGGTGTCGTGCGCGGCGGCGAGCAGCGCGATGTCGTGCTGACGATCGGCGAAAAGCCGCTTTCCTGAGAGGAGTGATGGACACGCTCACCAGCGACCGGATTGTGCATGACGGTGCCGCCTCGCGGCGGCTGGTGGTGCTGATTGCGCTTGGCGACGCGGGGCGCGCCGAGCGCCTGGCTGCCTCGCTTGCCGCGAGCGACGACCTGCTGCCGGTCGTGGCCGGCGGCGGCACGGCCGATGTCGCCATCGTCGACGACAGCAGCGGTGATGCCGTGCCGGCCTCCACGCCACGGGTGCTGCTGTCGGGACGCGGCGAGCGGCCTGCCGGCGAGGTGTTGGCCGTGATGCCTGCGGGCGCGGACGATTTGTTGATCGCAGCGGCGGCGCGGCTGGCGGCGGCCGGCTATCGCGTATCAGGCGATGGCAGAGGCGGGCGCCATGAGGATTTCCATGCCGGCGATGGCGAGCCGTTCGAGGATGAAGCCTCCGACGAGCACGCCGCCCGGCCTTCGCTGTCGCCGCGCGAGGCGGAAGTGCTGGCGCTGCTGGCCGAGGGCGCGCCCAACAAGGTGATCGCACGGCGGCTGAACATTTCCGTGCACACGGCGAAGTTCCATGTCGCCGCGATCCTGATCAAGCTGGGTGCCGCCAACCGCACCGATGCGATCGCCATTGCGATGCGGCAGGGGCTGGTGCTGGTTTAGTCATAAACCCTACGCAGCGTAACTAGGCGTCCAGCGTGTCGGGCCTTGCGCTGTGGTCGCCTGCCGCGCAAAGGTTCGCGCCTGCTATGTTGCAAGGGAGGCGCGAGGAAATGTCGCTCAAGGGAAAGACGCTGTTCATCTCCGGCGGGTCGCGCGGCATCGGGCTGGCGATCGCGCTGCGCGCCGCGCGCGACGGCGCCAATGTGACGATCGCCGCCAAGACCGCCGAGCCGCATCCGAAGCTGCCGGGCACAATTTACACCGCCGCTGAAGAGATCGAGCAGGCCGGCGGCAAGGCGCTGCCTGTGCTGTGCGACATCCGCGAGGAAGCGCAGGTCGCCGAGGCGGTTTCAAAGACCGTGGAAAAGTTCGGCGGCATCGATATCTGCGTCAACAATGCCAGCGCCATCCAGCTCACCGGCACGCTGGAGACCGACATGAAGCGCTACGATCTGATGCACCAGATCAACACGCGCGGCACATTCCTCGTCTCCAAAATGTGCATTCCGCACCTGAAGTTGGCTAATAATCCTCACATTCTGAATCTGGCGCCGCCGCTCGACATGAAGGCCAAATGGTTCAAGAACCACGTCGCCTACACTATGGCCAAGTTCGGCATGTCGATGTGCACGCTGGGCATGAGCGCCGAGTTCGCCAGGGACGGCATCGCGGTCAATTCGCTGTGGCCGATCTCGACCATCGACACGGCCGCGGTGCGCAATCTGCTGGGCGGTGCGACCGTGGCGGCGATGAGCCGTTCGCCCGACATCATGGCCGATGCCGCGCATGCGATCTTCATGCGACCATCACGCGAGGCCACAGGCAATTTCTACATCGACGAAGAGGTGCTGCGCGCCGAGGGCGTCGGCGACTTTTCGATCTACTCACCTGATGCGACCGGGCCGCTGGCCGGCGATTTCTTCGTGCCGGACGAGGTGTTTGCGAATTCTGATACCAAGATCAGGAATACGTTTTAAAGATGCCTAGGGTAGTCCATTCGCTGATGCAAAATGCGTACAACATTGATGGAGCGATTGGCCATTCGTAGAAATTGCACATGAGAGCCTACGGCATGTTTCACCAAGCCGGGGCGAATATTCTCCGCATTTTTAGCCATCGCTGGAAATTGGCCTATCAAATTTATGATTGAGCGAATGGCGTGGATATAGGCTTCCGCTCGCTCGGGACCCCATTCTTTCAGGGAATGGTCCCAAATCTGGTCAAGATCTGCTTTCGCTTTTGGTGAGAACCTGACGGTTCGCTTCATCCGCGCTTCTTGGACTCTAGAAAGGCATCGAAGTCGAATGGCTCTGGATCGCCTGACATATCTCCCTCATCGATGGCAGACCGGAGTTGCTCAAGCTTGAGTTCCTGTTCTTCCAAAAGACGAAGGCCGGCCCGAACGGTTTCGCTTGCCGACCCAAAACGGCCGTTCGCTATCTGCCGCTGGATAAAGGCATCGTACTGATCACCTAGGGTGATGGAGGTGTTCTTGGGCATGATGAATCTCCAATACCAATAGATGGTATCAATTTTCCCGAATGCTAACAAGCATAGGAGTGCGAGGCTTTCACTCCTCGTCCTTCTTGCCTTTGCTCAGAGCGCATAGATGGCCAGCGCCACGCCCAGCCCCAGATAGAAGACGACCAGCAGCCAGCGTGAGGCAAGGATGATCGATTCGATGGCGAGTTCGAGACGCTTCGTAGAGTGGTTCCGGTTGGTTCTCTTGGGATAGTGCGCCGTAGGGTGGTGGGTCGTATTTCGGTCAGGCCGCCCCTGTTTGAAAGACAAAAAACCCCGCCGGCGAGGGACCGGCGGGGCTCAATGCGTCCCGCTGGAGTCGGGACGGGGCAGGGAACGCCCAGTCCAGAATCTGGGGTGGGTGAGCCCGCGATTCAATGAGCCGGCTCTAATGCCGATGCAATTCTTGTTGAACCTGGCACGTCGAACCATCCCCGGCAGGACCGGGGATGGTTGCTTCTCGTGCAGAGTCCGCAAACCAGGTCATGGTTTTGAAATCATGACCTAATTGTTGCTGGCGACAGGCGCCACCAGCGAGGTGATGCGGCGAATGGCGACGCGCCGGTTCTCGCGGTTGGGCGCGGCGGTGTTGACCTTCAGATACTGCTCGCCATAGCCCTGCGTCGTCAGGTTCTCCGGCGGGATGCCGAAGGCATTGGTGAGGGCCTCCGCGACCGATTCCGCGCGGCGATCGGACAGGGCCAGGTTCGCTTCCGGCCTGCCGACGGCGTCGGTATGACCTTCGATCAGGAAGGTCTCGGCCGGGTTCTTCTTCAGCAGCTTCTCCATGGCGTTGGCGACACCCTCGAGCTTCTGCACCTCGGTGTCGGAGATCGAGGCCGAGCCGAATTCGAAGTTCAGCGTGTCGAGGTCGACGCGGCGTGCAATGTCGCGCACGCGGGCCGAACGCTTGACCTCGTCGATCGAATAGAGGCGCTGGACCTTCTCCACCGGCGGCTGTTCGAGGAAGGTGTAGTAGTCGTCCGGGCTTTCGACGTCCTCGGAATCGAGGATGTATTCCCGGCGCGGGATGGTCAGCCGCATCGGCGGCAGGTCGTCGCCGGGATCGCGCCAGTCGCCCTCATCCTGATAGTCCTGCTCGTCGACATAGCTCAGCACATATTCGCGCCCATCCTGCGTGATCCGTGAACGCTGGATGACGTCGCCGTAGCGGTTGCGGATGGTGACGATCTGGACGCCATTGTCGCGCTCGACGATTTCCCGAGTGCGATCGCCTGACAGATCCTCATAGTACACATTTCTGGCGCCGCGGGTCATGCGCGGGGCGTCATTGCTCTGGACGAATGTCTGGTTGTTGAACTGCAGGATGACGCGGTCGCCGAGTTCCCTGACGACGTCGACGCCTTTCGGACGCCGGCGGTCGCGGACGTTCTCATCGGGTGCACGCTCTACGCGCTTGCCCTTTTCCTCCGTCACCGGGGCGATCTTTTCAGGCTGGATTGCCTGTTGGGCCGACTTGTCGTCGGTGGGCGGGGGTCCCTGGTCGACCGGAACCGGCTTTGGAGCTTGCGCCTGCTCGCCATTCTGCTGAGCGGGCTGGTTGGCCTGCTCGCCATTCGCATTCTCGCCTCCCTGCTGGCCGTTCTTGCCCTTGCGCTTGCGCAGGACATCCTTCTGGCTATCAAGGATGGGAGCTGCGTTCTTGTCAGCCGGGGCTTCGCCCTGGGCAGCATTTTTTTCACCTTGGGCCGGCTGTTCGCCGGTCACGGGCTGCTGGCCATTGGCGGGCTGTTCGGCCGTTGACGGCTGTTCTCCAGTGGCCGGCTGTTCTCCCGTCACCGGCTGTTCGATGACAGGCTTCTTGCCGCGCTTCTTCTTATCCTGAGGCTGTTCGCCCTGGGCGGGCGCCGCCTGCTGCTCAGGCTGAAGCGGTTCGGCCTGCGGAACCGGCTCGCCGGCGGGCGCTTCCTTCTTGGCCGGCGCCTGTTCGGCGGGTGCGGCTTCGATCTGCTGATCCTGCTTGCGCTTCTTGCGCAGGGGCTGTGGGTTGTTGTCGTTTGCTGGGGCCGCCTGTTCGGCAGGGGCGGCCTCGATCTGCTGCTGCTGATCACGCTTCTTCCTGCGCGGCTGCTGTTCCTCGGCCGGAGCGACCTGTTCGGCGGGCGCCTGTTCAGTCTGCTGCTGCTGATCGCGCTTTTTCTTGCGCGGCTGCTGCGCCTCGGCGGCCGGAGCGGCTTGCTCGGCCGGCGCCTGCTCAGTCTGCTGCTGCTGATCGCGCTTTTTCTTGCGGGGCTGCTGCGCCTCGGCGGCCGGAGCGGCTTGCTCGGCTGGCGCCTGTTCAGTCTGCTGCTGCTGATCGCGCTTTTTCTTGCGGGGCTGCTGCGCCTCGGCCGCCGGAGCGGCTTGCTTGGCCGGCGCCTGCTCAGTCTGCTGCTGCTGGTCGCGCTTCTTCCTGCGCGGCTGCTGTTCTTCGGCCGGGGCGGCCTGTTCGGCTGGCGCCTGCTCGGTCTGTTGCTGTTGCTTCTCACGCTTCTTGCGCGGCTGCTCCTGCTCGGCGGGCTGCTCGCTCTGGGCGGCGGGCGCCGCCTGCTGCTCTGGCTCGGCCTTCTTCCGCTCCCTTTGTTTAGGCTGCTTCTGCGCACAGGCCTCGGCCGATTCGCCCTCGGCGCACGCTGCCTGCGCCAAAATGAACGCGGCTGACGTGTGCTGGGCGGGGCCGAAGGCGGCACTTCCCTGAAGCGGGAACGCGCCCAACGGCGCGGATGCCATCAGCAGGCCTAGTGCGGTGCCTGCCAGAATCCGGGGTTGGCGTTTCATCGAAAACTCTCCTTGTGGGGTCCCATCCTTGCCGAAACTGATCTTGAGCCGATTGGTTCCAGTTTGGCTGGGATAGAGGCCGTACGGGGCGATTGGCCGACCTTTTGAAGGCAACTTCGTGTCATTCACCTGGCAACCGCCGCATTCCGGCCGTTGCCGCGCTTGACCTTGCCGGCGGCTGGGGCCACATGCCGGGAATGGAAAAGCCCTTCTGGAAAACCAAGGCGCTGGAGGCGATGAGCCCGGCCGAGTGGGAGTCGCTGTGCGACGGATGCGGCAAATGCTGCCTGTCAAAGCTTGAGGACGAGGACACCGGCGAGATCTACTGGACCAGCGTCGGCTGCCGTCTGTTCGACGCGCAGAGCTGCCGCTGTTCGGACTATGCCAACCGGCTGGCGCGCGTTCCCGACTGCGTCGGGCTGACGCCGCAAAATGTTCGCACCATCAGCTGGCTGCCCAGCACCTGCGCCTACCGGCTGGTGGCCGAGGGCCATGACCTCTACTGGTGGCACCGGCTGGTGTCGGGCAGCGCCGAGACCGTTCATGAAGCCGGCATCTCGATGCGCGGGCGGGTCAAGGCGAGCGAGACCGACCTTGCCGAGCCGGAAGACTATTTTGATTACATGCTGGACGACGAGCCCTAAGGCTCGCGCTGGGACGACGAGCCTGATCTTCAAGCCGATCTGCTGGATTGGGAACCGGGGACTGACTGAGGCGTTTTGGAGCATTCACCCCTGCCGTGGACGATGGTAAATGGCCGGCGAATTCCTTTCCGCCACATGAACCGGAGATGAATGGCCGGTTCGCAAAAAGTTCAGACAGGCAAGTGCATTCTCCCCCCATCGGTTCACGAGGACGGGCGAAAGCCCGCAACAAGGAGAGAAGACGATGTTCAACACGATCAAGACGGCAGCCCTTTCGGCTCTGGTCGGTCTCGGCACGCTGGCCGCGATCCCAGCCCATGCCGACAGCCTCTATCTCGGCTTCGGCAACAACAACGACACGCGTTTCGGCGTCTATGCCGGCGACGATGGCTATCGCCATCGCCGTGATGAACGCCGCGGCGACTGGCGCGGTGATGAACGCCGCTACGGCTGGCGCCGTGGCTGTTCGCCAGACCGCGCCCTCGACAAGGCCGAACGCATGGGCCTCTACCGTGCCCGCATCGTCGACGTCAGCCGCCGCACGGTGAAGGTGATGGGCCGCCAGGACGGCGACCGCGTTGTCATCGTGTTCGCCAATGACCGCGGCTGCCCGGTTATTTATCGCTGAGATCGGTTCAAGAAGCACCTCCTCGAAGGTCGGTCTGGAGGCATGATCTTCTGCGAAGATCAGCCTGGCGGCATAACCCGCTGCGAGGGTTAGCCGGGAGTAGCTGAGCCCCTTTCCGTCTGAAGGGTGTGGCTCGAAAAAACCCCGCGGGAGCAATCCCGCGGGGTTTTTCATGCACGGCAGTGGTCTTTGACCGTGGCCGAGCAAGGCTCGGCCACGGATCGTCAGGAGCCGCTTACTTCAACTCGAAGGTGACGGTGACCTGGACATTGTAGGAATTCTCGCCGGCCTGCACCGGAGCCGCAGCACCCGCCGCGGCATCGAAGGCCTTGGCGTTGATCGGCATCGGCGTTGGCGCGATGTTCTGATCGGTGATCTCGAGCACCCGGCCGAGGCTGACGCCGGCGGCTTCGGCCAGCGTCTTGGCCTTGGCCATGGCGTTGGCGACCGCCTTCTTGCGGGCCTCGGTGACGGTCGCTGCCGGGTTGTCATTGGTGAAGGCGATGCCGCCGCCCTGGTTGACGCCGAGCGACACCGCCTTGTCCAGAATCTCGCCCGTCTTGTCGACATCGCGCACCCGCACCGACAGCGTGTTGGTCACCTGATAAGCGACGAGTTCGGCTTCCTGGCTGCCGTCCGGCTTGTTGGTGTAGTTGTAGCGCGGGTTGATCTGGATGCCCGCGGTCTGCAGGTCGCGGTCCTTGATGCCGGCCGACTTCATCGACGCGATCACGGCGGCCATGGCGTCGTTGTTGGCGTCGAGCGCCGCGCGCGCGGTCTTGGCCTCGCGCATGACGCTGAGCGTCAGGACCGCCAGATCGGGGGCTACGGTTGCTTCGCCTTCGCCCGACACAATGATGCGGGGCGGCGTCGGCAAATCGGTGGCTCCAGCCATCGCCGGAAAAGCGATTGCAGCGGCGAGCGCGAGAGGCAAAAGGCGTCTGGTCATGAAAATCTCCTTGGTCCGCGATCAAAGTCGCTGAGGTCGCGTAGAGCGCGATTATGGGTTGATTTGGGCGATCAGTGGAAGCCTGACGGGAAAGCCTTGTGCCGCGATGCGAAAAACATTAATCCAGCCCGCGTGGGGCCTGTAGCTCAATGGTTAGAGCCGGCGGCTCATAACCGCTTGGTTGGGGGTTCGAGTCCCTCCGGGCCCACCATAACCTTTGACTTTGTTACCAAAAATTGCCTTGGGCCCAGAACGTTGTGGGCCAGTTATGGGCCGCATGCAACGGGTGCAACCCGGCCGCCAATGCCGCGCCGCCGGCAGCGGGGACTGGAATTCACCAATCACGCCGTGACACCGGACCGACGCGCGCACCTCAGTCGTGGAAAGTAAACTATTGCAGCGCTACAAAGTTTGCGAAAACAAACCTATATCGGCGATTCCGGCGGCCGTGGAACTGCTGTATCGAAGGTAGCGCCCATGCGTTAGACGACGTCGATTGCGGTGCCTCGCACATCGATAGCGTAGCCGCTGCTACGAATAGCGTCCGCCCGCTCCACCACTTTCACGTCGAACCCATAGCGATCAAGCCAGGTTGCGTTGGACCTTGCGCACGCGCTTCATGTCGCCGGCTGTCCGAACATTTTCGCCGCTGCGGCGACTATGTCCTCCTGTGGTACCTCACGAAGGCGCTGGCCAATGTTCCAGCGACAGCCGAACGGATCCACCAATTGACCGTGGCGCTCGCCCCACGGACTCCTGCAGCCTGCAGCGGCTCCACGATGGTGTCTGCAACGGTCTTGGTCATGGAATGCCAACCTGACCGGTTTCTTCTTCGCCACCCAGGCCGTGATCGCCGCAATGGAACGTCAGGGCAGCGGCCATGTCGTCAACATCACCACCAGCTTGGTGAAGCAGGCCAGTTCGAAGGTGCCATCGGTGCTCGCTTCGCTGACTAAGGGCGGGCTCGACGCCGCGACCCGGAGTCTGGCGATCGAATACGCCCGCAGCGGAATCCGGGTGAACGCCGTGTCGCCGGGCGTCATCAGGACGCCGATGCATGCGCCGGAGATGTACGAGGCGCTGGCGGGCCTGCATCCGCTGGGCCGCCTTGGTGAGATTTCCGACATCGTCGGCGCGGTCCTCTACCTGGAGGATGCCCCTTTCGTGACGGGGGAAACCCTTCATGTCGACGGCGGCCAGAGCGCTGGCCACTGAGCCCACCAGTCAAGGGAGACCCTTCATGCCTATCGTTACCGTCCAGCTCACGCGCGAGGGCACCGAGCCCGGTGTGGACCATGTTACAACGGAGCAGAAAGCAGCCATCTACAAGGGCGTGAGCGAGGTACTGCTCGACGTCCTCGGGAAGCCGCTGGACTGGACCTGGGTGGTGTTTGAGGAAGTGGAGATGGAGAATTGGGGTTGGGGCGGCATGCCCGTCCCCGAATACCGCAAGCTGCTGGCTGCAAAGGGCGTTTGAGCCCCATTGCATCTCCCCGAAAAGCATACTGGTGCTTCAACTGACATGGTTTTGCCTTCGACGTCGGCGACCCTGAGGTATCGCACCGTCGGGGTAGATGGGTTGGAATTATTCTACCGTGAAGCGGGCTCGCGCGATGCGCTGACCATCCTGCTGCTCACCGCGGCTCGGGCCAGTCGTGGCCAGACAAGGGCCGGAGATCAGGATGGCAGCAGATACCAAGATTGCCCTCGTGTGCGCGGTCTCATCGACCGCCCGTGCGGCTAGCCGACGCAGGAACGTCGGAGTTCGGCGCTGGTCTATGGCCTTCGCGATCTGCGCTTTAAGGAAAGCGGGTAATGATGCCCTTGGCGTTGTCGAGTCCCACCGCCTGCAGGATCGGGTAGGCCGAGGAAAGATTGGTGACAAGTGTCAACGGGGAACCTCACCAGGCCTCAGCTTCATCTAGGCGCATCTTAACCGCGCAATCATGTTTATAGGCAAAGGCGACTAGTATCCGTCTATCAAGATTTGGAGTTGGCTTTCCGCCACTCCTCGTACTCATCGCTCGCACTTGGGTGCAGCGGATAGTAGCGTTGCAGCGACCCGCCCTCCATTAGCTTCACTCGCGAGAACTCCTCCCAATCGTGATGCTTCTGGGATTCTTCGATTACCTTCGAGGCCATTGCGACGGGAAGCACAACCACCCCGTCGTCGTCGGCGATGATGATGTCGCCGGGGATCACCGTGACATTGCCGCAGGCAATCGGAACGTTGACGGCGTTTGGATAGATACTGGTCTGCACATGGTAATTGGGCGTCCAGCCGCGCAGCCATAGGGGCAGATCGAGCTTCTCGACATTGGGCCGATCGCGCATGCACCCGTCGATGACGATGCCAGCGCCGCCTCTGCCCTTGAAATACGTCGACATCATATCGCCGAAGACACCCGAGCTCATGTCGCCGCGCGCGTCGACCACGACCACATCTCCTTCCTGCGCGTGGTAGAGCACGTGCCGATGCAGTTGCGTTTCCGGATCGGCATATTCTCCCTCGGTGAAGAGGTCCGGCCGCTGCGGCATGAACTGCAGCGTCAGCGCCGGTCCCACGATCGACTTGCCGTGGTTCTGCGCCACCGGGCCGACCATATGCGGATTGCGAAAGCCCATGTGGCCAAGCGTGCCGGCAACGGTCGCGGCGCCGATCTCCCTTAGCGCGTCGATCAAGTCTTTGGACGGCCGGGTGATGTCGGAAGTATGCGTCATGGTGGACTCCGGTTGAAATCGAGCTACCAGTTCGTGACTGAACCATCGCGGCGCTTGAGGTGGGGCGCTTCCCAGAAACGGAAACTCTGCGCCTGGATCGCCTCCTCGTTGATCTCGACCCCCAGTCCCGGTTGGTCACTGACCGGATAATCGGGGCCGTCTAGCCGTGGTTGCACCGGGAAGAACTCGGAATTGTCGAAGCCCAGCTTTCTTTCCGGAGCCCTGGTCTCGAGCCACGCGAAGTTCGGCACCGCGGCGGCGAGATGGATGGTCGCGGCGGTGCACACCGGACCAAGGGGATTGTGCGGCATCAAGTCGACATAGTGCGCCTCGCTCCAGCCCGCCACCTTCATCGCCTCGGTGATCCCGCCGACATTGCAGACATCTAGCCGGTTGAACTGATGGATGCCGCGCTCGATGTAGGGCAGGAACTGCCACTTGCTGGCAAACTCCTCGCCGATGGCGAAAGGGATGGCCGTCATCGTGCGCAGGGATTCATAGGCCTCCGGTGTCTCGTCCCGTATCGGCTCCTCGAGGAAATCAAGCACGCCGCGGCCGAGCTTGTTGCAGAAGCTCGCCGCCTCGGCCACCGACAGCCGATGATGATAGTCGATGCCGAGCACGACCTCGTCGCCCAGCGCCTCGCGCGCCTTGTTCAGCATGCTCGCGGTAGCGCCTATCGACTCGCGCGGCTCGAAGATGTCCCTGCTGCTTTGCCCGACTGGGAAGAAGCGGATCGTCTGCCATCCCTGTGCGCGCAGTTCGCGGGCTCTTTCGATGGCAACGTCGCCCTCGGAATCGTCTCCGGTCGAGGCGAAGGTGGGGATACGGTCGCGTTGCTTGCCGCCGAGCAGCTCGTAGACCGGTACCTCCAGCGCCTTGCCCTTGATGTCGTGAAGGGCAATGTCGATGGCGGAAATCGCCGCCTGCAGAACGCGCCCGCCTTCGAAATACTGGCTGCGATAGATTTCTTGCCAGATCCGGCCGATCTGCATCGGATCGCGACCGATGAGAAATTCGCGATAGTGCTCGATCGCGCCAGCCACGGCCCTCTCGCGACCGCTCAGGCCGCTCTCGCCCCAGCCGAAGATGCCCTGGTCGGTCTCGACCTTGACGAGCATCTGGTTGCGCGTTCCTACCCACACTGGATAGGGCTTGATCGCGGTGATCTTAAGCTTCGTAGTCATCAACGCCCACGTTCCACACGCATCCGCCCAGTGTCAGTTGGCCTGGAAGGCCATTTCGGTTTCGCCGTCGAACAGATGCATCCGCTCCTGGTCGAACTCGAGCCAGATCTGCTCATCGGGCGCGATGGCTATGTTCGGCGGCACGCTGACGTTAACGATGGCGCCGGACAGCAACGCCTGCACGAAGGTGACGTCTCCGGTCGGCTCCACCGTATAGGCCCTGGCCGGGACGCTGCCTGCCACCGCACTCTTGTGGAGTTTGATCGTTGAGTGACGTGCGCCGAGCACGACTTTCCTGGTCGTTGCCCCTGCAACCTTCTGGGCGTTGCGCGGCGAGAGCTCAAGGCTCCAGCCCTCCGCGCCGGTCAACACTGTGTTGCCGTTTGCCGTCGATGCCTCCAGCGGAATAAGGCTCATCGCCGGGCTGCCGATGAAGCTGGCGACGAACATGTTCACCGGATGGGCAAAGACCTGCGCCGGCGAATCGTACTGCTGCAGCAGGCCGCCGTTCATCACCGCCATCTTGTCGGCCATAGTCACGGCTTCGAGCTGATCGTGCGTCACATAGACGATCGTCGCCTTGAGGTCTTGGTGGAAGCGCTTGATCTCCGACCGCATCTGCACGCGCAGTTTGGCATCGAGGTTGGAGAGCGGCTCGTCCATGAGGAAAACAGCGGGGTCGCGGACGAGGGCACGGCCGAGGGCCACACGCTGCTGCTGCCCGCCCGAAAGTTCGCGCGGCTTGCGCTCGAGCAGGTGCGTCATGTCGAGCACCCGCGCCGCTTCCTTGACCTTCTTGTCGATCTCGTCCCTGGGCAGTTTGCGCATCTGCAGCGGGAACGCCAGGTTTTTGTAGACCGATTTCTGCGGATAGAGCGCGTAGTTCTGGAACACCATTGCGATGTCCCGGTCCTTGGGGTCGAGGTCGTTGACCACCCGGTCCCCGATGACGATGTCGCCCGATGTGATCGGGATCAGGCCGGCGACGAGATTGAGGGTGGTTGTCTTGCCGCAGCCTGAAGGGCCGACCAGCGCAACGAACTCGCCGTCATTGACCGTCAGCGAAACGTCGTTGACAGCTTTGAAGCCGCCATAGGTCTTGACGAGATCTTTGAGGACCACGTGGGCCATCGGCAACTCCCTAGTGCTTGACCGCGCCTTCTGTAAGGGCGCGTACGAAGTATCGTTGCAGGACGAGGAACAACACGACGACGGGCACGCTCATCATAAAGCTGGCCGCCATCAGGCCCGGAAAGTCCGTCGTATTTTCCGAGAAGAAGCGCTGGATGCCGACCGGCAGGGTCAACTGCTCGTTCTTGGAGAGGAAGGTGTAGGCATAGATGTACTCGTTCCACGCGCCGATGAAGGAATAGATCGCGGTGGCGATGATTCCGGGCGTCGAAAGCGGCATCACGATCAGGATGAAGGCCTGGAACCGCGTTGCCCCGTCAATGCGCGCCGCCTGCTCGAGCTGCACCGGAATGTTGTCGTAGAAGCCCTTGAGCAGCCAAATCGCCAGCGGCAGGCCGAAAGTGAGATAGGTGAGGATCAGCGAACCATGCGTGTTCACCAGCCCGAGCATGCGCATCAGTATGAACAGCGGCACGAGAAAGATCACCGCCGGGAACATGTTGCGCAGCAGCACGGCGAAGAACAGGAAGTTTCGGCCGGGGAAACGGAAGCGCGAGAAGGCGTAGGCCGCCGGGACAGCCACGATCACCGAAAGGATTGTCGTGACGGTCGACACGAAAAGGCTGTTCCAGAAGAAGCGGAGGAAGTCCTGGCCGACGCTGTTCTGCGGATCGAGCAGCTTCTGGTAGCTGGCAAGGGTAGGCTCGTCTGGCCACCATTGCGGCGGGAATTGCATCGCCGCGAAGCCGGACTTGATCGAAGTGATCAGCATCCAGATCATCGGCAACGCGGTGTAAAGCAGCATGAACACAAGGAAGATGCGCCCGGCCCACCGCCATCCGTCGACGCGGATGCGGCGACGGGTCTGACCCCGAGGGGCTGTCCCGGCAATCGTGCTCATGCGCTCCCCTCTTTCCGTTCGTTGCCGCTTAGCGCACGGACATAGAAGTAGCCCAGCGTCATCAGGATGAGGAACAGGAGCACCGAATAGGCCGATGCCACGCCCCAGAGCTGTCGTCCGAAGGCGAGCTCATAAATGTGGGTGATCCAGATATGCGATGCGTTGGATGGCCCGCCGCCGGTCATGATCCAAGGGATGATGAAGGAATTGAAGTTGGCCACTGCGAGCAGCAGGATGGTCACCGTCGAGACGCTGCTCAGATGCGGGAAGGTAACGTGCCAGAAGCGCTGCCACGCACTGGCTCCGTCGACTTTTGCGGCGCTCAGCAGCTGTTCGGGGACCGTCTGCAGGCCGGCCATCATCATGATCATGGCAAAGGGAAACTCGCGCCAGATATTGACGACGATCAGGGAGGGCAGCACCGTGCTGACGTTGTCGATGAAATTCGGCGGCCGGTCGGCCAATCCGAGACCGACCAGCACCGCACCGATGACTCCGAAGTCCGAATGGTAGATCCACTTCCAGATGTAGGAGGCGGCGACGGCGCTGATAACCCATGGAATGATCAGGATAGCGCGCAGGACGCCACGGCCGATAAAGTCGCGGTGGAGCGCCAGCGCGGAGCCAAACCCCAAGACGAAGGAGATGAAAGTCGATGCCAGTGTCCAGATCATAGTGTTCCAGGTGACTTTCCAGAACACCGGACTGGTGAGGATGTTCGTGTAGTTGTCGAAGCCGACGTAGATCTTGTCGCGCAGCTGTAGGCCAGGCGGCGTCTTAAAAAATGACAACTCGATTGTGTAATAGATCGGATAGGCGATGACGATGAGCATCACGGCGATCGCCGGGAGCACGTAGGCGTAGTCGGCGCGATGCTCCCACATCTTCCACAGCACGCCGGACCTACCGGATTGCAGTCTTCGGCGAGCCTCGGCCTTACCGGTCACGATCGTCACTGTGGCGCGCCCTTATATTCTTTGGAACGAACCGGCTGCACCATCGGTGCGGCCGGTCGGATCGTAAGTCAGGTTCAAACTAGAGTTTGCCCTCTACCAGGCTCTTTACCTTTTCGGCCGCGTCGTCTGCTGCCTGGTCGACGGTCATCGCTCCGGTCAGGGCATTCTGCAGCATGTCCGGGACGATGATGTTCATGATCTCGGGAGACTGCGGCAGCGCTGGAAACGGGATGCCGTATGGCAGCATCGACGTCGTGACATCGAGGAACTTGATGCTGTCCAGACGTTCCTTCATCCATTTGGTCTTGAAGCCGTTGAGGTTGCCCGGGTTCGAGCCGGCGTAGGCCATCTTCAGCGACCATTCAGGGCTCGTCCACATGCAGATGATGGCCTTTGCAGCCGGCTCGTCCACCTTGCCGCCCTCGACATATTCGGGCTTCAGGATGTGAATGTTCGAGCCGCCGAATACAACGGCGCGCTTGCCGTCTGGGCCAGTCGGAATCAGGCCGTAGCGCATGTTGTCGATGACGGTCTGAGCCTTGTCCTTGTCGGTGCCCGTCGCCTTTTTCTGCAGGTCGAGCATGACGTTGTAGTCGGACGGGTGCGAGACCATCATGCCGAGTTGGCCGGCTAGGAACAGCGGCTGGTTATCGGCCTGCTGGTTGGTGAGTGCCGAAACCGGAACCGACTTGTCGCGAACATACATATCGTACGAGGCTTGCAGCGCCGCCTTGCTCTGCGGGCTATTGAGTTCGACCTCCTTATAGGTCGGGTTTGCGGTGGCTTCGTCGAAGACGCCGCCGCCATAGGCCCATAGCTGCGGCATGAAGCGGTATGGCGTGTTGCCGGCATTCTTGCGAGCCACGAGGCCGTAGCCGGAAATGCCAAGCTTATCGTGAATTTGCTTGGAATACTTGACCACGTCGTCCCAGGTCGCCGGAGCCTTGTCCGGATCGAGGCCGGCACGCTTGAAGATGTCGGCGTTCCAGATGAACGCCATCGTCTCGTTGTTGGTCGGAATGCCGTAGGTCACTCCGTCCCAGGTCACCGCCTTCATGGCGCCGGGCCAGAAATCCTCGGTCGAATACCCCACATCCTCGGGCTTGAGCGGCTGCAGATAGCCCTTTGCGGCGAACTCGGTACCACCCAGGATTTGCAGGCGGACCGCCATCGGCGCGGCATTGCCCAGGAGCGCCGTGCGGAACTTGTCGAGAAGGTCGTTGTAGGTGAGGGCTTGTTCCTCGAGCTGGATGTTCGGATAGGTCTTGCGGAAGGTCTCGAAGAACTCCTTGTAGTACTGGCGCAGGAGGTCGGGGTCGCCCTCGAACACGCCCTGATACCAGAAAGTCAGCCGTCCCTTGTAGTCGAGCGGGGTGACCTTGCCGCAATCGGCCGCCGTATCAAAATCCTGTGTGCCCGCAATGGAGCGCACATATTCCGGCGACCACTTGCTCAAATCGACCGGCGGCGCACCCAGCGCCGACGCGGACATTAGCGATACCACTAAAGCAGCGGAGACAGTGCCGCGCAGGACGGCACCGCCGAGTGTAATCCTCGTCATAGGTATCCTCCAGGTTTCTCTCCCATGCCGCTCTGCATCGAGGCAAGCGGTCTTTGCTCGTTCGATCGCGGAACGTCTTCCTGTTCTGTGTATCCCTTCGAGCACTTTGTACGTTTTCAGATCGCGGATTGTCTGTCAACGCGATAAATCGTACATTGTTTATGGAAACCGTGCGTGATATCGATTAAAGCGTGTATTGATTTGGGGAGCCGGCCTTGGCCGAAACAAGCGATTTTAAAGCAGAGCCACCCGCGGGGATTGACCCCATCGGGGCCTCCAGCGAGGGCGCCTCGCTTTATGAGCTGATCAGGGAAGACATCATCGAGGGGCGGCTCGCCGCCAACGAGCGGCTTGTGGTAACCGATCTCGCCCGGCGTCACGGCACCTCGACCAATCCCGTGCGCGAAGCTCTGCAGCTATTGCGCGGCGAGGGCTTTGTCACCTTCGTTCCCAACCGAGGCGCGCGCGTTCGGCCTATAGATCAGGATTTTGTCCGGGATATCTACGAGATCGGAGTCCTGATCGAGCCTGCCCTGACGCGATGGTTTGTGAACATGGCTACCGTCGAGGACATTGCCGAACTCGAACGTATCCAGGGCCTGATCGAAGAGAACAACTTTGCCGACACGTTCAGGCACAGCGAACTAGACACCGCTTTTCACACCGTGATGTACCAGCGGCACTATAACCGCCATGCCGCCGAGCTCTGGTGGAAGCATCGCGAAGTGCTGCGAGCCGTGAGCCGGCGTTTCAATTTCACGCTCGCACGGCGTGCCGCAATCCTTCGCGAGCATCGCGAACTCATCGCACTCGTGAAGGCGGGAGAGGCAGACAAGGCCGCCGACCTCATTTCCCGCCATGTCGAGGGTTCCGGCCGGCATGTTCTCGAACAGATGCGTGCGCGCAACGCCGCTCGGGCCGGATAGAATCGCCAATCCGGAACATCGTTAGCCTGACCATCAGATAAAGGTAGTTGAGAGATGAAAATCACGAGCGTTCGGCCGTGGCTGATCAAGTCCGATGCCTCATATTGGGGAGAGTACCTGTTCGTCGAAGTGACGACCGATGAGGGGGTTAGCGGCTGGGGCGAGATCACCACCACCACAAAGCTGGCCAACCGCGCGCTCTGCACGATCCTGCGGCAGATCGGCATCGCCGTGACTGGCGAGGATCCAGCGCGGATCGAGCACCTCTGGCACAAGATTTTCCGCAGCTTCACCTACATGGGCAGCCGCGGCGCCGCCGTCGAATGCGTAAGCGCCATCGACATCGCCCTCTGGGATATCCGGGGCAAAGTCCTTGGCAAGCCGATTTACGAACTGCTGGGCGGACCGGTACGCGATGAAATCGCGCTTTACACCCATCCCAACCAGGCCAAATTTACCAGCAAGGAGGCTGTGGTCCGCGAAATTCGAGACATCGTCGAGTCCGGACATACTGCGCTCAAGTTCGATCCTTTCCCCCACCAGGGCCGCAGCGCCGACGGCCTGTCCCGCGAACAGCAGGACGGCTACCTTGATGGTAGCATGGCGCGCAAGGACGAGCGCGAAGCGGCCGAACTCACGGCGCTGATCCGCGAAACCGCGGGGCCCGATGTCGACATCCTGATCGATGCGCATGGCCGCTTCGACGTTCCCACGGCCATTCGCCTCTGCCGTAGCCTCGAGGAGGCCGGCCAGATCGATTGGTTTGAGGAGCCGTGTCCGCCCGAGAGCCTCAACGCCCTCAAGCAGGTGCGTGAGAAGGTCAGTGCCGCCATCTCGTGGGGCGAGCGCGGCCACACCAAGTGGGATTTCGTGCCGGTGCTCGAGAACAAGCTCGCCGACTACATCATGCCGGACGTCACCTGGACCGGCGGCATTACCGAACTCAAGAAGATTTCCGCCCTGTGCGAAGCCTACTACATCCCGGTTTCGCCACACGACGCCGCAGGGCCGATCAACGTGGTCGCGGGCGCGCAGGTGATGATGACCGTTCCCAACTTCTACAAACTCGAAACGTCGGAGTGGAACCTGGGCAAATACGATCACCTCATCGACAGTCCACTCGACGTTTCGAACGGCAGCCTCAAACTGACGTCGAAGCCTGGTCTCGGCGTTGAGATGAACCGAGACTACCTGCAGGCCCACGAGATTGAGCTGGGCTAGCAATGCTCTACGTCGGCCCGGCATGCCGGACGACAAGCCAACCGACCAGAACGAGGATAAGTCATGCCAAAGACGGGCGGAGCCGACGAGGCGCTCAATCGGGTGAACACGAGCTCCAAACCATCCGACCTTCGCATCACCGACATGCGGGTGGCCGAAATCGTCGGTGCGCCATTCACCTCGGCGCTGCTCAAGATTTACACCAACCAGGGTATCGTCGGGCTCGGCGAGGTGCGTGACGGCGCCAGCGCCACCTACGCGCTGATGCTGAAAAGCCGGCTGCTGGGCGAGAACCCTTGTGACATTGACCGGCTGTTCCGCCGAATCAAGCAGTTTGGCGGCCATGGACGGCAGGGTGGTGGTGTCTCGGCAGTCGAGATCGCCCTCTGGGATCTCGCCGGCAAGGCCTATGGCGTGCCGATCTACCAGATGCTCGGGGGACGGTTCCGCGACAAGGTGCGTGTCTATTGCGACACCGACGCGGAGAAGCCCAGCGGCACCGAGTCCGGAAAGCGGCTCAAGGCGCGGATGGATCTCGGTTTCACTTTCCTCAAGATGGACCTCGGGCTGGCGCAGATGTCCCACATCCCGGGCACGGTGGTCGCGCCGGCTGGCGTGCTCGATGGTTTCCGCACGCATGCCGGTCGCGGCCGGGCACGCACGCCGGACGAGCGCCGGGCGCGCAATGCCGTCTATGACGCGCAGAACGTGCCGCATCCCTTCACCGGGCTCCACTTTACCGAAAAGGGCATCGACCTGCTCGATCAATATATCCACGAGGTCCGCGAGGAGATCGGCTACGAGATCCCGCTCGCCATCGACCATGTCGGCCACGTCTCGCTGCAGGACGGCATCCGTCTCGCCCGGCGGATCGAGAAATACGCACCAGCCTGGCTCGAGGACGTGATCCCCTGGCAGTACACCGAGCAGTATCGGCAGTTACAGCAGGCAACGTCGGTGCCGATCTGCACGGGTGAGGACATCTACCTCAAGGAAGGTTTCGAGCCGCTGCTCAATTCAGGCATCTCGGTCATCCACCCGGACTTGCTTACCACCGGCGGCATCCTCGAGACCAAAAAGATCGGTGACATGGCGCAGGACCACGGCGTTGCCATGGCCATTCACATGGCTGAAAGCCCGATCGCCGCGATGGCCGCCGCGCATGTCGCGGTGGCGACGGAAAACTTCATGGCGCTCGAGTATCACAGCGTCGAAGTGGACTGGTGGGACGATATCGTTACGGGCTTGCCCAAGCCGCTGGTCAAGGACGGGTTCATCACAGTGCCGGACAAGCCAGGTCTGGGCATCGACGACGTGGTTGATGAAGTCATCGGCCAGCACCTGCAGGAAGGGGTCAAGGGCATGTGGCAACCGACCGATCACTGGGATGACGAATATTCCTGGGACCGGACCTGGAGCTGACCGCCTCACCTATTGAGGGAAGGTAAGAAAGGGAAAGCATGAAGATCACCGACCTGCGCTGTGCCGTTATCGGCAGGCACCCCATCGTCCGCATCGTTACCGATGAGGGGCTCTATGGCCTGGGCGAGGTCGAGTTCACCAAGACCTACCTCAAGCCTTGGGTGCTGCATTTCCGCGAGGCACTGATCGGCGAGGATCCGACTGACGTCGAGCGCGTGATGCTGAAGATCCGCCAGCGCGGCTCTTTCAAGCCCTATGGCGCGGCGGTCAGCGCGATCGAGCATGCGCTGTGGGACATTGCCGGCAAGGCCGCAGGCGTGCCGGTCTACAAATTGCTCGGTGGCAAGGTGCGCGACAAGGTGCGCGTCTATAACGGCTCGATCCGCCAGAAACGCTCAGGCGACCGGCCGGAGGATTATGCCGCTGATGTCAAATGGATGATGGAGCAGCCGCAGAACTTCTTCATGGTCAAGCAAGGAATCTCGTTCCACTCCAACATGAAGGACACTGTCGAGGACTTCCACTATGGCGTAACGCAGAAGAAGGCCGGCTACCACGGTGCCATGGATCAGGGCGTGATCAGCGAGCGCGGTTTCAACCATATGCTCGACTGCGTGATCGCGATGAAGGAAGTGCTCGGCGACAAGGTCAGCTTGGCGCTGGACTGCGGCCCGGGCTGGATGCTGCCTGATGCGATCAAGTTCGCTCGCGCAGTCGAGAAGTACAATTTGATGTGGCTCGAGGACATGCTGACCGGCGACTACGTGCCGTGGGTCAATCCGCAGGCCTATCGGGAGCTGACCACATCCACCTCGACACCAATCCATACCGGCGAGCAGATCTACCTGCGGCACAATTTCAAGGAACTGATCGAGACGCAGGCGGTGCGCGTCATCGGCCCCGACCCTGCCGATGTCGGTGGCATTGCCGAGCTCAAATGGATTGCCGAGCACGCTTACATGCACTCGATCCTGATGGCCCCGCACGGTACCGCGAATGGCCTGCTCGGCCTCGGCGCGCTGATCAATGTTTGCGCCACCTTGCCCGCCAACTACGTGGCGTTCGAATATCCCAGCGCCTCGGACCTGTGGTGGAACGACATCGTCATCGGCCTGCCGTCGCAGATCGTGAAGGACAGCATGGTGGACCTGCTGGAAGCGCCAGGGTTGGGGCTCGATATCGACGCCGAAGCAGCCAGGAAGTATCTCAGGGAAGAGGATGCGGGCTTCTTCGACTGAACAGTCCTTCTTTCGCCCTCTGCACCACGCGGACCGCTTCACGCAAATTGGCATCCTGAATGACCGCCTCGGGGTCGATCTTAGCTCTCGACTACGAATGGATCGACAAGGTCGCTGCAGCGATGGCTTCTTTAGGGGTGAGGTAGTTCGGGTCAGGCATGGGCGTTATAGATAGCAGAGTTGTGCAACAGCTTGTTGCACCCGCGACCCCATCGGATCGAGACCTGAGGAGAATGCCGGCGCCGTCACCGCGGACTTCTCGTCGTGACCCGAAGCTGCCATTGAAGGGGTCATGCGATGATGACCGTTTGCGCCTCATCTCGGCCGTAGAGTTCAATTTTGGGTTGCCCGAAGCCAGACATCTCCGGCGAACACGTTGGAGGTCGCGGTTGGGCCAAATCCAGTCCTTCCGAAGGTACAGACTCCGATGACCGCTGTTGGCGGTAACGTCGACTGTACATTGCAGTCCTTGCTAATCAGCGGGACGTGGGGCGGCTTCCGACTCGGTTGGGTCCGGCCAGATTCGACATCGTCTGCCGGCCCGAACCTACTCATTTCGAAAATCCGGGAGGCACCGTTTTCCACGGTACGCCGTCGCGGCCCATTTCGTAGCCTTTTTCGTACAGCGCCCGCATGAACTTGCTGTCGAACGGGCTCTTTGCTTCGACCGTGAAGTCGGTCGGGATATCTATGTAGCTGTAGTTGATGCCGTCGCGCTTGGCGACAGCGTAAAGCCGATAGAGATCGCCAATCCCTTGCGTCTTGATGAGGGAAGAGACCGCCTTTTCGGCAATGTCAGGCAGTGTGGCCTTGACGATGCTCGGTTCCGGCGTCGTCCGGCCGTTGCGGATGATATAAAGCCGCGCCTTGACCCGAGCGTGGAACGTCTGGTCGAGCTCGCGCAGGCTCAGCCCAGCGGGCATCAGAAAGACCTCGTTGCTGGTGCCACCGTCGACATGCATTTCGTGATAGGTCTTGCCCGCCGCGGTCACTTCCAGTTCGACCGGGGGAAAAATGCCGGGAATGGATGTGGAAGCCAGGATGACCTGCTTGAAGAGCTTCAACCGGTCCGACCGATTGCTCGCAGCAATAGCACCCATGTCCCAGATTACCGCTCGGTCCGCATCGAGGTTGGTTGTTCCGATGAAGAGTCGCCGTCCCTTCCCTGACTCCCGGGCGATCTGATCGAGCATGTCCTGGGTTATGTATTCGTCAAGCATCTTGGCGAGCGGCGCATTGCTTGTGAAGGAGGCGCTCGACAGCACGCCGAGGATGCTATGCTTGGTATAGATGTTGGCATCCTTGATTGTGGCGAAGCTTTGCTTGAGTTGATCGTCGTAGGCTGGCCCAAGGAACGCGAATGGCGCGATCAAAGATCCGGTACTAATACCGGTGACAATGTCGAACTTGGGCCTGGTCCCGGCCTTGGTCCATCCGGCGAGTATTCCGGCTCCGAAGGCGCCGCTGCTGCCCCCGCCGGAAAGCGTCAGCACATTGAGCTCTCGCGGTTTTATGGATGGGTCGGTCTTGGCCGCCTCTAACCGCTCGTTGCGAAATAAGACGAGCCGATCGGCCGGGACACTTGCATAGGAATCGCCCCAGGCACGTATGTCGCCGGGGAAGCCATTCACTTCGGCTGTGGCCATGTGTTTTGTCGGCACGCCGTCGCGTGGATAGGCTGCAATGCAGCCTGCAAGCTGGGTTACACACAGGCCAAGGAGGGTAGACCTAAGCAGAGCTTCCGGTGTCCTGAAGCGGCGCACTACCTCTCTCGCTCGCCTCAGAATGCATGGGATGGCTGCCAATCCAACGTAGCGCATGCGCGGACCCTCATAGGTAAGTGGCATGGAAGTTCCTCTGGATGTCATCGCAGGTGAGCCAACTCCACCCGGCAGGACTCCGCGAATGTGCGCAGGATGTCATGGGCGGCGACATGCGTGTTCCGCGCCTCCGGAGCAGTCGAAGGCGACTCGTATGTCTCTATGATGCGTTCGAGTACCGCTTCGGCGGCACCGATCGTGTTGGGCGTGGCAAAGAGGCGTAGCTTGTTGATGGTGGCATACATGGGAACAAGCTTGGCTGGGTCATCCAGCCGTTCCTGGACGATGCCATCTGCATAGGTTTTGGATGCCTGGTCGATCAACTCGCCGAACAGCCGCTCGCGATGCGAGCCTTTCTGTTCGAGCCGCTGCATATGATCCTTTTGATACTGGGTGAGCCAGGTCGTGGCGACGGATGCCAGGGCACCGATGGCCGAGCCGGCCAATGCCGATAGGGCTGAGATGGTCGCGGGGTCCAAAGTCATGGAGTTGCTCTTGAAGTTTCCGGTCGACGCCGGCTTGGTGAAGTGGATCCTCGCCAAGCCGAAACTCTCACCGATTTTGAAATGTTCAGGCGTACCACTGCCGATGTCACGCTTCCGGCCCGAACCGGCATGGCTATCCCTTTCTCAGTGCTGGAGGGCGAGAATGGGGATTGCCGGAACGGCGGGCGCTGCTATCGTTTCGTCCCTTTCCCGTATGCCGTTTACAGCGACATAAAGAGCCGGGAGGAAGACCAGCGTCAGCAAGGTCGCGACGGCGAGCCCTCCGACGATGGCGTAGGCCATCGGTCCCCAGAACACGTCGTGCATGATCGGGATCATGCCGAGGATCGCGGCGGCCGCCGTCAGCATGATCGGCCGGAACCTGTGGGTGGTCGCGTCGATCACCGCCCTCCAGGGTTCGATACCCTGCGCCCGCTCGTGCTCAATTTGGTGGACCAGGATCACCGAGTTGCGGATGATCATACCGGCCAGCGCAATGATGCCGAGTGTCGCGATGAAGCCCATCGGCGTGTTTGTGGTGAGCAGCGCGGCGGCGACGCCGATGAGGCCGAGCGGCGCCACACTGATCACCATCGCCAGCTGGCGGAAGCTTCCGAGCTGCACCATAAGCACGGTGAGCATCAGGGTGATCATGAGCGGAAACTGGGCCAGCAGCGCGGCGTTGCTCTGCGCGCTCTTTTCGACCGTGCCTCCCGTCTCAAGCAACGTGCCAGCCGGCATCGACTTGCGCAGCCCCTCGATTGCGCCAGCGATTCGCCCGTGCACGGACGCTGGCTGCAGCCCAGGCAGCGGTTCCGCCTGCACGGTTATGGTGGGCAGACGGCCGCGGCGCCAGACATAGCCTTCATCGAGTTCGTACTGGAACTGCGCCAGCTCGCGCAGCGGAACTGAGGCACCAGTGGGCGTCGTGATCTGGAGATTGCGCAAGGCTTCGACGCTTGACCGCTCGTCGCTCTCGGCCCGCGCCACGACATCGACGAGGTAGATCGAGTCGCGGATCTGTGTAACGGTCGAACCGCTGATCACACGGTTGAGCGCCTGGGCAAGCTGCTCGGAGCTCAGGCCTGCCTGGCGAACCCGGTCCTGGTCGACGACAATGCGCAGCGCCTTGTTCTTCTCGGCCCAATCGTAGTTGACATTACGCACGAGCCCCGATGCTCGCAGAGTTTGCGCGACCTGCTCGGCATACTGCCTCGCCTCCTCAGTGGTCGGGGCGCTCACACGATATTGCACAGGCCAGCCGACGGGCGGTCCGAGCTCAAGGCGCGAGATGCGAACAGTCACGTCCGGAAAGCTGCCTGCGAACAGGGTCGCCAGCCTGGCCTGCACCCGGTCACGCGCCTCGAGGTCCTTGGTGACAACCACGGTCTCGGCCATGAAGTCGTTGTCGAGCTGCACGTCGAGAGGCAGGTAGAAGCGGATGGCGCCGCCTCCGACATAGGAGGAGAAGCGGGCGATGTCGGGGTCGCCGGCAAGCGCCTTCTCCAGCCGCTCCGTCTGCGCTTCGGTCGCAGCGATCGAGGCATTCTTTGGCAGGGTCATCGTCACGAGGAGCTCGGGTCGGTTGGACGTCGGGAAGAACTGCTGCTGCACGAAGCCCATGCCATAAAGGGAGGCGCCGAAGAGGATGACCGCCGCAGCGATGGTGGGCCAGCGGTGCCGCATGGCGAAGCCAAGCAGGCGTTCGAAAGCGCGCATGAAGCGGCCCGGCTCGACGTTTCCGTGCGCCTTCTTCGTGTGCGACGGCAGAAGAGAGAGACCAATCACCGGCGCGAAGACGACGGCCACGAACCATGAGGCAACGAGCGCCACCGCGATCACGACAAACAGCGAGAAGCAGTATTGTCCTGTGTTGCTGTCGGCGAAGCCGATCGGCAGGAAGCCGAGGATCGTAATCAGCGTTCCCGTCAGCATGGGGAAGGCGGTGGAGGTGTAGGCGAAGGTTGCCGCCTTGATCTTCTCCATACCTTCTTCGATCTTTGAGATCATCATCTCGATGGTGATCATGGCGTCATCGACGAGAAGCCCGAGCGCGATTATCAGGGCGCCGAGGGAGATGCGCTGCAGGCTGATGCCCAGCGCATTCATGGCCACAAAAACGATGGCAAGCACCAAGGGGATGGAGAGAGCGACCACAAGCCCGGCCCTGAAGCCGAGACTGAGGAAGCTGACCGCCAGCACGATGACGATCGCCTCTAAAAGTGCTTCGGTGAATCCGCCGATCGCTTCGTGCACGACCTCGGGCTGGTCCGACACGAGGTTGAGCTCAATGCCGACGGGAAAGCGCTGTTTCAGGCGTTCGGCCGCCTCGTGCAGGCCCTTGCCGAAGTCGAGATTGTTGCCGCCCTCCCGCATGTTGACGCCGATGCCGATCGCCGGCTTGCCGTTGACGCGGAACATCTTGCTGGGCGGGTCGCTGTAGCCGCGCTGGACCTGGGCGATGTCGGTCAGTTTGTAGAAGCGCCCGTCGATCCAGAGGTTGAGGTTGGCAATGCCGTCCGGCGACAGCAGGGAACCTGTGACGTCGACGAGCATAGTCTCCTGAGGCGTGTTGATGATGCCCGAAGGCGCCACGGCATTCTGCCGGGCGATCGCCGCCAGCACGTCGTCCAGGCTGAGCTTGAGGTTCGCGAGCTTTTGCGGCGAGAAGTTCAGATAGACCTTCTCATCCTGGTCGCCATAGATGTCGACCTTGCCGACGTCGGGCGCACGCAGGAACTCGCCCCGCGCGGTCTCAGCGAAGTCGCGCGCCTCGCGTGCGGTGAAGCCGTCATAGGTGATGCCGTAGATGGTTCCGAAGACGTCGCCAAATTCGTCGTTGAAGAAGGGCCCGACCACGCCTTGCGGCAGCGTCGCCCTTATGTCGCTGACCTTCTTGCGGACCTGGTACCAGATGTCGCTAAGGTCGCGCTTGGGCGTCGATTCCTTGATGTAGACGAAAATCGTCGCCTGACCGGGCTTTGTGTAGCTCTTGATGTAATCGAGGTTCGGGGTCTCCTCGAGCTTCTTTTCGATCCTGTCCGTCACTTGCTTGAGCGTGTCAGCCGTGGTGGCCCCCGGCCAGTTTGCCTGGACCACCATGGTCTGTACGGTGAAATCCGGATCTTCCTGGCGGCCGAGCCGCTCGTAGGCGCTCGCTCCGCCAATGACGCAGATGAGCATGAGGAAGACGACGAGGGCGCGGTTGTGGACGGCCCATTCGGAGAGATTGAAGCGTGTCATCACTTGACCTCCGTCTCTGGGTTCACAAGGTCACCGTCGGCGAGCGAATTGACGCCGGCGGTCACCACCTTCTCCCCAGCGGACAGTCCGTGGCTCACCACGATCGAGTCCGCATCGAATTCGACAAGCTTGACCTCGCGGCGCTGCACCTTGTCGTCTTGGCCGACCACCCAAACCTGCGGCTGGCCTCCGGACTGCAGCAGCGCGCTCGGTGGCAATGTCGCAACCTCCTGACCTCCTTCGCTTTCGACGCGACCGACAACGACTGCCCCGAGGCGCATCTCCGCCGGCGGCGAAGCCAGCGCCACCTTCACCTGATAGGTGCCTGTCGCGCTGTCGGCCTCTGGCGAAATCTCGCGGATCGTGCCGGTGACGGCGATGTCGAGACGACCCTGCAGCGATACGTTCACCGCCATGCCGAGCTTTGCCCGTGTGACATCATTGGTGGCCACCGCGAACACCGCCTCGCGTGCGTCATTGCCGGAAATCTCGACGACCATCTGGCCCGCAGCCACGACCTGACCCGGGTCGGCTCCGGTCGCCGTCACCACACCATCGTCGGGCGCAAGGAGCTGGGTATAGCTTAGCTGGTTCCGCGCGATACGCAGATTGGCTTCGGTCGCCTGGACCTCCGCTCGTGCGCTCTGCAGCGACTTGAGCGCGTCATCGTGCTGGGAATGTGTGGCGAAGCCCTTGCCGAGCAGGATTCTGAAGCGTTCCTCCTGTGCGGATGCTTGGGCGAGCGCGGCCCTTGCTGCATCGACGTCGGCCTCGGCCGCGGTCACCTTGTTCTGGTAGTCGACGGCACTGAGCTCCGCGAGCTTCTGGCCCTTCTTGACCATTGCGCCCATGTCGACCTCGCGCGAGAGCATTCGACCGCCGACCTCGAAGCCAACCGCGCTCACATAACGCGATCGGATGCGGCCGGCGCCCTGCGCCACCAGGGCGAGCTTGTGAGGCGTCACCACGACGACCCGTGTCGGCCGTGGCGCTGATGGTGCGGCAGTTTCTTCTTCAGAACAGCCGGAAAGACAAAGGCAGGCGATACAGGCAGAAAGGAACAGACCTGAGGGCAGGCGCATGAGAGCCTCCGTTGGAACGGTGGGTTGAAGGGATCGATCGTTTTGCGAGCGCGGCGAGTTCGCCATTGCCCAATTTGATTTTAGACTTTTAAGTCAAATCGACGATATAGTCAATATGAGATTTGCGCAATTGTGCAATGCAAAAAAGATAGGGGGATTGTAAAGATTGATCTGTAGGCAGGGCAGAGCGAAAGACGGGCAAAGGCACGCCTCTCTGACGCGCCTACTGCATGAACCACCCGTGACTCACCACGATCGACTGGCCGGTCAGCGCGTTCGACGGGAACGCCGCCAGGAACAGCGCTGCTTCCGCCACGTCCTGCACGGTCGTGAACTCACCGTCGACCGTTTCCCTCAGCATCACCGTCTTGACCACGTCCGCTGCGGAGATTCCGAGCTCGCGCGCCTGCTCCGGGATCTGTTTTTCCACCAGCGGCGTGCGGACGAATCCAGGGCAGATCACGTTGGCGCGGACGCCATGGGCGGCCCCCTCCTTGGCCACGACCTTGGCCAAGCCTATCAGGCCGTGCTTGGCGGTGACATATGGAGCCTTGAATGGAGACGCCTCCTTGGAGTGGACGGATCCCATGTAGATGATGCTGCCGCTGTTCTGGCGGTACATCTGCCGCAAGGCGGCACGGGTGGTCAGGAAGGCTCCATCCAGGTGGATGGAAAGCAACTTCCTCCATTTCTCGAAATCGAACTCGACGAGCGGCGCGACGATCTGGACGCCGGCGTTGCTGACAAGGACGTCGAGGCGCCCGAAGGTTTCGATAGCCCGCGCCATTCCGCTCTCGACCTGCTCCTCGTTGCTAACGTCCATGCCAACCCCGAGCGCCCGCTGAGCGGCTGGATCGATCTCAAGGGCCGTCTCCTGGGCCGCCTTCAGGTCAAGATCCGCGATGACCACCTTTGCCCCCTCGCGGGCGAAGGTAAGGGCAATCTCCTTGCCAATGCCGCTCGCAGCTCCGGTGATTACCACGACCTTGTCCATGAGCCGACCACCGGCGTCACCTGCCCAATTGTTAGATAGAGCTTCATTCTGCGAACGCATGGATTCTTCCTTTCAGATCGCCAGGCTCGGATTTCGCGAGGTAGTCATGAACGACCTTGCCGAGTGCGAGTGTGAGATCGGCGACGATGTGCATCGCCGAAACCACCTCCAGCACCGGCAGCTCGGCGACAGGAGCCAGCGCATGCGACCAGAGGTTCAGGGATGCCGGGCCGGTCCAGGCGCCTCTCAGATCGACGTCCTCCAGGTGATACTCCACGAGCTCGCAGATGCGCGGCGTGCCGTCGACATGGGGAATGATCTTGAGGAGGAAGTTCGGCTCCGCGAGGGAACTCTTCACTGCCGAGAGGTCGGCTGCTTCGTGCTTGTAGCCCATGGTGGCCGTAGCAACACGGACCGGGCCGTAATCAAGCGTACCCACCAAGGTGTCAGTCTCAGTGCGGAGCGTCGGACTCGCAAGCTTCTTGGGAAATCCCCACAGCTCGCGCCCTGCGGCAATCGGTGGGTGGTCGTTAAGAAACATGCAGTGGGTGTAGCTGCCCTTGCGGCCGCGGAACGTGACAGGGATGACCTGTCCGCTTTCCGTGTAGTCGCCGAAGCCGGTCGAGTCCGGCATGCGGATGAACTCGAATTTCACGAGGGGTTCGGATAGTTCGAGTGGCTCCGGCACAAGACCGCGCAGCTTTTTCGGATCGGTCCGATAGGTGATGATCAGATATTCGCGGTTTCGGAAGCGATACGGACCGACCGGATAGGCTGGACTGGTCAGGGGCATGGCGAAAGCCGTTGCCCGGACGGTGTCTTGATGCATGGTTGAAGAGTTCCTTCAATTGTTGAAGTGGATGGCTTGCATTGAAAGGAGTTGCACAGGGCTTGCGATTGGACTGAGCACGTCAGGCATCTCCCATTGCAGGCGCCTATTCCCGCCCGTCCTCGGCAAGATCGTAGGTGCTCACCCCTTCCAGATTGTCGGGCCGTTGCAATGCCTCGGGATGGCGTAACGTGCGCACGGCGTCGAAGTAGCCGGCGCGCCAATGCTCCTCCATGGACAGCCTCGAAAACTCATAATCCTTCGAGTACCCCTCATGCTGTTTTGAGCGATATATCAGGTGAACGAGTTTGTAGACCTTATGGTCCGCGATCGAGCTCAGTGCGGTTGCTTCCTCGCTGTCGAGCAACTCGGGCGGCAGTTTTGAAAGAAGGCTCGCGAGGGTGTGTCGGGCACGTTGATACTGCTTGAACTGATCGGTATGCGCGCGTGTGCGGCTCGAATACTGTATTTCCTTCTGCCGCGTCGCGACCTCGGACAGATTGCGAGGAAACTCGCCGCGCGCGCTCCAGAGATCCACCTGGAAGGCGAGGGTGTCCTGCCGTGCCCCATGTTCGACTACCCATTGCAGCGGCGTGTTCGAGATAAGGCCGCCGTCCCAGTAGAATTCGCCGTCGATCTCGACGGCGGGGAAGCCAGGCGGAAGCGATCCGCTGGCCATCACGTGCTCGGGGCGGATTGTATGCTGATCATTGTCGAAATAGACGAAATTTCCGGAGCGCACGTTTACGGCGCCGACGCTGAAGCGCATGCGGCCGGCGTTGATCCGGTCGAAGTCGACGAGCCGCTCAAGTGTGCTCTTCAGATGTTTGGTTTCGTAGAAGCTCGTTCCTTCGAGGGAGCCGTCCGTTTGCAGCCAGGGAACGGGCTGCCGCAGGCTGAAGAAGCCTGGGGCACCGGCGACGAGCGCGCAGGCCGCACTGAACTGATTGAAGAGCGAGCGGGGCAGGTCTCCTTTCGGAGCGAGTGTGGGCGCGGCGGCAGCCCAATCGAGAAGTGGGTTCGCCGTGATCTCGCGCCAGAAGGCCCGCAGCTTCTGAACCCGTTCGGTGGGTTCATTGCCGGCTATGATGGCCGCATTGATGGCACCGATCGAGACCCCGGCGACCCAGTTTGGATGGATATCGGCCTCTGCGAGAGCCTCGTAGACTCCAGCTTGATAGGCTCCGAGCGCGCCGCCACCCTGCAACACCAGGGCAACGCATTCGAACGGGAGAGGCCGTTTTGCTGTTCTGAAGTCTTTTCGGGACAGTACATTCATGGGGATGCTGTTCCTTCTCATCTGAAAGCGATAGGGCTGCAGGGGAGCCCGAGTGGGGCCGGTCGAAGTCGCCGGCTCAATTTCAATTTGCATCTTTAGGTCAAATCGACTATATGGTCAATATGAGATTTTAGTAATGGTGCAATGCAAAAAAGGTATGACGGATGGCGAAGGTTGATTTGGCGCGCAGGGCGGAGATCGGACGCGAGAAGCGGGAAAGGACGCGCACGCTGATCGTGGACGCAGGGGCGATGCTGCTGGCTGAGCGGCTTCGCGAGGCCCTCACGGTGGATGCAGTGGTAGAGGCAGCAGGTGTCGCGAAGGGCACCTTCTACTATCACTTCCAGAGCATCGATGAATTGGCCTCAGCCGTAGGCGAGAAGCTCGGGGAGAGCTTTGACGCCGTGCTGACGCCTGCGCGCCTGGAACTACAAGATCCAATAGAACGCCTGTCCTTCGCCTTCACGCAATTCTTGGAAAAGGCGATCTCGGACTCCAACTGGGCCCGACTGGTCGTTCAGAGTTCTCACTCACCAACGGAATTTGCACGAGGGATCCGGAATAACCTCAAGGCGGATATTGCCGAGGCGATTGTTCAGGGCCGCCTGAGCGTTCGGGACGCAGAGTTGGCAGTCGACATCGTGATCGGTATATGGCTGCAGGTGACGCGCGGCATCCTCGAACGAGGCGCCCGGCCCGAATTGATACGCCAGGCTGTCGAGGCGGTGCTGCGCGCGCTTGGTTCATCGCAGTCGGAGCAGCGTAAGGCCACGAAGAAATGATAGCGGTGGGCGAATGTCCGGCTCGATGCGGTCCAGGCGCTGATTGCCTCCCACCTCGATCAGGATTTTCCGAGACCTTGGTTTGAAGGGCAACTTATGTTCGCAAAGGAGGCATTGGGGTTAGCTAAAGTCGACTGTACGGGTTCGCGGGCCCATGCGGAACGATACGGGAAGACTTCTGATTTTGGCCCACGAAAAAGCCAATGAAATCAATGATCTTGATACGCCATCCGGGCCCACCAAAGTATTAAGCATCTGATTCTGTTGAATTTTTTACTCGTTTTGTTTTTGCGTTTTGGACTCGAACCTCTCTGGGTCTTTTACGGAATCCACCTAGGCACCAGGACGGCGCGGGAAGACCTGGTAGCAGATCAAAAGTGTGACCGCGGCCCAAACCAGTGCTCATGACCATGTCTACACACAATTGGGCCTCGTATGTGGCTGTTGTCTTGTTGATATGGTATCGATAACATGCCTTTGCGTGAAGTTGATTCCAATGGGTGGTTCATGAGCGATGCCGGACGCCGCAGAGACAGTGTGCCCGAGCGTCTAGCGCTTTCCTCGGGCAGACCGCAGCCGGCCGGTGGAGCGGCATGATGGCCAAGGCTGCCTCATCGAGGCCCATCGAAAGCCATGCGCCGACTATGGTTGACGTGGCGCTGCGGGCAGGTGTGTCCACCATGACGGTTTCGCGCGCCCTGAAGGAGGGCAGCCGGGTGTCCAAGGCCACGCGGGAAAAGATCATGGCTGCGGTCAACGACCTTGGTTACGTGCTCGACCAGTCAGCCGGCAGCCTGTCCTCGCGCAAGACGGGGTTCGTCGCCGCTATCGTCCCTTCGATCAACAATTCCAACTTCGCCGACACTGCTCGCGGCATTACCGACGAGCTTGAAAGCACGGGGCTGCAACTTCTGCTCGGCTACACCGACTACACGGCTGAGAAGGAAGAAAGGTTGATCGAGGCGATGTTCCGCCGGCGGCCGGAAGGCATCATCCTGACCGGCGGCGCTCATACGGATCGCGCCCGCCGCCTTCTGAAGAGCGCCGGCATTCCCGTGGTCGAAACCTGGGAGTTGCCGGTAAAGCCGATCGATCAGGTGGTCGGGTTCTCCAACGAAGAGGCGATGGGGCTTCTCGTCAAGACGCTCGCCAGGAAGGGCTACCGAAAATTCGGCTACATCGGTGGTACGACCTCGCGCGACACGCGCGGCAGCCAGCGGCGTGAAGGCTTCATAAGAGCCATTGAGGAACTCGGCCTGCCGCCCGGTCGCCTCGTTTCCTTCGGCGTGCCACCGATCTCCATCGAGCAGGGCGGCCAAGCCGTAGTCAGCATGCTGGAGCGCTGGCCGGACACTGAGGCCGTGCTCTGCGTTTCGGATCTCTCGGCCTTTGGCGCGCTGATGGAATGCAAGCGCCGGGGTATGCGGGTGCCGCAGGACATCGCCATCGCCGGTTTTGGCGACTATGAGGTCGCCGCCTTCTGCCATCCCGGCATCACCACCGTGAATGTCGACTGCTACGGCATCGGGCAACAGGCTGCCCGAAGATTGATCCAGGTGATCCGCGGTGACGGGAAACGGCACGGTCAAGAAATCGTCCTGACCGGCTACCGCGTCGTCGAGCGCGAAAGCACCTGACGTTGCCGCGTCGGTTCAGAACGCGATCTGGACCTTCATCGACTTGTTCCGGTCACCGGCGATCTCGAAAGCCGCAACCGCCTCGTCGAGCGGATAAATGCCGCTCAGCAGCGGTTTGACATCCACCCGGCGGCGATTGATCAGATCGACGGCGAGCGCGAACTCGTCGTGGAAGCGGAAGCTGCCGCGCATCTCGATCTCCTTGGCGACGATCAGGTTCTGCGGGATCGACACGTCGCCGCCGAGACCGAGCTGCATCAGCATGCCGCGCGGCTTCAGAACATCGAGGCCGGCCCGCACGGCGCGTTCGTTGCCCGAGGCCTCGAGCATGACGTCGAAACTGCCCTTGTCGACATTGTAGGCGGCGAGCTTTTCACTGTTGGTCGCAACATTGATGGTGCGGTCGGCGCCGATCTCCAGGGCCTTGGCCAGCACGCCGTCCATGACATCGGTGGCGACGATTTCGCGCGCACCGTGGGCTCTGGCGGCGAGAATGCAAAGCGCGCCGATCGGCCCGCAGCCGGTGACCAGAACGCGCTTGCCGAGCAGCGAGCCGGCGCGGTTCATGGCATGCAGCGTCACCGCAAAGGGCTCAGCGAAAGCGGCTTCGTTGATGGAAACGTGGTCGGCTATTCTGTGGCACTGCCACGCCTCGGCGACCAGGCGCTGGCGGAACGCGCCCTGGATGTGCGGCATCGGCATGGCGCTGCCGTAGAAGCGCATGTTGAGGCACTGGTTCTGCATGCCTTGCAGGCAGTAGCGGCAGGCATTGCAGGGGCGGCTGGGCGAGATAGCGACGCGGTCGCCGATGGCAAGGGCGGAAACGCCGCCGCCGATGGCCTTCACCGTGCCGGCAACCTCGTGGCCGAGGATCATCGGCTCGCGCAGGCGGATAGTGCCGAAACCGCCATGATTGTAGTAGTGCAGATCCGAACCGCAGATGCCGCCGGCTTCGACGGCGATTTCGACCTGCCCATCGCCGAGGACGCCCGGATCGGTCTCCTCGATCCTCAGGTCTTTTGCGGCGTGGATAACGATCGACTTCATGAAGATGATCCTCTCTCAGACGACAGGCGTCAGCAAGGTCCGCCCACCGAAATGGGCCGCGAGATTGTCGCGAACCAACTGACCCATGGCCTTGCGGGTCTCCACCGTGCCGCTGCCATGGTGCGGTTGCAGCACGACGTTGGAAAGTCTTCCGAAGCGCTCGTCGATCGTCGGCTCGTTCCAGAACACGTCGAGTCCGGCGCCCTTGATCGCGCCGGATTCCAGCGCGGTGAGCAGCGCCGTTTCGTCGACGGTGCTGCCGCGTGCGATGTTGATCAGGATGCCATCCGGCCCGAGCGCCGCCAGAATCTCTGCATTGACGATGTTCCTGGTGCCTTCGCCACCGGCCAGCGTCACCATCAGGAACTCGCTCCGGCGCGCTAGCTCGACCAGATTGCCGACGAAGTCGTAAGGCAGGTCGTCGTGTCTGCGGGTGCCGAAATAGGCGATCTCGCAGTCGAAGGCAGCCGCGCGCCGGGCCACCGCCTTGCCGATGCGGCCCATGCCGACAATGCCCAGCCTCTTCCCATAAACGCGCGTCACCAGCGGCATGTTGGCCTTGCGCCAGCTGCCAGCGCGCACATAGGCATCGGCCTGCGGAATCATGCGCGCCACAGCGAGCAGCAGCCCGATGCCGATATCGGCCACGTCCTCGGTAAGCACATCAGGTGTGTTGGTGACGCGAATGCGGTTTTCCCTCGCGTAGGCCAGGTCTATGGCGTCGGTGCCCATGCCGTAGCAGGAGACGATTTCGAGCTTCGGCAGTTTCGCCATCAGCGCAGCGCTGGCGCCAAGTTCGCCGCGGGTCGCGATGGCACGGATGGCATCGGCATGGCTTGATATCAACGCGTCCCTGTCGTCGACCTGCCAAAGCTTGTGGACGCGATATTTCGCTTCGAGGTCTGCCATGTCCCATTCCGGATAGGGTCCGGTCATCAATATGTCGGTCACGGCATCGTCTCCCGCGCTACTGCATTTTTCCATTGACTATGTTATCGATAACATTCATGTCAATAGGCACTGGCGGCGGCGCGGTGGAAATCGTATCCCGATTCAGGGACATTCCTCGGGAGGAGCACTTGAGCAGTTCGTTGTTCGATTTGACCGGCATGCGGGCGCTGGTCACGGGTTCGGGGCAGGGCATCGGCCTGGCCTTGGCGGAGGGGCTGGCGCAGCACGGCGCCGAAATCGTGCTCAACGGCCGCAGCCCCGAAAAAGTCAAAACGGCTGCGGATGCGCTGACGGCGAAGGGATACAAGGTCGATAGCGCCGTCTTCGACGTCACTGATCATGCGGCGGTGGCGAACGGTGTCGCCGAGATCGAGACGACGATCGGCGCCATCGATATCCTTATCAACAATGCCGGCATGCAGTTCCGCATGCCGCTCGAGGATTTTCCCGCCGATAAATGGGACGAGTTGCTGCGCACCAACATCTCCAGCGTGTTCTTCGTCGGGCAAGCGGTGGCGCGCCACATGATCCCGCGGCGACGCGGCAAGATCATCAACATCGCTTCGGTGCAGAGCGAGCTGGCACGGACCAACATTGCGCCCTATACGGCCACGAAAGGCGCGGTGCGCAACCTGACGCGCGGCATGTGCGCCGACTGGGCCAAGCATGGCCTGCAGATCAATTCCATCGCACCGGGCTACTTCAAGACGCCGCTCAACCAGGCGCTGGTCGACAATCCCGAATTTTCAACCTGGCTGACCAACCGCACGCCGGCAGGACGCTGGGGCGACGTCGGCGAACTGGTCGGCGCGGCAGTGTTCTTGGCCGGACCGGCCTCATCCTTTGTCAATGGACACACGCTTTATGTCGATGGCGGCATCACGACCTGTCTTTGAACCCGCGCTCATTGTCGTGATGGGCGTCAGCGGCTGCGGCAAGACCAGAGTTGGCGTCGAGATCGCCGCGCGGCTTGGCCTTGCCTTCGTCGAAGGCGATACGCTGCATCCGCGTGGCAATGTCGAAAAAATGTCGGCGGGCATACCGCTTGCCGACGACGATCGCTGGCCCTGGCTGGATCTGGTCGGCGCGGCCTTGCGCCAGGCGCGTGAGGAGGGCCGCGGGCTCGTCGTCTCTTGCTCGGCGCTGAAGAAATCCTATCGCGATCGGCTTCGCCATGCGGCAGGCGGGCCGCTGTTTGTCGTATTCCTGGAGGGGTCGCGCTCGCTGCTGCAAGCCAGGCTCGCCGCGCGTCGCGACCACTTCTTCCCGCCGGCGCTGCTCGACAGCCAATTCGCCGCGCTGGAACATCCTGACGACGAAAAGCTGGTGGTCACAGTGGACATCGACGCCCCCGTCGACAGCATCGCCGATGCGGCGTTGCAGGGCCTGGGCGCCTTCGGGATCGCCCCCGCCAGGATAAGGAAAGAGGCTCGTTGAGATGACGCAAGCTGCAAAAGTCGCCGTTGTCGGTGCCGGCATCATGGGATCGGCGATCGCTACCCGCCTGATTGAGGCCAAGCAGGCCGTCACCGTGTTCGATCTGGACAAGGCCAAGGTTGCTGCCCTGACCGCGAAGGGCGCGGCTGTCGCCGCGTCGGTTGCCGAGGCAACGCGAGCGAGCGACTTCGTCATCCTCAGCCTCAACCATGCCGATATCGTGCGTTCGGTGGTGTTCGGCGATGCCGGTGTCGCGGCTGCGGCATCATCCGACAAGCTGCTGATCGACATGTCGTCGATCGACCCGGCCGACACCGCTGAGATGGCGAAGAAGCTCGCGGCCGAGACCGGCATGAAATGGCTCGACTGCCCGCTTTCGGGCGGCGTTCCCGGCGCGCTGGCCGGCCGGCTGACCGTCATGGCGGGCGGTGAGCCGGCAGACTTCGAACACGCGCGCACGGTGATGCGGCATCTCTGCGCCAACTACACGCTGATGGGCCCGAGCGGGGCAGGGCAGACGACCAAGCTGATCAACCAGCTGTTCTGCGCGGTGCTGTTCCAGGCCGTCGCCGAAGCGGTGAAGCTCGCCGAAGCCGGCGGCGTCGATCCGAAGGCCATCCCGGCCGCACTCAAGGGCGGGCGGGCCGATTCCAGCATCATGCAGGAGTTCATGGCAAAATTCGCCGCCCGCGATTTTTCAGCCACCGGCCGCATCGACAACATGCTGAAGGACCTGGATTCGCTGCAGGCCTTTGCGCTGAAGACCAAGACGCCGATGCCGATGACCGGGCAGGTGGTTGAGATCCACCGCCTGCTCTGCGCCGCTGGACTGGGGCCTAGGGATTCCGCCGAAATGATGCGGCTGCTCGACGGCAAGACCAGCTAAGCGGAGAGCCAATTTTGTCGCTTGACGCTCAGAAATGTTATCGATAACATCATTTGGCGATCTCGGGAGGAACGCTTTGTGACCGAAGAAAAACTGATCGAGTTCAAGTCGATTACCAAGGAGTTCGGCGGCACCCGCGCGCTCTCCGACGTGACGCTCGATCTGCACAAGGGCGAGATCCTGGCACTGCTCGGCGAGAATGGCGCCGGCAAGTCGACGCTGATCAAGACGCTCGCCGGCATCTACCGTCCCGATGGCGGCAGCATCCTGTTTCGCGGCGAGCCCTATCATCATCGCCCGCCGCGGCCGAACCAGCGCCAATCCGTCGCCTTCATTCACCAGGATCTCGGCCTGATCGAATGGATGACGGTCGGCGAAAATGTCGGCCTCGCCCAGGGATTTTCGCTGCGCTCCGGTCTCATCGACTGGCGTTCCACCGAAAAGCGGGCGCACGAGGCCCTAAAGCTGGTCGGCTGCGATTTCGATCCGACGACGCGCGTCGAGGATCTAACGCGCACCGAGAAATCGCTGGTCGCCATCGCCCGCGCTCTGGCCACCGAGGCCGATGTGCTGGTGCTCGACGAGCCGACCGCCAGCCTTCCGGCCGACGAGGTCGACCGCCTCTTCGACGCCATCCGCCCGCTCAAGCAGCGCGGCGTTGGCATGATCTATGTCTCGCATCGCCTCGACGAGATCTTTCGCATCGCCGACCGCGTCGCGGTGCTGCGCGACGGCAGGCTGGTTGGTCAAAAGAAGGTCGCCGATACAAGGCCGGACGAACTTGTCGAGATGATCGTCGGTCGGCCGGTCAGCCAGGTTTTCAGCAAAGCCCAGACGCAGGCCGGCGAGACGGTGTGCGCCGTCCGTGACCTGGTCTGCGCCGGTGCAGGCCCGGTGTCGTTCGACGTGCGCAAAGGCGAGTTGCTCGGCCTGGTCGGCCTGCGCGGCGCCGGGCAAGAACTGGTCGGCCGGGCGCTGTTTGGCTGCCAGGCCTTTTCCGGCTCGGTGGCCATCAATGGCGTTACGCCCGATCTGTCGAGCCCGATCGCGGCGATGTCGGCCGGTGTTGGGCTCATCGCCCGCGACCGGACCGAAGAATCCATCGCGGCCTCCTTGTCGATCCGCGAAAACAGTTTTCTCAATCCCGGCGCCGGCAAGCGCGGCCTGTTCTCCTTTCTGGCGCCACACAAGGAGGCCGCCCTGGCGCAAGTGATCGGCGGCTCGGTCGGGCTGCGCCCCAACGATCCGAACCTGCCGATCGAGGCGTTGTCGGGCGGCAACCAGCAAAAGGTGGTCGTCGGCCGCTGGCTCCACACCGGCCGCACCTTGCTGATCGCCGAGGATCCGACGGCCGGCGTCGATGTCGGCGCCAAGGCCGAGATTTACCGGTTGATCGGCCGGGCGCTCGAAGCCGGCCTCGTCGTCGTCGTGGTGTCGACCGATTTCGAGGAGATTGCCCATATCTGCCACCGCGCCTTGGTGTTTTCGCGCGGACAGATCGTGCGCGAACTCACCGGCGACAAACTGACCACATCCGCCGTGATCACCGCGGCATCGGCTTCCGAAGCCGCCTGATTTTTCTGGGAGCGAGTTCATGCAATCGATTGAATCCAGCGCACTCGAACCGACCCGCGGCGAAATGGCGGGTTTATCGTTGGGGCAGAAGATCATCCGGCTGCTGCCGGTGTACGGGCTGGTGATCCTGACGGCGCTGCTGATCCTTTTGTTTTCGATCCTGCTGCCGAACACGTTTCCGACGATGCTCAATTTGCGCTCGATCATTTCCGACAAGGCGATCATCGCGCTGCTGTCGCTGGCGGCGATGATCCCGATGGCGTCCGGCCGTATCGACCTCACCGTCGGCTATGGCATCGTGCTGTGGCACATCCTCGCTATCAGCCTGCAGACCATGTTCGGCGTTCCGTGGCCGCTGGCGGTGATCATCGTGCTGCTTCTTGGTGCTGCAACCGGCTTCCTCAACGGACTGCTGGTCGAAGTCGCCCGCATCGACTCTTTCATCGCCACGCTCGGCACCGGCACCGTGCTCTACGCGCTGGCGCTATGGCACACTGGCGGCAGGCAAGTGGTTGGCGTGCTGCCGAACGGGTTCTACGCGCTGAATGGCACGATGGTGTTCGGGTTGCCGATCACCGGCCTCTATGTTTTGGCGATCGCCGTCGCGCTGTGGATCATCCTCGAATATCTGCCGATCGGTCGCTACGTCTATGCCATCGGCGCCAACCCGAAAGCCGCTGCGCTGAACGGCATTCCGGTGCGCCGCTTCGTCATCGGCGCCTTCATCTCGTCGGGTTTCCTGACGGCGCTGACAGGCGTGCTGCTTGCCTCCAAGCTGCGCATCGGCCAGGCCAGCGTTGGGCTGGAATATCTGCTACCGGCCCTGGTCGGCGCCTTTCTCGGCTCGACCACCATCAAGCCCGGACGCGTCAATGTCTGGGGCACGATGACCGGCGTCATCATCCTGGCGGTCGGCATTTCCGGCATCCAGCAGTTCGGCGGCTCGTTCTTCGTCGAACCGCTGTTCAACGGCGTGACGCTGCTCGTCGCCATCGGCATCGCCGGCTACGCCCAGCGCAAGCGCGGCGCGGCTCACAGAGCCAGGACCAAGACCGTAGCGCAGTCCTCGAAGTGACCAGCCGAACCCATCCGGGAATAATGGAATGAGCGACTACGAGATTCTGGACGATCGCTTCCGAAAGCTGACGATCGGGCATGCCAAGCTCGAACGGCTGTGGACCGGCAGTCGCTGGGCGGAAGGACCGGTCTATGTTCCGGCGGCAAAGCATTTGCTGTGGTCGGACATCCCCAACGACCGGTTGCTGCGCTACGACGAAAGCGACGGCTCGGTCAGTGTCTTCGAAACCCCTTGCAACAACCAGAACGGTCACACGCTCGATGGCGAGGGCCGCGTCGTCGCTTGCGAGCATCGCGGCCGGCGCATCTCCCGGCTTGAGCATGATGGACGCTGGCAGCCGCTTGTCGAAGCCATCAATGGCAAGCGGTTCAATTCGCCGAACGATGTGGTGGTCAAATCCGATGGGACGATCTGGTTCACCGACCCGGTCTACGGCATCGACAGCCACTATGAAGGCATGATTGCCCGGCCGGAGATCGGCGCGTCGCATGTTTACCGGTTCGATGAAGCAACCCGCGAGGTGGGTGCGGTCATCACCGATCTGGTGCAGCCGAACGGGCTGGCTTTTTCGCCCGACGAGAGCATCCTCTACGTGTCGGATACCGGCGCAAGCCATGTTCAGGGCCTGCCGCGTGCGATCAAGACCTATGACGTCGCTAAGGACGGACGCTCGCTGCGGTCGCGCGGCACCCTGGCCGAATGTGGGGCAGGATTCTTCGACGGATTCCGCGTCGATCGCGATGGCAACATCTGGGCCTCCAGCGCCGATGCGGTTCGCGTCTACGCGCCGGACGGGACGCTGATCGGGCGCATCCTGATACCCGAAATCGTCTCCAATTTGTGCTTCGGCGGTCCGAAGCGCAACCGCCTCTACATCACCGCCCAGACGTCGCTTTATTCCATCTACGTCGACGCGCATCCGGCCGGTTTGGGCCCGGTGGCTGGGCACATCAGCCAGTGACCTGGCGCCCGAAGTCGAGTCCCCGAAGACCAGACAATTTTTTTGAAACCAAGGGAGGTACCAACATGCAACGCAGAACATTTTTGAAATCATCCGTCGCCTTGATGACTATCGCAATCGCTGCTCCAGTCCTGTTCGCCGGCCATGCACGGGCGGACGCGATGGCCGACGCCATGGCGGTGGTCGAAAAATATGCCCAGAAAGTCACCGCCTGGGACGGCCCGACCACCGGTCCGAAGGCGCAGCCGGGCAAGACGATCGTCGTGCTCGCCGGTGACCTCAAGAACGGCGGCATTCTGGGCGTCACCACCGGCGTCGAGGAAGCGGCCAAGGCGATCGGCTGGGAGGTCAAGGTGATCGACGGCGCCGGCTCGATCGGTGGCCGCACCGCCGCCTTCGGCCAGGCGATGGCGCTGAAGCCGAATGGCATCGTCATCAACGGTTTCGACGCCATCGAGCAGGCGCCGGCGCTGGAGCAGGCGAAGGCTGCCGGCATCCCGCTGGTTTCCTGGCATGCCGGACCGGTGATCGGACCTGACGAAAAGAGCGGCGTCTTCGCCAATGTCTCCACCGACGCCATGCAGGTCTCCACGGCGGCGGCCGACTGGGCCTACGCCGATGCCAAGGGCAAACCCGGCGTCGTCATCTTCACCGATTCGACCTACGCCATCGCCATCGCCAAGGCCGACAAGATGAAGGCGGAGATCGAGCGGCTGGGCGGCAAGGTGCTCGAATATGTCGACACGCCGATCGCCGAGACCTCGCAGCGCATGCCGCAGCTCACCACCTCGCTGCTGCAGAAATACGGCGATGCCTGGACGCATTCGCTGGCGATCAACGATCTCTATTTCGACTTCATGGGACCCTCGCTTGCGGCGGCCGGCAAAGCCGGCACCGACGCACCGATCAATGTCGCCGCCGGCGACGGTTCGGAATCGGCTTATCAACGCATCCGCGCCGGCCAGTTCCAGAAGGTGACGGTCGCCGAACCGCTCAACCTGCAGGGCTGGCAACTGGTCGACGAATTGAACCGCGCCATCGCCGGTGAGAAATGGTCGGGCTACCTGTCGCCCCTGCATGTGGTGACGGCCGACAATGTCGAGTTCGACGGTGGCCCGAAGAATGCGTTCGACCCCGAAAATGGCTACCGCGACCAGTACAAGAAAATCTGGGGCAAATAAGCATGCAAGGAGGCGGGCGCATCACCCGATGCGCCCCCAAAACCGGCGTCATTCGATACCGCAAATCCGGGAAGTGTCCGGCCCGCGACCTGCCGCCGGCGGCGGCAAGTCGCATCAACTGCAGAAAAGTCAGGAAACCCTCGTCATGATCATTCGCTACGCCCTCTTCGAAGGTGAAATCCACCCCGGACAAGAGAGCGAGTTCCGGCGCTTCGTCAGGGAAAGGCTGGTGCCGCTGTGGACACAGTTTCCCGGAGCGGAGGAAGTGCGCGTTCTGGATGGCACGACGCGGGACGAAGGCGCTCCCGTCTATGCCATGGCGCTCGCCATTCGCTACCCCGACATGGACGCCTGCAACCGAGCGCTTCAATCCGATGTGAGATTTCAAAGTAGGGACGTGACCGGTGATCTGCTGAAGATGTTTACCGGCCGTGTTCATCACCATGTGTTCGAGGTAAATGAGTACGCACCGGCCTGATTGGGATCTTGATCGGCAACGCTCTCAATTGCTGCGATCGGCGAATGCCGGTATCGGTGGTTGCATGTCCATGATTTGAACCTGCGGACCAGATGTCGCCCATTGGCCGCGGGACCGTACGGAACGATACGGGAAGACTTCTGGTTTTGGCCCACGAAAAACTCAATAAAATCAACGGTCTTAATACGCCCTCCGGGCCCACCAAAACGACCGCGTAAGTGGCTGATTTTTATACCATTTTCTGAAGGGGCCCACGACGTGGACTCGAACCCCCTATTTCTGACCAAGCACTTATTGGTCTCACGTCCGCCAGTAACGAAGATGTTGAGGCAGACAACTGACCCCAATCTGATCGTTTGTTGGGGTCGTGTGCAGCGCGCCGCGCCGATTTTCTGGAGTGATAAGCCGCGCCCGACGCGGCGAATTCGTAACCCTACTCGGCGGCCGTCTCCGATGGCGCCTCTGCCGGCCCCGAAGGCTCGGCCTCGGCACGGGGCTTGCGCCGTGAAAACAACGACCTGAGCGTGACGTAGAACACCGGCGTCAGGAACAGGCCGACGAAGGTGACGCCGAGCATGCCGGAGAACACCGCGGTGCCGAGCGACTGGCGCATTTCTGCGCCCGGGCCCGTTGCGATCATCAGCGGCACGACGCCGAGGATGAACGAGAAGGCGGTCATCAGGATCGGCCGCAGCCTGAGCCGGCAGGCTTCGACGGCAGCCTCGGCGGCCGTCAGGCCGCGTTCCTGCGCCTGCCGCGCGAACTCGACGATCAGGATCGCGTTCTTGGCAGCAAGCCCGATCAGCACGATGAGGCCGATCTGCACGAGGATGTTATTGTCCAGCCCTCGGAAAGACACGCCGAGCAACGCCGCGAGCACGCCGAGCGGCACCACCAGCACAATGGCAAACGGCAGTACCCAGCTTTCATATTGCGCCGCCAGCGCCAGGAACACGAACAGCACCGACAGTCCGAAGATATAGACAGCGGCATTGCCGGTGTTGCGCTCCTGATAGGCGAGCTCGGTCCATTCATAGGAGGTACCGGCCGGCAGCGTCTTTGCCGTGATCCCTTCCATCAATGCCAGCGCGTCGCCCGTGGAAACGCCGGGCGCGGCGTTGCCCTGCAGCGGCACCGAGACGTACATGTTGTAGCGCTGGACCAGCGCCGGGCCAGTGACGTCGCGGATCTCGATCAACGTGCCGAGCGGAACCAGCGCGCCGGTCGCCGAGCGCACCTTCAGTTTCAAGATGTCGGCGCGATCGAGGCGGAACGCCTGGTCGGCCTGCGCCCGCACCTGGTAGACGCGCCCGAAAGCGTTGAAGTCGTTGACGTAGGCGGTGCCCAAATTGATCGACAGCGTCTCGAAGATGTTGGGGATCGGCACGTTCAGGATGCGCGCCTTGTCGCGATCGATCGCCAGGAAGAATTGCGGGCTCGACGCGGAGAACGTGGTGAACACGCCCGTCAGCCCCGGCGTCTTGTTGGCCTTGCCGGCGATTTCGTTGGCAAGTGCCAGGATCTGCCGCATGTCGGCGCTGTTGCGCTCCTGGATCTGCAGCTTGAAGCCGCCGGCATTGCCGACGCCGCGGATCGGCGGCGGCGGCAGTGCGATAATGAAGGCTTCCTTGATGCTTTGCAGGCTGCCGAACAGATTGCCGATGACCTGGGTCGCCGACTGGCCGGCTTTCAGTCGCTCGTGAAACGGCTTGAACCTGGCGAAGATCACGCCCGCGTTGCTGGCGTTGGTGAAGGTCGCGCCGGAGAAGCCGGCGAAGGCGACTGCGTAGTCGACGCCTGGCGTTTTCTGGATGATCTGCGACGCCTGCTGGATGACCGCATCGGTCCTCGACAGCGAGGCGCCGTCCGGCAACTGGACGACGACGATCGCATAGCCCTGGTCGAGCGACGGAATGAAACCGCGCGGCACCGCCTGCACCATGTAGACCGTGGCGCAGATGAGGGCCGCGAAAACGGCCAGCATGGCGGCGATCGTTATCCACGAGCCGACCAGCACGCGGATGATGCTCGAATACCAAAGGGCGACCCTGTCGAAGCCGCGATTGAAGCCGTCGGCGAGCGCCCGTCCGAACCGCGCCAGGAAAAAGCGCGGCGGCGCCGCCGCGGCGTGGTGCGGCTTGAACAGCAGCGCGGCCAGCGCCGGCGAAAGCGTCAGCGAATTGAATGCCGAGATCGCCGTCGACACCGCGATGGTGATCGCAAACTGCAGGTAGAACTGCCCAGAAATGCCGGGGATGAAGGCTGTCGGCACGAACACGGCTATCAGCACCAGCGAGATCGCGATGACCGCCGTTCCGACTTCGTCCATGGTTAGGTGCGACGCCGGATTGGGCGCCAGCCCTCTGGCGATGTTGCGCTCGACGTTCTCGACCACGACGATCGCATCGTCGACGACGATGCCGATCGCCAGAACGAGGCCGAACAGCGTCAGCATGTTGAGCGAGAAGCCGGCGGCGTAAAGCACCGCTAGCGTGCCGATCAGCGACACGGGGATCGCCACGATCGGCACGATCGCCATGCGCCACGATTGCAGGAAGACGATGATGACGATTATGACCAGCAGCATCGCCTCGAGGATCGTCTTGTAGACCTCCTGGATCGACTCGGCGACGAACTCGGTCGGATTGTAGACGATGTCGTAGCTCAACCCCTTCGGGAAGTCGCGGGAAAGCTCCTTCATCTTGTCCTGGATCTCCGCGGCTGCGGCGAGCGCATTGGTGCCCGGCCGCTGGAAGATGGCGAGCGCCACCGCCGGTTTGCCGTTGAGATAGGAGTTGGTGACGTAATCCTTGGCGCCGAGCTCGATGCGCGCCACGTCCTGCAGCGAGATCAGGCGGCCGTCGTCGGTCGATTTGACGATCACGTATCGGAAGTCGCGTGCGTCGTTGAAGCGGCCTTGCGTGGTGACCGTGTACTGGAACGCCGTGCCGGTGCTGGTCGGCGGCGCGCCGATCGAGCCGCCCGACACCTGGACGTTCTGGTCGCGCAGCGCCTGCACCACATCGCCCGAGGTCATCCCCAGGGCGGACAGTTTTTCCGGATCGAGCCAGATGCGCAGCGAATATTCGCGTTCGCCAAAGATGGTGAGGTCGCCGACGCCGTCGAGTCTGAGCAGTATGTCGCGCACCTGCGAGCGGGCGTAGTTCGAGACGTAGAGCTGGTCGTAGGTATTGTCGGGCGACAGCATGTGCACGACCATCATCAGGTCGGGCGAGCTCTTGGTGGTGGTGATGCCGAGGCGGCGGACTTCTTCGGGCAGGCGCGGCTCGGCGACCGACACGCGGTTCTGCACCAGCACCTGCGCCTGGTCGAGATCGGTGCCCAGCTTGAAGGTAATGGTCAGCCCCATTGCCCCGTCGCCCGACGAATAGGACGACATGTAGAGCATGCCCTCGACGCCGTTGATCTCCTGCTCGATCGGCGTTGCCACCGTCGCTGCGACCGTCTCGGCGTCGGCGCCCGGATACTGCGCGCGAACGACGATGGTCGGCGGCGCGATCTCGGGATATTGCGCGACCGGCAGCTGGGTATAAGCGATCCCGCCGAGGATCAACAGGACGATTGAAACGACCGATGCGAAGATCGGACGGTCGACGAAGAAATGTGCGAACCTCATTGCTGCAACTCGGCGGTCTCGGCCTTGGGCGGCAACGTCACCATCTCGACCTTCACCTTGGTGCCGGGCCTGGCGTGCATCAGCCCGTTCACGACGATCGTCTCGTCGCCGGTCAGGCCCTGGCGGATCACCCGGTAGCCGTCGAGAAGCGGGCCGGTGCGCACGGGCTTCGCCGACACCATCCCGGCCTCATCCACCAGGAACACGATGCGGCGATCCTGATCGGCGCCGATCGCCTCGTCGGGCACCAGCACGCCGCCATGCGGCAGCGACCCCGGCACGTTGATGCGCCCGAACATGCCTGGCTGGAGAATGCCGTCGGCGTTGGGAAAGCTTGCACGCACCCGCATGGTGCCGGTCGCGTTGTCGATCCGGTTCTCGGCAAAATCGAGCTTGCCTTTGAATACCGCCTCCGCGCGGTCGGCGACACGAACCACCACCTCGAGCCCGCCGGCGCCTTCCTGCATGCTGCCGCCACGCTCCTTCGCGTCGCGGGCGTAGCTGAAATACAGGCGCTCGTCGACGTCGAAATAGAAGTCGATCGGATCGCGCGTAACGATGGTCGTCAGCAAGGTGGAATCCGGCTGCACGAGGTTGCCGACCGACACCAGCCGGCGGTCGATGCGGCCGGACAAGGGCGCCTTGATCTCGGTGAATTCCATGTTCAGGCTGGCCGTCGTCAGCGCAGCCGTCGCGCCCTGCATCTGCGCCTGCGCCGAAAGGTATTCCCGCCGGCGGTCGTCGACCGTCGCGGTTGAGATATTGCCGGTCTTGGCGAGTTCGTCGGCGCGATCCAGCTGCATCTTGGAGAATTCGAGCAGACTCTTGGCGACGTCCAATTGCGATTTGGCGGCATCATAAGCCGCCTGGTACGGACGCTGGTCGATGGTGAAGAGCAGGTCGCCCTTGTTGACCAGTGCGCCGTCCTGGAAGCTGACCTTGTCCAGATAGCCGCTGACGCGCGAACGGATGGCGACCTGGTCGACGGCTTCGAAGCGCCCGACGAACTCGTCGTCTTCGACGATTTCACGGACCACCGGCTTGGCCGCCGTCACCACGGGTAGCTGCTGGTCCTGCGCAAACGCAGTGCTGCTGAAAGCCGCGCCGAGCAGGAATGCCGCCGACACGGCGGCGCGGGCAAGCCAGCCGGCCGATCGACGGGGTCGCGCGCCCGCGTCGCGATGCAATTGCCCATTCTCTGGGGTGTCCATTTGCGTCCTCGCTCGCTGGACCCGGAGGTTGGTTGATCCGCTTCTACGCTCAGGCTTCTCGTCGAGATCAGAGCACTGCAGTGTTGTGCATGGCAACAGGATCATTTTCCATATGGGCTGAAATGTCCACCCTGTGGCTGCCCCGCCACCGGGCTAAAGCCAGTCGCGATTTAAAGGATTCAGGATTCCTTTGATGGACGGTTTATGATCATTGTTCGTAGACAAGGCCTTTGCGCCGCAGGCGTTCGCGCATGTCGTTGACGTCGAGGCTCAACTTGCCCGCGGCGTAGAGGCTTCGCTTTTCTTCTTCCATCGCCTCGCGCTTGCGGGCGATTTCGAGGATCTTTGCAGCGGTTTCGCGCGGCACCACGCACACGCCGTCGTCATCGGCTACGATCACGTCGCCTGGCCGAATATGGGCGCCGGCGCAGACGATCGGCACCTGGACGTTGCCGAGCGTCTCCTTGACTGTCCCCTGTGCGCTGATCGCCCTCGACCAGACCGGAAAAGCCATGGAGCGCAGGGTCGAAACATCGCGCACGCCAGCGTCGATGATGAGGCCCCTGATGCCTTGCGCCTTGGCCGACTCGGCCAGCAGGTCACCGAAATAGCCGTCCTCGCAGGGCGAGGTCGGGGTGACGACCAGGATGTCGCCTGGCAGTGCCTGTTCCAGCGCGACGTGGATCATCCAGTTGTCGCCCGGCGCGACTTCGCAAGTCAGCGCGTTGCCGCCAATCCTGGCGCCATCATAGATGGGCCGCAGGCGGGCGGCGAGCAGGCCTGTCCGTCCCTGCGCCTCGTGAACCGTGGCCACGCCAAGCTGGCCAAGAGCCTCGCAGGTCTCGATTGGTGTGCGCTCGGTTTTCGTGACGACTCTGGCCATCGGTGTTCTCCTGGAAAGATGAGGCGCGGTGTCTGGCCCGGGCCCGAACGGTGCTCACTGGGTGGCCTAGCGCCCTTGCGCCTTCAGCCGCGTATCAAGCCTTGGATAGACCTTTCGGGCATTGCCTTCGAAAACGGCCTTCCGTTCGGCCTTGCCGAGCGAAAGTGCATCGATGTAGCGCCGCGTATCGTCGAAGTCGAAGCCGGTTTCCGGGTCGATGGCCTTGACCGCTCCGAGCAGTTCGGATCCGAACAGGATGTTGGCCGGACCAACGACGCGGAACAGAGTGTCGATGCCCGCCTGATGATAGACGCAGCTGTCGAAGAACACGTTGCGCAGCAGGTGCTCGCCCAGTCCGGGCCTGTCCAACATCATCGCCAGGCCGCGATAGCGTCCCCAATGATAGGGCGCCGCACCACCGCCGTGCGGGATGATCAGCTTGAGATCGGGAAACGCGCTGAACAGGTCGCCCTGGATCAGCTGCATGAACACCGCGGTGTCCGCGTTGATGTAGTGCGCACCGGTCGTATGCAGGCATGCGCTGCAGGAGCCGGAGACATGGATCATGGCCGGTACCTGCAACTCGACCAGCTTTTCGAAGAGCGGGTACCAGTAGCGGTCGTGGATCGGCGGCGCCGACCAGAAGCCACCGGACGGATCGGGATTGAGGTTGCAGCCGACGAAGCCGAGTTCGACGACGCAGCGCTCTAGCTCGGCAAGGACCGGCTTCAGATCGCCGCTCATCGATTGCGGCAGCTGGCATACGCCAGCGAAGTTGGCTGGAAACATGTCGACGATGCGGGCGATCAAGTCGTTGGAGATGCGCGACCACTCGGCATTGTTCTCGGCGCTGCCGATATGATGGCCCATGCCCGAAGCCCGCGGCGACAGGATGGTCAGGTCCGAGCCTCGCTCGCGCTGCAGTCGCAGTTGGTTCTGTTCGATCGTTGCCCTCAGCACGTCGTCTGCGATGTCAGGGTATGCGGGCCTTGCTTGGCGCGTGCCCTCGACGAACTCGACCTGCGCCTTGCGAAAGGCATGATGGTCCTGCGGTTCGCTCGTGTAGTGGCCGTGGCAGTCAATGATCATTTCGATTCTCTTCGCGACGCGATCGGCCAGCGGCGGACGCTGAGGTCCGCCGATGCCGATTGTTGCGCCTACGGTTCGAGCACATAGTTGGTGAAGCCGCCGTCACCGGAAGCGACGCCGTTGATGGCCTCGTTGATCTGCTCGAGCGGATACGTCCTAGCCTCCAGCACCGAGAGATCGACCGTGCCGGAGCGGACCATCTCGGCGATCTCCATGCCCTCGGCCGTGGTCAGCCAGGCCGAGCCGATCAGCTCCATCGAATTGTCCATCCACCACTTGGTGTTGAACAGCATGTCGCTGCCGGTGCCGCCGATGTTGACGATGCGGCCGCCGCGCCTGACGCCCATCATGGCGTCCTTCATGGCATTGACGTCGGCGACCGCGCCGAGGCAATCGAGCATGAAGTCGGCGCCAAGACCGTTGGTCTGCGAGCGGATCCAGTCGGCGACCTTGCCGTCTTGGTTGGAGAAGGTCTGGATCCGGTTCGGGGCTAGCTGTTTCAGCCGCTCAAGCAGGGGCTTGCCGCGGGCCACCGCGTAGATGGTCGAGACGCCCATGGCGAGCGCGAAGAGAGTGGCGCCGACGCCCAACGTGCCCGTCGCGCCGTTGATGATCAGCGACTTGCCGGTCGGTATGCCGAACTTCTTGATCGCGGAATAGGATGTGCCGAGGTAACCCATGCGGGCGGCCTGCGGAAAGGTCATGTTGTCGGGGATCTTGACGATCGAATTCTGGGGCGCACACATGAACTGGGCGAAGCCGCCTTCCGGATAGCGGTTGTAGATCTCAAGGCTGTTCCTGTTGAAGCCGAAGTAGCCATTGAAGGTGAAGTACTCGCACTTCGCCTGATGGCCGCTGACGCAGGCATGGCATGCACCGCAGGAGCGTAGCGGATTAACATACACGCGGTCGCCAGGCTTGATCGCCACGACCTGGTTGCCGACCTGATGCACGATGCCCGCCGGGTCGAGGCCGAAGATCGCCGGCTTCATCGGCAGCGGCTGATGTGGGTACCAGGTTTCCCAGTTGTTCAGCACGTTCGCGAGGTTGGGCACCATCCCGCAGGCCTTGACCTCGACGACCACATCCGTTCCGGACGCCACCGGCTTCGCCACTTGCTCGACACGCATCGGCTCGTTCACGGCATGCAGCCGTGCCGCCCGCATCATGATCGTCATCGTCTGTTCCTCCCAGTATGTCGGTTCGCGGAGATGCCTCATTGACATTCCCATCGGACTGCGGATACCGTACAGTATCTGGATTGGGTGACGCAAGAGCCGATTTCCACTGACGACAGCATTTGCAGGAGATCTCGGCGTACGCCGGCCGGTTGCGGCCCGGCGACGAACGCTTTCGCCGCGAACTTCGCTCGCTGAACGAGGGAACGTCGCGCCAGCCAGGCAACAAGGACAGATGAAGGGCATCGAAGGCCCGTTCGGCGTCCTACACGGAGGGATCAGTGCCAGAGTTTACGCTAACGCCAATCGATCTGCTGCGCATTCTGTGCGGACTCTGGTTCCTTCCACATCTCGTCGGAAAGATCAGGAACTTCGAAAAGGCGACGAAGACGTTCGAGGCCGCCGGACTGAAACCTGGAAAACCCTCCATCGTGCTGACGATAGTGCTGGAGGTTCTTGCCGCCGTTGGAATGGTGTTCAACATTCATCCGCGCTGGGCGGCTGCGTGCGCCGTGGCTGTTTTGCTGGGGGCGGCCTATGCGGTGGTGCGCATCAATGGCCCGCGCTGGCGCTGGCAGCTGATGGGCCCCGAATACCCGATTTTCTGGGCGCTTGCCTGTATTGTTTCGGCCTTCTAACCTTCGGCCGATTCGGATACCAAAGGTATCCCGATGGTGGACTGGAAGGACTGAAGATGGCACGACTGACACGCGAACAGAGCCAGGCTCTGACCCGCGAGAAGCTTTTGCTGTCGGCGAGCGAGGTCGTGTCGCGCGACGGCTACTCCGGCGCGACCATCGAACGCATCGCGGAAGAGGCCGGATATTCGAAGGGCGCCTTCTACTCGAACTTCGCCACCAAGGAAGAGATCTTCCTTCAATTGCTTGAGCGCCATGCCGGCGGCGACGTGGTCGAGCTCACCAGCCTGCTCGACGGCTATGATGATCCGAAAGAGATCATCGACGCGATGTGCAATTGGGCCAACCAGCGGGCGAAGGACAAGCGGTGGGGAACACTTGCCATCGACCTGCTGCGGATCGCCCGCCGGGACAACACACTGGAAGAGCGGCATCTGCGCTTGTTCAAGGACCAGTGGGTGGGTCTGGGCAAGTTGCTGTCCGGAAAGCTTTTCCCCTACGGCGGTTCCGATATTGAACCACTCTATGTGGGCGGCGTCGTTCTCGAACTCATCTACGGCGGCCTCTCCAGCTTCATGAAGGACGATTCGCCGGGCGAAATGGTCAGGGCCACGCTCACCTCGATGCACGAGGCGCATCTCTACAGGCACATGAAGCGGCCGGCGGCCCGCGCATAGGGCGCGCCGCGGCTGTCGCGCGGCATCACTGTAGGAAAGCCGGCACCGCGAGCCCCAGCCGAACGGCGGCATCGGCGAGGTTCCTGGCGGTGCCTTTCGCCAGCGGGATGCCGTTGGCCATGCGCTCCCGCCCGGTCTGGAAGCCGCGTTCGCCGGGTAGCTTCACGCCATCGGGGCCGGCTGCCGGATCGAGCGCATGGATCGCGCCGGCGAGGCTTTCCACCGAGGCGAGAAAGGACGCGGTGTCGCCGAAGGCCGCCGGATTGATGGCAAGCATAAGGCCATTGAAGCCGCCGTTCTTCTCGCCGCGCAGGAACGGGGCGATGACGGCGTTGCCCACCAGCACGCTCGACAGAACCTCGATCATCAACGACAGGCCGGATCCCTTTGGGCCGGCCATGGGCAGTATGGCTGCCACCGCATGCGGGTCCCGCGTTTCGACGCCGTTGGCGTCGATGGCCCAGCCCTTGGGGATCGGGTTGCCCGAATCCTTCGCCGCCATGATCTTGCCGAGCGCGACGGCGGCCGTGGACATGTCGAGCACGATTGGATCGGCGCCATCAGGCCGCGGAACGGCGATCGACAGGGGGTTCGTCGACAGGGCCTCGCCCTTTGCGCCGAAGTAGCTCATGAGCGGCCTCGACGCGGTCATGGCGATGCCGATGAGGCCGCGGCCGGCCAGTTGGGTCGTGAAGTAACCGATTGCACCGGCATGCGATATGGCGCGGGCGCCGCACCAGCCGATGCCGAACTTTTCCGCCAGGTCGCCGGCCTTGCCGGCCGCGTGCATCATCGCGACGGCGCCCGGCGCCTTTCCGTAGTCGAAAACGCAGGTCGATCCGAATTCCCGGATCAGCTTCGGCTGTTGACCGGTGTGGACGACAGCGGTCTTGATCATCTCGATGTAGCGCGGGATCCTGAGAACACCGTGCGAATCCGCGCCGCGCAGATTGGCCCACACCAGCAGCCGCGCGGTCTGTGCCGCCTCGTCCGGCGTATAGCCGGCAGCATGCAGGAGCGCAGTGGCAAAATCGGTCAGTTCGGTTTCCTGGGCGACGGGCATGCCTGATGTCTCCTGGTCTGGCTGCGCTGACCTCAAGCGACCGGCGTTGCCGGGAAGAATTTGTCGAGCCAGCCCTTGATCATCATCCTGGTGCGCGGCGCGTCCTCCGGGGCGAGCGGGAAATGGGCGGTGCCCGTGATCAGCATCAGCTCGGCCGGCTGCCCGGCCTTCTCGAACAGGCGGATGGACTGCTCGGTCGGCGTGATGATGTCGTCGGCGGTGTGGAAGAACAGGGCCGGCCGCGGTGCGATGTTGGCCACCACGTCATCCGCCCTGAAGTTCATCATGCTCCATGCCGTCTCGGTCGGGATTTCCATGATCGCCTTGGGCGACAGGTTCTTGCGCAGTTTTTCTGGGATCGGCACGGCGTCGAAGCGCGAGATCCACATGCTCTCGCCCGTCGCGCGCCTGTGCTCGCGCCCCTTCTCGAGCAGGCCCATGAACCGCTCCCACGCCTCCGGCGTGGGGTGCTGGCCGCGGAACTTCCGTTCGCCATGACCCCAGCCGCATGAGGAGATGACGCAGGCGAACCGCTCGTCGACCCCGGCTGTATAGACCGAAACCGCGGCGCCGAAGCTGTGGCCGGTGATGCCAATTCGCTTCGGGTCGATCTCGGGACGCCTGGCGAGGAAGGTCAACGCGTTCTTTGCGTCGGCGACCTGATCGAAGCAGCGCACCTGGGCGCGCTCGCCCTCGCTCTCGCCGCAGCAGCGGAAGTCGAAGCGCAGCGCGGCATAGCCGAACGCTTCCATCATCTCCGCCTGGATCTGGGCGTGCGACTCGTCCTTGGAACCGACGAAGCCGTGGCAGACGATGAACGCGGGCAGCTTCTGTCCTGGACGGTGGCTGTCGGGAATGTGCAGAATCGCCGACAGTTTCAGACCGTCGGATTCGAACGTCAGTTTTTCCTGCATGGCAGTCTCCTATCGGCAGCAGCGCCCCACCCGGTCGAGACGCTTCGCTTTGAATCCTTGTACGGTCAGCCGAAGCGCGGCCGGTCGCCGCGCCTTCCTGATCAGTCGACCCTGGCGAATGGAAAATGGTGCTCGCGCCATTCCTGGGGGGCGGGAGAACCCCAGACATTCATCTGGCGGACGTTTCCTGGGCGCTCCAGGTTGGTGATGACGTTCGGCACGAAGTGGGCGTCGTCGGCCACCGTGTGCATGGCGCCGGAGCACTCGACGATCGCTCCACTGGCATCCAGGTAGTAGGCGTAGGTGTTGTCGCCTGGACGATGGCGGCCCGGCCCCCAAAGGACTTGGCGGTCGAACCCGTCGAGAATGTCGCCGAGCCGGCAGTAGTCGCTGAAGTGGCTGAATTCGAAGGAATAGTGGTGAAGCCCGATCGGGCCCTTCACCAGACCCAGGATGTGATGCTGGCGGTTGCCGCCATGCATCCAGCTCAGTGCTTCGTTGACCATGCGCTCGGTGAGCTGCATACCGCAGATTTCGGCGAGCTGCCGCCTTGTGGCGACCGGGTCGGGCGTGATGAGATTGATGTGGTCGAGCCGTCGCGGCTTGATGCCGTTGGTTGGGTAGCGCGGATTGTACATGTCGTCGCGTGCCGGGGTGTGAACCTCGAAGCGCAGTCCTTCCGGCGTTGCGAAGGTCACGCCGGCATCGCAGCAGGCCAGGCTGGGGTCGCGCGAGAGGACACGGCAGCCGGCGCCGTCCACGCGCGAGGCGGCTTCCGCGACAGCCTCGGCGGTCAGGGCTTCGAGCCCGATCGTGTGGCAGGAATTCTCATCAGATTGGAGAAGCACAAGTTCGGCCTTGCGGCCGTTCGAGCTCAGCCATGTCTCGCCCGCCGCCTGCTTGGTGACGCGCAGCCCGAGAATCTCCGTCGAGTCATGGATCATGGCCCCGACGTCACGGACATTCAGCTTTATGTGACCGACCCCAAACACCAGGTGCATCACTATTCTCCTCTTGCGGTCGCAGCATGGCCCTGGCGACCTCCTTAGAGCAAACTCAGCCCGGCGGCAACAATTTTCGAAAAAAAGATACTATTACGAAATATCAAAGGCAGCTGTCCGAGACTACCGTGTTTCGCAGCGTTCCAATGCCCTGGATCTCGATTTCGACCTCATCACCAGGAAAAAGGAACTCCGGCGGATTGCGGCTTCCGCCGAAGCCCGATGGCGTGCCCGAAACGATAACGTCGCCAGGGTCGAGCGGGGCGAAAGTCGAGATGTAGGAGATCAGCCAGGGGATGTCGAAGATCATGCGGTCGATCGCGATCGACTGCTTGGTCACGCCGTTGACCCTGCTCTCCAGAAGGAGCCGCGCCGGGTCCGGGATCTCGCGCGTACAGACCATCCACGGGCCGAACGCGCCGCTTTGGTAGAAGTTCTTCCCGGGCGTGAACTGGCTCGAGTGTTTCTGCCAGTCGCGTACGCTCCCCTCGTTGAAGCATGCATAGCCGGCGACGTACGCCATCGCTTCGGCGCGCGCGATCTTGTGCGCGCGGCGACCGATGATCACCGCCAGTTCGCCCTCGAGATCCAGCTTCTCGGAAATCGCCGGCTTCAAAATCGCGCCTCCATGCCCGATCTGTGCTTCAGCGTGCCGCGTGAACAGCAGCGGGAACTGCGGCGCCGGCTTGCCATCCTCGTGGAAGTTGGTGGCGACGCAGAAGATCTTGCCCGGGTTGGGAATCGGAGGGAGCAGGCCGACTTCGGCCAGCCGCAGGGTTTCGAGATCACGCTCGCTGGGTGCAAGGTCGGGAAACCGGCTACCGAGATAGGCTTTGAGATCCGGCGGCGCGCCGGGAACGGAATCCAGGCGCAGGATCGTTTCACCTTGGACGATTCCATAGCCGGCCCCGGAGTGATCAACGAAAGAAGCGAATTTCAATGGTTCACCCAATATCCTGGAATGCCCGGAAAGCGGGCGATTGCGGTTCGACGTAAACAAAATTTTCGAAAATATGCAAGCTGCTGGCTGTGAGAGGCGATCGGAAATCTGGTCGCATATCGGGTCGGAATGGCAATTCTCGCAGAATTTTTGGCTTTTCGGTGCGATCTTCATCAGAAAGCGGCGCTGCGGCGCTTAGCTGATGCGGCGCTCGGGATTTTCATCGAAAGAATTGATAATTTCGAAATAGTTGCTAGGGTGCGGCTTGGTCGCGTCGCCGCCCGGGCTGCCGAGACGGATGCAATGAGACGCGGAACAACCACGTGACAGAGACGAGCAGACGGAAAGGCGAAACCCGCGCCGGCGATGTCCTTCACCGCATGCGGCTGGACATTGTCGGTTGCGTGCTCGGGCCTGGAGAGAGACTGCGGTTCGAGGCGTTGCGGGATCGCTACGCGGTCAGCTTCTCGACCTTGCGCGAAGCCCTGTCCTGCCTCGTGGCGGAAGAACTGGTGCTGGCGCAAGGCCAGCGTGGCTTCATCGTCGCTCCCATATCCATAGATGACCTCAATGACCTTACCAATGTCCGGGTCCTCGTCGAACGGGAAGCGCTTCGGCGCGCCATGCTACGCGGTGACGATGCCTGGGAGGCGGCCATCATCGGGACCTTCCATCGCATGGAACGATTCCAGCAGCGCGTCGGCAACCAGTATTATCTCGACGAGGAATGGTCGGCGATCCATGGCGCCTTCCATTTGTCGCTTGTCAGCGCATGCCAGTCGCCCAATCTTCTGCAGATACGCGAGAAACTGTTCGCGCGTGCCCATCGCTACCGGCGCATGTCCTCGCAGTTCCGGACGAGATGGCGCGAGAAGGACGTCGAACACAAGGCGATCATGGAGACTGTGGTCGCCCGCGACGAAGGCGAGGCGCTCGCTCTCATCGACCGGCACATCCGGGAAACGAGCGAAAACGTGATCGAACATGCAGGCCATTTGTTTGCGCCGTCCAACGCCGGGTGGCTGCTTGAGCGCGACGACAGCGGTCGCGTTTCGAATGAAGTTACGAAATAAGCTTGATATTTCGAAAAAACTGTGCGACCACCGAGATGAACTCGGGAGGAGGCTCATTTGCGTGCCGAAAAGCTCGGCGTGCACTGGGTTGGAACGAAAGGGAGGTATCCACGTGACCGCAATTCCGGCGACGATGAAGGCTGCGCGCATGCATGAAGTGGGCGGCCAGCTCAAGATCGAAGAGGTGCCGCTTCCCAGACTTGGCTCGATGGACGTTCTCGTTCGGGTCTGCTCGTGCGGGATCGTTCCGAACCTGGCCAACATCCTGGCGATGTGGCCGACCTGGTTTCCCCACATGCCGCAGCCGCCGCTGCCAGCGATCTTCGGCCTCGACCCGGCCGGCGAGATCGCGGCGGTGGGCAGCCAGGTCCATAATCTGAAGCCCGGCGATCGCGTCTATGTCAATCCGGGGCGCTCCTGCGGCAGCTGCCGCCATTGCCGGCGCGGCGACACGATCTCTTGCCGCCACTATGCCTTCCAGGGCTATTTCGGCTTCAGTCACGACGCCCTGCAGACATTCCAAGACTACCCGGTCGGCGGCATTTCCGAGTACATGGCGGCGCCGGCATCAGCGATCGTGTCGCTTCCCGACAACATGAGTTTCGACCAGGCGGCAAGGCTCGGCTACATGGGTACCGGCTATTCCGCTCTGAAGAAGGCGCAGGTCGGCCCCGGCGACACAATTCTTGTCAACGGCATCTCCGGCACGCTCGGCATAGCGATCGCGGTCTTCGGTCCGTCCTTCGGGGTCAAGAAGATTCTCGGCACCGGTCGCGACAGGAAGCTGCTGAAGGAGATCGAAGCGCTTGCCCCCGGCATCATCGAGACGCATTCGCTGGAGGACGGAATGCCCGACGAATGGGCCCGTTCCAGGACGGCGCACGGCGAGGGGGTCGACGCCTTCATCGATTGCAACGGTCCCGGCACGTCGCACGAGCCGTTCCTGGCGGGCCTCAAGGCGCTGCGCCGCGGCGGTATCGCCGTCGACATTGGGGCCGTCATGGGCGCGGTTTCCATCGACGTGCACACGATGATGGATCGCAATCAGCGGCTCATCGGTTCCGCATGGCTGACGACCTCGGAGGGCCAGGAAATGGCTGACCTCGTCGGGATCGGCAAGGTCAACCTGGGTCTCCTGGAGACCCATGCGACGCCGATGGACATGGTCAACGAGGCCATTTCGGGCATCGCCGTGCGTCATGGCGGCTTCTCGAATTTCGTGATCCATCCGTAGTTGTATGCGATAGGGTATGCTGATACCAATTGGTATCTGAGTTATTCCTTGGGAGGATAAGACATGAGCACTCGCCGCGTCGTCACCGGAAAGAACGCCGCAGGAAAATCGATATTCATCAGCGACGGCGCCTCGCCGCGCGAGATGGCGCTGCGGCACACGCCCGGTTTCGTTTCTTCCCCGCAGTGGAAGGTCGACGGGACGCCGGATCTGGCCAAACCGGGCGGTGCCGATCCGATGGCGAGCGACAGCACGATGCTCGCTTCGGTCGGAGGCTCGGTGTTCTGGATGATCACCTTTCCGCCGGACAGTGTGATGATGTCGCCCGACTGGAAGCCTGAGCTGGCGGGTCCGGAGCATCTGAAGGCCGCGCCCGGCATCGCCGAGTGCTTCGAGATGGACAGTCCCGGCATGCACCAGACGCCGACGGTCGACTACGTGACCGTCGTCAAGGGCCGGCTTGTCCTCGAGCTCGACGACGGCAAGACCGTTGAGTTGAAGCAGGGCGATACGGTCGTGCAGCAGGGCGCGCGTCATGCCTGGCGCAATCCCTTCGACGAGCCGGTGACGGTTTCGGTCGTCATGCTCGGTGCGACTGCGGACTAGGCCGCGTCGCATACCCGCTCACCGGCACTCGATTGGGCGGCGCCGACTTTTTCTCTCTCCGGGCCTACTGTCGGCCCGGTAAGTGGTCGCCTCTTCCTGCCTCGTGCGCGTCCCCGCCGCCGAGGTTTTTCTCGGCGACCTCTGCCAGTATCTGGCGGGCCCAGCGGTGCAGGCCGGAGTGGTGTGTACGCTCGGTCCAGTAGATGTCGACCTGGATGAAGACGTCCATCGGGAAAGGGCGCAAAGCGAGCTTGTCCGACAGGCGACGCGCCAGCCGATACGGGATTGTCGCCACCAGCTCCGAGCCGGGAATAAGCCGCTCCAATATGTCGTGGCTCGACACGGTGACCTCCGGCTGCATCTCGATGCCCTTTGCGCGCAGCGCGGCGAAATAGAGGGCCTCCCAGCGTCCGTTATGCGTGACCGCGACATGCCGCGAGGCGCAGTAGCGGTCGAGCGTCAGCGTTCCCCGCGCCAGCGGGTGCGCCGGGTCCATGACGCAGGCGTAGTGATCAGTGAACAGTTTCCTGCGGTAGTAGATGTCGCCGAGGATCGCGACCGGTCCAAGCACGATGTCGCACGTGTTCTGCTTCAACTGCTGCTTGCCGTCGACAGCGGATTCGAAGATGTGGATCGTCGCTTTCGGCGCCTCCTTCTGCGCCCTGCGCACGAAGTCGGGAATGACGAACATGCGCTCGTGGTGGTTACAGGAGACCGTCACGCTTCCCTCGGCCGTGGCTGGGTCAAAACCCGACGGCGAAGAAAGCGCGGCCATCTGCTCAAGGATGCCGCGCGCCTGCTGGGCGAGCTGTTCGCCTTTGTCGGTTGCCACGATCGAATTGCCCTGGCGGACGAACAGCGGATCGTTGAAGGCCTTTCGCAGCCTTTTGATAGCGTAGCTTATGGTGGACTGGTTGACGCCGAGAAGTTGCGAGGCGTCGGAAAACGAGGCGCGGTCCTGCACGGCGACAAGCGTCTGCAGCGTGGCGAGGTCTACACTGGCAAGTTCGTCGGAGAGCATGACCTTCACCTCCATGCAAATTTTCGATGACATCTATTTAACCCATCGCATTGCTGAATACACGTCGATTTCGTACCTCGTCTGCCGACAGGGAGGAAATCATGAGCGAAGCCGTGAAAGTGGTCGACGACGTTGCGTTCGAAGAGCTGCTTGCCAATCCGTATCCGGTCTTCAAGCGCGTCCGCGACCTCGGGCCCGTCGTCAAGGTCGAGGCGGCCAACATCATGATGGTCACGCGCTTCGACGACATCATGGCCATCGAACGCGACCCCGAGACGTTTTCCTCCATCAATCCGCAGTCGCTGCTGAACACAGTGATCGGGCCGAATTTGATGCGCAAGGACGGCGATGACCATGCCCGCGAAAGGGTGGCGATGGATCCGAGCCTGCGGCCTGGCGTCGTCAAGCGGTGCTGGGCCGATTCCATGCGCGCCATTTGCGACGATGTCATCTCGCAGATCGAGCACAAGGGCGAGGCCGAACTTTTCGAGGAACTCGCCGCGCCGATCGCGGCACGCGCGCTGGCCGACATATTGGGTTTCGACGGCGTCGACTGGCAGACGATGGCGCTGTGGTCGCAGTCGCTGATCGACGGTTCCGGCAACTACTCGCACAACCCGGAGATCGCGCGAAAGGCGAGGGAGGCTGCCAGCGGCGTCGAGAGCGCCGTCGACAGGATGCTTCCCCATCATCGGGACAATCCAAATCCTTCGATGCTGTCATCGATGCTTCAGGCCGATCCTGCGCAGACGGTCGAGCAGATCTACGCCAACATCAAGGTCGCGATCGGGGGCGGGCTGAACGAGACCCGGGACTCGATCCTTACGCTGATCCTGGGCCTGCTGCAGAACCCGGACCAGTTCGCTCGCGTTCGCGCCGAGCCTTCTCTCTGGGGGCAGGCTTTCGAAGAAGCGGTGCGCTGGATTTCGCCGATCGGCATGTATCCTCGCCGCTTGACCCGCGACGTCGAGATCTCGGGCACGCTAGTCCGCAAGGGCGAGCAGGTGGGTCTATGCGTCGGCGCCGCCAATCACGACGACCGCCGTTTCAGCGATCCGGAGAAGTTCGATGTCTTCCGGGAAAAGAAGTCCCACCTGGCGTTCGGCGCCGGTTCGCATTTCTGCGCCGGCACGTGGGTGTCGCGCGCGCTGGTGAGCCAGATCGCCGTGCCGATGGTGTTCGAGCGGCTGCACAATCTCCGGCTCAAGGATCCGGAACTCGTCCGCGTCCGGGGCTGGGTGTTTCGTGGCCCCACGCACATGCCTGTTGTCTGGGACGCTTGAGGGAGAGAGCCATGCCAACGATCAGGTTCCTTTCCGCGGACGGCACGGAGTTCGCCGTTGAGGCCCAGAACGGCCGCACCTTGATGGAAACCGCGCTTGAAAACAGCGTTCCCGGCATCATCGCCGAATGCAACGGCTCGGCGGCCTGCGCCACATGCCATGTTGTGCTTCCCGAGGAAATCATGTTGGCGCTCGGACCCATCAGCGAGCATGAAAACGACATGCTGGACTTCGCCGAAGCGCCGCGCGAATCCGGAAGCCGGCTGAGCTGCCAGGTCAAGGTCAGCGATGCGCTGGACAATATTTCCGTCCGCGTTCCGGCCGCCTAGCGGTTGAGGCTGACCATGTCCCTTCACGCCGATCATCCCGCCGCGGCCGAGCCTGGCAACGAAACCAGGATCGTCATCGTTGGCGCCGGACAGGCCGGCCTGTCGACGGCAGAGAAGCTGCGGGCGAACGGCTTCGCGGGATCGATCACCCTGATCGGGGAAGAGCCGGATGCTCCCTACCAGCGTCCGCCGTTGTCGAAGGCCTATCTTCTGGGCGAACTTGAACGCGACCGGCTGAAGCTGAAAGCGGAGGACTGGTACGCAAAGAACCGGATCGCGTTGCGACTGGGAGCGCGCGTCGCATCCATCGACCGCGCCCGGCGGTGCGTATGTCTCGCCGATGGTGGCATGCTTGCCTACGATCGTCTGGTGCTCGCAACCGGAGCGACCGCCCGAAAGTTGCCGCAGGCGATTGCGCGCGGTCTTGCGGGTATCTTCACCATCCGAACGCTCGCCGACATCGATGGGTTGCGGCCGGCGCTTGAAAAGCAAGGCAAGCTCCTTGTCATCGGCGGCGGATATATCGGGCTCGAGATCGCCGCCGTCGCACGCGGGCTCGGCATGACGGTGGATGTGGTGGAAGCCGCCGATCGCCCGCTCGCGCGCGTGGCCTCGGCGCAAACCGCCACAGCGGTCGAGGCGCTCCACCGCTCCAGGGGCGTGGCGTTTCATCTCGGCAAATCGGTGAGCGAGTTGCTGGGCGCAGACCGGGTTGGCGGCGCCAGGCTCAGCGATGGCACGATCGTCACCGCCGACGTTGTCGTGGCGGGGATCGGCGGTATGCCGGAAACGGCGCTGGCGGCTGAGGCGGGTCTCGCAGTCGACAACGGCATCGCCGCCGACGCTTACGGGCGCACGGACGACCCGTTCATCTGGGCCGCAGGCGATTGCGCCAATTTTTCCTTGCCCGGAGGCAGGCTGCGGATGGAGAGCGTCGGCAACGCGATCGACAGCGCCGACCTGGTCGCCCGCAACATCATGGGCGCGCGCCAGCCCTACAGACCAAAGCCGTGGTTCTGGTCGGATCAGTTCGATCTCAAGCTGCAGATCGCCGGCCTGTCCCGGCCGGACGATACGGTGGTTGTCAGGCAGGGGGCGGGACCGGGACGGTCGCACTGGTACTACCGCGAAGGGCAGCTTGTCGCGGTCGATGGGCTGAATGCGCCGCGTGACTATCTGATCGGCAAGCGCCTCCTTGCCATGTCGGCCAGCCCCGATCCCGCTCAGGTCGCGGATCCGGTGCTGGCACTCGAGGCTCTGGCGAGCACTTCGAAATGAGGCTGCGCCCGGGCGGGGCGGCGGCATTCCATCCGCCTGAGGCAGACAAGTGGGACGAACCGGCGGACTTCTCGGCATTGACATTCTAAAGCGTATCTGCATACTATAAAGTATCTTAAATGATGCAGTGCGGGACCGGTTTTCCGCAGTGCGGCCAAATCAGCATCGTTCGGGGCCAACGTCGGCACCCGGGCCGACTGGGAATATCGTCACTAAGAGAAAATAACGAAAATATGTAAGTTTACGAAATTTGCTGGATCATCGGAGGAAAATGACCTAAGCAATTACGCTAGGGGATCGGTCGACCAACTCGCTGGGAGGCGAGGGGAGGCCAAAAACAACCAGAACTGGGAGGAATTTCGATGTTGCGACGCAGTTTCAACGTACTCATGCTTTCGGCGGCCTTGGCGGCCGGCACGTTCAGCGCGGCCTTTGCGCAGGACCCGGTCAGAATCGGTGTCAGCGCATCCAAGACCGGTCCGCTTGCGGGCGGCGCGTCAGGTGTGCTTTGGCCGAACATCAAGCTGTGGGCCGAGAAGGTGAACAAGGCCGGTGGCCTTAAGGTCGGCGATCAGATGCGGCCGATCGAGATCGTCGAATATGACGACAAGTCGTCGCCGGAAGAGGCGGTCAAGAACATCCAGCGTCTTGCCACCCAGGACCAGGTCGATCTGATCATTCCGCCCTATTCGACAGGCCTCAATCTCGCAACCGCTCCGCTGATCGCGAAGTATGGCTACCCTCAGGTCGTCTCCACCGGCAATGCCAACGATCTCGACCAATTCGTCAAGCGCTGGCCGAACACCTTTTGGCTGCTCGGCCCGGCGCAGGGCATCGCCGACGGCATCGTCGGCACGCTCAAGGATCTGCGCGACGCCGGCAAGATCGGCAACCGCGTCGCGGTGGTCAACGTTTCCGATGCCTTCGGCCTCGAGATGATCAAGACCGGCAAGCCCGCGCTCAAGCAGGCCGGCTTCGATATCGTCTATGAGACCTCCTATCCGCTCGGCAATCAGGACGTCGCTCCGGTGATCGCCAGCGCCAAGGCGGCCAATCCCGACGCCTTCATCGCCTATTCCTATCCGCCGGACACCTTCGCTCTCACCGAGCAGGCGCAGTTGCAGAAGCTCGACGTCAAGGCGTTCTTCGTCAGTGTCGGCGGCAATCTCGACGGATACGGAAAGCGCTTTGGTGCCGCAGCCAACGGCGTCCTGATCATGGGCGGCGTCAATGCGAGCGACCCCGTCTTCCAGGCCTATCGCAAGGAGCACCTCGCTGTGACCGGTCAGGAAGCCGACTGGTGGGCGAGCCCGGTGGCTTATGCCAGCCTGGAGATCCTGCAGCAGGCCGTCGAGCACGTCGGCAGCCTGGACAAGCAAGCGCTCAACAAGGAAATCCAGTCGGGCACCTTCAAGACCGTCATCGGCGATATCCACTTCGAGAACAACATCAACAACAACAACTGGACGGTGGGTCAGTGGAGCGATGGCGTCGTGCATGGCGTCAGGGCGACCGGTAACATCCAGGGTGCGCAGCCGCCGGTGCTCAAACCCGCCTGGCCCAGCAACTGATCCGATCCTCCCGGCGGCCTGGCGTCCTCTTGACGCCGGGCCCGTGACTGCGAGAGTACAATGCTCATCCTGCTGACAGGCCTGCTCCTTGGGGGCACCTACACGCTCATCGCGCTCGGGCTCACGCTCCAGTACGGCGTGGCGCGGATCATGAACCTTGCCAATGGCGAGACGCTCGTTGCCGCGTGCTTCGTCACCTTCTGGCTGTATACAGGCTTCGGGATCGATCCGCTCCTGGGCCTGCTGGTGATCGGCCCCGGCGCCTTCGTCGTCAACTGGCTGATCTATACCTGGCTGATGCAGCCCCTGGTGAAGCGGGCCAGCAATCGCGGCATGCTCGAGGTCGATTCCATCCTGGCGACCTTCGGGCTGCTGTTCCTGTTCCAGGGGCTGATGCTGCAGGCCTTCGGCGGGTCCTATTTCAACTACGAGTTCCTCGCCCAGCCATTTTCCATCATGGGCAACTCGTTCGGCCTGAACCGCGTCGTGGCCTTTGTCGCCGCCGCCGTGATCGCCACGGGTCTCTATGTCTTCCTTTACCACACCGACCGCGGCACGGCCGTTCGCGCCGTCGCCGTCGATCCGCGCGCCGCGCGGCTCGTTGCGATCGACGTGCGCAAGACCGCGGCCTTCGCCTTTGCGCTCGGAGGAGCGATCACGGCCTGCGCCGGCACGCTGCTGTCAACCTTCTACACGTTCAACACGTCTATGGGCGTGATCTTCACGATGAAGGCGCTGATCATCGTGATCATGGGCGGCGTTGGCGACGTTCGCGGTGCGGTTCTTGCCGCTCTCGTCCTGGGCGTGACCGAGACGCTCGTCGCCAGCCTGCTGGACCCCGGACTGACGCTGGCGGCCAACTACGCCCTGTTCATCGTCGTGCTGCTGTTCCGGCCGCAGGGCATATTCGGAAAGCGGCCGGCATGATGAACATCCCGCGCAACGAACTCCTGGCTCTTGGTGCCGGCCTTGCCGGCGCCGCTGTGCTGGCCTTTCTCCCCTTGGTCACCGAGGGCTTCTGGCTGTCGCTCAGCGTGAACATCATGCTCTATGCCGCCATATGCACGGCCTGGGCGCTCTTTTCCGGGCCGACGTACCTTGTCTCGCTGGCCAGCGCCGCCTTCTTCGGAGTCGGAACCTATTCGGTCGCGATCTTCATCGACGTCCTGCCTTTCCCTGCGCTTATCCTCATCGCGGTCGTCGCCGGCGCCTTGCTGGCCACATTGGTCGGATTGGCGACCCTCAGGCTCTCGGGGGTCTATTTCGTGATCTTCACCCTCGGCCTTGCCGAACTCCTCGGCCAGATCGTCACTTGGGTGCAGACCAATTTCGGCGGCACGATCGGGCTCTACGTCTTTACCGATTTCACCGAGACGCATCTCTACTGGATGCTGCTCGCGCTGACGGTGGTCGTGTTCGTCACCGGATGGCTCATCAACAGGTCGAGGCTGGGTCTCGCCTTGCGCATCATCGGCAATGACGAAGCCGTGGCGCGCCATGTCGGCGTCGACACCGCTCGCACTAGGGTCATCCTGTTCGCGGTCTCGGGGGCCTTCATTGCCGTAGCCGGCGCGATCATGGCGCCTCGCTACGGCTACATAACGCCGGACGCAGCGTTTAACCCGATGACGTCCTTCCTCGTGGTCATCATGGCGCTGCTCGGCGGCACCCGCCGCCTTTGGGGCCCCCTGGTCGGCGTCGTTCCTTTCACCGTGGTGATGGACTTTATCTCTGGCCACTTCCCGAACCAGACGGCGGTGATCATGGGACTCGCATTTCTGGCGATCGTCTATGTGCTTCCCGACGGCGTCACGGGCCAGTTGGAAACCCTGTTCCGTCGCCGCCGCTCCATCGACAAAAGCCTGCCGGCAACGACCGCCGAGGAGGGCAGATGAGCGTTCCTCTCCTGACCATCAATCGGGTACGCAAAGCCTTCGGCGGCCTTGTCGCCATCAACGACGTGAGCTTCGAAGTCACCAAAGGCGAACTGTTGGGACTGATCGGACCGAACGGCTCGGGCAAGACCACGATGCTCAACCTTATATCGGGGGCGCTATCGCCGACATCGGGCAATATCCTGCTGTCCGGTCAGAACATCGCCGGACGCCCGGCCCACAAGATCGCCCGCATCGGGGTCGCCCGAACCTTCCAGCTGGTGCGCGTCCTGCCGTCGATGAGCGCGCTGGAGAACGTCGTAGCCGGCGCCGTCTTCGGGCACAACAGGCTCTGGGGCGCCGAGGCGCTGGCGCTCGCCCGCGATCTGCTGGAGCGGGTCGGGTTGAAAGGTCGCGAGGAGGTTCCCGTCGCGGCGATGACCTACATCGACCAGAAGAGGATCGAGCTCGCCCGTGCGCTTGCGGGAAACCCGCATGTCCTGCTGCTCGACGAATGGCTCGCCGGCCTCAACCCGAGTGAGTTGAGGGTCGGCATAGAACTCATCCGTGAGATCAGCGAACAGGGCCGGACGATCATCATGGTCGAGCACGTGATGGATGCCATCCGTTCGCTTTGTACACGCTGCGTGGTCATGAATTCCGGCACGAAGATCGCCGATGGCAGATCGGCCGATGTCCTGGCCGACCCGGAGGTCGTCCGTGCCTATCTGGGAGACGACGATGCTTGAGGTGTCCAATCTCGGCGTCCGCTACGGACGGCACGTCGCGCTCGACGGTGTTTCCGCACGTGTTTCCAAGGGCGAGATCTGCGTCATCCTGGGCGCCAACGGCGCTGGAAAGTCCAGCTTCCTCGGCGCCGTCGCAGGGCTTGTCGGCACGGAGCCCGGCACAAGCATCGTCATGAACGGCAAGGATGTCACCAAACTCGACGCCCATCTGATGGTGGAGGAGGGGGTCGCGCTGGTTCCGGAAGGCCGCGGCATCTTTGGCGAACTCACCGTGGCCGAGAATTTGCGGCTTGGAAGTCATGCCAGGCGCGCGAAAGCCGATGCGGGCAAGATGCTCGACTTCGTCTACGGCCTGTTTCCCCGGCTTGCCGAACGCCCTCGCCAACTGGCGCAGACCATGTCCGGCGGCGAACAGCAGATGGTCGCGATCGGCAGGGCGCTGATGTCCAAGCCGGACATCCTGATGCTGGACGAGCCCTCCCTCGGGCTGTCGCCGCTGCTGTCCAAGGAGCTGTTCAAGTCACTGGCTATCATCGCCGGCGAAGGCTTCGGCATCCTGCTTGTCGAGCAGAACGCGCGGCTGAGCTTCAAGACTGCCGATCGCGGCTACCTGATCGAGACGGGAAGGATCGTCGGCGAGGACACGGCGCCGAACCTGCTCAACGACGCAAAGGTCATGAGCGCCTATCTTGGCGCCGTCGCGCATTAGCGCGCTGCCGCACCCCAAAACACAAATCTGGTCCAGGAATGAGGATGCTCCATGCGCTTGCTTGAAACCGAGATCGTCATCGACGCGCCGCCGCAGACCGTGTGGGCCGTGCTGGACGACATCGGGCGTTACCCCGAATGGAATCCGGCCTTGCCGGTGCTGCACGGACGCACGACCGTCGGTCAGCGTGTCGTCGGAACGCTGCGCCAGCCCAATGTTCCCGAGCGCGAGGTCACGCCGACCATCACCCGCATCGTGGGGGCGCGGGAACTGCGCTGGCTGAGCCAGGCGCCCGGCGGTGTGTTCAGCGCGGAGCACATCTTCATCCTGGGGCCGACCGAGAATGGCGGCACGCGGGTGCGCCACAACGAGGTCTTCGACGGCCCGATGGCAGACGAGCGCTGGCCTAGCATCGATACCAATCTGCGAACGGCCTATCACGACTTGAACCGCGCGCTGAAGGCACGCGCGGAAGCGTTGCGCGACCAGACGGTCGAGCTACACCCGGCCGTCGAGCGGGATATATCGGCTGCGCCGGTCGGCGCATTCACCGCGCGCTGCAAGTGTACCAGCGAGCCGGTGGAGATAACGGTGGATCAGGCCGTGGCGCACAATCATCTGTGCGGCTGTTCGAAATGCTGGAAGCCTGCCGGAGCCGCCTTCGCGCAGATCGCGGTCGTGCCGGCGGGCTGCGTCAAGGTGAAGGCGCATGGCAGCAAACTCGAGGCCGTGGACGCCACCCAGAAGATCGAACGCCACCGCTGCAGATCCTGCGGGACGCATATGGTCGGCAAGGTGTCCGATCCGGATCACCATTTCTACGGCCTCGAATTCGTGCATCCCGAACTGGCGACGGATGGGCACCAGCCGAAGATCGAGTTCGCGGCCTTTGTGTCTTCGCTCGTCGAGACCGGGACCCCGGCGACCAGCATGGCCAGCGTGCGCGGCGCACTGGTCCAGGCCGGGATTCCCGCCTATGACGCGTTCTCGCCGGAACTGATGGACATCATCGCCTGGCACAAGGTGAAGCTCGCGAAGGCGGCCGGCTAGCAACGGCCTCGCCGCGAACTCTGGAGAACCGGCCTGCAGTCGTGGGCCGATGCTGATCGAAATTGGAGAACACGCATGAAAACCCGCGCCGCTGTCGCTGTCGCCGCCGGAAAACCGCTGGAGATCATGGAGGTCGACCTCGATGGTCCGCGCGATGGCGAGGTGCTGGTCGAGATCAAGGCGACCGGCATCTGCCACACCGACGAGTTCACGCTTTCGGGCGCCGATCCAGAGGGTCTGTTTCCGGCCATCCTTGGCCATGAGGGCGCCGGCGTTGTCGTCGATGTCGGCAAGGGCGTCACTTCGGTCAAGAAGGGCGACCACGTCATCCCGCTCTACACGCCGGAATGCCGCCAGTGCCCGTCCTGCCTGTCCAGAAAAACCAATCTGTGCACGGCGATCCGCGCCACGCAGGGCCAGGGTCTGATGCCCGACGGTTCGTCGCGCTTCTCGATCGGCAAGGACAAGATCTTCCACTATATGGGCTGCTCGACCTTCTCCAACTTCACCGTGCTGCCCGAGATCGCGCTGGCCAAGGTCAACCCGGACGCGCCCTTCGACAAGATCTGCTACATCGGCTGCGGCGTCACCACCGGCATCGGTGCGGTCATCAATACGGCCAAGGTCGAGCAAGGCGCGACGGCGGTGGTCTTCGGCCTCGGCGGCATCGGCCTCAATGTCATCCAGGGCCTGAAACTTGCCGGCGCCGACATGATCATCGGCGTCGATTTGAACAACGACAAGAAGGCCTGGGGCGAGAAGTTCGGCATGACGCATTTCGTCAACCCGAAGGAGATCGACGGCGATGTGGTGCCGCATCTGGTCAACATGACCAAGCGCGGCGCCGACCAGATCGGCGGCGCCGACTACACCTTCGACTGCACCGGTAGCACCAAGGTGATGCGCCAGGCGCTGGAAGCCTCACACCGCGGCTGGGGCAAGTCGGTCGTCATCGGCGTTGCCGGCGCCGGCCAGGAGATCTCGACGCGGCCGTTCCAGCTCGTTACCGGGCGTACCTGGATGGGCACCGCCTTTGGCGGCGCACGCGGCCGCACCGATGTGCCGAAGATTGTCGACTGGTACATGGACGGCAAGATCCAGATCGACCCGATGATCACCCACACGCTGAAGTTCGAGGACATCAACAAGGGTTTTGACCTCATGCATGCCGGTGAGAGCATTCGCAGCGTCGTGGTCTACTGATCGGTATGAGCCACACGCCGCGCTGAAAGCTCTATGATCGGCGGAAGCCACACGGGCGTTCCGGAATGCCCGTTGGTCGGTCCACCAAGCTTGCTGCAATCACAAACGCTGCGGTAGATACACCGGCCATGGTTGGCGTTTGGCGGAGAAGGAACACATGCCAGAACAGATGAAGCCGATTTCCGCCGCCAAATCACATGGCGGTATCCAGGGTGTCTATTCCCACGCTTCGGATGCCTGCGCCTGCGAAATGACGTTTGCCGTTTTCGTGCCACCTCAGGCGGCGCAAGGTCCGCTGCCCGTCGTCTGGTACCTGTCAGGATTGACCTGCACCCATGCCAACGTGATGGACAAGGGCGAGTACAGGCGCATGGCCGCCGAACTCGGCCTGATCGTCGTTTGCCCTGATACCAGTCCGCGCGGGGCCGACGTTCCGGATGAAAAAGACAACTGGCAGTTCGGCAACGGTGCAGGCTTCTATGTCGATGCAACGCAAGAGCCCTACGCCGGGAACTATCGCATGTATTCCTATGTCACCGAGGAATTGCCGGCGTTGATCGCACGGGAATTTCCCGCCGACATGACGCGCCAGGCGATCTTCGGCCATTCGATGGGCGGGCATGGCGCACTGACGATTGCGCTGAAGAATCCCGCCCGCTTCCGAAGCTGCTCGGCGTTCGCGCCGATCGTGCATCCGACCACCGCCGGCTGGTCGAGGCCGGCGTTCGAAAAATATCTCGGCGGCGACGAGGCGGCATGGCGCGGGCATGATGCCTGCGCGCTCGTCGAGGACGGTGCGCGCTTCCCGGAATTCCTGGTCGACCAGGGCACGGCCGATGGGTTTTTGCAGGACGGTCTGCGGCCGTGGCTGTTCCAGGAGGCGTGCGACCGGGCGGGCATCAGGCTCGTCCTGCGCATGCAGGAGGGCTACGATCACTCCTACTTCTTCATTTCGACCTTCATGGACGATCATCTGCGCTGGCATGCCGAGAGGCTGTTGTCCGACCGCTAAGACCTACGCCCTGTTGCTCACCCGCCGGACGGCGGTACCCGTACCCTCAGGGCGACAGGTTTGATTATTTCGAAAATCCGCAGTAATCTCCGCGCTAATTCAATGCGGAGTCGTATGCATGAGCACCACCCTCAGGCCTGCCGGTGAGACACGCGCCGGGGATGTGTTGGCGCGCATGCGGAGCGATATCATCAGCTGCGCCTTGAAGCCGGGAACCAAGCTGCGCTTCGAAACGCTGAAGGAGCTGTATGAAGTAAGCTTCTCCACCTTGCGCGAGGCCCTCTCGCGGTTGGTTGCCGAAGGTCTGGTTGTGGCGGAGGGGCAGCGCGGTTTCCTGGTCGCGCCGGTCTCGCTCTTTGATCTCAACGATCTGACCGATGTTCGCGTGCTCATCGAACGGCAGTGCATCAGGCTGGCGATCGATCGTGGCGACGATCGCTGGGAGGCCGACATTATGGCCAACTTCCATCGGATGGATCGCCTGCAAAGCCGGCTCGGCGCGAGCTACTATCTCTCCGACGACTGGGCCGCGTTGCATGGCGCGTTCCACTTTTCCCTGGTCGTTGCATGTGGGTCGCCAAATCTGCTGGAAATCCGGCAGAAGCTCTTCGAGCGCGCCCACCGCTACCGCAGGATGTCCTCGCAGTTTCGCCCGCAATGGCGGGCAAAGGACGTCGAGCACAAGATGATCATGGATCGGGTGATCGCCCGCGACACGGCCACGGCACAGGATCTGGTTGAGCGGCATATCCGCGAGACGACCGAGAATGTCATTGCTCATGCAAGCCACCTTTTTGCGCAAGGTGGCGATTCTTTCGGGCGAAGGGATCCCGTGGCGGCGGAATAGGCCACTGAACGTTTCATCGGGCGCGATACACCGACGAGAGTTTCTCAATTGGCCGGAAGGAGGCGGACCGCGCCAATGCGCTTCGCTTCCTGCCATTGCGCGGAATCGAGGTACCCGGCAGGCTTGTTGCCTGCCGGGTACGTCACCGCTGGCCTACGAACGGGCACGCCCTTCAACTTGAACAACGAGGCTCACATCGTCGCCGATCATTCCTAGCGCGGCTTTCATGCCGAAGTCGCTGCGTTTGATCGAAGCGCGAGCGCTGAAGCCGACGACGTGGCTCTTGTCCCACGGGTTTTGGCCTTCCTTGTTGAAGGTGACGTCCAGCGTGACGGGTTTCGTGACGCCGGCGATGGTTAGATCGCCGGCGATCGTGCCGGACTTGGCGTCGACCGCCTTGAATTCGTGCCCGACAAAGGTGATCTGGGGGAACTCCGTTGCATTGAACCAGTCCGCGCCCTGGATGTCGCTATCCCGCTGGCTATTGTTGGTCGAGATCCCCGCAACTTTCACCGCAACATCGAGGCTGCTTTCCGTCGGCTTTGTCGCGTCGAACTGGAACGAGCCCGAGAATTCCTTCGCGATTCCGATCACCTGCGAGAAGCCGAGATGATCGATGAAGAATGCGATCCCTGAATGCACGGGATCAATATCGAATGTCCCGGCCGCCGCTCTTTCGGCGGTCAGCGGCAGCCAGGCGATGGTAGCGGCAAGCAAGGTGGTGCGCAGTAACTTCGACATGGTTGTAGTTCCTCCCTGTTGATGGTTTTGACAGTCCTTTCCCGGGTCATACCGGGAAGCTTGAGCCGTACCGCGCAATCACAGTCGCCACGGATGCACCGACAGACAGCAGGCACATCCCGACAAATGCGGCGAGTTGAACGACCTTGTTCGTGGCGCGGACCCGGCGCAGGATCGGATCGACGACAAAAGGCGTGACAAAGACCAAGGTGAGCACGGCGAGCGCCAGCATGTCGGTCTTGCGCGTGATCAGCGTGACGGTTTGCGCGGCCGCGATCATGCCCCCTGCTCCCCCAAGAAGGGATGCGGAGCGAAATCCGAAGTTCGGATTTGAAATGTTGGCGGCGACAATGGCCGCGATGGCGGCTGCAAAAAGCAGGCTGAGCTGGAAGCTCGAGGACGACGCTCCCAACAGCGCGATCGGCGCGAATCCGGCGCATGCAATGCCGAGCAGTGTGGCGCGCCTCGTGCCAGATTCGTCCTCGGACTGACCTGTTCCACGGGAAAGGCCATACATCACCAGCAGGCCCCATAGCGCAGCCGCCGCCACTTCTAGGAGCGCATCGGGCAGCCGAGCCGTTCCAATGTACGCGGCAGACGCGATCGGTTGGGCAAGGACGAGTGCACGACCCAGCCCGCCGCGGCCGGCGGCCTCGACCAGGACACCGAGCGCCGTTCCGATCACGGCCACGAAGAAGATCTTGTTGACCGCGCCCACGGGCGGAAAGGACGGCACCTTGTTGTAGGCGAGCCAGTAGGCGACCAGGAAGGAGGCCGGCACCAGGAGGTCTGTCCAGACCCGCCCGGCGCGCAGCCAGCGCAGCAGTCCAGCAGCGACAAGCGCCAGCAAACCCAGCACAGCCATGCCCAGGATCAGCGCTTCCTGTGGCGATCGCGCGAGGCCGCTCATGTCAGAAGTCCGTCAATGCTTCGAACCGCCGGCCGTCGGCAATACTCTTGGTAATGTGCATACGTCCTCCCTCTCGGCTTGATGTTGCATCAGCCGATTCACCGATCGATATATTGACATACCAATTGTTCTTTAGATACCAATTAGTATCTCGATCTGATATGCCTGTCAATGTGAATGGCGCCAAGGTCGCAGTAGCGACCCACATCTCGCCATACAGATGAGCAAGCCGGTGCTCGCGCCGGACGTTTCAAGGGAGGACATCGTCATGACCAATCTGGAACCCGCCGGCCCAGTCGATCTTCGGCTCGCGGGCGGCGCGCAGGGGTTCAACTGGCTCCCCGTCTTCGTTGCCGACGAACAGGGCCTTTTCGAAAAGCACGGCATCCGCATCGTCTACAAGCGGATGGGCAGTGTCGAAAAGGCAACCACGGCCGTTCTCGAAGGCGAAGCGGACCTGGCGATCACGCCGCCGGAAGGCGCCGTCGCAGACTTCGTCAGGGGAGGAGAGTTGCGTATCGTGGCAGCCAACGCCGTGCGCCTGCCGATGTCCATCGTGGCGCGCTCGGGCATCAACTCGCTCGCCGAGCTGAGGGGGAAAAGGATCGGCACCTCCTCGCTGACGGAGGGGACTGCGATCTACACGCAGGTCATGCTGGCCGCGGAAGGGCTGCACTATCCCGGCGACTATGAGTTTGCCTTGGCCGGCATTCATACGAAGCGGTGGGAGGCGCTCCAGGCGGGCGATATCGACTGCGCTCCGCAGCCCGCGCCGTGGAACTTCCTCGCGCAGGACCAGGGCTACAGCCTGCTCGGGGAGGTCTGCGCCGCTATCCCCGAGATCGTCTTCACCGCCATCATCGGAAAGGCTCCCTGGCTCGGCGCGAACCGCGATGTGGTGACCAGCTTCCTCAAGGCGCTGATCGAGGCGCATGCGGTCACCAACGAGGCGGCCAACCAAGGTATTACCCTGCCGATCTTCCAGCGCATCACCACGCCCGACAGTGGATCCCTGGCGCGGCGGGGGCTGGAATACATGCGCGGCATGGGCATGTGGCCGCAAGGCCTTGCCGTGTCGGACAGGGCGCTCAAGACGACGATCGACCTGATGGTCAGGGCGAACCTGCTCGACAAGTCGAAGCGCGAGGCGGCTGAAGGCGTCTTCGACAGGCGCTATCTGGAGGGCGCCGCCTGATCAGCAGTGGGCGGCGAAATCTTCGATCCGTGCGCGGCCAGCCGTCAGGCGACGATGCCCAGGCGTCAATGCTTGCCGGTCTTGATCACCTTTTCGAAGTAGGGTGCCGGTGCAACCTTCGCCCTGATCTCGCGCAACTGGTGCTTCTCTACCGTGTTGCGGCGCGAATCAGGCTCGCCCCACACAAGCGTGACTTCGGTTCCCGGTTGTGCATGCTCGATTTCGACAAGCCCCAGCGAGATAAAGCGGTTGGCGTTTGCCGTGAAAGACGGCCAGGTCGAGATCCCCGCAACCTTGTCCTTCTTCATGACGGCATCGACCTGGAATGTGGCGTACATGGGCATCGGCATGTTGAGGAACTTGGCGGGGGTGCCGTTGGCCGGGAAGATGGAGTCCTGCATCACGGCGGCCGCATCCTCGTCGTTCCACTCAAGCGTCACCTTCGTGCGGCGCTGGTTGTTCGCCCTCTCCAGCAAGGCGTCGCGGCCGATGAAGTCGCGGCCGAAGTCGATCACGTTCCTGTAGCCGAGCTCGATCGGGTCGACATAGTAGTCCGTGATGTCGTCCGACACGAAACTGCCGCCGAGTGAGGCGACCGCCTCCAGGAAGTAGTTGTTCAGCCACTCGCGGTAGGGCTTCATGTCATCGCTGTGATAGATGGCCGGCAGCGGCATCGGCACCCAGCCGGACTCCTGTGCAGTGGTCGAGTAGGCAAGGGCGCCGATCTTGCGCATCCCGTATTTCTCGCCGGTCTTCTCCAGCGCCTCGCGCACCGCCTGCTGGTCGTCCCAGGCCCCGTAGATCTCGAATCCGGGTTCGCCGGCCATGCCGTGCCGGAGGGCACGGACGGATTTGCCTGCAATCTGGAACTCGCCGATGTTGAAGAACTTGATCTCCGGCAGGCCGCCGCCGCTCGCCTCGCGCATCAGCGCAAGGGCGTTCGGCCCCTGGATCTGGACGCGGAACACCTCGCGTGTGCCGGAGCGGATCGAGAAATTGTCGTCCTTTTTCGCCTCGACATCATAGTTGCTCTTCTCCGCATTGTAGAGCACCCAGTCGCTTGCGAAGGGAGCGCCGACGATGCGAAAGAAGTCCTCGGCCTCACGGAAGATGATGGCGTCGGCGATGTAGAACCCGTCGTGGCCCGCCAGCACGAGCTGTTTGGCGCGCAGGACCGGGAACGGGTCGAACTTGTTGACAGCGATCTCCGAGAGGAAGGGGATGACCTGCGACCCGCGCAGGTGCAGTTCAGTCATGTGGTAGGACTGCTCGAGCAGCGCGCAGCTATCCTTCCACGCACGCACTTCGTCGCGCCAGTTCGTGAACTCGGGCGGAATGACGGGAAAGCGGTAGGGCCCGAGGTTGGAGCCGCGGAGCAGGTTTACCGGTCCTCCCGCTGCCTCCAAGATGCTCTCGAGGCTCTTCGGTGCCTCATTCGTCATTGCCATGTCACTTCCTCCATTTTGTCTTCGCTATTTCACTTGGCGGCCCGGCTGGTGACACGGGCTTTAGCGAGTTTCACCTGAAAACCAGGTCGCAGGCCGCCGCGTGCAGGAGCGTATTTCCGACGCGGCTGCCGTCGCGGCGCTAGAGCAGCGCTCGCGCCGCGCGGTGAGAACCCGTGCAGCAAAAGCCAAGATGTCCTCCCAAATGAGTGTCAATTCACCGGCTGGATCGCCCCGACCTTGCGCCTCCGTGGCAGCTTTCGGAATAGATCCACGGCGTGGGAAATCACTCAGATGCCAATTAGTATCCAAAAATCAATTGGAATGTAAATGCGCAATTTTCCTGACTCGCGAGGGCGGCCGATGGACCGGTAGAAAAGAGTTGCCGCTGAGCCAGCGCGCGATCTCAGTGGGGTCAGCGCATCGACGTTGGCAAGGCGAATAATCCTGTGGCCGCTCCGAGCGGCGGAATGAAGCAGATGGCGAGGAGTGTCGACATCCGTCGCCGTGTGCTGAAAAGTGCAGGCGACGAGATGCGGCAAAATTCCGTCAAATCGCCGCGATCGCCGAATGTCGGTATCAGTGATTGCGTGTCCCCGAAGTTGGTCTGCCGTTAATGTTGCCTCGGCAAAGTGACGCCGGACGGGCATTTATTCGGAGTCATCACCGCTGCGTTCGCCACCGAATACGAGAACATACGAAGGATATGGCTGGGCGAACCACCCGCTAACCGATTGTTTTTGTTGAAAAGACGACGTCCCTCCGGACCCGCCATAACTATTGATTTTATTGATAAAAATATGCCTCGGCCCAAAACGTTTTGGCCCATTGTGGGCCCAAAGGAAAGGGCGGCCGATATGCCGCCCTGCGCATGGTCGGTTGATTTCACTTACTTGACGACGCGCAGTGCCGCTCGCTGCTTCATCGCACGTTCGTTGATGGCGCGGGCTATGTCGACAGCCATTCGCTTCTTGTTGGCCTCTCGGACATATTCGTCCGTGACCGTCACGGAAGAATGCCCCATCGCCTCCATGATGGCGCGCGCTTGGATGTTGCATTCGGCGAGATATGTGCCGAAGTACGGCGTAGCCCGTGCAGAGTGTAGCCCTCCGGAATGCCGGCCTGCTTGTTCCAATGTGCCATCATGCCGGTGAGGCTCTTTTCCGCGAATAGACGCCCATAGGCATTCTTCAGCACCGTCCCGCCTTTCGAACGATCGAGTGGCGCCAACGCTTGCGCCAGCTTGTCGACGATGGGGATAAACATCTCGCGGCCGCCGTGACGGTTGCGGTTCTTCTTCTGCCGGAAATCGAAGGCCCTCGATCACCTCCAGAGAGCCATCGAACAGTTCCCGAGCGCTACGGCAAGTGCAGCAATGAGGAGCAATCGACTGTGTCAGCGCCTGTTCTTACGACCGTCACCTGCCCGACTGCGAACCACATTCTGCAAGTGGTTCGCATTGCCCTCGGCCTTTGGACGATTAGTCATTTTTAGGCAAATCATGAATGCTCTTGGCGCTTCACACGGCGCAATCCAAGCAAGTCGAGAATGGATGGAACTTGGTCAGATCACTGCTTCTTCCAGGAACGGTTCATCGCGCTCTATGCGTTCGTAGCTGAATGGCGACAGGTCGAGCGTCTGAAAGGCCCCGTGGATAATCAGCTCCGATACTGCCCGGCCTACGGCCGGTGACTGTTGCAGGCCGTGCCCGGAGAACCCGTTGGCGAACATGAAGTTGGTCACCTCCGGGTGGAAACCGACGATGCCGTTGTGGTCGAGCATGTTGTACTCGTAATGGCCGGTCCAACTCGTCTGAACCTTCAATGCGTCGAAGGCTGGAATGCGGTGCCAGAGCGCCGGCCAGATGTAGTCGTCGAACTCTTCATGGTGCATCTCGAAGTCGTCGTAGTCGGCCGGTCCGTCGTCTTGCGGCGTGTTGCCTGTGAGGAAAAGCTCCCCTTCGGGACGCACGAACGTACCGGACAGGTCGATGACATTGGGCATCCGGCCGGGGATAGGGTTGGCGCTGGCGAAGACGAAGCTGTAGCGCTTGTAGGGCGCGACGGGGATCGACAGGCCGGCCATGGCGGCGACCTGTTGCGCGCGCGGGCCTGCGGCGTTGACCAGTGTTCCACAGCCGATCGTCTGGCCGGTCGCGAGGCGCACCGAGATGACCCGCCCATCGGCAACATCCAGTCCCGTCGAGGCATTGTCGATATACTCGACACCGCTGGCGCGGGCGGCCCGGCGGAACCCGTTCATCATGCCCATGGAATCGAACCAGCCCTCTTCCCGCGCCCCCCAGGAACCGCCGCCGAGATCCTCGACATTCAACCAGGGAAAGCGCTCCTTCAGCGGACCTGGCTCGAGGAAGACCGTGTGGGCGCCAAGGCTACGCTGCAGATCGACGCGCTCACGCGCCGCCTCCACGCCATCGGGTGAGCAGCAGTAGAGATAGCCATGCTCGCGAAAGCCGAGGTCGGGCGCCGGTTCGTCTTTGTAGAAGGGTGCCATCCGCTCCTGGAAGGTCCGAATGATCTCGATGCCGAACTGGCTGATCTTCACATTGATCGGATTGGAATATTGCTGGCGGATGGCGCTGGTGGAGAGCGCCGTCGACGAGAACTCGTAGCTGCTGTCGCGTTCGACCACGAGGATCGAGGCGCCGCTGCCCTGCGCCTGGCTCAGCCAATAGGCCGTCGACGAACCGATGACCGCGCCGCCGACGATGACGATGTCATAGCTCGTGCGCGACGGCGCCTTGTAAGGAGGGATTGCCACAGTCTGTCTCCGGTCTATTGGTTGAACGAAGCGACCAGGGCATCCGAACCCCGCGCCAGCAGGCCGAGGTCGGAACCGACGGCAACCATGGTGAAGCCGTCGGCGAGATAGCGGTCGGCGTCTGCCTTGACTGGCGCCAAAATGCCGCTTGCCTTGCCTGCCGACGTTGCGGCCTTGCGTACGGACGAAATTGCCTCTTGCACATGCGCCGCGCCGGGGTTGCCCATCGCACCCATGTTGGTGGACAGGTCCCCAGGACCGACAAAGAGGACGTCGACGCCGTCAACCGCGGCAATTTCGGCGGCATTGGCGACGCCGGTCTCGTCCTCGATCTGCACGGCAAGCAACTGCTGGGCGCGCGCATTGGCATGATAGCCGGTGATGCGGCCGAATGCGTTGGCGCGATGGCCGACGGAGAAGCCGCGGACGCCGCCCGGGGCATAGGTCATCGCGGCGACGATGGTGCGCGCCTGCTCCGCCGTCCGCACATTGGGGATCATCAGGCTGCGTGCGCCGATGTCCAGCGCCTGCTTGATCAAATTGGCGTCGTCGGACGGCAGCCGCACCACCGCCTCGCTATCGAAGCCGCCCATCACCTGCAGCTGCGCCATGATGCTGCGCAGATGGTTGGGGCTGTGCTCGCCGTCGATCAGCACCCAGCCGGCGCCGGAGCCCGCGACGATCTCGGTGGTCAGGGCCGAGGCTAGCGAGCACCAGATGCCGATGTGAGCCCGGCCTGCCGCCATGGCGGCCTTCAATGTGTTGCGGCGCTCCTGCATTTTTGCGATCGGTCTCCCGTGAAAGACGGTTCATTGAAATTTGTATGATGTCCTATATCATATGACATTAATTCGCTGCAAGATACGTCCGGGCGCCCAAAATCCTGAGCGATCATGAACAGTCAAAAGAAAAGGAGTGAACCGATGCGCGGAACCGGCAAGGCCGACATCTTCGTGATGCTGGCCCATCCAGTGGCACATGCCAAGAGCCCCGGCATATTCAATGAGATCTTCGAGCAGAAGGGCCTCGACAGCCTCATGGTACCGCTGAGCTGCCGGCCGGAGGATTTCGAAACCTTCTGGGCCGGCATCACGGCGGCCGAGAACATCCGCGGCGTGATCATCTCGGTGCCCTACAAGATCGCGGTCTACCACAAGTGTTCCGCCGCCCACGACCGCGCCGCACGAGTCCAAAGCGCCAATTCGGTCCGCCGGCTGCCGGATGGAAGCTGGTACGCCGACAATTTCGACGGCGTCGGCTTCATCGAAGGGCTCAAGGCGGGCGGGCATCAGATTGCCGGCCGCCGCATCCTCCAGGTCGGCGCCGGCGGCGCCGGCGCGTCGCTGACCTACTGTCTGGCCGAAGAGGGCGCTGCGGAGATCCGCTTGGCCGACATCGACAGTGGCCGCGCGGAGAAGCTCGCTTCGCTCGTCAGCAAGGCGTTTCCAAAATGCCGTATCGAGGTCGGACAACCCGATCCGTCTGGCATGGACATGGCGATCAACGCGACGCCTTCCGGGCTGAAGGCCAACGATCCGCTGCCTATGGATGCGACCAAGCTGACTCCAGACATGACGGTCGTCGACATCATCATGGACCCGGCCGAGACGGCGCTGCTCAGGGCAGCGAAGGAGATCGGCTGCCGCATCCAGCCGGGGCGCCCGATGATGGATTTCCAGGTCGAAGCAATGTCCGCTTTCTTCGACATCGAGCGGAAGGATCGCAGCCATGGCTGAGACACTGACCGCCGTCATCATCGGCGGCACTTCCGGCATCGGACGCGCGATCGCGACGCGCTTCGCCGAGGACGGCTACAATGTGGTCGTCGCCGGCAGGGATGCGGCACGAGGCAATCAGGCGGTCGACGCCTGCGGCGCGGCGGGCGCGCCGCGCGCTCTGTTTGCCCAGACCGATGTTGCCGATGCCCACTCGGTGGAAGCGCTGGCGCAGGCCGTCAGCGATGCGTTCGGCACGCCGCATGTCGTCGTCAATTGTGCCGGTATCCTGCAGAGCGGCAAGCACGTGCTCGACCAGGACCTGGACGAAGATGAGAGGTTGTGGAGGGTGAATTATCGCGGCACCCTGCTGGGGTGCCAGGTCTTCGGCCGGCTGATGTCGGCTGCCGGTCGCGGCGCCATCCTGAATGTCGGGTCGCTTGCCTCTTTCGCGCCGCTGTCGCTGCCAGCCTATACTCCTGGAAAGCATGCCGTTCTGGCGCTGACCCAGATCCTTGCAGCCGAACTCGGCCCGCGCGGGGTGCGCGTCAATGCGGTGGCGCCCGGCTACACGCTTTCCGATGGGTTGATGGCCAGGATCGCCAAGGGCGAACGCAATCCCGAAGCGATCCAGGCCACCACGGCGCTGCGCCGCTTCGTCGAGCCGCGCGACGTTGCCGAGGCGGCCTTGTTCCTCTGCTCGGAGCGTGCCGCGTCGATAACCGGCGTGACCCTGCCCGTCGATGCCGGCTGGCTCGTTCAGGCGCCTTACGCGCAGTACCTGCAGGGCAACCCCATCCGGCAGACGCCGGCAATCTGACAAGGACAATCCAGTGAGTGATATCCAGCGCTTCGACTTCGATACCCGCATCCACCACGGCGTCATCCACAATGGCACGCTCTATCTCACCGGCCAGGTCGCCAGACCCGGCCGGTCCGCGGCCGACCAGATGCGCGAGGTGCTCGGCAAGATCGATGCGCTGCTGGCCAAGGCAGGCACGGACAAGTCCCGCATCCTTCACGTGCAGATGTGGCTGGACGACGTCAGGGATTTCGATGAGGTCAACACGGTCTGGGACGCCTGGATGCCGAAGGAACATGCACCGGCGCGCTCTTCCGGTGAAGGACGCATGGCCAAGCCCGGAATGCTGGTCGAGTTGATCGTCACCGCGGCGGTTTGAATGGTCCTGTCGGTTCGGGCATCATCCCGAATCTGGCGAGAGGGAGACTGATGACGAAGCGCAAGCCGCTGTCCACCGTCGTGGCGGAGAGCCTGTCTGAAAAGATCCGTTCAGGATCGCTGCTGCCCGGTGCGCAATTGCCGACCGAGGCGGAGCTTTGCGCCGAATACGACGTCAGCCGCACGGTGGTGCGGGAAGCGGTGGCGCGGCTGCGCTCCGAAGGCCTGGTGGTGCCGCAGCAGGGACGCGGCATGTTCGTGAGCGAAACGCCGGCGCCGCGCAATTTCTCGATACCGGACGAGGCGCTCAGGACCTTGCCGGAAACCATCGCCCTGCTCGAACTAAGATTAAGTGTCGAAGTGGAGTCTGCTGGACTCTGCGCGGAACGGCGCACGGATGCGGAGGCGGATGGAATCCGAGCAGTGATGGAACAGGTCGACGCCCAGCAGGCAGATCCCGCTGTCGTCCAGATCCATTATGACTACGACTTCCACCTGGCGATCGCCAAGGCGGCACGCAATGAATTCATCCATGGTTTCCTGAGTTACCTCAGGCCGATGATCGTTCCACGCTTTCAACTGGGCTACGTGGTTACGCCCGCACTCAAGGACAGCTACTACGCACGCATTCACAACGAGCACAAAACCATCGTCGACGCCATCGAAAGGCAGGACGCTCGCGCTGCTCGCCAAGCCATGCGCAAGCACCTGCACAACAGCCTCGGGCGCGTGCGAGCCTTGGCACGGGCTTCGGGTGTCGAGGCAACCGATGCGGAGCAGAAGGCCGCCGCGGCCTCCCTCTTCACCGATCTGAAAAGGCCCGTCCCGACCGGCGGATAGGGCCTGGCGACTTCGATCGTATAGCCGTTCGCCCGGAACCAAATTAGCCACGCATTGCGAAAGCCATGTTTTTGCTCCGCCGGCCAGCAGGGATCGTTTCCAGTGGGCAGATGGCACCACCTTCTCGCTGTTTCCCTGAGTTTGCGGCCTCCGCGACCGTACAAACCCCGCGAGAGATTTCGGAGGCAAGGCGATCTTTCGAAAGTTTATCTTTCCTTTTTGCTGGTTTTCTTGGTTTCGCGGCATCGGTCCAGGCCGCACACTGAAAACCAGGCAAACGGGAAAAGCCCACGTGACGACAGCCTTCATCACCGGAGCTACGAGTGGCATAGGGCGGGCCATAGCGATCGCATTGAGCGACGCTGGCTATGACGTCTATGCGGTCGGGCGCAGCCAGGCGGCGCTCAAGGAGCTGCAGGCCGAGCGGGCCAGCATCGTGCCGATCGCCGTCGACATCACCGACCGCGAGGCGCTGGAATCGGTCGTGGCGGATCTCACCATCGACGTGCTGATCAACAATGCCGGGATCATGCCGCCTCTCGGCAATTTCGCCGACATGACGATCGCCGATATCGACACCACGCTGGAGGTAAACCTCAGCGCGGCAATCCTGCTCACCCGCCTCGTTGTCCCGCGGATGCGCGAACGGCAGTCCGGCCACGTGTTGTTCACCGGCTCCACCGCGGGCCACGCTGCGTATTCCAACATTGCCGTCTATTCGGCCACCAAGGCGGCGATATCAGGCTTTGCCGCCGCGCTTCGCGCCGACCTCTCCCCGTTCGGCATACGCGTCACCGAGATCGTTGCCGGCCGTGTCGAGACGCAGCTCTACAACGACATCCTAGACGCCGAGGCGCGCGCGGCCATGTACGCCGGCAAGGTGGTGCAGCCTGATGACGTGGCCAGGATGGTCGTCGCGGTGCTCACCCTGCCCACATGGGCCGACGTTACCCGTTTCGACATCATGCCGACCTGGCCAACCTCGCCGAGCGGCACCAAGTAAGGAAAACTGGAATGAAGGATCTTTCCGTTCTGATCGTCGGTGGCGGCGCCGGCCTCGGCGCTCTTTTGGCTGGGATGGCTGTAGAGGCCGGGGCGGCAAAGATCGGCATCATCGACATAAACCAGGAAGCTGCCGAATCCGCGCTCGCACCGGCAAAGGCCAAGGGCCTGCCGACTGCGGCCGCTGCGTGTGACATTCAGGTCGGCGCTCAGTGCCACGCCGCCTTCGACGCCATCGTTGCCAAGCTCGGGCGCATCGACACATTGATCAATTGCGCCGCAATCTACCCGCGCCGCCCGATCCTCGAGATTTCCGACGCCGATTGGGATGCCTCCAATGGCATCAACATCAAAGGCACCTACCACATGATGGTGGCTGCCGTTCGCCACATGCAATCGCAGGAGCCGAAGAGCCATGTCCGCGGCCGCATCGTAAACCTGACTTCAGTCGACGCGTTCAAGGCGCATCCGCAGAACGCCCACTATGCGGCAACGAAGGCCGCGGTGGTCAGCCTTACCCGCTCCTTCGCTCATGACGTGGCAAAGCACGGGATCCTGGTGAATTCGGTAGCCCCGGCCGGCATGGCCACGGAGAAGGCAAAAGCCCTCGGCTTCCTCGAGGAACTGGCCAAGGCGAGCCCGCTCGGGCGTGGCGCCGAGCCCACCGAGATTGCCGAGTGGGTGCTGATGACCGGTGGTCCCAAGAACACCTACATGACGGGAGAAAACGTAATAGTTTCAGGTGGTTACATATATGCCTGAGCTGTTTTTGGCGCCGACGGCGACTGAATTGCAGCGGTGCACGATCAACCGAACCTCAAGCGAGAAGGAGCGAAATTTACAATGACCGGCAAGCTGCGCCTTCCGTCGCTCAATGCGCTTCGCGTTTTCCACGCCGTCGCGCAACACAAGAGCTTTCGGCAGGCGGCAGATGAATTGCTGGTCACGCCGCAGGCCGTCGGACAGCAGATCAAGCTTCTGGAGGATACGCTTCAGGTGACGCTGTTCGAGCGCAAGGGCCGGTCGGTCGAATTGACAGAGTCGGCCATCCTTCTCTCGCATTATGTCAAAGCCGGATTTGACGAGTTCTCGGAAGGCGTTCGCCGCGTCACCAAGTCGAACTACCGGGACCGCATCAACCTGAATGCGAGCCCTTACTTCGCGACCCACTATCTGCTGCCGCGGCTATCCCTATTCCGGGAGATATTGCCGGGCGCCGATCTGCGCCTGACGACGATGGTCGACCTGCCCGATTTCGGACGCGACGACATCGATATGACCGTCCAGTGGGGCTACGGCAATTGGCCGGACTACGAGACCACGCTGCTGGTGCCGGATCCGAAGGTCATTTGCTGCACCCCGGCCATCGGCGAGAAGATCAAGTCGGCGCAGGACCTGACACTGTTCACGTTGCTCGACACCGTCAAGTCGAAGCGGCTGTGGCCAGATATTCTGCGGCATCTCGGTGTAGAACTGACGGATGGCAACCGAAGCATCAGCTTCGACGATGCGGCAACCATGCGCCGTGCAACCTTGCAAGGCATCGGCGTCGGGCTCGTCTCCGTCATCGACGCCGAGGAAGATCTGAGGTCGGGCGCGCTGGTCGCGCCGGTTGGCCGCGACGCCCTTGCCGACATGCGGCCGGAGGAAGTCCCTGGATTCTACCTGATCGTCCCGCGTGGGCACCTGCGCGTGAAGGCGGTCGCCGCCCTTCATCGATGGCTCGCCCAGCAGGACTGGGGCAGCGATCTGAAGATTTCCTCCCTGCCGAAACCGGCCCCGCTTTCCGACTAGGAGCGGCTTTGAGACCGAGTTCCGAAAGAAACGTTTCGGACCTCCAAAAACAAGAAACCAAACAACCTCAACAGTGGAGACGGAACATGAAAACGATGAAATGGGGGGCCGCTGCCATGGCCCTTGGCCTCGTGCATTTCTCGGCGACGGCCGAAGCGGCGGGCGGCAAGACGCTGGAGACCGTCAAGGCTCGCGGCGTGCTCAATTGCACCGGCCATGACGGATCCTATCTCGGCTTCGCCGAAGTCGACGACAAGGGCAACTGGAAGGGTATGGACATCGACCTCTGCCGGGCGGTGGCCACGGCCGTCTTCGGCGATCAGGCAAAGCTGAAGATCGTGCCAATCAGCTGGGCCCAGCGCTGGCCATCTCTTCAGTCGGGCGATGTCGACATCATCATCAAGGCATCAGGCGGCACGCTCAGCCGCGACACTGAGCTCGGGTTGCAATTCTCCACCTCCTATTACCTCGGCACGACCAAGGTGATGGCGCACAAGGAGCTCAATCTCAAGTCGCTCAAGGATGCCGCCGGCGGCACGATCTGCATTCCCGCCGGGACGTCGCAGGAACAGCAGGTCGCGGCCTATACGGCCAAGCTTGGCATCAAGCTCGAGCCCGTGCTGATTGAAAAGACGGAGGAGCTGGAGCAAGCCTATTTCTCAGGGCGCTGCGATCTCTATGCGCAGTGGGGGCCGACTCTGGCTATTGCGCGCATCGCCAAGGGCAAGGTCGAAGACCATGTCATCCTGCCTGACGTGCTCGCCGTCGAGCCTGAAGTCATGATCATGCGGCAAGGCGACGACAATTGGGTCGACATCGCCAACTGGACGCTCAGCACCCTGATCTTTGCCGAGCAGGAAGGCATCACGTCCAAGAACGTCGACGAGATCAAGGCCAAGCCGACTTCGCCGCAAGTCGCCAAATTCCTCGGCGTCACGCCAGGCATGGGCAAGGGTCTCGGTCTCGATGACGACTGGGCCTACAAGGTGATCAAGAACGTCGGCAATTACGGCGAAATCTTCGATCGCGATCTCGGCAAGGACTCGCCCTACAAGATGGACCGCGAACTGACCAACCTGTGGAACAATGGCGGTGTCCTGTTCCCGCTGGTGATCGACTGATCCGTTCTCAACGCATCCCGCTCAAGGCTCCACCTGGCTCCGGCCAGGCGGACCCCGACGGCAATTCGAGAAAGATTGGTCAATGGTCAGCCTGCTGAGAAATCAGAAGGTCCGCAACACGCTGTTGCAGGTCCTGTATGTCGGCTCGATCGCCGCGCTGGTGCTTGCCGGTATCGTGATCGCTCGCCGCAACCTGGCTGAGCAAGGGATTACCTCCGGATTCAACTTCCTGTTCAAGTCGACGGGTTGGGATGTCAATTTCTCGCTGTTGCCCGCCACGGCCAACGATCCCTATTGGTGGTACTTCCTCATCGGCATCATCAACACGTTGTTTCTGGGCAGCGTCGGCCTGATGCTGGCGACGATCGTGGGAACGATCGTCGGTCTGGCGCGGACGTCCTCGAACGACTTGGCGCGGCTGCTCGGCCGCACCTATGTGGACATCTTCCGCAACATTCCGCTGATCCTCCAGGTCTTCTTCTGGTACGCGATCATCACACACCTGCCGACACCGCGCGGCGCGCATGAAGCTTGGGGCTTTCTGCTCACCAGCCGGGGGCTCTACATCCCGTTTCCCAATGTCAGCAATGCGGCGTTTGCCGCAGCCACATTGGCTGTGGTCGCGGCCATCGTGCTGCCGACCTGGCTGGGCAGGACGTCGCGCCTTAGCCAACCAATCGGCCAGCGGCGCGCCATCCAATTTACCGCCGCGGCAGCGGCACTGGTCTGCGCGGCTATCAGTCTGGCCGTTGGACGTTTGCCGGATCTGCCGCTGCTGGACTTCCCGGCGCTGCAAGGGCTCAATTTGAGAGGCGGCCTGCGCATTCCACCTGAGTTCGCCACACTTGCCATCGCCATCGCGATCTATGGCGGCTCCTACATCGCGGAGATCGTACGCGGAGGCTTCAAATCTGTCGGCAAGGGCCAGGTCGAGGCAGCACTTTCCCTGGGCCTCAGTCCCTGGCGGGTCTTCACGCTGGTGCGGCTCCCGCTGGCGCTGCGCGCCATGCTCCCGATCCTCGCCAACCAGTACGTCTGGCTGATGAAGGCGACCACGATGGGCATCGCGGTGGGCTTCACCGACTTCTTCATGATCGTGGCGCTGACGATCAACCATTCCGGCCAGACCCTCGAAGCGATCGGCATCCTGATGGCGGGCTTCCTTGCCATCAACCTAAGCCTTGCCGCCGTCTTCAATCGCATCAACAAAGCAATCGCCCTCAAGGGCAATCAACTGAGGGGTTGAGACATGGAGATGGTCGTTGTCGCTCCGCCCGCTCCCGGCAGGCTCGAGGATTTGAGGCGACGCTTCTTTGCGACGCCGCTTCAGGCAGTTTTGTCGCTGGCTTGCCTGACGATCATGGTCTTCCTGGCCTGGAAGCTCCTGAACTGGGCGGTTTTCTCGGCTGTCTTCACGACCAGCGGCGGGCCGGAAGCCTGCCAGGCGGCAGCGGGAGCCTGCTGGTCGGTCATTGCTGCCAGATGGCGGATCATCTTCTTCGGGCTCTATCCCTATGAAGAACAATGGCGCTCGGCCCTGGCCTGTGTGGTCGTGGTGGTCATGACGGTGCTGAGCTGCATCCCGGTATTCTGGACGGGCCGTCGAATTGCGCTCGTATGGGGCGCCGGAACGGCCCTTTTCTACGTGTTGATGAAAGGCGGTGTGCTTGGTCTCGCCCATGTCGGCGAGGAAGCGTGGGGAGGACTGGCGCTCACCCTCTTCATCTTCGTGACGACCTGCCTGGTCGGCTTCCCCCTCGCGATCTGCCTGGCTTTGCTGCGCCGGTCGGAGCTGCCCTGGATCTCCCGCACCACCGGCCTCATCATCGACGGGGTCCGCTCGCTTCCGCTGATATCGATCCTCTTTACATTTGCAGTGGTTTTGCCGTTCGCGCTGCCGCAATGGCTGCAGGGCGACAAGCTGTACCGGGTGATCCTGGGCTCGGCCCTGTTCTTCTCCGCCTATCAGGCGGAGATCGTGCGCGGCGGTATGCAGGGCGTTCCGACAGGACAGGAGGAGGCTGCCATGGCGCTTGGCATGCGCTATTGGCAACGCATCGGCCGCATCCTTCTGCCGCAGGCCATGCGCAACGCCCTGCCGGCCACCATCAACCAGTTCGTCATCTCGTTCAAGGAGACCTCATTGGTGATCATCGTTGGCTTCTTCGAGATACTGGCTTCCGGCAATGCCGCTTACGGAACCGGCGAATGGCGCTTCGCCTATGTCGAGGTCTACGCCTTCATCGCCTTCATCTACTTCGTCTTCGTCTTTAGCCTGTCCCGCTATGGCGCCTTTCTCGAGCGCCGCATGTCGATCAGCGAACGGTAAGGAAGCGCGCAAGTGATATCAGGCAATTCGACCGAACCCGGTGGGCCGGCGCTCCGCATCGAAAACCTCGATAAGTACTACGGTACGTTCCACGCGCTGCGGAGGGTAAACCTTGCCGTGGAGCGGGGAGAGAGGATCGTCGTCTGCGGACCCTCCGGATCCGGCAAGTCCACCATGATCCGCTGCATCAACCGCCTCGAGCAGCACAATGGCGGCCGGATCGCCGTACTCGGCACCGAACTCAACGACGACGTCGGTAACATCGACGAGATCAGGCGCGAGGTCGGAATGGTGTTCCAGCATTTCAACCTGTTTCCGCACATGACGGTGCTGGAGAACTGCATGCTTTCCCCCATGATCGTGCGCAAGCAGCCGCGAGCGCAAGCCGAGGCAACGGCCCGGCGCTATCTGGAAAAGGTGCGCATTCCCGAGCAGGCCATGAAATATCCCGGCCAACTGTCCGGTGGTCAGCAGCAGCGGGTTGCGATAGCGCGTGCTCTTTGCATGCAGCCGCAGATCATGTTGTTCGACGAGCCGACCTCGGCCCTCGATCCGGAAATGGTCTCCGAGGTGCTGGACGTCATGGTTACGCTGGCCTCCGAAGGCATGACGATGATCTGCGTGACCCACGAGATGGGCTTTGCGCGCCGCGTGGCGGACCGGGTCATCTTCATGGACAGCGGCGAGATCGTCGAGGAGGCGCCGCCGGAAACCTTTTTCACCACGCCGCGGAACGAACGGACGCGCCAGTTCCTGTCGCAAGTGCTTGACCATTGATGGGGTCGACATGACTGATCCTGCCGCCGCGCTGGCCCAAATGCTCGGCCCGAAAGGCTGGCTTTCGGGAGAAGAGGCCGAGCCCTATCGCCAGGACTGGCTGAAGCGCTACGGCATCGCGCCGCTTGGCGTGGCCCGGCCGATCAGCACGGCGCAGGTCGCCGAAATTGTGACGCTCTGCTGCGACGCAGGGATGAACGTGGTGCCGCAGGGAGGCAATACCGGGCTGTGCGGCGGCGCCGTCGTCGAACGAGCCGGAGGCATCATCCTGTCGCTTTCGCGCATGGCGGCGATCGGCGAGCCTGATGCGGCAAGCGGCTCGGTTGTCGTCGATGCTGGCGTCATCCTGTCCGCGCTGCATGATGCGCTGGCGCCGCATGGCCTGGTCTTTCCCATGCATCTGGGTGCCGAAGGGAGCGCGCGGATCGGCGGGCTGATCGGCACAAATGCCGGCGGCAGCCATGCGCTGCGCCATGGCATGATGCAGAACCTCGTCCTCGGCCTGGAGGTCGTGCTGCCTGACGGCTCCATCTGGAACGGATTGCGGGCGGTGCAGAAGGACAATGCCGGCTATCAACTGCGCAAGCTGTTTTGCGGCGCGGAGGGCACGCTGGGCGTCGTCACGCGTGCGGTCCTGAAGCTCTCTCCAGCGCCCAAGCAGCGGGCGACGGCGCTTCTCACCTTGGGCGACAGCGCCGCCGCGGTTGCCTTCGGCACGTATCTGCGGGGGGAGGCGGGTGAATTCCTGACCGGTCTTGAATTCTTCTGCGATTTCGGACTTTCGCTTGCCTTGAAGCATCTGCCCGGGCTGAGCTTCCCGTTGGAAAGCCGGGGCGATGTCCATGTGCTGGTGGAACTGACGTCGAGTTCCACGCGCGTTCAGCTGGATGACATTCTGGCGTCGGCTCTGGAATGGGGGATGGAGCGAGGGCTGATCCTGGACGGGGCGCTGGCCATGTCGGACGCGCAGCGAGCCCATTTCTGGCGTCTGCGGGAAGAACAGCCGGAGGGCCAGCGGCTGGAGGGCGAGCAGCTCAAGCACGACATCTCCGTGCCGGTCGGCCGCATCGCCGAGTTCATCGACAAGGGGCAGGCGCTCTGCCAGGGCATACTGCCGGGCGTGCGCATCAATCCCTTCGGCCATCTGGGCGACGGCAACATCCACTACAATCTCTCGCCGCCGCAAGGAGAGGCCGATTTCGCCGGCAAGGCGCCGGAGATCGCACAGGCACTGGCGGCGCTCGCCACCGAGATGGCGGGCAGCTTCGCCGCCGAGCATGGCCTGGGCCGGGCAAAGATCGTATTGGCCGACCGCAATCGCAGTCCCGTCGAACGGGACCTGATGGCCCGGCTGAAACATGCCCTCGATCCGCTGAACACAATGAACCCCGGCGTCATCATCGCGAACCCGTCGGGAAAGAAGAACTTTCCAATGAATGGGATTTCTTGATTTCGCCGCGATGCCCCAAAGTGCAGGTTCGGCTGCAATCAGCCCTGGCGTTTCGCCTGGGCCAACAAGAAGTGGATGGATGATGCGCAATGGGGGCCAGCTTCTTGTCGAGTGCCTGATGGCGCTCGGCGCAAGCAAGAGCTTCGGCGTGCCGGGGGAAAGCTACCTGGCCGTGCTGGATGCGCTGCACGACACGGCCGGAAGACTGGACTATGTGCTGTGCCGAAATGAAGGCGGTGCTGCGTTCATGGCCTCGGCCTATGGCAAGTTGACGGGCTCTCCGGGCATCTGTTTCGTGACGCGCGGGCCGGGCGTCGCCAATGCGTCCATCGGCGTGCACACGGCCATGCAGGACAGTTCGCCGATGCTTCTGTTCGTCGGCCAGGTCGGCACCGACATGCGCGGCCGTGAGGCGTTTCAGGAAGTCGACTATCGCGCCGTGTTCGGCACGATGGCGAAATGGGCGGTCGAGATCGACGATGTCGAGCGCCTGCCGGAAATCGTTGCCCGGGCCTGGACGACGGCGCTCACCGGGCGGCCCGGCCCGGTGGTGATCGCCTTGCCGGAGGACATGCTGACGACGCTGACCGATGTTGCCGCACTCAGCGGACCGGCCAGGGTTTTCGAGGCCGCCGCTGATGCCGATGCCCTGGCTGAGGCCCGGTCGATGCTTGCCGCATCCCGCAGGCCGATCATCCTGATCGGCGGCGCCAACTGGTCGGCGCAAGGGCGCGCCGTGCTCCAGGCTTTCGCAGAATCCTCCGACATTCCGGTGGTCGCGGCGTTTCGCTTCCAGGATCAGTTCGACAATGGCTCGCCAGTCTTCGTCGGCGAGGCGGGCGTCGGCATGGTTCCCCATGTCAAGAAACTGATCCGCGACGCCGACGTCATCCTGGCGATCAATGTGCGCTTTGGCGAGATGACCACGGACGGCTACACGCTGCTGTCCGTGCCCGAGCCGAAGCAGAAGTTGATCCATGTCCACGGGTCGGATCGCGAGATCGGCAAGATCTATGTGCCTTCGCTCGGCATCCATGCCGGACCGAACGCCTTCGCCAAAGCGCTGTCGCCGGTGAAGGGCGACTGGGCCGAGTGGCGGTCACAGGCGCGCCAAAGCTACGAAGGCACGTTCACGGCGCCAGCCCAGCCTGGCCCCGTCGACATGGTCGAGGTCAGCCGCTGGTTGCGCGAGACGCTGCCCGACGACGTCATCCTGACCAATGGCGCCGGCAATTTCACCGTCTGGCCAAACAAGTTCTTCAAATTCGGCCCAAAGGCACGGCTGCTTGCGCCACAATCCGGCGCCATGGGCTACGGCCTGCCGGCGGCAATCGCGGCCAAGGTTGCGTGTCCCGGCCGCACCGTGGTCTGCTTTGCAGGCGACGGCGATTTCCAGATGAACTGCCAGGAACTGGGAACGGCGATGCAGGCCGGCGCGCAGCCGATCGTCCTCATCCTGAACAATGGCATCTACGGCACCATCCGCGCCCATCAGGAGCGGCACTATCCGGCGCGCGTGTCGGGAACCACGATCGAAAATCCGGATTTCGTAGGCATCGCCCGGGCCTACGGCTTCCACGCCGAGCGGGTCGGCGCGACCGTTGATTTCGCCGGCGCTTTCGGCAGGGCGCTCGCGTCGACGACCGGCGCAGTCCTGGAGCTGGATATTTCCCCGGAAGCCCTCACGCCGCGCCAGACCCTGTCCCAGATGCGCGAAGCAGCGCTCGCTTCGCAGAAGGCCAACGTATGACCAGTACGGCAAATGACATCCGTCTCGGCGCGGATATCGGCGGCACCTTCACCGATATCGCGCTCGATGTGCGTGGCACGATCTTCTCGACCAAGATCCTGACCAACTATGCCGCGCCCGAGCAGGCGATCCTCGACGGCATCGAGATCGTCGTGCGCGACGCCGGCATTTCGCTGGCGGACGTCGACATCGTGATCCACGGCACCACGCTGGCGACGAACGCGCTTATCGAGCGCCGTGGCGCGAAGACCGCACTGGTCACGACCGAAGGTTTTCGCGACGTGATCGAGATGCGCACGGAGAACCGCTTCGAGCAGTATGATCTGAATCTCCAACTGCCGCCGCCGCTGATCCCGCGCGAGGACCGCTTTACGGTCAAGGGCCGGATCGGAGCCCAGGGCCAGGAACTGCAGCCGCTCGACGAAGCAGCGCTGGAAGATATCGCCGGACGGATTGCGGCCGGCGGTTTCGGCTCGGTGGCGATCGGTTTCATCCACTCCTACGCCAACCCGGCTCACGAGCTCCGAGCTCGCGAAATTCTCGCCCGGAAGCTGAACATTCCGATTTCGGTCAGCGCTGAAGTATCGCCGCAGATGCGTGAGTTCGAGCGCTTCAACACGGTCTGTGCCAACGCCTATGTGCGACCGCAGATGGCGGACTATCTCGCCCGCCTGCAGATACGCCTGAAGGAAATGGGCGCCGCATGCCCGGTTTTCATGATCCATTCCGGCGGCGGCCTGATCTCGGTGGAAACCGCCTCGGAATTCCCCGTGCGGCTGGTCGAGTCCGGTCCGGCGGGCGGCGCAATCTTTGCCGCCGACATCGCCAGGCGCTTCGGCCTGGAGAAGGTCGTATCCTATGACATGGGCGGCACGACCGCCAAGATATGCCTGATCGAGGACTATGTGCCGCGCACGGCCCGGACCTTCGAGGTCGCGCGCACCTATCGCTTCTGCAAGGGCTCCGGGATGCCGATCTCGATTCCGGTGATCGAGATGATCGAGATCGGCGCCGGCGGCGGCTCCATCGCCTGGGTAGACGCCATGGGCCGCATCCAGACCGGACCGGAAAGTGCTGGATCAGAGCCGGGCCCGGCCTGCTATGGCCGCGGCGGTAAGCGTCCGGCGATCACCGACGCCGATCTGGTGCTTGGCAAGCTCGATCCCGACAATTTCGCCGGCGGCGCCATCCGGCTCGACACGTCCGCATCCGAACTGGCCATCCTGCGCGACCTGGGCGAGCGCCTGTCGCTCGATGCCATGTCGACGGCCTTCGGCATCTGCGAGGTGGTCGACGAGAACATGGCCAATGCCGCTCGCGTCCATGCTGTCGAGAACGGCAAGAACATTTCCGATAATTTGATGATCGCCTTCGGCGGTGCAGCACCGCTTCACGCAGCAAGGCTCTGCGAAAAACTCGGCATCGACCGGTGCATCATTCCCAAGGGCGCGGGCGTCGGCTCGGCGATCGGCTTCCTCAAGGCTCCCTTCGGCTACGAGGCTCTGGCGTCCAGGCTCACGCGGCTCTCGCAATTCAAGCCTGCCGAGGTCAACGCCTTGCTTGGCGAGCTCAAGGCGTCCGCCGAGGGCTTCGTTCGGACCGGCGCCAGCGGCACGATCGTTTGCGAAATCACTGCCTTCATGCGCTACGCCGGCCAGGGCTGGGAGATCCCCGTGCTTTTGCCGGACAAGCCGTTCGGCGACTGTGCCGCCACCAGCCTCAAGGATCTGTTCGAGGCGAACTACCAGCGCTTCTTCGGTCGCGCCATCGAAGGGCTGGACGGGCTGGAAATCGAGATCGTCACCTGGTCGGTCAAGGCGACGGATGTTCGGCCCACCACCGCCCGGCACGATCTGACGACGGGCCACCGCACCAATGAGCCGGCCACGACCCGCGCGGTATTCGACCCGGCCAGCGGCGAGCCACGAACCTATGGCATCGTCGAACGAGACCTGCTCCGTGCCGGCGATCGTGTAGCGGGCCCGGTGGTCATCGTCGAGCGCGAAACCTCCACCGTCGTCACCACAAGCTTCGACGCCGTTATCCAGAGCGACGGTGCCATCCTTCTGATCCGCAAAGGCAGCCAGGCATGAGCGACATCAGTGAAATCCGCATGCAGGTCATGTGGAACCGGTTGATCTCGGTGGTCGAGGAGCAGGCGCTCACCCTGCTGCGCACGGCCTTCTCGACCTCCGTGCGCGAGTCCGGCGACCTGTCGGCGGGCGTGTTCGATCCCAGCGGCCAGATGCTGGCACAGGCGGTCACCGGCACGCCCGGCCATGTCAACACCATGGCCGAGGCGGTGCTGCATTTCATGAACGAAATCCCGCGCGACAATATGTTCGAGGCCGATACCTACGTCACCAACGATCCCTGGCTGGGCACCGGCCACCTGCATGACATCACCATGGTGTCGCCGTCGTTTCTGAACGGCGAACTCGTGGCATTCTTCGCTTGTACTGCCCATGTCGTCGATGTCGGCGGGCGCGGCTTTGGCGCCGACGCCAAGTCTGTCTACGAGGAAGGCATCCAGATCCCGATCATGAAGTTCGCGGAGAAGGGCAAGGTCAATCTCGACCTCGTCAGGATCCTGCGTGCCAATGTCCGCGAGCCGAACCAGGTCGTCGGCGATTTCTACTCGCTCGCCGCCTGCAACGAAGTCGGGCACCGGCGCCTGGTCGACATGATGAAGGAGATCGGCCTGACGTCTCTCGACGGGCTTGGCGACTTCATCTTCTCGCGAACCCGCGACGCCATGGCCGAACGCATCAAGGCACTGCCGAAGGGAAGCTGGTCCAACGAGCTGGTGACCGACGGCTACGACAAGCCGGTGAAGCTCGCGGCAGCTGTTACGGTTCGCGAGGACTGTGTCGAAGTCGATTTCACCGGCACCGACCCGATGAGCCGGTGGGGCATCAACTGCCCGATCATCTACAGCAAGGCCTATGCCTGCTACGCCCTGAAATGCGTGGTGGCGCCCGACATCCCGAACAATGCGGCCTCGCTTGCCTTCTTCACCGTGTCGTCGCCGGTCAATATCCTGAACGCGGTGCGGCCGGCGCCCGTGGCGCTGCGGCACATCTTCGGCCACATGGTCCCGGACCTCGTGCTGGGAGCGATTTCCAAGGCGTTGCCCGGGACGATCCTGTCGGAAGGTGCCGGCGCGCTGTGGAACATCCACATCTCGGTGCGGCCGGCCGCTGGCGGTCTGGGCCGTCGCGCCGAAGTGCTGATGTTCAACTCCGGCGGCATGGGCGCGCGGCCCGGCCTCGACGGGCTGTCGGCGACGGCCTTCCCCTCCGGCGTGCACACGATGCCGATCGAGGCGACGGAACATACCGGTCCGATCGTCATCTGGCGCAAGGAGCTGCGCCCCAATTCCGGCGGCGACGGCGAATTCCGTGGTGGTCTGGGGCAGGTTATCGAGATCGCCGCGACCGAAGGCCACGAGTTCGACTTCTCGGCCATGTTCGACCGCGTCAATCATCCTGCCCACGGGCGCAACGGTGGAAAGGCCGGCGTCGCGGGCGTGGTCAGGCTGGACGATGGCACGCAGATGCGGCCCAAGGGCTGGCAGCATGTACCGGCCGGCCGCCGGTTGATACTGGAATTGCCGGGCGGCGGCGGCTATGGCGATCCGGCCAAGCGTGGCGCGGAGGCGAGGGCGCAGGACCGATCCAGGGGATATGTCACGGAGGACGGCAAATGAGCTACATCTCCTCGCGCCTGTCCGTGGTCAAGCCGTCGGCTTCGATGGCCGCCTCACAGGCCGCCAAGGCGCTGCGGGCCAAGGGCGTCGACGTCATCGACCTTGGCCTTGGAGAACCGGATTTTCCGACGCCTGCCCACATCATCGAAGCGGCGCACACGGCCGCCAAGGCGGGCCAGACCCTCTACACCGCCGCCGCCGGCACAATCGAAGTGCGCGAGGCCGTGGCCGGGAAATTCAGGCGCGAGAACGGCTTGGACTACACGGCCGACGACATCGTCGTGGCCAACGGCGCCAAGCAGATCATTTTTAACGCGCTGATGGCGACGCTCGAAAGCGGCGACGAGGTGATCCTGCCGGCGCCCTATTTCGTCTCCTACCCCGAGATGGTCAAGCTCCTGGGCGGCACGCCGGTCGTCGTCGAATGCCCGGAAGCGACCGGGTTTAAGCTCACGCCCGAACTGCTCGAGCGGGCGATCACGCCGAAGACCAAATGGCTGTTCCTGAACATGCCGGGCAACCCGTCGGGCGCGGTCTATTCCGAAGTGGAGTTGAAGGCTCTTGGTAATACCCTGGCCAGGCACAAGCAGGTCCTGGTGCTGTCCGACGAAATCTATGAGCACATCATTTTTGATGGTCGCGAGTTCGTGTCGTTCGGCAAGGCTTGTCCGGACCTTCGGGACCGAAGCCTGATCGTCAACGGCGTCGCCAAGGCCTATGCGATGACCGGCTGGCGTGTCGGCTACGCAGCGGGCCCGGCGCCGCTGGTCAAGGCAATGGCGACCATCCAGAGCCAGTCAGTCACTTCGGTGTGCTCGATCGCCCAGGCGGCGACGGTTGCTGCGCTGAACGGCCCGCAGGACGAGGTGGCCTGTTTCCGCCGGGCATTCGAGGCGCGCAGGAACCTGGTCGTCGATGGCATAAGGCGCATCAATGGCCTGACGCTGCCGCCGCCGGAGGGCGCCTTCTATGCCTATATCGGCTGCGCCAGCCTGATCGGCCGCAAGACACCCAAAGGCATCGTGCTCGAAGACGACACCGCCGTTGCGACCTATCTGCTGAATGAGGGCCGCGTGGCCTCGGTACCAGGTGCCGCCTACGGACTTTCACCCTATTTCCGCATCTCCACCGCCACCAGCGAGGAGGTGCTCGCCGAAGCGATCGCGCGGATCAATGCCGCCGTCGCACAAGTGGAGTAGATCATGCCCCATTACGAACGCATCCTGATCACCGGAGCGGCCGGCCGGCTTGGCTCGGAACTGCGAAAGGGACTGGTACCGCTGGCAAGAACGATCCGCCTGGCCGGCCGCGAACCGTTCGGCGATCTTGCCCCGCATGAGGAAGAAGCGGTCTTCGACCTCGCCGACATGGAGGCGACAATTGCCGCCACCAAGGACTGCGACGCGATCGTGCATTTCGGCGGCGCGCCGCTTGAATGCGCCTGGCAAACGATCCTGGATTCCAGTATTCGCGGCTCCTATCACATCTATGAAGGCGCGCGGAAGCATGGCGTGAAGCGCGTCATCTATGCTTCCTCAGTGCATGCCATCGGCTACCATGAAGTCGAAGCCCATATCGGCGTCGACGCGCCAGTGCGCCCCGACAGTCTCTACGGCGTGTCGAAGAACTTCGTCGAGAGCCTGAGCCGGCTCTACTGGGACAAGTTCGGCATCGAGACGGCGTGCCTGCGCATCTTCTCGTCCTTTCCCGAACCGGCCGACCGCCGCATGTTGTGGTCATACCTTTCCTTCGCCGACTGCGTGCGCTTGGTCGAGGCTTCGCTGACCGCGCCGCGTGTCGGCCACACGATCTCCTTCGGCATCTCCGACAACAAGCTGAAGATGGTCGACAACAGCGGCGCGAACCATCTGGGGTTCATCCCGCAAGACAGTGCCGAGCCATTCCGTGCTGCCGTCGAGGCGAAAACACCCGTTCCCGATCCGACAAAGCCATCGGTGAAGTATCTCGGCGGCTGGTTCTGCGAACTCGGCCACCCGGACGACAAGCCGGCATAAAGGTCAAAAGCGCGTCGCGTCGAAAGGGCGACTACGTCCAATCTGTATACGCAGCCGCGGACTTGGTTGGCTATGGTGCCGGCGCTCCCCGCCGCCCCCTTTCGGCGTTGAACGCAGACAAGCGTGTCGCCCTCCGCAAAGCATTGGAGCCGCTGATCGAGTTCGAAGGCGTAACTCCTTAGGTCAATCGCGGGCGGCCAGCTTTGGGGCAAAAAAGTCATGGGCTGAACACGATCGTATTCGACAGGGGTCATCCCTTCTCAGTAGGTTCCACAGTGGGGGACATCTGGGCCTGAATTTCGCGGCTCGCTGCTCGTTCGCCGCAATGAGCTTGCAATCGACAAGGAAAAACAATGCGTACGAAAGCCTCTATTCGTGTGGTCGGCTGTCATGCCGAAGGTGAAGTCGGCGACGTCATCGTCGGCGGCGTCCTGCCGCCAGCGGGCCGCACGATGATGGAAAAGATGATCACGATGGAACGGGATCACGACCATATAAGGCGGATGCTGATCTGCGAGCCACGCGGCAGCGTTGCTCGGCACGTCAATCTGCTGGTTCCATCGACGCGCGAGGATTGCGTGGCCGGGGCCATCATCATGGAGCCGACGGAATATCCTCCGATGTCCGGTTCCAACACGATCTGCGTTGCCACCGTGCTGCTCGAGACCGGCATGGTGCCGATGCAGGAGCCCGAGACGCGCTTCAAGCTCGACATGCCGGGTGGCGTCATCGAGGTGCGCGCCGAATGCCGCGACGGCAAATGCCTGTCGATCACCTTCCGCAACGCGCCCGCCTTTGTCGATCGCTTGGATGCCAGCATCGAGGTCGAGGGGCTAGGCACGCTCACGGTCGATATCGCCTATGGCGGCATGTTCTATGCGATCGTCGATGCCAAGGCGCTCGGCTTTTCGGTCGCCCCCGACGAGGCTCGCGAACTGGCGGTGGCGGGCGAGAAGGTCCGGCGGGCGGCGCGCGAACAGCTCGATGTCGTCCATCCGGAATTCGACCATGTGCGCGGCGTGTCGATCGTGCAGTTCGCCATGCCATTCCAGGGTCCCGGCAACGTCACCCGCAACACCTGCATCGTCTCCCCGGGACGCTCGGACCGCAGCCCTACCGGAACCGGCACCTCAGCCCGCATGGCCGTCCTCCAAGCACGGGGCTTGATGGGCGTTGGCGACGTACTGATCCATGAATCAATCATCGGTTCCCGCTTCACGGGCAAGATTGTGGAGCTGGCGGAAATCGGCACGCGCAAAGCGATCGTTCCGGAGATCACCGGCCGGGCCTGGATCACGGGCGAGCATAGCTACTATCTCGATCCGACAGATCCGTACCCTCAAGGCTACGTGCTGTCGGATACCTGGGGCACCTCTACCTCGGTGAAGCAGTAGGTGCGTCTGAGGCGGTCGTTCGATCGCGCGTCCGATCAACTCGAAGAGCGGAACTGCAGACCGGCGCGTCCGCTGCCCGAAGAATTAGGAATCGCCTGAATCTATAACGGCAACATCGCCTGGCTTCTTGTGGAGCATGGACTCGAACCCCCTTTCGTCGCCAACAACCAGTGTGCGACGTAAAACCGTGGTGCCAATGATGGATGGGACGAACAGGTGAGCAAAATCAGATAGTTATTGGGGGCCGTGTGCAAAAAAACTGCACACGAAAGTTCCGCTTCTTTTCCATTTTCGTTCCTGCGATGGAGTAGCCGACGGATCCCTTGGGACGCCGTTGAACAAGGGCGTCGACCTATCCTGCGAGGACCGTCGCCGGTGTATCCGCGATCTGCGCCCCCCGTCAGATAGCCGACGTCGTATAGGTAGTTCCCTCAAGCTGCTGGCTGCATGGCCGCCCTCAGCAGCATGCCAAATAGATCGCGCGGCTCGTCGGGATCAGCGAGCAGATCGAGTTCCTCGTATAGGCCGGTCGCTTGTAGCTGGTCGCGCACATATCGTAGCGCCGAAAAATCCTCGATGGCGAAGCCGACTGAATCGAATAGCGTGATCTGCTTGGCGTCGCGGCGGCCTTGAACCTTGGCGGCGATCACTTGCCAGAGCTCGGTCACTGGATGGTTGGGATCCAACTGCTGGATCTCGCCCTCGATGCGTGTCTGTGGCGGGAACTCGACGAAAATGTCGGAGCGCAGCAGGATGTCCTTGTGCAGTTCGGTCTTACCGGGGCAATCACCGCCGACGGCGTTGATGTGGACGCCGGAGCCGACCATGTTGTCGGTGAGAATCGTGGCGCACTGCTTGTCTGCGGTAACGGTCGTGATGATCCCGGCACCTTCAACCGCTTCCTGCCCGGTTGCGCAGATCGTGATGTCGAATCCCATGCCAGCTAGGTTCTTCGCGCATTTCAGCGAGGCGGACCGGTCGATATCGTAGAGCCTGAGCCGGTCGACGCCGGTCAGCGCCTTGAAGGCGATCGCCTGGAATTCCGATTGGGCGCCATTGCCGATGATGGCCATGGTGCGCGCGCCGCTCGGTGCCAGATACTTGGCCGCGACAGCGGACGTAGCGGCCGTGCGCAACGCAGTCAGGATGGTCATTTCGGTGAGCAGCATAGGATAGCCGCTGCCAACATCGGCGAGCACGCCGAACGCGGTGACCGTCTGCAAACCCTGGCGCATGTTTTTCGGATGGCCGTTGACATATTTGAAGCCATAGAGGCGCCCATCGCTGGTCGGCATCAGTTCGATGACGCCATCGTGGCTATGCGAGGCGATACGTGGCGTCTTGTCGAAAAGTTCCCAGCGACGGAAGTCTTCCTCGATGTAGCTGGCGAGCTCGGTCAGGAAGCGCTCGACGCCGATGGCGATCACCAGCTTCATCATGCGATCGACGCTGACGAAGGGGACGATGTTCAGCTTTGCCGTGGTCATAATCAAAAGCTCCCGGAATGGCTGCGAGTCGGGCGGTCCATGATGCGGCGGCCCATCAGGCTCGCCGTCAGGTCGACCATCAGCGTCGCGGTGCGGCCACGCTCGTCAAGAAAAGGGTTCAACTCGACCAGGTCCAGGCTGGAGACGAGGCCGCTGTCGGACAGCATCTCCATCACCAGATGCGCCTCGCGGAACGTCGCGCCGCCGGGAACCGTGGTGCCGACTGCCGGTGCGATTGAGGGGTCGAGAAAGTCGACGTCGAGACTGACATGCAGCAGCCCGCCTTCCGCTGAGACACGCGCCAGAAAGGCGCGCAGCAGCGGCGCGATGCCATGCTCGTCGATCGCACGCATGTCGTGCACAGTCACGCCCGCCTGGTTGAGCGCGCTGCGCTCGGCCGGGTCGACGCTGCGCAGGCCCATGGTGCAGATATGCTTGGGATCGACCGCTGCCGGCAGATCCGGAAAATAGCCGCTAAAACCCGGCTGGCCGCTGGCGTAAGCAAGCGGAACACCGTGCAGATTGCCGCTGGCGGTGGTGTCGAGCGTGTGGAAGTCCGGATGCGCGTCAAGCCACAGCACGAACAGCGGCCGCCCGGTCTCAGTGGCGCGGCGGGCAAGGCCCGACACTGTCCCGGCCGAGATTGAATGGTCGCCACCGAGAAAGATCGGCATGGCGTCCTTGCTCGCTGCGTAAGCGGCCGCGGCAATGGCGGATGTCCAGGCCGATACCTCGGGCAAGGCCTTCAGCGCCAGGTTGCCGTGCACGACGCGCCTCGCCGGAATTGCCTGGACGGCGCCCATGTCCTCGACAGTGTGCCCAAGGCCGGACAGCACTTCAGCAAGTCCGGCGGTTCTCAGCGCACTCGGCCCCATTTCGCATCCCATTCTGCCAGCGCCGTCCTGCACCGGCGCCCCGACGATTCTGCAACGCATTGTTTTTCCCGCGGCCAAGTTCGAATGCCGCGAGGAGATCATGGCGAGCCGGCGATATGAACAGGCAGAATTGGCAATTCGAGAAGCATTGTTTATCGTAATGGCAGAGAAAATGATCAAAATGGTAACCCCGATGGATGCGCTGGACGAACGGCTCGTGACCTTGCTGCGACATGATGCGCGGCGGAGCGTGTCTGATCTCGCCGTCGATCTCGGCGTCTCGCGCGCCACGGTCAGGGCACGTATGGAGCGGCTGGAACGGTCCGGCGACATCATCGGCTACACGGTGGTGCTGCGCGCCGACGCCGTCGATCAGCGCATCCGCGGTATCATGCTCATTGAGATTGAGGGCCATGCCGCCGACCGCGTGGTCCGGGCACTGGGCGGCTTCCCGGAAGTCTCGACCATCCATACAACCAATGGCCGCTGGGATCTGGTGGTCGAGCTCGGGACGGCATCACTGACTGATTTCGATGCGGTGCTGCGCCGCATCCGACTCATTGCCGGCATAACGGGCAGCGAAACCAGCCTTCTCCTGGCCACGCCGCGTACGACCCGAGCACGACTAGCGTAGCTGCCGACAAACGACGCCCGTCGCTGACATGGACTGCCGACAGTTGGAGTCTCGAAAATCAGTTTGCAGGTGCCCCTCCCGCGTCGAAGGGCTGCTCAGCGATCGGTGCGGTAATCGGCGGCAACGACGTGCGAATGGGATGGTGCGGGAACGTCTGCGTTTAGGGTAGCCGTGCAGCGAGCGTCTGCACGTCTTTCCCGGATTAGACTAGATGTTCTGGCGGCGGGCAGAACCTCGCACCGGACCGTCGGCGCCGTTCGGTCGCGTCGCGGTGAGGCTGGCTTCAATGGACCTGAGAAGCGCAAGCGCATCGTCGAGCTTGTTCGTATCGCCGCCGGCTGCGGCAGCGATGGCAGCGCCCCATTCCTTGCGCACCAGCGCGTAGTTTTCGGCCCCGCGCCGCGTGCGGTGGACGCTGACACCGCGGCGGTCTTCCGGATCGACATGCCGCTCGATCAGTCCCTTTCCTTCGAGGTCGCGCAGAACCGGAGAAACGTTGGTGCGCTGCAGCCCGGTCGCCGCCGCGATCTGGCTGGGTGTCGCCGAGACGTGTGCAACCAGGTGACGCATGACCATGCCTTCCGACTGCGTGAGGGATAGCGCCCGCTCATCCCGGTATCCCTGGAACTGGATCTCGCGGGCAATGATGAGGATCAGGTCGGCCAGATCCGCCCACCGAACCGCCGGGGGTGGAGTTTTGCGTGCGGACGATTCGCGATCGGTTTCCATAAGAGGAGTTTACAACGCCCAGCCAGGTATGTATATGCTCATAATGATTATGTGTACATAACTATCTCCCAATAATCACATGGAGGCTCGAATGACCCCCACCTATTCACCAAACTCCGCCTGGCACTCTCCTCGTTCCATGGCACGCGCCGGCGGGCTGCACGGGGTCGGCGTCTATGTATTGCTCGCCGGCGCCTTCCTGCCGGTCGCCGATTTCTTCATCGTCAACGTGGCGCTGCCGACGATCTCCAACTCGCTCAAGGCGACACCGGCCGCACTTGAATTGGTGGTTTCCGTCTATGGCGTGGCCTATGCCGCCATGCTCGTTTTGGGCGGCCGGCTTGGCGATCGTTTCGGTCGTCACACGCTGTTTCTGGTCGGGCTTGCGGGCTTCATCCTGGCGTCGCTGGCCTGCGGCCTGGCGCCGACCATCGATGCGCTGATCGCCGCCCGCCTGGTCCAGGGGGCAACAGCGGCCATGCTGGTGCCGCAGGTGCTGGCGACCTTCCAGGCCACCCTGCAGGGCGAACGCAAGACCCGGGCCATCGCGCTTTACGGCGCAACCTCGGGCATCGCCGCGGTCGTCGGTCAACTCGCCGGCGGCCTGCTGGTCAGCGCCAATCTGTTCGGCACCTCCTGGCGGCCGATCTTCCTGATCAACATCCCGCTCGGCATCATCGTGTTCTTCGCCTCGCGGCTTGTCGTGCCGGCCAGCCGCTCGCCGCACCCCACCGGCATCGACCTGCCAGGCACCGTGCTGTTTGCCGCCACGCTGACGGCGCTTTTACTGCCGTTGACCGAAGGCCACTCGCTCGGCTGGCCGGCATGGACATGGGGGACGCTGATCGCTGCCGCTGTGCTGGCCACCCTGACCGTGATCGTCGAACGCGCTGCCGAGGCGCGCGGCGAGGTGCCGTTGCTGCCGCCGTCGCTGCTCAGGCTGCCGTCGATGTCGCGCGGCCTGGCCATGATTACCCTGTTCAGCGTCGGCTTCGGCGCCTTCATGTTCGTCTTCGCGCTCACCGTCCAGAACGGACTCGGCGCCAACCCGCTCGAAAGCGGCCTCGCCATCCTGCCGATGGCGGTGATGTTCTTCATCGGCTCCGTGGTCAGCCCGCGCATGATCAACCGCTTCGGCCGCGGCGCCCTGGCAGCGGGCGGCCTCTTGCAGGCGCTTGGACTGGCCTTGTTGATCGGCATCATCGTTTCCGGCTGGCCGAAGGTGAGCCTGATCGAACTGGCGCTGCCCCTGGTGCTGATCGGCGCCGGACAATCGATGCTGTTTTCAGGGTTGTTCCGCGCCGTGCTCGCCGATGTTCCCGCCCACCTCGCCGGCGTCGGCAGCGGCGTTCTCATCACGCTGCAGCAATCCGGCCTGGCGCTCGGCGTCGCAACGCTGGGCACGCTCTATCTGGCGCTGGAGCCAGCGGGCATAGCGCGAGCCTTCGGCGCCGTCATCGCCTGTCAGCTTGCGATCATCATGCTGCTGGTGCTGTGCACCGGGCTGCTGCCGCGCTTCACCAAGCACCAGCCCAGCGCCCATCCGGTGGAAATGTGATACGGCCGAACTCAGCGGGTTGATCGCCAAGAACAAGCGCAATTCCATGGCGCCACCCAAGTCGTACCAAATTTCAACCACCAACCTACATGCCGGTGTTGGGCCTGAATTGGCAGCGGCAAACGGCCGTTATTCAACGGAATTATGATGCTGCCCTAAACTCTGAATTGGACGGGGTTAGCTGTCTCGGGAACGGTACGCACACAAGAGTCTCGGCCGAGGCATGCAAAACTTCGGCAAACGAGGAGCGAGGCAGAAGGACTTACGTCCATCTGGGTGCTCCGACAGAACGCAAATAGAGGTCCAAAATGGTCGCTCCCCGCAAAACGCTTGATCGCTTGTTCGACGACGCCGAAGGCACTGTCCAGTCCCAGTTGACCAGCGGCGGCGTCATCAATCCCACCCGTCGCAGCCTTTTGGCCGCTGGCTGTTTTTGCCTGGCCAGCTGTTTTGCGACGCCTCTGTTCGCGGATGCGCCCATGGTGAAAAGCCAGGCACCCGGGTTTTATCGCTTGGCGGTGGGCGATTTTGAGATAACGGCGCTATCCGATGGCAGCAATATGCTGCCTGCCACGAAGTTACTGCAGGGCGACCCGGCTCGAATCGAAGAAGCACTGAAACGCAACTATCTCGGCGACCTCATCGAGACCTCCCACAATTCCTTTCTCGTCAATACCGGAGCCAAGCTGGTCTTGATCGACGCTGGCGCAGGCTCACTGTTGGGGGCAACCACAGGTCATCTGTTAAGCAATCTGCGCGCGTCAGGCTATCAGCCGGAGCAGATCGACGAGCTTTACCTCACACATCTGCACACGGATCACGTTGGGGGTCTCATGGCCGAGAGCCAGAGAGCTTTTCCCAATGCAATTGTGCGTGTCGAAAAGCGGGACACCGATTACTGGCTAAGCGAGGCAAACATGCGCGCTGCTCCCGCTGAAGCGAAGCGATTCTTTGAGGCCGCCATAGCATCGATCACGCCATACATGCGAGCTGGCAAGCTCGCCGTCTTCGAAGGCAACACCGACCTCGTGCCTGGCGTGCGCGCGCAAACCGCTTATGGGCATACGCCCGGACACACCATGTACGTGGTCGAGAGCAGGGGCGATAAGATAGTCCTGTGGGGCGATGTCGTGCATGTCGCCGCGGTGCAGTTCAAAGACCCTTCTGTCACAATCCGGTACGATGGGGACGCATCGGAGGCCCAACAGGTGCACGAACTTGCATTCGCAGATGCGGCACAGAATGGCTATATCGTGGGCGGCGCCCACATATCGTTTCCTGGATTGGGCCGCGTGCGACGCGACGCCGATAACGCCTACACCTATGTGCCCGTGGACTACAGTCAGGGATAGGCCTCCATAAGCCAGACTATGCTTGCGTGGCTGGGGCAGCGTCCTCAATCGACGAGCCGTCGCGGGGCGATCCGCAGACATCTCCCACCAGCGAACGAAACCATTGGTGGGCAGGGTGAGTGTGCAATCGTTCGTGCCAGATCAGCTTGTAGAGCAGCTTCTCTGTCTCGAACGGCAAGTCGCGCACCACCAGCTGACGCTCATCTGCAATGGCGCGCCACGGTCCGTTGAAGAAGCCAAGTGGGACGCAGGTAAGAAGGTCGCTCTGTGCGGCAATCCTCAGCGCATCGGCAAAATGATTGACGACGGCAACGATCGTTCTTGTTCGCCCCGTCAGGCTGAGCCAGCCGTCCACAAGCCCCAGTTCCAGACCGGATGGGGTTGCCAAAACGTGCGCCGCAGCGGTGAACTGATCGAGGCTCAGAGACTGCGCCAGTTCGTGCCCGCTGCGCATGACGCAGACATAGCGATCCGTCCGGAGACTTTGCACATGTACTTCTCTCGGCAGCGAGGCAAACATGCCTACCGCGCAGTCGAGTGCGCCACGGTCGATTCCCTCCAGCGAGTCCTCATGGGTATGAACTGCAAAAGAAACGCGGGCACGCGGGGATGCGGCCTGTAACTTCAGCGTGATTGCGCTGACACCTTCCATTGCAAGACTGTCTGTGACCGCAATTCGAAAACTGGTCGTATCCGATCCCGGATCGAAATCGTCGGGCGCGAACGAGGCGCGGATTGCCGTAAGCGAGCGATGAATTTCGGGCCACATCGCGACCATGCGAGACGTCGGTTGGACACCCGTCGCGGTCTTGAGGAAGAGCTGATCTTTCGTCAGCTTGCGAGCGCGACGCAACGCATTGCTCACTGCCGGCTGACTCATCGCCAGGCTCGCGGCCGCACGCGTGACATTCCTTTCCAGCATGATGGCCTCAAGGACTGCGATCAGGTTCAGATCGAGGCGCACGTTATTCACCCAGGAAATGATGCTTGTGTCTAATTCTAAATTGGACGCACTGAACGCGGCAGGCAATCCTGTTTCGAACGAGCAACCGAACACATGCGAGTGAATGCGCGCATCTCGCCATCGGTGATAAAAGCTCCGTACAAAAATAGAGGATACGCCATGAATGATCTCGCTTTCGCGGACGTGCTGCCGAAACTTACTGGCAAGATCAGCCCTGACCGCATTCGATTGATGCGAACACCGCGTCCACCGAAGGGTCTGATCGACGGGTTCAAGCGGATCGGCGACGCCTCGAGCGTCATTTCGGATATTATGGATGAGCTCGGTATCACCGGGGCGATTGGCGCATCAACTCTGAAGCCGACCCTGCCATCAACGTCGATTGTCGGTCCCGCGCTTACGGTGCGCAACATCCTGCAGCGCGAGCATGTCTACGAAACGGCGCGCGACCACGTCAACCGGATGGCAGAGTTCGAAGCCCACAACCTGGCATTGCCGGGTGATGTGGTGGTCATCGATGGCGTCGCCGGCGTTTCGAACATGGGCGGAATTTCGGCCCAGACAGGAAAAAGACAGGGGGAGGCGGGCGCGATCGTCTCCGGAGGCATTCGCGACCTCGGACATTCGCGACGGGTCGGATATCCCCTGTGGGCCACCGAGATCACACCTGTCACCGGCAAATGGCGGATCGAAACCGTGGAGATCAATGGCGATATCCAGATCGCCGGTGTCAGGGTTGCCCCCGGCGACATTGTTGTCGCGGACGAAACCGGCGTCTGCTTCATCCCGATCGCCCGAGCCGCCGAAGTTCTCGCAAAGGCGCTGAAGAAGTCAGCCTTTGAAGAGGCGAAGTGCGAAGCGATCGAAGCCGGTACCTCGGTGGCGGATCTGCCGGGCAATGCATAGAGCGATAGGTCATCCAGTGAAGAAGCTCCGCGTCGCCATCATCAACGATTACCAGGACGTCGTCCGCACGCTGGACTGCTTTTCCAAACTGGAAGGCCATGACGTTACCATCTGGACCGATATCGTTGAGGACATCGACGTCCTGGCAAATCGTCTGTTCGAGGCAGATGTCCTTGTGCTGATGCGTGAGCGCACCAGGATCGATGAAAGCCTGCTCAGCCGCCTGCCCAACTTGAAGCTCATCAGCCAGAACGGTCACATCCCCCACATCGATCTGGCGGCTTGCGATAGGCATGGCGTCGTCGTTTCGTCCGCTCTCACATCGCGTCCGTCCTATTCGACGGTGGAATTTACCTGGGGGTTGATCCTTGCAGCGATGCGCAACATTCCGTTCGAGAGTGCATCGCTGCGGCAAGGCCATTGGCAGACGACCATCGGGCTGGGCTTGAGGGGGCGTGTTCTGGGCATCTATGGTTTCGGCCGGTTGGGCTCGATGGTCGCGCGGATCGGCATGGCCTTCGGCATGGATGTGCTGGTGTGGGGCCGCGAGGGCTCACTGGCTCGTGCCAAAGCTGAAGGGTTCAACACTGCTCCGGACAAGGACTCGCTGTTCCGGCTGGCGGATGTCCTCAGTTTGCATCTGCGGCTGAATGCCGAGACCACCGGTGTGATTGGTCCTGATGATCTGGCCATGATGAAGCCGACTGCTCTGCTTGTGAACACCAGCCGTGCCGAGTTGATTCAGCCAGGGGCTTTGGTGTCGGCGCTGAAGCGCGGCCGACCCGGAAAAGCGGCCGTCGATGTGTTCGAACGCGAGCCGCTCACCAATCCCGACGACGCCTTGCTCAGGCTTCCCAACGCACTGTGCACACCGCATCTCGGCTACGTCGAACGTGACAATTACGAGTTCGCCTACGGCAACGCATTCGATCAGATCGTGGCGTTCGCGACGGGAACCCCGATCAACGTCCACAATGCCCATGGCCCAAAACAGGATCACTGAGATGGATCTCGAACTCGACGGCAAAGTTGTCCTGATTACCGGGGGCAGCAAGGGAATAGGGCTGGCCTGCGCGCACGCCTTCGGCAGGGAAGGGGCCCGCGTGGCGATTGTATCGCGCAGTCAGGAGAACCTGGACAACGCGAAAGCAAGCATGGCTGCCGATGGTCTGTCGGTAGCGACCTTCGCCGCCGACCTGTCGGACGGGCTTGCGGCAAAGGAAATGGTCGCCGCGCTGGAGGATCAGGTGGGTCCGATCTCGTCCTTGATCAATTCGGCCGGCGGCGCAAGGAGAGTTCCTCCGGACGAGTTGACGCCAGACAAGTGGCGTACCGCGATGGACGCGAAATTCTTCACCTACATGAACGTCATGGACTACGTCCTGCCCCTGATGGTGGCACGGCGCGCGGGCACGATCGTCAACATAGTCGGCACCGGCGGTAAGATCGCATCCCCCATGCATTTGCCGGGAGGGGCCGCCAACGCGGCGCTGATGCTCGCCTCGGCGGGACTGGCGGCCGCCTGGGGCCCCGCCGGCATAAGGGTCAACGTCATCAATCCCGCCGCCACCATGACCGAGCGTCTGCAGATGTCGCTTGAAGTCGAATCCAAAATGACGGGCAAGGCGCCGGAGGAACTGCTGCGGCTGAACGAGCAACGCATTCCGCTGCGGCGCTATGCAAAGCCGGAAGAAGTGGCCGACGCCGCACTTTTCCTCGCCAGCGCCAGATCCTCTTACGTGACAGGGGCTTCGCTGACCATGGACGGAGGTCTCACCCCATTGGTCGTTTAGCCGGCCCCACAGCAAAGCAACTACGGGAGGAGAAAATGTTCACTTGGTACAAGCAGTTGACGGAGCGGGAGCGGAACACCTTCTGGGGTTGCTTCGCCGGCTGGGCAGTGGATGCGATGGACGCGCAGCTGTTCAGCTTCGTATTGCCAATTCTCATTGTGGCCTGGGGAATGACGACGGCGCAGGCCGGTTACCTGGCTACGGCGACGCTGCTCTCCGCGGCGGTCGGCGGATGGGCCTGTGGATACCTCGCTGACCGTTTCGGTCGTGCCCGCATCATGCAGTTCACAATCCTGTGGTTCTGCCTCTTCTCCTTCCTCGCCGGTTTTGCACAGAACTTCCAGCAGCTGATGTTCTTGCGCATCCTGCAAGGGCTGGGCTTCGGCGGTGAGTGGGCGGCCGGCGCGGTTCTCATGGGCGAGATCATTCGCGCCGAACATCGCGGCAAGGCCGTGGGCACCGTCCAGAGCGGATTCGGCATCGGATGGAGCGCGGCCGCCATCATGGCAGGCGTGGTTTTGGCGCACCTGCCCGAGGAGTATGGCTGGCGCGTGCTGTTGATGATCGGCGTTCTTCCCGGCCTTCTGGTTCTCTATTTGCGCCGCAAGATCGAGGAGCCTGAGGTTTTTGTCAAAACGCGCGAGCTTGTCGAGAGGAGCGGAACTCGTCCGGGATTGGGGGCGATATTTCAGCCGGAAACGCTGCGAATAACGGTGCTCTCCTCGCTGCTTGCATTTGGCGTGATTGGCGTTGGTGGCGCAATCGTCAACTGGCTGCCAACGTTTATGAGGACCGTGCGCGGGCTGCCGCCGAGCACTTCGGGATACTACGTGTTCGTGGTGACCGGTGGCTCGTTTTTCGGATTTCTGGCCAGCGCATACCTGGCCGATTATCTGGGGCGGCGGCGGACATTCCAGCTCTTTCTGGTGTGTTCCTGGCTGGTTACCGTCGCTTACATGTTCTTGCCGCTATCCGGCTGGCTGCTGGTTGTCCTGGGTGCGCCGTTCGGCTTCTTCACAATCGGAAACTATGCGGCGTTGGGACCGTTCTTCACCGAGCTTTTCCCCTCTGCCATTCGCGCGAGCGGCCAGAGTTTTGCTTACAACTCCGGCAAGGCGGCAGGCGCGGCAGCCGTATCTAGTATCGGGATACTGGCGCAATATATCAACCTGGCGGAGGCGATCGGCCTCGTTGCGCTGTTGGGCTACGGCATCGCTTTTGCCGCGACCCTTATGCTGCCCGAGACGTGCGGAATTCAACTGACTTCCGGCTATGAGCCTCCTGCGCCGCGTCCTGATACGGGCGTTTCTTCGCCGCCCGCCCAAGCCTCGATTTTGCGCGCGAGACGATAGCCGGTCCAGGTGCATTCGTGTGCAACCTGACTCCAACCGTTCGGCACCGGCAATTTACGAATTATCCCACGGATCAGATCTCGCGGAGGATCAACAGAACCATGCGCAAGAGCATTTCGGTGAAAGGACTGAGGCACAGGCATCCAGTTCCCAATGCCTGTCGGATCGGCAACATGGTGTTCTCGGGAGCGGTTCACGGTGTGAGTCCGACCACTCACGAGTTGTCGGTCGAGATGGCGGATCAGTCAGCCAATGTGTTTGCCAATATGCGTGCCATCATCGAGGCCACGGGCGGCAGGGTGGAGGACATTATCAAGGTGGAGATCTATCTCCGTGACAGCAGCGACAGGAATGCCGTGAATGAAGAATGGCTGCGGATGTTCCCGGATCCGGAGTCGCGCCCGGCTCGGCACGTTCGGCCATTGCCGCCGGATAGCCCATCTCTGGTGCAATGCGAATTCATTGCAGTTATCGAGGAATTCCTTGATCTCAGTACCTAGATCACCGTTTCTCCTCCATCGATAACCAGAATCTGGCCCGTCATGTATGAGGACCGGTCGGACACCAGAAACAGCACTGCCTCCGCGATTTCCTCGACGCTTGCCCAACGGCCAAGCGGCACCCTTTCGCGGATGTAGGCTTCGATGGCTTCCCGGCCCCCCATCTGGGCGATGAAAGGAGCATTGAAGGGCGTGTCCACCCAACCGGGGCAAAGCGCGTTGACGCGAATGCCGAAGCGGCCATAGTCGCCCGCCATCTGCCTCGTCATCGCGATCACCGCGTGCTTGGTCGTCGTATAGGCGATCATCTCACGGTCGTAGAGCACGCCGGAGCTCGACGACGTGTTGAGGATGACCCCGCGACCTGCCTCTTTCATAAACGGCATGACGATGCGGGCACCGAGGAAATGAGCCCGCACGTTGAGCGTCCAGGATGTGTCGAAGCCTTTGACACTCACACCAAGCACGTCACCCTCGACCTGTACGCCGGCATGATTGTGGAGGATGTCGATCCTGCCTTGAGTGTGGATGAAATCGTGAAAACCGGCTTCAAGAGCCTTGTCGTCTGTCAGGTCGAACACAAGCGCTTTCGCCCGGCCACCCGCCGCACAGATCTGTTCGACGGTCGCGTTCGCGCCGTCAGCACTGCGATCCGCGACGCCGACCATCGCACCCTCGCGCGCGATGATCAACGCTGCCGCCCTGCCGATGCCTGATCCTGCCCCGGTGACGATCGCCGTCCTGTCCTTCAGGATCATCCTTCACCACCCTTTCTCCGCGGCTCGTAATCCTGCATCATCCGGTGGGTGAGCCTCGCCAGCTTTGTTGCGCGCCGATCAACCTCTGAGGAAAAGACAGGCATGTACGACTTCGGCCCCTTCAAGTTCGAGTCGAAGCAGGATTTTTTCGACAAGGCAATCCGTTTCTGGAATCCCGACAAGACCAGGTTCTGGCAGAAAGCCGGGATCGATCTCGTGATCGGCAGGCGGGAGGGCTATTTCCTCTACGACATGTCGGGGCGCCGGCTGATCGACCTGCACCTGAATGGCGGCACCTACAATCTCGGTCACCGCAATCCGGAGCTGGTAGAGACGCTGAAGAGCGCGCTCGACTATTTCGACATCGGCAATCATTGGTTCCCGTCCGTCGCGCGAACGGCGCTGGCCGAATCCCTCGTCAATGTCTCGCCGGGAATGAAATATGCGATCTTTGCGCCGGGCGGCGCGGAGGCGGTGGACATCGCCATCAAGAGCGCTCGCTATGCCACCAAGCGGCGCAAGATCGTGTCGATCATCAAAGGTTATCACGGACATTCGGGGCTCGCGGTAGCGACCGGCGACGATCGCTTCACCAAGATCTTTCTCTCCGACCAACCGGAGACGTTCATCCAGGTTCCCTTCAACGATATCGATGCCATGGAGAAGGCGCTCAAGGGCGAGGACGTCGCCGCGTTGATTATCGAGACGATCCCCGCCACATACGGCTTCCCGATGCCGAAAGACGGCTATCTCAACGCCTGCAAAGCGCTGTGCGAAAAGCATGGCACGATGTACATCGCCGACGAGGTCCAGACCGGCCTGATGCGGACCGGCAGCATGTGGGGCTGGCAGGCCTATGGCGTCCAGCCGGACATCATGGTGACGGCAAAGGGCCTGTCCGGCGGACTCTATCCGATCAGCGCGGCGCTGGTGAACGACAAGGCCGGCGGCTGGCTCAACGAGGATGGGGCGGCCCACATCTCGACCACCGGCGGGGCCGAACTCGGCTGTGTCGTCGGCCACAAGGTCATCGAGATGCTGCAGCGGCCTGAATTGGTGGCCAATGTCGGCACCGTGACCGGGTTCATGGCAAAGGCTATGCGCGAGATGTCGGTTCGTCACGGCGATATCTTCACCGGGGTGCGCCAGAAAGGCGTGATCCTTGGCCTGGAATTCAGCAATCACCCGGAAGGCGCGGTCTTCGTGTCACGTGCACTCTACGAGCAGGGCGTTTGGGCGATTTTCTCGTCACTCGACAAGCGGGTGCTGCAGTGGAAGCCCGGCGTTCTTCTGGATCACGAAACCTGCCAGGACATCATGGATCGTTTCGATGCGGCAATGCCGCGTGCGCGAGAGCTGCTGCATCAGGCAGGCAAGGCGAGTTGACATGTCCCGAACCTGGTTGAAACTGCCAGGCGTCCAGTTCAAGCCGGCGGCTGGACTTGCCGGGATCGCGCGGGTTCGGGCAGGGGACAAGGGTGCAATGATTGGGCAGGACGGATAGTGACGGATTTCGACGCGCTCACCCACGACCAGCAACTCGGCATCCTGCAGGAGACGGCGGAGACAGCCACCGCCAGCTACGATCTGCCGGCGGACGTTTCCGTCGAGATGATCAACCTGTCGGAGAACGCGACCTACAAGATTGCGGCTCGCGACGGCCGGCGGTGGGCGCTTCGAATCCACCGCGACGGTTACCATTCAAGGACGGCTATCCAATCTGAACTGGCCTGGCTGACCGATCTGCGCCAGACCCGGATTGTCTCTACACCCGTGCCGGTCGCGGGCAAGGACGGCGAGCAAATCCAGCTTGTTGGCCATGCCAGATTGGCGCGACCCCGTCATGTCGTGTTGTCGCAATGGGAGACCGGTTCGGAGCCAGGCATAGGCGAGGCGCTCGCGGAACCATTTGAGGTGCTGGGCGAGGTGACGGCCCGCATGCACATCCACGCCCGGCAGTGGCGGCGCCCTTCCTGGTTCAGCCGCCACGTATGGGATTTCGAGACAAGCCTCGGCGAGGAAAGCCCCCATTGGGGGAGTTGGCGCGACGGCATGGGCGTCGACGCTGCGAAAGCCAAGCTCTTTGGCCGGACCGTAGACCTGATCGGCCGCAGGCTCGCCGCCTTCGGCAAAGGCCATGACCGCTTCGGCCTCATTCATTGCGACCTGCGGCTCGCCAACCTGCTGATCGACGGCAAGACAGTGAAGGTCATAGACTTCGACGACTGCGGCTTCGGCTGGTATATGTATGACGCGGCGACGCCCATCTCCTTCTACGAGCACGAGCCGCAAGCAGCCGATCTTATCCAGTCGTGGACGACCGGCTATCGCCGTGTGCTTGACCTGCCCAAGGCGGACGAGGACGAGATCCCGACCTTCGTGATGCTGCGGCGCCTGCTCCTCGTTGCATGGATCGGCTCGCACGCGGAGACGGACCTCGCCAGGTCGATGGGCCTCCCTTACACCGAGGGAACGGTCGGGCTGTGCGAGTCGTATCTGAGCAAGTTTTCCTAGACTAGCTCTGCCCGGCCGCCATTCGACGCGAATGATTGGACGCCATCATCAGGCCAGTGCTTCCAGGCTCTCCGGCAGGATCTGGCCGCCGTCGACGATGATCGTCTGCCCCGTCACATAGCCTGCCTCCTTCGAAGCAAAGTAGAGCGCGGCGTGGCCGATGTCCTCCACGGTTCCGAGCCGCTTGAGCGGGATCGAGGCTGCCATGGTCTTCTGGTAGTCCTCGCCCAGGCCGGCAAGGCCCTCGGTCACGATGTTGCCCGGCATGACGGCGTTGACGGTGATGCCGTATTTCGCCAGCTCGATGCAGGCCGTGCGCATAAAGCCGAGCTGTCCCGCCTTGGTGGCGCCGTAGTGCGACCACCCGGGAAAACCGGTGACCGGTCCCGTGATCGAGGACGTCAGCACGATGCGGCCCTGGTCGGATTTCTTGAGATAGGGAACCGCCGCCCTGACTGCGTGGAAGGTGCCCTTGAGGTTGGTGTCGACAACCGCGTCCCATTGTTCCGAGGTCATGTCCTCGAGCCGCGCCTGCGGGAAAATTCCGGCATTGGCGCACAACACGTCGATGCCAGCGTTTCTTGCGGCTGCCGCCGCAAGTGCGCCCTCAATGCTGGCGAGTGAAGTGACGTCGCCAACCACGCCGAAGGCTCCGTGGCCGATCTCGGCGGCCGCGGCTTCGGCCTGGTCGGCATGGCGCGCAATGATGGCGACCTTGGCACCCGAGAGCGCGAACACCCGCGCTATGCCCTTGCCGATGCCTTTCGATCCGCCTGTAACGACAACGGACCGACCCTTCAAAGACTGGGTCATGATTTGAAGCTCCAAAATGAGACGGGGACAGAGTGATACTCTGTCCCCGTTGCCGAAAAGGATTCCAGGGCGATGGACGCCCTAGCCTTCGTTCACCATGTGACCGATGTTCTCGTATGCCTTGGGGTTGGCGGACTTCAGCACGAAGCCCCAGATCAGGCCGACGACAAGGATCGCAAGCCCTACGTAGGGGATGCTCCTGGCGAAGCCATTGGTGCCGCCCAGTGTCGCCAGATTGGCCACCAGCGTGTAGACGAGGACCAGCTGGACAACGAGCGAGATCAACGGCGAAATGACAGTCGTCAGCACGCCGCCGCCGCCGTTCTTCTTGAACCACATGTAGATCGCCAGCGAGACAACGGCCTGCAGCACCAGGAGCAGTCCGGTGCCGAGCACCGCAAACAGCGTATAGACACCAAGCCAGGCCTGTCCCGACGGATCATCGAAGCCGTAGGCCAAACCGTAGAGCAGGACCCATACCGCCGCCAGCACCGATTGCAGGGCCGAGGCCTTGTGGGGGCTCTTGTGGTGATCATGCGTCTCCGCGATCGCCTGTGGCAGAACGCCTTCGCGCGCCAGCGAGTACAGGTAGCGGGAAGCGGTGTTGTGGAAGGCCATGCCGCAGGCGAAGGAACTAGTCAGGATGAGAAGCGACATCAGTTGGTAGCCCCAGCCGCCGACAAAACTCTGAACCGGTGTCAGGAAGAAGTTCACCCCGTCGGAGAATGCCTTGGCCACCATGTCGGCCTCGGTGGGATAGGCTGCCACCGCGCACCAGCTGACGAAGGTGTAGAACAGGCCAAGGCCGATGACCGAAATCAGCAGCGATTGCGGAATGATGCGCTTCGGATCGCGGGATTCCTCGGCATAGTTCGGCGCCATCTCAAAGCCGACCCACGACCAGAACGCCATGAAGATGCCGACGGCCGCCGCGCCCGCCGGTATGGCGACGGTTCCGACTGTCTGCTCGGCGACAGGCGTGAACACCTTGAACATATTCAACGAATCGCCGGAAAAGTTCGTCCCGCCATGGGCAAAAAGCACGCCCAGGGAGAAGATCACGAGCATGATCACTTCAAGAATGAGGGCTATCCCGAGCAATCGTGCCGACACCTTCACATCGCGATAGGCAAGTGCTGCGATGACCACGATCATGGCCAGGGCAAGGACGATCCACGGCACGTTGATGCCGAAGTGCTGGGAAATCCACAAATTGCCAAAAAACGCGAACAACCCGGTGAGGGAGGCCTCGAACAGCGAATAGCAGGCGAGCGAGCCTATGCCTGCGGACATGCCGACCTCACGGCCGAGCCCCTGGCTGATGAAGGAGTAAAAGCCGCCGACCGACGACACGCGCGATGCCATCGCGGCATAGCCGACCGAGAAGATAGTCAGCACGATCGTCGCCATCAGGAAGGCGGCCGGCGTATATTTGCCGATGCCGTAGCCGGCCGCGAACGGGACATTGCCCAGCATTGCCGACATTGGTGCAGCGCCGGTGACGGCCAGAAAGAGCACTCCCGCGAGCCCCACGGCCTTCGAGTGCAAAAGGTTGATGCTGTTACTCTTCGAAACGTCGATCGTTCCGCTTGCAGTTTCGATGGCCATGAAGCCCCTCCATTCGTGACAGCTGTATTTGTTCCCCGCACATGGCGGCCGATGTGTCCCAGCCTGCGAGTGCTGCAATGACACTACGGACGTAGCGTCACTTTGCCAAGGCCATGATTTTGCAAAGCTCGAAACTCGACATGACGTGGCAGTAGATCATATTGATGATTTCGAGCTCCTTGCGATGAAGCTCGTCGGTCGCCGCCGCGCAGCAATCCTCGATCACGATGACGGCATAGCTTTCATCCGCCAGGCTGCGCACCGTCGATGACACGCACTGGTCCGTGAAGATGCCGCAACAGATGACATTCCTGATGCCAAGATTGTGCAGGATCAGACGAAGATTTGTTCCCGTCAGCGCGGAGTCGGTGGTCTTGGTTACGACGATTTCGTCGCCGACCGGCTGAAGCTCGGCAACGAGTTGCGACGGCGCGTCGTTCTTGGGCAGAAGTAAATTGTTCCACCCCGGCATTTTCTGGGAGAGCGAACGGTCGCGCCCGTCCTTGGTGTGGCAAGCGATACGGGCAAAGAGGCATTCGATGCCATTTGCCCGTGCCAGCTCCAGCAATCTTGCCGTGTTCGGAATGACCGTGCCGTGCATGCGCTCGTGGAACGGCGTCCACAGATCGTAGCGGTGCTGCTCTTGCGGTGAAAGCGACGCGCGATCCGGCCGTTCCAGGTACGTGTTTTGAACATCGATGACCAGGATGGCGGTTTGCGCCGGCACCAGCACCGGATCATCTGGCTCGGGTGCGCCAACGTAGTAGAGCGAACGGAGTCCGGTTTTCCAGTTCATGCGGTCCTTCAGAAGCGGAATGTGAAAAGGCCTCGCGCCGCATAAGTCTCGGCGGCTTCTTCGATGAAACGGGCGATGCGTTCGGCCTGGTAGGTATCGCGCATCGTCGCAGCGGCCTCTAGCAATTCTTCCTTGGACTTGGCGCGGCCGGGGCGCAACAATTCATATACCTGCATGATGAAATCCTGGGGCACCTCGACAAGCTCCGCCCCCCGCTCGAAGTTGAGGGCCAGTGTCGGCCGTTCGACATCGCGCGCCACATCGGCCTGAGCCTGCAGCGCTTGCGGTGTGATGCGAAGGTCTTCCATCGTCACGTCGCCGGCAAGCACCGAATCCAGCGTTATCTCAGGAAGCGACTTGCCGCGCTTGCCCGTCACGGCGCCGGGCTGTGTTTCGGCGAGCGGATAGTCGGCACGCGTGCGGATCATGATTTCGCCCCCGTCAGCATGACTTCAACCTCTTCGGGAGCGGCACCAGCCTCTGTCAGCCCGGTTTCGATTGCGTAGATGAGGGCGACGCGGGCGTGGTAGCGCGAACCCATCGCCTCGCCCCGTTGCGGCACCACGATGGGCTCCGGCATTTCGCCCAGCGCATAAGCGGCCGCATTGGCACCCAGCGCGCGATAGTGCTCGAGCCTGGTGATCGGCGCATTGGAAAACAGCTCCAGGTTGTTGTGCGGCTGGCGGTCACGCTGGTGAATGACGGCCGTGCCCTTGGCCTGGATGCCGATGCCGATGCCGCTACCGGCAAGCCGGGCGGCGGACAGACCGAGGAAGGACGTATCCGCCGTGTGACGGAAGCGAACGACGCGCGCCTTCAGCCCGCGCGCTTGGATTGCATCGAGCATGGCGCCAAGGACTTCGGAAAGCCGATGTCCGGCCGTCGTTCGGTAAAGCTTCAGCCCGAAGGCCGGGCTGATGCCGATCACCACGTCATCGTTTGCCGACCCGTTGGCCGCCGGCCCAAGGTTGCGGTAGCGGATGTGCCTTGCTTCGTCCTTCTCGTGCAGGGCTTCGGAGCGCAGCACTTCCTTCTGATCCAGCACATCGCGGATGTCGTTGAGCTGCAGGCGGCGTTCTTCGGAGACGCGATAGCCGGAGCCGGGACCGAGATAGTCGTTCGGATCGTTCACCGCGCTGACGATCCGCCCATTGCGGATCATGGCCGAGGTCTGGAGATAGTCGCCGGAAAGGCGCAGCTTCACCACGTTCAGGAGGTTCTCGGCCTCTTCGCGGAAACCGCGGTTGGCCAGCGCCTTGACCACGTCGATCACGGTGATGCCGCGCTCCTTGATGGCCTCGCTGATGAAGCTCACGTCGCGCGGCGTCAGGCTGCGCGTATCGTCGGAGCCGGAGGCATAAACCACACTGGTCTTCATGTCCTCGGTCGGCGTCGAAAGGCCGAGTTCCTCGAACACGGCGGCGATCGCCTCCACCGCCCGCTCGCGCAACTCGATCGCGCGTGACTCGGGCAGCGGCGTCAAACCGCCATCGGCCTCGAAATCCCGCTGCAGCACGAGATAGTCTTCCAGTTCCTCGCCGTTGATCAGCGACGGGTTGAACGAGTTGTCGTATTTCAGGATCGATCCCATTCCGGAGCAAATCAGGTCGGAGCCGGCAATCAGGTAGGGAAGGATCTTGGCGCCGACGCGAATTTCCGATTCGGTGGAGCGCGCGTCATTGCCTGATGCGCATTCGAGATCGAGCCAGACGGCGATGAGGTTCTCGGCCATCAGCTCGCGAACACCACCAGGAATGGTGGCGGTCAATGGGGCCCCGTCGATGCCACCATTTTGCGTGCCCTGCACCCCCATGCCGCGCTGCAGGCAGAGGCAGCGCGCCTCCAGGTAGAGCAGCGATTTTGCCTCATGGAAGCCCATCAGCAACTCAGAGCCGGCACCCGATGTGCAGCGCATCTTGACGCCGCGCGAGGCATAGGCGGCGGCGAGGAATGCCTTGGACCATGGCGTGTCGTCGCCATCGGTGAACGATTTTTCGGTGCCGTAGACGGAAACAGTTTCGGCGTAGGATGTGAAGCCGGCCATGGCGATGCGCAACTCCTCCGCTTCCTCGCTGGAGCATTGGAACAGCGTTCCCCAGCGGCCGACCGCGCCGCCCACCGCACACGCCACCGCGTTGGACCAGGCGTTGCGCGACACGCGCATCGTTGTCTCGATCTCGTCGAAGCCAAAGGCGACGGCTGTTGCGGCATCCGCGGCGAGCTGGAGCGGGTCGTCCTTGGCGTTGGTTACATGCGCCTGATTGCCCGGCGTCTTGCGTGCCCTCATCTTCGAGTATGCGAAGGCGATCTCCAGCGCGTTGAGTTGCGACACGACCTCGGCGAGTTTCGCAGGTGTCATGCCATGGGCGAGCCGCACGAGCTTTTCGCGCGGCACGTTCATGTCGACAAGCCAGCGTGCGACGGTCGCTGAGTCCAGCGCCATCGCTTCAGGCGCCACTTCCGGATCGATGTGATGGCGGGCAATGAAGCGGTCGATCATGTCGTAGTCGTGTTCGAGTACGCCATCGAGGGACACGACGCGCCCGCCCTTGATGGCGATGCCTGGTTTGGGATCGGCCGGACTCGAGAAGGCGGAGAAGCCGTTGGCAGGGTCTTCGGCTGCAAACTTGTCCAGGCGCAAAGGCCGTTCGTCCCAGTCGGCGAAGCGCTTCCAGCGGTTCAGTTTCGGTATCATGCGTGCGTTTCCCGGCCTAACGGAAAGACTAGTGAATGCCTGCTCGTCATACAATGGCCTGGATCGGACGTCGCCGAAGGGCCTGCACGCCGGTACTTACTCCGAAACCCAACTCCAGATTCCATGAAGGCGTTTTTGAAAGGGACCTAAGCGCGGAATCTTCGCCGAACTGACGGATGCTTCAACATCCTCTTTGTCCGCGCGTTCACCTTGGTGAACATCCTCAGCTTGCCACGTGACCTTCGAGAGCCAACTCAAATCAACTTCGGTTCTGACTAAGCGCTTTGCACGAAAATCCTGCCGAGCCAGTCGATGAACACGCGTACGCGTGGCGAGAGTTGGCGGTTGCGCGGATAGAGGACCGAAACGGGCGTGCTGGACGGTGGGAACCCCGCAAGCACCTCGACCACTTCGCCAGCTCTTAGGGCGTGTTCGGCGTGGTAGCGTGGGATCTGGATCAGGCCCAGTCCTTGTTTCGCCGCCGCCAGATAACTCTCCGCCGCATTGACCGAGACGGTGGCGGGTAGAGTCACGTCGTGCACATCGCCGTCGACCGAGAACTCCAGCGGGAGCAAGCCCCCGGTTGCCGATGAGCGAAAGCCGATCATGTGATGCCCATCCAGCGAGTGCGGGTGCTTCGGCATCCCATAGGCGGCGATATAGGATGGTGACGCCAGCGTGACCTCATCGAGCAGCGCAACTTTCCGCGCTATCATATCGCTATCCTGCGGGGCGCCCACGCGCAGCACGCAATCAATGCCTTCACGGACGAGGTCGACCAGCCGGTCGCCCTCGCTCATGTAGAACTGGATCTCGGGATAAGTCGCGAGGAAATCCGGCAGGTTCGGCAGGACAAAATGCCGGGCCAACGTACCATGGACATCAACGCGCAGTAGCCCCTTCGGCTTTGCGCCGGCAAAAGCGCCCTCGGCATCTTCGATATCGGCGAGGATCGTCAGGCAACGCTGGTAATAGGCCTCGCCGTCGAGTGTAGGGCTGACTGTGCGCGTCGTGCGCTGGAGCAGGCGCACGCCGAGGCGCGCCTCGAGCCGCTTGACCGCGTCGGTCACGGTCGAGCGCGGCAGCCCCAGATCCTCGGCGGCCAGGGTGAAGCTGCGGCGCTCCACGATGCGGGTGAAGACGCGCATGGCGTCAAATCGATCCATGTCTATTATTCGCGATTGTCGGAAAGTGATGCCAGATATTGGATAATTATCCGCATGAAGGCCACATGTAAACCACCCTTATCCCGACGCACCGATGCGTCGTTTTTCAAAGGAGAAGGCAATGTCCGAACAAAATAACAAAGTCGCCATCGTCACCGGCGCCTCGCGCGGCATCGGCGCCGCGATCGCCGAGCGTCTCGGCAAGGATGGCTTCACCGTCATCGTCAACTATGCCGGCAGCGCGGCTGCGGCTGAAGAGGTGGTCCGCAAGATCGAGCAGGCTGGCGGCAAAGCTGTTACCGCCCAGGCCGATGTGGCGGATGCCGATGCCGTGCGCCGCATGTTCGACAGCGCGGAGACCGCCTTTGGCGGTATCGACGTTCTGGTCAACAATGCCGGCATCATGATGATGTCTGCGCTCGCCAGTGCCGACGACGTCAATTTCGACCGCCAGGTCAACGTCAACCTGAAGGGCACCTTCAACACCCTGCGCGAAGCAGCCAAGCGCCTGCGCAACGGTGGTCGTGTCATCAACTTCTCGACTACAGTCGTTGGCCTAAAGCTTGAAACCTACGGCGTCTATGCCGCCACCAAGGCTGCCGTCGAGACGCTGACGGCGATCATGGCCAAGGAGATGCGTGGCCGCAGCATCACCGTCAATGCGGTGGCGCCCGGACCAACTGGGACCGACCTCTTCCTCGACGGCAAGTCGGACGAACTGGTCGAGCGTATGGCCAAGATGAATCCGCTGGAACGTCTGGGCACGCCAGCCGACATCGCCGCCGTCGTCGCCTTCCTCGCAGGCCCGGATGGCGCCTGGATCAATGGCCAGACGCTGCGCGCGAACGGCGGCGTGATCTGATTTGAAGAAGCGGCGATGGCGAGAGCCATCGCCCTCAAACTTAAAACCCCAAAGAACAACTGAAAGGAACACAATGATGAGCAAGCACGTCATCGTCATCACCGGCGCCTCGAGCGGCTTCGGCGCGCTCACCGCCCGCGCTCTCGCCAAGGCCGGCCATACTGTCTATGCCGGCATCCGCGCCACACAGACCCGCAACGCCAAGGCCGTAGCCGACGCGGCTGTCTTCGCCAAGGACAACGGTGTCGACCTCCGTACCGTCGAGCTCGATGTCGCCAACGACGCCTCGGTTGAGGCAGGCATTGCCACGATCATCGCAGACACGGGCCGGCTTGATGTCGTGATCCACAACGCTGGACATATGTCCTTCGGTCCCGCCGAGGCCTTTACGCCGGAGCAGTTCGCCGAACTCTACGACATCAATGTGTTGTCGACCCAGCGTGTGAACCGCGCGGCGTTGCCACACATGCGTAAGGTGGGCACGGGCCTTGTTGTCTGGGTCTCTTCTTCGAGCACCCGCGGCGGTACGCCGCCCTATCTGTCGCCCTATTTCGCTGCCAAGGCCGCCATGGATTCGCTTGCCGTCTCTTATGCGGCCGAGCTGACGCGCTGGGGTATCGAGACTTCGATCATTGTGCCGGGCGCCTTCACCAAGGGAACCAACCACTTCGCTCATTCCGGCTCGCCAGCCGATACGGCGCGAGCAGCCGAATACAATGAGGGCCCCTACAAGGGCGTGCCTGAGCAAGCGTTGCAGGGGCTCGCCTCGCTCGAGCCTGCCGATGCCGATGCCGGCGAGGTTGCCGTCGCCATCATCGACGTCGTCAGCAGGCCCTTCGGCCAGCGGCCCTTCCGCGTCCACGTCGATCCGTCTCAGGACGGCGCCGAGATCGTCAACGGCGTTGCGGACCGCGTCCGGGCCGAGATGTTCCGTCGCATCGGCCTCGAAGATCTCCTGAAGCCCGCCGTTAGATTGTAATGACGGATGCGCCTTTCGGCTTGATCGTCCCGATGCGCTGATTTCGATGACGGTCTTTCCGAAATGCTGACCGGCCGCCAGATGACTATAGGCGGCCGGTGCCTCATCGAACGGGAAGACACGGTCGATGGTGGGTCTGATGCCGGAAACCTCGACGAAGCGGCTGCTCCGTCAGACGAAGCACTTCGTCCTGCCATTCCGGTTTCGCCCTATAATTGATCGTCGCCGCAGCGCCGAGCGCGCTGGTGATCACCTTGTCCCCTGACTTGAACCGGGTCACTCCTGAGCCGACCTCGCCCACCGGCAGGGGCGGGCTTAGTCTTCCTCCGTCAGCCCGCCATCCAGCCGCCGTCCACCATCAGGTTGATGCCGGTAACGTAGCTTGCCATGTCGCTGGCGAGGAACAGGGCGGCGCCCGCAACGTCGCTCGGGGCACCAAGCCGTGGCCACGGCGTGCGCCGGCGTGAATAGTCGAGCGCATCGGAGTTGTTGGCCACGCCCGGCTTGCCGGTGATGATCTTGCCGGGCGCGATAGCGTTGCAGACGATCAGATCGTCGGCGTGGTCGACCGCGATCTGCCGTGTCATCTGCACGATGCCGCCCTTGCTCACCGAATAGGGAAAATCGCCGGGGCAGGCGACCATGCCATGCTGGGAGGAAATGTTGATGATGCGGCCGCGAACCTCGTTGACCGGCGCCTGGGTGAGCATCTGCAGGACGGCGCGTTTGCAGCAGTAGAAGAACCCTGTCAGGTTGACGCCGATCACACGGTTCCATTGCTCCGGCGAGGTCTGCACGAGATTGGTGCTGGTGTAGACGGCTGCGTTGTTGACCATCACATCCAGCCGGCTGAAGCGCGCCACGGTGGTGGCGACCAGCGCATCGACCGAATTCCAGTCCGAAATGTCTGTGACAACATGCATGGCCGTTCCGCCGGCCTGCTGGATCAGGCTGGCGGTGCTCTCGCCACCCTCGATCGGCAGTTCGACCGTATCGGCGATGACGACGCTGGCGCCTTCCGCCGCGAAGTTGAGCGCGATAGCGCGGCCGATGCCGGAGCTTGCGCCGGTAACGATCGCGACCTTGTCCTTGAGCAGGGGCATCTTGTTTCTTCAGCTTTCTCGACGAACAGGCTTTCCTTGTGCGGGATCGATCAACACCTGATCGCGAACGATTTCTTTCCCGCGCAGAAAGACATTGGTCAGCCGCGCCTTGACGGTCCAGCCATCGAACGGCGTGTAACCCGCGCGCGATACCTGATCGCCGTTGGCGATGGCGCTGGATTTCCGCGGGTCGACGATCAAGATGTCCGCGTCGTAGCCGACAGCGATTCGTCCCTTGCGCTGGCCGAGCCCAAAGCGCTTCGCCGGATTGCGCGCGCACATACGCACCACATCAGCAAGCGTTATCAGTTCCTCGTCGACGAGTTTCAGCATCGCCTGAAGCAGCGTCTGCAGCCCCGGCATGCCGCCCGGGATGTCGGCGAAAGTCGCGTAGGACGCGGCCTTTTCGGCCGGTGCGTGCGGCGCGTGGTCGGTGGCGACGATGTCGATCAGCCCGGCCTTCAGCGCAGCGCGCAGGCAATCGACGTCCTGCCGCGATCGCAAGGGCGGCGAGCCTTTCAGATTGGCGCCGTGCGTTTCGTAGTCGTCGGCGCTGAACGACAGATTCTGCGGCGTTGTCTCGACGCTGGCATCGGCCAGATCGCGCAGTCGGCTCCAGATTTTTACGCCCAGTTCCGAGTTGATTTGGCGGACATGGATTCGGGTATTGGTCGAGGCGGCGGCAAGAACGGCTCGCGCGATACCGCCGGCTTCCGCCAGCGGTGGCCGGCTGTCGAGAAAGGCCGCGATGGTCCCCGCCTTGTGGCGCGCACTGCTGTCGGTCAGCATCGACTGATCGCCCGGCGAAACGCCGATCAGCGTATCGGCATCGCCAAAATTCCTGAGGGCCTCGGTAACCGCGTCCAATGTCTGAAACAGGAAAGCCTCCGGCACATCGGCGGTGAACAGTTCGAACGACACCGGCGCCAACTCGAGCAGGCCAGGGACGAGCGACAGGTCGTGGCTGATCACGGCCTGGAAGCCGACATCGACATGGATACGCCCTTCGGCCATGGCCATCTTGTCGGAAAGTTCTCCGGCGGTGGCCGTCCACGGCTCGTCGGTCGGCATGTCAAGCACCGTCGTCACGCCGCCGAGTGCTGCGGCATGCGTGCCGGAGGAAAAGTCCTCCTTGTGCGTCAGACCCGGCTCGCGCAGATGCGCATGCGCGTCGACCAGGCCGGGCAACAGGAAGCTGCCCGAGGCGTCGACGACGATCCTGGCCGAAGCCGTCTCGCCGGGCGCGACGAGCGCCACGATCCGGCCGCCGGCGATACCCACGTCGCGCCGGTCGAGCCCTTCGGCGTTGACGATGGTGGCTCCCCGGATCAGCGTTTCGAACATGCCGTCAGCCGCGCCGCTCGAAGCCGGCATGGTTCTCCAGCCAGAACCGGGCGATGTCTTCGCGGCGCATGAAAGCGGCGGCCGGTTTCTTCTTCACGTGCTCGATCACTTCGCGCAGTCCGGACGCCCGGTTGGGCTGGCCCATCCATCGCGCATGGATGCCGATCGTCAGCATGCGGCCCCCGGTCTCGTCCGCTTCGTCGAGCATGTAGTCGATCGCCGAGCGGCAATCCTCGGCGAAGTCGCGCGGATTGCTGTAGCCCGGCGCCACCAGATAGCGGCTGTCGTTGAGGGTCTTGGAATAGGGCACGACAAGCACCTCGGTGCCCTGGTGGTCGAGGAAATAGGGCAGGTCATCGTTACAGGGATCGGAGTGGTAGAGAAAACCGCCCTCGCGCACGAGCAGGTCGCGCGTGTTGACGCTTGGGAACGAGCGGCAGTTCCAGCCGGCCGGGCGCTTGCCCGTCAGCCTTTCGTAAAGGGCGACCGCCTCGTGCAGCTGGCGCTCTTCCTCGCTCCGCTCCATCGTCGCGTAGTCGACCCAGCGCAGGCCATGGCCGAGCAGGTCATGCCCGCGCGCATTCATCCATTCGACCACTGCCGGATTGCGTTCCAGCGCCACGGCGCAGGCCGAGATGGTGATCGGAATGCCGTAGCGGTCGAACAGTCGCGCGAGGCGCCACACACCGGCGCGGCTGCCATATTCGAAATGGGTCTCGGTGCCGAGGTCGCGCACCGGTGGGCTGCTGGCGAGATTGTACTCGCCCCAATTGTCGTTGCGGCCATCTTCCAGCCACGAGTACTCCGATCCTTCCTCATAGTTGAGCACGAGGTTGATGGCGAGCTTGATGCCGCCCGGCCAGGTCATTAAGGGCGGGCGCGGACCGTAACCGACGAAGTCGCGCGGCTGCGCATGCTGGTGATCGGTTGGCACGGTGTCCTCCTCAAACCTCGTTGGCGGCGATCCAGTCCATGTAGTCGTGGAAAGCCTCTCTGGCCGGCGTCGGCCGCCAGTTGGTGTCGCGCTCGATCCGGGCGAGGTCGTATTCGCCCCACATGCCGGTCTTCAGTGCAGCGTTCATGATGATGTTCGCGGTCTCGGGCGGGCTGATCTCGGCGTTCAGGCCGGGGAAGCGCTCGGCGGCCCAGCCGATGAAGTCGCCGACGGTCTGCGTGGCGCCGCTGCCGATGTTGTAGTGACGGTAGCGCAGGCGGTCCGCATCGAGCAGGGCGATGATGGCACGGGCAACATCGCTCGACAGCACGTAGTCGCCGAGCGGCTCCAGGCTGTTCGGCCGGATCGTCTCGCCGGCCAGCGCCATATGCGCGACGCGGTTTGGCAAATGACGGACGTTGCGGCTGCCGGTCACGCGGTCCATCGGGCCGTAGACCGACGACAGCCGCACCGAGATGGCGGAAAGACCGAACAGGTCGGCGTAGCGGTCGGTGACCATTTCGGCCGCGAATTTCGAGATGCCGTAAAGTGTCAGCGGCGCCACGTAGCCGTCCTCGGGCAGCGGCTCGCCGTTCCAGTCCGGCCCATTATGGCGATAGACGGAGCCGGAACTGACATAGACGAAGCGTTTGATGCCGGGACGGTTGCGCGCCCATTCCAGCATGTGCACCGTGCCCATCAGATTGACGTCGACGATGGTGCTGGGGTTCTCGGCCTCGGGCGGTTGTTTCGGGTCGCTCGGGCGCGAATTCGGCGTGACCGTCGCGCCGTGGACAATAGCGCTGATGCCGTATTTATCGAGCGCGGCCGCCCATGCGGACGGCTCGAGTATGTCGGCGGTGAGGACCGTGAGGCGGTCGCGCACCGGCGCGAAGAATTTCTCCGCGATCGCATCGAGCCCCGAGCGGTCGAGAATGACGGCGCGGGCTTGCGGATCGCGGTCCAGCCATTCGCGTGCTACCACGCTCATGACAAAGCCGGTACCGCCGGTGACAAGCAGCGTCATGTGAACTCCTGTGAAAGTGGCCAAGGGATATCGAGGTCAGCGCGTTGCATAGCCGCCGTCCACGAGCATGTCGCTGCCGGTGACGAAGGACGCATCCGACGACAGCAGGAAAGCCGCTGCTGCGGCGATTTCTTCCGGTTCAGCGATCCGGCCAAGCAGATGCGCCGGTCCCAGACCCGCATTGGCCGCCTCGAAGTCTGGAAATCTGCGCAACAGGCGCGTGGTCGCCACCGCACCGGGCGACAGACTGTTGACGCGCACCTTGTCGGCTGCGTGGTCGACCGCCATCGCCTTGGCGAGGTGGATGAGCCCTGCCTTGGCGGCGCAATAGGCAACCGCCTTGGTGGTGGCGACGCGTCCAAATTGCGAGCCGATGAACACCACCGAACCGCCGCCGCTTGCCGCGATCAATGGCACCGCGAACTTGCTCATCAAAAACGCGCCGGTCAGGCTGACGTCGATCTCATGCCGCCAGGAGCTTTCGTCGAGATCGACGACGGTGGCGCCTGTCGATGGCGCGGCGGCGTTGTGCACGAGCCCATCCAATCGGCCGAAGTGCTCTCTCGCGATCTCTACGGCATTTCGGGCGGAGTTGATGTCGGTGACATCGCAACGGCAAGCCACTGCCGAGGAACCGAGCCCGTCGGCAAGTGTCTGCGCCGCCGCGGCATCATGGTCGGCGCAGACCACGCTGGCACCTTCGGCGACGCAGCGCCGGGCAATGGCCGCGCCAATGCCACTTGCTGCGCCCGCGATCAGGATGACGCTGCCTTTCAGGCGGTTCATTGCCGGATTGTCCGTCATCAAACCTGTTCCTCGACAGTTTGCGCGATCGGTGCTGAGGCCGGCCGGCGTAGAAGATTGTAGCAGGCCGCGAGCGTGACCAGCACCGCCCCGCCGCCGAGCAGCAGGAACATTGCCGGCGGCCCGAGATGCACCATCAGCCCTGCGGCAACGCCCGGCGTCGCCACATTGCCAATCGAGTAGAGCAAGAGAAGTGTGCCGGAGGCGGCGACCATGTGCCGGACGGGCAGTTGCGAGGCGGCGAATGCCATCGCCACCGGATAGATCGTCAGCGCGGTCGCGCCATAGAGAAAGAACAACACGAACAGCAGCGGCACGGAAAGAGTGCCGACCCATGCGATCGAGGCGCAGGCCGTCACCGCCAGGAGTCCTTGCACCAGCAGCATCACGCGTCGGTCGAACCGGTCCGACAGCCAGCCCACCGGCGTCTGCGCCAGCATGCCGGCAATGCTCACCGTTGTGACCAACCAGACCGTGGCTGATGCCGACAATCCGATCTGTGTCCCATAGATCGGCGTCAGCACGAAGATGTTCATGTTGGTGATGCCGGCCTGGAAAATGGCGACGACTGTCACCGGCGCCAGTTTGAAAAGCGCCAGTGGCCCGAGCCGTGCGGCCCTTGCTCCGATCGTTGGCGCCGGCTCGGCCGGAACGGAAGGCAGTGCCGGCCAGCGCAGGCCGGCGACTTTGGGCACGAACGCCAAAAGCACCATCACCGCGGCGACGGAAAACAGATGCGGCGACCTCGGACCGACCAGCGCAACCAGGATCTGTCCGAGCAGCACCGCGATGGCCGTCGTCAGCATGTAGATCGAGAACATCGCGCCGCGATTGTGCTGCTCGGCATAGAGATTGATCCAGCTTTCGCAGACAACAAACATCGAGGCCATCGACATGCCGCCGAGCAGCCGAAAGCAGAACCAACTCGGCACGAAGTCGGTGAAGACGAAGCCCGCGGCCGATAGCAACGCGGTTGCTAGGATCAACGCGAAGGTTCGCTCATGACCGTAGCGGGCGACCAGCGGCCGCGTCATCAGGCATCCGACCAGAAAGCCGACTGGATAGGCTGTCAGCACGGTCTGGACGACCTCCGGGGCGATGCCGGGTTTGCCGAGGTAGAATGAGACCGCGGTCGTCAACATGGCGCTGCCGATGCAGGCGAGGCAGATGCTGGCCATGATCGGCAGCAAGGCGCGGGAGCGCTCTGCATTCCGCCAGAAGCGCATTGCGGTTTGAGCGATTGGCCCCATGAATGCCGCCGTCAGCCAGCTAGAGGCATCGGGAATCGCAAACGGGGCCGATAACCGACGCGGGACTTTCATGCATTGCGGCGGCTCCCCTTGGCAGTGCCGCTGATCAGCGGCTGCTGCTCTCCCAGACGAAAGCTACACCTCGCCAATCGTGTCACAAGCGAAGATTGACACGGCTATGGCGTCAATTTTTTTGGCCATCCGAAATGCAGAAAGCAGCATCTTGCCGCTTCCCAGGCTTTACAGTCGTTTTGTCCGCTCCGTACCATAGTCAATCTGCCAGGATCGAAAGCCGCCAAGGAGGAAACTGCATGACGATTGAACGTCTTGAAAACGGCCAACGCTTCTGTCGAGTGCTCCGCTACAACGGCACCGTCTATCTGGCCGGCCTGACCGCTGACGACCTTTCCGGCGACACCACCGCGCAGACGCGCGAGATCCTTGCCAAGATCGATGCTTGTCTGGCCAAGGCCGGCAGCGACAAGACCAGGCTGCTGAGTGCCCAGATCTGGCTGCGCGACATTGCTGATTTCGACATGATGAATTCGGCATGGGATGCCTGGATCGACCGCAGTGCGATGCCGGTACGAGCGACGGTGGAAGCGCGCCTTGCCGGGGACCAGTACCGCGTCGAGATCATGGTGACGGCGGCTGTCGCCTAGGGCGGAATTTTAGGCGGGCAAAACGAGATGCATGAGCTGGCAATCAAAGGCGGACGGGTTGCGATCGACGACGGCTGGGTCGAATGCGACGTCGGCATCGATGACGGCCGCATAGCAGCCATCGGCAACGGCCTGTCCGGCAGGGCGCTGCTGGACGCCAGCGGCCGCTGGGTCATGCCCGGAGGTATCGACGCCCACTGCCATCTCGACCAGCCGGTCTGGGGCGGGGCAGGCAATGCCGACGACTTCGAGTCCGGCACCATTTCGGCGGCATTCGGCGGCACGACCTGCATCATCCCGTTCGGCATGCCGGGTCCTGATATGTCGACGATCGGTGCCGTGGATCGTGCGCTCGACCGCGCCGCGGGACGCGCGGTGATCGACTACGGACTGCACGCCGTGGTGACTATGGGCACCGGCGCCGATGTCGAGGCGCAGCTCTCTCAACTGGCGGGGCGCGGCATCGCCTCGGTCAAGCTGTTCATGACCTATGAGGGCTTCGCCATCGACGACGATCTCTTCTTCCGGATACTCGATGCCGCACATGGCCTTGGCTGGATCGTCATGGTCCATGCCGAGAATGACGCTGCCATCCGGCGAACGCGCCAGCGCCTGATCGATCTCGGCCGCACCGACATTCGCTACCACGTCGTTGCCCATAGCGAGACCATGGAGCGCGAGGCCACGCATCGCGCTTTGGCCTTCGCCGAGATGACCGGCACGCGCATGACCATCGTCCACGTCTCCTCCTGGCAATCGGCCGAAGAAGTGGCGCGGGCGCGCATGCGCGGGGTGGATGCGATCGCCGAGACCTGCCCGCAATATCTGTTTGTCGGCTCGGCCGATCTCGACCGCCCGGCCATGGACGCGGCGCGTTTCGTCTTCTCGCCGCCGCCGCGCTCGCCGCGTAGCCATGAGCATCTGTGGCAGGCACTGATCGATGGCGGCATCGATCTCTGGTCCTCGGACCATTCGCCATACTGGTTCGCGGACAAGATCGGCAGATCGCAAACGCCTGCCTTCAACACCACGCTGAGCGGCATTCCGGGCATCGAGACGCGTTTGCCGCTGCTGTTTTCGGAAGGGCTGCTGACAGGTCGTCTGACGCTTGGCCGCTATCTCGATCTCACCTCGCGCAATGCCGCATCGATCTATGGACTTGCGCACGCCAAGGGCAGGATCGCCGTTGGGCTCGATGCCGATCTGGCGCTGTGGGACCCGACGGCCCGCTGGACGCTCGGCCATGCCGCCTTGCATTCGCGTGTCGACTTCACCCCTTACGAGGGCCGGACAGTGACCGGTAAACCGACCGATGTTCTGGTGCGCGGGGTGCCGGTAGTCGCTGACGGCGCGCTGCAGGTGCAGCCGGGTTTCGGACGCTTCCTCGCGCGCACCGCCGCCGATCCGGCTCTTTCTGGAAAACCTGTCGAGGAGACGACGCCATGGCTAGATTCCTGACCATCGCGGTCTGCCAGACCGGGCCTATCCAGCGCAGCGCCGCGCGTGCCGAGACGGTCGATCGCCTCGTCCACTTGCTGGAGCAGGCAGCTGCTGCCGGGGCCGAGATTGCGGTGTTCCCCGAAATGGCGCTGACCACCTTCTTTCCGCGCTGGCGCATCGATGATACCGCCGAGATCGAGGCTTTCTTCGAAAGCGCGATGCCGGGGCCGGAAACACAGCGCCTCTACGACGCGGCCGCCCGCCTCAAGATCGGCTTCGCGCTCGGCTACTGCGAACTCGCGCACGAAGACGGCCGGATACGCCGCTTCAACACCATGGACTTGATCGGACCGGACGGCGATTTCATCGGCCGCTACCGCAAGATGCATGTGCCGGGGTCGAGCGAACCGGAGGAGGGCACGACCACCCATCTGGAACGGCGCTATTTCGAGCCGGGCAATCTCGGCTTCCCCGTCTTCGACTATCGCGGCGTCCGCGTGGGTCTGGCAATCTGCAACGACCGCCGCTGGCCGGAAACCTACCGGATGCTCTGCCTGAACGGCGCGGAGGTGGTCCTGATCGGTTACAACACGCCGCTGCTGCTCGACGAGGCGCCGGCGCTGGCGCATCTGCGCATGTTCCACAACCATCTGCCGATGCAGGCCGGCGCCTATCAGAACACGCTGTGGGTCGCGGCCGCCGCCAAGGCCGGGCGCGAAGACGGCCAGGCGCTGATCGGCGGTTCCTGCATCATCGCGCCGACCGGCGAGATATCAGCGCAGGCGCTTTCGCTTGACGACGAGGTCATCGTCCATCGTGCCGACCTCGACCTCATCGCCACCTGCCGGAGGGTGAATTTCGACTTCGCGCTCTATCGCCGGCCCGATCAGTACCGTCTCATCAGCGAACCCGTGGCGGCATCGGGTGTCTGAGATGAGCCGCAATCAAGCTCAGGGCTGTGCGGCATGACGGTTCCGCCCGCCGCTCCGCTGTCTCTGAACGACATCGTCGAGAACGGGCTTTGCATCGGTTGTGGGCTCTGCCGTTCGCTCTCCGGTCCGGGTGAGATCGAGATGATCATGACGCCGGAAGGGCGCGTCCGGCCGATCGCCCGCAAGGCGCTGGGTCATTCGACCCTGACACAGATCAACGCGGTTTGCCCGGGAACGCGGATTGCAGGCCCGGATCAGGCGCAAGCAAGCGATGCCGCGTTGACGGACCCTGTCTGGGGCCCCGCCGAACGCCTGGCGCTCGGCCATGCCGAGGATCCTGAAGTGCGGTTCCGCGGATCAAGCGGCGGGGTGCTGACGGCGCTTGGCCAGTTCATGCTGAGCTCCGGGCGCGTCAAGTTCATCCTGCACGTATCTGCATTACGATCGGCTCCGATGCGCAGCGAGCAGCGCCTGAGCTTCGATGCCGCATCGGTTCTCGAAGGCGCGGGGTCGCGCTACGGCCCGGTCGCGCCGCTGGCGGATTTCAGCGACATCCTCGATCGCGGCGAGCCCTTCGCGCTGATTGCCAAGCCTTGCGACATCACCGCCGTGCGCAATCTGGCGCGGCTCGATCCGCGCGTCCATGATCACATGCGCTATGCGCTGGCCTTCGTCTGCGGCGGCGCCTCGGACCTATCGAAGTCGGAACAGGTGCTGCAACGTTTTGGGTTGCGCGAGGATGAGCTCGCGCTGTTTCGTTATCGGGGGCACGGCAACCCCGGCCTTAATCGAATCGAAACCAGGGATGGCCGCGCCTTCGAACTCACCTACCGGCAGCTGTGGGAAGACGAGGACAAGTGGATGATCCAGCCGCGTTGCAAGATCTGTCCCGACGCGATCGGCCAGGTGGCCGACATCGTCGCCTCGGATGCCTGGCTGAATGGCGGTCCGGCGGTTGACGATGAAGCGCTCAACGGCATCATCGTGCGCACAAGGCGAGGCCTGGAGCTGTTCGATGCAGCCGTTGCCGCCGGCGCACTGGCGATCAAGCGCGAGACCAGCTTTGTCGAACTCGGCGAGTTGCAGTCGCATCAGGTGCGCAAGCGTCGCGCGGTCTGGGCCCGGCTGAAGGGCATGGAGATTGCAGGCAAGCCGGTGCCTGTGGTGACTGATTTGGCGTTGAAAGATTGTGCCCTACAGAATTCGCTGGCCGACAATCTCGCAGAGGGCCGCGGCGCCCGCGACCGTGCCCGGCGCGGACGTCTGGGCGAACCACGTCCGGTGCCGCGTGGCGGCAGCGAGGCAGCCATGTCGAAGGATGGACGTCTATGAGCACCGCTGAGGAAACCGACATTATCATCGTCGGCGGCGGCATTGCCGGCGCCGGAGCGGCCTTCGAGATTTCCCGTTCTGCAAAGGTGGTTCTCCTCGAGCGGGAAAGCCATTGCGGCTACCATACCACCGGCCGCTCGGCGGCGAGTTTTACCGAAAACTACGGCAATGGCGTCATCCGCCGGATCGTGCTGGCGAGCCGTGCATTCCTGACCGAGCCGCCGGCCGGCTTCTCGGACTATCCGCTGCTCAGCAAGCGCGGCATGATCACGGTGGCGCGGAGCGACCAGCTCGACCTGTTGCACCAGGAGCTGGAGGCGGCGCGGGCGCTGGTTCCCTCGATCGTCGCAATGACGCCCGCCGAGGCAATTGCGCGCGTGCCGGTGCTGCGCGCTGATTATCTCGCCGGCGCTTACATCGAACCGCATTCGATGGATATCGACGTCAACGGCCTGCACCAGGGCTATCTGCGCGGTGCCCGTGCGCGCGGCGCCCGGATCCTCACCGATGCCGGCGTCAAGGCGATCGACCGGCAAGGCGGCCAATGGAGGGTCGAAACGCCAGTAGGAACGCTCCTTGCACCGAGGCTCGTCAATGCCGCCGGCGCCTGGGGCGATGAGATCGCCGTCATGGCCGGCGTGCGCCCGATCGGACTGCTGCCGAAGCGCCGCACCGCCTTCAACATTCCAGCGCCCGCCGGTGTCGACATCGCCGACTGGCCGCTGGTCAACGATGTCGGCGCCGAATTCTATTTCAAGCCGGATGCTGGGCAGTTGCTGGTCTCGCCGGCCGATGCGACGCCCTCAGTGCCGATGGACGCCTATGCCGAGGACATCGATGTCGCCATCGGCGCCGAGCGTTTGGGCCAGGCGACCACCATCGAGGTGCAGCGCGTATCGCGCTCATGGGCCGGCCTCAGAACCTTCGTCGCGGACGGCTCGCCGGTTGTCGGACCCGATGACGAGGTTCCCGAGTTTATCTGGCTGGTCGGGCAGGGCGGCTACGGCATCAAGACCTCGCCCGCACTGTCGCGCGTCTGCGCCAGCCTGATCTGCGGCGGCGGCCTTCCGGACGATGTCACCAGGCAAGGCGTTGCGCTGTCGGATCTCACCCCGCAACGGCTGCGGGGTGCTGGTCTTCAGAAGGCTTCCGCGTCATGACAACTGCCAGCCTGACGGCAGGCGGCAGGCTTGCCGGGAGCGTGCTGGAAAGACTAGCGGAAACCACGACCGATGCACCTGGGATAACCAGGGTCGCCTACGGTCCCGGCGAGCGTTTTGCCCACGACCTCGTCCGCAAGGAAGCGGAAAAGCTCGGCGCCACGGCGCGCGTCGATGCGGCCGGCAATCTCTATTTGACGCTGAAAGGCCGCAACCCTGACCTGCCGGCGATCGTCATCGGCTCGCATCTCGACAGCGTACCGCATGGCGGCAATTTCGACGGCGCTGCCGGTGTCGTCGCGGGCCTTGCGGTGATGGCCGAACTGGTCGGCCAGAAGATACAGCCCGCGCGCGATCTGATCCTGATGGTGACGCGGGCCGAGGAGGCGGTTTGGTTTCCTCTGTCCTATCCCGGCAGCCAGGCCGCACTCGGCCTGCTGGAGCCGCAAGCACTCGAGGCAAGGCGATCCGACAGCGGCCGGACCTTGGCCGAACACATGCTGGAGGAAGGCTTCGATCCCGACGCTGTCAGGCGCGGCGTGTCGGGGATCGACACCAGCCGTATCGCGGCTTTCGTCGAAGTCCATATCGAGCAGGGCCCGCGGCTGGTCGCCGCCGGCGTGCCAGTCGGCATCGTCACCGGCATCGCCGGCGGCTTTCGCTATGTCGACGCAACCTGCCTCGGCGCCTATGGCCATTCCGGCGCCGAGCCGCGCTTCGCCAGGCATGACAGCGTACTTGGCTTTGCCGATCTGGTCGCCGGCCTCGAAGCGGAATGGGACGCGCTCGAGCGCGAAGGCCACGAGGCCACCATCACCTTCGGCCGGGTACAATCCGATCCGAGCCAGCATGGCGGCAGCCGCGTGCTTGGCGAACTTCGCTTCACGCTAGATGTACGCAGCGCGGAGGCTGCGGTGCTGGAACGGATCGAGGCGCGGCTTCAAGCGCTCTTCGCCGAAGTCGGTGCCAAACGTGGAGTGGTGTTCGAAGCCGGGCCACGGTTCACCTGGGAGCCCGCGACCATGGCGCCCGCGCTGATCGTCGGGCTCGATCGCGCCGCCCAGGACATGCAGATGCGCGTGCCCCATGTGCCGAGCGGCGCCGGGCATGATGCGGCCACCTTTGCCGGCGCCAGCGTTCCCAGCGCCATGCTGTTCGTGCGCAATGAGAACGGCAGCCACAATCCGCATGAAAGCATGGAAATCGCCGATCTCGATCAGGCGATCCGTCTGCTTTTCCGCTTCGTCACCGACTTCGACCGAGGGCATCCATGAATCTCGCCAAATCAGCTCTGCTCGCCATCGACCTGCAGAACGAATACCGCCCCGGTGCCGCCTGGCCGGTCGTCGGTTACGACGCGGTCCTCGACAATGCTGCCCGCCTGATCGCCGCTGCGCGTGCGGCGGGCCTGCCCATCATCCATGCTCAGGCCTGGGTCAAACCGGAAGAGCGCAAGGGCTACGCAAGGCAGGAGGAGATCCTGACCGAGGAATTCCGCTCCGCCGTGGCGGGCAGCAGCGGCGCTGAGATCTGTGCCGAGGTGGCACCGCTGCCCGGCGACATCGTCATCCACAAGCACTGGCCGAGCGTTTTCCGCAGGACCGATCTTTCGCCGCGCCTCGAAGCAATTGGGATCGAGAACCTGATGATCACCGGCGTGCTGACCGACAGCTGCGTGAGCGAGAGCGTGTTCGATGCCGTCTATCAGGGGTTCCGCGTCTGGCTGGTCAAGGACGCCTGCGGCAGCATGAGCGAGGCCATGCACCGCACCGGCATGCTCGACATGGCCAACCGTCTCTACGGCGGTGGCATATTGCGCATGGCCGAGGCATTGAAGGCGCTGGCCGGCCAGCCCTTTGACGGCTGGCGCTGCACGCGGCCGGTGGAGTTCACCTATACGCTGGAAACCGTCGACCGGCTTTATGAAGCCTTGTGATGGGCGCCACATCCACACCTGTCGGCCTTGACGGTCGCGGTTGAAGGAGAGGGGCGCAGCACCGCGCCCGGCAGCGCGCCGGTCGCCTTGCCGTCGCGCCAAACGGAGATGCCGTTGACGAAGACATGCTCGATGCCGGCGGCAGGCTGGCGCGGCGCCTCGAAGGTCGCGGTGTCGATCACCGTCTCCGGGTCGAAGATCGTCAGATCGGCGAAATTGCCAACCGCCAGCGTGCCCCGCTGCTGGATGCCGAATTCGCTCGCGGGCAGGCCAGTCATGCGATGCACGGCCTCTTCCAGACTGAACAGGCCGACATCGCGGGCATAGTGGCCGAGCACGCGCGGGAACGTACCCCACAGGCGTGGATGCGGATGGATGTCATGCGGCAGGCCGTCTGACCCGACCATGCTGCGCGGATGGGCGAGGATGGTGCGCACATCGTTCTCGTCGAGCTGGAAATAGACGGCGCCCGCCGGCAACAGCCGCCGGCCCGCCTCGCGTTCGCTGCAATTCCATTCGCGGGCGATGTCGGCAATTTCGCGATTGGCCATCTCGGGATGCGGCGTGGACCAGGTGATGAGGACCTTCAGTCCGGTGTCGCAGCGCTCCAGCCGAAAAACAGTGGAGCTTGCGGCATAGGGGTAGACATCCATGCCGATGTCCATGGTTTTCCGCGCGCGGTCGATCCGCTTCAGGGAAGGTCCGCTCTTGCCGAAATTGGCGCGGCCAGTGCACTGGTGGTGGGAGATGAACAGCTTGCCGCCGGCATGGCCGGCGATGTCGATGGCCTCTTCGATCGCCTCATCCATCGTCTCGAAGTAATTGCGCGTATGGGTGACATAGGGCCCGCCGAGGCTTGCCGCCGTCGCTGCCAGCGCCTTGACCTCGGCGGTCGAGGACTTGACGGCCGGCGGATAGTCGAGGCCGGTGCTGAGGCCGAACGCGCCCTCGGCCATCGCCTGCGCCACCGCTTGCTGCATTCGCGCCGTTTCCGCTTCATTGGCGGCTCGGTCGGTGACCGGCATGACCCGCTGACGCAAGGTGGTGTGGCCGACGAGCAAGGCCGCGTTGGTGGCGATGCCGTGTTGCCGGAGCTCGGCGACGTAATCGGCGAAGCGATCGAAGCGGAAATTCTCCTGTCCGCCAACCAAGGTGAAAGGCGGCGGCGGTGCGCTGTCCAGCAGCAAGGGAGCCAAGCTTATCCCGCAATTGCCGGCGATCACCGTCGTCACCCCCTGGCTGATCTTCGGGTCCATGCCATGCGGCGCCAGCAGCGCGCCATCGTCATGGGTATGCACGTCGATGAAGCCCGGCGCGACGATCTTGCCCGCAGCGTCGATCTCTTGCGTGCCGCGCGCATCGCCCAACGCGCCAATGGCGGCGATCCTGTCGCCGGCGACGGCGAGATCGGCCTCGAAACGCCTCGAACCGTCGCCTGAAATCAGCGTCGCATGGCGTATGACGAGGTCATAGAGCATCGGGGACATTTCCTCTTCTGACTTCGGAAGTGCGGCCACTAACCTTCCGGATTGGCGGCGATCTCTTCGCGACGGCGCGCAACATAGGCGTCGAGCTCTTCGCGGACCGAGGCGTCCATGACCGGCTCTTCGTAGTCATGCAGCGCCTGCTGCCAGAGTTCGGTGGCCCGTTCGAGTGCATCCTTGCCGCCAGCCTCCTGCCAGGCGCCATGGTTCTGCCAGTTGGATAGCATCGGCTGGTAGAAGGCGGTCGTGTAGCGCGACATGGTGTGCTCGGCGCCGAAGAAGTGGCCACCGGCCGGCACGGACTTGATCGCTTCAAAGCCGAGATCGTCCTCCTCGAACGGCAACGGGCGCAAAAACTCCATCATGTTCTGCAGGATCTCGACATCGAGGACGAGCTTTTCATAGGAAGCTGTCAGCCCGCCCTCCAGCCAGCCGGCCGCATGGTAGATCAGGTTGGCGCCGCCGAGCACCGCGCCCCACGTCGCCATTTCCGTCTCATAGGCCGCCTGCAGGTCGACCACGTTCGACGCATTCGCATTGGAGGTGCGGTAGGGGAGGTTGTAGCGCCGCGCCAACTGGCCGGCGATGATGTTGGCCTTGGCGTTCTCCGGCGTGCCGAAGGCCGGCGCGCCCGACTTCATGTCGACGTTGGAGGTGAAGGCGCCATACATCACCGGCGTGCCCGGATTGACGAGCTGCGTCAGCACCACGCCGAACAGCGCTTCGGCGTTCTGCTGGCAGAGTGCCGCCGCGAGCGTGACCGGTGTCATCGCGCCCATCAGCGTGAAGGGGGTGACGGTCACCGGCTGGCCGTGCTCGGCCATCGCGATCAGGCCCTCGGCCATGGCGTCGTCGAACAGGCGCGGCGAGTTGATCGATATGATCGTCGTCACCCCCGGCGAGGCGCGCATCTCCTCGACGCTGATGCCGCGCGCGATCGCCATCATGTTGATCCCGTCCATGGCCCTGGCGCGGCCGATCGCCGTGCAGTGGAAGCTGAGGTCGCTCAGCGTCAGGTTGGCATAGTAGGTGTCCAGATGGCGCGAATTGGCCGGCAGTTCCATCGGCGCCACCACCTGGTTGCCGATGACGTGAATGGCGTTGAAGTGGTGCGCGAGCCGGATGAAATTCTGGTAGTCGGCAAGATTGCCCTGGCGGCGGCCATTGATCCGGTCATGGACATTGGGCGGGCCTGCGACCAGGCCGAACACCAGCGAATTGCCGCCAAGATGGATCTGCTTTGCCGGATTGCGGCTGGTCAACGTGAAGGACGACGGCATAGCGCGCAACGCTTCGCGCACCAGGCTTTCGTCGATCCTGATGGTCTTGTTCTCACGGTCGACGATGGCGCCTGCGGCAGCGAACAGGTCCATCACCCGGTCGCTCATGACGCGGATGCCGAGTTCGGAAAGGATGCGCATCGACGTGTCATGCAGCCGCTCCATCCGCTCCTCATCCAGAAGCTGCATGGGCGGATAGGGGTTCTCCACATGTTGCCAGGGCAGTTGCGCGATGCCGCCGCCGCCACGTTCCAGCCTCGATCTGCGGCCACCGCCGCGCCTGTCCTGGGTCATATGACTGCCTTCCCTCCCGGCCTTAGTAGCCGCGCTCCGGATTCACCACGTTCTCGAGCGGCTCACCGCTGCGATAGCGCGTCAGATTGTCGGCAAACATGCGCACCGACTTGACGTCCCAGCTCTCGTAGACCGCTGCGCAATGCGGGGTGATGGCGACATTGTCGTAGCCCCACAAAGGATGATCGGCCGGCAGCGGCTCAGTCGCAAAGACATCCAGCGCGGCACCCTTGATACGCTTGCCGTCAAGAGCTTCGAGCAGTGCGGCCTCGTCGACCACGCCGCCGCGCGAGATGTCGATGAGCACGGCGGAAAGCTTCATCGCGGCGAAGGCCGCTTTGCCGAACAGGCCGCGCGTGCTGGGCAGCAGCGGTACGCAGCCGACGATGAAATCGGCGCGCCCAAGCAGCGTCAGCAGCGCATCCGGTCCATGCACCTCGTCGAGGCAAGGCATTGATCTTGGCCGTGCGCGTATGCCAAGCGTGCGCATGCCCATGGCCTGTGCGCGGCTTGCGACGGCCGTGCCCGTCTTGCCGAGGCCGATGATAAGAACCGTCTTGCCCTCGATCGGCTCGACACGACCTCCGCCCCAAAGACGTGCCTGCTGGCGGCGCTCAAAGCCGCGCAGGTCGAGCGAGAAGGACAGCATCGCGCCGAGCGCATATTCCGCCAGCATGCCAGCGGCAACGCCAGCAGCGTTCGTCACCACAAGCCGCTCCGGGTCCCAACGCCCGAGATGATCCGTGCCGGAGCCGCCGATCGATACCCATTTCACGGTCGGGCTTTCGACGAGGGCCTGCCGCGGATATCGCGGCGTGCCGTCGAAGCGGACGGAATAAACCACTTCCGCCGCCACGCGCCCGATCAGTTCGGGAAGAGCGGCGTAGCTGTCGCAGGCGTGGACCACGAGATCCGGATGCGTCTCCTTGAGCACCGCCAGCGCTGTGGCCGGCCGATCGGTATGCAGGATGACGGACGGGCGAGGGGACATGATGCCGGTCTCAGCTCCGGCGGCCAATGTGATCGGCCGAAGGACCGAGCGCGGCAAGCAGCCTCTCGCCGTTTTCGAGCGTTGCATTCTCATGCGGCGCACGCAGGTTCAGCCAACGCCTGTCGCCGGAACGCACCGCCAGCACGGCCTTCATCGCGGGGATCAGTCCGGCATCCTGGATGATCTTGCGGAACGCCTTGATCGCCGCATCCGCCTCGGCAACGTCCTTTCCTGTGATCGTTGCGTCGTAGAGGGCCCGGATGGCGGCCGCATTGAGGTTGACGGTGGCCGAGATGCAGCCCGCCGCGCCGCTGGCAAGGCCCCTGGTCAGCTGCGCTTCCGAGCTCGGGAAGACCGCAACCTTGGGCGCTGCGGTAATCACTGCAGCCGTGTTGTTCCAGTCGCCGGCGCTGTCCTTGTAGGCGACCACGATTTCGGGAAACGCCTCATTCAGCTTGGCGGTCAGCGCCGGGCTCACGGGCACGCCCGAATTCTGCGGGATGTGGTAGAGGATCATGCGCATTGCAGGGCTCGCCACCCGTTCGATCAGCTCGCTGTAGTAGCGGGCCTGGCCGTTGTCGCCGGCAGCCGTGTAGAAGAAGGATGGCAGCACCATCACGCCGGCACAGCCGAGCCCGACCGCATGGGTCGACAGCTCGACGGTCTCGGGCAGGGCGGTGACGCCGGTTCCGGGCATCAGTTGGCTTGGCGAAATGCCTGCCTCGATCAACCATTCCAGGGCCTGCACGCGTTCGCGCACAGAAAGCGACAACGCCTCGCCCGTGGTGCCGAACGGCGACAGGAAATGCGCTCCCTGATCCAGCACCCATTTGGCATGCGATATCCAGAGATCACGTGCGATGCGGCCGTCGTTTTCGAACGGCGTCAGGATCGGTGCGATAGTTCCTTGCGGGCGGGTCATGAGTGTCCTGTGTTGATGATGCGGTTCCGTGCAGTGCTTGGCCGCCGCCGACAATGACGACGCCATAGTCCAGCGGCCTGAGTGGCATCTAGCCTACCACGCTGGCCGCTGGAGGATCGTACTGATCACTGGAGGGTCGTAGAGCAATACCGAGAGATCGCGGAAGCGGCTGTCCGGGTCGGTGAGCGACAGGACTGCGTCGCGGATCGCGCTGGCCCGGCCCTGTCCCAGCACCGGCGCCGCGAATTCCATATATTTGGCCTCGATTTCCTGCAGCGTCAGCGGCGCCTCCGGTCCGCCGCGCGCGTGGATGTCGCCCGACGTCAGAACCATCCCGTCGGTTGTCGTGACGACGACATCGGCCCAGCGACCTGCCGGGAAGCGGACGCTGTGGCGCTCCGATTCCGAGACGGTGATCCGGCCCAGCATCTCGGCGACGGCAGCATCCTCGAGCCCGTTGCCGGAAATATGTTCCAGTCCGATGCGGCCATGGATAATGAAGGTCGCGACGGCGAAGCGCAGGCTGTACTGCGCCTTCGAGGTCGTATCCGGCATGCCGTCGAACAGCGTTGCGGCGTAGTGGAAACTGTTGACCTGAACGTGGTGGATGTCGGCCGGCGTCAGATGATGCGCGCGGCAGAGCCCGCGCGTCGCGTCGATTGCCGCATGTGCCCAGCGGCAGATCGGGTAGGGCTTCACATACTGGTGCAGCACCTGCCAGAAGACGCCGAGATCCTGCCAATGCGGGGCGACGTCGAGTGCCTCGACCGTGATCGCCGGGGCGCCGGTAAAGCCGCGCTCGGCAAGCACAGCGGCGGACAGGCCGATCAGCGCGCCAATACCCGAGCCATCATGCAGCATCGTCGGAGTGGCGATCTCGCGCATCATCTGGCTGCGCGGGCCGTGGTATTCGGCAATGCCAAGCGCCTGGCGGAGTTGCTCATCGCTGAGCCGCCGCAACCTCGCCGCCACCGCGGCCACGCCCAGCGCGTTCCAGGCGCCCGACGTATGGTAGTCCGACACGGTTGCGTGCAGCGCGATGCCCGCCCGGCCGGCAACTTCGTAGCCGACGACAAGGGATGCCAGCGCCTCCGGCCCGCTAAGGTCGGGGCATGCTTCTGCAAGCGCTGCCAGCGCAGGCACGACGGCGACGCCGATATGACCCTTGGTCGGGCTGTATCCGTCGTGGCCGTCGAGATTGTCGATTTGCGTTGCCGCCGCATAAGCGGCCCCGGCGATGCTGGCGCGGCGGCCGTCGAAGAGCATGCGCGCCGAATGCAACGGGTCGGTCGAGCCGTAGAGAAGGGCGGCAGTGTCGCGGGCGATCCTGCCTGCTTCCATGGGACCAGCCGCAATGGCAATTCCGATCGTGTCCAGCAGGAGATAACGCGCATGGTCGAGGACTGGTGTGGGGAATACGGCCGCCGGTCGCCGCAACACGAAATCGGCCAAGCGGGTGGCAACGTCGGTACGCGCGTCAGGCCCTTCACGCCGATGCGACGGCACAGCCACTTGCATTACTCCCCTCTGCGTCACGACATCATTAATTTGGGTTCATCGCGCTTTCACGCAATTAGTTCGGCGGCTTTGCCCAAAAAAATTCATGTCTTGCCGCGCAGCATGATTGAACGTCGGCTCTTCTATGGGATAGCTATCTCGTGCATGTTGCAGGAGTTAGCGATGAAGCCGCCACCCCCTTTGAACTATATCAGGTCGTTTGAGAGTTCGGCCCGGCATCTCTCCTTCACCACGGCCGCCAAGGAACTCGGATACACGCAGGCGGCGGTCAGCACACATGTCCGCGCGCTCGAACACTACATCGGCCGCCGATTGTTCATTCGCTATCCGCGCAGCCTCAAGCTCACCGAAATGGGGGAGGCATTCCTGCCGACCCTGCGTCAGGCACTCGATCAGATCGACCAGGCAACGGAGGCGATCGTGACCTCGTCGCGCAACCGCACCGTGGTTATCTCCTGCCCAATGAGCCTGGCGGAGAACTGGCTGGCCGGCTGCATGGCCGCGTTTCGAAAGAAACACCCCGAGATCGAGATCGTGCTGCACGGCACGATCTGGGAGGATCTCACCGAGCAGATCGCCGACATCACCATTTCCACACGGCGTTTCGACGACCGGCCGCCCGCCGGCGTCCCGCTTTGGAACGACGAACTGGTTCTGTTGTGCGCACCGGCCTTGCTGGATGGCGAGAATGCCCTGAAGGCGCCAGAAGATATTCTCAAGGTGGACTGGATCTTCGTGCATGGCCGCCAGGAATACTGGCAGGTCGTCACGTCGGCGCTTGGCGTCGACATGGCTGATTACGACAAGGGCTTGACGACCAACGCCTCCAACATCGCACTTGAACTGGCCGCGATGGGCGCTGGCCTGGTCGCGACGCAGCGGTCGCTGGCCCTTGCCTATCTGCGGCGAGGACTGCTCGTCGAACCCTTCCCGATCCGGCCTGCGAGCCCCTGGAATTACTACCTGACCGAGAACCAGCTTTCGAAGGGAAACATCGCCCGCATTGTGCGGGAATGGATTCTTTTGCGGGCGCAGGAGGACGGCGCCTAGAGCTGTTTCAGCAGTTGGGATACTCTCAAACTCAAAAATTTGACACGCCAATGGCGTCGTTTTTTTAGGTCTCAACAGCCGGGTTTCGGCGGTTTCTTCGGGTTCGAGCCCTTCCGGGATTTTTGCATCGCTCCTAACATGCGCAGTCGCAAGGGGAATGTGACGGGCAAAAAGCCCAAACCGGAGAATCAACGATGTCGATTTTCAAGAGCAACGGTGACCGCGTGCCGGCAGTCATTGAAAGCTACGCAGACGAAGTCAGGAGCGGCAAGCTGGACCGCCGCGAGTTCCTCGCCATGGCGAGTGCGATGGGCGCCTCGACGGCGTTCGCCTATTCGATGATCGGCCTCGCGCCGGCCAGGGCCGCGGCCCCGGAACCGGGCAAGAAGGGCGGTATTCTGAAGATGCAAATGATCATCAAGGATATGAAGGACCCACGCATGTGGGACTGGTCGGAAATGGCCAACGTGCTGCGCCAGTGCAACGACTACATGATCCGCTATACAACCGACTTCACCTTCGAGGGCCATCTGGTCGAGAGCTGGGAGGTCAGCGACGACGCCACCGAATATACGCTGCATGTGCGCAAGGGCGTGAAGTGGTCAAACGGTGACGAGCTCAACGCCGACGACATCGTCGTCAACATCGAGCGCTGGTGCGACAAGGCGGCCGAAGGCAATTCCATGGCCGGCCGCATGGCCACGCTGATCGACCCGGCCACCAAGAAGGCGGCCGCCGGCGCCATCACCAAGATCGACGACCACACCGTCAAGCTGAAGTGCGGCCAGTCCGATGTCACCATCATTCCAGGCTTCGCGGATTATCCGGCAATCATCGTCCACCGCAACTTCGACAAGGACGGTGCCGACATGACGAAGACGCCCGGCACCGGCCCCTACGAACTGATCTCATACAAGGTTGGCGAGTCGGCTTCAGTGAGACGCCGCAAGGACTTCACCTGGTTCGGCGGCGAGACCTATCTCGACGGTGTCGACTGGACCGATTACGGGACGGACGCTTCGAGCCCGGCCATCGCCAGCGCCTTCGAGGCCGGAGAGATCGACTGCAACTATCAGACTGTCGGCGGCACCGTGGACCTCTATGATGGCATGGGCCTGGTCAAGGAATCCGTCGTCACCGCGGGAACGATCGTGCTGCGCACCAATGTGACCAACAAACCCTATGACGACAAACGGGTGCGCAACGCCATCCAGCTCGCGGTCGACAACGAGACGGTGCTGAAGCTCGGCTACAGTGGCCTTGGCCAAGTTGCCGAAAACCACCATGTCTGCCCGATCCATCCGGAATATTATGAGCTGCCGAAAGTGCCTCGCGATCTGGCCAAGGCCAAGGCGTTGATGACCGAGGCCGGCCAGATGGATCATGAGTTCGAGCTCATTTCCTACGATTCGGACTATGTCAAAGACCCTGCCGATGTCGTCGCCGCGCAGATGCGCGAGGCTGGATTCAAGGTGAAGCGCACGATCATTCCAGGGACTTCATTCTGGAACGACTGGACGAAGTATGCATGGTCGACCACCGAATGGGGCATGCGGCCGCTCGGCGTGCAGGTGCTGGCGCTGGCCTATCGCAGTGGCGAGGCCTGGAATGAAACGGGCTACGCCAACCCGGATTTCGACAAGAAGCTCAATGCTGCACTTGCCGTCGCCGATCCTGCCCAGCGCAAGGAGCTGATGAAGGATGTCGAGTGGACGTTGCAGGATTCAGGCGTGCTGGTTCAGTCGTTCTGGCGTTCGCTCTACCGCCACCATGCCGCCTATGTGAAGAACCTCAAGATGCATCAGACATTCGAACTGCAACTGGAGAAGGTCTGGCTCGACAAGGCATAGATTGGGTTGATCACAGCAACGACTTCAGAGGCGCAAGATGCGCCCTGAAGTCGCCGGGCGACTGCGATTGACCAGCCAGCCTAACAACCTGCAAGGCGCTTTTCGAAAGCGCAGAACAAAAAAATCGCCGCACCAAGGGAAGAAATCTGGATATGCGTACTCATGCACAAGCCGTTGTCATCGGCGGCGGCCTGATCGGTTGCTCGATCCTCTATCACCTGGCCAAATTCGGCTGGTCCGACGTGGTTCTTCTCGAGCGCAACGAGCTGACGTCCGGCTCGACCTGGCATGCGGCGGCCAACATCCACGGCCTGCACGATTCCACCAACATCAGCCGCCTGCAGCACTACACCATGGCGCTCTACAAGGAACTGGAAAGCGAGACCGGGCAGGGTTGTGGCATCTTCCAGCCGGGCTCGCTCTATCTCGCCCAGACCGAAGCGCGCGAGCATCAGCTGAGGCTGCAGGAGGCCAAGGCGCGACGCTACAAGATGAACTTTTATGAGGTCGCGCGCGATGAGGCGGAGCGGCTGCACCCGCTGGTCGATTTCGACGGCATACGCTGCATCATGTACGAGCCGGAAGGCGGCAATGTCGACCCGTCCGGCGTCACCGCCGCCTATGCCGCCGGCGCCCGCCAGCGCGGGGCGGAGATCCATCGCTTCACGCCGGTCACTGCCACCGAGGCGCAGCCGGACGGCAGCTGGATCGTGCGCACGCCGAAGGGCGACATCCACACGCAATGGGTGGTCAACGCCGCCGGCCTGTGGGGCCGCGAGGTCGCCGCGATGGCTGGCCTGCACCTGCCGCTGATCCCCACCGAGCATCAGTATTTCGTCACCGAGACCATTCCCGAGATCGCCGCGATGGGACGCCGCCTGCCTTCTGTCGCCGATCGCGATGGCGAGTATTATCTGCGCCAGGAAGGGCTTGGGCTGCTCATCGGGGCCTATGAACGCAACATGAAGTTCTGGGCAGAGGATGGGACCCCGCTGGACTTTGGCCACGAACTCTTTCCCGACGATCTCGATCGCATCGAGGACAACATGATGCGCGCCATCGCCCGTGTTCCCGCGGTTGGCACCGCGGGCGTCAAAAAAGTGATCAACGGGCCGATGATCTGGTCGCCGGACAGCGCCGTGCTGTTTGGCCCGGCGCCGGAGTTGCAGAACTACTTCTGCTGCAACGGCATCATTCCCGGGTTCTCGCAGTCGGGCGGAATGGGCAAGCTGGCGGCCGAGTGGATGATCGAGGGCGAGCCTACGCTCGACATGTTCGCCTGGGACATGGCGCGCTTTGGCCACTGGGCCGGCAAGGCTTTCACCAAGGCCCGCGTGCAGGACCAATACAGCCACCGCTTCAAGATCCATTTCCCCAACGAAGAACGCGCCGCCGGACGGCCGGTCCGGACCAGGCCTGCCTATGACATGCAAAAGGGAATGAACGCCGTCTTCGGCCTCAATTTCGGCTGGGAGCACCCACTCTGGTTCGCCGCCGAGGGCGAGCCGCGCGAGGAGACGATCGGCTTCACGCGCCAGAACTGGTGGGGACCGGTGGGACGCGAGGCGCGCATGCTGCGCGAGCATGCGGGCATCATCGACGTTTCGAATTTTGCCAAATACGAGGTCAAGGGACCCGGCGCGGAAGCCTGGCTCAACGCGCTGTTCGCCAACCGCATGCCGACGGAGATCGGGCGCTCCTGTCTCACGCCGCTGATCGGCAAGCGCGGTGGCATTGCCGGCGACTTTACCGTGACAAAGCTGTCCGACGACGAGTTCATGGTGTTCGGTTCCGGCATGGCCGAGCGCTTCCACCAAAGGTTCTTCAAGGCTGTCCCTTTGCCTGAAGGCACCACGTTCCGTTCGCGCACCGAGGAACTGGCCGGCTTCAACGTCGCCGGCCCGAAATCACGTGAATTGCTGCAGCGCTTGACCAATGCCGATCTGTCGACGGAGGCGTTTGCGTTCATGCGCTCGCGCCAGATCACGGTGGCTGGTGTCGACGTGGTGGCGCTGCGTGTTTCGTTCACCGGTGACTTGGGCTGGGAACTCTATTGCGCGGCCGCCAACCAGATCGAGCTCTACAGTGCCTTGCTGAAGGCCGGCAGCGAAGTCGGTGCCGGGCCGGTTGGTTCGCGCGCGCTGATGTCGCTGCGGGTCGAAAAGGGATATGGCAGCTGGAGCCGGGAATATTCCCCCGAATACTGGCCGCAGGAGGTCAAGTTCGATCGGCTTGTCAAAATGGACAAGGGTGAATTCCTCAACCGCGATGCCTACGCCGCCGTCGCCGACAGGCCGGCGCGCGATGAGCTGATCATGCTGTCGATCGACGCCAGGGATGCCGACGCGACCGGCGGCGAGCCGATATTCCTGCCGGACGGCACGCCGATCGGCCAGGTGTCTTCAGGCGCCTATGGTTATTTCGTCGAGCAGTCGCTGGCGCTTGGCTATGTCAAAGCCGGCTCGGCCAAGGCAGGCGATGTCGTCACGGTCGCCATCCTGGGAAGACCTCATGACGCGGTACTGTTGAAGCAGCCGCCCTTCGACCCCGAGGGCAAGCGGCTGCGGGCGTAGGTCTGGACCGTCTGGCGATCGGCGGGCCAACTGACAGAACAATCGAAGCTGGCGGGTTACGCCAGCGAACCTGACACAGGGAAGATTTCAACCGCCTGAAAACAAAGGGGAATCGCATGATCAAACGGCATCTGCTGGGCACCATGTTTGCCCTGGCCCTCACATCATCCGCGCACGCGGCGGATGTGAAGGTCATCAATGACGACGCCTGGTTCGCCGAAGGCCCAATCTGGTACCAGGGCAAGCTCTACTACGTCGAATACGGCCGCGGTACGGTCAGCGTATGGGACGGCAAGAAGAACGAGATCTTCTGGAAGATGGACGGTTGCGGCCCGTCGGCCGTGCTGCCGACCACGGCCGGCGAGTTCCTCGTCACCTGCTACGACAACAACACGATCGGCCGCATCTCGGCCGACGGCAAGACGCTGCCGACCTATGACAAGGACACGGATGGCAAGCCATTCAGCGGCCCGAATGACTTCGCACCCGACAAGGATGGCGGCACCTATTTCACCGGTTCCGGCAAGGGCGGTCCGCTGATCGACGCCTCGGCCTACTACATCGGCAAGGACGGCAGCGTGAAGAAGGTTGCCGGTGACCTGCACAATGCCAACGGCCTCGTCATGTCGAACGACGGCAAGATCCTGTATCTGGTCGAGACCGAGGACAATCGGATCATCGAGTTCGATGTCCAGTCCGACCACAGCCTGAGCAACCGCCGCGTCTTCCTGCGCCTCGACGACCTGTTCCCGAACCAGCCGCACATCTGGCCTGACGGGATCAAGATGGACAGGGCCGGCGAGATGTATATCGGCCAGAGCCCGCGCTCGCTCGATGCGCCAGGCAAGATCATCGTCGTCGATAAGGACGCGAAGCTGCTGCGCACGCTCTCGGTGCCATCGCCATCCATGCCGAACTTCGCTTTCGGGCCGGACGAGAAGGTGCTCTACGTGATGGCGCTCGACCAGATCGACGCCGCGCCCTGGCACGGCAAGGTCTACGAGGTTCCGAACAAGTAGGATATTCGCCGGCGGTGCCAGTGCCGCCGGATCGCGCCTCAGCCGCCGAACCGATCCAGCCAATGTTGGGCAAGGTCTGAGCGGCGGCAGATCCAGATATCGGGATTGGCCCTGATCTTGTCGAGGAAGCGGGCCAGCCCGACCATCCGGCCCGGCCGCGCCGCCAGCCGGCAGTGCAGCGATACCGTCATCATGCGCGGTGTCTTTTCGCCTTCCGCCAGAAGCCAGTCCACCGCATCGCCGACATATTCGAAGAACTGGCCGCCGGTCTCCAGGCCGGAGCCACGCGAGAACCGGCTGTCATTGTTGTCGAAGCTGTGCGGGACGACCAGATGACGCTTTGGACCGACTTCGACAAAATAGGGCAGGTCGTCATTGTAGTCGTCGCAATCGAACAGGAAGCCGCCGTGCTCCACCACCAGCCGGCGCGTGTTGAGGCTGGGCCGACCGGTGTACCAGCCGAGTGGACGGATGCCGGTGATCCGTTGCACGGTGTCGACCGTCATCGCGATATGGTCGCGTTCCTCGTCTTCGGTCAACGCCGCGTAGTCGATCCAGCGCCAGCCATGGCAGACGATATCGCTGCCAAGTGCCGCGATCGCTTTGCCGGCGGCCGGATTGAGCTCCAGCGCGCGTCCCACGACGTAGAAGGTCGGAATGATCTGCTTGTCCTGGAACAGCGACAACAGCCGCCAGACGCCGACGCGTGAGCCGTATTCGTAGAGCGATTCCATATTGCGGTTGCGCAGGCCCGGCACCGCTGGCGACACGGCAAGGTCCGACAGGATCGCCTCGGAGACGTTGTCGCCCTCGCCGATGCTGTATTCGGCGCCTTCCTCATAGTTGACGACGATGTTGAGCGCCAGTTTGGCGCCGCCGGGCCATGCGGCCGAAGGTGGCTTGTCGCCATAGCCGATGAAGTCACGGACGGGCAGGTATGGCATCTCTCAACTCTCCCTCGAATGCGGTCGCCAAAACTATCCGCCGTGCATGTCGATCAGTATGCGCAGTGCCTGATCCATTATCTCTTGCGGGCCGACCGTCGCGCGCAAACAGTCCGTGAGGCCGTAACCGCCCAGGCCGCGCACAATGATATCGGCGCCGCGCAAGGCTCTCTCGGCGGCCTCCGCGGCGGCTGCGTCGGAGAAGCGGATCAGCACGAAATTCGTCCGGCTTTCCGGTACATCATATCCGTTAGCCCTCAGATCATGCGCGAACCGGTCGCGAATCCCGGCCGTGCGGGCCACCGTTTCGCGCATGTAAGTCTCGTCCTGCACTGCCGCGACCGCCATTGCGAGGCTTGCGGTGGTGACCTGGTTCGAGTTCTGCATCTTGCGCACTTGCGCCGCGACCGAAGGCGGAAACAACCCCCAGCCGACGCGCGCGCCAGCCAGGCCATAGGCTTTGGAAAGCGTGCGCAGCACGACGGTATCGCCACGTGCGACAAGCGCAAAGACAGGCCGTGGATCCTGGTCGTCAAACTCGCCATAGGCCTGGTCGATCACCAGCAGCACATCCCCGCGCAAGGCGGCGCGCAAGCGCACCAGTTCGGCGTTGCGGATGCGGGTGCCGGTCGGATTGCCGGGATTGCAGACGAAGACAACCCGCGTTGCCGGCGTGACAGCGGCGAGAATGCTGTCGACCGAAACGGCGAAATCCCGTTCCGCGGCCTTGACATAGACCGCATCGGCGCGCGCCGCGGCGGAGGCCACGAAATTATAGGCATAGGAGGTGCCCAGCACCTCGTCGCCCAGTTCCGCAAAGGCTGCGATGGTACAGCTGATCAGGTTCATCGAACCGGCGCCGCACAAGATCAGATTGGGCTCGACACCATAGGCTTGCGCGATCGCCTCGCGCAGCGCCGTCCAGTCCGGGTCAGGATAGAGATGGCTGCGAGCAATCGCGTCCTGGCCGGCAGCGATCGCCCTGGGGCTGGGCGGAAAAGCGCTCTCGTTCTGGGCAAGGGTTGGCCGGTCGTAGCCGCCGAAATTTGCCAAGGCAAAGGCGGACATGGCCTCGACATGCGCGGCAGCTTTCAGAGGCATGGTTGGTCCATGGGAATTTTGCTATCGGCCATCTCGCGAACTGCCCCTGCCGGACCGGCTCATGGGCAAGCTACAATCCGCCGGCGCGTTCACAAGCAAAAACTAGCCGCGCAATGGCTCCGAAATTCTGGCCCTTGTGGGACAAGGCGTGGTTCGCATGAAAATAGAAAAGGGACGATGGCATTTTTGACTGAGTGTTATTGCTGCGTGGTTGTCCCGACCGCCACGGGGCCGTCACGGGTCGCGAGACCGTGCGGAACAATGCGGGAAAATTGATGATTCAGGCCCCGAAAAAGCCAATTGAATCAACACTCATGGCAACGCTTCACGCGAATAGAGAGTTCGGCTTGGTCGATGTCGTCATGGCCGAGGACGTCCGGTGGGTGCCTCCGCTTCGGCGAGGTAGAGGAGGGAATCGTTTTTCACGCCCGGCGGGGAGCAAATGACTGACATCACTTTGAAAGTGTTTGCAAATGCCGACGATGTACATCTCGTCATGGTCCCATGAGAACGACATCCCCAGGATGTCTGGGATTTGCCATCCAAAGATAGATTCCTTCCTGCGGCTTCCGGCTCTTGTCGAAGCATCACCGCGCGATAATTTCCTCAAAGGCGTGGGCGCGCTTCGCCCTCTCTTTCGACAGGAGCCTGCCATGAAACATCAGACAATCGATCAACTGCATGCGGTCGCCAAGATCGAAACTTCGGCGGCGTATTCGGCAATGACACGCAACCAGCGCCTCGAACGCTGGGCTGAACTTCTGGAGCAACATCCCGAGCGATGCCTTGCCGCGTTTACAGGTACCGAATATTTGCACCTGGAGGAACGTGCCAGCCTGCGTGGGGACGGATCAGCACTTGCCGTTGCCTTCGACGACCCGGTGTTGCGCGCATCGGGCCTGAAAGATGACACGTATGGCGAGGCCAGGCGTTTCTTCAAACTGAGCGACTGGCAACTGCACGAAATCGTCTGCGATTGTCATGTCGGCGCCACCATGAAAGCGCATTGGGCCGCCGCGCGAGTTCGCAAGACACTTGGAGGAAATGGATTCCTTACATGGTTGAAGCAAAGAATCATGTACTGAGTTAGCCGGCTTGAGGTGAGGATCGTCGCGTGTCCAGGACCGCGATACGATCCCACCTGACCGCGGTTTGGATCAAGCTGAAGACGGCATGATAAAAAAGATCATGCAGAAGTTCGCGCGGCTGTCGTTTTATGCGCTGCTCTACCCTGTGGATAGACCCCAAATACGCCCATCATTCCAAACATCCGCTTGCAAGAAGCCCTAGACTGGGAATCTAGGGGAATCGGGTGGATGTCGAGCAAGCCGAGTGGTCGCGTCGTGTTGTGCACGCTGCTGGCGATTGCCGGCTGCACCTCCGCGCCGGGCAAGGACTTCTTCACCGAAACCATCGACAGCCTGCACGCCAGGAACTCGCCCTTGCGGGCGGGATACACCGGGCCTGGCGCCGTCACGTCGGCCGCCGGCCAGGCGCAGCGCTTTAACGGCGCGCAATACCAGGGCTCGGGTCAGTTCGTCTCCTCCGGCGCCCCCGTCACCAAGGTGACGACAGATGGCTCGGGCCAGTTCGAGCTCAATCTGGTCAACGCGCCGATTGCCGAGGCGGCCAAGGCCGTGCTTGGCGATGCGCTTCACCTCAACTACATCGTCGACCCGCGCGTGCAAGGCACGGTGACGCTGCAGACCTCGCAACCGGTGTCGAAGGATGCGCTGGTCGACATCCTGCAATCGGCGCTTGCGGTGAATGGTGCCGGCATCACCAACCGAGCCGGTACCTACCAGGTCGTGCCGCTTTCCGAAATCATGTCCAGCACACCGCCGGTCAGCGTGCCGTCGACGTCACCGTCCGGCCCCGGCGTCAAGGTGCAGGTGCTGCAACTGCAATTCATCGCCGCCGACGAGATGAAGACCATTCTCGAACCGATCACCCGCCAGGGCTCGGTGCTGCGGGTCGATTCCACCCGCAACCTGATCACCGTCGCCGGCAATGACAGCGACCTCAATGCCATTCGCGAAGCGGTTTCGGTGTTCGACGTCGACTGGATGCGCGGCATGTCGGTGGCGCTGCATCCGCTGAAGACCTCCAAACCGGAAGCGGTTGCCGCCGAACTCGATTCGATCTTCGGCACCAAGGACGGGCCGGGCGCCAAACTTATCCAGTTCATCCCCAACGACAGGCTGAATTCGGTGCTGGTGATCACTTCGCGCCCGGCCTATCTCGCCCGTGCGGCGACCTGGATCAACAAGCTCGACAGACTGGCCGAGACCAATGAAAGCCAGCTTTTCGTCTACCAGATCCAGAACCGCCCGGCCAAGGAACTGGCCGCGGTGCTGAGCTCCGTTCTCGGCACCACCGTCAAGACCGAAGGCGACTCGGGCGGCTCGAACGTGTCGCCCGACCAGACCCCGATCGCCATGCAATCGGATGGCGTCACGCCGGTGCCATTGACCGGGCCGTCGCCTTCGCTGCCCCCGCAGGACGGACAGCCGCCCGCCCACGCCACGGTCGTCGCCGATATCGAAAACAATGCGTTGCTGATCCAGACCACGGCGCGCGACTACGAACGCATCGAACAGATCCTGGCCAAGGTCGACGTTCTGCCTACGCAAGTCATGCTGGAAGCCGTCATCGCCGAAGTCACGCTCAACGACGAGCTGAAATACGGCCTGCGCTGGTTCTTCGAGAATGGCGGCATGAAGATCTCGCTGTCCGACGTGGCAAAGGGAGCCGCCGCGGCAGCACTGCCCGGCTTCAACTGGAGCTACGCAACCGACAACATCCAGGTGACGCTGAACGCCTTGTCCAGCATCACCGACGTCAATGTCATCTCGGCGCCAACCATCATGGCCCTGAACAACCAGAAGGCGATATTGCAGGTCGGCGACCAGGTGCCGATCGCCACAAGGCAAGTGGTGGACCAGACCCTCGGCAGCTCGCCGGTCGTCTCGGTCGAGATGAAGGACACCGGCGTCATCCTGACGGTGACGCCACGCATCAACAATGCCGGCAGGGTCATGCTCGACATCGAGCAGGAGGTCAGCAATGTGACCAAGACGACCAGCTCCGGCATCGATTCACCGACCATCCAGCAGCGCAAGATCCAGACACGCGTTCTGGTCAATGACGGCGAGAGCCTGGCGCTGGGCGGCCTCATCCAGTCGCGCAACAATGTCGACCGCACCCAAGTGCCTATCCTCGGCGATATCCCGATTATCGGCAACGCGTTCAAGCAGAAGACGGACAGTATCGGACGCACCGAACTGATCATCTTCATCCGGCCGCATGTTGTCCGTGACATCAACGAAGCCCGCGAAGTGACTGACGAATTCCGCGGCAAGATCAGCCTGCAGACGCCGATCCAGAAGCGGCGCGGCGGCACCAAGCTGCAACAGGATCTGAAGAGGCTGGCGTATTGACGATGGCTGCGTACCCATCTCTCGTGCTGGCTGCCACGGTCGCCCTGGCGGCGGTTCTCGCCGCGATCTCGATCGCCGATTTCCGCAGGCAGATCATCCCGGACGGGCTCAACCTGGCTCTGGCCACCATCGGCCTTGGCTATCAGATGGCGACGGAGGCGGACGGCCTGCTGCTGCGGCTCCTGTTTGCTGCCGCGACTTTTGCCGCTGCCTGGCTGATCCGGCGCGGTCATTTCCTGATGACCGGCAGGATTGGTCTCGGCCTCGGCGACGTCAAGATGCTGGCCGCCGCGGCATGCTGGATCAGCCCGCTGCTGCTGCCGGTGCTGCTGTTCATCGCCAGCGCCAGCGCTCTGCTGTTCGTCGGTGGGCAAGTGCTTGCGACAGGGCCGGCAGCAGCGCGGGCCCGTGTTGCCTTCGGCCCGTTTATCGCCATCGGCCTCGGCTGCAGTTGGGCGCTGGAGCAATTTGCAGGTTTGAACATGGGACTGCTCTGATGATCACTCTGCGCTTTATCAAACCTTTGGAAAAACCCGGCCGCACCAGAAAATCTGTCGGTGAAAGCGACGATCGCGAGAGCGGCTTCACCCTGGTCGAGCTTCTGGTCGTGCTCGCCATCATCGCTTTGATCGCGACGCTGGCCGCGCCACAGGTTCTGCGCTATCTCGGCGCGGCCAGGACCAACGCCGCCAAGGCGCAAATTCGCAACATCGAAAGCGCGCTCGAACTCTACTATGTCGACAACGCGAAATACCCGACCGCCGAAGAGGGGCTCTCGGCCTTGGTCACGGCGCCCGCCGGCGAAGCGCGTTGGAACGGGCCCTATCTCAAGGGAACTACCGGCCTGAAGGATCCGTGGGGGAAGCCTTATTTCTACGAGGTGAAGGCCGATGCGAGCGGCGTGATCATCCGCACCTTCGGAAAAGACGGCAAGCCGGACGGAACCGGCGAAGACCAGGACGTCTCCAACTGACGGAACCAGGACTTCATTCCGACAGGAACGAGGTCTTCATTTCGTGCGCGGCACCTGGGCATTTGCCAGGTCGAGGCGTGCAAAACCTGTCGCCGAATAGGCAGCACCATCCCGCAGAACGGAGAGGGTGAACCGCACGGCGGCGGGCAGGCGCCGCGGCGCTTTCCAGCTTGGTGACCACGATGAGGGTGCCGCCGCACTGTCGAGATATTCGAATCTCATGGCGCTTACACCGCCGATCAGCCGCACCGGTTCGCTCGGCGTCGACGCGCCGGGTTCGCTGCCGCGTCGTGTTCTCTGGACAATGGCCAGCGCGCCTCCGGCCTGGCCACCATCGCCAAGCGAAACAGCAATTTCGCGCAGTGCGGAGGATTTGAAGCCGATCGCCTGAACGGCGTTGAATTCAATCCGGGCACTGTCGCCGTTGAGATAAAGCACCATGTCCGGCGACGATCTGGACAAGGGCAACGGCTCGGCGTGGCTGATTGCCGTTTCCAGAAACCGCGATACGGCATCGATCTCCATCTGGAATTCGGTTGCCTTTTCGATGCGCATCATCGTTCGGGCCTGGCTCAAGAAGACCATCATCAGCGATGTGATCACGCCGATCAGGGCCAGCCCGACTAGCACGTCGATGAGCGCAAATCCCTCCACCGATGCTAATGGTCCCGGCGGCGATCTGGCGTCTGGCAGAGAGGCGCCTGGACGACGTTCCTGTCGGCAGACGGCGCGGACCTTGGAACGAGCGCGGAAGAGCAGACCGCTCATGGGGCAGCCGCGTCCTGCGCGGGCACGAAGGTCAAAAACGGCCCGCCTGGAAACGCTCCACCGCTCTTCTCGATGAGAACAGCGGTCACCTTCGCCTTCGACACGTCTATCGTGCGGGTCTTCAGGGTCCAGCCGGGTTGCGTCGTGGTTTGCGCCATGGGTTGGACTTGGGCTTCGTAGTCGGCCAGCATCACGCGCACGGTCCTGGCGGCTTCGACCTGGCGCTTGGCCGCGGCGATGCTGCGGCTCGCCAGCACTATCGACTGGCTGGCGATGCCCAGCACAAGCGCCAGGATGGTCATGGCGACGATCATCTCGAGGATCGAGAATCCGTCTTCGGAGGAGGGCTGCGACGATGGCTCGGTCATGGCAGCGCGCGCCACGTTGGAAGCCCGGTCAGCCAGTTGACCGCGATGCGCGTGGTCCGTCCCTTTTGCTGCAGGGAAATGTCCATACCGGAAGCGCTGCCATCGGGAAGGAAGGTCAGGACGGTCTGCCGACCAGCGACGACGGTCTCCTGGCCGGTGATTACGGTCATTTTGACATCGTCCGGCAGAGCGACACTATCTCGCTCGCCAAAACGGATGACGCGACTGCCGAGATCGACAACGACCTGCTTCGGGCTGGCGGTGGCGATTGCCGATGTGCGCGACAGGCGCAGCCGCATGGTGATCTCGCCGGCCAGCGTCTCCAGGTTCTTGGTACGATAATTGCTGACGAGCCCCGGTGCGGCGATGGCCGCGACAAGGGCCATGATCGCCAGCACGACCAGCATTTCGACCAGGGTAAATCCGGCCGTTGCGTCTGCCGGTGCGCCGGCTCTCGGCGCGGCGGTCATTGCAGCGCCAGATCGTTGATGCTGAGGATCGTGGTCATCACCGAAATGACCAGGCTGCCAACGAGAAAACCGAGCGAAATCGTCAGCGCCGGCGTCAACAGCTTCAGCACCGTATCGATCCGTCGCGACAGCGTCAGCTGAAGCATTTTCGCGGCGCGATCGAGCACCACCGGAAGGGCATTCGCCTCTTCGCCGAGCGCGACCAGCGACATCGTCGCGTTGTCGAAAATCCCCGCCTTGACGATCGCGCCATGCAGGCGGGCGCCATTTGCGACGGTTTCTTCGATCGTGGCAAAGCTTGCCGCGAGTGAACTCTGTCTGGAAACGTTGGCGGCCAGGCCAAGCGCCTCGGTCATCGCCACGCCATTGCCGAGCAGCAGCGCAAGCGTTTCCAGGTAGCGCGCGATCACGGCATCCCTGACCAGCGGGCCGATCAAAGGGATATTCAACAGCCAATGCGAAAACTGTTTTCTGGCACCGGCGGACCGGGACAGGAAAAGATAGGAAAGCAGGCCCAGGACCGCCGCCAGCGGGAACACGAACGGATAGTCCCTGAACACCGTGCCGAGCGCCGAAAGCATGGTCATGGTGAACGGCTTGGGAGCGGATGAGCCTTCGAAGATCGGTTCCAGCGCCGGCACCAGAACCGTCGCCAGAATGACCAGCGCGCCGCTCATGACCATGAGCAGGAAAGCCGGATAGGCCAGGGCCTCGACGATTGCCGCACGGCGCTTGGCCGTTGCCTCGAACGTATCCGCCAGCCGCTGGCATATATAGGCCATCTTGCCGCTGCGCTCTCCGCTGGCGAGCAAGGCGGCAACGTCGGAGGTGATGCCCGGCAGGCCGGCAAACGCTTCGGCGATCGGCCGGCCGCCCGTCGTGAGATCGAGCACCGATTGCAGCTGTTGGCGCCGCTGGTGGTTGGCCTGGCCCGAGATAACCGCGTTCAAGGCACGGTCGACCGTGAAACCGGCGTTCAAAAGCACCGAAAGCTCGGAAAACAGCCGGCTGAGATCGACCCTGCGGGTAAACGTCAGCGCGCTGCGTCCCGGCAGGCGAAGCGTCTGCCTTTCGCCGTTCACCGGGGCAAGATGATAGGAACGGCGGCCCTGCTGCGCCAGTTTGCGGGCGGCATCCTGCTTGGTCGACGCATCGAGAACGCCGGTCTCGGTGCTGCCGTCGACGAGATAGGCGCGATAGGCATAGGCCGGCATCAGCCACCTCCCGCGAGATCGATGACACGCCGGACTTCGTCCATCGTGGTGACCTGCGATCGGGCAAGTGCGGTTGCGTGGACCGACATCGGCACGAGGTCGTCTTCGGCGGCAATTTTCCCGATCTCCATTTCGCCGGCACCCTGGTCGATCAGTTCGGCGATGCGCGGCGACACCTGCAGCATTTCGTAGGTCACCGTGCGCCCGCTGTAGCCGGAGCCGTTGCAAGTGCGGCAGGCCGGAACAGTTTGGTCCGCACCGCCGCAGGTCGGGCAGATACGGCGCAACAGCCTCTGTGCGATGACGCCTCTGATCGTCGCGCCGAGCAGATAGCCGTCGATGCCCATATCGCGAAGGCGCGTCAGCGCGCCCGCGGCACTGTTGGTGTGGAGGGTCGAAAACACCAGATGGCCGGTCAAGGCCGCCTGGACCGCGACCTGCGCCGTCTCGCGATCGCGAATTTCACCGAGCAGGATGATATCGGGATCCTGCCGCAGGATCGAACGCAGGGCGGCGGCAAAGTCGAGATCGATCGCCGGATTGACCTGCAGTTGGGTGATGCCGGCCATGCGATATTCGACCGGGTCCTCGACGGTGAAAATCTTGACATCCGGGCGCGAACGCTCGGCGAGGATGGAATAGAGCGTCGTCGTCTTGCCGCTTCCGGTCGGCCCGGTGATCAGCACGATGCCGTTGGCGGATTGCGACATGCTGCGGATTTTCGCTTGCGCGGCGCCGTCGAAACCCAGTTTCTCCAACCGCAATTCGACGCCTGCGCGGTCGAGGATTCGAAGCACGATGGCTTCGCCGTGAATCGACGGAATGACCGAGACGCGCAGGTCGACGTCGCGGCCGCGCACGGCAATGCGCATGCGTCCGTCCTGCGGCAGGCGCCGTTCGGCAATGTTGAGCCGCGACAGGATCTTGATGCGGGTGGAGATGCCGGACAGCATCGCAATCGATGCGGTGTCGACGGTGGACAGCATGCCGTCATGCCTGAAGCGGATGCGGACGTGATCCTCGAGCGGCTCGATGTGAATGTCGGTGGCTCTCGCATCGACCGCCTTGTGGATGGTCTCGGCGACGAAGCGGACAATCGGCGCCTCACGCGCAAAATCCTTCAACCGTTCGAGGTCGTCGGGACCGAAATCCAGGGTTTCGCCACTGTTGCCGCCATTTGAAACGGCCGCCAGGGCCGAATGCTCGATGCGGTCGATGCATTCGGCAATCATGCGCCTTGGCAATATCCGCAGCGCCAGTGTCCGCTCATAATGAAAGGCGAGCGCGTCGATGGTTGCCGACGAGAACGGGTCGGCCACGGCGACAACCAGCCGCTCGGCATCCATCTGCAGCGGCAGGATCGCGTTTTCACGCAGATAGGCCAGCGGCACGCCTGCCAGCATTTCGGGGCTAACCTGTTCGGGAATCTCGACCGGCGTCGGTGCGTTCAGGTAGCGGCTGAGGCTGTTGGCAAGCTCCTGCTCGCCGATCAGGCCGAGTTCGGTCATCACCGTATCGAACGGGTGTCCAGACGTTCGCGATGCCCCCAAAGCCCGCTGGGCCGCGTGCGCGGTCAGCACTTTCTCGCCCTCGAGAAAGGCAAGGAACGCCTCGATCCCCTGGGTCTGGGCGGCAGCGTTCATGAGCTCCACCCGCGCAGAATCCGCGCCGCCTCGGCGCCGAAAAGCACCTCGCAGTCGGTTGTGGCGGCGGCTGGCGGCAAGGCAGTGACCGGGCTTCGGGAGGCGCGCTGGAATGCCGTGGGGCTGACCGGAGACGTCTCGATGATGAAGCCGGCTTCGGCTGTGATCCCCGAATCGTCGCGCCTCACGACCACGTCGACCGTGTAGGCCGATGCATCGGCCGCCGCTTCGGTGACCGAAGCGCTGCTACCCCCGGCAAGAGCAGCACGAAGACGGTTCGGCGCACGATCGGCGCTGATCGTGCCGCGTTTCGAGTTGACCGTGAAAACAGCATGGAGGGTCTGCAGGGGCGTCGACGCAAGTGCCGAAAACTCCTGCAGTTCGGACACCGATTCGAACGGCGCCTGCTTGTCTTCGGGCGGCCCGACGGCGCTTCTGGGACCGGGCTGGCCGGCGAACAACTTGGCGTTGTCGCGAAACCGGATCGCGGCCTTGGCCAGCGCTTGCGCCGTCTGCCGCTCGAAGCCGAGCGATGCGAAACCAAGCGCCAGCAATTGGTCGTCGGCGGCATTGAGATCGATCAGCCCGTCATGATCCTGGATGCGCACATCGAAGCTGAAATCGCCCTCCCGGCACGCGGAGGGTGTAAAATCCAGCGGAAATTTTTTCGCCCCCGAGCCGCCGGTCAATTCGCTCGCAACCACATTGCCGAGGCCTTCAGCGAGCAGCCACAGGCGTTCCTGTTCGACCTCGTTGTTGGCGATCATCAGCCGCGTTCTTGCCGTCACGGCGAAGGGGACGACGATTGCCGAGACGATCAGCATGAACACCAGCACGGCGACCAGCGAAAAGCCGCTGCTGGCGCTTTCGCCGCCCGCGTTTGGGCTTTTGTGGCGGTCGCTCATAGTTGCGGTTCATTTGTGGCTGGTGGCGGGACATTCGGGGCTGGTAGCCGGGCCTTTTGGGGTGGCGGCGGGGCATTCTTCCATGGCGGATAAAGCGGAACCCGCGCCACCTTGCCACCCCGTTCCAGTACGGCCTGATCCTTGTCGATCGCCGACACCGTCCAGCCGTCGACGGTCTCGCCACTGCCGTACCAGATCGCGGTTTCGCTTCCGGCGACGCGCAGCAGGGCTTTCGCCGTTCCGCCGTGGATGCTGATGCCCAGAAGCGAAGGCGCAATGGCGGGTGCTGCCTCGGGCGGTGGCGGCGCCGGCGGTTGTTCGACGGCGGCCGCGACAACCTCAACCGGCGGCGGGCCGGCCGGCGGGGCCACGAATTTCCGGCGCGTCGGCGTGAACAGCGGCCGCTCGAACGTCTCGCTGAAATTGCCGGCCTCGGGAAACTGCAATGAGCCCGCGGCCGAGGCCAGGCCGCCGTCATGTCCCTTTCCGGAAGCGACCTGCGAGATGTCGACCGGCGTGTCGTAGAGCGCGACATTGACCAGGACGAGGGCCGCGATCAGCCCCGCAATCGCCAGGCCGGCGAATTTCCGGGTCATGGCTTGACCCCACCGGGTGCCGGCGCCACCGGCGTTTGCAGCGGGCCGTAAAACAGGATCTCGGCAAAGATCTCCGGGTCGCCGCTGCGCCCGGCGACCGGTCCGACATCGGTCGTGCGCAAGGTGGCCTCGCGAATGAACAGCACCGGAAGCGACGTTTCGATGGCGAGAACGGCGTTGTGAATGCCCTCCAGCGGCCCTGAAAGATTGGCTCGCAGCCCGATGAAATCGACGCCGGCCTCGCTGAGCACCGGCGCATTGCCGGCCGACAGCACGTTCACTCCGTTGGCTGTGGCAATCGCGTTCAGCCGGGTCTGCAGCCCACCGCGAATGATCGCCTCGCTCTCGCCGGTGAGAAACTCGGGATTTGCCGCGGCCACGGGGCTGGCGGTGCTGTCGAGGCGCTTTGCCAGCGCCGCCACGCTTTGCAACTGGCCGAGAAGCTCGCGCTTTTCCTCGATCTCGGCTTGCGCCGAGGCGACGCTATCGAATGCCGCGAACACCGCCCAGGCCAGGACACAGGCCGTCACCGTCGCGATTGTCAGCGCAATCAGGCGGCGGACCAGGGGGCTTGTGTTGACGATGGCGGAGAGCATCGTCAGAGCGCTCCGATCTTTGCCGAAATGGTGAAGTGTTCGCCGTCCTGGCCGGGAACCCTGACCACGGGCGAGGCGAATTCGGGCGCCGAAAACAGCGGCGAATCGTCGATTGGCTTGATCAGCTCGGCGGCGGAAGCGGAAAAGCCAGTGATGGTCAGGTCGTCGCCCTTGGCCGACAGATCGGTCAGCCAGGCCGAGTCGGGAAGCAGGTGCGTCAGTTCGGCCCAGACGCGCACCAGCGATGCCGTCGTTTTCTTTTCCGTGCGGATCTTTTCAATTTGCTCTATGCCGGTCTGGCGCTTCTGCAGCGCGGTGCGTGCCGCCTTGGCCAGCACCTGTGCATCGGCGATCTCTGCGTCCAGTTCCGCGCCGGCCTGCCAGGTGCGCCAATGCGCATGCGCGAAGGTGACGAGCGCTGCCGCGGCCAGCATCGAACAGGCCGTCACCCAGACAGTCCGGGCGCGCCGGTCGCGCGCGGTCGGCGGCCAGATCGCGGCGAGGCTCTGCGGATCAGCCTGTAGCGTGTTTTCGGGTTGCGATAGCGACAGACCCCTGACCGACCCGCCAGCCCGGCGGACCGCGTCCAGCACCGCCGCAAGCGTCTTCGCCTTGACAACTTGGTAGACGCACTCCTGCTCGACCTGCCTGGCGAAAACGACATGCACCTGCGCCGGGTCGATCGGCGTCGAGGCCAGAAGGTCGAGCTCGGCCATGTCCCGCGCCTGCCGAAGCGGCAGCCGCCGCGCCGCCAACTGCCGGGTCAGGAACAGCCCGGGCTGGATCCGGATATCGAAGGTCGGCCGCTTGCGCCGGGGCCCGCCGTGGAGAAGTGCCAGAATTTCGTCCGAGGACGCCGTGAGCGCCAACGGGATCGATTGGAACTCCGGCGCATTGGCCTCGCGGGCGCGGATGCCGTCATCCGCCAGGCTGACGATCCAATCGCCTGTGGAAGATTGCTTTTGCCTGGGCGCGACCCGCGGCCAGACGCCTCGCAGCTCATCGAGCCACCAGTCGAGAAAATCCAGAACCTGCGCGTTGAGTGTCGCCACGATCAGCCGCCCGCCACCCCGGCTGATTCTCAGCCGAGGTTTTCAGACCGAGACTACTACAATTGCCGTTGCGAAGCAGATATCAGTGAAGGCGGGGAAAGCCGATTAGCCACAGTTTTTGTTGCTTGGATGGGCTGACTTGAAAACTATCCGTTCCGCGATATTTGGCACCGGAGAGCGACAACCACCCGCTGAGAGTATGGCCGCGCCGACATGGTGCAGCGCCTGTCCACACCGACGCTGCAGCAGTGCGGGTGCTGTAGATGCTGCGCCAGGGCCTGCTCTACAAGCGGATCGCCAATGAGATGCAGGTCGGCGAGGCCATGGCCATGCTCGGCGAATGTTGCGATCGTTGCATCATCCCGCATTGCACAATTCCTTCGCTTGGTCACAATGCAGGCATGGTCCGAACCGCACTCGCCGTCCTGGTGATCGATGAAAACCGCATCCGCGCCGCGATCATCGAGGCGGGGTTGCGCGAGGCCGGCCATGAGCGGGTCACCGTCATCCACGACGTGACCGGCATTGCGCGGCGGATCGCCGAGATCGAACCCGACGTCATCGTCATCGATCTCGAAAATCCGAATCGCGACATGCTGGAAAACATGTTCCAGCTGTCGCGCGCGGTGAAGCGGCCGATCGCCATGTTCGTCGACCGCTCCGACCAGGCCTCGATCGAGGCGGCGGTCGATGCCGGCGTTTCGGCCTATGTCGTCGACGGCTTGCGGCAGGAGCGCGTCAAGTCGATCCTCGACATGGCGGTCAGCCGTTTCAACGCCTTTTCGCGCATGGCGCGCGAACTGGAGGAGGCGCGCAGCGAACTCGAGAACCGCAAGGTGATCGATCGCGCCAAGGGAATCCTGATGAAGTCGCGCGGCCTGAGCGAAGAGGCCGCCTACACGCTGCTGCGCAAGACGGCGATGAACCAGAACCGCAAGATCAGCGACATCGCCCAGAGCCTGGTGACCGCCGCCGGACTGCTGGGACCGGCGGAGGACGAATGAGCATGGGCGCCAGGCATCAGATCACCGCCGGCTTCATGCCGCTGTTCGACAGCGCCGTGCTGGTCGCGGCCGGCGAGCTTGGTTTCGCCGCACGCGAAGGCATCGACCTGACGCTGCACCGCGAGACGTCCTGGGCCAATATCCGCGACCGCATCGCCATCGGCCACTTCCATCTCGCGCACATGCTGGGACCGATGCCGCTCGCCTGCAATCTCGGGCTGACGCCGCTCGCCTCCGAGACCATCGTGCCGTTCTCGCTCGGTCTTGGCGGCAACTGCGTCACCATCTCCAACGCCGTCTGGGCTGGCATGGCGGCGCATGGCGCCGAGCCCGATCTCGACCCGGCGCGCGCCGGTGCCGCACTTGGCGCGCTTATCCGCGAGCGGGCGGTGGCCGGCCACGACCCGCTGCGCTTCGCCGTGGTGCATCCGCATTCCGGGCACAATTACGAACTGCGCTACTGGCTCGCCGCCTGCGGCATCGATCCGCAGCGCGACATCGAGATCGTCATCGTGCCGCCGCCCTTCATGGCCGACGCGCTGGCCGCTGGGCGCATCGACGGCTACTGCGTCGGCGAGCCCTGGAACAGCGCCTCGGTTGCCGCCGGCACCGGCCACATCGTCACCGTCAAGGCGCAGATATGGCGCAACAGCCCGGAGAAAGTGATCGGGGTGCGCAAGGTCTGGGCCGAGCAGTCCCCCGAGGCGCTGGCGGCGCTGCTGCGCGCGCTGCATCACTCGGCGCGCTGGTGCCAGGATCCGGCCAACCATGGCGAATTGGCCGCGGTGATGGCGCAGTCCGGCTTCCTCGGCCTGCCGCCGGCAGTCCAGATGCCGATCCTCACAGGTCATCTTCAATTGGGTGGAGGCGCGGCGCTTGATATCGACGACTTCTTCCTGCCCTTCGACAAGGCGGCGAACTTTCCCTGGAAGAGCCATGCGCTGTGGTTCTACACGCAGATGGTGCGCTGGGGGCATGTCGAACACACGCCTGACAATGTCGCCATCGCTCGCGACTGCTACCGTCCCGATCTCTACCGTTCGGCGCTGAAGCCGCTTGGCGTCGCACTTCCCGGCGCCAATGCCAAGGTCGAGGGCGCGCTGAAGGCCGCGACTCCGGTCGGTTCGGCGGGGGCAAGCCTGGTGCTCGGTCCCGACGGTTTCTTCGACGGCCAGATCTTCGATCCCGACGAGATCGACGCCTACATCGCGCGCCAGAAATCGGCCCGCGCGGAAGCCTGATCATTTCCGCGCCATTCTTGTGCATTGCACAAAAATTGTGCGCGCACCGGCGCTAATGAACAATCTTTGGCTTGCTCGCCCGGCCGGCCGGCGCACTGACGATTGTGACATGTCGTTGATCTCCTTGATGTTTGTCATCCATTGCGAAACTGGCACGGTTCCTGCTTTGCAATAAGCAGACTCTTCTCGGGGTCACGGAACAGGCGTCCAATGGCGGGCGCTACAGGCAAAGCTGCCGCTCAGGTCAACACGCGATCCCGGATGGACGGACGCGCGCGGCCTAGCCGGCGGCTTTTTTGTTTTGACCGAACACGCAATCGACGGCGCTGATCCCAAGCAGCGCCCAACGGGAGACGACGATGACGAAACGGATCGGAACTGGAACGACACTCAAGGACATGACGCGTCGCGATTTCCTCGCCAGCAGCGCGCTTACGGCGGGGCTGTTGATGGCGGCCCGCAAGCTCTTCCCCTCTGGCGCCTACGCCGCCACGACCGCGCCGGAGGTCACCGGCGCCAAGCTCGGCTTCATCGCGCTGACCGATGCCGCACCGCTGATGATCGCCAAGGAGAAGGGCCTGTTTGCCAAATACGGCATGCCCGATGTCGAGGTGCTCAAGCAGGCTTCCTGGGGCGCGACGCGCGACAATCTGATGCTCGGGGGCGCTGCCAACGGCATCGACGGCGCGCATATCCTGACGCCGCTGCCCTACCTGATGCACACCGGCAAGGTGACGCAGAATAACCAGCCGATGCCGATGGCGATCGTGGCGCGGCTCAACTACGACTGCCAGGGCATTTCGGTCGCCCAGGAATATGCTGGCACCGGCGTCGGCCTCGATGCCTCGAAGCTGAAGGACGCCTTCGCCGCCAAGAAGGCGGCCGGCAAGGAGGTCAAGGCTGCGATGACCTTCCCAGGCGGCACCCATGATTTGTGGCTGCGCTACTGGCTGGCCGCCGGCGGCATCGATCCCGACAAGGATGTCTCGACCATCGTCGTGCCGCCGCCGCAGATGGTGGCCAACATGAAGGTCGGCAACATGGACGTGTTCTGTGTCGGCGAGCCGTGGAACGAGCAGCTCGTGCACCAGGGCGTCGGTTTCACCGCCGCCACGACCGGCGAAGTGTGGAAGGGCCACCCCGAAAAGGCGCTCGGCCTGCGCGCCGAATTCATCGACAAATACCCGAACGCCACCAAGGCGATCCTGATGGCCGTCATGGAAGCCCAGCAATGGTGCGAGGCCAGCGAGAACAAGGACGAGATGGCCGCCATCATCGGCAAGCGGCAATGGATGAACGTGCCTGTCGCCGACATCATCGGCCGCCTCAAGGGCGACATCAATTACGGCAATGGCCGCGTCGCCACCGGCACCGATCTCTACATGAAGTTCTGGAAGGGCGGCGTGTCCTACCCGTTCAAGAGCCATGATTCGTGGTTCCTTGCCGAGAACATCCGCTGGGGCAAGTTCGCGCCGACCACCGACATCAAGGCGCTGGTCGATCAGGTCAACCGCGAGGATCTGTGGCGCGAGGCGGCCAAGGACCTCGGGGTCGCGGCCGCCGATATCCCGGCGTCCTCGTCGCGCGGCGTCGAGACCTTCTTCGACGGCAAGATCTTCGATCCGGCCAACCCGTCCGCCTATCTCGACAGCCTGAAAATCAAGGCCTCGGCATAACCGGCGTCAAGCGGCGCCCATGGCGCCGCTTGCCGCCTTCAATTCCGATCCAGGACCTGCCCCACGGAGTTTTTCCCAGTCATGTCGATCCAGACAATCGAGGACACAACGGTGAAAGCGTTCCCGGCCAAGCCAGCGGAGGTCATCGCCTTCACCGCCAAGGCGCGGCGCCGCTTCGATCCGATCGTGATCGCCGGCAAACTGGCCAGTGCGCTGGTGCCGCCGGCCATCGTCATTGCCCTCATGCTGATCGTCTGGCAGATCGCCTGCTCGTCGCCGACCGCCAGCCTGCCGCCGCCGAGCCAGGTGTGGAACGAGGCCTACGACCTGATCGCGCATCCGTTCTTCAACAATGGCCCGCAGGATATCGGGCTGGCCTGGCGGGTGCTGATCTCGCTGCAGCGCGTCGCCATCGGCTTTGGCCTGGCGGCGATCGTCGGCGTCGCGCTCGGCGCGCTGGTCGGGCAGTCGATCTGGGCGATGCGCGGCCTCGACCCGGTGTTCCAGATCCTGCGCACCGTGCCGCCGCTGGCCTGGCTGCCGCTGTCGCTGGCGGCGTTCCGCGATTCCAGCCCGTCGGCGCTGTTCGTCATCTTCATCACCTCGATCTGGCCGATCATCATCAACACCGCTGTCGGCGTGCGCAACATCCCCGAGGATTACCGCAACGTCTCGCGTATCCTGCGGCTCAACCAGTTCGAGTTCTTCGTCAAGATCATGGTGCCGGCCGCCGCCCCCTACATCTTCACCGGCTTGCGGATCGGCATCGGCCTGTCCTGGCTCGCCATCGTCGCCGCCGAAATGCTGACCGGCGGTGTCGGCATCGGCTTCTTCATCTGGGACGCGTGGAACTCGTCGCGGCTGCCCGACATCATCGTCGCGCTCGCCTATATCGGCGTCACCGGCTTTTGCCTCGACCGCCTGGTCGCGGCGGTCGGCGCCTTCGTCACCCGCGGCACAACGGCAAAGTGAGGAGAGGGCGATGACGGCCTATCTGAAACTCGACCATATCGACAAATCCTTTGCCCGCGGCGGCCAGGTCAGTGAGGTGCTGAAGGATATAAGACTGACCATCGACAAGGGTGAATTCGTCTCGATTATCGGTCATTCCGGCTGCGGCAAGTCGACCTTGCTCAATTTGATCGCCGGGCTGACCAAGGTCTCCGCCGGCGCCGTGCTGCTCGAGGACAAGGAGGTCGACAGCCCCGGACCCGAACGCGCCGTGGTGTTCCAGAATCACTCGCTGCTGCCCTGGCTCACCGTCTACGAAAACATCAACCTCGCGGTGTCCAAGGTCTTCGGCGGCACCAGGAGCCGTGCCGAGCGGCATGACTGGATCATGCGCAATCTCGACCTCGTGCAGATGGCGCATGCCAGGGACAAGCGCCCGGCCGAGATTTCCGGCGGCATGAAGCAGCGTGTCGGCATTGCGCGCGCGCTCGCCATGGAGCCGAAGATTCTCTTGCTCGACGAGCCGTTCGGCGCGCTCGACGCGCTGACGCGCGCCCATCTGCAGGATGCGGTGATGGACATCCATTCCAGGCTCGGCTCGACGACGATCATGATCACCCACGATGTCGACGAGGCGGTGCTGCTCTCCGACCGCATCGTCATGATGACCAACGGTCCGGCCGCAACCATCGGCGAGGTCCTTGCGGTGCCACTCGCCCGCCCACGCCGGCGCGTCGAACTCTCTTCGGACCGCACCTTCCTGCGCTGCCGCGAGGCGGTGCTGAAGTTCCTCTATGAACGCCACCGCTTCGTCGAAGCCGCGGAGTAAGGCCATGACCGAAAAACTCGTCATCACCGGCAATTGGCAATCTGCATCGGCAATGGGCAGTCTACCGCATTGCACAAATATTATGCTGCCGTGCAAGGCATTCTGACTAATCTTTGATCCGCCGCAGGGCTTGGTTGAAAGTCGCGCGGCTGCGGTTCACATTGATTTCATTCGATAATTCAGAGCGCTGTCGAATTGGCACGCTTCCTGCTTTTGAGATTGTAGGTCCGTAGGGCCAAGTGACACGGCGTCCAATGGCGGGCGCCACAGGCAAAGCTGCCGCTCAGGTCAACACGCGATCCCGGATGGACGGACGCGTGCGACCTGGCCGGCAGCTTTTTTGTTTTGATCGAAAACGCAATCGACGGCGCTGGTCCCAAGCGGCGCCCAACCGGAGACGACGATGACGAAACGGATCGGAACTGGCGCGTCCCTCGCGGACTTCACGCGCCGCGATTTCCTGGCCAGCAGCGCGCTGACGGCGGCGCTGTTCACCGCCGCGCTCCTCCTCTTTCCCGCTGGCGCCAAGACTGACGGCAAGGGTCCCGAAGTGATCGCGCAAAGGTCGGTTTCAACCATTTCGCCGATGCCGCGCCGCTGACGGTCGCGAACGAACAGACAAGGGCGGTGCCTCCCACGCCGCAATCCGGAGCCTGACAATGACCGCAAATCTTTCAGCCGCGCCGAGCCAGGACAATGCTTCCCGGCAGGCGCTCACGATGTCCACCATCGCCTTCACCGTCTGCTTCGCGGTGTGGACGATCTTTTCAATCATCGGCGTGCGCATAAAGCAGGAGCTGGGGCTGAACGAGACGGAGTTCGGCCTGCTCGTCGGCACGCCAATCCTTACCGGCTCGCTCGTGCGTATGGTGCTCGGCATCTGGACCGACCGGTACGGCGGACGGCTGGTCTACACGGCGACCATGCTTGCAGCGGCGGTCGCGACCTTTCTGCTCGCTTTTGCGCATACCTATGGGCAGATGCTGATCGCCGCGCTCGGCGTCGGGCTCGCTGGCGGCGCCTTCGCCGTTGGTGTCGCCTATGTCTCGCGCTTCTTCCCCGCCGGCAAGCAAGGAACGGCTCTCGGCATTTTCGGCGTCGGTAATGTCGGCGCCGCGGTCACCAAGTTCCTGGCACCGTTCGTTCTTCTCGCCTGGGGCTGGCAGTCGGTTGCGCAGATCTGGGCAGCCGCGCTCGTCGTCATGGCCGTCGTTTTCTGGTTCACGACCGGCGACGATCCGGTCATCCGTGAGCGCCGCGCGGGCAAGGTCGCACCGCCGAGAAGCTTCTGGCAGGAATTCGCGCCGCTCAAGAACCTGCAGGTCTGGCGCTTCGCCTTCTACTATTTCTTCGCCTTCGGTGCTTTCGTGGCGCTATCGCTGTGGTTGCCGCGCTATCTGATCGGTGTCTACGGCTTCGGGCTCGCGACCGCCGGCATGATCGGCGCAGCCTATTCGATCCCGGCAAGTATCTTCCGTGCGTATGGCGGCGTGCTTTCCGATCGGATCGGCGCTCGCACAGTGCTCTATTGGACCTTCGCGGTGTCGGCCGTGGCCACGCTGATCCTGTCGCTGCCGCCCGCGGACTATGTCGTGCACGGCACCAGCGGACCGATCGCCTTCCACTTCGCCATCGGGCCGGTTGCCTTCATCGCTATCGCCAGCGTCCTCGGCTTCTTCATGAGCCTCGGCAAGGCTGCCGTCTACAAGCACATCCCGGCCTACTATCCAGGCAGCGTTGGCGCGGTCGGCGGCGTTGTCGGCATGATCGGCGGGCTCGGCGGCTTTGTCCTGCCGATCGCCTTCGGCGCGCTCAACGACCTCACGGGCCTGTGGTCGAGCTGCTTCATGCTGCTCTTCGTCATCGTCGTCACCGGCTTTGCCTGGATGCACTTCAGCATCCGGCGGATGGAGCGCGCTGCTGCCGAAGCTCCAGCCCTTTCCTACGCGGCTGAGTGAGACTGGAGCGGATCAGAACCATGACCGAAAAACTCGTCATCATCGGCAATGGGATGGCCCCCGGGCGCATGCTGGAGCATCTGCTGGAAAAGGCGCCCGGCCGCTACCAGGTCACCATCTTCAACGCCGAGCCCAGGGTGAACTACGACCGCATCATGCTGTCGCCGGTGCTGTCGGGCGAAAAGGCCTATGAGGAAATCATCATCCATGGCGACGGCTGGTACATCAAGCACGGCATCACCCTCTACAAGGGCCACAGAATAGTCGCCATCGACCGGGCGGCGAAGACCGTCACCTCCGATCATGGCGTCACCGAGCCCTACGACAAGCTCGTCATCGCCACCGGCTCGGTGCCGTTCATCATTCCGGTGCCCGGCCACAATCTGCCCGGCGTGCTGACCTATCGCGATCTCGACGACGTCCAGGCGATGATGCTGGCGGCCCAGTCGCGGGCCAAGGCGGTGGTCATCGGCGGCGGCCTGCTCGGGCTGGAGGCAGCGGCCGGGCTGAACGCACAAGGCATGGATGTCACCGTGCTGCATGTCATGCCGACATTGATGGAGCGCCAGCTCGATCCGGCCGCCGGCTATCTCCTGCAGCGCGCGGTGGAACAGCGCGGCATCAAGGTCATCACCAAGGCAAACACGCAGGCGATCACCGGCAACGGCAAGGTCGAGCAAATTGAGCTTGCCGACGGCACTGTCATCCCGGCGACGCTGGTGGTGATGGCCGTCGGCATCAGGCCGAACGCGGCGCTGGCGAAAGAGGCCGGCATTGCCGTCAATCGCGGCATCGTCGTCGATGCCGGCATGCGCAGCAACGATCCCGACATCTACGCGCTCGGCGAATGCGCCGAAGTCAATGGTCAGGTCTACGGGCTGGTCGCGCCGCTCTACGAAATGGCGCGCGTCGCCGCCAGCCAACTTGCCGGCGACGGGGCCGCCGCCTTCGTGCATTCGGACACGCCGACCAAACTCAAGGTCACCGGCATCGACCTGTTCTCGCTCGGCGACTTCGCCGAGGGCGAAGACCGCCAGGAGATCGTGCTGCGCGATGCGGCGGCCGGCGTCTACAAGCGCCTGGTGCTGAAGGACGACCGCATCATCGGCACCGTGCTCTATGGCGAGACGGCGGATGGGACCTGGTTCAACGACCTCAAGAAGAAGCAGACCGACATTTCCGAAATGCGCGACACGCTCATTTTCGGCCAGTCCTACCAAGGGGGTGCCCCGCTGGACCCTATGGCGGCCGTTGCAGCCTTGCCGGATGATGCGGAAATCTGCGGCTGCAACGGCGTATGCAAGGGCAAGATCACTGGTGCGATCGCGGCCAAGGGGCTGACCTCGCTCGACGATGTGCGCGCCCACACGAAGGCCTCGGCCTCCTGCGGCTCCTGCACCGGGCTGGTCGAGAAGCTGATGGTGCTGACCATTGGCGACAAGTACAACCCGGCCGCGGTCCAGCCGATGTGCGGCTGCACCACGCTCGGCCATGACGAAGTGCGCCGGCTGATCGTGGCCAAGCGCCTGAAGACCATACCGGCCGTCATGCAGGAGCTGGAATGGACGACCTCCTGCGGTTGCGCCAAATGCCGGCCGGCGCTGAACTACTATCTCGTCTGCGACTGGCCGAACGACTACGCCGACGACTACCAGTCGCGCTTCATCAACGAGCGCGTCCACGCCAACATCCAGAAGGACGGCACCTATTCAGTGGTACCGCGCATGTGGGGCGGGGTCACCAATGCCGCCGAACTGCGCGCCATCGCCGATGTCGTCGACAAGTTCGAGATCCCGATGGTCAAGGTCACCGGCGGCCAGCGCATCGACATGCTCGGCATCCGCAAGGAAGACCTGCCGGCGGTGTGGGCCGATCTCGGCCAGGCCGGCTTCGTCTCCGGCCATGCCTACGCCAAGGGCCTGCGCACCGTGAAGACCTGTGTCGGCTCGGACTGGTGCCGCTTCGGCACGCAGGATTCGACGGGCCTTGGCATCCGCATCGAGAAATTCATGTGGGGCTCGTGGACCCCCGCCAAGGTCAAGATGGCGGTGTCGGGTTGCCCCAGGAACTGCGCCGAGGCGACCTGCAAGGATGTCGGCGTCATCTGCGTCGACTCTGGCTACGAGATCCATTTCGCCGGGGCAGCCGGCCTCGACATCAAGGGCACCGAAGTGCTCGGCCTGGTCAGGACCGAGGACGAGGCGCTGGAGCATATCGTGGCGCTGACGCAGATGTACCGCGAGCAGGGCCGCTACCTCGAGCGCATCTACAAATGGGCCAAGCGCATCGGCATCCCCGAGATCAAGCGTCAGATCATGGACGATGGCGAGAGGCGCAAGGCCTATTTCGACCGCTTCGTCTTCAGCCAGAAATTCGCCCAGGTCGACCCATGGTCGGAACGCGTTTCCGGCAAGGACAAGCACGAGTTCCGGCCGATGGCTTCGGTCGGTTTTGCGCAGGCGGCGGAGTGATGGAGATGAACTGGGTATCAATAGGCTCCCTCTCCGACATCCCCCGCCGCGGCGCACGCTGCGTCGACACGCCCGAGGGAAAAATCGCCGTCTTCCGCACCGCCGACGATCAGGTCTACGCCATCGACGACCATTGCCCGCACAAAGGTGGGCCGCTCAGCCAAGGTATCGTGCACGGCACGGCGGTGACCTGTCCCTTGCACAATTGGGTGATTTCGCTGGAGACAGGCAGGGCGCTCGGCGCCGATGAGGGCGCGGTGCGCACCATCCCGGTGCGGGTCGAAGGCGAGCGTCTATTCATTGCGCTTGAAGCGCTGGCCAGCCGCGCGGCCTGAAACATGGAGATTGACGAAGCGCGCGAGGTGAGGACCACCTGCCCCTATTGTGGGGTGGGCTGCGGCGTGCTGGCGAAGGTCGCCGCGGACGGTGAAGTCAGCGTCCGCGGCGACCCCAGCCATCCGGCGAATTTCGGCCGGCTCTGCTCCAAGGGTTCGGCCCTGGCGGAGACCATCGACCTCGACGGCAGGCTGCTCCATCCCGAGATTCACGGCCGCCGCGCCGGCTGGGACGAGGCGCTCGACCTCGTCGCCTCGACCTTCTCGCAAACCATCGCCGAGCACGGTCCGGACGCCGTCGCCTTCTACGTCTCCGGCCAGTTGCTGACCGAGGATTATTACGTCGCCAACAAGCTGATGAAAGGCTTTGTCGGCTCGGCCAACATCGACACCAATTCGCGCCTGTGCATGGCCTCGTCGGTCGCCGGCCACCGCCGCGCCTTCGGCTCCGACACGGTGCCGGGAACGTACGAGGACCTGGAGCTTGCCGACCTGATCGTGCTGGTCGGCTCCAATCTCGCCTGGTGCCATCCCGTGCTCTACCAGCGCATCGCGGCGGCCCGGGAAAAGCGGCCGGAGATGAAGGTCGTGCTGGTTGATCCACGCCGCACGATGACCGCCGACATCGCCGACATGCATCTGGCGATCGCGCCCGATGGCGACGTCGCTCTGTTCACCGGGCTGCTCGCCTATCTCGGCCGGCACAACGCGCTGGACCGCGCTTACATCACGGCGCACACGACCGGTTTCGGGCAAGCGCTTTTCGCGGCATCGGTGCTCGATCTTGCCGGCGTCGCTGCCGCCACGGGCCTCAGCGAGGACGAGCTTGACCGCTTCTACAGCCTGTTTGCCGCGACCTCCAAGACCGTGACCGTCTACAGCCAGGGGGTGAACCAGTCGTCTTCGGGAACCGACAAGGTCAACGCCATCATCAACTGCCATCTCGCCACCGGCCGGATCGGCTCACCGGGGGCAGGGCCGTTTTCGGTGACCGGCCAGCCCAACGCCATGGGGGGCCGAGAGGTCGGCGGCATGGCCAATATGCTGGCCGCGCACATGGAGATCGAAAACCCCGAACACCGCGACCGCATGCAGCGCTTCTGGACTGCGCCGGCCATTGCGGAAAGGCCGGGCCTGAAGGCGGTCGAGATGTTTCAGGCGGTGGCCGACGGACGCATCAAGGCATTGTGGATCATGGCCACCAACCCGGTCGATTCGATGCCCGACGCCGATGCCGTCGAAGCGGCGATCAAGGCTTGCCCGTTCGTCGTGGTGTCGGACGTACTGGCCAGGACCGACACGGTCCGCCACGCCCATATCCGGCTGCCCGCCGCCGCATGGGGCGAGAAGGACGGCACCGTCACCAATTCGGAGCGCCGCATCTCGCGCCAGCGCGCGTTCCTGGACCTGCCCGGCGAAGCGCGGCCCGACTGGCAGGTCGTCGCCGAGGTGGGCAAGCGAATGGGCTTTGCCGAGGCATTTTCCTATGCGTCGCCATCGGAGGTTTTTGCCGAACACGCCGCGCTGTCGGGGTTCGAGAATGATGGCGCGCGGGATTTCGATATTGGTGCTTATGCGGGGGTTGATGCGGAGGGGTATGAGGAATTGGCCCCGTTCCAATGGCCAGCGCCGAGCCCAGTCACCCCCCTCTGGCCAAAGGGGGGTAGGACGACTGGGCATCAACCCATCCGCTTCTTCGCCGACGGCAATTTCTACACACCCGACCGCAAGGCGCGCTTCATCGCCATTCGTCCCGCCGTCGAGACCCGTACCAGCCTGGATTATCCGCTGATCCTCAACACCGGCCGTATCCGCGACCACTGGCACACCATGACGCGGACCGGCAAAAGCCCGCGGCTGTCCCAGCACATTGCCGAGCCTTTCGTCGAAATCCACCCGGCGGATGCGCAGCGCTTCGGTATCGGCGACGCCGATATCGCGCGCGTTTCCAGCCCGCGCGGCGACGTGCTGGTGCGCGCGCTGGTGACGGCACGCCAGCGCCAGGGCAGCCTGTTTGCACCGATGCACTGGACGGATCAGTTCGCCGCAAAGGGCCGGCTCGACGCGCTGACCGCGCCGCTGACCGATCCGGTCTCCGGCCAGCCGGCGCTGAAACATGTCGCCGCCCGCATCGAGAAATTCGCCGCGAAAGCCTTCGGCTTCGCCGTGATGCGACAGAGGCCGACGCCTGATACCGCGACCTACTGGGCAGTGGCCAAATGCAAGGGCGGCTGGCGGGTCGAGCTTGCCTTTGCCGATGACGACATCGACTGGGCCGGCTTCGCCGGGGCCTTGTTCGGCACGCCGCCGGGCGCCGAAATCCTCGCCTATCATGACCGCGATGCCGGCCAGCATCGCATCGCCGCCTTCGACGGCGATCACTTGTCCGGCGCCTTGTTCGTGGCGCCCGGCCCGGTTGCGGTGTCGCGCGGCTGGGCGGCGGAGCAATTGAATGCCGATCATGTCGACCGGCGCGGCAGGCTGGCGATCGTGGCCGGGCGGCCGGGTGGAGTCGACGTCGACCGCGGCGCTATCGTCTGCTCCTGTTTCGGCGTCGGCGCCAACCAGATCGCGCAAGCGGTGCGAGGCGGCTGCGCCAGCGTCGAGGCGATCGGGGCAGCCCTGCATGCCGGCACGAATTGCGGCTCTTGCCGTGCCGAGATCAGGATAATCGTCGACGCACAAATTCTTCAAGCCGCCGAGTGACGAGCACCGGTACGGGGGGTAGGGGATCGAAGACAGGTCCTGACCAAATGGGCCTGCGCGATGGCGCCAGTTGGGCTATGGTGGCGCGCAAGCGTGCAGCCTCATCGGCAAGCATGAGTCGTCTCCAGTCAGGGTCACCCGATGGCAAATCCCCCGCGCCGACCGACAAATCCGATGACGGCGGCGGAAGCTGCCTTCAAGCCAATCAAGAAGCCGGTTGCTCCGGTTCGCGAGCCCTCGGCCGCTCCTGGTGTCAGGGAGCTTGTTTCGATCAGGATCGATCGGGCCGTGCTTGACCATTTCCAGGCGGATGGCCCCGGCTGGCAGGATCGGATCAACGACGCCTTGCGGCACGCAATCGAAGGCAAGCCGAACGCCGCCGGGAACGACGATTAGCTCACGCCGCCTCGAAGTGCAGGATGTAGAGTTTCCGCGTCGGTTCGTGGATCGTCCATTCGCCTTTCCAGCCTTTCGGCAGCACCAGCATTTCGCCGGCACCAACCTCCTTGCTGCGACCATCGGGACCATGCAGCGAGACCCGGCCGGACACGATGTGGCAGGTTTCGGAATTGCTGTCGCGCGTGGCGGTGAAGCGGCCGGGCGTGCACGCCCAGACGCCGACTTCGAGTGTCCCGTCCGGCGATGTCCATAATGTCCTCGACGCTTCGAGTTGATCGCCGCTGATCGAGGTCGGCTTGGGCTCGGGCTCACCGAGATCTATGGAAGCGAGATGGGCGAAGGTCTGGAAGTCGATCATGGCAGTCTCCGGGCAGGCACTGAAAATGCTTTTCAATCCGATGTGTGGCGCGGCAGGGCTCAATGCCCTGTGATGCGGTCGGCGATGGCCGCCAGTTTCGACGTGTGCCGGAGGCCAGCTTCCTCGCGCTCGTCGGCGACGCGGTAGAGCTGATACATCGAGTGGACGCCGAACCAGCGCATCGGCTCGGGCTCCCATTTGCTGACCTGGCGGTTGACCCAGGGCAGGCGGGTCAGTTCGGTGTCGCGGCGCAGGATGAGGTCGCGCAGCGTCCGGCCCGAAAGGTTGGAGCTCGACACGCCGAGCCCGACATAGCCGCCGGCCCAGCCGATGCCGGTCTCCAGGTCGAGGCCGGCCGTCGTGCACCAGTCGCGCGGCACGCCAAGCACGCCGCACCAGGCATGGTCGATGCGAAGCTTGCTGGTCTGTGGCAGAAGGCGGGTGAGGATCGCGTGCAGGCTTTCGATCGTCGCCTGCTGGGTCTGGCCGCGCACATCCGTCTGTGACCCGTAGCGGTAGGGCACGCCGCGTCCGCCCATGGTGATGCGGCCTTCACGGGTGCGCTGCGCATAGCAATAGGCGTGCGCGGCGTCGCCCAGGAGTTCGTGGCCTTGCCAGCCGATCTCGTCCCACAGCGATTGCGGCAGCGGCTCGGTGATGATCTGCGCGCTGTTGAGCGGCAGCCAGAGCCGCTCATTGCCTGATATGCCGGCCGTGAACCCCTCCGTGGCGCGGATGATGACGGCCGCGCGCACGGTGCCGCGATCGGTCGTGACCTTGCCCTTCTCGATACTCGTCACGGTCGTCTGTTCGTAGATCGGCACACCAAGCCGCTCGACGGCTTCGGACAGGCCGCGCACAAGCTTGGCCGGCTGCACACGCGCCGTGCCGTGGTGGATATAGCCGCCAAGCACGTTCCGGATGTCGATGCGGGCCTTGGCCTCTGCCTTGTCGATTAGGCTGACGCGCTCCTTCGGCACGCTCCAGCCGACCGCATCCGCATAGGCAGCCTTGATCCGTTCCAACTGCGGCGGGTTGGTGGCAACCGTCAGATTGTCGACGCGGCGGATATCGGCATCGATGCCTTCGGCCTCGGTCACCGCGATCACTTCGTCGACCGTGCCGTGCATGGCGGTTTCCATGTCGATGACGGCGCCGCGGGTCGATGTTTGCAGATATTTCTCGCGCGACCAGCTGAAGCCGCCGGACAGCCAACCGCCATTGCGGCCGGACGCGCCGAAGCCGGCGAACTCCCTTTCGACGATGGCGATGCGGATCGAAGGATCGGCCTTCTTCAGGTAGTAGGCCGTCCACAGGCCGGTGTAGCCGGCGCCGACGATGCAGACATCGGCTTCGAGGTCGCCCGGAAGCGGCGCGCGATAGGCTGGCAGGCCAATGTCGGCATACCAGAACGAGACGTTGCCGTTGACTTTGGCGTCCATGTCTAAAAATCCTGCGGGGAAAAAGAGCGGTCAGGTCATCGTCATGTCGGCGCGGTCGTCATCGGCAAGAAGTTTTGCATCGACGACCGACCAGCGCAGATCGACTGTGTCGCCGATCGAGAAAGGCGTGGCCTCCAGCGGCGAGCGCACGATGGCGACCGAACCATCGCGAAGCGTCACCTGGTATTTCGAACCTGAGCCCAGATAGATCGCTTCGCTGACCTGACCGGTGAGGCTGTTCTGTCCGGCGGCCGGAGGCGTATTGGTGCCGGCAAGCGAAAGCTTTTCCGGCCGCAGCAGGACCACCGGTTTCTGGCCGCCGGCGAGCTTGCCGCCGGCAACGATCTTCTGGCCGGCAATCGTCAGGCTGGTCTCGCCGCCCGATGTCTGGGCGTCACCACGCAAACTGGTCGATTCACCGATGAACTTCGCCACGAACAATGTCGCCGGCTCGTCATAGAGCTGGCGCCCGGTTCCGACCTGTTCGATGCGCCCCTGGTTGAAGACGGCGATGCGGTTGGACAGAACCAGCGCTTCTTCCTGATCGTGCGTCACATAGACGAAGGTGGTGCCGAGTTCGCGGTGGATGCGCTTGATTTCCAGCTGCAGCCATTCGCGCAGTTTCTTGTCAAGCGCGCCGAGCGGCTCGTCCATCAGCAGCAGGGGCGGATCGAAGACGATGGCGCGCGCCAGCGCCACGCGTTGCTGCTGGCCGCCGGAAAGCTCGGCTGGGTAACGATGCGCGAAGTCGGCCATCTTGACCATGTCCAGGGCGCGCGCGACGTGACCGTCGCGCGTCTGCTTGTCCATGCCGCGCAGGGCGAGCGGATAGGCGACGTTCTTGCCGACGGTCATGTGCGGAAACAGCGCGTAGTGCTGGAAGACGACGCCGATGTTGCGCTTGTGCGCCGGCAGCGCGACGATGCTTTTGCCGCCAACGGCGAGGTCTCCGGAGGTCAGGTCGGTGAAGCCGGCGACGACGTTGAGCGTGGTGGTCTTGCCCGAGCCGCTGGGGCCGAGCAGCGTCATGAACTCGCCCGGCTCGATGTGCAGGCTGACGTCGTCGAGCGCGGTGAAATTGCCGTAGCGCTTGGTTGCGCCTTTGATGTCGATGGCCGCGCCACGTTCTTTGCTGTTGGACGCTGCCATCTCAACTCCTCGTCGATTTCGAGCTGATGATCAGCCCGGCACTGATCACCAGCGTCGTTGCAATGAAGATGATCGTTCCGACCGCCGTCACCGTCGGGTCGGCATCGCGGGTGATGCTGGTGAAAATCTGCACCGGCAAAGTCTTCAAGTAGGGGCTGGTGATGAACAGCGCGACGATGATTTCATCGAAGGAGGTGACGAAGGCAAACAGCAGCCCCGACAGGATGCCGGGCGCAATCAGCGGCAAGGTCACGGTGCGGAACGCGGTGAAGCGGTTGGCGCCAAGGCTTGCCGCTGCCGTCTCCAGCCGCACGTCGAAGACTTCGAGGCTCGCCGACACCGCGATGATGACGAAGGGGATCGCCAGCATTGTGTGCGCGACGACGAAGCCGGTGGTGGTGCCGACAAGCTGGTAGTCGAGATAGACGGCATAGATGCCGATCGCCAGCACCACGCCGGGCACGATCATCGGCGTGATCAGGACGGCGCGCAGTAGGCCGGCGCCGGCATGTTTCATGCGGCTGAGGCCGAGCGCCGCCAGCGTGCCGATCAGTGTGGCGGCGACGGCGACGAGGCCCGCGACCCTTAGCGAATTGAAGAAGCTCGCCAGCCAGTCCGGGTTGGTGAAGAAATTCTCGTACCACTGCCAGGAAAAGCCGGACGGCGGGAAGGCAAGCGATTTCTTCTCGTTGAACGACATCGGGATGATGACCAGCGTCGGCATCACCAGCCACACGGCGACCAGCAGGCAGAACAGGCCGAGCAGAATGCGGAACGGCGCCAGTCTCATGATCTGGACGCCTGCTTGTGGCGCTGGCGCATCAGCGGCGCGGCGAGCGCCAGAAGCACGAAGGTCGCGACCAGCAGTACGACACCCATGGCGCCGCCGCGGCCCCAGTTGAGCAAGCTGAGCACCTGGCTCTGCACCAGCGTCGACAGCATGGTGCTACGGGGTCCGCCGAGCAGTGCCGGCGTGATGTAGAAGCCGAGCGACAGGATGAAGACGATGATGGCGCCGGCGAAAACACCGGGCAGCGACAGCGGCAGGTAGATTTGCAGGAAGGCCAGCGAGGGCCGCGCGCCGAGGCTGCGCGCTGCCTGCACGAGGCGCAGGTCGATACCGCGCATGACCGAATAGAGCGGCAGGATCATGAACGGCAGCAGCACCTGCGCCATGCCGATCACCACGCCGGTCTGCGTGCGGATCAGCTTCACGGTATCAAATCCGAGCAGCCTGATGACGGAATTGATGATGCCGGAATCCTGCAGCAGGATCACCCATGCCAGTGTGCGCACCACGCCGCTGACCCAGAACGGCACCAGGACGCACAGGATGAGGACGAGCCGCATGCGCGGTCCGACCGCTGTCATGAGATAGGCATAGGGGTAGGCGGCGATGACGCAGACGATGGTGACCCAGGCGGCGATGGAAAAGGTGCGCCACAGGACGGTGACGTTCACCGGCGTGGAAAAGAACCAGACGTAGTTCTGCATTCCCCAGGCGGGATCCGAGAAACTGCGCAGCGTGACGGTCAGCAGCGGATAGCCCATCGCCGCGATGAGCAGGAGCAAGGCCGGCATCGCCAGCAGCGAAGGATAGGCGGCAAGCCGCAGGCCCCGTTGCGGCCCCTGCTCGGCACCCACCGGCCGGGGATTTTCACCCCCGGCCGCCAGCGTATGCGATGTCTGGCTCACGCCTTCACCTTGGCGTTCAGCCGGCTCAGTTGCCAGCCATCAGCGCCGTCCACTTGTCGGACGCTGTCGCGAAATTGGCGACCCAGAACTTGATGTTCTGCTGGTAGCCCTGCTTGGCGTGTTCCGGCGTGTTGGTCAGGAAGGCCGCGACGGAAGCGTCCACCTTGGGCTGTGCTTCGGTGTTGATCGGCGAGTAAGACGTCTGCTCGGTCAGGATCTCCTGCGACTTCTTGCCGAGATAGGCGTTGATCAGCGCGTAGGAGGCGTCGGTGTCCTTGGCCCCGACCGGGATGGTCAGCTGATCCATGACGACCAGCCAGTCCTTCCACACCGGCGTATAGGCAGCGCCGTTCTTGACCGCCGTCATGGCGCGGCCGGTCCACATGATGATCATGTCGGCTTCGCCGGATTCGGCAAGCTGCTGGGACTCGGCGCCTGTCTTCCAGAAGATCGTGTCCGGACCGATCGCCTTGATCTTGGCGATGCCCTTGTCGATGTCGGCCGGGGTCATGTTGTCGACCGAGCCGCCGTCAGCCAGGATGGCCTGTTCGATCAGGCCGCCGATCGGGCTGCCACTGCCATCGATGGCGCGCGTGCCGGGGAATTTCTTGGTGTCGAAGAAATCCTTCCAGTCCTTCGGCGGATTGTCCTTGTAGGTCGCGTTCTTGTACATCAGGACGGTGCCGTAGTTCATCGCCGGCACGCTGCATTCGCCGACCTGTCCGGCCGGGATGTGCGAAACGTCCAGCTTGGTCAGGTCGAGCTTCTGGAACAGCTTTCCGCAATGCACGAATGGCGGAAAATCGTCGGTGTCGACGACGTCCCAGGTCACATTGCCAGACTCGACCTGCGCCTGAAGCTTGGCGATTTCGGTCGGCCCATCGTTCAGCAGCTTGACGCCAGTCTTGTCGACGAACTCCTTGAGGGCGGCGACCTGGCCGTCCTGGTAGATGCCGCCATAGGAGACGAAGGTCAGTGTCTTTCCCTTCAGCGAACCGTCCACCACGGTGCCTGCCGGCGGCGCGCTCTGCGCATGAGCCGCGGCGGCTGTAATCATGGCCAGTGCGGCGGCACTGAGAAATCCGGCCACTATTGATCTGCTTCCCATTTTCTAACCCTCCGATGACTCGCTGTTTGATTTTGGCAACCCGGCTGCGAGTGGTTTCCGGGCTACATATTGGTCGAGATCGACGGCGCCGCTTGTCGGCGGCGCGATGATCCACAGCACTTCGGCCACCGTATTGCCGACGTTGATGGTCCTGTGCGGCGTCGAGGTCGCATATTCGATGCTGTCGCCCTCTTCGAGGATGAAGCTCTCGTCGCCGAGCGTCAGTTGCACGCGGCCGCGCAGCACGAGGAACATTTCGTGCGCGTTGCCATGCGTGTAGGGCAGGTCGCCGGTCGAGCCGCCGACGGCGAATTCGCCGCAATAGACTTCCATCTCACGGATTGGCCGGCGCGACAGCAATGTCTTGCGGTAGCCTTCGCTCGTCGGCAGCGCCGGCCGCTCGGCGCGTGTCAGCACCGCGTGCGGCGACACTTCGCAATCGTCGAAAAGATCGGCGAGGCCGATGCCGAGCGCATTGGCGATCAGCATCAGCGTGCTGGTGTTGGCTCCCGAAAGGCCGCGCTCGAGCTGGCTCAGGAAACTGGCGGTGGTGCCGATCATGTCGCCGAGCTGGCGCAACGTCAGGCGCCGCGCGGTGCGATAGTCCTTGATGCGATTGCCCAACACCGTCGACCGGCGCGCTTCCGCGCTGGACGTGGCGCTGTCGTCTGGGATGTGATCCTCGGCAATTTTCATGGCGATCTCAGGGTTCACTTAACATGCTATTAAGTGAACCTCGTCATGGCAAGCGGATTCGCCTGGCACCTGAAAATCACTGCCCATGCTGATGTCTAGGTGCTTGCCGCCCGAGGACGCCGGCCTTGGTCTGGCGATCGAAAACCACCGCCAGCCCTGAAGCCAAAAAATCGGGCTGCCGTCGTCGGCGAACCTGATCACGTCGCCTTGCCGACCGCCGCGTCCAGTTCCAGCTCGCCTTCGGAAATGTCGTCGAATGAGGCGTAGTTCATGTTGTAGAGGCGGGCGTAGAGGCCTTTTCGTGCCATCAGCTGTTCGTGGTTGCCGCTTTCGACGATCTCGCCGTTCTGCAGCACGATGATGCGGTCGGCGCCGCGGATGGTGGCCAGCCGGTGGGCGATGACCAGCCCGGTGCGGCCTTCCAGCAGTTTTATCAGTGCCTTCTGGATCAGCATCTCGGTGTAGGAATCGATTCTGGCCGTGGCTTCGTCGAGGACGAGGATCTTGGCGTCGGCGACCAGCGCCCGCGCGAAACTGATCAACTGGCGCTGGCCGAGCGAGAGATTGCCGCCGCGCTGTTCGAGCTCGGTGTCGTAGCCGTCGGCCAGGTTCTCGATGAAGTCGTGCGCACCGACGGCCTGTGCAGCACGAACCACCTCCTCGCGGCTGGCGCCGGTCTTGTGATAGCGGATGTTTTCCAGCACCGAGCCGGAGAACAGGAACGGCTCCTGCAGCACCATGGCCACCTGATCGCCGAGCGAATCCTGGGTCAGGTCGCGCACGTCGTGGCCGCCGACCAGGACCTGGCCTGACCAGACATCGTAGAAGCGGTGCACCAGCGCCATCGAGCTCGACTTGCCCGACCCGGTTGGGCCGACCAGTGCGACGGTCTCGCCGGGATTGACGCGGAAGGAGATGTTCTTCAGCACTGGCTGGTTCTGCCGGTAGCCGAAGGTGACGTTCCTGAACTCGACCGAGCCGTCCATGTCGCGCGACAGCGCCACAGCTCTGTCCTTGTCGCTGACATCCACCGGCACGTCGAGCACTTCGGAGATGCGCTGGCCCGAGGCCATGGCGCGCTGCATGACGCTGTACTGCATGGTGAGCGAGCGGATCGGGTCGAAGAAGCGCTGGATGTAGAACAGGAACGCCACCATGACGCCGACGTCGAGGCTGTGCGAGAGCACCATCGAACCGCCGACAACGATGACTGTCGCCATGGCGATGCCGGTCAGCGTGTCGACGATCGGCACCATCACCTGCGCATATTTCGCCGACGTCAAATGGGCATTGAGATTGGCCAGCACCTTCTCGTCGTAGAGGTCGAAATTGACATGCTGGCGCTCGAGGCTCTGCACCGTGCGCACGCCATGGATGCCTTCGGCCAGCGCGCCGTTGGCGATCGAGTTGGTCTCGTGCGCGGCCATGAAGGCAACCTTGGCGCGCGGCAGCCAGAACAGGCGCACGATGAACAGCACCGGCATGGTTGACAGCGTCAGCAGCCCGAGCCGGAAATCGAGCCACAAAAGGACGCTGACGATGCCGAACAACAGCACGATGTCGCCCACCGACATCACCGACGTCTCAAGGAATTCCTGCATCGAGTTGACGTCGCCCTGCAGGCGCGACATCAGCCGGCCGACCTCGGTCTTGTCCATGAAGCTCAGCGAGACTCGCTGCAGATGGCTGAACATGGCGCGGCGCAGGTCCGACAGCACGTTCTCGGCGACCTTGCCGACGACGCTTTCCTGCACATGGCTGGCGGCATAGTTGATGAGGATGATCAGCGTGAAAGCGCTGATCGCCCAGATCATCACCGACTGGTCGAGCCTGCCCGCCGCCATGCCGTGGTCGATGGCGTAGCGGATGACCAGCGGGATCGCCAGCTGGGTCAGCGTGAACACCAGCACCGCGGCGACCGAGATGAAAATCCGGCTCTGATACGGTTTCACGAAGCTCCAGATCCGCCGCACGATGCGTGGATCATAGGCCTTGCCGAAAACCTCTTCCTCGTCGCGATGCGAGCCGACGACAGCCTTTGTCGGCCGCCCGCTGGTGTCTTCCTTCTCGTCGTCGCTCTGCGTCGACATCACGCGGCTCCCACCACCGCGGGCCGGTCATCGTCCGGCCGCAGCTGCAGGTCGTAGAGCGCGCGATAGCGCCCACCGAGCGCCAGCAGCTCCTCATGCGTGCCGCGCTCGACGATCCGGCCGCTTTCGACGAACAGGATCTGGTCGGCATGCATCAGCGAGCTCAGCCGGTGCGAGATGATCAGCGTCACGCGGTCCTTGGCGAAGCGCTTCATCGCCGCCCGGATGCGCTGCTCGGTGCCGGCGTCGATGGCCGCGGTGGAATCGTCGAAGACCAGCACCGATGGCCGTAGCATCAGGCTGCGCGCGATGGTCAGGCGCTGCCGCTGGCCGCCGGACAGCGAGGCGCCGCGTTCACCGACGACCGTGGTGTAGCCGGCGGGAAGTCCGATGATGTAGTTGTGCAACTGGGCGAACTCGGCCGCCTGTCCGATGCGGGTCTCGCGCGCCCAGGGGTTGCCATAGGCGATGTTGTTCTCGATCGAGGTGGTGAACAGGAACGCGTCCTGCTGCACGACGCCGACGGCCCTGCGCAGCGATTGCAGCGTGACCTTGCTGATGTCCTGGCCGTCGATGGTAATGCTGCCTGACGTGACGTCGTAGAAGCGCGGGATCAGATGCGCGATGGTCGACTTGCCGCTGCCCGGCGGGCCGACGATGCCGATCGTCTCGCCGGACCTCGCCTCGAAGGAAATGCCGGACAGCGTCGGGCGGTCGCCCGCGCTCGCGTAGCGGAAGCCGACATTGTCGAAACGCAGCACGCCGTCAGTGACGACGAGGTCCCTGGCGCCGGGCGCGTCCTTGATGTCGAGTTCGGCGTCGAGGAGTTCGAACAGGCGGGTGCCGCAGGTCGAGGCGCGCGCGAACGAGTTGACCATCAGGCCGAGCTGACGCACCGGCATCTGTAGGATGGTCATGAAGGTGAGGAACTGGGCCAGCGTGCCGACGCTGATTTGGCCGGCAATCACCTTCTGGCCGCCGAACCAGAGCACCAGGCCCATGGCGGCCAGGAACGAGAAGTTCATGGCACTGGTGTTGCCGACGCGGATGTCGACGCGCTCATTGGCAAGGTCGAGCGCATCCTGCTTGGCGCGGTCGAATTTCTCCAGCTCGTGCCGCTGCGCCGCAAAGGCGCGCACGACACGGATGCCCCCGAGGTTCTCGTCCATCACCCGGCTCAGCACCGACAGTCGCTGCTGCAAAGTCAGCCAGGTGCTGCGCAGCGCCAGCTGGGTGACCGAGGATCGCCAGGCGACAAACGGCACGAAGCTCAGGCTGAGCAGCCCGAGCACCAGATCGGTGCTGATCAGCAGATAGGCGCCGACGCCGATCAGCACGCCGAGTAGGACGACGCGCAGGATGCCGGTGGAAAAGAACATGCGCACCCCGTCGAGATCGAGCAGCCCAAGCGTGATCAGATCGCCGGTGTGAACCCTGTCGTGGTAGGAGAAGCTCAGGCGCTGGATCTTCTCGTAGAAAGCCAGGCGCAGTTCATAGCCGGTCCGATGGCCAACGGCCTCGCCGTAATAGTTCTGCGCCATGGTGAAGAGACCGCGCAGGATGCTGACGACGAGCAGTGTGAGCGCCGTGTTCCACAGCGCATGTTCCGCCGCGGCACCGGCGCCCGCGGCCATGACGCCCTGCGCCTGGTCGATGGCGCGTCCCAGCAAGCGTGGAATGAAAAGCTGCAGCGTTGCGGCGATGAAGGTCGAGGCGAGGGTGATCGCGACTTGCCAGGGGTGGCGCAGCGTCATGCGCACGATACGGAGCAAGGTGCTGAGGCCCTTGCCCCACGAGGCTTCCGCCACATGGGCAAACGATTTGCCGCGCTCCGGCGCGCCGCCAATTGCTAGCGTATTCAAAGGAAAATATCCAAACCAATCCGGGCATTAGCTCGGACGAATGAAGCAGACTCAGTCCAGGTGGCGCGATGTTACGCGGGTCCGGCTTGGCCGTTCAAGAGCCAATGACGGCATCGCACTGTGCCTGAACGAAAGCGGGCATGCGGCCCGATGCATGGCCGGGCAGGAGCGCCAGCAGACGCCTGGCAAGCGGTCCTGCCCACCTTGCTGAAAGCGTTAGCCGACGAGGCCAGCAGCCGGCGATGCGCAAGCGACGGCCGGACGGGTGTGCAACCGTCCGTTCTTCCGGAATTCCAGTGCTATGCAGGTATCAAGATGGCGATACGATGCACGCCGACCTCCTTGCTTGTATTCGTCGACTCGTCGGTCTTGCCCTTGGCGCACGTGTACATGTCACCCGTCTTGAGCTTGAATTCCTTGTCTACCTTCTTGATGGTGAATGCGCCGGAAGTAATCGTGCAGACCATGTCGTTGTCCATCACACTTTGAGGTGCGTGTGCTCCGGGCTGAAAGACCACGTCGACAATCGAGATGCTCTTGTAGGCGGGAATGTCGGCGTTGCCGGTGCCGACCTCTACCACCCTGACGCCGGGCGCAATCTCCTTGCCATCCTTCGGGCCGTATTTCTTGGCCTTCGCGGACGCCACCAGGGTGAACAGAGGCGTTATCGCGGCAGCCGTCACACCGAGAGCAATTGCAGACCTGCGATTCATGGTTTTCATCGCGTCCTCCCATATGTTCGTCACGAACGAATGTGCATGACTAGAATATATTAGCACTAACGAATGTACTTGTATGCGAGGAAGCACCCATCCGCGGCGAGAGCGACTATCTTCATGGTTGCCGCTCCTTCGACTCGGGCAGCAAGTCCACGCCGCCGACCGTGGTTCGACGACCCGACAGCAAGTATTTTCCGAGCGCGGCTATGGCGAGCAGCAGGACCAGCAGCACAAGAAAGCCGGCGACGGACAGGAACATCATCGCGAGCCAGGTTCTGGCAGGGCAATCCGACATATCGGCAGACATCGCGGTTGCCTTTCAGTCGGTCGCGTAGACGGTAGGCGCCTTACCGTCCTTGGTGAAGGCGTAGACGATGAAAGGGCCAGCCTTCTCGCCACCCATGCCGGGAGCGCCGGTCGGCATGCCGGCCAGCGTGATGCCGGTGATGGCAGGCCGTTCGGTCAACAGTTTCTTGACGATATCGACCGGCACCAGCCCGTCGACCACATAGCCGTCGACCATCAGCGTGTGGCAGCCTTCGAGGTCGGCCGGCACGCCCGCATCGCTGCTGATCTGGGACAGGTTGTTGACGGGCTTGATGTCGACCTTGAAGCCGTTGTGTTCGAGATAATTGGCATAGGACTCGCAGCAGCTGCATTGCGGGTTCTTGTACATCACCGCGTTGATGGTCGCCGCGACAGCAGGCAGCGGCATAGCGATCGCGACGATGAGGGCGGTGAGGGAATAAGTCCGTTTCATTTGAGTTCTCCTTGAGTGAAAAATGAGATCGATGTGGCCGTCACTCGGTTGCGTAGACGGTTGGCGCCTTGCCATCCTTGGTGAAGGCGTAGATCGTCCAGGACTCGGTTTTCTGGCCGCCCATTCCCGGCGAACCCATCGGCATACCCGGCATGGCGATGCCTGTGATTTCAGGACGTTCCGCCAGCATCTTCTTGATCAGGTCGACCGGCACGAAACCATCGACCACGTAGTCGCCGATCACCACGGAATGGCAGCCCTGCAATTTCTCGGGAACGCCAAGGCCGGCGCTGATCTGGTCCAGATCGTTGGATGGCTTCAGTTCAACCGTGAAGCCGTTCTTTTCGAGATAGGCGGCGTAGGTCTCGCAGCAGCTGCAGCTCGGGTTCTTGTACATCACCGCGTTGATCGTGGCGGCAACGGCAGGCAGCGGCATCGCGATCGCGATGGTGAGGGCGGCGAGGTAGTAAGTCCGTTTCATTGCGGTTCTCCTTGATTGACGTTGATTGGCGAAAAGGGTCAGGTCACTCGAAACACCGTCATGAGGCCGGCCATCTGATGGTCGGCGACATGGCAGTGCAGCATCCAGTCGCCGGGATTGTCGGCGACGAAGGCGCATTCGATCGTATCCTTGGGGGCAAGCAGCACCGTGTCCTGCCATGTCCGGTTCGGCACGGGCGAACCGTTGCGGGAAAGTACGGACATGCTGAAACCGTGGATGTGCATTGGATGCCACCACGCGGTTTCGTTGCGCATGGTGAGATGACAAGTGGTGCCGCGTTTCAGCGTGAACCGCGGCGCCATGCCGGCGTGGCCGTCACCGGTCATCGACATGCCGTTGATCGCCCAGGCCGCGCCGCCATTCATGCCGGGTGTCGCCATGCCCATCATGCCGCCGACGCCGGCGAGCTTGCCGCCACCCATCATGCCGCCTTGCAGGACGATCTCCTGTCGCTCGGCCTCGGCAAGGTCGGGTTCAGGCAAGGGATTGCGCGGCAGGCCAAGCGGGGCGTCGAGAGGACGGGTCCGCAGCGGCGATGCGGTGTCATAGGCAAGCGTGGTCAGCTTGTAGGCGAGACCGTCATAGTAATCGTCGATCACCGCGTAGCGCTTGCCCGGGTCGCCCTGCATGTCGATCACGACATCGATGCGCATAGCAGGCGCAAGAACAACACGGCCGTCTTCAAGTTCGTGCGGGTCGCAGGGCTGACCGTCGATCGCCACGACGACCGGGCGGTGGCCCTCGAAGCGCAGCGCCATGATGCGGGCGAGCGAGGCATTGGCCAAGCGCAGCCTGATCCGCTCCCCAGCGATCACGCGCTGATCGATTGGAACCGTGCCGTTGATGGTGACGATATTGCCGATGCGGCCTGACATCGCCGCGTCCATCGCGCTGCCGAAGCCGGGCGCCATCTGCGCGTCGGCGGCAAGCCGCCAGTCTTGCAGCAACCACAAGAGGTCGCGGTCGACAGCAATGGGTTCAGCCTCCTCGACAATGAGGGCGCCGGCTAGGCCGCGGCCGAGCTGCACAAGGCTGTTGGCATGCGGATGGTACCAGAAGGTACCGGCGTCGGGTGGCGTGAATTCATAGACGAAACTTGTCCCCGGCTTGATCGGCGGCTGTGTCAGGCCGGGCACGCCGTCCATGGCGTTTTGCAGGCGGATGCCATGCCAATGGACCGTGGTTTCCTCGTCCAGGCCATTCTCGACGATGATGCGAGCGGGTTCGCCCTGGCGTAAGCGCAGCATCGGACCGGGGACCGTCCCGTCATAGGCCCAGACAGGAGTAAGCGGGCCGCTGGAGCCGGTGAACCTGGCCTGGCCCGGCGCGACCCTGATGCGGCGCTCGTCGACGGCGGATGCCATCGACGATGCGGGACGCGCTACGGTGGCCGCCGCGACGCCCGCCGCCGCGAGGACAAACCTGCGGCGTGAAATGGAAAGATTGAAATCGATACTCACTCTCAAGCCCTTTGCGATCTCGATCGACGGCGAGCCTCTCGACGTCGAATTGCTGTGTGCTCGCCGGCGCAAAGCGCCAGCGGCAATCAAACGCCAGAAATCAGCCGCGGGACGGCTGAAACTGCGTCAGACGAGATCGATGGATTTGGGAGGGAAGGGATCGGGCAAGGAACTTCGCCCGTGAAGGAACGGCATCGGCAGCGCCGACGGCAGCGATGTCCGGACTACGGTCGTCACCGCGAACTCAAGCGGCAACACCGCGAGCACCGGTGCGATGCAGGTCGGCGGACATTGCATCGGTTTGCCGCTGTCGGCGGCGCCCTTGAGGCACGCGTTGCAATCGCCATTCATGGCGGTGTCGGCCATCTTGGCCATGCTTGTGTCGGCAGCGGGCATGGTCATGCCAGTCGTCATCATCATCTTCGCCGACATGACGCTCGTCTGAGCGGCAGACAGGCCGAACCCGGCGGTCAAGAATACCGCGAGCAGAATGACAAGGACATGTTTTGGCGACCAGCGTGCCATCATCCGGGTAGGCTGACCTCAACAGACGGCATTTGCAAGCCGGATTCCATTGCTGCGACAATGACGGCGTCGCACTGTGCCTGAACATCGCATCGACCGGCGACGGCGGCACGGCCGGCCGAGCCACCAGGTCATCGGTGTGCTGGCGCCTGGCAACCGATGGAATTCTGCCTCACCTCGCTGAAGGCGGCTTGCACCAATCGGCTTCTTGAGCACGACAAACCAGTTGCCGTTGAGCATGCCTTCGTCGCACAGTTCGAACCCTGCGCTCGCCGCCATCCGCCGCCAGGCGCCTTTGCCCGAGAAAAGCAGCGCAAGCACACTGACGATCGCAAACATCGTCCATCCGGGCACCCAGACGACGAGAAGGAAACGCCCGCCCGGTTTCAAGACGCGCAAGACCTCACGCAGCCCCTGTTCCTTTTGCGAGCCGAGATGATCAATCGCATGAGCGCTGACGGCGGCGTCAAAGCGGCCTTCCGGGAAGGGTAGCGCAGTCAGGTCGCCAAGTTCGATGTCAACGCGCGCGGTCAGGCCGGCAAGCCGCAGATTCTGTTCGAGCAACGCCCGGCCGCCGCCTTCGATATAGTTCGAATCGAAGCGGTCGAGCGCGACGACCCTTCCATTCCGGAGCGCGCGGCCGAGCGCGATCGTGGTTCGGCCGGCGCCGCATCCTGCATCCAGGACCACACCTGCGTCGCACGGCAGTAGGTCAACCATCGGCAGCGCCGCATGCTCGTAGCGTCCTACGGTGCGGGCAATGAGACCGCCGGCGAAGAAGTTCGCCGCAAGCAGCGTCAGCACCATGGCGAGCGGCCAATAGGCCGGTGTCGCGACCTGAACGGCGACCGCGATTGCGGCCAGGATCAGCGCCGCGATCCACGGCCCGAGCGCCCAGGCCGGCGCCCAGCCGAAATCGAAATTCGCTGTATCCTGCCGGCGTTTCCGGCCGGGCAGGCGTCCGGCGAGCCTGTTCCCGGCCATGACATAGAGCGAAGCCAGCAGCACCAGGGCGCCGACCAGATGAAAGCCGCCGAAGAGCAGAATTGTCCCGGAGACGGCTGGCAGAGACGGGACATAAATCAGCAAGAGTAGCCCCGCCGCCACGCCGATCAAGCCGACGAGCCACAGATGGCCATGGCTGTGGGTACCTGGTGTGTCTCTTGTTGCCATGGCTGGCCTCCTCGATTTTCTGGACAGAACGGCAGTTATCGGACACGATGACTGATAATTTGAACATGAACTTGAGGCACGAAATGTCCGGTAACGGACGAAACAGGGCCAATGGCCGGGTAGCGCGCACGCATGAAAGAAGACCGCCGTATCCAGCGCTCGCGCGATGCGCTGCACCAGGCACTGGTCGCGCTGGTGCTTGAAAAAGGCTACGAGGCGGTGACGATCAAGGACATCGTCGAGCGTGCGAATGTCGGCCGTTCGACCTTTTATGCGCACTACAAAAGCAAGGAGGATCTGCTCACCAACGGACTGGCGGAACTGCGCGCGCTGCTGACAGCGCACCAGCAAGCAGCACTTGCCGAAGAAGGAGACGTTGGCCAGCGTTGCCTCGGCTTCAGCCTGGCGCTCTTCGAACATGCGCAGAGCTTCCGCGACATCTATCGCGTTCTGGTCGGGGAGCGGGGATCCGCCATCGTCATGAACCGGATGCGAGCGCTGCTCGCCGACCTGGTGAGCCAGGACCTTGCAGCCATCGCCCCCGCCGCCAACGACGGACAAATCCCTCGAAGCGCGCTGATCCAGTTCGTGGTTGGCGCCCTGATGTCGGTCCTGGCCTGGTGGATGGATCGCAAATCAAGGCTGTCGCCTGCGGAAGTCGACACGATTTTCCGGCGCTTGACGATCCCCGCGATCGTCGCCGCTTTCGATGGTCCGATATCGAACATCGATAGCAACGCCGAACGGTAATAGGGCGGAAGCTACCGCCGTGTAGATTGATGCGAAGTTTCAGACGCCTCGCAAGCGGCATCGCACTGCGCCTGAACGGAAACCTGCTGCTACAGGCCTTTGGACCGCCGGCGATCCGTTCACGAACCCTGACCGCGCCGCCAGCAAGCGATGAGGTGGCCGGCCGCGATCTCTCTGGCGGGCGGCCCTGCTTTTCTGCAGTCTGGCAGCACCAGAGGGCAGCGGTCGGCGAAGGAACATCCCGTGTTCGGGATACCGGCTGCCTCGATCCCGACTTGAGCGGATAGTTTTGGCACGGCCTCATCGGAGGACGCGGCCAGGAGCAGTTGCGTGTAGGGGTGATTGGGGCCCTGGAAGATCTGGTCGGATGAACCGGTTTCAACCAGACGGCCGCGATAGAGCACGCCGATCCTATCGGCCATGTAGCGCACGACCCGGAGGTCGTGGCTGATGAACAGATAGGTCGTGTCCTTGTCGCGCTGCAGGTCGTTGAGCAGGTTGAGAACCGTCGCCTGGACGGAGACGTCGAGCGCCGAGGTGGGTTCGTCGAGCACGACGACCTTCGGCACGCCGGCGAAGGCCCGTGCGATGGCCGCCCGTTGCCGCTGGCCGCCGGACAGCGATCGCGACTTCTGCTCGGCCGTGGTGCCAGCGAGGCGGACTGACTGCAAGAGGTCGCTGACGCGCGCTCTCACCTCGCTGCGGCGCAGGCCGGCGAGCCGGCGCAGCGGACGGCCGAGGATCCTGCCGATCCGCTGGCGTGGATTGAGCGTGCGATCGGGCGACTGGAAGACCATCTGCACGTCGCGGCCTTCAGCAAGGTTTCTTTTCTCGACGCGCGGCGCGACCGTCCTGCCGAACAGCTCGACCGATCCGGCGCTTGGCGTCTGCAGGCCGGTGACGATCCTTGCCAAGGTCGACTTGCCGGAACCGGATTCGCCGATCAGCCCGAACGTCTCGCCCTGGCCTATGTCGAGATCGATATCGTGCAGTACTGGCTGGGTGCCGAAGGCATGGCTGATGCCTTTGCAGGCGATCGCGATCTGGCGTTCTTTCCGCGCGCCGGCGTCTTCATCCTGGGCTGCCGCTGGCAGACCGGGTCCGTCCGTCTCCGCCAGCCTGCCGTCCCGCTTGGTGTAGTTGAGGGCGGGGATCGAGGCGATGAGCGCCTTTGTATAGGCATGGGTTGGGTTGTCGAAGACCTCAGTGGCGGCGCCGCTTTCGACCACCGTTCCCGACTGCATCACCGCCACCCGGTCGCAGGACCGGCGGATCATGTTGATGTCGTGGCTGATCAACAGAACGCTGGTTTTGTGATCCTTGCGCAGGTCGTGCAGGATGGCAATGATCTCCGACTGGACGCTGGCGTCGAGCGCCGTCGTCGGCTCATCCAGCACCAGCAGCGACGGGTCGAGCGCAATGGCAATGGCGATGTTGGCGCGCTGCTGCATGCCGCCGGAAAGTTCGTGCGGATAGAGGCCCAGCACCCGGTCCGGATGGCTTACGCGAACGCGCCCGAGCAGTTCGGCGGCGCGCGCGCGGGCCTCGTCATGGCGGACCGGGCGATGCCGCATGATGGTCTCGGTGATCTGCCGGCCGATCGTCATGCTTGGGTTGAGGGCAGCACCCGGGTGCTGGTAGACGGCCGCGATGTGATTTCCCCGCAGCTGGCGCAGCTGCTCGGCGGAAAGATCGCGGATTTCGCGGCCCTGGAATTCCAGTGCTGACGCCGCGATGCGGGCGTTCTTCGGCAGATAGCGCAGGATGGCGAGCGCCACCGAGCTTTTGCCCGATCCGGACTCGCCGACCAGGCCGAGCGCTTCGCCTTCGCCTATGTGCAGCGACACGCCGCTGACGGCGGGATGCGATCCGTTGCGCCCGTCATAGGTGATGGAAAGCTGGTCTACGTTCAGAACCGAGGAGGACATTGGGAGCTTGAAACCACTTTCTTCGAGCGCCGCCATCGAGGGCAATCGCTTCCGCTTTCGCAATACATAATCTCTATAAAATTACTCGAATAAAGCTGGAACGCAATCTACCTTTCACCGCTCAGGAGAGATTGTCGCCGCCTGCCGAAGCAGCACGACGGTCTCCGGAGCAGATTTGGAAGGAGGCCGGCATGGCTCGAGATCACATGATCCTCAGCGCTTTTTTCTTCAACCCGCAGGGCGATCACCGGATGTCGTGGCGCCATCCGCGGGCGCCGGGCCGGGAGGTGCTGGACTTCGAGTTCTACCGCGATCTCGTGCAGGCGGCCGAGCGCGCGAGGATCGACACCATCTTCGTCGCCGACCACGTGTCGATCTGGGATTCGGTCAAGAGCGGCGTTGCCCACTACGCCAATGCCCGCCTCGAGCCGCTGACGCTGCTGTCGGCCCTTGCCGGCGTGACCAAGCACATCGGCCTGATCACCACGGCATCGAGCTCCTACAGCGAGCCCTACAATGTGGCGCGCATGTTCGCCTCGCTCGATCATATCAGCAAGGGCAGGGCGTCGTGGAACGTCGTCACCTCGGCCATGGACGAGGAGGCGCGCAATTTCGGCCGCGACTGCAATATCGAACATGCGTTCCGCTATGAGCGCGCGGCCGAATTCCTCGATATCGTCAAGGCGCTGTGGGACAGCTGGGAAGACGAGGCGCTGCTGATCGACAAGGTGTCGGGCTATTTCGCCGACCCCGACAAGGTCCATCCCATCGAACACAAGGGGAAGCATTTCAAGGTGCGCGGACCGCTCAATGTCTCGCGGCCGCCGCAGGGTCATCCGCTGATCGTCCAGGCCGGCTCGTCCGAGGACGGCAAGAACTTTGCCACCGCTCAGGCCGATGCGCACTTCGCCATCTACAGCACCCGGGAAGACGGCATCAAGTATCGTCAGGATATCAACGAGCGCCTTGCCCGCCACGGCAGGCGGCCGGAGAGCTTCAAGATCCTGCCCGGCATCCTGCCGATCGTCGCTGCTTCCGAGGCGGAAGGTCGGGAAAAGCAGGAGTATCTGCAGACCTTGCTCCCCGATCAGGTCGGCATCGACCTTCTGTCCAGCTGGAGCGGCATCGATCTCTCCGTCTATCCGCCGGACGGGCCGCTGCCGCCGCTGCCGGACGAAAGCACGTTCAATGGCGGGCGCACGTCGCTCAACCGGGTCAAGCAGTGGTCGAAGCAGAATCTCAGCCTGCGCGAAATTGCGCGCAAGCTCGCCAACAGCGGTTCGGTGCCGACCGTCGCCGGCACACCGAAACAGATCGCCGACCAGTTGCAGGACTGGTTCGTCTCGGGGGCCGCCGACGGCTTCAACCTGATGTTCCCGCTGCTGCCCGAGGACTGGGTGAATTTCGCCGAACAGGTGGTGCCGGAGCTGCAGCGCCGCGGCGTGTTCCCGACCGAATACGCACCGGGAACGCTGCGCGACCGCTTCGGCCTGGCGCGGCCCGCCAACCGTTTCGCCGAGCAGCGCGACACTGCGCGCGCCGTGTCCTGACCCGGAGAACGATGATGACCGCCGCACCGAGACTGCAGCCCCGCGAAGCGACCGCTCCGCAGCTCGTCAATGTCCTGCACAGCCCCAAGCGCGTGCGCGTAAAATTCGGTGGCCGCACCATCGCCGACAGCCGCAATGTGCTGGTGCTGCGCTCCAACCATTTCCTGCCGATCTATTTCTTCCCGGCGGCGTCGGTCGACACGTCGGTGCTGAAACCCTCGCTGCATCGCGAACCGCACGCGGTCGGTGGCGAGACCGCCTATTGGGATATCGACACCGGCGACAGGCGGAGCGCCAATGCGGCCTGGTCGTTCGTGTCGCCGCCGGGTGAAAACCTGTCGCCGCTGGCCGGGCGCATCGCTTTCAGCTGGAAGCTCGTCGACCAGTGGTTCGAGGAGGACGAGGAGGTCTTCGTCCATGCCCGCGATCCGTATGCGCGCATCGATGTGCTGCAAAGCTCGAGCCATGTGCAGGTCTGGTTCGACGGCGAGCCGATCGCCGACAGCCATCGCCCGGTGCTGCTGTTCGAGACGCATCTGCCGACGCGCTTCTACTTGCATCCGGATGACATCAATCTGGAGCGGCTGACGGCGTCCGTCACAACGACGCGATGTCCCTACAAGGGCATCGCTTCCTACTGGTCCGGCCTGCTGAGCGACGGCTCGGTGCGCCCGGACATCGCCTGGAGCTACCGCGATCCGATCGCCGAGATGCCCAAGATCAAGGGCCTCGTCGCCTTCTATCCGCAGGCCGTGGACCGCATCCATCTCGACGGCGAACCCGTCGCATAGCTTTTCAATCTTCATTTCAGACAGGGGTTTCAACATGACTGGACGTAACGACATCGACGCACTTCGCAATCTGTCGGGGGACATCTGGAATATCGCCGTCGACGAATATCAGGGCGGCTTTCTCAAGCGCCGCGATCTCCTGAAATATGCAGCGCTGCTCGGCCTCACCGGCTTTGCCGCTTCGCAGGGGCTCGGAGGCGCGCGCGCCGCAGCCGCCGCTGGCGGCACGGTTCGCGTCGGCCTCGGCCAGCCGACCAAGGCGATCGATCCCGTCTCGGTCACCGATCCGGCCAGCATCGGGGTGCTCAGCCAGGTCGGCGAATATTTGATCCTCGACGATCCGAAGGACGGGCTGCAGCCGAAGCTCGCTTTGTCCTGGGAGGCCGACGAGACAGCCAGCCGCTGGACCTTCAAACTACGGCAAGGGGTGAAATTCCACGATGGCCGCGGGGTTACCGCCAAGGACGTGGTGGCGAGCTTCGAGCGGCTTGTCGATCCGGCCAGCGGCTCGTCGGCGTTGTCGGCCTACAAGGGCATCCTGTCCAAAGGTGGCGCCAAGCTGGTCGACGACGAGACCGTGGCCTTCGATCTCGACGGTCCGAACAGCAACTTCCCCTTCTATGTCTCCTCCGACGTCTACAATGCCGTCATCCTGCCGGCCGACTATGCCGGCGATTTCGAGAAGACTTTCAACGGCACCGGCCCGTTCAAGCTCGAATCCTTCCGTCCCAAGCAGGGTGCCAGCTTCGTGCGCAACACCGACTATTGGGGCGACAAGGCGCTGCCCGACCGCGTCGAGATCAAGTTCTTCGACGACGAGCAGGCCCAGGTGCTGGCGCTGCAGGCCGGCCAGCTCGATGTCATCCCGAGCACGACGCGGCTCGAACTGGCGATCGAGGGCAATCCCAACTTCAAGCTCCTCAGCGTGCAGGCGAGTTCGCATGACGAGGTGCATCTGCGCACCGACCAGGCGCCGTTCACCGACAAGCGCATCCGCCGCGCGCTGGCGCTCACCCTCGACCGCGAGGCGATCGTAAAGGGGCTGCTGAAAGGCCGCGCCATCGCTGGCAACGACACCCCGTTCGCGCCGATCTTCCCCTCGGCCGATCCGTCGGTGCCGCAGCGCAAGCAGGACATCGCCGAGGCCAAGCGGCTGCTCGGCGAGGCGGGTGTTCCCAACGGCTTCGAGGTGACGCTGACCACCGAGCGCGCCTATGACATTCCCGACTATGCCGTGCTGATCCAGAACTTCGCCAAGAAGGCCGGCATCGACGTCAAACTCAATGTTCTGCCGCAGGATGCCTATTACGGCTCGGCGACATTCGGCAGCTCGCCCTGGCTGGATTCGGTTCTTGGCATCACCGATTTCGGCCATCGCGGCACACCTGACATCTTCCTCAACGCCACGCTGAAGAGTTCGGGAGCCTGGAACGCGGCCCATTTCAACAACCCGGCCTACGATGCCTTGCTGCTCGACTATTCCAAGGCGCGTGATCTCAACGCGCAGCGCCTTGCCGCCGGCAAGATCCAAAACCTTTTGCTCGACGAGACGCCAGTGATCATCAGCTACTTCTCGCAATACAGCCGCATCACCAGCAACAAGGTCGAGGGCGTGCGCTTCACGGCGATTTCGCATCTGCTGCTCGACCGCGTTACCTTCGTCCAGGCATGATGCCGGAACACGGAAATAGATACCTATCCCGATCGCATCGGGATGGGGCAGGGTCCAGGCGAGGCGGCAAGACGCGATGGTGACCGGCCGCACTCTGTCGGCGCGCGTGGGCACACTTCTGCTGACGTTGTGGCTGGTCAGTATCCTGGTCTTCTTTGCCGGGCAGGTTCTGCCCGGCGATGTCGGCCGCGTCATGCTCGGGCCCTTTGCCGACGCGCAAGCGGTGGCGGAACTGAACAAGCGGCTGGGCGCCGACCAGCCCGTTCTCGTCCAGTACGGGCGTTGGTTCAGCAACGTGCTCACTGGTGATTTCGGCACCTCGCTGTCGATGCGCGCGCCGGTGGCGCCGTTCGTGCTCGAAAGCCTCAAGCGCTCCGCGGCACTTGCCGGCATCATCCTGGTTTTCCTCGTTCCGCTGGGGGTCGGCGCCGGCGTCATCGCCGGTCTCAATGCGGGCCGCTTCATCGACCGGCTGATCGTGATGGCGGGCGTTTCCTTCGGCATCGTCCCCGACTTTGTGTCCGGGCTGATGCTGCTCATCGTTTTCGGCCTGTGGCTGAACTGGTTCCCGATCTCGGGTGTCGCGCCCGATGGCGCGGGCTTCTGGACGAATGGCTATTATCTGATCCTGCCGGCACTGCCGCTGGTGCTGAACCTTGCCGGCTACATCGCCCGGATGACGCGGGCCGGCGTGATCGAGGCGATGGCCGCCGACTATACACGCACCGCCGTCCTGAAAGGGCTCGAGCGGCGCGAGATCATCTTTCGGCACGTGCTGCGCAACGCGCTGACGCCGACCATCGCGGTGCTTGCGACCCAGACCGGCTACATGCTTGGCGGGCTGGTGGTGATCGAGGCGCTGTTCGGCATCCAGGGCCTTGGCAATCTGGTTCTGAACGCGGCCAAGGCACGCGATTTCCCGATGCTTGAGGCCGGCGTCCTGGTGATGGCGGCAATATTCGTGCTGTCGGCGGCGGCAGGCGATGTCGTGCTGGCCTTGCTCGATCCGCGGCAACGCCGCCGGGCATCGTCATGACGGATCTGGCGGAGTTTCCCGCGCCGCGGCGCGCCGCGGTCGGCCTGCCGGCATTGCGCAGGATCCGCAGCGTTTTTGCCGGACTGCCCCCGTCGGTCGTAGTCGGTTCGTTGCTGCTGCTGTTCTGGGTCGCCGGCGCGCTGTTTGGCAATCTCTTCGTTCCCTACGATCCCTATGCCGAGGATTTTCTGGCGATGCTGACGCCGCCCGATGCGCTGCACTGGTTCGGCACCGACCAGCTCGGCCGCGACGTGCTGTCCCGCATCGTCGTCGGGTCGCGCGATATCCTGCTGGTTGCGCCGCTGGCTACGCTTGCCGGCGTTGCCGCCGGCAGCATCATCGGACTGGTGCTCGGCTATTTCGACGGTCTCGTCGATGCCATCGGGGCGCGGCTGCTCGACACGCTGATGGCGTTTCCGTTCATCGTCCTCGTCACCATGACGCTTGTGGCGATCGGCCCATCGAACCTGACCGTCATTCTGGTGATCGCCATCGCCTACGCGCCGCTGGTGGCGCGGACCGTTCGCGCCGCCGTGCGCGAGCAGAAAGAGCGCGACTATGTCAGCGCCGCCCGGCTTGGTGGCGAAGGCGCATTTGCCATCATGTTCCTGGAGATCCTGCCCAATATAAGGGAAACGATCCTGATCGAGCTCGTCACCCGGCTGGGGTACGCGTTCTTTTCGATCGCCACGCTGAGCTTTCTCGGCCTCGGCATCCAACCGCCTTCCGCCGACTGGGGACTGGCCGTCGCTGATGGCTACGGCTTCCTGACCGGCGGCAAATGGTGGGTCGTCGTCTTCAATTCCGCGGCAATCGTCTCGCTGGTCATGGCGACCAACCTCATCGCACAAGGCATCGGCGCTTTTGAAAATAGCGATGCGTGAGTTTTGATGCTTGTTCTCCGCCATCGCGAGGCGGCGGCGGAGAGGGAAGCCATCCTGTCAGAATGATCGCGCCCTCGCTGCGCTGGCGCGAAGCGTCCAGGATCGACGCGATCTCCCGACATCTCGATCCTGCCTTGGGACGGCGGCAAACGCTTCCGTCGTTGCTGCTCGCCCGGTAGGGCGGAGAGCATGCTTCATGGGGACGGCCCAACAGGGCCGTTGACGCTGGCCCCCTTTACCTCCTAGGATTAAATCAAATTGATTTACGTTACTCGCCCGAAGAGGCGGAAATGCCGATCAACAATGGGAGACGAAGTATGACTGCCAGGCTGCCAGACCCACATATGCGTTATCCGCAAGACCCGTCGACGGCCATTTCACGCCGGCGGCTGTTGATTGGCACGGCGTTCGTCGCCGCGACCATTGCCACGACTTTCTCCTTTGGCGCACGACCGGCGTCCGCCGAATCCGTGCTCGCCATGCACATCGAGGAGCAGACGAGCTGGGTGCAGAACTTCAACCCGTTCGACCTTGGCGGGCGCCGCCAGAGCACCATGGACTTCGTCTACGAGCCGCTGGTCATCTTCAATGACTATGACAGCGGCAAGCCGATCTTCCGGCTGGCGACGGGCTACAAATTCTCCGACGATCTGAAATCGATCACCTACACGCTGCGCGACGGTGTCAAATGGTCTGATGGCCAGCCGCTGACCTCGGCCGACATGAAATTCACGCTCGAGCTGATGCTGAAGAACCCGGCGGTCGACATTGTCGGCGTCGGTGGCAGCGTCGCCTCGGTCGAAGCGCCTTCGCCGACCGAAGTGAAGATCACCCTGAAGGACGTGGACACCCATTTCCCCGAATCGATGGCCGATTTCCCTGTCGTGCCGGAACACATCTGGAAGCATGTCGCCGATCCGCTCGCCTTCAAGAACGAGAAGCCGGTCGGCTCGGGTCCGATGACCGAGATCCGCCGCTTCACGCCGCAGGTCTATGAGCAGTGCCGCAACCCGAACTACTGGGACGCGGCTTCGCTGCATGTCGACTGCCTGAAGCTGCCGCAGATCTCGGGCAACGACCAGATGCTGGCACTGCTGCCGGAAGGCTCGATGGACTGGATCGGCTCGTTCCTGCCCGAGATCGACAAGACCTATGTCGCGCTCGACAAGGACCACAATGGCTACTGGCAGCCGCCGGCGGAAACCATCGCCTTCCAGATGAACTTCAAGACCGTCAACCCGGCGCTGGCCGAGGCCTTCAACGACATCAACTTCCGCCACGCCTTCAGCCTGGTCATGGACCGCACGGCGATGGTGGACATTGCCGGGTTTGGCTATCCGGTGGTCAATCTGCACGCCAGCGGCCTGCCGCCGCGCTTCGACGCCTGGCGCAACAAGGCGGCCGAAGGCGACAAGGACGTTTGGATGACCTATGACGTCGACAAGGCCAACAAGATGCTTGACGACGCCGGCTACAAGAAGGGCGCCGACGGCATGCGCACCACGCCGAAGGGCCAGCCGATTGCCTTCTCGATCATCGTTCCCAATGGCTGGACCGACTGGATCGACGCCGTGCAGATCGCCACCGAAGGCCTGCGCAAGGCCGGCATCAACGCCTCGGTGGCGACGCCGGAATACGAGCAGTGGCAAAAGCAGATTCTCGACGGCTCGTTTGATGCGGTCATGAACTCGCGCGCCGACGGGCCGACGCCGTTCCGCGGCTACTACCAGTCGCTGTCGACGGCCTTTGCCGGGCGCATCACCAGTGCACCGTCGCGCTACTCCAATCCGGAGCTGGACAAGGTGTTCGACGCCTACCGCAAGGCAACCACCGACGAGGAGCGCAAGAAGCTGTTCGACCAGGTGCAGGTGATCATCGCCGACAATTTCCCGGTCGTGCCGGTGTTCAACGGACCGACCTGGTACCAGTATTCGACCAAGCGCTTCACCGGCTGGGTGACCAAGGACGAACCGGTGATGAACCCGGAGGACCATGACAACAACCGCATGCGGTTGATGCATCTGCTGCGCCTGAAGCCGGTACAATAAGTCTGATGCAACTCCCTTCCCCTCATGAGGGGGAAGGGCCGTGTCCCAAATCCTGGTTTCGGCGGCAGCCCGCCGCGAGGCCGGATGCCGGACATGGTAAGATGCCTGCAGCCGCTTCTTCGTCCGTCGCCTTTGGCGACAGCTTCTCCGCCAAACGGAGAAGGCAACCGAGCACAAGGAATAGCCGATGCGGATTCCTCTTCGACGGCTTGGGGTCTATTTCGTGGCCTTCCTGTTTGCCATCGTGATGAATTTCACCGTTCCCCGGCTGATGCCGGGAAGCCCGGTCGACGGCATGATCGCGCAGCTTGGGCCGCGCGCGACACCGGCGGCGATCGAGGCGATCAAGGCCCGTTTCGGTGCCGTCGAACAGCCGATCCTGGGGCAGTTCGTCGACTACATCACCGGCCTTGCCAGGCTCGATCTCGGCGTGTCGGTCAAATACTACCCGCAGACCGTCACCCAGGTCCTTGCCCGTTCAGCCGGCTGGACCGCCTTCCTGGTCACCACGGCGATCATCTTTTCCCTCTGCGTTGGAGTCTCCCTCGGCGCAGTGGCAGCCTGGCGGCGAGGCGGACGCTTTGATGCGTTCGTCTCGCCGTTTTCTGTCGTGCTGATCGCGATCCCGCCCGTCATCATCGGACTGGCGACCCTGTTCACCTTTGGCGTGACGTTGCGCTGGTTCCCGGTCGGCTATGCCTACAATCCCGATCTCGATCCGGGCTTGAACTTCACCTTTTTCGGCAGTGTCTTCTGGCATGCGGTGATGCCGGTGCTGACGCTGTCGCCCTATCTGATCGGTGAATTCCAGACGACGATGCGCTCCTCGATGATCTCGGTTCTCGGCGAGGATTATGTCACCATGGGCCGCGCCAAGGGGCTCGGCGAGACCGCGGTGATGTTTTCCTATGCGGCGCGAAACGCCATGCTGCCGGTGCTGACCAATCTCGCGCTGATGCTGGGCGCCGTGTTCGGCGGCTCGATCGTCACCGAAATCGTCTTCAACTATCCTGGCCTCGGGCTGACGCTGTTCACCGCCAGCGTGGCGCGCGACTATCCGGTCATCCAGGGCCAGCTGCTGCTGATGACGATGGCGACGCTCGGCGCCAATCTGCTGGTCGACATCCTCTATGGCGTCGTCGATCCGCGCATCCGGGAGGAACGGGCATGAACTTCGGTTGGCAACTTCTGTGGCGTCAGAAGAAGGCCGTCGCCGGCCTGATCATCGTCACGGCACTCTGCCTGATGGCACTCTTTGCGCCGATCCTAGCGCCGACCGATCCCGGCGAGCGCGTCGGCCGCTCGCACCAGCCGCCGACCGTCGAGCATTATTTCGGCACGACCAAGATGGGCCGCGACGTCTATGCGCAATTCGTATGGGGCGCGCGGCCGTCACTGGCGGTCGGCTTTGCCACCGGCCTGTTCATCACCGCACTTGGCACCATCATCGGGCTGGTCGCCGGCTATTTCGGCGGCCGCACCGATGCGACGCTGGACCTGATCACCAATGCGGTGCTGGTGATCCCCAACATTCCGCTCTTGATCCTGCTTGCTTCCTTCGCCGGCACGGTCGGGCCGGTCGCCATCATGCTGATCATTGCGCTGACCTCGTGGCCGTGGGGCGCGCGCATGACGCGTTCGCAGACGATGGCGCTCAGGAACCGCGAGTTCGTGACCGCGGCGCGCATGGTCGGCGAGCCTGCCTGGCGCATCATCTTCGTCGAGATACTGCCCAACCTGGTGCCGCTGATCGGCATCAACATCGTCGGCTCGATCATCTACGCCATCGTCGCGCAGACAACGCTCGAATATCTCGGCTTCGGCGATCCGCTCAACGTCACTTGGGGGACGATGCTCTACAACGCGCAGAATTCCTCCGCCATCATCGTCGGCGCCTGGTGGGACATCAGCGCGCCGGCCGCCGGCATCGCGCTGGTCGGGTTGGGGCTCGCGCTGTTGAACTTCACCTTCGACGAGATCGCCAATCCGCAACTGCGCTCCGGTCCGGCGCTCAGCCGCTGGCTGCGCCTCAGCCGGTTGCGCAAGCGCGAACTGGAGGCGGCACGGTGAGCGAGGCACTGCTGCAAATCCGCGACCTCAGCGTCGACTATTTGCTCGACAGGGGCGCCTTCCGCGCTGTCAAGAACGTGTCCTTCGACATCGGCCGCGGCGAACTGTTCGGCCTCGCTGGCGAATCCGGCTGCGGCAAGAGCACGATCGCCTATGCCATCACACGGCTGGCCAAGGCGCCGGCCTGGGTGGCGGGCGGCGAGATCCTGCTCGACGGCCAGGATCTTTTGAAGCTGCCGGAAAGCCGGCTGCAGGAGGTGCGCTGGCGGCGGATCGGCATGGTGTTCCAGAGCGCGATGAACTCGCTCAATCCGCTGATGCGGGTCGAGGCGCAGTTCCACGACGTGCTGCGCCGGCATACGGGCTCGTCGCGCGAGAAATCGCGGGCGCGCGCCGAAGAGATGTTCAAGCTGGTCGGCATTCCAGCCAGCCGGTTGACCGATTATCCGCACCAGTTCTCAGGCGGCATGCGCCAGCGCATCGTCATCGCCATCTGCCTGGCGCTGAAGCCGGAACTGATCATCATGGACGAGCCGACGACGGCGCTCGACGTGGTCGTGCAGCGCGAAATCCTCGAACAGGTCATCGACCTGCAGCGCGGCTATGGTTTCTCGGTGCTGTTCATCACCCACGATCTGCATTTGATGGCGCAGCTCTGTCACCGGATCGGGGTGATGCTGAAGGGCGAACTGGTCGAAGTCGGCGATGTCAGGCAGGTCAGCCGGGCGCCGGCGCACGACTACACGCGAAAGCTCTGGGGCGCGATCCCGCAACTGCCCGGCCACCCTGCGGTGAAGGACGCCATCGCATGAATGCCGTAACGACTGTACCCTCAGCAGCCGTCGCGGCCGAGCCGATCGTCAGGCTGGACGGCATCGAACGCAGCTTCGGATTGGTGCAGGCATTGCGCGGTGTCTCGCTGTCGCTGAAAGGCGGCCGCGCGCTGGCGCTGGTTGGCGAATCCGGCTGCGGCAAGACCACCTGCGCCCGCATCATTTCGCGCATGGACACCCCGACCGGCGGCGAGATGCTCTACCGCGGCCGCAACATCACGCAGACCGGTACGGCCGCCGAGGAGAAGGCCTACCGCCGCGCCGTGCAGATGGTGTTCCAGGATCCGTTCGCCTCGCTCAACCCGGTGTTTTCGGTGCAGCATCATCTGGCGCGACCGCTGGCACTGCATGGCCATGCCAGGAGCAAGGCGGAACGAGTGCAGGGTGTCGCCGATCTCCTCAACTGGGTCGGGCTGGAGCCGGCGCTGACCGCGCACAAATTTCCGCATGAGCTGTCGGGAGGCCAGCGCCAGCGCGTCAACATCGCGCGTGCGCTCGCCGTGCAGCCTGACGTGCTGGTCGCCGACGAGCCGACCTCGATGCTCGACGTCTCGATCCGCCTAGGCATCCTCGAACTCGTGTCGCGCATCAAGCAGGAGCGGCAACTGGCGCTGCTCTACATCACGCATGACATCGCCACCGCGGCCCATGTCGCCGAAGAGGTGATCGTGATGTTCGCCGGCCAGATGGTCGAGTGGGGTGACACGCTCTCGGTGATCGGCGATGCCCGCCATCCCTACACGCAACTGCTGCTTTCGGCTGTACCGGACCCCGACCGGCCCTTCATGGCGGGTGACAGCGCGCGTTTTCTCGGCCACGCCGAGGAGGTGCGACGGCTGAGCCGGCCATCCTCCGCCAAGGTCGATCAGGTCGGCCCCAACCATTTCGTCCGCGCGCTGGGCGCCGCTTCCTGAACTGACATCACAGGGTTTCCATGGACTATCTCGTCAATCTTTCGCTGCCTACTCCCGATCCCGAACTCGATGCGCGCATTCGGGGCGCCGCCGTCACCATCCGCCGGGCGCTGGCGCCGGAACTCGAACTGGTGACCGGCTGGGTGCGGCAGACATTCAGCCCGGGCTGGTCGAGCGAGACGACGGTGGCGTTTTCGCGCCAGCCGGTCTCGTGCTTCTTGGCGACACGCGAGGGCAGGCTGGTCGGCTTTGCCGTCTACGATGCGATCGCGCGTGGTTTCTTCGGCCCGACCGGCGTCGACGAGGCCGCGCGCGGCGCCGGCATCGGCCACGCGCTGCTGCTGGCGACGCTGCTCGACATGCGCGTCATGGGCTATGGCTACGCCATCATCGGCGATGTCGGTCCGTCCGAATTCTACGAGCGCACCGTCGGCGCCAGGCAGATCCCGGATTCTGAACCCGGCGTTTATGCCGGCCTGCTTAAAAACCTCGATTGATTTCCCATCTGAAAGTTCATCATGACATCCAAATCCGCATTCCGGCTGGAAACCACCTGGGCGCCGGCCACCGCCAGTGAAAAACTCGCCTATTCACTGACGCTCACCAATTTGTCGTCGAAAGCGATCGAAGGGTTTCAGTTGTGCGTCAGCGGTCCGGCCCGCATCGATCCGGCCGTCACCGTCGAGGGTGGCAGGCTGGCGGAGCGACTGTCCAACCATTCCGAATTCGCGCCGACGGACGGTTTCGTGCTGGAGCCGAATGAGGCATGGACCATCACCGCGCATGGGCTGAGCTATCCGCTGCGGCACTGGACCGACGGCGCCACGGCTGCCTACCTCGTGCTTGCTGATGGCATCGTAGCCCCTGTTGCGCTGGCTCCGACCAAGGCGATCGGCGACAATGCGGCATTGAAGCGCGGCGCCGAAATCTATCCGGTGCCCGCGCAGGCGCCCGTGCCGGTCTCGATCATACCGTGGCCGCGCACCGTTGCGGTCTCCGGCCGCCGCGCGGTTCCGCCGGGTCTGGCACTTCGGCCGAAGGGTGCTGCCGCCGCCGATGCCGCCGATGCGTTCAGTACCCTGGTCGACAGCCTGTTCGCTGTCGAGGGCATTGTGCGTAACGAGGCCGAAGGCGGTTTGGCGGTCGAGCTCGGCATCGCGGACGGGTTTGGCCCGGAGGCCTATGCGATCCGCTTTTCAGCCGATGGCGTCGCGGTTTCGGCGGGGACGAAAACCGGACTGTTCTACGGGCTGGTCACGCTCGGCCAGATCCTGCGCGGGGCGCGGTCGCACTCCGAGACGTTTCTGTTCCCGGCCGAAGGCGAAATCCGCGATGAGCCGGCGCTCGATTGGCGCGGCACGCATCTCGACGTCGCCCGGCAGTTTTATGCGACGGCGGAGATCAAGACCTTCCTGCGAATACTTGCCTGGAACAAGCTCAACCGGTTCCACTGGCATCTGTCCGACGACGAAGCGTGGCGGGTCGAGATATCAGCCTATCCGGAGTTGACGAAGGTCGGCGCGTGGCGCGGCCATGGGCTGCCGGTGCCGCCCTTGCTGGGCACGGGCCCCGAGCCGAGCGGCGGCTACTACACAAAGGCGGCCGTGCGCGAGGTCGTTCAGCTGGCCGGCCAGCTCGGCATCGAGGTCGTGCCGGAGATCGACGTGCCGGGGCATTGTTACGCGATGCTGCAGGCGATACCGGCACTGCGTGATCCCGGCGAGAGTGGCGAGTACTTCTCCGTGCAGGGGTTTCCCAACAATTGCATCAATCCGGCGCGGCCGGAAACCTACCATGTGCTGGAAAAAATCCTCGACGAACTGATCGAGCTGTTTCCGTTCAAGATCATCCATATCGGCGCCGACGAGGTGCCGCTGGGCGCCTGGTCGGGCTCGCCACAGGCGCTGGCGCGGCTCACCGAGGTTGGCGGCGAGGGGCTGGCGGCAGCGCATGCCAAGCGCCTCAACGTGGTCACCAACACGCACGGCGCCGATGAGATCGACGGGTCGGGAGCGGCAGTGCTGCAGGCCGAGTTTCTCAAGCGCATACAATCGTTCCTTGCGTCTCGCGGCTGCATCACCGGCGGCTGGCAGGAGGCTGCGCACGGCAATGTCATCGACAAGCAGAAAAGCTACCTCTGCGGCTGGCGGACAGTGGAAGCCTCGGCCGCCCTTGCGGGGGAGGGCTATGCGATGGTGGTGTGCCCCGGCCAGGTCTACTACCTCGACATGGCCAACAGCCCGGCCTGGTCGGAACCGGGTGCGGCGTGGGCCGGCTGGTCCGATCCGGAAAAGCTGTACGGTTTCGATCCCGTCGAGGGCTGGACGGACACGCAGAAGACGAAACTGCTCGGCGTGCAGGCCTGCATCTGGTCGGAGCCGATGACCGACCGCGCCGTCTTTGACCGGCTGGTGTTTCCCCGCATTTCGGCGCTGGCGGAAACCGGCTGGACGCAGCCGGAGCAAAAATCCTGGGAGCGGTTCAAGGCGCTGGCCGGGCTCATGCCGGTGCTCTACGGGGCGACCTAAGAGACTGTTTGGAAATTCTACTCCGGCGGCCATCTGATGGCGGTTTCTGCGCTTCCGGTGCTCACGGACCCAAATGTCCGCTGCGCTCCGGTTCTCGAAAACACCACCATATGACTCGCCAGAGCGAATTTCGAAACAGTCTCTAAGAGCCCCGTATGCCTAAGCGGAATGCGGCTTTTGCAGAACATCGAATTGCGGGTTGGTTTCGGAGAAGATCGGCAGTGCGGCGGCACCGAGAACCGATGTATCCTTGCCGGCGGCGCCGACAAGAACCCGCGGCACGGTGCGGGTACTGGTCGAACTGACCGAGAGGTACAGGGGGTCGAGCCGGCTCGCCAGAAGCTCGATGACGCCGACCGGCATGAAGCCGCCAAGGACCACGGTTTCGGGATCGAGCGCGAGTTCGAGCATGTTGATGGCCTGGCGCAGCGGATCGATTGCCTGGGCGACCCATGCTTCCAGGCTATCGCCATTGGCCAGCAATGCCTGGAGCAATTCCGGCGAGGCATGATCGGGGTCGGGGATTTCCAGGCACTCATAGGCGGCGCGCAACGAGACATAGCGTTCGAGGCAGCCACGCTTGCCGCAGCCGCATTCGAGGCCGCCGGGCTTGACGATCATGTGGCCGATCTCGCCGGCATTGTGGCGGCTGCCCTTGTAGAGATGGCCGTCAAGGAACAGGCCGGCGCCAAGGCCGGTGCCGATGAACAAATAGACGAAGCTGCTGAGGTTGCGGGCAACGCCATAGAGCCGCTCGCCGATGGCGGCGGCGGTGGCGTCGTTCTCGACTGTCACCGGAATGCCGGTCAGCCGCTGCAATTCTTCGGCGACGGGGAAATCCTGCCAGCCGGGCAGTGCGGTCGGCCCGACCGAGGTCATACCCTCGACGTCGAACGGGCCAGGCATCGCCATGCCGATGCCGAGCAGGCGGTTGCGGTCGAAGCGAAACTTGCGCATCAAGTCGCCGCCTATTGTGGCCAGCAGGGGCATCGCCTGCGCCGGCGTCGGCCGGTCCACCGGGCGCTCGATTCGGGCGCGAACCGTGCCGGACAGATCGGTGATGACGCCGACCGCCAGCTGATGATCGAGCTGCAGGCCGATCGAATAGCCGCCGTCGGGATTGATCGAGTAGGGGACCGCCGGCTGGCCGCGCGCGCCTTTCAGCGTGGCTTGCGCGCTAAGCAGCTGTTCGCGCTCGAGTTCCTCGACGATGTTGGAAATGGTTTGCGTGCTCAGCGCCGTCAGGCGCGCGATCGCTGCCCGCGACAATGCGCCGTTGGTCCTGATCGCTTCGATGACCACGCGGCGATTGTGGGACTTGGCCTGTTCGAGATTGGTGCCAGCGATGGCTTTCCTGAGGGTCATGTGCGCGTTACCAACAAACTTTCCTAGAAAACAAATCAAGTTGATTTAATTATACGCAATGGTAGCTACCACTTCTAGCCGGTTTCGCGACGAGAGCGCCATCGTGCCACGCGCGGATCAGTATTATTTGATGCGATCAGCGTCGCCGGCCAACGCCGAGCAACATGGCGGCGAAGGGCGCTGGCACAACCACCTCGATCTGGACGATGCGGGTCCTTTTCAGCGTCGGCTTCTCCCTCCGTAAAGCATCGATCCGCCGCGATGGCCGAGAGGCTGCAGCCAGGGCGAACGGCTTTGCAATCCATCCGCCATTTCCATATATCGCTTGGCATGAAGAAAATCGGTTTCCTGTCATTCGGGCACTGGACGCCCTCATCGCAATCACAGACGCGGTCGGCATCGGACGCGTTGCTGCAGTCCATCGACCTCGCCGTCGCCGCTGAGCAACTGGGCGCGGACGGCGCCTATTTCCGTGTCCATCATTTCGCTCGCCAGCTCGCTTCGCCGTTCCCGCTGCTGGCGGCTGTGGGCGCCAAGACCAGCCGCATCGAGATCGGCACAGCGGTCATCGATATGCGCTACGAGAATCCGCTCTACATGGCCGAGGACGCCGGTGCTGCCGACATCATCGCCGGCGGCCGCTTGCAGCTCGGCATCAGCCGTGGCTCGCCCGAGCAGGTGATCGACGGCTGGCGCTATTTCGGCTACGCCCCGCCGGAAGGGCAGAGCGACACCGACATGGCGCGGCATCACGCCGAGGTCTTCCTCGATACGCTGCGGGGCGAGGGGTTCGCCCAGCCCAATCCGCGGCCGATGTTTCCCAACCCGCCCGGCCTGCTGCGGCTCGAACCGCATTCGGAGGGCCTGCGCGAGCGGATCTGGTGGGGTGCGGCCACCAACGCCACTTCGGAATGGGCGGCGAAACTGGGCATGAACCTGCAGAGCTCGACGCTCAAATTCGACGAGAGCGGCAAGCCGTTCCACGTCCAACAGGCCGAGCAGATCCGCATCTATCGTGAGGCCTGGAAAGCGGCCGGGCACAAACGCGGGTCGCGCGTCTCTGTCAGCCGCAGTATCTTCGCACTGGTCGACGATCGCGACCGGGCCTATTTCGGGCGCGGCAACCAGAGCAGCGACCAGATCGGCTTCATCGAGGAAAATACCAGGGCGATCTTCGGGCGCAGCTATGCGGCCGAGCCGGATGTGCTCATCAAGGAATTGGCGCAGGATGAAGCGATCGCCGAGGCAGACACGCTGCTGCTCACCGTGCCCAACCAGCTCGGCGTCGACTACAACGCCCATGTCATCGAAGCGATCCTGACCCATGTCGCTCCGGCCCTGGGCTGGCGCTGAACTCGGATCGATCAGGGCGGATAGTGCAGGGAGAGACAAGATGCCGAAGAAAGCCCTGATTGCCTGGGGCGGCTGGCCGGGACATACGCCGGAGCAGAGCGCGAAGGTCGTGCGCAGCCTGCTTGAACGCAACGGTTTCGACGTCACGCTCGGCGAGGGCACAGTGATGTTCGCCGATCCGAAGCTCGCTTCCTTCGATCTCATCGTGCCCGTGATCACCATGTCGACGATCGAAAAGGCCGAACTTCAGAATCTGGTTCTCGCGGTTCGCCAGGGCAGCGGGCTTGGCGGCTTTCACGGCACGATGTGCGACAGCTTCCGCAGCGAAACCGATTATCAGTTCATGACGGGCGGCCAATGGGTCGCGCATCCCGGCGACATCATCGACTACACGGTCGCCGTCACCAGGCCGGATGATCCGATCACAAGCGGCGTCAGTGATTTCGCCTATCGATCGGAGCAGTACTATATGCATGTCGATCCGGGCAACGAGGTGCTGGCCACGACCACCTTCACCGACGCCCATTTCCCAGGGATAGGCGGAGTTGTCATGCCGGTGGTCTGGAAGCGTCGCTATGGGGCCGGAAAGGTCTTCTATAGCGCGCTGGGACACAATGCCGACGAGTTCGCGGTCCCGGAAATGGCCTTGATCGTCGAGCGCGGCCTTGTCTGGGCCGCCCGCTAGGTAGGAGCTCGCGGAAATGAGGACGGCGCCATGACGGCATCGGTGAGAGACTTGGCCCTTCACACGCCCATCGATGGTCGGCACCGCAAGATGCTGATCGATGGCGCCTGGTGCGACGCGCTCAGCGACCGCACTTTCGAGACGCGCAACCCCGCCACCGGCGCCGTGATCGGCACCGTGCCGCTCTCCGATTCCAGCGATATTGACCTCGCGGTGGCGGCCGCCCGGCGCGCCTTCGACGGACCGTGGAGCCGGTTCAAACCCTATGAGCGCCAAGTGCTGCTGCTCAAGATCGCAGACCTGATGGAGCGCCGCTGGGAGGAGATCGCGCTTTCCGACACGACAGATATGGGCATGCCCATCGTGCGCACGCTGGCCAACAGGAACCGGGTGCTCGGCATGCTGCGCTTCTATGCCGGCATGGCGACGTCGATCCATGGCCACACGATCGGCAATTCGCTGCCGGGCGACATCGTCTCCTACACGCGCAAGGAACCGGTCGGCGTGGTCGGCGCCATCATTCCCTGGAACGCGCCGACAGCCGCATCGATCTGGAAGATCGGCCCGGCGCTGGCGGCCGGCTGCACCATCGTGTTGAAGCCGTCCGAGGAAGCGCCGCTGACGCCGCTTTTGATCGGCGCGCTGATGATGGAAGCTGGCGTGCCTCCCGGCGTCGTCAACATCGTCACCGGCACCGGCACGGAAGCCGGCGCGCCGCTCGCCGCCCATATGGACGTCGACAAGATTGTGTTCACCGGCTCGACGGCGACCGGCCAGAGCATCCTGCGCGCCTCGGCCGGCAACATGAAGCGCGTCTCGCTGGAGCTCGGCGGCAAGTCGCCGGTCATCGTCTGCGCCGACGCCGATCTCGAGCGCGCCGTGCCGATAGCGGCGATGTCGGTGTTTGCCAATTCCGGCCAGATCTGCATCGCCGGCTCGCGGCTGTTCGTCGAGCGGCCGATCTACGAGGAATTCGTCGAGCGGGTCTCGGCCTATGCGGCAAAGCTCAGGATCGGCGACGGCGCCGACCCCGAAACCGAGATCGGGCCGCTGATTTCGCCCAAGCAGCTCGAACGCGTCACCGGCTTCATCGAGGACGGCACCAGGCAAGGCGCGAAGCTGGTCACCGGCGGCAACCGCATCACCGAAGGCGGGCTCGGTGCGGGCAACTTCATCGCGCCCAGCGTGTTCTCCGGCGTGACCGACGATATGCGTATCGCCCGGGAAGAGATTTTCGGCCCGGTGATTTCGGCGCTGCCGTTCGACACGCTGGACGAAGTGGTGCGGCGCGGCAACGACACGCCCTATGGGCTGGGTGCCGGCGTGTTCACCCGCGACGTCGGCAAGGCGCACCAGCTGGCAAACCGCCTGCGCGCCGGCTCCGTCTGGGTCAACACCTATCACGCCATCGACCCGGCGGTGCCCTTCGGCGGCTACAAGATGAGCGGCTACGGCCGCGAGGGCGGCGCCGAACATCTCGACGAATACCTCAACACCAAGGGTGTCTGGATCAGGACTGATTGAGAGACCGTTTGGAAACTCTACTCCTGCGGCCATCTGGCGGCGTTTTCTGCGCTTCCGGTGCTCACGTACTCAAATGTACGCTCCGCTCCGGTTCTCGAAAACACCACCATATGGCTCGCAGGAGCGAGTTTCGAAACGGTCTCTGAACGCCGCGTGATCTGCAAGGCGATGTTCAGCCGATGCCGCCGGTGACCGCATAGGCGCCGGCGGTGCGGCCATCCTCCAGCCGCACCACCGCTGTCACGATCGAGCCATACGAGCCACGCCAGACGCTGTGGAGCCGCTGATGCTCGGCGGCCGGGACCAGAGCATGTCCGGTGAAGCGGGCGCCGCTTTGCTGCAGGGCGACGGCCTCTCCGTTGACGTGCACTCGGACGCTGGCTGTCACGATTGACTCGACGGGCAGGTCGAGCGTGATGGCGATCTCGTGCTGATCGCCCGAAGGTCGCGTCTCGGCGGCAAGCGTAATGGTGAGCGGCGCCTTACCGTCGAGGGCTTGGCCGGAGCGCCTTGAAAAGACATCGTCGGCCAGTTCAGGCGTGCGCGGTGGGCGGCTGCGGCGTTGAGTGGAGCGCTCGAAGTCGCCGGCCATGCGCAAGAGCCTGTCGTCATCATAGGCCTTGCCAGCGAAGGTGAGGCCAACCGGCATGCCGATGTCGGCCATCGTTCCCATCGGCACGGTGACGGTCGGAATGCCGAAATGGCGCCACACCAGATTGCCGTTGGCGACCCAGGTGCCGTTGCGCCAGGCAAGCGCGGCCGACGCCTCGTTGATGTCGGCGTCGGCAGGCCCGACATCGGCGGCGGCCGGCAGCACCACGGCGTCAATGCACTGTGCGTCCAGCCAGTCCTCGAAATCGATCCGCCGTGTCGCCTCCAGCCCCTTCAGACCGTCCTCAAGCGTCGGAATGTCCACTACGGGCGTGACGCCCGATCTTGCCCGCTCGACATATTCCGAAAGGTCGAAGCCGCCCTCATAGCGGTCGGGCAGCGTGCCCGGCGGTTGCGGAAAGATCTTTGGGCCATCGACCGAGACGAGATCGGGCAGTGCCGGGTCGGAATTGGCGCGCAGGAAATCGTCCCAGCCCCAGATGCAGAGGTCCCAGATTTCGCGGTCGGCGAATTCTTCCGGCACCAGCCCGCGCTCGACCATGCTGCGCGCGCCGGGCCGGTCGTGCTCGTAATTTGAGACGACGGGAAAATCGACCTCCACCACCTCGGCGCCTAGCCGCGTGAGATCCGCCGCCGCCTGATCCCACAGGGCAAGCACCGAGGCGCGGGTCTCGATCGGCTGATTCGCCCCGCTGTCACGGCCGATATACATGCGGGGCACGCCGAGCCGCATGCCCTTTAGCGACCCCGCAAGCGTGAGGTCCGTGTAACGCGATGGCCGCACATCGGAGCTCTTCGGCAGTTCGACCCAGGACTGCGCGCGCCAGAAATCGCCTCGTGTCTCGGGATCGTCGGCGACTATGATTTCGAGCAGTTCGAGCATGTCGAGCACGCTGCGCGTGTGCGGCACCACGACATCCATGGTCGGCACCAGCGGCCAGTTGCCGCGCACCGAAATGACGCCGCGCGACGGCGTGTAGGCGACCAGCGCGTTGTTGCTGGCCGGCGCCCGGCCGGACGACCAGGTCTCCTCGCCGAGCCCGAAGGCGCAGAAGCTGGCTGATGTCGCCGTGCCGGAGCCGTTGGATGAGCCTGACGCGAAGGCGGCGGTCAGATAGTCGGCATTGTAAGGACTTTCGGCGCGGCCGTAGACGCCGCGCTGCATGCCGCCATTGGCCATCGGCGGCATGTTGGTGAGACCGATCAGCACCGCGCCGCCGGCGCGCAGCCGGGCGATGGTGAAGGCGTCCTCATTGGCGACGAGATGCTCGAAGGCCGGCGAGCCGGCGGCCACCGTCAGGCCGGCGACCTTGTAGCTGTCCTTGGCGGTGTAGGGGATGCCGTCGAGCGGTCCGAGCACGGCGCCGTTGCGGCGGCGCTGGTCGGAGGCGGTGGCCTCCTCGAACATGTCAGGATTGAGCACCGGGACGGCGTTGAGGCTGATGCCGTGGCGGTCGAAATGCGCGATGCGCCTGAGATATGCCCCGACCAGTTCGACGCTGGTGACAGTGCCGTCATCGAGCGCGCGGCGCAATTGCTCGATCGTCGCTTCGACTAGATAAAGGCTGGCATCGATCATCGCTGGTTCCAAGGCTGTCGTTGCAATCCCATGGATGAGCGAGGCCGCCGGCTTCGGCAAGAGCCAATCAGCGGCACTTGGCATTCCTGCGGCATCGCGTCAGGCTGGGCTCAAGAAACCGCGCCCGTTTGGGAACCTTTGTCCGGCTGGCGATTTTGGATGTATGGTGTGATTCCGAATGGCCAGGAGGTGTTGCCGATGACCACGAAATGCCTTGCGATCTTGGCTCTCGCTTTCGCAACGGGCAGCAGCCTTTGCGCTTCGGCGTTCGCTGGCGACCGGCATCACCACCACCAGGCCCAGTCCGAACGCTACGTTCCCGCCGATGACGATCTCATCAATTTCCTGTTCGGCGGCCCGCGTTACTATGATCAGCAGCTCTTCACCACGGCGGCCGGAGCGTGCTCCTACCATCGCGTTGGGCCCGACGCGAATGCGTTGAACAAGATCAACGATCACCATTGCGGGAAGTAGAAACTCTACTCTGGCTGATATCTGATGGCGTTTTCTGCGCTTCCGGTGCTCACGGACCCAAATGTCCGCTGCGCTACGGTTCTCGAAACCGCCATCATATGACTCACCAGCGCGAGTTTCGAAACAGGCTCAGCGCTGGCCGCTCTCCTTCATCCGCTTGATGATCTCGGCCATCAGCGCCAGGTCGCGGCGTGAATCGGCGAGGTCGGTCAGCGGCCTGGTGCCTTCGCTGATATGGCGGTGGAAAATCTCCAACTCGTTGGAGAAAGCGTCGCCATAGAGCGGGCCGAAGGTTCTCGTCACCGGGCCGAGCGGGCCGGCGTCGGTCACCTCCAGCCGGGTCGGCAGGCTGCGGATATAGGGTGTGTCGTAGATGATGCGCACCCGCCTAGCGTTGGAGCGCACCTCGATCATGGCGTCGAACAGGCCAAGATCGTCGACCACCGCGTCATACAGACACGCGAAATGGCCGTAGTCGAAGGTGACGCTGGTGTTGGCGCCGCCATTGGTGCGGTGGGCGGCGAGCACGCGCGCCGGCTCGCCAAGCAGCCCGCGCATTGCCGAAATGTGGTGCGAGGACAGCGCGGTCAGCCCGCGATAGGCGCGCACCAGGTCAGCAGGCGCGTCGGCGCCGACGACTTCGCGGATCAGTGCATCGCGTTCCTTGGCGCCACGCGAAAGCAGGGCGGGGTTGATGTCTTGGGGGTATAGGACGTTCTGGCTCTTCTTGAGGAAATGCCGGCCTTCCGAGATCAGGTCGAAGATGCGGACATGGGTGATATCGGCGAAGGCGGGCAGTTCATCCCTGGCCGCCAGGTAGGCCGGGGCGTAGCGGCGCATGTAGCCGACGAAAAGCGTCTTCTCGTAACCTGGCATCAGCGTCAGCAAGTCGTCGATCTCGCGTACTGTCAGACAGGCGGGTTTTTCCAAGAGGATGTGCTTGTTGGCTTCCATCGCAGCGCGCACGAAGCGGCTGTGGGTGTCGTCGGACGACAGCACGAAGACCGCGTCGATGTCGGGTGAAGCGATCAGCGCCTCGGCCGTCTCGAAGGCTTTTGCCGTTGGATATTGCCATGTGCACAGCGTCACCAGGCTCGGCGAAACATCATACACGCCCGCGATCACCCAGCGGTCGCGCTGATCGCTCAGCACCGGCAGATGGATCGACTGCGCGACCTCTCCAAGACCGACAAGCCCGACACGGATCACCGCCACGGCATACTCCTTCTCAACGCGATTGCTTTAAGGTGTGTTGATATTCAGGTGATGCCGGCCTGCGAACGGCAGTTTTCTGCGCTTCCGGTGCTCACGTACTTTAAGTACGCTCCGCTCCGGTTCTCGAAAACCGCCATTCTCGGCTCGGCCTGACCTGAATCCCAACACACCTTGGCCAACTTGTTTGTCTTCACACAGCGCCGGTGACCAGCGCGACGAGTTCGTTGCCTGATGTTTCCGACGCACGCACGGTCGCCACCATCTTTCCCGCCCGCATCACCCAGATCTGGTCGGACAGGCGGCGGACCTGATCTAAATTGTGGCTGACCAGGATGACGCTGACGGACTGCTCGCGCAGGCGCCGGATCAGCGCTTCGACATTGGCCGTCTCCTGCACGCCAAGTGCGGCTGTCGGTTCGTCCATCACCACCAGCTTGGCGCCGGAGCCGACGGCGCGGCAGATCGAGATCGCCTGCCGCTGGCCGCCCGACAGGCGCCGCACCCGCTGGTTGATCGACGGCACATTGATCGACAGCCGCGACAGCATGGAGCGGGCCTCGCGTTTCATCGCCTTGCGGTCGAGGAAGGCGAAAGGGCCGACGCGGCGCACGATCTCGCGGTTGAGGAACAGGTTCTGCGCGACCGTCAGCTCGTCGATCAGCGCCAGGTTCTGGTGCACGGTTTCGATGCCGGCCTTGCGCGCCTCGTCGGGATTGGCGAAGGGCCGCGCCCGGCCGTCGAAGAACAGGTTGCCGGCGTCCGGCTGATGCACGCCGACCAGGCTGCGGATCAGCGTCGACTTGCCGGCACCATTGTCGCCGATGACGGCTGTGACCTCGCCGCGGCGGGCCTGGAAGGCAACGTCGGTGAAGGCGCGGATGCCGCCGAAATGCTTGCTCAGCCCTTCGCAGGCGATGATCGCGTCGGAAGCGGGGATGTGATTGGCAGCACTCATTTCTGATACCGCATGATCAGCGCCGCCAGCACCACGATGGCGCCCACGGCAAGCGGTTGGTAGAAGGCCGACACGTTGAGCAAGGTCAGGCCGTTGACCAGCGCGGTGAGCATCAGCGCGCCGATGGCTGGCCCGAGAATGCTGGCGCGGCCGCCGAACAGGCTGACGCCGCCGAGCACCACCGCCGCCACCGAATTCAGGAGCAGGCTGGTGTTGATCAGCGGCTCGGCCGAGCCGATGCGGGCGACCAGAAGCAGCGACGCGATGCCGGCGCAAAAACCCGAGATCGTGTAGGCGGCGATCTTGACCCGGTTGGTGCGGATGCCGAGCGCTCCGGCGCTTTCGGCCTGGCCGCCGGTTGCCAGCAAATGGACGCCGAAGCGGGTGTGATAGAGCGCGATATGCGCTACAACGACGGCTGATATCGCTACCCAGACGGGATAGCCGAAGGGTCCGAACGAACCGGAGGCGAGCCTGAGCAGGAAGGTCGAGCCGACCATGGTCGGCTCGCCACCCGACAGGATGAGGCCAAGCCCGGTGATGCCCGACAGCGTGCCGAGCGTCACCACGAAATCCGGGATTTTGCCGGCGGTGATGATGAGGCCGTTGAAGAAGCCGACGGCGCTGGTCGCGGCGACAGCGAGCACGCAAGCGATGAAGATGCCGTAGCCGGCGGCGTTGACGAGGCCGAGGATGATGGCGCCCAGCATGACGGCGGCCGCCAGCGACAGGTCGATGCCTGAGGTCGCGATGACGAAGGTCTGGCCGATCGACAGCACGACCAGGATCGCCGCCGCCAGCAGCAGTGCCTGCAGATTGGCGACGCTGAGAAAGACCGGCTGGGCGATGCCGAAGACGATGACGAGGCCGACCAGGCCGACGACGGATGCCCAGTCGGCCCAGAAGGAAGGATCAAGGAGGAGAGCCGACAGGGAGGGGCGGCTCTCCTCCGCCGCGCCCGCCGAATGGGCGGCGGGCGCGTTGTCTGAAGGCGTGCTCACTTCAACATCTCGCGGAAGGGATCGGGATAATCGCCGCCGGGGCGCGGGAAGTTCTTCAAGGACGCTTCCGCATTGTCCTTGTTGATCAGCAGCACAGGTGCTGGCACGTTGGCGGGCAGTTCCTTGCCCTTGGCGGCCACCGCGCAGGCTTCGACGCCCATGGCGCCGACGACATAGGGGTACTGAGCGACGGTGGCGGAGAGTTCGCCGGCGGCGACCGATTTCAGCGCGTCGACGATGCCGTCGAGGCCGATCACCTTGACGTCCTTGCCCGAGGTCTGCACGGCGCGTTCGACGCCGAGCGCCATGATGTCGTTGGCGGCGAAGAAGCCGGCGAGATCCGGATGCGCGGCGAGGATGTCGGTGGCGGCGGTCAGCGCCTTCTCGCGGTCCCAGTCGGCGCTCACCATCACCACCACATCGAGCTTGCCTTCGACGGCCTGCTTGAAGCCCTTGATGCGGGCGTTGCTGCCGACATCGCCGACGATGCCGGCGATCAGCGCGACCTTGGAGCCTTTCGGCGCCAGCTTCAGCATCTCCTCGCCGGCCAGCGCGCCGGCAGCGACATTGTCGGTGCCGATATAGGTCGAGACGGCAAAGCCGGCGGCCTTGGCCTGCTCGGCGTCGATGGTGCTGTCGATGTTGACGATCGGCTTCTTCTTCTGGGCGACCGGCACCAGCGCCTGGACGAGATTGGAGACGCTGATCGGGTTGACCAGATAGCAATCGAAGTCCTGCATGGCCATGGCGGTCAGGCGGTCGGCCTGGCCGGTGGCGTCACCCATGTTGGCGGCGGCCTGGACGCTGACATTGACGCCGTTGGCCTTGCCCTGCTCTTCGATGCCCTTCTGCATGGTCTGGAAGAACGGATTGTCGAGGCCTTTGACGATGGCGGCGACTTTGGCCGCGTCCTCGGCGTGGACGGGCGCCGAGATGATGGTTGCAAGCATGCCGGCGCCAAGCAGATTTGTGCTGAGTTTCAGGCAATTGAACATGCGCATGTCTTTCCTCCTCCTGATTGTTTGACGATCTGCATCAGGTTCGTTGTTCGGCGAACGAAATGGCCGACAGGACGCAAGCGACCCCGACGCTTGGCGTGACAAGCTGCCGACAAGCCGATGCCGGCGGCAGGACTTGCTGCTTACGGCCCCGGTTCGGGCGCTTTTTCGTGTCAGGCATTGCTCCTCCCAGAGCGCTGGCCGATGCCTTGCCAGCGTTTCCGCATGTTTTATAAAAAATTGACACGCGTCAAGATTTAAAATGGTGCGCAGTGATTTTGCCTGTGCTGCGCTGCGGCATGACTGGCTTGTGGAATGACAGAAGCCACGACGTGCGCTACAACCACGACGCGAAAAAGATGCCCTACTGAGGGAACCTTGAGCACAGCAGTGGGCGCTGCGTCAAAAAATCATACCGTAAGGGAAACCACGCCCTGTCGTCGAAAGCGCCGGTGAGGCATGGGGGAGGCTGCATTGGGAGGTGACACGATGTCTGATCAGGACGACCTGATCCGCACGGCCATCGGGCGGTTGCTCGCCGAGAAGACAGGCGCCGCCGTCATATCGATGAGAGAGAGCATCACGGAGCTTTTGACGCTGACCGGTGCCGCGCTGGAAAGCCTACAGGACCTGCTGCTGGAGATGGCCGAAGTCCGCGGCATGGTGGTCGCTCTCGATCTTTAGAGCAATTCCAGGAAAAGTGTGAAACGGTTTTCCGTCCGGAATTGCGTCGAAACAAAGCTCTAGGATCGCGGCCGACCGGCCGGTCTCGGCCGGTCGTGCCATGCAAATCAACCAGGCGCGCCGCCAAGGATGAAATCGGCGCAGCGGTCGGCGATCATGATCACCGGTGCGTTGGTGTTGCCGCTTGTCAGGCGTGGCATGATCGAGGCGTCGCAAATGCGCAGGCGCGGCACACCGCGGGCGGCGGTCGGCTGCCTCGGTTAAGGGATAAATCTCCCCCACTCCTCAAAAATAATAGCGATCTCTCCTCTGACGCGCGAGCCGCGCGGCAGGGGCTGACTCTTTTCCCGAACCTCAAACGTCATAGCTTCAGTCAAGCATTGGAGCAGGATCAATGAGCCTCAGGGATAAAACTGTCGTGGTCACCGGTGGAAGCCGCGGGCTTGGCCTCGGATTGGTCGAGGCGCTGGTCGAACATGGCGCCAGGGTGACGGTCGTCGCCCGCGGTGCCGAAGCGCTGCAGGCGGTCAGCGTCCGGCTAGGGGTCGCCACGATCGCCGCTGACGTCACGGACGAGGACGCTGCTCATCGCATCCTTGGCGAAATCCACCCGGATATACTGGTGCTGAACGCCGGTGCGACGCCGCGGATGGGCCGGTTGGATCAGCTGAAGTGGGAGGATTTCTCCATAGCCTGGGAAACCGACGTCAAAGCCGGGCTTTATTGGTTGCAGGCGGCGCTCAACCTGCCGCTCAAACCGGGCAGCCGCGTGCTGGTGGGATCAAGCGGCGCGGCCGTTACCGGATCGCAGATGTCTGGCGGCTATGGCGGCTCCAAACGCATGCTTTGGTTCATGGCCAAATACGCCAATGGCGTCTCGCAGGAAAAGAACCTCGGAATCCGCTTCCAGGCCATCGTGCCGCGGCAGATGATCCTCGGCACCGGAACCGGGGATGCTGCGGCCAACGCCTATGCGGGCTCCATGGGCATCACGCCGGAACAATTCGTCGCCCGCTTCGGTGCACCGATGCCGCCCCGGGCGTTTGGCGATAGGGTGGTTTCCGTGCTGGAAGATCCGCAATATGCCGAGGGCGTCGTCTTCGGCCTCAACGGCGATGCCGGAGTCACCGTCATGGAGGGCGCGACGCCTTGAGCGATAGAGGGCCTGCCGTGGATCGCGACCGCCAGGAAGGGCTCCTTGCCCTTGCTGTCGCGTTGCGGCCCGAGCTGCACCGCTATTGCTCGCGCCTGATGGGATCGGTCATCGACGGCGAGGACGTCGTGCAGGACACCTTTGCCCGAGCCTTCATTGCCCTGGACGAGCTGTGCGAGGTGCCGCAACTGCGACCCTGGCTGTTCCGGATCGCCCACAACCGTGCGCTGGACCTGCTGCGCAGTCGCGCGGTCCGTGCTGCCGAGCCTATCGAGGCGGCCCTCGAAATTGTCGACGACGCCGAAGCCGACCCCGTGGAGATGCTGATGCGCAGGCAAGCCGTCCAAACCGCGGTGTCGCGCTTTGCGGAACTGCCGATCCTCCAGCGCAGCGTCATCATCCTGAAGGATGTGCTCGACGAGCCGCTGGCCGAGATCGCCAGCCTGCTGGATATCACGGTCGATGCCGTGAAGGGGCATCTGGCGCGCGGCCGCGCCCGGCTTCGGGAGATCAACGCCCACGCCACCCCGCTGCCCGATGCGCGCATCGCGTCCGCTGCCGTGGTCCGCTATGTCACCCTGTTCAACAAGCGTGACTGGGACGGCCTGCGCGCGCTGCTTGCCGACGATGTGAAGCTCCATCAGTCCCTGCACTCGCCGCGCTCGGGTGCCGCGGATGTCGGCATGTTCTTCACAATCTATGCCAAGAGCGATGGCGTATGGGTCACGACCGCCTGGCTCGAGGGCCGCGAGGTGATCGCGGTGTTCGAACAGCGGAGCGACCCGAAGCCCGGCTATTTCATGTGGCTGGAGTGGCGGGAGGGGCGGATCAGCTTCATTCGCGACTATCGCTATGTCCGCTATGTCGCCGACGACGCGGAACTGTCGCTGGTGGAGGACGCTGGCTCTTCCGGTCGCAGTACGGGGCACTGATTTCGGGTGTTCCATCGAGCAGGCGGCGTTCGGCAAGCAGTTCGTCAGCCGCCTCGGTAACGCAGAACCTCCACCAGCAGCGTCAGAGCCGGCGACGTGTGACGGCGGCTGGGATAGTACAGGTGATAACCGGGGAAGTACGGGCACCAGTCCTCCAGGACCCGGACCAACCGGCCGTCCCCGACGTAGGGGAGGGCCTCGTCTTCCGGCATGTAGGCAACACCCAGGCCGTCCAGCGCCGAATTCAGGCGCATGCCGAGAGTGTTGAAGACCAGTTGGCCGTCGCCCCGCACTTTCATCTCGCGGCCATCTTTCTCGAGGCCCCACGGAAACAGTCCGCCGTGGGTTGGCAGCCGCATGTTTATGCACTTGTGGGCGGTGAGGTCCTGTGGGGTTCGAGGGACCGGAAACAGCTTGAAGTAAGCCGGTGAGCCGACCACGGCCATGCGAATGTCCGGCCCGATACGGACCGCCACCATGTCCTTCGCCACCTGCTCGCCCATCCGCACGCCGGCGTCGAAACCCTCAGCGACAATATCGGTCAGGCCGTAGTCGATGATGATCTCAACCTGAATGTCCGGGAAGTCCGGCAAGAAGCGCTTCAGCGCGGGCTGCAGCACCGACGTCGCCGGGTGTTCGCCAGCGGTGATGCGGACGGTTCCAGCCGGCTTTTCGCGAAGCTCGTTCAAGGTGGCCAGTTCGGCCTCGATCTCCTCGAAACGGGGAGCCACGGTATGCATGAGCCGTTCGCCGGCCTCGGTCGGCGCTACGCTGCGCGTGGTCCGGGTCAGGAGCCGCAGCCCGATACGCTCCTCTAGGTTGCGGATGGTCTGACTGAGCGCCGAGGGCGAAACGCCCAACTTCGCTGCGGCACGCGTGAAGCTTCGCTCCTGGGCAACAGTCGCGAATGCGGCAAGATCGTTGAAATTCTGCATGGCCTATTTGTTAGCCCTTCTAACAAGATCATATCAATTATAGCTGGTTATCACTCAGTCGGCCCAGCCCTATTTTGCGGGAGATGTCCCACAGCCCCCAGCCTCTCCAGCCTTGACCACCCCGCAAAGGATCTGACCATGCATAACATTGAAAGCACCGGCCGCTCGGTAGACCGCGATATCAACCGGCGTTCGTTGCTCAGCGCAACGGGCCTGGTTGCGGCCGCGACCCTGGCAGGTGGAACGACGTTTTCAGCCGCGGCTCAGCAGGCAGCCCCAGCACTCTCTGGCCCAAGCGTGGAGGGCCGGCGAAAGCTGGGCTCGCTGGAGGTCTCCAGCATCGGCCTTGGCGTCCAGAATATGAGCCGGACCTATCAGACAATCGTTCCTGCACGGCCGCAGATGATCGACATCATCCGCACGGCCTTCGATCGGGGTGTCACCTTCTTCGACGCAGCCGAGGCTTACGGCCCCCACGAGGTGGAGCGTATCCTCGGCGAAGGCATCGCGCCGTTCCGCGACCGGGTGGTGATTACATCGAAGTTCGGCTGGAATATCGATCTTGAAACGGGCCAACGGCGCCCGGGGCTCAATAGTCGTCCGGACCACATCAAGCTGGCCGTTGAGGGCATGCTCAAGCGTCTGCGCACCGATCGCATTGACCTCCTCTATCAGCACCGGGTCGATCCGCAGGTGCCGATCGAAGACGTCGCCGGCGCGGTCAACGAACTGATGGCGCAAGGCAAGGTCCTGCATTGGGGCCTGTCGGAGATGGGACTCAAGACACTTCGCCGTGCTCACGCGGCGCTGCCCATTACGGCCGTCCAGAGCGAGTATTCGATGCTCTGGCGCGGGCCTGAACGCGAGGTCATTGCGCTTTGCCAGGAACTCGGCATTGGCTTCGTGCCGTGGAGTCCGCTCGGCGTGGGTTTCCTGACCGGTGCCATCGACGCAAATACGCGGTTCGCCGATGGTGACATTCGCAAGATCGAGGGCCGCTTCTCACCGGAGAATCTGGTGCACAACCTGGCGCTCGTAAAGCTGGTTGAGAGCTGGGCCGAACGGAAGGAAGCCGCGCCGGGACAGATCGCTCTGGCCTGGCTGATGGCGCGGAAGCCCTGGATCGTGCCTATCCCCGGGACGACGCAGATGGCGCACCTGCTCGACAACATCGGTGCGACTTCCGTCCGGTTCACGCCCACGGAACTTGCGGAACTTGATGCCTCGGCGGCGTCGATCCAAATCCAGGGAGCACGCCTGCCTGAGGCTGTCCTGGCATATTCGGGTGTCGAAGCGCCGGAGAAGAGCTGAGCCCGAGCTGGCAACAAATCAAAAGGAAGACCGTTATGAAAACCAGAAAACTGGGAGACCTGGAGGTTTCCGCCCTCGGCCTGGGCTGCATGAGCATGAGCTCCGCCTACGGGCCGCCCGCCGACAGGGCCGCCCACGATCGCGGTGTGACCCTATTCGACACGGCGGAAGCCTATGGGCCCTTTACAAATGAGGAACTCGTCGGCGAGGCTCTCGAGCCCATTCGCGACCAGGTGGTCATCGCCACGAAATTCGGCTTCGACATCGACCTTGAGACCGGCGCACGCACCGGCGGCACAAACAGCCGGCCTGAACACATCAAGCGCGTGGCCGAAGCCGCTCTCAAGCGCCTTAGAACGGACCGTATCGACATTTTCTACCAGCATCGGGTCGACGCGAACGTGCCGATCGAGGATGTGGCTGGTGCCATCAAGGACCTGATCGCGGAAGGCAAGGTCAAACACTGGGGGCTTTCCGAGGCGGGTGTACAGACCATTCGCCGCGCCCACGCGGTACAGAGAGTCTCGGCCGTGCAGAGCGAGTATTCGTTGTTTTACCGCGGCGCTGAAGCCGAGGCTCTGCCGCTCTGCGAAGAGCTCGGGATCGGCTTCGTACCTTTCAGCCCGCTGGGGGCGGGCTTCCTGACCGGCAAAATCGATGAAACCACGAAGTTTGACCCTACCGACTTCCGCAATGCCGTGCCGCGCTTCTCGCCAGAATCGCGCAAGGCGAACATGGCGCTGGTCGATGTCGTCAAATCGGTTGCGCAGCGCAAGGGAGCTACCCCGGCCCAGATCGCGCTCGCCTGGCTGCTGGCCCAAAAGCCGTGGATCGTGCCTATACCCGGCACCACGAAACTGCACCGTCTCGAGGAGAACCTCGGTGCGGTGGACGTTGCGCTCACCTCGCAAGATCTTCATGAGTTGGCCGAGGCTCTGGCGAAGATCGAGGTTCAGGGCGATCGCCTCCCTGAAGGGGCGCTCAAGATGACTGGGCTCTGATTGAGGCCTGAAGCGCGACCGATGCTGAAAAGCCGCCGCTGGGCGACGCCGATGAAGATGCTTCATCGACGGCGCCTGCGGCGCTTGCTTGGCCTCTGCGCTTATTTGACCTGGATCAGCAGGCCGAGCGGGGCGTGCGGGCCGACATGCATCAGCTCATAATTGGCGAAGGCGCCGGCGGGTCAGCGGCAACGCCTCGACCGCCGCCTTGGCCTCTTCGACCGTTTCGACTGCGCACGCTTTTGCGCCAGCGCCCTCGGACGCGGTGTGCGCGACCTTCGCGCGGATTTGCGCTGAGGGGGCGGCAAGGGCGGGGCTAACGCGGCTCAATCAGCGTCCGCGCTGCGTCTTTCCCCGCCGCGAGGATGCGATCCGACAATTCCGTTCCTTCCACCGCGCGAGCCAGTTGCATCGCGCCGATGAGCGTTGCGAAGACACCCAGCGCCACGCCTTCCGGGTCCTTGGCCTGCGGAAGTGCTTCAGCCAACTGGCGCACCAAAGTCAGCAAGTGGTCGGTATAGACTTCGCGGGTTTCAGGTGGCTGACGTGCGAGTTCCGGCAGCAGCGCGGCGGACGCGCAGCCCTTTTCCGGATTGTCCCGGTGCTCGGCTGACAGATACGCCTCTATTCCCATCTCCGGGCCACCGGAGGCCAGTGCTTCGGCCAGTTGCTGCGACTGAAGCTCCATGGCCGCCGCCACGCTTTCGCGGACGAGCTCCGCCTTGGATTGAAAGTGCGGATAGAAGGCGCCGTTCGTAAGCCCGGCGTCGCTCATGATGGTTGCCAGTCCGGACGCAGCGATGCCGTCGCTGCGAAAACGGTCGGCGGCGACTTCCATGATCCGGCCGCGTGATGCGTCCTTTCGGCCCTTCTCGTAGCGCATAGCCGCACTTCCTTTCTGCTATTGCATTATGATCATAATTTGATATTATGAGTGTAATTCAACTGGGGCGAGAAGGCTAGCCCTCATGAGTTTGGAGCACGAAATGAATATGAAATCCGGAAAAACCGCTGTCGTGACTGGAGCCTCCTCGGGCATCGGCCGCGCCAGCGCCGAGGCCCTGGCGCGGGCGGGGTTCACTGTCTTCGGAACGAGCCGCCGCAAGGCCGGCAACGAGCCGGACGGGGTGACCATGCTGGCTTGCGACGTGACCGACGGCGAGGCCGTCGCGGCACTCGTTTCGACGGTGCTGTCGCGGACCGGCCGGATCGACCTCTTGGTCAACAATGCCGGCGTCGGCCTACTTGGCGGCGCCGAGGAATCCTCGGTCGCACAGGTGCAGGCCTTGTTCGACGTCAATCTGTTCGGTGTCATTCGCATGACCAATGCGGTGTTGCCGTCGATGCGGCGGCGCGGCGAAGGGCGCATCATCAATATCGGCTCGATTCTGGGATTGGTACCCGCGCCATACTCAGCGCATTACTCTGCGGTCAAGCACGCGCTCGAGGGCTATTCGGAATCGCTCGATCACGAGGTTCGCGCCTTCAATATTCGCGTCTCGGTCATCGAGCCGGCATTCGTGCGTACCGTCTTCGACCAGAACGGCATCGAGCCGGATTCGCTGTTGAAGGAATACGATCGGGCTCGGGCCGGGCTCAAGGCGCTGCTGAGCGAGGTGATGCCGACAGCCGATCGGCCGGAGGTGGTGGCGAAGGTGGTCGTCAAGGCGGCGACCGATGCCCGTCCGCGACGGCGCTACACCGCTGGCAAGGCCGCGCGGCAGGTCAGCCTCCTGCGCCGCTTTGCCCCCGCGGAGATGTTCGACAAGAGCTTGCGCAAGCAGTTCCGTCTGCCGGTCTGAACATCAGCGAACCAAGAGATTTCACACATATGCGATACATCAAAATCACTTTCAGAAAGTCACCAGCATGAAGGCATTCGTTGTCGACAAGTATAACAAGAAGGGTATCCTGCGGCTTGCCGAGATGCCGGAGCCGGCGCTCCAGGACAATGATGTCCTGGTCGAGATCCATGCCGCTGGAGTGAACCTCCTCGATTCCAAGATCAGGACCGGAGAGTTCAAGCTCATCCTGCCCTATCGCCGGCCCTTCATCCTCGGCCACGACGTGGCCGGGACGGTTGTCCGCGTGGGATCGAAAGTCCGCAAATTCAAACCCGGCGACGATGTCTATGCGCGGCCGCGCGATGGCCGGATCGGGACGTTCGCCGAGTTCATCGCCATGGATGAAGCCGACGTGGCCTTGAAGCCTGAGAACCTCAGCATGGAAGAGGCGGCCTCGATCCCCCTGGTCGGTCTGACCGCCTGGCAGACACTCATCGAAAGGGCAGGTTTGAAGAAGGGGCAGAAGGTCTTCATCCAGGCTGGCTCCGGCGGCGTGGGGACATTCGCCATCCAACTGGCAAAGCACCTCGGCGCGACCGTGGCCACAACCGCTGGTGCAGCGAGTGCCGATCTGGTCAAGGGTCTCGGCGCCGATGTCGTCGTCGACTACAGGAAGGACGACTTCGAGAAAGTCCTGTCGGGCTACGACGTCGTCTTGAACAGCCAGGACGGCAAAACGCTTGAAAAATCCCTGAACGTGCTGAAACCGGGTGGGAAGCTCATCTCCATCTCCGGCCCACCGGATCCCGAATTTGCCAGGGAAAAGGGCCTGAACCTGGTGCTGAGGCTGATACTGCGCCTGCTGAGTCGTGCCATTCGGGCCAAAGCCAAGCGCCGTGGCGTGAAGTTTTCGTTCCTTTTCATGGGAGCACAGGGCGATCAGCTGAGCAAGATCACGTCCCTCATCGAATCCGGAGCGATCCGCCCGGTTGTCGATCGGGTCTTTCCCTTCGAAGCGACCAATGAGGCTCTGGCTTACGTCGAAAGCGGACGTGCCAAGGGCAAGGTCGTCATCAAGGTCAGATAGCTTCCATGCCGGGCCGGTGCTCGGCCAACGCCTGGGACGCGGCGTTCGCGACCTTTGCGCGGATTTGCGCTGAGGGGACAAGAACGAGCGGAGAGCTTGCCTTGGCGTCGACGTTAATCGACGGCCGGTCCTCCGGCCGCCGCGTCCACCGCTGCAGCTATTTGTTTCTACGCAATTCCGGACGGAAAGCCGCTGCCCACTTTTCCTGGAATTGCTTTATTGATTGATCTCGGGCTCGACGAGCCTTGCCAGGTTTCTGAGCGACTCCTGCCAGCCGAGATAGCAGGCTTCGACCGGGATGACGTCCGGAATGCCGGCCTGGGTGATGTCAACCTCGGTGCCGATCGACACCTTTTTCAAGATCACCGTCACCTGGATTTCGCCGGTCAGGTTGGGATCGTCGAACCTGTCGGTGTAGCGCAGGCGCTCGGCCGGAACGAGTTCGAGATACTCGCCGCCGAAGGAATGGCCGTCGCCGGTCGTGAAATTGCGGAAAGACATCTTGAACGAGCCGCCGACCTTTGCCTCGAGATGATGAACCGTGCAGGTGAAGCCGTTCGGCGGAAGCCACTTCGCCAGCGCGTCCGCTTCAACGAAGGCGCGATAGACTTTCTCCGGGCTGGTCGTCAGGACGCGATGCAAGCGTACGGTGCCGGGCATATCCTATATCCTTTCATGATGCCTATTCGATGCCCCAAGGACGAACGGGGCTTGGCCAGTCCGACACAGGCTATCAGATTTTTGAGGGCCCGGCCGCAAGCCTGCCCGACTGGCGCAGGCCTTGGCGTGCGCCAGTTCAGGTTGATTGGGACTCGATTTTGCGGCGCCTGGCCTAATCGCTGCAAATGAGGAACCGGATAGCCATTATGAGGAGACTGTTTATAACGGTCGCTGAGATCGCGATGACCAAGGGGAGACGATGCGCTACATACGTCCGCTTTCAATCGAAGATGCCGTTGGCCAGCTGGCCGGGTCGGCCGGTACGGCCGCCATTCTCGCCGGGGGCAGTGACCTGCTGGTGAGGATGAAGGGCGGCTTTGTCGAACCCGACCTGATCGTCGACATCAAGGCGATCGAGGGCTTGAGCGAGATCAGGGAAACGGCCGACGGCTTCAGCATCGGTGCCGCGGTCCCCTGCGCCGTCCTGGGAGAGAGCGCTGCCCTGAAGAAGGCATGGCCCGGCGTCGTCGAAGCCGCCAAGCTGATCGGCTCGAAGCAGGTGCAGGGGCGCTGCACAATCACCGGCAATCTCTGCAACGCCTCGCCGGCTGCCGACAGCGTGCCGGCGCTGGTCGCGGCCGGCGCCAGGGCATCGGTCGTCGGGCCGGCGGGCAGGCGCACGATTCCCGTGGAGAGCGTACCGACCGGGCCGGGCAAGACGTCCTTGGCCAAAGGCGAGATCATCGAGGCGATCCTGCTCGACAAGCGCCCGCCGCGCTCGGGCGATGCGTATCTGCGTTTCATTCCACGTACCGAGATGGATATCGCGGTGGTCAGCGCCGGCGTGAATTTGACGCTCGATGAGAGCGGTGTCGTCATAGCGGCCCGCGTGGCTATCGGCGCCGCGGCGCCGACGGTGCTTCTGGTTGAGGAAGCCGCGCAGGTTCTCATCGGCTCCAAGCTTGACGAAGCCGCGCTTGAGAGGCTCGCCAAGGTCTGCTCGGGGGCTTGCCGTCCCATCGACGACAAGCGGGGCACCGTCGAGTTCAGAAGGAAGGTTGCGGGTGTGCTGGCCAAGCGGGCCGCCACTTCAGCCTATGCGCGTGCAGGAGGCAAATGATGGCTGGTGTAGCAGTCTCAACCACAATCAATGGCGACCACGTCGAGTACCTTTGCCAGCCGGACGAGACGCTGCTCGATGTCCTGCGCGATCGCCTGGGGCTGACGGGCGCCAAGGAAGGCTGCGGCACCGGCGACTGCGGCGCCTGCAGCATCATCCTCGACGACCGGCTGGTGTGCTCGTGCCTGGTGCTCGGCGCGGAAGCTGAAGGCCGGCGCGTCGAGACCATCGAGGGCATGGCGCATGGCGACAAATTGCATCCGCTGCAGCAGAAATTCCTCGAGCATGCGGCGCTGCAATGCGGCATCTGCACGCCCGGCTTCCTGATTGCGGCCAAGGACCTTTTGGCCAAGAACCCCGACCCGACCGAGGAGGAAATCCGCTTCGGCCTCGCCGGCAACCTCTGCCGCTGCACCGGCTACGACAAGATCGTGCGTGCCGTCCAGGACGCCGCCAGCGTGATGAAGGGAGCCTGAGATGAATTTCGATCCGCGTTTTTCGGGGCGTAAATTCACATCCGTCGGCACGCGCCCGATCCGTCCCGACGGCGTCGACAAGGTCACGGGCCGCGCCCGCTACGGCGCCGACTTCAACATGGCCGGCCAACTGGTCGGGCGTGTTCTGCGCAGCCCGCATGCGCACGCAAAAATCAGGAAGATCGACACCTCGAAGGCGGAGAAGCTCCCCGGCGTCAAGGCGGTGATCACCGCTGCCGACCTGCCGGACCTCACCGATGGCGATGCCGCCATGTACGACGTCCTCGACAATTGCATGGCGCGCGGCAAGGCGCTCTATGACGGCCATGCGGTGGCCGCGGTCGCAGCCGTCGACGCCCGCACGGCGAGGCAGGCGCTGAAGCTGATCGAGGTCGACTACGAGTTGTTGCCGCATGTCACCGATGTCGACGAGGCGATGAAGCACTCCGCGCCTCTCATCAACGACGCCATCTTCACCGAAGGGCTTGAGGAAAAGCCGGTAAAACCCTCCAACGTCACCAAGCGCAGCCAGTTTGGCCATGGCGATGTCCATCAGGGTTTCGGGCACGCCGATTTCATCGTCGAGCGCTCCTTCAAGACCGAGCAGACGCACCAGGGCTATATCGAGCCGCATGCCTGCGTGGCGAGCGTCAGCTCCGACGGCACCGCAGACCTCTGGGTCTGCACGCAGGGGCATTTCGTCTACCGCCAGCACTGCGCGCAGCTGCTTGGCATGGAAGCCTCGAAGCTGCGCGTCACCTCCTCGGAGATCGGCGGCGGCTTCGGTGGCAAGACCCATGTCTGGGCCGAGCCGGTGGCGCTGGCGCTGTCGCGCAAGGCCGGACGGCCGGTGAAGCTGGTGATGACCCGCGACGAGGTGTTCCGCGCCTCGGGCCCGACCAGCGCCACCTCGGTCGACGTGAGGATCGGCGCCCGCAAGGACGGCACCATCACCGCCGCCGAAGCGACGCTGCGCTATAGCTGCGGCCCGTATGCCGGCTCCTGGGCCGAGATCGGCGCCATGACGGCGTTCGCCTGCTACAGGCTCGATAACGTCAAGACGGTCGGCTACGAAGTGCTGGTCAACCGGCCGAAGACCGCGGCCTATCGCGCGCCGTCAGCGCCGATGGCGGCGTTCGCGGTGGAAAGTGCCGTCGATGAGCTCGCCAAGGAGGTCGGCATGGATCCGGTCGAGTTCCGTATCAGGAACGCCGCGCAGGAAGGCACCAGATCGTCCTACGGCCCGGTCTATGGCCCGATCGGCATCGGCCCGACGCTGGAAGCTGCGAAGAGCCATCCGCACATGAAGGCGCCGCTGGGCAAGAACCAGGGCCGTGGCATGGCTTGCGGCTTCTGGTTCAACTTCGGCGGCCAGACTTGCACCGACCTCAACATCGGCATGGACGGTTCGGTCTCGCTTGCCGTCGGCACCGTCGATGTGGGTGGTTCCCGCGCGTCGCTGTCGCTGGTGGCGGCGGAGGAACTCGGCATCGCCTATGAGCAGGTCAAGGCGATCGTCGCCGACACCTCCAGCCTCGGCTACAACGACATGACGGACGGCAGCCGCGGCACATTCTCGTCCTCCATGGCGACGATCTCGGCCGCCCGCAACGCGATCAAGATCCTGCGGGAACGCGCAGCGCAGATGTGGGACATTTCCGTAGACGACGTGGTCTGGGAAAACGGCCACGCGATTGCCAAAGGCGAGAAGCACGGCAATCTTGGGCGGCTGTCTCTTAAGGAGATCGCGGTCGCGTCGGGGAAGACCGGCGGACCGATCGCCGGCCACAGCGAGCTTGTCGCCGATGGCGCGGGCGTCTCCTTCGCCACCCATATCTGCGATATCGAGGTCGATCCCGAGACCGGCGCCACGCGGGTGCTGCGCTACACAGTCGTGCAAGATGCCGGCAAGGCGGTGCACCCGACCTATGTGGAGGGGCAGTACCAGGGGGGTGCCGCGCAAGGCATCGGCTGGGCGCTCAACGAGGAGTATATCTACGGCAAGGACGGGCGGCTTCAGAACCCCGGCTTCCTCGACTATCGCATCCCGGTGTGCTCGGACCTGCCGATGATCGACACGCAGATCCTCGAGATACCCAACCCCAACCACCCCTATGGGGTGCGCGGCGTCGGCGAGACATCGATCGTGCCGCCGCTGGCGGCGATCGCCAATGCCGTGTCGAACGCCGCGGGCGTGCGGATGACACATATTCCGATGTCGCCGCCACGCATCCTGGCGGCGATCGAGGCGAAACGGGCAGGCTGATGGTCGAAGTGACGCTCTGGGGATCGCTTGGCGCGGCCGCCGGAGGCAAGAACAAGGTCGAGATCGAGGCCAAGGACATAAGGGAGCTGTTCAGGAAGCTGGCTGAACAGTATCCCGGCCTCGAGCCCTTGATCGACCGCGGCATCGCCGTCGCCATCGACGGGACGATCTATCGCGACACCTGGTCGAAGGAATTGCCGGAAGGGTCGGAGATTTTCCTGCTGCCGAGGTTGGCGGGGGGATAGTGGGACAAGCGTCTCGCTGCCATCGCTTAGCACCAAGGTCTCGAACGTCTCGGCATGAGCCGGAGGTTGACGGTCTGCTTTGGTACTGACTTGTCAGAAAGCAGCCGTTACGCTGCCGACCTCAACCTCACCGTAGCCACCGCTCCAACCTGTCGAACGAGTGGAAGTCTGCGCTACTCTTGGTCCTGTCGTTCGGACACATCCGCTTTCACGTCACTGCGATGACGGATAAACCTCTCGAAGGTGGGGTGGGCGAGGCTCAGACTTCCCTAGTCTCGAAGAGCAAAAGCTCCACTCCGCCGTTAGGCCCGACACCACCAGACCATCACCGGCTCCTATTGGGCGCCCGGGGATGAAACACCACCATCTCGACGAAGCGGCTGGACAGGATTGACAGGCTCCGGGTTTACGTCGGTGCTTTTCGTCGAGCGCTTATAGAAAAGCCCTAATATCAGCAGGAAATATCCAACCTGCAATACAATCAGCGTGAGGACAGCCCAAGCGAGTGCCGTCCGGATGGAACCGGTTTCTATGCCAGCCCAGATCGCCATGATGAGCGACGTCCCGAACATGCCCACCAGAAATTGGGGAAAATACATAGTTGCAGCACCCAAAGTTTTGGCGATTTTGGGGGGCTTTCGAATTAGCGGTTAAAGAGCCCGCCGCTCCATTTGCGAAGCGGCGGGGCCCCCCAAAGTTTACCCCCCGACTGCCGGGGTCGTCGACCCCGGCATTGCTGAGAGTGCAATTGCGGTGCCAGACATATTGGCCCATTACGGGACACCTATGCCAATGGCGCAAGACCGGATTTCCAAATAATATTAACTGTGGCTAATGTATCGCACTTGGCCGGAAGCGACCAAAGTGGAGAGGTTTCTGGCAGGCCACAAGTCGGCTGCTAAGGAGGCCGCCGGACGAGCAAGAAAATCAATTAGATTGCCCGCTCGGCTTGGTACGCGAGCCAGTGCTCAAAGACGTGTCCCGTGCCTTCGCCACGCATCGTTGCAGGATTTCTGGGACGAAGATTAGCGCACCGATTGTCGCGGCGGCGTAAGGATTCCAAGAAACTCTGCGAGTGATGCTGGATCGACAGGGCGTTTCCTTTGGGTCGAGATGTTCCTGGTCCGACTGAGCCTAGCGCCCGCTCGATCCACCAGCATCCTTCATGATAATCTCGCGGTGCGGATAGGGGATGTTAATGCCGTTTGCCTTGAATGTGTCCCACAGCGCCAGCAGTACCTTGCCGCGCACGTTGGTCAGGCCTTGCTGGGGATCGCGGATCCAGAAGCGCAAGACGAAATTCAGCGAGGAGTCGCCGAAGCCAGTGAGCCAGCAGACCGGGCGCCGATCGGCTTCGACCCGGCCGACACTGATCGCGGCTTCTATCGCCAGCTCGCTGACCTTGTGCGGGTCGGCGTCATAGGAGACGCCGAAATTCACGTCGAGCCGCACGAGGTTGTCGCTGAACGACCAGTTGATGACCCTTTGGGTGATGAAGTCTTCGTTGGGGATCAGAAATTCGCGACCGTCGCGCGTCACCACCGAGACGAAGCGCCCCCGCAATTCGCGGATCCAGCCGAAGGTGCTTTCGAGCGATATGGTGTCACCCGGCTTGATCGACTTGTCGAGCAGGATGATCACGCCGGAGACGAAATTTGAAACCACCTTTTGCAGCCCGAAAGCGAGACCGACGCCGATCGCGCCGGAAAACACCGTCAGCGCCGTGAGGTCGACGCCGACGGCGGAAATAGCGAAGGCGCCGGCCACCAGCACGAGACCGATCTTTGCCATCTTACCAACAAGGACGCGGATCGAGGGTGTCAGTTCCTCGGAGATGCGGACGCGCTCATCGATATAGTTGCCAATGACCACCGCAAGCCAGACCGTGGCGATCAGCAGCAGCGCCGCTTTCAGTAGCACAAGAACCGAAAGGCGAATCGCGCCCAAAGGGATTGCCAGGCTATCCAGGAAGGACGCGGCCTCGTCACTGATACCCAGGATGACAAGTGCTGCATAGATCCAGATCAGCCAGCCGAGAAGGCGGGCGACGAGGCGGTTGCGGATGATGCGCGACAGCACCGACGCGACGAGCCAGGCGAGGGACAGCGAAAGCACGATATGGAGAAGATGGGTGCGGCTTGGCCAGGTGACGGCGCGCATGAGGTTGAGCACGGCAAGCAGGAAGAGGGTGAAGAGGATCCAGTCAGTGCGCCGCAACAGGGCAATCACGACCCTCAGCAGTCCGGGATGGCCCTTGATCTGGCGTGCCCGGTCCTCCACGAGCGGCTCGATGCGCCGCGCCGCGAGCTTGGCCGCGAGGAACAGCGTGACGATGATGGCGGCCTGATAAAGTATCCACGGCGTGGCGGCATAGCCGAACCATCCGCTAGCCCAAGCCAGCGCTCGACCGATGGCATCGCGAACGTCCATTGCCACACGACCATTATGGACCGGCTAACGAACCTCAACTCGTCTCGAGGTCCATTTCGGAGCTACGCATTCATCGTTCTGCGGGCAGCTATGCGCCGGCCGAACCCGTGCCGGCAGGTTGCCGTTTGTCGGACGAATCCTTTTGTTGATCCTCTTCGTCGATCTCGTCCATCGCCTTTTCCCAAAAACGCAAGTCGGCGCCGTCCGGCTTGCCTTCCTTTTCCCAAAGCTCATAGGCACGCTGGCGGATGCGATCTTCTCGACTCTGGTCGGCCATCGTTTCCTCCTGATCTCGATTTACCATAAGGAACGTTGGTGCTCTCAAAACGATCCATGCTGGCCTTGGCCGCGGCTGATTTTGTCGGAACCGCGTGGCGCTCCTCACCTTGATGCGACCAAGGGGAGAGCTTTTTGGCAGGCCACAAGTCGGCCAGAGGAGGCCGCCGGACGAGCAAGAAAATTAATGTAGTTGCCTCGAGCTATTGAAGGCTCTGCCCGCCGGATCGCTGGCGGTCGAAACCGTGCGAGAAGGGAGCGAATGACTACAGACGCAGGGATCCGCTTTGCGCCGGGAGCGGTCATGTCAGCCTGTGCTCGGGAATGACCGCAATTGGGCCGGAAGCGGACTGGCAGCTTTTCAGCAGCGGAGGGTCCAAAGCTGACATTCAAATCGGTGCATCCTGAAGGTAACTAACGAGGCGGGGAAGGATGCTGTACGCCTGTGCTCCGGCCTCCAACCGAAACCTACTTCATTGGCAGTCCCGCGGCCACCAGGTCGGCCACCTGTCGATCAATCACTGCAGGATTGATATGGAACGTCATATCGCGCCACCGCGTGGCCTTAAGCCACGGCTGCATGGCAAGCGCCTTGAGGACTTCATTGCGTGCATCGTCAGTTTTTCCAATATGGACATCGTTGATGGCACGTAGCAGCGGAACAGTGATCAGGTAGTCTGACGCCTTCGTGATCAGGGCAGCAGATTCGGCGTACTTTTCGATATCCGTCAGGGCATTCGCCTTCATCACGAGATAATAATCGGCGACGTTTGGGTCGTTCCGGAGCCCGTATTCGGCTCGCTCGATGGCCTTGTCGGTCAAGCCACTGAAACGGGTGGCCTGTGAAAGATCGCCGATGAGAAACGCGTCTCCACGGCGAGTTGGAGTCAACATCTGACCGAAACTACCGACCTCGGTGAACCGATGCGTCCTTGCATTAGCAAACTCTTAACTACGTTGCGGCACCCTTTCTTGTATCTCATTACAGCTACATACGGGGGGCGGGAAACAAGGCTGCGAAAGGACGCGCCATGAACCGACATGGCCCGAACGACTGGCACACCCAACGACCGCGCTGGCTACTGCCGCTTTTTGCCTTCACCATCATAGTGTGTGCCGGCTTTGGCGCCGCCTTGGCCTTCGTCACCTAACTGGCACGCCACGCTTGCTCGTCATTCTGCGCTTTGACGCTCGCCACCATCCACCTAGTGGGCGGTGTAAGCCCCGTCCACCAGATGGTAGCTTCCGGTAATAAAGCTAGCCTGATCGGACAAGAGGAAGCACACAAGAGCAGCTACCTCTTCCGGTTTCCCGCGCCTGCCCATCGGCTGGAGGTCTGCCATGCGCCGGTTAGCTGCTGCCTCCACTTGCTCCGAAAGTGGTGTCTCGATCCAGCCGGGGCCGACGACATTGATTCGAATTCCCAATCTCGCATATTCGATCGCCGCAACCTTGGTCAGTCCAACAACCCCATGCTTCGCTGCCGTGTATGCGGACGCAGTTGGCAAACCCACGGAACCGAGAACGGAGGACATGTTGACGATGGCGCCTCCGCCCCGATCCAGCATGGCGGCGATTTCGTACTTCATGCAGTAGAAAACGCCATTTAGGTTGACGTTTATCAGCTTGTGCCAGTTGTCGAGCGGATAGTCTGCCGTTGCTTTTCGAACGCCGTCGATACCTGCATTGTTTACCGCCATATCCAGTCCACCGCATTTTTCAACAGTGAACTCGACCAGCTTTTCCACGGCTGCCGCATCCGTGACATCGACCGCAAGGTCGTGGGCCCTGCCTCCTTGCGAGCGTATTTCGGCGGCTTTGCAATGCGCGGCCTCAGCATCAAGGTCGGCGACAACAACCTCGGCTCCTTCTAGTCCGAGTTGCCGTGAAACGGCCGCTCCTATTCCGGAGCCCGCGCCGGTCACAATCGCGACTTTACCCTGGAAGTCAGGCTTCATCGTCTCTATCCTCTGCCCATTGTGACATAACCGAACAGAGGCAGATGATTATCGCAAGAAGTTTCGCTCCACTCCCTTGTTAATCCTGTGAACTCACCCTACGCCTTACCATGTCACCTGCGTGGCGCCTAACCAGGTCAGTTCGGGCAAGGCGTAGACTTGGCCGACGGGCCTTGGAGTGTTAGAGACGACGGCGGTAGGCTGACCATTTTCTTAGCAGGTAGAAATGGACAATAACCACATTGCGCGCCGGGGGCTCGTGCTGGGTAGTCTGGCTCTGATGGTTTCCGGATGTACGTCAGCGTTACGACAGGCGGCGGAGCCGATTTCATCCGCGTTCGCAGCAAGGAGGGGCCTGGATCCTCGCTTCACGCGGCAGCGTGTGAGGTATTCTGGAAGCGAGCCGCCCGGAATAATCGTCGTCGATACTTCGCAACGCTTCCTCTATGCCGTCGAGAGGGACGGGTGGGCGACGCGCTACGGCGTCGGCGTCGGCGAGCAGGGACTTTCGTTCAAGGGTACAGCGACCGTCGGCCGCAAGGCGGAATGGCCGTCGTGGACACCAACCGCCAGCATGATGAAGCGCAAGCCGCGCTTGGTGCAGTATGCAGGGGGGGTCCCCGGCGGACCAAACAACCCGCTTGGTGCGCGTGCCCTTTATCTCTATCAAGGCGGGCGCGACACCCACTTCCGGGTGCATGGCACAGACGAGCCTTGGACGATAGGCACGGAGGTGTCGAACGGGTGCATCCGTTTGATAAATGACGACATCATTGACCTCTACGACCGTACCCCTTTGGGCACGACGGTGGTGGTTATTTGATAGTCTGAGATGCGCCGCACGCCTGATCTCCGGCGGATGGTGAATTCTGCCAGCACGTCACGTAAATGTGCCGCCCGGCCACCGAGTGCCAACTGTGTCATTTCTGCACTAGGCCTTGATGCAGTTCGCGAGTAGTTTAGTGCGGTCGCAAGTTATTTGTGGCGATTGTATCGGCTATTCCGCCCCCGGGGAAAGGATTGCTTGATGAGCAGGACATTGATTGCAATGGTTGCTGTGCTCGCCGTTGCGAGCCTGAGCGGCTGCGCGAACGACTGGATCGGCAAAGGAAAGGGGAAGGCCCCGCCGCCGGAACCCGCTCCGGTAGAGCAACCAGTGATTAAGTAAGGACCGGCTTGTATGGGGAAGGGGTGCCAAGCCCTTCCCCATACATACGCAGCCGGGGCTTTGGCCGGCTTCATAGCCTACGGCGCGGTTGGCGGGCATAGGCTGTTATTAGGTCTGTGCTTTGTGAAGTTCGGGAATGGACGCGGCGATGACGCTTGTAAATAGCCGTCTCTTGCTTGTGGCGTTGGTGGCCCTCCCGGCAACGGCATGTCAGACGAAAGACCTGCCGCCCCAGCCGAATTTCGTATCTTCTGCCGATGGCGGAGCTGCGCCTCAAAAAAAGGACGAGCGGTACTTCATCGAGTTCCGCTCCCGCTACGCCCTAAGCTACGGCCACACCTACGCAGTTTTTGGGCGCCTAGACCGGGCCGGGAGAATGATCGATCCCCAAGTCGCGGGCCTTCACCCGGCTTCGAACAGTGCGGTTCCCTATGTTCTGGGCCATGTCGTGCCGGTGCCAGCCGAAACCGGGTGGAGCGACGGTGATCTGGAAGAACCATACAGATCCGCAAGCTGGCAAATCATATTGACCCGGGCCGAATACGACAAAGTCGTTGCCTACATCCGCAAGCTGCAGGCGAGCTCGCATGTCTGGCAGGCGACGGTCTTGAACTGCAACGGCTTCGTGGCGGACATCGCGCATTCCATGGGATATAAGACTCCCGCCATTCAGCTCCGGCCGCAACAATTCATAACCGAGCTTCGGGAGATGAATACATAGCAAAGATTCGAGGGATGAATGGGACCGAATGCGATCGGTACTGCCCCTCCGGCTTTCGCGTCTGCGGATCAACTCGGAGAGGATCGCTGCGCCTGAAGGTCGGCCGGTGACGAAATCGAGGCGGTGGGTGAAGTGGCCATACTCAGGGGCAGCTGCTACAGTCGCGACCGCAGAAAGGGCGCCGGTGACCTGAAGTGAGCATTGCGGCACCCTCACTTGGCGAGGCCATTTGGGTGATCGGCATCGTTGCTTGGTACGTGATCCGGTATCCCTTCGAGCGCCGGGCGAGGCGCGTGCGAATTGTAACTGGCTACCGCTCACGTTCCGACATCGTCGGGCTTGCATCTGCTCTGTTTGGCCTCGCAATCCTGCCTGCCTTCTATGTTGTCACCGGCATGCCCGCAGCGGCTGACCACCCGGCCAGCGCGTGGGCCGTGGCTCTCGGCACAATCATCTTCTGCTCCGCGCTATGGGTTTTTCGCAGATCCCACAAGGAACTTGGCCGGAACTGGTCGATTACGCTGGAGATTCGCGAACGGCATGAACTCATCTGCGCCGGACCATACGCCTTGGTCCGCCACCCGATGTATACCTCGTTCCTGCTCATGGGCCTCGCCCAGGTCTTTCTGCTGGCGAACTGGATTGCGGGCATATCGGGTTTGATTGGGTTCGCAGTCCTTTTCCTGCTGAGAGTGGACAAGGAAGAGCGTATGATGCTGGAGAATTTCGGCCCGCAATACCGTGCCTATATGGAAAAGACCAAGCGAATAGTCCCTTATCTTTATTAGAGGTACATTTGATGCGAGGCCGAGCCCTCAAGCTTTCGGCGCCCCGGCGCCTTGTTGGCGATCTGATGAGGTTTTCGATCGGCGTGCCACGGGTCGCGGTGCAGCGTCAGATGAACCTCGGCCCACTCGTAAGGGCTAGAATGGCGCAACAGACCAGGCCCTCCTGGACCGCGATCTTCCTGAAGGGATACGCGCTTCTCGCCCGAGAGACGCCCGAGCTTCGACGCGCCTATGTCAAATTGCCCTGGCCGCAGCTTTACGAGTATCCGGTAAGCGTAGCCTCGATTGCCCACGAGCGCGAATATGAGGGCGAGCCGGCCGTTCTGTTGAGCTGCATCAAGGGCCCAGAGCGCTACTCTATCACAGAACTTGAGGCGTCCATCCACGCGGCTCGGTCACGGCCGATCCTGGAGGTCACGGAGTTCCGGCGTGCGTTGCGCATGGCCCGTGCGCCCGCGCCCCTCAGGTGGCTGCTTATGTGGCTGGGATTGAACATCGCCCGGCAAAGGGCAAATTACTTCGGTACCTTCCAACTGTCCGTCTATTCAGGCCTCGGTGCGGAATCGCTCAACCCGCTCACACCATTGACCACGCTTCTGAACTACGGTCCGATCGGCGAAGATGGATCGGTGAATGTCCGCATCCACTACGATCACCGGGTAATGGATGGAGCGAACGTCGCACGAGCGCTGGAGAGATTCGAAAAGATTCTGAACGGCGCTGTCGCCGATGAAGTGTTGCTGCTCGGTCAAAGTGTCGCCGCTCCTTCAAGACAGAGGAACGCGAGATGATTTCGCACCGTGAATTCCGGCCAGCCGTCGTCGTGATTGGCGGCTCGGGTGGAATTGGCCGGGCGATTGCGAGCGTCGCTGCACGAGAGCGCGGTGCGATTGTGCTCGTTGCCCGCTCGCCCGAGGGTTTGGCCGCCGCGGCGGCTGAGGTTCGGGAGGGGGGGGGCGAGGCATTCACGCTCGAGTTGGATCTCGTGGCAGGCGATGCGCCAACGCGCCTGGAGGACTTTCTGTCCGCACACGGCTTGATCTGTGATGTCCTGGTCAACAGCGCCGGCTATGGCCTACGGGGCGCAGCGACGGCGCTCCCTATTGATGGTCAACTCGGCATCATCGATCTTAATATACATTCCCTCACAGAACTGACCCTCCATTTTCTGCCGGGAATGGTGGCGCGCCGACGGGGTGGGGTGCTCAATCTCAGTTCCGTGGCCGGGTTCGTTCCCGGGCCTTATATGGCTTTGTACTTCGCCAGCAAAGGTTTCGTGCGCTTCTTCTCAGAGGCGCTTCATCAGGAGTTGCGCCGAACCGGTGTGACGGTCACATGCGTGGCACCAGGGCCGGTGTCGACGGAGTTTCTCGAAAGGTCCGGCGCCTATCAGACAGTGCTCTTCAACATCCTGCCCAAGCTGGATCCGGAGGCTGTAGCCGAACGCGCGTGGCGAGGGTTCAAATCCGGTCGTCGCCTCATCGTGCCGGGCATCTCAGCCAAGTTGGCTGCCCTTGTGGCGACGCTCCTGCCTTCAGCAGCGATACTCCCCCTGATCGGCCGGCTGCAACGCGGCGGTAATGATCCATGTCCTTGCGGTTCAGGTAGGAAGTTCAAAAAATGCTGCGGTACCCGCCAGATTCAGCTACGCCGTGGCCCTCGGCGAACTATCCCCTAACCGGCACCGGCACCGGCACCGGCAGCGGCAGCGGCGCCTGCCACATCCAGATGCCCAAGCAATGCACCGCCCTCGACTTCAGCGGCGCGGGACACGGGGTCAATGACGACATGGTTCATTGCCGACAGATCGAGAACAATTCCACCATCGCAGGTCGACAAGCCGGGGAAGCTATGGCCGCCGCACCTGACTGCCAATAGAGCACCGCATTCAGCCGCAAGCTGCACGGCCTTTGCCACTTGGGCGGCCGTTCTCGGGCGGACAATCGCGGCAGGTCGCCGATCTACCGTGCCATTCCACACCTTACGCAGCGTCTCGTATTCGGGCTGATGAGGTTTTATGACCGTGCAGTTCGGCTCGGCAGTCTCAAGTTCCTTGAAAATCCGCGCCAGTAGCATGCCATAGCCGCCCCAATGCCGTGACTGCGTATCCAAATCCCACTTGTTCTTGATTTTAACTGACACATTGCGACCCGAACTGTCTTGCCAGCGACGACGGCAAATCACGCAAAGGTCCGCAAGAGGTCCGATACGCGACAGTCCTGATGGCGATCCGTAGGTCCGGAGATGGCGCTACCGCGACCTCCAGCGCGGCGTCACTAACGTCCGCTTTTAGGCAGTGACACTGCTAACTTTGATGACCGAGATGCGGCGCAAAGCAGCCATTCAGGATTCGGTCTGCGAAGGTCGACTTCGGGCTCAAGCTCATTCAGAGCCGTTTTTGCCCCCTAATGCACCACCGCCCGCAACCTCTCCCGCAACTCCCTTGGCGCCACATCATACCTGCTCTTGAACGCCCGCGAAAAATGCGCGCTCGAATTGATCCGCCAGGCAAACGCGATTTCGGAGATCGAGGCCGAGGCGCGGGCGGGGGACAGCAGTTCTTCCTTGCTGCGCTCCAGCCGGCGGTGCCAGACGAAACGTTCCAGGGTGGCGCCTTCGCCTTCGAAGGCGCGGTGCAGATAGCGGCGGGAGCAGCCCATGTGGCGGGCGATGTCTTCGGCCGACAGGCTGCTGCGCGCCAGATTGGCGTCGATATAGGCGACGATGCGCTCGCGCAGCGCTTCCAGCGGCGAGCGGCGGAATTCGGGCGCCATGGGCTTCGCCTGGATCAGGCCGTTGACCAGCTGGATCAGGCTTTCGCCGACGCGCCGGCTGCCGGCCTCGTCGAGCTTGTGCGCCTCGCCGATCGCCATCTGCATCAGGCCGGAGACGATGTGGGTGAGGTCGCCGGACGAGTTGCACCGCCTCTATCTCGGCGGATAAGGGGCCGAGCGGAGGCCGTCCCGGCGGGCGCCGATGTGCCTGCTGCCGCCGAGATCGGCGGCAGCAGGCAATGGTCCGCTATTTGATCTAATTTCTTTCCAAGCCGTTAATGCGGCCATGCTGTTAATCAGCGTTTGCTAATGAATTGTTCGAACCTGAGGCAGCAATGACCAAGAATCTCGGCAATGCGCGCCACACGCGGGCGAAGGACCAGCAAGTCTCCTCTCTCGGCAAGGTCGCGCCGGCGCTGTTTCCGCTGGTCGTGGCGGCGCTGGGCTACATGATCGGCAGGCAATTCTTCGGCATCTAGCGGGCTTGCCGCTGCCCGGCTTGGCGCCCTCAAACGCCTTCGCGGGCTGACCAGGACAACGCGAGGGCCGCCATTTGCGTTGCAGCCGCCTGTCGCCAGACGTCGACGTCAGACGTGGACGTCGCCGAAGGAAAGTTCGCCGTCGTCGTCGGCCGCGAAAATGACGAAGGCGAGCAGCCCGGCATAGAATGCCGCTACGATAACCACGATCGCCACACCGGGAACGGGGCCAAGGGCGGCGCTGTCGACGGCCTGGCGAAGCGAACCGACAAACCCGGTCCTGAGGCCCACGGTCTGAAGGCTGGGGGTCGATATCTTGACCACCCAGGCCAGCAGCAGGATCATGAACAGGTAGATGTAATTTCGCCGCAGGCGGCGCGCCAGCGCAGCGCGCTGCGATAGCAGAAACTTCGGCGCGCGCAGGCCTTCGCCGACGACGAGCAGCCAATCAGAGGCAAAGTCGGGCTGCGGGGAGAATATCTGCGCGAAATAGTGGCGTTCGAACTGCCGCACGCGAGCCCGGTAGAAGTCGAAGAACCGATAGCGGCGCGCCTCGATCCACAGCAGCAGCAGGATCAGCAGCATGGCGAACAGCAGCACGCCGTGATGCGCACTGGCCGTGGACAGCGATACCGAAAGCAGCGCCGCCACCACCGTGATCGCCCAGTTCGTCGTCCTGTCGAGCCGGTCGCGCCATCCCGCCATGCGCGCGATCTCGGCGCGGTGAAAATGCGACAGCGTATTCACGCGCTCCGTCGATGAAAGGACGAGGCCCGCGGGTTTTGCCGACGCATCGTTCATGACATCCTCCGGCAAGGACTAGAACAGTTTGCCGGCAACATCGTTCCCAGGCGCTCATTCCGGTCCGCCGATCCAGTCGACCAGAAGGGCAACAAGGCCGAAGGCGGCGGCGATGGCGCAGACCATTGGCCATCCGCCCCAGGTCCAGGCGATGCCGGCCAGCATCGAGCCGATGGCGCCGCCGATGAAGAAGATGCCGACGAACAGGCCGTTGAGCCGGCCGCGCGCCTTGGGCTGCAGCAGGTTGATGGCGCGACGGCCGAGCGTCTGGTCGCCGGTGACGCCGATGTCGAGCAACACGGCGCTGATACCCATCGGCACCAAGGGTCCCCATGAGGCTCCCATCTGGAAGGAGCCGGCCCAGGCCGAGAGCGCCATCGAGCCGATCAGCAAGAGATGGCAGGCGATGGTGGCGGAGCGCGTCCAGCCGCGATCGCCGGCCCGGCCGAACACCGGCGTCACCACCGCGCCGCCGGCGCCGACCAGCGCGAACAGCGCGATGCCGCGCTGGCCGAGATCGAAAGGCGGCAAGGCCAGGCGCAACGCCACCGCCGTCCAGAACAGGCTGAACGCCGCCATCACCAGGGCCGCTGTCAGCGCCCGCCGCCGCAGCACCGGCTCGTCGCGCAGCAGGTCGAGCAGCGAGGCGATCAGCGCGCCATAGGACGATTTCGCTGCCGGCCGCCGTCGCGGCAAGGTGAAGGCGAGCACGCATGTGAGCACGACAAGGGCTGCGGCGCTGAGGCCGTAGAAGGCGCGCCAACCCCAGGCATCGGCGATCAGGCTGGCCAGCGGACGCGCCAAGAGAATGCCAACCATCAACCCGCTCATGACGTCGCCGATGACGCGGCCATCCTGTCCGGGCGGAGCCATGGAGGCGGCGATTGGCACCAGGATCTGGATGGCCGAGCAGGCAGCACCCAGGATGAACAGGACGATCAGCAGCGCGGCGGCGCTGGGCGCCAGTGCGGCGACGCCGGCCGCCAGGGCCGCCGCGATCAGCATGCGCAGGATCAAGGCGCGGTTTTCCGAGAGGTCGGCGAGCGGCACCAGGAAGAACAGGCCGGCGGCGTAGCCGAGCAGGGTGGCCATCGCAACGAGGCCGACGCTTGCCGCATTGGCGCCGAGCGATGGCCCGATCAGGCCGACCAGAGTCTGCGGGGCGAACAGATTGGTGACGATGATGCCGGCCGCGGTGGCAAAGAGTAGCGTCTGCGGACCGGTGATGGTCGCGGCCGGCCCGGCCATCTGGCCGTCATTCGTATCAGGCATTGGCGTATCAGGCATTGGCGTATCGAGCATTGGGTCCTCATTGCATATCGTGGGAGGACTTTATGCCGAAGCATTATCATGCTACAATTCAATCAATTCGATAATGATTATGCGAGAAGCGCATGAACATCCCTGATCTCGAAGCCTTCATCGCCGTGGTCGAAACCGGCTCGATCGTCGGTGCCTCGGCCCGGCTCAACCTCACCCAGCCGGGCGTGACGCGCCGCATCCAGAATCTGGAGGATGGGCTGGCAACGGAGCTGCTCGACCGCCAGTCGAAGCCGCTGAAGCCGACCGCCACCGGCCGCGAGGCCTATGAGCATGGCCGCCGCGTGCTGCGCTCGCTCGAAGACCTGAAGGCCGGCGTGTCGCCGCAAGGCGAGGTCAAGGGCGAGTTCCGGCTGGGCATCATGCCCTATCTCTCCGATGCCGCGCTGGCGCTGCCGCTCGACAGCCTGCGCGCCGCGTTTCCGCAATTGACGCTGCGCATCACCTCCGGCTGGTCGCCGAGGCTGGTGGAGCAAGTGGCGCGCAGCGAGCTCGACGCGGTGGCGGTGTGCCTCGCCGAAGGCGTGGCGCCGCCGGACGAACTGGTCCACGACGATCTCGGCGTGCAGTCGGTGCTGCTGGTTGCGTCACCCGCCATTGGCGTGCCGAGACCCGCCGACCTTGCCTCGCTGTCGCGCTTTCCCTGGGTGATGAATGAAAACGGCTGCGGGTTTCGCGCCTTCATCCGCCAGAGTTTCGAGGCCGCAAGGCTGCCGTTCCAGGTCGGGGTGGAGGCGCTCAATGTCGACCTCAGAATGTCGCTGGTGGCGCGCAGCCACGGCATCGGCATCGTCACGCCGGGCGCCTTCGCCGACAGCCGGTGGCGCGATGTGGTCGAGGTCATCGATTGCCCGGACTTCAAGCCGCAAGTGCGCGCATGGCTGCTGCACCGGCCGCCGGCCGGACGACTCGGCCGCCCCATCGCACTGTTTCGCGACGCGCTGATCAAAGGGCTTGAGGTGCCGATACCGCTGGTGTCGTAGTGAGGGCGAGCAACGGGCAATCCGGCTGGCGCCCCTTGAGACCCAAGGCATGCCCAATATGAGTGGTTCGCCAGTGTGTTAGACACGCTTTGCATTCAACGATCACATTGCATTACCAGGTCTTGACGTCATAGCCGCGAACCCCAGATCGATCATGCCGGCGCCGGATGGGGCCGGTGCAGACGCGGGCGCCGGCTTGATGGGCGGCGCCGGCCTGATCGATGGCCTTGTGACCATCGAATTCGGGCATCACGCGCCGGAGGCGATGAAGCCGCGCGAGAGCCGCGACCGGTTCCCAAATGTGGAGCGGATCGGACCAGAAGCAGAGCGAAACAGCAAGCGCAAACGGGGCCGGCAGCGATGCCTGCGCCCGACGGCGCATTGTCCTCGAGCATGATTGCCAGAGCATACAAACGAACCAGAAACAGAATTAAGAAGGGAGCAAGTGCAATGACTATTCGTGATCTCATGCCGTGGAGCCGCGACACCAACCAGGCTCCGAGCCTCTTTCGCGAAGGCGACCGGGACCCGTTCACGGGTCTGCGTCGAGAGATGAGCCGCCTGGTCGACGACATGTTCCGCAGCTTCGATTCTCGGCTTCCGTCCTTGGGCAGGTTCTCTTCCGGTGGTGGCTGGCCCAGCGTGGAAATCTCCGAAACGGACAAGGAGATCCGCGTGACGGCCGAGATACCCGGCATGGAAGAGAAGGACATCGAGGTGTTGCTCGATGATGGCGTCCTGACGTTGCGCGGCGAAAAACACGCCGAAGCCGAGGACAGGGAACGTCAGTTCTCCGAGCGGTTCTACGGCCGCTTCGAACGTCGCATCCCGCTCGGTTTCGAAGTCGCAGAAGATAAGGTCGCGGCCGATTTCCGCAACGGTGTGCTGTCCGTCACCTTGCCGAAGTCGGAGAAGGCGCAGAGCAAGGCAAAGCGCATCCCAATTGGCGGCAAGAGCACCAAGCACTAGAACAGACTGGCCGGGCGGGCCTCTCGCGCACGCCCGGCATCGAGCGGCGGATTTCGCGCCGGTCGCCCTTGAGAATCTCCCAACCTTCGGCAACATGGCGGCGAGGCTGGGAGCGCAAGGATGAACAAGGCCATTTCCTCTGCATCGCCATGCAAGTCGGAGCCGCGCAAGGCGCCGATGGCACTGACCGAGGAACTCGTCGCTCTTACCATGCGCGCGGTCGAGGATGCCGGGCCGACGCCGGGCATGGTCTACATGACCGACGCCGATTATGCGCGCATCCGCGACGAGGTGCTGGCCGGCGCGCCGGCTGGGCCCGTAAAACTGTTCGCCTATGGCTCGCTGCTGTGGAAGCCGGTCGGCGAGGTGAGGGGTGGCGAGCGGGCAGTGGCGACCGGCTGGCACCGTTCGTTCTGTTTTACCGTCAAGCGGTTTCGCGGCACGGTCGAGAATCCTGGCCTGATGATGGCGCTGGATCGCGGTGGCCAGTGCCAGGGCATGGTGTTCGAGATCGCCGATCCGGTGGCGGCCAATCTCGAAGCGCTGCTGCGTCGCGAGATGACCATCCTGCCCGCCGTCAACGTGCCGCGCTGGCTGCAGGTCAGGACCGAAGGCGGCGTTGCCCGCGCGCTTGGCTTCGTCGTCGATCCCGGCAATCCGCGCTATGCCGGCAAGCTCGACAAGCAGGCGATCGCGGCGACGCTGGCCACGGCAGTCGGCCATTGGGGCTCGGGTGCTGAGTACCTCTTCGAGACCATCCGCCATCTTGAAGCCTGCGGCATTCGCGACCGCAATCTGTGGCAGTTGCAGGAACTGGTGGCCGAGGAGATCGGCCGCGCCCACGTCGCCGGCTGAAGGGCAACAACCGCTCGTTTTCAGTGTCTCAAATAATATTCAACCAAACGGTTGACAATCAAAAGCCGCGCATGCATATTCAACTACATGGTTGAATTACTCACATACGAGATGGATCAGGTCTTTCACGCCCTTGGCGATGCGACCCGCCGGCAGATGCTGCGCGAACTCGCTAGCGGCGGGCGCACGGTGAGCCAGTTGGCCGAACCGTTCGCGATGTCGCTTGCGGCTGCTTCCAAGCACATCAAGGTGCTGGAAAATGCCGGGCTGATCCGCCGCGAGGTGCTTGGTCGCACGCATGTCTGCCACCTCGAGCCCGGGCCGCTGGCCAGCGCGCATGAGTGGCTTGGAGCCTATTCGCGCTTCTGGACGGGGCGGCTCGACATATTGGAACGATTGCTGCGCGAAGACGACGCGCGCAAATCCGCGACGCAGAAGAAGGGAGATCAGACATGACCGACCGCAACGGCTTGACCCCCTATGGCACGCTCACCGAGCCCGCCACCTTGACCATCGAACGGCTGCTGCCGGGTCCGGCTGAGCGCATCTGGGCCTACATCACCGACTCGGAGTTGCGCCGCCAGTGGTTGGCGGCTGGCCCGATGGGACAAGAGGCCGGCTCGCCCTTCGAACTGACCTGGCGCAATGACGAGCTGACCGAACCGGCCGGCGAGCGCCCGCCAGGATTTCCAGCCGTGCACAGCATGCAAGGCGAGATCACCGAGATCGAACCGCCGCACCGGCTCGTCATCACCTGGGGCAGCACCGGCGGCGTCACCTTCGAACTCACCCCGCAAGGCGAAGATGTGCTGCTCACCATCGTCCATCGCCGCCTGGGTGACCGTTCGCTGATGCTCAACATCGCCCCCGGCTGGCACATGCATCTCGACATTCTCGCCGCCCGCTTGCGCGGAGAACAGCCGGAGCCGTTCTGGGATGGCTGGGCGAGATTGAGGCTGGACTACGACCGGCGCCTGCCGGCCTGAACAGGAGAAATGCCAATCTACTAAAGGAGACGATAGCGAGAAAGCACTTCGAGACTTGCCTGAACGACGACTGACAAGCGGGCGATGGCCCGCATGACCACCGCTGCCTGCAGCGGCCTTTCCAAACATTTCCCGAAAGTTTTGAACCGCGGCCCGCGGGCCGCGTAACCGCGCCTTTGTGCGCCAAGGAGACGATCATGGACAGCTTTGCCACCACCTTCACCGTAGACTGCAGCCCCGAGGCCGCCTTTGCCGCCATCACCAATGCCAGAGGCTGGTGGTCGCAGGAAATAGAAGGCCGCACCGACAAGACCGGCGCCGTCTTCGACTACCACTACCGGGACCTGCATCGCTGCCGCATCCAGGTGACGGAACTGATCCCGGGCAAGAAGGTCGCCTGGCACGTACTGGAGAACCACTTCTCCTTCACGCATGACAAGACCGAATGGACGGACACACGGATCGTGTTCGAGATCACCGCCAAGCGCGATGAAACGGGGGGCGGCGAGACGGAAGTCCGCTTCACCCATGTCGGCCTGGTGCCCGACTATGAATGCTATGAAGCCTGCTCCGAGGGATGGGGCACCTACATCAACGGCAGCCTTCGCGCGCTGATCCTGACCGGCAAGGGCCATCCCAATGTCGGTGAAGGGATGACCGAAAGCGAGCGCGCGCTCGCCTGACAGACCGCTGCCTTCCGGCAGCGCCCCAAACCACTCTGCGAAAATTTCAACCGGATATCGCGCCTCTGTGCGCCAAGGAGAATGCTATGCGTAAATTGATCGCCGCCATGAAGATTTCCGTCGACGGCAAGGCGGAGGGGCCGGCCGGCTTCGCCGACTGGGTGCATGACTGGGCGGAGGACTATGGGCTGACGGATCAGGTCGATGCCTGCCTGCTCGGCGGCCGTATGTATCCAGGCTACGAACAGTACTGGACCGCGATCCAGAACGCGCCCGACGAGCCGCTGCCGATGACCGGCAAGCCCGCCGCGCGGGAAGAGCTGCCCTGGGCACGCTTTGCCGCCAAGACACCGCACTATGTGCTGTCGAACACGCTGAATTCAGCCAACTGGCCGATGACGCGGTTTCTCAGGTCCAACGACGATGTCGCGGCACTGAAGCGCCAGCCCGGCAAGGACATCTACCTGATGGGCGGATCGACGATCGTCGACAGCCTGATCGAGGCCGGGCTGGTGGATGAGCTTCGCCTCGTCGTCTATCCGCTGATCGCCGGCGAGGGCAAGGTGCTGTTTTCGACCACCGCGCAGCGCCGCGACCTGGAACTCACCAAGGTCGAGCAATTGCCGGGCGGGCGGCTGAGCCTGATCTACAAGATCGGCTGAGCGCTCAGAGCCTGTTTGGAAACTCCACAGGCTCTCTCACCCGTCCCTGAGCCACACCAGCATTTCGCCGGACTCGCGGTTATCCCAGGCGAAATAGGGAATGGCGGTCAGGCGCGTTTGTGTGGTGGCTGGCGGCTCGGGCCTGTAGAGCCCGCTTTGCCAGCCGTCGCCGGCATCGGCTTGCGCGGTGGTCGACAGCGTCACCACGCCGCCGAGAAGCTCCGGCCGCAGCTGCGCTTCGACGGGTGCCGTCCTGGGCAGCGTCAGGCGATGCAACTGGCTTTCATTGTCGGTCGCCTCGACGCAGTAGATCAGCGGACCGCGCGACAGCGCGACACGGCCGGCATCCTGTCGCACTTGCGGGTTGGCATAGAGCCGCTCGATCGGCATTTCGAGATCGAGCCGGACCTGGTCGCCCTTTTTCCATGTCCTGCGGATCGCGGCGTAGCCGTCGCTGGTGACATCGTCGAGATTGACCGGGTCGCCGTTCACCGCCAATTCGGCACTGGCGCTCCAGTCCGGGATGCGCAGGTGGAGCGTGAACTCCACCGGCGCCTGCGGCTCGAGCGTGATCCCGACGGCGCCGTCCCAGGGATAGCGGCTCGCCTGCGTCAGGCTGACCGGGACGCCCGATATGTCGAAGCGGGCGGTCGAGTCGCCATAGAGATGAACGGCAACAGCATCGTCGGCCAGGCTGTAGAAATAGCTGCCGATCGAGGCGACCATGCGCCCGATATTGGGCGGGCAGCAGGGGCAGCGGTGCCATTTCCAGCGGTTGTGGGCGCCGCGGCTTTCGAGCGGGTTCTCATAGAAGAACAGCGAGCCGTCGAGCGACAGGCCCGAGATCGAGCCATTGTAGAGGGCGCGTTCCATCATGTCGGCGTAGCGGGCGTTCGGCCCCATGCCGAGCATGCGGCTGGCCCAGAACACCAGCCCGACCGCGGCACAGGTCTCGGCATAGGCGCTCTCGTTGGGCAGGTCGTAATCGCTGGTGAAGCCCTCATTGTCCGCCGACGGCCCCAGTCCGCCGGTGATGTAGAGGCTCTTGGTGGTGAGATCGTCCCACAGCCGGTCGAGTGCTGCCCGCAGCGTGTCGTCGCCATATTCGGTGGCGATGTCGGCCATGCCCGAATAGAGGTACATTGCCCGCACCGCGTGGCCGACGACCTTGTCCTGCTCGCGCACCGGAATGTGCGACTGGTTGTACTCATAGGTCTTGAAATGGAAATCCTTCGGATCGGCGCCGCGGGCGCGGGCCTCCTCGTCGAAATAATGCGGTTGCTGGCCGCGCTGGTCGATGAAGTATTTCGCCAGCTCCATGTACTTCTGCTCGCCCGTCACCCGCGCCAGCTTGACCAGCGCCAGCTCGATCTCCTCATGGCCGCAATAGCCATGTTTCTGGCCGGGCTGCGGCCCCAGCACCGTGGCGATATGGTCGACGAAGCGGCACATCACATCGAGCAGTTTGCGTTTTCCCGTGGCCTGGTAGTAGGCGACCGCGCCCTCGATCAGGTGGCCGGCGCAATAGAGCTCGTGGCAGTCGCGCAAATTGGTCCAGCGCAGGCCGGGCTGGATGCGCTGATACCAGCTCGAGAGATAGCCGTCCGGCCGCTGCAGCTTCTCATACATGTCGATAACGGCATCGATCTTCTTTTCCAGTTCGGGGTTCTTGCGCCGGTAGAGCGAATAGGCCGCGGTTTCGATGGTCTTGCCCCAGTCGGAATCCCAGAACATCTGCGTCGTCACCGTGCGGGCGGTGAAGCCGTCGCTGACATGGAACGGGATGACGACGCCGGGCGAGGGCCGGTCTGGGTCGATCTGCTCCAGCATGCGGGCCTCGACGCAGCGGTCGTAGAGGATGCCGGCGGTGGCGCTGGCGACCGCGTCCGCGCGGTCGCCCCAGAAGCCGTGCACGTCGACCTGCGGCACCAGCAACGGGCGGAAGGCGAGTTTAGGCTTGCCCGTCTTTTCCAACTCATTTGCCTTGAAGGGTTGGGCGGATGGCGATGCGGTCATGAACTTACTCCATTCGGTCGATTTACTTGACGGCCCCGGCCATCAGGCCGCGGATGTAGAAGCGCTGCAGAACCAGGAACAGGATCAGGCACGGCACCATCATCACGGTGACGCCCGCCTGCACCGCGCCCCAGTCGATGGCGCCAAAGCGGCCCGACTGCAGCGCCGTCATCATCACCGGCAGCGTGAATTTAGACTGGTCGGTCATCAGCACGAGCGCGGCGAGGAATTCGTTCCAGGCGCCGAGAAAGGCAAACAGCGCGATGGTGACGACGCCCGGCCAGACCAGCGGCAGCATCACCTTCCAAAGCATGGTGATATTGCCGGCGCCGTCCATGCGGGCGGCTTCCTCGATCTCGCGCGGCACCGCGTCGAAGGCGTTGCGCATCATGAAGATCGAGAACGGCAGCTGCAGCGTCACATAGACGCCGACCAGGCCGGTCAGCGTGTTGTGCAGGCCAAGCTTGGTCAGCACCAGGAAGATCGGCGTCAGGATCGACTGGAACGGGATCATGATCGTCGACAGGATGAGGACGAAGAACAGGTCCTTGAACGGAAACCGAAACCGCGAAAAGCCGTAGCCGGCCAGCACGCTGACGGCGACCGACAGCACGACGGTCATCGCCGAGACGTAGATGCTGTTCTGCGCCGAGACCCAGAGCCCGTCGCCGAAGGTGTCGAGCGTGGCATAGTTCTCCAGCGAAAAGCCTGTGGTTGGCCAGGGCGGCAGCGGCGGCAGGCGCGCTTCCTGCGCCGGCTTGAAGGCCGACAGCACCGCCCACACGATCGGCGCCGCAAACAGCAGCGAGGCGATAATGCCGGTCGAATGCTCCGCGATACGGGCGGCGAGCCGGCGGTTGCGGGAGGCGGCCTGCGCCATCAGTCGAGACCCTCCGGCTTGCGTAGCAGCCACAGCTGGACGAGGCTCAGCGCCACCAGGATCACCAGCAGCACCATGGAGAGTGCCGCGCCATAGCCGAGCTTGAACGACACGAAGGACTGGTTGAAGATCCAGTAGACCGCCGTCAGCGTCTGGTTGCGCGGGCCGCCGCGCAGGATGATGTAGAACTGGTCGAAGGCGAGGATCGAGCCGGCGACCGACAGGATCAGCGCCAGCGCCAGCGTGCGGCGCATCAGCGGCAGGGTGATTGCCCTGAACCTGGCGAACGGCCCGGCGCCGTCGATGACGGCGGCCTCCTGGAGGTCCTGAGGGATCGATTGCAGGCCGGCCATCAGGATGATCATGGTGAAGCCGGCGACCTTCCAGACGACCATGGCGATGATCGACCAGAAAGCCGGCTGGAAGGTGGCCAGCAGGTTGAACTTCCTGTCGATCAGGCCGAGGTCGTAGGCGGCCGGGCTGAACAGGCCGGAATCGACGTTCAAGAGCCACGACCAGAGCAGGCTCGCCGAAGCAAAGCCGACAACAGCCGGCATGAAGAACATGGTGCGGTAGAGATTGGTCAGCGGACGCGGCCGTTCGACGAACAGCGCCAGCGGAAACGCCACCACGAAGATCGCGATGGTGACAATCACGGTGTAGTAACCGGTGAATTTGAGCGCGTTCCAGAACCTGGTGTCGCGCAGGATGGCGGCATAGTTGCCAAGGCCGATAAAGCTGTGCTCGCCCATCAGCGGCCAGTTGTGCAGCGACATCCACGCCGTCATGCCAAGCGGGATGAGGAAGAAGACGACGACCAGCGCGACGGCCGGCGCGACATAGAGCAGGCCGATCCACTGCCGGCGGCCGGCACCGACCAGCTTTCGGGCGCGTGGCGGGGCAGGGGTTGCTGCTGCGATGGAGGTCATGGCTGTTCTTCCGTTAGCGGTGCGTCTCCCTCCCCCTCGAGGGGAGGGTCCGGCCGCAGGCCGGGGGTGGGTCTATGCAGCGTGCCGACAGAAAAAACGTCGAGCACGTCCGAGACGACCCCCGCCCGGACCTGCGGTCCGACCTCCCCTCGAGGGGAGGTGGGCGGCCACCCGCCCAGGGAGACGGACGGGCGGCCGGCAGGCGTCCGCTACTTCTGCGGCGCCTGGTCGATGATCGACTGCATCGTCTCCTGCGCATTGGCTATCGCGCCATCGACGTCGTCGCCGAAGAAGACCTCGTTGATCATCTGCGTCCACGGGCCGTTGGCGGAGTTGATCAAATCGTTGAACACCACCGAATAGGGCGTGCGGCCCTTGGCCATCGCCTCGGCGGCGATCTGGTAGCGCGGATCGAGATCCTTCAGCGCCTCCTTGGCGATGTCGCCGCGCACCGGCAGGCTGCCGTACTTGGCCAGGATGGTCTGGCCCTCGAGCGAATAGGCGAAATCGAGGAACTCCTTCACCACGGCGAGTTTCGTGGTGCCCTTGGTGACGACGAAATTGTCGCCACCGGCAAAGGACGACCAGCCGCTGTCCTTGCCCGGCAGGAAGGTGACGCCATAGTCGATATCGGGATACTGGGTGTTGAGCGCGCCGATGGCGAAGGCGCCGGATGGCGAGATGCCGATATTGCCTGCGGCAAAGGCGGCAAAGAAGTTGGCGCCGGTGTCGGTCTGCGCGCCTGCCGGTACCAGATCCTTCTTGACCATCGAGCGGTAGAGATCGATGGCGCCGCGCAGCTGCGGGCTGTCCAGCGTCGCCTTCGAGCCATCCTCGCTGAGGATGTCGCCGCCTGACGCCCAGATCAGCGGCGTGAAGGTGAAGATGTTGCAGCCGCCGCAATTGCCGGAGAAGTAGAAGCCCTTGACGTTGCCGCCGAGCGCGTTGACCTTCTCGGCGTCGGCGGCGATCTCGGCCCAGTTGGTCGGGCCTTTTTCAGGATCGAGGCCGGCCTGCTTGAATAGCTTCTTGTTCCAGATCAGCACCGAGGCGTCGGCCGAGAACGGCAGGCCGTAGATGTGGTCCTTGTAGGTGCCGGTCTTCACATGCGCTGGCGACAGGCTCGAGAAATAGGGCAGGGACTTCGCCCAGTCGGTGATGTCTTCCAGCTGGCCGGCGGCGGCGAAGGACGGCGTGTAGATCAGGTCGAGCGACAGTGCGTCGGGCGCCGTGCCGCCGGCTGCCGCCGCACCATATTTCGGGATGATCTCGGCGTTGGGGATGATGTCCAGCTTGATCTGGTTGGTGTGCGCCTTGTTGTAGGCATCGACGATCCTCGGCATGAAATTCGAGCCGTCGGCGCGCACCCAGATGTTGGCCGTCTCGGCGGCCGCGGCACTGATGCCGCCACCCAGAACGGCAGCGGCCAGGGCCAGTTTGGCAATCAGATTCCTCATGTTCTCCTCCTCCAGGGTTGGCCGCGGTTCGCGGCTTGGCGCCGATTGCGCGGCGCTTGGTTTTCAGCCATCCAGCGGATGGCCGCATGACTGCCGCACCACCAGCCGGCACGGCAGTTTTCGAATGCCCGGCGCGGCGGGCTGGCCGCCGACCAGCGACAGCAGGGTCAGCCCCGCCTCGCGCCCGAGGGCGACCAGGTTCATGTCGACCGAAGTCAGCGGCGGGCGCGTCGCCTCGGCCACGATCTCCCAATTGTCGAAACCGATGACGCCGACATCGCCGGGAACGTTCAGGCCGCGCTCGCGCAAGGCATCGATGACGCCGCGCGCGATCTGGTCGTTGCCGCAAAAGACGGCGTCCGGCCGTTCATTCCTGCTGTCGAACAGCTGCGCCACCGCCTCGTGACCCCAGGCTTCCGACCAGGAGCCGAGCAGCGGCTCGGTCACCGGCAAGCCGTTTTCGACCAGTACGTCGCGATAAGCCTGCGCCCGCGCATGCACCACGGCGAAGCTCGCGGGCCCCGTCACATGGGCGATGCGCTTGCGGCCGAGCCGGCACAGATGCTCGACAGCCAGCCGTGCACCGCCGGCATCGTCCGAGACGAAGGCGATGGCGTCGGGATCGGGCTGGGTGAAGGCATAGATCACCGGGACGCGCAGATTGGACAGGTCGACCGGCAAATGGCGGTCAATGCGCTTGCCGGTGGCGATAATGCCGTCGACGCGCTTGTCGAGCATGGCGTCGACATGCATCTGGCCGAGGCGTGGATCCTCCTCGACATTGCACAGGAACACCGAGACGCCATTGTCGACCAGCGCGTCTGAAATGCCCGACATCAGCGGCAGCGAGAAACGGCCATAGGTATCGTTGGTGAGCAGGCCGACGGTGAAGCTGCGCCGCCTGAGCAGGCTCTGCGCTAGGCTGTTTGGCCTGAAGCCGAGACGCCGGGCCGTCTCGCGAATGCGCTCGCGCGTTTCGGCGGTCATGCGCCCCTGATCGTTGAGCGCCTTCGAGGCGGTGGCTACGCTGACACCGGCCTGCGCCGCCACGTCACGCAAGGTGACTGGCTTGGAAAAGATCGGGACAGGTTCCGATGCCATCGCGGCAAAAATCCTTAGCTGGGAAAAGGTTTTCTCTTGCAGTTCGTAGAAACGGCTAGCCTTGCGGCCAACCCAGTCAAAACTGTTGGAAAAACCTTTTCTCAAACCAAGGCTAGGCTACATCCAGGGCTTGTTCAAGGGAAAAGTTGCAGCCGTCTGCGGGGTGGGATTTTCGCGGCAATTGCGGCCGAGCCGGGCCACCCGTCAGCGAAGTGTTAATCGCTTGCACGCCATGGTGGTCGCCCGCCAGGACAGCAGAGCCTCGACATGCCCGACATGCCCGACACGCCCTACACCCCGAAAGGCCCGGCGCGGGCCTCGCAGCCCGGCAGGCTGGCGGGGCACGACAGCTCCGACGAACGCCGCCGCGAAGCCGCCACCATCGCCCGGCTCAAGGCGGAACTCGCGGCACAGGCGGCGCTGATCGCCAGGCAGGAGCTTTCGCTGGCCCACAGCCGCAAGATCTTCGACCGCGCCTCGGCCGCCGCGCGCCTCGGCGTGTGGGAATGCAGCCTGCCCGACGAGCGGCTTACCTGGACCGATGTGGTCTATGACCTGTTCGACCTGCCGCGCGGCTCAGTGCTCGATCGTAGCGAGATCATCAAATGCTATCCGGCGGAGTCGCGCAAGGCGCTGGACAGCTTGCGCGGCCGCGCGATCGCCGAGCGCAACGGCTTCCATCTCGACGCCGAGATCACCACCTTTGCCGGCCGCAGCCGCTGGATCCGCATCACCGCGACCGTCGAGTGCGAGGACGGCGTTCCGGTGCGCATCTTCGGCATGAAGCAGGACATCACCGAGGAGAAGATCCTGTCGGACCGGATGCGCTATCTGGCCGAATATGACGTCATGACGGGGCTGGCCAACCGCGGCCGCTTCCAGGCGCGGCTTGCGCATGCGGACGAGGGGCGCCCGCTCGGCGTGCTGCTGCTGGTCGATCTCGACGGCTTCAAGGCCGTCAACGACACGTTCGGCCATGTCGTCGGCGACGAATGCCTGAAGGAGGCTGCGAAGCGCCTTGCGGACGGCTGCGGCGAGGCGGATCTGGTGGCGCGCGTCGGCGGCGACGAGTTCGCGGTGCTGCTCGGCCCGCATCTCGACCGCGGCGCGGTCTCCGGCCTGGCGCGCGGCATCATCGAGGCGATGGGCAAGCCGGTCGCGGCATGCGGCCAGTCGCTCAGGCTTGGCGCCTCGGTCGGCATCGCCTTCGCCGCAGCGGGCGCGCCATGCGACCTGTTCATGCAGGCCGATACCGCGCTCTATGCCGCCAAGGCGGCAGGGCGCAACACGTTCCGCATCTTCAAGCCTAGCGCCGCCGCGAAAGGCCGCAGCGCCGCGGCCTGAGGACCAGGCTGCGGCTTGTTGCATGGCCTCGCCGACTGGGCCCGCGCATCTTTCACCAATGCAGTCCCTATCTGCATTTGGCATGCAGGGCGCTCGCGAAAAGAGTGCTATGAAAGGCAAGCGAGCATCCTTGCTCCGGCTCCTTCCCAATATCTGAGGTCATTTCCGTGCGTGAACCGTCGCTGCTGCCCGTGTTTGGAAAACTTGGCGCCAAGTCGCCTGTCGCCACCGTCACGGCGCCGGTCTCGTCGGCAAGTGTCGCGTTGCGGCTGCGGGAGTTTCTGGCCGCGCATGGCGGCATGGTGCTGAAGCTGTCGGTCGTCGCCTGGACAGTGCTGATCCTGGCCGCGGTGTTCTTCATGATGCAGGGCTGACCGGCATGGCCAGTCGCTACACGCTGCGCATGGAGCTGCCCCAGAGCTGGACCATCATCGATGTCTTCACCGGCCAGCCTGCCGTGATCCGGCAAAAGGTGATGGTCGGGATGGGCCCGCGCGAGGCCGAGGACATGGTCGTGCAGATGAATGTCCGTGACGTCAAGCGCCGCGAGAGGGCGGAGCGCAAGTCCTGACCTGTCCAGCCACTGCCGAGGGCGACGTTTGGCCGCCGGCAGAGCTGCCGCACCGCAAATCAGAGGTCCCCCGTGAGAGCCAGCCTGAAGCAGAAGATACTGGAGGTCTGCGACCGCAAGATTTCCGAAAAGGGGCCTGGCGTCGGCCTATCGTTCTACGCGTTCTTCGCCAACCGGAACGACGACCCCGACCTGTTGATGGAAGCCGCCGAATGGTGGATCAGAACCCACCGCCTCGACCATTTTGAAAAGGCTGAAAAGATACGCACCATGGTCGAGAAGATGGACTTTTAATCTTCGTTTCCATGCATGTCGTTGTCTCAAAACCGAGGCCGCTTTCGAGCGACATGCATTGGGCTGATCAGCCGAAATCGGCGGCCGTCAGCACATACATGCTCTTTCGGGTGCGGTCGTAGGCCCTCGACGCCACGTCGCGGATGGCGCTGCTCTCGGTGTCGAATGTGGCGAGGTAGCCGGCTTCATTGCTCACGGTCGCCGGCTGCATCTTGGCCATGGCATCGGCGGCGACGGAGAACGAAATCTGGAACATGCCGTCATGGCCGACGAAGCGAATGCGCTTGCCGGCTTCGTCATAGCTGCGGCTGCGGTTGGGAAAGGTCAGGCTCATGTCTTCACCTCCGTCGCGGCGGCCTTCTTGACCACCCGCTTCTTCTTCGGCGTCGGGTTCAGGGCTTCGGCAACGCGGTCTGCCTCTTCCTTGGCCAGTCGCAACTCCCGCAGCCTTGCCGTCTTGATCTCCCTGGCCCGTGCCTCGGACATGTACTCGGCGGTCGCCTTGTTGCGCTCCGCCGTTTTCTTCTGCTTGTCGACAAAGCGGGCTTCAGCTTTTTCCATGATCGTCTGATTGCCTTCGGCCATCGAAGAAATCTCCCTTGTCCCTGAAATCGTGAAAACGAACTTGTCCGATAAATAGGCACTCAATCGGCAAAATTCAAATTTTTGAATTATTTGACCAACCGGCGATATCACGAAACCGGGTGGCGAAATAATACTTTTGAATATTTAATTCCGGCCGCGAATAATTTTTGGCACTCCTATCTATCGAGTGCCAAAGCGCCTATAGGAGGGGCGCGGCCGCCTATGCCGGCCCCAGAAGGAAGTTCTCATGAAGTTTCGGCCACTCCACGATCGCGTTGTCATCCGGCGCGCCGAAGGCGACACCAAATCCAAGGGCGGTATCATCATTCCCGACAATGCAAAGGAAAAGCCGCAGGAAGGCGAAGTCATCGCCGTCGGCCCCGGTGCACGCGACGAAAACGGCGCGCTTGTTCCACTTGACGTCAAGGCCGGCGACTTCATCCTGTTCGGCAAATGGTCGGGCACCGAGGTCAAGATCGACGGCGAGGACCTGCTGATCATGAAGGAAGCCGACATCATGGGCGTCATCGACAAGAGCGAGACGGACGTCATCGAGAAGGCCACCAAGGCCAAGAAGGCCGCCTGACTGGAGCGAAGCGCATCCTTCGGGATGCGCTCCGAGCATTGATCTATGGAGGGCAGGGCTCTGCCTTCCTCAACCGAACTGGATGAAAAATCATGTCTGCCAAGGAAATCAAATTCTCCACCGATGCACGCGACCGCATGCTGCGCGGCGTCGAGATCCTCACCAATGCGGTGAAGGTCACGCTCGGCCCCAAAGGCCGCAACGTCATCATCGACAAGGCTTATGGCGCGCCGCGCATCACCAAGGATGGCGTCACCGTCGCCAAGGAAATCGAGCTTGCCGACAAGTTCGAGAACATGGGCGCGCAGATGGTGCGCGAAGTGGCCTCGAAGACCAACGACCTCGCCGGTGACGGCACCACCACCGCCACGGTGCTGGCCGCCTCGATCCTGCGCGAAGGCGCCAAGCTGGTCGCCGCCGGCATGAACCCGATGGACTTGAAGCGCGGCATCGACCAGGCGGTCACCGCCGTGGTTGGCGAAATCAAGGCGCGGGCCAAGAAGGTCAAGTCGTCGGCCGAGATCGCGCAGGTCGGCACCATCGCCGCCAATGGCGATGCCAGCGTCGGCGAGATGATCGCCAAGGCGATGGACAAGGTCGGCAATGACGGCGTCATCACCGTCGAGGAAGCCAAGACCGCCGACACCGAACTCGATGTCGTCGAAGGCATGCAGTTCGACCGCGGCTATCTCTCACCCTATTTCGTCACCAATGCCGACAAGATGCGCGTCGAGCTGGAAGAGCCCTATGTGCTGATCCACGAAAAGAAGCTCGGCAATCTGCAGGCGATGCTGCCGATCCTCGAAGCGGTGGTGCAAAGCGGCAGGCCGCTGCTGATCATCTCCGAGGACGTCGAAGGCGAGGCGCTCGCCACGCTGGTCGTCAACAAGCTGCGCGGCGGCCTCAAGGTCGCGGCCGTCAAGGCGCCGGGCTTCGGCGATCGCCGCAAGGCGATGCTGGAAGACATCGCCGTGCTCACCGCCGGCCAGATGATCTCCGAGGATCTCGGCATCAAGCTCGAAAACGTCACCATCGAGATGCTCGGCCGCGCCAAGCGCGTGCTGATCGAGAAGGACACCACCACGATCATCGACGGCGCCGGCACCAAGGCCACCATCCAGGCGCGCGTCGCCCAGATCAAGGGCCAGATCGAGGAGACCACCTCGGACTATGACAAGGAAAAGCTGCAGGAGCGGCTGGCCAAGCTCTCCGGCGGCGTTGCCGTCATCCGCGTCGGCGGTGCCACCGAGTCGGAAGTCAAGGAAAAGAAGGACCGCATCGACGACGCGCTGAATGCGACGCGCGCGGCGGTTGAAGAAGGCATCGTGCCCGGCGGCGGCGTGGCTTTGCTGCGCGCAAGGTCGGCGCTTGCCGGCCTGACCGGCACCAATGCCGATGTCACCGCGGGCATCTCGATCGTGCTTCGCGCACTCGAAGCGCCGATCCGCCAGATCGCCGAGAATTCCGGCGTCGAAGGCTCGATCGTCGTCGGCAAGCTCACCGACAGCAAGGACCACAATCAGGGCTTTGACGCCCAGAACGAGGTCTATGTCGACATGATCAAGGCAGGCATCGTCGACCCGGCGAAAGTGGTGCGCACCGCACTGCAGGATGCCGGCTCGATCGCGGCGCTTTTGATCACGGCTGAGGCCATGATCACCGACATCCCGGCCAAGGACGCGGCACCTGCGGGTGGCGGCGGCGGCGGTGGCGGCATGGGCGGCTACTAAGATTCAGCCGGCTGCGAAGGTGGTTTCATAAAAGCCACCTTCGCGGGCCTGACCTGAATCTGCCGCGCCGGCTCATCACTGAAGTCAGATAATTACCGCCGGGGGCAGTCTCTCCCGGCGCGCAGGCCTCTAGCCCAGGAGACGGATCCATGATCACGTTCGTGCAGAAGCCAGAGACGGTCGTCACGACCGAAATCACCGAGGAAAGCCGCTTCGACCGCATCCGCAGGATTGCCGCCGACAAGCACAAGAAATCCGATTCCGACACGGCAGCGCCATCAAAGAGCGAACCCAAACGCCCGATGTGAATCTTCGGCGCCACCGCTGCTTCCACGCAACGCCAGCACCACATCGCGCGTCAGCGGCGCGAGACGATCACGCCGACCGAGCGTGGTCCAGCCGGACACCTTCCTGTCGGCGGTATCGGCGTGTCTGGTATTGTTATTATATTAGCTTCAGCGCATATTTATCCGGCAGTGGGTCCTTTGGCTGCCAAGGCGTCCAAGGACGCCTGCGGTCGTTACCGAAAAATAAATCAGTCCGTGCCGCTCGAATTATTGAGCAGCCACGAGACAGTAACATTCGGAGGAACACCCATGAAAGTGACCATATTGGCAAACTATGCGCCTCATGCCGCCAAAGGATTGATGCAAGGCTCAGACAGGCAAGCTGCGGTCAAGGCACTTTTTGAAAGCGTTGGCGGGAAGGTGAGCAGCGTGATGTTCACGCGCGGCATCTATGACGTCGTTGTCAATGGCGAGGTGCCGGACCAGGCTGCGGGGATGGGCTTATCCCTTGCGGTGCGAGCGAGCGGCTCGCTGACCGAGATGGTTGTACTGGAAGAACTCGACATGAAGGCAGTGCTCGCGGCTGCCAACAAGGCTGCTGGCGCGTACAAACCCGCGGGCTAATGGACTGCCTTATTGATCAAGGCAGCACGGTTCGCTGGACGTGCCGTGCTGCCGAGTGTCGGATAGGGCATTTTCTCCCGACTTTCGCGGCGACCGGAATTCACGCTAGTATCGTCCGGTGGTCGTTTGGTGCAGAGCTTGCGGAAACGGAACCGCGATCCTCGATATGGAGACAAGCCATGTTTGCGGCCAAGGCCATCAAAACGTCAGACAAGGCCGCGTTCTATCGCGACCTTGCCACGCAGCTGAAGGGCTTGCTCGACGGCGAGCGCGATTCGATCGCCAACGCCGCCAACACCGCCGCGTTGATCTTCCAGATGGTGCCGGACCTTAACTGGGCCGGCTTCTATTTCCTGCAATCCGACGAGGAAATGGTGCTCGGGCCGTTCCAGGGCAAACCGGCCTGCGTGCGCATCGCGGTCGGCAAAGGTGTGTGCGGAACTGCGGTCGAACTCGGCACCTCGATGCTGATCAAGGACGTGCATGATTTTCCCGGCCACATCGCCTGCGACGCCGGCTCGCGCTCGGAACTGGTCGTGCTGCTCGAAGACGATGACGGCGTCTTTGGCGTGCTCGATCTCGACAGCCCGTTGCCCGGCCGCTTCGACAAGGCCGACCAGGCCGGCATCGAGACGCTGGCGGCGATCTATGCCGCCGCGAGCTCGTTCGAGGACTAGGGCATATTGATATCTAGGTGAGGCCGGCCTGACCTGAATCTCAACATGCCTGGCCTGGTCTAGCCGAACTTCACCAGCATCAGGCTGAAGCAACCGATGAACAGGAAGGCCGAGAAGGCGAGCGCCAGCGGGCGCAGGCCCCGCGAGCGCAGCTGCGAGATGTCGGCCTGCAGCCCCATGGCGGCCAGCCCCATGGTCAGCATGATGGTGGTGGCGAGCGCCATCGCAGACTTCACTTCGGGCGGCACGGTGACCAGGCTGTTCAGCGCGACAACGGCGACAAAGGCGGCGACGAACCATGGCATGGGCGGCCGTGCTGCCGTCTGGTCGCGGCTCTTGCGGCGCGCCATCAGGCCGAGCGCGACGACCATCGGCGCCAGCATGGCGACGCGGGTGAGCTTGGCGACGGTCGCGGTCTCGCCGGACTGGGTGCCGTTCTGGAAGCCGGCGCCGATGACTTGCGCCACCTCGTGGATGGAGGCGCCGGCCCACAGGCCGAAGGCGTGCTGGTCGAGGCCGAGCACCGGCGCCAGCAGCGGGAAGCCAAGCATGGCGACGGTGCCGAACAGCGTGATCGAGGCGACGGCGTAGGTGACGTCCTCGTCGCGCGCATCGGTGACGATGTTGGTGGCGACGATGGCCGAGGCGCCGCAGATCGAGGTGCCGGCGGCGATCAGCTGCGCCAGCTTGGCGTCGACGCCGATCAGCCGGCCGAGCGTGATGGTGAAGAGGAAGGTGGCGCCAAGGGTCAGCGCCACGATGCCGACGCCGCCGGCACCGATCGACACCATCTGGCCAAGCGTCAGCTGGAAGCCGAGCAGCACGATGGCGAAACGCAGCAGCCGGCGCTGCGAAAACGCGATGCCGGCCTTGGCGTGGGCGGGGGTGCCGAGCACGTTGGAATAGATCATGCCGGCGACGACGGCGAGGATCATCGGGCTGAGCAAAGCGAAGCCGGACACATTGCGGGCCGAGAAGGCGACGCCTGATATCATCGCGACCAGCACGATGCCGGGCACAACGCCGTTCCACACCGAATTGAGGGACTTTCGCCCTTGGGCGAGTTCGGCGGAAATCAGGCTTTTCGGAATATCGTTCGCGATGTGGGTAAGGGAAGACAATGCAATGCTCCAGGCGGGTACGCTGGAGGAATGCCATTCCTGAACCGATCTTTCCAACGAATTATTTTCGTCAGAATGATCGATTTTTACGAACGATTACCGTTTCGCCTCAATGCAGGAATCAGCAGGTACTTTAGGCGACGTGCATTAAAGCTGGGCTTCGATCGCCGCCTTGTCGATGACCGACCAGACATGCCTGATCCTGCCGTCGAGAAACTCATAGAAGACGTTCTCGCTGAAGGAGACTTTCCGGCCGTTGACGGGCAGGCCAAGGAAATTTCCGCGCGGCGCGCAGTTGAATTGAAGCCGGCTCGCTATGAAAGGCGTGTCGGAGATCAGCAGCTGGATGTCGAAATACAAGTCCGGGATCTCGGAAAAGTCCCGCTCCAGCATCTTGCGATACCCGGCCAATCCGATCCGCTCGCCATTGTAATGCGCCTCGTCGTGAACGAAGCGATGGAGATTTCGCCAGTCCTGATTGTTGAGGCAAGCGATGTAGCCGAGATAGGTGTCGGTAAGATCGGTGTCGGTCACGGCGATTGCTCCGGTGCAAATCCCGAACTTGCGTTCGGAACAGCTCAAAACGAGAAGATAGAACGACCGCGGATTCAATCCAGATGGATTGTACTCCGCCGTCAGTAAGTCCAGCGGTCGACCGGAAGCCGCCAGCCGACCCCTGGGCGTGACGCCCGGCTCGAGACGCCTGGCTAGAATATGCCGCGGTCGTTGCTCCGCCGGTCGTCTTCCACCAGATGCGGCTGATAAATTCCGGCTCGTGCCGTTCGCCGCCACGGCCGGGCCGGGTCTCCCGGATTGTTGTCGATATCGACGACGGCGATCGAGGGTGTTCCATCGGCTGGGCATTGCACCGCCCACCGGCCGCCGGGGGCCACGATGCCCGAAGGGGCGCGGTCAGGCCGTGTTGCGCAGCGACCGAGAAACTGGCCCAATAGTTGTTGCTTGCCGCGTGTCCCTGCATCTCGACGGCGAGAGCCGGGCTATCGGCGGGCGAGCCGGTTGTCGAGAACAGGACGCAATCGACATCGAGGCTCTCATAGTCGACGAAAATCTCCGGAAAGTGCGATTCCATGCCGAGCGCGCAGCCGAAGCGGATCCCATCGACCTCGAACGTCACCGGGATCGAACCCGGCGTGTACATGAACGAGATCTTGGTGTTCGAGAGCATGCGCTCGTCGTAGCGCGTCACCAGTTCGCCCCGATCGGAGACGACATACAGGCTGTTGTGCGGCCGGCGCGGTTGGCTGAGCTGATGCACCGAACCGAAGACCGTCCACAATCCAAGCTCGCGTGCAAGTGCGCGCGTCGCCTCCAATTCCTCGCGGAGGACGGTCCATTCGAACCGGCTCCAATCGGCAGGCCCGATTGCTTGGGGACCACTGGCCGACATGATGCGCTTGTTGGGGGAGCAGATCGCGCCTTCGGGAAAGTGCAGCAGTCTCGCTCCGGCCTGCCGCGCCTCTTTCATCAGGCGTCGCATCTCCAGCCCGCTGTCGCGCAACTTGGCGATGTTGCGAGGATCATCATGGACAGTGGTTTGCGCCACAGCCAATCGCAGCGATCTGGCTTCGGGCTCCGGATTGTCCGGCCCACTGCTGTGAAAATGCCTGAGCGCGGCCGTGTAGGACTCGCCCGTCTTGGCAGCGCGAGCTCGCACACGACGTTTGAAATTTGCGTTTTGCGTCATTGTCATGGCCTTTCACGTCCCGGATGGAGTTCCCCAGCAACCACATTCGAAACGATCGGACCAAAGACAGCGGTCTGAGACTCGAAGTCCCTTTGCCTCCGTTCAAGACCGTGCTGGGGACAGCCCTTGGAGGTTCGGCGCAGACCACGCCGCGCAGATGATGCCGATGCGATCCTGCTTCGTCAACTCCATCTAGCCGCGATAGCGCAAGGCGTCGACCAGCAGCGAGAAGGCGGGCGTCGCCTGCCGGCGGCTGGGGTAATAGAGGTGGTAGCCGGGGAAGGGCGGGCACCAATCGGCAAGCACCCGCACCACTGCGCCGCTGGCAAGGTGCACCCGCACCTGGTCCTCGGGCAGATAGGCAAGAGCCAAGCCGGCAAGCACGGCATTCAGCCGCAGCGCGGCTGTGTTGAACACCAGCTGGCCTTCGACGCGCACCTTCAGTTCGCGATCCGCCTTTTCGAACTCCCAGGCATAGAGCCCGCCATAGGTCGGCAGGCGCAAATTGATGCAATTGTGGGTGGTCAGGTCCTGCGGCGTGCGCGGCTTTGGCCGGGCAGCGAAGTAGGCCGGTGCGCCGACCACCGCCATGCGCATGTCGGGGCCGATGCGCACCGCGATCATGTCGCGCGCCACCTGTTCGCCAAGCCGCACGCCGGCGTCGTAGCGCTCGGCGACGATGTCGGTCAGGCCGTAGTCGACGATGATCTCTATCCTGATGTCGGGATAGTCGGGCAGCAGCCCGGCGATCGCCGGCCACAGGACCGCATCGGCGGCATGTTCGCCGGCGGTGATGCGGATGGTGCCGGCGGGTTTTTCGCGCAACGCGCTCAAGGCGGTCAGCTCCGTCTCGATCTCGTCGAGCCTTGGTCCCACGGTGCGCAACAGGCGCTCGCCCGCCTCGGTCGGCGAGACGCTGCGCGTGGTGCGGGTCAACAGCCTCAGGCCCAGCCGTTCCTCCAGCGCGCGCACCGTATGGCTGAGTGCCGATTGCGAGACGCCGAGCTTGGCCGCCGCCCTGGTGAAGCTCTGTTCACGCGCGACGGCGAGGAAGGCGGTCAGTTCGTTCAGATTGTCTCGCGACATTCATGAATCCTTCTCATAAGTACATGCCGGATATAGCAGCTAATCGCGATCAATCGCAGGCCCTAAATAGGCACCATCACAATCGGGCGCCAAATCAGGCGGCCCTGAAAATGGCGGCGGCGACTTGCTCCGTTTCAAAAAGGGATAAGACCATGGACGTCAAGCGAAGCGGCTCGCAGCCTTCCGGCAAGGGGCCGGGCGACTGGTTCACCGGCACGGTGCGCATCGATCCGCTGTTTCAAGCCATCGCACCGGCGCGCGCGGCCGGCAATGCCGTCACCTTCGAGCCCGGCGCGCGCACCGCATGGCACACCCATCCGCTCGGCCAGCTGCTGATCGTCACCGCCGGCTGCGGCCGCGTGCAGCGCGAGGGCGGCCCGGTCGAGGAGATCCGGCCCGGCGACGTGGTTCGCTTCGAGCCGGGCGAGAAGCACTGGCATGGCGCGGCACCGACCACAGCCATGACCCACATCGCCATCCAGGAAGCGCTGGACGGCAAGGCCGTCGACTGGATGGAGCATGTCAGCGACGCGCAGTACCAGGCCTGATCGCCGGAGCCAGCAAAAAATGTCCATGCCCGCGACCGCACCGCACAAAACGGCCATCCTGGCGATCATCCTCGTCAGCTATGTCATGATCGTGCTCGATACCTCGATCGTGCTCACCGGGTTGCCCAGGATCCATCAAGGCCTCGGCTTCACGGATGCCGGGCTGGCATGGGTGCAGAGCGCCTATACCTTGACCTTCGGCGGCTTCCTGCTCCTCGGCGCGCGGGCGGGAGACATTCTGGGCCGCCGGCGCATGCTCATCGTCGGTCTCGCCCTGTTCACGGTTGCCTCGCTGGCGATCGGTGCGGCGCAATCGGCGGCCTGGATGATCAGCGCGCGGGCAATCCAGGGCCTTGGCGCCGCCATCCTGGCGCCCTCGACGCTCGCTTTGCTGCAGACCACCTTTGCCGAAGGCTCCGAGCGCACCCGTGCCGTGTCCTATTACAGCGCCGTGGCCGGAGTCGCGGCCAGCGTCGGCCTGGTGCTGGGCGGCGTGCTTGCCGACTGGATCTCCTGGCGCGTCGGCTTCTTCATCAATCTCCCCATCGGCATCGCCATGATCATCGCCGCGCGCCGATACATCGTGGAAACCGAGCGGCGCGCCGGTGCGCTCGACATCGTCGGCGCACTCACCTCAACCGTCGGCATGACGGCGCTTGTCTACGGCTTCATCCGTTCGGCCGACACCGGCTGGACGAATGCCGGCACGATCGCGTCGCTGGCCGGTGCTGTGCTGCTGCTTGGCGTCTTCGTTGTCAACGAGTGGAAGGCAAGGCAGCCGATCATGCCGCTGCGGCTGTTCGCCAGCCGCGAGCGCGCCGGTGCATACGCAGCCCGCATCCTGTTCCTGGGTGCCATGATCGGCTTCTTTTTCTTCACCACGCAATATCTGCAAGGCGTCCTCAACTACAGGGCATCGCTGACCGGCATGGCCTTCCTGCCGATGACAATGGTGAATTTCGCCGTGGCGATGGTGGTGCCGCAGCTGACGCGCCGGTTCGGCAATGGCCGCCTGCTGGCCGGCGGCCTCACCCTCTGCCTGCTGGGGATGGCCTGGCTGAGCCGCGCCTCGTTCGACACGGCCTACCTGACCGGGGTGGCACTGCCGATGGTGCTGATCGGCGCCGGGCAAGGCATGGCGCTCAGCCCGCTGACCACGTCGGGCATTGCCGGCGTGGTGCCTGCCGATGCCGGCGCAGCCTCGGGCGTCGTCAACGTCGCCCATCAGCTCGGCAACTCGCTCGGCCTCGGCGTACTTGTTGCCCTGGCGGCCGTCGGCGCCGGCGCGCTCCATGGAAGAGAGCTGCTCGCCTACCGCGTCGGTACGGCACTCACCGCCGGCTCCGCCATGCTGGCGCTGGCGCTGCTGCTCGTCTGCGCCCTGATCGTTCGGCCCCGCAAGGCGGCACAGGCGGTTGCGACCGGCGCGAACGCCTGAACGCCAGATGGGGCCAGCGGCCTTCAACAGGAATTGAGAGAGAACCACGATGCAAAAACGCACACTTGGAACAAGCGGCCTGGAGGTTTCGGCCATCGGCCTCGGCTGCATGGGGCTGAGCTTCGGTCTCGGGCCTGCCACGGACAAGAAGGAGGCAATTGGCGTGATCCGGTCGGCGGTTGAGCGCGGCGTGACCCTTTTCGATACCGCCGAGGGCTACGGACCGTTCGTCAATGAGGAACTGGTCGGCGAGGCGCTTGAACCGGTTCGCGATCATGTTCTGATCTGCACGAAGTTCGGCTTCAAGATCAACGAGAAGCGCGAGATGGTCGGGCTCGACAGCCGGCCGGCGCATATCCGCGAGGTTGTCGACGCTTCGTTGAAGCGGCTGCGGACAGACCGCATCGACGTTTTCTACCAGCACCGCGTCGACCCGGCCGTGCCCATGGAGGATGTCGCCGGAGCGGTGAAGGCGCTCATCGGAGAAGGCAAGGTCAAACATTTCGGACTGTCCGAGGCGAGCACCGCGAACATCCGCAAGGCTCATGCCGTGCAGCCCGTGGCGGCGGTCCAGGATCATTATTCCTTGTGGATGCGCGAGCCCGAGCAGACGAAGTTTTCGGTCTGCGAAGAGCTTGGCATCGGCCTCGTCGCCTGGGGGCCGCTTGGTCAGGGGTTCCTCACAGGCGCGATCACCAGGGACATGAGGTTCGACGACCCCAACGACCTGCGGAAGGATTTCCCGCGCTTCACCCCGGATGCACTGGAGGCCAACTTCAAGGTGGTCGATTTCCTGAAAGGGCTTGCCGGCCGCAAGGGCACCACGCCGGCCCGGATCGCGCTTGCCTGGCTGCTGGCCCAGAAGCCATGGATCGTGCCGATACCGGGCGGCACGAAGGTGGCGCATCTCGATGACAATCTGGCGGCGGTTGACGTCGAACTGACGGCCGAAGACCTGGCCGAAATCGACGCCGCCTTTGCCACCATCGACATCATGGGCGCACCGCTGTCGGCGGGGCTGGACGCGGCGATTGATCGTTAGGCAAGCAAGGAGAACAACAATGCAAAAGCGCACACTTGGAAACAACGGTCTCGAAGTCTCGGCCATCGGGCTGGGCTGCATGGGGATGAGCCAATCCTACGGGGCACCGATGGAGACGGCGGATGCAGTCCGCCTGATCCGGGCGGCGTTCGAGCGCGGCGTCACCTTCTTCGACACCGCGGAGGTCTATGGCCCGTTCAAGAACGAGGAGGTCGTCGGTGAGGCGCTGCAGCCAATCCGCGACCAGGTGGTGATCGCCACCAAGTTCGGCATCGACATCACTGGTACAGCCGGACACGACGGCATGGACAGCCGGCCCGAGCATATCCGCGACGTCGTCGAGGCCTCGCTCAAACGGCTGAGGACCGACCACATCGATCTCCTCTACCAGCACCGCGTCGATCCGGTCGTACCCATCGAAGAGGTGGCCGGCGCGGTTAAAGACTTGATCCAACAGGGTAAAGTGAAGCATTTCGGCCTCTCCGAGGCGGGCGTGCGTACGATCAGGCGCGCGCATGCGGTGCAGCCGGTCGCCGCGCTGCAAAGCGAATACTCGCTGTGGTGGCGTGAGCCCGAGGAGGCGATCCTGCCGGTCCTCGAAGAACTGGGGATCGGCTTCGTCCCCTTCAGTCCATTGGGCAAGGGCTTCCTCACTGGCGCCATCAACGCCAACACGACGTTCGACAGCAGCGACTTCCGCAACACCGTCCCGCGTTTTGCAGAGGAGGCCCGCAAGGCGAACCAGGCTCTGGTCGATGCGATCGTTGCGATCGCGGCCGAGAAGAAGGTGACCCCAGCTCAGGTCGCGCTCGCCTGGCTGCTGGCACGGAAGCCCTGGATCGTGCCGATCCCCGGCACCACGAAGCTCAATCGCCTCGAGGAGAACATCGGATCGGCCGCCGTTGCGCTGACGGCCGACGATCTTCGCGACATCGAGAACGCGGTCTCGGCGATTGCCGTGCAGGGAGAGCGCTATTCGCCGCAACAAGCGGCAAGGATCGATCGCTAGAGGCACGCGCCAAGGAGGCCGAGATGAGCAAACCGAGCCTGTTCTCAAGACGGGGTGCGCTGATGACCGCGCTTGCATTGCCATTGGGCACTGGATTGAGCCTGCCTGCCAGCGCGTCGAAGGCGCGGCCGGCAGGCGGCGCCAAAATTCTGGTGGCGTACTACACCCGCACCGGCAATACGCGCGTCATCGCGCGCCAGATTGGTCGGGCTCGCGGAGCTGACATATTCGAGATCCAGACCGCCAATCCCTATCCCGAAGACTACGCGGAACAGGTCGCCGTGGCGCAACAGCAGCGAGACTCCGGCTTCGAACCGCCGCTCGCCGCCACGGTGCCGGGCGTCAAATCCTATGAAACGGTCTTCTTGGGGTTTCCGATCTGGGGCATGACCGCGCCTTCGGTGATCCGCTCCTTCCTGTCGCGGCACGATCTGTCCGGCAAGACCTTGGTGCCGTTCATCACCCATGGCGGCTACGGCCTCGGGGAGAGCCTGAAAGTCCTCGCCGACCATGCGCCAGGGGCGCGGCTCATCGAGGGATTTTCCAAGCAGTGCGACCAGGAACGCGAGACGCTCGAGCAGGTCACGGGCTGGCTCGGCCGGGTCGACGTGCCCGGCTGAGCCGCCAACTGGAACGCCGAGGCTGCCGCCGGCAGCAATGCCAAATATCAGAAGGAAGAGATGATGAGCGAGAACATCAGGGACAAGGTCGTTGTCATCACTGGCGCCAGCAGCGGGCTGGGCCAAGCCGCCGCGCGGCTTCTCGCCAAAGAGGGCGCGAAGCTGGTGCTGGGCGCGCGGCGTCTCGACCGGCTGCAGGCGCTCGCCGAAGAGCTGTCGCTCCGCAAGGACGCCATCCTGGCGACCGACGTGACCGATGTCGGCCAGGTCCGGCGTCTCGTCGATCATGCGGTCAAGATGCATGGCCGGGTCGACGTCATCATCAACAATGCCGGGCTGATGCCGCATTCGCCGCTCGAGCGCGGCAAGGTCGAGGACTGGGACCGGATGATCGACGTCAACATCAAGGGCGTGCTCTACGGCATCGCCGCCGCGCTGCCGCACATGAAGACGCAGAAGAGTGGCCATATCATCAACGTGTCGTCGGTCGCCGGCCACAAGGTCGGGCCGGGCGGCGCCGTCTATGCCGCGACCAAGCACGCGGTGCGCATCATCTCGGAAGGGCTGCGTCAGGAGGTAAAACCCTACAACATCCGCACCACCATCATCTCGCCGGGCGCGATGGCGACCGAACTGCCCGACAGCGTCACCGAGCCCGATGTCGCCGAAGGCGTGCGCGCACTCTACGACCGGGTGGCGATCCCTGCCGATTCCTTCGCCCGGACGGTGGTGTTCGCCATGAGCCAGCCTGACGAGGTCGACATCAACGAGATCTTGTTCCGGCCGACGGCCCAGGAATACTAGAAGCCGTTGGAGGCGTCTTGACAGCGCCGCCCTTCCTGCTCCAGCTTGACGCCATGTTCGTCGTTGCGCCCGCCAACACCAAGCGACGCCGCCGCTGCACAGTGCGGAGCGGCAAGCTGATTGCGCGACGACAAAGACCGGTCCGATAGATCCCGGTTCGTTCGTTTCCAGCCCCGCCCGCGACATCCGCCGGCGGGGTTTTTCATGCCTGGAGCATTGTGATGACCATCGTTTCTTCCATCCGGCTTCGGCCGGCCGAGCCGGCGGATGCCCCCGCGATCAGGGATATCGTGCGCGCCGCCTATGCCAAATGGGTGCCGGTTATCGGCCGCGAGCCGCTGCCGATGCGCGCCGATTACGACAAGGCCGTTGCCGAGCATCCGTTCGATCTTGCCGTCGAGGATGGCGGTATTGTCGGGATGATCGAAACCATGGTGGCGGAGGATCACCTCTGGATCGAGAATGTCTGCGTCGCACCGCGGGCGCAGGGCAGGGGAATCGGCCGGCTGCTGCTGGAGCAGGCCGAGCACAAGGCGATCGAAGCGGGACGCCGCGAGCTTCGCCTGCTGACCAATGGCGCCTTCGAGGCCAATGTGTCGCTCTACAAAAGATGCGGCTATATCGTGGACCGGGAAGAGCCGTTCATGGGTGGTGTGACGGTCTATATGAGCAAGAGGCTGGCAGGCTGATGTGGAGCGGTCCGCCCCAGGACGACGAAGGCATATTGCACAGGCTGGCTCAATCACTTGGCTCTTGCGTTTGACAGCGGCGTTTGTGCATCGTTATTTCTAGCCACATATGACGGTCGGCGAACGGCCATGCGGCGCACCCCAGGGAGAAAACCATGTCACACAATCTGCAGTTCTATATCGATGGCGCGTGGGTCGATCCCGTGGTTCCCAACACATTCGATGTCATCGACCCCTCGAACGAGGATGCCTTCGCGCAGATTTCGCTCGGCTCCAAGGCCGATGTCGACAAGGCGGTGGCCGCCGCCAAGCGCGCCTTCAGCACGTTCGGTTTCACCGACGTCGGCGAGCGGCTCGAACTGTTGAACCGCATCATCGCGGTCTACAAGAAGCGCAGCGCCGATCTGGCGCTTGCCGTGTCGCGCGAGATGGGTGCGCCGCGCCAGTTCGCGCTCGACAGCCAGGTCGGCGTCGGCCTCGCGCATCTGCAGAAGATGGCCGACGTGCTGAAGTCGTTCGAGTTCCGCCATGTGAAGGGCAATCATCTGGTGGTCAAGGAGCCGATCGGCGTCGTCGGCCTGATCACGCCGTGGAACTGGCCGCTGAACCAGATCACCTGCAAGGTCGGTCCGGCCCTTGCCGCCGGCTGCACCATGGTGCTCAAGCCGTCCGAGATAGCGCCGCTCGACGCCATCATCTTCGCCGAGATCCTCGACGAGGCCGGCGTGCCGAAGGGCGTGTTCAACCTCGTCAATGGCGATGGACCGGGCGTCGGCCAGGCGCTGTCCAGCCACCCCGACATCGACATGATGTCGTTTACCGGTTCGACCCGCGCCGGCATCCTGGTGGCCAAGGCCGCCGCCGACACGGTCAAGCGCGTGCATCAGGAGCTCGGCGGCAAGTCGGCCAACATCCTGTTCCCCGATGTCGACCTCGCAAACGCCGTCACCAAGGGCGTCGGCGGCTGCTTCGGCAACAGCGGCCAGTCCTGCAACGCGCCGACGCGCATGTTCGTGCCGCGCGATCGCCACGACGAGGCTGCCGGCTATGCCAAGGCGGCAGCGGAGAAGTTCACCGTCGGTCCCGCCGACGCGGCCGGCACAAGGCTCGGCCCGGTCGTCAGCCAGGTTCAGTTCGACAAGATCCAGGATCTGATCCAGAGCGGCATCGATGAAGGCGCGACGCTGGTTGCCGGCGGCCCCGGCCGCCCGGCCGAACTCAACCGCGGCTATTACATCCGCCCGACCGTGTTCGCCGACGTTACCCACGACATGCGCATTGCCCGCGAAGAGATCTTCGGGCCGGTGCTGGCGATCATGCCCTATGACAGCGTCGACGAGGTGATCGACACCGCCAACGACACCGTCTACGGCCTTGCCTCCTACATCCAGGCCAAGGACATGAAGAAGGCGCGCGAAGTGGCGGCGCGCATGCGCACCGGCAATGTCTACATCAACTATCCGACCTGGGACGCCGGCCTGCCGTTCGGCGGCTACAAGCAGTCCGGCAACGGCCGCGAATATGCCGAATACGGGCTCGAGGATTTCCTCGAGATCAAGGGCATCGCCGGTTATGAGGCGGCCGAGTAGGCACGACCCGGTTTTGCCAAGGGCCGCCCTGATGATGTGCGGCCCGCATCCGGGCGCTTACGGTCCTATCCTTGCCAATTGGCAAATACATGCTATATATATGCCAATAGTGAGGAGCAAAAATGCAGCTTCAGCCCATAGTCACCACACCGGCCACGGTGGGAAGCGTCATCACCGACGACGAGGCGGGCGCGCTGGCGCGCACCACCGTCAACCTGTTCAAGGCCTGGAATCTCACCGACCTGGAGGCGTGCATCCTGCTTGGCGGCATGTCGGCGCGCACCTGGGCACGTTGGAAGATTGGGGCACGCTGGAAGGAGGGCGGCATCGGCAGGATCGACCGCGACCTGCGCACCCGCATGGCGCATCTGATGGGCATCCACAAAGGCCTGCGCTATCTCTTCACGGAGCCGGCGCGCGGCTATGCCTGGATCCGCAAGCCCAATGCCATCTTCGGCGGCCAATCGGCGCTCGACCTCATGCTGCGCGGCGAAATCGCCGACCTTGCCGCGATGCGCGAATGGCTCGATGCGGAGCGTGGTGCATGGTGAGTGGGCTAGCGGTCCGTCGCCGCGTCCACTGGCACCAGACCTTCCGCATCATCCGCTCGATCCATCCGCCGATCGACCTGTTCGAGGACATTGCCGACCCGCGCGACTGGGAGGCACTGGCCGCCGTCGAGGAGAAGACGAACCCGCGCATCCGGCTCGAGATCGGCGATCTCGGCAAGGTGTCGGCCGCCCGGCGGATTTCAGGCCCCGGCGCCAGCTTCGTGATGGCGCCCTTCGTGCATTGTTCGACCCTGCGGCCGGGCCGGTTCTCGGATGGCAGCTACGGACTCTATTATGCCGGCGACAGCGAAGAGGTGGCGCTCGCCGAGACCATCCACCACCATCAGAAATTCATGCGCGCCACCAATGAGGATCCGGGCTGGACGGCGGATTTCCGCGTCCTGATCGGCAGCGTCGACCGCGACCTCGATGACGTGAACGCGGTGCCCGGCGTGCTCGATCCGGACGACTATAGCGCCTCGCAGGCGGAAGGGCGGGCGCTACGGGCCGCCGGCAGCGACGGGCTGGTGTGGACCAGCGTGCGCATGCCAGGCGGGGGCTGCATCGGCATCTTCTGGCCGGACGCGATCGCCATCCCGGTCCAGGGCCGGCATTACAGCTACCATTGGGACGGCGCCCGAGTGGATTTCGTACGCCAGCACGATACGGGAAAGGTGCTGGCGGTCACATGATGGCAGGGCGCGGGGCTCTCTCTCCGAGCCCGCTCCCTTCGGACAACCGGTTCCCTTTTTCAGGATCATGCTTCAGCGGCCGGAAGCCGGTCACGGTCAGCCTTCCGTCACTCAGGATGCTTGCCAACAAAACCCACCTTTGCCGCCCGCTCGGATCGAGTTGCAAGGCGCTGCTCAGGATCGCTTTACAGATCGCAGTGAAGTCGATATCCATAAATCCAAGGATACGGATATATGGATAAGAAAGACAGTTTGAACGCGCTGGCGGCGCTTGGCCAGGAGACGCGGCTGGATGTCTTCCGGCTGCTCGTGCGCGCCGGTCCGCAGGGCATTCCGGCGGGCGAGATCGCCACAAGGCTGCAGACGGTCCAGAACACCATGTCGGCGCATCTGAAGGTGCTGGCCCATGCCGGGCTGATCCGCGCTGAGCGCGACGGCCGAATAATCCGGTACGTCGCCGACATGACGGGCTTCCGCGACCTGCTTGCTTACCTCATGGAGGATTGCTGCAACGGCGCGCCGGAACTCTGTCAGCCAGTTATCCAGGCTGTGACCTGCAAATGCTGAGGAAGGAACCCATGAGCGATCAAATCTACAACGTATTGTTTCTCTGCACGGGCAATTCGGCACGATCGATCCTCGCTGAAGCAATCCTGAACCGCGTTGGCGCTGGCAAGTTCAAGGCCTATTCGGCCGGGTCGCATCCCAAAGGGAAGGTCCACCCTTACACCCTCCAGCTTCTGGAAACCCTCAACTACGACACGTCCTTCGCGCGCTCGAAAGACTGGGAGGAATTCTCGGTTCCAGGCGCTCCCGAGATGAATTTCGTTTTCACGGTCTGCGACAACGCAGCCAACGAATCCTGCCCGGTCTGGCCGGGACAGCCGATGACGGCGCACTGGGGTATCCCCGACCCGGCGGAGGTAGAAGGCACCGACGCCGAAAGGCACCTGGCCTTCGCCGAAGCCTACCGCATGCTCAACAACCGCATCTCGATCTTCGTCAGCCTGCCGATGAACATGGTCGACAAGCTTGCCTTGCAGAAGCGCCTGGACGAGATCGGCGGCACCCTGCCGAAGGCCGGCTGAACGCCGTGGCGAACGATCTGCCACGCCGCATCGTCGCGGAAGCCTTGGGAACCGCGCTGCTGGTCGCGACCGTGGTCGGCTCCGGCATCATGGCCGCCCGGCTGACGCACGACGTCGCCGTTTCACTGCTGGGCAATACTTTGCCGACGGGGGCGATCCTCGTCGTGCTGATCACGATACTGGGACCGATCTCGGGGGCGCACTTCAATCCCGTCGTCACGCTGGTATTCGCGCTCCGTCGCGAGATCGAGGCGAACGCGGCGCTTGCCTATGTCATCGCCCAGGTCGCGGGCGGCATTGCCGGGACGTTTCTGGCCCACGCCATGTTCGAACTGCCGATCCTGCAAGCCTCCGCGACGGTGCGGACCGGAACCGGGCAGTGGCTCGCGGAGGCAGTCGCCGCCTTCGGCCTTGTCTTCACCATCCTGGCAGGCCTGCGCTTCCGCTCCGACGCGATCCCCTGGCTGGTCGGGCTCTACATCACGGCCGCCTACTGGTTCACCGCTTCGACCTCCTTCGCCAATCCGGCCGTCGCTATCGCCCGCGCTTTTTCCGACACGTTTTCTGGCATCCGCCCGGTCGACCTGCCGGGCTTCGTAGCCGCCGAATTGCTGGGAGCACTGTTGGCCATGGCCCTGGCGGGCTGGCTGCTTGCCGAACCGAAACCAATGAGACACATGAAGGCTGCCGAATGACTGTTACGATCTACCACAACCCTGACTGCGGCACTTCCCGGAACACGCTGGCCATTATCCGGCAGTCGGGCGAGGAGCCGGAGGTGATTGAATATCTGAAGACGCCGCCGTCGCGCGAAAGGCTGGTCGAGTTGATCGCGGCCATGGGCATGACACCGCGTGAGTTACTGCGCGAGAAGGGCACGCCCTATACCGAACTCGGCCTCGCCGACCCGAAATGGTCCGACGACGAGATCCTCGATTTCATGCTGGCACATCCGATCCTGATCAACCGGCCGATCGTGGTGAGCCCGCTCGGCGTCGTGCTGGCAAGGCCGTCGGAAAAGGTGCTGGACATCCTGCCCAACCCGCAGATCGGCGCGTTCACCAAGGAGGATGGCGAGGTGGTCTTCGACGCCTCGGGCAAGCGGCTCGGCTGACGCTATTTCCATATTTTTCGAAATTGTGTTGACGACTCGACAGGCGCCGCGTAGCTTATTTCCATGAAACTCGAAAAAGCAGCCGCCCAGCTTGAAGCGCTCGGCAACCCGACGCGGCTTCAGCTCTACCGCATCCTCGTGCGCGCCGGTGACGGTGGGCTTGCCGTCGGCAGCGTCCAGGGCAAGCTCGACATCCCGTCCTCGACGCTGTCGCATCACCTCAAACGGCTGGTCGACACCGGCCTTGTCACGCAGGAGCGGCAAGCGACGACGCTGATCTGCCGCGCCAACTATCCCGGCATGAATGCCCTGATCGGCTATCTCGCCGACGAGTGCTGCGCCGATGCCACCTGCGCGCCTGCCGTCGGCAAGGCGCTGGCCTGATTTTTTTTGCTCTGTAATTCGAAGATACCGGAAGGATCGAACATATGGACATGATGGCAAATCTTCCCGTCGCGGTGATCGGCGCAGGCCCGGTCGGCCTCGCCGCCGCCGCCCATCTCGTCGAACGCGGCATCCGTCCGCTCATCCTGGAACGCGGCGAAAGCGTGGGCGCTGCACTGCTCGATTGGGGCCATGTGCGGGTGTTCTCGCCATGGCAATACAATATCGACGCGGCGGCGCGGGCGCTGCTCGGCCACTCCGGTTGGACGGCGCCGGACATGCGGGGCCTGCCGACCGGCGGCGAGATCGTGCGCGATTATCTGGCGCCGCTTGCCGCACTTCCCGGGATCGCCGACAACCTGAAGCTCGGCGCCGAGGTCACCGCGATCACCCGTCAGGGACATGACAAGGTCGCCAATGACGGTCGCAAGGACGCTCCCTTCGTCATCGGTTATCGCGATACCTGCGGCGAGCACCGCGTTCTCGCGCGCGCCGTCATCGACGCGTCCGGAACATGGTCGCGGCCAAACCCCATCGGCGTCGACGGCCTGCCGGTTCCCGGCGAAGGCGCGGCTTGCGGGCGCATCGCCTACGGCATTCCCGACGTGGTCGGCAAGGCCAGGGACAGCTATGCGGACAAGCGTGTCCTCATCATCGGCGGCGGGCACTCGGCCATCAACGTCGCCCTGGCGCTCATGGAGCTGCAGGACGCAGCGCCCAGCACCGAGATATTTTGGGCGCTGCGTCATGCCAGCGTCGACCGGCTGCTTGGCGGCGGGTTGAACGACCAGTTGCCGGAACGTGGCGCGCTTGGCCTCGCCGCCAAGCAGGCGATGGCGGACGGACGGCTGAACATGCTGGCGGCCTTCGCCGTCAATCGCATCGAGATGGAGAGCGAGGGGCTTGCCGTCGACGCCAGCCTGGCCGGCAAACCGTTCAGCCTTGCCGTCGACCGGATCGTCGTCACCACCGGCTTCCGGCCCGACCTGTCATTCCTCGGCGAAATCCGCATCGCGCTCGATCCCGCCGTCGAAGCGCCGCCGGCGCTGGCGCCGCTGATCGATCCGAATTTCCACTCCTGCGGCACCGTTCCCGCGCATGGCATCCGGGACCTAGCGCACCCCGAACCCGGCTTCACCATCGTCGGCTCGAAATCCTACGGCCGCGCACCAACCTTCCTCATGGCGACCGGCTACGAGCAGGTCCGCTCGGTGGTCGCCGACATTGCCGGAGACCATGTCGCGGCCCGCGAGGTGCGGCTGGTGCTGCCGGAGACCGGCGTGTGCAGCGCCGATGTCGTGACGGGATCGGACAGCGAAGGCTGCTGCGGCGGACCTGCGCCCGCCAATGTCGATGCCTGCTGCATCGAGGATGCGGACGCCAAGGCAAAGGGCGCGTCGGGCTGCGGTTGCGCGACAGGCCGCCCCTCGGTTGGCGCCAAGGCGACGGAGGCCGTACGCGCCGATGCCTGACCGGTCTGTCCTGCGCAAGGCGATCTGGGGACTAGGGCTGACCCAGATCATCGGCTACGGCACGCTCTATTACAGCTTCTCGATCCTGGCGCCGGCGATGGCCAGGGAATTCGGCCTCGCGGAAGGGTGGGTGTTCGGCGCCTTGTCCGCCTCGCTGTTTGCCGGCAGCCTGTTCGCGCCCACGGCCGGGCGCTGGGCCGACCGGTTTGGCGCCGGGCGCATCATGACCATCGGCTCGGTCGCGGCAGCCGTCGCGCTGGCGCTGTGCGCCGTCTCGCCCGGCCGCGTGACGTTTGTTCTGGCGTTGCTGGCAATGGAACTGGCCTCCAGCTTCGTCCTCTACAGCGCCGCCTTCGTGGCGATCGTGCAGATCGGGGTGCCCCGGCCGCAACGCAGCATCACCCACCTGACGCTCATCGCCGGGTTTGCCTCGACCCTGTTTTGGCCGCTGACCTCGGCGCTGCATGCGGATTTGACATGGCGCGAGGTGTATCTGCTGTTCGCCGCGCTCAATCTCGGGCTCTGCCTGCCGATCCACGCCTGGCTGATGCGGCTGTCGCGCCGTCACGCGACGGCCACGCCGCAAGAGCGCGGGCCGGCCCATGAAGCGGCCGCGCTGCTCGATCCGCGGCGCGGCCGGGCGGCGTTCCTGTTGATGCTGGCGGGGTTCGCCACCGAGGGCTTCGTGCTGTCGGCGATCCTCATCCACATGGTGCCGCTGACGGCGGCACTTGGGCTCGGCACGGCCGGTCTCTTCGTTTCGACCCTATTCGGGCCGGCGCAGGTCGCCAGCCGGTTGATCAACATGCTGTTTGGCGGGCGCCTTCAGCAAACGCATCTCGCCGTCATTGCCGCCTCGCTGCTCACGGCCGGGCTGTGCACGCTGCTGTTGACCACGCCATGGCTGCACGGCGCCTTCCTGTTCGTGCTGCTGTTCGGCCTCGGTTCCGGCCTCACCAGCATCGTCGGCGGCACCTTGCCGCTCGAGCTCTTCGGCCGCGAAGGCTATGGCGCGCGGCTGGGATGGGCAAGCGCTGCCCGCCAGTTCACCTCGGCCTTCGCGCCGTTCGCGCTCGCCTTCATGATGGCGCGGACATCCGTCGCCAATTCGCTGTGGGTGCTGGTGGTCGTCGCCGCGAGCGGCGTCATCGCCTTCCTCGCCATCGCGCTGCTGAGACGGCGCGAGAGCCGGGTTGCATTTGCGATTGGCGGCAGGCCGGAAGAGGCGCGCTAGAGCCTGTTCCATCCCGATGGTATCGGGATGGGGCTCTATCTTCTTGTTTGAGCATGATCTTTTCCGAAAACCGGATTCCACTTTTCGGGATCATGCTCCAGCCTGGACGCTCAATGCCGCAGGATCTTGCTCAGGAAGGCGCGGCTGCGGTCGGTCCTGGGGTGCGAGAAGAACTCGTCCGGCGTGCCGCTTTCGACGATGGCGCCGGCGTCCATGAACACCACGCGCTGGGCGACCTTGCGGGCAAAGCCCATCTCATGCGTCACCACCATCATGGTCATGCCTTCCTCGGCGACCGCCACCATGACGTCGAGCACTTCCGAAATCATCTCGGGGTCGAGTGCCGAGGTCGGCTCGTCGAACAGCATGATCTTGGGCCGCATGCCGAGGCAACGCGCGATCGCCACGCGCTGCTGCTGGCCGCCGGAGAGCTGCGCCGGATAGGCGTTGACCTTGTCGGCCAGGCCGACCTTGGCCAGCAATTCGCGCCCGGCCTTTTCGGCCTCGGCGCGCGGGGTCTTGCGGACATGGATGGGCGCCAGGGTGACGTTCTCGAGCGCGGTCTTGTGCGGGTAGAGGTTGAACGACTGGAAGACGAAGCCGATCTCGGTGCGCAGCTGCGTCATGTTGGTGGCGGGGTCGCCGAGGCGCTGGCCGTCGACGACGAGATCGCCGTCCTTGATCGCCTCCAGGCCGTTGACGCAGCGGATCAGCGTGCTCTTGCCGGAGCCGCTCGGACCGCAGACGACCACCACTTCGCGCGGCTCGACGCTGAGCGTGATGTCCTTCAGCACGTTGAGCGCGCCGAACCATTTGTTGACGCCGCGAAAGTCGATCATACCGGTTTTGGTCATATTTGCCGGACCTTTGGGTTTCGATGTCACAGCTGCACCTCGCCATGCGCCGCGCCCATGCGGCGCTCGAGCCGGCGGGCGAGCATGATCAGGGGATAGCAGACGATGAAATAGCCGACGCCGACGAGGAAGAAGACCAGCAGGCCGTTGGGCACACGCTGCACCACCAGCCAGCCGACGCGGGTGAGGTCGGTCAACCCGATCGCCGAGACGACCGAAGAGTCCTTGATCAGCAGCACATATTGCCCGACCAGTGGCGGCAGCACGATGCGCATCGCCTGCGGCAGCACCACCTGGCGCATGCGCTGCCAGCGCGACAGGCCGGATGCAAGCGCCGCCTCGACCTGGCCGGTCGGCACCGAACGAATGCCGGCGGCGACGATCTCGCAGATGAAGCAGGCGGCAAGGTTGGTCAGTGCGATGATGCCGGCGGTGAAGGCATCGAGCTCGATGCCGAACTCCGGCAGGATGAAGAAGATCAGAAAGATCTGCACCAGGAACGGCGTGCCGCGGATGAGGTCGACCCAAGCGCCGATGACGCTGGCGATCAGCCGGTTGCCGCCGGTGCGCAAGATGCCGAGGCCGAAGCCGAGCAGCGTGCCGAGCACCAGGCTGATCAGCGACAGCACCACCGTCATGCCAATGCCGCGCAGCGCCAGCGGATAGCTGCCTGCGAGGCTGATAAACTGTTGCCAGATCATGTGCGCGCCCCCGCAGTGCCGAGCCAGCGACCGGAGAGAGTAGCCAGTCCCTTCAGGCAGTAATAGAGGAGCAGGTAGAAGGCGGCGATGGTGAGAAAACCTTCCGCCGGCATGAAGCGGTCGGAGGCGAGCAACTGGCCGGCGCGCGTCAGCTCGGCAACCGAGATCAGCGACAGAAGTGCGGAGTCCTTGACCAGCACGATCGCTTGGCCAAGCAGTGGCGGGATCGTCACCTTGAAGGCTTGCGGCAGGACGACCAGGCGCATGCGCTGGACATAGGTCATGCCTGAGGCGACGCTGGCTTCGACCTGGCCGCGCGGGATCGACAGGATGCCGGCGCGAATGATCTCGGCGACATAGGCGCCGCTGTTCAGCGACAGCGCCAGGATGCCGACGACCAACTCGGGCAGCACGAAGCCGAGCCGTGGCAGGCCGAAATAGAGGAAATAGAGCTGCGCCAGCAAGGGCGTGGCGCGCACGGCGTCGATATAGGCCTTGGCCGGCGTGCGAAACAGCCAGCCGCGCTGCAGATTCATCGCGCACAGCACGATGCCGACGGCAAGCGCGCCGACAAAGGACAGCGCCGACAGCCACACGGTCGTGACCAGGCCCTGCCCGAACAGAGGCAGGTATTCGACGATGGTGCGGAAACTGAAATTTTCGAGCATCGCTGGGCGGTTTCCCCAAAGCGGGCGAAGCGAAAGTCCAGGCGGCTTCGCGGCGCTCAAGACGCGCGCGAAACCGCCCGGGTTCTATGGCTGCTTACTCTTTGTTTTCATGCATGTCGTTGTCCCAAAACCGCTACGCACTTTTGGGCGACATGCATTAGTGATCCTTCTTCCAGGCGTCGGAATTGACCCAGTAGTCGAGGTTCTTCTGCAGGCGGCCGTCGATGCTGACCTGGTCGAGGAACAGGTTCATCCAGACCAGCAGGTCCGGCTCGTCATAGCGGGTGGCGAAGGCAAGCGGCTCCTTCGACAAAAGCTCCGGCATGATGGTGAAGGTGCCGGCCGGATAGGCGGTCGACTGGCCTGTCACCGCCGAGACGTCGTTGACGCCGCAATCGGCCTGGCCATTGTTGACGGCGTCGAGCAGCAGCGGACCGCCGCCCTTGTAGCTCTTGATGTCGGCATCGGTGAAGACGGCCTTGGCCTCCTTCTCGCCGGTGGCGCCGAGCAGCACGGCGATCTTGGTTCCCTTGGCCTTGCAGTCCTCGGTGGTCTTGAACTTGCTGTCGGCCTTGGTGAAGACGGTGCTGCCCGTATACATGTAAGGTTTGGTGAAGGCGACTTTCATGCCGCGCGCCAGCGTCGGCGTCATGTCGGCAACCAGAAGGTCGGCCTTGCCCGACAGCAGCGCCGGGATCAGGCCGTCCCAGTCGAAGTCGAGGAAGGTGATCTTGACGCCCATTTCCTTGGCCATCAGTTCGGCCAGTTCAACCGAGCTGCCGGTGCGTTCGCCATTGGCGCCGACCAGCGAGAAGGGCGGTCCCTGTGTCTGCACGGCGACGCGCAGTTCGCCGCGCTTGGTGATGTCGTCGAGCGTTCCGGCGCTGGCAGCGGTGGTGAGCCCGGCGAGTGCAAGTCCGGCGATGAAAAGTCTGGCAATCTTCATTTTGGCATTCCTCCTTGTTTTATTGTTCCACGTTGTTGTTTCACCCTTCGGGGTGCTTTTTGAGCGGCAGCGCCGTTGCCGGCGGCGGCCACCGTTCGAAAATTCTCAGTCCCAGGTCACAGTCTCGGCAACCGTGATGCCGCGCCGGGCCAGTTCGTCGAAGAAGCGGTCCTCGGGCACATCGAGCAGCGGGTTGAGCAGGCCGGGTTTGGTTATGTCGCCGCGCGCGAGCATCTGCGCCACGATGCTGGCGGGGTAGCCGACGCCGAGGCTCATGCCGAACAGGCCTGAGGCCAGGTCGCGCTCGATGATCAGGTCCGACGTCACCGTCTTGCGGCGGCCGCCTTCGAGGCCGGAAAAGACATTGCGCATCACGCACAGGTCCTTTTCGCCGGGGCCGTATTGCAATTGCGGCCCGAGCAGCCGGCCGAGGAATTCGCGTGGGCTGACAGCGGTGCCGGAAACCTTGTCTTCGGAGAGGAAGCCGAGCTCCTTCAGCGGCGCCCAGAAGGCCGACCATCCCGGCCAGCGCAGCGTATAGCGGCCCGAGCGGCGCAGCCCTTTTGCCGCGTCCAGCATCTCGACATAGTGCAGCGCATCGCCATTGGGGAAGGCTTCAAGCCGGCCCAAGCCCGCAACCTCGATCTCATGGATGAAAGGGTTGTCGTGCTGCTCGCCGGCCGGCACCGCGACGCGTTCGCCGTCCTCGATCATCACGCTGTCGCGGTTCTGGCTGACCAGAACCATGTCGAAGTTCCAACTCACCTTGTAGCAGAGGGGCTTGGCCATCGCCTTCGGTTCGGGGATGCCGCCGCAATAGGAATCGATCGCGGCGATGGTATCGAACTGCCTTGCGGCGCGCGCGTAAAGCACAAGGTCGATGCCGGGATCGAGCCCGCATTCGGTCATGATCGAGACGCCGGCCTGTTCGGCGGCCGGCGCTAGGTCGGCGATGGCCTTGCCGTAATTGGTGGTGACCAGCGGCGTGCGTGTTGCGATCGCGGCCTGGACTGCCTCGCGCATCAGCGGCTGCGGCAACAGGTCGATGACGGCGTCGACATCCGCCAGCACGCCGGCCAGGGCGGGGCCGATCGCGCCTTGCGGTACCACGAAGCGCACGCGGGCAAGGTCGGTCAGGCCGTCAAGCCGAGCCGCACCATCCGCTGCCGTGTCGACGCAAACCACGTCCTCGACACCGCTGGCGACGAGATCGGCGATCGCCGCCCGGCCTTGCAGGCCGAGGCCGCCGAGAACCGCGATCTTCATGCCGGCTCCTTGCGGACGCTGTCGTCCGACCAGCAGCCTTCCGGCAGGCTGACCCATTTGTTGCAGGACGCCATGACGACGAAGGTCTCGCTGCGCACGACTTCGCCCGGCTCGCCGGCACCCGGGATCAGCTCGCTGGTGACGCGGTAGAGATCGGCGACGTCACCGGCCACCGTCACGTCGACGATGATGTCGAAGCGCCCGGTGACGACCGAAGCCGAGTTGACGAAGGGCAGTTCGGAAATGCGCTGGGCCAGTTCGCGGGCTCGGCCGCGCCCCTGGGCGTTGATGCCGACTATGGCCGAAATCAGCTCGGGGCGCTCGGTCAGGTTCAAAAGCCCGACGATCTTGAGCAGGTTGCGGTCGAGCAGGTTGCGCAGGCGCGTGCGCACCGTCGGCACCGAAATCGCCAATATCTCGGCGAGGCGGTTGATGCCTGGCTGCGCGTCCTGCGACAGCTGTTTGACCAGCCGCCGATCGGTCAGATCGAGATGTTCCCGCAAAAGCCATGTCTTTCACAAAAAGAAAAAATATCGGCAAATTTTTTGCCAATGTGCAAACAAGCTACGTCATGAATTTTTGAAAAGCAAGGCAATGATTCCGCGCTGATGGGTATATACGTCAGTGCCGGCCGGCGCGCCGTTGCGGCCGCTGGCGTGACTTCAGACCAGTGCGGCGGCCAGCAATTTCGCTTGTGGCGTCAACTCGTCGAAGCGGCGGGCGCAGAGATTGAGTTGGCGCGTCGCCCAGTCGTCGGTCAGCCGCAGGCTGCGCAGCGTGCGTGCCGACCCGCGCGCCGCACTTTCCGGCACGATGCCGATGCCCGCGCCTTGCGCGACGAGCCGGCAGACATTGTCGAGGCCAGGCACGCGGATGCGGATATGCAGATGGCCGCCAAGGCGGGCGGCCTGGCGCGTGATGTGCTCCTGCAGCGCATGACCGGTGCTGAGCCCGACGAAGGATTCACCGAGAATGTCGGCGAGGCTGGTGGTACGGCCTTCGAGGCCGGGCCGGTTCCGCGCGGCGATCACCACCAGGCGGTCGATGAAGAACGGTTTCTGATCGAGATGCGAAAGCCCAGCCCAGGTCGCGGCGATGCCGAGATCGGCAGCACCGCTGGCCACCGCCTCGGCGATCTCGTGGCTGGGGCGCTCGTCGAGATCGATGTCGATCTGCGGATGCGCGACCAGGAAAGCCGGCAGGATGCCGCGCAGGAGTTCGCCGGTGGCGGCGGTGTTGGCAAGCAGCCGGACGCGGGCGCGCAGGCCGGTGGCGTAGGCGCCGAGGTCACCGGCCATCGCCTCGATCTGGTTCTGCACCGCTCGGGCATGATGCAGCAGCGCCTGTCCGGCCGCCGTCGGCACCACGCCACGGCGGCGGCGCTCCAGCAGCGGCGCGCCGAGGCGGTCCTCCATGCCCTTGATGCGGGCGCTGGCCGAGGCCAGGGCCAGGCCGGCGAGTTCGGCGCCATGGGTGATGCTGCCGCGCTCGGCCACCAGCAGGAACAGCCGGAGGTCAATCAGATCGAAGCGCATTCTTTTGCTCCTGCAAACGGTTCGGCAGCCAGACAAAGCCGGGCGGCTTCCAGCTCCAGCCTTCGGCCAGGACGAAGGCTGACAGCGCAACTTCCACATTGTGGCCGGCCTGCATCTGCGTCAAACAGTTTCGGGTGGAGATGTGAGATGAGCGAACGAACATCGGGCCGGCCTGGCATTCTTGAAAGCACGGCGATCGTGCTGGCCATCGCCGTGGCTTGCCTTACGACGGTGCGGGCGGAGCCCGGCCTGCGGGGATGCACCCCGGTCAGCCGCGATGGCGCGCCGGCAAGGACCGCACCCGATACCGCCAGCCCGGATACCGACGCGACGGACATGCTGCTGCATGATTGATCCGGCCGCTGCCCTGAAAGTGTCACCGTGCTGAGCGCCGGCGTCATCGCCTGGATCGGCGTGGTCTTTCTCGCCGCCGGCCTGGTCAAAGGCGTCGTCGGTATGGGGCTGCCGACCGTGGCGATGGGGCTGCTGGCGGTGACGATGCCACAGGCGCAGGCCGCGGCCTTGCTGCTGATCCCGTCGCTGGTCACCAATCTCTGGCAGTTGTTGACCGGTCCGTCCTTCGGCGGCCTGTGCAAACGGCTATGGACGATGATGGCGGGCGTCGTGCTTGGCACCGTCGCCGGCGCCGGCCTGTTGACCGGCACGCACACGGCGCTGGCGTCGGCGGGGCTGGGCGCGGCCCTGGTGCTTTATGCCATAGTCGGCCTCGCCAGGGCCGGCTTCACCACGCCGGCGCGCCACGAGGCGTGGGCGTCGCCGCTCGTCGGTGTGGCGACCGGGTTGGTCACCGGCGCCACCGGCGTCTTCGTCATCCCGGCGGTGCCCTATCTGCAATCGTTGCGGCTGGGCAAGGAGGACCTGATCCAGGCGCTCGGCCTGTCCTTCACCGTGTCGACCGCAGCCCTTGCCATCGGCCTGTTCCTGACCGGCGCCTTCGCCTCGCCAACCGCGCAGTTGGCGGGATCGGTCGCGGCCCTAGTGCCGGCGCTGGCCGGCATGTTCGCCGGCCAAATGCTGCGCCAGCGGATGAGCGTCGAGACCTTCCGCACGGTGTTCTTCATCGGGCTGCTGGCGCTGGGGATCTATCTCGCGGGCGAGGCCGCGATCTAGCGAACCACCAGAACCGGGATCTCGGTCTAGGACAGCACCTCGGCGGTCTGGCTGCCCAACAGCAGCCTGCCCAGTCCCCGGCGGCCATGCGAGGCCATCACAATCAGGTCGCAGCCTTCGGCCTGCGACAGTTCCAGGATCGCTTCGGAGGGCTTTTTGTCCTCGATATGCACCACCACAGCGCGCACGTTGCCGATCAGGGCCAGGCGACCACACACTTTCGTGTCAGCCGGATTCCCCTTCGGCAGATCGTCATCTAAGGTGCCGGCAACTTTGAGGGGCACCCGTATGAGCAGCACGTTTCCGCAGATCCATCTGGTCCGGCATGGCGAGACGGCGTGGAGCCTTTCGGGGCAGCACACCGGCCGCACCGACATGCCGCTGACGCCGGCCGGCGAGGCCGCCGCGCGCGGCGTGGCGGACCGCCTGAGGGGCCTGTCGTTCTCGGCCGTATGGTCGAGCCCGTCGCAGCGTGCCTACAACACCAGCGTGCTGGCCGGCTTTGGTGCCGAGAGCGTCAAGAAGGACGATTTGCAGGAGTGGGACTACGGCGCCTATGAGGGTCTGACGACGAAACAGATCCTGGCCGAGCGGCCGGGCTGGAACGTGTTTCGCGATGGTTGCCCGAAGGGCGAGATGGCGGCCGATGTCGGCGCACGGGCCGATACAATCATCGCCGCGCTGCGCAAGGCCAATGCCAGCATACTGGTGTTTTCCAGCGCGCATTTCCTGCGCGTGCTGGCGGCCCGCTGGATCGGCCTGCCGCCGGAAGGCGGCGCGCTGTTTGTGCTGGACACCGCAAGCATCAGCGTGCTCGGCTACGAGCACGATCTGACCGAGCCGGTCATCCACAAATGGAACCAGAAGTAGGGGGCGCAGGCGCCAACTGCCAAAGCTGTCCCGCGACCAAATGGTTCGACGTGGCCAAATGCATGTCGCTCAAAAGTGGCCCCGGTTTTGAGACAACGACATGCATACAAACAAAGACTTAAAGCGCGGCGCATGAATCCGTTTCGACGCGACGCGCTTTAGAAAAGTGCGCGGTGTCGGCTTGCACTTTGATCGACATCGATCCGTTGTCGCATCTCCGATCTCCTATATGCTTAGTGCACGGCATAGGATCGGCCATGGCCTTCACTGTCATATGGTATGGGAAAACAGGCATTGTGGCAAAGACGCCATTCGATGCCGAGAAGGCTGCGAGGGATCACGCCATGGCGACTTTCCCCGCTCGAAAGCTGGAGGACGGCATTGTAGCGGTGGAAGTTCGCAAAGACGACGGCACGGTCGTTTTCAGCAAGGCAGGGTGACAAATAACTGCCAATTGGACCTAAGGGCCAAAACGCCCGCCGACGTGATCGGCAATGCCATTGAAGTGATCGTGAAGGCCAGTGTCTCAGTTTGAAATTCGCCCCGATCGCATTGCTTAGGAGTGGCAATGAAGCTTGAGAGCACCCTTACTTGCCCTGAGTGCGGACATCAGTCTGTGGAAACGATGCCGACCGACGCCTGCGTTCACTTCTACGAATGCAAAAACTGCGGCGTGCTCTTGAAGCCCTTAGCGGGTGATTGCTGCGTTTTCTGCTCATATGCCGATCTGCCATGCCCGCCGCTTCAGGAAATAGCCGTGACCGCCGTTGCTAACGGCCAGAAGCCTCCGCCGGCGTAGTTGGCAATGCCGTGCGCGTCATGCGCATGATGGAGCGTTGAATTCCAAACTGACCCACTCCCGCAAGGCGCCTCGTTTGCCAAAGGCGCGACAGCTGGGGCGACCTGCGGCAGGGTCGCCATCGGCAGCTATTTGTCGAATTTCTTGATCGCCTCGGCGGTCACGGGCGTGAAGAAGTTCACCAGATTGCCATCCGGGTCGCGGAACAGCAGCGAGCGGTTGCCCCAAGGCATGGTGGTCGGCTTCTGCACGGTTGCGTCCTTGATGGTGTCGGACAGCCTGGCGAATTCCGCATCGACGTCGCCGACGCGGAATTCGATGATGGCGGTGTGGCTGTCGGCGGGGCGGGTGACGTCGTCACCGAACAGCTGCAAGGTGCGCGTGCTGCCGATCGCCAGCGTGCAGGCCGGTGTCGCCAGTTCGGCGAAGTCTTCCGTGTACATCGTCACGGGCATGTCGGTGATCTCGCCGTAGAAGCGCACGAGGCGCTGGACGTCTGACGTGATGATGCGGACGGAGACGAAATTCATTGTTTTGTTCCCTGATTGCTGAGCCGCCGCCGGGCTCCCGTGATCGCCTTATAGGCCAGGGCTCCTGACAGCTTACCGTCAGGAGTGGGGCCAGACAGGCGGCAGGCCGAAGGGAGCAAAAAGGTCGGGGCCGAGTGGGCCGACATAGACCGTCAGCGAGGCGATCCCGCCGTCGGCCGGCTCGATGACATGCAGCGACTGGGCGCGCCATTCGGGATCCTGATGGCGGCGGGCGTAGATCGCGACCGCGGGCTGGCCGTTGGCGCGGGTGGCGACCGCGTGGTAACCGGCGAAATTGCCCCAGACAGTCTTGAAGAAACCGCGGATCGCCTCGCGTCCCTGATACCAGTCCCGCCATGGCGGCATGTGGTAGGTGGCGTCCTCGCGCAGCAATTCGATGAAGCCGTCGAGATTGGCGGCCTGCCAGGCCTGCATGTAGCGTTCGAGCAGCAGGCCTTCCTCGCTGTTGGGGTGCGAGCGCTGCAGCGGACGCCCGTGCGGATAGCGCGCCCCAAGCGTTGCGCGGGCGCGCTGCAGGGCGCTGTTGATCGAGGCGGTGGAGCCGCCCAGCAATTGCGCTGTCTCGAGCGCCGACCAGCCCAGCACGTCGCACAGCAAAAGGGCGGCGCGCTGCCTGGGCGGCAAAGACTGGATCGCGGCGACGAAGGCGAGCCGCACGGCCTCGCTTGTCTCGTAGCGCGCTTCCGGGCCAGGCTCGCCGTCGACGAGGTCCGGCAGCTCGGTGTCCGGGTAGGGCTCCAGCCATGCGAGCTCGGCGGCGGGTCCGGCGGCGGCGCGTCCTTCGGTCGGCGGCCGTCCGGGCGGCTCGACAATGCGCTGCGCTGATGACCGCGCCTTGATGGCGTTGAGGCAGCTGTTGGTGGCGATTGTGTAGAGCCAGCCGCGCAGCGAGCCGCGCCCATCGAATTGCGACCGGCCGCGCCATGCCTTCAGGAACGTGTCCTGGACGAGGTCGTCGGCCTCGTGCAGCGAACCCATCATCCGGTAGCAGTGCAGCTTGAGCGCGCGGCTGTGGGCCATTGTCAGGCGCTCGAAGGCCAGCCGATCGAGGATCGGCTGGCCTTGCTCGCCCATTGGCTCAAGCGGGCCGGGAGCGTCTGTCATATCGAGCCTGTGGTGCTGATTTCGACTGGCATCCTGCGCGCCTCATGCCGCCGCCGCAAGTCCGCTGCCGCTGACGGTGAAGGAGACGCCTTGCAGCTTGCCGCCGGCGAGCGTCACCACGGCAAGTCCGACATCGGCCGGCGTCTGCATGTCGGTCATGCTGGCGAGGAAATCGGCCGGGCTGATGCCGAGATAGGCCGAGACGCCGTCGATACCGCGCTGGCCGACGCCGGTGCCCGGCATGATCCGCATCGGCACCAGCGCCATGAAGCGCAGGCCAAGGCCGAGCCGGTCTGCTTCCTTCTGGCAATGGGCAGCAAGGAACATCTGCATGCGCTTGGCGCCGGAATAGCCGCCGGAGTTCGGCGGGCCGCCGCTGAGTGCTGCGCCGCTGGAGATCAGCACCACCCGGCTGCCCGGCTTCAGCCGGCCCTGAAGTGCGGCCTTGCAAAACAGGAACGACGCCTTGACGTCCATGTCCCAGTTCGCGGAGAAGTCCTCCCAGCTTTGGTCCTGCACGGGTGCTGACGGGGCAAGGGCGCCGGCACAGATCACCAGCACGTCCGGCTGAAGTGTTGCGAACACCGTATCGGGCGCCGCCTCTTGCGTGGCGTCGGCCGCCAGCGTCTTGACGCCTGACGTCTCCCAGGAAAGCTCTTTCAAATCGGCTGCCCCGCGGGCAACGGCGAGCACCGTCGCGCCTTCGCTCAACACGGTTTCGACGATCGCGCGGCCGACACCCCGGCTGCCTCCGACGACGACGACATTCTGACCTTGTAACGATCCCATGGATCACCTCGCTTGTCCGGCGTCTGGACCATTCCACCGCCTGTAGATCAGGACAGCGCGGGTGAGCGGAAATCATCGGTGGGTGGTAAAGATTTTTCCGAGGTGTCGCGGTTGAAGAAGCCAGCACCCGCCGTCGAGTGCCACAGAGCGCAGCCTTTGAGTTGTTCACTCACCCCGCCAGCAGCGCCAACTCCTCCGGCGTCAGGTGCCGCGCCGTGCCCTTGGCGAGGTCGCCGAGCGGCAGGCGGCCAATGGCGATGCGGATCAGGCGCAGCACTTCGATGTCATGGGCGGCGAGCAGGCGGCGGATGTGGCGGTTGCGGCCCTCGTCGAGCACGATCTCCAGCCAGGCGGTGCGGCCGCCGCTGCGCAAAAGCTCGATCGCATTTGTGGTCAGGGTCTCGCCATCGATGGTCACGCCGGCGCGCAATCTCTCCAGCATCGCCGCGTCCGGCACCGTGCCGATCTGCACGTGATAGGTCTTGGGCAGGTGCGAGGCCGGGTCCATCAGCCGGTTGGCAAACTGGGTGTCGTTGGTCATCAACAGCAGGCCTTCGCTCGCCTTGTCGAGCCGGCCGACCGGCGAGACGAAGGGCAGGTCGAGCCCGCCGAGGCAGGCATAGACGGTGTCGCGCTGTTGCGGGTCGTCGCGGGTGGTGACCAGCCCGCGCGGCTTGTTGAGGATGAGATAGACCTTGCGCTCAGCAACCACCGGCCGGTCGTCGACGACGATGCGGTCGCGGTTGAGGTCGACGCGAAGGGCCGCATTGCGCACCACCTTGCCGCCGACGCGCACGCGCCCTTCCGCGATCAGCAGCTCGGTCTGGGTGCGCGAGCACAGGCCAAGCTTCGACAGGGCGCGGTTGAGGCTGACGCCCAGTTGCTTGCCAGTGTGCGGTTTGCCGGCGGGTGGCCTGCTGTTGGGCGGTGGTGGTCGTGCTGCCATGCTGCTGCGGATCGGTCCGTTGTGTCAGACAGATGCCACGGGCGATGACGGCTTCGCAAGCCGGATGCGGCGAGGGGGCGGTGGGGTGCTACTCCCACCCCTCGAAAAACGCCGTCAGCACGGGCGCGTGCGCGGCGGGTTTCAGCATGTGGTTCTGGCCGGCCAGCGTCCGATAGCGGGCATTGGGCAGCGCCTCGGCCAGCGCTTTGTTGCCATGCTGCATCCAGAGCGGGCTCTTGCCGCCATCGGTCACCAGCGTCGGCACGCGCACCGAGGCCCAGCGGGCGGGGTCGAGCGTCTTGCCGAGCTGATCCCCGGCAACGATGGCGCCGTCATAGGGCAGAGTGTGCGCCACCGCCTTGAGTTTGCGCCAGATCGGCGTCAGCCGCATGAAGGCAATCAGCAGGCCGGGCATGCCGACCGATCTGAGGAAGGCGGTCACGGCGTCGCCGCGCCGGCCTTCGGCGATCGCGGCCCGGATCGTTGCCCAGTCGCCTTGCGTGGTCTCGCGGCTGTCGTCGACGATCAGCGGCGCCTCGTAGAGCGCCAGCTTGCTGATGCCGGGCAGGCGGGTTGCCGCCGTCAGCGCCAGCATGGCGCCCGACGACATGCCCCAGACGAAAGCCTCGCCGCCGGCTGCCTGGAGCACGGCCTCGATGTCGTCGACCTCGCGCTCGGCCGCGTAGGGCGCGGTGTCGCCGCTGTCGCCGCGGCCACGACGGTCGTAGCGGAACACGGTGAAGTTGCCTTCGAGCGCCTTGGCCAGCGGACCGCTCGGGCCCATGGTGCGGGAACAGAGCGCGCCGTCGACGAGGATGAGCGGATGGCCCTGGCCACGGCGCTCGCAGGCGATCGGCGTTCCATCCCGCGACAGGACGGCTTGCGTGGTCGGCCGGGCGTCTTCAGCCAGCATGGTTGCCTCCTATCAACTGCTCCAGCCGGTCGAAGCTTTGCGTCCAGCCGCCTCGCATGCCGAGCGCCAGCAGGCGCTCGCGGTCGGCGACGCTGGCCAGCGTCACCTCGAAATGGACATGGGTGCGTTGCGCCTCCGGCGTGAAGGTCACCGTATGGCGGCTTTGCCCCGGCGGCTTGCCGGCCCATTCGCGCAATTCGGGATCCGGCTCGTCGGAATAAATCAGTCGGCTATTCACCACGACTTCGAGATAGCTGCCCTGGTTACGGTAGAGCGCGCCGCTCGAGGTGCGCATGTCGATGCGCCAGCGGCCGCCGACGCGTACGTCAAGCACACAATGCGGAATTGTGCAGTCCTTGATGCCCCACCATTGCGCCACCAGCGCCGGATCGGTCCACAGCCGGAAGACACGCTCGACCGGGGCGTCGAAAACACGCTGGATGGCAAAGCTGCGGTCGGCGGCCGAGGCCTGGGGCGCGCTCATTCCGGTTTGTCCGCGCCGCGCCGCAGCAAGTCCTCCATGCGGTCAAAGCGGCCTTCCCAAAGCTTGCGATAGCCGTCCAGCCAGCGGTCGATGTCGCGCAGCGGCTTGAGCTCGATGCGGCTCAGATGCTTCTGCGCCGCACGGCTGCGGGTGACCAGGCCGGCCTGCTCCAGCACGCCGACATGCTTGGAGATTGCCCGCACGGTCAGCGCGAAAGGTTGCGCCAGTTCGGCGACCGAGGCTTCGCCGTCGAGCAGCCGGGCAAGGATGGCGCGGCGCGTCGGATCGGCGAGGGCGGCGAATGTGTCGTCGAGGGAGATTTGATTTGCCATTGTGGAACCATTTAGTTCTGGAACTATTTGGTTCTATAAAAGACGCCACTTACCGCGTCAACCGGGAAAAGCGTGAAACGGGGTGTTCGTCATGATCGCGCAAAGCTCACACATTGAAGGCGGCCCGCGAAGGGCAATGCGGCCCCCCGCGCCAAAAATCCGACAATTCCGATAATTTGCCGAACAGTCCCGGTCTATCGATTGTTGCGCAAAGTGTTGACCCTGGGTTAGCATCCCCGCGCTGACGTCGATGGGAGGCACTTTTCAACAGCGGCGACCAGCTGGAGCGGCACGCGTTTTCGGGCGCACGGAGGATGCTCCAACACTTTGAACTGGCGCATGATCCTTCCCAAGACCGATCCCGGCCTTGGGGATGATGCGTCTCTGTGGAGGAGGATCCTATGAACAGACGTGAATTCCTGCTGTCGTCCGCGGCCTTTGGCGCCATGATGCTTGCCGCACCCTCGGTGTTTGCCGAGGACAAACTGACCATCCTCGGCTCGGTGCCCAATCTCGGCTTTCCGTTCTTCGTGCACATGCTGAACGAGATCAAGGCCGAGGCCGCCGCCCAAGGCGTCAACCTGACCGAGAGCGACGGCCAGAACTCGGCCACCAAGCAGACCGCCGACATCGAGGCGGCGCTGGTGCAGAAGGTCAACGCCATCGTTATCTCGCCGCTCGACGTCAACGCGCTGGCGCCGGCCATCGAGGAAGCGGTCAAGGCCGGCGTTCCCGTGGTGACGATCGACCGCCGTGTCGACGGTGTCGAGGGCATTCTGGCCCATGTCGGCGCCGACAATGTCAAGGGCGGCGAGGCGGAAGCCAATGCCATGGTGGCGGCGTTCCCCAATGGCGCCAAGATCTTCCATCTGCAGGGCCAGCCCGGCGCCGGGCCGGCGATCGATCGTAACAAGGGCGTCCACAATGTGCTCGATCCCTTGAAGGACAAGTACCAGATCGTCTTCGAGCAGACAGCCAACTTCGCCCGCGCCGAGGCGCTGTCGGTGACAGAGGCCGGCCTTGCCGCCAACGGTAAGCCGGACGCCATCGTCTGCGCCAATGACGACATGGCGCTCGGCGCCATGGAGGCCTGTGCCGCCCGCAACTTCACCGACGTCAAGATCTACGGCTTCGACGCGCTACCGGAAGCGCTGGTCGCGGTGCGTGACGGCAAGCTCGCCGGCACCGTCGAGCAATTCCCCGGCGAGCAGTCGCGCACAGCGGTGCGCATCGCGGTTGCGTATGCCAAGGACAAGAGTGAGCCGAAGGAGAAGCTGGTGCTTTTGACGCCCATCGTCATCGGCAAGGACAATCTCGACAAGGCCGAGCGGATTGGCGAGACGAAGTAGTCTGCAGGTTGCGCATAGATCGCCGAAGCTGGCGCCGCCCCTCATCCGCCTGCCGGCACCCTCTCCCCGTCTCTATACGGGGAGAGGGTAAGCGTGAGGGGCGGCGCTGACGTTCCATGCCCCAGGAGCAACCCTTGTCATCAACTGACGCCGCATCGCCCGTCCTGCTTGCCGTCGAAGGCGTTACCAAGCATTTCTCCGGCGTGACCGCACTGAGCGATGTCTCGCTCGACATCCGGCCCGGCGAAATCCTTGGCCTTTTGGGCGAAAACGGCGCCGGCAAATCGACGTTGCTCAAGATCCTGTCCGGCGTCATGCCGCCCTCCAGCGGCCACATCACTTTCGACGGCGCCGACTATCATCCATCCAGCCCGCAGGATGCCAAGCGGCTTGGCATCGTCACCATCTATCAGGAGCTGAGCCTGATCCCGACGCTGACGGTGGCCGAGAACATTTTTATCGGCCGCGCGCCGATCGGCCCGCTCGGGCTGGTCAGCTGGCGGCGTATGGAGGAAGATTCCCGCGCGATCATCGCTCGCGTCGGTCTCTCCATCGACCCGATGACGCCGGTCTCGGCATTATCGGTGGCCGAACAGCAGCTGGTCGAGATTGCTCGCGCCTTGTCGCTGAAAAGCCGGCTGATCATCATGGACGAGCCGACTTCGGCGCTGACCGAAACCGAGGTGCAGCGGCTGCTGTCGATCATGGACCGGTTGCGCAGGGATAAGGTCGCTATCATGTTCGTTACCCACCGGCTGGAGGAGGCGTCGGCCATCTGCGACCGCATGACAGTGCTGCGCGACGGCAGGCTGGCCGGGCATCTCGACCGCCAGGGCGGGCCGATCGCGCTGCCGAAGATCATCGAGAAGATGGTCGGCCGCGCCGCGTCCGAACTCTATGCACGGCCGGCGCAGCGCGCGGTGGCCGGCGACGTCGTGCTGTCGGTGCGCGGCCTGCGTACCGTGCGCGACCCCGAGGCACCGCATGCCATCGTGCTCGATGGCGTCGACATCGACCTCAAGGCCGGCGAGATCCTCGGCGTCGCCGGCCTGGTCGGCTCGGGCCGCACGGAATTGGCACGCGCCATCTTCGGCGCCGACCGCATCGCCGCGGGCACCATCACGCTCGACGGCCAACCAATCGCGCCGGCGTCACCGGCGGACGCCATCGCGCTCGGCATCGGCCTGGTGCCGGAGGACCGCAAACACCAGGCGATCTTTGCCGCACTCGGCATCCTGCCGAATTTCTCCGTCGCGTCGCTCGGCACGTTCAGCAACGGCTTCGGCTTCATGGCCGAGCGGCGCGAACGCGACGCGCTCGCCGGTTTTCGCAAGATGCTGTCGATCCGCATGGCCTCGGTCGAACAGGCGATCGAGGGCCTGTCGGGCGGTAACCAGCAGAAGGTGATCCTGGCGCGCTGGCTGGCGCGCGATCCAAAGGTGCTGATCGTCGACGAGCCGACGCGCGGCGTCGATGTCGGCGCCAAGACCGAGGTGCACCAGATCCTGGTGCAACTGGCGGCGCGCGGCATCGCGGTGATGATGATTTCGTCCGAACTGCCCGAGGTGCTGGCCGTGTCGGACCGCATTGTCACCATGCGCCGGGGACGCATCACCGGCGAGATGCCGGGCATCGAGGCAAACGAGGAAAAACTGATGGAACTGATGGCACTCGACAAGCGGGACACGAGGGGGCCAGACGCGAAAGAGCAGGCACGATGAGCGTGGCGGGAGAACAGAACCAGCGTGGCGGCATCAACATAACGCGGCTCTTGATGAGCTTTGGGCCGCTGCTGTTCCTGGCCGCGCTGGTCGTCGTCTTCACCGTGCTGAAGACGAGCTTCATCGACCCGATCAACCTGTTCAACATCACGCGGCAGATCTCGATCACCGGGCTGATCGCGCTCGGCATGACCTTCGTCATCCTCACCGCCGGCATCGACCTGTCGGTCGGCTCGCTGCTTGCCTTCTGCGGCATGGTCGCCGCCGTGGTCGCCAAGGGCGGCACCGCCAACACGCTGTCGCTGTCGACTTCCGGCACGCAGGGCTATGGCTGGTTCGCCGCGCTGCTGGCCGCCGTCGTGGTGGGGGCGGCCGCCGGCGGCGTGCAGGGCCTTGCCATCACCCGGCTGAAAGTGCCGCCCTTCGTCGTCACGCTGGGCGGGCTGACGGTGTTTCGAGGGCTGACGCTGACCATTTCCAATGGCGGCCCGATCTCCGGCTTCGACGCCTCGATGCGCTGGTTCGGCACCGGCCTGATCGGTCCGGTGCCAGTGCCGGCGCTCATCTTCGCGGCGGCCGCGTTCCTGTGCCACATCGTGCTGCGCTACACGCGCTACGGCCGCGCCGTCTATGCCGTTGGCGGCAACGCCGAGGCGGCACGGCTATCCGGGCTGCGCGTCGACCGCATCCTGGTCTCGGTCTATGTCATCGTCGGCTTCTTCGCCGGGCTCGCCGCCTTCGTGCTGTCGGCGCGGCTGAACTCGTCGGAGGCGGTCGCTGGCATCGGCTACGAGCTGACGGTGATCTCGGCCGTCGTCATCGGCGGCACCTCGCTGTTCGGCGGCATCGGTTCGGTCGGCGGCACGGTGGTCGGCGCGGCGTTAATCGGCGTGCTGCAGAACGGGCTGCAGTTCAACAACGTCTCGTCCTACACGCAAAGCATCGTCATCGGCCTGATCCTGATCCTGGCGGTGGCGTTTGACCGGTGGCTGAAGTCGCGGGTGAGACGGTGAGGGACGGGACGCGCGGCGCGGGTTTGCGTTCCTTCGCGCCCCCCTCTGTCCTGCCGGGGCGCCTCGCCCTGCCGTTGCAGGCTAGAAAGAAAGATTGGCGATTGGAGCCCCAAGCATCATGCCAGCAGAATTGGCAAGCCGGAATTGGTCTGGCGCGCCTCAGGCCGCTTCCAGCGCCCAGAGCCGGTGGCTGTAACGGCGGAAGTAGCGCGCCACCAGTCGCTGCTGTCTGGCCCTGATAAGATCGGGCAGGCGGCGCTCCTGGCGCCAGCGCGGCATGTTGCGCCAGAAGGCGATGAAGCGGGCGGCGTCCTCGATGGCTTCCTGCGCAGACAGCGCCGGGCCGATCGCCGCCAGGAACAGCGCCTCTGAATGTCTCAACTCGTCGATGACCGCCTTGCGCCTGACATGATCCTGGCGGGCGCGCTCGATGCCGTTGCGGCGGATTGCCTCGAAGGCTTCGAGCAGAGCAGGGCTGTCGCCGGTGTAACCGCAGGCGCGGGCGAAATCGGCGGCAAGAGTGTCCATCGTCGCTCCCGGATACGATGTGGCGGGCGGTTTGCGCCTCCGACTCACATTTGTGAGTTGATATAAGCATAACTCAAATAATTGTAGAAGAAAAACTTTTGGGAATCTTTGAAATGCGCGACTCGACTCGCGGCTCAAAACACAGGAATATGTGAACAAATCAGGAACAAAGGCGAGGAGGGGCGATGGCATTGCCAGGCAAGGAACCAGTGATCGCGCATGTCGCTTCGATATCGGTCGAGTGCGCCGATTGCGGCCGCAACAGGTGGTGGCGGCCCGATCAGCTGAAGCGGTTCGGGGTGACAGGAAACACGCCGCTAGCCGCCCTTTCAGGACGCATCGTCTGCTCCGCCTGCCGCGCCGACGGGCTGCCGGGCGTGGCCATTTCGATCCAGGCGGCGTTCATCGACGAGCGCCAGCGTGTGCGCAGCGAAGCGCAGATGCTGAGCGACCGCGAGGCGCCGCTGGAGGGATCGAGGCGGGCGTGAGAAGAGGGGGGCGGCGCTGGTTTTCCCTTCTCCCGCAGGGGGGAGAAGGGAAAGGCGCCCGCTAATACCCCAGCAATTCCTTGAGCGGGATGACGCGCCAGACGTGTTTTATGGCGTAGCGGTTGAACGTCAGCGTCTTCAGCGGATTGTACTGCTCGACCACCAGCTCGGCGGCGGTGCGCTTGACCAGCTTCTTGATGAAGGCCTTGCCGTTGCGCTCGTTTTCTTCCGGAAAGGTCTCGATCACGACATGGTCGCCGGGCACGGCCTCTCGGCCGCCGCAATAGATCATGTCGCCCGGTTCGTAGCGCGGCACCATGGAATCGCTAAGCACGTGCAGCGCGAACACCTTGGGGAGGTTGCGGATGCCGGGTGGGCGCTGGACATAGCCGGCTGGCTCACCGTTTAAGGTGAAGTCGCCGTCATCGCCGCCGACTGCGGCGCCCAGCACCGGGATATCCATCGGCCCGGCTGGCGGTGGGCCGGCATCGGTGACGATCTCGACGTCGGCGACCGGGCCGGCATCGTCGAGGAAGACGACCTCGCCCTTGCCCAGCGCCACCGGGTCGACGCGCAGGAAGGCGGCGGTCTTCAGCAAGTTCTCGGTCTTGGGCAGATTGCGGCCGGTTTCCCAATTGCCGACGGCGGCGACATCGGTGTCGTTGTGCTCGGCAATGTGGCGCATGACGAGGCCGCGCTGCTTGCGCGCCTTGCGGATCGCCGCCCCGACCTTGATCGACAGTTCCGTTTTTGCCATGGCGCCCATGTGAGCGATGAAAGCGGCTCTCGTCTATGAAAGAATGGCTTGCATTTGTTTTTGAGTTATGCTTATATATGGCCATGCAAAACCTGTCCAGATTCGATGGCATCGTGGCGCCGGCCTCACGCGAGGCACATAAGGCGGTCATCGCCGCCAGCCTTCCGTCCCGGCCGTCCTCCTCCCCGGCCGGGGCGAAGCCCGAGGCTCCTTGCTTGATTGCATCGGCCTCGGGTCCGGTCCGCCTGTCACCGGCGACCGGAACGGCCGGAGCCGCCGCTCCCAGCGGCTCCGGCCCCCAATTCGATCGAGATGGCGCCGGTTCCGCTGGCCGCTCATGCATCCGCACTGAGGACGGCACCGTCATCCTGTTCGACCCGCTGACGGGCAGGGCGGTTTCCGCCCCTGACAGAAAAACGGCAGAGGCGCGGCTTTCGCGTCTCGCTGAACCGGCCGGGCAGCAAGTTCGGTCCGGCTGAGCCGGCGCCAGCCGGCCTCGAACAAGACAACCCCGACTGCGGCCCAGGCAACCGGGCCGACCCCTGATGCTTGCCTGACGGCGCGCGGCCGAAGGCAGAACTTTGGATGGAGCTGGAGATGGCAAGCTATGCCGACGCGGAACTGCAAGAGATCGCCGGCTGGCTGAAGGACGGGCTTTCCGCCTCGAAGATCGCGGCGGCGTTCAGCGCACTGCGCGGCAGTCCGGTGTCGCGCAACGCCATCATCGGCATCGTGCATCGCAACGCCATGCTGGGTGCGATCGGCTTTGCCCATGGCAAGGGGCTGGCTGCCGGAGCCAAGCGGGCTGCGGGCAAGCGCAGCAAACAGGCGAGCGGAACGCCGGCACAGGGCAGGGCCATCGCCACCGCAGTTGCCGGCACGATCGACGTCGCATTCGCCACCGGCGGCGCCAGCGTGCGCGAGCCGGCCCGACTGAGGCGCGAACCGCCATCGGCCTGGCTGCCGCCGCGCCTGTTCGTGCGCGAAGTGGGCGTGTTGATCGCCGATGGCGAAGCTTATCGCTTCAAGGCGCCGGTGCCGCTTCGTGCGGCCCTTGGCCGCCAGCCACATGGCGTGGCGATGCGCTTCATCGACTGCCTGTTCGGCCGCTGCCGCGCGCCGCTGGACCTGACGCTGGAAGAGGACCCTGAGAACGACGCACCGGGCGGCCGGCCGGGCGCCGACATGCTGTGCTGCGGCATGCGCACCAAGGCGCTGAAAAGCTATTGCACCTACCACCAAGCGCGCTTCCGCCGCCGGGTTTTTGAGGCGACGCCGGGGTGAGCATCCCTTCTCCCCGTTCACGGGGGTGAGACATGATCCGCGCAGCGGACGAAAAGCCAATTGCTTGGCTTTTCGAACGGCGAACGCCCGAAGCGACAGCGAAGGGCACCCTGCCGGCAGGCGGATGAGGGGCAGCGCCCAATACGCAAGAAAGTGGATGAGCGGCCACGAGGATTTTGAGATGACGCTGAATCGAAACGAAAGCGCAGCAACCCTATTTCGGCATTTGCCGGCCCTGCTTGGGCATGCGGCTTTGCACGGTCTTGGGCTCGAGCGTCATGGCCGGTCCGCTTTCGGCCTCCAGGATGTCGGTCACCCTGGCAAAGCCGGTGAACACTTTCATGGCGTCGGATTCGGAGATCTGCGCGGCAATCGCCGCACTGCAGGCGTTGAGGGCGCTGCGATAGACATGGCCGCGCCGCTCGAGCGGCCACCGCTGCAGGAAGTCGGCGGCGTCGCTGACGCAGTCGATCTCTTCGATCTGGCCGTCCATCCGCACCTTGAGCGGCACTCCGGTCTTCATCGTACCCATTGCGCTCACCTTCACTCTGCGCGGGGCTGGAAACCCCGCTTCGATCAACGCGCCATGCTGCCGGGCGGTTGCATCACATTTTCGGCTCGGCCCGGCCCACGAACCTTACGGGCGGGCCACGGCGTCCAGCCAATCATGCGCGCGGCTTTTCGTCCTGGCCACCAATATGTTCTGTTGGCTGGCCGCCCTGGTGAGGGCGTCGAAGGCGATGCGCTGGCTGCAGGTGCCGTCCACGGCCAGGGCGACGAGCCGGGCCGCCTCGACATAGCCAGGTGCTGTCTTGTCGGGCCATTGCTGCCCAAGCGCGTTGGCGGCCTCGGCCACCGAGCTGACCAGTATGGTTCTGTTGTCGCAAAAGCGCAGGGTAGCCGGCATGAAGGCGGGCATCGTCGTGTCTCCCGTGGACGCCGCATAACGTCGCGAGATCGCGCTGGTTCCATCGCCGATCGTGAAGGCCTCGACCTCGAAAGCTTGGGTTCCTCGCCCCACACAGTGGGGAGAGAGGTGGCTCGGCGTAGCCGAGACGGAGAGGGGGCAACCGTCACGAAGCCAGAGCCGGCTGAGGATGGGCACGAGACCACGATCCGCCGCGCTGCCCCCTCTCTGTCTCGGGCCTCGCCCGAGCCACCTCTCCCCCGTTCCACGGGGGCGAGGAACCCAGGTTCTGCAAGGTCCACCCAAACATCCAAAACCCAGGAGCCCCCCATGCCTAGGAAACCCAGACCCGCCAAACCGCAGGCGCCAAAACTGCCGAAGGGCGAGGCCGAGCAGGTGCGCATCCGCCGCGAGATCGGCCATGATTTCGCGCTGAAGGACGACGAATTCGGCCGCAAGCGGCTGGCGGCGGGCACCTCCGAGGCAGGCCGCGTCTACGAGGTGTCGAATGACGGCTACACCGCCACCGGCGGCATCGTGCGGGTGCGCACTATCGACCCGCTTCTGGGCATCACCTCGCTGTCGCGCCAGCAGCGCGAGGCAGGCCTGCGCTACCGCGAGGATTTCCGCTGCAGCCAGCAGGCAAGCGTCAAGCCGATGCGCTGGGCCGAGCGCGTCGACGGCGGCCGGCACGGCGGCGGCATTGCCGACAGCGTGCTCGACGCCGGCCGCGCGCATGCCGCCGCCACCAGGGCGCTATGCCACTGGGAAGTGGCCGCCGTGGCGCAGAAAGTCTGCTGCGCCGGCGGCTCGATCAAGAGCCTGGCCGAGCAGACCGGCGAGGGCAGGGATGTGGTGACGAAGCTGCTGAAGGTCGGGCTGGATTTGCTGGCGGTCCACTATGGGATGATGATGGGGCGGCGGTGAGCCTTGAACAAGCAAACCGCCTAGCCTAAAACCTATTCAATACCGGCAAAGAAATTCAAAGCTTTTATGGCGCAATTCTGGTGGGTCAATCACAATCAAACCGCTCGCCAGGAGATTGAGGGGCAATACCTCTGGTCGCCAAAAACTGAGAAAAATGGGGCACGCAGCGAGTTCTACAACAACATGCGTCGGGCGACACCCGGTGACCTTGTTTTGTCTTTCTTCGATCAAGCCGTGCGGTACGTTGGACGAGTAACGGAGTTCGCATTCACAGCACCAAAACCAACCGAGTTTAAAAACACCGGAGCTTATTGGAATCAGGAAGGTTGGCTCCTTCCAGTTTACTGGACGCCGCTTGCACCGACAGTGCGTCCGAAGGCCATGATTGGCGAATTGGGTCCGCTTCTTCCGACCCGATATTCGCCGATCCACCCAATCTCTGGATCGGGCAATCAAAAAGCCTATCTCGCCAGCGTGTCGCAAGATGTGTTCTACGCCATCGTAGCTGGCGCAGCTTTCAACGGTGAAGCTTTGGTGCGTGGTGGCGCCAACAGCCTCACTTTCGAGGTCGTCAACGAAATTTTGGAGAACGCCGTCGAGCGACGCATCCGAGAAGATATTCAGCTCGAAGACACAGTAAGAGACAGCGTCATTCAGGCCCGTCGCGGCCAGGGGAAATTTCGTTCCAATGTCGAAGCGGTGGAGCGCTCATGCCGTCTAACTGGCGTCACTAATCCCTCGCTTCTGATCGCGAGCCATATCAAACCTTGGCGGCTATGTACGTCTGCGCGGGAGCGCCTTGATGGTATGAATGGTCTGCTTCTCACGCCAGACGCCGATCATTTGTTTGACCGGGGATTTATTAGTTTTGGAGGTGAGGGCGAGGTTCTTGTCTCCTCGCGTGTCGACAAAACAGATCTGCAACGTCTCGGATTCGAGCAATTGGCAATGCAGCGCTTTGGCTTTGCTGAAGCCCCCGCGGTCTGGCGCACAGGAGCGTTCAACCCGCCGCAACAAGGTTACCTTGCCCAACATCGAGCGGATGTGTTTGTAGCTTAAGGCTGAGGCGAGAAGGATTGAGGTCTCCCCCAACAGTCATCGTTCTCTTCAATCGCGGCAGTTCCACCCATCTGCCGATCGCCTCCTTCAAGAAGGCCTGCTTGGTCAAGGGGGCTTGGACTTCGTCGCCGAGCAAGTTCTGGGCCGGATACCTTCCGCAGCAGGCGATCCGTATTCTGCAATTTCAACACGTCTCGTCGCACAGCAAAACGATATACTCGAAGGCCGCGTTTGCCCCCGGCGATGGATGCGGTCGAGGCTTGAAGATAGTGCCAGCTTCGCCCCTACCTTCCCAATCTCCCCATCTCCCTCACCAAAAACTCCACGAACAGCCTCGCCCGCACCGGCAATTGCCTTCCAAAAGCATGCACGATGTGGACCGGCATGGTTGGCATCGGCACATCAGGCAAGACGCGCACGAGGCGGCCGGTGTCGAGGTCGTCTTGCACGGCGACTTGCATGAGGTGGGCGATGCCGGCGCCGGCCAAGGCGGCATTGCGGATGGCGCCGCCGTCGTCGGTGTCGAAACGGCCGTCGGGCACGATCTCGGTGCCGTTAGTGAAGGCGATGGGTTGCGGGCGGCCCGCCGAGACATAGCGGATGAAATCATGGCGCCGCAAATCCTCGATCGAGGCAGGAAAGCCTCGACGCTGGAGATAGGCGGGGGCGGCCACCAGCACGATCGGCAGGCTGGCGATGCGCCGCGCAGTGAGCCCGGCGTCGGCCAGCGCGCCCATGCGCACCGCCACGTCGTAGTTCTCGCGGATCAGGTCGGCGTGGCGGTCGGTGACGCTGAGTTCCAGCTTCACTTCCGGCTGTTCGGCCAGGAACGCTTGAGCCCACGAGGCGATCAGGCCACGGCCGAGCTCGACCGGGGCGGTGACGCGCAGCAGGCCGCGCGCCGTGCCGGTGCTCTGCACGATGTCCTGCGCATCGTCGAGTGCCCGCAGCAGCGGCGCCACGCGCTCGTAATAGGCGATGCCTTCGCTGGTCAGCCCCAGCCGGCGCGTCGAGCGCTGGATGAGTTTTGCGCCGAGCCGCCGTTCCAACTTCGCGACGCTTTTCGACACGGCGGACGGGCTGGAGCCGATCAGCCGGCTGGCGGCCTGGAAGGAACCGGCATCCACCGTGCGCACGAAGGCGACGAGGCCGGCGGTCTTTTCGAGGATGGTGGTCATGGCGGCATCATCACATGTCGACGAGAGATCTATTCCAGAATTCCAAGCATGAAAGAATGGCCTTCTGTTAGCCTAATACGCTTTTTCGGCGCGCTTAAATACCGCTCATCGTCAGGATCACAAGGAGAGAATGGATGAGCAGTCTGAACGGCAAGGTCGCCATCGTCACCGGCGCGTCGAAGGGCATAGGAGCAGCCATCGCCAAGGGGCTGGCGGCGGCGGGCGCCGCTGTGGTGGTCAACTATGCCTCATCGCGGGAAAGGGCCGCGCGCGTCGTCGCTGCTATCGAGGATGCCGGCGGCCGGGCGGTGGCGGTGAAGGGCGATGTCGCGCTGGCGGCAGATGTGCGCGGCCTGTTTGAAGCGGCAAAGTCCTCGTTCGGCGGCGTCGACATCCTGGTCAACAATGCCGGCGTGTTCCAGTTCGAGCCGCTGGAGGTGGTGACCGAGGCCGAGTTCCACCGCGAATTCGACACCAATGTGCTGGGCATAATGCTGACCACCCAGGAAGCGGTGAAGCATTTCGGGCCGGCCGGTGGCAGCATCATCAACATCAGCTCGGTCGCCAGCCTTAATCCGCAGCCCAACTCGCTGGTCTATGCCGCCACCAAGGCGGCAGTGGATTCGATCACGCTGTCGATGGCGCGTGAGCTTGGCAGCCGCCACATCCGCGTCAACGCCATCGCGCCTGGCGGCGTCGACACCGAAGGGCTGCAGCGGGTCGGCATCGTTGGCAGCGAGCACGAAAAGGCGCTGGTGGCGATCACCCCGCTCGGCCGCTTCGGCCAGCCCGACGACATTGCGAAGGTGGCGGTGTTTCTGGCGTCCGACGAGGCGGGCTGGGTGACTGGAGAGCGGATCACGGCGTCGGGCGGGTGGCGGTAGGGGGTGAGAAGCGGTTCGCGCAGCGAACGAAAAGCCAATTGCTTGGCTTTTCGAGCTTCGAACGGTGAAGACCCGGTCCGCCTTCGGGCGGATCAAAAGGTCCAGTGGACCTTTTGAAGGGGATGAACGCCCGAAGGGCTGGGAGCCTGCGAAGGGCTAGGTGGCGCACGATCCACCTGCCGGGTCCCCGCCACTTCGCAGCGTCCCGGCGTTCGCCGGCCTTTCATCGTGCCACTGGCACGATGAATTCGCTTCGCGAACCGGCTGCTCACCCCACAAGGGGAGAAGGGAAAAACTGAGCGTCTAAAACAGCGCCCGCTCCAGCGGCCCCTCCAGCGTCTCGGCAAACGCGGTGGCGAGGTGGTGGCGGTCGCGGAAGGCGAGCTTGCCGCCGATGAAGACGTGGCAGGAGGTGCGGCCGCAGAAGCGGTCGGTGAGGTCGACATAGAGCGTGTCGGGTACGCTGGTCACGACGGCGCGTTCGGCGGCGGCAGCAGTGTCATTGGCGGCGTCGGCCCTTGGCGTGTCGCAGTGCGGCGACGGCGTCTCGCGCCACCACAGCGTGCGCGCCACGCAGGAGTCGGCGAAGCTGTCGCTGATCGGTGTGTCGCGGATCACCGCCGCCTCGACGCCGGCCCGGCTGAAGGCCTGCAATGTCGAGCGCAGGCCTGCCTGCCAGCGCGCGGTCTCGGCGGTGCGGCTGGCGGCGGGCATGTCGCGCGTCAGATTGCCGATGGAGAATTCCGAGATCACCACCAGGCGCGGCTTGCGGGCGATGATGTCCGCTATCGCCTGTTCGCGCCAGGCGTCGCATTCGGTGTAGTCGCGCTTCAGCACCGTGTTGAAGGTGGAGAGCCGCGAGGCGCGGCACGATGATTTGAGATAGGTGACCACTTTGGTGTCGTTGCGTTTCGCCGCCTCGATCAGCGGCGTCGACCAGTGGTCGGCATGCGAATCGCCGAACAGCACGATGGTGTGGGCGGCATCGGTCGCGCCGAACGTGCAGGGTTTTGGCGTCACCGTGTGGAAGTCGAGCAGGCAGTTCGTGTCGACGGCGCGCGCGATCGAGGGGCGTTCGGCCGCCCGCTCGATGCCGAGCTGCTGTGGGTCGATGTTGCGCTGGGCCAGATGCGCATTGGCATAGGCCACCGCCACGCCGGCACCGGTCAGCGCCAGCGCGGGAACCAGAGCAATTCCAGGAAAAGTGCGAAGCGGTTTTCCGTCCGGAATTGCGCCAAGAAAAAGACCCAGAGCGGTTCGGCGTTTCTTTGAAGCGATGAACTGCTCTGGCGCGCGGGCGCCCGCCGTAAGCCAGCCGGCGCGCCGGCCCGGGTTTTCGATCAGATGATAGGTGAGCACCGAAAGCGCCAGCGCCAGGGCGCCGCAGCCGAAGCGCTGCGGCACGCTGAGATCCGGCACCAGCATCTGCGCATAGACGATGACCGGCCAGTGCCAGAGATAGAGCGAATAGGACAGCGCGCCGATCCATTGCAGCGGCGGAAGCGACAGAGCGGCGGCCGGGCCAAAGGATTGCCAGTTGGTGCGCCCGTTGATCCGCATGCCGGCCTGCTCTTCGCCGGCGCCGCTCAACAGCACCAGCACCGTGCCGGCGACCGGCAGCAGCGCATAATAGCCGGGGAAGGGCAGGTCCTCGCTCAGCCACAGATAGGCCGCCGTGATCAGCGTCAGGCCGAGCCAGCCAAGTGCAGCCCGCAACCCTGCGCGGTGCCCGAGGAAAGTCACCGGTACCAGCGTTGCCAGGCCGCCGGCGGCGAACTCCCAGGCGCGCAGCGGCGAGAAATAGAAGGCCCAGGCCGGTGCTGCGCTGGTCAGCCAGGCGCAGGCGGCGAAGGAGGCGAGGCCGGCCGCGCCGATCACGGCCACGGCCGTGCGCCGGCCCGGCCGCAGCCAGGCGGCCAGCAGAAGCAGAGCCGGCCAGGCCAGGTAGAACTGCTCCTCCACCGACAGCGACCAGAAGTGGATGAAGGGATTGCTGGTGGCGTCGGCTGCGAAATAGTCGAACGACCAGCGCAGCAGCCACAGATTGATGGCATAGGCGGAGGCGAACATGGCGCCGCCCGAATAGAGCGCCTGCTCCTGCGGCGAGAGGATGAAATAACCGGCGGCCAGCGTGGCCAGGATGACGAACAGTGCCGCCGGCAACAGGCGCCGGGCGCGCCTGGCATAGAAGCGCCAGAGGTCGAGCCTGCCGGTGTCGGCGATCTCCTGCATGAGGTGGGTGGTGATCAGCCAGCCGGATATGACGAAGAAGATGTCGACGCCGGCAAAGCCGCCGGGCAGGCCGGAGAGGCCGAAATGATAGGCGACGACGCCGCCGACGGCGAGTGCGCGCAATCCCTGTATGTCCGGCCGGAACGATGCTGCCACGATGGCTCCTTCGTGCAAGCCCAGCCCCATCGGCCCAGCCCCATTGGCAGGGTCGGCCGGGCAGGTTGATATCGCAATGCAACAAATCTATCGCAGTGCAACATGGCAGGAAAAGGGAGGCGGCACGTCAGGCTGGAAACAGGAACGCTGCCGCCGGATCGAAAAAGACTTGCCGGCTGCAGGGCGACGCGTCCTGCGACTGCATCGCTGCAGAGGTCGGTCTGATGTCGACCCCCTCGCCGGCGGCTGTGCGCGCGACGATGCGCCGACGCTCGCCGTAGAAGGCGACATCGACGATCTCGACGTTCAGTTCCGCGCTCGCCGGGCTCCGCTCCATGCCAAACGCCTCCGGCCGGATCATCAGCCTGGTCTTCTCGCCCCTGCCAAACGTGCCGTTGGCCCTGACGCCGGAGATGACAGAGCCGTCTGCCAGCCGGATCGTTGCCGTGCCATCGCTGGTGTCGAGATGTTCGGCGGCGAGGAAATTCGAATTGCCGATGAAGCCGGCGACGAAATCGGTCGCCGGCCTGAGATAAAGGTCCTCGCCGCTGCCGGTCTGCTCGATGCGGCCGTCCCGGAACAGGGCGATCCGGTCCGACAGATGCAGCGCCTCTTCCTGGTCGTGGGTGACGTAGAGGATGGTGACGCCGGTCTCGCGATGGATGCGGCGGATCTCGGCCTGGATTTCCTCGCGCAGCTTCTTGTCGAGCGCCGACAATGGTTCGTCCATCAAAAGGATCGGCGGATCGTAGGCCAGCGCCCGGGCCAGTGCGACGCGCTGCTGCTGGCCGCCCGACAGTGCGCCCGGCAAACGCGTGGCGAAGCTTTCGAGCCGCACCAGGGCCAGCATGTCGGCGACCTTCTTCTTCACCTCGGCCTCCGGCCGGCGGCGAACCCGAAGCGGAAAGGCGACGTTCTCGGCCACCGTCAGATGCGGAAACAGCGTGTAGCGCTGGAAGACCATGCCGATGTTGCGCTTGTGCGAGGGCACGGCAAGCAGTGACTTTCCTTCCAGCAGCACATCACCGGAACTCGGATCCTGGAAGCCGGCGATCGCGTAGAGCGTCGTCGATTTTCCCGAACCCGAAGGCCCGAGGAAGGTCAGGAACTCGCCCCTGGGAATGTCCAGCGTGACGTCATGCACGGCGGTGATCGCCCCGAACGCCTTGCGCAGATTGCGGATGGAGAGGAAGGGCTGGGTCATGTGCGCAACTTTCGCTGCAGCAGCGCCGTCACCACCATCAGGGCAAGCGTCAGCCCGACCAGCAGGCTGGAGGCGGCGGCGATCACCGGGCTCAAATCCGAGCGCAAACTGCCCCAGATCTTGACGGGCAAGGTTTGCAGGCTGGGGCTGGCCATGAAGATCGCCACCACGACTTCGTCCCACGAGGCAAGGAAGGAAAAGATCGCGGCGGAGAAGATGCCGATCCGGATCGACGGCAAGGTGATCCTGAGCCTGGCCTCGAGCGGGCTCGCGCCGCAGACGATTGCCGCGTCCTCGATCGACTTGTCGAAGCCTTCGAGCGCGGTGGCGACCGGGATGATGGCGAAGGGCAGCGCCAAAACGGTGTGGGCGATGACGAAGCCGATGGTGGTGCCACCGAGACCAAGGCGAAGGAAGAAGGCATAGATGGCGATGGCGAAGACGACGACGGGCAGCACCATAGGCGTCAGCAGCAGGCCGCGCAGGATCTCGCGCCCGGCAAACTGTCCGCGAACCAGGGCAAAAGAGGCGAGCAGGCCGATCGCTACTGCCAGGATCGCGGTCATGGTGGCGATCCGGGCGCTGGTCAGCGCCGCATCGAGCCAGGCCGGATCGGCAAACAGCTCCTGGTACCATTTGAGCGTCCAGCCGGGCGGCGGAAAGGCCAGCCAGCGGGACGAACCGAAGGAGAGCAGGACGATGAAGACGACCGGCAACAGAAGAAAGCCGGCGACCAGCGCGGTGAAGCCGAGCAGCGCAATTTTCAGCCATCCCATGCGGTCATAGTCGAGCAGCATCTCAGATGCCTCCGCTCATGCGCCTGGCGCCGACGAGGCGCAGCTGCAGCGCATAGAGCGCCATGGTGACGACAAGCAGGATGAAGGCGGCGGCGCTGCCGAGCCCCCAGTTGAGCAGCGACTGGATCATCTGCGCGATCATTTCGGCAAGCATCATGTTCGACGTGCCGCCGAGCAGCGCCGGCGTGACGAAGTAGCCGAGCGACATGACGAAGACCATCAGGCCGCCGGCCGCTATGCCGGGCAGCGACAGCGGCAAAAGGATGCGGCGGAATGCCTGGAAAGGACTTGCGCCGCACAGTGCCGCGGCGCGCAGCGTCATCGGATCGATCGCCCGCAACGTGCCGACCAGCGGCAGGATCATGAAGGGCAGCATGATGTAGACCATGCCGATGGTGACGCCGGTGAGATTGTTGATGAGCGGCAGCGGCTGGTCGATGACGCCTGCGGCAATCAGCGTCCGGTTGATGACGCCGGTCCGCTGCAGCAGCACCATCCAGGCATAGGTGCGGGTCAAGAGATTGGTCCACATCGACAGGATGATGACGCCGAAGACGATCGAGGCCAGCGCCGAGGGCATGATCGCCAGCATCCAGGCAACCGGAAAGGCGACGAGCACCGTGACGATCGTGACCACCGACGCGACCAGGAAGGTGTTGAAGAACACCCGCGCATAGGTGCCGTCGCCAAGCAGGGCCGCGTAGTTCTGCAGGCCGGGCTCGGGCTCCGTGACGCTGCGCAAAAGCAGGGCCAGAACCGGGATGACGAAGAACAGCACGATCAGGACCAGGGCCGGCAGCAGGCCATTGAAGCCTGCCGGCAGCCGCACCGTTCCAAAATTCCGACGTGTTTCGACCGACATGGCAGCGATCCGGGCTACGGAACGAGACGGCGCGCGCCGTCTCGTTCGTTGCTGTTCAAGGGGCAGGCTTATTTCGCCTGCCAGGCATACCAGCGCGCCGCGATGGTGTCGCGATTGGCGGCCCAGTAGTTCATGTCGAGATTGATCTGTCCGTCGACATGGGCGTCCGGCAGCGATTTGACGGCATCTGCCGGCATCTCGGCCTTGGCCTTGGTGTTGATCGGCGCATAGCCGCTGGCCTCGGCGAATTTCGCCTGGCCGGCGGGGCTGCTCGCCGCGGCGAGGAACTTCATCGCCGTGTCCTTGTTCTTGGCGCCCTTCGGCACCACCAGGACGTCGGCTGCGGTCAGATTCTGGTTCCAGGAGACGCCGACATCGGCGCCATCCTTCTCCAGCGCAAAGACACGACCGTTCCACAGCTGGCCGAACGTCGCTTCGCCGGACGCGATCAATTGCTGCGACTCCGCACCGCCGCCCCACCAGACGATGTCCGACTTGATGGTGTCGAGCTTCTTGAAGGCGCGATCGAGATCGAGCGGATAGAGCTTGTCGGCCGGTACGCCATCGGCCAGCAATGCGATCTCGATGACGCCGGGCGCCGACCATTTGTAGAAGGTCCGCTTGCCCGGGAATTTCTTCAGGTCGAACATGTCGGCCCAGCCGGCCGGTTCGCCCGAAACGGCGCCCTTGTTCCAGGCGAGCACGAAGGAATAATAGAAGCTGCCGACGGCATGATCGGTGGTGAAGCGCGGATCGAGGTCGGCCTTCGGCACGGCGGCGAAGTCGATCGGCTCGAGCAGCCCGTCCTTGGCCGCCTTGATGGCGAAATCCATCTCGACGTCGACGACATCCCAGTTGACGCTGCCGCTGTCGACCATCGCCTTCAGCTTGCCATAGTCGGTCGGGCCGTCCTGCATGACCTTGATGCCGGATGCGGCCGTGAACGGTTCGGCCCAGGATTTGGTCTGCGCTTCCTGGGTCGTTCCGCCCCAACTGGTGAACACCATGTCCTCGGCCTTTGCGGCCGTCGTTGCCAGAAGTGTTGTTGCGAGCAGTGTTGTTGCGAGCAGTGTCGTTGCAAGAAGGCGGGCAAGGACGCCGGTGATGATTAGTTTCATGTCGTTCTCCTCTGTTTGTTTTCGTTGTTGTCTGTTCGCGATCGGTCGTTTTCGCCTTGATCGCGCATCCCCGTCCGCGGCGGCTACCGCATGACAAAAGGATCGGGAATCGGGTCGTCCGAGATGCGTATCCACACCGACTTCGAACGCGTGTAGTCGCGGATCGCATCGAGGCCACCTTCGCGGCCGAGGCCTGATTGGCCATAGCCGCCAAACGGAACCAGCGGCGAGACGGCGCGATAGGTGTTGATCCAGACCACGCCGGCATGGATACCGCGCGCCATGCGGTGGGCTTTTGCGAGATTGGTGGTGAACACGCCGGACGCCAGGCCGAACGGCGTATCGTTGGCGAGCGCCAGGGCTTCGCCTTCCGTATCGAAGGCGATAACGCTGAGCACGGGACCGAACAGCTCCTCGCGCACGCAGGGCAAGCCGGTGTTGTCATTGGCGTCGATGATCGTCGGCGCGTAATAGAGGCCGCCGGCGTCATCGGCGGGCCTTTCGCCGCCGGTGACCAGCCGTCCACCTGCGGCAAGGCTTGCCGCAACGACCTTCTCGATCCATTCGCGCTGCCGCGACGTGGCCAGCGGTCCCATTTCGGTTGCGGGATCTTGCGGGTCGCCGATCCGGATCGCCTCGGCCTTGTGCTTGAGCCGGGCGAGGAATTCGTCCTTCACCGAACGCTCGACCAGCAGGCGCGAGCCGGCGACGCAGCTCTGGCCGGTGGCGGCGAAGATGCCGGCGACGACCGCGTTGGCGGCGCTGTCCAGGTCGGCATCGGCAAACACCACAACCGGACTTTTGCCACCGAGCTCAAGCGTCGTGTAGGCAAGGTTATCAGCCGTGTTCCTGACGATCTGCCGGGCGGTTGCCGGACCACCGGTGAAGGCGACACGGGCGATGAGCGGATGGCTGGTCAGGCGGTGCCCGCAATCATGGCCGAAGCCGGTCAGGATGTTCACGCTGCCTGCGGGAAAGCCGGCCTCATGGACGAGTTCAGCGAAGGCCAGCAACGGGGCGGGGCCGTCTTCCGATGCCTTGAGGACGACGGTGCAGCCGGCCGCCAACGCCGGCCCGAGCTTGACGGCGGACAGGAAGAGTTGCGAATTCCATGGCACGACCGCCGCGACGACGCCGATCGGCTCAGGCCGGATCGTCACCTCCATGTCCGCCTTGTCGATGGGGACAAACGAGCCTTCATGCTTGTCGGCCAGCCCGCCATAATAGCGGTAGTAGTCGCCGACATAGGCGATCTGGGCGCGGGTCTCGCGGATGATCTTGCCGGTGTCGCGCGTTTCGAGTTCGGCCAGCCGGTCGGCATTGGCGACGACGAGATCGCCGAGCCGCACCAGAAGCTTGCCGCGCGCCGTTGCCGTCATCGCTGCCCACGGGCCGGAGCGCAGCGCCCGGTGAGCGGCTTCGATGGCGCGGTCGACGTCATCAGACGATGCAGCGGGCATCCTGGCCCATGCCGTGCCGGTCGACGGGTCGATGCTGTCGAAGGTCGCCGCCGCTTCGACGAAGCTTCCATCTATGTAGTTCCTGAATTCGACGGTGCTCATCGCGATCCCGCTTTCGGCTCGGAGAAGGCCGGCATGACCCTGTCGATGAAGAGCTGCAGCGACTTCTTCTTGCGCTGGTGGGAAAGGCCGCTGTCGATCCAGATCGAATACTGGTCGTAGCCGAGCGCCTCGTAAGCCTTCAGCCTGGCGATCACCTCGTCGGCTTCGCCGATGACGAGGTTCTGCCTGATCTTGTCGGGCGCATATTGCGGCATGGCCGCGATCTCGGCATCGGTCAGCGTTTCCAATATGCCCTGGCGCACCGGCTTCTTGTTCTGGAACCAGGCGCCGAACTGGCAGTAGAACTGCGACAGGTCCTGCGCGAGGCGGTCGGCATCGGCCGCGTCCTCGGCGACGAATGTATGCATCAGGAGCATGATTTCGGGCCGTGCTATGTCGGGGTGGGCACCACAAGCGGTGTTGAAGCGCTCCATCAGGCTGGTCACTTCGCCATCGCCAGAGGCCAGCGGCGTCACCTGGACGTTGCAAGCGTTGGAAACCGCGAAGTCGTGCGAGTTGGGGTCGCGCGCGGCCACCCAGATCGGCGGATAAGGCTTTTGCAGCGGCTTGGGCGACGAGGTGGTCGAAGGGAACGACCAGAACTCGCCGGCGAGTTCGAAATCGCCATCCCACAGGCCGCGGATCGCCGGCACCATCTCGCGCATGCGCTGGCCGGCGCCCCAGGCCTCGAGGCCGGGAAAAAGCCGCTCGTATTCGTAAGCATAGGCGCCGCGCGCAATGCCGATGTCGAGACGACCGCCGGTGATGACGTCGGCCATCGCCGCTTCGCCGGCAAGCTTGATCGGATGCCAGAACGGCGCGACGATGGTTCCGGTGCCGAGCCGGATCCGCCTGGTCTTGGCGGCGAGCCAGGCGATGTTGATGAACGGGTTGGGCGAGATGGTGAATTCCATCCCGTGATGCTCGCCGATCCAGGCGGTCTCGAAGCCTGCCTCTTCGGCCTGCACAACCAGTTCTTCCAGCTCGCCGACAAGCTCGGAATGCGGCTTTGCCAGGTCCGATCGCTCCATGTGGACGAAAAGCGAAAATTTCATCGGCTTCACCCGCGACCGGAAAGAAGAACTGGCGAGGGCTTGGCGAGCGGCCGGACTTCGCCTTCGACCTCGTTGCCGACATAGACGCCGAATGCATCTTCCATGCGTTCGCGAGCATAGCGGGCAAGCATCGAGCGCACCGCCGGGTCGGCGATCCTGAGATCGGCAATCTGCTCGATGTCAACAAGCCGCACACGGCGATCGTCGGAATAGGGGCCATCGACCGTTCCGCGATAGTAGACATGCGTGTGCGAGGGGTCGGCGGCATCGTCCCACACCGCGAACAGGAAACCGAGCTGGGCGTCGATGGCCCTGGCGGCAAGGCGGCCCTTGAGGCTGCGCGCATCTTTCGGCGAGCCCAGTCCGCGCCCGGCCGGCAATTCATGAAACCCATCGGCCGTTTCGAAGAACAGCACACGGCCCTCGTTCTCGAGAATGGCGCCGACTTCCGTATCGGGGGGCGCTGCCGCCAGCGCCTCCTGGCTGAGGCCGGGCGTCACATAGGTGCCTCTGCAATAACCGAGAGGCTGGGCTCCGTTGTGGCTGAAATCGCGGACGCGGCCGATGAGGATCGAATGATCGCCGGCATCGACCAGCTGCTGCATGTCGCAATCGAACACCGCAACCGAACCGTCGATCAGGGGATTGCCGGTCTGGCCCGGTTGCCAGGCCACTGCTGCGAACTTGTCGGCGGCCTTGGAGGCAAAGATGCCGGAGTGGGCCTTCTGGCTCTCCGACAAGATGTTGATGGCGAAGCCTTTCGATGTCGAGAAGGCGCTGTGTCCCAGCGCCTTCTTGGCGATGCAGACAAGCACCAGCGGCGGTTCGAGCGAGACCGAGGTGAAGGAGTTGGCGGTGAAGCCGCGCGGTTCGCCTTCAGCCCCGATCGTGGTGACGATGGTGACGCCGGTCAGGAAGGAGCCGAGCGCGCGCCGGAATTCGCCGCTGTCGAACGCGGCATCGGCCTGCGGCTTCTCGGCTTCCCCGGCGTCGAGAAAGGCGCTGATGTGTTGGGTCACCTTTTCGGGGGAGGCTATTGCCATCATGTGCCTTTCTCCGCTGAGCACCAGGCATTGGCCGTGCGGCGCGAGCCGCGCCATGGCCGCAGACATGGCCGGGGTCGAATTGCTGTCCTGCGAGCCGGTCATGAACAGGGCTGGTGCGGCGAGCCCCGCCAGCGCGTCGGCATGGTCGGCATCGGCACGGGCAAAGAGGCGATAGGTGCGTGCGTAGCCTTGCGCGTCGACGCCTTCAAGGGCGGTGCGTGCTGTGGCGGCCGCCCCGGCAAGGCTCTCCGGCAGCGGGTCGCCGAACCAGCGGGCAAGCGTTGCCGCGACGGCCGAAGCATCGCCATGCGCGCCGAGCGCGGCCGCGCGTTCGCGCACGGCCTGCGCCAGGGCCGGGGGGCGGCGGAAGACCGCGTTGAGGCAAACGATGGAGTGGACGCGCGAAGGCGCGCGAAGGGCGATTTCCAGGGCGACCAGCGCGCCCATCGAATGGCCGACGATCGATACCGAAGCGAGACCGAGATGGTCGAGAAGACGCAGCGCCTGATCGGCGAAATCCGACAGCGTGGCATTCTCCGGTGGCAGAGGCGAAACGCCGTGGCCGAGCATGTCGATAGCGATCAGGTCGTGGCGGTCTTTCATCGACGCGATCTGACCCTGCCAGATCGTCGCGTTCATGCCAACGCCGTGAATGAGCAGAACCGGCGCGCCGGAGCCGGCGCGGATGAAGCCGGTGCCGTCCGGAGCCGTGTTGCGGACCCATGCGGAGGCGGCGATATCAGCCATGCAGATCTCCGACCTCCTTGAGGTCCTGATAGCGGTCGCCGATACGGTGGTGCGGGCGGCCGCCGACCGAAGCGCCAAGCGCCACCACCAGCTCGTCGGGCGCGGGCGCGTCGCCGATCTGGAAATGCACGGTCAGATAGTGGGAGCGGCGGCCCTCGTCGTTCTTGTCCATCAGCGGGATCATGATCGGCGTGTTCGGCCCGCCGCGCAGGTTGGTGAAGGCGAGATAGGTCTTGGCGCCCACTGCGCGACGATAGTGATTGCCGAAGTGCAGCGTATGGATCAGCGCCGATGCGTGCTCGATCTCGCCCGAAGTGCCGCAGATCGCAGCCTTGCCATAGCCTTCTATCGCCTCGCCCGAGCCGGCGACGGCAATGATCTCGCGGGTCAGCAATTCGCCGAGGACGGGAGCAAAGGCGCGGATCTCCGGCGACAGGTCTTCGGTGAAACCGCGGCCGGCCCAGGGGTTCGTCAACACCGCGGCAACGCCGATCAGGCGCAACGGTTTCGGCGCCGCCTTGCCGCCCTCGATAAGCGTGTTCTCGATGTAGGTGACGGTCTTTCGAATGGCCGGTTTCATGAAAGTCCTCGGTCGCGATGGCGCCATGCGGCGCCGTCATCACTGTATCGTCTTATGGTATACCATGCTATGGAGCACCAAGGACCTTGTCAATCGGCTTCGGAATCTGTTTTGTGGCGGCGCGAAGGAAGGCGGAGAAAAAATGTCAGACGATACGCTGCGGATCGACCGCTCTGCCAAGACGTTGAGGACGCTGGCGCTGGAGCGCATGCGCGAGGCGATCATGGGCTTCCATTTCCAGCCCGGCGAGAGACTGGTCGAGCGGCCGCTTTGCGATCAGCTCGGGGTGAGCCGTTCCGTCGTGCGCGAGGTTCTGCGGCAGCTGGAGGCGGAAGGCCTGGTGCAGATGATACCGGGCCATGGGCCTGCCGTGGCCAAGCCGGATCTCGGCCGTACCGACGAAATCTACGAATTGCGGGCGCTGCTGGAGGGCATCGCGGCGCGGACTTGCGCACTATCGGCCACCGACGCGCAGATCGCTTCGCTCGATGCCGCCTTGACGAACCTGCTTGATGCGTGGGCGTCAGGCGCGCCGGTCGAGGTGATGCGGGCGACGACCAAGTTCTACGAAACGCTGTTCGAGGCGGCCGACAAGCGCATTGCCTGGGAAATCGTGACGGGTCTGAATGTCCGCATCAACCAGCTGCGCTCGATGACCATCGCGTCGGAGAACCGCCGCGAGCCGGCGATCGCCGAAATGACCGAAATCATGGATGCCATCAGGTCGCGCAAGCCGGACCAGGCGGAGGCGGCGGCCCGGCGGCACGTCGAATCCGCCTGGCAGATCGCACGCAACACGCTTCGTCTTGGCTGACCGCGAACGCCCGCCGCCGGTGCATCAAGCCTCGCGCGCGAGGCTGGCCACCAGATGATCGACGCCGGGATCGTCGAGCCTGACGATATGGGCCATGCGCATCGCCTGTCTCAGGCTGATCCTGGTGACGTCCTGCCGCATGATGACCGACACGAAGGCTGGCCCCGGTCCGGTCAGGACGATGGCCCTGCCGACCAGGACCGGTTCCGAGATGGGGGCCCATTGCACGGCTATGATCGACGGCTCGCCGGTCTGGCGGCTGTTGATGCCGCTGAAATAGATCCAGTTCAGGCGCGAGATCACCACGCCGTAATGGTTGCCGGGCGCCCGTGCTCCGCCCTGGCTGTCGCCTGGAGCCCAGCGCGTCACTCGCCTGAAGGTGACCAGCTCGGCCTCACGCCGCACGAAGGTGACCGAGCGCATCAGAAGGTCGGGGCGGCCGGGGACCGAAAAATAGGTGAAATAGGTGCCACTGGCGATGGCGGGCGAGGGGGGACGCACCATGTTCTCGTAAAGCGTCTGGCGCAGCGATGCGTGGCCGTCGCTGGCCGCCGCGGCAGCGGGCTCGCGATACAGTTCGTTCTCGTCGATCTTGAAATAATCGCAGATCAGCCTGGCGGTGGCCTTGTTCGGAATGGCCTGGCCTTGCAGATAGCGCTCGAACTGGGTGCGGTTGATGCCAACCTCACGGCACACCGCACTCACGGAAGCGTGGCGTTGGATCAGCCGCCTGAGGTTGGCTGCGAGGTTCTCGCGAATTGGCACGACATCGCCCCCGCGACTGACGTACGGACCGCTTATACAAGCGGAAGCTTATATTACAGCAATCTCGCACGTCGGGATGATTTCGCGAATGGGACCTTCGGCCAATACCGCAACCAGCGGTGCGCAGACTGTACGTTTTTGACAGTTTAGCTATGCAAGCCATGCAAATGGGCGTATTCCACTGCCAAGAGCGACCTCTACCGGCCACTCGACATCGTATGATGGAGGGCGGTTTGGATCATACCGACCTGGTCGAGCTTCTGGGCTATACGCACACGCAATTGAGCAAGATACGCCAGGCGGTCGCCGCGAGCGACCACGCCGGCGCCATGTTCGCCATCGATTGCCTTGTCGGAGCGGCGGCCGAACAGGCGAAATGCAAGCTCGCAAGCCTGGAGCATGCCGGGTTGCCAATTGGCAGAGATGGGCCGATTGGCCGGCACAGCGCGACGGATGCCTTTGAAGGCGGTGTGGCACGGTCCAAAGTGACACCATCGGGCAAAGCGACACCATCGGGCAAGCCGGCGGCGCCGCGCGATCGCTCTTGATCAGGCCGCGCCGAACTCGCCGATCAGCCTGACATATTCGGCCTCGGCTTCGCCGTAACTGCCATTGGCGAGTTCTTCCAACCCGGCACGGTCGCGAATGACGATCTCGCCGCGACGCGAGCGGATCAGCGCACGGCCTTCCAGCAGCTGGAGCGCAACGGTGACGCCTGGCCGCCGTACACCAAGCATGATGGCCAGGAATTCATGGGTGATGGCGAGGCTTTCGCCGGGCACCCGGTCGTCGCACATGAGCAGCCAGCGCGCCAGCCGCTCCTCGAGCTTCAACCGTGCGTTGACGAGCGCGGTGCAGCCGGTCTGGGTCTGCAGGGAATTGACGAAGCGCAGCAGGAACAGTCGCAAGGTCGCACTTGCCTCTAGCACTGCATTGAAAGGGCCGGCTTCGATGCGGATGGCTTGGCCTTCGAGTTGCACGAAGCAGGCGTGCGCCGCACGGTCGTCGCCCATCACCAGGGAAGATCCGGTCATGCCTTCGAAACCGATGAAGCCCACTTCGGCCTCGTGGCCGCTCGTCGTCCTGGCGACCACCGAACCAATGCCCTGTTCGATGAAGTAGACGGCCTCGATCGGCACATTGGGGGTCACCAGCATCATGCGCAGCGGCAGATCGCAACGCCGCATATGCGGCTCGAGCAGCGCCAGATCATCCGCAGACATGCGCCGCAACAGTTGATTTCGGTATTGGTGGTTCTCGTCGGGTTCAGATTTTTTATCGGGATTAGTCATGGCGCGGCCCACTGCAGGGCAAGAGCCATCCGATCTCCCAGCCGTCCGCGCCCGTAACAACGTGCCGACGATGGCCTGTATATAGGCGCTCTGAACGAAGAAACCTAGGAATACAGTATGGAATTCGATGCACGGCGTCCCCCCAACGTCCGTTTCGCATACGAAAAGATCGACCTGCGCGTTAGTGTCGGAAACGTACCAAGCACCTCTTGGTACAAAACCGACATATCCCTTGGGAGCTTCCGATCACGAGGACGGTCGATAAAATCCGCCGGCTAACGACAAAGCTCTATGTCGGTCGGCGAACCGTTCGAAAGCGTGGCCAACGACCCGCGCAGGTCTTCCGGCCAGCGAGAAGAGTGTACGATTTTTACGGTTGGAGCGGGGATATTGACTCGTCCTGCGCTCGATTTCATTTTTCGAACCACAGCGTCAGGCAAGTGGGTCGCTGCTCCGAGCGGGGCTTCTCATGTCCAGCCTTAACAAGCGCCATCCCGGCTTCTATCCTTCCGATCTGCAACTGTGCCAACGCGTCTTCGATCAGGTCTGCTCCGAGCGCAAACTGGACCCGAAGTCGCCGGAGCCGGACGTGCAGCAGCTCGCAGCCACGGTGTTCTCGCTTTTCGAGAATGGCTGCAGCAATGAAACCGAATTGCTTGAGAGTTTCAGGTGGACTCGCCAATGACCAAAGTCCGGGTCACCTCCTCGACCCCCGGGACTGAAAACCTGCCTTACGACACAGCGGTCTTTGCAAAGAAGCACGGCATGTCGCAGAAGGCCGCGGAGGTGTTGCTGTTCGCAAACGGACCATCCAGAACGGCCTGTGACGCTGCCGCACGCTCTTTTTTGGAAGCAGTCGCCCGGAGATCGAAAAGCAGCAATGAACGCTGACGATACGCCTGGGCCGGCTGCCGTTTCCACCGCGCCTATCAGCAATGCGCGCCGCAACTATATCTTTGACGAACCAGCGGCTCGTTCGAGGACGGCAATCTGTCTATCCGTTTCAACCTGAGCAATCTGCATAAGGGTATCGATTTCAATCATCGCCTCGATATGGCGCGCATCGACCACGGCCTTGCGGGCAAGGCGCAGGAACTCCCTGACAACCCGGAGAGTGTCGACAACACTGGGCTGGTCTGACACCGGTAGTCCTCCCTTGGGAGCTACAACCTATAGAGCGATGATAACGTTCCCCATGTGAATTGACTCGCCATTTCTGTACGAAAGCGTACGCTTCTCACGTCGTCCGCCTCCTACGGCACACGGACGTTTGGTAGCCAACTCAGGTGCTCCCGCCCTCTATGCGGTGACTGAAATGGCAGATGACTATTCAGGCGACAGGATATCGGCTTTCGACTGCGAGATTCTTCGCGGCGCCTTCAGAAAATCGGTTGTGGAAAAGCGCATCGCCGAAAGGGAATGGCGCATGCACGCCCGGCTTTTGGCGCGTGAATTGACCGAGCTTGACGAGATCGATCCGGACATTCTCGACTGGATCGTGCGCAAGTAGCCGTTGCTACCCGTCAGTTCTTATCCACCGGCTTCGAACGCATGCTCGACACCGTCTCGCGTTCGGCGCGCTTGGAGCGCAGCGGCGGCAGGCCGCGATCGATCAGGTCCATGTCCTCCAGCACCATGTCGCCCATGCGCTTGAAGGCGATGTCGAGCGCGCCGGCACGGTGGGCCGAGCGCAGGAAGCCGGAAAGCGCACGCACCGGATGATCCTGCGCCAGCGGCTCTTCCGGGAAGACGTCGCTGGCGGCGACGATGTGGCCGCTTTTGACCGCCGCCATCAGTGCGGGGAAGTCGACGACGCCGGCGCGGCTGAGCAGGATGAAGGCTGCCCCTTTGCGCATGCTGGCAAAGGCATCCGCGCCAAGAAAGCCCTGGTTCTCGCTGGTCACCGAGGCGACGACGAAGACGAAGTCGCTCTGCGACAGCACCTCGTCGAGCGAGGCCGGCTCGACGCCGTTGTCGATCAGGATCGATGGCGGCAGCCAGGGATCGAAGACTTTTGTGTGGGGGCGGAAGCCCGACAGCAGCCGGTTCAGCGCGCGGCCGAGATCGCCGAAGCCGATGATGCCGACATCGGCGCCCGAAAGCAGCCGGGCGGTCTGGTTGCCGTCGCCGCCCCACAACTCCTCGCCGTGGCGGAAGGCGAGGTCGGCATCGACGATGTTGCGGGCGAGGTTGAGCGCCATGGCCAGGCCAAGCTCGGCCACCGGCTCGGCGAAGACCAGGCCGGTGGTGACGACATGGATGCCGCGCGCAAACAGCGTCTCGTAAGGCATGTTGTTGATCAGGTTGGTCTCGACATTGAAGACGCAGCGCAGTGCCTTCATCTTCTCGAGCGTTTCAGGCGTGATCGGCGGCTGGCCGACGATGTAGCGGGCTTCAGCCAGCACATCGGCCGGCAACTTCGCCACGCCATCGGGCGTCGTCTCGACGATGCGGTATTTTTTCCGCAGGCGCAGCAGTTGCGGCGGCGTGAAGATGAGGTCAAGCGTGCGCGGTTCCGGCGCGCTGATCACCAGCGGCAAGGTGTTGTTTGACATTGGCAATTCCTCCCGGCGCGATCCTCATCGCACATTTTTTAGTTTGTGCATGTCGTTGTCCCAAAACCGCTGCACACTTTTGGGCGACGTGCACGGAGACAAAATACCTCTGATTAAACGATTTACAACTGCGAAAAATCGATTTACTCATTTGGCAGCGGACGAAAAATGCTGACGTTCGCGCCTCGGGAGGAGGACCAATGGCGCATAGGCAGGCCCAGCAGCGGCGTCCGTCGATCCACGACGTGGCAAGCCATGCCGGCGTGTCGGCCGCCACCGTCTCCAAGGTCATGGCCGGCGTCACCACGGTGAAGCCCGAGAATGCGCAGCGCGTCTTCGATGCCGTCGAGCTTTTGGGCTATCGCGTCGATCCGCTGGCCTCCGACATGCGGCGGGCCAAGCGCCGCATCATCGGCGCCATCATGCCCGAGTTCGAGAGCGAGTTCTTCGGCCAGATGGTCACGCAGCTCGAAAGCCTGGCCGAGCAGCGCGGCTATACGCTGGTGGCCGCATCGAGCCGCGAATCCGAAGCGCGCGAAAAGGAAATCCTCGAACGCATGCATGACTGGCGGGTGGCCGGCGTGGTGCTGGCGCCGGTGCGCAACGAGCACGGCCCGGCGGCTGAATTCATGAAGGCCAACGGCATGACCGGCGTGCTGATCGACCGCGTGCTGTCTGACGACGCCTTCGACACCGTGTCGGCCGATAGTGCGGCGGCAAGTGCCGAGGTGGCGCGCGAGCTGATCGGCAAGGGCCACCGCCACATCCTGGTTGTCGGCCTTGGCGAACAGGCGGCGACCGTGCGCGCTCGCCTCGACGGCTTCCGTGGCACCGCATTGGCGCTGGCGCCGGATGTCCGCATCGACGTCGTGCTTGCCGAAAGCGATGTCGAACCGCTGCGGGCGCAATTGCGCGACTACTTCGATCAAGGCGAGGGTGGGAGCAGGGGCAACCGCCCGACGGCCGTCTATTCGCTGTTCCTCAAGGGCACGCTGGTGGCGCTGTCCGAGTTCCGCCGGCGCGGCTGGCACTGTCCCAACGACATTTCTCTGGTCGGCTTCGACGATGCCGAATGGATGCAGGTGACATGGCCGGCCATCGCCGCCGTGGTGCAGCCGGTGCGCCAGATCGCCGGCCACGCCATGGAGGCGTTGTTCGCCAGGATTGAAGGTGGGGAGGGGCCGCCGAGAGCGCGGCTCGAGCCTTGCCAGGTTTTGATGCGGGAATCCGTTGGCTCGCCAGGCAACGGCCCGCATTCCGGGGGAGGAAACCGACAATAGCCCCCATTGTCGACAGGCAGTAGCGCTGCACCTGGCCTCGGCTCGCGGCACAAGACATCAACCGGAGGAGAAATGAAATGACGCCGTTCGTTCTGAAGATAAATCGATTTACTTTGGCCTTGGGCGCGGCAATCGCGTTCTCGGCCATCTCCGTGGCCAAGGCCGACGACGCCGAATACGGCGTGCTGATGAAGACGCTGGCCAATCCGTTCTGGGGCGCGATGGCGCAGGGCGTCGAAGCAGGCGCCAAGGAAGCCGGCGTGAGGTATTTCCAGCAGGCGGCCGAAAGCGACCAGGCGGCCGAGCCGCAGCTCAACCTGTGCAACACCATGCTGGAGCGCAAGCCGGCGGCGATGATCACCGCCGCGATCAACTCGACCAATCTGTTGCCGTGCCTGAAGGCGGCGCAGGAGGCCGGCGTCAAGATCGTCGACCTCGACAACAATCTCGACCAGGCGGTGCTCGACAAGGAAGGCATCAAGGTGACCTTCCATATCGGTTCCGACAATGGTGCGGCCGGTGCGCAAGGGGCGGAATATCTCGTCTCCAAGCTCGGCAAGGACGCCAAGGGGCCTGTGCTGGTGATCGAGGGCCTGTCGGGCAACATCACCGGCGAGAAGCGCGCCAAGGGCTTTGCCGACAAGCTCAAGGAACTGGCGCCGGGGCTGGAGATCGTCGCTTCGCTGCCGGGTGACTGGGACCGCGGCAAGGCGGCCTCGATCGCCACCGACACGCTGACGGCGCATCCTGACCTCGTTGCCATCTTCTGCGCCAATGACGGCATGGCGCTCGGTGCTGTCGAATCCGTCTACGCCGCCGGCAAAGGCCCGCAGGTGACGATCATCGGCGTCGACGGCAATTCGGATGCGGTCAAGTCGATCAAGGATGGCCGGCTCAATGCCTCGGTGGCGCAACTGCCCTACCTCGTCGGCAAGCAGGCGGTCGAAAACGTCAAGAAGGCACTGGCCGGCGACAAGGTCGAGGACAGCATCGCCGTGCCGACCCTGGTGCTGACCAAGGACGTGATCGACGCCGGCAAGGAACCGATGCTGGAATATGTGAAGTAAGGAAGGGAATAGGCAGTAGGCAGTAGGGCAGTAGGGGAAAGTCAGCGGTTCGTCCCGCTCAGATCGATCTCTTATTCACTACTGCCTAATCCCTACTGCCTACTGCCTTGCTGCCCTCTCTCAAAGGTGCAAAAAATGGCTTCTGACATGGCGCAGCCCGGTTTCTGGGCCAAGGTGCAGCGCGCATCCGTCGAACGGCTGCATATAAGGCTGGAATCGCTGCTGGTGCTTGTGGCACTCAGCGCCGTCATGGCGGTGCTGTCACCCTACTTCCTGTCGCTCAGCAATTTCCTCAACATTCTGCTGGCCACATCGACGATCGGCGTGCTGGCGATCGCCGCCACCTTCGTCATTGGCTCGGGCGGGCTCGACCTGTCGCTCGGCTCGGTGATGGGGCTGGCCGGCGTCGCCGGCGCTTTCGTCGCGGTCAATCTCGGCTGGCCGTCGGTGTTCGCGGTCTCAGCCTGCATCATCGCCGGCGGGCTTGCCGGCTACATCAACGGCCAGCTCGTCACCCGCGCCTTCGTGCCGGCTTTCATCGTCACGCTCGGCATGCTCGGCCTGGCGCGCGGGCTGGCGTTGGTCATCTCGCAGGGCAGGGCGATCTACGGCCTGCCGCCGGAAATCGTCTATATCGGCCAGGGCCGGCCGTTCGGCATTCCGATGCCGGTTATCCTGCTGGTGCTGACGGCCGTCGTGGCGCACTGCCTGCTTGCCTATACGCGCTTTGGCCGCCACACGCTGGCGCTCGGCGACAGCGAGGGCGCAGCGCGTGCCGCCGGCATCCGCGTCGAACACCATCGCCGCATCATCTACACGCTGTCGGGAGCACTCGCCGGCCTTGCCGGCTTGCTGTTCACCGCCCGCGTCAATGCCGGCGACCCCACCGCCGGCATCAACTACGAGCTGACCGCGATCACCGCGGCGATCATTGGCGGCACCAACCTGTTCGGCGGCCGCGCCTCGATCCTCGGCACCATGATCGGCGCGCTGATCATGGGCGTGTTGCAGAACGGGCTGACGCTGCTGGCGGTGCAATCCTATTACCAGCAGATGGCGATCGGCGCGGTGCTGATCCTGGCGGTGTTCATCGACCAGTATCAGGTCAGGAAGGAGTCACGCGTATGACCCTTCTCACCCTGCAGGGCATCCGCAAGAGCTTTGGCGCCGTCGATGTGCTGCATGGCGTCGACCTCAGTGTCGAGGCGGGCGAAGTGATCGGCCTCGTCGGCGACAATGGCGCCGGCAAGTCGACGCTGATGAAGACCATCACCGGCATCTATCGCGCCGACACCGGCTCGATCGAACTCGGCGGCAAGGACATCCTGCCGCTCGACCCCGGCCAGCGGCGCCAGCTCGGCATCGAGATGATCTACCAGGACCTGTCGCTGGCCAAACAGCAGGACGTTGCCGCCAACATCTTCCTCGGCCGCGAGCCGACAAAGAAGCTGTTCGGCTTTCTCCCGGGCTTTGTCGACAAGGCCGAGATGGACCGCCAGGCGGCGAAAATGATCGAGCGGCTGGGCGCGCATCTGCCGTCGATCAACCGCTCGGTCGGCTCGTTCTCGGGCGGCCAGCAGCAGACGGTGGCGATCGCCAGGGCGCTGACCTTCAATCCCCGGCTGGTCATCATGGACGAGCCGACGGCGGCGCTCGCCGTGCGCGAGGTGCAGAGCGTGCTCGACCTCATCCGGAGGCTGAAGTCGGAAGGCATCGCCGTCATCTTGATCTCGCATCGGCTGAACGACGTGCTGGCGGTCACCGACCGCATCGTGGTGCTGCGTCACGGCCGCGCCGAGGCCAATCTGGTCACCGCCAAAACCAACATGAATGAAGTCGTCGGCCGCATCGTCGGCGGCGGCGACACCAGCGCCGCGGCGGCGCATGAACAGAGAGGCTAGAGCTGATGAATGTTTTTGGACTGCACACTTTCGCCATTGCCCCGGTCTGGGATCTCGACCTGATCGAGCCGCAGATGGAGCGGCTGAAGGGGCTCGGCATCGGCCTCCTGGAGATCCCGCTGCTGCGCCCGGAGGAGATCGACACCGAACGCACGCGCGCCTTCGCCGAGCGGCAAGGCGTCGAGCTGATCCCGTCGCTCGGCCTGCCGGCGTCGCTCGACGTGGTGGCGCGGCCGGACGAGGCGCTGGCCTTCCTGGAACCTGCCTTCAGCGTCTGCGAAGCGGTGGGCAGTGAAGCGCTTGGCGGCGTCACCTACGGCACGATCGGCAAGACTTCCGGACGCGGGCCAACCACGGAGGAAATCGACGGCATATGCCGCTTCCTCGCGCGCGCCGCCAAGGCGGCCAAGGCGCATGGGCTGAAGCTCGGCATCGAGCCCTGCAACCGCTACGAGACGCATCTGATCAATCGCGGCATCGACGCGGCAGGGATCATCGAGCGCGTCGGCGCCGACAACATCTTCATCCATCTCGACACCTATCACATGCATATCGAGGAGGAGAGCTTTGAGGCCGGATTCCGCGCCGCGGCACCTTACCTCGGCTACGTCCATGTCTCCGAAGCCAATCGCGGCGTGCCGGGGCGCGGCATGCTCAACTGGGCGGCCTGCATGAAGGCGATCGCCGCCATCGGCTACACCGGCGCCATCACGCTGGAAAGCATGAACCATGTCGATGTCGACATTGCCGGTGGGCTGGCGGTATGGCGGCCGGTGGCCGACAATCCCGACGATGTCATCGGCGTCGGCCTGCCGTTCCTGCGCGAGGAAGCGCGGAAGGCGGGATTGACGCTGGGGTGACCCGGGCGGCCGGGTGTTCTATGACACTTCGCCTGCGACAGCTGTTGCCCGCCGCTGTCCCAAATGCCGTATCTTGCGGCCGACGATCATCAGTTGGCGCGCGGTGTTGTTGCGAAGCCGGCGGATGCGCCATTCCAGCCCTGTGCCGGTGGTGATCGCCTTGGAGTAGATGCTGGATCTCATGCCGTTCTCATCGGCGGCGATCTTGACCGGGTCGTCATAGAAAGCACTGATCTTGTCAGCCGCCATTCCTGGTGTTTCGAGCCAGCGCGGAATGTGAACCGAACAGAGCTGACCGACATCGGTCATCACCCGTTCGATGCCGACGCCCGGCGTTGGACACGTCGTCAAGAAGGCGTCGCCGACGAAGACCACTCCGTCGCGGCGGTGGCCTTGCGTCGTGGTCAGATTGATCTGCCTGACCTCGACGGGACCTGCGACCTCGAAGTTGCCGCATTGCGCTGATATCTCGGGCATCAGCTCGCAAAGCATCTTTTGCGGTTCCTCACGAAACGCCCTTGTCCACGGCTCGGCCACTTGCCGGTAGACGAACATGTTCGCCCGCATCTTGTTGCCGATGGGAAAGACGGTGATATAGGCGATACGATCCCCGGCCCGTTTGCCGTAGCAGGTGACGGACCGATAGGCGCAGTCACGCGGCGAGATGGCGAGGTCGAAGCCGATCGATAGCGAAAACGCCTTGGATTCTTCCATGCGGTTCACGCCGATGGCGCGCCGCACCGCTTCGCTGTGGCCGGTGGCCACCACCACAAGACGCGCGTCGATGATGGCGCCGTCGACGAGCACAAGCCGCTGCCTGTCCGGTCCGGTGGTGATCTCGGCGACCTTGCCCACCGTCAACGGAACTTGCGGCGGCAGGGCGTCGCGCAGGCCGTTGATCAGCGCGCCATAGGAAAATCCAAATTCGTGATTGGTTTCGCGCGCGAACAATTGCCCAAGGCGAAAGATGTGCACCTCTTCTATCGGGGTGACGAGAGGCAGAACCGTCGCATCGAGGCCCAGCCTTTCGAACAGCTGCATCTGCTTCCTGCCGATCTTCTCGGCCCGGAACTCGGGGTGGTGGACGCGGTGCGGATCGATCAACGCCACCTTGCGGCCGGCTTTGCCAAGCACCGCTGCCAAGGTGGTGCCGGCCAGTCCGGCGCCGACGATCGCCACGTCGACTTCGGCTGGGCCAGCTTCTGCGGTACTCATTTCACTGCCCTTTCCGCTGGTCATCTTTCCTCTCTGCAATCTGTGGTGGAAAATACGCTCGGACCCAAATCAACCTCAAGCAACCTGCGCGCGCGACTGGTAGTAACCAAGCTTTAGGTTAATACCGGCCGCCTCCTCTCTGCTTCCAGCGCGGTGCGATCGCCGAACCGTCGATGAACTCGAAGCCGCCCGCCTCGTTGAGCGTGTGAAGCTTGCGCCCACCCCATAGCGCACCTGGATTTAAGATCGTCTCAACGACTTGCTCCATGCCGATCAAATCAAGGTGAGAAATGCGTGCAATGCCGAGAGCCGCGCCATAACTCCTGCGACAGTCCTGCACCGGTCGCAGCAATTGGTCGCCTCGTTTCACCATGCGGCCGGCCGGGCGCGCCGAGGCGATGTCGATCAGCACGGGATTGTTCGGATGCGGCGTCCAGGGGCCGCGAAATTCGGGTGCCGACCACAGATGAAGCGCGTCGGAGAAGGCGCCTGCGCCATCCCGGATGGTGCCCTCACCGTCCCGGACGGTGGCGAACATCCACCAGGCGCCGCCATGCTCGACCAGAGTGGCGTCGCTGGCGACGACGTCGGACAGCAGCGTCGCCTCCTTGACCCAGCCACCCGGGAACGCGGTCGCCCGGTAGAGGTCGACCGTACCGTTGGCGCAGCTTTCCGGCACCATCCAGACCTCGCCGTCGCGCTCGAAGACGAAGGGGTAGGAGAGATGATAGGGCAGTTCGAGCACGGGCTCAGGGCGGCCAAGCGGCCCGGCCGGACCGAACGGCACAGCCGAGATGATGGCCTTGCCGAGCCGGTGGATATAGTCCTCGACGAACAGGGTTAACTGACCCTGATGCAGGATCGGGAACGGATCGGCGTAGAAGCGGCTGCCATCGTCCGGCAGCACGTTCCAGCCCGATGCCGGATGCGCGCGCAGGTCGAACAGATCCCGGCCCTTGGTTTCTCGCCAGCCGACCTTCCAGTGCGGGGCGTTGTAGCAAAGATGGTAGATCTTCTGGACGATCCGCCGCGCCAGCGCCTTGCCCGCCCTGACGCCAAGCTTGGCGGCCGTGGGTATTGGCGGCGGGGCGCCAGCCTGCGCCGGCTCGGGCAGCACCGGCACGGTCTTTGCCGCATTTGTCATCGCCGCGACGATCAGGCTTGCCGTGCGCGCCAGCATGTCCTGGAAGGAAGCCAGCGCGATGCCGCCATACTCGGTTCCCAGGCGACCGGCGGCAATTGCAACGCCGTTTTCCTCGATCCGGGCAAGTGGCGTCTGGCCGTTGAGGATCAAGGCCAGCAAGGCCGCTTCTCCACTGGCGCCATCGTAGGTGACGCGCCAGACTCGCGTGCCTTCCAGCCTGACGTCACCGCAGAGGTCGAGCACCAGGTCGGGTGAGAGCTGCTCCGTGCGGTAGGGAGCGAGTTCTAAAAGTGGCACTTGCCTGGCCAGCCCATCGCGGGGCAAGCCATGTATTGCTGTTTCAAGTTGGAACAAGGCCGCGGCGCTGCGCGGGATGCCGCCGCCAGCCGGCCGGGCGTCGACGAACAGCGTCACATCCGGAAGCGAGGCCAGGCGCTGAAGCAACATGACATGAAAAGCGCGGACGCATTGGCTGTCCAGGCGAAGGCTTACCCGCATATCGAACGCCCGACGGTTTGGCACATGTCATTGCCGACGCGGCCGGCTCGGTTGAAGTGTTGCCCCATCTATGTCCGACTCCTGCTCAGTTTTGCAATCTCAACACTCCGTTTTCCTTCTAAGCAAACTCCGTGCCAAAATTCACCGGAGCTGTGAACATAATTAATAATGTTTTAACAATTGGAGTAATAGCTAGGCTCATGCCCGCGATTTGGTCTTGCAGGCAAATGGAGTATTGTAGGAGGCAGCTATGCTATCATCTCTGCCCATGGTGCCTCAGCAATACTTTCCGGAAGCAGGATCGGTGGAACCAGCGGGATCATACGCACCTTCGACCGTCGAGCTTGGCGATCTGAAGCGCATTTTGGTGCGCCGTCGCCTCTGGATCATCGGCACCGCCGTGCTGCTGACGCTCGCAACCCTGCTCTATGGCCTCCTCACCCCCGCGCTCTACAGCTCGGTGGCGGAAATCATCATCGATCCGCAGGACCTGCAAGTGGTCACCAACGATATCAATCCGAGCGGGCTGGCGCCCGATGGCGGCATCACGCAGGTTGAAAGCCAGGTCAGCGTCGTCCAGTCGACGGGCGTGCTGCTGCGGGCGATCGCGGCGACCAAACTGACCGAGGATCCGGAATTCAACGGGCAGGGCATGCTGTCGCGCGTCCTCGGTTCGGGTTCGGCCGCGACCGACAGGACGGTGGAAACGCTCGACGCATTGCGCCGGCGCCTTGCGGTGAAGCGGGCGGACAAGGTCCTGGTCATCGACGTGATCGTCACCGCCAAGAGCGCCGACAAGGCCGCACTTCTGGCCAACGCCATCGCACAAGCCTATCTGGCCGACCAGGCGAGCGCGCGCGCGCAATCCGCCACCGATGCGTCGAAGGCGATCACCGCGCGGCTGGACGAACAGCGCAAGCGCGTTCAGCAGGCCGAAAATGCTGTCGAGGCCTACAAGTCCGCCAACAACATGGTGATGGCAGCAGGCAATCTGGTCAGCGACCAGGAACTGACCGAGCTCAACACGCAGCTTTCGGCGGCGCAAAGCCGCACCGCGACGCTGAAGGCGCAGGTCGACCAGATGCGCAAGCAGAGCGGCACACCCGACGCAACCTCGGAAGCGATGCGCTCGTCGGTGATTTCGAGCCTGCGGTCACAGGAAGCTACGCTTGTCGACCAGGTCTCGCAGCTTGGCACGGAACTGGGACCGCGCCATCCCTCGATGATCGCCGCGCAGCAGCAACTGCGTGACACGCGGCAGCTGATCGCGCGCGAACTTGGCCGGATCCAGACCGCCGCCGAGACCGATTACGAGCGGGCGCTTGCCAACCAGCAGGCGCTGGAAACGAAAGTCGCCGGCCTCAAGAACAAATCGCTCGACACCGACCAGGCATCCGTGCGGCTGCGCGAATTGCAGCGCGATCTCGAGGCGGTCCGTTCCGTCTACGCAACCTACCTGCAGCGGGCTCAGGAAACGCGCGAGCAGGTCAACGTCGACAGCACGAACGCGCGCGTCATTTCGGATGCCATGCCCGCCCAGAAAAAGAGCTGGCCGCCACTGGGGCTGCTTTTGTTTGGGGCTGTGTTTGGCGGATTGGGGCTGGGCACCGGCCTGGCGCTGATTGCGGAGTACTCCTCGCCGACAGTGCTTTCCAGCGCCCAGATGCAATTCACGATCGATGCCCCCGTGCTTGGCATCCTGCCGGCGGGAGCGAAGGCGGGACGGCGCTGGTGGCCTTTCGCCGGGAGTTCGTCCGTCGCGTCCAGCCAGAAGACGGACGCCGTCGTGGGGCTCGCGCTCCGGCGCATGTTCAATTCGGGCCGGCGTCCGCCGGATTGGCCGCTGGTGCCGTCGATCCTCGTGACGTCGCCGCCAGAAGATGGCCAGCAACGCAACAGGATCGCACGGCTCATCGCCAACGCCGCGGCGGCCAGGGGCAGCCGGGTCCTGTTCGTCGATACCAACACCAGCAACGGCCAGATGGACCCGCAGCCCGGGATACTCGATGTGTTGCGCGGCGAGTATGCGTTTGAAGCCGTCAGCCGTTACGCCCCGGGCAGCAACGTTGCCCTTTTGGGCAGGGGCCGGCCGAAGGCGATCTTCCAGGAAGCGCACGGCGTCTACTTCGCGCAGCATATGCTGGCCCAGGCGAGCCGGAGTTTCGAACTCGTCGTCGTCGATGGCGGCGCGCTCGCCGAGAATCTGAATGCCTCGCCGCTTGTCGCCATGGTCGACGAGATTGTGCTCGTCGCCAGGTTGAACGCCACGCCGATGCGTGATGTGACGGCGACGATGCAGGCGATTTCCGTCATGGGGCGGGTGCCGACAGGCGCCTTGCTGGTCGACGAGGCGGCCTGACATGGCCTCCGGCTGGAGCGGAACCGCCTCGAATTTCGGCGCTGCCGCGCCCCGCGCCGGCACCTCCGTCGATGTGGTGACCCAGTTTGGACTGATCGCAGCCGTGCTAGTGCTGTTCAGCGTCTCGGGCGGCATGCTCTGGCTGCTGGGCTACAATTACGACGGCCTGTCAGGCAGCGCGGCGACCAAGATACATCCCTCCACCTATCTCATAATCCTGCTGTTTGCCTGGCGTTCGTGCACGTTCGGCAATCCGGTCGGCTACCTCGTTCACGTCGCCGACAGGCGGCCGGCCACCGCGCTGATGATCGTCATCGCCGTCGTGCTCCTGGTCGTCGTCATCGTCAGGCAACGTCCAGGCATGGCCGGCATGATCGACACTTTCGTGGCTTCCGGGCTGCTGGTGCTCCTGCTCGGCGAAGATGACGAATGGACATTCGCGCGGCTGCGCACCGTCATTCACGCGGTCATGACGGTCAATGCGCTGCTCGCCCTTGTCGAATTCGCCACCAAGACACTGGTGTTTCCCTATCGTTTCGATGGCGAGGTGTTTGCCACCGATCTGCGTTCGAGCGCGCTGCAGGGGCATCCGCTTTCCAACGCCACGATGACGTCGATCTACGTGCTTGCGCTTTTGAGCGGCTCAAGATCGCTGCCGGCTCCGCTGCGGCTGGCGATGATCGGCCTGCAATGCGCGGCACTCGTTGCGTTCGGCGGCCGGTCGGCGATGGTGGTGACCATCCTGCTGGGCGGCTGCTATGTGCTTTTCCACGGCTTTCGCAAATTGCGCACGGGACGCGTCAACCTGCTCGGCGCTGCCCTGGCGATGATGCTGGCCGCGCTGCTGCCGGTTGCCATCGCCGTATTGGCCTCGCAGGGCTTTTTCGATGCGCTGCTTGGCCGTTTCGTTTCGGATGGAGGCAGTGCCAATGCCCGCGTCGAGATGTTCGAGATCTTCAACTATCTGGAACTGCGCGATGTGATTGTCGGGCCAAGTATCGATCTCGTCGAGAGCCTGCGCCGGATCAACGGCCTTGAATGGGGTATCGAGAACCCATTCATCCGCATGACGGTCTACCAGGGCGCCTTCTTCACCCTTTTGATGATGTCCAGCTTCGGGCTGTTCATGCATGAGGTGGCGCGCCGCTGCCATCCTGGCGTCTGGCTGCCGGTGGTGGGCTGGCTCATTCTTCTCAACACCTCGGAAAGCATCTCCTCCAAGACCACGCTCCTCACCAAGGTCGCGGTGCTGTGCCTTGCCCTTTACCGGCCGGCGCGCTCGGTGATCAGGCCGGTCAAAGCGGTTCGTCCTTTCGCGGAAACGCAGAACCGCTCTATATCTTTTTAACGCAATTGCGGACGGAAAGCCGTTTCACAAAGCTCAATCAAACTGGCTGCCGCCAATGGCCGGGATTGGGCCCAAAGCTGACTGGCAGCTTCTGGCCTCAGATATTCAATAGCGGACCTTCACGCCGGTACGAGCATCGTCGTGATGCTGACACTTGTCGGACTTTTGCCGTCAAGAAGCCCTAAGGCCTTTCTTGGCCAGAAAGCCGACCTTAGTGACCCAACTTAGCCGCCTGTAAACGGACGTGACTCCTTGCTGGCCTTCCTCGACATCAGCCCCCCAAGGACAAGTCGTGGGGCCAATGGGCCAATCGACTGGCGCGATCACCCCATGTAGCGGCTTGCCGATCGAGCTTCGAAGTCAGCCTGATAGACTTTTGAAATGGGCGTCATACAATCCATCTTTCTGCTTTCAATGAAAGCAAAGCGAAATGGCCGAAGAACGCGCCCAACGCCGTCTTGCCGCCATATTGGCCGCCGACGTGGTGGGCTACAGCCGACTTCTGGACCTGGACGAGCAAGGAACGTTGACCGCGTTAAAGAGGAGGCGGAAGGAGATCCTGGAGCCACTGGTCCGCGACCGTCACGGCCGTGTCGTAAAAGTGATGGGTGATGGCGTCCTAGTCGAGTTCGGAAGCGCAGTGAACGCTGTGTCATGCTCCGTCGAACTCCAGAAGCGGATGATGGCCGCGAACGAGGGTTTGGCGTTCGACCGACAAATCAACCTGCATATCGGCATCAATCTGGGCGATGTCGTTGTCGAGGACGGCGATCTGTTCGGCGATGGCGTTGTTGTCGCAGTGCGGCTTCAGGCAATGGCCGAGGCTGGAGATATCTGCGTCTCCGGCAGCGTCTACGACCAAGTCAAGCGAAAGCTTGAATGCGACTTCGACGAACTCGGTCCGCAAGCGATCAAGAACGTTGCCGAACCGGTGTCCGTTTACCGGATTCGGTTATCGACCTCATCTGAAGGTGGCGGACCGGCGGAGAAAGCGCCGCTGCCGCTCCCCGGCAAGCCCTCCATCGCCGTCCTTCCCTTTACGAACATGAGCAACGATCCGGAGCAGGAGGCTTTTGTCGACGGCCTCACCGAAGACCTGATCACGGATCTGTCGAGGAACAGCGAGTTGTTTGTCATCGCCAGCAACTCGGCTTTTGCATACAAGGGCAGGCACGTGGATGTGCGTCGGATCGCGCGAGACCTGGGAGTGCGCCATCTTCTTGAGGGTAGTGCACGGCGGGCAGCTGGACGGGTGCGTATCAACGCTCAATTGATCGATGCGATCGGGGGCAACCACCTTTGGGCCGAAAGATTCGACCGAAGCCTTGAAGATATCTTCGCCGTTCAGGACGAGGTGACCGGCAAGATTGTCGAGGCTCTGGTGGGCCGTCTGACCGCCGCGCCGGCGCGCAACAGACCGAGCAACCTGGAGGCCTATGATCTATGTGTGCGTGCACGGGCCTTGGGCCTGCAAACGGCGCTCACCGCGAAAGAAGCCATTTTCCTGCTGAACCGGGCAATCGCGCTCGATCTGGAATATGCGGAGGCGCATCGTTGGCTGGCACTCAACCTCTGGCTGGGCTGGGAGTTCTGGGACGAACCGATGGATCCCAATCGCGCAAGTGCGCTTGCCGAAGCACAGCAGGCGGTCGAACTCGACCCGAATGACGCTGGGAACCGATGGGTATTGGGCGTTATATTAGGACATGAGGGTCGCTGGGCGGAATCGGATGCCGAATTCGCCGCCGCCCACAAGCTGGATCCCAACCACGCCGACGCGTGGGCGATGCAGGCTGAACTGACGACGGAAAACGGCCGGCCTGCCGAAGCCATAGAGCAGGTGCGCAAGGCGCTGCGGCTCAACCCTCACCCGCCCGGTTGGTATTACTGGATGTTGGGCCAGGCTCAGTATGCGATCGGCGACTACGAATCCGCGGTTCAAACGTTGCGGAGACCCGAAACTTATCGCACGACTTCACGACGCCTGCTTGCAGCAAGCCTTGCGCAACTTGGCCGTTTGGAGGAGGCGCGCTGGGAGGCGGAAATGTTCATGATAAGCAATCCGCACTTCACAATCCGGCATTGGTCAGCTTCGCAGCCTTTCCCGGCCGAAGACGTGCGGCGGCATATCGTGGAAGGCTATCGCATGGCGGGGCTGCCAGAATGACTGTCATGGCTATGCCCGTCGGGGCCGCAGTGGATAGGCGTCTCGAGGCTGCCGCAGCAGCGAATATATGGTCTCTTCTGCCGGAACGAAATTCGTCATATCGAGACTTGAACATGGCCAGTGAAGACTTTCGGCACCGGAAAGCACAACGCGAGGATCGCCCGGCCCTGATTACGCTCATGGACGCGGCGATCTCTGAACTCCAAAACCCCTTTCTAGATTAGTGTGCGACTTGGAAAGCTGCCGCCATCAATTCTTTGGGATTTGGAGCCCGGCATACATTTTGGCCTTCCTCTTCAGCTTCCGTGAAGGTCCAGCGCACAATGCCTTCCCGATCGAGCAAGAACTCGCCGACAAGCGGCATGTGACCGGCGATAATAATCTGCCGGTCGGCCTCCGTAATTTCGTACCCGTCCTTTTTCTCAAAAAAGTCGCCCGCCGCAGCCGGGTTCATCGGCTCGGGCAACTCCCCCGGCAGATCGATCCGCATTGTCATGACTGCGTCCATTCCGAGCTTGTGCGGCCATTCGGTTTCATTCTCCGTGAGCTCGAGGATGGGTAAACCGAAGGCGCGGTGTGAAGCGCCCTCCGGGTCGGATGCGCTAAGAAGATCGGGTAGCGGATGGTAGCGGAAGTAGAGCCGCGCACGTTCGACCGGCGTCTCGACCACTGCGAGACATTCTATGCCTTTCTCCTTCAGGGCCGGATTGAGCTGCGCCATCACCGCGACGTGGCGCCGGCAGAATGGACAATGCAGGCCCCGAAACAAACCGACCAGTAACGGGCTACGGCCTCGAAAATCGTCGAGCGCGATCTTGCCTTCGCGCGAGATCGCGTCGAGCACAATATTCGGTGCCCGGTCGCCCGGCTGCAGCGGGCGGTCGATATTACTCGTGGACATGGACAACCTCCTCGCCCCGGATCAGTCAGAAAAAGGTAGCACACCCAGCGTTTCGGAGTTGAGCCCGTGCTTGGGCGCAAAACTTCCTGCGCCAGGGCAAAATAGCTTTCGGCCTCTGCCATTGCCGAGGTCGACTAAGCGTCGCAACACCATCATAGCACGGAAAAATCATCTGCGGGTCGCCCGTTTCTCGCGCTGTCTCGAGCGCCTCTATAGTAGATAGTAGCTAACCGCCAGCACCGGCCTTGCCAAACACGTCGGCCAGCGTGGTCGTTTGGGAAGTCGGCTTTCAGGAAGCGCCAAAGGCACCCTGAATGGCCGCTGTAGGCGCAAAGTTGCCGTTCGCGTCATGGAAGACGTAAGTCGGCTTTGGGTTCGACTCGGTTGTTCGGAGTGATTGGGTTTTGCCTAGTCCCCCGGCATGGTCAACCCAAGCGCGTCGATCATCGCGGGGTCCAGCACCCGCGTGGTGTCGTCCATCATCCCCATGCCGTCGAAGAGATTCCAGAATGCCCAGCCAAAGCCGAGATCCTCGGCGCCCTGGCGTACGTCGGCGATGTAGCGCGCCCGATCGGGATTGGGCGCTGCCACATAGCGGGCGTCGGTGCGCAGCGCGCCGAACTCGCCCATGATGATGCGTTCCGGCGCAAGGCCGTGGCCGTCGCCCCAGGCGCGAACCTGGCGAAGATATTTGTCGACAAAGCGCCGGTCGGGCTGGGCGTCGAAATAGACCTTCAGCATGCGCTCGGTTTCCGCATAGGCGGCTTTCTTGGCCTTATCAGTCGTTTCGGTATCCTGCGCCATGCGCGCCCTGACCGACGCCAGCGTCTCTTCCAACGAGCCGGCGGACGCCGGCCATGGCACGTTGTTGAGCGAACGGTAGACGGGCTCGCGCATCCACGGCGCGCCCTGATGGCTGAACAGATAGGGCTCATAAAAGTGGAAGGTGAACAGGATCGGCTCGAACGGCGACAGCGGCGCCGGATCGAGCGCGGTCAGCCCGTTTACCATCGAGCCGCAGCCTCCGGTGACGACCAGCGGCAAGGTTGCAGCCGATGCTCTTGCCGCGGTCAGAAGCGCGAGCTGGACCTGCGACCAGACCTCCGAAGCGCAGGCCTGCGGCGGCTCGTTGACGGTTTCGAGCGCCACCTTGCCGGGCTGGAAGCGCTCCAGCCTGCCGGCAAGCTCGCCGACCAGCCCGCGATAGAGATCGAAGGCGGGCTCGGCAACGCTGGCGACCATGCGGTCAGGATTCCAATAGTGGGTGGCGCCATTGGCCTGCACGTTGACGATGATGCCGAGACCCGCATCGAGGGTGGCCGTGACGGCCGCGTCGACCATGTCCAGCAACAGGCCGAGCGCGGTGGCGTCGGCCGCCAGGAACGGGCCGGGATCGACCGGCAGGCGGATGAAATCGAGCCCCGTGTCGCGCAACCGGCGCAGGTCGTCCGCGGTCGGAACGGGCCGTTGCGGCTGGAAGGGCGGCCAGCCATAGTCGGTGCGCGGTGCCGGAAATTCACGTGTCAGCGAGAACCAGGGCCAGGCGTTGACGCCGCGCCGAAAGTGCGGCTCGGCGGCGCGGGCGAATGGCGCGATCGGGAGGGAACCGAGTGCCGCCGCCGTGAACAGCGCCGTCCTCAGCACCCGCCGGCGCGACCAGCCTGTCATGCGGTGCGGCGCGATGCGCGATCGGCCGCGACGGCTTCGTCGGCGGTGACACCGAGAAGCCGATAGGCTTCACGCTCATAGGCAACCAGGACATCCTCCCAGCGGAAGGCTTCGCGGGCGCGCACCCTGGCCGCGATGCCGCAGTTCCTGACCAGGGCGTCATCGTCCTGCGCCTGTTGCATCCGCTCGGCGCAACTGTCGGTGTCGGTGAAGTAGATCGCGGCAGCACCCGCGGTCCAGCGATTGAACGGATTGTCGTGCGCTATCACCATGTTGCCGGCCGCCAGCGCCTCGACCAGCGACGGATTGGTGCCGCCGACCGTGTGGCCATGCAGGTAGGCGCGCGCGTGATAGCGCAGTGCCTTCACCGTCGCCTGGTCGTAGATGGCGCCCGGCAGAACCACCGAGCCGTTCGCCGCCTTGCGGATAGCGACATGATAGGGGATGTCGTCGGACAGCGTTCCCAGCACCACCAGCTTCATGTCGCGCTTGCGGCTGCAAAAGGCTTCGACGATCGGCAGGATGTTGTTGTCGGGCTCGATGCGCGCGATCGAGATCAGATAGCGCCCGGGCTCCAGGCCGAGCGCCCGGACAGGTGCCTCCGGTGCCGATGTCACCGGATCGGCGCCATAGGCGATGGTGGCGATGGCGCTGCGCGGCCGGCGCGTCGCCAGATGGTCGGCGATGACAGGATGATCGGCGACCAGACGATGCGAGGCCCAGGCGCCAATCCATTCGTTGAGCCAGAACCAGGTGCGCGCCGCCAAACCCCATTTGGGGCGGCGCCACTCGATGCCGTCCATATTGGTGAAGATCTTGCGCCCTTTCAGCCTGAGCCAGGTCAGGAAAACCGCGCCGTTGTAGCCGAGCACCAGGCAGACGCCTGGCCGCCTGGCGGCGTCGCGCACGCATTGCCAATCGAATTCCAAGGTCGCACGCGGACCCTTCGAGGCAACCTGGACGTGGATTAGTTCGATGCCGCGCCAGGTTTCGCTGCGCACCCTCTGGTCGATCCGCTCGACCTCCTCCTGGCAATAGACGCCGACCTTCCAGCCTCGCCCGGCAAGAAAAAGTGCCAGTCTTTCGGCGAAGGTTTCAAAGCCGCCATGAGCCGCCGGTATGCCGCGCGTCCCCAGGATCAGAATGGCAGGCTTCTCTGGTTTCATGGCCGGTGGCACTTTCAGATCTGAACATATTAGCGATTGCTGCATCATGAAGAAGCAGACGGGCAACTTCCGTGCCATCTCACGATTTCGGCGCTCGGGCGAATGATCATCGCGCCGGGTTGTAAAAAAACTGTATTGAAGCCGGCGGTTGTTTCATTATCGGTCAACCCTTCTGTGCGTATCTGTGTCGAAACGAGGCATTGCCAGGATTTGGCGTCCGGCAGCCGGACGGTTCAACCAGGCATGGTTCTTGCGACAAGGTTCCTGCATCCCACCGCCCGGCGCGATGGTTGCGGCACCTGGCGGGATACAAAGATGCGGATTGCCTGCGTTCATCAGGGTTATGAACTCTATGGTTCCGACCGCAGCTTCGCGGAGAGCGTTGCTGCGCTGCGCGGGGCGTTTCCGTCCGCCGACATCGAAGTGGTACTGCCGCGCAGCGGACCGATCGTGCAAATCCTTGAACCACATGCCAGCCGGATCGTCTTCGAGCCGCTTTGGGTGCTGAGACGCCAGGCCATCGCGCGCCTTGCGACGGTCGAGATGGCGCGGTTGCCTATGGCGGTGCTGAGAGCCTGGCGGCGCCTAAGGGATTGCGATCTCACCTACGTCAACACCTCGATCGTGGCCGACTACGCGCTGGCCGCACGCCTTCTCCCCGACAAGGCTGTCCTGCATATCCACGAGATCCCCGAAGGCGCCATGCGCAGGATACTGGTCGGCCTGATGCGCTGGAGCCATGCGGATCTCATCTTCAACTCACGCGCGACGCGCGCCGCGTTCGGCGATCCCAAGGTCTCGCGCACGCATGTCGTCTACAACGGTGTCGCCGGGCCGGCGGCCGCCGAACCGATGACTTATGACGGCAAGCGCCCGTTGCGGGTACTGCTGCTCGGCCGCGTCAACAGGATCAAGGGCCAGGAGGTCCTGCTCGAGGCGATCGCTTCGATGCCACCGGAATTGCGGTCGAGGATCGAAGTGCGGCTGGTCGGCGGCGCCTTCGAAAGCGCCGAGCGCGAGCGCGCGCTCGCCGAACTGGTCGAAAGCATGGGCCTCGCCGGATGCGTCAGCGTTCTGCCTTTCGTGCCGGACCCCTCGGAGCATTACCGCTGGGCCGACGTCGTCACCGTGCCGTCGCGGCGTCCGGAATCGCTGGGGCGCGTCGCCATCGAGGCGATGGCCTATGGCCGGCCGCCGCTGGTGTCGGCCATCGGCGGCCTGGTGGAAGTGGTCAGCGATGGCGAGACCGGCTGGCATGTTCCGCCCGGCGATCCAGCCGCTTTGGCCGACAAACTGCGGGAGATCATCCTGCGGCCAGATGCCTGGCGTGGTTTCGTCGCCGCGGGCCGGTTGCGATACGAGGAGATTTTCAGCGAGCCGGTGGCGGCGGCGGCGATCGCGGCGATTGCCACGGACAAGCTGAGGGTGGCGCTGGCGAAGCCCGGCCGGGCGCATGTCGCCCGCGAAGCGGAGACCAGTTCGTGAAATTCGCGTTTCCAGGCCATCTGCTGCGACGCCTTGTGCTGATGATCGGCGGCGAGGCCATACAGAGCGGGTTTCATTTCGCGCTGAACCTCGCGCTGCTGCATGTGCTGTCAGCGCAAGGATACGGCATCTTCGCCATCGCGATGGTGATGGGGGGCGTCGGCCTGTCCTACATCAGATCGCTGACCGCCGTCCCCGCCAGCATATGGATGGGCAAGAGCACCAACAGGGCCGGCGTCGACGCGCACGACGTGACGTTCGGAGGGGCGGCGGTGGTCGTCGCGTCGATCGTGGGCGCTGCGACCGCGCTGCTGATGCTGATGTGGGGTGACGCGGGCGGCATCGCCGCCGGGTGCTTCGTCGGCGCGTGGTCGCTGCGCAGTCATATGCGCACGGCTTTCTTCGCGCGTCGCCAACAGATGGTCGTCAGTATAAGCGATTTCACTTTCACCGTCGCCGGTGCCGCGATGACTGCGCTGGCGATCTGGACGGCGCCGAATGTGCTGCAGATGGTGTTCTATGCCCTTGCAGCGGCCAATCTGATCGGCATAGCCGTGCTCGCTCGCCTGGCACCCCGTCCGCTTCGCCTCAGCTTCCGAGCGCCTGTGCGGCGACGCTATGCCAGGCTCTGGCGCCAACTGCGCTGGTCGGGATTCAGCGCGACGACCACCAACATTCAGGGTCAGTGCCTGGCGCTGCTGGTCGCGGGTATTGCCGGTCCGGCGGCCTACGCGCCTATCGCGGCGGTTCTCGTCCTGTTTGCTCCCCTGCGTATCGTCAGCCTGGCCTTTGTCAACATGCTGCAGCCCGAGCTTGCGAAGCTGATGGCGAGCAATGAAGTCAGGCGGGTGTGGATGCACGCCAAGCTATGGTCGCTTGTCATGGGGCTCGGGAGCCTGGTTTACGGAGCCGGCATCATGTTTGTTCTGCCGACGATAAGATCGCAGACCCTCGCGGATGCTTCTGTCAGCTTCATCGGGCTTCTCGCCGTGGCGAACTTCATACCGATCATGCTCTATATCATGCCGCGCATCGTCCTCGAGATACTCGGCGAGTTCCGGGTCGTGGCGTTCATCACAACGGCCGGCGCGGTCGTCGGGCTGGTCTTGATCGCAATCCTGCTGGCTATCGCTTCCCCGCCATGGTCGCTTGCAGGTGCCGCGGCCTCCGAGACCGTTGTGCTCGCGGCCTCATGGTATTTCGCACGCCGCCATATCCTCGCGCTTGAGAGCGGGACGCTTGACAGCGGGGATAGCCGGCATGACAGCAAGTCAACGTCGTGGCGAGGGACCGAACCCGCCCCGCTTGCCACCGGAAAAAGGTAGGAGACAGACATGTCGATCCAGACATTGACGCCTGCGCCAGATGCGCCGATGGCTGGGGCGCCAGTACCGTCCGGGCGGGCTATTGATGCTTCCCGAAGCATCGCAGGGGGGGTCTACACGGCGCGGCTGCACACCAGTCTCGAAGCCGTCATACCGCTCTGGCTTCAGTGCCAGGCGAATGGGATGTGCTCCGCCCATCAGCTCTATGCGTGGGTCGAGGGGATCGTCAAACGGCTGATGCCTGAAGGCGCCGACCTTCTCGTCGTCGAAGTGGCCGACGCCGGGACCGGTGAGCTCAAGATGCTGGTGCCGCTGATGCGGCGGACGAGGTTCGGACATCGGGTGATCGAATGGCTGAGCTGCGGCGTCTGCGATTATTCAGCGCCGCTTCTGGCGGACAAGAGCCTGTGGACCCCGCAGGCTGCCGAAGCGGCGTGGGCGGCGGTCCGATCCGTCCTGCCGCGCGCGGACCGCATCCACATCACGGGAATTCCACGTGAGATCTACGGCCTGGCCAATCCACTGGCGCTGCTGGCGGTCGCGCGCGAGTCCACCCTGATCACATCCGGCCTCGTGCTGGACGGCGATCCGGAGACCCTGATCAAGCGCAAAGGCAGACCGTCCTTCGTCAAAACCTACTACAAGGACTGGCGCCGGCTCGAACGGCACGGCAAAGTGGATATGGTCGAGGCCAACACGCCGGCCTTGATAGAGCTCGTCTTCGCCGCCCTGGTCGAGATGCGGCTCAAGCGTTTTCGCCAACTGGGGCGTTTCGATCTGCTGGCGCTGCCGGCGGTTGTCGATTTCTACCGAAACGCGGCGCTTCAGGGCCTGTCCGACGGATCGGTGCGGATCTTCGGACTGCGCGTCGGCGAGGATTGGGTCTCTGTCCAGTACATGCTGGTCCGGCATGGCACCTTGCATGCCCTGTTGATCGGAATGGACCTGGAGGTGGTGCCCAACGCCTCACCGGGCCTGGGGCTCATGGGCGAACTGATGGTATGGGGACTGCGGCGGGGATTCGGCTATTTCGACCTGTCGGTGGGCAGCCAGCCTTACAAGGAACAGTTCGGCGCCGAGAGTTCGGTTCTGGTCAAGATCGACGAAACGCTGACGCCGCTCGGCAAGGGCGTGGCAGCCGTCGCTTCGCTTCGCGACCGGGCCGAGCTTGTGGTGCGATCCCGTCCACGGTTGCTCAAGGCCGTCCAGGGCGTGACGCGCCGCTTGCGACGATTGAAGAGCTGAGGCGGCCGCATTTCGCGCTTGATCCATGTCAAAGAGGATCGGCGTCGATGCACCTAGCTGATCTCCTGTCTTGGGAAGGACGCAAGACGGGTGGGCGGGTTCATGCGGCTGAAGACAACTCCGGCATGGACCGCCCACGACCGCATCCGATCGCCGCGGGAAAAGATTGGAGGCAGATATTTCGACTCAGTCAATGCGAATGGCACCGATATCGGCGGCGCGGGCTTCTGCTCTCTCCGCCCGCGCTGATACCGCCGGACGTGCCTATACGGCACGGCTGCACACCAGCCTCGAGGCAGTCAAGCCGCTCTGGCTGGAGTGGCAGGCCGATGGCGTCTGCACCGCCCATCAGCACTACGCCTGGGCCGAAGGGATCGCCGCGCGGCTGATGCCCAAGGGTGCGGAACTGCTCGTCGTCGAAGTGAGTGACGCCGCGACCGGCGAGCCCAGAATGCTGGTGCCGCTGATGCGGCGCCGGGCCTTCCACCACTATGTGGTCGAATGGCTGAGCTGCGGCGTCTGCGACTATTCCGCGCCGCTGCTGGCGGATGCGAGCCCGTGGACCACGCAGGGCGCTGAAGCCGCCTGGGCGGCGGTCTGTTCGGTGCTGCCGCCGGTGGATCGCATCCACATCGCCGGTATCCCGCAGCAGATCTACGGCGTGGCCAATCCGCTGGCTCTGCTTTCGGCGACGCGCGATTCCATCCAGATCACCTCCGGCCTGGCCTTGCACGGCGAGCCCGAGGGTCTGATCAAGCGCATCTGCAAGCCGTCCTTCGCCAAAACTTTCCACAAGCACTGCCGCCGCTTTGAACAGATGGGCGGTCTCAGCCTGGTCGAGGCCGACACGCCCGCCCTGATGGAGGAGCTCTTCGGCACACTGCTGGAGCTGCGGCTGAAGCGCTTTCGCGAGCTTGGGCGTTTCGATCTCCTGACGCAGCAATCGGCCGTCGATTTCTACAGGAACGCGGCTCTCCAGGGCCTGTCCGACGGATCGGTGCGGCTCTTCGGGCTGCGCGTCGGGCAAGCCTGGCTCGCCTCCTTCCTCGTGCTGGCCAGAAAAGGCACTCTTCATGGCATCCTGCTCGGGATCGACAAGGATGCGATCGCCAATGTCTCACCCGGCCTGACGACGATCGCCAAGCTGATGATATGGGGGCGCGAGCGGGGATTCGACTATTTCGACCTGTCGGTCGGCGGTCAGGGCTACAAGGAATATATCGGTGCCGCGAGTTCGGTTCTGGCCGAGATCTGCGAACCGATGACGGTGCGGGGCAGGGGTGCGAATGCCGTCATTTTGTTTCGCAGCCGGGCCGAGCTTTACGTGCGCTCGAAACCGCGGCTGCTCAAGGCCGTCCAGGGCGTGGCGCGCAGCTTGCGGCGATTGAAGGACTGAAGGCGGTTGTCCGCGAAATTGACAGGACCGCGCGTCTCCGTCATCCTTGAGCCCAGTCGCCAGGCTGCGGATCGCGGCCATGTGAGTGTCGGGGCGACCGAGGGCAGTGCCATGTTCAGTCCCGTCATCGGCCAGAATGCCAAGCGCGCCGCGGTGCGCAAGGCGCTCGACCGCCACAAGGTCTACATCACCGCGCAGAGTTTTTCGGCCGGCGCCTACCAGGCACGCGTGCTGGTCGACGGCGAGGCCTACTGGGTCGACGAATTCCGGCTCGCCCAGCTGCAGCAAGGCCTGTCGCCGGCCGAGCTCGAGTTGACGCCGGCCACCGACGATTGAGAGCGTGAGGCCTAGAAGTAGCGCTCTGTCGGGACGCGTTCACTTGGCCGACGTGCTTCGATCTATGTCATGACAACCTCACCAAAACTCAAAACCTATCGCGCCAAGCGCGAATTCTCGAAAACGCCGGAACCCGCCGGCGGGTTGGTCTCCGACGAAGGCAACCGCTTCGTCGTCCATAAGCATCACGCCACCGCCGATCACTACGATCTCAGGCTGCAGGTCGGTGGCGTGCTGAAGAGCTGGGCCGTGCCGCGCGGGCCTTCGCTCAATCCGGCCGACAAGCGGCTGGCGGTCGAGACCGAGGATCATCCGCTGGAATATATCGACTTCGAGGGCGTCATCCCCGAGGGCGAATATGGCGGCGGGCCGATGATCGTGTGGGACACCGGCAGCTGGGCGCCGATGGACGACGTCGAGAAGAGCCTGCGGACCGGCGCCTTCAAGTTTCGGCTGGCCGGCGACAAGCTCAATGGCGGCTGGATGCTGACCAGGCTCAAACCAAAACCAGGCGAGGACGAGAACAAGAAGAACTGGCTGCTGTTCAAGGAGCGCGACCTTGCCGCCGACACAGCGCTCGACATTCTGGAAGCGCGGCCGGAGAGCGTCAAATCTGGCAAGCGCATCGAGGAGCTGGTGGCCCCCGCCAAACCGGCTACGAAGCCCGGCAAGCCGCCGGTGCTGAAGCCCGGTACGCTGCCGGGCGCGTTCAAGGCGCCGGCACTCAGCCGCATCGAGCCGCAGCTGGCGACGCAGGTGCCAAAGCCGCCCGATGGCGAGGACACCAACGAGGTCTGGCTGCACGAGATCAAATTCGACGGTTACCGAACCATGGCGCATCTGAGCGGCGGCGTGGTCAAGCTGATCACGCGTGGCGGCATCGACTGGACGAAGCGCTATGGCGACCTGCCGCATGCCTTCGCCAAGCTGCCATGCCGCGACGCCATCATCGACGGCGAAATCGTCGTGCTCGACGCCAAGGGCATCAGCCGTTTCGCGCTGCTGCAGAATGCGCTGGCCGAAGGCGCCGGCAGCCGGCTGCATTTCTACGCCTTCGATCTGCTCCATCTCGACGGCTGGGACCTGACCAAGGCGCCGCTGGTGCGGCGCAAGGCGCTGCTGGCACAGATGCTGTCCGGCCTTGGCGCCAACTCCGCCATCCAGTTCTCCGACCATGTCGAAGGCTCGGGCCAGGGGCTCTACGACCAGGCGTCGGAACTCGGGCTGGAAGGCGTCGTCTCCAAGCGCGCCACCGCGACCTACCAGAGCGGCCGCACCAAGAGCTGGACCAAGACCAAGGCGCTCCAGACCGGCGACTTCGTCATCGCCGGCTACACCACCTCCGACGCGGCCGAGGGGCTGGCGGCACTTGGGCTTGCCGAATTCGAGGACGGCGAACTTCACTATCGCGGCAAGGTCGGCACCGGCTTCGATGCCGAGACCGCTGCTGAATTGCTCGCCAGGCTGGAGCCGCTCACATCAGGCGCGACGGCGCCCGAAGGGGTGCCGCGCGAAATCATGCGCGAGATGCACTGGGTGCGGCCGCTGTTCTCGGCCCATATCCACTATGCCAACCGCACCGCGGACAATGCGCTGCGCCACGCGGTGTTTCGCGGCTTGAGGGATGTCGGCCTGTCGACGCCGGTGTCGGCCAAACGCAAGCGGCTGATCTCGGAGGCCGACCTTGCCACCATCTGGGTGACCAATCCGACGCGGCGGCTGTTCGGCAAGACCGGCCCGACCAAGCTCGACATCGCCGTCTACTACGCGCTGGTCGGCGATTTCATGCTGCCGCACATTCTCGGCCGGCCGGTGTCGCTGGTGCGCTGCCCGACCGGCCTGCCGAAGGACTGTTTCTTCCAGCGTCATGCCTTCACCGGCATGCCGCCCTCGGTGGTGACGTTCGAGGCGACCAATTCCGAGGGCGAGACCAAATCCTATCTCTCGGTTGAAGGGGCCAAAGGCTATCTGGCGCTGGCGCAGTTCGGCGTCGTCGAGTTCCACACCTGGGGTACGCATCGCACCAGCCTCGACAAACCCGACCAGATCGTCTTCGACCTCGACCCGGGCGAGGGGATTTTGTGGCGCGAGGTGGTCGAGGCGGCGGTGCATATCAAAAGCGAGCTCGAGGGGCTGGGGCTGGTGCCGTTCGCCAAGACCTCGGGCGGCAGCGGCATTCACATCACCGTGCCGGTGACGGGCAAGCAGAACTGGAAGAAGCTGCACCAGGCGACCAGCGCCATCTCCACGCATCTGGCGGCAACCGCGCCCGACACCTTCACCACCACAATGGGCAAGGACAACCGCAAGAAGCGCATCTTCATCGACTATCACCGCAACGCGCGCGGCCACACCTCGGCGGCGCCCTATTCACTGCGCGCCCGCACCAACCTGCCGGCCTCGACGCCGGTGAGCTGGGCGGATCTGGAATCGATCGATGCACCGCAGGATTTGAACTATTCCTCGCTGCCGGGGCTCTTGGCGACATCCGGCGATCCTTGGGCGGAGATCGATGAGTTCGCGCGGGATTTGCCGACGTTGCCGGGAACGAGGAAGTAGTCGCAGAATGAGGACTGCAGCGATCCTTCGCGCCGCGTTCAAATTCCAACGCCATCGACGCTTCGGACAATTTGAATTATTCTGTCGCGGTGATGCCTGCGCCTTCATGGAAGATTTCGTCAGGGATTTGCCTGTATTGTGCGGGGTCGGTGTAGGATTTCAGTGGCGTCGCTCGTCCTTCGGACGAACAGCGCTGCACCGGTGTGACAGTGCATGGCCGCGTAGGAGTGTTTCATGGCGCCCAGGGCAAGTTGGAAAGGTTACCTCAAGCTCAGCCTCGTCAGCTGTCCGGTCCGGCTTTATCCGGCCACCAGCGCGAGCGAGCGCATCAGCTTCAACCAGCTGCACAAGAAGACCCACAACCGTATTAATATGAAGCCGGTCGACCCCGAACTGGGGCTGGTCGAGCGCTCGGATCTGGTCAAGGGCTACGAGTACGAGGACAAGCAGTACATCATCATCGATGACGCCGACCTCGACGCGGTGCGCATCGAATCCAACCACACGATGAACATTGAGGCCTTCGTCGACGAGGGCGAGGTCGACGTCATCTATCAGGACGCGCCTTACTATCTGGCGCCGGATGGCGCGATGGCCGAGGAGACCTTCGCCGTGCTACGCGAAGCGATGCGCAAATCCGGCAAGCTAGCGATCGCCCGGCTGGTACTGTCCAGCCGCGAGCGGGTGGTGACGATCGGCGCGCGCGAGAACGGCATGTTCGTGTGTACCTTGAGGAACCCGAACGAAGTGCGTGGCACGGCTGAATACTTTGGCAACATCCCCGCTGGCAAGCCCGACGCGGAAATGCTGCAGTTGGCCGAAGCGCTGATCAAGCAGAAGGAAACCACCTTCGATCCGAAGAACTACGAGGATCGCTACGAGGCCGCGCTGATGACGATGATCCGCGAGAAGCTGAAAGGCCACAAGCCGATCATTGCGGCGGCCCCCGAGCGCGGCAATGTCATCAATTTGATGGATGCGCTGAAGGCCAGCCTGTCGCAGTCGAAGCCACCGGCCAAGTCGAAGAGCAAGGCCGACGAGGTCGCCAAGCCCGCGGCCAAGAAGGCGGCAGCGGGCGGCGCTGTTGAAAATCCGCTGAAGGCCAATCTGCTGAAGGCGGTCGGCAAGAGCAAGAAATGACGGCACAAGCCGTCTTGGTCCCGGGGGCCGTCTTCGGCACGATCGGCGCGCTGGCGGCGTTTCCGCTCAGGCTGGCGGCACGCGAGGTCGAGCGCCAGCACGGCCAGTTGCGGCGCGGCGTCACCAGGCGCACCACGCATGTCGTGTTCGGGCGGACCTATCTGGCAAAGGCCAGCGATGCCGAGATCGAGCGCCGCGTCGCCGCCGAGCGCACGGCCGGCCGCGTGCTGATCAGCGAGAATGGTTTCTTGCGCCTGCTCGGGCTGATGAAGGCGCCGGAGGCATCTTCGCTGTCCAGGCAATCGGTGATCGAGCAGTCGCGGCTGTCAGGCGCCGACCTCGGCCTGTTGTCGCTGTTCGATGCCTTCGAGCATGACAGCGAACCCTATTCCTTCCGCGACCTGATCCTGGCGCGCAAATATGCCGGGCTGGTGGCGGGAGGTGCGACCTGGGGCGCGATCGCGCGCTCCGTCCATCGCTCCGGCCCGGTGGCATCGCTGACCGCCAAGTCGCTCAAAGTCGGCTCGCAGCATGGGCGGCCCGACGCGATCTATCTCGAGGGCGGCCAGAGCGAACTCGACGGCCAATTGCTGTTCGATCTCGGTATGGCCGGTTCAGCCGGCGACGACACGCTGGAAGAGTTGTTCGCCGAGGCGGAAGCGGCGGAGGAGGGCGGCGACCATGATGGGGCGGCCGCGCTCTACCAGCGCTGTCTGGCCATCGACCCGAGCGATGCGATTGCCGCCTTCAACCGCGCCAACTGCCTGCGCGCCGGCGGCCACGGAAGGGAAGCCGCGCACGACTATGCGCGCGCGATAAAACTCGACCCGGCCTTCGTAGAGGCCTGGTTCAACCTCGCCGGGCTGATGAGCGAGCAAGGCCGCGAAGCCTCGGCGAGAAGGCACCTGCAGAAGGCGATCGCGCTCGACAAGACCTATGCCGATCCGGTGTTCAACCTCGCCCGGCTGGAATTCGACGCCGGCAATCTCCCCGAAGCGCGCCGCAACTGGGCGCGCTATCTCGAACTCGATACGGATTCGGAATGGGCGCGCGTGGCGGCCAAGGGGGTGCAGTTCGTCGATCTGCAACTGGCGAAGAAGTCGGCGGGGTGAGGGGCGCTGCACTAGCGTTTCCTTCTCCCCCTGTGGGAGAAGGTGGCCGAGCGAAGCGCGGACGGATGAGGGGTGTTGGACGGAGCACCATCGTCTCATTCCTTCCAGCACCCCTCATCCGTCTCGGCGCTGACGCGCCGATCCACCTTTCTCCCACAAGGGGAGAAGGGGTCACCAACGCCGAGCTTCGGAGCTCTACATCATGCCGACTAATTTCCTCTTCGACGGCCCCGACACCGCCCCCGTCACCATCCTGCTTGCCCATGGCGCTGGGGCGCCGATGGACTCGGCCTCGATGACCGCCACCGCCAAGGCGCTGGCCGCGGCTGGGTTCCGTGTTGCCCGCTTCGAATTCCACTATATGGCCGCCCGCCGCTACGGGCACCGCAAGCCGCCGCCGCGGGCCGAGACGGTCAACCCTGAATATGTCAAGGCGATCGCCGACCTCAGGGCGAAGGGCGTGAGCGGCCCGCTCATCATCGGCGGCAAGTCGATGGGTGGGCGCGTCGCCTCGATGGTCGCGGACGAGATGTTTGCCAAGGGCGAGATCGCTGGGCTGGTCTGCCTCGGCTATCCCTTCCATCCGCCGGCCAAGCCTGAGCAATTGCGGACCAAACATCTGGCCGGGCTCAAGACCCCAACGCTGATCTTCCAGGGCACGCGCGACGAGTTTGGGACCAAGGATGAGGTCGCGACTTATGCGCTCTCCCACCAGATCGAGATTGTCTGGCTGGAAGATGGCGACCATGATCTCAAGCCGCGCAAGAGCATCTCCGGTTTCTCCACCGCCGATCATCTGAAGACGTTGGCCGAAGCGGTGAAGGCGTGGGCGACGCGTGCATTGGCCAACCGAGCGGATTTTCGCGCAGGTAAAATCTAAAAGAGGTAATTTTGCCCTACATTATATATGGGAAAAACAGGCTAAAAACAGGTGCCGCCTTCCTTGCAATGGCGCTGCTTATTTTATTTTGTATCTTCCTTGCGGCGATATCCTATTTGGATATCAGCTATTTATTATACGTCGAATATGCGACATTCATTTTATCTATGATACATATTTACAATTTTATGAATAAATCAGAGTAATATAAAGATTATTTCTGGTTTATATCGCAACCACACCAGATCTCTCGATTCAAGAAGTTTTCTATCGTGGTCTATTTTATTGCGATATCCTCGATATTCGTCATGTTTGATAAGGCATACGGGGTGGCTGAATCTGTAGCATATTCAATACTTCTTCTTTCTGCGACTCTGATCTTTCCTGATATTATTCTTTTTCTGAAGGGTTCTCATCGATTTCATTTAAATTCTCAATGAAGATCGCGTCCTTCAACATCAACAACGTCAACAGCCGGCTGGACAATTTGCTGGCGTGGCTGGCGACGGCAAAACCCGATATCGTGTGCCTGCAGGAGCTGAAGGCGCGCGACACGCAGTTTCCGCGTTCGGCATTGGCCGCGGCCGGCTATGGCGCGGCGTGGAAGGGCGAGCCGACCTGGAACGGCGTCGCCATCCTGGCGCGAGGCTCGGAACCCGTCCTGACCCGCGACGCGCTGCCCGGCGACGATGCCGACAAGCAGAGCCGTTACATCGAGGCGGCGGTGAACGGCATCGTCATCGCTTGCCTCTATGCGCCGAACGGCAATCCGCAGCCCGGGCCGAAATTCCAGTACAAGCTCGCCTGGCATGAACGGCTGGAGGCGCATGCCGCGCAACTGCTCGACACCGGCCTGCCGGTGGTGCTGGCCGGCGACTACAACATCGTGCCCGAGCCGCGCGACATCTACGCCACCCGTTCCTATGACGACAATGCGCTGGTGCAGCCGGAAAGCCGGGCTTCCTTCGCCGCTTTGCTTGAGCAAGGTTGGACTGATGCACTGCGCAAGAAGCACCCGAAGGAGACGCTCTATACGTTCTGGGATTATCGCCGCAACCGCTGGCCGCGCGATGCGGGGCTCAGGCTCGACCACATCCTGCTGTCGAAGACGCTGGCGCGGCGCCTGACCGCCGCCGGCATCGACCGCGAGGTGCGCGGGCAAGACGGCGCCAGCGACCATGCGCCGGTCTGGGTGGAGCTGAAGTAGCGCGGGGCGAACTTGCCGGGACCTTCGCCATCAATCCCTTTCGCAGACGCCATTTTGCGAACACCTTTTCCACGGGTAATCTCATGAACTGAACTGTGCGGGGTGCCATTTCGGGCGAAGCCTGCAATGGCGCCGTGGGGGGCCGATGAACAGAGTCGTCGACAGGCTGATTGCATTCATCCTGCTGGTGGTGACTGTAGCTTGCGTCTGGCGTGCCTGGCTGGTGCTTGGCGACGCGGTCGTCGTCTGGCGCGGTGTCTCGTCTTTCGCCGGGGATCCCGCCACCTTGCGGTTGGCCGGATTGCCGATGGCGGCGCTCGCTTGCCTGATTGGCGCGCTGTTGTTCTGGGCCGGCATGTTGCCGGGGCGGCCGGGGCATGCAGCCGGCGCGCCGCTGTTCGGCCGTGCGGCGGAAGTGCAGGACACCGGCAGGCCCGGCCTGCGCAAGGTGTTTCTCGTCCTGCCATTGGTCGTGGTCGCAGCGCTGGCCGTTGATCGGTTCGGCCCCGGGCGGAAGCATGATGGCGGCGAGGTTGCAAGCCAGCCCAGCGAACCGAAGCCCAATGAACCCCAACCCAATGAACCCAAGCCCGGCGAGCCCAAGGCGCAGGACGTCGCCAACACCCCGCCGGCACCGGAACCCGTAACCCCGCCAGCAGCCCCACCGCCGGCGCCAACCGCTCCACCACCGGAAGCCGCCAACCCGCCCGCGGCACCGGTGCCGCCGCCCGCCGCTCCGACACCGCCGGAGGTCGCGGTCATTCCGCCACCCACGGTCGCACCGCTGCCCCCGGCTCCGCCACCGCTGCCGACTGAGCCCGAGGGCCACCGCGACGCTGTCGTCTGGCTGGCAGTGGCGCCCGACGGCCACTCGATCATGAGCGCCAGCACCGACCACACGATCAAGCTCTGGGACATCGCCGGCAAGCACCTGATCCGCACGCTTGGCGTCCACAAGGACATGGCGCGCACGGCGCTGTTCATGCCCGATGGCGTCAGCGCGCTGACCGCCGGCGACGACGGTGAGATCGTGCAGCGGAAACTTTCCGACGGCGCGGTGCTGCATGTCTTCTCGTCGGGCGGCAATGGCGGCGTCAACAAGCTGGCGATCAGCCCGGACGGCAAGCGCGCCGTGACCGGCCACGAGACCGGCAACGTCATCGTCTGGGACCTCGAGAAGGGCGCCGTGCTGCATGTGATGAGCGGGCACGACTGGTCTGTCAGCGCAGTCGCTGTCTCGCCCGACGGCACTCGCGCCATAAGCGGCAGCATCGACGGCACGCTAAAACTCTGGGACGTCGACAGCGGCAAACAGCTGCGCAGCTGGCACGGGCATGAGCAAGGCACCTATGGCGCCGTGTTCACCGCCGACGGCCATCATCTGATCACCGGCAGCGGCGACTACACGATCAAGCTCTGGGATCTCGACAGCGGCCGCGAAGTGCGCCGCTTCGAGGGCCATGAGGGCACCGTCTACACGCTTGCGCTGTCGGCCGACGGCAAGCGCCTGGTTTCCGGTTCGCTCGACGGCACGGCGCGCCTGTGGGACATGGACACCGGCACCCAGATCGCCATGTTCGACAGCCGGACCGGCCCGATCTACGCGGTGGCCTTCGCCGCCGACGGCACGGTGCTGACCGGAGGTTACGACCGCACCATCCGCGACTGGCCGGCCACCGGCGGCGATGGCGTGGTGCTGTTTGCAGGTGCGCCGGGGTGAATGGAATCTTGATCGCCTCGCCCGCTATGCTATGTAAAAAACCATGTCAGCACTCAGCCTCGCGGACAACGCGCCGCTCATCGTGATCGATCTGCAGACCGGCATGTTCGACGGCGTGCATGAGCCGCCGATCCATGAGGCGTCAGCCATTGTCGAGCGTGCCCGCGCGGTCATCGACTGGGCGCGGCGCGGCGGGCGCAAGGTCGCTTTTGTCAGGCATGATGGACCGGCGGGCGATCCGCTGGCGCCGGGCGAGCCGGGTTGGCCGGTGTGGCCCGCACTCGGCCAGGCCGAGGACGAGCCGACTTTCGCCAAGAGCGTCGGCAATGCTTTCAGCAATGCAGCCCTTGGCGATTGGGTGGCCGGACAGGGTGCAGATGCCGTCATGCTGCTGGGCGCGCAGACCGATTTTTGCGTGGCGGCGACCGTCAAGGGCGCGATGGCCAGAGGGCTCGACGTCACCGTGGTCTCCGATGCGCACAGCACATTGGACAATGCCAGTGAGAGCGCCCGGCAGATTATTGGCCGCCACAATGGCGAATTCGCCGAGGCCGGTGTCAATCTGGTAACGACGAAGGCGCTGACCGGCGGCTGAAGCTGTAACGAACCTCACAGCGGGCTGATCGTCGCTTCGCGCGGCGGCATTGTCCGTCGCTGCCGGCGTACGCGCTGGTCGACGCGGACGGGGGGCGCATTGTTGGGATGGCTCAGGCGCCCGCGTCAACCAGGGCGGCTCGTACCGCCGCATCAACACCATTGCACATCGCCCGCCGGCCGACACTTCCGCGAAAGCGGAATAGGCCGGGGCAAAAGTGCGGATTCGGGCGTGCTGGTCCATCACGGCGTGAAACAGTTTCTCTTTCCTGCCGCATTGACCTTCGGCGGGCGAGCGGTGACGACTGGCGCTTCAACCAATGGATCGCGTCCTTGACTGAGCAGACGATTTTCCTCAACGCCAAACTGGCCGACGGGTCGCTGGTCGACCTCACCGTTACCGACGGGCGCTTTCGCGTCATCACGCCGGCCGGGAAGGCACCCTCGGTTGACCTCGCCAGCATCGACCTTGCCATTGTTGATCTTGGGGGCCAGCTCGTCGTGCCGGCCTTCGTCGAGGGCCATATCCATCTCGACACCTCGTTTTATGGCGACGCCTGGCGCCCGCACATCCCGTGCAGCAATGGTTTCGACGTGCGCGAGCGTGTCGCCTTCCAGGCGAGGAACCTTGCCGCCGCCGCCCCGATGGACGAGCGGGCGAAGAACCAGCTCGAGCTCTGCATCGGCAATGGCAGTCTCGCCATGCGCAGCCATGTGATGGTCGACGGCTCGGTCGGGCTGAAGCATCTGGAGACGATCCTGGCGGTGCGCAAACAATACCGCGACCTCATCGACATCCAGCTCGTCGCCTTTCCGCAGAGCGGCATCCTGTCCTCGCCCGGCACCCCAGACCTTCTGGACGAGGCGTTGAAGCTCGGCTGCGATCTCATCGGCGGGCTCGACCCCGCCAGCTTCGACCGCGATGTGAAGGGCCATCTCGATGTCGTCTTCGGCCTGGCACAGAAACACGGCGCCGGCGTCGACATCCATCTGCACGATGGCGGCACGCTTGGCCTGTTCCAGGTCGAGGAGATCGCCGCACGGACGAAGGCGCTGGGCATGCAGGGTCATGTCGCCGTCAGCCATGCCTACGGGCTGGGCGATATCCCGGCCGACGCCTTGCTGAAGGCCGGCGAGATGCTCGCTGCCGCCGGCGTCGCGATCATGACCAATGCGCCGGGCAATCACGCCTTCCCGCCGGTGGCGGCGCTCAGGCAGGCCGGCGTCACCGTGTTCAGCGGCTCCGACAACATTCGCGATTCCTGGTGGCCCTATGGCGATGGCGACATGCTTTCGCGAGCCAATATGATCGGCTACCGCTCGGGCTTCTACGAGGACCATGAGCTGGCCGCCGCCTTCGACGTGGTGACCCATGCCGGCGCCAAGGCGCTTGGCCTGGAGAGCTACGGCATTGCGGTCGGCGCCAGCGCCGATTTCGTCACGCTGCAGGCGCAACATGTGCCCGAGGCGGTGGTCGCCGTGCCGAAGGGCCGGACGGTGTATCGCCGGGGCAGGGCGGTGGCGAAGGACAGCAAGATGCTGGTGCGCTGACACGTGCCGCATCGCCGGCGTCAAACCCTCTCCGGTGGATATGGGCGCTTTAGTGTAGGACCAAGGTCTTAGGTGCCAGACGCAAAGGTCCGAGGGGCCCTGTTCGGTTCCGGCAATGTGCATTGGACGTTCCGCTATTTTAGTCAAACGCGATATAATGACGCGGCCGTATCGAGGGGTCCGGATCGGGAAAAAACTTAGCCGGACAAGCTTCTCCTGCCACAATGGCGGCACCGAAAATGGCGTCGTTGGCAAGGCCAACTGCAAATTCCGAAGCGATCGACGACCTCGAAAACTGACCTGCCGGCGGCTCCTATCGTTTTTTGCCAAGAATGCGGGCTTCCCGTAGAAGCGAAGCCCAACTGTGCGCACCAAGAAAACCGATAAGCTCGCGTGCTTGCTCTTCGGGGATACTCGCCTCATTTGCCAAACGCCGGACGACAAAGTCGTCAGACTCGTTGGGTGCCTTGTCCTGTTCGTCAGCCATTGGAACAAACCCCTAGACGATGCAACGGCAATATGCGGGCTTGGTTCCTTCGCGGAATGACTCGCTAACCGATTGTCGGAAGCGTACAGTGTCCTTGTCGCTCGGTCTTCAACGGCAACGAGCGCTTGAAAGAGTCGATCACGCTTTCGCCCATGAGGGAGACGCGCGATGATCATTCGTGGCACGGCTGACGAAATTCAGTTGGCAACACTCACCAGAATCCTAGACGACTATTGCGAGCAGGCTGGCATCGAAGGCTCACACCCTGCCCGCGAGCATTTGGCGCGTCGCCTGATCGCTCTTTTCAGCGGTGGCATCGACAGTCCAGACCATATCAAGATGGCTTTGGACGGCGTCGCAAGCGACTGGAGGCCATCCACCCAGCCTTGACCTAGTTTGCCAATTGGTCCGGGAGATGAACAGCGGCGAGCTTGTCCAGCGCGCGCAGGCCGGCGCTGCGGTATTCGTCGTGCTTCAAACGAGCGCCTGTCCGTTGATGTATCCCGGCTGTAAAGGTTGGAACCAGCCCCGACGTTTCGCGTTGTTGAATGTGACCGGTGAGGCTGCCACCTCCGCCGGCGCTATCTAGGGCTCGCTCTGCTCCCGGCAGGGCGAGCCTTTTTTGTGCCGCTGGATGAAGGCGGCAGGAACGACATTGCGTTCTCTGCGTTAGCTGTTCCTATGCAGCAAATTGCTTAGCTGTTCCTATGCAGCAAATTGCCCCGGCCTTCGATGGATTGCGGGTGAAGCCGATGCGGCTCTTTTCGTGGTCGTCGTCCGAAACGAGAACGAGGGTGAGCTTGCCGTTGGACAATAGCCCGTCGGCTCGGCAGCGGTGCTTTTTTCAAATCCGAAATTTCCGATCCGAAAAATCGGCCGGACGTCAATTTATCTGCGAAAATTTTCAAATATATTTGCCTTTTGTGACAAGAAACAAAAATAATATGCGTTATCGACAAGCCGATGTCATTATCTCTTTATTCTGAAATTCGAGATGGAACTTCAAGGCGACCATCGAGTTTCCATGCAGGGCGGATTTTCAAATAGCCCTATGGAGATTGTCATGAAATTTTATCTTTCGAGTGCGGCGGCTGCGGTCGTCCTGATGAGCGGCTTTGGTGCAGCGATGGCGCAAGACGTCATCGTCGTCCAGCCAGAGCAAAAAACTATCGTTCGCGAATACATCAAGAAGGAGCCGCTGGCGTCGGTCAACCTTCTGGGCGTCGAGCTCAAGCTTGGCTCGCCGGTGCCTGACACGGTCCAACTGCGCGAGGTGCCCAACGTCAAGTATCGCGTCGCCGTGATCAATGACCAGACTGTCCTGGTCGATCCCGAGACCCATCAGATCGTCGAGGTCCTGAACTAAGTGAGGTCCCCAACATAGGGGATTGCCCGCGTCAGATTTGCCTTGAGAAAAGCCCGTCACGAATTCGCTTTCGTGGCGGGCTTTCTTTTGAAATTGGCTTTGCCGTGGCCTATTCGGCGGCCAGCTTGTCCGGTGTCTTCGTTTCGAAATCGCCGGCGTCGTAGCGTTCATGCAGCTGCATGGCCGGTTCGCCGAAGCCGCGGTTGACCATGCGGCCGCGCTTGACGGCCGGGCGTGCGTCGATCGCCTGCGCCTGTCGGCTTGCGCGATCGGCCGCATGTATTGGGCTGGTAAAGTGGCCCGCCAAGATGCAGGGTTGCGCGAAATATTCGCGCGCCGGCACCGAAGCCGGCATGTGTATCGCATGCGAAGCCGGCCTTTCGGCCGAGACCTGAAAGCCCCTTCGATGACGATCCAGCCCGTCGGGATGAATGTTCGCAATGACGCACCCCGCATTCTCCTTCTGCTTGGCAGTGCGCCCGACGCGGTGCGTTGCCAGCCTTGGCCGAAGCAGGCCTTCAGCCGGATCGTCGCCATCAACAATGCCTGGCGAGTGCGCCCCGATTGGGATTTCCTCGTCCATGCCGGTGATTTCCCGTTGGACCGGCTGCCCCACGACGCGACCTTGCGGCAGGCTAAGATATTCAGCGCCACGCACTATGTTCCGGCGCAGAACGCCTTCGGTGGTTTCGTCTATGCCGGCGCCACGATGGCGCTGACCGCTGCATATTGGACCATTCACAGCCAGAAGCCCGATGTGCTGGCATTCCTGGGCTGCGACATGATCTACGACCGGCCGGGCAAGACCCATTTCTATGGCATCGGCCGTCCCGATCCATTGCGCGATGACATCACCCTGCGCAACCTCGAGGCCAAGTCGGCGCGCCTGCTGGTTCAGGCCCTGAAGCACGGCTGCCTGTGCATCAATTTGTCCGACCTGCCGCGCAGCCGGCTGGTCTTTCCCAGTCTCGCCTTCGACGAGCTTGCCGGCCTTTCGCTGGCACGGATTGCCGAAATGAAGGCGGAAATTCTTGCCGGCATCCGGCTCGACAAGGCCGAAAAGGCCGAGGAGATCGAGAAGGACCTCGGCTATTTCTACGAGGATGGCATGTACTGGAACCATCTCGATGAGATCGACGAGACGTTTCTTGCCGACATCGACCAGCTGTGGATGTCGGCCGTCGAGAAGAGGCCGGTCGGTTGAAGCTGCCAACCCCCCTCAGGGAGGGAGATCAGCGCGCTATCGGCTCAGCTCACTCCGCTGCCAGCTTGTCCTGCGTCTTCGTTTCGAAGTCGCGGGCGTCGTGGCGCTCATGCAGCTGCAAGGCCGGTTCGCCGAAGGCGCGGTTGACCATGCGGCCGCGCTTGACCGCCGGGCGTGCGTCGATCGCCTGGGCCCAACGCTGCACATGCTTGTAGTCCTGCACGGACAGGAACTCACCGGAATCATTGTACATGCGGCCGAGCGCCAGCCCGCCATACCAGGGCCATACCGCCATGTCGGCGATCGTATAATCCTTGCCGCCGAGATATTCGGTTTCGGCCAGCCGGCGGTCGAGCACGTCCATCTGGCGCTTCACCTCCATCGAGAAGCGGTCGATGGCATATTCGAATTTTTCCGGCGCATAGGCGTAGAAATGGCCGAAGCCACCGCCGAGATACGGCGCCGAGCCCATCTGCCAGAACAGCCAGGACAGCACCTCGGCGCGGGCCGGCTGTTCGGTGGGCAGGAATTCGCCGAACTTTTCGGCGAGATAGACCAGGATCGAGCCGGATTCGAAGATGCGCACCGGCGTCTTGCCGCTGCGGTCCATCAAGGCAGGAATCTTGGAGTTGGGATTGACGTCGACGAAGCCGCTGCCGAACTGGTCGCCATCGTTGATGCGGATCAGCCAGGCATCATATTCGGCGCCCTTGTGGCCGCGCGCCAGCAACTCCTCCAGCATGACGGTCACCTTGACGCCGTTCGGCGTCGCCAGCGAATAGAGCTGCAGCGGGTGCTTGCCGACGGGCAGGTCCTTGTCATGCGTCGGCCCGGCGATCGGCCGGTTGATGCTGGCGAAGGTGCCGCCATTCGCCTTGTTCCAGGTCCATACTTTCGGCGGGGTGTAGTCGGTCATCTCAGGGCCTCGTGTCGTGGGGAAAGGATGGGCAGGTCGCTGTACAATTAGGGCTGCAGATGAGGAAGTTCAACTTGCGTTGAACTATTGTTAATGGAGGCGCCGTTTTCCCTTCTCCCCTTGTGGGGTGAGTAGCCGGTTCGCGTAGCGAATTCATCGTGCCGGTGGCATGATGAAAGGCCGGCGAACGCCGGGTCGCTGCGGAGCAGCGGGGACCCGGCCGGGCAATCAGCTACCCGGCCCTTCGCAGGCTCAGGGCTTTCGAAGCTCGAAAAGCCAAGCAATTGGCTTTTCGTTCGCTGCGCGAACCGCTTCTCACCCCTTGCACCATCTCCCTCGCGGCATACCTATAAGAGATATCGCCAGGGCATTGCATCGCAGGACAAAAACATGACCATCAATCCCAATCCGCGCTCGGTCGTTGCCGTACGGGCCACCGTTCCGGAGGATGCCTTTACGGCGGGTGCCCTGGGCACGCTCAGGGAGGGCAGCGGCGTCGTCATCCGCGACGACGGGCTGGTGCTGACCATCGGCTATCTCATCACCGAAGCGGAAGAGGTCTGGCTGACCAGCCATGACGGCCGCGTCATCCCTGCGCATGCGCTGGCCTATGACCAGGAATCGGGCTTCGGCCTGGTGCAGGCGCTGGCGCCGCTCGGCCTGCCAGCGGTGGCGTTGGGCGATGCCGGCAAGGCCAGGATCGGCGACGCCGTCGTGCTGGCCGACGGTATCGGCCAGTCGGTGCAGGCCAGGATCGTCACCAAGCAGGAATTCGCCGGCTATTGGGAGTATCTGCTCGACGAGGCGATCTTCATTGCGCCCGCGCACCCGTCCTGGGGTGGCGCCGGGCTGTTCGGCGCCGACGGTTCGCTGCTCGGCATCGGTTCGCTGCGCCTGCAGATGAGCCGCAACGGCGAGGTCGCCGATATAAACATGATCGTGCCGATTGATCTGCTGCCGCCCATTCTCGACGATCTCCTGACGCGTGGCCATGTGGCCAGGCCGCCGCGCCCGTGGCTCGGCGCCTTGTCGGCCGAAAGCGACGGCAAGGTGGTGGTGATGAGCGTGACCGAAGGCGGCCCGGCCGCCAAGGCCGGCCTGCGCCAGGGCGACATCATCTCCGACATCCGCGACGGCGCGGTCGACGGGCTGGCCGATTTCTATCGCAAGCTGTGGGAGAGCGGCTCGGCCGGCGCGGAGATCCCGATGCGGGTGCTGCGCGACGGCCGCGAGACCTGGCTGCGTGTCAAATCGGCCGATCGCGGCAGTTTCCTCAAGAAGCCGCAGCTGCAGTAGGCGCATCGACCGGGGCATTTCGTTGCATCCCAGATTGCTCAAGACCTTCCTCGCGGTGGCGCGGAGCCGCAACATCACGCGCGCCGCCGAGGCGGTTCATCTGGCGCAATCGAGTGTCAGCGACCAGATCCAGTCCCTCGAGGCCGAGCTTGGCGCTGCCCTGTTCACGCGCTCGAAAACGGGTCTCGAACTGACATTGGCGGGACTGGCGCTGAAGCCCATCGCCGAAGACCTGCTGCGGCTCGATGGCGAGGCGCGCGCGGCCGTGCAGGCGGCTGCCGGGTAGACCAGCGGATCGCTGGCCATCGGCGCGCTGGAGACGATCGCCTCGGCCTGTCTGGCGCCCTGGCTGCCGGGATTTCAGGCTCGCCATCCCGACATCACCGTGCGGATGAAGGTGGCGGACAGCGGCACTCTGCGGCACCTGCTGGAGGATGGCGACATCGACGTTGCCTTCTGCTTCGACCGTCGCGACGTCACCAAGGGCGCCGCCGATGAACATTTTGCCAGGCGCACAATCGTTGACGAACCGCTGGTGCTGGTCGCGGCTCCGGGGCAGGGCTCCGCACTATCAGACATGGCCGCGCTTGCCACGCTGCGCTTCGTGGCAACGGAGCCCGGATGCATTTACCGGCACATGTTCGACGCCGCCTTTGCCGAGGCGGGTGTCGCCGCGCCAAAACTTGCCGCCGAGGTCGGCAGCATCGGCACCATTGCCCGGCTGGTGGCGGCCGGCGCGGGGCTGGGCCTCGTTCCGCGCCTTGCCGTCAGCGACGCGCTTGTGCGTGGCGACCTCGTCGAACTGCCGTGGTCCGGCCAGATGCGGAAGGCGCCGCTGACGATGATCTGGCGCCGCCGACGCGTTCAGCCGCCGGCGCTCAGGCGGCTCCTTGCCGCCGCGCGTGACACGCTGGCGCCGGAACGCGCCCAAGCCAGCTCAGAACCTGAGTCGACGAACCGCTCCAAGGCCTTGCTTTGAAAGCGATTTCCTGACGCTGGCCATTCTAGACCAAGCGGTGCCCGCCCTCGACATGCAGCGTCGTTCCGGTGGTGAAACCGTTGCCGATCAGGAAGAAAATGGCGTCGGCGATGTCGTCGGGCTGGCCGATCCTGCCGACCGGCAGCCGCTCGGCCATCGCGGCCAGCGTCTCGGCCTTTCTGTCGCCGGCAACCTGCGCCCAGATCGTGGTGTCGACCCAGCCGGGTGACACGGCGTTGACGCGGATTGGCGCCAGCTCCACGGCGAGCGCCCGCACCAGCCCTTCGAGCGCCGCATTGACGGCGGCAACGACAGCGCCGCGCGCTGCCGGCCGATAGGCGGCGATGCCGGAGACGAAGGTCATCGACCCGGCGACGCCAAGCCGTGGTGCGCCATGCTTGGCAAGCAGCAGCGGGCCGTAAAGCTTGCTCTCCACCACCCGTTGCGCCGCCTGCAGGTCAAGCTCGGGTAACAGCCGGTAGGCGCCTTCGATGTCGGCGGCGGTGCTGACGATGTGGTCGAGCCGGCCGATCCGCGCGAACAGCCCGACCACCTCGTCCTCCCGCGTGATGTCGACAGCGGCCACCTCCAGGTTCACTGGGTTGCCCAGCGCCTCGCACGCCTGCCGTAGCCGGTCCTCGCTGCGTCCGGCGATAGTGACTTTGGCGCCGGCCTCGACGCATCGCCGCGCCAGCGCCAGACCCATGCCGGAACCGCCGCCGACGATCAGGATTTTCTGGTTTGAAATGCTCATTTCGCTCTGCCTTTGTTTGGATGGTCAAGGGCAGGGGATTGGCAGTTCGGTGCGGCAAGGGAAAACGGAAGAACCCGATGGCGCTATCGGAAATGCCGATGGTTCTCAATCCTGTGCGGAATGGAAGCTCGGCCACGCAAGGTCGGCTGGTGGCCGCTTACCGCGCCAGCGGGCTGTCCCAGACCACAAACAACAGCGCTTTCAGCTGGGCAAAGCGTTCCGGTCCGAGTTCGGCGCGCCACTCCTCCTCGATGTCGCGCAGGATGTCGACCATTTTCCAGAAGGCGGCATGCCCCCGTTCGGTGGACCGCACCACGCGGGCGCTGCCTTCGCCCGGAATGTCGGATCGCATGAGGTAGCCGTAGCCTTCGAGACTGCTGAGCAGCTGGTTGATGGCCTGCTTGCTCATGCCTGCGCGCTCGGCGATGGTGCCCGGGCGTGCGCCGTCCGGTCCGGGAAACTGCAGCACCGCCATATGCGGCAGGCGCAGTTCGTCGAAACCGGCGGCGTTGAGTTCCTTGATCAGCCGGCGCTGGATCGCCTGCGCCGGCACGCGCAGCAAGGCGCCGATCAACAGATCCTCGGTCCTGGTCTGCAGAACTTCCGTGGATGTGGCCATTGACGATCCGGTAAATTGAGTTTACTGATGGTAGTAAATGTAGTTTACCCGGGGAGTTTGTGCAATGCCAGCCGTGGATCTTCAGGTCAATCCTGCCAACGAAATCATCGGCACCAAGGGGCTGTCGGTTCGCTTCCTGGTGTCGGGCGACAGTTCGAACGGCAGCGTCGCCACCTTCGAGCTGATGGTGCCCGGCGCGCAGCGGCTGCCGGCGCCGGCGCACAGCCACGATCACTACGAAGAGACGATCTACGGCGTCGACGGGGTGTTGACCTGGACCGTCGACGGCAAGGCGATCGAGGTCGGACCGGGGGAGGCGCTGTGCATTCCACGCGGCGCCGTTCACCGGTTTGACAACAATGGCACCAGGGATGCCAAGGCGCTTTGCATCGTCACGCCCGCGGCGATCGGCCCGGACTATTTTCGCGAGGCCTTTGCGGAGTTCAACGCCGCCGCTGGCGGCCCTCCGGACAAGGTCAAAATGATGGACATCATGCGCCGACACGGGTTGACGCCGGCAGCGCCGCCATCAACCTGAAGCCGGTCGAAGAAACGCCGATCAATCGCCGCAAGCGGTGAAGGTGGTGCCCGGGTTCCAGTCCTTGAAGGCGATGGTCTGGCCTTCGACCGAGACGGTCTTGTGCTTCGTGCTGCCGTCCGGCTGCTTTTCGCTGCTGGTGCCTTTGCCGGTCAGGACGTTGTACTCGCAGGCGCTTTCGGCATTCTCCTTCATATAGTCATAGTGGTCATAGGCAAAGCCGGCGACGATGAAGGCACCGTTGCGCCAGGCGATGGTCAGCGTCATGTCGGTCCGTTCGCTGCCGACCGGCATCGCCGGCAGGTAGAATTTGATCGAGCCGTTGGGCAGCATCGTCAGTTCCGGCTCGGTGTCGGAGTTTTCGTAGCCCGGGCGGTCGTAGCTGTTCCATTCGCCGAGGATCTGCTCGTGCACGATTTCAACGGGCTTGAGGTAGTTGTGCTCCTTGTCCCTGAGGAAGAAGTGGACGTCCATCGGATGGCCGGGCTCGGTCTCCACCACCATGGCAAGATCGACGGCGCCGTCGCCGTTGAAGTCGCCGGTCACCGCCGTGATGATTTTTTGGGTTTCGATAGGCTCGCTGAGGGCTGCCGTGGGGAACAGCACCGCGAGGGCGAGGAGCACAGATTTCATGACGGATATTCCCCCCGAGCGTAGAACCTTGTCCTATAGCACGGTGGTGCGTTCCATCGTCATCCGCCGGCAAGCTTTGTTGCTGCCGGAAACTGACAGGGATCCATGTCACGATGTTGACGCATGATGCTGGAGGCAAGATGTCGGTGATGCGAGCGGCAAGCGCGACGAACGGGCAGGCCGGCTGATGGCGCCGGTCAAGGTCGATCCCGACAAGGTCAGGGAATTCCCGGACGCGGCCAGCTTTCACGCCTGGCTCGGCGGGCACCACGCCATGGAAACCGAGGTGTGGATCAAGGTCCACAAGGTGGGGTCGGGACTGAAGTCGATCACGCCCAAGGAGGCCATCGACGTGGTGCTGTGCTTCGGCTGGATCGACGCCGTGCGCAAGGGGCTGGACGACAACAGCTTCCTGCAGCGCTACACGCCGCGCAGCAGGAAGAGCATCTGGAGCCTGATCAACATCGACAATGTCGCGCGGCTGGTCGAGGAGGGCCGCATGACCGAGCATGGGCTGAGACAGGTCGAGGCAGCCAAGGCCGACGGGCGCTGGGCGCGCGCCTATGGCAGCGGCAAGGCGATGAAAATTCCGGATGATCTCCAGGCCACGATCGATGCCGAACCGGCAGCGAAAGAGATGCTGGGCAAGCTCAACGCGCAGAACCGCTTCGCGCTCGCCTTCCGCACCCACAACATGAAGACCGAGGCCGGCCGCAAGAAGAAGATCGAGACCTTCGTCGCGATGCTGAAGCGCGGCGAGACGATCTATCCGCAGGTCAAGAAGTGAGGCCCTTCAAGGCGCTGATCACGCCATCAAAGCGTCGTCGCGGACAGCCTGGACAAGAAAGTCGAGGACCGTTGTGACACGCAACGGTATGTTCCGGCGGGATGGATAGACGACGTTGATCGGCAGGCGCGTCGGCGGAAAATCCGGCATCACCTTAACCAACCTCCCTGCTTCGATGTCCGGCCCGGCCAGAATATGGGAGAGCACTGCAAGCCCGCCTCCAGCCAGCGTCGCTCGATGGACGGCCATTGAATTGTTGGCGATCAGGCGAGGCTCAATTCGCAGAACCACCTCATCCGCCCCGTCGGAGAAAGACCATGACCGGCCGTCGCCGGCACGGCTGTAACAAATGCAGCAGTGACCACTGATGTCCTGCGGCGCTTGCGGTGTATCCCGCCCCTTGAGATAGCAGGGCGAGGCCACGAGAAAGGCAGTCGTCCAGCCGATCCGGCGACACATAAGGCTGCTGTCGCCGACCGGCCCGAGGCGTACCTCGAGATCGATTGCGTCCGCGACCAGATCTGAGGGTTCCTCCCGCAAGATCAGGTCAACAGTAAGCGCCGGATGGCTCTCCAGCAGGCTTGAGAGGCGATCGCTCATGTAGAGTCCGAGTGGCGCGGGCAGGCTTAGCCTCACTTTTCCAGATGCGGTCGCTCCTTCGGCGCAGCCGGCTTCGCTGAGCGCTTCGACCGCTTCTATGACGCGTAGCGCCATCGGGAGCATCTGTTCACCCTCGACCGTCAAGGCAAGCGCGTTCGTCGTGCGGTGCAGAAGGCGCGTGTTCAGATGCGCTTCCAGCGCAGAAACCTGCCGGGATACGGCCGGCTGCGTCAGATCGAGGTCGATCGCGGCCGCCGAGAATGACTTTGTCTCCGCCACCCGCAGGAACGTTCGCAATGCCGATACGATGTCCACCCTCACCCCCATACTTTTCGACATATGCCTTATGTCCGCATCCCAGGCGGGAGGCGCTTTACTGTCCGGAGATTATGGATATCATATATCCTTAAGGATATCAAATATCCTCAAACAAGGAGAGAGCCGTGACACAGCGCCTGAACGTCGCCCAACAATCGCCCGAGCTATTCAAGAAGTTTCTCGACTTCAGCATGACCGAGGCACACAGCGTTATCGAAGAGAAGATCCGCGATCTGATCCACATCCGGGCGTCCCAGATCAATGGCTGCGCCTTCTGCCTCGACATGCATGTCAAGGAAGCAAAGATCCACGGCGAGAGCGAGTTGCGGCTCTACCATGTCGCCATCTGGCGGGAATCGAACCTTTTCATTCCTCGTGAACGCGCCGCCCTTGCCTGGACTGAAGCCGTCACGAAGCTCCCCGAAGGCGGTATTCCGGACGAGCTCTATGAGCGTGTGCGTGGGCAGCTTTCGGAAAAGGAAATCTCCGACCTGACCTTCTCGATCATGGCCATCAACGCCTGGAACCGCGCCAGCGTCGCCTTCAAGACCGTGCCCGGCTCTGCGGATAAACTTTACGGCCTCGACAAGGCCGGCCTGAATTAAGCGTTTCGCTCTGAGAACCCATCAAGGGATGCACGTCCGCATGGGCGGCGGCGAACGAAGACAACTTTGAAAATCGTCATTTCCGGTGCAACCGACCTGACCGGTTCCAAGACCGTGCTCAACAGGAGACAAACATGAATCTACAAAACACTTCACACCCCGATAGGCAGGGGTCCGACGAGTTAGTTCCGTCGCGCTACGCGCTGCGGATCGGCGAGATTGACGTGCTGGTGGTCAGCGACGGGGTGCTGCCGCTACCGACCGCGATGTTGGCACACAACGCCGACCCGGCAGTCCGGGCCGCCTGGCTGGACGACATGTTCCTACCGCCGGACGCTTTCGATTGGCCGCTGAACGTGGTCGTGGTGAGTAGCGGCAGGCAGACCATACTCATCGATGCTGGGCTAGGGTTGGACCCGGACTTGCACTTGCCGCGGGCTGGGCAGTTGATCAAGCGACTGGAGGCCGCCGGCATCGATCTTGCAGCCGTGACCGACGTGGTGCTTACGCACATGCACATGGACCACATTGGCGGGCTGCTCGTCGACGGGGTGAAAGACCGGCTGCATCCGGACCTGCGGATCCACGTGGCCGCCGCCGAGGTCAAATTCTGGGAGGCGCCCGATTTCTCCCACGTCTCCATGCCGCCGGGGTTCCCGGACGCGCTTCGGGCGGCCGCCAAGCGGTTCAGGAAAGAGTACGACAGCCAGCTGCTGCTGTTCGAGGAGGAGTACGAGGTGGCGCCGGGGGTGGTCGTATCTCGCACCGGCGGCCACACCCCCGGGCACAGTGTGGTCCGCCTGGCATCCGGCGGCGACCGGCTGATGTTCGCCGGCGACGCCGTGTTCCCGGTCGGATTCGAGCACCCCGACTGGCACAACGGCTTCGAGCACGACCCCGAGGAGGCAGCCCGTGTTCGGGTCCGGCTTATGCAAGAGCTGGCGGCAACCAGCGAGCTGCTGGTGGCCACTCATATGCCGTTCCCATCCGTCGGCCGTGTGGCGGTCGCCGGCGATGCTTTTCGTTGGGTACCGGTCTTCTGGGACTACTGACCGCTTGTTGGGTTAGGGCCGACCTAGGGCGCGTAGCCTTCAAGGCCGTGCCCGGTTCGGCCGGCAAGGCCGGCCTGAACCAACCTCCCACCCCAAGCAAATCTCTCGAGCAACGCGGCGCCAGAGCGATCGCGAATGGAGAAGTATCATGAAAATCGTCATCATCGGTGGCACCGGCCTCATCGGCACCAAGACAGGCGACCGTCTGCGCAGGCAGGGGCATGAGGTGATTGCCGCCGCGCCAAACACGGGCGTCAACACCATCACCGGCGAAGGCCTGGAGGAAGCGCTCGCGGGCGCCGAGGTGGTGATCGACCTCGCCAACTCACCCTCCTTCGCGGACAAGGCCGCGCTGGAATTCTTCGAGACGTCGGGCCACAACCTGCTCGCGGCGGACAAGGTTGCTGGCATCAAGCACCATATCGCGCTGTCGGTTGTCGGAACCGAGCGGTTGCAGGACTGCGGCTATTTCCGCGCCAAGCTCGCCCAGGAAAAGCTGATCAAAGCCTCCGGCATTCCCTACACCATCGTTCATTCCACGCAGTTCATGGAGTTCCTGGCTGGCATCGCCAAATCCGGTACGGTCGGCGACGCTGTGCATCTGTCGCCGGCCTATGTGCAGCCCATCGCATCCGATGACGTCGCCGACGTCATGGCGGGTGTCGCGCTCGCCGCGCCGATCAACGGCATGATCGAGATTTCCGGTCCGGAGCGTGTGCGAATGAACGAGCTCGTCGCCCGCTACCTGAAGGCTGCCGGCGATCCTCGCAAGGTCGTGGCTGATCCGGAGGCGCGCTACTTCGGCGCCAAACTGAACGACGGTTCGCTCGTCTCCGACAACAATCCCCGTCTCGGCCGCATCACCTTCGAGCAGTGGTTCGCCACCTCGGCGCGGAAATGACCATCACGATGCGCCGCAGCTTCGGGCGCAGCGTTCCACCCAACGCACAAGGAGTTTCGAAATGATCAAGTCAATCGTCGCCGCCCTCATCGTCACGGCAGCCTTGGCAGGCCCGGCCGCAGCCCAGGATACAGGCGAGAAGGCCGCCAAAGTCACGCTCATCTATGAGCATGAACTGCCGAATGTCCCCGGCAAGAGCATCAAGGGCATTCTGGTCGAATATGGTCCCGGCGGTCACTCGGAAGCGCACACCCATCCGAGTTCCGCCTTCATCTATGCAACGGTTCTGGAAGGCTCCATCCGCAGCCAGGTCAATGACGGCCCGGTCAAGGTCTACAAGGCCGGCGAGAGCTTTTCGGAGCTGCCGGGCGATCGCCACAGTGTGAGCGAGAACGGCAGCAAGACGAAGCCCGCAAAACTACTGGCGGTCTTCGTGGTCGATACCAACCAGAAAGAACTGACCTATCCGGTCAAGAAGTAGGCCGAAGAGGCCGGGCGCCTTCCATGTCCGGTGAGCATCGCTCCGTGCCTTTCACGCTTCCGGGGCTTGCCGGCATTGTCGCGAGGCATCCTCAGGGCGTCGATGGTCCGCCTGTTGTCCGGATGAAAGACTAAAGCGCGTCGCGTCGAAACGGATTCATGCGACGCGCTTTAAGTCTTTGTATGTATGCATGTCGTTGTCTCAAAACCGGGGCCACTTTTGCGCGACATGCATTAGCCATCCGCCACGATCTGCCATTCCCATTCATCCGGCGCGCTCCAGCACCCATTCAAAGCTGCTCTTCCAGAGTTCGGCTGGAATCTCCTGCGCCAGGGCCTCGGTGAGATCGGAAAGCCTGACGCTGCGCAATTTTGCACGCCAGGCCTCGTCGGCTTCCCACATGAAGCGCGACACCGCGCAAGGGCTGCTTTCGCAATAGCCCTGCGGACGACATGGGTTGTTTTCGCGGATATTGTTACACACAAATGTCCGCGCTTTGCCCTCGACCGCTTCGACGATATCCAGGAAGGTCAGTTCGGCCGGTGTCCGCGCCAATCGATATCCACCTGACGGACCCAGCGTCGTATGGACCAGACCCGCCTGCGACAGGCTTTGCAATGCCTTGGAAAGATACTCCTTGGGAAGACCGTGGAACTCGGCAAGCGCTTTTGTCGAGAGATAGCGCCCCTCAGGCAGGCCCGCGAGAATGGCGCAGCAGTGTAGCGCCCATTCGACTTGGCTTTTCAGGATCATCAATTGATTCCGGGGTCGATACTGACCGGGCTTTATTAAGGATATAAAATATCCCTATTCCACTGCGGTGTAAACAGACAGGTCCCGGTTCGGCCGGAGTGGGATTTCAGCATCGTCCGTTGTCGCCCCCGAGGCAGCTTCTTGGCGCGATCTGCGTCGGGTACGCCGTCGCGATGCTGAAGCGCGGCGAGACGATCTGCCCGCAGGGCAAGAAGTAACCCTTCAGGCGCCGGAATGCGGGTCAATGCTGTAGGGATGGACCGGGTAGCCGGGACCGATGACGTCGCGCATCCATCGCGTTCGATGTCGCGTCGCCCGACGCAGCGGCACGGGCGGCGGCGGATGTCGAGCGCCGGTTCGGCCGTCTCGACGTGCTGATCAACAACGCCGCGATCCATTACGACACCGGTTCGCGGGCGTTGCTGCCGGACTGGACTGACATCCGCGAGGCGTTCGAGACCAATGTCTTCGGCGCCTGGCGGGCGGCGTCCGCCTTTGCGCCGCTGCTTGGGGCCGGTGGCCATGGCAGGCTGGTCAACGTCTCCTCCGAAGGCGGTTCGCTGGCCTCGATGGGGGCAGGAGCGCCGGCCTATTCGACATCGAAGGCGACCCTCAACGCGCTGACCTGCGTGCTGGCGGCCGAGCTGCGCGGCGCCGGCGTGCTGGTCAACGCTGTCTGCCCGGGCTGGGTCGCCACCGACATGGGCGGGCCGGGCGGGCGCCCGGTGGCGCAAGGGGCGGCCGGCATCGTCTGGGCCGCGACCTTGCCGGACGATGGTCCGACCGGCGGCTTCTTTCGCGACGGCAAAAGGCTGCCGTGGTGAGGATCGGAATTCCGGGCATGATCGGCGGAGCGCAGCTGGCGCTTGGTTTCGGGCGGTTCAACGTTTGAATCGTTGAACCGCTGCAACTTATTTGATTTTGCGCAATTCCGAGTGGAAGCCGCTGCACATTATTTCCTGAAACAGCGCAAGAAAAAGGCCGCCCTCGCTTTTGCGAGTGGCGGCCATTTCCCGGGAGGAAGTCAGAAAGAGCGGCGATCAATAAGCCTTGGCGTGCTTGTGGCCGTGCCTCTTGCCGGTGTGTTTCTTGACATGCCTTGTGTCTGGATGTTGAAAGTCTGGGCTTCAAAAACTGGTTTCAAAGATCTGATATCACTGGGCTTGATCGTCCGGCGTCACCCCAAGCAGCTTCAGAGCGTTGGCCAGCGTCCTGATGCCTTGCGCCTGCTTGCGCTCGGCACAGAAGCGGATGGCCGTCTTCTGCAGCGACATTGCCTCAGCGACCTCGGTCGTCTCGGCTTTGGTCTGGATGGCTTGGTCCAATTGAAGACTGAGCCGGTCGCAATGTTCGCTGCGGGTGATGGCTGCTTTTGCTTCCGACGGTCCGATCGCGGTGACGGCGAGCGACATGCCGAGCAGGGCACCCATCCATCCGTTCGAATCTCGTTGCATTACTGGTAACCATCCGTTCGCGTTGTGCCGCGACCATTTTCCGGCCGCCGCAGGAATGCTTATGCCAGCCGATCTTTTCGCCAGTTTTTCCGAACTGTTGAATCTTGTTTCTGGAGTGTGTCCGGGGCGTGCGGCGCTTGCGCCTCTTCCTCTGGCGCCCGCCATCGCGTATGGCCCCGGGGAAAATCCTTCCACGCTCCAAGCCCCCCGGAAATCGCATGATCAGACTGGAAAGCATCAGCAAGCAGAATGGCCGTCAGCTTGTCTTCATCGAAGCGTCGGCGGCGCTGCAGAAGGGCGAGAAGGTCGGCCTCGTCGGCCCCAACGGCGCCGGTAAGACGACGCTGTTTCGCATGATCACCGGGCAGGAGCAGCCCGACGAAGGTCAGGTGCAGGTCGATCGCGGCGTCACCATTGGCTATTTCAGCCAGGATGTCGGCGACATGGAGGGCCACAGCGCGGTTGCCGAAGTGATGAACGGCGCCGGGCCGGTGAGCGACGTGGCGGCCGAGATGGCCGCACTCGAGGCCGCCATGGCCGACCCCGACCAGGCCGACCAGATGGACGAGATCATCGAAAAATATGGCGAGGCGCAGCACCGTTTCGAGGAGCTCGACGGCTATGCGCTCGACGGCCGCGCCCGCGAGGTGCTCGATGGCCTGGGTTTCAGCCAGGAGATGATGGACGGCGATGTCGGAAAACTCTCCGGCGGCTGGAAGATGCGCGTGGCGCTGGGCCGCATTCTTTTGATGCGGCCCGACGCCATGTTGCTCGACGAGCCGAGCAACCATCTCGACCTCGAAAGCCTGATCTGGCTGGAGTCCTTCCTGAAGAATTATGACGGCGCGTTGCTGATGACCTCGCACGACCGCGAGTTCATGAACCGCATCGTCAACAAGGTGGTCGAAATCGACGCCGGTTCGCTGACCGCCTATTCCGGCAATTACGAATTCTACCAGCAGCAGCGGGCGATCGCCGACAAGCAGCAGCAGGCGCAGTTCGAGCGCCAGCAGGCGATGCTGGCCAAGGAGATTGCCTTTATCGAGCGCTTCAAGGCGCGCGCCTCGCATGCCGCCCAGGTGCAGAGCCGGGTGAAGAAGCTGGACAAGATCGATCGCGTCGAGCCGCCCAAGCGCCGCCAGACGGTGTCGTTCGATTTCCAGCCGGCGCCGCGCTGTGGCGAGGACGTCGTGACGCTGAAGAACGTCCACAAGGGCTATGGCAGCCGCAGCATCTATGAGGGGCTGGATTTCCAGGTCCGCCGCCGCGAGCGCTGGTGCATCATGGGCGTCAATGGCGCCGGCAAGTCGACGCTGTTGAAGCTGGTCGCCGGCGCCTCCGAGCCCGATACCGGCACGGTGGCGCGCGGCCCGAGCGTCAAGATGGGCTATTTCGCCCAGCACGCCATGGAGCTGCTGGAAGGCGAGCGCACCGTGTTCCAGACGCTGGAGGACGCGTTTCCGCAGGCTGGCCAGGCGCCGCTCAGGGCACTGGCCGGCTGCTTCGGCTTTTCCGGCGACGAGATCGAGAAGAAATGCCGCGTGCTGTCAGGTGGTGAGAAGGCGCGGCTGGTGATGGCGCTGATGCTGTTCGACCCGCCCAATCTGCTGGTGCTGGACGAGCCGACCAACCATCTCGACATCGCCACCAAGGAGATGCTGATCACGGCACTGTCGCAGTACGAAGGCACAATGCTGTTCGTCTCGCACGATCGGCATTTTCTGGCAGCACTTTCCAACCGCGTGTTGGAGCTGACGCCCGAAGGCATCCACACCTATGGCGGCGGCTATACGGAGTATGTCGAGCGCACCGGGCATGAAGCGCCGGGGTTGCGGAGTTGACAGTTACCAATGGCGCCCGAGCGAGCTGACCATTCAGCCCGCTGAGAACGCGCGGCGCCGATACGCCTGAGCAGGCCTACTTGCCGGCCATGTGATCGGCAAGCTCCTGGGCTTGGGCGAGAAGTGCCGGGAAGACCGGCTCGCCCGGCAGGTGCTCGCCCATGCAGGCGCGATAGTCCGCGTCACCTTTTTCCCAGGCGGCATTGCCGGCATCATACGCCTTTTGGTCCTTGAGATCGGAGGCTTGGTAGGCCTCCTGGAATTTCTGGGCGGCGGCGTCCGCAGAGGCCCACAAGGCGTCGCAGGCCGCGATCTTCGGAACAGGCGGTGCCGCGGGCGCCGAGGCGATCATGACGCTGTTGCCCTTGACGAGGGTGACGATGACCTGCTGGTCGGGGTTCGGTCCTATGTCCTGCGCCCAGCCGCCGAGCCGCGCAAACGCGATGTCGGCGCCTTCAGGCTTCTTCAGCGGAAAGTCGAGCGTCCCCGTGAACGCCGCGTCGCTGTTGATCGCCTGGGTGTAGAAGGCATCGAGCTTCAGCGCCGCATCGATGCCGGCGGGCAGTCTGAAGCTCGCGTCCATCTCGGCGGCTCTCGACTGTAGCCAGCGCTCAAGCAGCCCCCGCGTCGTTGCCACGAGGCTCGGGCGGTCGTCGCTTTTGGCGTATCGCAACCCGTCGAGCATGCCGAACCCGATATCGGAATCGCTCAGGCTTTCGATATTGATCGTGCCGGTCGCCGGAAAACCCGCAACCGCCAGCGGGCCGAGAATGGCGGAAAGACGCTTTTCGAGATCGGCCAGCGCCTTCGTCCCGGCGGCATCGCGCGTTTCAACAGGTTCGTTCGCGCTTTCCATTGTCGCGATGGCGGAAATCGCCTTGTCGCGTGCGGCGATATAGTCGTCCTCCGGCGAGGCCGCGAAAGCCGCTCCGGTAGCGAGCGCGAAGATGATGGTCCAGACCAACCGCATGACATAGCCCCCATATGGCGTTCGACAGGCTGGGAGCCATCGAGCAGCTTTGCGGCTATTGCGCGGCGGCAAGTCGACGCGAAGCATTGCATGCAGCGGCCGGCGCCGGCCCTCCGCTGTCGCTCCGGGCGTCCGTTGTTCGGAAAGCCAAGCAATTGGCTTTCCGTCCGCTTCGCGGACCACGCCTCACCCCTTCCGCTTCTCCACCTCGGCCTTCCTCAGCAAAAACCGCTGGATCTTGCCGCTCGGCGTTTTCGGCAACTCGCTGACGAAATCGATTTCGCGCGGATAGGCGTGGGCCGAGAGCCGCTTCCTGACATGCTGGGCCAGCTCCTCGGCGAGTTCCGGGCTGCCGCGAAAAGAAGATGCCAGGATGACGAAGGCCTTGACGATTTCGGTGCGCTGCGGGTCGGGCACGCCGACGACGGCCGCCTCGTTGACCGCGGGATGCTCGATCAGTGCGCTTTCGACATCGAACGGCCCGATGCGATAGCCGGCCGAGGTGATGACGTCGTCGGCACGGCCGATGAAGCTGATCGAGCCGTCCGGCTCGAACTCGACGGTGTCGCCGCTGCGGTAATAGCCGCCCGAAATCGCGGGGGTTTCGGCCTGGTGGTAGCCGTCGAACCAGCGCAGCGGTGAGTTGGCGATGTCGACGGCGAGGATGCCGGGCTGGTTGGGGCCAAGCTCCTGGCCGGCCTCGCCGAGCACGACGATGCGGTAGCCCGGCATGGCAAAGCCGGCCGAGCCGGGGCGCACCGGGTGCGACAGGCCGTGATGGTTGTTGACCATCATGCCGTTCTCGGTCTGGCCGTAATGGTCATGGATCGGCACGCCAAGATGGGCGTCGAACCAGCGGATCACTTCCGGGTTGAGCGGCTCGCCGGCGCTGCTGACCACGCGCAGGCGGCCCTTGATGCGGGCGGTGGCCTCAGGCCCTTCGGCCAGCAGCAGGCGGAAGGCGGTGGGCGAACCGGCAAGGCTGGTAACGCCAAGCCGCTCGATGATGTCATAGGTGCTTTTGGCGGTGAAGGGACCCTCGTTGAAGGTCGTGGCGATGCCGAGCAGCAGGGGACCTGTGATGGCGTAGTAGAGGCCGTAGGCCCAGCCGGGATCGGCGATGTTCCAGAAGACATCGTCGGACCGCAGGCCGATCGCATCGCGCATATAGGCGCCGAAGGCCAGCAGCGCGCGGAGCGGCACCGGTACGCCCTTTGGCAGGCCTGTCGTGCCTGAGGTCGACATCATCATGAACAGGTCGTCGCCCTTGCGCAGGATTGGCTCGCAGGAAGTCGAGGCGGCGGCAAACGCGGCGCGGAAATCGATGTCGCCTGCCGGCAGGGCTTCGTCCTGGGCAAGGATGGTCGCCACCCGAGGGCAATCCTCGACCTCGTCGAGCTTGCCGCGATTGGCCATGTTGGTGACGACGAGTTTTGCGCCGCTGGTCTTCAGCCGGTGGTCGATGGCCTTTGGGCCGAAGGCGGTGAACAGCGGCTGGTAGACCGCGCCGATGCGCCAGGTGCCGAGGATGAGCGCCACCAGTTCGGGAATGCGCGGCAGCATGCCGGCAATGACATCGCCGGGGCCGACGCCTGCCGCTTTCAGCATGGTGCCGACGCGCGCCGACATGTCGCGAAGCTGGTCGAAGCTGAATTCCCGCAACTGGCCATCGGCGGAGATCGCGCGCAACGCCAGCCGGTTGGCGCCGGCGTGGCGATCGCAGCATTCGATGCAGGCATTGATGCCGGTCGTCGGGTCTCCCTGAAGCCGTGCGACTTCGTCTTCGATGCGAAAGCGCGCAACGGCGTCTTCATAGCGCGGCAGCGCCGCAGCTTGTGTCTTGGTCATGGCAGTCCTTCCTGGCGGCGCCCGTCTCCTCATCACGCGCCGCCCATATGTCAGATTGCCTGAAATCGGGTTTGTGGTCGATTGCGTCGATTGCGGGGCGCACTCGCTGCGGTTTCCCAGCCCTCTTCCAGTAGCAGCACCGCGCCGGGATTTCGCACGGAACGTACAGCTCGTTGCCACCGGTCCCTCGCCCAGCTGGTAATGCCGGCGGCCGCCGGATGGCGGATCGCCTGAGAGGGCTGGCCTCACCCGCGCGGGCCTGTATCATGGCCAGGTGAATGCTTGGGAGGAGGCTGGCGCGTGCGGCTGGATCGGAATCTCTGTCATTGGTGGATTTGGCATTGGTGGATTTGGGCTTTCATCGCCGCCATGGTGCTTTGGCCGCATGCGGCGCCGGCCGATACCATCACGCCCGAGCGGATCACTGCTGCCCTGTCGAAGCTCGAAGCGCTCGCCGAAGCCGCCGTCGCGGGCGGTGCCGTACCCGGTCTCGCCATCGCCGTCGTGCACGATGACGAGGTGATCTTTCTTAGGGGTTTCGGGCATCGCGAGGCCGGCAAGCCTGAGGTCGTCGACGCCGACACGGTGTTCCAGATCGCGTCCCTTTCCAAGCCGGTCTCCGCTACCGTCGTAGCGGCGCTGGTCAGCGACGGGATCGTGTCCTGGGATTCGAAGATCGCTGACCTCGATCCGGCGTTCCGGCTGGCCGATCCTTATCCAGCAAGCCAACTTACCGTCCGCGACCTGTTTTCGCATCGTAGCGGCCTTCCGGGCACCGCCGGAGACGACCTCGAGGACATTGGCTACGATCGCGCCGAGATCCTGCATCGCCTGCGGTTCGTGCCGCCATCGTCGAGCTTTCGCGCCGGGTACTCTTACAGCAATTTCGGATTGACAGAGGGTGCCGTGGCGGCCGCGACGCCGACAGGCAGGCCCTGGGAGGAGGTCGCCGAGGAGAAACTCTACCGTCCGCTTGGCATGGCCTCGACCAGTTCCCGCCATTCGGATTTCATCAAGCACGCCAACCGTGCCGCGCTCCATGTCAAGGTCGATGGCGCTTGGGCCGCGAAGATAGAGCGCGATCCGGATGCGCAGGCGCCCGCCGGCGGCGTCAGCTCCACGGCACGTGATCTCTCGCAATGGGTGCTCCTCATCCTCGGCGACGGCGTCTATGCCGGCAAGACATTGATTGCCGCCGATGCGCTGGGCCAGACGCATGTTCCGCTGATCGCGCGCGGCAAAAACCCCGTCTCCGGCGGCGCATCGTTCTACGGCCTCGGCTGGAATGTCGAATTCGGCCGGCACGGCCTGAGCTGGGGCCACGCCGGCGCCTTCAGCGTCGGCGCGCGCAGCCTGGTGACAATCTTCCCGGAAGACAAGCTTGGCATCGTCATCGTCACCAATGCCTTTCCGACAGGCGTGCCGGAGGGGCTGTCCGACAGTTTTGCAGACCTCGTCTTCGACGGTACGATCGGGAAGGATTGGGTCAAGGCGTGGGATGATACTTATGCTGGCCTGTTCGGCCCTGCGGTCGCGGCGGCGAAGGCCACCTATGCTGCGCCGCCGTCTCCAGCAAGGCCGGCCGGGCCGGCCAGTGCCTATGCCGGCCGCTACGCCAACGACTTCATCGGCGACGCGGTCGTCTCGAAAGCGGGAGACGACCTGGTGCTCAGGGCAGGCCCGGCCGGCGCCCGGTCCTATTCATTGACCCATTTCGACGGCGACCTTTTCCTGACCTTCCCCGATGCCGAGACGCCGGACAGGCCCTCGGGCGTCAGTTTTGTCGTCGGCCCCGACGGCAAGGCGTCGGCCGTGACGATCGGTTTTCTCGACGACAATCATCTTGGCACTCTGCAACGTGTGGGTGACTGACTTTCAAATCGAACGGTGCCGCCGGCAGCTCAAGATGCCGGGCCGTGCTGGAGAAGTTTGAAGCAATCGCCGTTGCCCGACTTCGCCTGCGTCAGCAAGGGTTTCGACCGGTCGATCCATTCCTGATGCGACCTCGCATCGGCTTCGATTGCTTCCACCGGTGCAAGGCTGACGAAGCTGCGCCCGTGGCTGAGGAGCCAGCACGCACGGCCGAGAAATCGCCTGCTGCGCTGGCGCAGGAGGTCGGCATCGTAGAAGATGTCGAGCACCTCGTGCTTGATCTTGCGCTCTGTTTCAGGATTGGCGATCGCAAGCTCGACCGGCTCGCCGCCGATCGCGTCCTGCAGGTCCTTGTAGTCGAGGGCGAGCTGGGTGGTGGCATATTTGATCTCGCTCTCGTCGCGCACGATGTCGAACCACAGCGTGGGATCGAGCTCGTTGACGACGAACGACGATTCGAAATCGCGCGACAAGTTGAGGATGTCGAAGTCCCGGACGTCGACGTCGCGCTCGACCAGCACGATCTCGCCGACTTGCTTGCCGAGCTCCGCTCCCTGCGCGCCGATCGCGGCGTTGGTTCCACCAAGTTCGGGACTGACATAGGCCCCGCCTTCATCCAGCAGCGCGTCGAATTCTCCAAGTGACCCGACGACGGGAGCGCCGCGGGCGATGCGCGCCGCCAGCTTGGCCAGAACCTGCTGGAGTTCCGTTTCGCGTCTGCGCTGGTCTTGGTAATTCTGCTGGAAAAAGAAGATGAACAGCGATACGCCGATGCCGATCAGGATCACGCCCAGCTGCGAAAAGATGTTGCGGTAGTATTCCAGCAGCTTTTCGCGGTGGCGCACGTCGTCGCGCACACTGTGGGCGACACGCAGATTGACGATCAGCGACAGGATCAGCAGCCCGGCACCAACCAGGATGAGGCCGCCAATGAGCAGGTAGCCATGGCCTGTGCTGAAATCCATTGGTTTTCCCTGAACCCCAGACTGCGCAGAATAGTGCCATTTTGCTTAAATACCTATGGGCTCGCAGGCGATGGATCGATGGCGGCGATCACCCCAGATGGTTGACCCGCCTGGCCATCCGGCCGATAGCTCTGCCAGAAATTGCCCCCGAGAAACCCGATGACTTCAGACACCAACCTTCGCCACACGGACGATGCCGCGCTCGCCCCCGACACCGCCTGGCAGACCGAAATCCGCGCCGGCGTGCGCCATGTGCGCGATCTCGCGTCCCTGCCGCTGTCACCGGGCGAGCGCGCGGCGGCGCAAGCCGCGGCCTCGAACCACAAGGTCCGGATCCCAAAAACCTATCTCGACCTGATCGACTGGAACGACCCCGCCGACCCGATCCGGGCGCAGGTCATCCCGTCGCCCGACGAATTGGCGGAACAGGACGGCGAGCTCGACGATCCGATCGCCGACCATGAGTTCAGCCCGGTGCCGCGGCTGACGCATCGCCATGCCGACCGGGTGCTGTTGTTCCCGACCTATCAATGCGCGGTCTATTGCCGGTTCTGCTTCCGCAAGGAGTCGCTGACCTCGATCGGCCGTGGCTATACGCGCGAGGCGCTGGAGCCGGCGCTCGCCTATATCGCTGATCACCCCGAGATCCGCGAAGTGATCCTGACCGGCGGCGATCCGCTCTCGCTGCCCGACAAGGCGCTGGCCGAAATCCGCGCCCGCATCGAGGCGATTGCGCATGTGCGGCTGCTGCGCATCCATACACGCGTGCCCGTGGCGCTGCCCTCGCGCATCACATCAGGGTTGGTGACGGCGCTGCGGGGCCGGCTGATGGTCACGGTCGTCACCCATTTCAACCATCCGCGCGAGATCACCGACGCCACCGAACAGGCCTGCCGCATGTTGCGGCAAGCCGGCTTCGTGCTGCTCAACCAGAGCGTTCTCTTGAAAGGCGTCAACGACACGGTCGAGGTGCTGGAGGAGCTCTGCCGCGAGCTGATGTACCGCCTCGGCGTCAAGCCCTACTACCTGCACCATGGCGACCTCGCCCGCGGCATGGCGCACCGGCGCACCACGATTGCGCAGGGACAGGCGCTGGCCGGCGCGCTGCGCGCCCGCCTGTCGGGCATCTGCAACCCGGTCTATGTGCTCGACCTGCCGGAAGGCGGCGGCAAGGTGCCGATCGGGCCGTGCTATGTCGAGGGGCGGGAGGGCGAGAGCTGGCGGCTGCGCGGGCTGGATGGCGAGGTGCGGGGGTATCGCGAAGTGGTTGGCGAGTAGGGCGATTCTCTAACCCGCATCGACAAACGCCAAGACGACCACGCGCGGAGCAGCGCAGTATGCGAGGCTGACCTTGCGGCCGGTTTTCGTCACCGCACGGCATGCGTCGAGGTCCACGGTGATATCCTCATAGCCCAGGACCTCGCCATCGAGCGGATAGGCCGCCTTGTAGACGGCTTCCTTGGCGCAAAACAGGATGCGGCCGGCAAGGTGCCGCTCCGCCGCGTCTGTCCGGTCCGCAGGGGTTGCAACGAGCGCGAGGATATCGTCGGGCAAGGGCTGGGCGGGCTCGACGTCGATGCCGAGAGAAGCGATGTGGGCAACATGCGCAACCGTCGCCACGGCCATGTCGTCGTCATGGGCGAGCGAACCGGTTATCCCGTCGGGCCAGACCGGCGTGCCGGATGGCGCGCGCAGGATGGCGAAGCCGTTGACGCCAACATCCGCCAGCAGCCCGTGCGCGATCCAGCGGGCCGCTCCGCTGGCGCGCCGCATGGCCGGCTGGCGCGCGGGGATGGAACGCGCTTCGTCGGGCAGCAGATGGGCCTCGTCGCCGTCGCGTATCACCCGGCATCCGATCCGGACACTTTTGGGCGCAATGGCAATCATCGCCTGCAGCAGGGACGTTTGCGCAAGCGCGACTTCAGGGGAGGGCGGCGGCGTCAACGATCATCCGCCGGCAGGACGAGGTCGGCGATCATTTCGCCGTCCTCATCGAGCCCTTGTTCGACGAAGCCGGCGGCGCGATAGAGCCGTCGTGCTGCTTCATTGTGCGGTTCGTAGCAGATTGACACGTGACTGATGTGGCCGAGGCTTCCGATTTCGTCCAGCACTTCACGCAACGCAGCCTTGCCGTAGCCTTTGCCCTGCCATTTGCGGTCGATCATGAAACGGTAGATGCGCGCCTCGTCGTCATCCTGCGGCGCCTCGTACATCAGGAACCCGACGACACGATCCCCAGCCATGACGACGCGCGGCCGCGCGTCGTCATCGGATTTGGCTTCGTCGAGGGACTCCGCGTTGCTGGCGACGAAATCCATCTGGTCCGGGGCCAGTTCCAGGGACGCGACCGAGGCCCGGTTGGCCTCGGTCAGGGAGGCGAGACGGATTTCTCCGGTCTTCAAGCCGATGCCTTGGAGCCATCGCCCGTGACCGGCTGCACGAACCGATGCAGCTTGGCCGGGTTGCCCCGCCAGATGGAGTTGGGCTCCAGCTCTTCGCCCTTCATCACGAAGGAATCGACATCGACCACCGATCCTTCGCCCATGACGACGCCGTAGTGGACGAATGCGGAAGGTCCGAGCGTGCAACCCTTGCCGATGCGGATGAAATCGGACTTGAACGCGCCTTCTTCCAGCGAATGGGCCTGGATGACGCAGCCTTCATTGAGCGTGACGTCATCGCCGATCTCGACCAGCGAACGTTCGGTCAGGTTGCTGCCGCCGTCATAGACCCGCTTGCCCACCTTGACGCCCAGCATGCGCAGGATCATCGGCCGGAACGGCGTGCCGGCAAACAGGCGCACGATCGGCGAATCGGCAAGCTTCCAGTGGCGTTCGTGGCGCCAGAAGGCGACGTCGTAGATCGTCGTCATTTGCGGCTTCAGCCTGCCAAAACCAAGGCTTGCCCGCTCCACGAAGATGTAGAACGGAATGGTGATGGCCGAGGTCAAAAGCACGGCAACGAAGAGGGCGACCTCCGCCCATTCGGTATAGTAGTTCAGCGCGCGGTCCCAGATCGCCAGTGTGGCAAACAGCATGATCCATTGCGTTGCCACGAACAGCAGGATCGTCACCATGTTGTGGCGGTTCTTGTGCGGGATGCTACGGCGCCGGTCGTCCTCGTCGACGCCGGCGATGAGTTCCTTGTCGCGGTTCACCATGCGGGGGATTTCAAAGGAAGGCGAACCGAGAAGGCCGACATTCTCGCGCAACGGCCCATCGATGGGGACCATCACCTTGGTGCCGAGCAGGACGTTGTCGCCGGTGCGTCCATCCGGCGGATAGTAGATGTTGTTGCCGAGATAGTTGCGTTCGCCTATCCGCGTCGGCTCGAGCCTGAATGCTGAGGCGGATTTGTGCATGTTGATCATGAAAAGTCCGTCCGACACCATGGTCTCGGTGCCGATCTCGCACAGGAGCGGGTTTTCGTGCTGCTGGTTGCTGCCGAAGTTGGAACCGGTCTGCACCACCTTGTTGAGGTTCCAGCCGATGGCGCGCATGTAGTGCACGATTGCCGAACTGTCGCCGAACAGGAGGCCGAGCACGCGGGAATTGCTCGAGAATTCGGCGACGGTCTGCAGCCAATAGCGGAAGCCGTAAAGCGTATAGGTGCGGCCGGGTTTCAACAGCAGGCTGAAGAGGCGCGGCACCAGCGTCGCCGCGAGAAAGGCCACGGCGATATATCCAAAAAGCGTGACCGTGGTGCCGATCGCGACGATGCCGATGGTCTCCTGATAGTCGTCGCCGACGTTCTCCCAATAGCTGTGGAACAGCAGCGGCAGCGGGGTGACGATGGCAAACAGGCCAATCAGCTGGACCGCTTCGAAGAGGAAGCGCCGAATGTTGGAAGGATCGACGTTGCGCACCTTGCAATAGTCCGCCGTGGTCGGCACGGCTGGCGACCCATGCCAGCGCTCGCCGTCCGGGATGCTTTGCCCGCGGTGCAGCGAGGACGAATGGCCGAGCTGGGCGCCGTTGCCGATCCTGGTGTCGATGTCGAGCGTGGAGCCGACGCCGACGAAGGCATCGCGGCCGATGGTCAGCGGCCCGGTATGGATATAGCCGGCCTGGGCCCGATAGCCGAGAATCATCGATTCCTTGCGCAGGATCGTGTTGGCGCCAATTGAAATGAGGTCCGTGCAGACGGGCACGGATTTCGATTCGATGACGGCATTTTTCCCGAGTTTGGTGCCGAGAAGCTTCAAATAGAAGCTGTAGAGCGGGCTACCCCGGAACAGCACCACGGGTGCGGTGCGGATCAATGTCTTGACGACCCAGAAGCGGAAGTAGCGCAGACCCCAGATGGGAAACGCCTCGGCCTTCCAGCGGCCGATGAGGACCCATTTCGCGATGACGGCAAAGCCCGACATGCCGAAGAACACGGCGGCCGAAAGCGCCACGCAGCGCAAATAGAGCTGCAGCGGCTCGTCGAGCGCGTCGTACATCCAGTTGAGGCCGTCATTGACCGCCCACAGCGCCACATAGCTGTAGAGCCCGTAGAACACGAGCTGCGCCGCGCCGCAGGTCCAGTAGGCAAGGTTCGATGCCTGGCGGGTGAGGACAGGCTCATTGGTGGCCGTGGTCATCTCTTCCGCTACGCTCAGGTGTTTGGCCAGGCGCGCCACGGTCGGATAGAGATAGATGTCGCGCATCGACGTCGTCGCCCATTCCTTCCGGGTGCGTACGCGCGCGCAGAAATGGGCCATCAGCAGCGAGTTGGCGCCGAGATCGTCGAAGAAATCGTCCTCGACCGACACCTCGTCGAATTTCAGCACCGCGGCCAGTGCGTCGGCCAGGAAACGCTCGTCGTCATTGCCGGGCGGCACCATCGCGCGATCGGCCGAAAGCCGGGCATTTGTCGGCTTTGGAAGCTGGCGCAGGTCCACCTTGTTGGAGACCGTCATCGGGATCGCCGGCAGTTCCTCCAGATAGGAGGGCACCATGTAATCTGGCAGGCGTCGCTTCATCACCTGGCCGAGATCGGCGCGCGAGATCGCCGGCAGGCCGGGTTTTGGTGCGTAGTAGGCAACGAGTTCGACGCGGCCGGGCTCGATCTCCCAGGTGGTGACGGCAGCCTGCGCGATCTCGGGCTGGTCGAGCAGCACCGCCTCGATCTCGCCGAGTTCGATGCGATAGCCGCGGATCTTCACCTGGGTGTCGATGCGCCCGTTATACTCGATCTCGCCATTGTCGTTGATCCGGCCAAGGTCGCCTGTCCGGTAGATGCGCTTTGACGGGTTGTTCGGCAGGTCGAGGAAATCGGCAATGAATTTCTGATGCGTCAGGTCCGGCCTGTTGAGATAGCCGACCGCGAGCCCGATGCCGGCGATGCCGATCTCACCCAGTTCACCAGGCTCGGCAAGTTGCGGCAGCGAAGCGTCGAGAATGACGATCGAGTAGGTCGGCAGCGGCGCGCCGATCGTGACCGGACTATCGGGCGTCAGCACACTCATCGTCGCCGTGACGGTCGCCTCGGTCGGGCCATAGGTGTTGAGGATTTGCCGCCCCGGCTTCGACCAGCGCACCACCAGATTGTGAGGGCAGGCCTCGCCGCCCACCAGCAGCGTGCGCAGGCTGGGCACGTCGCTGGCCATGGACGACAAAAGGGTCGGGCTGCAGGCCATGCAGGTGATGTCATGGTGGCGCAGGAAATCCGCCAGTTCCTCGCCCACGAGAGGCATCTGGCCAGGTGCCGGCACGACTGTCGCGCCGGCGGCAAATGGCACCCAGATCTCTTCGGAGGAAAAGTCGAAGGCGATGGTCATGCCCTGATAGACACGATCGCCCGGCCGGTAGCCGTAGGATGCGGCGGCGACCCGGATGAAGTTGACGAAGCTCTGGTGCTTGATGACCACGCCCTTGGGCTTGCCGGTGGTGCCCGAGGTGTAGAGGATGTAGCAGGTGTCGTCTGATACCGCGGTCTTCGCATGTGGCTTCAGCGGCGCGCTGGACTGTTTGGAAATCTCGGCGGCGGCGCTGTCGATCAACAAATGGGGAACGGGCAGTTGATCGGCTCGCGACGCATAGGCGGCGATGGTGACGATCAGGCTCACGCTTGCGTCTTCGATGATGAGCGTCATCCGCTCCTCAGGGAACGCGGTGGCCAGCGGCACGAAGGCCGCGCCTGCCTTCATCACGGCGAGCAACGCAACATAGGTTTCCGCCGATCGGTCGAGAATGAGCCCAACCCGGTCACCCCTTCGCACGCCACGCTTGACCAGCAGGCGGGCGAACTGGTTGGCACGCTTGTCCAGCTCCCGATACGTCCAGGCGCGCCCGTCGGAGATCACCGCCGGCAACGCGGCAAAGGTCTCGGCGAGCTGCTCGAAGACCGTATCGAGCCGCTCACCGGGTTGCCCCTGCCGGGCAAAGTCGGCGCCCGTCAGGATCTGGCCGCGCGCGACTGGTCCGGAGTCGTGAGCGACCCTTACGAGCGCATCGACGCTTGTGAGGCAAGTCTCGGGCTGGCTGCCCGGTCTTGCCTCGTCCAGTCCGGCCATATCGAAACCGTGATCCATTTCCATACTTTCTCGTCCTGGCCGGGCATCGCCCGGCGCGGCCGATTTCCGGCCGCCGCGGGATGCTTATGCCATCCGATCTTTTCGCCAGTTTTTCCGAACTGTTGAGTTTTGTTTCTGGAGTGTGTCCGAGCGCTTTTCCTACGGTCCGCGTGAGGCTGCGAGCTCAGGTCGACAAAGCCTGACGACAGCCAGTCCGGCGGTGTCGGCGGCTTTTGTTCCGGGGGCTTTTCGATAGGAATTTATTCTTGACATGGTGAGGGCAGCTATGCTATTCGTCCATCGTGCTGATTTGCGCCAATGACCCGCCGCACAGGCGGGTTTTTGCGTTTGATGCTTCGTCAACCGGGGAGGGTGAAGCCTCCGCCGCCGAGTTCCACGGCGCCCCCCTCTGCCCTGCCGGGCATCTCCCCCACAAGGAGGGAGATTGGCCGGAACATCCGCTTTCGCCAATTTTCACGTTGCGAGAAAAACGCCGGCGCCGAAGCTGCCAATCTCCCCACAAGTGGGGGAGATGCCCGGCAGGGCAGAGGGGGGCGCCGTAGGGCGCCAACCTTCGTGCGGGTCACGCTCTTCCCGCATGATCACGCAAATTTTTTGGATCGTTCGGATTGGCGTCGCGTTCTTCCCTGACGCAACGGAGGAACTGACATGGGCGACGAACGGCACGAAAAAATCCAGCAGCGCGCATACGAGATCTGGGAACGCGAAGGCGGCGGCGATCCCGAGCGGCACTGGCACCAGGCCGCGGCCGAGATCGACCGGGAGGCGGCGCTGCCGCTGACGGCGGGCGATGCTCTCCCGGAAACAAGCGAGATCGCCAGCGCCGACATCCTGACGGTCGAGGAACTGGCGGTGCGCACCGGCATATCGAGCGACGAGGCGCAGGCGCTGCTCGACAGGCTGGGCCACGACCGCGCGGCGGTCGAGCATGCGCGGAACATCAAGGGCAAGCGGAAATCCTGATCGATCCAGGGAGAGCCCGATGATCAGAAAACTCAAAGACGGAAAATACCGCCTCTATTCGCGCAAGAAAGACGAAAAGACCGGCAAGCGGCGGAATCTCGGGACGTTTGATACGCGCGAGGCGGCGGAGAAGCATGAGCGCGAGGTGCAGTATTTCAAGCGGCGTTGAGGGCTGCCGAACATTGCGGCGCGAGAAGGAAATTGAAAGCAACTGAATGCAATCTGAAATCAGCTTGCAACCGAATTGAAACACATCGACGCGACAGGCGACATGCGTGCGAAACGCCCTGGGGAGATGGTTGAGCCTTACCCACAAACCCAGGAGCGCGCCGATGACACCCGACCAGATTCGACTAGTTCAGGATAGTTTTCGCGAAGTCGTCCCGATACGCGCGGCCGCCGCCGCCCTGTTCTATGAACGCCTGTTCGCTATCGACGGGAATCTTCGGGCGCTGTTTCCGGTGAGAGACATGACCAAGCAAGGCGCCAAGCTGATGGCGAGCCTGGGCTTTGTCGTGCATGGTCTGGATCGTGCCGAGACCATCCTGCCCACCGTGCGCGAACTCGCCAAGCGTCACGTCACCTACGGTGTCGAGGAGCATCATTACCCGATCGTCGGCCAGGCGCTGATCGAGACGCTGGCGGCCGGCCTCGGCCCAGCTTTCACGCCAGCGGTGCGCGAGGCCTGGGAGGCAGCCTACGGCTTGCTCGCGAGTGTCATGATCGCGGCCGCCCGCGAGGTCCAACTCGCGGCGTGAGGGCAGCGCGCGCAAGAAGGACGAAAAGACCGGCAAACGCCGCAATCTCGGCACGTTTGACACGCGCGAGGCTGCGGTGAAGCATGAGCGCGAGGTGCAGTATTTCAAGCGGCATTGAGGGGGCCCGCTGTTCGCAGGGCAGGCAAGCCGGAGGCCTGGCGGCAACCCTCTACTGCGGCATCCCTGCACTCTGCCAAAGCCAGATCGCGAGCGAGCCGGATCGCCCACGGATCTGTGTTTCCACAGGTCCTTTCAGGGTACCGGATTTGAACAGGGCGCAGTCGCGGCCGGCGACATCAAGCATGATGTCACTCACCGCGACTTCAGCATTCTGGTCGGCTGCGATCTCCATCAAGCGACTGGCAACGTTGACCGTGTCACCTATGGCCGCGATGTGCTGACGGCCTTCGCCGCCGAGTCGAGAGGCTACGATTGTTCCGTGGTGGGCTCCGATCTTGAAGCCGAGCCGGGATGCAGTCGATGCAGGCAACGAGGCGAGCCAATCGTTGGTGCGGCTGGAGAGCCCCACACAACAGTGGGCGGCATTGAAGGCGTCATTTGTCGCTGGTTCCGGCAGACCGAACAGGATCATAGCTCCGTCACCCATGAAACTCGTGACGACGCCACCGCAACGCGTCACTTCTTCGCCGACCAACGCATGAAAATTGTTCAGGAGTTCGCGTGTGGCGATCGGTCCCAATGTTTCACTCAGTCCGGTGAAGCCGGACAGGTCGATGAACAGGATGGCGGCGTCTGTCCGGACGGGCTCCGAGAGGAAGTCGCCATGCTTGGCCAGCCACTCCCCCATGCCTGGGGCTTCGACGCGTTGAAGCAATTGGCTTTGCGTCGCGAAAAATTGCGCCCGGCTCCTGCCCAGCCAAAGCTGCGCGGCCCCGAACAGGATAGCCGGCGGAACGGCGGCGGTCATCGGCAGCGCGGCGCTCAGCCAGATGTGGTGCAAGAAGGCGGTCATGTTGACCACCAGCCAGACCAGGATCACGCCGGCGATCGCCGCGAGGCCGCCGGCATTTCGCCGCCATGCCAACAGCCCGACAAGGACCATTGGCAGCACCACCGCAAAGCCGGCATCGGCAAGCCGAACAGACTGGTCTCGCACAATTGCGTCGCCGGCCATCAGGTGGGCAATCGCCGTCGACATGACTTCGACGCCCGGGAGTATGGGATCGAACGGTGTCGGGTAAACATCGCCGGTGCCGGTTGCAGTGGCTCCGATCACCACAATTCGATCCAGGATCGTGCGAGGATCGAGTTGGCCCTCCAGCACGGTCGCCGCGCTGATCGTGCGGATCGTGCCGCGGGGGCCATAGAATGTCAGAGGCAGGATGTGACCAATGTCCGTCCGGATAGACCGTCCGCCCAGCGATAGATGATCGGCTGCGATTTCTGGATCCCCTCCTGCCGCCATGGCGGCAACACGCAAGGGGAAAGACGTTTCCAGCCGATCTCCGGCCCGAAACAGCAACGGCACGAAGCGGGGCGTTCCCGTCTTGTCGGTGGCCACGTTGACGACGCCGACAGCGGCGGCGTCCGAGAATGCTTTCAGCGGCCACAGAAACCGCTCGGCATTCGGCACGCCGGCGATGGGTCCGTCGCCCTCGGCTGCCGTCCATTGTTCGCCTCCGGGATAGACCGCCGCGGCAGCGATGACGCTCGCACTCCCGCTCAGCGAACGCGCCAGCGCGTCATCGTTGTCTTTTGCCCCGGGATCGACCAGCAGCAGGTCGAGCGCAATGGCTTTCGGTCCAAGCCGCGCTATCGTATCGACAAGCCGGGCAAGCGTGGCGCGGCTGAGGGGATATGTACCCTCGTGCCGCACCGCTTCATCGTCTATTGCGACAATGGTGATCAGCTCCGGTGGCTTCGCTGGTCCTCGAACAAGCGTTCGAAGATCGGTCATCGTTGCTTCGACGCGATCGAGAAACCACAAATTGCCGCGCCAGTGCGCGACGCCCAGGCCGGCGCCCCAAAGACCCGCCAGGATGAGCGCGATCAGCGTCGGAAGCGCTCGCCTGCTCACTGCAGCTCACTGGCCGAAACGGGCCAGCAAGGCGGAAACGCGCTTGGCGGGCCAGCGCTTGACGGTCAGCGGTCCTGTTCCGGCCTCGACGTCGACACCGTCGCCCGGCGCCAGGACCACGCCGGCACTGGACGCCGGCCGGTTCACGGCGACGTGACCCCTGAGGACGAAAACAGACGTCTTGCCCTGGCCGACGTCGACTGCCCATTTGGTGCCGCGCGCCGCGGCGATCGCCTGCGGGGTGACAACCGCGAAGCCACCCGGAACCGAGCCGGCCGGAGCATCGAGCAGCAGCGCCTTGCGCCGCAACCTGACCGCATCGACCTTGCCGTTTCGATCGCGGTCCACCAGCGTGAAACGAGCGCCGCCTTCGACAATGATGGTCAGGCCTTCCTGACATCTCACAATCTGTCGGGACGTACCGGCCACCGGCGCCAACGCACACCCCGCGCCCTGCGCCAGGGCGGCATCCACCCAGAAGACACCGGCAAACAGGCCAGCCATCATCAGGCTGCGGAAAAATCGGTCTCTTGCGCTCATCACCGCCCCTTGCTCCTGCAGAAAATTTGCGGTCAAGAAAATCTGCTGCCGTCAGCCTGTGCGTGCCAACCGGCACTTGCAGCCGCGTTGCGCAGAGGCAGCAGGATGCCGACCGGCAATCCTAGCACGACAAACCTGTTCCGACACCTAGCAAGGCGGCAGCCGCGATGCGAATGTCGATCAGGCGGCGACGTTTACCGCCAATGACACGGGGCGGGGGCTGGAGGGAGCGACAATGACGGAGCGCCCCAGCGTAGAAGGGCAAGCGGCGGGAGCGACAGATGATGCGGAAACTCAAAGACGGAAAATACCGCCTCTATTCGCGCAAGAAGGACGAAAAGACCGGCAAGCGGCGGAAGCTTGGGACGTTTGAGAACCGGAAGCGGCAGGGAAGCACGAGCGCGAGGTGCAGTATTTCTAGCGGCATTGAGGGGGTTGAGTTGTTCGCAATTACCTTAGTCTGGCGGTCGCAGTGGCGATACACGTTAGGCTACGGCAACCACCCTGAAAGACCGTTGTACATTCAGCGGAGACCTTCATTCTCTGTGCTACAAATGGCTACTTCGCGCCGCATGGCAGCCGTTGGACACAGACTTATTCGATCCCGTAAGCAGGCGTTCGCACATTGTAGCCGCACGAGTTGCGCCCGCACCTTTCGGCTCCACCATGCTCGCCGGCATGACTTTCGTCGCCTGGCTGCTGCCGGGCCAGTTCGGCGAGTTCAATCGCCTCGACTTCAAGGTCGGTATGGCCCAAATTGGCAAACGCAACAGCCCGTCTACCGACTTGGATCCTGAGGCCGCTCCAGCTGCGCTGCGCAGTGTTGCCGTGTAACTGGTGACGCTTCTTATCGAGCTTGATCGGATCGCCCTCCTTGAGCGCGATGTTGCGCCCTGCCGCCGTTCGGTTGATCGCCTTGAGGTTGAACGCCGGGAGCGCAGAGATTGCGGATCGTGGCTGCCTGGACGACCGCGCGCTTGCCGATTAGACGCGGCCGCCCGCTTTTAGGATGGCATCGCCCCAAACGTCCATTGCTACGTCGGCGACTCGCGCTCGGCTGCCCCGCGAATCGGCTTAAGTCAAGAAGATTCCGGCTTGCGGGCCGGGTATTTTGCTGACATGTTTGCCTGTTTATGAATTCTGCACTGTGGCAGGCGTCAAATAGAGGGGCATAAGGATGGCTAAGGAATCTTCGAGTAACGCTTCTTCAGCAGGTAAGGCGGAGGGAAATCCGATAGGCAATGCAGAGGGAAACGGGCTGAACTTCATGGCGGCCCAGGCTCGCGAGGCCGGGATCTCCGGTGAGGCTGTAGGTGTCGACAAGATACGTGATCTGCTGTTCGGCAACCAGATGCAGGACTATGACCGCCGTTTTTCCAAGCTTGAAGAACGGTTCTTGCAGCGCTTCAAGGATGTCGAATCCGAGGCCAAGCGCAATCTTGAAACGTACGAGTCAAATGCAAAGAAGCAGGTCGAATCGCTCGCGGCGCAATTGCGGAGCGAAAAAGATGCACGAGCCGATGCCGACAAGGAGATTGACCGGAATCTTCGCGAGCAAAATCAGGCACTTGAAAAGCAGGTGCGCGCGTTGTCGGATCAATTGAGCGAGCTTGAGCGCGACGTTGCGGACCGGATAAATCGAAGCGATCATTTGCTGCGTGAGGAAATCAAGCAAAAGAATGAGAGCATTCAGATGCTAATGGAGAAGATGTTTTCCGATCTCAGCAACGTCAAGACCGACAGAAATCTTTTGGCTGGCCTGTTTGTCGAGGTTGCAAAATGCATAAATCAGGATTCCGGCGGGAGCAAGAGCAACTCGGAACGTGGCTGGAAAGTGAGTTGATCGGAACTTGACGTCGACCGTCGACCCAATCAGCCTTCCTCAAAGAGCCGCCTCGAACGATACCGAGATCGATCGCGCGGCTCTGGCTAGGCTTTTGGTCGAAATTGCCCGGAACGTCGATCCGGACCATCATGCGCGTTTCGACGGAGTTCCAACCGCCGATCGTCGCATGGAAACGCTGCGCCAGTTGCTGGTCGGCCGCGAAATTTCGGAGCTTTCACGAGTTACGCATCTGCTGGGCGAACCGGAGCAGCTTGCGACTGCAGTGGGGGGCGTTCTCCCCAGTGCAGCCGCACGGGCGTCTCATGCGCAACTCGGCGAGGCCCTTGCGCCAGCTGTCGAGAGGGCTGTGCAACGGTCGATCCAGAAGAGCCCGCGCACGCTGACGGATATATTGTACCCGGTGTTTCTGCCGGCAATTCGCAAGTCGATCGGGGAAAAGATCGACCAGACCTTTCAGTCGCTGAATGAAACTTTAAGACATATATTTACCTGGCATGGGCTCAAGTGGAGATTTGAATCTTGGAGAACTGGTGCTAGCTTCTCGGAAGTTGTTCTGAAGCACTCTCTTGTCTATCGTGTAGAACATGTCTTTCTCATTAGCCGAAATTCCGGGCTTTTGATCGCGCATGTAACTGCCGATAATGCAACGAGCGAGGATCCTCAACTCATTTCTTCGATGCTTAGTGCAATTCAAGATTTCGTGAAAGATTCATTTAACGAAAAAGAACAGAGCAGTCTGGACACTATCCGTTTTGGCGACCTTCGTCTCTGGTCGGAAGTTGGCCAGTTTGCGACCTTGGTTTCGGTGATCCGGGGAAATCCGCCAGAGGAATTACATGAAATAGTTCGCGATGTATTGCTTCGTATCCATGAGGAATCCTCAGAGGCTTTAGGGGAGTTTGACGGCGACGGTTCGCAGTTGGCCGGCGTAGAGGCGCAGTTGCAGACATGCGTCGAGCTGAAGCAGGAGGAATCAAACCAGGGATTTCCATGGCTGGTGGTGGCTGTGGCCGTGCTGTTTTTGAGTCTGGCAGGCGGTTGGTTCTTTCTTTCCTGGCAATCCGGGCAGCGCTGGCAGGCCTATGTGTCGCGACTGGGGACCCAGCCGGGCATCATCGTGTCCGAACAAAAGATACGCTACGGTCAATTCTATATTGCCGGCCTGAGAGACCCGCTTGCCGCCGACCCGCAGTCGCTGTTGTCCGGAACGCAGGTCGATCCCGCCCGCGTTCATTCGCAGTGGCAATTCTATCAGAGCCTTGAGCCGGAGTTCGTGTTGAAGCGGCTGACGGCGTCGCTGGCTCCGCCGGATTCGGTACGACTTTCGATCGTCAATGATCGCATCGTTGCCGAGGGTGAGGCTCCTGCCACGTGGATCAAGCGGGCGCAGGCCGCCGCCCAGCAGCTTTCGGCAGGCGGCCCGGTATTCGATATCTCCAGGGTCCGTGATGTAAGCCCCGAAGAACGCGAGGCGGAGCGCTGGCAGGCCTATGTGTCGCGACTGGGGGCCCAGCCGGGCATCATCGTTGCCGAACAAAAGATACGCGATGGCCAATTCTATATTGCCGGCCTGAGAGACCCGCTTGGCGCCGACCCGCAGTCGCTGTTGTCCGGAACGCAGATCGATCCCGCCCGCGTTCATTCGCAGTGGCAATTCTATCAGAGCCTGGAGCCGGCGTTCGTGCTGAAGCGACTGATGGCCTCGCTGTATCCGCCGGATACAGTACGACTTTCGATCGTCAATGATCGCATCGTTGCCGAGGGTGAGGCTCCCGACACCTGGATAGATCGGGCGCGCGCAGCGGCCCGACAGCTTTCGGCAGGCGGACCGGAATTCGACATCTCCAAGGTTCGTGACGTGAGCCCCGAAGCACGCGCGGCGGAGCACTGGCAATATTATGTGTCGCGACTTGAGGCCCAATCGGGAATCATCGTCGCCCAACAAACGGCGAGGGGCGGACATTTCTACATTTCCGGTCTGAGAGACCCGCTTGCCGCCGACCCGCAAGCTCTGCTGTCCGGAACGGAGGTTGATCCTGCCCGCGTTCATGCACAGTGGCAATTCTATCAGAGCCTTGAGCCGGAGTTCGTGTTGAAGCGGCTGACGGCGTCGCTGACCCCGCCGAAATCGGTTCTGCTTTCGATCGTCCAGGGTCGCATCGTTGTCGTGGGTGAGGCTCCTGTCGGCTGGATCAACCGGGCGCGGGCCGCCGCCGAACAACTTTCGGCGGACGGAGTGGTTCTGGATGTCTCACAGCTGCGTGAGTTGAACCTTGCAGAACTCAATCACTTGAGAGAGGCCATCCAGGCGACCGATATTTTCTTCTATTCCGGCAAAGCTGTGCCGGGACCAGAGCAGACGCCGGTTCTCGACAGATTGGCGGATCAATTAAAGGAATTCGCCCAAAGTGCCCGCAAGTCAGGCGTAACAGCGCGGTTCATGTTGACCGGCCATTCGGACGGCACGGGCCGTGAGACGGCCAACGTGTCGATCAGCGCCGCCCGCGCCGAGGCAGTTCGTGCGCTTCTCAACAGGCGCGGCGTCGCTCCGGAACTGCTGCTGGTTCGGGGCGCGGGCACCTTTGAGCCGGTGGTGCCTGAAAATAGTCAAACTGGTAGCTCCACCAATCGCCGGGTTTCGGTTACGGTAAACCTGGACTAGGGCGGGGCCCAGGATGTTGCAAAAAAAGATCTGCATGTTGGGCGGGTTCTCTGTCGGAAAGACGAGTCTGGTTCGCAGGTTTGTGCAAAGCATCTTTTCAGAAACCTACTTGACCACGGTGGGAGTGAAAATCGACAAGAAGAGTGTCGCACTCCCGGGCAAAACCGTGGATCTGATTTTGTGGGATTTGGCCGGCGAAGACGATATCGGCTCATTCCGCGTCAGCCATGTGCGAGGTGCGACCGGGCTCGTGCTTGTCGTCGATGGAACCCGCGCCGCTACTCTTGCCGCGGCGCTCACGCTGCGCGAGCGGGTCGAGGCCGAATTCGGCGCTATGCCGTTTGTATTGCTGTTCAACAAATCCGATCTGGCCGATCGGTGGGAAATATCGGATAGTGAGATTGACAACCTGAGGCAACTTGGATGGCAAATCTATCTAACAAGTGCGCTTTCCGGTGAACATGTCGATGATGCGTTTCGTCAACTTGCTTCGATGGTCACCAAATAGACCATGCATAGATTGCCAAAAGAAGTCGGAAGCTGGATTTACAATTTCTTCTACAACGAGCACTCTATCGCATATGTGAAAATTGACGCCCAGCTTTGCATAGCGGCGAAGGGCGGTAACGTTAAACATTACGGGCTCTCATCCCTGCGCATCGGTAAGCCTGTTACCGATCAGCTTGAATTCATGGAGGGTTTGCTGCCTTGCCCGGAGCTTCCATATCATATGGCCATGGTCGAACTGCCCAGCGGGCGCGTCGCGGACCTTCATCTTTTTGCTGACGACGACTGCGTGTGGCTGCTCTTTCTTGACGCCACTGCCGAACGCGACAACAAGCAGCGGCTTCAACAGAAGGCTTATGAAATGACGCTCCTGCAAGAGAGGGAGCGTCAACTCAACGAGAAATTACAATCGACGAACGAGGCGTTGAGGAAGAGCCAAGAGGGATTGTCGCGTGAATACCAGCGCGCCGAATCCCTGCTCCTCAACATTCTTCCGGCGTCGATCGCGGAGCGGTTGAAAGCGCACAAAAAAATTGCCGACAACCACGCAGAGGTGAGTGTGCTTTTTGCCGACATCGTCGGTTTTACGGAAAGAGCGCGCAGCGTCGGAGCCGTGACGACGCTCGCTATTTTAAATTATTTCTTCAAGGCGGCGGATCGGCTCTCTGAACGATACGGCTGCGAAAAGATCAAGACAATCGGCGATTGTGTGATGGTGGTCGCTGGCCTGCCCACCGCGCGATCCGATCATGCAAAGGCCCTCGCGCATTATGCGGTTGAACTGCGGAAGGCGGTCAAGCGCGAACGCTTCGCAGGAGAACCGATAAGACTGAGAATTGGAATTCACTCGGGGCCAATCGTCGCGGGCGTCATAGGCAAGAGGCGGTTCGCTTATGACCTGTGGGGTGAGACCGTTAATCTCGCCTCACGTATTCAAACGTCCGCGGAGCCCGATGAAATCCGTATTTCGGATGCAACTTACCAACTGCTTGGACCAAAGTTTGCTTGCGACCCACTCGGGGAAACGGAATTGCGTGGTGCAGGTCGTGTCCGAATGTGGCGGCTCCCGGCCTGATTTGCCGCTTGGCAGTGCCGACCCTGGAGCGCATTGCATCTCAAGCTAATGCATGTCGCTCAAAAGTGGCCCCCTGGTTTTGAGACAACGACGTGCATAGAAACAAAGGCTTAAAGCGCGTCGCATGAATCCGTTTCGACGCGACGCGCTTTAGTCAAACATCATGGTTTCGAATGTCCGCAGAGGTGCGCGAAGCAGTGACCACCGAGCGACCGCCAAAGGTCTGTCCTGGGTCAACTCAGGACATCGGATCCTGAGATTTAACGTCTGCTATCGTTCTTGCCTGCACCGCAAGCGGACCTACTGCTTGCGGCCCATATCAAGACGTTCGGCATGTAGCTGGTCAGCGTTCGATACTGACCCTAGTCGACCTTCCATTTCTCGCGCTGCCGGCCAAGTTGCACCCCCTTATTAACCTTTCGTTAACCATTCACTCGCTAGCGTTTACCTATCAGTAAGGATTCGCCGCCAGTGACTTTTGCCGCTCCCCTCGAGGCCAAATCCATTCGCTTTCGCGCCCGCTCGTTCGTCGCGTTCACATTGACTCCTGAAGGTCCATTGGCGGCCTGGCTGGAGGGGCTCGATCACTGGATCGGCAACTCGCCGGGCTATTTTGCCGGCCGCCCGGTGCTGCTCGATCTGAACACGATGAAGCCCGGGGCGAGCGAGATCGCGGCGCTGGTGGCGGAACTCGCCACGCGCGGCATCCGCATCTATGCCATCGAGCTTGAAGGGGCCTCGCTTGGCGCCGAATTGCCGCCGGTGCTGACCGGCGCCAAGGAGGCGACGACCGATGGCCTGCTGCCCGGCCGCAAGGCGAGGGCGGACGAGAAGGCCGAGGCCACCGCGCCAGAGGTTCGTGCCGACGCGGAACGTGCAGGCGCTGGACGCGCCGATGTGGGGCGCGCGCAGGCTGACAAGGTTGGCGCAAGCAAAGCAGGCGAGAGCGAGCCGCAGGTTGGGCAGGAAGCTTCGGGCACGCTGATGATCAAGTCGCCGATCCGCTCCGGCCAGGCGATCGTGCATCCGCATGGCGATGTCATCGTGCTCGGCTCGGTCGCTTCCGGTTCGGAGATCATCGCGGCGGGGTCGATCCATGTCTACGGCACGCTGCGCGGGCGCGCTTCGGCGGGCGCGCTCGGCAACAAAGGCGCGCGCATCTTCTGCCGCCGCAACGAGGCCGAGCTGCTGGCGGTCGACGGCTGGTACGTGACCGCCGAGGAGATGGATTCGCGCGGCAAGCCAGTGCAGGCATTTCTCGACGGTGGCGCGCTGCGCGTCGTGCCGCTCAGCTGAGCGGGCCGATATGGGCCGCTCGACCAAGAACAACAAAGCAACAACAACGGAGGCATTTTCATGGGCAAGGTAGTGGTGGTCACCTCGGGCAAGGGGGGCGTCGGCAAGACGACCTCGACGGCAGCCCTGGGTGCCGCGGTCGCCAAGACCGGCAAGAAGGTGGCGCTTGTCGACTTCGACGTCGGCCTGCGCAACCTCGACCTGATCATGGGCGCCGAGCGCCGCGTGGTGTTCGACCTCGTCAACGTCATCCAGGGTTCGGCGAAGCTCTCGCAGGCGCTGATCCGCGACAAGCGGGTGGAGACGCTGTTCCTGCTGCCGGCCTCGCAGACGCGGGACAAGGATGCGCTGACCGAAGACGGCGTCGGCGAAGTCATCGACAAGCTGCGCTCGGTGTTCGACTACGTGTTCTGCGACAGCCCGGCCGGCATCGAGCGCGGCGCGCAGCTCGCCATGCGCTTTGCCGACGAGGCGGTCATCGTCACCAATCCGGAAGTGAGCTCGGTGCGCGATTCCGATCGCATCATCGGCCTGCTCGACGCCCGCACCTTGAGGGCAGAGCAGGGCGAGCAGATCGCCAAGCACGTGCTGGTCACGCGCTATGACGCGGCGCGCGCCGCACGCGGCGAAATGCTCTCCATCGACGATGTGCTGGAAATCCTGTCGACGCCGCTGCTCGGCATCATTCCCGAGAGCCAGGATGTGCTGAGGGCCTCCAACCTCGGTTCGCCGGTGACGCTGTCGGAGCCGCTGAATGCCGCAGCCAAGGCCTATATCGACGCCGCCAGGCGGCTCGAGGGCGAGGACTTGCCCGTCGTCGTGCCGTTCGAACGCAAGGGTTTTCTCGATCGTCTTTTGGGAAGGAGGGCGGCATGAACCTGCTCGACATCTTCAAGCGGCGCTCCAGCGCGCCGGTGGCGCGCGAGCGGCTGCAGGTGCTGCTCGCCTATGAGCGCCGCAACCGCAGCCAGCCCGACCTCGTCTCCATCCTGCGCGAGGAGATCATGGCCGTCATCGCCAAACACGTGCAGATCGACCAGGACTATCTGCAGGTCTCGATGGACCGCGGCGAGACCATGTCGACGCTGGAAATCGACATCCAGATCCCCAACAAGAGCGCCGTGCCGCTGGCGATGGCGGGCTGATTTTTTTTACCCGCCCCTGAAGGTCGCTGCGCAGCAGCGGCGTGGGGGGCGGCGCCACCCGCGCCGGCTGGCATTGTTAGGACGTTGATAAGCATTTGGTAATACAAGCCGGGAATGAGCTGCTGGCTCGATTTGACGTGTAAAATGCCGTCTTTTTCGGCGGGGCCATGACGTGCGCATCAAGAGCCTGATCATCCTCAGCATGACGAGCGCCGCGGCCTTGATCGGGCTGGTTGGCGGCCTCGCGATCTTTACACAGATGGCCGCGACCAAGTCGCTGGGTTTGACCGAAGCGACCAACGTCGCCCGGGAATTGGCCGACACGATCGTCTTCAAATCATCCGATGGCTCACCTTCGCTGTTCGAGCGGCCTGATGCGCTGCGCGAATTTCTGGAGCTGCAGCACCATCGCTCGCTCAGGGATTTCCTGGTCGTCGACCCCAACAAGATCCTGCTGGCCCATGCCGCCGACGAAGAACACAAGACCGGCGAGAAGTTCGATCACGACCCCGGCAACGAAGTCGGCCAGACTTTGGCGGATGGGATCCCGCGCAAGTTCAGCGATGCGCATGAAGCCAATGACATACTGGCCGTTGCGATCGAACATCCCAAGGATACGATCGTCGGCGCCGTGCTGCTGGAATACGATCCTTTGCTGCGCGCCGCCGAACAACGCACCAACAGCATGCTTTGGCTGGTTGGCCTCGGCGCGGCAGCCGCCGTACTGGTTGCGGCGGCATTCGCCTGGGGGCTGCTCCGCCGCTTCGGCGCCGGCCTGTCGGACATGATGAGAGGCATGGAATCGCTGGCAAAAGGCGACGTCATGACGCGCATCGGCCACAGCCGCAAGGATGAGTTCGGGCAGTTGGCGCAGGGCTTTAACACCATGGCGGACGAGCTTGCATCCGCGCGCGCCCACATCGAGGATATCGTCCAGACGGCGGCCGAAGGCATCGCCGTGCTGAACAGCGATGGCAAGATTGCAAGCGTCAATCCCGCGGCGGCGGCGATGATCGGGCGGCGCGCCGACAAGATCGTCGGGCAGGACTGGGGCTCGGTCATCACAATGCGGGATCCGAGGGGAGCCGAGTTCGCTGCGGGAACGTCTCCCGTCGAGCAGGCCCTGACCACGGGCCGCCAGCACCAGAGCGAAGTGCGCCTGACCAAATCGGATGGCTCGCATGTGCCTGTCATCGCCAGTTGCAGTCCGCTTAGCCGGTCCGACGGCGGCCTCGTGCTGACGCTCAGCGACATCAGCGAGCTGCGCCGCGCCGAAGGGGTTGTCAACGAGCGTGCCGATCAACTGGCGCTCCTCAACCGCGAACTGCACGAGAAGTCCGAAACCACGACCCGTCTGGTCAAGCTTGGCGAACTGCTCCAGGCCTGCGTCACCTTTCCGGAAGCGTTCTCGGTGGTCGGCACCGCCATGGCCGAGTTCCTCGGCGGCTTGAGCGGAACCGTTCACTTGACCAGCGCGTCGCGCAATTTGGTCGAGGAGATGGCGCATTGGGGCGACGTCCGCTCGAGCGCCACGCAATTTGCGCCGGAAGACTGCTGGGCGCTCAGACGCGGCCAGGAACATGTCACCGGCCCCGGCATGCTCACGCCGCGCTGCGCGCATATCACCGAGAACGGCAAGAAGGGCTATGTCTGCATGCCTCTGGCGGCGCAAGGCGAAACGCTGGGCATCCTTCATTTGTGCGAGCCGAATGCGGCCGAGAAGCCGCAATGGCTGGCTGAAAGACAGCAGATCCTGCGCGGCGTTGTCGACACGCTGGCGCTGGCGCTGGCAAATCTGCGCCTGCGCGAGACGCTGCGGCAACAGTCGATCCGCGATCCGAACACCGGTCTGTTCAACCGGCGATATCTCGAGGAGACGAGCAGCCGCGAACTGCGCCGGATGGAGCGCTCGGGCCAGCCGCTGGTGGTCATCATGCTCGATGTCGATCATTTCAAACAGTTCAACGATACGTTCGGCCACGAAGCCGGCGACCTTGTCCTGAAGCAGGTCGCCGCCACGTTGATCGAGCATGCCAGGGATAGCGATGTCGTGTCGCGCTACGGCGGTGAGGAGTTTGCCCTTGTCATGCCGGGAAGCTCGGTCCAGGAAGGTGCCGAGCGGGCAGAAACGCTGCGCCAGGCAATCAGGAAGCTTCATTTGACGCATCGCGGCCGAACGCTGGGCACCGTCACAGCCTCGTTCGGGGTCGCCGCCTATCCCGAGCATGGCGTGGGCTGGACCGAGTTGACCAATGCCGCGGATCACGCGCTCTACGATGCCAAGGGCAACGGGCGCGACCGGGTCGCCGTCGCGCTGGGCAACACGCCCGGCGAGCGCCCCCCGATCCAGTTGGTACCAGCCCCGAAAAGCAGCTGAGACGCCTTTTGAGGTAGCCCTCAGTCTCGCCTGCGACAATCACCATGCCGTCTGCAAGCCGGGATGAGGTGAGTTTCTCGGCGGCACCCCCTGAAGGTCTCGCGCTGCGCCGCGGGCTTTTGCCGGGGCGCCCCACGGGTCTTGCCCACACCCGTGGGGCGAGGAACAAGTTTTCCACGGCCGCGGCATTGGTTGTCCACGGCATCCAAACCCCAAATGTCCCGAACTTGCCTCCCGCCAATGGGGGGCTTCCCCTACGCAATTAGCGGATGTAAGGATACATTAGCCATTTGTTAAGTACAGAGTTGGGGTATGGCGTAAGGGGAGTTCGGCCATGAACTTCAAGGGCCTGATCAAGCGTGCTGAAGACGTAGATAAAGCAATTCAAGACCTGGAGATCGATCTGGCGGACGCGCTGGATGCAAGTCTCGACGCCGAGGACGAGGCGCCGCCAAAGAGCGACGATGTCCCGGATTCCGCGGCCGGTCCTGACGAGCCGCCACCTGAGGCCAATGCGGCAAATGCGGATAGTCCGGAGAATGCCGACAGTGCCGGCAATACGGACAGTCCCGAATCCGGGCCACGACTGTCGTCCCATACCCAGACCCGACTGGCTGCGCTGAGTGCCTTTGAAGGGCTGTTCCATGATGCCAGGGACTATCTGGAGGAGATCAACGGCAAGCTGTCGGAGATCGCGACCTCACACCACCTGACGCGCGAATACCTCAACATCCTCCACGGCGACATTCTTCGCGCCAATGAGCTGGAGCTGGCAAATGCCGGCCTCATCGCCGAACAAAGAACGCTGTCGGAAAAGCTGCACGACGCAGGGAGAAAGCTGCGCGAGCGTGAAAGCACTTGCGAAGTGCTGCAACAGCGCGAGACAAGCCTGGTTCAGGACAAGGACGCGCTTCGCGCAGCGCTTGCCGCGACAAGGCTGGAACTCGCGGAGGCAGCCAATGCGAGCGCAAAACGCGACGCGGATTTCGGCGACATCGCCAAGCGGCTGACCGCCAGAACGGTTGAGGCCAACAGGCGCTTGCGCGAGAGCAAGATGCTGCGGGAAAAACATGTCAACCTGTCGATCGAGCTCGACAAGGCGCTGAAGCGGGAATCCCAGGCGCGCCACAGGCTCGACGAGCTCTCGACGATCCATGCCAGCGAAGCAGCGCGACTTGCGGAACTGCTGGCCGCGCTCGCCAAGAGCGAGAAAGAGGAGATGCGGCTCCAGAAGTCGCTTGAGGCGGCACAGGCGAAGCTGTCGCAAATGACCGAAGCAGCCGGCATGGTGGAAGGCGACAGGGAAGCCGAACTGGCTCGCAGCCAGACGGAAATGCGCGGGTTGCGTTCCGAGATCCAGGAGCTGCAATCGCGGCTGGAGTCGGCCTCGAACGAGAACAGCGAGGCCGTCGGCGAGATCGCCAGGCTCAAGACTGAATTGAACGACACCCTGGCCGAAAAGAAAATCGCCGATGAAAGATTGTCCGCGCTCACCGATGAGAACGAAAGCGACAAGATGAGCCTTTCGAAAGTGAACGCCAATCTTTCACAGCTTATGCTGCAACAGGCGTCGGAACAGATACAGCTCGATGTCCAAAGGCAGGAATGCGAGGATCTCAGGGCCGAAATCGTGTCGCTCAATGCCCGGATCAAGGAATTGCTGCCCTACGAGCGGCTCCACAAAGCCACCAGCGGCAGACCGCGTGAGGGCAGCGTGGTCGAGATCACCGGCGTGGTGGCGGAGAAAGCACGTGCAGCGGGCAGGCGGCGCGTCCGCAGGAACCTCCGCGCGACGCCGTAGCTCACTTCGCAGGCTCGCCGCGACGTCGCTTCGCTCCCGCGCCGCCTGGGGTGACGGACGGCTCGTGCTGGTAAAGCTCGTCCATGCTGAGCGATGCCAGGGCGCCGAAAGGTGCCTGCTTTTTCACCCGGCCGCCGCTCAGGATCACCACGTCGTCGCAGAACGAGATGGTGCTGTGATGGTGACTGATGACGATGGTCGTGCGGCGGCCGGCTCTCGACTTCAGGGTCTCGACGATGGCTGCCTCCGACAGCCCGTCCACGGCATTGGTGGCTTCGTCCAGGATCAGGAGATCGGGATCGCGCACCAGGGCCCTGGCCAGTGCGATCCGCTGCCTCTGTCCCGCCGAGAGGTTGATGCCCCGGTAGCCAACGACCGTGTCGTAACCGAGCGGAAGCCGTTCGATGAATTCATGCGCTTCGGCCAGTCTTGCCGCACGCTCGGCGTCGTCGGCCGTGGCGGCGTCCTGCCCGTAGGTTATGTTTTCAAAAATGGTGCCATCGACCAGTTCCAGCTCCTGGCTGGCCAGTGCGATGTGCCGCCGCCATTGGCTGGCGTCGATCCCATCGAGCGGTGATCCATCGACGAGAATCCTGCCGGTGTCCGGTTCCACGAAGCGGCACAGAAGATTGACGATCGTCGTCTTGCCGGCGCCCGAGCGGCCGATCAGTGCCGTCGAGCGGCCGCTGCGGATCTCGAAAGTCGCCGAATGCAGCACCACCTCACGCTGGTCCGTGCCGGAATAGGTGAACGTCACGTCATCGAACTTGATGCCTTGGCGCAAGCCGTGGAACGGTCCGTCGCCTTGCGGCGGTTGAGGCTTGCCGGACGGATCCAGCATCCATGTCACCTCTTCGAGCGATCCGCTCAGGCCTTGCAACTGGCTCCACGACCCTTGCAGAGCCCGCATATGCGGCTGCAGCCTGTAGAGCAGTATGACAAACGCGATGATCAGCGGGAAACTCACCTGCGCCAGCCAGGCGCCGATCACGACCGCCAGAAACAGCACGGCGTGGAGAACCTCCGTCAGCGGCGGCAACGCTCCCTGGCGGACAAGCAGGACGAAGGAGGCGCGGCGGACCGCATCGGACGCCGTATCGAATATCGCCTTCTCGCGGCTCTCCTGTCCGAATATGCGGATCAGGCGTCCGGCATGCACAAGGTGGAGCATCTGTGATGCGAGGTGGCTGTTGCGCGAGGCGACGCTGCGGCTGGGGCCTTTCAGATTGGCCGAGAGGATGGCGTGCGCGATCTGGACGCCGGCCAGTCCCAGCGTGACCAACAGCGTCATGCGCCACGAAAGCAGGAGCAGAAAAGCCAGCAGGATGATTGCGGCCGATGCGCTGACGATGGCCGACAGCACGATCTGGATCGCATCCGATGCCCGCCAGGATTCGTTGGAGATGATGTTGAGCAGCCGTCCCGGACTCTGCCGCAGGAAGAATGGGTAGCCGACCCGCAACAGCCGCTCCGACAATGCGCTGCGGATCGAATGACTTGCCTTGCCATAGATGAAGGTCGTCAGCAGCGTGTTGGCGAAGGCGAAGACGTTCTTCAGGAGGATCGAGCCGAGGATGGCGATCGAAATGACGATAAGCCGGTCGCGCTCGCTCAGGCTCGCTCCGACATGCTGGAGCACGGCGGAGAAACCCGCCATTCCCGCTGCATCCCCGTGTCCCATGATAATGCCCAGCAACGGGATGATCAGGCCGATGCCGAACCCTTCGAGGACGGCGCTGGCCAGGCCGAGAACCACCACTGCCGGAAGCAGGCGCAGTTGCTTCTTTCCGAACGCCCGGAACAGCATCGGCAGGCTTGGCGGTAGCAATGGCATTACAGCGGTTCACCTTGCCTCGGCATTTGCCTGTTGATCTTGCCGCACCGGCGCATCTTGCGGCCGTCTCGCCAGCAGGAGAACCGCGAATCTGGCCGCGCCGAGCAAATTCATGCCGACGATCGGCCAGTGCGACAGGTTGAGTTCACGATCGAACGCAGGCCCGCCCGCCAATTCCCGGAAAGCGCCTCTCGCGGCCCAGTAGAAATGACGAAGCAGCCAGGGCGCATGGCGAATATGTTTCAGGCAGAGCCCGCCATTGCCCAGGCTGTAGTCGCGGTGGAGCTTTTCGATGGATTTGCGATCCCGCCGGCCATGATGATGGAATATCGTCATGTCCGGCACATACTCGACCGCGATGCCGAGCAGCACCGCGCGTACGAGGTAATCGGTATCCTCTGCTGACCGCATTGGCCCGCCGGCGCCGAAGCGTTCGTCGAAATAGCCGATACGGGCCGCGACATCGCGGTGCATCGTCATGTTGCAGCCCAGCACGAAACCGCCGGGATGGACATCCGGCGTCAGCCGCTCGCGCACCCGCGAGCGCTTGATCGTGAAAGGCAGATCCCTGGGATCGCCAAGCTCGACACGGCCTCCCCGGATGAGCCAGTGTTCCCCAGACGCATAGTGTCGCTCCAGATCGCGCAGGTAGTCGCAATGGACCGCGCAATCGTCATCGACGAAGACCAGCACACGGCCCCGCGCGCGCCTCAACCCGGCGTTACGGGCAGCCGCCAATCCGGGGCGTGGCTCGCAAACGGGCGTGAGTGGAATGTCCGACATAGCGGCGATGCGGGCCAGGCGTTCCGCCGTGCCGTCGTTCGAGCCGTTGTCGACGACCACGAGTTCGGCCGCGAAGCCGGCATGGGCGCGGCACGCGGCCTGCACCGACTTGATGCAGGCCTCGAGCACCGCGGCGCGGTTGCGCGTACAGATGATGAAGCTGACTTCCGGCGCCGATCGTTCCGGTCGCGGACCGGCCGGGACGGCGCCAAGCGCCGTCGAACGATCGCGCTGCAGAGGTTGGTGGGCTTTGACGATCATCCCTCTAGCTCAACTGATAAGGCGCCAGGACCGCCGCGGCGGGTGCGGATTTGAAGAAGTATGCCAGGGCATCCGCTTGTCTGCCGGCCGACAGCGAGGCGCGGCTGAGCCAGGGGGCCCAGGCGCCGGGCCGCAGCGCATATTTCTCGCGGCGCCGGATGGCGTTCCACTTCGCGGCCCGCGTCAGCAATTCATGCGTCAGTGGGGGCTGCTTTTCGTCGGCGACGAGCTGGTAAAGGAAATAGAACAGGTTCAGCGCGCCGGCCTCGAAGCTCGGCCGCGTCTCGGCTGGCAGCGAGCCAATCCGCTCCTCCAGCGCGACGATGAAATTGGCCGCACGGGCAACCGTGTCGAGGCTGGCCGTATCGCCGATGTCGCGCAGGTCCCGCGTGGTTTCCGCGAGGCCCTCGCGCTCGAGGTTCTCGGCCACGATCCGCAAATGCGTGCTGCGCATTTCCTTGATGTGCCGGCTGGTCACGCTTCCCTCATGGACTCGGTAGACGACCAGGTTTTCAGGCATCATGGCTGCCGGGTAGCGGTCGGCCAGCCGCCTGAAAAGGTCGAAATCCTCGGCGTGCCTGTAGGCCTTGTCGTAGTGGAGAGCGTCGTCTTCGATGACCTTCCGGTTGTAGACGACCGTCGGGTGCATGAAGATCGTGAAGAACTTCGCCAAAATTGGAATGCGGCCGAACTGGAACACCGGATCGGGTCTTCCCCTGGCGATGCGGCCGCGGATCAACATGTCGACGCCGGCGCCGCAGAAGCCGAGTTCGGGCCGCCGGTCGAACAGCGCCACCTGGCGCGACAATCGCCAGGGGTAGGCGACGTCGTCCGCGTCCATCCGCGCGACCAGCTCGCCCTGGGCTTTTCGCAGCCCTTCGTTGAGCGTCGCGACAAGGCCGCGGTTTTCGCGCGAGATGATCGAGATGCGGCTGTCGGCTTGCCGGTGTCGCTCGAGGATTTCGAGCGAATTGTCGGTCGATCCGTCATTGATCGCGATGATCTCCAGGCGGCAGTAGTCCTGCCGCAGGATGCTTCCCAGCGCGGCGGCGAGATAGGGCCCGGCATTGTAGACCGGCAGCAGGACCGAGACGAGCGGCGCGGCGGTCATCGTCTTGCATCCGTTCGCGGGAGGTCGAGCGATGGCGCGGGGCGATCGGGCGATCCGCCGGGCAGCCTCGCGAACCAGCCGGCGTGGCCGGCGCGCGCGGCATGGGTGCGCGCGACATAGGGGAAGTGGCGCTTCAGGCGGTTCAGCGGCCTTTCGAAAACCACCCAGGAAATCGAAGCCACGACAATCGTCGCGGCGCTCGCAACCAGGAACCGCCCTGGCCCTTGCTCCGAGACATTGAGCGGAATCCAGGGCTGCGACTTGACGGCGAGCGACAGCAATATCGGATGATAGAGATAGACACCGTAGCTGATGCGGCCGAAAGCAAGCAGTGGCGGCAGTTCGGCAAGCTTGCCGAGGGGGCCGCGAAGGCCGCTCGAACAGGCGGCGACGATGGCCATCAGCGGCACCAGCGGCAGGACTTGCAGCAGCAGCCAGCGGGCCCATTCCAGCATTGGATCGGAAGGCGCCGGGACAAACCACTCGATCATCAGGAATGCGGCCGCGAAGGCAGGCCAGCCTAGCCGCATCCATTGCGGCAGGGCAGCGCCCCTGGACCGCCAGCAGGCAAGCAGCGCACCCGATGCCAGCGCATCCATGGATGCCGGCGGCAGCAGGTCGCGTGCCAGCGCCGGGGTGGCGGTGACCGGCCAGTAGAAGCGATAGGCCAGCGACAGCAGGATGACGCCGATGCAGATCGGCTCAAAGCGCCGGCGCGGTACCAGCAGGACGATCAGTGGCCAGGCGACATAGAACTGCTCCTCGATGCTCAGGCTCCAGAAATGGCACAGCACCCAGGGCGTCCAGTCATTGCGCAGCGCATACCAGAAATTCGACAGATAGAGCGCATGCCAGACCAGCGATCCCCTGGACTGTTCCAGGTCAAACAGCCAGACGAAACCCAGGACGGCAAAATAGGGAGGAAATATCCGCAGCGCCCGCCTGATGTAGAAGGATCGCAGCGCGGCGCCGGTTTCAAACTCGGCGGCCGCACGCGCTTCCAGCAGCACGCGCGTGATCAGGAAGCCGCTTAGCACGAAGAACAGCCGCACGCCGATATGGCCCCAGAACGAAGATCCTCCCGCCGCGAAGAAATGGGAGTACATCACCATCGTCACGGCGATGGCCCTCAGTGCATCCAGTTGGACGTCGCGGGTGTTTCCCATCAGCGCCGTCCGCCGGCGTGATGTCCGCGATGAAGCCGCCAGCCAGCTGTTTCGAACGGCAGGCCAAGGCGGCCCGCCATGGCGCCGGCACCATCAAACCCGCGCTTTGCGAGTCCGCTCAGGCAGGGCTCCAAATCGACGGACGAACAGCTCAAGTCGGTCAACCTGGCGGAATCCTTCACGGCGTATGTCCAGTCGCAAAACGAGTCCCCCAGGAGATGGTTCGGCTACCGCATTGTGCAGCGCAACACAAAAAATCTACCAGGCCGAAATACTTGTGTGAGCAAGCGCTAAAGGTTGACAAAACCGCCCGGATTTCACCCTTTTGGGCGATTTCCCCCAGCATTTCAACCCTGTCGTTGAGCTGTATGGATCTGCTCGCTCCGGTTGATGGAAAAAACCCCGGCTTGGAGAATAAGAAAATCTCAGATCTTTCTTAAATCGTGCGCGAAACTCGAAAATCTATATTTTGACTATACGGATTCGGCCCCGGTTACGCATGGAATGAATTGGAATCATTGGGTTTTGCGCGATGCAGCATGGTCGCCGGCTTTTTCGTGGGTTGCCGCACGGCTCGCTTCTCCCGAAGCAGGCATCCGCCCAACGGGAAGCCGCAAGCAAAGCCTTCACCCGGCAGAGCGGGCTTGCGCATAGGGAAAGATCAGCTCGCCGGAGGCGAAGTCTGGTGGCGACACCACGATCTGCCTCGATCCGTTGCGGAACTGGCCAGCCTCATGGCCGGAGATGCCCTGGAACTGAACCTGCAGGACGCGTGGCCGCGCCCATTCGCCGTTCACCCCGAAGCTGACGGCGCCCATGACGGTGTCGAAGATCGCTCCTCGCGCGTATGCCGAGAGGCTAGCGTCGTCGAAGCCGCCGGTCGCCTCGATCGCCTGGGCAACCACCTGCATCTGCGCAAAGGCGAGCGGCGCCATGTAGTGCCCCAAAAGGTCGACGCCGGCATCGCCGGCTCGCGCCTGGTAGCTGTTCAGAAACTCCTGAACGCCGGGGAACATCATCCTGGGGACGGGGACCCAATATTCGTAGTTGACGAAGCCATTGAGCAGCGGGTCGAGCGCCGTTTTCACGCCGTGTTCTGCGGCCCGATCATGCCGGCGCCAACCATCTTCGGGCGGAACCGGTGCGCATGGATGGCGCGCACCAAGTCGATCGAATCCTGAAGGTATGAACACAGAAACAAGAGGTCGCAGCCACTCTTGGCGACGGCATCAAGGACCGGCTTGAAGTCGGTTGTCGTCAGCGGATAAGTGGCCTCATGAACGATGCTGAAGTCGTATTTGTCGGTATTGGCCTTGGCGCCGAGAATGGGATTCCTGGAGAATTCGGCGTCGGCGGACACGAGCGCCACGGTCGCGGGCCGAGGCTTCTGCTGCGCGGCGAGCGCGAAGAACCCTTCGGTCAGTGCCGCGTTCGGATCCGGCCCGGTCGGGATCATGGCGAAATAGTTGGGATACGTGAGCGCGTTGTTGACGCCGAGGCCCATCAGGCCGACGAAGAAGCGCTGCCGTTCGATGATCAGCGGCATTGCCGGCAAAACCGTGTTGGTGCCGTAGCCGCCGATGACCAGGTCGACCTTGTCGTCGTCCATCAGCCGCTTGTAGAGACCGGGGACGAGCGAGGCGTCACCATGGTCATCGTGGCAGACAAGTTCGACAGGGCGGCCGAGCAAGCCGCCCCGTCTGTTGGTGTCTTCCCGCCAGATGTCATGCGCGAGCCGCGCCGACCGGCTGTTGCCCGCGAGCGGGCCGGTCAGCGACAGGCAGTAGCCGATGCGGATGGGCGCGGCGGACATGGCTTGCCTCTCTCGAAGTGAGGACCTCTTCAAGTGCGGGCCTGTTCAGGCGCCGGCTTTGGCGCGGGTGGCAAGCAGCTGCATTTCCCAGGCGAAGGCGACGCCACTGGCACCGCCATGTTCGGCAACGACGCCGGCGACGCCGGCGGCCTTGTCTTCGCGCGCCCAGTCGCGCTGCCATTCGCCGAGTACCGCCATCCAGGTGATCGGCACCGCGCCTGCGGCGACCATGCGGCGCACGGCCATGTCATGCGCCTCCAGCGAGACGCCGCCTGAAGCATCCGTGACGATGAACACGTCATAGCCTTCGGCCAGCGCCTGGATCGCCGGCATGGCCAGGCAAATCTCGGTGTAGAGCGCGGCCAGCACGAGCTGCTTGCGCCCGCTCTTCTTCACGATGTCGGTGACTTTGGGGTCTTGCCAGGTGTTGATGAAGGTGCGGTCGATCGGTTTCTGCTCCGGAAAGACATCCTGCAGCCCCTTGATGATGTAGCCGCCGCGCTCTTCGAGCACGGTGGTCAGGATCGTCGGGACATTGAAGACCTTGGCCGTCTTGGCGAGGCCGACGACATTGTTGACGATCATCGTCGGCTCGTGGCTGTTGAGATTGGTGAACTGGTAGGGCTGATGGTCGATCAGCACCAGAATGCTGTCTTCGGGGCGAAGCAGGGCTTCGAGGCCGGTTTTGGGCATGGGAAACTCCTTGGATATGCGGGCTGCTGCTTTAAGTTTTTGTTTTTATGCATGTCGTCGTCCCAAAACCGCTGCGCACTTTTGGGCGACATGCACTAGGCGCCGGCGGGATCGAGAAAAACGTAAAGGGAATGGATGAGGTCGCCCTGGAAATGCGCGACATCAGTGCCGGTCACGGCGACGGGACCGTTGGGCGGGCCGGACTGCCAGCGCAGCCGCCCGATGCCGTGGTGACCGACGGCGGGGCCGATGGCCGTGAAGACGAAGCCTGCCGGCAGGCTCGACAGCAGCGCATCCACCGCCTGATTGATAGCGACATGGCCCGTTGCCGCGGCATGCGGTTCATATAGCACCGCGTCGTCGGCATAGATTTTTGCGATGGCGCTTATCCGGCGAACGGCATCGCGCTCGCCGAACACGCGGGCGAGGTTGGCCTGCATGAGGGCATCATAGTCGATCTGTTCTGCGGTCATCTTCCACCTTCCGGATCAGGAGTTCCGGGGAGGCGGGTGTCGCAAGTGCTCAATCCGATGTCTCTCGCCTGTCCGGTCGGGGGGACTATTGCTCCGTCACAAGGCGCAACGCACTGTTCGATTCTGCTATTTCCAGCCTGAATCCGTCGTCGCGTTGCGATCAGCCGCTGTCACCTTGCGATCAGCTCGTGCGGTCGCGCCGCCACGTCGCCGGGGTCGCGCCGATGAGCTTGCGGAACGTGCGTCCAAAATGCACGGCATCGGCAAAGCCGGTGGCCTCGGCCACCTGGTCAAGCGTGGCACGGCTGTCGATGAGCAGTGCCTGCGCGCGCCGGATGCGGGCGTCGAGTTGCCAGCGATACGGCGCCATGCCGGTCGAGGCCTTGAACGCCCGGCTGAAGTGCGATTGCGACAGGCCGGCCAGTGCCGCCAGCCGCGCGAGGTCGACACGCTCGGGCAGATGCGCATCGAGATGGTCGACGACACGCCGAAGCTGCCAGGGCGCCAGGCCCTTGCCGTCCGTGCCGGGCTGCGGCGGATCGGCGAACAGCCGCGCCATGATCGCCACGGTCAGCCCATCGCCGTAGAGCTGCGCCGACGGATCGGAGTCGTTCACCACCTCGGCGAGCAGCTTGACCAGGGTCCAGATGCGGTCATCGGCAAAACGCAGCCGCGGCGTCGAGACCGCTTCGCGATCGAACCGGGTAGCCAGTCTTTCGTCCATGGCAGCGAAATCGAACATCAGCGTGGCATCCCTGACGAAGCGCACGTCGGCGCTATAGCCCCACATCTCCATGCCGGCAGGGGCGAAGTCCATGTGCCTGGGCCTGTAGCTGGCGGGGCAAGGCCGGTTCTCGCGCAGCCGTGGCTCACAGGGGCTGCCGACCTCTTCCAGCAGGGCAATCAGGCGGGTCTCCGTCTGATGGGGAAACTGGTGGGCCACCCTGCCGGAGCCACGCCATTCATTGACGTCGAGCGAGACGCCATTCCAGACCCGCCGCGCTGTCGACAGGCTGAGCACATTTTCGGGTAGAGGTGCGACGGCGTCGACGCGGGCGAGCACGGATCAAATCCTCCTGATGTCGAGAAGACCACCCTTATGTAAGCGATCGAGCCGAAACCATAGCGCCGTTGCGGCGAACACAGCGTCACCTGGTTCCACGGGCCTGGTCTGAGTGCTCACCAGGCCTCGTCCTCACCCGCCGCCAGCCTTGCCACGGTGCGCGCGGGCGGTGCGCCAAACTGGCGGGTGCTTCTTCACCCTCCTCCTTGTGGGGAGGTCGCTGCGAAGCAGCGGGGTGGGGGTGCCGCGCGGCGCTCCTCAGAACTGGGGTCTGTACCGGCACCCGGTCCGTCACACCGCCTCAAAAACCACCGTCTGTTCCAGTCCGCCGCCCTTGCGGTTTTCCAGCGTCACGGTGCCGCCGTAGCGCTCGATGATTTCCTTGGCGATGGCCAGGCCCAGCCCGGCGCCCGGAATGGATTGCAGGCGGCCGGGATCGACGCGGAAGAAGGGCTCGAACGCCTTGTTCAGGAGCTCCGGCGGAATGCCTGGCCCATGATCGGAAATGGTGAGCACGGCACGGCTGCCGGCCACGGCAAGGTCGATGCGGCATGCTTTGCCATGGGTGGCGGCGTTGACGATCAGGTTGCGCAAGGCCCGGCGCAGGCCGAGCGCGCCGGCTTGCACCGAAACGGCATCCAGATGCCCGATCGATACGGCATGGCCGAGCGAGACCATCTCGGCTTCGATATCCCCCACCATCTTGCGCAGATCCAGCGGCTCGGCGGCATCCTGGTTCACCTCTTCGCGCACCAGGCGGATGGCGCTGTCGGCGATGCGGTCGAGTTCGTCGAGGTCGTGAAGCCATTTGTCGCGCTCGTCATCGAGGAACTCGGCGCGCAGCCGCATGCGCGTCATCGGCGTGCGCAGGTCGTGGCCGGCGGCGGCGACCAGGCGCATGCGGCTTTCCATGGCGGTCTTCAGCCGCGACGAGAGCTGGTTCAGCGCATGCGCCGTCGCCTTGACCTCGGCCGAACCGACTTCCGGCACCGCCGCCAGCATTCCATCCGATCCAATCTTGGAGACGGCGGCCTCAAGCATCTCGAGCGGCCGGATCAGCACGGCGGTGAAATAGACCGAGACGGCCGTGGCGCCGGCCACGATCAGCGAGATCCAGCCGGCCAGCACCAGCCACTCGCGCCTTGGCGGCGTGATGTGGGGAACCTCCATGATCGCCCAGCGATTGTCGGGCAGGCGCACCGATGCAAGCTGGCCAGGTTCATCCGCCTTGTCGCTGACGACGGCCAGAACGTCGAGGCCGCGGCGGCGCAGGATGTCGTTGAGCATCGCCGTTTCCGGTCGGTCCACCTTGCCGCCTGCCGCATGGTCGCTCAGTTTAACCCGCAGAACATCCGGAATCGGGCCGGGCAGCAGCCGCACCACGAGTTCCATCTGCTGGGCAACCCAGGGCACGGTCAATTCCGGCGGCGGTCCACCGCCCCGGACGCTGATGACGGCGGCCGTCGCCAGGCCGACCACGCCGACGATCGAGGCGACCAGCAACAGGATGAGGCGCCGGCGCAGCGAGTTCACGCGTGGCCCTCCACCGTCTCGACGCGCGCGGTGAGCTGATAGCCGCCGTTGCGGACGGTCTTGAACAGCGGCCCGTCGCCAGTCTCAGCGAATTTGCGGCGCAGCCGGCTCACCAGAACATCGACCGAGCGTTCGAGCGGGTCGCGCTCGCGGCCTTGCGTCAGGTCGAGAAGTTGGTCGCGTGACAGCAACCGGCCGGGACGGTCGAGAAACACCTGCAGCAGGTCGAACTCGGCGCCGGTGAGATCGACGGCCATGCCTTGCGCGTCCGTCACCTTGCGGGTGTCCGGTTCCAGCCTGTAACTGGCGAAGCGGTAGATGCGCGCGCGGGGCGGCGCAGGCGCTTCCTCGGGCACCGAGCGCCTGAGCACGGCGCGGATGCGGGCAGTGAGCTCGCGCGGATTGAACGGCTTGCCGAGATAGTCGTCGGCGCCGAGCTCCAGGCCGATGATGCGGTCGACATCCTCCTTCAGCGCCGTCAGCAGGATGACGGGAATATGCGGCTTGCGGTCACGCAGGCTGCGGCAGATATCGAGCCCCGATCCGTCCGGCAGCATGACGTCGAGCACGGTCAGGTCGAACTGGCCGGTGGCGAGCTTCTGCTCGCATTCGCGCCGGTCCGCCGCCACCGAGACGCGAAAGCCCTGGCCGTCGAGATAGCGCTGGAGAAGCGTCCTGATCTCGCGATCGTCGTCGACGACGAGGATATGGGGTTGTGACTGCATGACCGTGCCCTTGCTTGGCCGCGATTATAGGGAGAGCCGCGCCCAAGCGGCATGGAAAATTGCAACCGAATGTTTCCGGCAGGGCGCGGGAAACATTCGGAAACAAATTGCCCTTTTGCGGAAACCTTCGGCAACACGCCGACGCGAAGCGGACAAACACGCTTCCTATCCTCATGGCCGTCCGAAGCATGAGAGAAAGGAACAACATCATGCGAAGCAGACTTTTCGCGCTCGGCCTGTTTTCCGCCGCGGCCATCCATCCCGCGCTGGCGGCGCAGCCCGATCCGGGCGCGGCGCCCGGCGAAGCGCCACCGGTCATGGCCCTGCAGGATGGACCGGAGCAAGGTCGAGATCATGGCCCGATGCCTTGGCCCGGTCCGCATGGGCCGATGCGCCACGGCCCCCAAGCTTTTGGGCCGGAAGGCTTTGGCCCCCACCGCATGGGACCGCCGCCGGAATTCATGCTGGCGGCTCGGCTTGCGGCGCTCGAGACCCGCGTCGGCATCCGGAGCGAACAGGTCGATGCCTGGCGCGATTATACCAGCGCACTGCAGGCCGTGCTGGCACCGCCACGGCCCGATCATGGTCCGGGCGGACGTGGTGGCCCTGAAGGTCCTGGTGGGCTCGGTGGCCATGAAGGTCCGGGCGGGCCTGAAGCCAAGGGCCCCGAGGGCGGCACGCCCGATCCCTTCGCCTTCCAGGAGAAACTGGCGGACGAGGTGACCAAACGGGCGGTCTCGGCCGGCAAGCTTAAGGACGCGATCGCGGCACTTCGCGCCAAGCTGACGTCCGAACAGCTCGAAATCCTCGCTTCGGCGGATCGCCCCCACGGACCACCCCCCGGTCCCTGGGGCGGCCCGCCGGAGGATGCAGCCGGCCCCCGAGGCCTGCCCGACGATGGCAGGCAGCTCCCGCCCCAGCCCGGGAACGGCGAGCAACTCTGACCGGCTGCGCGCCGGCCGGCCCGATACCCAACCCGTTCTCGGGCCGGCCGGTTTTTCGCCGGATGGCGGCCGCCATCCGATCGTTCAAATCATGGAATGGAAGCGATGTGGGAAGCTCTGACAATGCTGCGGCTGCTCGCGTCCGCCAGCCCGAGATTCTCGCTCGGCCATGCGCCGCGCGTCAATCGTACCGCCTTGCCGTCGGCCCTGCCGATCGACACGCTGAAGGGCGCAATCCGCCTGAGCTTCGTCGCCTGGCGCCTGTCGCTTCCGCTTTCGGAGCGACCCAACAACCACGGACATCATGACCGCAAGATCGCGTGAGGTGCTCACGTCCATGGCCGCGGCGCGCGGTTTCATGTTCGTGACCGGCAGGGCGCTTGGCTTATCGCCTCTGATCGGCATACTGACGCCGGTGGGCATCGCGGTCAGGAACTCGATCTTGCTTGTCGGGTACACTCCGGCCGCACGGAAGGAGCGCGACATGAGCCGCTTCGAAGCACTGCTCGATGCCGCCCGCAATCCGGGCCAGCTCCTGGTGGACCGATCCGATGCCCAGGCGGCGACCGCAACTCCAGCGAAAGATCATCCAGGCCATGCCTATCCCGTCTAGCCAGTCTTCCCTGTCGGCTCTCCGTCTCGCGCCTTGGGCCGCAATGTTGTGCGGCGCGCTTTTTCTGGCCGCCTGCTCGCAGGAGAACAGGGCCCCTGCCGGCATGGGCGCGGCCGGCAAGCCGGAAGTCGGCGTCGTCACTCTGCATCCGCAATCGGTGGCGATCACCGCCGAACTGCCGGGGCGCACGACAGCCTCGCTGACCGCGGATGTGCGTCCGCAGGTGAACGGCATCATCCAGGCACGGCTGTTCAAGGAAGGCAGCGAGGTGGTGGTCGGGCAGCCGCTTTACCTCATCGATCCGGCAAGCTACCAGGCAGCCTACGACAGTGCGAAAGCAGCCCAGCAAAAGGCCGAAGCGGCAGTGCCGACCGCGCAGGCCAAGTTCGATCGCTATGCCGGCCTGCTGAAGCAGAACGTTGTTTCCAAACAAGATTATGACGATGCCGCCGCCACGCTGGCACAGGCCAACGCGGATGTGGCATCCGCCAAGGCCAGTGTCGAGACCGCGCGCATCAACCTCGACTACACCAAGATCACCGCGCCGATCGCCGGCCGTATCGACAAGTCCTCGCTGACGCCAGGCGCGCTGGTCACCGCCAATCAGGACACCTTGCTCACCACCATCCGCGCGCTCGATCCGATCAATGTCGATGTCACGCAATCGAGCACCAATTTGCTCAACCTGCGGCAGGCCATCAATGAAGGTCGGTTGAAGTTCAGCGGCCCCAATGTCAGCGTCAGGCTGAAGCTCGAGAACGGCACCATCTATGCGCAGACCGGCAAGCTGGAATTCGCCGGCGCCAATGTCGACCAGACCACCGGCACCTTTGCGCTGAGGGCCGAGTTCCCCAATCCCGACCGCCTGCTTCTGCCCGGCATGTATGTGCGGGCGCTGGTCGAGGAGGGCGTCGCCCAGAACAGTTTCCTGGTGCCGCAGCGCGGCGTCAGCCGCAACACCAAGGGCGAGGCAACGACCATGGTCATCAATGCGCAGGGGAAGGTCGAGACGCGAGTGCTCGCCGTGCGCAACAGCGTCGGCAACAACTGGCTGGTGGATTCCGGCGTCGGCGACGGCGACCGCGTCATTGTCGAGGGCATGCAGCTCGTGCGCCCCGGCAGCGATGCCACGGGTGTCGAAGTGACGATCGACGAGACGACCGGCGAGATCAAGGACCGCGGTCAGAGCACATCGGCGGCACCTGCCATGTCCAAGACGGCCAGCAACCAGTCGACCGGGAACTGAGCCGATGTCCGCATTCTTCATCAACCGGCCGATCTTCGCCTGGGTGATCGCCATCGTGATCATGCTGGGTGGCCTATTGGCGCTCACCACCCTGCCGATCTCGCAATACCCGCAGATCGCGCCGACCACGGTCAACATCAGCGCAACCTATCCGGGCGCCGATGCGCAGACAGTCGAGAATTCGGTGACCAAGGTCATCGAGCAAGGCATGACCGGCATCGACAATCTCGACTACATGACGGCGACCTCGACATCGACCGGTTCGGCCTCGATCACGCTGACCTTCACCACGGCTGCCGATCCCGACACCGCGCAGGTGCAGACGCAGAACAAGTTGCAGCTGGTGCAGTCGCAGCTGCCGCAGGTGGTGCAGAGCAACGGCATCACCGTCTCCAAATCCTCGACCGGCTTCCTGATGGTCATCGGCTTCGTCTCGAGCGACGGCAAGATGAACTCGACCGATCTTGCCGACTATGTCGACAGCACCATCAACGACACTCTGAAGCGCGTCGAAGGTGTCGGCTCGACACAGTTGTTCGGCTCCAGCTATGCCATGCGCATCTGGCTCGATCCGGACAAGCTCGCCAAATATGCCCTGATGCCGAGCGACGTGGCCGCCGCGATCCAGGCGCAGAACACGCAGGTTTCGGCCGGCCAGCTGGGTGGCATGCCGCAACGCAAGGGCCAGCAGCTCAATGCCACGGTGACGGCCAAGAGCCGGCTGCAAACCGCCGAACAGTTCCGCAACATCATCCTGAAGAGTACGACCGACGGCTCGCTGGTTCGCCTCAACGACGTCGCCACCGTCGAGCTCGGCGCTGAAAGCTATACGACGCAAGCCAACTACAACGGCAAGCCGGCGGCCGGCGTCGCCGTCAATCTGGCGACCGGCGCCAACGCCATCAACACCGCCGAGGCCGTGCGCACGACGATCAACCGGCTGAGCTCGACCTTCCCGCAAGGCGTCGAGGTCGTCTATCCCTACGACACCTCGCCCTTCGTGCGGCTGTCGATCGAGGAGGTGGTCAAGACCCTTGCCGAGGCGATCGTGCTGGTGTTCCTGGTGATGTTCATCTTCCTGCAGAACCTGCGCGCCACCATCATCCCGACCATCGCCGTGCCGGTGGTGCTGCTCGGCACCTTCGGCGTGCTGTCGCTGTTCGGTTATTCGGTCAACACGCTGACCATGTTCGCCATGGTGCTCGCCATCGGCCTGCTCGTCGACGACGCCATTGTCGTCGTCGAGAATGTCGAGCGCGTGATGCAGGAGGAAAAGCTGTCGCCGAAAGAGGCGACGCGCAAGTCGATGAACGAAATCACCGGCGCGCTGATCGGCATCGCCACCGTGCTTTCGGCGGTGTTCGTGCCGATGGCTTTCTTTGGCGGTTCGACCGGTATCATCTACCGGCAGTTCTCGGTGACCATCGTCTCGGCGATGGCGCTGTCCGTGCTGGTCGCGCTGGTGCTGACGCCGGCGCTTTGCGCCACCATCCTGCGGCCGCCCAAGGACCATGCGACGCAGACAGGCCCGTTCGGCTGGTTCAATCGTGTCTTTGACCGCGGCACGACTGCCTACCGCGATGGCTCGCACGGCATCATCAACCGGTCCTGGCGCTTCCTCGTCATCTTCCTGGCCATCGTCGTTGCCATGGGCTGGATGTTTGCCCGGCTGCCGAGCTCGTTCCTGCCGGAAGAGGATCAGGGCATTCTGATCACCAGCGTGCAGTTGCCGGTCGGCGCGACGCAAGACCGCACCGAGCGGGTGCTGGCAGAGGTGACCGACCACTATCTCAAGCAAGAGAAGGACGCGGTCGAAGGGGTCTTCACCGCCTCCGGCTTCGGCTTCGGCGGCGCCGGGCAGAATGTCGGTATTGCTTTCGTGCCGCTGAAGGATTTCAACACGCGCAAATCGCCGGCTTTGGCAGCGCAAGCGGTCGCCGGCCGCGCCATGGGTGCCTTCTCCAAGATCAGGGATGCGCAGGTCTTCGCGCTTGCCCCTCCCGCCATCCAGGGCTTCGGCAACACCAACGGCTTCGATTTCTACCTGCAGGACGTCAATGGCGCCGGCCATGACGCGCTGATCCAGACGCGAAACCAGCTTCTGGCCTTGGCCGGGCAGAGCAAGGTGCTCGCCAACACAAGGCCTAACGGCCAGGAGGACCAGCCGCAATTCTCGATCGACATCGACCAGGAAAAGGCCAGCGCGCTCGGCGTCAGCCTCGCCGACATCAACGACACGCTTTCGACCGCCTGGGGCAGCGACTACGTCAACGATTTCATCGATCGCGGCCGGGTCAAACCGGTCTATCTGCAGGCGGACGCGAACTTCCGCATGCAGCCGGAAGACCTGGACAAATGGCAGGTCCGCAATGCGAGCGGCGCCATGGTGCCGTTCTCGGCCTTCGCCTCCAGCCACTGGACATTCGGCTCGCCCAGGCTTGAGCGCTACAATGGGTCGGCGGCGGTCGAGATCCAGGGCGCGGCGGCAGCGGGCGTCAGCTCGGGCGCTGCGATGGACGAGATCGACAGGCTGGTGGCGCAGTTGCCCGCCGGCTATTCCCACGAATGGACCGGGCTGTCGCACCAGGAGCGGCTGTCCGGCAACCAGGCGCTGTCGCTCTACGCGATCTCGGCGCTGGTCGTGTTCCTGTGCCTCGCAGCGCTTTATGAGAGCTGGTCGATCCCGTTCGCGGTCATGCTCGCGGTGCCGATCGGCATCTTCGGCGCGCTTTTGGCGGCCAGCCTGTTCGGCCAGACCAACGACGTCTATTTCAAGGTCGGGCTGCTGACCACGATCGGTCTCGCGGCCAAGAACGCCATTCTCATCGTCGAGTTCGCCATCGAGCGGCAGACGGCAGGCATGGGGCTCGTCGAAGCAACGCTGGAGGCGGCGCGACAAAGGCTGCGGCCGATCCTGATGACGTCTCTGGCCTTCATCCTCGGCGTCACGCCACTGGCGATCGCCAGCGGCGCGGGCTCGGGCGCGCAGAACTCCGTCGGCATCGGCGTCATGGGCGGCATGATCGCGGCAACCGTGATCGGCGTGTTCCTGGTGCCGCTGCTGTTCGTCACGGTGCGCCGCATCTTCAAGGGCAAGGCGGCCAAGCAGGATACTGGGCAGGATACGGGCGAGACGCCGGCAACAGCCAACCAGCAATAAGGGTTTTTCACATGACAGGTTTCGAACGTGGCTCGGTGGCCGCGAGGCGGCTCATCGTGCCTATTCTCTCCGCCGTCCTGCTCGCGGGATGCGTCGTCGGTCCGGATTATCAGATGCCTATCCTGCCGATGCCGGCGAACTGGAGCGGCCAGAAGCCGACCAAGTCCGCCCAACCGGCGCAATTGTCGAGATGGTGGCAGCGGCTGCGTGATCCCATATTGAACACGCTCGTCGACGAAGCGGTTGCCGGCAATCTCGACGTCGCCACCGCCAAGGCCAAGATCCGCGAGGCGCGCGCCAGCTATCGCCAGAGCGTCGGCACATTGCTGCCGTCGGTCGACGGCTCCGGCTCGCTCACCCGCAACAAGTCGTCCGTAACCACATCAGGCTCCAGCGGCATCTACAGCGAATACCAGGCCGGCTTCGACGCCAGCTGGGAACTCGACCTGTTCGGCGCCAACCACAGGGGCGTCGAGGCCGCACGCTATGGGCTGGACGCCTCGCAGGAGGAGCTGCGCTCGACCCTTCTGACCCTGGTCGGCGACGTCGCATCCTACTATGCCCAGGCGCGCGGCTACCAGGCCCGCATTGCGCTCGCCAGGCGCTCGGCCGCATCGCAGAGGCAGACCGCCGAACTCACCCGCACCATGGCCCAGGCGGGTACGGCAACCGCCGCCGATGTCGCCAAGGCGATGGGGCAGGCGAGCAGCACCGAAGCCGCGGTTCCAACGCTGGAAGCAAGCTTTGCCGAGGCCGTGCATCGTCTCTCGGTGCTGACCGGCCGCCCGCCGGCCGCACTCAGCGAGCGGCTGAAGCGCGGCGCGTCGATCCCGACGCCGCGCCTGCCGATGCCGACCGGCATTCCCGCCGACATCCTGCTCTCGCGCCCCGACGTGCGCATGGCGGAACGGCAATACGCGCAATACACCGCCAAGATCGGCCAGGCCGAGGCGGCGCGCTATCCCTCGGTCAGCCTGACGGGAGACATCAGCACGGCAGCCCTGAAGCTCGGCGATCTCGGCAAGAACTCCTCGATCGGCTGGTCGTTCGGGCCGACGCTCAGTGTGCCGGTGTTCAATGCCGGCCAGCTGCAGGCGGCCGTCGAGGTCGCCAAGGCGCAGCGCGATCAATATTTCATCGCCTACCGATCGTCGGTGCTGACGGCGCTCGAGGACGTAGAGAATGCGCTCGTGCTGTTGTCGCAGGAGCGCATCAGGATCGGCAAGCTTGCCGCTTCGGCGAAATCCTATGGCGAGGCGGCACGCCTCGAAGGCACGCTCTACAAGGCCGGCGAGACAAGCCTGCTCGATGTGCTCGACGCCCAGCGGTCGCTCTATTCGGCGGAGGATACGCTGCTGCAAAGCCGCGTCCTGCTGGCGACCAACTACATCGCCCTCAACAAGGCACTCGGCGGCGGTTGGGACGGCACGGTCGACAGCGCGAAGCCGGAGATCGTCGACGTCAAGACCGGCCCGCGGCTGGCATCGAAACTGGCGGCGCAGTAACCGGTTCGCGGTTTCCGGCGCTGTGCCCCATCAGCGCGCTGCTGGTCGGGCTGTTCTCCAGCGCGCTGCCGTTCTGGCTGGAGATGGTGGCGCTGACCAGGATGCCGGCCCGTATCTACGGCACGCTGACCTGCCTGGAGCCAGGGCTGGGCGCACTGGCCGGCTTCCTGTTCCTGGACGAAAGCCTGACCGCGCCGCAACTGGCCGGCATCGCCGCCGTGATTGCCGCCGCCTTCGGCGCAGCGCTGACATCGCGGCCGCCAGTGCCGTCGCCGGAATAGATTTTCCAGAGACCACAGTTGCCCCCTCTGGCCTGCCGGCCATCTCCCCTACCACAAGGGAGATTGCGCGCCCAGCCGCGTTCGCCAATCGCCGACGTGAGCTCCCCTCATGGACTTCGTCAAAATACAACCCATATTGAATCCATGGAGCTTTGAGCGTGACCTTCGCGCGGGTGGCCATTCTTGCCGCGGCCTTCGTCGCCGCAGCTGTCTTTTCTCCCTTCTCTGCGGCCGGGAGCGAGAAGGTTGCGTTGAGCGTCGCGATTGACGGCGCCATCGGGCCGGCGAGCACCAGGCAGCTCGAGGAAGCGCTTGATGCAGCCGCCACGCGGGGCGCCGAAGTTCTCATCCTTCAGATCGATACACCCGGCGGGCTGGTCACTTCCATGCGCGAGATGATCGCCGATATCCTCGCTTCACCGGTGCCCGTCATCGGCTATGTCGCGCCGGCCGGTGGCCATGCCGCCAGCGCAGGCACCTACATCCTCTATGCCACCCACGTCGCGGCGATGGCGCCCGGCACCAATCTGGGTGCGGCGACGCCGGTCGAGATGGGCGGGCTGCCGTCGCTTCCGGGCGGCGACAAGGACAAGGGCGACCAGAAGGACGCCACCGGGCGGCCGGCAGGCGACGCGATGATGGCCAAGGTGACCAATGACGCGGTTGCCTTGATCCGCTCGCTGGCGGAACTGCGCGGGCGCAATGGCGACTGGGGCGAGAAAGCCGTGCGCGAAGCGGCGAGCCTTTCGGCCAACGCGGCGCTGCAGGAACATGTGATCGACTTCGTCGCCCACGACACCACCGAGCTGTTGCAGCTGGCCGATGGGCGAACCGTCGATGTGGCCAGCAGGAAAGTGGTTCTGGCGACCAAAGGGCTGCCGGTCGAGACGCTGGAACCCGGCTGGTTCATCCGGCTTCTTGCCGTCATCACCGATCCGAACATCGCCATCATCCTGATGCTGGTCGGCGTCTACGGCATCGTCTTCGAGTTCACCAGCCCCGGTGCGGTGGCGCCCGGCGTGATCGGCACGATCTGCCTCGTGCTCGGCCTCTATGCACTCAATCTCTTGCCGATCAATTATACCGGCCTCGCCCTGATGCTGCTCGGCGTTGCATTCCTCGTCGTCGAGGCCTTCAACCCCACCGTGGTGCTTGGGCTCAGCGGCGTGGCCGCCTTTCTGTTCGGCGCCGCCATGCTGCTGAGGGTCGAGGGGCCGGGCTTTGCCATGTCATGGGCCGTCATTGGTCCCGCCGCCGCGCTGACGCTTGGGCTGGCGTTGCTGACCGGCACCTATCTCTGGGCGGCGCGTAGCAACCCGCCGCGTGTCGGCGGTGAGGCCATGCGCGGATTGCCGGCCGAGATCCTCGACTGGCAGGGCGGCGAGGGCCACGTGCTGGCCCAGGGCGAGCGCTGGCGGGCGAAGGCCGACGAACCCATCGCACCCGGCGACAGCGTCGAGGTGACCGATGTCAGCGACCTCGTACTGACCGTGCGGCGGCGCGACGCCGGAAAGAATGGAGCAAAACAATGAGCATCGGTTACGTGGCCTACCTGTTGCTTGCGCTGGTCGTGGTCATGTTCCTGTCCGCAGCCATTCGCATCCTCAGGGAATATCAGCGCGGTGTGGTCTTCACGCTCGGCCGCTTCACCGGGGTCAAAGGTCCCGGTCTCATCATCCTCGTCCCCTTCATCCAGCAGATGGTGAAGGTCGATCTGCGGGTGGTGGTGCAGGACGTGCCGCCGCAGGACGTGATTTCGCGCGACAACGTCTCGGTGAAGGTCAACGCGGTGCTCTATTTCCGCATCGTCGACGCCGAGCGGGCGATCATCCAGGTCGAGGACTTCATGGCCGCCACCAACCAGCTGGCGCAGACCACGCTGCGCTCGGTGCTCGGCAAGCACGAGCTCGACGAGATGCTGGCCGAGCGCGACAAGCTCAACAGCGATATCCAGGAGATCCTCGACCAGCGGACCGATGCCTGGGGCATCAAGGTCTCCAATGTCGAGATCAAGCATGTCGACTTGAACGAGAGCATGATCCGCGCCATCGCCAAGCAGGCCGAAGCCGAGCGGCTGCGGCGCGCCAAGGTGATCAATGCCGAGGGCGAACAGCAGGCGGCGGCGAAACTGGTCGAGGCGGGCCGCATGCTGGCGGCCGAGCCGCAGGCCATGCAGCTACGCTATTTCGAGGCTCTGCACGACATCGCCGGCGAGCGCTCATCCACGGTGGTGTTCCCGCTGCCGGTGGATCTGCTCAGTCAGTTCATGAAGCAGCAGGGGAAGTAGGGGAGGAGCGGCCTCACCGCCGCCAGGGCGGCTCCGGCGCGAAGCGCTTGCCGATCCAGTCGGCGAAGGCGCGGGTCTTGGCGGCTTGTCCCTTGGCTGAGGGCGTGACGACATAGACCGCCCCTTCGTCGGCCAGCGTCCAGTCCTCCAGGATCGGCACCAGCCGTCCGTCGGCGAGTTCGCGGCCGACCAGCCAGTCAGTGCTCATCATCAGGCCGACGCCTTGCACGGCGGCCTCGACCAGCACCTCCGCATCGTCGGTGACCAACGGCCCGGAAACCTCGACGCGCAAGCGCCGGCCCTCGCGGTCGGTCATCTCCCAGGCCGGAAAGGTCTGGAAGCCGGTGAAGCCCAGGCAGGAATGTTCGAGCAGCGCCTGCGGTGTCTCCGGCCTGCCCCTTCGGGCGAGATAGGAGGGAGCGGCGCAGAGCAGCCGCCGCCGCGTCGCCACCTTGCGCGCCACCAGGCGCGAATCCTCCAGCGCGCCGAGCCGCACGGCGACGTCGAAATTCTCGGCGACCAGATCGGCGAAGCGGTTGGAGAATTCGGCCTCGATGCGGACATCGGGAAACTCGGCAAGGAATTGAGGCAGCAGCGGCCCGATCCACATGCGCCCGAACGTGCCGGGCAGCGCCAGCCTGAGCAGGCCGCGCGGGCCGCCGCCGGCATGTGCCGACGCGGCGGCCTCGGCCTCGTCGACGGAGGCGAGGATGGCGCGCACGCGCACCAGGAATTCGGCACCCGCTTCGGTCAGCGACACGCTGCGCGTCGTGCGGGAGAGCAGCCTTACCCCCAGCCGCTCCTCCAGCGATTGCAGGCGCCGCGACAGGATGGTCGCGTCGCGCCCGACACGCGCCGCCGCCCTGGTGAAGGAGCGCGCCTCGGCGATAGCCGCGAAAGCGGCCATTTCGGCAAGGGTCACTGGTTCGTGGGATTGCTGCATAGTTCGCAGTACTCAAATGCAAAAGGCAAGGATTATCCAGAGATAACGCAGCAGATAGGTTCACTCAACCCATCAATCGTCCCACCGGAGTGAAACCATGAAAGCCATCGAACTGAGCCAACCCAGGCTGGACGCCTTCCGCGCCGCCACCATTGCCACCCCCGAACCGCAGCGCGGCGAGGTGCTGATCCGCCAGCGTGCGGCGAGCCTCAATTTCGTCGATGTCGCGGTGGCGAGCGGCAATTATCCCGGACCGAGCTTTCCGCTCATCCCCGTCGCCGATGGCGCCGGCGAGATCGTCGCGCTGGGCGAGGGCGTTGCGAGATTCGCCGTCGGCGATCGCGTCGTCGCCCATGCCAAGCCGCGCTGGATCGGTGGCCGGCCGCGGCCTTACGAGATGACGCAGATGCGCGGCATCTCGCTGCCGGGGTCGCTGGCCGAATATGTCGCGTTGCCGGCCAATTCGGTCGTGCCGGTCCCGGCGCATCTCTCCTTCGAGGCGGCGTCGACGCTGCCGATCGCCGGCACCACCGCCTGGAACGCCATCCGCGCCGCCGATGTCGGGCCGGGCTCGGTCGTCGTGCTGCTCGGCACCGGCGGCGTCTCGATCTTCACCCTGCAGCTTGCGAAAGCCGCCGGCGCCACCGTCATCATCACCTCGTCGTCGGACGAGAAGCTGGAGCGGGCTAAGGCACTCGGCGCCGATCATCTCATCAACTACCGCGCGACGCCCGACTGGGACGGCAAGGTGCTGGAGCTGACCGGCGGCCTCGGCGCCGACCTCGTCGTCGAGACCGGCGGTACCGCCACCTTCGCCCGCGCCATCAACGCCACCGCGCCCGGCGGCACACTGTTCACCATCGGCTTCGTCACCGGCGCCGAGGCCACGGTCAATCTGCTGCCGATCATCATCAAGGCGCTGAAGGTGGTCGGCAACAACACCGGATCGGTGTCCGACCTTCGCGACGCCGCCCGCGCCATCGGTGCAGCCAGGATCGAGCCGGTCGTCGACAAGGTGTTTTCGCCGAACGAAGCGGCCGAAGCCTACGCCCACATGGCCGCCGGCGGCCTGCACTTCGGCAAGCTGGCGTTCGGGTTGGAGTGGTAGGGAAGGGCTGACGCTGGAGATTGGCGAGGCGAGGGTGACGACGATCTCCCCCCGCCGTCGCCTTCCTAAATCAGCTTCTCCAGCGTGATCGGCAGGTCGCGCACCCGTTTTCCCGTGGCGTGGAAGACCGCGTTGGCGATTGCGGGTGCGACGCCGACAATGGCGAGCTCGCCAACGCCCTTGCCGCCGAGCACCGAGGAGTGCAGGTCGGGAATGCCGACCGAGATCACCTCGATATCGGGAATGTCGGCGTTGGTCGGCACCAGATAGTCGGCGAGGTTGTTGTTGACGATGCGGCCGTGGCGGCGGTCGACGATGCCTTCCTCGAGCAGCGCCTGGCCGATGCCCATGATGATGCCGCCCTTCCATTGGCTTTCGGCGAGTTTGGGGTTGTAGAGCCGGCCCGAATCCAGCGCCGACACAACACGCGACACGCGCACCGTGCCGAAATCCTCGTCGACGCGCACCTCGATGAAATGCGCGCACCAGCTGTGGCGGGAATAGTCGCCCTCGGTGTGCGGCACGGCCATGGCGATGGTGGTGTAGTTCTTGTAGCGATCCTGCGCCGTCGAATTGGCCGGCATGGTGTCGCCGGTGGCCTCGATGTGGTCGCGGCCGACGCTGCTGAGCAGTTCGGCGATCGAGAGATCCGGACCGTCGCCGCGCGGCGATGAAATACGGCCATTGGCGACCACCAGCGTGTTGGCCTGCAGCGCGTGGAACGGCGAGCGCGGATCGCTGATCGCCAGCCCGACCAGCTGATCGAGCGCCGAGGTCGCCGCCTTGTAGACGGCGCCGGTCATGACGCCGGCCAGCCGCGACCCGCCTGCGACGCCGGCGCGGGGGAAGCGGGAGTCGCCCAGCTTCACCACGACATTGTCGGCCGGCACGCCGACCGTCTCGGCGGCGGTCTGCGCCAGGATCGTATAGGTGCCCTGGCCCATGTCGATCGAGGAGCTTTCGACCTCGACCGAGCCGTCGGCGAGGATGCGCACGATCGCCTCGCCATAGGCGCGCCGCACCGGGTAGGTGCCGGCGGCGACACCCCAGCCGATCAGCTGGTTGCCGTCGCGCATCGAACGCGGCTCGGGCGTCCGTTTTGCCCAGCCGAAGCGTTCCGCGCCCGCAGCAAAAGCCTCGCGCAACTGCCTGGTCGACCAGGCTTTTTTCGCCTCCGGATCCTGTTCGGCATAGTTCCGGAGCCGGATCTCCAGCGGATCGATGCCGACCTCGTAAGCGAGCTCGTCGATGGCGCTTTCGATGCCGAAGGCCGAGGGGTTTTCACCCGGCGCGCGCATAGCGCCCGGCACCACCGAATTCACCCGCACGACATTCTGCTTTGAGGAGAAATTCGGTGTCGCGTACATGATCGAGGTGACCGATCCCAGCGGCTCGACCCACATGCCGTCGATCGACGTTTCATTGATGCCGCGATGCACGATCGACTGGATTTTTCCTTGCCGGTCGGCGCCGATCGTCACCGTCTGCCGTGTCGCGGCGCGCCCGCCATAGCCGGTGAAGGTCTGTGGCCGCGTCATCACCAGCCTCACCGGCCGGCCGAGCATTTTGGCGGCACTTGCCGCCACCGCGCCATGGCTGAGCGCCAGTGCCTTGGAGCCGAAGCCGCCGCCAATATAGGGCGAAACCAGCCGCACATTCTCGAACGGCACGTCGAACCATTCGGCATAGGTGCGCGCCATGCCGTCCAGCCACTGGCTCGGCTCCCACACGGTGAGCTTGTCGCCCTCCCAGTGGGCGATCAGGCCATGCGGCTCCATCGGCGCCTGGTATTCGCGCGGCGTGTTGTAGGCGGCGCAGATCCGGACCGGGGCCGAGGCGAAAGCCGCTTGCGCGTCGCCCCATTCCTTGGTCATGGCGTCGATCGGAATGCCGTCGCCGGCCTTGGCGTCGCTGAGGTCGACGATGGCCGGGGTCTCGTAATAGCTGACCTCGACGAGCGCTGCGGCCGCAACCGCCTGCTCGAAGGTTTCCGCGACCACGGCGGCGACATGCTGGCCCGAAAAGGTGACGTCGCGCGCCAGCGGGCAATAGGGCGCATCGGGCGGCGGCGTGCCGAACCAGTCGGACGCGGTCCTGAGGCTGATGATGATGTCCGGCGTCAACACCTTGAGCACGCCGGGTGCTGCTTCAGCCACCGAGGTGTCGATAGAGCGCACCTTGCCCGATGCAATCGTGCTTTCGACCAGCACGGCGTAGGCTAGCCCGTCGAGCTGCTGCTCGACGGCGTATTTAGCGGCACCGGTGATCTTGGCCGGGCCGTCGACGCGCGACAGCCGGCCGCCAACAGCGTCGGCGCCGCCATCGGACGCGTCACCCCGCTTCGATTCGCCAACTCTGATGTTGTGAACGGTCATGCCGTTTCTCCCATTTTAAGGATGGCGCGGGCGACGACGCGCGGCGCCAGTTCGATCTTGTAGTGGTTGGCGCCATGGTCGACGGCACCTTCGACGGCGAGCAGGCTGGCGGCCCGGACGGCGTCCGGCCCCAGCACCTTGCCTTTCAATGCCTCTTCCACGGCCCGCGCTCGCCACGGTTTGGTCGCGACGCCGCCCAGCGCCACGCGCAAATCCCGGATGGTGCGCCCGTCAGCTTCGAACTCGATGCCGACAGCAGCACTTGCCGCGGCGAATTCATAGGATTGCCGGTCGCGGATCTTCAGGTACGTGGAACGCCGGGCGGCGGCGGAGTGGGGGATCTCTATCGCGGTGATCATCTCGCCCGGTTCGATCGCGTGTTCCCTTTCGGGCGTGGTGCCGGGCACCAGGAAAAAGTCGTCGACCGGAACCCGGCGCTCGCCGAGATGGACGATCGCGTCGAAGGCGACCAAGGCCGCAGCGAGGTCACCCGGATACATGGCGATGCAGGCTTCGCTGGTGCCGAGCACGGCGTGTCCGCGGGTGACGCCTCCGAGTGCCGAACAGCCGCTGCCTGGTTCACGCTTGTTGCAGGCAGGGAAATTCGAAGGATCGCGGAAATAGGGGCAGCGCGTGCGCTGCATCAGATTGCCGCCGATGGTCGCCATGTTGCGGATCTGCGCCGAAGCCGCCTGCCACAGCGCTTCGGAGACAGCAGGGAAGCGGCTCTTGATGTCGGCGTGGTCGGCGACATGGCCCATTTTGGCCAGTGCGCCGATGGTGGCGCCGCGCTCGCTCACTTCGACCTTGTCCAGCCCCTTGAGATGGGTGATGTCGACCAGGCTGTCGGGCTCGGCGACACCGCATTTGGCGAGATCGATGAGCGTAGTGCCGCCGGCCAAGAGCATGGCGCCGGGCAGGGCGGCTGCCTGGCGCGCCGCCTCGACCGAGCCGGCACGCAGATAGGAAAAATCTCTCATGACTGGACCTCCAGGGCTGCCTGGCGGACAGCGGCGACGATGTGCGGATAGGCGCCGCAGCGGCAGAGATTGCCTGCCATGTATTCGCGGATTTCTTCGTCGGAGCCGGCATGGCCCTCGCGGATGCAGGCGACCGCCGACATGATCTGGCCGGGCGTGCAATAGCCGCACTGGAAGGCATCCTGCTCGAGGAAGGCAGCCTGCACGGGATGCAGTTCGCCCTCCCGTGCAAGCCCCTCTATGGTGGTGACGGTGCGGCCCTCGACCTGGGCGGCCAGAGTCAGGCAGGCGAGCACGCGCTCACCGTCGACATGCACGGTGCAGGCGCCGCACTGGCCGTGATCGCACCCCTTCTTGGTGCCGGTCAGGCCGAGCCGGTCGCGCAAGGCGTCGAGCAGCGTGACGCGCGGCTCGAGTTGAAGGGTGTGGCGATGGCCGTTGATGTCGAGATGGACGGGAATTGTTGTTTTGGTCTGGCTGGTCATGGGCGTCTGCCTCCAGTTGCTTGACGCGGATGGGAATGATCTGGTGTTGGGGCAGGCGAGGGCAAGGTCAGGCGTTGGTGACAGCTGATCTTCCCCCAAGGGGGAGATCATGCTCTCGTCGGCTTGCAAGCTCTCAGCACGTGACATACCGGTTCCCCCTATTATATGATAAAGGTGCTCCACTAAAACGGAGGCGCCTCCGTTTATTACGTGGGGGCTGGCCCGGCCGGGTTCAAGCCCCTGACACATCGTGGAGAAAAAAATTGGCCGCCGAGCCGTTCGCCATCGTTGAAGAGAAGGCCGAAGAGGCCAAGCCGCTGCGCGCCGATGCGCAGCGCAACCGCGACCGGCTGGTCGAGGTGGCGGCCGCCGTCTTTGCTGAGCGCGGCATCGACGCCTCGCTGGAAGAGATCGCGCGCCGCGCCGGCGTCGGCATCGGCACGCTCTACCGGCATTTCCCGACGCGCGAGCATCTGGTCGAGGTGGTCTACCGCCGCGAGGTGGAAGCGCTGTGCGCGGCTGCCGGCGAGCTTGCCCAAAAGCACCCGTCCGATGTCGCGCTCGAACAGTGGATGCAGCGCTTCGTCGACTACATCGCCACCAAGCGCGGCCTGGCAACCAGCCTGCGCATCCTGCTCACCACCAATTCGACGTTGTTTTCCGACACGTCGGGCCGGGTGTCTCAGGCCTTGCGGCAGCTGGTCGAAGCGGCGGTGGCCGAGGGCACCATCCGCGGCGATGTCGACGCTTCCGACGTGCTGCACGCGCTGTTCGGCATCTATTCGGCGCCCGACACCCCGGAATGGCGCGACCGCTCGCGGCGGCTGGTGTCGCTGCTGATGGACGGGTTGCGGTTCGGGGCGGCGAAATCCGCTAGGGCCTGACGGTCTCCGCTATCGGTCCAAGGCAGGCGAGAGCCTTGTAAACAGGCATGTCCGTCGGTCATGGCAGGGCGGATTCGCACACTGCGCTTGCAACCGAATGAGAGCGGTTGTTAAATTCCTCACATTTCAGGCGACCGATAGGCCCAATGCATGACTGCTCGCAAAGCGCAAAGGACAGCCCGGCTGATCCATCTGCTGTCGGAACGGCGGGTTATCCACCTGAGCGAAGCGGCAACGCTTCTCGGCGTGTCGGAGATGACGGTGCGGCGTGATATCGCCACCAATCAGGGGCAGATCGCCTTTCTCGGCGGACACATATTGGCGGCGGCCGAGATCGATACCGACGCTCCTTACGAACTGGCGACCGCGGCCGACAGCCATGCGGCGGCGAAGCGCGAAGCCTGCCTGCACGCGGTGCGGAAGATTCGGCCCGACGAGACGATCTTCATCGATTGCGGCACGACACTGATCCATCTGATCGACCTCATTCCTGACGATTATCGAATAACGGCAATATGTTACGCCATGAATGTCGCGGAGCGCCTGACCCGCAAGGCCAATGTAACGATCATCATGCTGGGGGGTGTCTATCATCCCGCTTCGGCGTCTTTCTCGGGCACGCATGATTTCGATATTTTGAAGAGCGTTGGCATCAATGCTGCCTTTCTGTCGGCTGCCGGCGTCGATGCCAAACGTGGCGCCACCTGCGAGCATTTTCACGAGGCGGTGGTGAAACAGAAGGTGATGGGCCTGGCGCGCGAAAACTACCTCGTCGTCGACAGCAGCAAGATCGGCAAGCTCAAGCGCGCCTTCTTCTCAGCCATGGACGGTTTCGACGCCGTCATCACCGAACATGGCGAGGTTGGACCGGAATCATTCCAACTGCCGGCCTGACTCCGTTTGACATTTCGCCAACCTGATGGAAAAGTCACAAAAAAAGTAAGAGAAGTCTCAAGAAGACAATCTCGACATTCCGGGGTAGGGGACGCGTCAAGGGAAGGAAATGCAGGCGTCATGATCGAACAGGGTTCGATTTCGCCATCGTCCGAGGCCCCCTTGCTGCGCGTCGAGGGCGTCAGGAAGCGGTTCGGCGGCGTCAATGCGCTGCGCGGTGTCAGTCTCGAAATCCTATCCGGTGAAGTGCACGCCCTGCTTGGTGAAAACGGGGCCGGCAAATCGACGCTCATCAAGATCCTGAGCGGCGTGCATGTGCATGATGGCGGCTCGATCGAGATCGACGGCAGGCCTGCCTCGTTCACTTCGCCCGCCCAGTCGCGTGATGCCGGCGTGGCGGTGGTCTACCAGGATCTGAGCCTGGTCGAATCGCTCTCGGTTGCCGACAATCTGATGCTGGGGCGAGAGCCGAAGACCCGCTTCGGCTTCCTGAAAAAACGCCAGTTGGTAGCGCAGGCAGAAGCCTTCCTCAAGTCACAGAACATCCCGCTCGATGCCCGCGCTCTGGTCGGGTCGCTGCCCTTTGCCTATCGTCAGATGACCGAGATCGCCAAGGCGCTGATGGGCGACGTTCGCCTCCTCATCCTCGACGAGCCGACCTCGGCGCTGACCGACGATGAAGAGAAGATCCTATTCGAGGCGATCCGTGCGGTCGCCGCGCGGGGTGTCGGGGTGATCTACGTCACGCATCGCCTCAATGAGGTCTTCAGGATTTCGAACCGGGTGACCGTGTTTCGCGACGGGCAGAACGCCGGAACATTTGTCACGTCGCAGACCAATATGAGGCAGTTGGTCGGCGCCATCGTCGGGCCGGATCACGCCGTTCTGAAGGCGGACAGCACGGCAGCGGGACAAAGCATGCCGTCGTCGGCTCCGCCTGGTTCGCTTGAAAAGCCCGTGCTCGAATTGAGGGGCGTCAGCAATGACAGGCTGGACCGGACCAATCTCGAGTTGCGCAGCGGCGAAATCCACGGCCTTGCCGGCCTGATCGGTAGCGGACGCACCGAAATCCTGCAGACGATCTTCGGCCTGCGGCCCGTCCAGTCGGGCGACGCCAGCCTGGACGGCGTTTCGCTGAACCGAACCGATCCGGCCGCGGCGATACGGCAAGGCATCGCGCTGGTGCCGGAGGACCGGCACGTCCAGGGTCTGGTTCTTGAACATTCGATCGAGCGCAATCTGACCCTGCCGCGGCTGCCGTATTTCTCGCGCTTCGGGTGGTTGCAGCACCGCTCGGCGAGCGAGCACGCCAACGCCGCGATGCACCGGCTGGCCGTCAAGGCGCCAGGCGCATCGACCACAGTGAAGAACCTGTCCGGCGGCAACCAGCAGAAGGTCGTGTTCGGCAAATGGAACGAGCCGCGGCCGCGCGTGCTGTTGCTCGACGAACCGACGGTTGGTGTTGATGTCGGGGCGCGCGAGGAGATTTACGGTGTCATTCGTGCCGCAGCCGCGGCTGGAAGCGGTGTGCTGCTGGTGTCTTCGGATCTTTCCGAACTGCTTCAGCTCTGCGACCGCATCTCGATCGTCGTCGATGGCCGGATCACCAAGACGATTGCGAGACAGGAATTCGGCAGCGCCGAGGATCTCCATCACCTCATTCAACTTTCGCAGCCATCGGAAGAGCACGCGGCATGACCGACACCCAAAGCCCGGCAAATCCACCGATGGCAAGGGGGGCTGCCGTCAACCAGCCAGGCGGTCGTTCGGCGTTGCAGCATCTGCTTCAGGGCGAGCGTCCCTACATGCTTTACGTCGCCTTCGCCGTCATGCTGATCGTCTTCAGCCTGGCGTCGCCCTGGTTCCTGTCGATCGACAATTTTCTCAACATCGGCCGTCAGACGACGCTGGTCTCTATCATCGCCGTCGGCATGACGTTCGTCATCATCTCCAGGCAGATCGACCTGTCCGTCGCCTCGACGCTAGCGCTTTCGGGCATGAGCGCGTCGCTGGCCATGGCTTTCGTCGCCAACAACTGGGTCGTCGGCGCTGTGGCGGGATTGGGCACCGGGGCGCTGATCGGGCTGATCAACGGCGTGCTGACCACCCGCCTCGAAATCCCGTCCTTCCTGGTGACGCTGGGCACGTTGAGCGGCGCGCGCGGCCTTGCGCTGATGGTCACCAACACCAAGCCGGTCATCATCACCAACGAATACTATTTCGCGATCTTCGGCGAAGGCTCGGTGCTGGGCGTCCCGGCGCCGATCTTGTGGACGCTTGGCGTCACCATCGCCGGTATCCTGCTGCTGCACTACAGCGTCTATGGGCGGCGGGTCTATGCCGCGGGCGGCAACCCGACTGCGGCACTCTATTCCGGCGTCCATATCAAGCAGGTCACCACGCTGGCCTTCGTGCTGACGGGGACGCTCGCGGGGCTGGCATCGCTGATCCTGTCGGCGCGTTCGCACGCGGCGCGGCCCGACGTGGTGCAAGGCATGGAACTCGATGTCATCGCCTCGGTGATCCTCGGCGGCTGCAGCCTGTTCGGCGGTCGCGGCTTCGTGCTGGGTACGCTGCTCGGCAGCCTGATCATCGGCACGCTCAACAATGGGCTGGTGCTGCTCGGCGTCAGCTCGTCACTGCAACTCGTCATCAAGGGAGCAATCATCGTCGCCGCGGTCGCCTTCACGAGGAGGTAAGGCGCGCATCCGCGGATATCAGCAGAAAATTGCCGGCTCCAAACGGCAACACAAACGTCAACGATCAACGGAGGAAAGTCATGAAGCACTCGGCACGAATCCACTCGCTTTTCCTAGCATTGAGCATCGCCGCCAGCGCGTTCGCCCTGTCGACGTCCATAAGCCCAGCGCAAACGCCGGAGACCTGTGTTGCCGGCGTCGACATGGCCACGCTCGGCCCCAAGGGCATTGTCGGCCAGGGCCCGCATGGTGAAAAGGCAGCCTCGCCCGACGAGCTGAAATTGAGCGACGACGAAGCCGCCAAGGTCAAAGCCGGCAAGTTCAAGGTCGGCATTTCCATGCAGACGGTGAACCTCGATTGGTCGCAACTGCAGGTGCAAGGCATCAGCGAAACGCTGGCCAAGTATGGCGTGACTGTCACTGGCGTGGCGTCGGCCGAATATCAGGTCGACAAGCAGATCGCCGATATCGAGAACACCATCCAGCAGCATCCTGACGGCATCATTTCCATCCCCGTCGATTTCACCGCGACGGCGCCGACCTACAAGAAGGTGTCGGAGGCCGGCATCAAGCTGGTGTTTATGGACAGCATTCCGGTCGGCCTCGAGCACCCGAAGGATTTTGCCTCGATGATCTCGGCCGACAGCCAGGGCAACGGCCAGATCGCGGCGCAGATCCTGTCTTCCTGCATGCCGAAGGGCGGCACGATCGGCCTGGTGAATTTCGGCGTCGACTATTTCAGCACCAATGAGCGCACCAAGGGCGTCGGCGAGTGGATGAAGAAGAACCGGCCCGACATCGTCATGAAGCAGGTCGACTTCACCGACCCCTCGAAGGTGTCGCAGATCGCCGGCGACTTCCTGACCGGCAATCCCGATGTGAAGGGCTTGTTTGCGGTGTGGGACCAGCCGGCGCTCGACACGCTGTCGTCGATGCGCGCGCAAGGTATCGACATTCCGATCACCACGGTCGACCTCGGCCTGCAGTCGGCGATCGAGATCGCCAAGGGCGGCCCGCTTAAGGCAACCGGTTCGCAGCGCCCCTATGATCAGGGCGTCGCCGAAGCGCTGGCGATGATGAAGGCGCTGATCGGCCAGACGCCGCCGGCCTGGGTCGGCGTGCAGTCCCTGCCGGTGGTGCAGTCCAACGTGCTGGAATCCTTCAAGACCGTCTTCCACAAGGATCCGCCGGCCGAACTGGTCGACGCCTGCAACGGTGCGAAGCCGAAGTGCAATTGAGGTAGGCGAAATCGCCTGGGGCGCAGGGGAGATCCTGCGCCCCAGGCTGGTTTTGCGGAGCCCGACACAGCCGACCGCTCGCGCTGGTTCGTGTCGCTGGAGGGGTTGAGGTTCGGCGATGCCGAGACGAGGTTAGAGCGACTGGGAAATCGGTCCCGAAACAGTCGGCTTCATGCCAAGAACGGCCATTCATGATGAGCAAACGGTATGCTAGGCGTGATGGTCTGATTTGCTTGTCGTCCACGCTTTCGGGGGCATCCGATGTATGTAGGCCGTTCCTACAAGGTGATAGACTTCACACTCTGGTCGCGGCGCAGTGTCATCTACATGGTGGTGGTGAGTGCACTGGCTGTGGCGGCCTACCGTCTTCCGGGCATCACCGGATTCTCGGTGCCATGGTCGGTGGTGCTCGTGCTCGGCACCACCGTATCACTCGTTGCCGGGTTCAAGAATTCGCAGGTATTCACTCGCAGCAGTGAAGCGCTGCAAGCCTTTGCGCAAATTACTGCCAGCAGCCGGTTGTGGTCCAATTTCTGCAGGGACTTCAATGACGTGCCGACAGCAAGGCAACTCATCTACCGCCATCTCGCCTGGTTGACGGCACTACGGTTTGCGCTGCGGCGGCCGATGCCATGGGAATCCATGGGGCGGGCAGCCAACGTCGAGTTCCGGCGGCGCTATCATATCCGGGAGGATTCAGGCTCGCTTGCCAATGAACTGCCTGCGCTGCTGGGCGAACATAGCGAGGCCGTCCTGAAATCGCCGCATCCGGAGATAACCCTGCTTGAAATGCAATCGGTCCAGGTCAATACGTTGTTCAAGGACGCCAAAATCCCTCCGCAGGTCTATGTCGAACTCACGAAGCTGATCCGCGACTTCCATGATCAGCAGGCGCGCTGCGATCGCATCAAGAACAATCCATATCCCCGGCAATACGCCATCGTCAGTTCCATGTTCGTCATGATCTTTTGCACCTTGCTGCCGTTCGGGGTCGTTCCGGTCTTTGCCGACATGGGCAAACTGGGCGGCGCACTCGGCCCGATCGCGATCTGGCTCACGATCCCGTTCAGCACGCTTCTGGGGTGGGCATACATGTCTCTCGACCAGGTCGGCGAGAGCAGCGCCAACCCTTTCGAGGGCAACGCCAACGATGTTCCGATCTCGCAAATCTGCCGCGACATCGAGATCGAGCTGCGCACCGGGCTTGGGGAGGTTGACCTCCCCAAACCATTGCTGCCGGTCAATGATATCGCGACCTAGGCAAGCGTCACCGCCGCCCGCCACCAAGGGCTGGCGCGACCCGTCGCGCGGGTTGGCGACGTGCATTAAAATTTGGCGTGCATGTCACACCGGCGGCTCCTGCCTCGTCATGATGTCGGCACCAACAGAAGGAAGCCGCTCATGACTGCAAAACTCGATCTCTTCACCGCTGCCCCTTCGCTGATGAAGGAATGGCAGCGCGCGTCCTTTGCCATTTCCTCCAGCCTCGAGCCCAGCTTGGCCGAGCTTGTGAAGATCCGTGCATCCCAGATCAACGGCTGCGCCAACTGCCTCAACATGCACACTGTGTTTGCGCGCGAGGACGGCGAAACAGAGCAGCGCATCTACCTGCTGTCGGCCTGGCGCGAGGCGCCTTGCTATACCGATCGCGAACGCGCCGCGCTCGGCTGGACCGAGGCGCTGACGCGGATTTGCGAAGGCCATACGCACGAAAGCGCCTATGACGCGCTGAAGGCCGAGTTCACGCCGGAGGAGCAGGTCAAGCTCACCTTGATGATCAATGTCATCAACGGCTACAACCGCCTTGCGGTTGGGTTCGGTGGCTGGGCCGATCCGGCGGCGATCAGGTCCGCGGCCAAGGCGGCGGCAGCCTGATGACGAGCGCAGGGTCCGAGCATGCAGCGGCGGGCTTCGACCCACTGCGTCCGACGCTGATGCGCGTCGCCTACCGCATGCTTGGCTCCGTGGCGGACGCCGAGGATATCGTGCAGGAGGCCTTCATCCGCTGGATGAGGGCCGACCGCAGCGAAGTGCGTGAGCCCGTGGCATTCCTGCGCCGCACCGTCACGCGGCTTTGTCTCGACCAGCTCAAATCCGCGCGCCGCCAGCGTGAGACCTATGTCGGCCCCTGGCTTCCCGATCCCATCGTGGAAGAGGACGAAGTGGAGGACGTCACCTTGCCGATGATGCTGGTGCTGGAACGTCTCTCTCCGCTCGAGCGGGCGGCGTTTCTGCTGCACGATGTGTTCGGGCTGGGATTTGAGGAGGTCGCGGCCGCCATCCAGCGCGAACCCGCCGCCTGCCGCCAGCTCGCCGCCCGCGCACGCACCCATGTCCGCCAGGCGAGGCCGCGTTTCAAGGTGGAAAAGCAACGCGGCCTCGAGCTCGCCGAGGCCTTCTTCGCCGCCTCGCGCAGCGGCGACATGAAGGCGCTTGGCGCGATGCTGACAGCCGATGTCAGCGCCCATGCCGATGGCGGCGGAAAGCGTCCGGCAGCGACGGAAGTGGTGCTGGGGTTCGATGCCGTCATGCAGCAATATGAGCGTGTGGCGGCCTGGCTTCAGAAGAACGGCTCGACACTTGTCCGTGTCGGTTTTGTCAACGGATTGCCCGGCTTCATCACGCTGGAAGCCGATGGCGAACTGCAGACGACCGCACTCGACATCGAGGACGGAAAGATCGCGGCCATCTATGTGATGCGCAATCCCGACAAGCTCAGGCATCTGCATTAGGTCGAATGGAAAACAAGCAATGCGGACCGGCCAGAGCGGTTCATCGTTTCAGGGAAACGCAGACTTTCCTGGATTTAGCCCTTCGCTTCGACCAGGATCACCAGCGACTCCGGCACCACGCCATCGAAGGCCATCGCGTCAGCGGCTTTCTGGCTCTGCATCATTGCCGCTAGGGCGTCCATGTCCGGAACGTCCATCATCACAGCCACTCGTTTCGGATTCTGCGGATCGACGAACGTGCGGATGTTGGTGATCCCAAGAGAGCCGAAAAGCTCCTTGCGCTTGGGTGAACTGAGCCAGTGCTTGCTGTCTTTCGTGATGTTGTGATGGCCAATGACGGTTGGCATGGCATCCTCCCCAAGGTGACGCCGGCGGTCGATATCGCCCGCCTGATACTGCGATCCACCTGTGCAGCCAGTGGGCGCCGTTTCTCTGGGACTGTCAATTAGCTGTTGCTGATGGACGATCAACGCGTTGGGCTGCCAGGTTGCCGTCTTCGCGATGGCAAAGCGCATCAAAGTGGCCTGGTCGCTCTCTGGCGTCCAGGCGCGATCAAAGTTCGAGACAGACCTTGCCGAAATGCACTTGGGATTCGTAGTGCGTGAAGGCGGCAGCGATGTCCTCAAGCGAAAAACGGCGGTCGATGACGGGCTTCAGACGGTTGACCTCTATGGCGCGGATCATGTCCTCCTGGTCCGCCCTGCTGCCAATCGAAATCCCGCTGATGCGGATCTGGTTCGAAAACAGGGCCGGGATCGACACTTCCGCCGCAAAGCCGGTCAGGACGCCGATCAGGGCGATGTGGCCGCCCGTCCGGCAGGCCGCTACCGACTGCGCCAGCGTAGCAGGCCCGCCGACCTCGATCACGTGATCGACGCCGCGTCCGTCCGTCAAATCCCTGGCGTTGCGGCCCCAGTCCGGCACGGCCTTGTAGTTGATGACGGCATCGGCGCCGAGGCTTCTCAGCTTTTCCAGCTTCTGCTCGTCGGAAGACGTGGCGATGACCCGGGCGCCGGCGGCTTTGGCGAATTGCAGCGCAAACAGCGATACGCTGCCCGTGCCGAGGACCAGCACCGTATCGCCGGGTTTCACCTTGCCGCACACCACCAGGCCGCGCCAGGCGGTGACGCCCGTGCATGTAAGCGCTGCCGCCTCGGTATGCGTGTAGCCCACTGGTGCTTTGGTGAAGGCGTGCGCCGGCATGCACACATACTCGCTGGCAAAACCGTCAAGACTTTCTCCCGGTATGTCGCGCCTGGTGGAGGGCGTCATGTCACCGCCCAGCCACCAGGGGTAGAAGGTGCTGACGACGCTGTCTCCGGCCTTGAACGCATCGACATCGTTGCCGATTGCAATCACCTCGCCTGCGCCATCGGACAGTGGAACGCGGCCGTCGGCGAACGGCATCTTGCCCTGCACCACGAAATCGTCACGCAGGTTCAACGAGCAGGCCAGGATCCTGACCAGCACGTCACCCGGTCCTGGCTGGGGACGGTCTTCCTCGACCAGTTCGAGGTTGTCCAAGCCACCCGGCGCTTTCAGCCTGACCAGCCTCATTGCCGGACCGGCCGGCCGGACATCACCCTCAGCCAGGGCGCCAGATGGAAGGCACTCATCAGGAGATACATCACCGGCATGCTGGTCAGCAGCGAAGCGTTCGCACCCATGCACAGGATAGCCGCATCGCCATTCTGAATGCAGCTGAACAGAGCCATCAGGGCGAAGGTGGGTGCCGCGGCGAGGCACAGCCAGTCGGCGACGATTGGGGTGGTCGCGGTTGTTTCTTCAGCAGGGATCGCGCCGCTGGCACCGGTATGGATATCGCTCATGGTCCTTTTCCCTTGATGGTTATGCCCACCAGGTCCTGGGTTCCTCGCCCCTGCCAAAGGCGGGGAGAGGAACTCAAGCTGGATGGGTAGCGCCGGGCGCTCTCGCCAATGCTCTATTGCTTGTCCCTGAACGCCGCTTCGCCGGCAGCCGACACCTCGGCCCATTTCTGGTCGGGCGCGGCGTCGTAATTATCGTGCCAGTTCCACCAGCTGTAGAGCGGGGTCTGCGGATAGCCTTCGGGCGAGTCTTCCCAGATCTCCTGGCGGCCGAGCGGCGTTGCGTCGAGGTAGCTCCAGACGGTGCCCATCGCCTCGTCGCCGCGGCTGTTGATGAAATAGGTGCGGAACACCCGGTCGCCGTCATGGATGAAGACGTTGTGGCCGTGCCATTCGTCGACGCCAAAATCTTTGTCGAAACTGTCGGTGATGGTGTACCAGGGCATCTCCCACCCCATCCGCTTCTTCAGCCGCGCAATGTCGGCCTGCGGTGCGCGCGAGGCGTAGGCAAGCGTGGTGTTGCGGGCGTTGAGGTGGGCGAGGTGGCCGACCTGGTCGGCGCCGAGCGAACAGCCGCGGCAGGCGTGATCGGGCCAGCCATGGACTCCCGGTTCGAAGAAGGCGCGGTAGACGATCAGCTGGCGTCGGCCTTCGAACAGATCGAGCAGGCTCGCCTTGCCATTCGGCCCTTCGAACACATAGGCCTTGTCCACTTCCATCCACGGCATGCGCCGGCGCTCGGCGGCCAGAGCGTCCTTGGCGCGCAGCGTCGCCTTCTCCTTCACCAGCAGCTCTTCGCGCGCGGCATCCCACGCCTGCTGCGAAACGATTGGTGGGGTCTTCATTGCGGTGTGCTTGGTCATTGCTCGTCTCCTTTGTCAGTCTGTCGTCGCGCTGTGGCGGCGTGTTGTTGCTTGCGGATCGTGCGGTAGGGTAGGGCGATGAAGTGCTGCGGTGGGAGTTACAAGGGTGACGGGATTTGAATGGACAGGCCCACCGCAGCAGGGGTGGCGCCCGGCGCGCTCGACCGTGTCGTTCGTCGCGTGGAGAGGCAGATCGTCGGAGTCAGGCATTGTCAGTTATCCCTTATGAGATTCTTAATATCGATACCTGAGATGCTCAGGCTAGCGAATGCGGGAATTGGCGTTAACGGCGGCTACGGCGCTTTCAGCCAGTCCTGATGGCTAGGTCATCATCCCAGTCATTGTCGTGTCCTAGTGTGCCGCCTGTTGCCGATACGGCTTGCTGGTTGGCGGTCATGACTTAAGTTAGGGCGAGCAGCGCAGGGGTGGGAGTTACAAGTGTGACGGGATTTGAATGGACTCGCTGATCACGGCAGCGGCACTGGCGCTGGCCGGGGGCGATCCGCTCGGCGCGCTGGACCGCGTCGCCTTGCGCGAGGACGCGCCGGCGCTGGCGTTGCGCGGCATCGCGATGGCGCAGCTCGGCGACCTCGACCGCGCCAAGGCGCTGCTGCGGCGGGCCGCGCGCGCCTTTGGGCCGAAAGAGGCGGTGGCGCGCGCCAGATGCGTCGTCGCCGAGGCGGAGATCGCGCTGGTCTCGCGTGACCTCGGCTGGCCGGCCAAGGCGCTGGATGCAGCGCGAGCGACGCTGGAAAAGCATGGCGACCGGCTGAACGCCGCGCATGCCGGCCACCTCAAGGTGCGGCGACTGCTGCTGATTGGTCGCCTCGACGAGGCAGAAGACGTGCTTGCCGGGCTCGACCCGGCGCCGCTTCCACCGGCCTCCAGGGCGGCGCACGAACTGGCCGTCGCCGGCATCGCGATGCGGCGCCTCAAGACGAGGGCTGCGCGTACGGCGTTGGAGTGGGCGCGCCACGCCGCCCGCCGGGCCGGCATCCCGGGGCTGATGGCCGAGGTCGACAGCGCATTCCTGGCGCTGGACGCGCCGGCGGCGCGGCTGATCGCGCGTGGCCAGCAGCGCCCGTTGCGGCTCGAGGAGGTCGAGGCGCTGCAGGCGTCGCCGGCGTTGGTCGTCGATGCCTTGCGCTATCTCGTGCGCCAACAGCAAACCATGGTCTCGCTGGCAACGCGCCCGGTGCTGTTTGCACTGGCGCGTACACTCGCCGAAGCATGGCCGGCGGATGTGTCGCGAATGACGCTTATCGCGCAGGCTTTTGGCGGCAGGCACGCCGATGAATCACATCGCGCGCGATTGCGGGTCGAGATCGGCCGGCTGCGCGCCGAACTGCGCACGCTTGCCGACATCAGTGCCACGAGCCAAGGCTTCGCGCTGGCGCCGCGCCAGGCGCGCGAGGTGGTGGTGCTGGCGCGGCCGATCGAGGAGCGGCACGCGGCGGTGCTGGCCTTGCTTGCCGATGGTGAATCCTGGGCGAGCTCGGCGCTGGCGCTGGCGCTTGGCACCGGCCAGCGCAGCGTGCAGCGGGCGCTGGAGCAGCTCGGCGAGGCCGGCAAGGTGCAGTCGTTCGGGCACGGCCGGGCGCGCCGCTGGATGACACCGCCGGTGGCCGGATTCACGACGACCTTGTTACTCCCGGCACCGCTGCCGAACGGTTAGAGCATGATCCCCGAAAAGTGCCGATCATCTCAGTGAGGATAAAGACATGAAACATTCAGCGGCCGAAATCCTGCGCGAATACGGACCCTTTCCGGGCGTCGACACCGTGCACGGGGTGAGCTTTGACGGACAGAATGTCTGGTTTGCCTCCGGTGAGAAACTGAACGCCTTCGATCCGGAAAGCGGGCAGGCGCTGCGCTCGATCGATGTCGCTGCGCACGCCGGCACCGCCTATGACGGCCGGCATTTCTTCCAGCTCGCCAATGACCGTATCCAGAAGATCGACCCCGACACCGGCAAGGTGCTGGCCACCATTCCGGCGCCCGGCGGCGGGCGCGACTCCGGGCTCACCTGGGCCGAAGGGACGCTCTGGGTGGGCCAGTACCGGGAGCGCAGGATTCACCAGATCGACCCCGAGACCGGGACGATCCTGCGCACCATCGAATCCAACCGCTTTGTCACCGGGGTGACCTGGGTTGACGGCGAACTGTGGCACGCCACCTGGGAGGGCGAGCAGAGCGACCTGCGCCGCGTCGACCCGCAAACCGGCAAGGTTCTGGAGAAGCTCGACATGCCGGCCGGCATGGGCGTCTCGGGGCTGGAATCCGATGGCGGCGACCGCCTCTTCTGCGGCAGCGTGTCCGCCGGGGTGGTGCGGGCGGTGCGCCGGCCGAGGTGAGCTCGCACCCGCAAATTTGACCGCTGACGACTGGCCGTTGCTCCCTGTCGAACCTAGATAGGGCATGCGCCGGGCGGACCGCCCGGATCATCTTTTGCAAAGGACCTGCCATGCCTGAACAGATTGCGTTGAACGACGGCTCCGCCATTCCCCAACTCGGCCTTGGCGTGTGGCAAGTCGACCAGGATATCACCGCCCAGGTGGTGGGTTGGGGGATCGAGGCCGGCTATCGTCTGATCGACACCGCTGAAGGCTACCAGAACGAGGAAGGGGTCGGAGAGGCGATCCGCAGCGCTGGCGTGCCGAGAGGCGAGCTGTTCATCACCTCCAAGCTGCGCAACGGCGCGCACCAGCGCGATGCGGCGCTGCGCGCCTTCGACGAGACGATGGAGAAGCTCGGCATCGATCAGCTCGACCTGTTCCTGATCCACTGGCCGGTGCCCGGCCGGGATAAATATGTCGAGGCGTGGAAGACGCTGGTCGAGCTCAGGCAGGCCGGCCGCATCAAGTCAATCGGCGTTTCGAATTTCAACCAGGACCATCTGGAGCGGATCATCGCAGAGACCGGCGTGACGCCCGTCGTCAACCAGATCGAGCTGCATCCCCAGCTCCAGCAGCGCGGCATCAGGGACTTTCATGCCAGCCACGACATCCGCATCGAAAGCTGGAGCCCGCTGGGCAGCGGCCGGCTGCTGGGCGACCCGACCATCGCGGGCATCGCCAGGAAGTATGACAAGTCCGCGGCGCAGACGATCATCCGCTGGCACCTTCAGGAAGGGCTGATCGTTATTCCAAAGTCGATCCGCCAGGATCGCATCGCCGCCAATTTCGATGTCTTCGATTTCGAGCTGGATGCGCAGGACCTGCAGACGATCCGGGGCATGGATTCGCCCGACGGCCGCACCGGCCCAAACCCCGCCACGGCGTCGTTCCTGTTCTGAAGGGAGAAGGGGCGCTCGCCCCTCAAGACTGCTCGATGGGCTGGGCGCCGGCCAGATAGCGATCGTTGTCAAAAGGCTCGGCTTGATTGCTTTGCAGATCCCAGAGTTGTCGATGGGTCGCCGGCAGATCGCCCAGATAGACATGCAGCGCGCCCGACCGTGCGCTGCCGGTGTTGGCTACCGAATGCACGGTATGCGGGGGCAGGTGCAGCACGGTAGGCGCGGTGGCGTCCTGCCGTTGCGGGGCATCGAGCTTGCTGGCGGCATCGGGGTAGATGAAGTTTGTCTCGCCACCTTTGTAGATGCCGATCAACGCGTCCATCAGGTGGTTGTGGGCTGGGTACTGCAGGCCGGGCGACAGCGTGATGTGATAGATCGTCAAATTCCGGCTTGCATGGAGAAGCACCTCGTCGTCTTCTTCTTCATGCACGAGCACCCCCAATGCGTGAAGACGGCTCGTATGGTCGCCCAAAACCGCCCTTATTCGTGCGAGGGGATCGGGACTTCCTGCGGCGTTGACGATATCATTGACAACCGCGTAGAGAGGCGAGCCAACGGGAATAGCCATTGCCAGTTATCCCTTTTGAGATGACCAGATGATCGACCTGAGATGCTCAATGCTACTCAAAGTCGATGGCGGCGTCAACCGGATCGCCAGAATGGAACAAGCATGACTCCTCGTGATTTCACAGCCGCATCGCCGAAACCGGCGCTGTCCACCGGCACGGCCGCGGCGCCGTCGACCGCCGACCTGCTGCGCAGCGAGCAGGCGTACGAGCAGGTGAAGAGCGACATCGTCGCCTGCGTGCTGCGCCCCGGTGAAACGCTGACGGAAAAGCAGATAGGCGATCGATACCTGATCAGAAAGGCGACGATCCGCGCGGCGCTGACCCGGCTGATGCAGGAAGGGCTGGTCAGGAGCGAGCCGCGCCGCGGCTATGTCATCACGCCACTGACGTTGCGCGATGTCACCGAGATCTTCGATGTCCGCAGTCTGATCGAGCCGGAAGTGTTCAGGGTGGCCGCGTCGGGTCTTACCGAGCGGGGGCTCGAAGAGGTCAGGCAGGCGGCCAGGAAGGTGCTGAAGCCGGAGACATTGCGCAGCCATGTTGCATTCCTGGCGGCGGATCGCGCCTTTCGTCTTGCCTTGGCGGAACTGTCCGGAAATTCACGCCTGGCGCAGCTGCTGGGCCAGATACTCGACCAGTCGGAGAGGGTCCTCCACCTCGGATTCAGATCGCGCGACTTCACACAGCTGATCATCGGTCAGCAGAAGGACCTGGTTCATGCCTGCGAGGTGAGCGAAGTTTCCGGCATCGTCAAACTTGCCCGCTCGCAGTGCCTCAATCTCAAGAAGCAGGTGCTCGAAGCCCTGCTGGCAGGCGCCAAGCTCAGGGAAGCCAACCTGCAAGACTTCGCTTGATGGCCGCAGGCCGATCGCGCAGGCGCCAGCAGCACGGGGATTGACAGGGGGCCGACCGGCGAAGCTGTCGATCTCCCCCCAAGTGGGGGAGATGTCCGGCAGGACAGAGGGGGGCGCTGTCCCGCCGGCATATCAGGGCGTGCCGGCCAAACCTGCCGCGATCACAATATGTTGGCAGACATTGTCGATGTCGCGGATGACATCATCATTCCAGAACCGCAGCACGGCCCAACCATCCTGTTCCAGACGCTTCGTCCTGACTGTGTCGGCCACTGCGGAATCTGCTTGGCCGTGTTGCGACCCGTCGACTTCCACGACGAGCTTCTTTTCCGGGCACGCAAAATCGATAATGTAGCCAGCGATCGGAAATTGCCTGCGAAAGCCTAGGCCCATCAGCCTATGCGCGCGAAGCTCGTTCCAGAGCTGCGTCGGTCATGACCTTGCGCATTGATCGAGCGTTTGCGCGGTTTTGCGGAGGCAACGGTGTGTGTGGCATGGCCATTTTCGATTGTGATTGAGGCTGGCGTTCTACGGCGCCCCCCTCTGTCCTGCCGGACATCTCCCCCACGTGGGGGGAGATTGGCAGCTTCAACGCTTTCGCCAACCTTCGGCAGCGCCCTTAAATCCCCGAGCCGTCGAGCTGCTGGGCGTCGTCGCCTTCCCAGGGTGCCGGCATGGAGGCGCGGCTGAGATTGGCTGTGGGCAGCGGCATCCAGCATTTCAGTTCCGGCTCGGCATATTCGACGACGCGCCCTGGCGAGGAATCCGATGCGCGCCAGCCTTCGCTGGCGAACTGGTCGGCGCGCGACCAATAGGCGAGGTCGACTTCCGCCGGCCCCTGTTCGGACGGGCGAACCGTGACCAGGATGCGGCTGCCATCCCTCGGCGCCGTCGACATGTGGCGCCACCTTTCGGGCTCGTCCATTGCTTTTCCTCCTCGCACCTGCGTCGGGGGAAGTGTCGCCTCGCGCTCCGGGGCGGTCAACCCAAAGTTTGCGCCAGTGAGCGAGTCCTGACGATGTCAGAGCTTGGCGGGGTGAGCCGAAGTTGGCGACCGACATATACTGCGAGAGGGAACTTGAAAACGTCGGTCGCCAGGGGGCGGTTGGGACGCACCACGTTGTGGACGCGATGCAAGGTCAGGCTACGCGCATGTAGGACGTCTTCAATCGGAACGCCGACCCATGGTGAACAGCTGGTTACTATCCACAGGGTTCCCCTGTCCTCGATGATCCGGAGACGTTCAGACAGCCTGTGCGCAACACCGAGCCGCCGGCCATGCGCGCTCGACGGGCTGTGATCCGGTTGATAAGCCCGTCTGCGAAAGGAGCGCCTGAGTCGAGATGACCGTTGCGATCGAGATGGGACACACGACCGCAGGCGCCCCGGCGACGCTCGATCTCGAGGAGCTGCTGGCCACCCGCCTCTTGGTGCAGGGCAATTCGGGCTCCGGCAAGTCGCACCTGCTGCGGCGTCTGCTGGAGCAGAGTTCGCCTTGGGTGCAGCAGACCATCATCGACCCCGAAGGCGACTTCGTCTCGCTGGGCGACCGTTTCGGCCATCTGGTGATCGATGCCGAGGAGCATACCGAGCGCGGCCTGCAGAGCGCGGGCGAGCGGGCGCGCATCCATCGCGTCTCCACCGTGCTCAATCTCGAGGGGCTCGACGCCGAGAACCAGATGCGGCGCGCCGCTGCCTTCCTAGGCGGGCTGTTCGAGGTCGCCCGCGACCACTGGTACCCGATGCTGGTGGTGGTGGACGAGGCGCAGCTGTTCGCGCCGGCGGTGGCCGGCGAGGTTTCCGACGAGGCGCGCAAACTCTCGCTCGGCGCCATGACCAATTTGATGTGCCGTGGCCGCAAACGCGGGCTTGCCGGCATCATCGCCACCCAGCGGCTGGCCAAGCTCGCCAAGAACGTCGCCGCCGAGGCGTCCAATTTCCTCATGGGCCGCACCTTCCTCGATATCGACATGGCGCGCGCCGCCGACCTTTTGGGCATGGAGCGGCGCCAGGCCGAAGCGTTTCGCGACCTGGAGCGCGGCCAGTTCATGGCGCTCGGCCCGGCGCTGTCGCGCCGGCCGCTCGGCCTGCGCATCGGCCCGACCGACACCAGTCCGCGCAACGGCACGCCGCGGTTGATGCCGCTGCCGGAATCAGCGCTGGAGGACGCACGCGCCATCATCCTGGCAGCGCCGCCCCCCGAGACCGTGCGGCCGCAGCGCCGGTCGTCGCCGGACCTGCTCGATCAGTTGATGGCGGCGAAGTCGGCAGCGCTGGAAATCCGCCCCGAGCCGGTGGAGCCGCAAATCAGCGCCGAGGATCTGGCCGAGCGCCGTGAGCGCGTCGACCGTGTGCTGCGCGCCATCCTGGCGCAGCCCGATGCGGGCTTCCGTGTGATCGGCGTGCTCTATCAGGAGTTCGTGGTGCGCTGCCGCATCGAGGGCCTTGCCTCTGTCGTGCCGGACCTGCCGGAGTTCCGCCGCATGCTGACGCGCGCCCGCGCTGGCCTCGGCTCGGATATGGCTGCAGGGGATGATGCCTGGCAGGACGTCTCGGTGCGCGCCTCGCTGCTGCCCGAGGATATGCAGGGCGTGTTCATGATGATCGCCAGGGCGGCGAAGGAGGGCTGGCCGTGCCCGAGCGACGCCGCGATCGCCCGCGCCTATGGCTCGCACTCGCTGCGCCGCGCCCGGCGCCTGCTGACCTATATCGAGGAGCAAGGCCTCATCGTCTGCCAACTCGACGGGGTAGGCCGGCGCACCGTGACGCTGGTCGAACTGGCCTGGGTCACGGCACCGGGCGACCCCAATGCCGAGGAGGCCGAGCAGGGGCGTTTGGCGGTGTGAGGCGGCGGCGTCAGGTTTCCGACCTGTCACCCACCATAGCCTCCGTCCGAATGGCCGAAAAACTACTTTGGCTTTCGGCCGAGGCCCATGGATTTGGCCAGTTTCGAGCGGGTTGCGACGTCCGCAGCGCCGTGGACATTCCACGCCACGCGCTCGGCGCCAGCAACGACATCGAGCGGGCCGCGACGCCGACACCGGATCAGATCCCGTTTAATTCCGCACGTGCGGAGCTGGCATCCGCCCTTGCCAGGCTCGGATGGCGCAATGCGAGCCTTATCCTGCGCGCCATCGACGATGATGTGCTGAGCGCCACGGGACCGGCCGGGTTTCGCAAAACCTGCCGGGAGGCAGTTGGCGCGAGGGCGATGCTGCGGTCTCTGGTTGGGTTTTGGTGAGGGGTGGGGTGGGGGCGTGGCGGCGGTCAAGCACTTTGTGATCGCCCCGCGCGGCGCGTTGCCCGGGCGCCGCCGCGATCGCGCGTGCCTATGGCCCGCTGCGCCGCGCCCTGCGTTTGCTGATCTATATCGGTGGCATGGGGATTAATACTGTATTTTTACAAATAATTACGCTTTGTATATAAAATATAATGCCTTTTTATCAAAATTATGCTTTACATTATTTTTGTCGGCGTCAGCACTATGAGTGCTTGGTTGTATAATCATAGTGGCTCAAACTTGCGTGAAAGTTCTGGACCACGGCCACTAAAGGACATAAATCATCCGTCACTTGGGCATCATTGAACATAAACATCTAGGGTGCTTTGGGGGGAGAGACGGTGGATTCAGGTAAGGCGAAAGAGTGGGAAGGTCGGTTTCGCGGCAAGGTAATTGAGGGATGGACGATCGAATCGCTGATCGACCATGGCAAGTCTGCCGCGGTATTCCGTGCGACCGGCAAGGATGGTCCAGTCGCCTTAAAAATCTTTGATGATGAGATCATTCAGCGCTACGGCGATGAAGCGCAGCTCAGCCGCATCAAACGTGAACTCACGCTGGTTGGTCAATACCATCCGAACATGGTCCGCCTTCTTGGTGGCGGAGTGGATGAGGAGAGCAAAAATCACTTCATCGTAATGGAGTTTCTCGACGGGCCTAGTCTCAGCAAGTGTCTGGCCGACGTACCCGAAGCCAACATTCCCACCCTTATCGAGCAGCTTGTGTCGGCATGTGAGTTCTTGGAATCACTGAAGCTCGCGCACCGAGATATAAAGCCTGCCAACATCGTCCTGCTTGACGACTTCAACCGGCTTGTACTCCTCGATTTCGGCGTATTAAAGCCGATCGGCGAAGCCGGATTGACCGACGTCGATGGCCAGCGATTGTTCATCGGGACGCTACAATACAGCTCTCCCGAATTTTTGCTCCGCGACGAGGCCAATGACGCTGATGGTTGGCGCGCCCTTTCGCTCTATCAGGTTGGTGCAGTTTTGCACGATCTGATCATGCGGCGGCCTATCTTTGAAGAGTTCGTCAATCCCTATGCCGCCTTGGTAAACGCTGTCCAGCATGAGGTGCCTAACATAACGAGCGAGACGGCGCCTTCCTATCTCGCTGACGCGTGCCGGATGGCACTGGTTAAGGATCCGGTCAAACGCCTCGGCCTTGTCCGTTGGGACGCATTTCGACCACCGCCGGCGGCGTCTGCCGTAGAGAGCGCACGCAAGCGGGTCGGCCAGCGAATACTGCTCGCGCAGGCCGAGGCCGTGCCGGCGCCGGTGCCGAATGCAACAGCTGCACGAGAGTTGCTCGATACTATCGTTGAGGGGTTGAAAATCGAGTTCCGTCGCATCCGACAGGCGAATTCCTCAGTAATGCCGCCGCTCGAAGTGACACGGGCCGGACGTCGCTCGCCGGAGCTAATTGTTCAGATGGAACCCTCTGAGAACCTAAAACTCGCTAAGGGTCTCCGCATGGAAGTTGCTGTACAGATCATTGATGTCGATGCTCAAGCTATCGTTGTCCACATGGCGGCAGCCGCTTGCACCGTTTCGACAGAGGGCATTCCCCGTACTGAGGTGTTCAAGGGTCCCTATAGTTCAAGAGCAATTGGCGATCGGATCGAAGCTGCGATGTTTCTCAGCCTGGATCAAGCGCAGCAGGGGTTGGAAGGTCCTTTCAATCTTCAAGAATTGGGAGAGGCATGATGGAAGCCTCGTGGTGGAAGGACCTCAGTCAACTAGATGAGGAACAGAAGAAGGTAATATCGCTCGACGATGATGCCGATCATCTTGTGATCGGCCCGCCGGGCTGTGGAAAAACCAATCTGCTTCTTTTGCGTGCGAGCTATCTTTACAAGAAGGGTACCACCAATATTAAGGTGCTTGCTTTCGGCCGAGTTCTTAAAGAGTTCATCGTCTCCGGAACCGAGCACTATCCGTTCGCACCTGACAAAGTGCAGACCTTTATGAGGTGGGCATACGAAATTTTGGCTGCCAACGGCATCGAGTTGGAGGAGGATGAGGATTTCGATAAGGTACGAGATCAGATATTCAAAAAACTTGGCGAGATCGCGGCCAAAGGCATGGCCGAGAACGTTTACGACGTAATTCTACTTGATGAAGCACAGGATTATTCGGCCGACGAAGCCGTTCTGATAAGATCTTTCGGCGAAAGGGTGTTTGCTGTCGGCGACAATAATCAACGCATCACCGAAAAATCCGGCGCTCTAGAGAAGTTCGAGGAGCTTGGTGCCCTGAAGGCGGTACTGCGCCATCACTATCGCAACGGTTTTAAGATCTGCCGGGTCGCGGATGGGATCAAAAATCTGATCGACCATCACGACAGCATGGAAGCGACCTCCAACTATGACGAGGCCACCTATCCCTCGACGGTCGATTCAGTTGGACAACTTGGGATCGACGATCAAGTTGCAGAGGCGGTGAAGCGCATCAAGACACAACTGCAGGCTTATCCAGGCGAGATGATCGGCGTGCTTTGCCCACGCGCTGAGGACCTAAGAATGGTCGCCAAGTTGCTGGATGCGAGTGAGATTGCAGGAGAGATGCAAGTTCAGCGCGCCGGCGCATATACTTCCATTGACGCTGAACGGCCAGTGGTGGTCACGACCGTGCAGGGGGCAAAAGGCCTCGAGTTTCGGGCCGTGCATCTGATGGCCGCTGATAAGCTCAAGAACTTCCGAACGCAGAAAAACCTTACATACACGGCTGTGACGAGGGCGAAGACGACCCTGGTTGTGTATCATGACGCCGGTTTGGCCGGGTATTTTGAGAAGGGGCTGAGAGCCTGTGAGATCACGAAGCCAGTCGAGCCAAACTTGAAGGATCTTTTCCTATGACCGTGATGAAAACGCGCCGTCTGAGTCGGGAGGAGTTCGTCAACTGGATCGCGGAAGCTGCGGACGGCCTTCCGACCCTGCCGCGCGACATAGCGCTTCGCGGATCGAGACCTAATGATGTGACGTTGGTTTGGCCTGAACATCAATCTGATGCGAGACCGGTCATCTGCGTTGCCGAGAGCCAGCTTCAGGATTTGTTCGCGTTTGTGTCTACCTATAGCACCAACTTGCGGCCCTACACCGCGTACTTCCGGGTTATCCCGCTCGAACTGATCGATATTCTCGACAACGGGGCGCGTGAGCATAGAAATGAAACCCGACTCGCGCGGATGATTGCGGGTGCCAGTATCGCTGAGGCTTGGCTGGCCGCAGCGCGACAGTCGGGGCGGCCCAGCAACGTGGTCCCGTTACTGCAGTCATCATTGTCGTCAGCGCTCGGGCAGGTTGTTCTCGCAGGCTATAACGACTTAGCGTTCGACTGGGTTCAGCGAGAATGGATAGAAACGCGGGCGGGCCTGGGCGACAATATGAGCGATCAGAATTGCGAAGGCATCAGCCTCGCCTGGCGACTTGTACTTGCAGCGATGACAACTCTGTCGCAAGCCTTTCTTGACCGATCTGGCAAGTTAATCGCAACCTTTATCGCGGATGCGGTCGAAGCAAAATCTGTCCGCCCGAGTATGTTGCGTTCGCTTTCTGTGATCGCTGGCCCTGAACTCGATCTCGTTAAGTTGCTCGCTGCACCTAGGGAAGAGCGGATCAGCCGCTTCAACGCTACGATAGCCGACTTCAAGAGCAGCGGCGCACGCGGATTGCAGGCTGAGTTTCTGGCGGGGCTGATGCTGGCAATTGCCGGCAATGGGTCTTTCGACATGATCCGCTCCGCCCGAGAGTTCGACGGGTGGTTAGATGGCGCGGCGACTTGGTTCGGAATCTGCGCTGCACTTTTCGATGAGAGCAATGTCCTCGCATATGCCAACTCGGCAGGTCGGCGCGTCGTGCGCGATCTGCTCCGACGGGATGACCCCTTTGGCCTACCCAGCAGAGACATTGCTTCGACTGAATTCCGATTCCTTGAGACCAACAAGTCAGACGTGTTTCAACTGGGCGCCTACGGACCAGGGTCGGTTGAGGTGGAAATTCTCCCGAACGTGGCAACCCGAATCCTGTCGCGCGATAGCGGTCAGTCTGGCCGGAGCGCGGAGGAACGTGAGATGTTGCTACGGACGATGGACGAGATGTCTCATCTGGCCGAACGCGCTCGCCGAATTCTGCAAGGTCCCGAACGCGCCGAGCGCCAAGGCGATCCCTACAAGCCCAAGCGGCCGAACCGGTACCGGTAGTGGCAATCCTTGCTCGGTCTAGCTGGCGGGCGAGTCGGTAGGCAAACGACAAACGCCATGACTACGGCATCGTAGTCGACGGGCACCCGCATTTTGGGCGAAAAGTAACATCGCCCAGCTCCTCCTACCGCTCCTCCACAATCCGCAAATACGCTGCCGTCACGAACAGCACGATCAGCCCAAACAAAATCCGCCTTGCGCCCTCCGGCATTTGCAGGATGGTCAGCAGCGTCGTCAGCACCGTCAAAATAAGGGCGCCGATGATGGTGCCGGTGTAGCCGCCGCGGCCGCCGAAGATCGAGGTGCCGCCGATCACGGCGGCGGCCACCGAAGGCAGCACCAGCGGTTCGGCGAGCGAGAGGGACGGGGCCTTGATCAGGCCGATATAGAGCAGGCCGGTGATGCCGGCGAGCACGCTGGAGATGACGTAGAGCGCCGTGATGACCTGCCAGTATTGCACGCCGGACAGGCGGGTTGCGCGCTCATTGTCGCCGACGGCGTAGAGCAGGCGGCCGAAGCCGGTGCGGCTCAGCGTGAAGACGATGAGCGCCGCCAGCGGCACGAACAGCAGCAGGGCGTTGGGCACGCCGTATGTCAGGCCGGTGCCGAGCCAGGCAAGGACGTCGGGGATCTTGGCGCCCGACGCAATCACCGTGCGCTGGTAGACCTGCAGGCAGCCGGTGCCGATCAGGCTGGTGCCCAGCGTCATGATCAGCGGGTGGACGCGGAAGACGCCGACGCCGATGCCGTTGACCAGGCCGATCAGCACCGCCGGCATCATCGCCAGCAGGAAGGCCACCGCCGGGTCCTGGTTGACGACTTGCGTCGCCATGATGAAGGCGCTCATCGTCGCCACCGTGCCGACCGACAGGTCGATGCCGCCTGTCAGCATGGTCATGGTCTGGCAGCCGGCGAGGATCGCCAAGGGAATGGCGAACTTTATCGTGTTGGCGATCCAGCGCTCGTTGACGATGCCGGGGCGCAGGATCTGCAGGATCACCACCAGGATGACGAGCAGGATGATCAGCGGGATCAGCGGCCGGTCGGCCATGAAGCGCTTCAGGCGGCGGCCGAAGGGGACGGGTTGGATCGCGGTTGTGCTCATGAGGGGGCTCGCGATTGGGGTGGTGTGGTGGTGGTCGGGTTGACTGTGAAGGATGGTGCTCCACGGCGCCCCCCTCTGTCCTGCCGGACATCTCCCCCACGGGTGGGGAGATTGGCAGCTTCGGCGCCTCGCTCATTCTTGCAACGTCGACGATTGGCGAAAGGCGTCGCGCCGTCCGATCTCCCCCCAAGTGGGGGAGATGTCCGGCAGGACAGAGGGGGGCGCGAAGGATCGCCAACTTCATGCCGATACGCCAGCGTCACGCCGCCACTCATGATTGCCTCCCCCGCATGGTGATGAAGGCGCCGAACATCACCACGGCGACCATGATGGCGCCTTCGATGATGGCGGTGACGTTGGGGTCGATGGCAAGCAGCGTCAGGTCGGTGCGCACCAGCCGCAACACGAAGACGGCGACGATGGGGCCGAGCAGGCCGCCCTTGCCGCCGCCGAGCGCGACGCCGCCCAGCACCACCGCCGCGACGCTGGCCAGCAGATAGGGGCCGGGGATGGGGGCGCCGATGCCGGTGCTCATGGTCAGCGCCAGCCCGCCAAAAGCGGCAAACAGGCCCGACAGCGCGTAGGCGATGATGCGGGTGCGCGCGACGGGCACGCCGCTGCGGAACGCCGCCAGTTCACTCGAGCCGATGGCGTAGATGGAGAGGCCGAGGCGCGAGCGCCGCAGCGGGATCCAGATGATGCAGACGCAGACGATCAGCAGCAGCAGCGCCTTCGGCAGCCAGGCATCGATGCCGTCGGGCAGGCCCGGTACCGGCACGGTGCCCGAGATCAGCGCCTTCAGCCATTCGGCGCCGGCCCCGCCCGGCGCGTCGAGCACCAGAAGGGCGGCGCCCTGCAGCACGAACAGAGTGGCCAGCGTGACGACGATGTCGGGCACGCGGGTGACGACGATCAGCATTCCGTTGACGGCGCCGAGCACGAGACCTATGGCCAGCACGAAGGGCACCACGAACAGTGCGTATTCTTCCGAGGCGCCTGCCATCATCGAGGCGGCGGTGACGCTGGTCAGCGCCATCATGGCGGCGACCGACAGGTCGATGCCGCCGGCGATGACGACGACGGTCTGGGCGGCCACCGCAAAGGCATAAGGCAGCACGGCGCGCACAAGCGAGCCGAAATCGCCGCTGCCATAGGCCGGCTGGATCAGCCTGGTGACGATGAACAGGGCGACGAAGAGGACGAACAGGCCGAAGACCCAGCCCTGGCGGCGCAGGAAATAGCTCATGGCGTCGCCCCCGGCGAATTTGGGGAATTCGAGGTCTCCGGAGAAGAGTGGGGATCGGCAAGGATGCCGATATCGGCCTTGGCGCCGCGCGGCAGGCCGTAGGCGGCGCGCATCAGCGTCGGCTCGTCGGCCTCCTCGACCGGGAAGATATCGACGACGCGGCCGCCGAAGATGACGATGACGCGGTCGCAGACACGCTGCACTTCTTCCAGTTCGGAGGTGTAGAACAGCACCGACTTGCCGTGGCCGGCGACCTCGCGCAGCAATTTGTAGATCTCCTGCTTGGTGCCGACATCGATGCCGCGCGTCGGGTCGAAGCACAGCAGGGTCCGCGTGTCGGCGGCGATCCAGCGGGCGATGGTCACCTTCTGCTGGTTGCCGCCGGACAGGCGCTGCACTTCCCCTTGCGCGCGGGTGTCGATCTGCAGCCGCTCGATGGCGCTGACCACTTTGGCGCGCTCCTGGCGCATGGCAATCGGCCCCCAGTTGCGCAAGGCGGCGCTGAAGGGCAGCGCGATGTTCTCGCGCACCGAGCGCTGCATGGCCAGCGCCTCGGCACGGTCGCCCGGCACATAGGCGAGGCCGGCGCGGATGGCGTCGATCGGGTGCGAGAATTTCACCGGCTGGCCGTCGACCTCTATTGCGCCGCCAGACGGCCGGATCGAGCCGGCAAGCGCGGCGAACAGCTCGTCCTGGCCCTGGCCCTCGAGCGCGACGGCACCGGCGACCTCGCCATCGGCGAGATCGAAGGAGACGTCGTTGAGCTTGGTGCCGACGCGCAAATTGCGTACGGCAAGCCGCGGGCGGGCAGGGGCGGGCGCAGCCTTTTGGGCAGCGCTGCGGGCGGCGACATGGGTCTTGACGATGCGGGTGCCGAGCATCAGCTCGACGATCTTTTCCTCGACGCCGGGCACGATGTCGACGACGCCGACGGTCTCGCCGTCGCGCAGCACGGTGGCGCGGTCGCAGAGCGCCGAGATCTCGACGAAGCGGTGCGAAATGAAGATCACCGCACGGCCACTGTCGCCCTGGCGGCGCACCACTTCCAGCACCTTTTCGGCGAGGTTGGCGGGCAGGGCCGCCGTCATTTCGTCAAGCAGCAGCACGTCGGGTTCGACGGCGAGCGCACGCGCCAGGTCGAGCACGCGCAGCACGGCCAGCGGAATGTCGCGTGCTGTCTCGCGGATATCGAGGTCGGGAATGCCGAGTTCACGCACCCAGGCTCGGAACGGCTCGACTGGCGTGCCAGTCAGGCGAAGGTTGGACAGCACGTCGAGATCGGGGATCAGCGACGGCTCCTGGTAGACGGGCAACAGACCGGCGCGGCGCGCGGCGGCGGGCGAACGGATGTCACGCGCCTCGCCACGGATCAGGATGCGGCCGGCGTTGGCAGAAATAGCGCCGGTCAGGATCTTCACCAGCGTCGACTTGCCGGCGCCATTGGCGCCCATCAGCGCGTGCACCTCGCCCGGCAGCACCGACAGCGACGCGTTGCGCAGCGCGGCAACGGCGCCGTAGTTCTTGGCAACGCCCGTGGCGTCGAGGAGGGGGCTGGTGGTCAAATTGTGTGGTTCTCGGTTCAAGCTGTTCAAATGTTGTGGAGCCAATTGCTTTGATGAGCTGGCGGTCTACGATTGACGATGTTGGCCGAAGCGGCGACCTCCCTTCTCCCCTTGTGGGAGAAGGTGGCCTCGCGAAGCGAGGTCGGATGAGGGGTGTTCCAGAAAACACCAACGCCTCATTCCGTCCAGCACCCCTCATCCGTCTCGGCGCGGCGCGCCAATCCACCTTCTCCCACAAGGGGAGAAGGCAGAAGCGCGGCTTGTCAGCCCAGATTACTCGCCCGGGCCCTTGCAGGCGACGATCTGGTCCTTGGTGTAGGTGGTCCAGTCCGGGATCGAGATCGAGACCGGCCATTCGGGGCTGAGCGACGGGTCGGCAGCTGCCTTGAGCTTGGCCTTGCCTTCGTCGGTGGCGTTCTCCCACAGCTGCGGCTCGACCAGCACGGTCTGCTGTGCCGGCTTCTTGCCGTCGAGGATCTGCAGCGCGAGCGTGACGCCGGCACCGCCGATCGAGCCGGGGTTGGTGACGGCCGCGCCGACGAGGCCCTTGACCGAGCTGAGCTGGCCGACGAAGCCGGCATTGTCGGCGCCGACGATCGGCACCAGCGGCGCTTGCGATTCGACCAGCGCGTCGACGATGACGTTGTCGATGCCGGAGGTCCAGATGCCGTTGATCGGCGTTCCGGTGGCGAGGAAGGACAGCATCTGCTGCTTGGCCTGGTCCTGCTGCCAGCCGGTGAAGACTTCCTGCGCGACCTTCACGTCGGGAAATTCGGCCAGCGCCTTCTTGAAGCCCTTGTCGCGGTCGCTGTCGGCGGACGCGCCGGCCGCTCCGCGCATGTAGAACACCTCGCCCTTGCCGCCCATCTGGCCGAACAGCCATTTGGCGCCGAGATAGGCATATTGTTCCTGGTTGTTGGAGATGATGTAGGCCGACGGTTCGGTGACCGCCTGGTCGACGGCGACGACGACGATGCCGGCCTTGGTGGCTTCCTCGAGACCCGCCTTGATGCCGGCCGGATCGGCCGGGTTGACGACGATAGCGTCGACCTTGGCGCTGATCAGGTTGCGGATATCTTCCAGCTGGCCGGCAGCATCGGTGTTGCGGTGGGCGATGTTGAGCTTGGCGACCTCGCCGGAGGCCAGCGCCTGCGCCTTCATGGCGCAGACCATCTCCTCGCGCCAGCCATTGCCCTGCACGGTGTTGGAGATGCCGATCGTGTATTTGCCCGCGGCGGACGAGGCGCCCACCGAGGCCAGCAAGGCCGCGCCGGCAAGCAGCGGGACCATGGTCAGGTATTTCTTCATTTCAGACTTCCTCCACATTGTTTTCAGTTCAGTTCCAAGCCGTCAAACCGCGTCGCGTAGAAAGAGATTCAGGCGGCGCGCCTTAAGTTCTTGTTCTCTGCATGTCGCTGTCCCGGAACCGCTCCACCCTTTGGGCGACATGCATTTTCCGCCGTCATTTGACGAAGGGACGCAGCACGTCGCGGGCGAGCAGGAATCCCCGCTTTACCTGATCGTCGCTGCCTTCGAACCGCCGGTCCTCGTGCTCGATGATGATGGGGCCGTCATAGCCGGCCCGGTAGAGGCCGGAGAAGAAGCCGCTCCAGTCGACATCGCCGAGCCCCGGCATGCGCGGCACCTGCCAGCCTATGCCAGCCGAAAGGATTCCGCGCTCATAAAGTCCATCATGATCAATCATCAGGTCCTTGGCGTGGGCATGCAGCATGTAGGGGCCGAATTCCCGGATGAAGCGAGCCTGGTCGATCATCTGCCAGACCAGGTGCGAGGGGTCGAAATTCATGCCGACATCGCCGCCCCAGGCTTCGAGCATGCGGCGCCAGACCAGCGGCGAATAGGCGATGTTGTGCCCGCCCGGCCACTCGTCATAGCTGAAGATCATCGGGCAGTTCTCGAAGGCGAGCTTGACGCCGTGGTCGCGCGCATGGGCGACGATTTCGGGCCAGACCGTGAGCGCGTCCTGCCAGTTGACGTCGACGGTCTTGGAAGCATCGCCACCGCAGAAGGTGTTGACAACAGGCACGCCCATATTGGCGGCCAGCACGATCACCTTCTTCAGATGGCCGATCACCGCCTCGCGGTGGGCCGCATCCGGGTGCAACGGGTTGGGGTAGTAGCCGAGGCCGGAGATGGAAATATTCTTGTCCGCCAGCGAGGCGACGATCTCCTTGGCTTGCGCAGCGGAAGTCGAAGCGGCGTCGATATGGCTGGTGCCGGCATAGCGGCGGCTGGCGCCCGAGGATTTCGGCCAGCAGGCGATTTCCAGCGCCTCGAAGCCGGCCGAACTTGCCCAGCCGGCGACCTCGCCAAGCGGCGTCTCCGCGAAGGGTGCGGTGAGCAGTCCAAGTTTCATCGTTCCTCCCCTGGTCGTGAATTCACGACCGACTTGTACTATGCAGATCGTGCCGGCCGCTTCAACCGTGTGGTGTCGGCTTGTTTCAGATTGCGCCTGACGGTTGCCATCGGATCGTCCGAAAGCAAGCCGTCGAGCGCTGATGTGACGGCCCTGCGGAACACATCGTTCGCGGCAAGGCCGGGGGCGAAAATGGTGTCGATGGCAAGAATGCTGGCGGCCAGCGCCTGTGCATCGCGGCCGGTCGCGTCGGCAACCGCAGCGACCTTGCCGGCATAGGGGTCGGACACCGGCCAGCGTTTGCCGAACCGCTCCGAAGCCTGGATCAGATAGGCCATCCAGCCGGCGACCGGCACCGCCAGCAGCGCGATGCTCTGGTCGTGTCTCAGGCGGTCGCGGATCGGATTGAGCAGGCGCTGGACGATTTTTTGCGAACCGTCGGTGGCGATCTGGTGGTTTCGGTGGCGGATCGCGGTGTTGCCCAGGCGGCCGAGACTCCGCGCGACATAGGCCAATGGCTCCATGCCCGGAACCGGCATCAGCGTCGGCAGCGTCTCTTCGACAAGCATGCGCCGCACGAAGGCCAACAGCAGCGGATCGGCGATGGCATCGAATGTATGTTCGAGGCCGGCCAGCACGCCGAGCGTGGCCAGCGTCGTCTGGGCGCCGTTGAGCACCCGCATCTTGAGATGCTCGAACGGCGTGACATCGTCGACGAAACTGGCGCCGACGAGATCCCAGCGCGGCACGCGGCCGGCGAATTTCTGCTCGATCACCCACTGCCGGAACGGCTCGCCGACGACGACCGCCGCATCGCGGTAGCCGAAGCGCTGCTCGACGCTGTCGAGGTCGGCCTGCGTGGCCGCCGGCGCGATGCGGTCGACCATGGCCGAAGGAAAGGCGGCGTTGGCCGAGATCCAGTCGGCAAGGCCATTGCCGCGCCGTTCGGCAAAAGCCTGCACGACATTGGCGAGGATAATGCCATTGGTCGGGATGTTGTCGCAGGAGAGCAGCGTCAGCGGCCGGCCATGCGTCACCCTGCGCAGCTCCAGCGCCCGCGCCAGAATGCCGGGCACGCTGCGCGGCGTCCGGGGGTTGGCGAGGTCATGGACGATGTCGGGATGGCCGAGATCGAGTTCGCCGCTCGATGGGATGTGGCAATAGCCTTTCTCGGTCACCGTCATCGTCACCAGGTCGATGTCTGGGGAGGACAGTACCTCGAGCGCCGGCGCGGCATTGGCCTGGCTGTCGACCACCTCTATGATGCTGCCGATGACGCGCGCCTCGATATGGCTGTTCTCGCGAATGAGCCTTGTGTAGAGGCCGCCTTGCCGGCCGAGCGTCTCAGTGAGGCAGGGTGGGCGGATGTTGATGCCGATCACGCCCCAGCGGTCGAAATGGCTGGCCAGCAGATCGTCGGTGTATTCGGCCTGATGGCAGCGGTGGAAGGCGCCGACGCCGAGATGCGCCATGCCGGGGGCGAGCGTCGCGCGATCATAGGCCGGTTTCTGGACGGTCGCAGGCAAACGGTCGAGCAGCGCCGGCCCAAGTGTTTCGGGGGAGGCGGCAGCGCTCACCGGTTCGCCCCGATCACCCACTGTTCCTGGTCGACCAGCGTGCCGGTCATCGGTCCCGCCGCATCGGAAAGCAGGAAGACCGCGAGGTTCGCCACATCGTTCGTCGAGAACAGGCGGCCGAAAGGCTGCGACGCGTTGGCAGCATCGAGCCAGCCTGGACCGTTGCCCAGCGTCTCGGCCTGCATGACGCGCTCGGCCGGCGTGTCGGTCCAGCCGACATTGATGCCATTAACGCGGATGCGGTCGAAGCGGTGGGCGTTGGCGGCATTTTTGGTCAGCGTCGCCAGCGCGCCCTTGGTGGCCGAGTAGACGGCGAGTTCCGGTGAGCCGCAATGGGCGTTGATCGACAGGATGTTGACGATGGCGCCGCCCTGGCCGCGCTTCTTCATGTCGGCAATCGCCGCCTGCATCAGGAAGAACGGTGCGCGTGCGTTGACGGCGAACAGTGATGCCCAGTCGTCGAGGTCGGCATCGAGGAAGGACGCGCGGTCGGTCAGGCCGGCGGCGTTGACGAGGCCGTCGATGCGGCCGAAGCGCTCGATGCAGGCTTGCGCCAGCAGGGCAGGGGCTGCCGGGTCGGCGAGGTCAGCGGCGACGAAGACGGTCGGTGTGCCGAGCTGCGAAAGCTCCGCCGCCACCGCGTCGCCGCGTGCCTTCTCGCGGCCGGTGACGAGAATGCCCCCGGCGCCGGCACGCGCGAGTGTCTCGGCGATAGCGCGGCCGATGCCTTGCGTCGCACCGGTGACCAGCACCACCTTGCCGTTGAGCTGAAGCTCCATTCCTCCTCCCGGAACAAAGTTTCTATTTTTCGAAATATGGAACGCAAATTCCCGATAGTCAATTGTGCCAGCGGCGTCTCATGTGCCGCGGCGCGCGGCGACGCCTTGGACCAGCGCCATGCCGACGGCCAGCGACGCGGCCAGCGAGCGGAAGCCGGCGAAGTCCGACTCCACCACCTCGAGCCAGGCGTCCGACAGCCGGATCAGCGGGCTGAAGGTGCTGTCGGTGATGGTGACGATGCGGGCGTTGCGCTCATGCGCCACCGCGACGAGATCGGGCGTGATTGAATTGTAGGGGCTGAAGGACACCGCCAGCACGGCGTCCTGCCTGCCGATGCAGCCGACCTGATCGAGCGCGGTGGAACCGACATTGTCGACCAGCACGTTGCGCACGCCCTGCTGCGACAGGGTCAGCGACAGATAGGTGGTGACGGGGAAGGCGCGCTTGGAGCCGATGACATAGATCAGGTCGGCGGCTGCCAGCAGCGCCACCATCTTCTCGAAACTCTCGACGTCGAAGCCGGCCTCGATGCGGCCTAGCGAGGCCTGCGAGGCGCCGACCATACCGTGCAGGAAATGCAGATTGGCGTTGGGCTCGGTCTCGGTCCGCTGCTCGCCGCGTCCGTCCGGCCATGAGCCTTTGACGTGGTCCTTGAACAGGCCCTGGAAATCGGAAAAGCCGGCATAGCCGAAGATCTGGGCGAAGCGCACCAGCGTCGAAGGCTGCACGCCGGCCTGTGCGGCCACCTGCGCGATGGTGCCGAGTGCCACGTCGCTCGGATGCTGCCACAGGAAGATGGCGACCTGGCGCAGCCGCTTGGGGAAATGCACCGTGCCCGACGACAGCACCGCGCGCAGTTCCTCATAGGTTTGCGGCTGGATGTAGCCTAGTGCCGCCAGCGAGCGCCCGCGCTTGCGGGTCGCCGCCTCGTCGGCAATGGACCGTCCCGATGTTTTGCCTGCCCCACTCATGTTTTCAGGCTAGCGCGGCACGATCGTTTTACAATATGGAAATTGGAAATCGTGTTCGAAAGCGCTAGCGGCGTCATAGGCTTGCACGCTGTCGGAAGTCGCCTGTCGGGAGGAGTTTGAAAAATCATGGTCTATGCAACATCGGACGGATCGACACGCCAACGTTTGCGGGTCGGCATGGTTGGCGGTGGCCGCAACGCGTTCATCGGAGCCGTGCATCGGCTGGCCATGCGCCTCGACGACCAGATCGCGCTGGTGGCCGGCGCGCTGTCCTCCGACCCGGAGAATGCCGCCGCATCGGCCGCCGAGATTGGCATAGCCCCGGAGCGCAGCTATGCCGATTATCGCGCCATGGCGCAGGCCGAAGCCTCGCGGCCGGACGGCATCGAAGCCGTCGTCATCGTCACCCCCAACCATTTGCACGCGCCGATCGCCACAGCCTTCCTCGAGGCCGGCATCGACGTCATCTGCGACAAGCCGCTGTCGACGACGCTCGCCGACGCCGAAGTACTGGTGGCGCTGGCACGGGCGAAAAAGCGCCGCTTCGTCGTCACCCTCAACAACACCGGCTACGCCATGGTCCGCCAGGCGCGCGAAATGGTGGCGGCGGGCGAGCTTGGGCGCATCGTTTCCGTGCACGGCGCCTACATCCAGGACTGGCTGACCAAGCCGATCGACACCGAGGGCCAGAAGCAGGCGGAGTGGCGCACCGATCCGGCGCGTGCCGGCCAGTCGGCGGTGCTGGCCGATATCGGCGTGCATGCCTTCAACCTGGCGAGCTACATCTCGGGCTGCGAGGCCGAGGCGGTCTCGGCCGACCTGTTCACCGCGGTGCCGGGGCGGCGGCTCGACGACAACGCGCATGTGCTGGTGCGCTGGACAGGCGAGGCGCGCGGCACGATCCTGGCCAGCCAGACATCGCCCGGCCACTACAATGATCTGTCGGTGCGCATCTATGGCGACAGAGCCGGGCTCGAATGGTCGGGCGCGCGGCCGGAGGAACTGCGCTTCTCCATCTACGGCGAGGAAACCCGCACCCTGGTGCGCGGCGGCCATGGCTCAACCGAAGAGAGCCGGCGCGTGTCGCGCATGCCGGCGGCGCATCCCGAAGGCTATATCGAGGCCTTCGCCAATTTCTACCGCGACGCCGCCGACATCATCCGCGCCCACCGTTCGGGTGGCGCCGTCGATCCGGCCCGCGCGGCGCAGGTGCCCGATGTCGTCGACGGCGCCCGCGGCGTGAAGTTCGTCGCCGCGGCGGTGGAGTCGAATGCGGCGGGTGGCACGTGGACGGCTGCGCGGTTCGGGTGAGGATGAGACCTCATCGCTCCTTCAACGTTCCAGCGACCGGCCCGCTGCCTCCATCGGTGGCGCATTGAGGCCGGCGGCGGCCAGCCGTGCTTCCACCGCCGCCGCCATGGACAGCACCTGCTCATCGGCAAAGCGCCGCCCGACGATCTGCAGGCCGACCGGCAGCCCGTCAGCGGCAAATCCGGCGGGCAGCGACAGCGCCGGCAATTGCGGCAGCATGTTGAAGGGGCAGGTCAGGTCGAGCCCCTTGAAGCGGCCATCGGGCAGCGTCGCGGCATAGTCGTCGTCGGTCTCGGTCACAGCCGGTGCTGTGATGGCGCAGGTCGGGCACAGCAGGGCGTCGTAGCGTTCGAAGAGGCGCGCCATGTCCCGCCACATCGAGGTGCGCAACAGCTCGACCCGCTTGTAGGCGGTGGCGTTCATCGCCAGCCCACGCTCGATCATCGACACGACCGACGGGTCCATATGGTGGCGATGCTCGGTGAGCTCGCTGCCAAAGAAGGCCGACATGAAGACGCACCAGAGATCTAACCATTCGTCGTTGACGGCGCGCGTCCAGCCCATCGGCACTTCGTCGACGACGGCGCCCGCCCTGCGCGTTTCGGCGACAGCTTGCCGGATGACCGTTTCGACCTGCGGCTGGATGGCGTAATAGCCGAGGTCGATCGACAGCGCGAAGCGCTTGCCTTCGAGCCCTTCTCGCCGCGCCGCCGCGCCGTCGAATCCGATCGGCAGCGAGGCGATGTCCTCGTCACTGCCGCCCGCCGCCGTCTCCATGAAGGCGACGGCGTCTGCAACGCTGCGCGCCAGCGGCCCGAAATGCGAAATGTTGTCGAAGACGCTTGGCAGGATGGTCATCGGGATACGGCCGAGGCTGGGCTTCAATCCGACGACACCGCAGAAGGCAGCCGGAATGCGCACCGAGCCGCCCATGTCGGTGCCTTCCGCGAACGGCACGACGCCGGTTGCCACGGCGACCCCCGCTCCCCCGGAAGAGCCGCCGCTGGTGCGCTCGGGATTCCATGGGTTGCGGGTCACGCCCCAACGCGGGCTGTTGGTGAAGCTGGAAAAGGCGAACTCCGGCGTCGTCGTCTTGCCCATCAAGATGGCGCCGGCGGCTTCCAGGCGGCGGATGCAGAGCGCCGTCTGCGTCGGCACCCAGTTTCCACGCGTCCAGGAACCGAGCGTCGTCAGGTCGCCGGCGGTCGGCGTAAGATCCTTGGCCGCGAACGGCACGCCATGCAGCGGTCCGGTCGGCTCGCCGCGCGCCGCGGCGCTGTCCGCCTGGCGCGCCGCTTCCAGCGCTTGTTCCTCGCGGATGACGGCGAAGGGATTGAGCGTCTGGCTGACCGCTTTGGCGCGGCGGATGGACTCGCCCACGACCGTCTCGGCGCTGAAGGCACCCGAGCGGATGCCGTCAGCGATCGTCTTGGCGGTCAGGTCCAGCGGATGGGTCATGGCTCGGGTCTCCGGAAGTGTTTTGATGCCGCGCGGCTTTCGCCTCCGGCAAGGACCTGTGACATGCAATAGGTGCTTGTGCTGCGCCGGCGCACCTGCGCAATCTCGCCAACGCCGCAAGCAAGAGGTCTACCGTTTCGATGAAGTCCGCAGCCAGACAAGCCGGCTCGCATGCGTCCTTCGATGCCTGGAATGCCAGCCTCGGCGCAGCGGCGAATGCGATCGGCTCGCGCGGATTTCCCGATGCGCTGGCGGCGGCGCTGCGCCTGCTTGCGCCCTTCCAGATGATGAACGGCTTTCTCTATTCGCCGGGCGGTCGCGCCTTCGACCTCTACAATGAGAAGATCGTGGCCGCGCGCTCGATCATCGTCGACCGCTACCTCGCTGGTGCCTTTGTGCTCGACCCGTTCTACGATGCGGTCCGCAGCGATGGCACCGAGCGCATGATCGTGATGCGGGAGCTGGCGCCGGACGATTTTCTGCAGAGCGAATATCATCGGCAGCACTACGCCACGACCGAGATCGTCGATGAGATCGGTTTCGTGCTGAAGCTGGAAAGCGGCTTTGCCGGCGTCTTGTCGCTGTCGCGAACCGGTGCGGCGCCACTGTTTGCCGGGGACGAGCTGGCGTGGCTCAGATCCGCCGCGCCAGTCGTCTGCGCGCTTGCGGCGCGACACTGGTTTCAAGTCCCCAGCCTCTCGCTCGACCTCAAGAACGCGGGCACCGCGGCGCGGATCGAGCATCCGTTGCTGACCCGGCGCGAGCTTGAAATCGTCACATTGGTGCTCAAGGGACATTCCAACCTCTCGCTCGCCGCGGTCCTTTCGCTGTCGCCCAACACGGTCAAGGTCCATCGCCGGCAGATCTATTCCAAACTCGCAATATCCAGCCAGGCAGAGCTGTTCAGGCTGTTCCTGGCCTAGGTGTGTTGATATTCAGGTGATGCCGGCCGGCAAACGGCTGACACCGGCGCTTCCGGTGCTCACGTACCCAAAAGTACGCTCCGCTCCGGGTCTCGGAATCCGTCGTCTTCGACTCGGCCTGACCTGCATCTCAACACACCTCGGACTAAGTCCGCGTCACTCGGCGAAGTCCATTTCCGGCGGCGCGACCTGGAAGAAGCTGGTCAGGTAGGCGAGATAGGCGACGCCGACCGCCAGCCAAACGAGGCCGAGGACCTTGGCGTTCTCGTCGAGGTTCCACAACAGGAAGAGGTCGCAGACCGCCGCCAGTGCCGGGATGACCAGCCCGATCAGCACGCCGAGAGGACGGACCTGCTGGTCGCGCTTCAGATAGAGCGCGATCACCGAGACGTTGACGGCGGTGAAAGCGAGGAAGGCGCCGAAATTGATGAACGAGGTCGAGGTGGTGACGTCCATGGTCAGCGCCGCGAGGCCGACGGCGCCGACCAGCATCAGGTTGAGGATCGGCGTGTGCCATTTCGGGTGCAGGTTGCCGAAGAACGAGGTCGGCAGCACCGCGTCGCGCCCCATGGCGTAGAGCAGCCGGCCGACGCTGGCCTGCGCGGCAAGGCCGGAAGTGAATTGCGCGACGACCAGCGTTGCCAGGAAGATGGTGACGAACAGGTCGCCGCCGATGGCCCTGGCGATTTCGGTGGCGGCGGCGTCGACCGAGACGAAATCCGCGCCCGGATGGGCGAGCTGGGTGATATAGGCCGAGGCGATGAAGATCAGGCCGCCGGCGAGCGCGATGATCAGGATCGCCTTCGGCATGGTGCGGCGCGCGTCCCTGGTCTCCTCGGTCAGAGTCGAGACCGCATCGAACCCGAGAAACGAGTAAGCCGCTATTGCCGCGCCCGCGACCGAGGCCGAGAAGGGCACGCCGGTCTTGAAGAAGGGCGTGACCGAGAGCAGGCCGCCAGAGCCGTTCAGCGCCACCACATAGCGGGCGGCCAGCACCAGGAAGGCGACCAGCACGCCGAGCTGCACCACCATCAGGATGAAGTTGACGCGGTTGGCGAAGGCGATGCCGACGACATTGACCAGCGTCGTCAGCGCGATGAAGCCGACGATCCACAGCCAGGCCGGAACCGCGGGAAAGGCCGAGGTGAGATAGGCGGCACCGATCAGCCAGATCACCATCGGCAGGAAGAAATAGTCGAGCAGGACCGCCCAGCCGACGAGGAAGCCAACGCTGGGGTTGATCGAGCGACGGGCATAGGTATAGGCCGAGCCGGCGACGGGATAGACGCGCGCCATGACGCCGTAGCTGATGGCGGTGAGAAGGATGGCCGCGGCCGCGACGAGATAGGCCATCGCGGTGGTGCCCTGGCTGGTCGCCGCCAGCGCGCCAAAGGTGCCGAAGACGATCATCGGCGTCATGTAGGCCAGGCCGAAGAGCACGACGGACCAGAGTCCGAGCGCGCGGTCGAGTTTGACAGTGTCTTTCATTGTTCCGCCTCCGGGAAGGTTGTGTCCGATGCTTTTTCCGGAGGCCGAGGCGGGCTTGAGATCGAACCGTACCGCGCGGGCTGCCGTTCGCATTTCTTGAAGATGAAGGGAAACATGACTTAGCCGGCGCGCGGCGACCATAACCCCAAAGGGGTATGCGAAATCCTCCTTGGCCGGCCAGCCGACGCGCAATGCCGGCCGCTTCGCCTGGGCGCCTTCTCCAGGGAGTGAAGCCGCAGCGGCGGTGGATTCGAATGCGGGGGCGAGGGCGGGGCGGGCTCGATCCGCCGGAACATGACCGCCCCTGTCGACGATCGAACGGCGCATTTCCGAGTCCGGTTACCTGGCGATCGGAGCGCTGATCGATTTCCTGGATGACCCCACACAGCCGCGCCGGATGGTGCTCATGGAACCGACGGTGATCCAGCGAGAGACAACGTGATGAGGCCTCGTTCGCCAAGTGCCAGATAGCACTCGATGAAATGAGGGTGCCGCTATCCACATGTTAATCATGACGCGGGTTCTGCGTTGTCAGGAACATCGCCCGAACGTATTCGGTAACGCCAATGCGCAACGCAAATCTTTTTCTTGCCGCCAGTCTCGGGCTCGGATGTCTCCTCCTCACGGCCGTTTCCCTGGCGCGGTCAGAAGCCGCCGGTACCTTGTTTCCGAATGTCAGGGTGATCAAGGTGGCGCGATGCTCGCGCCTTCTTCAAAGCTATCATGACGGCAGCAGGACGATGCCGGAATCCGGCCCTGAACGCACTCGCTACGAAGATTGCTACTACCTGATATGCGGGGGACGCAGACTGGGCGTGTGACCACCACCGCCACGCATCCGCGTCAGCCAGCCCAATCCGAAGCGCCGACCCCATCCTGCCCGAATATTGCCTCTCCGCATCCCCTCCCGGTTAAAAAAGTATCATCCGTTGCCCTGAATCGTGGTGGCGCCTACTGTCATGAGCCGGTAGCGTGGTCTCGAAATGCAGAGCCGAAACCAATTCGGCCGGTTTAGGGAATTTTGGGCCGAACGCGGCAACAATCCGTGCCGGCCCGGAGGAAACGGACATGGAACCGGACCTGGAAGTTGTCCAGATACGACGCGGGGAATCGTTCAAGGCGTGGTCGCATGGCTACCCCTTCCACACCGTGCGTTGGCATTTCCATCCCGAATATGAACTGCATCAGGTGATCTTCACCAACGGCCGCTATTTCGTCGGCGACTTCATCGGCGAGTTCGAGCCGGGCAATCTGGTGCTGACCGGACCCAATCTGCCGCACAATTGGGTGAGCGATATCCCGAGGGACAGCTCGATCCCGCTGCGCGGCCGCATCATCCAGTTTTCCGAAAGCTTCATCGGCGACGCCATGCATGTGCTGCCGGAGCTGGCGGGGCTCGGGCCGCTGCTCGAGGCGTCGCGGCGCGGCGTGCTGTTTTCCAGCCGCACCAGCAAGGAGTTGGCGCCGCTGATGGAAGAGATGATGCAGGCGCAAGGCGTGCGCCGCATCGAGCTGTTCATGATGATATCAGGCCTGCTCAGCCGCGCCCAGGAGTTCCAACTGCTGGCCAGCGCCAGCTACCGGCCCGATCCGTCGGGCTACATGACCGCCGGCATGAACAAGGCGTTGGCATATATCAGGGAGAACTTGACGCAGCTGTTCGACGAGGCGGATCTCGCGACTATTGCGGGCCAGTCGACCGGCGCCTTCTCGCGCTCGTTTCGCCGCCACACCGGCATGTCGCTGGTGCAATATGTCAAGCGGCTGCGCATCAACCTTGCCTGCCAGATCCTGATGAGCGACGAGCAGGCCTCGATCACCGACATCTGCTACGAGGTCGGCTTCAACAATCTGTCCAATTTCAACCGGCAGTTCCTGGCGGAGAAGGGCATGCCGCCCTCGCGTTTCAGGCGCCTGCTGGCCGACAACATCAACGCGGGAAAAGCCGCTTAACGGAGGAGCCAGGGAGGAACCAAGGGAGGAACCACAATTTTTCGCCTGACAACGTGGCCCGCGTGACGCGGTCCGCGATGGAGAGCGCTTGTCCCGAAAATCCTTCGTCAGCGGAGGATGTCGTCGCGGCCAAAAGGCCGTGCCGGGCCCTGGTTCCCAATTGCAGTTGGGGCGAGGGCGGACGCGTGTCTACACATAAAAGCAGTCAACGACCTTCTTACAACCATATCCAGAAACGGAGAAGACCGAATGACCAAATTTTCATTTAAGTCCGCCGGCATGGCCGCACTTGCGCTGTCGCTGCTGGCCGGCACCGCAGGCATCGCCAGGGCCGCCGAGGTCACCGACGCAACCGTCGCCTTCCTGATGCCCGACCAGGCCTCGACCCGCTACGAACAGCACGACTATCCTGGCTTCGCCGCCGAGATGAAGAAGCTGTGCCCGGGCTGCAAGGTGCTCTACCAGAACGCCGATGCCGACGCCTCGCGCCAGCAGCAGCAGTTCAACTCGGTGATCTCGCAGGGCGCCAAGGCGATCGTGCTCGATCCCGTCGACTCGACCGCCGCCGCCTCGCTGGTCAAGCTGGCGCAGAGCCAGGGCATCAAGGTCATCGCCTATGACCGGCCGATCCCGACCGCGCCGGCCGACTTCTATGTCTCGTTCAACAATGAAGGCATCGGCAAGGCGATCGCCGACTCGCTGGTCGAGCATTTGAAGGCGCTGAAGGTCGATCCGGCCACCGGTGGCGTTTTGCAGATCAACGGCTCGCCGACCGACGCGGCGGCCGGCCTGATCAAGAAGGGCATCCATGAAGGCCTCGACAACAGCGGCTATCAGATCCTAGCCGAATACGACACGCCGGAATGGGCGCCGCCGAAGGCGCAGCAATGGGCCGGCGGCCAGATCACCCGCTTCGGCCCAAAAATCCTCGGCGTCGTCGCCGCCAATGATGGCACCGGTGGTGGCGCCATCGCCGCCTTCAAGGCGGCCGGCGTCGATCCGGTGCCGTCGGTGACCGGCAATGATGCGACGATCGCCGCCTTGCAGTTGATCATCGCCGGCGACCAGTACAACACCATCTCCAAGCCGAGCGAGATCGTGGCGGCAGCCGCCGCCAACGTCGCCATCAAGCTGCTTTCGGGCGAGACACCGAAGGCCGAGATGACGCTGTATGATACACCCTCGCAGCTGTTCACGCCGGCGGTGGTGACGCAGGAAAACCTGAAGGCCGAGATCATCGACAAGAAGATCAACACCGCGGCTGAACTCTGCGTCGATCGCTACGCGGAAGGCTGCAAGAAGCTGGGCATCGGGAACTGACCGCGACCTTTGCCCGTTCCGCTGCCTGGCCGCCAGACCATGATCCCGAAAAGCGGGAACCGGTTTTCGGACAAGATCATGGTCGAACAATAAGCCAGAGCCCCACCCCGAATGCATCGGGGTGGAACAGGCTCTGGCGGCAGCCAGGCAGCGCTCCCCGCTTTTGAACCGGTTTTTCTTGAAAGGTGTTCCAGGCATGGTCGATAACCCGGACGGACCGGTTCCGACAGGCGAGCTGGTGCTCAGCCTGCGTGGCATTTCGAAGAATTTCGGCGCCGTCTCGGCGCTCACCGACATCGATCTCGATGTCCATGCCGGTGAGGTGGTGGCGCTGGTCGGCGACAATGGCGCCGGGAAGTCGACGCTGGTCAAGATCCTCGCCGGCGTGCATCAGCCAAGCTCGGGCACCATCAGCTTTCGCGGCAAGCAGGTCGCGCTTGCCGACCCAAGTGCGGCGCTGACGCTCGGCATTGCCACCGTGTTCCAGGACCTGGCCTTGTGCGAGAACCTCGACATCGTCGCCAACATCTTCCTCGGCCGCGAGCTCAACCCGCTGCGGCTGGACGAGGTGGCGATGGAAGTGCGTGCCTGGACGCTGCTCAACGAGCTTTCGGCGCGCATCCCAAGCGTCCGCGTGGTCGTCGCGTCGCTGTCGGGCGGCCAGCGCCAGGCGGTGGCGATCGCCCGCTCGCTCCTGCTCGAACCGAAGCTCATCCTGCTCGACGAGCCGACGGCGGCGCTTGGCGTCGCGCAGACGGCCGAAGTGCTCAACCTGATCGAGCGGGTGCGCGACCGCGGCCTCGGCGTCGTCATCATCAGCCACAACATGGAAGACGTGCGCGCCGTGGCCGACCGCATCGTCGTGCTGCGGCTTGGTCGCAACAACGGCATCTTCACCCCTGACGCCTCGAACCAGGAACTGGTCAGCGCCATCACCGGTGCGTCGAACAATTCGGTGTCGCGGCGCGCCGAGCGTCGGCAGGCCCAGCAGGATCAAATTCAGGAGCCACGCCCATGAGCCGCCAAGTGGAACAGGCCGCTCCCGTGCCGCCGCAGCTCGACCGCGCTGATGTGCGCGTCAAGCATGAGGCCGGCTTAAGCGGCGCCATCCGCGCCTTCTTCGACCGGGTGCGCTCGGGCGATCTCGGCTCGCTGCCGGTCATCGTCGGGCTGGTCATCATCTGGACGGTGTTCGCCAGCATCAACCCGATCTTCCTGTCGAGCAGCAATCTGGTCAATCTGCTGTTCGATTCCTCCACAGTCGGCGTCATTGCGCTCGGCATCGTCTGCGTTTTGATGGTCGGCGAGATCGACCTGTCGGTCGGTTCGATCAGCGGCTTTGCCTCGGCCCTGGTCGGCACGCTGTGGGTCAACCAGGGCTGGCCGGTGGCGCTCGCCATCCTCGCCGCGATCGCCGTCGGCGGCTTCATCGGCGCGCTCTATGCGCTGCTGTTCAACCGCCTCGGCATGCCGAGTTTCGTCTCGACGCTGGCCGGCCTGCTCGCCGTGCTTGGCCTGCAGCTCTACATTCTTGGCTCGACCGGCTCGATCAACCTGCCTTACGGCTCGAACCTGGTGAATTTCGGCCAACTGCTGGTGATGCCGAAAATCGTGTCGTTCGGGCTGGCGGCGGTGCCCGGCATCGTCATGCTGATCACCGGGTTGCGCACCGTTGCGCGCCGCCGCGCCGCCAACCTGTCGGCACCCTCGACCGGCGGTCTCGTCACGCGGGCAGTGGCGATCACGATCGTGCTCGAACTCATCGTCTTCTATCTCAACCAGGCGCGCGGCATCCCGTGGATGTTCGGCCTGTTCGTCGGCCTGGTCATCGCCATGCACTACGCGCTGACGCGGACGAAATGGGGCCGCTCGATGTCGGCGGTCGGCGGCAACCGCGAGGCAGCGCGGCGCGCCGGCATCAATGTGCGGCTGATCTATTCCAGCGCCTTCGTGCTGTGCTCGATGCTGGCTGCTTTCGGCGGCGTGCTTTCGGCGGCGCGGCTGGCCTCGGCCAGCCAGCAGGCCGGCACCGGCGACGTCAATCTCAACGCCATCGCGGCGGCCGTCATCGGCGGCACCAGCCTGTTCGGTGGCCGTGGCAGCGCCTATTCCGCACTGCTCGGCATCATCGTCATCCAGTCGATCGCCAGCGGCTTGACGCTGCTCGATCTGTCCTCGTCGCTTCGGTACATGATCACAGGCGCCGTGCTTGCCATCGCAGTCATCGTCGACTCGCTGGCCCGCCGCTCGCGTGTTTCCCATGGCCGGGCCTGAACCCATCAACAGGAAGAGAGATATGAGTCAACTGTCCGGAAAAGTTGCAGCCATCACCGGCGCGGCGTCGGGGATCGGCCTCGAATGCGCCAGATACATGTTGGCGGCGGGCGCCAGCGTGGTGCTGGTCGACCGCGCCGAGGCGACGCTGAACAGCCTGTGCGCCGAACTCGGCCCCAAAGCGATCCCGCTGGTGATCGACCTGATGCAGCCATCAAGCGTCGCCACCATGATGCCGCAGATCCTGGAGAAGGCCGGCCAGCTCGACATCTTCCATGCCAATGCTGGGTCGTATGTCGGCGGCGAGGTGCTGACAGGCGATCCCGACGCCTGGGACCGCATGCTCAATCTCAACATCAACGCCGTGTTCCGCTCGATCCACGCGGTGCTGCCGCACATGGTCGAACGCAAAACCGGCGACATCATCGTCACCAGTTCGATCGCCGGGCTGGTTCCGGTGGTCTGGGAGCCGATCTACACGGCCTCCAAGCATGCCGTGCAGGCCTTCGTCCACACGGTGCGCCGGCAGGTTGCCAAGCACGGACTGCGCGTCGGCGCGGTGGCGCCAGGCCCGGTGGTGACGGCGCTGGTCGACGACTGGCCGAAGGCCAAGCTCGAGGAAGAACTTGCCGCCGGCGGCCTGATGCAGCCGCGCGAGGTGGCCGAAGCGGTGATGTTCATGCTGACCCGGCCGCGCAACGTGACGATCCGGGATCTGGTGATCCTGCCGCAGAGTAATGATCTTTAGGGGAGTAGGCAGTAGGCAGTAGGCAGTAGGGAAGATGTAGACACAGCCTTACTGCCCGATTTCCGGTCAAAAAACGCTCCCTGCTTGCTGCCCCTCATCGCTAATCGCCTACTGCCTACTGCCTATTCCCTACTGCCTGAACCGGAGGTTTCCCAATGCCCCACTATCTCGGCATCGACGTCGGCACCGGCAGCGCGCGGGCCGGGGTGTTCGACCAGGCGGGAAACCTGCTCGCTTCGGCCAAGCAGGACATCGAGGTCTGGCGCGAGGCCGGCGACATCGTCGAGCAGTCGAGCAACGACATCTGGCGGGCGGTGTGCACTGCCACCCGCGCCGCCGTCGCTGAAGCCGGCATAGCGCCCGAGGCGATCGCCGGCATCGGCTTCGACGCCACCTGTTCGCTGGTGGTGCTGGGCGAGGGCGGCGTGCCGTTGCCGGTCGGCCCGTCCAACAATTCCGAACGCAACATCATCGTCTGGATGGATCACCGCGCGGTCGAGCAGACGCGCCGCATCAACCGCAGCGGCGAGGCGGTGCTGACCTATGTCGGCGGCGTCATCTCGCCGGAGATGGAAACGCCGAAACTCCTGTGGCTGGCGGAAAACATGCCCGCCACCTTCAACGCCGCCTGGCAGTTCCTGGACCTCGCCGATTTCCTGACCTGGCGAGCGACCGGCAGCCTTGCGCGCTCGGTCTGCACGGTGACCTGCAAATGGACTTATCTCGCGCATGAGAGCCGCTGGGACGAGACCTATTTCCGCAAGATCGGCCTTGGCGCGCTGGCCGACGAGGCGTTCGCGCGCATCGGCACCGAGATCGTGCCGGCGGGAGCATCGCTCGGCGGCGGGCTGATCGCGCAGGCGGCGGCGGACCTTGGCCTCGTCCCCGGCACCGCGGTGGCGGCCGGGCTGATCGACGCGCATGCCGGTGGCGTCGGCACGGTCGGCGCGCGCGGCGATTTCGGCAGCGTTTTGTCGCGCATGGCCTATGTCTTGGGCACCTCGGCCTGCACCATGTCGTCGACCGCCCAACCGGCCTTCGTCGACGGTGTCTGGGGTCCGTATTTCTCGGCCATGGTGCCGGGCCTGTGGCTGAACGAGGGCGGCCAATCGGCGGCGGGTGCCGCCATCGATCATCTGGTGCGCATGCACCCGGCGGCAGGCGGAGCGGCGGCCAAGGCGCAGGCGGAGGGCCTCAGCCTCAGCGCCTGGCTGGCGCTGCAGGCGCAAAGCCGCAAGGGAGCCGCGGCCGCGCCGGCGCTGGTCGGCGATATCCATGTCGTGCCGGAATTCCTCGGCAACCGCGCGCCTTTCGCCGATCCGGATGCGCGTGCGCTGATTGCCGGGCTCGATCTCGACACCAGCCTCAACAGCCTCGTCGGGCTCTACGTTGCCGGGGTCTGCGGGCTGGGCTATGGCGCGCGTCAGATCGTGCGGGCCGAGCATGACAAGGGCATCTCGGTCGACACCATCGTCGTCAGCGGCGGCGCCGGGCAAAGCCCACTGGTGCGCCAGCTGCTTGCCGACACGACAGGTATGGTGGTGGTGGCGTCGACCTCGCCGGAGCCGGTGCTGCTCGGCTCGGCGATGCTGGGCGCCGTCGCCGCCGGGGCCTACAAGGATCTGGTGACGGCCATGGCCGGCATGTCGGAACTCGGCGAGGTCTATCATCCCGACGCTTCGCTGGCCGGCTGGCACGACAGGCGCTTCGCGGCGTTCGAGCTGCTGCAGCAGGCCGGCAAGGCGATCAGGGGCTGAGAGACTGTTTGGAAATTCTACTCTGAGCGGCAGTCCGAGTTGCAGCTCGGCACTTTCCTCGAGATGCGAGACCGCGCGCTGAGGCTGTTTGTCGTGGTCTCATTGAACAGACTGGATGAGCCATAGGAGAGCCAGAAGGTTGGCGAGCGAGGCGCAGGCCGGGCCGAAGGTTTTCATCCGATCATCGATGGTGGTGCCTATGACAGCATCTCCAGCCTGCACAAGGATCATTATCCAGGCGATGGCTTCAAGCCATTCCGTCGAACCTGTAAAAAATGGCACGACGCTTGCGACCACCAAAGCCACACTGCGTGCACAACCGTAAAATGCTATTGTCCGGGCGTTGCCGGTCTCGTTCATGGCTGCAGCCAAGGAGAAACCGAGACTGACAACCGCGCTGAGAGCTGTGACTGACGCGCAAACGATGAAGGCTGCGAACATCGGATTCCATGCCTTGTGTGGCCGCTACACCTTACTCGAATAGCCAGGGCGGAAATCAAGTCACTCTTTGCCGCCCCCGGTTATAACTTGCGCGGTCACATGCAGGACACGAATAGCTTCCGCTGCGCTTACAGCTCCTTCTGCGCCAATTCCCTGAATTCGTCAGGCACCGAGCGTGCCGCCTCCAGCGCCACCGTGCCGTAGCCGACCGCCTGCTTGCCGAAGCGCTCGCGGATCTTGTCAATGGCGCGGTCGGCGCCGAAGCGTGCCAGGCCTTTTCGCGTGCCGGGACGGCGCTTGTCGTCGGCGAGGCCGAGCGGCAGTTCGAGCTGCAGCTCGGCACTTTCCTCGAGATGCGAGACCGAGATCGCCAGCAGCGAGATCGTCTTCTCGTGCGGGTGGTCGGCAAGCGCGCCGCGCACCAGGTCGCCGGCGATCTCGGCCAGCGTCGTGGTCGCCGAGATCGGCTGGTCAAGCGTGATCGAGCGCGAAACAGTGCTGAGATCGGCAAAGCGCACGCGCACCGTCACCGTACGGCCAGGCCGCGCCTTGGCGCGCAGCCGGCTGGCGACGCGGTCGGCCAGGTGCAGCAAAGTGGGCACGATGACCCGCGCCACGGCGGGCTTCTGCCCAAGTGCCGATTGGGCCCCGGCCGAATGCGCCCGGCGCTTCGTCTCCAGCCTGCGCGGGTCGCGGTTCCATGACAGCGCCGACAGCTTCTCGCCGGCGGCGGGACCGAGCAGCCGGGTCAGCGCGCCGCTGTGCGTCCTGGCCAGCTGGCCGATGGTCTCGACGCCGATTTCGGCCAGCCGCGCCTTCGTCGCCGGGCCGACGCCCCACATCAGCCCGACCGGCAGGTCGTGCAGGAAGGCGAGTTCGGTGCCGGGGTCGACCACCACCAGCCCGTCGGGCTTGGCGACCTGCGAGGCGATCTTGGCCAGATGCTTGGTGCGCGCCACGCCGATCGAGATCGGCAGGCCGAGCTCGGCCCGCACGCGGCGGCGGATGGTCGTGGCGATCTCTCGCGGGGAGCCGAACAGATGCGTGCAGCCGGCGACATCGGCAAAGGCCTCGTCGATGGAAATGCGCTCGACCACGGGCGTGAAATCGTCGAGCACTTTGATCGCCGCGTCGCCCAGTCGCTGGTAGTCGCCGAAATTGCCGCCGACGAAGATCAGCTGCGGGCAGAGCTCGCGTGCCTTGCGTCCCGGCATGCCGCCACGCACGCCGAAGGCGCGCGCTTCGTAGGAGGCGGCGAGCACCACGCCGCCGCCCACAGCAATCGGCTTGCCGCGCAGCGACGGATCGAGCAACTGCTCGACCGAGGCATAGAAGGCGTCGAGATCGGCATGCAGGATGGTGGCTGTCGTTTCCATCCCGACCGCACATCCGCAGTTGCTGATAGATCGGAACAAATAGAGAACAAAAGGGGATAATTGTCAAGCGCACGCGGCCGCCTAAACAATATGCTCCGCCCGCAACGCCGCCTTCATCTGTTCCAGCGCAGCCTCGCCACTGGCCGCCAGATCGTCGGCGATCCGGGCGAGCTTGTCGTCGGCCTTGCGGTGCTTGCTGCCCCAGGCGCCGAGTGTCGCCAGCACGGGCAAGAGGTCGATGCCGGCCTCGGTCAGCCGGTAGACCGTCTTCAGCCCATGCGTCGGGTCGTCGCTGCGGGTGAGGATGCCTTCGTCCTGCAGCGTCTGCAGCCGCTCGGCCAGCGTGCGCGAGGAGATGCCTTCGTCGGACTGCAGGAATTCCCGAAAATGCTTTTTCCCGGCGAAGATGAGGTCGCGGATGATGAGCAGCGTCCAGCGGTCGCCGAGCAGTTCGAGCGACAGGTTGATCGGGCAGCCGGACTTTCCCTTGGTCGACATGTCTATGGTTCCATTTTTAAATCAGTTTACTATTGACACCATTCTCCGCATGCGTCAATTGGTTCCAAAAGTAAATCATTCGCCAGCCGCCGGACAAACCGAGGAGAATGACGATGAAAAAGCTGATCCTGCAGATGCAGATGTCGGTCGACGGCTTTGTCGGCGCCAATGAGGACCATCACTGGCAGCTCTGGGAATGGGGCGACGACAGCGCCTGGGACGACGAGCTGAAGCGGGACTTCAACGCAGTCTTCGCCAGCATCGACACCATCCTGCTCAGCCGCAAGATGGCCGAGGAGGGCTATCTCACCCATTGGGGCAATGCGGCGAAGAAGTTTCCGCGCGATCCGTTCTACGCCTTTGCGCAGCGCATCGTCGAGGCGCAGAAGGTGATGCTGAGCGACAGGCTCAAAGCCTCGCGGTGGGAGCGCACCAGGGTCGCCAGCGGCAACCTGCCGCGCGAAGTCAACGCGCTGAAGGTCGGTGAGGGCGGCGACATGGCCGTCTTCGGCGGCGCCGGTTTTGCCTCCGCCCTGATCGCGGCCGGATTGGTCGACGAGTTCCAGCTGTTCGTCAACCCGGCGGTGCTGGGCGCGGGACGCCGGATCTTCGACCAGGGCGGTTTCAAGACCCTGCGGCTGCTCGGTTCGAAGGCCTATGCCTGCGGGATGGTGGTCAACCGCTACGCACCGGCGGGTTGATCGGAAGCACGGGGAAGGCATCGCATCGGAAAAATATCGTTTGGGTGGAATCCTTTGCCCGCGTCTCTTCGTCTTCAAGGTGCGGTCGCCGGCAGGGCGGCCGCATCAATCCTGAACGGAGGGAAGACCATGATCCTGGTGACAGGCGCCACGGGCCTGAACGGCAAGGCGATCGTGCGCGAGTTCGCACGGCAGAAGCATGAGGTGAGGGCGCTGGTGCGGGATCCGGCCCGGGCATCGGCGGTGGGCCTCGACGCGCTTGCCGGTGTACGACTGGTCGAGGGCGACATGCGCCGGCCTGAAACGCTGGGCGCCGCACTTGACGGCATCGACCGGGTGCTGATGATTTCGACCGCCGCTGAGGACATGACGGAAACGCAGTGCCGCTTCATCGACGCCTGCAGGCAGGCTGGTGTTGCCCATGTGGTGAAGTTTTCCGGCGCGGAATCCAACATCGGCTATGACGCGACGAAATTCCGCTTCACGCGCATGCATGAGGAGATCGAGCGCTATCTGGAAGGGGCAGGCATGGCGTGGAAGCATCTGCGCCCCAGCCAGTTCATGCAGGTCTATCTGCGCGACGCGCCGACCATTGCCGCCGAGGGCGCCTTCACTCTCGCGCTCGGCGGCACCGAATTGTCGCCGGTCGATGTCGAGGACATCGCCAAGGTGGCCTTCCGGCTGCTGCGCGATGGCGGCCATGCAGGCGAGAGCCTCGACATGACCGGGCCCGAGGCGCTGACCATGAGCGATGTCGCGGCGCGGATATCGCAAGCGATCGGCAGACCGGTCCGCTATGTCGATGTGAGCCCTGAGGAGCGGCGGCGCAATCTACTGGCCAGCGGCATCTCGGCCAGCTTTGCCGATGCGCTGGACGAGCAACTGGCCGAGCGGCTGCGGCGGCCGAAATCGCGAGTGCATCTGGCGACGCATGAGATGTTTGGCGTGCGCGCAACGCCGTTCGTCGAATTCGCCCGGCGTCATGCCGCGATGTTTGGCGGCGAGGATTAGCCGCGCCCGCGAAAAAAAGCATCCGCCGCCACGTATCCTTTCTGCCCGCCCGTTCGTCCTAGGCTTCGAAGGTCGCGCGGCCCGCGATCCGCAACCCCGGGAGACCGTCATGGCGAGCATACAGAGCGAGGCAAACAGGAACCACTACGCGGCGATCGCCGCCAATGCCGGCAAGCTGACCAGCCCGCAAGCGATCATCGACTACAACGACACGCATTGGACGGCGCTGACCGGCGAACCGGGCGGCGTCGACTATGTCGAGGTCGATGCCGGCGGCGTGCCGGCGATGTGGATCGTGCCGAAGGGCGCCGATGAGGAGCGGGTGCTGTTTTACGCCCATGGCGGCGGCTTCGTCGGCGGCTCGATCTACACGCACCGCAAGCTGGTCGGCCATCTGGCCAAGGCCGCCGGCTGCCGGGCGTTGCTCTACAACTATCCGTTGGCACATCAGGCCAAGCATCCGGCCCAGCTCAATGCGGCGATGACCGCCTGGACCTGGCTCACCGATCGGGGTTTCGACACCAGCCACATCGCGCTTGCCGGCGATTCCTGTGGTGCGATGCTGACCTATGGCGTGTTGCAGCGGCTGCGTGCCGAAGGGCGGCCATTGCCGGTCGCCACCCTGATCATCTCCGGCTGGTTCGACATGGCGCTGACCGGTGCCAGCTATGAGACCAACCGCGACAAGGATCCGGCTTTCGCCAAGGCTGCTGTTGACTGGCTGGTGACGAACTTCATTGGCGATGGCGACCGGCTCGCTCCGGAGGTCAGTGCGCTCTATGCCGACCTCCGTGGTTTTCCGCCTGTCTTCCTGCAGGCCGGCGCGGATGAAACGCTGGTCGACGAAAGCCGCATGTTCGCCGAGCGCGCCAGGCTGGCCGGCGTCGAGACGCGGCTCGACGTCTTTGACGGCATGCTGCATTCCTTCCAGATGATGGCCGGCAAGGCGCCGGAAGCCGACGATGCGATCGGCCGCTTCGCCGCCTGGGTGCGGCCGAGACTGGGCTTGCCGGCCGTAAGCGACAAAGTTGCCGGCGACAGGGCGGCGTGAGCATGCGCCGGCCGATCGTGTCGGGCTTCGTGCTTGTGGACGTGCAGCACTTGCGCAATGTTGTGGTGACGCTGACCGATACGCCGCGATGAACCAGCAGATCCGCAAATCCGTTGCACCGGCAAAAGGGATGCAGCCGGCCCTCGTCCCCGAAGGCCTGTTCGACCTGCGCTACGCAGCGTTCCTGGAGACGGTGTCGCATCTGCGCGTCAAGCTGCATCGGTACTGCGCGCGCATGACCGGCTCGGCCCTCGATGGCGAGGACATCATGCAGGAGGCGCTGTTCGAGGCCTATCGCAAGATCGAACGGCTCGACGATGCGCAGGCGCTGCGGCCCTGGCTGTTCCGCATCGCCCACAATCGCTGCATCGACTTCATCCGCAACCGCCGCGCGCGGCAGCGGGCCGAGGCCGGCTATGCCGGCGACGACATCGTGCCGCCCGTCGAGCCCGCCGGTCCCGGCGCGGGCCGTGCCATCGAGCGGCTGGTCGTGCATCTGCCGCCGAAGGAGCGCGCCTGCGTGCTGCTCAAGGATGTCTTCGACCATTCGCTTGAAGAAATCGCCGATCTGGTCGGCTCGACCACCGGGGGCGTCAAATCGGCGCTCAACCGTGGCCGCGCCAAGCTCGCCGCCTTGCCGGCGCAGCCGGTCGCGGCACCAGCACACGACCCCGAACTGGCGCGGCTGCTCGATCGCTATGTAGAGCTCTTCAATATCAGGGACTGGGACGGGGTGCGGACGCTGGCCAGCGCCGATGCGCGGTTGCGGGTCTCGGACTGCTACAACGGCCTGCTGTCGGCCTCACCCTATTTCGTCGAATATGAGCGCAGCGAGCTGCCCTGGCGCATGCGGCGCGGCGCGATCGGCGGGGAAATCGTGCTGGTCCTTGACAGGCTGTATGGCGACGCCTGGCGGCCGGCGTATCTGGTGCGGATCCATGCCGCCGACGGCGTCATCGACCATATCACCGACTACTATGCCTGCCCGTGGATCCTGGACATGGCATCCGTCGACGCTGGATGAAGTGCCTTCCCTTCTCCCACAAGGGGGAAGGGAAGGCGGCCTCACTTGGCATCGTGAAAGATAATGCCGACCGTGTGGCGCATGCCTGAGCGCAGGCGGCTGACGCCGTGGCGCAAATTGACGCGGTAATTCCCCTTGCTTCCCTGCACCGGCCGGTTGTGGACGGCGAAGGCAACCGCGTCGCCCTGGCGCAGCGGCACCACCTCGACCCGGCTCTGCATGCGCGGCCGCTGTTCGGTCAGCGCGAACTCGCCGCCGGTGAAATCCTCGCCCGGTTCGGAAAGCAGGATCGCCACCTGCAGCGGGAAGGCGAGGTCGCCGTAAAGGTCCTGGTGCAGGCAGTTGAAGTCGCCCGGCACATATTGCAGCAACAGCGGCGTCGGCCGCGTCTGGCCGGCGGCGTGGCACTGTTCGAGAAACTCGGCATGCGTCGCGGGGTAGCGCATGGCTTGACCCATGCGCTCGTTCCACCGGTTGGCGACCTCGGCCAGCCTGAGATAGAGCGCGCTGCGCAGGCCGCCGAGCAGATCGGGCAAGGGATAGCGGAAATAGCGGTACTCGCCCTTGCCGAAGCCGTGCCTGGCCATGTGGATGTGGCTGCGGAAATGCTCTTCATGGGGATAGAGGCTGGCGATCTGCCGGCACTCTTCGGGCGCGAGCAGCTTTTCGATCACCGCGCAGCCGAAGCCGTCGAGGTCAGCGGCAAGGGCTGGCCAGTCGTAACCAACGATGCGCGTCTCAGCAGCTTCGACCACGGATGCGGCAACCTTGGCACGGGCGTTCATAGTGTTGCCTCCTTGTCGAGCAGGGCGCGCTTGCGCTCGACGCCCCAGCGGTAGCCGGCCAGCGTGCCGTCGGAGCGGACAACACGATGGCAGGGAATACCGAGCGCGATGGCGTTGGTCGCACAGGCCGTCGCCACGGCGCGGGCACCATTCGGCTGGCCAAGGCGGCGGGCAAGGGCGGTGTAAGTGATGGTGGCGCCGCACGGGATGGCGCGCAGCACGTCCCACACCCTCTGCTGGAATGGCGTGCCGTGGCGCATGTCGAGCGGCAGGTCGAGACCGATGCTGGGCGTTTCGATGAAGCGCGCTATCGCCGCGAGATCGTCGCGCAATCCGGCCTCGTCTTCGAGGAGCCTCTTGCCGGGGAAGCGGTTGCCGAGGTCCTGCTCCAGCGTGTCGGCGTCGGAGCCGATCAGGATGGCGCAGACGCCGATGCGGCTGCGCGCCGCCAGGATGTTGCCGATCGCGGATTCGCCGATGGCATAGGCGATGGTGTCGAGGGCGGCGGCGTTGCGGGCTATTGCCGTCGGTGCGGTCATTTGGGTTTGCATGAGGTTCATTGCCTTCACTCCTTTGTGTGTGACTGAACCCTACAGAGACGGCGTCCGGTCCTCACTCCGGTGCTTGCTTTCAAATTCAAATCGCAGGATCTGGGGCCGTTCACACTCGTCACGCGAGGCGGGTGACGGAGAGCTCGCCGAGCAGGAACACTTCGCCGGTCAGCAGGTGTAGCTCGATCTCGCCGGTCGTGGTGCGGCTCCACTCGGCTTTGCCGCCGTCGATTAGCTCGCCGATTGCGGTCATCACCAATGATTTTGCGTCATCGGCGCGCTTGTGGCGAGAACTGTCGCGGGTCTGGCTGTTCCCATTGGCGGTGTTGTCGGGAGACCTAGCCATCGCGCGCATTGCGGTCCGTCTCCTCAGGCCCGCGCAGACCGATGATCTGCTGGTCTCGACCCGCTCGATCCACCGGACCCCGCCTCGCGGTCGAGCAGCGCGCGCTTGCGCTCCGCGCCCCAGGCGTAGCCGGACAAGGCACCGTCCTTGCGGATCACGCGGTGGCAGGGAATGGCGACGGCAAGAGTGTTGGCAGCACAGGCGGCGGCGATGGCGCGGGTCGCTTTTGGAGCCCCGATGCGCTCCGCGATCTCGGCATAGGAAACCGTGTGGCCGACCGGGATGTCCTGCAAGGCCTGCCAGACCCGCTGCTGGAACGCGGTGCCGCGCACGTCGAGCGGCAGGTCGAGGCCGAGCGCCGGCGCCTCGACGAAACCGACGACGCGGGCGACCAGCGCCTCATAGTCGCGGTCGCCGCCGATCAGCCGCGCCCTGGGGAAACGGTCCTGCAGGTCGCGCACCAGCGCGTCGGGATCGTCGCCGAGCAGGATCGAGGCGACGCCTTTTTGGCTCGACGCCACCAGGATCGCGCCGAGTGAGGATTCGCCGACGGCAAAGCGGATTTCTTCATGGGCGCCGCCGGCGCGATAGCGCGTCGGCGTCATGCCGAGCATGCCGGTGGATTTCTCGTAAAAACGCCCGCTCGAATTGAAGCCGGCGTCGTAGATCGCCACTGTCACGCTGGCGCCGTCCTCCAGGCCCTGACGGACGCGGGCGGCGCGCTGCGCGGCGGCATAGTCCTTCGGCGTCAGCCCGGTGACGGCCTTGAAGACGCGATGAAAATAGCCGGCGCTGCGCCCGGCGGCCACCGCCAGTTCGGCGAGCGACGGTTCTTCCTCGCTCCGTTCGATCCTGCGACAGGCATCGGCGACCATCGCGGCATTGCCGGCCTCCAGCGACGGGCCATCCGGGTTGCAGCGCCGGCATGGGCGAAAGCCTGTCGCCTTGGCCTGATCAATCGTGTCGTGCAACTGCACGTTCTTCGGATTGGCGCGCCGCGACGGGCAGGAGGGCCGGCAATAGACACCGGTCGTCGCCACCGAATACCAGAACGCGCCATCGACCGATTTGTCGCGCGCAACGATGCGCGCCCAGCGCGGATCGTCGGCAACCGGGAGCGGCGTGGATTTTAGATTTCTCGCCAGGGTGATGAACATGGCCGGTATTGAAGCCGCCAAAAGCCGGCCTCGCCACCCGTTTCCTGCCAAGTGCCGCCGATCGCCGTCCCCCGAAGCCTCGTTCCTACGCCGCCCGCTTGGGTTCGATCGCAAATGGGCTGAGCCCGAGCCAGGTCTGCATCTTCCTCGCGATGTCCTGATCGCCGGTCAAGGCGACCTTTGCCCCGGCCTTCTCGACCGTGATCAACCCCATCCAGATCGCCGTCATCGTGTGCAAGTCGGTCGAAACGTAGAGATCGACGTCAAAGCCAGGGTCGTACCAGCACAGATCGACCTCGCCGTGCTTTTCGACGATTAGCCACCACGACCGTTTGGACGCCGGTAGCTCCTGATACAGAAATTGTATCACCGTGCGCCCTTCGGGCAGTGGCGAGGGGTTCAGGTTGCGCCGCATGTCCCACATCAGCAGCGACGGATCGAGGTTTTTCAGCGACAGCCGGGACTCGACCCATTTCTGTCCCCAGAAGCCCATCGCCTCGACGACCGGGCGCAAATCCCGGCCCGCTTCCGTCAGCCGATATTCGAAGATGCCTTTCTCGCCCGGCACTTCCTTGCGCTCGATGATCCCCGCCAGCTCAAGCTCCTTCAGCCGTTGCGACAGAAGGGTCGGCGACATTTTCGGGACGCCGCGGCGCAGGTCGTTGAAGCGGGTCGACCCCGCCACCAGTTCGCGCAGCAGCACCATCGTCCAGCGGGTGCAGAGCACCTCGGCGGCCATCGATAGCGGGCAGAACTGCTTGTATCCGTGCTGGGTCATGATTGGTGCCTCTCCCTCGAACCTGGGCTGAATATTAGGCCTTCCTGAATGAAGCGACCAGTACGGAAACTGTACTACCCCAGTACAGATCGCGGACTGGTTGGCGAGTGCCCTGCCATGCGAGCCCTTGGCCGGTGCACGGGATACCCTGTGCGCAGCAACCAGGAGACGACCCATGACCGCTTATATTATCGCAGACATCAAGGTGAAGGACCCGCAGTGGATGCCGTCCTATGCCGCATCGGTGCACGACCTCGTCCACAAGCATGGCGGCAGATATCTGTCGCGCAGCGGCAACGTGACGACGCTTGAAGGCAAGCCGCTCGACACCACGCTGATCGCCCTGATGGCGTTCCCATCGGAAGCGGCGGCGCGCGCCTTCACCAACGATCCGGCCTATGCGCCCTTCGTCTCGGCCCGTCAGGATGGCAGCGACAGTCGTTTCCAGATGATCGACAACACCGATCTGGCCGGAACGATCCCGTATCTGCCGAAGGGATGATCCTTCCCGGCAGTCGTCACATCGATTTCGGGATCTCGAAGCAACAACAGTCACAGCCCTTGCGTGTTGGGCCCCCGTATTTTCGGCGGCCGGCCAGCTGTGCTTTTTCAAGAAGAATGGAATGAAGATGATTTCAAACTTTTGCAACAGGCTTCTCATGGCGGGGGCCATGCTGGCCGTCTGCACCGCGTTCGCGCAGGCCCATCAGGAAGCGGCTGCGCCCGCGTCCGGCCCCAATCCGCTGGCCGACAAGGTACGGGCTGCCAACAGCCGGTTTGTCGACGTCAAGGCCGCGACGGCCGAGGGCTATGCGCCCATCCCATGCGCCAGCGGCATCACCGGCGGCGCCATGGGCATCCACTACGTCAACGGCCAGTATCTGAAGGACGACAAGATCGACATCGCCCGTCCCGAAGCCGTGATGTACGAGCCGATGGCCGACGGCACGCTGAAGCTGGTGGCGGTCGAATACATCACCTCGAAGGGGCCGGCGTCGCTGGACGGACAGCTGTTCAACTTCAACAGCGCGCCCAACCGCTACGGCCTGGGCGAGTTCTACGAACTGCATGTCTGGGCCTGGAAGGGCAACCCGACCGGCACCTTCGCCGACATGAACCCGAAAGTGTCATGCGAACACGCGATGGCGCCGAGCCAGTAGCCGGCAAGGCCAGGCGGCGCCAATGCCGCCTGGCCACTCGCCCGAAGCCCGTGGGGGGTTGTCGGCTTCAGCCAGGCCCGGTCATTGTGACGCCGGATCGGGGATCGCCAATCCCACCTCGGTGATATTCTGGATCGCTTCCGGCAGCAGGAAACGCCCCGTCAGGGACCAGACCAAGGACACGACAAGGATCGACAGGTAGCCATCCACGGCATAGTGCCAGCCGGTGTAGACCGAGCCGAACAGGATAAAGGCGGCAAAGGACCAGCCGACAGTGGCCCAGCGACGACCGAAGCTGGCCAGGAAGAATGCATTGAGCGTGGCCATTGCGACGTGCACGCTTGGCATGGCGGAGATGCCGGTACCCAGCTCCGGGCGACCACTTTCGTAGGCTGCAAACAGATAGCTGGCATAGGCATGGACCGACGCCGCGTAGCCGTTTTGCGCCAGGGCGATTTGCAGTCCGGCAAACCGGTCTCCGCCGTAGAACTGGTCGTAGAATATCGGGCCGGTGGACGACAAGACTGTCGCAAGAACGGTACCGCACAGGATCGTGGTCAGCGCAAATGCCCAGAGATAGCGCAAGCGCCTGGCCGGGCTGTTCCAGAAGGCGACGAAGAGCACGGTGCCAAACCATTGCACGAACCATGCATATCCGTAGCCGGCGAAAATGGCGAACGAGACTGGTTCGGGAATGATGTTGTGCGCCCATGCCCAGGGATTGGTGCCATGCAGCTGAAGATCGAGCTCCGCCAGGGCGCGGTCGGCATAGAATGGGACGATGTCCGGGATTGCGATTTTCAAGGTGGTGAAGGCGGTGATGCCGAGAAAGAACAAAAGGATGACGGGCGCGGCTGCCAGCCAACGCTGCCTGAGCGTGTCGAGCATGAACCTGGTCGGATTGTCCCTGGCGAATGCCAGCGCCATCAGGCCGAGCCCAGCCGCCAGAAGCGCGGGCAACAAGAAGGCGAACGGCTTGGCATAGGATTGGGCCAGATGCAGATAGCGATCCGGCTGCAGGTAAAGAGCGGTCACGGCATAGGTCAGACACAGGGCAGTCAGCAGCCAGCCGCTCCTGGTTGCCGCGATGTCTAGGTCAAGAGGGGCAGACGAGCGGCTGTTATCGCCGCGCTGCCCGGTGTACGCATTCATCGGAGGACATCCCGCCAGCTGCCCAGAAAACTGTTATGGAGTATTTCGCAGAGAATGTATTACCGTCTGGTTACACTTTCATCGAAGTAAAATTAAAAATATTAGAAAGTTATAATGCAAAATTTGTTGGCAAGGATTCATTGACGAAGATGTCGCGCCGCAACGCACCGGCATCATTCGCCGCCATCCGAGGCTTTCGACTGTTGCAGGCTGCCGTCATCGAGCTTCGGCCAAGACAGAGGGCCATCGCCTGGGCGGCGATGGCCCTGCAATCAGGCGGCCTTGATCAGGCCGAGCTGGGTGAGGGCGGCGACGCCGTCGTCAAGGCCGATCTCCTCCACGATCCTGCTGTCGACCACTTTCAGCACGGTGGTGCCGGTGAAGCGCATGGTGCGGCCGGTGGCGGCCGGCAGCGAACCGACGAGGAAATCGCTGAACGCCGGGCCGGTATGCGTGCCGCCGCCCTCCCACTGGCCGACGACATAGTCGCCTTCGGCGATGAGGTCGGCGGTGGCCCAGAAGTTGAGGTCCGGGAAAGCGGCGCGGAAGTCGGTCATGAAGGCCTTGATGTCGTCGCGGCCGCAGCGCGGCTCGTGCAGCGAGTATTTCAGCAGCATGTCGGGTGCTGAGATGTCGTCGACGACCGACAGATCGCAGGTTTCACCCCAGAAATCGGTGAACCATCTGATGACGACGGCCTTGTTGTCTTCCTGTTTGGTCATTGGGAGGTCCTCTTTGTTGTTTGGGGATCACCGGTCTTCGCCGGTGACCTGGGGCCATGACTAGGACGATCCGGCGGGCGCAAAACTCCGGTTCTTGCCGGCCAATCGAAAGGCGGGGAGGCGTCGATGCCGAGGCCAAGGCATAATAAACAGACCGGGCGGATTGTTTTTGCCGTGCTTCAGGTCTATCTCATGGACGCGGACGCCACGTCACGCGTCGCGCAGGTTTGTTGGAAGTCGCCATGGACAATGTTTCCCGTTCCGAACGATCCCGAAGCGCCATCATCCAGGCGGCGCTCGCCATCATCGCGCGGGATGGACCGGGCCGGCTGACGCTGGACGCCATCGCCCGCGAGGGTGGCCTCAGCAAGGGTGGCGTGATGCATCAGTTCCGCACCAAGGAAGCGGTGCTGAAGACGCTGCTGGAGAACCAGGTCGAGTTCTTCGAGAACTTCTCCAGGGATTATCTGGCCAGCGCGGACATGAAGGAAGCGCAACTCTCGGCACAGATCGCGGTGCAACGCAAAGCCATCGCGGAGCCGCATTCGGTGGCCTTCGGCCTGCTCGGTGCCCTGGCGGAGAACCCGGCGCTGCTTTCGGGCCTGCGTGAGACCGATGCCAGGAAGGTCGAGGCCATTCGATCCGAGGCTGCCGACCCCGATCTCGCGACGCTTCGCCTGTTCGCGGCCAAAGGCATTGCCCTGTCGACAATGATGGGCATCTGCTCGCTGTCGGATGAGGATCGGGAGCGGCTGTTCGAGCGCCTCCTCGACAACGGACAGTGGCCGGACTCTGCTGCCGCCAAGGACCGCCCAACTTCCCCTTCAGCCGGCGATTAAAATAAAAACCGACTAGACGGTTTGCAAATCGGATTTTGCCTGTTATACGAACACCCAACGCAAGAGCGAGGGGTGCAGGCATGTTTCGGCCGGGGACGAAGTGCGGTGCTGGATGGCCCGCAAGCAACTGGCAACTGGCCAGGCTGAAGGTTTCCGGCGCAGCGTCTCCGGCTCATGGGCGCATGTCGGCGGAGGCGACGCCTGTCGCCGGCGGGCATGGCATGCGATCCTTGATCTCTTGGCCACTCGCTACATGGCGACCCACCGCATTCAGTTTCACGCCGCTGGTGGCCACCGGCCTCGTCCTGTGCGCCGTCGACCTGATGACGGCCCTGCTGGCAATGCGGCTGTTTGACCGCCTGCGCGCCGCCGCACCTGGTCCAGATCCCTGGGCGTTGTCGGATTATCGGCCACAGACGCCGCTACTGGTGCTGGCGGCGGTGCTCGCCTTGCTGCCGCTGCTTCATCTTGCGTCGAAGGTTCTCGCCCATGCCGCGCAAAAGCCGTCGCGCCGGCATGCGTGGTTGCGCGCCGTCCGCATGACGCTGTGCGTACCGGCGAGCCTCTGCCCGGTCACCGTCATCACCCTTTTGCTTACAACAGGACATTAAGGCATTGAAAATGCACAAGACCATCAGGACTTCTCTTGAGCGGCTCACGGTTGCACAGAGACGCAGAACCGCTCCCTCTCTTTGTTTTGACGCAATTCCGGACGGAAAACCGCTACGCACTTTTCCTGGAATTGCTTTGGTCATCGCCGGGCTCTGCGTGAGCGTCCAGGGCTGCGTCAGCGCAAATCCGGTCGCCTATTCGGGACTGTCGTCGTCAGCTGAGCTCGCCCCCAATCCGCGAGACGATTCCGGGCGGGTTCCCTATAGCTATTCGACCGCGGTGGACTGGGGAAAATACAGCGGCGTCATCGTCGATCCCGTCGTCATCTATCGGGGCGCGGACGGGCAGTTCGGGAAGATGTCGGCAAGCGACAAGGCTTCGATCGCCGGCTACATGCAGGCCCGGTTTACCGAAAGGCTGAAGAGCCGGTTCGTGCTCGCCGGCAAGCCGGGGCCGAACACATTGCGCGTGCGGCTGACGCTGACCGGCGCGAAAGCCAACACGCCGGTTCTTGGCACGCTGTCGCGCTTCGACATCGCCGGCGGCGTCTACAACACCGTGCAGACCGCTCGCGACCGGGAAGGGTCGCTGACCGGCTCCGTCATCTACGCCGTGGAAATCTTCGATGCCCAGACCGATCGCCTGCTGAAGGCGTTCGTCACCAAGCAATATCCGAGCCCGATCAACATCAAGGCCAGCATGCAGCCGCTGGCCGCCGCGCAGGCCGGCATCGACAAGGGTGCGGATGCGCTTGTCGCTCAGTTGAAATGACCAGGCCTGAAAGCCGCTTTTTCACTCTTGATGAAACGGCGATTTGCCGGGAACCAAGCCAGTAGGAGCGCCGGGCCATGGAGGCCATTTCAATTGCCTGGTTCTTCAGCTGGCAGCTCTGGTTGACGGCTTTGAGCCTGATCGAAGGACATCCGATGCATCGTGTGATTTTTCGTACAATCCTCCTGATGGGCGCACTGGCCTTGCTCGGCTGCGAACGAAGCAGCCCTTTCGGCAAGCCCGAACAGCCGGCAAAATCCGCCGCGCAAGTGGTGATATCGCCGTGACATATCGGCGAGCACCGTGAACGGCTGAACACGGTCGTGCCGCGCGGATCGTTTCGCACCACCCCAACGGTAACTGTTTCTTCTCTGGTTTTGCTGCAGATTGTCCCGCTGCGGGGATGAGCGAAACAGACGATGACGCGTCAGGACAAGAAAAGTCGCAATGGAACGTTCTGGGCCAAGGCCCTGGAACGCGCCCATCTTGGCGTCTGGGACTGGGATCTTGCGACCGGCGACTGCTTCTATTCCGCGACCTGGGCGCGGATGCTGGGCTATGATGAAAGCGAACTTGCCAACGCCAGCGACCTGTGGCTGCAGCTGACCCATCCCGACGATCGCGAGCGGGCGCTGGCAAGCGGCGACCGCCACATTGCCGGACAGACCGACGCCATCGAGACCGAACTCAGGCTGAAGCACAAGCTGGGCCATTGGGTGTGGGTGCTCGATCGCGGCGGCATCGTCGAGCGCGACGCGGACGGGCGGCCGCTGCGGCTGATGGGCGTGCAGACCGACATCACCTGGCAGAAGGCGACCGAAGCCGAGCTCGAACAAGTCAATGTGCGCTTCCGCCTGGCGCTCGCCGCCAGCGGCACCGGCATCTGGCACCACGACATCGCCACCAGCAAGAGCTATTGGGACACCCGCACCAGGGATATATTCGGCCTCGTTGCGGACACCGACGAGGTGACGGCCGACCTTTGGCACACCTATCTGCATCCCGACGACAAGGAGGCCACCGAGCGTGCCCACCAGGCGGCAGTCGGAACGGACGGCGTCATCGCCAATCAATACCGCATCATCAGGCGCGACGGCGAGCTCCGCCATGTCGAATCGCTGGTCCGCTTCATCGCCGCCGCGGGTGCCGCGGGCCAGATCCTCGGCACGGTGCGCGACATCACCGAGGAAAAGCTGCGCCAGCAGGAGCTCGCCTATGCGGCCCGCCATGACGCGCTGACCGGCCTGTGGAACCGCTCTGCCTTCGACCGGCTGCTCGCCGACCATATCGCGGCAGGTGCGCCGCTGGCGGTGTTCTATGTCGATCTCGACTACTTCAAGGCGCTCAACGATTTTGCCGGCCACGCCGCCGGCGACCTGGCGCTGAAGAGCGTAGCCGCCGGCATCCGCGCTTGCCTGCCGCCATCGGCGCATGCGGCACGGCTGGGCGGCGACGAATTCGCGTTGCTGGTGCCGCATTGCGACACCGCGCAGGCCGAGCGGATCGCCACTGCGGTGCTTGGCGCGGTGCGCGAAGCCGATCTCGGCCCGGCCGCGTCGACGCGCAAGCTGGCGGCCTCGATCGGTATCGCCTTCGTCGATGACGCCAGCACCACGGTGGCCGACGCGCTGGCCTGCGCCGACGACGCCTGCTACGCGGCCAAGGCTGCCGGACGCAACCGTTTCGCTGTCTTCTCCATCAAGACGGCATCGGGATCGGGCGGGCTGAATGCGGCGCGCATCGCCGCCGACACCGTCGATGCCATGGAAGACGGACGGCTGAAACTGTTCGGCCAGGAAATCCATCGGCTGGGCAGACCCTGGCAAGAGAGCCGCCATGTCGAAGTGCTGGCGAGGCTCGCCGCGCGCAATGGCCGCCTGGTGCCGCCCGGCGAGTTCATTCCGGTGGCCGAGCGGTTCGGCATCGCTTCCAGGCTCGACCGCTGGATCATCCGCACCGCGCTGTCGCGGCATGGCGCGGCCTTGCGCTCGGGCGCGCTGACGCTCGGCTTCAACCTGTCGGCGCAGACGCTGAGCGATCCGCAGCTGTGGGCGTTCGTCGACAGCGTCATCGAGCAGACCGGGGCGCCGCATTCGGGCATCGGCTTCGAGATTACCGAGACCGCCGCGGTCACGAATTTCGACGCCGCCGAACAATTCGTGCGCAAGGCGCGCGAGCGGCACTGCCGGGTCAGCCTCGACGATTTCGGCGCCGGCATGAGTTCGTTCGAATATCTCAGGCGCTTCCCCGTCGACACCATCAAGATCGACGGTTCCTTCATCGAGCACATCACGCAAAGCCGCTTCGACCGCGAGATCGTGCTGGCTATCACCAGCATTGCCCGCAGCCTGGGCTGCGATGTGGTGGGTGAGAAGATCGAACGGCAGGACACGTTGACGATGCTGAGCGACATGGGCGTCGCCTTCGGCCAGGGGTTTCTGCTGCACCGGCCGGAACCGCTGGAGGCGATCGTTTCGCGCGCGACCGAGGTGGTGGCGACCCGCAAGGCATCGTGATCCAGCGTGTATTGAGATTCAGGCCGGCCGGCCTGAATCTCAACACGTCTTAGCCGGTTCGCCGCGCCGTCGATTGCGGAAACTCCAGCACTCCAGCCTCGGCTGGCCTGTGCTGTGCTTCCGCCACCGTTTCGATCAACAGATCGAGGGCGTCACATGCCGTGCGGCTCGTCTCGTCATTGCCCTGCAGATAGTGATAGGCGCGTTCGAGATGGATGCGGGCGGCTGAAAAATCACTGGTCAATGGTCTCTCCATGATCCCACCCTAATGTATCTTGCCGGGCCTGGCGGAAGGCGGGGTAAATATCCACAGGCGGCTTTTATTCAAATGCCACCGAATCTAGCGCGCACTGTCAGGAGCGAAGTCTCCAACTCTTTGCCGTGTCTTGCTGCGCGGCTAGACTGCGACCTTCCTTGTCCGAGGTGAGATCGATGATCGTCCAGGCCTGCATCAACGGCGCGCGTCCCCGTGAATTCCACCCCAGGCTGCCGCTGACTGCGCAGACGATGGCCAGCGACGCCGCGGCCTGCGTCGCCGCCGGTGCGGCGGAACTGCACATCCACCCGCGAAGCATTGACGGGCGCGAAAGCCTGGCGGCCGTCAATGCCACCGTGCTGGCGGTGCGCCAGGCCTGCCCGGGCACGCTGGTCGGCGTGTCGACCGGCGCCTGGATCGAGGACGATGTCGAGCGGACCCGCACCGCGATCGGCGGCTGGCGGGAACTGCCCGACTATGCCTCGGTCAATCTGTCGGAGGTCGATGCGCCTGGGGTCATGGAGCTGCTGCGCAATCGTGGCGTCGGCATCGAGGCCGGGCTTGCCACCCTCGCCGACGCCGAACGCTTCGTCGGTCTTGCCGACCACGGCCGCGTGCTGCGCATCCTGATCGAGATTGACATCCGGGATCTGCCGGCCGCGCTGGACGAGGCGCATGGCATCGCCGCAGTGCTCGAGCGTGCCGGGGTGCGGCGGCCGATCCTGCTGCACGGCGTCGACGCCACGGTCTGGCCGTTCGTCGAGCTGGCGCATCGCAAGCGCTGGTCGACGCGGGTTGGGCTGGAAGACGGCAAGACGCTCGCCGACGGCAGGACGGCGAGGGACAATGCGGAAATCGTTGCGGCGGCCGTGGCGATTTTTCGGCCGGTGCCGGCCGGCTGAACGGCCGTCTGCCTCAGGCTTGTCCGCTGGTCGGTGCTGTCCAGCTGCGCAAAATGTGTTTCTGGATCTTGCCGGATGCGGTGCGCGGCAGCGCCTGCGTGAGCAAAAACTCCTTCGGCACCTTGTAGCGGGCGATGCGTGCGCTGCAGTGGCTTGCCAGATCAGCCGGATCGACGACGCAGCCGGGTTTGACTACGATGAAGGCGCGCCCGACTTCGCCCCAGCGTTGGTCGGCGACGCCGATCACGGCCGCCTCGGCGATGGCGGGGTGGTCGAGCAGCGCCATCTCGATTTCGACCGGGTAGACGTTCTCGCCGCCGGAGATGAACATGTCCTTGCGGCGGTCGACGAGGGTGACGAAGCCTTCGTCATCCTGCCGCCCGATGTCGCCGGTGCGGAACCAGCCACCGGCGGTGAAGGCGCGCGCTGTCTCCTCCGGCCGGTTCCAGTAGCCTGATGTGACGCTGGGACCTGACAGCCATATCTCGCCTGGCTCGCCGGCGGCGACGTCGCGGCCATCCTCGCCGACGATGCGCAGGCCGATCGTCGGCGCGGCAAGACCCGCCGAGCCCGCCTTGCGGGCGATCCGGTCGGCCTCGACAGGCATGCCGAGCACGGTGCCGGCTTCCGTCATGCCGAAGCCGTCGACCATGCGCACGCCTTTTGCCAGCCACCAGAGGATGTCGGCGGCCGGATTGGGCGCGCCGCCGGTGAAGATGGCGGTGAGCGAGGTCCAGTCCACAGGCGCAAACCCCGGATGGTCGCGCAGCATTCTGGCCATTTGCGGCACGCAGAAATAGTGGGTGACGCCAAGCGCGGGATCGGCGAGGCGACGGTTGGTGAGGCCGGCATCGAAGCCGGGTGAGATCAACACCGTGCCGCCCTGCAGCAGGGGTGGACGCAAGCTGGCGATGAGGCCGATGACATGGAACATCGGCGTGTCGCAGAGGAAGATGCTGGCATTGCCGACCCGCCCCAGCACGCCGAAATTGACCGCTGTGGCCAAGGCGTTGCGCTCGGTGACGATGACCCCTTTCGGCCGGCCCGACGTGCCGGACGTGTAGAGGATAATCGACGGCGTATCGTCCGCCGGCAACGGGCGGCGCGGCGCCGGTGCATGCGCCTCGACCGCCGCCGCGAAGGCAGCGACTTCGACCGGCATGCAGCCGTTGGGCGGCGCCATATCGAGGGCCGAGTCATGCAGCAGCAACACCGGATCGCAATCCTGGAGGATCGTCTTCTGTTCGGCACCGGCGAGCCGCCAGTTGAGCGGCACGAAGATGGCGCCGAGCCGCATCGCAGCCTGCTGCAGGACAAGCAAGTCGGCGCTGTTGCGGGCGATCGTCGCGATCCGTTGCCCGGCCGCGATGCCATAGCCGGTTTCGAGAACGCCGACGGCGCGCTGGATAGCCTCGTCGAGTGCGAAGTAAGTCCAGCGACGGCCGGATCCCAAGTCGACACAAGCGACACGATCCGGCTGCGTCCGGGCGTGCAGGGCCACGGGGTCTGATGTCGTCCATGCCGGCATCTGCATCTCCTCCCCAGGGTTGCGTTATGCTTGCACGGTCACCTTGCCTTGTCGTAGGCGCCGAGACCGGGCTTGTAGCTCTTTTCGTCGATGAACTGACGGATGCCTTCCTTGCGGCCCTCATTGTCGTGGAAATTGGCCGCCTCTTGCGCGCGCACGAGATAGTCCTCGGCATTGTCGTAGGTCATCTCGGCGACGCGACGGATGGCATCCTTGGTCGCCTTCAGGGCAATCGGGTTCTTCTTCAGCAAGATTGTGGCGACCTCGGTGACACGCGCCTTCAGATCCGCCAGCGGCAGGCTTTCATTGACCAGCTTCCAGGCGGCGGCCTTCCTGCCGTCGATCAGTTCGCCAGTCAGCGCGTGGTACATGGCGTCTCGCATCGACAGGAGGTCGACCACCACCTTGGTGGCACCACCGCCAGGCAGGATGCCCCAGTTGATCTCGGACAAAGCGAACTGCGCCTCGTCGGCGGCGAAGGCGAGGTCGCAAGCGAAGAGCGGGCCATAGCCGCCGCCGAAGCACCAGCCATTGACCATGGCGATGGTCGGCTTGCCGTACCAACGCAGCCTCCGCCACCAGCCATAAGCTTCGGATTGCGCCTTGCGGATGGCTCCCAGGCCCTTGGCTTCAGTCTCGCGGAAATACTCCTTGAGATCCATGCCCGCCGACCAGGCGCTACCTTCGCCGGACAACACCAGCACGCCGACATCGTCGCGGAATTCCAACTCGTCGAGAATCTCCATCATCCGCCGGTTGAGCGCCGGGTTCATGCAGTTGCGCTTGTCCGGGCGATTGAAGCGCACCCAGGCGATGCCGTTCTCGACGTCGAAGGCAGCGGTCTCTTCGGTCATGGTCAGGTCCTCCCGTTTCGCCGGTGGCATTGTGGAAATTGCTATGCGACATAGCTATTGTGTTTGCTATGTCGCATAGTCTTTTTCGCTTGACAAGGGCTTTGATCGCGGCGATCGGTTGCAACATGGACGAGGCTCACACCAGTCGCAGCACGCCAGGCGCGACACCCGAAGACGCGCTAGACGCGCAGATCGGCTACAATCTCAAACGCGCCTCGGCCTTTGCGCTCAATGATTTCGCGGTCGAACTGGCCGAGGCGGCGCTGCGCCCGGTCACCTATGGCATGCTGGCGCTGATCGACGAGAAGCCCGGCATCCGCGCCGCCGAACTCTGCCGCCTGCTCGGCATGAAGAGCGCCAACATGGCGCCGCTGCTCGCCGAACTGGAAGAGCGCGGGCTGGTCGAGCGCGACGACCATGCCGGCGACCGGCGCGTGCAGATGCTCACCCTTACGCAAGCCGCCAGGGAGGCCATGCCGGGATTGCGCCGGCAGGTTCGCCGGCACGAGGACCGGTTCCTGCACCGGCTGACAAAAAAGGAGCGGGCAACGCTGCTGCGCCTGCTGCGCCTGATCTGGACGGATGAAGAGGGCTAGCTGATCTCCCCGTCCGGCACCGAAACCCGCAGCAGCAGGGCGAAGAGCGCAATCACCGGCGGAACGACGAAGCACCGGACATTGGCGAAGGCAAAGCCGAGTGCCGCGGCGGCACAGCCGGCGGCGAAAACGGCGACCGCCACAGACATGCGCCGCAGGCGGGCAATGAGGGCAGGGCGGGCTTCGGGCGCGACGCCGCCGATGAGATCGGCGAGGTCGAGCATGAGCTGGGTGGTGGTGCCGGTCATCAGCGTCGACGGTGGTGCTGCCGCGAGATGGACGCGGTGCACTGCATTCTGGATCGCCATCGCGGCGACCAGGATCATGCCGGTGACGATGGCGGCCGCGCCGTCGCCGCTGGCGAAGGGGCCAAAGCGGATCGCAAGGGTGGCGCCGGCAATCAGCAGCGCCAGCTTGGCCGCCAGCAGCACGGCGAGCGCCGGCCGTCCCCGTCTGCGCAAGAGTTCACCCGCCAGCCGGGTCAGGATGACGACGATGCAGAAGACTGGCAGCGCCAGCAGCTTTGCCAGCACGCCCGAGATGCCGAGCACCAGCGAGGCGCCCAGGGTGACGAAATTTCCTGTGACATGCGCGGTGAACAGGCCCTGCAGCGCCAGGAACCCGGCCGTATCGACATAGCCGCCATTGAGGCTCAACAGCAGCGGCAGTGTGGGTTTCATGCGGCATCTCCGACCAGACTTGGCGGACAGCGTCTCATATCCCGGCGGGGCGTTCCACCTCGGCGCGGCTTCTTGCCGTCGCCCGCGGCCCTTGCCGTCGCCCGCGCGGCACCTTTGCCGTCGCCCCCGCCACACGAACGGCAAACTCGGATGTCACTCGAGGACCAACTGAATAAGACACCTCAGGCGCGGGGGGTCCAACGGAGCTTTGCATGTCGCTGTCCGGTACGACAAATCGCTACGGAAGCCTCGCCCAGGCATTTCACTGGCTGACGGCACTGCTTGTGCTCATCGCCTTCCTGGTCTCCGAAGGTGGCCCGCCGACGCGGGTCTATTCCGAGGCCCGCGCCTCGACGCTGCTGCTCCACGAGTCGCTCGGTTTCACCGTTTTCTGGCTGCTGGTCCTTCGTCTGATCTGGCGCCTGTTCGACCGCGTTCCCGATGCACCGCCGATGCCCGCATGGATGGACGTCGCCTCGAAGGTAACGCATTGGGCGCTCTATGCGCTTCTGTTCGCGGTTCCGGCGACTGCCATGCTCGGCGCATGGTTCGGCGGCCACCCGGTAACGGTCTACGGCTTTGGCGCCATTGGCCCGTTTTTCGGCCCGTGGGATGCCGGCGCATCGCTGGCGGACATCCACGGCACGCTTGGCGATATCATCCTATGGCTCGCCGGCCTGCACGCCGCCGCGGCCATCTTCCATCACGTCTTCCTTCGCGATCGCGTGCTAAGCCAGATGCTGCCCGGCTCCCTCGTTCAACGGGGAGAAATGCCCGGCAGGCAATGAGGGCGGCGCCGACTTAAACGATGAAGCGAACCGGCCCCTCTACAGCGCAACCACGTGTCCCACTCCCCGCCGTACCGCCTCGCGATAGGCGAGGTCGGCCGCCACCATGTCCTCCATGGCAACGCCCATGGCCTTGTAGACAGTGACCTGATCGGCGCTGATGCGCCCCGGCCGCAGCCCGAGCAGCATTTCGCCGAGTTCGGTTCCGGTTTGCGGATCGAGACCGGCGAGTTCGCAGGAACCGACCGGGGTCGGGGCGAAGGCTTCGCTTGTCTCGACGAACAGGCTGGCCCGCCTGATGAGGTCGACCGGCAGTTCGCCGCCGGGCGGTGCGACGCCCACCGACGAGACATGGGTGCCGGGGCGCACCCAGTCTGCCGAGATCACCGGTTCGTAGGAATGCGTCGCCAGGCAGACCACATCCGACGAGCGCACCGCGGCTTCAATATCGCTGACGGCGACGACCCCGGGATGCTGCGCGGCAAGCGCGTGCGCATCCGCGAATTCCTTCGAGACGACGCGGATCTCGTCGAAGTCGCGCACCAGCGGCAGAAGATGCAAGTGCTGGCTGGCTTGCACACCGGCGCCCACCACCGTCACGACCCTGGCGTCGCGACGGGCGAGTTCGCGCACCGACAACACGGCCGAGCCGGAGGTGCGCACGGCGGTGATGTAGGTGCCGTCCATGATGCAGACCGGCATGCCCGTCTGCGGGTCGAACAGATGGATGGTGGCGAGATGACTGGGGATGCCTTTGGCGATGTTGCCTTCGAAGACGTTGACGATCTTCACCGTCAGATGCATGCCCGCCATCCATGCCGGCATCGCCAGCGAATAGCCGGCTTGCGGAACATCAAGCTGCGGCCGCGCCGGACTGACGATCTTGCCGCCGGACAGCGCCTTGAAGCCGCCGGCCAGCGCGTCGAGAAGCTGGCGAAGGTCGATGCATGTTTTCACCTCGGCTTCGCTCAAGAGGAGCACTGGCGTATCGTCCTTGGCTTGAGCGCTGTGGGAGATCGATAGGGCTGATGTCATGGGATACGCTTTCGTTGTCGGCTGGAGTACACGGCAACGGTATTGCGATCTGACGGCGTGATGAAATATGCTGTTTTTACGATTTTGGCGTGACTATCACGCTTGTTCTGGCTCAAAAGTGTGAATCCTGAAATGGACGATCTGGACCGTATCGACCGCTCGCTGCTGCGCTTGTTGCAGGAGGACGGCCGCCGCACGACGCTCGATCTGGCGCGGCGGGTCGGCCTGTCGCCGACAGGGGCGGCGCAGCGCATCAAGCGGCTGTTCGCCGAGGGTTTCATCCGCGCGGTGCGAGCCGTTCTCGATCCCGCCAGGATCGGGCAGGCGCAGCTCGTCTTCATCGAGGTCCGGCTCGACCATACGGCGCCGCATGTCTTCGATCGTTTTGCCGAAGCGGTGTTGCGGGCGCCCGAGATCATCGAGTGCCACATGGTGGTCGGTGGGTTCGACTATCTGGTCAAGGCGCGCATCGCCGACATGACGATGTTCCAGGATTTCCTGCAGCGGGTTATCCTGCCGCTGCCCGGCGTCCGCGAAACGCACACCTATGCCTCGATCGCCAATGTGAAGCCCGACGCCTTGCTGCCGATCTAGCTGGCTGCGTCAGGTCATTGCAACTGGCGTTGCAAAACTCGGCAAAGCGCACTCCTGCCCGATGATTTTCCAAAAAATCTTTTACGTCGCGATCCGTTTCCGCCCTTCGGATCGTCCTTGGTGTGTTCGAAACAGAAGGAGACATGCCATGTCCGACGAGTCCGTTATTTTGATCAATCTGCTGAAGGTCAAACCCGGCAAGCAGGATGCGCTGATCGCGCTCTTGAAGCAGAACACCGACACGGTGGTCCGCACGCTCCACGGCTGGAAGACGACCCGGCTGATCGCGGCAAACGACGGCGCCGGCGTCGTCATCTATTCCGAGTGGGAGACCCCCGCAGCCGTCGAGGCGATGCGCAGCGATCCGCGCATGAAAGCCTATTTCCCGAAGATCATTGAGCTGGCGAGCTTGGACTCGATCGTGGGCTCGGCGGTGTTGAGCGAAACCCGGTGAGGGTGAACACACAGGTAATTTTGCGTCACACAAGTAACAAAGGAGAACCGCAATGGCTCGGATGGTCGTGATTTACCGGACACCGAAAGACGTCGAGGCATTTGACCGGCATTACTTCGAAATCCACGTGCCTCTTGCCAAGAAGATTCCGGGTCTCAGGAAATACGAGGTCAGCGACGGCCCCATCGCAACGCCGGTCGGTGCCTCCAATATTCATCGGATCGGAACGTTGTATTTCGACGACCTTGCGGCGATCGAGAAGGCGTTTGCAAGCGCGGAAGGACAGGCGGCTGGGGCGGATCGCCGACTTTTTGCGCCTGATGACTCGGGCGTTCAAATGTTCCTTTTCGACAACAGGGAAGTTTGAACCCGAAATGGCGGGCGGCCGCTTATACAGGTCGTAAAGATCGTAAAGTCAGACGAAGAGGAATGAGCGATGTCGGCAACCAAAGCAGTTTTTGTCCTGATCCACGGCGGCTGGCACAACCATTCGGCGTGGGACAGAGTTACGCCAATACTTGAAGCCAACGGCTTCGCGGCTTTGACGCTCGACCTTCCCGGCGCAGGGGTGGCGCAACAGAGCGCGGAAGCGCTGTAGGTCTCGATACATGAACACGAACGAATTCGAGGATCGTCTGAAAGCTTTGCGGCCGCGCCTTCATCGCTACTGCGCGCGCATGACGGGATCGGCGGTCAATGGCGAGGATGTATTGCAGGATACCCTCGTCAAGGCCCTTCACGCGCGAACCCAGGGCGTCGCGGTGGACAATCTCGAGGGCTGGCTGTTTCGCATCGCCCACAATGCCAGCCTCGATTTCCTGCGCGACAGGTCCCGGAACACGGTCGTTCCGCTCACCGAGGACGTCGAAGCGGCGCCCATACCCGAAGCGGACATCGTCGCGATCAGCTTTCAGACGTTTCTGCGACTGCCTGAACTTCAGCGCTGCGCGGTGATCCTTAGGGATGTTCTGGGTCATTCGGTCGACGAGATCGCAGGCATCGCCGAGTGCTCTGCGACAGCCGCCAAATCGGCGCTTCAGCGCGGGCGCGCTGCGCTGCGGCGGCTGGCGCAGGCGCCTGAAGACACAAGGCTGCCGCTGATGTCCGATCAGGACCGGCGGAAGATCACCGCTTATGTCCATCTGTTTCGGAGCGGCGATTTCGACGCAATCCGCGCCATGCTCGCCGATGACGTGAAGCTCGATCTGGTGAACCGGCTCCGGCTGGAAGGGCGCGACAAGATTGGCCTCTATTTCACGCGCTATGCGGAAGAGACGAAATGGCGGTACGCGCTCGGCGCGGTTGAAGGACAGCCGGCCATGCTGGTCTTCGACAGCACCGGCCCGATGGAAAGACCTGCGCATTTTGTCCTGATCGACTGGTCGGAAAGCCGGATCATCGAGATCCGAGATTTCCTGTTCGCTCCCTATGTGCTCGAAGCCATAGATTGGGTGCGGTTGGGCTGAAGCCCAACCCACGCGGCCACCAGCGACTCATCCGCTGGACTGGACCGGTGGCCTTGCTCCGGCATCGAGCAGCCATTGCCGCACCGCTTGCGTCGGCTCGGGATGCCGCTGTTTTCTCGGCATCACGACGTAGAAATCCTGAGTGCCGCGCATTTCGCCACTGACCGGCTGAACCAGCCGGCCGGCGGCGAGATCGGCCGCGACCAGAAAGCGGCTGGCCAGCGCTATGCCCTGGCCGGCGATGGCCGCGTCAATGGCGAGCCCCGTCTGGTTGAAACGCATGCGTTTCAGTTCGGTCGTCAGCTTCAGGCCGACGACCTTTTCCATGAATTCCGGCCACAGATTATGCGTGTCGTGCAGCAGCACATGATGCTGGATTTCAGCCGCCGCGATCTCACTGGCGCTGGCCGGCAGTAGGGCCGGGCTGCAGACGGCGATGATCTGCTGGGGAAACAACAGGTCGACAATCAGGCCGGCGCCGAAAGGCGGGCGTCCTTGCCGGACAGCAATGTCGACGCCATCGGCCTGGAAACTCGACAGGCTCTCGCTGGCCAGGATGCGCAGATCGACCAGCGGATTGTGCGCCACGAAATCCTGCAGTCGCGGGATCAGCCATTTGGTGGCGAAGCTCGGCGTCACGCTGATCGTCAGCCGCGCCGGTTCGGGGCGCAACAGCAGCGTCGCCTCCGAGATCAGATCGAAGGCGCGGCGGATGTTGGGCACATAGGCGCGGCCCTCGTCGGTCAGCGCCAGACCGCGCGGCAGCCGCTCGAACAGTTTTGCGCCGAGATCGGCCTCCAGCCCGCGAATGTGCTGGGCCACCGCCCCTTGCGTGACGTTCAACTCCTCGGCCGCGATGCGGAAGTTGAGATGACGCGCCGAGGCTTCGAAGGCGCGAAGCGCATTCAGCGGCGGCAGGCTCAGGAAGGCTTCGGGCATGCAGTAGTTTTTCTACAGCTTGATTTCAGGCATTCTGGTTCGAACCAGCCGTAGAATCCAGCTATATCACTGCCCGAAGCTTGAAAACACTGCTTGCAGAGTCCTGCCAACCCGAGAGGAAATCCAATGAGTGTAGAAAAAGTAGCTGTTGTCGTGGCCGGCGGCAGCGGCATGGGTGCGGCGGCGGCGAAGCGCCTGGCGGCGGATGGCTTCAAGGTCGCGATCCTGTCGTCGTCGGGCAAGGGCGAGGCGCTGGCCAAGGAGCTTGGCGGGCTCGGCGTCACCGGCTCCAACCAGTCGAACGACGATCTGCAGCGCCTGGTCGACCTGACGCTGGAGCGCTATGGCCGCATCGACGTGCTGGTCAACAGCGGCGGCCATGGGCCGCGCGCGCCGATCCTCGAGATATCAGACGAGCAGTGGCACACCGGCATGGATGTCTACCTGCTGAACGTCATCCGGCCGGTGCGCATCGTGGCACCGCAGATGGTCAAGCAGAAGGGCGGCGCCATCGTCAACATCTCGACCGCCTGGGTGGTCGAGCCGAGCCCGATGTTCCCGACCTCGGCGGTGTTCCGCGCAGGGCTTGCCGCCTACACAAAGATCTTCGCCAACACCTATGCATCAGACAATGTGCGCATGAACAACGTGCTGCCTGGCTGGATCGACAGCCTGCCGGCCACCGAGGAGCGCCGCGACAGCGTGCCGATGCAGCGCTACGGCACCTCGGAGGAGATCGCCGCAACCATCGCCTTCCTGGCTTCCAAAGGCGCCGGCTATATCACCGGCCAGAACATCCGGGTCGACGGCGGCATCATCCGCGCTATCTGAGGCGGCGATGAGCCAGGCTGCCTTCATGGGTTCGCCGTTGAAGGTGATCTGGCAGCACCTCTGAGACCACGGATTCTGACATCTCACCCAAGGAGCAAAGAATGCGGCTTTTGATACTCGGCACCGGCTGGATGGCGCAAGAACATGCAAGGCGGTTCAGCGCCATCGACGGCGTCGACATCGTCGGTGCCGTCGATGTCGATGCGGCGCGCGTTGGCGAATTCGCCGACGGCTTCAACATCCCCAACCGCTTCACCTCGCTGGAGGAGGCGTTGGAATGGGGCGGCTTCGACGCGGTGGCCAATGTCACCCCGGACCGCATCCATCACCCGACCACCATGGCGCTGATCGCCGCCGGCAAGCCGGTGCTGTGCGAGAAGCCGCTGGCCGAAAATTTCGGCAAGGCCACCGAGATGGCGGACGCCGCCGAGGCTGCCGGCCTCGTCAACATGGTGAACCTCACCTATCGCAATGTCGCGGCGCTGCAGAAGGCCCGCCAGATGGTGCAGGCGGGCGAAATCGGCACGGTCAGGCATGTCGAGGCGTCCTATCTGCAAAGCTGGCTGGTGTCGAAATTCTGGGGCGACTGGCACACCGATCCGAAATGGCTCTGGCGGCTGTCGCGCGGCCACGGCTCGAATGGCGTGCTCGGCGATGTCGGCATCCACATCCTCGATTTCGCCAGCTACGGTGCCGCTCTCGACATCGACCATGTCTTCTGCCGGCTGCGCGCCTTCGACAAGGCGCCCGGCAACCGCATCGGCGACTACGAACTCGACGCCAATGACAGCTTCGCCATGACGCTGGATTTTTCCAATGGCGCCTTCGGCGTGGTGCATGCCAGCCGCTGGGCGACCGGCCATCTCAACGAACTGCGTCTGCGCATCTATGGCGACAAAGGCGGCATCGAAGTGGTGGCTCGGCGCTCAAGGCCTGCGTCGGCGCGAATGTCGAGAACGCCAAATGGGAAGAGCTCGACGCCGGCACGGTGGCGACCAACTACCAGCGTTTCGTCGATGCCGTCGCCAGCGGCGTGCAGAGCGAGCCCAGCTTCCGCCACGCCGCCGGCCTGCAGAAGGTGCTCGACCTCGCCGTGGTGTCGGACGAGAAGCGGGCGGAACTGAGGGCACACGCGGATACGCAGTGAGGGTGGAGTGCTGATCTCCCCCGCAAGGGGGGGAGATTGCCCTCTGATTTCGGCTTTCGCCAATTTCCAACGTCGCAAGACAGGCGCAGCAGATGAAGCTATCAATCTCCCCCCTTGCGGGGGAGATGGCCGGCAGGCCAGAGAGGGTGCTGTCCCTCGGTGTCTCGGATTGGATCTATGCCGGCTGCTGTCAGTGTTCCGCCAACTGATCCGCGTCGGTCAGCGTGTGCAGGAAGGCGACGATGTCGTCGATCTCGGGGTCGGTCAGCGCTGGCTTGTCGCCGGGCTTCTTGCCGAAGGGCGGGTCCTGGTTGAGGTTGGCCCAGTAAGCCTTTGGCAAATCGTCATTTTGCCGGATCGTGCCGTCGGCTTTTTTGGGATACCAGTGGCCGGGATCGCTGTCGCGGCTGGCGTAGAAGGCGACCGCGTCGCGCAGCGTGTGGAAATAGCCGTTGTGGAAGAAGCTTTTCCGTAGCGCGACATTGCGCAACGTCGGCGTGCGAAACAGCCCGCAATACTCTGACCGGCCGTGGAAGTCGGTGCGCAGCGGTCCGCACAGGCCGAGATCGACATAGGCGGGGTCGGCATTGGCCGGGATGGCCGGGTTGCGCGGCACGGCGACGGCGATCAAGCCGAAATCGGTGAACTGCGGCGGCTCGCCGTCATTGGCGGGTTCGCTCAGATGGCAGGAGGCGCAATTGCCCTTGGTCTCATCCTCGAACAGCGCGCGGCCGTGCAATTCCTGCGCCGACAGCGCCGCCTTGCCGGCGAGGAAAGCGTCGTAGCGGCTGGAATAGGGATAGAATTCGGCCGCACTCTGCTCGAAGGTGCCGAGCGCCTCGGCGGCGGCGTCGAAGGCGTCGTCCGGGTGGTCGAACACGGCATCGCCGAAGGCGGCCTTGAATTCGTCGGCATAGGCGGTCTTGCGCAAGCCGGCGGCGACGGCGGCGGCATCCTTGTTGGCCATCTCGAACGGCGAAAGCAGCGGGATCCTGGCCTGATCGCGGCCGCGGTCGGCGCGGCCGTCCCAGGTCAGGCCGCCGGTCGGGCCGTTGTCGACGCTCTCGTCGCCTTCATCCTCGGAATCGTAAAAATGCTCGGTGAAGGCCGGTACCGCCTGCAGGTAGCGCAGCGAGGGCACGGCGCGCAGTCCGGGCTGGTCGAGATGCGGCCCACCCATCTCGACCGGTGCCGCCGAGGCCGGGCCGAACGCATGGTGCGGATCATGGCAGGACGAGCAGGCCTGCTTGCCCGAGGCAGACAGCGACGGGTCGAAGAACATTTTGCGGCCAAGCGCCGTCAGCGCCTGCGCCCGCGCGAAAGCATCCGCGCGCGACATCGGCCCGGGATGGACGCTGCCGCTTCCGGCATGAACAAGGGTTGCCGACAGGGTCATGCCAAGGCCAAACATCGATGCCGCGGCGGTCGCGATCATCAGGCCTTTCCGTCGTCTTGCCGTCATAAGGTTCAGTCCGGTTTGTTCCGGAATTAGGTCCGCACTGCAACGGATTGATGACCAGCCCACCCGCTCACGCAACCGTGTTCGGATGGACGGCAAATGTCACAAAGGTGACAAGGCGCCGACCTAGCGTCTGCAGCCATGGCTCGTCGCCCCAGCCATATATTGCCCCTCTAGCCATCACCCTAGCCATGAGGACTTCCCATGACGCGGCTCACGCTTTTTACCTCGCTTTGCTTGGCCGGCACGGCGCTGGCCTCGATTCCGGCTACCGCCATCGCCGCCCCTCCTGGCTATGACAAGATCGACACGGTCGTCGTCATCTATGCCGAGAACCGCAGTTTCGATAATCTCTATGGCGGCTTCCCCGGCGCCAACGGCCTGGCCAACCTTTCGGCCGGCCAGGTGCGCCAGCTCGACCGCGACGGCAAGCCGCTGACCGAATTGCCGCCGGCCTGGGGCGGGTTGACCGCCAAGGGCGTGACGCCGCCGGTGACCGAGGCGCAGTCGGCGCATCTCGGCAATGCCAGCTTCGCCATCGACGACGCCAGCGGCTTCAACGAGAAGACCTCCGTCATCACGCGCGACCTCTGGCACCGCTTCTATCAGGAGCAGATGCAGATCGACGCTGGCCGGAACGACAAGTTCGTCGCCTGGGCCGATTCCGGCGGCCTGGTCATGGGCCATTATGACGGCTCGGTGCTGCCGATGTGGGCCGTGGCGAAGAAATACGTTTTGGCCGACAATTTCTTCCAGGGCGCCTTTGGCGGCTCCTTCCTCAACCATTTCATGCTCGCTTGCGCCTGCGTGCCGGTCTATCCGCACGCCGACACCAGCCCGGTGAAGGGCCAGATCTCCGCGGTCGAAGCCAATGGCACGACGCTGAAGGTTGCCGACAACTCGCCGGCCTCGGCACTCGGCGGCGCGCCGAAATTCGTCAATGACGGCGCCATCACGCCCGACTTCTACGCCGTCAACACCATGCAGCCGCCTTACGAGCCGAGCGCCAACAAGCCGGCCGAAGGCGGCGACAAGGCACTCGCCGATCCGGCGCAGCCGACCACGCTGCCGCCGCAGCACGACATTACCATCGGCGATCTGTTGTCGCTGAAGGGTGTCAGCTGGGCCTGGTATGCCGGCGCCTGGCAGGCCACGCTCGACGGCAAGAACGCGACGCCGGTGCCGAACTTCCAGTTTCATCACCAGCCATTCAACTATTTCGCGGCTTACGCGCCCGGCACGGCCGCGCGAACCGAACACCTCAGGGACGGCGGCATGGATGGCGCCGAATTCATCAAGGCGATCGACGACGGCAAGCTGCCGGCGGTGAGTTTCTACAAGCCGCAAGGCAATCTCAACGAGCATGGCGGCTACGCCGATGTGGCGAGCGGCGACCAGCATCTCGCCGACGTCGTCTCGCATCTGGAGAAAAGCCCGCAGTGGAGCCATATGCTGGTGGTCGTCACCTATGACGAGAATGGCGGCTTCTGGGACCATGTCGCGCCGCCGAAGGCCGACCGCTGGGGGCCGGGCAACCGCATCCCGGCCTTCATCATCTCGCCCTATGCGAAGATGGGCACGGTCGACCACACGCAATACGACACGACGTCGATCCTGCGTTTCATCACCGCCCGCTACGATTTGCCGGTGCTGTCCGGCATCGTCGCCCGCGACAAGGCGCTGCGCAACAACGACCAGCCGCCGATGGGCGACCTGAGTGCTGCGCTCGACCTCAGCCGGTAGGGCAGGGCGGACCGCATATTGCTCTAACTGCCTGATCTCCGGATCAGGTCGCGGCCGATCGGCTTCGGCGTCTCGCTGCGCAGCACCAGCGCCGTCGTGACCGCGCCGTGGCGGGCCACGGCGTCGACGATGGTTTCAAGCTGCGCCGGCGAGGGGACGACCACTTTCAGGATGAAGCAATCCTCGCCGGTCAGTCGGTGCACCTCGGTGATCTGCGGCATCTCGGCGAATTGCTTCAGGCAGGGGCGGATGTGCTCATGCGTGGTGCGCACCCGGATGATCGCCGTCATGCCGAGGCCGAGTGCGGCCGGATCGATGACAGCGGTGTAGCCGGCAATGATGCCGCGCTCCTCCAGCCGTTTCACCCGCTCGGAGGTCGCCGGCTGCGACAGGCCGACCCGGCGGCCAAGCTCGGACATGCCGATGCGGCCGTTCTCCTGCATGGCTTCGACAATGGCGATGTCGGTCGGGTCGAGCGGCGCGCGCTCATCACTGTTTTTCATGACCACCTTGAATCCATCGGAAGTCTAGCGACTTTTCCGATGGTTTCCCATTTTCAGCTGTGAAGCAAGACGCCACCATGCTCTCCTTACTGATAGGAGCAAGGCAACATGACGCATTTCATCATCCTGCCCGGCAGCGGCGGTTCGGGTCCGGCGCACTGGCAAACGCGCTGGGAAAGCGCCAACCCGGCGATGCGGCGGTTCCAGCCATCGAGCTGGGACCTGCCCGATTTGACCGACTGGCTGGCGGCGCTGGAGGCTGCCGTGATCGAGGCGCCCGAACCGCCGGTGCTGGTCGCGCACAGCCTGTCCTGCCTGCTGGTGGCACATTGGCAGAAGATCTCGCGGCGCCCGGTCAAGGCGGCCTTGCTGGTCGGCGTTCCCGATCCGACAGCGGCCGTCTTCCCGACCTACGGCATGGCCTTTGCCAAAATTCCCGAGGGCCGGCTGCGCTTTGCCTCGCTGGTGGTGACCAGCACCAACGATCCCTATGGCGCGCCGGACTATGCAGAGGCGAGGGCGAAGCAGTGGGGCAGCGGCCTTGCCGTCATCGGCCCGTTCGGTCACATCAATGCCGAGAGTGGCCTGGGCGACTGGCCGCAAGGTTTTGCGCTTCTCGACGGTCTCGTTTCTGAAAGCTAGCGTCAGCCGCCATTCACCAAGGCAAGGATGAGTTTTTGCAGATTGCCGCCCTGGCCGAGTTCGACGCGGTCGAAATCGCGGCTCGCTTGCCGCTGCGCCTGTGACAGTTCGGACAGGCGCTTCGTCATCTCGCTGCGGATCTTGCTGCATTTGGGGTCGCCGGCGACGCTGAGGCCGACGGTCGCTGTCTCGATCTTGCGCACCATGTCGATGATATCAGCGCCATGCACTTTTTCGTGGGCGCTGACGCCGGCGATGAAAACCTCCCAGTTTTTCTCGACGGCTGGCGGCAGCGGCGCCGAGGGGCTTGGCAAGGTGTAGGTGATGATGAGCTTCGGCCGTGCCGAGACCAGCACGCAGGCTCCGGCTCGCGCCTGATAGTCCCTGGTCCAGGTCAGCTTGAAATTGGTGTGGGCGATGGCGCGGGCAACGCCGAGCTTCGGACCGTTCTCGCCGATCGAGCGGTAGAGTTCCGGCCCGGACTGGCCCGAGATGGCGTAGGTCTCGACCTTCTCGACCGGCTTCCAGTCGGCATGGGCGGCGAGCGGCGAGGCCAGCAGGGCGGCCAGCAAAAGGCACAGATGAACACAGGCTCTCAACACCGCTCTCCGCACAATCAGGACAGGACGCCGCAACGGGCGATGCCACCGGATGGCTTTTCCTATAGAATGCCGGCGGGTGCGGCCGCAAATGTCTGAGGGGGGAAGTCATGAGATATCTGATCGTCGTGGGTGCGGTGGCGGCCTTGCAGGCCGCGCAGCCGGCGTTTGCCGCGTCCTGCAGCGGCTGGAGCGCCAAGATGGAGGAAGACGAGGGTGGCAGCGTGCTGACCGCCTCGGTCTGCGGCGGGCCGAAAGGCGATGCGCATCTGATGCTGACCTGTTTCGACACGCCGGTGCTGAGCTACGACCTCGGCGCCACCGGCCAGCAGCTGGAGCCCGGCATAAGCGGCTCGTTCGATTTCAAGGCCGACGGCAAGACCGTGACCAAGACGCTGCAGCTCGAAGCCATGTACAACTATTTCGTGGTGAACCTGGCCAAAGCCGATCCGCTGCTGGACCTGTTGCGCGGGAAAGGCGATGTCAGCGTCGGTGCCGCCAAATACGGCCAGACCAGCTTTCCGCTGAAGGGCTCGAGCGGGGCAATAGGCAAGGTGCTGGCGCAATGCGGCAAGGCGGCGCCTGCGGATGGGGATTGAGGCGCGGGCCTTTGCAGCACCGCCAACGCCTTGTGTGATGCGGCGTCTACCGCGTGGTCTCGCCATGCGCCGCGACATAATCGATATCGGACCGGCTGATGCCGATGTCCTTGAGCATGAAGTCGGGCATCGCCTCCAGATGGCGTCGGTCGCGACGGTGGCGCCAGCGGCGCGCCAGGCGTGCCAGCAGGGTCGAGGGCAAGCGCCATTGTCGGGCGTTCCTCGGGACGCTTTCAATTTCGGTCATGGTTTCCTCGGAATTCAGCGCGAAGGGCTTGCCGGCGTCGCGCCGGCAAACCCTGACGAGGCGTCAGTCGCCCATCCTCATCGCATCGCAGGATACGGTGGGGTTCATGTCGGCGAAGGTGCCGGTCGGGTTCTTCTTCCACGCCCAGACATGCAGCTCGTAAAAGGCCCCGAGGCCATAGCGATTGGGCGCGCTGTTGAAGTTGAACAGCTGCCCCTCGAGTGAGGCCGGACCCTTCGAGGTGATGTATTCGACCGCCACCAGCTTCAGCATGCCGTTCTGCCATCGGCTCGTACATCACCGCTTCCGGCTTGGCGAGATCGACCGCATCGTCCTTCAGGTAGGCCGCGTTGACATAGTGGATGCCCATGGCCCCACCGGTGATGCCGCTGGCGCAAGGGATCGGTGCGTAGCCTTCGGCGGTGGCCGTCGCCACATTCTCGAACCGGCCGTTGGTGGCGCGCACCTTTTGCGCCAGGACGTTCATGTCACTGGCTACAGAGGTGTTGGCCCCATGGGCATGAACCGCCGTCAACGCGACGGCGGACAGCATGGACAGGGCGGCAAGGCGCCGGGTCCAAGGAAAGATTGTCATGTTAACTCCATAAGTTTGCTATCGCGCACCGGCCGTATCGGCCCGAGCGCCTCGGTCGTGGACGAACGCGTGGTCCGCCACCAAGGCTGGTTAGGCGCCTGCGGTCTGCGGGCCGATGAAGGCGGCGATCTCCGTCACCTTGTTGGCGGGAAAGCCGCCCTCGCGGGCATGTCGCTTGATGATCTCGGCGCTTTCGGCCTCGTGCACGCAGTAGATCTTGTCGCCGGCGACAAAGGAGGTGAGCCATTTGTAGGGTACGCCGAGGCCGGCCACGACCTCGTTGGACTTGGCCGAGATCTCCTTGAGCTCGTCGGCACTCAGCCTGTCGGCGCCTGCGATCTCGCGTTCGATGATGAAAGTTGGCATTGTCGGTCTCCGTTGTAGGTTGACGGCCCGATAAAACCGATCGACGTTCGACCCGGTGTGCTGCCCGCCAAGGAAACGCCGCGAGAACGGTCACACGCTTCGTCCCACGGTGGTGGCGCATGCCATTTGCGAGGATGGGCAGGCACATGGTGGAAAAATTGGGCGCTACCATCAGGCTTCTTGGCGACCCCGCCATTCTCGATGCGAATGGGCGGAGCCAACCTGTGCGTGGTCATCAGGCCTGGGCGCTGCTGGCCCGCGTGCTTCTGGCGCGCGCGCCGCTCGACCGGCGCACACTTGCGGCGGAGCTGTTTCCCGAGACCGTCGATCCGCTGGGTTCGCTGCGTTGGTGCCTGGCCTCGCTGCGCAAGGCGCTCAACACCGCCGACTGTCTGAACGGTGACCCGATCGAGGGCCGCTTTGCCGACGATTTGGACATCGACGTGCTGCGCCTCGACCGCGACGATTTCAACATCGAGGCCGCCGGCCCGCTGCTCGGCGCGCTGGAGCCGCGCTGCAGTCCGGAATTCGCCACCTGGCTGCTGGTCGAGCGCGAGCGCATCGCCGGCATCGTCGAATCCCGGATTCGACAGGAAACCATCCGCGCCATGTCGGTCGAGGATCATGGCCGCGCCACGCGGCTGGCCGAACTTGGCGTGCGGCGCAGCCCCTATGACGAAAGCGCGCATATATTGCTGGTGAAGAGCCTGGCGCTGGCCGGCCGCTACCAAGCGGCGCTCGAACAGGTCGAGGCGACCGAGGCTGTGTTCGTGGCCGAGCTTGGCGAAAAGCCGTCGGCCGCGTTGCGCAGTGCGGCGCGCCGCACCATCTCGTCTCCGCCCAGCGGCATCTCACGCCAGGCCTTCGTCATCTCGCTGATGCAGTCGGGGCTTGCCGCGCTTTCGGCGGGTGCCGTGGACGCCGGCATCGACTGCCTGCGCCGCGCCGTGCGCGACGCCGAAAAGCACAAGGATGCGCATCTGACCTCGCGCGCCATGTTCGAGCTTGGCGCAGCGCTTGTGCATTCGGTCAAAGGTTATGACGACGAAGGCTCGGTGCTGCTGCGCCAGAGCACGGAATTGGCGCGTCAGGGGGCAATGCAGCCATCGCTTCGGCGGGCTTTCGCGAACTCGGCTATGTCGAGGCGCTAGCCGGGCGGCGCCCGTCGGCCGCGACCTATCTCGCGCAGGCGCTGGAATTGGCCGGTGGGGACGACGATTTGGCAGGCATCCATGGCGTCATCGGTTTCAATCTGGTCGACTGGGGTCGGGTCGGTGAAGGGCTCGATCACTACGCGCTGTCACTGGAGCATGCGCGCTCGGCCGGCAACCGCCGCCGCGAGATCTGGTCGCTGGGACTTGGCGGCTGGGGGCTGCTCGCCGCCGATCGGTTGGAGGAAGCCGACCTCTGGCTGGCGGACTGCCTGGCGCTGGTCGAAGAACAACGTTGGATTTCGTTCCGGCCTTGGCCGGTGGCGGTGCTCAGCGAATCCCGCACCCGCCAGCAAGCGCGTCCCGATGATTTGCGTCCCCGGCTGGAGGAAGCCTTTGCGCTGAGCTGTCAGATGAACGATCCCTGCTGGGAAGGGGCTGTGGCCCGCGCGCTGGCGTTGACCTATGCAGCAGAAGAGGCGTTCGAGCCGGCCATGGAGTGGTTGGGCGAGGCGCGCCGGTGCTGCATGCGCGACACCGACAGTTATGCCGGTTTGCAAGTGGAAATCCTGGCGAGCCAGGTGGAAGTCAATCTGAAGCTGGATCGGCCTGAGACGGCCGACGCCGTCGCGCGAGAATGGCTGGCGCTGGCGGCCAGAACGCACCGCGATTCGCATGTCGCCCGCGCCGCCGGCTTTGTCACGCGGCGCAGCTGAACCTACCGGAACAGTGTGCCCAGCCTGATCGTGGCCGCCAAAAGCTCCTCGTCCGAAAACCCCGAAAAGCCCAGCACCAGGCCTTTGCGTGTCGGACCGCCGATGAACATCGAGGACAAGGCACGGGCGCCGACGCCCGCCGCTTTCGCCGCCTCGACGATCGCGGTGTCCGGTCCGGCCCCCTTCAGCGTCGCCATCAGGTGCAAGCCCTGTTCGGGCACGGTCACGTCGAGGCTGTCGCCGCAATGCGCCTCGAGGCCGGCGGCCAGCACGTCGCGCGCGGCCTGGACGCGGCGGCGCACGCGTCTCAGATGCGCGGCGAAATGGCCTTCGTTCAACAGGTCGGTCAGCGCGCCTTCGGCCAGCGTCGAGGGGAAGCGGTCGGAGCGCGCCCTGACCGCCATGACGGCATCGAGCAGCGCTTCCGGCACCACGACATAGCCGATGCGCAGGCCGGGGAAGAGGATTTTCGAGAAGGTGCCGAGATAGGCGACGCGGCCCGCGCCATCCATGCCTTGCAGCGAGGTCAGCGGCGGGCCGGCATAGCGGAACTCGCTGTCGTAATCGTCCTCGATGATCCAGGCATCGTTGCGCCGCGCCCAGTCGAGCAGCGCCAGGCGGCGGCGCATCGTCATCGTCACGCCGAGCGGATATTGATGCGAGGGCGTGACATAGGCCGCGCGCGCCCTTGGGCAGAGGCTTTCGCCGATCTCGGGATCGAGCCCTTCCTCGTCGACCGGAACGCCGACAACCCTGGCGCCGCTGCCGGCCAGCACGGCATGCGCCATGGGATAGCAGGGGTTTTCGATCCAGACGGCGTCACCTGGCCGGATGGCGGCGCGCGCCAAAAGATCCAGCCCCTGCTGCGTGCCCGAGGTCAGCACGATCTGGCCGGCATCGCAGCGCACGCCTCGCGCGGTCCTGAGATAGGTTGCTATCGCGCTGCGCAGGGCGAGGCCGCCACGCGGATCGCCATAGCGGAAATGCTCCGACCCGGGGCGGGCGAGGTGACGCGACAACAGGATGCGAAACAGGTTCAGCGTGCGCGGATCGGATACCGCCACGCCAAGGCCGCAAGGCAGCGAGGCCGCGATGTCGATCTCGGGTGGACGCGGCCTGATCATGGCAACCGGCAGATGCGGCACGTCAGGCGCGACGAAGGTGCCTGCGCCGACCTTGGCTGTGGCAAAGCCCTCCGAAATCAGCATCTCGAAACAGGCGACCGCCGCCGAGCGCGACAGGCCGAAGCGTTGGGCGAGGTCGCGGGTGGTCGGCAATTTGGCGCCGGCGGCCAGCGCGCCGGTCTCGATCAGCCGCCGCAGTGCCGCATAGAGCTCGCGGCTGCGCGGGCCATCGCCCGGCAGGACCGGGATCAGCGCCGACCAATCCGGCGGATTGGTCTGAATTTTCTCACTGTGATTGGTTCTTTTATCGACCAATGCCATGGCGCATGGTTGGCAGACTAGAGACAAGGATGCAAGCCGTGAACGACGTCGCCGCCAGCTTTCCGAACACCAGCCGCAACCGGGTGAAGCGCCTGCACGAGCGCGGCAGCTACGACCGTGCCGCCGTCTTCGCGGTGCTGGATGCCGGGCTGTTGTGCCATGTCGCCTACACATTCGACGGCCAGCCCTATTGCACGCCGACCATCCATTGGCGCGAGGACGATAGGATCTACTGGCACGGCTCTTCGGCCAGCCGCATGCTGCGCCAGCTGCGCGGCGGCACGCCGGCGTGTCTCACAGTGTCGCATCTCGACGGGCTGGTGCTGGCGCGCTCTGGCTTCAACCATTCCGCCAACTACCGCTCGGCTATGTGCTTCGGCACGGCGCGGATCATCGATGAACCGCAGGAGAAGCTGAAGGCGCTGGCCGGTGTCGTCGACCGCTTCTACCCCGGCCGATCCGAGACGCTGCGGCCCATCTCAGTGCAGGAGGCCAAGGCGACGACGGTGATCGGCATGCGCATCGAGGAGGCGTCGGCAAAGGTGCGCGCCAAGGGCGTCGGCGACGACGAGGAGGATTACGGGCATCCGGTGTGGGCCGGCGTCATTCCGGTGCGGATGGTGATCGGCGCTGCCGAGCCGTGCCCAAGGCTGCTGCCTGGTATCAAACGGCCGCAAAACCTGTCCGGCTATGCCGAGGGCGAAAGGCTCGATCGAGCGCTGATGCAGGCGCAACTGGTGTATGAAGGTGAACTGTAGCCTGTAAAGTTGGCGCCCCCGCTGCCAACTGAAGTGCCTTGCTGCCACCGGCACTGCGCCGTAAGTCATGCAACCATGATCGAATTCCGCCGAGCGCAAGCGTCCGACCTGCCTGATATCGTCGCGATGCTGGCCGACGATCCGCTTGGCGCCGGCCGTGAGGACACCTCGGTGCCGCTGGCGCGCGGTTATGTCGATGCCTTCAACGCCATCGACGCCGATCCCAATCAGCTGCTGGCGGTCGCCATGGACGGCGGCGAGGTGATCGGTACCTTGCAGATCACCTTCCTTGCAGGGCTCTCGCACAAAGGTGCCTGGCGCGGGCAGATCGAGGCGGTCCGGATTGCCAGCCACCGGCGCTCGGGCGGGATCGGCAGGCAGATGATCGACTGGGCGATCGCGCAATGCCGGGCGCGCAATTGCAGCCTGGTCCAGCTCACCACCGACAGGTCGCGAGCGGACGCGCACCGCTTCTATGAGGACCTCGGCTTCACCGGCAGCCATCTCGGCTACAAGAAGGCCTTGTGATGCCAGGCGCGGTTCCAGGCCGGCCGCGACTGGCGCATAGCGGGAGGCTGTCATGCTCTATTCAAGTTGCCGGGGAGGGCTGATATAGGTCAGTCAGGTTGACCTATATAAAAACTGTCGCGGGAGGCGCGTTTTGACGTTGATGAATCTGTTGGCTTCGCGCTCGTCGCGCATGAAGGCGTCCGAAATCCGCGAACTGCTGAAGCTGCTCGACCAGCCCGACATCATCTCGTTCGCCGGCGGCATTCCCGATCCGGCGCTGTTTCCGGCCGAAGCGATCCGCGACGCCTATGCCGATGTGCTGGGCGGCGGCGAGGCGGGCGCGGCGCTGCAGTACCAGGTCTCGGAAGGCTATCTGCCGTTGCGACGCTGGCTGGCGTGGCAGATGGGCAAGCTCGGCGTCGCATGCGACGAGGCCAACATCTTCATCACCTCCGGCTCGCAGCAGGCGCTGGATTATCTCGGCAAGCTGTTCCTGTCGCCGGGCGATACCGCGCTGGTGACATGGCCGACCTATCTCGGCGCGCTGCAGGCGTTCAACGCCTATGAGCCGCGCTATGAGCGGCTGACGATTGACGGCGGCAACATGACGCCGGCGGCCTATCGCGCTGCCGCCGCCACGAATGGCGGCCGGGCCAAGTTCGCCTATCTGGTGCCGGATTTCGCTAACCCGACCGGCGAAACGCTGAACCGGCAGCAGCGCGAGGCCGTGCTCGACCTCGCCGGCGAGCTCGACATTGCCGTCATCGAGGACGCCGCCTATCGCGCGCTGCGCTATGACGGCGAGGGCGTGCCGCCGATTCTGGCGCTCGACTGCGCCCGTTCAGGCGGCATCGACAAGGCGCGCACGCTCTATTGCGGCTCGTTCTCGAAAATCCTGTCGCCGGGCATGCGCGTCGGCTGGGTGTGCGCGCCGCGCCACATCGTCGAAAAGCTGGTGCTGATGAAGCAGGCCTCCGACCTGCACAGCCCGTCGATCAACCAGGTGGTGATGCATCGTGTCGCCGAGGCCGTGTTCGACGGCCAGGTGGAAAAGCTCATCGGCGCCTACCGCGAGCGCCGCGACGGCCTGCTCACGGCACTCGAAGCCAACATGCCGGCAGGCGTGACCTGGAGCCGCCCGGAAGGCGGCATGTTCGTCTGGGTGACGCTACCCGAGGGGTCCGACGCCACGGCACTTCTGGCGCGGGCGGTGAAGGAGGCACGCGTCGCCTTCGTGCCCGGCAGTGCGTTCTTTGCCGACGCAACCGGACGCAACACGTTGCGGCTGTCGTTCACGCTCGCCGACCGGCGCGCCGTGAGCGAGGGCATACCCCGGCTGGCGGCGATCCTGAAGGGCTGAGCCCACGCCTGATGTCGGCACCCTACGCCGCCACGTTCACCAGGTGATTGAGATTCGAAAGCCTGCCGCGAGCCAGCTTGCGGATTGGGTTTTCGAACCCTTCCTCGCCGGTTTCGACGACGAAGACCAGTGTCATGAAATCCAGCATGAACTCGTCAACGGCCGCCGTGATCATCTGCGATCTGCCCTTGAAGCGACGCAGCAAAGCGTTCGCTTCTTCGATGCTGCCGACGCCGGCACTGTCGACCAGTGCTTCGAGCCTCTGAAAACTGTCCAACTTAATTCCTCCCAGCCGCGCCTCTAAACTTGCTTTGGAAGGGAAAGTTCCAGCCGAGAGGGGTTCTCGCGAAAAGAAATCGCCTCCACCGCTTGAATTCCGTCAATTCGACGACCCGTTGGCAATCTTTTTTGTTCGAGGTGGAACCTCTGCGGCACATAAAAGTTCTCACCATGTCTGATCCCCCGTCAGACGTCTGAAAGCTCGTTATGAGCTTTCCAAAGGCCCGCCGGATCCCCCTCCCGGCGGGCTTTTCTGTTTGAAAGATAGACCGAGGGCTCCGCTGGGCAGGACGTGTGGTAGGACTTGGCGGTCAGCAAGCACCCACATTGACGGCGTCCTGTCCGAGCCTAAATTCGAAAGCCTTGCGAGGAGGAATTTTCATGGAACTGCATCGCGGCCGGCTCATCGACCACATCCAGCTGGTGGTCAGGGATCTGCCTGCCAGCCGGCGTTTCTACGAGGCGGTCCTGCAGGTGCTCGATGTTCCGATCGGCGGTATCGGCGAGGGCTATTTCTGGGCCGACGAACTGTTCGTCTCCAGTGCCGACAGCCCCGCGGCACTGGGAAAGCTCACCGGCCGCCATCATCTCGCCTTCCAGGCAAGGGACCACGCCATGGTCGATGCCTTCTACAAGGCCGGGCTCGCCGGCGGCGGCAAGGACAATGGCGCGCCGGGCGAGCGGCCCTATCATCCCGGCTATTACGCCGCCTTCCTGCTCGATCCGGACGGCAACAACATCGAGGCCGTCCATCACGGCCCGGCCGCGCGCAGTGCTGCTTCCGTGAAGATCACCTTCTGAGAGACTGTTTGGAAATTCTACTTCGGCGGCCATCTCGCGGCGTTTTCTGCGCTTCCGGTGCTCACGGACCCAAATGTCCGCTGCGCGCCGGTTCTCGAAACCACCACCATATGACTCGCCAGAGCGAATTTCGAAACAGTCTCTGGGTGGCTTCCCACTCATTGCGTATCCTCGTATACGAGAATCCGCAAACTGATCAAGGAGTCGCATGAGTCCGCTGCCTGAAACCGTGCCGTTTTTCAGCCAGTGGGAAACATCAGACATGACCATGGACGTGCTCGCCGAGGGCGCCGAAGTCGCGCTGCGGCGCGATCCGCTGTGGCAAAATTCGGGGGCGGAAACACCGGACGAATATGCAATCTGGGCCGCCAATATCTGCGGCATGGCATGCCTGAAGATGATCCTGGCGACGCGCGGCGAGATCGTGCCGACGATCGAACTCGCCAGGCGCTGCACTAGATATGGCGGCTATGTCGTCACCGAGGGATCGATCAAGGGGCTGATCTACGCGCCCTTCGTCAGCTTCGTGCGGGAGGTTTTTGGCCTGCAGGCCGAGGTGATGACCAATGTCGCGACGTCATACATTCCGACGATCCTGGCGCGGTCGCGGTTCTTCATCGCTTCGGTCAGCAGCTCGATCCGCTGGCCCGAGCGCGAGCCGCCCTCGAAGGGCGGCCATCTGGTGCTGGTCACCGCGGCGTCGGACCAGGGTTTCCGCTTCCACAATCCGTCCGGCCATACCAGTGCCATACAGGAGAACGCAATGTTGGCGCCGGCCGATTTCGACCGCTTCTTCGCCAATCGCGGCATTGCGGTCGCCATTTGATTTTCGACAGTTGAGGAGTTTCGATGACGGACAAGACAAGGGTGGCCATCCTCTATGGCGGGCGTTCGGCCGAACATGACGTGTCGCGCCTCTCGGCCGCCAATGTGCTGAAGGCCATCGACCGGACGCGCTACGAGATCGTGCCGATCGCCATTTCCAGGGATGGCAGGTGGCTGCTGCAAGGTTCGTCGGTCGGCGATGCGGCAGGGGCTCCGGTATCCGAGGACGGTTTGGAGGTCGCCCTGCTGCCCGGCGGCAAGGGCAGGCTGGTGTCGCGGGATGGAACGCAGGCTGACCCCGTCGATGTCGTCTTTCCCGTGTTGCACGGGCCATTCGGCGAGGACGGCTCGGTGCAGGGCTATGCCGAGGTCGCCGACGTTGCCTATGTCGGCTGCGGCATCCTCGCTTCGGCCGCCGCCATGGACAAGGATGTCGCCAAGCGGCTGATGCGCGAGGCCGGCCTTGCCGTCGCCCGCTCGGTGACCTTGCATCGAAACGATGTCAGTTCATTCCAGGAGATCGCCGGGGCGCTCGGCTTGCCGTTCTTCGCCAAGCCGGCGCGCCAGGGATCGTCCTTCGGGGTGAGCAAGGTGGATGACAGGGACGGCTTCCAGCAGGCCATCGAAACGGCTTTCCGCTATGACGGCAAAGTGCTGATCGAGGAGTTCGTCGAAGGCCGCGAGATCGAGTGCTCGGTGCTGCAGCGGGCCGACGGCACGCTGACGGTGTCGCTGCCCGGCGAGATCATTCCGGCCGGCAAGCACGGCTTCTACACCTATGAGGCCAAATATCTCGATGCCGACGGCGCGGTGGTCAAAGTGCCCGCCGATGTCCCGGCCGCGGTCGCAGACAGGGCGCGCGACATGGCTCGGCAGGCTTTTCAGGCGCTCGGCTGCGAGGCCATGGCGCGCGTCGATTTCTTCCTGCGCGCCGACGGTTCGCTGCTGGTCAACGAGGTCAACACGCTGCCCGGCTTCACCGATATTTCGATGTATGCCAAGGCGCTGGCGGCATCAGGCATAGGCTACAGCCAGACCATCGACGTGCTGATCGAGCACGCGCTGGCCAGGCATGGCGCGCGAACAGTCTGAATCTTTGCCAGGGAATGCTGATGGTGGCCGCCTGATCGGGCTTTAGGCGATGTGGGGCCTTTACGCGATGTGGGCGGTGGATTTTCCGCCGCCCCACATCTTACCGGTCACGGATGATGATGGATATGCCTTTCGGCATCGACTTCCCCAACCGTAAAGCTCTGGAAGCCCGGCATGAGCTGCCATACGGCTGCAAGGCCGATGATCAGATAGGCCAGGCGGGCCAGCATGGCGCCCCCGAGGACCGTGCCGATTACGTCATAGCCCGTTACACCCATGGACAGAAAGTTGAGACCGCCAAGGATGATGAGGGCGAGGGTGACGAGGTTCATGTTACGCATAAACGCCTCCTAATGTTGCCTGAGAAAAAGACGTCTGCAAAAAAACGCCTGCCGTTTCAAACGGTTCCGGCGATCACGAAATTGTGAACGGCCGCTACGATCCGTGAATGCGGCCAGCTTACTCGACCCGGCCTACTCGACCAGGATATGCGCCTCGCGCGCGGCCTCGACAAAAGCCTCCCTGGCGATGTCGGGGGACACTTCGCCGCTCGTCGCCCGGCGGCAGGCGCGCAGCGCGGACTGATGTTTCACGCTGCCTGCGTCGCGCCAATGTGTCGTGAGCAATTCGATGGCTTGCTGGGTATTGGACAGGTTGCGGGTGGAACCGGTGACGCCGACCGAAACCACCACGGGTTTGGAGAACCATGCGGTTTGCATTGGAACCTCGACTGCGTTGCAGTCGTGAACGCTTCTGGGCGGCGCTGGGTTGCATCGTTGCCAATCACTGTAGCGTGAGGCCACCGGCAGACGCATCCAGGCTCACCGCTGCCCAGCCATCACGGTCACGATGTCACCAGGGACGGTGCGGCCGAGATAATCGAGATATTCCAGGCCCGGTTTCCCCTGCTTGGCGAGAAGGACGTTCACCAGGCCGGGAACGCTCTCTTCGATGCTCAGCCGCCCGTCCGGACCGCCCAGATCGGTTCGGACCCAGCCCGGCGCCATCACCACCATGGCGCGCGATGTCCCGGCCTGGCGGGCGGCGAAGCTTCGCATGAACATGTTCAACGCCGCCTTGCTGCCGCGATAGACCTCACGCTGGCCGGTCTCGTTGTTGGCGATGCTGCCTTGCCCCGATGACATCACGCCAATCAGACCCGTCGCCGGGACGTATGGCTCCAGGCATTCGATGACGCGCATCGGGCTCAGCGAATTTGTGACCATCACCCTTACGAACTCGTCGGTCGTCACATCCGCGATCGTTTCGGTTGGGTTGTTGGTCACGCCGGCATTGACGAACAGCATGTCGAACACTCTGCCCGACAGACGATCGCGCAACGCCGCGAGTTGATCGGGCTCGCAAATGTCGAGGATCTCGATCTCGACCCGACCGCTGTATTCGTCCGCCAAATCGTGCAGCAAAGTCCGGGTTCCGCCGCTGCGTACCGTGCCGACGACGTTCCATCCCTTTTTCAGGAACTCGGCCGCCATGGCATGGCCGAGGCCACGCGATGCGCCAATGAGGAGGATTGCAGGGGCTCGGTCGCTCGAAACGGCGGTGGACATGGGTGAATCTCTTCCGACTGTGAGGGTGCCCGCGGATATAGGCAACCGCACGCCGGGCGCCAGACGCATCAAAATCAAAGTATAGTTGCATCAGGCGCTATGTCAGACGGAGCGAGTGGGATAGGCTCGTGTCATGAACAATGGCGATGTCGATCTGAACCTTCTCGCGGCGCTGGATGCGCTGCTCGCCGAGGGCAGTGTGACAGGGGCGGCCCGCCGCCTCGGCCTGAGCACATCGGCGATGAGCCGGACGCTGACACGACTTCGGGCCGCGACAGGCGATCCGCTGCTGGTCCGCGCCGGGCGCGGACTTGTGCCGACACCGCGCGCTGCCGAGTTGCGCGATCGCGTCCGTGCGCTTGCGCGGGATGTGCAGGCGGTGCTGCGGCCGCAAATCACCGACGTGGACGTCGCCTCACTCGACCTGACATTCACCATACGTGTCAGCGAAGCCTTCCTGGAATTTCTGTCCGGTCCCGTCGTGACCGCCGTCACCCAGGCAGCGCCACGCATGCGCCTGCGTTTTGTAGCCAAGCCCGACAAGGATGCGCGCCCGCTTCGGGAAGGTCTCATTGATCTGGAGATCGGCGTGCTTGGAACGTCAGCGCCGGAGATACGCACCCAATTGCTGTTCCATGACAGGCTTGTCGGCGTGGCCCGGATCGGGCATCCGCTATTGGGAGCAGTGGTGACGCCCGAACGATATGCGGCCTGCAACCATGTCGTGGCGTCCAAGGAAGGGGACAGGATCGAGACGATCGATGGCGCTTTGGAGAAGCTTGGCCTTGGACGGGCTATAATGGTTGTCGTGCCCGGCTACCCGGATGCAATGCGGATCGCGCGCCAATCGGATCTGGTCGCGGCCGTGCCGCGTTCGTGTCTTGGCAACACAATGGCAAGTGACCACGCCGCCACGGCGGGTCTCGAGAGCTTCGAGCTTCCGCTGCCCGTGCCGGAGTTCAAGATATCGGCCATGTGGCATCCTCGCATGGATGCCGACCCGGCGCATCGCTGGCTGCGCGACACCGTGATGTCCGTGTGCCGGGCAGCCTATCCGCGACGGTGAGGTTACGGCGAGGTCGAGAAACCCCGATAGCCCAAGTCTTCCACTGGTCGATCGTCGCCCAACCTAAAGCGCGTCGCGTCTGAATGGATTCAGACGACGCGCCTTAGGTCTTTGTTTTATGCATGTCGTTCTCCCAAAACCGGGGCCACTTTTGGGCGACATGCATTAGCTTATGGATATTTTGTCGTGGCCGGGGGGCTCGGATCGCCCTCGAGTTCCTTCGGCAGTGGCAAACTTGAGCACTGCAAATGTATTTCGCGGGCGAAGATCTTTCGCTCCTTTTGCTCGTGCTCTTTGATGGCCGCTGCGAGCCCTAATCCGTAGGGGCCAAGGAAGATACCGGTCCCCCAACCGGGATGCTCTTTTTCGCGAGCATCATAGTTCGAAGCGTCAACACGGGCCTGTTGGCACTCCGGCGATACCCATTTCGGGTCTTGCGTCGAAAGCGACGCTCCATAATCGACCGGAGAGCTCACACATCCAGTTACTGCCGTGGCCAACGCGACTAACACTGCAAGTCTCATCCCGGGTCTTCTCCACAGCATTTTCGAGAGTACATAGAACCCTCCTCGCGACAAGGGGACCGCTGCGATGAGACTGGGGAAATACAGTTCCCGGTACCATCGATTTACCGAGGGGACATGAATGTCTGTTCTGGCGCACGTGCTTGTTCTGGCTGCTGAGCCGAACGGCAACGTCCCACCCATCTCGGCCATTTCCGGCAGCCAGCCGATTGAGTTATGATCCTTGCCCCATCCCGATGGATTCGGGATGGGGCCTTATCTCTTGTTTTGAGCATGATCTCCAGCGAAAAGCCGTTCCGACTCTTCGGACCATGCCCCCGCGCGCTCTACCGGTCGACCATCGCCATGGCGCGGCCGGGATGGCGCGGGCCGGAGATTTTCGCGGCGCCGGTGCTTCGTCGAGTGCGGCCATCTCGCGCCATCCTGATAAATGCCCCGCAGCCAGTGACGAGCAACTCGTCACTGGCGAAAGTTGCACGCCGGCTCAATATGCCCGATCATGACCGTTGGCAGGGGAGAAACCAAGTGACGGCCAATCGTCGAAACGGCACGGCGTCTCCGGCTCAAGGGTTGGAGGACATTCTTTCGGCCGCAGCGCCCCGCCCGCGAACGTCATTGCCCAATGTGGCGACCACCGTCACGACGGTGGCGGCGCTGTATTTTGGGCGCGAGGTTTTCCTGCCGATCGCCATCGCGCTGCTGCTGACCTTCGCGCTTGCGCCGCTCGTCTCGGCGCTCAAACGGGTCGGCATCCCCAGGATTGCGGCTGTCATCGCCAGCGTGCTCAGCGCTTTCGCGGCACTTGCCCTGTTCAGCTTCATTGTCGTCACGCAGGTCAGCGAACTGGCGCAGAACATCCCGGTCTACCAGACCAACATCCTGACCAAGATCCGGTCGCTCAAGGAAACCGGTGTCGGGGGAGGGATCATTGCCAAATTGAGCCGCGTGGTCGAGCGTGTCGGCCAGGAGATCGACAGGCAGGACGCGTCGCTGCCGGCCGCCACGCCGGAAAAGCCACCACGCGAGCCGGTGCCCGTCGAGATCATCGCGCGCGAAAGGCCGCTCGAGGTCCTGCAGAACATCGTCGGCCCGCTGATCAGCCCGCTCGGATCGGCCGGGCTGATCATTGTCGTGGTTATCTTCATGCTGCTCGAACGGGAGGATTTGCGCGACCGCTTCATCCGGCTTGTCGGTTATGGCGACCTTCACCGCACCACCGAGGCGCTCCAGGAGGCCGGCAAACGGGTGGGCCGCTATCTGCTCATGCAATTGGTCGTCAACATCGTCTACGCCATACCGATTGCAGCCGGACTGTGGATCCTCGGCATTCCGAACGCACTGCTCTGGGGGCTGCTGGCGCTGGCGCTGCGTTTCGTTCCCTATATCGGCCCGGCCATCGGGATGCTGCTGCCGCTGTTCCTGGCGCTGGCCGTGGCACCCGGCTGGTCGCTGGTCCTGTGGACGGCCGCCCTGTTCGTGGTGATGGAGCTGGTCACCGGCAACGTCGTCGAACCCTGGCTCTACGGTTCGCGAACGGGGCTGTCGCCGCTGGCGATCATCGTTGCGGCCATCTTCTGGACGTGGCTCTGGGGGCCGCTCGGACTGATCCTGTCAACGCCGCTCACCGTCTGTCTGGTGGTGCTGGGCAGGCACGTGCCGCAGTTTGAATTCCTCGACGTACTGTTCGGCAACGAGCCCGTGCTCGAACCCCATGCGCGCCTCTACCAGCGGCTGCTGGCTGGTGATCCGGAGGAAGCCACCGACCACGCCGAGGAGATGCTGGAAGAGAAATATCTTTTCGAATTCTACGACAAGGTGGCCATTCCGGCACTTCTGCTGGGCGAGCGCGACCGTGTGCGCGGCGTCATGGGCGACCTGCAAAGGCGGCAGGTGGCGGCCAGTGCCCTGACGCTGGTGGCCAACCTCGACGACGACGCGCAACAGGAAGCGGCCGAGGAGGATGTCCCGCCCGAGGCCGGGGAGCCGGGCGACCATGACGATGCCGCGGGCGCGGACGAGGCCGACCTGCCCGATGGCACGGATATGTCGGTGCTGTGCGCCGGCGGGCGTGGCGAACTCGACGATGCCGCCGCGGCGATGCTTGCGCAGGTACTGGAAGTGCAGGGCGCGACAGTGTCGAAGGTGGGCTTCGCCGACATCGACCCTGCGAACATTCGCCGCCTTGAGCTCGATGCCATCGACACGGTCGTGGTCGGCTTCCTGAACCGGGATTCCGTCAAGCACGCGCGTTTTCTGGTTCGCCGGCTGAAGCGTGCGAAGGCCGCACTTCGGGTGGGCATCGTGTTCTGGTCGGAGACCGGCAATGACGACAAGGAAACGGCCGAGAAGCTTGCCCATGACATGAACGCGGATTTCGTGGCCCATGGCATGGTCGACGCCGTGGTCGGCGCGCTGTCAAACGAGCCGCCGGTTGCCGTCAAGCTGATCGCCAAACGCCGTATGCGCCGGCAGCGGGCCGCCCCCAAAAAGGTTCAGGCCGCAACCGCGAGCTAGGGTCGTGTGCGTTCACTCCGGCTTGGTGGTCCAGGCAGCTATCTCCGATCGGCCCATCAACGTGCCGCCGGCACCGACCTCTGAAAGGATACGGTCAGCGAGTGTAAAGGGGTCGACCTGCGAAGCTGCCACGATCCCTAGCCTCGCCATGGTCGGCAGTAGTGTCTCCACGAGATCGGTCACAAGGTGCACAACGTCAACTGCCTGTGGTCCTGACGAGATGACCGCCTCCAACCTCAGGATCGGCGAGGATAAACCAGCCTCTTCAAACAGAGAGGCAAGTCGCGCACCAAGGCGCACCTGCGCTCCCGCCCCTCGATTGTACGGCTGAGCCACCCGCATACCTGATCGTATGTTGGCGAGGGGGGCGACGAACGAGCGCCATCCCAGTCAAGTTCGTGGAATACGACGACCCCACCAGGCCGCAAATGACGGACGATCTGTCGAAGCGACTGTGCTGGATCGGGTATGAACTGGAGAACGTAGCGACCAACTATCGCATCGAATGGTTCGTCAAAAATCAGTTCAGCCGGATCGCCGTGTCTGAAGGAGATTCTGCCTGACTCGGCATTCTTGGCGCGCAGTTCCGCCCGTTCGACAGCTGCAAGGGCAAGGTCAGTTCCCACAACCTCGCCAGTCGGTCCAACGAGTTCGCTGCAGAGAAACGCGACATCGCCGGCCCCGCTGCCTTATCGAGGATGCGCATACCTTTTGCGATCCCGGCAGCTTCCAGAAAGCGACGCGTGATCGGATCGATCAACCGCGCCTGGGTACTGAGGCGGCGCAGTTCCGCCTCTGCATGCCCCAGCACGTAGTCAGTATCGTTCATCGAGACCCCAATGTGCCTAATTCTAGCACGGATCGCGACGTTCGCTACGTCCAGCGCCAGTGTCTCGACTTGGCGCCACTTTCTCGTTCCAATCGACGAGACGAATGGCAGCATTTGACCCGATCCCGCCATTGCGGATAGCCGGCGAGAACGTCGCGAGAGGGTGGTAAAGCGGCCAGGGGTCACTGACTCAGTAGGCTTCGATTGTCAGAATTGCGTTCTGGAATCGCTTGGCCGCAAGGTCCTCAGGCGTAATCCAATATTGAAGCGGCCCCATCTCCCCGACGGTCCAATTGAGCGCCATATCCGGCCCAAGTTGAAGCAACAGCAGGTAGCGGTCCTTCATCTCGTCGGCTGCGACCTGGACGACTTCACCCTTGCCAAGCATCTGATGGCTACGGGACAGGTGACGGGGAGACAGGGCGGCTACGACGTCAGGGCCTATGAGGGCTGCCCCGTCCGGATCTGTCAGTCCCCCCTCGGCGCCTTGGATCGCCGCGATTGAAAGCCAATCATTCATCACCAGCGGAAGTTGACGGCGATGCGGCCGCCGTGCCGAAGATGACGGCATGCCGTTGACGCGCAAGTCCTCCAGGAAGGCTAGGATTTGTTGCTTCAGCTCGGGAGGAGGTGCGTCATATTCCTTCAGTCCGGCATGAACCGTCGGAAAGAATGCGTTGAACATCTTCGAACCGAACGCCGACAGTTCGCGCTGCACCACCCGTAGCCGCTTGGCCTCCGGATCATCTTCGGCAACATCGCCAAGCGCCTTCAGTTGTGCCGTGACATCGGCCGTCTCTTCGCGGTGATAGGCCTCCACAAGCTTCCGAACGATCCGCGCAGAATGCCAATTGGCCGGAAATCCCGGGTACGGCGCCCAAAGCGTGTCTTTCGGCGCATGATGAGCGGAAAGCAGCGGATCCGGGGCGATTTGCGGACCGTAGAAGGCCTCAACCCTTTCGGTCCGAATTTTGTCCGCGACCTCGAAAGCATGACCTTCGCCCGCGCGCGCCGCGACTTCGGCGTCGGTCGGCTCCTCGATCCAGGCAAACTCGACCTCGACCCGATCATAGTGAGTTCGCTTGCCCCGCAAGATTTCGTCAATCGGATCCGATCCCAGAATCTTGGCGGTGAAGGGCATGTCAAGCGGCTGCCACTTCTGTGTCACGTGACGCGGTTCATACCGCGTCACGAAGTGCATCGCGTCCGCCCCAAACGTGTCGGACATCGGCGCGAAGAAATAGAGGTAGCCCTTTTCGGGCAGCAGATCTCGTCCAGGTCCCGGTGGCAGATCCGAACAGTCAATTTGCGCCATGAAATTGAGGCGCTCGAGCAATCCCTTCCGATTGTGAACCGTCGGCCAGTCGAATTCATCGGGGACAATCGGCAGCCCGCCAAAATAGCTCATGCTCCGTTGGGGAAGGCGCGGCGGAAAGACGTGTTTGATCGCAAGGCGCGCGGCTTGCCCGCGTTCGATCGCTTCGCGGCCATCGACGGAAATCGGCGGGATCTTGCGCTCGACATGCGCTTTGAACTTCGCCTTGCGCTGGTCGTCGCTGTCCTTGGCTTGCTGCTGTATTTCGGCGATCAGCTTTTCTGCTGCAGAGTTAGACCGGGGCGATGCAGCATGGGCCGCTTGAGACGATGCCAGCGTGCGCTGACGCGCCTTGCCGACCGGCAAGGCGGAACTGTCCCGAGCGTCGTTTGACGGTTCGGTTGCATCGGCGAGTGGGGAAGAGGTTCTCTCACGCCTTGGCTGTGGCTTGCCTTTTGAAGCCGAACCGGAAAACAGCCCGGCAATGCCTTTTCCTCCGCGATAGATCAGGCTGCCAACGATCAAGAGCATCGCCCCGACCACAAGCAGCGGCATCAGCTTTTCCATGACGCTTACCCCCCATCGTCAGCCTGCCGAAACCAAATTATTGCCGTCATATGGGGCGTTGCGCAAGCAAGGGACCATACCGATCCTCAACCCGTTCGCCTGATATGGGTCGGATCACGACGTTCCCGATCGGCCATCCATGAGCACCTGGCGCGTAGCGGCCTTTCGGACGAGCGGTTTCGAATGTCCGTTTCCCACACTTTGCAGTCGTTCCGTTGCGAGCGTCGCTTGCTCGAGCTGCGTTGGTCAGGGGGCCATTGGTGGTCAGGGGGCCAATGGTATTTTTAATGGAACGCTAATATACATGGACGCTCGAAGGAGCGGCGCCTGCCAGATACCTGAGGAAGGCCATGCGAAGATTCATCTTCACGGCAATGTGTATCGCCGCCGCAACAGCCGCCAGCGCCCATGATTGGTACGAAAACAAGTTTGACCCGCAGACGAAATTCAAGTGTTGCGGTGGTTCCGATTGCCGTGCCATACCGCGCTCTTCGGTGCGGATGAGGGTCGACGGCGGTTACATTTACCTGCCGCACAATTTCATCATCCCACGGGACCGTGTACAGGAATCCCCAGACGATCAATACCACATCTGCGAGAATACCTACGTCGTAACCAATCAGCTGTATTTGCGTTGTTTTTTCGCACCTCGTGTGAAGATCTCTCTACTTCACCCAGGCTAAGCTAAATACTGCGCGTCTCTGCCGGGATCGGCATCGGAAAAGGTGCGCGGCCGTGGCAAATTCGGTCGCGCCGCTCGCTGCCCTGAACGGATGTTCGCGTTCGCTACGGGAAAGCATCCGATAGCGGATTGTTCGCTTGTGGCGCTTAGCGGCCTTTCCGACGAGGCTTCGAATGTCGGCTTCCCACCCTGCGAGAACTGCAAATCTCGACTTGTTTCACCGCAAGGCCGCTGTGAGCGACCCGGCAAGCCTCAACCGACCTGAATGCGGCGGGTCACCTGACCGTTACTCTCCCAGTAGGTGTGTTTCTTGGCAATCCACGGATCGCTCATCGCCGGCTGGATGTTGCCGCTTGTATCGATCGCGCGCGAGGTGACGGTGTGCTCCCCGGCGGAAGGCTTGGGCCAATCGAGAGACCACATCTTCCAGGCGAACTCCGCCTTGTCGGTGCCGTCGATGGTCGCCGGCATCCACGGCCCATCGTCGATCTTCACCTCGACCCGGTCGACCGGCGCGCCCCAGGCGGCGCCGACGATCCGGTAGTCGTTGCCGATATGGGTAACCCGGGCCGGCGCCGATTTGAGCCTTGCCCGTCCGACGGAGGTTTCCACCCACACGGTCTCGCCGTTATGGTCTTCCTCGCGGACCGTGACGTAGTCGCGTCCCATGAACCGGCTCTCGAAGCGCTGTTCGCGCACGTCGATGCGCTTGAGCCATTTCGCGTTCGCTATCCCGTACCAGCCCGGCGCTATCAGCCGCAGCGGGAAGCCGTTGTCGGGCGGCAAGGGAGTTCCGTTCATCTCGTAGCAAAGGATGTTTTTTGGATCCATGGCGTCGGCGAGCGACATGCTGCGCGCGAAATTCTGCTTGAACGTGACCTCGTCGGCTCGTTTGATCTCGCCTTCGTCGGCGCCCCAGAAGACGACCTCGATGCCACTGTCGAGGACCCCGGCCTCCTTCAGGATCGGGGCGAGCGGCGTACCCGCCCAGCGCGCATTGCCGATTCCGCCGTTGAAAAACGGCAGGCCGGTATTGCCCGAACATTCGATCGTGAAGGTGACTTCCTGGCGCGGCCGGGCCTTGATGTCGGCAAGCGTCAGGACCAGCGGCTTTTTGACCAGGCCGCCGATTTCCAGCTTCCACGCGCTTTCCTCGATGGCCGGCCGGTTGAAATGCGCGATTGAAAAGAACTTGTCGTTGGGCGTTACCCAGGAATCGAGGTCCTCCCAGACGAGCTGATTCTTGATGACCTGCGGAACCGGGTTCGGCGGCAGCTGATCGAGCCATTTGACGACTTCCTCGCCGGGGCGGCTTGGAAAGGCATCGGCGTGGCGGGTAGCGAAGAAGGCCGCCAGGCCCACAAGTGCTGCGCTGCCGTTGGCAATGAATTCTCGACGTGGAATCTCCTGCATGAAGGCGTCCTCCCCGTTGGGCGACCGGCCTACCGGATGAGAAGCTGAACCGGTCAGTTTGTATTTTGTACCGGTCAATACAATATTTGTACATTATTTGTACCGGTACAAAACCGAGTTCATTCCCAGTCGGCATCAAAGTCAAGACGTTTTTTGAACCGGTCCGAATCGTGATACGAGGCAGCCATGCGAAGAGCAGTCACCCTCTTGGATGTCGCCAGAGCCGCCAACGTTTCGAAGACGACGGTGTCGAATGTTTTCAGTTGGCCCGAACGCGTCCGCCCGGCGCTGCGCGCGCGGATCGAGGCGGTTGCGCGCGAGCTTCACTATGCCGGCCCGGACCCGAAGGGGCGGATGCTGAGTTCCGGCAAGGTCAATGCCATCGGCGTGGTGCCGATTGGCAACTTCGGCATCACCTTGTTCTTCACGCACGAGTACGGCAACGCTTTCCTCGGCGGTGTCGCCCATACATGCGAGGAGCGGGGCGTCGGACTGTCGCTCGTCTCGGGCCGGGCGAACGAGTGGGGCATCAACGACGCCCTGGTGGATGGCTTCATCTTCGAGAGCGCCGAGCAGATCGATCTGATCGAGCCGGCCCGGCGTCGCCGATTGCCGGTGGTCGTGTCAGGCGTCGCCGGTCCCGACATCACGTCGATCACCATCGAGAACCGCAAGGGGGCGAGAGAGGTGACACGCCACTTGCTGGAGCTCGGCCATCGCCGCTTCGTGATCGCCTCCGTCATGTGGCAGTTTGTGCCGCCGGTCTTCCACCCTCCGACCGGGGCTCCTCGTCAATTCGTCGCGGTCGGTCCGCCGATCCTCGAGCGCATGGCAGGCGTGGCCGATGCACTAGCCGAGTTCGGCCTCTCATTCGATGACATGCCGGTCATGGAAGGATGCGGCACGCCGGAGGAAGAGGCAGCGTTCGGCAACGGTCCCGGTATGGCCCTCGACCTGGCGCCCGAAGCGACCGCTGTCATCGCGCTCAACGACGGCGTTGCCTTGAACATAATCGAGCAGGCCAAAAAGCGCGGCCTGTCGGTGCCGCGGGACCTGTCGGTCGTGGGCTTCGACGACGTCGCCGGTGCGGCGCGATCCGAGCCGCCGCTGACCACAGTGCACCATTCGGCCTTCGAGAACGGGCGGCTCGCGGCTTCCCTGCTTCTCGACGGCGGCCCGCCACGTCACGTGGTGATGCCCGTCAAGCTGGTGGTACGCGCCTCGACCGCACCACCCCGAAAGTAGCCGCAGCTCGAAGCGGCAGCGCGTCGGCCATAGCTGCATCAGAAGATCGCCCTGCGGAAATGCAGTCGGCTAGCTTGCCGGCGGCCTTCAAGAACTGCATCGCGATGCCTCTAGCCTGGCATCAGGGGTGTGGAACGCCGACAGACACGCAGGGCACCCTTAGCCTGCAAAGGCGCAACTCGGTACAAGAGGGACGACCATATCTCGGCGGAAACAACTTGAAGAAACGCTTCGCTACTCATAGCATGCCAGGCCATGGTGAAATCTGATCAGGAGGTCAGTGGAATCGGTCGGGTTTTTGAGCCAGTGCAAGGTAGGGAGGATAATTATGGCTTCCGAAGTACAGGCAAACAACGGCGTTAACGTCGAGGCGCTGCTCAGCGCCCGCGAAGCGCTTACCAACGCCCCGGAGGCCGCGCAGTTCAAGTGGCGCGCGGCCTGCGAATGGAAGGATGGCACACACAGCCACTCGACGGTCGAAAGTTTCTACGGTCTCGGCCAGGACCAGCACCGCAAGACCACCTTCGCATTCGATGCGGACCATCCGGAGGTCTTCGCTTCCTTGGATCAGGGCGCCACGCCTGTCGAATACGTGCTGGTCGGACTGGCGAGTTGCCTGACCGCCGGCATCGCCGCGGTTGCCCAGAACCGGAACATCCAGTTGAAGTCGGTGAAGGCGACCATCGAAGGCGACATGGATATCGCGGGCATACTCGGCATCGACAGCGACGTCCGCAACGGCTTCAGCGGCATCACGGTGAGGTACAACATCGACGCCGACGCCAAGCCCGAGGACATCGAGGCTCTCGTCGCTCAGTCGCAGAAGCGATCGGCGGTCTATGACATTGTCACCAATCCGACGAACGTCACGGTCGTGGTGAATTGAAAGGCACTTCGAGCCGTAGACTCTCCTGATAAGAGGGCGCGATTAGTTCCGTCACGACAGTAATCGTCGGTGCAGGGCACGCGGGGCTCGCGATGAGCCGCTGCCTCGCGGAGCGCTCGATCGACCATGTGCTGCTGGAGCGCGGCGAGATCGCCCATACCTGGCGCACCGAGCGATGGGATTCGCTACGGTTGCTCACCCCGAACTGGCAGAGCCGGCTGCCGGGCTTCCGCTATGACGGCGACGACCCCGACGGCTACCGGACGATGCCTGAGGTCATCGACTTCCTCGGGAACTATGCCAAGGTGATCTCGGCTCCTGTCAGAACACACACGACCGTTACCTCGGTTCGCAGCGACGGGGCGGGATATCTCGTGCGCACGGACCGCGGCGAGTGGCGGTGCCGGACCGTGGTGCTGGCGTCGGGCGCGTGCAACATCGCGCGCCTGCCCGATTTGGCTGCCCGCGTGCCTCCGTCGGTCGCCATGCTGACGGCACAGTCCTACCGCAATCCGGGGCAGGTCGCCGACGGTGGCGTGATGGTGGTGGGCGCGTCGTCGAGCGGCACCCAGATCGCACAGGAGCTGCAGCGTTCGGGGCGTCAAGTGACCCTGTCGGTGGGCGAGCACATCCGGGCGCCCCGCGTCTATCGCGGCAAGGACCTGGAATGGTGGATGGACGCCGCCGGCGTGCTCGACGAGCGTTACGACGAGGTAGACGACATCAGGCGGGCGCGACGGGTTCCTTCGCTGCAGCTTGCCGGCACACCCGACCGCACCACCCTCGACCTCAATGCGCTGGTCGACCTCGGCGTCAGGCTCGTCGGCCGTCTCGCCGGCATCACCGAAGATGGCAAGGCCCAGTTTGCGGGGTCGTTGCGCAACATGTGCGCGCTTTCCGATCTCAAGATGGCCCGGCTGCTCGACCTCATCGACGAATGGGCGCGCGCCAACGGCCTGGACGCTACGGTCGAGCCGCCGGATCGCCCGCCACCGACCCGTGTCGAGGACAACCCGCCGCTCGGCATCGACTTCGCCGCAGGCGCGATCAGGACGATCATCTGGGCCACCGGCTACCGGCCGGACTACTCCTGGCTGGAATTGCCGGTCCTCGACCGCAAAGGTTACGTCCGGCACGACGGCGGTGTTGCGGAACATCCGGGCATGTACCTGATGGGGATGCAGTTTCTGCGCCGCCGCAAGTCTGCGCTGATCGACGGCGCCGGCGACGACGCGCGTGATCTCAGCAACCATCTGGCATCGTACCTCGGGCAAAATTCAATCTGCTAATGCATGTCGCTCAAAAGTGGCCCCGGTTTTGAGACAACGACATGCATACAAACAAAGACTTAAAGCGCGTCGCATGAATCCGTTTCGACGCGACGCGCTTTAGCAGACTCAACGTCTGAGACCTGGGGAACAGGTTGGTTGCCGCGACAACGCCGAATTCCGTGACCCTGCAATCATATTCCCAAGTGCAACTTCGGCTTCCAGAAGGGGCGGAACAACTCAATCTTGGGACAGCGGTTCATCACCACTTTCAAGCCCGCTTCCTCCGCCAACTGGGCGGCAGCGTCATCGCGCACCCCAATCTGACCCCACAGAACCTTGGCATTGATTGCGATGGCCTCCTGCGCAACTTCCAACAGATCTTCGGAGCGGCGAAAAACCTCGACCATATCCACAGGCCGGTCGATGGCCGCTAGTGACGCGTACACCTTAAGCCCTCGAATTTCATCCAGACCGGGACTGGGGTTGACCGGGATCATGTCATAGCCGATTTCGTGCAGCACCCTGAGTACACCATAGGAAAACTTGGTTTTATCGGGGCTGGCCCCTACCATCGCGATGGTTTTGACCGATTTCAGAATTTCTTGCAGATAAGCCTCCGAATAGGGCTCATCATGATTCATATGGGTCATTTCTTTGCTTCCAACGGGGTCGCAATATCGGCTTTCAATTCATGAGCGGCCAGCGGGTCAAGGAACGGGTTGCGATAGAGCTTGTCGTGGCTCTCAACGCCGACCTCCAGCGTGCAGTCGCTCATAGGGCGGGCGACGCAGAGGATTATATAGCCATTGTTGATCTGGCGGTTGTTCAGCGCCCGTTGCGCTTTCTGATCGACTTTGCCGCTGATTATTTTGGCCGCACAGGTTATGCAGCCGCCATACTTGCACCCATACGGCAGATCCACGCCCTGCTCGCGCAAGCTTTGCAAGAGGGGCTTGCGGTGATCGACGTCAAAGGCCGCACCGCCTTGATTGGCGAGAGTGATGGTGAAGCTGGTCATACCCAGATGTCACTCGTGCAATCACCGCCGGGATAACGGGTTTCGTGGCAGCGGCTTGGTCCGTTTGGTTCCTTGCCAAAATCAACAACAAATAGCGGATCAATTTCCATGCCGCCGTTTTCCGTATCGCAATTGACCATCAGCATGCATCCGCCATTGGTGCGGATTTCCGGATAGAACTGATTATCCCAGGTCGAGAAGAGTGAGGTCGTCACATAAAGGCGCTTGCCGTCGAGGCTGAGCTGTATCATCTGAGGCCCGCCAGTCACTCTCACGCCATTGACCTCAGGCGCACGGCCGAGAAGTCCGCCCATCCACACTTGTCCAGTAAGCTTGGCATTGTGAGGGTCCGAGATGTCATACTGACGGATGTCGCCATGCAACCAGTTGCACAGATAGAGGTATCTATCGTCCATACTGAGCAGAATGACTGAGATCACACCCGGTATTGGGATCGGCCATTCGGGATGCGGCTCATTGTCGACATCGACAATTTTTTCCCATTGCCAATCACCCGCCGCATCCTTCCACCAATGGATGATATTTGCAGAAAGGGCCGCGCCGACAAAGCCGTGACTGCTGTCGGGATTATGATGGAATCGCACTTCCAGCGGGATTAAGCCATCTTCACCGAGATAGAATGTTTGCTTTGGCTCCTTCTTTTCAAAATCCCAGAAATGGATCTCTCGGCCATATTTCAGATGGCCAACCTCTTCCAGGTCAAAACCAGGCATGAAGGTATTGGGCGCGGCCCACTCCGAGCTGACCATTACGTTGTGTCGCGGCTGGTACCAGAAATCATAACCAAACTTGATACTGCCCATGGAGTTTTCCCAACGGCCGACAATCTCGAACTCCTTGCTGAGCTGCAAATAGCCGCCAGGGGCATTGCCTTGAGCGTCGCCAAGCATGGAAACGATGATTTCCGAGCCGAGGCAATGCACCGTGTGCGGTGCCGACAAGTTGGTCCTGGTTTTGATTTCAGCGCCATCTATGACCTTGAATAGGGTCGGATTGCGGGGATCGGTACCGCAATCGACAATATGCAGATTGGACGAGCGCACACCTGGCACAATCAGATATTTCCGCTCCATGCTCGCATCGCCATGGCACGACGAACAGGCATTCCAGCCCGAGTGATGAAGCTCATCGCCAATACCCGGCATTTGCAAACGTGAAATCACTTGGCTGTAGGTCGAACTCTCCGGATCGACGTCAATGGTACACAAATAGTCCGGCTTCTGAATGCCCGTGCCGGTGTAGATGGCAATCGTATAGAGCAGCTTTTCGCGAGGTGCCCTCATCGCCTCGGCTGGAGAAGCATAGCCCGGTCCACAGCAATGATTGGTCATGGGTACTTCCCCAATTTGAACAGATCACTGGCCAGCCCCAACGGGGTCAAGCTGGAATGTTAGTGCATGCTGGGCATTGGCGCTACGGCCGGAGTGGCTGGTGAAGTGCGCACGTGACATACAACTCGGCGACAGGGCGCCCATGGGACCGCCCAACGCCAGCTTCTTATCCCGACGGAACATTGGCGGAGCGATCGGAGATCGGATAAAACTGGGCACAGGCGATCGGTGTCCCAAATGAAGGGCCTACTGGAGATCAAGGTGCTTGGCCAACTGGTTGTCCTGCGGGACGCCCGGGAGATCGCGCTGCCGCCGTCGAAGAAAACCCGCGCCCTGCTCGCCTATCTGGCTGTGACGAACCGGAGGCAGCGGCGCGACCATCTGTGCCAGATGTTCTGGGAAATCCCGGACGATCCGAGGGCTTCGCTGCGATGGAGCCTCTCGAAGCTCAGGCACATCATCGACGACGATGGTGACTTTCTCAGGACCGATCGGGACAGCGTGCTTTTCGATACCTCCGGTCTCGACGTCGATCTGCTTGGCGTCGCCCACATGACCGCCGGCGATGTGCGCTCCCTCGACACCGAGCGGCTGGAGACGGCGGCTGCCTTGTTCCGGGGGCGGTTCCTCGAGGATCTGGAACTGCCGCGCTGCCCGGTGTTCGAGGCGTGGCGCACATTCCATGGCGACGCCCTGGATCGCACCCGGTTAATGATCCTGCAGGCGCTTGTCGAGCGGCTGCGCTCGGACCCTGAGCGGGCGCTTTCGCACGCGGAGACACTGCAGTCCCTCGATCCGGCCAACAAGCAGATCGCCTTGGAGGTTCGATCGCTGGCAGCTGCGGCCAGGGAGCGCGCGGTGCAACCGCCACCGGCGCGCGAGGAGCACCAGGCGTTGGCCGAAGGCCCCGTGCCGTGCATCCAGCTTTCCCAGGAGATACACTATTGCAGCAGCCCGGACGGTGTCCGGATCGCCTATGCGGTTTCGGGCAGCGGCCCGCCGCTGCTTCGCGCGGCGCACTGGATGTCGCATCTGCAATATGAATGGGAAAGCCCGGTGTGGCGACACTGGATCTATTCGCTTTCGACCGGGAATACCCTGATCCGGTACGATGAGCGCGGCAATGGCCTCTCCGACTGGAACGTCGGCGACGTCTCCTTCGACGCCATGGTCACTGATCTGGAAAGCGTCGCCGACGCAAGTGGCCTCGACAGGTTCCCGCTGCTCGGCGTCTCGCAAAGCTGCGCCATATCGATCGCCTATGTCGTCCGTCACCCCAAGCGCGTGTCGCGCCTGATCCTCTATGGCGGCTATGCAAGGGGCCGGCGAAAGCGTGGGGACAGCCACCAACTCGACGCGCATGAAGCGATGACCACCCTGATCCGCGAGGGTTGGGGCAAGGACAATTCGGCGTTCCGCCAGCTGTTCACCGAGGCATTCATTCCGGGTGCCAGCCGCGAGCAGATGGCCTGGTTCAACGATCTCCAGAGGCAGACCACATCGCCACTCAACGCCAGCCTGCTTCACACCACTTTCGGCGACATAGACGTTTCGGCGATGCTGGGGGACGTCGACGTTCCGACCCTGGTGCTGCATGCCAGGAACGATGCCGTGGTCCCCTTCGAGGAAGGCAAGCTGCTCGCGGCCGGCATACCGGGAGCGCGCTTCGTCGACCTCAACAGCGCGAACCATATCCTGCTCGGCGACGAGCCGGCCTTCGCCGATTTTCTGCGGGAAGTCAGCTCCTTCATGGCTTACCCGGAGTGAGGGAACCGCCGGCCCGCGCTACCGCAGCCTTGAATTCCTACGCTCATTTCAACGCCCGCAACAACACCCCCTCTAACGCCAGGCGGCGACTGTCGGCGCCAGTCAGGCAAAAGGAGGACCCGAGATGAAGATCCATACAGTGATCGGCGGAGGCGGCGTGAAGCTGCATGTGCACGAATGGGGCAAGGCCGATGCTCCAGCCATCCTCTTCATCCATGGATGGTCGCAAAATCACCTGTGCTGGAAGAAGCAGTATGAGAGCCGCCTGGCGGAAAGCTTTCGCCTCGTCGCCTTCGACCTTCGCGGCCACGGCATGTCGGAAGCGCCTGAGGCACAGGAGCAGTATACGGAGCCGAAGCCATGGGCGGATGATATCGCTGCGATCATCGACCAACTCCGGCTCGACCGACCGGTTCTCGTTGGCTGGTCCTATGCAGGCTTCATCATCTGCGACTACCTGCGCGCATACGGTCAGGACGCGATTGCCGGCATCAACTTCGTGGGTGCGGCGGTCACGCTCGACCGCGCGGTGTTCGGGGTCCTGATCGGCCCGGGTTTTCTCGACCACGTGCCCGGTGCGACGGCGGACGACCTTCCCTCCAACATCCAGGCGATGCGCGAATTCGTGCAGGGCTGCACCGCGCGGCCACTGCCGAGGGACGAATATGAGGTCGCGCTGTGCTGGAACATCATCGTTCCGGCAAGGGTGCGGGCCGCGCTCGTCACCCGCGCGATCAATTCCGACGACGTTCTGGCCACACTGCGCAAACCTGTGCTGATGACCCACGGCGGCGGCGATACGGTGGTTCTGCCGGCAATGGGCGAGCGCATCCTTCAGATATGCCTCACAAGCCGCGCTTCTTGGTATTCCGAAGTCGGACACGCCCCCTTCATCGAAGACGCCTCCCGCTTCAATCGCGAGCTCGCCGACTTCGTGCGGAGCGCGAGGACATCATATGTCGATGAGGATACGAGCCATCGAATGGCTCTTGCCGGAGTGAGTTGACAGGCTGGCGTGACAGCGCATCTTGCCGTTCAGCACGCGCTGCGCCGCTGCCGTGCTGATCCCGGCGCGGCGGGGCGCCTGCCAGCTACTGCGCACCCGATGTCCATTCGGGCAGCGGCGCAAGGCTGCGGTTGAACTGCTTCCACCACATGGACTCATCAATTTCGCAGCAGGCGCGAAGCATGGCGTGCGCCTTCTCGAAAGCCTGGGAGGCGAGATCGTCGAACGTCATACGCGCGTCGTACGGCACGGACACGACCAGTTCCTGACCGGTCTGTGTGCCGCCTTCGTCGACCTGAAGATAAAGCCAAACGACGAATTGCGCGCCTTGGCCGCTCGCGTCCGCATTGCCGATCTTGATGCGGTCGATACCTGCTGCAGTGACGTTCATGCGGGGACCCCTTCATTGGTTGGATTTGCAGTGAATCCCAGAAGTCCGCAGCAATCAGAAAGGTTCCGGAACCATTGTCGCTATGGTGAAGTATTGATGAAGAGGTGGTTGGGCAGCCTCTCGCATGGGTTGGTGAACCATCCAGAAACCAGGGCTGGGTCGCAAAGAGGTCTCCTTCGCGCCAATTGACGACCTATCTGGCGCTTCTCCAGAGCCGGCGTTCGCGAAACCCGCTTAGGAAGGTGTCTCCTATAGCGGTCGAGCACTATGCCAAGTCACCTTAGCTTATGGATACTTTGGCTTATGGATACTTTGGCGCGGCCGGAGGGGACAGCTGCGATGAGACTGGTGGAGTTTCTCGGTACCGATGATTTACTGAGGGAAATGAATGTCTGCTTCTGGGCGCAACGTGCTCGTTCTGGCTGCTGAGCCGAACGGCAACTTTTCCCACCCGTCTCGGCCATTGGCGGCAGGGCGCTGATTGCGTTTTGACCCTTGTTCCATCCCGATGGAATCGGGATGGGGCCCTATCTCTTGTTTGAACATGATCTCCAGCGAAAACCGGATTCCACGTTTCGCGATCACGCGCTTGATCGGCTCTACCGATCAACCATCGCCATGCCGCGCTGGCCATAGCGCGGGCCGGAGATTTTTCCCGGCGCCAGCGCGTCGTCGAGCGCGGCCATTTCGGCGGCATCGAGCTGTATCGCGGCGGCGGCGATATTCTCCTCCAGATATTTTCTCCGCTTGGTGCCGGGGATCGGCACGATATCGACGGCGAAACCGGTGCCCTTGTGCAGCAGCCAGGCCAGCGCGACCTGGCCGGGCTTGACGCCCTTGGCCGCCGCGATGTCGCGCACCTTGGCCGCCGCCTCGACATTGGCGTCGTAGTTTTCGCCCTGGTAGCGGGGGTCGTTGCGGCGGTAATCGCCCTCGGGATAGTCCTCCGCGCGCTTGACCTCGCCGGTGAGGAAACCGCGGCCAAGCGGCGAGAACGGCACCAGGCCGATGCCGAGTTCGCTGAGCAGCGGGATGATCTCCGGTTCCAGATTGCGCTCCCACAGCGAATACTCGCTCTGCACCGCCGACACCGGATAGACGGCATGCGCCCGGCGGATGTTGGCCGCACCCGCCTCGGACAGGCCGAAGAACCGCACCTTGCCTTGGGCCACCAGCTCGCCGACCGTACCGGCGACATCCTCGATCGGCACCGCCGGGTCGACGCGGTGCTGGTAGAGCAGGTCGATATGGTCGGTGGCGAGCCGCTTCAGCGAGGCCTCCACGACCGTGCGGATATGCTCGGGCCGGCTGTCGGTACCGTCGAGCTGCTTGCCGTTTTCGATGCGGAAGCCGAATTTGGTGGCGATGGTCACCTGGTCGCGCTTGCCCTTCAAGGCCCGGCCGAGCAGTGCCTCGTTGGTGTGAGGGCCATAGACCTCGGCGGTGTCGAGGAAGGTGCAGCCGAGTTCGATGGCGCGGTGCAGCGTGGCGATGGATTCGGCCTCATCGGCCGGACCGTAGGACTGGCTCATGCCCATGCAGCCGAGGCCGATGGCCGAGACTTGCAGCCCCTGGCTGCCGAGCTTGCGGGTTTTCAGGGTCATGGCTGGCGTTCTCCGGTGGGGATCACCAGACTATAGCAGCCGCCCGCTCAATTCCCACAGCCGTTCGGCCGCGTCGCGATAAACGGCATAGGCTGGCGAGAGCGGCCGGAAATGGGACTCACATGTTCGAGGCGACGTCGCGGGAAGACAGTGGCTTGGGCTTGTGGGCTGGGCGCTGGTTTGCCTTGTGTTCGGCTGGGCGCTGCCTTGTCTTGTGTTCGGCGGCGCGGGGATTGGCTTTGACAGTGGTCACGGTCTTGGGGATCACGGTCTTGGGATTCAGGGTCTGGGGCGCTTGTGCCTTGCGGCGTTTGAGCCAGCTCAAAGACAGTTCGGCAAGGAGACTGCGCAGACCTTTCACAACGTCCTCCGCCTGTTGGGCGACGGGATAATTTCCGAGGGCCGGACTTGTTCCGCCCGCAAAAAACGTTCCAGGGGTCGGGCTTCGGTCGGGCGGCGCATGCGACCTAAGTCCGATCGCAAAACGCAATGGTCTTGCCAATGGCGCGCCTCGGAACAGCCAGCTCTCACGGTCGTTGTCCGCTTTAGATTTGCTGGAGGAAGCTATGGATAGGAGTGTTGGCCAAGCGCGCTGGTTGCTCGCACCGATCTTCGCGGTGGCCATCACCTTTCTGGTGATTGGGATTACCCTCGGCTGACCCTCCAAGATCGACCTCGACCTCTGCTCATCGGCGCAGCTATGTCCCTTCCTGCGTTGATAGGGTTCGCTCGCCGCTCCTATGAGGCGGGCGAACCCTCAAGTCTCAGTAAGACCTCAAGTCTCAGTAAGACCTCAAGTCTCAGTAAGAATAGTAGGTCAGGGTAACATAGACTATCGGCGCAGCGATCAAGCAAATCGCCATTCCGATAACCAACGCAATGGCCAGGCGCTCTGTGCGCCTGACAATGTCAGCGATTTTGTCGTCGTCAGGCGAGGGGATGAGGTCAAGGACGGAAAGAACCTCCGGAACACGAGCATTGTTGTCATTTGCGGGTCGGCTTTCGTCATCATGCGTGCTCGGTCTCTGGATATAGGTCACTGTTCGCCTCGCTTTGGGGGAAACGCCACGCCGCCGCTGCGGGGACGCTAGATCTGGTGCCCCGCGATGGGGGAATGGTGGACACTCGGTTGGTCGCCGACGAAAGGGCTCGTGCTCGGCGCGCGGTTCTAACGCGTCGGCCAGGCATAGGTTGCCCGCTAGGACTTCAGTCGTACCACCCCCGGACCTTAGTCTCACCGGCGGAACGCAATGCTGCGGGGCTCGTTGCTGATCCGTGATGGCAGTCAAAACCCCAGCTGCCAAGTGACGCAACAAAGAAAGATTTGCCATGAAAAAATATCTTGTCAGCGCAGCCGCAGGCTTCGCGCTCGTCGCTGGAATTTGTGCTTCCTTTGCGGAAGACGTCGTCGTTCTCAAGCCGGAACAGCAGACGGTGGTTCGCGAATACATCCACAAACAGAAGCTCGCATCAGTCAGCCTGCTTGGTGTCGAACTCAACATCGGCACCGCTCTTCCGGACACGGTCGAACTTCACGCAATCGACGTGCCCGACGTCAGGTACAAGTATACGGTTGTCGGAGATCATGCAGTTCTCGTGGATCCGGATACACGCAAGGTCGTGCAGATCGTCGAGTAAATCTTTTGTAGCAGCCGAGCCCGCTTCCCGATCTATTTCGGGAGGCGGGCGGTTCATGGCTTTCATACGGATTGATCTCGGTTGCCGTGCTGGAACTTCTTTTCCGTGGCCTGCTTCGCCCGCTTCCTTTTCGTCGCTGCCGACTTTCTTTCCCGGTCCCCCGGTTTCTATGTGATGCTCATAGCCATGGTACTTTGCACTGCGCTTGTGCCGCGGCATACCGCGCTGCAGGATTTCCAGGAGGAATGAACAATGAGCCCCACTGATCCGCCAACAGAGCGACGCTCTCATGCACGGGGGATTGTTCTGAAGGATGCGACCATCATCACGGAAGATGCCAACATCAGTTGCTCCATCAGAAATCAGCACGCTCACGGCGCGGAGTTACGGGTGGAGCCAGGCGTAACAATTCCCGACCGTTTCGTCCTTCACGTGCCTGCGGATGACGCCAGCTATCGTGCCGTGGTGCGGTGGAGAAGGAACGAGCGGCTTGGCGTGCAGATTTATTGATACCTGTCCGCACATGGACCGACTTCGAGCCAAACCCCATTCCTGACTCGCAGAAAATAGATGGCTCCAATGAAGCCTATGGCTGGGTGCCGTTTGGTTTCCAGTCCTTTGCGGTGCCGTCCAGCGCCATCCTGATATCGTCTGGACTGTCGATGCCGCTGCTGAAAAGAGCGATCAGGCGCCGCGCCAAATGCTCGCGCGCCGGGTGCGCGCCTTCAATCCCGGCTTGCTCGCAATAATCGTCCAAAATCCTGGTGAGTGCCGCCAACTGTATTTCGTCAGCCGTGCCACGTAAGGTCATCGCGCGTACCTCCCTCAAGGGCGAAAGCGTGATCGACTCTTTCAAACGCTCGTTGCCGTTGAAGACCGAGCGACGATAGGACAGTACGCTTCCGACAATCGGTTGGCGAGTCATTCCGCGGGGGAACTCAATCCAAATGGTCGCGTTAGCGGCCTAAGGATTGTTTCGATGACTGACGAACAGGACAGAACACCCAGCGTGCCCGACAACTCTGTCGTTCGGCGCCTGGTTAAAGAGGCGCATATCACAGAAGAGCAGGCTCGCGAGCTTATCGCTTTTTTGGGATACGATTGGCCTTCGCTTATCCGGGAGGCCCGCTTTCTAACCCGAAAACGCTAGCCGCCCGTTCACCGGGTCTGTCAAATATATAGTCGCCCATCCGTTTCATCAGCGAGCCCGCCGTCACATGGCCGACGGGCTTCAACCGTCCCCAGAATCGTTCCGACGGCGGGTCTCTTTGCCTCGCTGCATCTCGGGGAAGGGACGCTAATGCCAGTAGCGGCCAGCTCAGTAACCGGTGGTAGCTAGGGCTGGTCGGGTCGGGAATGCGCAATCCCTGATATGCGAGCGGCAAGCGCATCCAATCCGTTGTCATAGATCTGCGTCAGCACGCCTTCTGCGGCGTTGGCTCGCTGGGATGTGCAAGCAGCGGGCCGCCGGCTGACAGGCCGGACCCGACTGCTCGCGACCCTACAGGATGTTGGTCGTCACTTCGACGACGATCGCGGCACCTTCCGGCGTGCCATTCGTCACATGCACGACACGCGATACCCGCAGATCCTGCGCATTTCCGTTGATCGACAGGGAAACGCTTTCGCCGATCCGGCGAACCGCCTGGAAAACGGCATCGGTGGCTTCCGGCCGGTTGTCGATCGAGATGCGGCAGCAGGATGGCTGGAGGTGAAACTTAATGGCGCCCGAAACTTATTGACGCTTGAGTTCGTATAGAGCAGCAGTTGCTCCATTCTACGGGAGCAACAGGCTCGCTGGGGAGGGCGTTGGGGCTGCCCCGGCGAGCTGCGTCATCATCGATGATGGCCAGGCTGGCCAAGGGTTTCCGGCGCTGCCCCTTTTCATTTCGTATCGCGTGGCACGAAATAGCTCGTCACGGTGCCTTGCCCGATGCCTCGCTTGACCACGACCGTCGTGTATTCCGCCGGTAGCGAAGCGGTGACGTTCGGGTCAATTGACTTGCACCTTCCGACGATTTCGCCATTGGGAGAGCTCGCCAGCCTTTGCGCCAGTGAAGCCCGGCACTGATCAAGCGATGTGTACATTGTTGGCGCCATATCGATGGGCTTGCATACGGAAGCCTCTCCCGGGCTGCACGAAAGCAAAAGCATCACTGCCGCGGTTGCCGGATCCACTCCCTGAGCTCCCATGCTGGACGAGACTCAACGCGGAAGTGCGACCTTGGTTTCGCTGTCGCTAAAAAACCGATCCGCATTGCCCAACCCGGCGAGCTTTTGTGGTGTTGCCCGCGGCCTCAGAGAGCGCTGGGACGCGCGAGGCACTTCGGCGGCGAGCTGCCAGTTCAGCTTGTGTGGTCCAGTAGTCTGGTGGTGATATCACGGCTATGTTCGGTGTTGGTGCGATCGATGCCTTCCACGGTGATCGCGTACATCCCGTTTTCGATCCTTGCTATCCAGCCTTTTGCTTTTAGATACCAGAGATGAAACTCCAGATGTTCACGCGGGCAGCCTGCCAGGCGTTCGAGTTCCGAATCGCCAATGCCAGGATTGTTCACGTCTTGTCGGCGTTTGACATAAAGGAGCGAGAGCAGTTTGGCCTGAATGACGACATCCCGTTCGATGCCTTTGGTGTTGCTGGCTTCCTCGGTCAACTCGCGGCGAACGTTCAAATGATCTTTGTACTGAATGTCGTACTGCGCGCGCTTGACCGGATCTTTGAGCGTATTATGGGCATCTATGATTTCACTGAAGCGGGATTCGTCGCCGGTATCCCGGTTATCGGGATGGTAGCGCATGGCAAAATAACGAAATATCCGTTCTATCGTTTCCGAGTTGGCGTTCGGGCTGATTTCCAGAAGTTCGTAGTAGTCAATGAACAATTCGGTGCTCCCACGACATCGCCATCAGGCAATGCATTGGTCTAATACGACAAAGGGCCTGGCCGCGAAAGAGTTGCGATCACAGGCCCTTGTCGTCGGGTTCGTTCGAAGAGTGCGCCTGTTGCCGCACAGTCGCAAGCTGGACCATGGTCCGTGGACCTAAGGTCGTAAATCCGGCGCCGTCAAATGCCAGGCATAACCAGTCACCGGCAGCGCGAGCCCTAAGATAGATGCCGCGATCGCCAACTAACCGCGCGGTCTGGCTTTCGGCCCTGGCCTGCTTTCCGATGGGTTTGCGGCCAATCTGGCGGATCGCCTGTCTCTTAGCCACAGGGATATCTTTTTTCTTGCCAGCAGCTCATCGCGATCGCCATCCGCACTCCGCTTCGCAGCAATCGCATAGTCGGCTCGGTTCGTTCGATAGTCGTCTTTTTGCACAGACATCGCTTCCTCCTTCGCGGGCGTTTTCGCCCTCCTCTGGCCCGCGGAGGAGCTACTAACTGCCGGTGCAAGGCGCGAGTCTACCAATTGGGGATTGTATTAAAATGATACAGTTCGCAGTCGCGCCTGCCTCTCGTTGTTTTCGATAGTGCCCGCTTCGCTCTGGGCCTGCTACAATCCCATATGGCCGTCCGAATAGCTGTTGTCCTGGCACTCCTTTTCGCCTTCGCCTACGGATTCGCAAAACTCGTTGACCGTTATGGCAGTGTTGGCGATGCTCCCTCTCCGTGTGCGGAATGGTCAAATCCTGATTGCTCAAACCGGAACGCCGCGCCGGCGCAGTAGCGATGTTTCGCACATCGCTTCCTCGATGATCTCAGGTCGTGCCTCAGTTAAAATTTGCGGAAACGCCTAATTCCTTGCCCGACTTGTGCAAAGGCCTATGCTCAGAGGACAGGATAGGAGGCATCATGGCCAAGCTGACGAACGCTGCTGATATGGCCGGGACCGTTGGTGTTGATCCGACGGCATTTCGGCAGGCATTGCGAAACGCGAAGTTCCCTTGGCACAAGCGCAATGCTGATTGGATTGTTGAGCTTGATAGCGCGGAGCACTCGTCAATGCGGACCGTGCTTGTAACTCTCCTGAAGCGGAAGAAGCCCGATGCCGACCGGACCTAAAGGCCAGAGGCGCTCGCCGACGTGATCGGCAACGCCGTCCGCGTCATGCGCATTGCCACCGGCGAGGATGACTAGGCGATTGATTTGGCTGGTTCCCGCTCATGGGCTCGAACCACGATTCACGCCTTCAAAGGGCGCTGTCTATCCTGCCAACCCGTTCAGGGTCATTCATATAAGTACCAGAAAATAAAGGATTTTGCTGCTAGTCGTTCGCTATTGTTCATCTAGGTGCGCGGGTATATATTTGACGCATATTAGACGACTTTGGAGGCTAGCACAGTGGCCAAGACCCTAGTTGAAGCGAAGATAACGACGCCCAGCGCCCGCAAGGATTTGCCTGCCGGGTTGCATTGGCGAGGCTTGGACCGTGAGGTTCACCTTGGCTACCGCAAGGGGAAAAGGGGCGGTGTCTGGCTGGTTCGTTGGCGCAACGGGGTCGGATACAAACAGGCTCCCGTCGGCATTGCGGACGATACCATCAAGGCTGGAAACCTCAATTTCCAGGCGGCAGAGAAAGCCGCTCGCGCGTTGGTCGAACGGGAACGCCAGCTTGCCGCTTCCGAGGCCGAAGGCCCTGCGCTAACCATCGCAAAGGCCGTTGCGGACTATATCGCCTCCAGAGACGACAGGGACGCCAAGAGAGCAGGGCGGGCGATCCGTTCCGATGCCGCGCGAAGGCTTGGCCGGCACGTCCTGGGACAGCCCGCGCGGGGCAAAGAACAGGCAATCCCGGCAACGCCATTGGCTGGCGTTACGCTCTACATGATGACTGAGAACGATTTGCAAGCATGGCGGGCAAGCCTGCCATCCACCATGAAGGCGACCACGCGCCAGCGGCTTATCAACGACCTAAAGGCAGCTCTAAATTCAGCCTACAATGCCAACAGGGCCAAGCTCCTGCCTTCCGTGCCGGCGATCGTAAAGCACGGATTGCGAGCACCCGAGCATACCGACGAGGCCGAGCCCGTTGCGCGTGACAATCAAATTCTCTCAGATGCCGATATCGCCCGGGTGCTTCGGGCCGCCCGGGAGGTGGACGCGGAAAACGACATGGGCGGGGATCTTTTCAGGATTGTTCTTGTCCTTGCCGCCACGGGCGCCCGCTTCTCTCAGGTGGCGAGGATTCGGGTGAGTGACTGCCAGATTGCCGCCGGCAGGATCATGGTTCCCGTCAGTCGGAAGGGTCGCCGAGCAAAATCCGGTTCCATCACGGTGCCGGTGGGGCGAGATGTCATCGATGCACTTGTGCCTGTTGCCACTGGACGCTCGCCCGACGCTATCTTGCTGGAGCGCCAGCGCTACGAACAGGTGAAGGGCATTCAATGGCAGCGGGCAGGGCGCGGCCCATGGCAGTCAGCGGAAATGGTCCGACCCTGGCAGGCGATAAAGGAACGCGCTGAACTGCCCGACATGATCCCCTACGCCCTGCGCCATTCCAGCATCGTCAAGGGCATCCGCGCTAATCTCCCGATCCGGCTGGTGGCCGCCCTTCACGACACCAGCACGGCCATGATTGAGCGGCATTATTCGAAGTGGATTACGTCTGGTCTGGAAGAGATGGCACGGGCGGCGATCGTGCCGCTGGTGCCGCAGGATGACGGCGCCCGCGTGGTGCAGTTGAGGGGCGGCGCGTGATGGCCCTCAACAAGCCTTGGGACGAAGCAACGGACAAGATCGAGGCCAAACAAAACGGTATTGATGTTAGCCAGCCGGATTGGCAGGCGAAGTGGAGGAGACTGGCGATTTCACGCCTGGGCGAAAGTTACGCGGCAAACTTCAATCCCATCCTTCCTTGGGTTGGCCTTCGCTTTGCAATGGACAGCGAATTGCCCATTCCGGAATGGGTGCTCGGCTATTTCTATGAGAGCGCGGGAATACTCAATCAGCTGATCCGCGATGGAACGCGACGAGGAGGCCGCAAGGAAACGGAGTCGGTTGGCCGGATGCTCGGCTTCGGCGCTGATGGCAAGGGGCAAACATCTGCCTTTCGGGAAGTCACGCTGCAGGATCGTGATACGAAAATAGCGGTACAGGTAGTCTGCGGAATTGAGGTCAATGGGTGGAGCCAGGAAAAATCTATTGGCGAAGTTGCTCGGGACCAGCGGCTTTCCGAAGCTACGGTGGAACGTGCCTATGATCGCTATCGCGTGGCTGCCGAAACGCGGCTTTCAAATTTCATCAAGCCGTAGCCGGGTTTTCTGCGAAAGCACGAAATGCCCATTTCGTGCGTTGGACGGTTCCAGCCGTTTCAGTGACCATACGCCCATGAATTCACGCGGACGTTCCGCCGTTCATGGAGCAAAACCTTGGAAAACCAAAAATTTGGCCTGACAATCGAGGAAGCCGTTGACCGCTCTGGCATCGGCCGCACGAAGATTTTCGAAGCCATCAAACTCGGCAAGCTGACCGCGCGTAAGGCCGGCAGGCGGACGATCATCCTGAGTGAGGAGCTTTCGGAGTACCTGAAATCTCTTCCTGTGCGGGAGGCCGCATAAATGGAACAGATCGACCTTCAACCTGACGAAGCTGTTCGCCTCGCGGCCGAGTTCATTGTCCGCGGTCGCAATCAGGTCGGCCAGGCGCTTGTGCCCGAGATCCGAACCCGTTTTGGCGTCACGACGCTCCAAGCGGTCGACGCCATCCGCCTGGCGCAAAAGCTACGATCGGGAGGCGCCGATGTGGCCGCCTGAAACTGAAACCGCCGCCCCGACGGCAATCGGGAACGGCGGGAATTCGAAAAGTATGGCAACCCGAGGAACTTACCCGACGTTCAGTTTTTCGGCAATGGATTTCGCGATTGCCACCATCGCCGCCCGGTGTCATCTGCCGGCGCCGACGGCGCGCGCCGTGGTCGAGCTTGCCAGGCTCGGAGGGCGCCCCTCATGAGCAAGCGCGAGTTCAGCAAGGTCTCGCCAGCCCTCTGGCGCTCGAAGCGCTTCCTGGCGCTCCCTAAGGACCGCTGCCGGCTGCTGTTGGTGTTCTATATGACCTGCGGACACCAGACCTCAGCTGGCTGCTACCGGATCAGCGAGGGCTATGCGTGCTCTGACCTCGGATGGCTACCGGAAGACTACCGGACAGCGCGTGATCCCCTGGTCGAATGCGGGCTCATTGCCTTCGACAATGACACCGAGGAGGTGTTCGTCTCGGGATGGTTCAGGTTCTGCCCACCGATGAACCCGAAACACGCGGCCGGCACTATGGCCCTGATTGCTGACATCGAAAGCGACAGGCTCCGAGAGCAGGCGGAGCAGGAGTTCGCGCCAGCCTATACAGCCCTCCAGGCCCGTTCTCCCCGTTTGCCTGGCCGGTAGGCCGGTACGGTTTGAATACTGTCTCCAAACGGTATGCAGACCCTATCGATATATAGAGACACAGACACAGACACAGACACAGACCGAGATAAGACCCGAGAAAAAGAGAGAGACAGAGACCACAGACGCAGACCTTGACCAAGAGAGCAGACCGAAGACTGCAGACCTGAGACACAGACGGAGACCGAGAGAGACACCAGACCTGAAAGGGAGAGAGAAACCGAAAGGAGACCTCGAGAGAGGTTCGCTTGGGAGGGGAAGCCATTCTCCTAAGCCAGTGCTTTACGACCAAGAACAATTACCCCGCCCGACGCCAAGCGGATGAACAAAGCTGTTCTATGCCTGTGGTGATCCGGCATGAGGTTCTTACTCTACAGGTTTGGAACCGTGCTCTACGGGCGTCGTGCCTGGGATGTCGCCAGAACACTTGACGAGTTCTGCGAGTCCGTAGGCAAAGGCCGCAAGCACGGCCACGACGACGAGCAATCGAACGCGCATGCCGGTTCTTATTTTATCATAGTTCTGCCGGACGCGCGCACGGAGCCCGTGCCTTTTCCCCGGAGCAGCAAATGTCACCGGGCTCAGTGCTTCGCCATTCACGTCCTCGCCGTCTAAAGGCGTAAACATGTATGCCGGTGAACGTACGTGAACATTATAAATCAATGACTTAGCTTGTCATTTGTGATACATATCGCATATGCATCGAATAAGGAGCCTTCTGAAGTGCTGGCAGATACCGCCGCGATAGCCGCCGCCAACGTAGCCGACAGCCACGTGATGAGCCGTCCGCTTGCCGTTGATATGATCGATCGCCGCACGCGCGAATGGCGCCGTCGTGGCGAGTTGATCGCGGTCTTCACTGCTGCACTCGGGGGCAGTGCTGTTTCGCCAATGCTGGCCGCGAAGATCGAAGCCGCTGCCGAGCTTGCCGTCGTTGCCGAGATGACCCGAGCGGCATTCATGGCTGGCACCGGCGCCACGGCCGATGACGTCGTGCGCACCGCAAACCAAGCGCAGCGGGCCGAGAAGGCCCTAGGCATCGCTGCCAGGACCAAGCCACAGAAACCCAGCCTTGAGGCCTATCTGTCCGGTGCAGCCGCTTGAAGCCGCGTGTCACCATGAGGCAGGCCCTGACGGACCCGCAACTGCTCGGCAATGCGCTTCCTGGCGAGAGCTGGTCAATCTGGCGCACGCTGTTGATTGCGGCCATGGGCGAGGCCCTGACCGATGACGAGCGCGCAACCTTCGCTGCCATCACAGGACGCGAGCGCGAGCCGCTGGAGCGCATCGACGAGCTTTGGTGCATCGTCGGGCGCCGCGGTGGCAAGACGCGTGCAGCGGGCACCATGGGCGCTTACGTGGCCGCCCTCTGCGATTGGACCGACAAGCTTGCACCCGGCGAACGTGGCGTGCTGCCAGTCCTGGCGGCCTCGACATCACAGGCCGATCGAGCCTTCTCGCATGTCCTTGGTGTGCTTCAGCACTCGCCTGTGCTCTCGAGCATGATCGAAGGCCAACCCACTGCCGACACCATCCGCCTGTCGACCAGGATCGATGTGCAGATCAGGCCGGCCAACTTCCGCACCGTCCGATCGATCACTGCGGTTGCTGCCATCTGCGACGAGATCGCCTTTTGGGCCATTGAGGGATCGAAGAACCCCGATCGGGAGATCCTGGCAGCCATCCGTCCGGCGCTGATCACCACCGGTGGCCCGCTGATGGTCATCTCCTCGCCCTACGCACGCCGAGGAGAGCTTTACCGGGCATATCGCAGCGACTACGGGCCGGAGGCCGATCCGCTGCTGTTGGTGGCCAAGGGCGCATCCAACACCTTCAATCCGAGCCTGCCACAGGCTGAGATCGACAAGGCCTATGCGCGCGATGCGTCGTCGGCCGTTGCTGAGTATGGCGGCGAGTTCCGCACCGATGTCGAGACCTTGCTTGTTCGGGAAACCGTAGAAGCTGCTGTCGACCTGAACACGACGGTTCGCGAGCCTGTGCCTGGCGTGGCCTACTTCGCCTTTGTCGACCCGAGTGGCGGCTCTGCTGACAGCATGACGCTCGCGATTGGCCACAAGGAAGGAACCAAGGCTGTTCTTGATCGGACCATCGAGAAGCGGCCACCCTACAGCCCGGAGGCAGTCACGGAAGAGTTTGCCAAGGTGCTGCTGTCCTACGGCATCCGGCGCATCACCGGCGACAGGTTCGGCGGTGAGTGGTGCCGCGAACCCTTCAGGCGCCGCGGCATCGAATACCTTCTGAGCGAGGCGCCCAAGAGCGAGCTCTACCTCGCCCTTGTGCCTGCCCTCAACTCTGGTCGTATCGCACTATTGGACGATGATCGCGTGATTGATCAGCTTGTTGGGCTTGAGCGCCGCACCAGCCGCTCCGGCCGCGATAGTGTCGACCATGCCCCGGGCGGCCACGACGACGTCGCAAACGCTGTTGCGGGCGTCGTCTACCTGCTCCTGCAGAAAGAGCCGGCGCCGACGCTTTACACAACCTCATACACAACTGGCGGCGGCAAATCGTCAGCATATTCCGTGCGGATGGGCGGCAACAGCCCGTACGACGCCTTAGATCGCGCGCTTGCGCAAATCCAACGATAGGAACCCCACCATGACTCCCTCTGAACTCCTCGAAAGCCATGCCGCAGCCGGTGAGCGCTACACAGCTGCTCTTGCCGAACTGCAGGCGGCATTTATCGACCTGGCCGGCCACGACATGGCCCTTGAAAACCGCAACGTTCCAGTCGGTCCGGTTCCGGTTCGCTCGTTCGTCGGCATCCCGGATTCCGTGCCTTGGCCTCTGCGTCATCCGATCTTTGCACCCGACGTTGGACCGAACTGGCAAGACGCCATCCGGTCGCGCGGCAATGACATCATCAACACCGTAGTGGCCGCGGCGGCCTAGGAGGAACGACCAATGAACCGCATCGATAATCTGAAAGCCCGGTGGCGTCCTGAATGGTCGGAACGCTCGGATCTGAAGCGCCTGCACGGCGCTTTTCACAAGGCGCTGCATTTCATCGAGAGCTTGCCGGCGCATCGCGCTGAACTGTCGAAGCCGGGAACCCTTTCGCAGAAGGGCCTGAATGATTCCGTTCGCGCCATTGCCGCTGAAAAGATCGTTCCCGAGCTTCGCCGAGGCGCCTGGGAGGCTGAGAAGGCCGCAAACAGCATCAAGAGCGAAATGTCGCGCCTGGCCGTGCCGAAGCCAGACAAGACCGACATGGCCGGCGCCGTCCTGCGCTCTGAAATCCGAACGATGCTTCGCAGCATGGACCACGGCAAGATCGTCAATCTCGTGATGAACGACCCGGCATTTCAAGCCGCCGCCTTCGAAGGCCCGGCCGCGCTTTCCGGCCTGACGGAAGAGCTTCGCGCGGACCTGGAAAAGCGGATGGTCGAACAGAACCACGGCGCAACAATCGAAGCTATGGACGACGCCAAGGAAGCGATTGCCCTCGCCCAGGCGGCTTTCGAGATCGCCATCAGCACGGTGAAAGATGAAGCCGGCTTCGCTGGTCAGGAACCGGTGTTCGACAAATGGATGGCTACCGCTAGCGCCGAAGTCGAGCGGGAAATATCGGCGGAAAGGGCGCGGCAACAGCCCTCCGGTGCCGCCCAAAATTTCAGGCTGACCGACATCGGCAGCGACATCAGCGGCAAGTCGGTTCTCGAACTCGAGGCGCTGGCCGCCAATGTCAGTGATTTTGCGTCCAATCTTGCCCAGGTTCGCATCGCGCGCCTGAACGGCACGGCAGCCTAAAGAGGGATCATCGCCATGGCTGACATCGCCGCGCACGATCGGTTGACGCCGGCCTCGCCAGGCTTCCCGGAGATCTACAAGAGCAAAAGCACCGGCGATTGTCTCGGGGCTGCTCTAAGCGGCTCCGTCAAGTTGGTCTCAGCACTAGAGGAGCCCAGGGACGGCGATATCGTCGTGTTGTGGCTGAAGCCTGGCGTTTATTCGGATGGCACCGAAGGGGACTGCATCGGTCACCGCGTGGCGCGTGGCGAGGCCTGCATCGTCAAGATCCTATTCAAGCAGGACGCTTCCACCGTCACGGTCATGCAGCTTAACCCGTTTGCGACGGTGACAATCCCGCGACACAACGTCGTGGCGATGCACAAGGCGGTCGCGGTCCAGCCTGCCGGCAGTCCGCACTTTCTTCGCCTCCGGAAGGCGGCCACCTGATGGTGTGGTTTGCGACACCGGGCAATCCAGGCGCCCCGACAATCCATTTGGGGCCGCCAGCGGATACCGTCAAGCCTGTCGAGCCGGTTGCCGCGGCAAGCCCGTTTACGGTGGGCAAAGTTCTTGGCCGCTCGATCCCCATCGTTATCGGCACCGGCAAGGTCGATGGCTTGCCCGGCATTGGCGGTTCCCGAACCGTCCAGACGCCGACCGGCTACACGACGGAGCATATCGGATGGGGACCGGAAGCGGGCTATCCTCCAGGCACGACGTTCATAGGTGGTGGGTTCTCCGGCTACGATGCACTGATCCCGACCTTTGCCACGTCGCAGGTTGCGGTGCTCGGCTATCTGCTGGCCTACGACCCTTTCGGCGAGGGGTATAAGTTGGTCCGTCTCGAAATCAACGATCAGGTCGTTTTCGATGCCGAACATGGCATCGGCGCGTCGGTGAACTATCGTTTCTACGGCGGCACGCAAACTGCTCCCGATCCGATCACAGTCGGTGTCATGGGCGACAAGGCCGGGGCATGGCAAGGGTTCGTGATGCTCTTCCTCGATGGCTATGAAGCGGACAGCGCGCCATCGGTGAAGGCGGTCATTTCGAACGCCGCAACGGACACGGGTGCAAGCGGGGCGATCGAGTGGACGGGTGAGGTGCCAAGCGGCGGGATCGACGCCTTCCCGCACGGGTCGGCCTACGATCCGTCAGAGGATGTGATCTATCAAATCCTGGAACCGACCGATATTCCCGGCCTTAGCCACATCTATTTGGCCGTGCTGGATGTCGACACCCTGGAGGAGCGCTATCGGGTGCCGTTGGAGGGGTCGGAACCCTATGCCGTGGGGCGTGACGTCGTCGACTATCAACTGAGCGTGCCGATCGCGATGAACGGCACCGGCCTCGTCTTCGTCCAGTTCGCCACGCTGACCATGCCAAACCACATGTCGGCGATATACAACGCCGCCACCGGCCATCTCGTCGCCTCCTATATCGACACCGCGAATATGACTTGGCTGACGGTGCAACAGTTCGGTCATCTTTGGGTGTTCATCGGCCATAACTTCGATGCCGGCATGGGCGTCACCGGCATTTTCGATCCCGCCAAGGGGACATTTGATGTCGACCCCGAAGGCGTCGCGAGCAGCTATCTGATTGTCAACGGCAGGGTGACAACCGGCTTCACATCCTTCTTTACCGCCACGTCGAGCTTCACGGGAGATGCAGACCTATATGAGCTGCGCTTCGACGGTGATGCATGGACATCGACGCTGCTGCACTCGCTAACCGGGCTGACCGGATTGTCGGCGGATGTGCTCTGGTTCGACCCGCTGACAGGCTATCTCGTCGTGGGATACGACCTGACCGGCCCGATCTATCGATGGATATACGTCGACCCTGAAACCGGGACAGTAATCGATACCTTCGACACCGCGAAAATGGGGACGAATGTTTCGTTCCAACTCCCGCGCTTGCACAACCGGCTGATCAGCAAGCCTGGGTTCGTGCTGATGCTCTGGTCTGATGGCGATCCCGACGAGCCTGTTTACGAAATCATTTCCCTGGACATCCAGGAGAAGGCGCTTTCGACCTTCGCGACCGATGTAGTGTCGCCATTTACCGACGACACGCGCTTTTCGTATCTGATCGCCGACCAAGGCAAGGGACTCTGGATCAGCGCCCTTGGCGAATATGTCTGGACTGTTCACCGGCAGCCGAACACGGTGCCGGGGCAGGTCAGCCTCCGGTGGATGCTGACCAAGGTCATGTTCCTTGGCGGCTATTCGCCCGAGGAGCTGACATTCGAGGGGTTTGGGCCGCCGGATGATGGTGGTGATCCGGACCCAGATCCCATCGACCCCGCCGTCGGTGCTGTGTGGGCTCTCGACTTCCTGGCCGGGGCCTACGCCCATCTTGGGGAAGCCGTCGCCATTGCCGACAACATCGACAAGCCGGATCGCGTCGGCGACAGCGGCTTGGAAATCCCGCTCGAGGATGTCGATGGCGTCGTGTCCGCGATCGGCGATTTTCTCGCCGACCTGGTCACCATGGATTGGACCGTCGTCATCGAATGGGAGGAGCTGACGACGGACGGCGCCACCTATCTGCTCTACCTGGAGGCACTAGGAGATGGGCATTCGCTCACCATAGAGCGCAGCACTGCCTTCGCCAATCTGCGCGTCGACGTCAATGAGGGGAGCTTCAATACTAGGTATGTGGAGATTGACACCTCGCACGGACCGGGGATCCATAAGATCGCGGTGACCAGAACCAACGATTTTATCAGCGTGTCTTGCGACGGCAGCAGCGTGGATACGCTGGTGGTTTCGCCCATCTCCATGGATGCGATGGCAACAGCCTCCTTCGGCGGCGACCCCAACGTCGAGAGCTTCAACAACACCTTCATCCGCAAGGTCTACCTGCTGGCGCCGGTTGACGACGCCGATCTGCCAGGGCTTTCGATAGTGGTGCCATGAGGTCAATCAATGGTCGTTAGGACTGGCGCCGTTCCAGATCCCCGCGTGAAAGCGCTTTGCCAGGAGTTCGACGTGCGGATCGTCGGCGCGCACCTCTACCCTCTGCCGGGCGAAACCCGTGCCGTGGGCACCATCCGGCGGATCATCGATCGGCATGGCGTCGAGCATGCGCGGCTTGTGCTGTGCATCCTGGCTGAAGGCCGGGGCAACAACGCCCTGATTGACGAAACGTCGCTGTGGGCCATCAGTGACCTACTGCGGGCATGTCCCGATCTGGTCGAGGGAAAGACGTCGGATCTGCTTGAGATGTTCGACGCGCTCCCCCTGGGGCCGATGATGGCCACCGTCAACGAGCTCCGTGGTGTGGTTCACCAACGCCACGCGCTTGCCGGGATGATCTACCTCTATGCCCGCCAACTCAGGTCGGCGCCGATCGTGTTCAAGCCGGCCGACCGTGGTAAGATGCGCAAGGTGAAGATCAGCGAAGGCGAGAAACGGGCGGCGTGAATGTGAGCAGGCCGCTTTAGGTCGATCGATGGTCGATAAAGCGTGGTGGCCTGTGTAGGCGGCCCGACAGCCTTAAGGGGGTGACCAGCCAGCCGCCGGGCCTGACCGGAGCGGGTTTGGGAACTCCCCCGGCTGGCGACAATCTGCACTCACGCTAATGTAGACGCAATCGGCCTCGCAGCGTAAATTCGCTTATGCTAATATGTTCATTGCGCGCTTCTGAGGGGAATCCCACCCGCGCGCCTTTTTTAGCGCCGGCCGGCCGAGCCAACCGCTGTTGACTCTGGTCGAAGCCGGCGTCCTTTCATATAGCCAGAACGCCACAGGCAGGCGCCAGGACGCGCGGGGCGCTTCTCCGCTGCAGGACAGCGGCCAGCGGAAACGCGCGCTGGTGAGGCTGCTAGGGCCAGAAGTACCGGGCCTGACCAGCGGAGCTGGGTCGGTTCCGGTTCTGGCAGCGGAGGTTCGATCCGCTGCCAGAGATGTTTCAACCATTGGTCTGCTTATTTTGCCGGGGATCTGTAGGTAGAAGCGATTTTGCCCGCCTTCTCTTGGGCCGCCTTGAATTCCGCGCCTGTGTATGCTCGCACGGTTTTGACATTCGATACCGCTCCCGATGCGCCGACGACGAGAAGTGCGGGGATCAGGTCAGCACCGTCGTCGAATTCCGTAATTGCCATCCAGTCAGTTTCGCCCGTCGTGACGTAGAAAGAATGCATTTTCCCGCCTGCTACTTCAAAGATGGCACGGGCTGCCTTTTCTCGGTTCGATGGATTGTCAATCATCCCCCTCGCTGCCGTGGCGGAATAGGAGCCTGTGACTATGAACGTTGGCATATGACATCCTCCCTCGATAATCGGGCAGATCGGACGATCTGCCGAATATTCAATAGCACATCCAGCCTTCTCGGGCGAAATCCGGCTGCGCTGCGCCTTGCAAAAACCCAACGGATCAGGAATATAATCCTGCGTTGCGGCGACCCCTTCAACGGAGATCGCCATGTCCAAGACCCTCGCCGACACCCTGGCCGCCCGCGAATCCCTTTATGTCAACTGCGGGCACCCGATGTGCTGCAAATCGACCAAGCTCGACATTCAGGCATTGATCGACAGGCTCGGGCCTGATCATGGTTCGATGCACCAGGATCTCGTCGGGCTCTTTGGATGCTCGGACTGCAAGGCCGCGGCCCGCGATCGCCGGCCGGTGTTCTTCACAGTCATTCCCGACTACGAAGGGCAACAGCGGGACCGGAATCGCGACTGGAGGCCGACTTTCGATCGGACCAAACCGGCTTGACGGAACATTAGCGACCGCTAAATGTTTGTGCTTCACGGCAGGTGGTGCCCGTCCACCGCGCGCCTGCCGAAGATCGGGCCTCGATCGCGCCTGATCGGCCCGCGCTTGCCCGCAAGCGGCGCGGGCTTTAACGACCGGGGGAAGATAACCGAAACAGGCACCACCTACGCTTTTCTGTGGGCGTTTTTAAAGGTCGTGAGCAACCTTGCGCCGCGTCGAGTATTATGATTTTCGAATCGTGGGGAAATCGACGATGACTGACAGAAACAAAATCCTGCTCATGGTATCGGCAGCTCTGATCGCGATGCTGTCGATCTCGGTCGCCAATCAACTACTGTTCGCCAGAACGCACCAAGGAATACACGACATCGCCGCGACGGAACATTATTGATTTCTAAAAGTTTCTCGCTTGCGGCAGGTGGTTCACTCCATCGCCTGCTGAAGATCGGTCCACCGATCGGCCCGCGTTCTCCGCCAGAGGCGCGGGCTTTCAGGGCCAGGGGAAGAGATGGCCGACGAGCCGGTAACAACCACCTACGTGGTCAGCGTGTTTGAGGCGCTGCATTGGCGCACGGTGCTGACAACCAAAGACAAGGCCAAGGCGCTGGCTTGGGCAAGGGAGATCGGCGACACGGTGCGGATCGAGGAGATCACGCCGAAGCCGAAAAAGCGCTAGCGCCTTCAGTGTGGTCTCGGTCGGTTGCTCATGTAATCCATGGCCACGACCGCGACGAACGCCAAAACGACGATGGCTGTTCCACCTACCCAAAAAACAGACATTTGCCTTCCCCCACTGGGGCCTCTCCTACGCTCAGAGAGGTAGCGCCGCAATCACGACAGGCAATGGTGGTAAATGGCTCGGGTTATCCCCGGTTTGTTCCCGGAGTTTATTCGGCCGCACCTTTCGGCAGATAGCCTTTGTCCCGCAGGTACGTGGTCAGAATCTTCTCGACCATCGACGACACAGAACGCTGTCGTCCTTTGGCGAGGCCAAAGGCAGAGGGCTTTTCATATCGGTTGGTCAAGTCTACACCATCGGTCGGGCGAAAACGCTGGTGGGGCGCCATGAAGCCGATCGCGATTGCAATTCCGTTACTCTTCCTCGTGGTGCAGGCTCAAGCGCAAGAGCGCAGGGATATCGCCGGCCTGAGTTGCGCCGAAGTTCAGGCACTACTGAAGCAGGACGGCACCACCGTCATTCGCTACCGCTCCATATTCAACCTCAGCCTGACGCGCTACGACCTCTATGTCAGCGGGCAGAAGCAATGCGGTCCTGGCGAGGTGGCTACTGGCGCAGGCGTGCCGACGACCGACACAGATTATTGCCCGGTCCATAAATGCATTGCGAGCAATCTCTTCGTGGCAAGGTAGCCGGCCAGGGTCATCGCTTCCGCAGTCTCACCCCGGCTCCACCGCCGTTCTCTGGAATGAACTCGACACCGGCCGTTTCTAGGGCACGCTGGACCGCTTCAACCGTGCTTTCACGCATTGCCTCGCCACGCTCAAGGCGAGCAATTGTGTTGGGCGACACGTCGGCTTTCAGGGCTAATTCTCTCACGCCGAGGCCAATTGCCGCCCTCGCCATTTTGCACTGCGCAGCGTTCATTTAGTAACCCTGTTACTTTTTGGCTTGATTTGAAGCGGATCGTTTCGCTATAGTAACCCTGTTACTAAACATGCTCAAGGAGCAAATCACCATGCCGAGCACCCGTGTTCCGGCGGCCGGCGAAGCTGTGCCTGCCACCGAGGTAATGCCCATCCTGGGGAGATTTTCCCGCCGCGCCCTGCTTGGCGTCATTGCATCTGTCCCGACCCTAATGGCGGCTACAGCGGCTTCCGGCTCTACCACACCGGAAACCATCGACGACCCGCTTCTCGATGCCGTCCGTGCTTTCCGCGCTGGCATGGCCGACTACAACGTCAACTCGCCAGACGATGACGATGAGGCCGTCGCCTATATCGAAGTGAGCTACGGGCCACCGATGGAGGTTCTGGAGGAATGGGAGCAGCCAGCAAAGACGCACGCGGGCGCCCTGGAAGCGCTCAGACTGGTCGCCGAAGAGAATAGCGCATACGAGGCGAGCCCCCTCGTCGGCCCGCTGCTTGCCGCTGCCATTGCCTATTTCGAGGTGCAGTCATGAAGGACTCGTTCTGGTGCGGACCTATGAAAGGCAGGGTAGCTCATTACTTGGATACCGCCGAGCGTCTGGAAAAGATCATCCCGACGGTCGATCCGGCCAACGGGGATATGATCATCGTGTATATCACTGAGGCCTCCAGCGGCGGGCGCTCGTTCCGCATGTCGCCAGAGATGGGTGCGGACTTCCGCTGCTTATTCGACACGCTGATCCGCGCGAAGGCGAACTGAAATCCGAAACCGTTTCGGATTTGGCCCGCTGCCTCTGGTGGCGGGCTTTCCTTATCTTGTGGCAGAAAAGTCACGCTGCTTGAATATGCAGAGCTTCAACCTGCGCGAGCTTATTATCGAGCTAAGCGGGGCGTACCGTTATTCACGGGCAAAGGGGAGCCCGTCCTCCCGAACTAGCGCCCGCTGCCCTCTCAGGTGGCGGGCTTTTTCAATTGCCCATCGTCGGCTTCTTTGAAGCCGCAGATCTTGCAATGGTAAGCATGGTCTGGCTCCTCCACGAAAAGGAGCCACTTGATAGCGCCGCGTTCCTGCCAACAGATTGGGCAGGAGTAATCGCTTCCGTACTTCGGCTTGTAAATTTTTAGGCGCTCGGCAGCCATATCTGACGCCTTGAGATGCTCGGACAACTCAGCCAGACTTTTGTAGGTTTCCGCGATTTGGTTTCGCAGTGTTTCTCCGTCCTCGGCTTGGGCGAGCGCTCTTTCCTTCGCGCGAACAACGAGTTTCGCAGCAAACCCTTGCATAGCAACACCTCGCGTCCGTGTCGGACCTGCCGATAGTCGCAGGAACTCCTGCGAACGCAACGGTTGCCGTTCGCCCAAATTCGCGGGGGTTTATTCGATCAATATTCGACGGAATTTGACAGAGCGCAGTTAAGCCATTGAATTTATTTGGTTCCCGCTCATGGGCTCGAACCACGATTCACGCCTTCAAAGGGCGCTGTCCTACCATTAGACGAAGCGGGATAATGCAACCTGCGCCGACACCCCTAGCCGGTTCGCGCGCCGGGATCAACGCGATCCTCCTGCGATCGGCAACTGGCGATCGGCAATTGGCGGGAAGCCGTCGCCGTCAGGGGATACGGCCAACCGGCTCGTCGCACTTGTAGACCGGGCAGCGGCCGTCACGGGTCGGGACATAGGCCGACATCGGCACGTCGGGCCAGTCGCATTCGTTGCCGAATTGCCTGACATAGCGGTCATAGGTGTTGGGGCCGGTGGTCAGCACCACGGCGCGGCGGCTCTGGATCAGTTGCTGGAGCTGCTGGCAGCTCATCGTGCGGGTGTCGGGCCGGGCCTCAGTGAGGCCGGTCGCGGCAAGCAGCATCGCTGCTGTCGTCAAAGCAGTTCGGTGGATGCGCATGGCGGTTACCTCAGCGTTTCAAGTACCAAGCAAACGTGTCACGCGAAACTCGCACCCCGGCCGGCGGTTCCGCAACGGCGCGATCCTCCCGCGTTCGGCAACTGGCGATCGCCAATTGGCGGCAAGCCGTCGCCGTCAACCCGGGAGATCGCCGATCGGCTGGTCGCAGCGGTAGACCGGGCAGTGGCCGTCACGGGTCGGAACATAGGCCGACATCGGCACCTCCGGCCAGTCGCATTCGTTGCCGAATTGCCTGACATAGCGGTCATAGGTATTGGGGCCGGTGGTCAGCACCACGGCGCGGTGGCTCTGGATCAGCTGCCGAAGCTCCTGGCAACTCATCGTGCGGGTGTCTGGCCGGGCCTCTGTGAGGGTGGTCGCGGCAAGCAGGATCGCTGCTGTCGTCAAAGCAGTTCGGCGGATGGGCATGGCGGTTCCTCGGGCGTTTCACGTAGCAAGCAAGGTGTCACGCGAAACTCGCATCCCGGCCAGCGGTTCCGCAACAGCCAGTTGGCGGTCTTCTTGCGGTGCAACCAAATGGCGCGTCACGCATTGCAGGGGATGGACGGCAGGAAGCCCTACGAGACACCGCAATGGCCACCCGGAGACAAGGATCGCGAAGCCATGTGCTGTTCCTTCTGCGGCGGCCGCGACCACCGCTACGAGGATTGTCCGCAACGAGATCCCGAGGCCGATCTTCCGCCTGACGCCCCGGACGACGTCACCCCCAAACAGACCTGATTGCGAAGCCGGGTCCGGGCTCTTCGGCGGTTTTCTCCGGCGGCCATGGATTGTCGTGCGCCGATTGCAACCAAACGCGCCACCACGCATTGCTGGGCAGGGGTGGAATTTGTCACGCGGGCCGTAAGGGCGACGTGACGGGGAAGGTGGGGCAATGGTGGAATTGGCAAGCATCGATGGTCTGATCGACACAACCGCCGACGCACGATTGGCGGCGATCGTCGATTCATCCTTCGACGCCATCATCAGCAAGGATCTGAACAGCGTCATCACCAGTTGGAACGGAGGGGCGCAGCGCATGTTCGGCTACACTGCCGAGGAGGCTGTCGGCCAATCGGTGCTGATGCTCATTCCCGATCACCTGAAGGATGAAGAGGCCGACATCATCGGCCGGGTTCGCAATGGCGAACTCGTGGCCAGCTACGAGACGATCCGGCGCCGCAAGGATGGCGGGATCATTACCGTATCGCTGACCGTCTCGCCGATCAGAAACGCAACGGGCGAGATCATCGGCGCTTCGAAGATCGCCCGCGATATCACCGCGACCAAGGAGAGCGAGCGCCGGATCAGGCTTTTGTTGCGGGAGGTGAACCATCGTGTCAAGAACCAGTTCGCGGTGATCCTCTCGATGGTCAGGGAGACAATCAAGCGCTCGACCGATCCCGGCGAATTCGAAGAGCTCATCCGCTCCCGCATCATGGCGCTGTCGCGGTCGCACGACCTGCTGGTGAACTCGGAATGGGCGGGCGCCAGCCTCTTCGACCTCATCCAGGAGCAGCTCAAGCCGTTCAGCCACGAGGAGCAGGTATCGCTCTCCGGACCGTTGCTGACCTTGCAGCCCAACGCCGTACAAAATCTCGGCATGGCATTTCATGAGCTCGGCACCAACTCTTCCAAATATGGCGCGCTGGCGAGCGATGCCGGGCGGCTCGAGATCACCTGGCAGATCGCCACCGGTGTTTCGGGCAAGCGGGAGATCCATCTGGTCTGGGACGAGACGATGCCGGTGCAAGCAGGCAACCGACCAGGGGGACGGCAAGACGAAAGCACGCGCAAGGGGTTCGGCACCGTCGTCCTGCAGCGGGTCGCACCGCAATCGCTGAACGGCTCGGCCGTCCTGGAGCGCAGCCCGGGCCATGTCAGCTGGTCGCTGACGGCGCCGCTGGAATCGATCATCGTTCCGCAGCTCGGCGCCGAAATGCCTGCCGCGGAGTCGTCTTTCGGCCCGTGAGGGTCCGGCGCGGTCATTTCACCTACGGGCAAGAACCTTCGGGCGCTGCATCGGGCTTGAACCAGCCCGGCTTCGCTGGCGGAAGCGGCCAACCTTTTTCATCGACAGGCGTTGTCCCTGTGAAGGGAAAGGTCGCCGCAGGCGGCCGTGAAAGGAAAAGGAGGCCGAGATGAGAACCCTCGCCATCGTGCCATTCAGCCTGATACTGGCGCTAGCAGCGCCGGCCGCGGCACAGACGGACCAGTTGCAGGAGGCGCCGCAGACCGACAAATGCCGGGTCCAGACGGAGCAAGGCGCTAAACAGCAGCCTGCCAGCGACAATCTGACGGACACGCTCAATGACTGCGGCGGCGTGCTGAAACCGCCCGCCATCGGCGATCAGGGGATGGCCACGCCGGCCCCGGATGAAGGCAAGACACCGGTCATCAAGCCGGGCGAATTGCCGGCCCAGCCGCCGGCGCAGTAGAAGGCGCGGCAGCCGAAACGACTAGCGAACCAGCACGCCGGCATGGTTGCACAGGGCGGCGAACGCTTCCTGTGCCCGGGAGGCACCAGCCTTGTTTTCGAGCGCGGCTTCGACCTGCTCGCGCGCGGTCTGATAGAACGGGCCGCGCTCGGCCTGCGGCCAGTCGATCAGGATTTCGCTGGCATCCTTCAGCGTGGTGATGTCGCGGATCGTGTCCGAGCCATGCGGCCTGATCCGCATCGGCGTCGACAGCATCAGCTCGGTCATCTCCTGTTTTCCCAATAGTGGAGGAGGTTTGCTTCGCGCGCGGCGTCGATCATCGCCCGCATTGCCTTTTCCGGCGGCGGCGCAACGCCGCTCGGTAGCATTGGCCCCGGCCCGCCGGCCAGTCGCCGAGACATTCCAGGCTCTCCCAGGCACTGCACACCACGCGCTCACGCCCGGGGGTAAATTTCAGTCTGATCGGATGGGGAAACATCTTGTCATTCAACGGTCGTCTCCAAGGCACTGCATGTCGCCCAAAAATGCGCAGCGGTTTTGGGACAACGGCATGCGCAACAAACGCGGCGTTGGATAACGTCAGCAACAGGGCAGGGTTCCCCACCCTTGAGATCAAATTTCAGTCGCCTGCGACGACGTCCGACAACGGCCTCGGCGCCGGCAATTCGGCGGTGTTCGTCGTTGGCCGGTCATGCTCGAACTGCTCGGTGTCAGGCAAGGCATGCAGCCAGGTCTCGCGCCGGCTGATCCACAACTCATATTCGGGTACGAGATCATCGGTCGGCGCGACATCGAGGCTGCCGATCGTCACCTCAACCTCGTCGTCGCCGACGAAAGCGACACGGCCGCCGCAGGTCGGGCAAAAGCTGCGCGTGCCATAGGTGCTGACGATGCCTGTCGACTCGAAGGCCTCGCGCGGCCAGATGGCATAGGCCGAATAGACCGAGCCGCTGGCCTTGCGGCAGTCCTTGCAGTGGCAGAGCCCGATTCTGAGCGGCGCGCCGCTGACCGAGAACTGCACGCCGCCGCACAGGCAACTGCCGGTTCTGCGTATGGTGTCGGACATGATGCGACCCTCCATCTTGTCAGTCTGTGGCATGAACCAAAGGCATCAGCCTGGCGCTGCGGGCCGGGCGGGACAGATGCTTGTCTGAAACAGAGCCGCATCGGCTCGTCCGGGAGCCCCATCCCGATCCCATCGAATGGACCTAGCCGCGGGCCGCCATATAGGCATCGAGCTTCTTGCGCGATGGTCCATAGCGCTTGATGATGGTCTGCGCCTCGCTTGGCGGAAGGCCGTATTTCCGGGCAAAGGCAGCGACCTCGTAAGGCTCCTCGCTCGAAACCAGCTTGCGGTCCTGCTTTGTCTTCGACTTGTCGTCAGCCATCTCAGGCCTCGCTTTCTGTTGCCGGGGAAACGCGCGGCGCCCGATTCCACGATCAACAGGACATAACACAGATCGGCGTCGCGGGTTCCATAGCCACGACAATAACGCCGTGCCCGGCCCGCGCCGGCGCATCATCGCGTTCGAAAATCGATGCCGATTTTCGGGGTCATGCGCGAGGTTCAAAGAGCTCGACCACATTGCCGGACGGGTCTTCGCAAAGAATCTGCCGCCCGCCCGGGCCTTCTACGATCTCGTTGCGAAACGACACGCCGCCCTCGCGCATTGCTGCAGCCAGTGCCGGAAGATCCCTGACTTCCAGGACAATGCGGTTCCACCCGCCTGGCTCCGGGGTCCGGCCATCCGGCATTGGTCTCGCGGCAGAAGCCATTGGACCCGCCAGCCAAAGTGTGAGGTCGCCGCGCGTCAGGATTGCCATCGCCGGGCCGAATTGCTGCTGCAAGGCGAAGCCCAGATGCTTCGTATAGAACGCGATCGACAGATCGACATCGCTGACGAGATACCGGAATGACGCCATCCGCAGGCTCCTCACTCTCCATCAAGCACCGCCGGCGAGAGAAATAGCCGCCGGGACAGGCCGCGGCAAGGTCCGGGCGCTGTCGTTCGGTTCACGAGGTGGCGACGACGTCGCGCTGCCGATGTTCGTCCAGCGGGACTTGACCAGCCATCCGGAGGCGTCTTTGGAAAACCGGCTCTTGCAGGGCTTGCCGCCATCCGTGCAAAAACTTTCGCGACCGATGTCGGACCTGGCGCTGGTCGCGCGTCCTTGGGTCGGAGCCCATTGCAATCCTGGAGAACAAGCATGTCGTCGCAAATCACTCAGTCGCAAATCACTCAATCGCAAATCACTCAATCGCCGTGGCAGACCGCGGCCCTTCTCATCGCCCGCCTGATCTTTGCCGCCGTGTTCCTGATGGCCGTGACCTTCAAGTTCATGGGCATGGGCGACACTGCCGGCTACATCGCCGCCGCCGGCTTTCCGTTTCCGCTGTTCCTGGCCTGGTGCGCGGCGCTCCTGGAAGCCGCCCTTGTGCTGTGCTTCCTGACCGGTGCGTTCTTCACGCCGGCAGCCCTGGTCGCCGCCGCCTACGTGCTGTTCCTCGGCATCTCCTTCCACGGACCCAGCCACTGGGCCGGCAACCAGGCCGAGTTCGGCTTCTTCATCGACCATTTTTCGTTCATGGCCGGACTGCTGTTCGCGGCCGTGCATGGCCCGGGTCGGGTGCTTTCGCTGAACCTGGGATGGCCGGGCAGGGCGTAGCAGGGGCTGGCCTCACATCTGGTCGTTGTAGGGCTCCTTGATCTGGCCGACCATGCGGGCGAGTTTTGAAAAGGAGGGCATGTCCGCCTCCGGCTGGCACTGATTGGCGAGTTCCAGCAGCCTTATTGGAAAGCTGACGGCGTCACGGCTTGACGCGGACATGCCTTCGGATCGCTCCTGGCTGGTTTCGCCGGCCTCGACCTTGCGCAAGGCCAGGTCTATTTCCTCCGCCGTCAGCACCCCCTTTTTAACCAGGAGGTGGTTGATCGATGCGACGGCCATCAGCAGGCCTTCGAGTTGCAGGTTGGCGACGTTCATGGCGATTTGCTCCCGTGGCTATGGTCGAAAACGCGCGAGCGGCGTTTCCGCTCCGGAGGGCGGCGTGGAACCGGTTTCGGCTGGTATGGCCGGACAGGGGACAAGATGGCCTATTCCTCGCTCCAGCGCTCGCCATATTCGCGCCACAGCGCCTTCACCTCCAGACCGCCGAGGCGCGGGATCGAGGGATCGCCTGAGATGATGGCGACGGCGCTGATATCGTATTGGGGAAAAGCGTGGGCGACGAAGCGGATCGCTTCGCCCAGCGAGCGCACGCGGACGATCGGATCGGCCTGGCCCTGGCCGGTGCTGCGCACACCGGAAACCGAGGCTGGAGCATGCCGCATCCTGAACACGGATGCCATGGCTGGTCTGTCCATCGTCCTCTCCCACAAAGGCCGTGACGGGAATCATTCCATGAGCTTCAGCTAACGGTCTCACAGATGCCGGCTAATGGCCAGCCGGCACGAAGAGTCCGATCCTTGGCGTCCGCCGATCGGGTTGTCCGGTGAGGGCAATTGTGCTATTCATTTGGCCATGGTGCTGATTTGCGCCAATGACCTCCAGGCCCGCCGCGCAGGCGGGTTTTTTTGTTTTCCTGCACCCCTTCAGCGATGCCGATCACTTCTTCGGCCGTGGTGCCGAAAAGGCGGGATAGGAATTTTTTCTCAGAAAAGCATTGACCAGGTGAGGGCAGCTATGCTACATATTTGTCCATGGTGCTGATTTGCGCCAACGACCCGCCGCCGAGGCGGGTTTTTTGTTTTTGGCTCAATCAGACGTGTTGGCGGGACAGCGCCCCCCCTCTGTCCTGCCGGACATCTCCCCCACGAGGGGGGAGATTGGCTGTCATCCCCGCTTTCGCCAATCGCCTACGCCGCAAGGATGGCGAGGCGTCGAAGCTGCCAATCTCCCCCCAAGTGGGGGAGATGTCCGGCAGGACAGAGGGGGGCGTGACGGAACACCATCGTTCGGCCCTGACGACCCATTCGCAACCCGCGAGAAATCCCATGGTCCGCTACGCCACCATCATCACCGACGATGACGGCCGCGAGGTCGTCAGCGCCATTGGCGAATTCGAGGGTGCCGCGCCGCAGCCACGTCTGGGCCGTGTCGAGCAGGTCGTACCCGGCGTGCTGATCGGCATGCTGCGCGGCGGTCCGGTCGATGCGGTCGGCGGTTTTGGTTTTGCCCAGGGATCGCTGGGTAGCAGCGACAGGGCGATAGGGGCGGCACGGCTGATGAGCCGGTTGCGCCTTGCCGGCCAATCCGATGCGGCGGCTTCCGGCGCGGGGCGCTCCGAAGCGGCAAGACCGGCCGGCGCAACGGACGCGAAGCTCTCGGCAAAGCCGGCGCGGGCGGCCAGCAAACCGCGCAAGCGCGCCGCCCGATTGAAATCCAAGGCGGCGAAATCCGCCCGCTCGAAATCAAGGATGGCGAAACCCAGAACGGCCAAATCCGCAGCGAAACCAGCGGAGGCCGGGCATGGTTGACAAGCCGCCGGCCAGGCCGGTCCGCCCATCGCGGAAAAGCCGGACGGCGACGCCCGCCGCCAGCGCGGTCGCAGTGCGGAAGTCGCGCCCGAAGCGCGCGAGAAAGACACTGGGCGATGATTTCCTGGCCGCCGTGCGCGCTGATTTCCGCGCCCATGGCGCCGGCGTCATCGCCGAGGTGCGTGCCGACAAGCCCGACCAGTATCTGAAGATCGTGCTTTCGGTGCTGCCCAAGGATCTGCATGTTTCGATCAACCAACTGGACGCGCTGAGCGATGACGAAATCCGCAGCCGCATCCGCGGCCTCGAAGCCGTCCTCAAGCCGTTCCTTGAAGACCTTGGCGGCGAAGACGGAATATCTGGCGCTGCTGGCGGAGTTGGACCGCAGGCGCCGCACTAACCAGCTCGCCGCCTACCGGCCCTATACCAGGCAAGCCGAATTCCATGCCGCGGGCGCGCAAAACCGCGAACGGCTGTTCATGGCCGGCAACCAGCTCGGCAAGACCAGGGCCGGCGGTGCCGAATGGGCGATGCACCTGACCGGCCGCTATCCCTCGTGGTGGCAAGGCAAGGTCTTTGACAGCGCGGTTCGGCTGTGGGCGGCAGGCGTCACCGGCGAAGGCACGCGCGACAACCCGCAGCGCGTGCTGGTCGGCCCGCCGCAGCAGCAGGCGGCCTGGGGCACCGGCATGATCCCCGCCGACGCTATTCGGCAGACCACCATGGGACGCGGCGCACCGGGTGCGCTCGACAGCGTCGTGGTGCGCTGGGGCGGCGGCGGCGACGTGCAGGCCGATGAATCGGTGCTGTCGTTCAAGAGTTTCGAGAAGGGCCGCGAGAAATGGCAGGGCGAGACGCTGCACGGCGTCTGGTTCGACGAGGAACCGCCGCTCGACATCTATTCCGAAGGCCTGACCCGCACCAATGCGACAGGCGGCATCACCATCGTCACCTTCACGCCGCTGCTCGGCATGTCGGATGTGGTGCTGTTGTTCTTGTCGGCGGAGGAAGTGGGAGGAATGGGGAAGGGGTGACGCCTCAGGACTTGGGTTCCTCGCCCCCGTGAAGCGGGGGAGAGGTGGCCGCGAAACGGCCGGAGAGGGGGCTTTCGTAGGGCGCCGGCCTGACAAGGTGAGGTTCGCTTGTCTGGCACCGTCGCGGCTTTGCCGCGCCACCTTGCCGGGGCGAGCCACGGGTCTCGCCCGTCCTTCGGACCCCCCACCTCAGTGGGGGCGAGGAACCCAGGTCTTGCGAGGGCAAACCCTTGACCCGTCACGTCACCTTCATGACCATCGACGATGCCGAGCACTACACCCCCCAGGAGCGCGCCGCGATCGTTGCCGCCTATCCGGCGCATGAGCGCGAGGCCCGTGCGCGCGGCATTCCGGTGCTGGGGTCCGGCCGCATCTTTCCGGTGGCGGAGGAACTGATTGCCTGCGAGCCGTTCCGGCTGCCGCGCTACTGGCCGCGCATCGGTGCGCTGGATTTCGGCTGGGACCATCCGTCGGCCGCGGTCGAACTCGCCTGGGATACCGAGGCCGACGTCGTCTATGTCGCAAAGGCCTGCCGCGCGTCGCAGCAGACGCCGGCGATGCAGACGCTGACCCTGAAACCGTGGGGCGAATGGCTGCCCTGGGCGTGGCCGCGCGACGGCCGCCGCGAGACGCTGGAAGGGGCGGGCGTGGCGCTCGCCCGGCAATATTCGGCGCACGGGCTGAACATGCTGACCCGCCATGCGCAATTCCCCGACGGTTCGGTTTCGGTCGAGGCCGGGCTGATGGAGATGCTGGACCGCATGCAATCCGGCCGCTTCAAGGTTTTCTCGACGCTTGCCCCCTGGTTCGAGGAGTTCCGGCTCTACCGCCGCTTCTACTGGGACGCGGTGCTCGGCGCCGAGCTGCCCGACGGCGTCGACCATGCTGTGTTCGATTTCGCCGTGAACAGCGGGCCTGGCCGGGCGGCGAAAACCCTGCAGGCGGCCCTGGGCGTTGCCCAGGATGGCCGGATCGGGCCGGCGACCCTCGCGGCGGCCAGGGCAAAGCCGGCCGATGTCACCATCGATGCGCTCTGCGATGCGCGGCTGGCGTTTCTCAAACGGCTGCCGACATGGGCAACATTCGGGCGCGGCTGGTCCGATCGTGTCAAATCGGTGCGGGTTCAAGCCTTGCTGATGTCGGCGCAACCAGCGGCGCCGGTGGCCGCGCCGGCGCCTGTGCCGGCTGCGCCATCGCCCGGCGTCGAAAAGCCGGCTGGCGGGGTGCCGGCGGCCCAGCCTGTGCCGCCGGTCGGCAAGACTGCCGCCGCGGCCGGCATCCTCGTCCTCATCGCTGGAGCGCTCGCGGCCTTCCGGCATCACGTCAGCGATCTTTTCGGGAGCCTCTTCTGATGAAATGGGTCAACACCAACGCGCTGCACAATCTCCTCAACACGCTGATCGCGATCATCTGCGGCGGCGCCCTGGTCGGCTTCGACTGGACGATGTTCGGCGTCACCGATCGCACCGCGCTGCAGATCAGCGGGGCCATCGCCCTTGCCAAGATCATCGTCAACGCGGTGCGTGACGGTCCGCGCGGCATGGTCGCGCCGCCGCCGGCCGAGGAGAAATGAGATGGGAGCGCTCGCCCTGCTTGGCCAGTTCTGGCCGTATCTGCTTGCAACGGGTGCCGCGCTCGCCGGTCTGTGGACGGCCTATGCCAAGGGCAAGGCTGGCCAGAAGGCAAGGCAGGAAGCCGTCGACGCCGCGGCGCGCAGCGAAGCCCGGAAGATCGACGACGCTGTCGCCGGCCGGGCGCCTGATAAAAACAGGGGGAGGCTGGCCAAATGGTCAAGATCATAGCGCTTTCGCTGATGCTGGCTGGCTGCACCGCCGCCGGCGGGCCGTACTGCGCGGTCGAACATCCCATCCGGCCGACAAAGGCAGAGGTGGCGACCCTTTCCGACGCGTCGGTGGCGGCGATCCTGGCGCACAATGAAAAGGGCCAGACGATTTGTGGATGGAGGCCGTGATGCACGACCTTTTCGACCTGCTCGGCATCAAGGGACCGGTCGTCGCCGCCGGCCTTGCCGGCGGCGTCCTGCGGGCGCTGTCGCGGCATCGCTACAAGCTGCGCGAAATGGTGGCCTCGCCGATCTGCGGCGCGCTAGCCGCGGCCTACCTGACGCTGCCGGTGGTGTCCTACGCCAGGATCACCGGCCTGCCGATGCCGGATCCGGCCGACGACACCACCACGCTGGCCGCTGCCTTCCTGATCGGCGTCTCGGCGATGTGGATCTCGGATATCCTGTTCGAATTTGTGGTGCGCAGGTTCAAGCCGTCGCCGGAAGAGTGAACCCTGCCAGCCGCAACCATCCTCTCCGCCGCTCGTTGACGTTGGTCTGGGTTGATCCCTGGCAGCACCCCAGAACATGCCCGCTGCCTATGGTGGCGGGCTTGTGTTTGTCGGTTTCGTGCCAATATTCGTGCCAAGGAACTGTCGTAATCGTACAGTTTACACGCCAAGTAAATTGTGCAGCTCAGCTCAAAAGAGGATATTGCTTGTCTGATATGTCATAGTTAATAGACGGCACCTTGTTTAAGTGCTTGCATAAAATTGTCATCGGCTATTGCGCGGGCGCTGGTGCTTGAGAGCGCATAACATTCTCCCGCCCCAGCGGGAGCTATGCAGTGACAGTCAGCCAGCCCATATGTTTTCCGGAATCCCCATCGAGAGAAGTGATGGCACTATCTCGACTCTTTGTACACTTCCCCAGATGGCCGACGCTTTGGCAGACGACTGGCCATCCGATGGCCCAATGTTTTTAGCAGCACTTGCTGCCCTGGTTGGGGAAAGGGTGGGATGTTGCAGCACAAGGGACGTCCACCGAGCCTTCACTGCCGCGGCGGTTGAAGCCGATTGTCTTCCCGACAGCTACATGAGGAAGTGAGCGCGAAATGCCTCTCACCCTGCGGACGACACTTTGCGAAACGAGAGATGCGTTGCACGTGCTGCGAAGGGCTCTGTTTGTCCGCGGGCATATCGAAGCCATGGAGGAGATCGATTCCCTCATAGGCGTCGCGGAAGACAAGGCAGTCCACGCGATCGGCGACATTGACCGGGCCGCGTTTCGAAAACCCATTCTCGTGGTGGTGGCGAACCCCGCGATGCCCGAAGCTATCGTTTTCCCCGTCGCCCTGACTACAAAGCTTGGCGAGCTTCGCGAACAAGGCATGGGCCTCAGCGTATATTGCGGCAATCCGCGCTGTGGTCATTTGCGTTCGCTTGATCTCGATGCCCTGATCGAAATCTACGGTACCCACTATGATTTCGTCACCGAAAGGCGGCTAGCGTCGAAGCTGGTATGCAAACGGTGCCAAAATGTCGGGGGGAGGCTGGTCGTGGTCTCCGACAAAAGGCCCCGGTATTGAAGTCCTGGTCGCCGGCAGACGCAGAATAGCCCGCTCCGGTTCGCCGGGCGGACTATTTTACGTTTCCGGCGCGATCAAGCCAGGATGTTGACGGCGCGTGCCGCGACCAGCGCGATGGTCAGCAGCGAGATCATGGCCTCGGCCATCATCAGCAGCTTGGCGCGTTGGCTGAGTGGCAGCGTGTCGGTCGGAGAGAAAGCTGTCGCATTGGTGAAGGCGAGGAAGAAATAGTCGACGAAGCCGGGCAGCCAATTCTTGAGTTCACGGTCGTTCAGCGTCATTTGCGCGAACAGGAAATCGGCCTTCGCGAGCTTGACGAGGCCGCAGGTCGGCGGCCCGCCCCGGTCGGTGCTCCAAAACCACAGGGCGAAGACGATGACGTTGGTCACCCAGATGTTGAGCGCGTCGATCAACAGCGTCGTGCCGCTGTTGCCGGCATGGCCCTCCAGCAAGGCGCGCACCAGCAAGACCAGAGAGCCGCAATTCATGACGCTGATGATGGCGGTCATAGTCAGGGCCGTTCTGCGGATCATGACGCGAAACTGACCGATCGCATGCCATTCGTGATCCTCGACCGCCTTTCTGGTGGCGGCCTGTGTCCAGGCCGTGGCCACCGACAGGGGCAGCAGCAGGGCGGCCTCCAGTCCCGGCGCCAGCCAGCGCGGCCCGAATGAGAGGTTGTTGATGACCAGCAGCTGCAGGCAGATGATGACGAGGACGGCCGCACGCGCCATCCAGAAGTCGAGCGCACGGTAGTGGATGACGGCATGCTGGTGGCGCATTGGGACCCGGATTTTCAGACAGGGTCAGACGTGCAGCGCTGCCCTGCCTGGAGAGAGGAGCGCCGACACTCCTGCTCGATCTTGGTGCTGCAATGGCACACAGCTATACTTTTTCGTAAGCTTCGATGTTTGGGGCTGTTCGTCAAACCGGACTATGTGATTTAAGCGCCGCATGGCGGGGATAGATGGATCCATGGATCACTGGGTGCCGGCGGGATTGCCTGCCGCCGGCGTCGATTCCCCATCGGGTTTGTCCAGTCTGATCCGTCGTCCCTGGTATTTGCTGGCGATTTTGTGCCTGACGCAGATATTCTGCTGGACGGTGGCGCCGGCGCTTGTCAACGTCTCACCGCCCAACGATGTCGTAGAAGGCTTCATGTGGGGACGCGAATGGGTGCTGTTGACCTACAAGCATCCACAACTTCCCGCATGGCTGCTCGAGACCAGCCATCTTCTGACCGGATCGTTCCGCTGGCCGCAATATTTCGTGGCCCAGCTGACGATCTCGGCGACTTTCGTCCTGGTCTATCTGCTGGCCCGCGACATGCTCGGGCGAACCCGCGCGCTGGCCGCCGTGCTTTTGATGCCGTCGCTCTATTTCTTCGGCTGGCCGACCCCGCAGTTCAATCATGACTACGCGCAGATGCCCTTCTGGGCCGCTATCTGCTGGCTGCTGTGGCGTGCGGGCCGTGGCGGTGGGCCGGTCTGGTGGCTGGCGCTCGGAATGGTGTCTGGCGTCGGGCTCTACGCCAAGTTTTCCACCGGCCTGCTGTTGCTGTTTGGCGCCATCTGGCTGCTGTCCGACACGCGGGCACGCAGCCGGCTCGCCACGCCTTGGCCATGGCTTGGGCTTGCGGTTTTCGTCGCTGTCGCTGCGCCGCTGGCCATCGAGCTCTACCGCGTCGATTTCCTGCCGCTGACCTATGCCGCCTGGCGCGATCAGTGGGTGCAGGCCCATCGCTCCCGCTTTTATTATATCGGCGTCCAGATGGCCGGGCTCTGCGGCTTTCTTCTGGTGCTGGCGATATCAGGGCTGCTGCGGCGCTCGCCCCCGCCGCAAGAGCCCGTCGGGCGCGGTACGCTGGTCTATCTCTTGTGGATGGGGCTTGGCCCGGCGATCCTCGTCATGGTGGCGTCCCTGTTCGCCGGCGCAGGCGAGGCCTGGGGCGCGCCGATGTACAATCTCGCTGGCGTTGTGGCGCTCGCCTTGCTGGGCCACCGCCTTGGCACCGTCGAGATGCGAAAGCTGGCGATCGGCGCGCTCATCTGCATTATTGGCATCTCCGGTGCCTATGCGGGCATCCGCTGGACGAAATGCAATCTGCGCGGGCGCATGGACGCCGTCTGTTGGCCGGCGCAGAAGATCTCGGATGAGGCCGAGGCCGTCTGGCACGCGGCGACGCCCGATCGGCTCGACATCGTCGGCGGCCATGCCCTTATTGCGCCGCTGGCGGGCCTCAATGCCTATGACAAGCCGTCGATCTTCACCGACCTGAACATGCAGTACGCCCCCTGGATCACCAAGGAGCGGCTGCGTGACCACGGCATACTCCTGGTCTGGCCTGGACGCGACGTGCCACCTTATCTGCAGGCGTGGCTGGGCAACATCCCGGTCAAAACCGTTCTTTTCGACTGGTCGCTCAAGGCGCCGCCGGTGGCGGTCAGCTTTGCCGCCGTTCCGCCTAGTGCGCCGCAGTTGCCGAGTGTGATCGACAGCCTCGCCCAACCTGGCAACTGAAGCAGGTCGGCCGGTCCGCTGGACGAAGCAAGAGACAATGCCCATTTATGGGGAGATCCAACTTGCTTTTGCTCAATTCCAGACGGAGAGTCGCTACGCACTTTTCCCGGAATTGCTTTTGAGGAGACGTGATATGGCGACTTCGACCGAACGCGCAGTGTTTGCCGGCGGCTGTTTCTGGGGCATGCAGGATTTGATACGGCGCTATCCCGGTGTCATCTCCACCCGTGTCGGCTACAGCGGTGGCGACGTGCCCAACGCCACCTATCGCAACCATGGCACCCATGCCGAGGCCATCGAGATCAATTTCGATCCGGCCATCATCAGCTATCGCACGCTGCTGGAGCGCTTTTTCCAGATCCATGATCCGACGACCCGCAACCGCCAGGGCAACGATGTCGGAATGAGCTATCGCTCGGCAATCTATTACACCAGCGACGAACAGAAGCGCGTGGCCGAAGACACCATCGCCGATGTCGATGCCTCTGGCCTGTGGCCGGGCAAGGTCGTCACCGAAGTCGCGCCGGCCGGTCCCTTCTGGGAAGCCGAGCCTGAACATCAGGACTACCTGGAGAAATACCCCAACGGCTACACCTGCCACTTCGTCAGGCCGGGCTGGAAGCTGCCGGTTCGCGAGAAGGCGGTTTCCTAAGGTTCACAGTTCCCGGTTCCGCCGGACATGCCGCTCGACGACCTCGTCGAGCGGCATCGTGCGTATGAGTGTGGTGCCGGTCCGGCAGTTATAAGGTTTTCGCAATTTTCTTATAACTCGCTTGAGATTCGGAGCAAAAGCGCCACGGAGCAATCGATCGCGGCGGGGAACGGGCTGCGGGAGTTTTCAGGACTGCTGCGTTGGATAGAGGGTCAGGATGTTGACGTTGACCCTTGGTGGCTGCGAGACCGCATAGAGCATGGCGGCGGCGATGTCCTCGCTCTCCAGCTGCTCCATGTTGCCCAACCTTTGCTCGACCGCCAGTCGCACCTCGTCGCGCATGTTGGCCGTGAACTCTGTCCTGACCGCGCCCGGCTCGATCACCGTGACGCGGATACCGTCCTTGCCGATTTCGCGGCGCAGCGATTCCGCCATGGCGCTGGCCGCATGCTTGGTGCCGGAATAGACCACCGATGGGTGGATGTAGCGGCCGGTACCAGACGACACGATGATGATGTGGCCTGATCCCTGCCGTTTCATTGCCGGCAGCGCCGCATTGATCGTGTAGAGCAGACCCAGGATGTTGATATCGACCATCTCCCGGTATTCGCCGGTGGTGGTGTTCCGGAAGGGGGCGGCGACGCCGACACCGGCAACATTGAACAGCATGTCCAGCCGGCCATAGCTTTCCAGCACGCGCCGGACCATGGCTGTGGCCTGCGCCTCGTCGGCAATGTCGGCCTCGATCACGAGCGCCTCACCGCGGGCGTCGCGGATGCGTGTGGCCAGATCATCGAGGCGCTGCCGGCGCCGCGCCGCGATGGCGACGACCGCGCCTTGCTCCGCCAGAGCCAGCGCGGTCGCCGCGCCAATTCCCGAGGAGGCGCCGGTCACCAACGCGATTTTTCCGTTGAGTTTCTGCATGTTCGTTGCTCCTGCTCAGAGGGAGATTCAGATGTGCTCGATGCAGATGATCGGCGCCGTTCGAGACATGTCCTCAAGCTAGGCAGCAGACGCCTTGCGGAAAATACGATAGACTGCCATCATACTCATTGGAGAATATGGCATAATGCGTGGTAGCGACTATGCGGAGCTGAAGGCCTTTGCCGCTGTCGTCGCGCATGGCAGCTTCGCCCGTGCCGCTGAAGATCTCAGGATTTCGGCGTCGACGCTTAGCCAGACGATCCGTCAGCTCGAAACGCGGCTTGGCCTGCGCCTGCTCAACCGCACCACCCGCAGCCTCTCTTTGACCGAAGCCGGCGCGCGCCTGCATGCGCGCTTCGCGCCGGCGTTGGCCGAGATGGAGGCGGCGGTCAGCGATGCGGCCGCCTTGCGCGACACGCCGGCCGGCATCTTGCGCGTCCATATGCCCAGCGTTGCCGCCACCACCTATCTGGAGCCGGTGCTCGGCCGTTTTTATGAGGCATGGCCGGACATCGTGCTGGACGTGACGATCGACGATGCCGCCGTCGACATTGTCGAGGCCGGCTATGATGTCAGCGCCAGGCTTGGCGAATTTCTCGAAGCCGACATGGTTGCCGTGGCACTTGGTGGCACCCAGCGCCAACTCGCCGTGGCTTCGCCGGACTACATCGCCCGTTGCGGATCGCCGTCAGCACCGGCCGATCTGCTCCAGCACCGCTGCATCAATTGGCGCCGGCCGGGCAGTGCTGGGCTCTACACATGGGAATTCGCCAGGGATGGTCGATGGTTCTCGGTCGCGGTCAATGGTCCGCTGGTCGTCTCCAGTCGTGACATGGCGATTGCCGCCGCCGTGCAGGGCGTCGGCATCGCCTTTTGGGCGGAAGACCTCGTGCGCCCGCTGATCGATGCCGGCAAGCTGGTGTCGCTGCTGGATGATTGGTGCGCGGTCTTTCCCGGCTGGTTCCTCTGCTATCAGAAGCAGCGTCATACATCACCGGCGGTACGGGCTTTCGTCGATTTCCTGCGCCATGCGCATACCGGCAGCCAGACGCCGCGGCAGTGAAGGTTCCCGATAAATTCCGCTTCGGCAGCATTGATTGCTTCGGCTCAGGGCCTGAGCCTGGCGCAATGCCTTGGCGCAGCGCACCAAAAAACGGCTTTCGCTTCAGCTCGAATGGCGCTTTAACCCGCGCATCCACAGGGGTGCTCCGTACCGTCGGGTCTGAGACGGGGGCGGCAAGCGGCGCTGATCGAGGCCTCGCTGAGGGCACTGATCGATGGTCATTACCTGCGCAGCCAAAGCGGCGCCATCGGCACCATGGATCCGGCCCGGATGGACGCGATCGGCGACTATCTCTTCGCGTCCGGCATTCTGCGCGATGCCAATAACGATGCTGTCAAGCAACGCCTGGATTTCGCGGGGGTATTTCAGCAATGCGTATCTGGGGTAGGGAGCCTCGCCAACCAAAGGAGCGAGCGATTGCCGACCCTCGCATAATCTCAGGATTGCATCCAGGCTGCGCAGCAATCCTTGATGGTCACTCTCGGCCCGGTTTAATGCCAATCCGGCATTGTTGATTAACCGTCCGGCAATGGTTGCATGCAAAGGTCGCCCCGAGGGATAATCGGGTGCTTGGCCTTGTTCATGTCAAAAAGTGAAACCCTTTCGCACGTCAACGACGATGGGATTTTGTCCGTAGCCCGAAAGCCGGAAATCCTAGTCGACTTGCGGGAAGGCTTCTTTCGGACCTGCGCGCTGGTTTTCGCGGGGCTGTTTGTCTATCGCGGCATATCTCACCTCATGCTCGACCCGACCCGTCTCAACGTGGCGCTGGTGGCGACTTCCGAGATCCTTACCTTTACCTGGCTGCTTCTGTCGCGGCGGCCTCAGGTTCGCGACTGGAACCCGCTCACGGTGATCGTCTCCGTGATCGCCAGCTTCGGTGTCGGCTTCATCACCTTTGAGCCCGGCGTTGCCATCATCACGGTCTATGTCGCCGCGCCGCTGCAAGCCCTGGCGTTGGGTTTCGTGATCTGGGGAAAGATATCGCTGGGGCGTTCGTTCGCCATTCTGCCGGGCAATCGCGGCGTGATGACCGGCGGTGCCTACCGCCTGGTGCGACACCCGATCTATTCCGGCTATCTGGTCGGCCATCTCCTGTTCCTGCTGTCCGCCTTTTCCTTCTACAATCTCGCCGTCTACGCCGTCATCACGTTCTTCCAGATGCATCGCATCCTGCGCGAAGAGGCGCTCCTTGCCGCCACGCCGGAATATCGGGACTATATGAAGCGCGTCCACTACAGGCTGTACTACGGGATCGTCTGACAACAGGGCCTGTGGACGGAGGCAGCTACGACCCGACCTCGCGCCGCTGAAGCTGGAAAACGCTAAGGGCCCGCTGCCGCAAGGTGGTGGGCCTTTTCACTTTGCCGGCGAATCTTCTTCATGCATGCACCCCATGACAATCTCGCGGAACGGTAAGGCTGCTCGAACGTTTACGTCATCGAAACATCGCGTGCGACGATGTTCAAACCGGCGCGTCAGCGTCTACAGGAGCGGGAAAGCCATGGGCCTCGGAACCATACTCATCATTATTCTTGTCATAGCGTTGCTTGGAGGCTTCAGCGGCTTCGGCGGCGGGCCGTTCTATGGCACCGGCTATTATGGCGGCGGCGGCCTCGGGCTCGTGCTGCTCGTCATCATCGTGCTTGTCGTGCTCGGACGCATCTAGCCGCGTTGCTCGCCGGAACGATCTCAATCCCGTGACCGCGTCGATACCGGCGCGCACCGGAATGTGATGTTCGCAAGCCGGCTTGTGATCCGGCTTGTTTGGAAACTTTTGTAAGGTGATTGCGGTCCACACCCCCCGTGGAAACAAGAGGAAAGGGTCCCACTCCTTGTCCTCCTCCAAGGCCCGCTCCGGTTCGCCGTGGCGGGCTTTTGCTTGGCGGTCGAGGGAACCGGCTTGCCGTCGAGACAGTTGAGTTGCGGAAGGCTGCCAAATGCCTGTGACGCTCCGGACAACACTCTGCGAAATTCGCGATGATCTTCACATCCTGCGACGGATGGTGGCGGCTCGCGGCCATATCGAGACCATCCAGGGAATCGATTCGCTGATTGGGTTGGCGGAAGCAGAGGCCATAAAGGTCATCCGCCGCATCGATCGCGCTGCCTGAACAGAAAGAAGGATTTGCGATGAACGTCAAGGAGATGACGCGGCAGGACTGCGTTGCCCTGCTGAAGACGCAACGCATTGGCCGCCTGGCCTGTGTGCGTGACCTCAAACCCTATGTGGTGCCGATCCATTTTGCCTTCGGCGACAACGCCATTTTCAGTTTCTCGCTTCCCGGCAGGAAGGTCGAGTGGATGCAGGCCAACCCCCACGTCTGCCTTCAGGTCGATGATGTAGGTGGCCCGCATGGCTGGAGGAGTGTCGTCGTGGATGGCCTCTTCGAGGAATTGCCCAAAGGGCCCGACCTGGATGACAGCGCTGCCGGCGTCGAAAGAATGACTGCTCCGATCGACAGTGACCGCAAATTTGCCTGGTCGCTTCTTGCAAAGCATGCGAACTGGTGGGAACCGGGATCCCTGAAGCCAGGCGCTACGCCAACGGTTTCGGGCAGCCATCTCTTCTATCAGATCAGGATCGAGGCGATATCGGGAAGGCAGGCATTGTGGTAGCGGTTTTTACGCCGCTCGCGGCACCCGTGAGGTGAACGTCGCCCGGGTCACCGACACGCTGGTGCCGTCGGTGTCACTTATAGCTTCCACCTTGGCCTCCAGCTGTTTGACCAGCGCCTCGACGATGGCTGTTCCAAGGCCGGTAGCCGGTACGTCGTTGGCGATCTTGCCGACGCCATTGTCCGAAACCGTCAGTTTCCAGTCGCTGCCCGCGGTCTCGTAGCTCACCTGGATGCGGGCGTCGGTCTTCTCCTTGGGGAAGGCATATTTGATGGCGTTGAGGACGAGTTCGGTGACGATCAGACCGAGGCTGACGGCTCGCTGCGAGTCCATTCTGCCGCCTTCGGCCGTCACGGTGACCGTGATCGGCTGAGCTTCGCCGACCATCGACGAGGCGAGGCTGCTGCACAATTTCGGAAGGTAAGAGCCAACATCGATCTCGTCGATACCGGCCGAGGTGTGGAGGTGGCGCTGCACTTCGGCCACGGACAGAACGCGCTGGTGGGCGTCCTTGAGATGCTGGCGCGTCTCTTCCGATGTGACCGAGCGTGCCTTCAGCAACAGGATGCTGGCGATGATCTGCAGGCTGTTGGCGACCCGATGCTCCATCTCGCGCAGCAGGACGTCCTTCTGCCGAAGCAGATCCTCGGTGCGGCTGAGCAGTTCTTCCTTTTCCCGCTCGATGACACGACGGGCGGTTATGTCGTTGAAGGCGAGAAGGATGGTGATGGCCGAACTGTGGTCGTAAAGCACCTTGCGGGCGTTGAGCAGCATGGTGCGGCGGCCGATGCGCGGGAAATCATGCTCGACCTCGAAGCCGTCCATGGCGGTCTTCTCGGGAATGATTGTCTCCAGCAGCAGGCGAAGTGCGGGAATATCCCACTGACCGTCGCCGAGCGCATAGAGCAGCGAGCCCTGGGTCTGCGCGGGGTCGACTTCGAATGTCTTGTAGAAGGAGCGGCTGGCCGCCAGCACGCGAAACTGCTCGTCGAGCACGAGAAACGGCTCGGTGATCGTGTTGACGATCGCCTGCGCCAGCGTCTGTGCGTCCTCGATATTCGCAATGGGTTGAAACATGGGCACAAAGCCAAATGAGCGGCGTTCTGCCACTCCAAATAGGGACATTATACATTTGCCCGACCGTTGTCGCGAAGTGAATCCGCAGGCACGGTGATGTGATGCCTCACATCGCCGCTGAAAAAAGGCGGGCATTTGGCCCGCCTTCATCCAGCTGTTCGATTTGGGTATGCGCCCAAATCGTGGTGCGTCAGTTCGCGCCGCCGAGCTGCTTGGTCATCTTGCAGAAATTGTCATGCGACTTGGCAATGGCCTCGTCGCCACATTCCTTCGTCATGCCTGCGCGGTCTTCTTCCTTCATGGCCATCCAGGCGGTCTTGAATTCCGCCTCGGACTTCATGGTCTTCATGCCGGCATCGGTGAAGAACGGCGACATCTTTGCCGGATCGTCAAGCGCGGACGTGTGGGTAGCCGCAAGCGCTGAGCCAGTCATCATTGCAAGCGCCATCGCGCCCATGGTGAGCATCTTGAAGTTCATCTGGATATTCCTCTCTGTGGAGGTCATTAAAATAAACGACCTGCAGACAAACGGAATCGAGAGAAAACAGTTCCTTGAAATGAACATATATTAAAACGACGTTTTATTTTACCGGCCCTGTGTGGAACGCCGCCGAGTCAACTGGAGCTGTGGCGGTCGACCTACTCCATGTCCGGCACGTCGCCGCTGACGAACAGCGTCGTCGGTGGGCCGTAGTCGCCCAGCATGGGGTCGGCATCACGGCTCCAGGCGATGACGCCGACATGCTTTGCCGCCAGAGCCCTGGCGGTGCGGATGGCGCGGTCCTCGCTCTGCTGGTCGGCAGGGCCGAAGGCCGGAAACAATTCGCCGTCTCCGCCGCGGTCGAACGCGACCACGACAATCAGTTTGGGACTTTTCTGGCCACTGGAATCGGACATCTTGCACCTTCCTCAGAGAATCTATCACATTGCAGGGAATTAGGTCGGCACGTTCGACCTCGGGAGGTGACGTGGTGCAAGACCAGCGTTTCGACGAGCCGGTCAGGATTGCGCTCGGCCGGTCGCGAAACTCGATCTTCAACGTGGAGCGGGTTGCCCAGGCCGCCGATATTCTGATGAACCGCTGGCCGGTGGCGACAGGGCAAAGGCACATGGCAGCCCGCAAGGTCTGCCTGGCCGTGCTTGAGGGAAAGAAAGAAGCTTCGGCGGCACGAGCGGCGTTCATCAGCGCCGCAATCGAGGCGGACATCCTCGTTGAACCCCGTGAAGTGTCGATGCCGTAGCCTGCCCAGAAAAGTTGAAACAAGATCTGGCTCTATCCTATTGATTGATTGAGGTCTTTTCGACGATTGGGGTCAGATTTTCGGATCCGTATTGCCTGCCGATCGACGCTTTGCAGGCATTTCCGCACCGTTCGCTGCCCATTTGGCGTGTCTTCGGCATCCCGTTGACACGGTATCCGCACCCATATATTGAACAGGATTATACAGGTTCACTAGACAGGTACGCATATGAAGCGGCGCGCTGTTCAACTGTCTCCCGGCACGGGCAAGCCCGAGCAGATCGCCACTGTCCTGGAGCACGAAATCCGGTCCGGCGTGCTCGGCTTCGGCGACCGCCTGCAGAGCGAGAACGAGCTGGTCCAGCGCTTCTCCGTCAGCCGCAACACGGTTCGCAAGGGCCTCGAAGAACTGTCCAGCCGCGGGCTGATCACCACCAAGGTCGGCATCGGCTCGTTCGTCACCTTCGACGGCAAGCCGGTCGACGACGCGATCGGATGGTCGCGGGCGCTCGCCAATGCGGGCGCCAATGCCGAGACGCGGACGCTGCGGCTGGAGGTGATCGAGGACGCCGACCTGGCTACCTGGCTTGGCATCGAGAGCCCGTTTTTCATCGCCGTCGACCGGGTGCGCACAAACGCCAGCGACGGCCATGCGATTTCCATCGAGCGCAGCCGGCTGCCGCTGTCGCCGGAGCTGGAGGACGTGCCGCTGCGCGGCCTGCGCGAGGGTTCGCTGCACCAGACGCTGCGTGGCGCTGGTCTCATTCCGGACCATGGCGAGGAATGGGTCGAGATCGAGATGCTCAATGCCGACGATGCCGCCATCCTCGGTTGCCCGCAAGGCACGCCGTTCCTGCGCGGCCGCCGGTTGACCCGTGCCGCCGACGATCGGCCGATCGAATATGTCACCAGCCTGCTCAACCCGGCGCATTTCGCGCTGCATATGAGGTTCTGAGCGATGTCGGATGCAGCCAGCAAGGCGATCGACCGCGCCATGGGCGCACTTGTCGGCGGGGCGCTTGGCGATGCGCTGGGCATGCCGACGCAACTCCTGTCGCCGGCCCGCATCGCCGAACTCTATGGCCATGTCGACGATTTCGTCGCCCCGGTGGCCGACCACCCAGTGTCGAAAGGGCTTCTGGCCGGCACCATCACCGACGACACCGAACAGGCGCTGCTGCTTGGCCGCATCCTTGTGGAGTCCGGTGACCGTTTCGACCATGCGCGCTGGGTCAACGCGCTGCTCGACTGGGAGCGCGAGGTCAAGGCGCGCGGCAGCTACGATCTGCTGGGGCCGTCGACCAAACGCGCCATCGACGCCATCAACAATGGCGTGCCGGCGGAAAAGGCCGGGCGCGGCGGCGACACCAATGGTGCGGCGATGCGTATTGCCCCTGTCGGCATCATGATGCCGGTGGCGCCGCTCGACGCGCTGGTCGCCAAGGTGGCGGAGACCTGCCGGGCGACGCACAACACTTCGATCGCTATCGCTTCGGCCGCCGCCGTTGCTGCCGCCGTCAGCCGCGGCGTCGCCGGCGGCGGCTGGCGCGCCGCGTCCGACAGCGCCGTTGCGGCGGCGAGGCGCGGGGCCACGCTCGGCCATTGGGTGACCGGCGGCGATATCGCCGCGCGCATTGTCTGGGCGCAGGACATCGTGCGCGGCAAGGCGGCGAAGGACGCGATCCGGCTGATCACCGATCTGGTCGGCACCGGCGTCGCCAGCCAGGAATCGGTTCCGGCCGCCTTCGCGGTACTTGAGGTCGCCGGCGGCGATCCATGGCAAGCGGCCGTCATCAGCGCCAATCTCGGCGGCGACACCGACACGATCGGTGCCATCGCGGCCGGCATGGCCGGCGCCTGCACCGGCTTTTCCCGATTGCCGCAGCAGCACATCGCCAGGCTTGTCGGCATCGACATGTCGGAGGTTCGCTCGCTTGCCGCCGATCTCGTGGCGGCAAGGGTGGCGAAAAAAAGTTCCGGCAAGGACGCTGCGGCATGAGCAGGCGCCTCGTCCATATCGGCAGTGCCGTGGTCGACTATGTCTACCGCATCGATGCCTTGCCGGCGCCCGGCACGGAGAAGACCGCATCGAGCTTCGCCCAGGTCGCCGGCGGCGGCTTCAACATGATGGTCGCGGCGAGCCGTACCGGCATGAAGGTGGTGTTCGGCGGCCAGCTAGGCAGTGGACCCAACGGCGACTTCCTGCGTGCCGCTTTCGCCAACGAGGGCATCGAGACGCTGACGCCGCCATCGCTCCTGATGGACAGCGGCAATTGCGTCGCCATGATCAGCGGTGACGCCGAACGCACCTTCGTGTCGTGGCCTGGTGCGGAGAGCGTGCTCAGCCTCGACATGATGGCGCCCGTCTCGGCCGCGCCGGGAGACTGGGTGTTTACCTCCGGCTATACGCTGAGCTATCCGGCAAGCCGCGACGCGCTCACCGACTGGATCGAGGCACTGCCGGCAGACATTCCCTTTGTCTTCGATCCGACGCCGGTGATATCGGACATTCCGCGCCCCATCCTGTCGCGGGTGCTGGCCCGCACCACATGGCTGAGCTGCAACACGACGGAAGCGGCCGAGATCGCCGGTTCGGGCAACGTTGAAACGGTTGCCGCGCGGTTGCTGGAAGTCCATTGCCCGAAGGCAGCGGGCGTGGTCATTCGCGCCGGCGCCAAGGGCTGTTACGTACGGCTGGCCGATGGCTCGGTGCAGACCGTTGCCGGCTTCAAAGTCACCGCCATCGACACCAACGGCGCCGGCGACACCCATATCGGCGCCTTCGTCAGCGCGTTGTCGCGCGGCATCCCGCCGTTCGAGGCGGCGCGTTACGCCAATGCGGCGGCGGCGATTTCGGTCACCCGCCATGGCGGCTCGTCAGCGCCGACCGATCACGAGATCCAGACATTCCTGAGCCATGTCGCTGACCCGTCGGGCGCACAGGGCCGGACACAGAAGGCCAATGCATAACTGCCAGAAAGCCTGACAAGCCCGGGAAAGCGGGCAAACCCACAGAGAGGAACCAACCATGCGCATGCCTGATTTGACTGCTCTGCTGACGGCGACCGCCGTCTTCACCTCCGCACTCGCCTTCGCCGCCAAGGCCGACGACGTGCATGTGCTCAACTGGAAGGGCTACGGCACCGACGAGCCGTGGGCCGTCGCGGCTTTCGAAAAGGCGACCGGCAACAAGGTCATCAACGACTTCTTCAATTCCGAACAGGAAATGCTGACCAAGATCCGGACCAATCCCGGCCTCTACGACGTCGTCATGATCAACGCCGCCTTCAACGACCAGGCGATGGACGGAAAGCTGATCCAGCCGATCGATACTTCCAAGTTGCCGAATTACGCCGACATCAGCAAGGACAAGGCGGGCTCGCCAATGCTCGTCCATGACGGCAAGGTCTATGGCGTGCCGTGGGTGTGGGGCCTGACGGCGCTCGCCATCAACGACAAATCCTTCGACAAGCCGCCAACGAGCATCGCCGAGATGTGGGATGCCGCCCACAAGGGCCGCGTCGTCATTCGTGACGATGCCGTCGAGGCGATTCAGTTCGGCGCCATCGCCACCGGCCAGAACATCAACGACATCAAGGATATGGACGCCGTCAAGGCGAAGCTCACCTCGCTGATGCCGCAGATCAAGACGTTCTGGAGCTCGGAGAACGACTGGAACCAGATGGTCGCCTCCAACCAGATCGACATCGGCACCTATTGGAGCGGCTCGGCCGATCGCGCCAAGACGCATTTCAAGCTGCCGGTCTCGCTGGTTGTGCCGCAGGAAGGCGCCGTCGCCTGGCTTGATGCCTTTTCCATCCCGGTCGGCGCCAAGAATGTCGCCGGCGCCGAGGCCTTCATCAACTACATGATCGACCCGAAATTCTACGTCGAGTGGGTCACCAAGGTCGGTGCTCCGGTGTCCGCCAACACCAAGGCGGTGGAAGCGTTGCCCGAGGATGCCTTCAACCGCAAGGTTATGGGCGATCCAGAGGTCGCCAAGCGCATCCAGTTCCAGGCGCCGATCACCGATGCGCAGCGCGAGGCCTATCTGGCGCTGTGGCAGCAGCTCAAGGTCGACGTGAAATAAGGCCGACATCGGGGCCGGCCGGCGGTCCGCGCCGGCCGGTCGTTCCGATCCTGGGGAGGAAGGTATCATGGCAGCTGCGACAGCGTCGCGAAGCGGGCTGAGATCGGCATTGCCGCTGTTGGCGCCTGCCTATCTCTGGATGACGGTGGCGATCTTCCTGCCGCTGTCGGCCATGGTCTTCTTCTCGTTCATGACCGAGCTGCCGCTGTCGGGGAAGCCGTGGGCGTTCACGCTCGGCAACTATGCCGCCTTCTTCTCGCAAAGCCTCTATCTGACGCTGCTGCTCGCCTCGCTGCGGCTTGGCCTCGAAGTGACGCTGTGGTGCATCGTAATCGGCTATCCCGCGGCTTACGTGCTGGCCAAGGTGCTGAAGGGCCGCAGCCGCGAAGCGATCTTCCTGCTCGTCATCCTGCCGTTCTGGTCGAATGGGCTGGTGCGCATCTTTTCCTGGGCGATGGTGTTGCGCGAAGGCGGCATCCTCGACACGGCGCTCAACGCCGTGCTGCCGTTCAAGATCAACATCGATCTGATGTATTCCTACCCGGCCGTGATCATCGGCCTGGTGCATTCCTATGTGCCCTACATGGTGTTGACCTGCTACCTGACGCTGCAGGCCATCGATGACTCGCTGATCGAGGCCGGGCGCTCGCTCGGTGCCTCGCGGCTGCAGGTGCTGAAGCGGGTCATCATTCCGCTATCGATGCCCGGATTGGTGGCGGGCGCGGCGCTTATCTTTGTCCCCGTTGTCGGTTCCTTCATGGAGCCGCGCATCCTCGGCGGCCGCACCGGAACCTTCTACGGCACGGTGATCGAGGACCAGTTCGTCGCGGTGTTCAACTGGCCGCTTGGGGCGGCGCTCTCCTTCATCCTGCTGGCCGTCGTGCTGGTGATCCTGGCGGTCGCTTCGCCAGTGCTCAAGAGGGCTGCGTGATGGCGACGACCCGCATCCTCGAATGGCTCGGCCGCCTCTACATCTGGCTGCTGCTCGCCTTCCTATACCTGCCGATCATCATCATGGCGCTGATGTCGTTCAACGTCTCTCCCTTCTATCAATTGCCGTTCGAATGGACGACGGAATGGTACGCCTCGCTGTGGCAGAACGACCAGTTGATCGCCGCCACCTGGAACAGCGTCGAGATCGCGGTCATCACCACCATCATCTGCACGGTGCTCGGTTCGGCGGCGTCGCTGGCGCTCTATCGCAATGAATTTCGCGGCAAGAAATTCCTGCAGGCGCTGCTGTTTCCGCCGATCGCCATTCCGTGGCTGATCACCGGCACGGCGATGCTGATCTTCTTCTTTGGCGTCGGCATCGGTCGCGGGCTGCATGCCATCCTGCTTGGCCATGTGGCGCTGGCGCTGCCCTATGTCATCGTCGTCGTTTCGGCGCGGCTGCAGACCTTCGCGCCGGAACTGGAAGAGGCGGCGCGCTCGCTCGGCGCCAATCAGTGGCAAGTGACGCAGCGCGTCACGCTGCCGTGGATCATGCCCGGCGTCATTGCCGGCGGGCTGTTCGCCTTCGCCGTTTCGTTCGACCAGTTCGTGGTGTCCTATTTCCTGGCGACGCCAGGGCAGACGACGCTGCCAGTCGAAATCTACGCGGCGATCCGCAAGGGGTTCACGCCCGAGATCAATGCGGTCTCGACAATCATCATCGTCGTGTCGATGGCGCTGATGCTGCTCACGGCGCGCTTCTTCAAATTCGGCGGAGAGAAATAATGGCCGGCGTGCAGGTATCGAACGTGTCGCGCAGCTTTGGTGCGCACAAGGCGTTGGACGACGTCTCCATCGATTTCGCCGATGGCGGCTTCTATGCGCTGCTTGGGCCCTCGGGCAGCGGCAAGACCACGCTGCTGCGGCAGATCGCCGGCTTCGACTTTCCCGACAGTGGCCGCATCGCGATCGGCGGCGAGAGTGTCGAGCGGGTGCCGGTCGAGAAGCGGCGCATCGGCATGGTGTTCCAGAATTATGCGCTGTTTCCCAATATGAGCGTTGCCGACAATGTCGCCTTCGGCCTGTCGGTGCGCGGCGAAGCCAAGGCGGTGATTGCGACGGAAGTGCAGCGCGCGCTCGACCTTGTGCAACTCGGCAAGCTCGGCGGCCGGCGGCCGCACCAGCTGTCGGGCGGCCAGCGCCAGCGCGTGGCGCTGGCGCGTGCCATCGTCACCAAGCCGCGCGTGCTTCTGCTCGACGAACCATTGGGCGCGCTCGACAAGGCGCTGCGGGTCGACATGCAGATCGAACTCAAGCGCATCCAGCGCGAGATCCGCATCACCACCATCTTCGTCACCCACGACCAGGAAGAGGCGCTGACGATGAGCGACCGCATCGGCATATTGCGCGACGGCAGGCTGGTGCAGGAAGGGCCGCCCGAGGAGATCTACGATCGGCCGAAGAGCGAGTTCGCCGCCACCTTCCTCGGCGACGCCAACATCTTTCGCGGCGACAGTACGGGCAGCGGCATCCGGCTGGCGGACGGCACGGCGATCGCTGCGGGAGCGGGCGCGACGCTTACAGCCGGTGCCAAGGCGAGCTGCGCCGTGCGGCCTGAACGCATCCGCATCGCCACCGATGTCGGGGCTTCGGAGAGCAATGCCAATATGCTCCGGGGGCAGGTCTCCAAGCGCATCTTTGCCGGCAACAACAGCACTTACTTCGTTGAACGTGCTGGCCAGACGCTGAAGGTCATCGTGCAGAACACCGGTATCGAGCGGTTGGCGGAGGGGCAGGACGTGGTGCTGTGCTGGTCGCCGGAGAGCACGGTGCTGATCGCGGGCTAGTTGGCGCTGTCGCCGGATGGGGGAGGTTGGCGTTCCGTCCCACCCCCCCTCTGCCCTGCCGGGCATCTCCCCCGCAAGGGGGGAGATTGTCCGCTTCACCCTTCTAGCCTCTCCAGCAACGCAAGAATTTGCGAAACAGCTATGATAGCCGATCTCCCCCCTTGCGGGGGAGATGCCCGGCAGGGCAGAGGGGGGTGCTGTCCCTCCATAAGATCGAATAAGGGCCGGAGCACATCGATGGCGCTGGAATTGACGGCCAGGGACCGATCCATGCTCGACGGCGAGCAAGGCCCGTCCGCAGCTGCCGCGATGAAGATCCTGGTCGCGTTTTCCAATGCGGTTGGCGCGGGCTGCCTGCTCGACATTGCTGGCGCGCATATCGATGGCTGTCTCTACCACGGCAAGGCCGGGCTCGATTTCGTCGAACGGCTGGTCGAGGGCGGCGGCCGCGTCCAGGTGCCGACGACGCTCAATGTCGGCTCGTTCGATCTCATCCATCCCGGCATGGTGAAGATGCCGGCGGCGGAGGAAGTGCCGGCGCGGCGGCTGATGAAGGCGCATGTGGAGCTCGGCTGCCAGGCGACCTTCACCTGCGCACCCTACCAGACACGGTTCCGGCCGGGCTTCGGCGAGCAGATCGCCTGGGGTGAATCCAACGCCATCGTCTTTGCCAATTCGGTCATCGGCGCGCGCACCAACCGCTATGGCGATTTCATCGACCTGTGTTGCGCCATGACCGGGCGCGCGCCGGCCTGGGGCCTGCATCTGAGCGAGAACCGGCGTGGCCGGATCCTGTTCGAGCTGGCCGTTCCTGACCCGGAGCCGAACGACAGCCTGTTCGTCGGCGTTGGGCTATTCATCGGGCAAGCGAGCGGCGACCGGATTCCGGTGATTGCAGGCCTGCCACAACCGCGCGACGAGGACCAGTTGAAGGCGCTAGGCGCCGCCGCGGCAACCACCGGCGCAGTGGCGTTGTTCCATGCGGTCGGCATTACGCCGGAAGCAAGCACGCTTTATGAGGCGTTCCAGGGCTACGCGGCGGAAGAGACGATCCGCATCACCCGCGCTGATATCGATCACGCGCTGGCGAAGCTATCGAGTGTGCCCGATGGCGCGCCGCTGGCGGCCGTGTCGCTTGGTACTCCGCATTTCTCGCATGACGAATGGATGCGGCTGTTGCCGATGCTGCGCGACGTTGCGCCGGGGAGGCGCATCCCGATCTATGTCAACACCGGCCGCGCAACGCTGACGCGATTGCAGGAGGAGGGCGCGCTGGCCGGCATGGAGGCGTTCGGCTTGATCCCGGTCGCCGACACTTGCACCTACGTCACCTCGATCCTCGAGCGGCTCGACGGCGTGGTGATGACCAATTCGGGCAAATGGGCGCACTATGCGCCGGGCAATATCGGCGTGTCCGTCGCCTTCGCCGACATGAAGGATTGCATCCGCTCGGCTGCAGTCGGGCATGTCGTGCGGGGTGCGCCATGATTTGGTCGACAGAAACCGGGGCCGTCGAGCGGTTCGGCACCTTCCAGCTGGCCGGCGAGGCCGAGGGCCAGGCGTTGGTGTTTTCGCAGCCGCTCAGCTTCTGGGGCGGCATCGACGCCGAGACTGGCGACATCATTGACCATTCGCATCCGGGCCTCAGCCAGAATGTCGCCGGCAAAATCCTGGTCATGCCGAGCGGGCGCGGCTCGTCATCCTCATCCTCGGTCCTGGCCGAAGCGATCCGCAGGGGCACGGCACCGGCCGGCATTCTTCTGGAGCGGCCGGACCCGATCCTTGCGGTGGGCGCCATCGTCGCCGAATTCCTCTACGACATCCGTATGCCGCTGGTGGTGTGCGACATTGCCGGTGTCGCCTCCGGCGACCGGATCGCGGTCGGCCTCGGAGCGGATGGCCGGGCGATTGTCAGCATCGGGAGTCTCCCAGACTGAGTGGAAGCATCTGATGGGGCGGGCCTTTGCAGCGCTGCCCCGCTCGGCTGGGTCAGATCTCCGGGATGTTCTCCTTGAAGATCACCTGCAGCCTTGGCTGGTGCAATTCATAGGGCAGTCCTCTGACCGCATGGGTTAAGGTGTTGAGCGCTTCACGCGCCTCGACGCGCGGATTCTGGTCGATGACCGCGTCGAGCGTGCCATCGAGCAGAAGGTCCTTGGTGCCGTCGGTCACCTCATGGCCGAGGAAAACCATGGACTGCGCGCGGCCGCGCTCCTTGAGTGCGCGGGCGATGCCGGTGTTGCCGGCGCCGACATTGTAGATCGCGGCAAGGTCGGGATGCCGCTCCAGGAGGGCGGACGCCTCCGAATAGGCCTTTTCGCGGTCGTCGAGCATTTCGCGCATCTCGACGATCTGCAGATTGGGCGATTCCTCCGTCAGGATATGGCGGAACCCCATCTCGCGTTCTTCGTGGCCGCGATAGGACAGCGAGCCGGCGAACAGCGCTACCTTGCCCGGACGTCCCGATCCCATGAAGCGGTTGAGCAGATAGCCGGCCAGCCGCCCGGCGGCGCGGTTGTCGATGCCGATATAGGCGACCCTCGGCACATGCAGGATGTCGGAGGCGATGGTCACCACCTTGATGTCGTTGGCCGACAGCGAGCGGATCGCCTCGCGCACCGTCGGATGGTCGAGCGCAATGACGCCGACGCCTTGCGTCCGTCCACGCAATTCCTGCAGCAGGCGGGCGAGGCCGTCCGGGTTGAACCCTTCGATGGTGGCGATGTGCACATCGAGGTCGGGTCGTGACTGCGCCTGCGCCTCGATGTGGCGGTGCAGCATCTTGATGAAGGAATTGGTGCCGGCCGGCAGCGCGAAGTCGAGCCGGATGACATCGCTGGGCAAGTGTCCCGGCGGCGCCCCGTTCGGGCCTTCGGCGATGTAGCCGAGCCGCTGCGCCATTTCGAGCACGATTTCACGCGTGCGCGCCCGCACGCCGGGGCGGTTGTTGAGCACTCGGTCGACCGTGGCGGCCGAGACACCGGCTTCCCGGGCTATGTCAGTCAGGGTGGACCGCACCGTCTTTCATCTCCTGCATGCGTCAGGTCGGGTGGCTTCTCTGCCATTCGCGATTCTGATGGGAAATGATGTATCCGCCCTTGGCCGATGCGCAAGCCGCCGGGCTAAATCAAATCGCCCGGCAGGGCTGCACGAGGCTGGCAAGATGCATTTCCCCTCAAATCTAGGCATCAGGAGTGATGTATGGATCCGATATAACGCATTTTCTCGCTCTGTTTGCAATGTTGTGAGGTATTTTGATTATTTATGATGTTGACATCGTTCCCATGCTGCCGTCAATATCCCTCATAAGGCCGTGGAGGAAACGTGGCCCTGAGGGAGGAGTTTCAATGTCTGACTTGATCCGCATGTCGCGGCGCCGCTTGCTGGCGTCCGGAGGAAAAGCGGCCGTGATCATGGCCGCCGCTGGTATTGCGCCGAAATTCATTCGTCCGAGCCGCGCCTATGCGGCCGACGCGCTGGCGCCAGGCATGATCGGTGGCCCGACCGGCTTCGATGGAGCCGAGCGCTACCAATATGGCGCCGACACACCGGAAGGCCGCGCCATCGAGGCGGCCAAGGCGCTGAAGGGTGCCGGCAAGGCGCCGGCCAAGATCGTGCTTGGCCTGTCGGACGGTTCGATCGGCCAACTGACGCAGCCGTTCCCTGCCGGCGCGCCGTCGATCAAGGATCTGTGGGAAAAGGAGACCGGCATTCCGATCGAAATCGTCGGCCTGCCGAACGGCCAGGAATTCACCAAGACGATGCAGGACATCTCCACCAAGGGTGGGGCGTACGACATCTACTCGACCGAATGGAACCGCCTCGGCGACCTCGCCGAAACCGGCGGCATCGCCAAGCTCGACGACTTTGTCGCGCAGTACAAGCCTGAGTGGGACGATCCGGTGACCGGCTATGTCAACGGCGCCAAGGGCGTGTCGCTGCTCAACAAATATCGCGGCTCGAACTATGGCGTGTCGCTGGACGGCGACTTCCAAACCTGGGTCTACCGCACCGACCTGTTCGGCGACGAGGCCGAGAAGAAGGCCTTCAAGGACAAGTATGGCTACGATCTGGCGCCGCCGAAGACCTGGAAGCAGCACGGCGACATCGCCGCCTTTTTCCAGCGCCCGGACAAGGGCCTGTTCGGCTCGACCGACCTGCGCAACCAGGGCTGGGGCTACACCAACTGGTACCAGCGCTATGTCTCGATGGCCTCGCCCAACCAGTTCCTGTTTGGCGATGACGGCAAGCCGCTGATTAATTCGGAGCAAGGCATCGCCGCCACCAACGAATATATCGCATCGTTGTCGCATCATTCGCCGGATGCGATCTCGTGGGGCTGGCCTGAGCAGTATGGCAATTTCGCCAAGGGTGGTGCGGCGATGACCTGCGCCTTCTCCAACCTGCCGAAATTCCTCGACAATGCCGGCAACAAGGATTCAGCTGTCACCGGCAAGATCGGTTCGATGCTGCCGCCCGGCCGCGAGATCGACGGCAAGCTGATCAGCCGTTCCGTGCTGTGGTTCTCGCTGACCGGAATGGTCTCGTCACAGTCGAAGAACCAGGAGGTCGCCTATCTGCTGCTGCAATGGCTGGGCTCCGCCCGCATCTACGCCTGGATGAGCGCTAACCCTGGCGGCTATCTGGATCCGTTCCGGCTTTCGGATTTCTCCGATCCTTTGGTGCGCCAGACCTACCATGCCTACCACATGGACATTGTGCGCGAGACGGTGGCCCGCACCGTGCCGACCATCAATTATCCCGGCGCGACAGCCTTCCACAATGCGCTGGACGAGAACCTCATGGCGGCACTGACCAAGGCCAAGACCGCCGAGCAGGCGATGGCCGACACCGAAGCCGAGTGGAAGAAGATCGCCAGGCGCACCGGCGAGGACAAGCTGCTAGAAGCCATCAAGTCCAACAAGGAAGCCTGGCCGACAGTTCTCGATCCAATCGCCTGATCCTCCTCCCGGGATCACATCGAAGGAGGGGAGGAGCTTGCTTCTCCCCTCCGCCAACGACGCCACCAGCAAAGCCGCCAGATGAAGCGTTCCATCCCTTTCGAGATATTCCGTTACGCCGCTATCTTCGCGGCGATGGCGGTGACGCTGGTGCCGATCCTGTGGATGGTGTCGATGGCGTTCAAGCCGATCGCCGAATGGTCGGCGACCGGAGCCGACCTGACATGGTGGCCGAAGAACCCGACGCTCAGCAATTTCCGTTTCGTCTTCGGCGACTCCACCAACAACCTGATCGTCGCGCTCGACCGCACCGCTCTGAAGCCGATCGCCTCGTCGCTCTTGTCGGCGGTGTTCGGCACGGTGATCTCGATGTCGGCGGGCACTGCCGCCGCCTACGGCCTGTCGCGTTTCGGCTCCGGCCAGAACCTGCCGCTGGCGCTGATCCAGCTCAGGCTGTTTCCGCCGATGGCGGTCATGATCCCGGTGATGATCATGTGGTCCTTCCTCAATTTCACCGACAGCTGGTGGGGGCTGTCTCTGATCTATGGCATCGTAACCTTGCCTTTCGCCTTCTGGCTGATGAAAACCTTCTTCGACGACATGCCGCGCGAGATCGAGGAGGCAGCACTTGTCGAGGGCTGTTCGCGGCTGCGCGTCTTCACCCGCATCACGCTGCCGATGATGCGCGCGCCGCTCGCCAGTGCCGCGCTGTTCGTCTTCATCCTCAACTGGTCGGACTATCTGATCGCGCTGCTTTTGACGACGCGCGAATGGGTGACGATCCCGGTCTACATGGCTTCGCTGTCGTCCTCGATGACCGGGCAGCTCTATGGCGCCAAGGCAGCCCTTGGCCTCATCGCCGCCGTGCCGCCTGTCATCATGGGCATCGCCATCCAGCGCCATCTGGTGCGCGGGCTGACTTTCGGGGCGCTCAAGCAATGAGCGCGGTGATGGCGACGATTTCAGAGGACGCGATGAAAACCGCCCAGGCAAGACCGGACCTGCGCGACGAAGGGGCAAGGCTCGGCTTCCGGTTGACGCTGCCGGCGCAGATCCTCGTGCTGTTCATCTCGGCCTTCCCGCTGTTGATGCAGCTCTACATCAGCGTCACCGACTGGTCGCCGCTGTCGGGCCTTGGTTGGTGGAACGCCTGGTCGCTGTGGAACAACTTCGCCAACTACACCGACCTTGCCGCCGACGCGCGCTTCTGGAGCGCACTGAAGCGTACGGCCATCGTCATGATCGTCTGCGTGCCGGCGGAATTCCTGCTCGGGCTGGCGCTGGCGACGCTGTTTGCCGACGATTTTCCCGGCAAGCGCATCTTCTACTCGATCCTGCTGATGCCGATGATGGTGGTGCCGGCGGTGGCCGGCTACATGTTCTTCATGCTGTTCCAGTCGGGCGGACCGGTGAACGATATCCTGTCGTCGCTCACCGGCTCTCCCGTCACCATTGCCTGGCTGTCGGATCCGACGCTGGCGCTGTTTGCGGTCATGGTCGCCGACATCTGGCAGTGGACGCCGCTGATGTTCCTCATCTTGCTTGCCGGTCTGGTCGGCGTGCCGGAGGATCAGATCAAGGCGGCGACGCTGCTCGGCGCCAATCCGTGGCAGCGCTTCGTCACCATCGTGCTGCCGAAGATGAAGATGATCATCATCATCGCGCTGGCGATCCGGGTGATCGAGAACTTCAAGATCTTCGACACGCTCTACATCATGACCGGCGGCGGCCCCGGCGTCGCCACCGAGACCATCTCCGTCTACATCTACAAGCTCACCACGCAGGACCTGATCTGGGGCTATGTGGCGGCAATCGCGCTGGCCATATTGATCGTGCTGTCGATCGTCGCGGTGTTGGCCATGAGGCGCATGGCGCGGTCGCGCGAGGTGCCGGCATGAGTGCGATCCACTTGCAGAGCCTGGTCAAGAAGTTCGGCGACTTCACTGCGCTGAAGACGATGGATCTTGCCATATCGGACGGCGAGTTCATGGCACTGCTCGGGCCGTCAGGCTGCGGCAAATCGACGACGATGAACATGATCGCCGGCATGGAGGAGCCGACCGGCGGCAAGATCCTGTTCGGCGAGCGCGACATGGCCGGGGTGCCGATGGGGCGGCGCGGCGTCGGCTTCGTCTTCCAGAACTATGCCATCTTCACCCATATGACGGTGCGCCAGAACCTCGCCTACGGGCCGAAGATGCGTGGTGCCGCGAAGGCCGAGATCGATCGCCGCGTCGGCGCCATTGCCGAGATGCTGCAGCTGACGCCGCTGCTCGACCGCAAGGCCGATCGGCTGTCGGTCAACATATTGCAGCGGGTGGCAATCGGCCGCTCGGCGATCATGGAGCCGGCGATCTTCCTGCTCGACGAGCCGCTGTCCAATGTCGACGCCGCTTTCCGGGCCGTCATGCGCACCGAACTGAAGCAACTGCAGCGCCAGTTCAGGCAGACGATGGTTTATGTCACCCACGACCAGCTCGAGGCGATGACCATGGCCGACCGCATCGCTGTCATGGATCACGGCGTGCTGCAGCAAGTCGGCACGCCGCTCGAGGTTTATAACGATCCAGCCAATGTCTTCGTCGCTCGCTTCATAGGCGCGCCGGGCATGAACCTGCTCAAGGGCAGGCCGGCGGAGAGCGACCGTGGGCTGGTCGTCGATCTCGGGCCGTTGGGCATCACCCCGCGGCTGCCGGACGCGCTCGCGGCGGCCTTGCGTGGCGCGCGCGGCGAGGTGCTTTACGGATTTCGGCCCGAACAGGCGACGCTTGTGCAAGATGGGCGGGGCCTCGCCATGCCGGTGAGCTTCGTCGAACGGATCGGTGCGCGCACCATCGTTCATCTCGGCGAGGGCGAAAGCGCGGTAAAGACGGTGTTCGACAATGATGTCGGCCTGGCGATCGGCGACATCGCTGTCGTCGCTCCCGCCGCATCGTCGGTGCGTATCTTCGACGCCGCGACCGGCCTTGCGATCAAGGCAGGTTAAGATGGCCGATATCGTCTTCCGCAATGTGACCAAGCGCTACGGCAAGACACTCGCTGTCGATGACGCCTCGTTCACGGTCAACGACAACGAGTTCTTCTGCTTCTTTGGTCCGCCGCTGTCGGGCAAGTCGACAATCCTGCGCCTGGTGCTCGGGCTGGAGACGCCTGACACCGGCGAAATCTTGATCGGCGGCAAGCCGGTCAACACGGTGTCGCCGGCCGAGCGCAACGTGGCGATGGTGTTCCAGAACCTGGCGCTGTTCCCGCACATGAGCGCGCTCGACAATGTCCGCTTCCCCCTGGTTGAACGCAGGGTCGCCGAGCTCGAGATCAAAAGGCGGGTCGCCGACGTCGCGGCGAAACTGCATATCGGCCATATCCTGCACAAGCCGCCGGCGCAGCTTTCGGGCGGCGAGCGGCAGCGCGTGGCGATTGCCCGCGCACTGGTGCGCGACCCCAATGCGTACCTGATGGACGATCCGATCTCGGCGCTCGACGCCAGACTGCGCGAGGAGACGCGCGTCGAGCTGAAGCGCATCCAGCGCGAGCTTGGCAAGACGCTGATCTATGTGACGCACGACCAGGAAGAAGCGATGTCGGTCGCCGACCGCATCGCCATCCTAGAGGACGGGAGGATCAGGCAGATCGGCGCCCCGGCCGAGATCTATGACCGCCCGGCCAGCACCTATGTGGCGCGGCTGCTCGGCTCGCCGATGATGAACATCCTGAGGTCAGTGCGCGGCGAGGGCGGCGTCGAAGCGGCCGAAGGCACGATCCGCATTGCCGACAAGGCCGCTCCCGTCGATGTCGTTGAGATTGGGCTGAGGCCGGAAGATATCAAGGTTAGACCGTGGGCAGACGGGGGCTCGGGCCGCCCGGCGCGGGTGTTCGAGGTCGAGCCGCTTGGCGGCTACACCGTGGTGACGCTCGCTGCCGGGCAGGCGCGGCTGAAGGCATTGTTGCGCGGCCAGCCTGACATCAGGCCCGATGCCATGGTGGCGATATCCTGCGAGTCGGCCAGAGTGCATTATTTCGGGCAAAGCGGGGGAGCGCTGGCAAGATGACGGCGGCCGCAAGGACAGAGCTTCGGGAGGATCAGATGGCAGACAATGGCTTCGAGCCGGACGTGAAGGTGCGCACGAAAGAATACAGGATCGGCTGCGTCGGCGCCGGCATGATCATGGCCGAGTGCCATCTCGCCGCCTACAAGGAGGCCGGTTTTCCGGTGGTGGCGATCGCTTCGCGCACCAGGGCCAGCGCCGAGAAGGTGGCGACGCGCTGGGGCATCCCGACCGTCCACGACACGCCGGAAAAGCTGATAGAGGATACAAATGTCGAGATCATCGATCTCGCCTTTCCGCCCGACCAGCAGCCGGCGCTGATCCGCCACGCACTGAAGCAGAAGCACATCAAGGCGATCCTGGCGCAGAAGCCATTGGCGCTGTCGGTCGAGGAAGCGGTCAAGCTGCGCGATGAGGCGGCGAAGGCCGGCAAGATCCTCTCGGTCAACCAGAACATGCGCTACGACCAGTCGATGCGCGTGCTGAAACAGATCATCGACAGTGGCGCGCTGGGCGACATCGTCTTCGCGCAGATCGACATGCATGCCATTCCGCACTGGCAGAGCTTCCTCGAGGACTACGACCGGCTGACGCTCGCCAATATGAGCGTGCATCACCTCGACGTGCTGCGCTTTCTGTTCGGCGATCCCGACGAGATCACTACGCTGACGCGCAAGGACCCGCGCACGCGCTTCGACCATTCCGACGGCATCACGGTGTCGACGCTGCGCTTTCCGTCCGGTGTGCTCGCCGTGTCGCTAGAGGATGTCTGGTCCGGCCCGCGCCAGGATGGCTACAAGGACGACCAGCACATCAACTGGCGCGTCGACGGCACAAAGGGTGTCGCCAAGGGCACCATCGGCTGGCCGACGGGCTCTGCCTCGACGTTGACCTACGCCTCGACCGAGACGACCGGTGGCGCGTGGGTGACGCCCCGTTGGGACACGATGTGGTTCCCGCATGCCTTCATCGGCGTGATGGAACAGCTGCAGCATGCAGTGAAGACCGGCACGCCGCCGGCACTGTCCGTCGCCGACAACGTCAAGACCATGGCGCTGGTCGAGGCGGGCTATCGCTCGATCGACGAGGGCCGCACGGTCAAGCTTTCCGAAATCCCGATCAACTGAAACACCAGTCAACTGAATCGCTTATAGGGAGGAATTCACACCATGATGCAGGCAGGTATTTTCACGGGCTATTTCCCGTACGGTCTCGAAGAGACGGCGAAGAAGATCCGCGGGCTCGATTTCAACACGGTGCAACTCGACCTGCATTTCAGGGATGTCGACCTGTCGGCCGGGCAGATCACCAAGGACAAGGCCAAAAAAGTCCGCGACGCGTTTCGCGAACACAATCTGCCGATCTGCTGCGTGTCGGGCTACACCAACATCATCCATCCGGACAAGGCCGAGCGCGACAAGCGTGTCGGCTATTTGAAGGAGATCATCCGCAACGCCCGCCATTTCGGCAGCCCTTATGTGATCTCGGAAACCGGCACCTACAACACCGAATCCGACTGGGTGCATCACCCCAAGAACAAGACCGAGGAGGGTTTCGAGGAATGCCGCAAGGTGGTCGCCGACCTCGCGCAGACGGCCTATGACCATGGCGCGGTCTTCCTGCTCGAAACCTATGTCAACAACGTCGTCGGTTCGGTCGAGGAGACGGTGAGGATGTTCGCCCAGGTCGACCATCCCGGCCTCGGCCTGCTGATGGACCCGACCAACTATTTCGAGACGCACAACATCGACAGGATGGACCAGATCCTGAATCAGGTGTTCGACACGCTGACCGACAAGATCAAGATTGCCCACGCCAAGGACGTCAAGCGTTCGGGCAGCGACAAGTCCGAGAAGCACGCCGATATCGGTGACGACAACGCCATGGAAAGCCACACCTTCCGTGGCGTCGGAGAGATCGAACTGCCGGCGCCTGGTCTCGGCTCGCTGAACTACGACCTCTACCTTCAACGGCTGGCCGAGAAGCATCCGAACATCCCGGTCATCATCGAGCATCTGGCCGAAGACGACGCGCCGCGCGCCAAGAAGTTCCTCGACGGGAAGTTCCGCGCCAACGGCCTGTGATAGTCACTCCGCGCCGCCGGTTGAAGGGACGACAGTGAAGTGAAGAAGCGGCCGTGACATGGTAGAGCTCTACGGCAAGACGCTGTCGCGCCGGCAGGTCCGTGAACGCTCGGGCATGCTGTCGCAATTCGCCGGCGTGCGGCTGATGACGCTCGGCGACGGTGTGGAACGCGGCGTCCGCATGCTGGAGTTCCGCACCGGCTCGGGCCTGCGCTTCACCGCGCTGGTCGACCGGGCGCTCGATATCGCCGACTGCGACTTCAAGGGCCAGGCCATCGGCTGGCATTCGCCGAGCGGTTTTCGCAGCCCCGGTCTGCACGAGTATGAGGGGGAAGGGGGGCTGGGCTGGGCTCGGTCGTTCTCCGGTCTGCTGGTGACGTGCGGTCTCGACCACATATTGGGCCAGGAAGAAGTGCCGGCCGAAAACTACAACTACCCAGGCAAGAAGGCCGTGGTCCACTCGCTGCATGGCCGCGTCGGCACCATTCCGGCCAGGCTGACCGGTTATGGCGAGACCTGGGACGGCGACCGCTGCGTGCTGTGGGCCGAAGGCATCATCCAGCAGTCGGCGGTGTTCGGCGAGGACCTGCATCTGCTGCGGCGCATCGAGGCCGATGTCGGCGGCAACGAGATCCGGCTCTTCGACCGTGTCGTCAATCACGGCTTCAACCGCACGCCGCATATGTATTTCTACCACGTCAATATCAGCCATCCCTTGCTCGACGAAGGCTCGCGCTATCTGGCGCCGATCCGGGAGGTCGTCTGGGCCAGCCATGAGGGCGAGCGCTACCGGGCACAGAAGGTCGGCTACCGCACGATGCCGGCGCCACAGTTGGGTTTCAGCGAACAGGTCTGGCAGCATGACATGGCGGCCGATGCCAATGGCGACGTGCCTGTGGCGGTGGTCAACGACCGCATCGGGCTTGGCCTTGAACTGGTGACGCGCAAGGACCAGCTGCCTTGCGCCTATCAATGGCAGAATTTCCAGGCGGGGCAGTATGCGCTGGGAATAGAGCCCTCGACGCATCATGTGCTGGGCAATCTCGCTGCCCGCGAACGTGGCGAGATGATCTGGCTGGAGCATGGCGACAGCCGCTCTTATGATGCGGTGTTTCGGGTGCTCGACGGCGCCGGCGCGATCGCTGCATGCGAGCGACGGATCGCGGCGATCGCCACACAGCCGCAAGAGGATTACCCGATGCCATCAGGTAATTTTCCGATCCTCGGGGGCACAGGTCGATGACGGGCGCGTGCCGCCAGGAAGGGCAGGCTGATCAGCCCGCCCGGTTCACTATCCGGAGGCCATGATGACGGCTGGCAAGACAAAGCGCGACTACAGCCTGGTTGGCGAAAGCACGCGGATCGCGATCGAGACCGGGCTGGCCTCGGCCGAGTGGTATCATACCGATGTGCCGCGCAAGACGATGAAGGAGCTGATGCAGCGCTCCGACGGGCCGGCGATCCGCGACACCATCATCTGGATCGCCGCCATCCTCGGCTCGGCTGCCGGCGGCATCTGGTTCTGGGGCACATGGTGGTGCGTGCCGTTCTTCTTGGTCTACGGCGTGCTTTACGGCTCCTCCAGCGACTCGCGGTGGCATGAATGCGGCCACGGCACCGCCTTCCGCACACGCTGGATGAATGACGTCGTGTACCAGATCGCCAGCTTCATGCTGATGCGCAATCCGGTGACCTGGCGTTGGAGCCATGCCCGTCATCACACCGACACCATCATCGTCGGCCGCGACGCCGAGATCGCCGTGATGCGTCCGCCGGACCTGTTGCGCGCCGCACTCGCCTTCACCGGCGTGCTCGATTTCCGTTATTCGCTGCCGACATTGGTGCGCAACGCGTTCGGCAACCTCTCGCCCGACGAAAAGAGCTTCGTACCCGAGATGGAGCAGCACAAGGCGGTGATCGCCGCGCGCTGGCATGTCGCCATCTATGTCGCGACGATCGCGCTGGCCCTCTACCTCTGGTCATTCCTGTCGCTGGTGCTGATCGGCCTGCCGCGCCTCTACGGCAGCTGGCACATGGTGCTGACCGGGCTGTTGCAGCATATCGGGCTGGCTGACAATGTCACCGACCACCGGCTGAACACGCGCACCGTCTACATGAACCCGATCAGCCGCTTCATCTACTGGAACATGAACTACCACGTCGAACATCACATGTTCCCGATGGTGCCTTATCACGCGCTGCCGAAGCTGCATGAACTGATCAAGCATGATCTGCCGGAGCCGAACCCTTCGATGTGGCATGCCTATCGCGAAGTCTGGCCGGTGCTCATCAAACAACTCCAGTACGAGGACTACTTCCTCAAGCGCGAGCTGCCACCGACGGCGCGGCCGTACCGGGAGGAGTTCCACGCCCTGACCGTCCCGGCGGCAGCGGAATAGGGGAGAACCAGATGGCCGTCTGGGTTGAAGCGTGTGGCGTCGATGATGTCGAGGAAGAGGACGTCATCCGGTTCGACCATGGCGGACGCACCTTTGCCATCTATCGCAGCCCGAACGACGAGTTCTTCGCCACCGACGGGTACTGCACGCATGAGAAGGCACATCTGGCCGACGGGCTGGTGATGGGCGACATCATCGAATGCCCCAAGCACAATGGCCGCTTCAACTACAAAACTGGTGCCGCCAAGGGCGCACCGGTCTGCGTCAATCTCAAAACCTATCCGGTGAAGGTCGAGGCTGGCAAAGTGATGATCCAGATCGGCTGACCTGCCGCAGCACATAACAGAGGGAATTCTTTCGATGAGCCGAAAAAGACCGACGGTGGCGGACCTGCGCGCCATGAAGGGCAAGCGCCAGCTGACCATGCTGCGTGTGCTGACGATGGACGAGGCCGAGGCTGCCGAACGGGCAGGGGTCGACATCGTCTCGGTGCCGCCCGAACTGGTGCTCAACCCGCAATACCGCGATGCGGCGCCCAGCCTGTTCACCATGCCGGGCGAGAACTTTTTCGAGATCGGCACCGCCGACGATTTCCTGCGCTGGGCCTTCCGGCTCTACAAGGCCGGCGCCGACGCGGTCTATTGCAGCGCCGGCTACGCCACGATCAAGCGGATGGCCGACGACGCCATCCCGGTCATCGGCCATGTTGGCCTGATCCCGTCGCGCGCCACCTGGACGGGCGGCTTCAAGGCGGTCGGCAAAACCGCCGACACCGCCATGGAGGTCTTCGCAGCGGTAAAGCAACTGGAGGCCGCCGGCGCCATCGGCGCCGAGATCGAAGTGGTGCCGGTCGAGGTGGCCAAGGCGATCTCGGAGCGGACGTCGCTGATCATGCTGTCGATGGGGGCGGGCACCGGCTGCGACGCGCAGTATCTGTTCGCCGACGACATCCTCGGCCAGAACCGTGGCCACATGCCCCGCCACTCCAAGGTCTATCGCAATTTCGCCGCCGAATATGATCGCTTGCAGGCCGAGCGCATCGCCGCGTTCTCGGAGTACGTCGCCGACGTCAACAACCTTGCCTATCCCGAGGACAGGCATGTGGTGCACATGGATCCGGGTGAGCTACGCCTGTTCCTGGACAAGGTCGGCCGGGCGTAGATTCACCTGCCAGCCTCCGCCGGCGAGGGCGGCATAGAGTGCTTCGGCGTCGATGCCGAGCGGCCGGTCCTCTTTCAGGGCGGGGACCAGCGCGCGTATCGCCGTGTGAACAGCGGCGGTACGGGGCGCTGGCGTGAACCGGTCGCGCAGGTCGATCGCCTGTGCGGCCGCCATCAATTCGAAGGCGATCAGCCGCCGCCACAGCGCGACCATCCCGGCGCATTTCGCAACAGTCAGAGGTGTCTGCGTTGCATGGTCCTCGACGCCTTCCGAGACGGGCAGGAAGTCGAGCATCACCGGATTGGCCCTGTGGCGGATGGCGGCCAGGATCGATGTCGCCGTCTTCTGCAGCGGCACGAAGCCGGCCGAGGCGCCGCCGACCGGCGACAGATATTTCGGCAGGCCGTTGCGGCCGGAGCCGGTGAGCTGGATGAAGCGGGCAGCGCTCGCGGCGGCACATTGAGCGATCGCCAGGCCGAGCGTCTCGAAGGCGAGCGACAGCGCCGCTGTGTGGAAATTGCCGGTCGACAGCACCAGGTCGTCGTCGCTGAGCACCAGCGGGTTGTCGGCGGCGGCATTGAGCTCGATCTCCACGGCTTGCCGGGCCTGACCGATCGCCTCGATCAGCGCGCCATGGATCGAGGGCATGCAGCGGATCGACAGCGGATCCTGCAAGGTGGTCGGCGCCGGCGCCTCGTCGCGGGCGAGCAGATCGTGCAGGGCTTTGGCTGCTTCCTGCTGGCCTGCCGCCGGGCGCGCCATGTGCAGGCGCGGATCGAGGATGGTGCGGTTGGCGCCGATGCCTTCCATGGTCAGCGCGCCGGCCTGGTGCTGCTGGGCAAGGGCGGACAGCGCATCCGTCACTACGAGCGCACCGCTGCCCGCTGAAACCGCCGAAGCGTTGATCAGCGACAGCCCGTCCTTGGGCGCCAGGCTGATGGGGACGAGGCGGGCCATCATCAACGCCTTGGCGGCCGGCATGCGCCGACCCTGATAGTCTGCTTCGCCTTCGCCGGTCAGCAGGCGGGCGAGCGCCGTCATCAGCACCAGATCGCCGGCGCCGATCGAGCCGAGCGACGGCATCACCGGATGGACGCTGGCATTGAGCGCGTCGACCAAAGCCACAAACACGGCAGGCGAAAGGCCGGAGCCTCCGGTAGAAAGCATCGCCGCGCGCGCAAACATGGTTGCCCGCACGCTTTCGACCGACAGAGCTTCGCCGACCGCGCCGCTGCGTCCTTCCAGCAACTGGCGCTGGAAGACGCTGGCGTCGCCCTCCACCGTGGTGCCGAGATTGGCGCCGAGCCCGGTGTTGAGGCCATAGATGGGTTGGCCGGACGCGGCGGCCTGGTCGAGCACCTTTCGCGCCCTTTCCAGCCTGCCGATGACATCAGGCGCGACCTCCACCTTGCGCGCTTCGCGGGCGACTGCGGCGACATCCGCAGTGCCGACGCCGGCTCCGGTGAGGACGAGCGCGCTCATGCGAAACGCAGTCTCTGGCCGATGCCTTGCGCCTGCGCCTTGGCCAGCATCGCCTTGCCCAACGCAATGTCGGACAGCGACAGGCCGCGGTGCCAGAACAGGATCGTCTCGCTGTCGTTTTCGCGCCCGGCCTTGAGGCCGGCGGCAATCTGGCCAAGCTCGGCATGCAGCGTTTTTTCGCTTAGGCGCCCGGTCTCGACATGGGCGCGCAAAGAGCCGAACTTGCCGCCCTTGCACTGCCCCCAGTCGTCGACGACCATTTTCTGCATGATGTCGCTCAGCGACAATTCCACCGCGCTCATCGTGCCATAGGGCACGACCAGCGCGCCGGGCTTGATCCATTCGGTCTTCAACAATGGCTGCGGCTCAGGCAGCCGCGAGGCCTCGACGACGATGTCGGCGCCTTCGATGCAGCTCTTCCAGTCGGCTACCGCCGTCACCGTCTTGCCGAGATCGGCGGAGAGTTTGGCGGCAAAGCCGTCGCGGCTTTCCGGGCGTCGCGAATGGACGCGGATCTCGTCGAAGTCGAAGAGATGGTCGAGCAGGCGCACATTCCAGTAGGCGGTGCCGCGCGCGCCGATATGGGCCAGCACCTTCGAATTCTTGCGCGCCAGATGTTTGGCGCCGATAGCGGTGACGGCGCCGGTGCGCATGTCGGTGATGACGGTGGCGTCGAGGATGGCGCGCGGCGTGCCGGTGCGCGGATCGAACAGATTGAGGATGCCGAATTCCGAGGGAAGGCCGTGCAGGTAATTGTCGACATAGTCGCCGACGATCTTGACGCCGGCGGTGTCGAGCGGCGCGACGTAGCCGCGCAACACATTGAAATGACCGTGGAAGGACGGATCCGGCTCGAGATGAACGCGCGGCTCGATAACCGTCTGGCCATTGCCTTGCGCCACCAGGCCAGCCTCGACGGCGGCAATGATTTCACCATCGGTCATGGCAAGGGCGTCAATGTCGAGCGCATTGAGGTAGTCGATATAGATGGGTTTCATCTGCTGCGTGCACTTTCCCCGGTCGCCGCTCATCCATAACAGGCCGCGATGCGACACGAAAGTTTGTTGCGCCGTGTCTGGACGCGGCCGGCCAAATGCTGTTCAAACCGGTCCCGTCATGACTGCCATTCCCGAGACTGAAACCTTACCCGAAACGGCCACCAATGCGCGGCGCGTGGCGTTGATCGTTGCCATCGCCTTCTTCATGCAGTTGCTGGATTCGACGATCATCTCGACCTCGCTGCCGCAGATGGGCGCGTCCTTCGGCGTGCCGGCGGTGGCGATGAGCATCGGCATCACCGTCTATATGCTGACCATGGCGGTGTTCGTGCCGCTGTCGGGCTGGCTCGCCGACCGCTTCGGCGCGCGCAACATCTTCCTGCTAGCGATCATCCTTTTCACGCTGGCCTCGCTCGCCTGCGGCTTCTCCCAGAATTTGACCCAGTTCGTCGCCGCACGTGTCGTGCAAGGGCTGGGCAGCGCGCTGATGACACCGGTCGGCCGCATTCTCGTCTTGCGCAACGCCTCGAAGTCCGAACTGCTCAATGCCACGGCACTGATCACCTGGCCGGCGCTGTTCGCGCCCGTGGTCGGGCCGGTGCTCGGCGGCTTCATCACGACCTATCTGTCATGGCACTGGAATTTCTTCATCAACATCCCGCTCGGGGTGATCGGGCTGGCGCTGGTCGCCCGCTTCATTCCGGGCGACCGCGAAGCCGATCCCAAGCCGCTCGACTGGCCGGGCTTCGTGCTGACATCGGCCGGGCTCGCCCTGTTGCTCTACGGCCTCGAGCGCATCGCGCATCCTGAGGACGGTGTCCTGCCAACAGTGCTGCTGATCGCCGCCGGCATCGTCATCGGCTGGCTGGCAATGCGCCATCTCAGGCGTGCGCCGCATCCGCTGCTCGACCTCTCGTCGTTCAAGGTGCTGACCTTCGCCATATCGACGCTTGCCGCCGGCACCATTTTCCGGGTGGCGATCAATGCCACGCCGTTCCTGTTGCCGCTGCTGTTCCAGGTCGGTTTCGGTCTCAGCCCCGTCGATGCCGGCATGATGATCCTGGCCTATTTCCTCGGCAATCTCGGCATGAAGACGGTGACGACGCCGACGCTGCGGCGCTTCGGCTTCCGCTCGGTGCTGGTCGTCAACGGCCTGATCGCCTCGGCGTCGATCGCGGCTTGCGCGGCGATCTCGCCGCAAACACCGCAAGCGCTGGTGATTGTGCTGATGCTGATCGCCGGCCTGTCGCGCTCGATGCAGTTCACTGCCCTCAACACGCTGGCCTTCGCCGACATCGACGCGGCGCAGCGCAGCTCGGCGGCGACGCTGTCGAGCATGCTGCAGCAAGTGGCGATGCTGTTCGGCGTCGCGGTGGCGGCGGCGATCCTCAACCTGTCGCAGATCGCCAGGGACCGGCCGGCGCTCGACCTCGTCGATTTTCGAATCGCCTTCCTGGCGATCGGCGCCATCGGGCTGGTGGCGTCGTTCCGCTTCCTCGCGCTGCCGCCGGGTGCGGGCGCCGAGGTTTCAGGCCACGCGCCGAGGAATTGAGATCGATTTTTCCGCCCGATGCGGAGATAAATTCCGCTCTATCCTTTCGCCTTGGTGTGGCGATTTCGCGAGCCATTGCGATGGCGCAACCAATTGCCAAAAATCCAGGCTTTTCCGGGCATTGCACCAGTTTTGGCAATCGATGCGTCCACTCGATGAATATCGCCGCTGGCCGGGCTTCTGAACGCGGATTCATTTGACGAACCGGCGCTGAGCCGATTAGCTTTCTTCCCCAAGGGGTGGCAGCGTTGCCATCGGGGCGTAAGCAGACATGAACACGATTGGCTGGCCGAATTTCAGGAGCCTGAACCAGGAAGGCATCGTCTTTGCCATTGCGGTGGTGCTGTTCGTTGCCGCCGCCATCGGCCTGCCGGGCTTCATCGACCCCAACAACCTTGTCGCCATCGTCCGCTCGGTGTCGGTGCTGGGCATACTCGCGCTCGGCATGGCGGTCGTCATCATCGGCCGGGGCATCGATCTCTCGGCGGTCGCGATCATGGCGATGTCTGTCGCCTGGTATCTGCAACTTCTGAATTCGGGAACACCCGACGGGCTGGCCTTCGCCTATGTGCTGGCCGGCGTGCTCGCCATCGGCCTGCTCAACGGCTTCCTCGTCGCCTATGCCGATGTGCCGGCGATCTTCGTGACGCTGGCCACTGGCTCCTTCGTCTTCGGCTATGTGCGCTCGCAACTGATCACGCAGGATGCCGTGCCGGTGCCGCAGGGCCATTGGGTCGAGCTACTCGGCGGCCTGCGTTTCCTCGACATTCCCATCGAGGTGTTCGTCTTCGCCGGCCTAGCTTTCCTGCTTTTCCTGTTCCTGCGCTACACCAAATGGGGCCGCTATATCTATTTCGCCGGCGACAATCCGGTGGCGGCGCGCAACATCGGCATTCCGGTGCGGCCGATGCTGGTGCTGCGCTATGTGCTGTCAGCCTTCGTCGCACTGATTGCCGGCCTGCTGACGGCGGCCAGCCTGCATTCGATCAACACCCGCGTCGTCAATTCAACGCTGCTCTACGACATCGTGCTGGTGGCGGTGATCGGTGGCATTGGTCTTTCCGGCGGGCGGGGCGGGGTGCGCAACGTGCTGGTCGGGGCGGCGCTGATCGGCATCCTGCTCAATGCCATGACGATCATCGACATTCCGCTGCTCTACCAGAACCTGATCAAGGCGGCGATCCTGCTGGGGGCGATCATCGTCGACGGCATCATCAATCCACGTGACGAACAGACCGCGCAGCAGGGCGATATCTAAACCAAACGCGGACGGTTGGGGCCGTCCGTGAACAACAACAGCAAAACAGAGGACGTGACATGAAACTGATCAAGACACTCATGGCCGCCGCCACGGCGCTTGCCGTTACCGCCTTCGTGGCGCCCAGCTTCGCCGCCGACGATCCGGGTCCGGCCGCCTATGCGCAGTCGCTCAAGGGCAAGCGCGTCATGCTGGTGCCGCTGGCGATGGGCTTCGACCTGGCGCAGGGCTGGGCGCACTATCTGAAGACCGAAGTCGAGGCCTGGGGCGGCGTGTTCGAGACGCGCGACCCGAACTGGGTGGTCGATGCCGGCGCGCAGGCGATCACCGACGCCATCTCGTCGGACACCAGGCCGGACGTGCTGATCATCCACGCACCGGACCTCAACTCCTATTCCAAGCTGATGAAGAAGGCACAGGCCGCCGGCACCTATGTGCTCTTGGTCGACAATCCGGCCAACTTCCCCGCCGACGCCTTTGTCGGCAGTGACTGGGATCGGCTTGGTCAGCTCGAGGCCGAAGCGGCGATCAAGGGCTGCGGCGAAAACTCGTCGAAGAAGATCGGCCTGGTGCAGGGCGACCAGGCGAACTCCTCCAGCCTTTATCAGTATGCCGGCATCATGAAGGTTCTGGACAAGCATCCCGACTTCAAGGTGGTGGCTAAGCCCGACTCCAATTGGGATGCGACGACCTCGCGCAACGTGACGACGACGATGCTGCAGCAGAATCCGGACATCTGCTCGATCATCGACTTCTGGGATGGTGACGCCACCGGCGCTTCGGCCGCGATCCGCGACGCCAAGCTCGAGGGCAAGGTGTTCCTGGTCACCACCGGCGGCGGCGAGAAGACCGCCGATTGCGACAAGCTGCAGGACGGCACCTATGGCGCCGTGGTGATGACCGAGCTTGCCCGCCAGTCGGGCGACATGAACGCCATCATCAAGTTCCTGCTGCAGAGCGGCCAGCCTGCCGGCACCTCGCACACCTACATCTACACGCTGGAGAAGGCGACGACCAAAGCGGACCTCAAGCCCGACAGCTGCTGGGATCTGAAGGCGCTGCAGGCCGAAGCGGCGGCGAAATAAAGCAGATCCTTGCCAACACCAATCAACGAGGTGGCCGGATTGCCCGGCCACCTCTTTCTCTTGCAGCAGTGACCTGATGTCCTTTCGCGAACGCCTCCAGTCCTGGCGCTATAATCTCGTGCCCGATCACCTTGTCGGCGAGATCCTGACCAAACGCTGGACCGACAACGCCATTCCGTTCCTGGCGCTGGTGGTAACATTGGCGACCTTCGGCTCGATCATTCCGGGCTTCCTCAAGCTGACCTCGCTGCAGGAATCGACCCGCCAGCTCGGCGAGTTCTCGATGGTCGTCACCGGCATGACGGTGGTGATGCTGGGCGGCGGCATCGACCTGTCGGTCGGCTCGATCTTTGCGCTGTCCTGCTTCTCCGCCGTCTATGTCTTTTTCATCCTCGAACAGTCGATCTGGCTGGCGCTTGCCGCCTCGCTTGCCGCCGGCCTCGTGTTCGGCGCCTTCAATGGCTATCTCGTCGGCTACCTCCGCCTGCGCGCCTTTCTCACCACGCTGGTCACCTTCATCTTCGGACGGGCGCTGTTCGACATCCTGGTCACCACCTATGCAGCCGACGTGCAGCTCTCGACCGCCACATCGGATGTGCTCGACTTCATCGGCGACAGCACCTTCTGGGGCCTGTCGGTCTCGGTCTGGCTGGCCATCATCCTCGCCATCGTAACCCACATCGCGCTGACGCGTTCGCGGCCGGGCTGGCATGTGCTGGCGGTCGGCGGCTCCAGGCGCTCGGCGCATAATGCCGGCATCCGCGTGCGCCGCACCGTGTTCATGACCTATGTCTTCTCCGGCTTCTGCGCCTCGATCGGCGGCTTCCTCATCGCTTGTCGCCTGAGCGGGGCAGGACCGGGCACAGGCCTGAACCTCGAGATCATGGCGCTGACGGCGGCGGTGGTCGGTGGCGTCAGCCTCGGTGGCGGTCGTGGCTCGGTGATCAAGGGGCTGATGGGCGCCATCATCGTCTTGACCATGACCAACGGGCTGATCCGGTTGGGCTATGGCACCGGCACCAATCAGATGGTGCTCGGCATCATGCTGGCGGTGGCGGTGACCATCGACATCCGCTGGCTGAAGAACCGCCACAAGGTGCTGAACGAGGTCTATGTTGCGCCGGTCTATCTCAGGATGGGCGCGACCCAGTCGGCGGTGCCGGGCTCGGGCACGCCCTACGAGCTCGACAACCGGCTGTCTGCCGCCGACCACATCGGGCTCGGCGAACTTGAAGGGCCGGAGGACGTTATTCTCGACCGCGACGACAATCTCTATTGCGGAACCCGCCATGGCGAGATCGTCCGCTTCTTCGCGCCGGACTATGTCAGGTCGGAAGTGTTTGCCCATATTGGCGGCTTTCCGCTTGGACTTGCCTTCGACAAATCAGGCAATCTGATCAGCTGCGTCGGCGCCATGGGGCTCTATTCGGTCTCATCGGATCGGGAGGTGAAACGCCTGTCGGCCGAGACGTCGCGCTCGTGGACCTCGATCGTCGACGATGCGCGGCTGCGCGATCCCAATGACTGCGATATCGCACCGGACGGCCGCATCTATTTCACCGACTCGACCAAGCGTTACGATGCGCATGACTGGGCGCTGGATTCGATCGAGAACCGTGCCACCGGTCGGCTGCTGGTCTACGACCCGAAGAACGGCTCGACGAAGACATTGCTAGACGGTTATCGCTACACCAACGGTGTCTGCATGGCGCATGACGGCAAGTCGCTGTTCTTCGCCGAAAGCTGGGCCTGTCGCGTGCATCGCTACTGGCTGGAAGGGCCGAAGGCGGGCACCGCCGAATGCGTCATCCGCGACATGCCGGGCTACCCCGACAACATCAACCGCGCCTCCGACGGCAATTACTGGATGGCGTGGCTGGGCATGCGTACGCCGAGCTTCGACCTGTCGCTGCGCCACCCCGACATGCGCAAGCGCATGACGCGCCGGCTGCCGCAGGACGAATGGCTGTTCCCCAACATCAACACCGGTGGGGTGGTGAAGTTCAACGAAAAGGGCGGCATCATCGAGGCGATGGGCGACCTCACCGGCGGCGCGCACCCGATGGTCACCTCAATGCGCGAGCACAAGGGTTTTCTGTTCGTCGGCGGCATCCTCAACAACCGCATTGGCCGCTACAAGATATCAGGCGCCGACCCGAACTGGACCAGTCCCGCTTCCTATTGGGGGGCGAAGTCATGATCCTCGATCCGGTGCTTGACCTTTTTCGCGGCAAGGCGGTGACCATTCCGCCGCTCGACGGCGCTTTCCGCCCCAACACGCGGCTGGATGACGCGCCGGCTTTCACCGAGCTGACCGAGCCGGACAATCTGCTGATTTCCAGCGACAGGCTGTTGTCCTCCAGCGGCAACGCCGTCTTCGCGATTGCTGCCGGGGCGGAGCCAACGGTGGTCGAGAAATTTCCATCTCCGGTCACAGCGCTGGCGCTCTCGCCATCGGGTGAACTGACGGTTGGGTTGGAGAGCGGCAGGCTGCTGACTGGCGGCAAGCAGGTTGCGCTGCCTGCCGGGGTCCGTTGCATCACAGCACTTGCCCATGCCGACGACGGCACGCTGTGGCTGGCCAATGGTTCGGCCGAGCATACGCCGTCGCAATGGGCCGCCGACCTGATGAAGAAGGGTGCGTCCGGTTCGCTGTGGAAGCGAGACGCGGCGGGCGGTGACATCCACAAGGTAGCCGGCGACATCGCCTTTCCCTATGGGCTGCATCCGATGGGGCGGGATGTGCTGGTCAGCGAAAGCTGGCGTCATCAGCTCGTGCGGTTTGACGGCGTGACGGGCAACCGCTCGACGGTGTTGACGCATCTGCCCGGCTATCCCGCACGGCTGTCGCCGGCCGCCGATGGCGGGGCGTGGCTGACCTTGTTTGCGCCGCGCAACCGGCTGATCGAATTCGTGCTGCAGGAAACGCACTACCGGCAGGACATGATCGAGCAGGTGCCGCCGGCCTATTGGATCGCGCCCGCGCTGGCCTCCAGCCGCAGCTTCCTCGAACCGCTGCAATGCGGCGGCATCCGCACCATGGGCATCCACAAGCCGTGGTCGCCCAGCCGTTCCTATGGGCTGGTGGTCAGGCTCGACCGCAACATGCAGCCGCAATTCAGCCTGCACAGCCGCGCCAACGGCACGCGCCACGGCATCTGCAGCGTCGCAGAAAAGGACGGCCTTCTGTTCATCGCCTCCAGGGGCGGCGACTGCGTGCTGTCCGTCGCCACGGGAGGCTTCTGATGGAACCGATCGTCCGCCTGGAGAACGTCACCAAGACTTATCGCGGCGTGCCGGCGGTGAAAAACGTCAGCTTCGACTTGCGCAAGGGCGAGATCCACGCGCTGCTCGGCGAGAATGGTGCTGGAAAATCGACGGTGACCAAGATCATCGCCGGGGTGGTCGACGCCACCTCCGGCAAGATGTTCCACAAGGGCCAGGAGATCGCCTACGTGTCACCGCATGCGGCGCTCGAAGCCGGCATCGCCATGGTGTTCCAGGAGACCAGTCTGGTACCGTCGATGACGGTGGCGCAGAACCTTTACCTCGGCACTGAAAAGTTCCTCAACCGACTGCGCGGCACCTACATTTCGGCGCAGCAGTTCCTGCAATCGCTGAATTTTCCGGTCGATCCGAACGCCATGGTGGCGACGCTGGGTGCGGCCAAGCGGCAGATGGTCGAGATCGCGCGCGCCGTCCACCACAATGCCGAGATCATCATCTTCGATGAGCCGACGGCGACGCTGACGCCGGAGGAGAAACGGCACTTCTTCGCGCTGATCCGGCGGTTGAAGGCGAGCGGCGTGTCGATCGTCTTTATCAGCCACGCGCTGGAAGAGGCGTTGATGATTGCCGATCGCATCACCATCCTGCGCGATGGCGAGCTGGTCATCACCGACGATACATCCGCCTTCGACCGCGACCGGATCGTCGCCGCCATGGTCGGACGCACACTGTCGGGGCAGATCTACCGCCAGCGTGACGAAGCGAAATTGCGCAAGGCCGGCAAGAAGGTGCTGTCAGTGCAGGACATCTCGATGAGCAATGTCGTGCGCAATAACTCCTTCTCGATCTTCGAGGGCCAGATCACCGGTGTGTTCGGGCTGATCGGCTCTGGCCGCACCGAGACCTTCAAGATCGTCTCCGGCATATACAAGCGCGATTTCCTGCGCGGCGGCGCCATCGAGCTGGACGACAGGCCCGTGCGCTATCTCGTGCCGAGCGAAGCGGTGGCTGACGGCATTATCTATGTCACCGAGGACCGCAAGAGCGAGGGCATCTTCGAGACGATGGGCATTGCCGAGAACCTGTTCGGCGGGCTGCTGGCGGCGGGCCGCGAAAAGGCATGGGTGATCAATCAACAGGAGATGCGCGCGCTTTCAGCCGAATGGACGAAGACGCTGAACATCAAGGCGATCAACGACAATGCGCGCGTGGTCGAACTGTCTGGCGGCAACCAGCAGAAGGTGGTGATCGGCAAGGGGCTGGTGCAGCAGCCGCGCGTCGTCATCTTCGACGAGCCGACGCGCGGCGTCGATGTCGGCGCGATCGCCGAGATCCATCAGATCATCAACCGGCTGGCCGACGAAGGCCTCGCTGTCGTCGTCATCTCGTCCTACCTGCCGGAGATCATGAACCTGTCCGACCGCATCCTGGTCTGCCGCCAGGGCCGCATCGTCGAAGAGTTTTCGCCGGCGGAGGCAACGGAGGAGAAGATAATGTATGCGGCGGTGCATTAAGGCGTACTGGTTTTCAGGTGAGGCCGGCCTGCAAACGGTAGCTTCCTGCGCTTCCGGTGCTCGCGCACGAAAAGTACGCTCCGCTCCGGTTCTCGGAACCCACCGTTTTCGGCGCGGCCTGACCTCAATCTCAACACACCTTGTCGGCGCCCGTCTTCAACACCCGAAAGCAGAAATTCGAATCATCCAAAGTAGTTGGCCTCATTTGCTCAAGACCTGATTCAATGCGCTGACACGACAATCCAAACGAAGGAACCAGATCATGGCGACCACAAAACTCCTAAGCGATGCCGAGGTGGAGAAAATCCCTGCCGTGAAAGCCGTCTTCGACGACATCCGCGCGACGCGCAAATCCGATTTCGTCAACAATTTCTGGCGCGGGCTGGCCAATGATCCGCCGGCGCTGAAGCGGATCTGGGAACAGTTGAAGGTGGTGATGGTCGCTGACAGCGCCATCGATCCATTGACCAAGGAGATGATCTATATCGCGGTTTCGACCGCCAATGGCTGCTCCTACTGTGTCCACTCGCACACCGCCGCCGCTCGTGCGAAAGGCATGACCGATGCACAGCATGGCGAACTGGTGTCGATCATCGGGCTGGCCGGGCAGACCAACCATATGGTCACTGCGATGCAGATCCCGGTCGATCCGCAGTTCGAGGTGAAGTGAGGGCGGCTGCTTTCCGGGGCTGGAATTTTCATGGACAAAAGCACCAGATTTCCAACCTCGCTCACTGGCTACGAGATTGAAGGCCTGATTGGAATTGATGCTCCACGACTGGAGCCGCTGTATCAGGGCTGCTCGGACTATGTCGTGCTGGAACGAGGCGAGCCGCCCAACGCTGCCAGTGCAAAGGAGGAATTTGAGAACTTTCCACCGAACCGGACGGAAGCCGACAAGTTCGTATTCAGGGTGAAGGCAATCGATGGCGAATTTGTGGGCTTGCTGGCCTGCGACCGCAATTATCCGCGAGTGGAGTGTTGGTGGATCGCATTGTTCATGATTGACAAAGAACTTCGCGGAAGAGGGTTGGGGCGAGCACTGTGCGACGACTTTTTCAGGTGGCTGAAATCCCAGAACGTCAAGTGGGTGGAACTCGGCGTGCTCGCAGAAAATGAGCAGGCTCATCGCTTTTGGCGGGGGCAAGGCTTCGAGTTGGTGCGGACGGCGGGGCCAGTCAACATCGGTGTCAAACGGCATATGGTCCAGGTTTTAGGTCGGCCGTTGTGAGCAGATCCATTGCCAATCTGTACTATACCGGCCGATACACCTTCTCTGTCGTGTTCCGGAAAATATCCGCCTCTGCCGCCGCGCCATGCTTGGCCACCACTGCGCGGTGTGCCTTGATCAGCTCGGCGTGGCTCGTCCACAATTTCTCGATCGGGAAGTTCGAGCCGAACATCAGGTGGTCCGCGCCCAGGATGTCGATCGCATTGTCGACGATGTAGGCAATCAGCGCCGGGTCGTTGCGGTGGACGAAGGTGCCGAGGCCGGACAGTTTGGCGTAGACGTTTGGCGCCGCCGATAGCGTGCGCAGGCCTGCTTTCCAGGCTTCGGTGGCTTCCGGCTCCATGCCGGTCAGCATGCCGGCATGGGTGAGGATGAAATCGGTCTCCGGGTTTTCGCCGACCAGCGTCAGCCCGTCCTTCATCTGGGCGGGGAAAAGCTGCAGGTCGAAGGACAGGCCATAATCCTTCAACCGAGCGACATTGGCGCGCACCTTCGGGTCGATGACCTGGTCGGCCGAAGTGGCAAAGCGGAAGGCCGGGGTCTCGTGCCAGTGCAATTGCATGCGCACGCCGCGCAGCAGCGGATATTTTTTCAGCCGGTCGATCTGGGGCCTGATATCGTCCACGGTCATATCGGTGTAGCCGACGATGGCGTGTGGCCAGCCGGTCTCGTCGGCGGTCTTCTGCAGGAAGGCGACCTCCTTCTCGAAATCCTCCTTGGCCCAGTTGGTCTGGACATAGACGGCCTTTTCGACACCGGCACCCTTCTGGTCGGCTAAAAACTCCTCGATCGGGTAGTCGCGGCGGATCGGCTCGTAGGGACCGAAGATGCGCGGCACCATCGGTCCGACCAGCCAGGGCTGGTCCCTTTGGCGCCAGATGTGGAAATGCGCGTCGATTGCCTTCTGCATCACGAAACCCTCTTCCAGATTGCCGCCGCCGCCGGGGCTGGGCGGGCAAGCGACAGGATGAAATCGGTGAGGGCCTTGAGCGACGAGCCGTCGATGAGATCGTCGAGCACCGGCAGGATGGCGCGCAGTGCCGCCGTTGCAGGCCGGAAGCGCGGGTCGCCGGCCAGCGGCGTCGCCAGTGAAAGCCGGAAGGCGCGCGCGCTCAGCCGGCGCATCGCTGTCTCCAGTTCGGCATGGTCGCCGCGCTCCAGCGCGTCGGAGAGGATGACGACCGCTGCACCGCGGGCGAAAGCGGAAAAGCGCGGCACTGAGAGGAAGGCGAGCAGCGTCGGCCCCATGCGGGTGCCGCCGTCCCAGTCGTCGACCTGTGCAGCGGCGCGGGCTAGCGCCTGGTCGCGGTCGCGAATGCGCAGCGCCGCGGTGATGCGGGTGAGCCGCGTGCCGAAGGTGAAGATCTCGGCACGGTCCGCGCCCTGCACGGCGGCATGGGCGAGCTTGAGATAGTCCGATGTGTGCAGCTTCATCGAGCCGGAGACGTCGATCAGGATCAGCAGCTTGCGCGGCACGGTCTGCCTGCGGCGCAACAGCGGCGAGGGCACGTCGCCATCGGCGCTGACGATTTCCTTGAGTGATCGGCGCAAATCGAGCTTGCCGCGCGAGTGGGTGCGCACGGTGCGGAAGGAGCGGCGGGCGGGCAGGGCGGAAGCGAGCTTGCGGCGGAAGGCGGCCAAGCCATCGATGTCGCGCTGAAAATCGCGAGTGCTCAACTGTTCGGTGCCGGAGGACAGCTCGCCGCCTTCCTGCTGGCTGATCACCTCGATCTCTTCCTGGCTCGCGCCGCCATCGTCCTTGATGCGGGTTTCCTCGTCGGCCTCGCCTTCGACCACGGCAGATGCGTTGCCGCAGAAATGGTTCTGGAAATGCGCCTCGAATTCGTCGCGGCGGTCGGGCGGCGGCGCCAGCGTGGCAAGGGCCGCTTCGCGGATGTCGGCCATCGAACGCGGCCCGAGCAATGTCACCGCTTGCATGAAGCCGGACACCTGCTCCGGCGCGACGGCAAAGCCGTAGCGGCGCAGCAGCCGGCCGAAGCCGAGGAACGGCGTGGCCGCGCGGGGCAGGGCGCTCACGCCAGCGCCTCCTCGACAATCCGGCCAAGCTCTGGCGCGATGTAGGTCAGGTCTTCTTCGTCCTTGATCAGCACGCCGATGGCGCGGCGGAAGGCTTCGGGCCATGGGCTGCCAACCTTTTCCAGAATGGTCGCGGCGTTGGCCCATTCGACCGCCTCGGCGATGCCGGGCGGCTTGGCCAGCGGGCGGGCGCGGATGGTCTGCACGGCTGCCGCCACCGCGCGCGCCGTCGCTTCGGCGACATCGCCGGCGCGCAGCATGATGATGGCGGCCTCGCGCTCGGCGTCGGGGTAACCGATCCAGTGATAGACGCAGCGCCGGCGCAGCGCCTCGGCGAGTTCCCGGGTGCGGTTCGAGGTCAGGATGACGATCGGCTGAGCGGTGGCGCGGATGGTGCCGCGCTCGGGAATGCTGATCTGGAAATCGGAGAGGAATTCCAGAAGGAGCGCCTCGAATTCATGGTCCGAACGGTCAATCTCGTCGACCAGCAGCACGCGCTGATCCGGCGCCTTCAGCACCTGCAGTAGCGGTCTCGCGATCAGGAAACGGTCGTCATAGATGTCGATCTCGTGCTCGCCGGCATGGCGGATGGCGAGCAACTGGCGCTGGTAGTTCCATTCGTACAGCGCATGCGCGGCGTCGATGCCTTCGTAGCATTGCAGCCGCACCAGATCGCGACCGAGCAGCTGCGCGATCGCCTTCGCCGCTTCCGTCTTGCCGACGCCGGGCGCGCCTTCGAGCAGCAGCGGCTTGCCCAGCCGGATGGCCAGGAAGATGGCGGTCGCCAGGCTGTCATCGGCCAGGTAGCGCGAGGCGGCCAGGTGCTGCGCCACCGCCTCCGGCGAGGTCGCTACAGTCTCGGCGTTCACCTCAGGCATTTCGACCACTCAGTTCGCCGCGTGCGCCTTGAGCGCGCGCAGGATGCGCTCCGGCGTAATCGGCAGTGTGTCGATGCGCACGCCGACGGCGTCGAAGACGGCGTTGGCGACCGCCGGGATCTGAGGATTGGCGCACATTTCGCCCGGCCCCTTGGCGCCGTAAGGCCCGTCGGCCGACGGCCTCTCCAGCACGATGATCTCGGTTTGCGCGAGGTCACCCGGCCCCGGCATCAGATACTGATTGAAGTCGGTGCCGCCGTGGTCGCGATTGGGATAATAGGGCTCGGTCGTTTCGTACAGCGCGTGGCTGATGCCCATCCACGAGCCGCCGACCAACTGCTGTTCGACCATTTTCGGGTTCAGCGCCCGGCCGATCTCAAAGATGTTCTTGACCGTCAACACGGTGACCTCGCCTGTCTCGTCATCGACCTCGACCTCGGCCACCGTGCAGGCGTGCGCGTAGCAGGTCGACGGCTTCATCGCGCCGGTCTCTTTCTCGGGATAGGAGCGCGGGATCAGGAACATGCCGCGGCCGGAGATTGAGCGGCCGCGCTTGAAATGCGCCGACAGCGCGACATCGAAGATCGAGATCGACTTTTGCGGCGCGCCCTTGACCAGGATGTTGCCCTGTCCGTCGGTCTCGAGGTCGGAGGCGTTCACTTCCAGCTCCTCTGCGGCCACTTCCAGCATCACCTGCCGGGCTTCCTTCGCGGCCTGAATGACGGCATTGCCGGCGCGGTGGGTGCCGCGCGAGGCGAAGGTGCCCATGCAGTGCGGGCCGGTGTCGGTGTCGGCCGTGTCGACGACGACGCGATCGGTCGGCACGCCAATCGTCTCGGCACAGATCTGCGCCATGATCTGCTTCATGCCCTGGCCGAGATCGACTGATGACAGCGTGACCATGAAATTGCCGGTCGGCGTCGAATGCACCAAGGCCTGGGTCGGGTCGCCGCCAAGGTTCATGCCGGTCGGATAGTTGATGGCGGCAACGCCGCGCCCGCGCCTGATCGCCATCTCAAGCTCCCTTCACGTAGGACGACATCGCCATGAATTTTTCCGCCACCGGCCAATTGGCGGCGCGCGAGGCTTCCTGCATGCACTCGATCAGCGCCGCACCCTCGGTCGGCTGGCGATGCGCCTTCATGTCGCCGTCACGATAGGCATTGATGAAGCGGAATTCGAGCGGATCCATGCCGATCAGCCGCGCCAGCTTGTCCATCTGCACCTCCAGCGCGAAATCGCCGATGGTGACGCCGAAGCCGCGCATGGCGGAGGAGGGCGTGCGGTTGGTGTAGACGCAATAGGTGTCGATCCAGACATTGGGGATGGTGTAGGGGCCGGGGTAATGCCCGGCGCCTTTCTGTGCGCCATAGGGCGAGTGGCGCGAATAGGCGCCGGCATCGGTGTAGCCGGTGACTTTGCGCGCAACGATGCGGCCGTCCTTCATGACGCCGTCCTTGATGACCACCTTTTCGGCGGCGCGCGGCGAGGAGATCTGCATCTCCTCCTCGCGGCTATAAATGAAGGAAACCGGACGACCGGTCAGCTTGGCACCGAGAATGGCGATCGGCTCGACGATGACGTCGACCTTGCCGCCGAAGCCGCCGCCGACGGTGCCGCCGACGAAATGCAATTTGTTGCCGGGCATCTGCAGGATGATCGAGGCATTGTCGAGGGTGAAGAACATCGCCTGCGTGTTGGTGTAGCAGGTGAAACGGTCATTGCCTTCGGGCGCCACCACGCAGCCGGTGGTCTCGGTCGGCGCATGCTCGATCGGCGAGGACTGATAGCTCTGCTCCAGCACATGGTCAGCGGATGCGAAGCCTGCCTCAACATCGCCGAAACGCACCTTGCGGCATTCGCCGCTGTCATAGAGATAATAATTCTGGCCGTGATACTCGTTGACCAGCGGCGCGCCGGGCTTCAGCGCTTCCTCCATGTCGAAGACGGCCGGCAGCACCTCATAGTCGATTTTGACCTTGGCGGCGGCTTCCTGTGCGGCACGCTCGGTTTCGGCCAGCACCGCCACCACGGGCTCGCCCTTCCAGCGCACCTTGCCGTCGGCCAGCACCGTCTCGTCCTCCGGCCCGATCTGGATCAGGATCAGGATTGTGTAGACATTGTGCGGCACGTCCTTGGCGGTCAGCACCTTGACGACACCCGGATGTCTCTCGGCCTCCGAGGTGTCGATCGAGCGGATGCGGGCGTGATGATGCGGGCTGCGCACCATCTTCAGGTGCAGCGTGCCGGGAAAGTTGCGGTCGGCGAAAAAGGCGGTCTTGCCGGTGACGTGGCCGGGGGAATCCGAGCGTGGTCGGGGCTGGCCGATCTCGTGCAGATCGTCCTTGCGGACATCGGCGAAGTAGCTCTTGCGCAGTTCCATGTTTGCTTCCCTCAGGCCGCGTTCTGCGAGTTGGAACGGGCGGCGGTGAGCACCGCCTGGATGATCGGCTCGTAGCCGGTGCAGCGGCAGATATTGCCCGACAGCGCCTCGACCACCTCGTCGCGGCTGGGGTTGGGCGTATGGTCGAGCAGCATCTTGGCTGCCATGATCATGCCCGGCGTGCAGAAGCCGCACTGCGTGGCAAAGGTGTCGAGGAAGGCGCGCTGCAGGGGGTGCAGAACGCCGCCCTCCGAAAGCCCCGACGTCGTGCTGATGGCAGCCCCGTTGCAGGTCTCGGCCAGCGTCAGGCAGGACAGCCGGAGCTCGCCGTCGATGATGACCGAACAGGCGCCGCAGGTGCCTTGATGGCAGCCGCCTTTCGGTGAGGTGTCGCCGATCTTGTCGCGCAGCGCGTGAAGCAGCGTCGTGCCGCTGTCGATGAATTCGGCCTTTTCAGAACCGTTGAGCGTGAACTGGACCGGGACCTTTGCCATGTTTCCTCCTTGCGCGCCTGCCCGATTGATCGGACAGACGCGCGCCCCCCAACGGGTGTTTTCAGGTCAGCAGCAGCCGGCCGAGATGGACCGGCAGAACTTCAGCGCGATACCAGGCGCTGGCGATCGGATCGGTGATGGGCGAGGTGCCTTCACCCGCGGCAGCCAGCGCCGGAGCGATGCCGTCCTTGGTCAGGCGCCGGCCGATCAGAGCTTTTTCCGCCGCCCTGGCGCGCGTTGGCCGATCAGCCATGCAGCCAAGCGCGATCCGCGCCGCGGACACAGTGCCGTCGCCAGCCAGCTCAAGCACGGCGGCGATGCTGAGCACCGAGACCCCCTTGGGCTTGACCCGCGAGACTTTCAGGAAGCGAAAGTCGCCTTGTGGCGGGAGCACGAAACCGACCGTAGTGACGATGGCGCGGTTGCTGTCGCGCCCGGTCAGAAAGGTCTCGATCGGCGCTTCGCCATCATCGGTGCTGACTGTCGCGTCGAGCGCCAGCAAGGCAACGGCGAAATCGCCATAAGGCGCCGGGGCGAACAGATTGCCGCCGACGGTGGCCATGTTGCGGACCGCCGGACCGCCGACGGCGCGGGCGGCGCGGGCGAGGGAGCTGAGGTCCGGATGACGCGCGATTGCCGCCATCGTCACAGAAGCGCCGATGCGGACCTTGCCGTCGGTGACAGCGATGGATGACAAGGCTGGATCGGTCGAACGGACAAGGCTGGAGACCGAAACATCGCCTTCATTGGCGGCGCGCACGACCAGCGTCCCGCCACCGAGATAGCGGCTGCCCTGGGATTTCAGCGCTGTGTTGGCGTCCTTCACCGTTGCAAAAGTCTGCAGTGCTAGTGCCATGGCATGCTCCCGCGCTGCGGCTCAGCTCTGGCCGGCGAAATGGCTCTTCAAGGCATTGAAGCCGCCCTGGAAGACATTGGCGCCCATGCCCTCGGCAAGCTTGCCCGCTTCCTCGGGTGCGGCGTCGAAGCTGGCGGTCCATTCGGCATAGGTTCGGTCGCCATCGGTCACGCGCCTGAGCTGCAGCGTCGCCTTGTGGTTGGTGAGCGGCTGCGGCGTCTCCAGGATGGAGTAGCTGACGAGGAAATTCGGATCGGAGAAGTCGAGCAGCTTTTCGCGAATGCGGGCGCCGCTGGCGAGCTGGAAATTGCGCACGCAGCCGATCGTTGAGGCGTCCTTGCCGTCCTCGATATGGCTTTCCACCATGCGCGGGTGCCAGCTCGGCAGGCCGTTGAAGTCGCGTATCCGCGCCCAGACCTTTTCGACCGGTGCGTCGATGACGCTGGAGATGGTGACGTTCGCCATATCAAATGTTCCCTTGCAAATGCGGCAGTTGGGCAAGGATAGGGCGGCCATGTCAGGGACGCTTATCAATGCGTCTTGAGCCCGTATCAAGGAGTCTGAAAAAGGGTCTGAAAAAGAGTAGCGGCCGGTTGGCTCAGGCGATCATCCGCGCCGCTTCGCGGTAGAGCGTCGGCGGCACGCCGACATGGTCGCGGAAGAAGCGCGAGAAATTGCCTTGCGTGGTGAAGCCGAGATTGCAGGCAACCGAGATCAGCGGCTCCTGCGACCACTGCAACTGCCGTACCGCTTCCTCCATGCGCAGCGTGTTCCAGTAGACATTGGGGGTCAGATTGGTCTGTTCCTTGAACAGGGCAAAGAAATGCGGCCGCGACAGGCCGACGGCGCGCGCCACGTCGTCGAAGCAGATGCGCTCGCAGACATTGGCCTTCATCAGTTGGATTGCCTTGCGGACGCGGAAATCCTGCATGGTGTTTATGCGGACGCGCGCTTCCTGCGGCGCCGAAGCGTCGGCGGCGTCGAGCACGCTGTCGATGAAACGCTCGATCTCGTAGTGGGCGACATCGTCCACGCTTTCATTGTCGCTGAGATGGTCGAGCAGACTGGCGGCAGCCTGGTGCAGCCAGGGCTCCAGCGTGATCGTGGCCTGCGAGAACAGCGGCGCGGACGAGGGCAAGTCGCGGCGCCGCCGCGCCCAGTCGGGATCGATGTAGAACGCGAGGAACAGGCCCGGCGTGCCGTTCTGCGACAGGACATGGCTGTGCGGCTGGAAGGAGTTGATGCCGGCGGCGGTGCGCGGTCCAAGCCGTACCATCTCGCGGCCGATGGTCATCTCGCCGGCCGTGCCTTCCAGCCAGATGATCAAATGTGCTTCGACATGGGCATGGGTGACGAAGTCGCTTGCGACATTCAGGACAGAAACATGTCCGAACCGGCCCCAGTAGAGCCTGATCGCTTCCGTCATGGGTGTTTCCTCCCGCAGACGACTGGCCTCCCTTCGCCTGCAGGGGGATTGTGCGGCGGAGTTCGGGGCCGCGTCAAGGTGCAGGGCGGCTGGAGCCTTCTGCGATGTGCCTTGGCGGTGGATTTTCAGACTAAGCGATAGGTACTGGAACGAATAGCGGTGGAGAACGCCGAGCCCTCAAACTGAAGCCGTCATGCCACCGTCGACATACAGCGTATGCCCGTTGACGAAGGACGATGCGTCGGAGGCTAGAAAGACCGCGGCGCCGATAAGTTCGGAGACATTGCCCCAGCGCCCGGCCGGCGTGCGCTTTTCCAGCCAGGCGGAAAATTCGGGATTGTCGACCAGCGCCTGGTTCATCTCGGTGCGGAAGTAGCCGGGTGCGATCGCATTGATCTGCAGGCCGTACTTCGCCCAGTCGGCGCACATGCCCCTCGTCAGGTTCCTGATCGCGCCCTTGGTTGCGGTGTAGGGCGCGATGTTCGGTCTTGCGAGTTCGCTCTGCACCGAGCCGATGTTGATGATTTTGCCCATGCCGCGCGTGATCATGTGGCGGGCGACCGCCTTGCCTGCATGAAAGGCCCCCGACACATTGGTCTTGAACAGCCGCTCCCATTGCTCCTCGGGAAAGTCCTCGAGCGGGGCGCGGAACTGCACGCCGGCATTGTTGATGAGGATGTCGATGGCGCCGATCTCGGCCTCGATGCGGGCGACGTCCGCGTCGACCGCTTGGAAATCGGTGACGTCGAAGGTCGAGGCATGCGCCTTGAAGCCGGCATCGCGCAGCTTGTCGACGGCGCTGCCGATCCTGGCGGCATCGCGGCCGTTCAGCACGACGCTCGCGCCGTGCTCAGCCAGGCCGCGCGCCAGGGCAAAGCCGATGCCCTGGCCGGAGCCAGTCACCAAGGCCAGCCGGCCCTCGAGGCTGAACAGCGAGTTTGCCATCAGGCTGTCTTTTGCTTGACCATGATCTCTGGACAAACGGTTTCCGTTTGTCCGAGAAAACCGGTTTCCACTTTTCGGGATCATGGTCCTAATCGCTACGGCGGAAATTGCGGATGCGGTCGAACAGCACCGCAAGCAGGATGGCGCCGCCGATGAACACGCCTTGCCAGAACGCATTGATGCCGAGCAGGCCGAGGCTGTTGCGGATCACCTCGATCAGCGCCGCGCCGACGATGGCGCCGAAGGCGGTGCCGACGCCGCCGGCAAGGTTGGCGCCGCCGATGACGGTGGCGGCGATGACCTGTAACTCCATGCCGGTGCCGATGTTGGTGGTGACGGCGCCCAGCCAGCCGGTTTCGATGACACCGGCAATGCCCGCCGACAGCGCCGAGATCATATAGACGGTGACCTTGATCTGGCGCACCGGCACGCCGGTCAGCGTCGCCGCATGCTCATTGCCGCCGATGGCGAAGATGTGCCGGCCGAACTTGGTCCAGCGCAGGATGAAGCCGGTGATCAGCGCCAAAAGGATCATGTAGAGCACCGGATTGGCGATGCCGAACACCCAGGCGCCGCCGCCCAGCGCCAGAAGCTTGGCGTGGTCAGGGCCGAACTGGAAGACAACGGTGTTGTTGGAAGCGACCATCGCCAGGCTGCGGGCGATCGACAGCATGCCGAGCGTCACCACGAAGGGTGGAAAGCCGAGATAGGCGATCAGGATGCCGTTGAAGGCGCCGATGGCCAGCGCGGTGGCGATCGAGGCGATGATGCCGACCTCGATCGAGTAGCCGGCATGCATGGTGACGGCCAGCACCATCGACGACAGGCACAGCACCGAGCCGACCGACAGGTCGATGCCGCCGGTGATGATGACGAAGGTCATGCCGAGCGCGATGATGGCGACGAAGGTGATGTTGCGGGTGATGTTGTAGAGGTTTTTCGATGTCGCGAAGGCGTCGGTGGCAAACGACAGGAACAGGCAGGCGAGGATAACCGCGATCACCACCCAGAAGGTCTGGCTGGCAAACAGCCTTGCCGGCAGAGATTGCTGTTTGTGTTCGATCGGCTGGTCAATTGTCAGTGCCATCGTCGGCCTTCATCTGCTGCCATGGTGAAAACGCTTGAAATCATACCTGTTCGATGGCGCCGGTGATCAGCCCGGTGACTTCCTCGGGTGAGCTCGACGCAATCGTCTTGTCGGCGACCTTGCGGCCGCGCCGCATGACGATGACTCGGTCGGCGACGGTGAAGACGTCGGGCATGCGGTGGCTGATCAGCACGACCGCGATGCCCTGGTCGCGCAAATGGCGGATCAGGTTCAGCACTTCGGCGACCTGGCGCACGGAGATCGCCGCCGTCGGCTCGTCCATCAGCACGATCTTGGCTTGCGACAGCATGGTGCGGGCGATCGCCACCGCCTGGCGCTGGCCGCCCGACATCTGCTTGACGAGGTCGCGCGGACGGGTCTCGGATTTGAGTTCGGCGAAGATCTGGCCGGCGCGCTTGTACATCGAGGCGTAGTCGAGAATGCGGAACGGACCGACGCCGCGGCGCAATTCACGGCCGAGATAGACATTCGCCGCCGCGGTCAGATTGTTGCAGAGCGCCAGATCCTGGTGGACGATCTCGATGCCGTGCTGGCGCGCCTCGACCGGCTTGTGCAGCACCAGATCCTTGCCGTCCATCTGCATGCTGCCGTGGCTCGGGCGGAAATTGCCGGCGATCATCTTGACCAGCGTCGATTTGCCGGCGCCGTTGTCGCCCATCAGGCCGACCACCTGGCCGGGCTCGATCGACAGCGACACGTCGTTGACCGCCTGAATGGCGCCGAAATGCTTCGAGATATTGGTGAGTTCGAGAACCGCCACCAGCCTTCTTGCCTCCCCGTTTTTGCTACCTGCCGCTGTTCCCGGCGTGAATGCCGGCGCTACTTAGGCCTCGCTCTCCCCAGCTCCTCCCGGAACCAGCGTTAGCGTTCTTTTACGCAAAAGCCGGCGCGCGTCAATCAATTGTCGGACGAATTGAAGCCGGGTTATTTTAAAAATCCGTTTTGTAGGACAAATAGCATTGACGTTGGCGGCGAGCCGATATTAGCTAAGCGTCGGAGGAGATTATGCCGATCCCTGCTGGCGTTCGCCGGGTGGAATCGGCGGAGGTTTATCGGTCGAGGTTCTGGCGGCACCCGTGTGTTCGAGCCGGTCCAAAGCCGCATCTGGAAATGCTTATCGACCTGTATTGGCGACACGAGCGCTCGCGAAACGAAGCTCGGTCATCACGCATCCGGTCGATTTGTGTGGCGGGCACGCCGTGTCCGTCTGTTTCAAGGGAGGACTGACATGAGGAAATCACTTTTGCTCGCTGCCGCCGCCATGATGGCGCTTGGCGCCGGGCCGGCTTTGGCCAAGAAACAGCTCGTCATCGTCGTGAAAGGTCTCGACAATCCGTTCTTCGAAGCCATCCACCAGGGCTGCGAGAAATGGAACAAGGAAAACGCCAGCTCGGAATATGAGTGCTTCTACACCGGTCCGGCGTCGACTTCGGACGAGGCCGGCGAGGCGCAGATCGTTCAGGACATGCTGAGCAAGGCCGACACCGTGGCGATGGCGATTTCGCCGTCCAACGCGCCGCTGATCGCGCAGACGATCAAGACCGCCAATCCCACGATCCCGATCATGACGGTCGATGCCGACCTCAGCAAGGAAGATGCGGCGCTGCGCAAGACCTATCTCGGCACCGACAACTACCTGATGGGTCACAAGATCGGTGAGTACATCAAGAAGGGCAAGCCGAATGGCGGCACGATCTGCACCATCGAGGGCAATCCGGCGGCCGACAACATCCTGCGCCGCGCGCAAGGCATGCGTGACGCGCTGTCGGGCAAGGAAGGCCTCGCCGCACTTGCCGGCGAAGGTGGCTGGACCGAAGTCGCCGGCTGCCCGGTGTTCACCAATGACGACGGCGCCAAGGGGGTGCAGGCGATGACCGACATCCTCGCCGCCAACCCCAAGCTGGATGCGTTCGGCATCATGGGCGGCTGGCCGCTGTTCGGCGCCCCGCAGCCCTATCGCGATCTGTTCGGGCCGCTCAAGGACCGGATAGCCAGCAACGACTTCGTCATCGGTGCCGCCGACACGATCGGCGACGAGGTGGCGATTGCCAGGGATGGCCTGGTGACGGCTCTGGTCGGTCAGCGGCCGTTCGAAATGGGCTACAAGGCGCCATCGGTGATGATCGACCTGATCGAAGGCAAGGCCGTCGCCGATCCGGTGTTCACCGGTCTCGACGAATGCACCAAGGACACGGTCGACACCTGCATCCAGAAGTAGGTTCTCGATTTCGGGGCGCTCGGTAACGGGCGCCCCGTCAATTCATGAACGGGACGCTGTGGTTGGGGCAACCGGCTCCGGCTTTGACGCGCCCATGTCTGGAATTTTCGGCAACGAGATCGGCGCGCCGTGCAGGTTCGGATCAATCCGGACGACAGACGGCCGACGCATTGGAACGTGGATGCCGGACGAAAAGTCAAAGAAGCGAGCCGACCAGGCCACGGCACAAGCCGGCCGCCGTCCGGCTGTCATGCGCAGGGCTGGTGCAGCGCACTTTCCGGGAGCGAGCGTCCATGTCTCGCTGGCCAGCGAGATTGGTCTCAGGATCGTGCGCGGCGACTATCCGCCGGGCACCATCCTGCCCAACGAGGCCAAGTGGGCTGAGATCTTCAATGTCAGCCGGTCAGCAGTGCGCGAAGCCATCAAGATGCTGATGGCCAAGAGCCTGCTGGCTTCCCGCCCCAAGATCGGCAGCTGGGTCGAGCCGAAAGAGCGCTGGAACCTGCTCGACCGAGACGTTCTGGCCTGGTACGCGACGGCGCCCGACCGCGAGGCGTTCCTGCGCACCGTGCAGGAGTTTCGCCACATCATCGAGCCGGAGGCGTCGGCCTTTGCCGCCATGCGGCGCAGCGACGAGCAGATGGCCGAGATCAGCCAGGCCTGCCGTGAGATGGGCGATGCCTTGAGCCTGCAGGAGCGTATCCGCGCCGACACGCGCTTCCATCTCGCCATTCTGCGCGCCTCCGGCAACGATCTGCTGGTGCCGCTCGGCGTGCTGATCGAATCGGCACTCGACCATCTCTTCGACTTCACGACGCAGCGGGTTGGTGATCAGCGGCAGGCACAGAAGCTGCATGAGGCGATCGAGAAGAACATCCGCCTGCGGCGTCCGGCAGCCGCGCGCAACGCCGTGCACAAGCTGCTTGAAAACACCGATGAAGGAATCGGGCGTTCAAGGCGGTGACCGGCGCATTTTCTGCGCATAGCCTCCGGCGGCCCTTCGCAGGCTCAGGGCGTTCGAAACTCGAAAAGCCAAGCAATTGGCTTTTCGTCCGCTGCGCGGACCGCTTCTCACCTCAAATCGTCTGTTTCTTGCCGTCCTTCATCGGCATCAGGTCGACACCGTTGACCTTGCCGATATGGGTGGCCAGCATCGGCACGAATTGCTCGGCTGGACCGGTGGCAAAGGCGCCGGCGAAAGAGTTCTTGGTGGCGTTGCCGAGCGGGTTGGCGATGCCGGCGGCACCCGCCATCGATTCCAGATAGGTCAGGTCCTTGAAGGCGTTGGCGATGGAGAATTTGTGGGCGTCGCGGTCGCCCTCCAGCGTCCAGCGCATGAAGGTCTGGTAGAAGCCGCAATCCATGCGGCCGTTGCGGATGACGCTGTCGAAGCGCGGCGGCGAGATGCCGACCTTCTGCGCCAATGCCAGCGCCTCGGAATAGATCGCGGCGTAGCCGAGCGAGATGAAGTTGTTGAGCAGTTTCATGCGGTGGCCGTCGCCGGTGTCGCCGATATGGACGATGCGGCCGGCCCAGGTTTCGAGCACCGGCTTCAGCCGGGCAAAGACGGCGTCCGGCGCGCCGACCATGGCGTCGAGCGTGCCTTCCCAGGCCTCCTTCGGCGTGCGGCTCAGCGGCGCATCGACATAGTCGATGCCGAGGGCCTTGAGTTCGGCCGCCAGTGCAATGGTCGAGACCGGATCTGAGGTCGAGCAGTCGACGACGACCGAGCCCTTTTTCAAGCCCTCCTTGAGGCCGCCGGGGCCGCGAATGATGGCTTCGACTTCGCGCGAACCGGTGACGCAGATGAAGACGATGTCCGATGCCGCCGCGACCTCGCGCGAGGTCGACGCTTCCGCGGCACCGCGGCCAAGCAGGTCTTCCGCCGGCTTGCGGTTCTTGCGGCCGAGAAAGGTCAGGCAGTAGCCCTTGTCGACGATGTTCTTGGCGATCCCGTGCCCCATCAGACCAAGGCCGATGAAGCCGATCTTTTCGCTCGCGGCAGTCGTGTTCATGTCTTCAAGTCCTGTTGCAATGATTGATGATCAGCGCTGCCGTTTTGCAGGCGAGGGTGGTTGCGGATCGCAATATTGTCTGACAATACACATAAATCCCAGAGGATGTGGAGAGCAAAATGACGAAGCGGATCATGTTCACCGGCGGCAGCGGCAAGGCCGGACGCCATGTCGTGCAGTATCTGGTGGAGCAGGGCTGCCAGGTGCTCAACATCGACACCAAGCCGCTCGACAACCCCAAGGTGCGCACGCTGATCACCGACATCACCGACAGCGGGCAGGTGTTCAACGCGCTGTCGAGCTATATAGGTTTGCATGAATTCGACCCGTCGCTGCGCCCCCAGCCGGTCGATGCCGTGGTGCATTTCGCCGCCATCCCGCGCATCATGATCACCACCGACAACGAGGTGTTCCGCATCAATGCGCTCGGCACCTACAATGTCATCGAGGCTGCAGTGAAGCTCGGCATCCGCAAGGTGGTGATCGCCTCCAGCGAAACGACCTATGGGCTGGTGTTCGCCAACGAGCCGCGTGATCCCCAGTATTTTCCGCTTGACGAGGACTATGATGTCGATCCGATGGACAGCTACGCACTGTCCAAGGTCGTCAACGAGAAGACGGCTCGCGCGTTTGCGCTGCGCAGCGGCATCGACATCTATGCGCTGCGCATCGGCAACGTCATCGAGCCGCATGAGTATTCGCTGTTTCCGAAATGGTTCGCCGACCCGGGTTTCCGCAAGCGCATCGCCTGGAGCTATGTCGACGCGCGCGACCTTGGCCAGATCACGCTGCGTGCCATCGAAAAGGACGGGCTCGGCTATCAGGTATTCAACGCCGCCAATGACGACACTTCGTCCGACCTGCCGACGGCCGAACTCTTGAAGCGGTTCTATCCGGGCGTACCGGTCAAGGCCGAACTCGGTGAATATGAGACGCTGCTGTCGAACCGCAAGGCGCGGGACGTGCTGGGTTTTCGCCCGGAGCATAGCTGGCGCAAATACGTCACGCAGGCCTGATCCGCAGGAACAATTGGGGCTGATCTGTGCACAGCGGCCGGCTTTGCCGCCCGAGCCGCTTGCCGCGCTTGACAGCCCCTTCAATCCGGACTTTCTGGAGCCCATGCGGGACGCGAAGCCGAACAAGGAAAAATCGCCAGCGAAAGCGGCCTCCGGCGACCGTCCGGCCGGCGTTCGCCGACCTGACGCGGCGCGCATTCCAGGCTCGAGCGTCCATGCTTCGCTGGCCAGCGAGATTGGTCTCAGGATCGTGCGCGGCGACTATCCGCCCGGCACCATCCTGCCCAATGAAGCGAAATGGTCTGAGACCTTCAGCGTCAGCCGTTCGGCGGTACGCGAAGCGATCAAGATGCTGATGGCCAAGAGCCTGTTGGCGTCGCGCCCCAAGATCGGCAGCTGGGTCGAGCCGAAGGAACGCTGGAACCTGCTCGACCGCGATGTGCTGGCTTGGTACGCGACGTCACCGGATCGCGAGGTGTTCCTGAAGACCGTGCAGGAGTTCCGCCACATCATCGAGCCGGAAGCGACCGCCTTTGCCGCCATGCGGCGGACCGACGAGCAGATGGCCGAGATCAGCCAGGCCTGCCGCGAGATGGGCGAAGCGACCAGCCTGCAGGAGCGCACGCGTGCCGACACGCGTTTCCACCTGGCGATCCTGCGGGCATCCGGCAACGACCTTTTGGTGCCGCTTGGCGTGCTGATAGAATCCGCCTTCGATCATCTGTTCGCCTATACGACGCGGGAGCTGGATGATTTGCAGCATGCGCAGAAGCTGCATGAAGCGATCGAGAAGAACATCCGCCTGCAACGGCCGGATGCGGCGCGCAACGCGGTGCGCAAGTTGTTGGCCAACACCGACGGCGTCATCCGTTCGCGGTAGGCCGCTAAAGGATCGCGGCTAATTCTCCTTGTATGTCCGAAGGCGGCGCGCAGTTCGTCCTTGGCGTCCTCGAGCACTTTCTTTCGCGAAGCGGGCAGGTTCTTGCCGGAAAACTCCGCACACTGGCATCGGTTCCCATGTCCGCCCCTGGCCCTGGAGCCACGGATTTGCCCGCCGTGGCGCTGCTCTGCGCTGCGAATGCGCCGATAGTGGCGCAAACGGCAGCCGATTTTTGAGACCGCCGACAGGAAACGCCTTGACCCGAACCGACTTGAGCCGGCCGAGCCCCGGCATCGACAGCACCTATGCCTGGATGCGGCTCGCCATTTCGATGCTGCTGGCGACGATCGGCGCCGTCGGCATGTGGGCAGTTGTCGTCGTGCTGCCCGCCGTGCAGGCAGAGTTCGGCGTTGATCGCGCCGCGGCGTCCATGCCCTACACCGCGACCATGGTCGGTTTCGCCGCCGGCAACGTGCTGGTCGGCCGCGCCATCGACCGTATGGGCTACTGGATCCCGGCGCTGCTCTCCTCGATTGCGCTCGCCGCTGGCCTCCTGCTCGCGGCGCTGTCGACTTCGATCCTGCAATTCACCCTGGCTCAAGGGTTGCTGATCGGTGTCGGCACGTCGGTGATCTTCGGGCCGCTGATCGCCGATATCTCGCACTGGTTCAATCGCCGGCGCGGTGTCGCGGTGACGGCAGCGGCCGCCGGCAACTACCTTGCTGGAGCATTCTGGCCGACCATCATGCCGACGCTGATGAAGGCGGAGGCTGGCGCTTCACCTATGCCGCAATCGGCATCTTCTGCCTGGTGACCATGGTGCCGCTGGTGCTGCTATTGCGGCGCGGTGCCCCGGCGGCGGCCGCCGGTTCGCCGGGAAGCCAGCCGGTGCAGTCGATTTCGCTGTCGCCGGCGGCGTTGCAGGTGCTGCTGGTCGTCGCCGGCCTCGGCTGCTGCGTGGCGATGTCGATGCCGCAGGTGCATATCGTCGCCTATTGCATGGATCTCGGCTACGGCATGGCGCACGGCGCCGACATGCTGTCGATCATGATGGCGGCCGGCGTCGTCAGCCGGCTGGCGTCCGGTTTTCTCGCCGACCGCATCGGCGGCGTGAAGACGCTGCTCATCGGCTCGGTGCTGCAGTGCCTGTCGCTGCTGTTCTACATCCCGTTCGACGGGCTCGCCTCGCTCTACGTCGTCTCGCTGGTGTTCGGCCTGTCGCAGGGCGGTATCGTGCCTTGCTATGCGATCATCGTGCGCGAATACATGCCGGCCAGGGAGGCCGGCCAGCGTATCGGCATCGTCATGATGGCGACGATCTTCGGCATGGCGATCGGCGGCTGGATGTCGGGCTGGATTTACGACCTCACCGGCTCCTATGCCGCGGCATTCCTCAACGGTATCGCGTGGAATTTGCTGAACATACTGGCGATCGGGTTGTTGTCGTGGAAGGCAAGGCGAAGTGTTGTGGCGATGGCCTGAACGGGTCAGGTCGGTTCCCTTTGCTTGACAAGGACGACAGGCTGCGCGACGCCAGACGATGAGTGGGTGCGGCAAAGCGGGCCGGTGAGATGACGACAGCAAGGACGTTCGTATCGCGACCGCGCTTTGGCGGGTGCTTTTCCGAGCGAGCACGTCCTTGATCAAGCCGCGCTCGCGCCGGGGCGGCGGCCGCCCAACCATTGCCGATGTCGCGCGCAAGGCTGGCGTCGGCGCCATTACCGTGTCGCGCGCCTTGCGCGAGCCGGAGCGTGTCTCGGAAGAGTTGCGCCGCCAGATCCAGGCCGCCGTTGACGAACTCGGTTACGTGCCGGACCCGAATGCACGGGCCCTGGCCTCGGCGCGCGCCGAGGTGTTCGGCGTGCTGGTGCCGTCGCTCACCAACAACGTCTTTGCCGAGGTGGTGCGCGGCATCTATGACAGCTTGTCGGCCAGCCCGTTCCGCATCCAGCTCGGCAACACCCACTATTCCGGCCTCGAGGAAGAGCGGCTGCTGCAGGTGTTCGGTTCGCAGCGGCCGGCAGCGCTGATCGTCGCCGGCATCGACCAGACACCGGCGTCGCGAAAACTGCTGGAGAGCGCCGGCTGCCCGGTGGTTCAAGTCATGGAAACCGGGCCCGATCCGGTCGACATGATGGTCGGCTTCTCGCATTTCGACGGCGGCAGGACGGCGACCGAACATCTGATCGAGGCGGGCTACCGCCGCATCGGTTTCATCGGCGCGCGCATGGACCCGCGCTCACAGCGGCGCCTGGCCGGCTATCGCGCGGCGATGGAGGCCGCCGGCCTGTTCGACCCGCGCCTTGTCACCACCACGCCAGTGCCTTCGAGCGTGTCGCTCGGCCGCGAAATGCTCCGCGACGCGCTGGCCAAGGTGCCGACGCTCGACGGTGTCTTCTGCAACAATGACGACATCGCGCTCGGCGTGTTGTTCGAGTGCCATCGCGCCTCGATCGCGGTGCCGAAGACGATCGGCATCGTCGGCTTCAACGACCTCGACATGATGCAGGTGGCGTTTCCTTCGATCACCAGCATCCGCACCCACCGCTATGAGATCGGCCGACGCGCGGTCGCCATGGCGCTGGCGGCGATCGCCGGCAACAGGCCGGAACAGCGGATCGTCGATCTCGGTTTCGAACTCAAGCGCCGCGAGAGCACCGCCCGTTGAAACACACAGAAGCGACTGTGTGAATGCCGGTTTACACGACGTCATGGTAGCGCTACCAATTGCCCACTTTGGAAACTCGCGGCAAAAGACAGGGCCTGTTTATTATATATAAGCGACAGCTTATGCTTGTTTATTATGTATAATATGATAGTTTTTGTTTCCGATTGAGAGGTGGCAAAGGAGGGCAGCGGGTCAGCATTGGCGACTTAAAAAGCGCGGCCAGGCAAGGCGGGAGGCGTCTGGCCGGACGCGTGAAGTGCATGGCAGCCAACAACAATCAAAACTGCAACTGGGAGGAATATCGATGATCAAGTCACTCATGGGTGGCATCGTTGCCGCCACTGCATTTGTCATGCTCAACTCGGCCGCAATGGCCGCCGGCCCCGAAGTCGTGAAGGGACCAGCCGCCGAGGCGGACTGCTTCGCGCCCTGGGCCGCAGATACGCTGTTCTTCAAGTTTCCCAAAAAAGATGGCCCATATCGGATCGCGCTCGCCAATGGCTATATCGCCAACACCTGGCGCATCCAGATGATCCAGACCGCCAAGGCTTACGCAGCGCAAAAGGACGTCGCCGCCAAGCTGAAGGAATTCAAGGTGGTGTCGACCGGCGAGGATGTGCCGGCGCAGATTTCGGCGATCAACAACTTCATCGATTCCGGCTATGACGCGATTGTCGTCAACGCGCAGAATCCGACCGCTTTCGCGCCGGTCATCAAGCGCGCCAAGGAAGCCGGCGTCGTACTGGTCGCCTTCGACAACATTCTCGATACCAAGGATGCCATCAACGTCAATGTCGATCAGAAGGGCCTCGGCGAACTTTGGGGCAAATGGCTGATCAGCCATATACCCGATGGCGGCAAGATTCTTGAAGTGCGCGGCGTTGCCGGCACGTCGGTCGACACCGATCGCCACAATGGCATCCATGAGGTTCTCGACGCTTCGGGCAAGAAATGGGACGTCACCGAAGTCGCCGGCAAGTGGGACGATCCGACAGCGCAGAAGGTCACGGCTGACGCGATCGCTACCAATGGTCCGTTCGTCGGCATCACCGGTCAGGGTGGCGACACCGGCATCGTGCAGGCGATGATCGACGCCAAGCATCCGTTCGTACCGTTCGGCGGCGAAACAGAGAACGGCTTCCGCAAGTTCTGCGCGGCCCATGCAGCGGACGGGCTGAAATGCTCGTCGGCCGGTACCGGCCCGGCCCAGGTGGCGGTTGCCATCAAGACGGCGATCTCGGCACTTGAAGGCAATGTCGTCCCGCAGTCGGTCAAGCTGCCGCTCGCGATCGTCGAGGATCCGAACTTCAAGGCAGGTCAGGATTTCTTCCCCGATCAGTCCGACAATTTCTTCGTCGGTAATTCCTTCCCGACCTGCGGTATCAATTTCACCGCGCAGGAAATCATGGGCCAGACCAAGGCTGACCAGTAGGCGGCACACCCGGCGCCGCGGGATCTCCCGCGGCGCCGACCACTCCGATATCCCTAGTCGTCAAAGTGCCTCGGGAGGGCCGATGGACGGTGCGGTTCCGCTCTTCCGGATGGAAGGCATATCAAAGCGCTATGGTGGTGTGCGGGCGCTGGAAAAGGCCGAGCTTTCGGTCTCATCCGGCAGCATTCACGCCATCCTCGGCGAAAACGGCGCCGGCAAATCGACGCTGATCAAGGTGATGGCGGGCGTCGTCGCGCCCGACGAAGGCCGCATGACGCTGGATGGCCGCGAGGTGACGTTCGCTTCGCCGGCTGCCGCCAACCAGGCCGGCATCGTCTGCATCTTCCAGGAGCTGTCGCTGGTTCCCGAGCTCAGCGTCGCCGACAACATCGTCATTTCCGACCCGCCGACGCGGTTCGGCATGATCGACCGCAAGGCACAACGCCGCATCGCGGAGGAAGCGTTGGCGCGCGCGGGCGCCGCAGACATCCATCCGCTGGCGCTGGTCAAGGACCTGCCATTGTCGCGCCGCCAGATGGTCGAGATCGCCAAGGCGCTGGCACGCAAGCCGCGCATCCTGATCCTCGACGAAGCGACCTCGGCGCTGACCGCGACGGATGTCGCCAAGATTTTCGGCGTGCTGAAGCGGCTGCGCTCGGAAGGGCTGGCACTGCTCTATATCTCGCACCGCATGAACGAGATCGCCGAACTGGCCGACCAGTGCACGGTGTTTCGCAACGGTCGCAATGTCGCCAGTTACGCGGCGGGCACAAAGAGCGACAATGAAGTCGTCGAACTGATGATTGGGCGCGAATACAGCCACATCTTTCCGCCGAAGCCGGTGCGCAATTCGGCTGCCGCCGTTCCGGTGTTGGAGGCACGCCAGCTTTCATGGACCGACCGGTTGGACGATGTTTCGCTGACGGTTGGCGCAGGCGAGGTGGTTGGTCTTGGCGGTCTCGACGGTCAGGGCCAGCGCGAATTGCTGCTTGCCTTCTTCGGCGTGCTGCGCGGCCTGTCCGGTCAGATCCTGATCGACGGCAAGCCGGTCGCGATCGCCAGCCCTGCCGCTGCACGCCATGACGGGATCGGCATGGCGCTGATCCCGGAAGATCGCAAGACGGAAGGGTTGATGCTGCCGATGACGGTGCGCGAAAACCTCTCTTTCGCCGCGCTCGACCGGTTGTCCAAAGCCGGCATCATCGACCGCGCCGCCGAGCAGCGGCTGATCGACGACATGGTCGGCTTGCTGGCGATCAAGACGGCCGGTCTCGACATTCCGGTTGGGGCGCTGTCTGGCGGCAACCAGCAGAAGGTAGTCATCGCCAAATGGCTGATGCGCCAGCCGCGCATCATCCTGCTCAACGATCCGACGCGCGGCATCGATGTCGGCACCAAGCAGGAACTCTATCAGCTGATGCGCAAGCTCGCCGATGCGGGTGCTGCGATCCTTTTCTATTCGACCGACTATGACGAACTGATCGGCTGCTGCGACCGCGTGCTGGTGCTCTATGACGGCGCGGTCAAGCGCGAGCTGGTCGGCGCCGAGATCACCGAGCGGGCGCTGATCGCCAGCGCGCTCAACATCCATGGCGAAGAGAGCCCCGTGAGCCAAGGAGCAAACGCGTGAAGGATTGGCGCTACTGGCTGGCCGAACAGCGCGGAACGCTGCTGGCGCTCGGCATCTTCGTCGTCATGTTCGTGATCTACACCTCGAACCATCCGGCAGGCTTCACCGCCAACGTCGTGCAGACGGCCTCGAACAAGGGTGTGCTGCTGGCCTTCGTCGCCATGGCGCAGACGCTGGTGGTGATCACCGCCGGCATCGACCTTTCCGTCGGCATGATCTTCACGCTGACCAATTGCCTCGCCTCGTGGCTGGTGATTGGCTCCGGCATCGAGACCGCCTTCGGGGTTATTGCTGTGCTGGGCACCGGACTGCTGTGCGGCGCGATCAACGGCGCCATTGTGATTTATGGGCGGCTGCAGCCGATCGTCGCCACCATCGCCACCGGCGCGGTCTACTTTGGCATCGCGCTGCTGCTCAGGCCATTCCCCGGTGGCTCGGTCAACGAGGACCTCGCCGACGCGCTGACCGGGCGCCTGTTCGGCGTGGTGCCGGCCAGCCTGATCGTGTTGCTCGCCGTGGTGCTGATCGTCTGGGTGCCGTTCAGCCGCTCGGTGCTCGGTCGTGCGGCTTACGCAGCCGGCTCGTCGGAGATGGCGGCCTACATGTCCGGCGTGCCGATCCGCCGTGGAAAATTCGCCGCCTACGCACTGGCAGGGCTGCTTGCCGCGGTCGGCGGGCTGTTCCTGACCTTCTTCACCTATACCGGCGATGCCGCCTATGCCAGCGGCAACGCCTATACGCTGTTCTCGATCGCCGCCGTCGTGCTCGGCGGCGTTTCGCTGTTCGGCGGCAAGGGCAGCGCCATCGGCGCGATCTTCGGGGCGCTGGCCTTCCGCACTATCGGTGACCTGCTCTTCGTCTTCGATTTCGATCCGCTCTGGCAACCGTTGTTCCAGGGCGTTATCCTGCTGATCGCCGTCAGCCTCGGCGCCTTCGCCCTGTTCAGGGTCCGCAACCGGCTGGAGTGGTTCCTGTGAGCGAAACGACCATCGGTGGTATTGCTGGGCGCATGCCGAAATTCATCCGCCGCGCCGACCCGGCGGTGCTCACGGCCTTTGCCTGCATCGTGCTGCTGCTGTTCCTCGGCAGCCTCTACTCCAGAAGCTTCCTGTCGCCGGAATATCTGCTGCAGCAACTCAAGGTGGCTTCGTTTCTGGGCGTCATCGCCACCGGCATGATGCTGGTCATCCTGCTTGGCCAGATCGACCTGTCGGTGCCATGGTCGGTGGCAGTGGGTGCCATGATGGCCAGTGCGGTGGCCGCCTTCGGGCCGGCTGGCGTCGCGTTGGCGATCCCCTTCGGCATTTTCTGCGGCGTCGCGATCGGCGTGGTCAACGGCATCGGTGTCGCCTATCTGCGCATCCCCTCGATGATCATCACGCTGGCCACCAACGCCGTCGCGCAAGGGCTGATGGTGGTCTACACTGGCGGCTTCTCGCCACAGGATTCGTCGACCGGCGCGATGCGCTATCTGGCGACCGGCTTCGCCATTCCAGGCGTGCCCAACGCGGTCATCATCTGGGCGCTGATCGGCGCGGCGATGGTCTTCGTGCTGACCCGCACCAGCTTCGGCCGCGCCGTCTACGGCATCGGCAACCGCGAGCGCGCTGCCTATCTCTCCGGCATCGACACGCGGCGCGTGGTGATGATCGCCTTTGCCATCTCCGGGGGGCTTTCGGCCTTCGGCGGCGTGCTTCTGGCCGGCTATGCCTCCAAGGCGGCGCAATCGATGGGCGATGCTTATCTGTTACCGTCGATCGCCGCGGTGGTGCTTGGCGGCACCTCGATCCTGGGCGGACGCGGCTCCTATCTCGGCACCGTCGCCGGCGTCATCCTGATCACGCTGCTGCAATCCATCCTGTCGGTCATGCAGATGCCGGAGGCGGGGCGGCAGATCGTCTATGGCGTCGTCATCGTTGCCATGCTGTTGCTCTACGGCCGCGCGCCGGCAAGCCGCTGACAGTGGACGAAAAGGCAGCACAGGCGCCAACGGGCGCTCCCGGTTCGGTGCCGGCCATTGTGGTGATGGGCGTCGCCGGCTGCGGCAAGTCGGCCGTCGGCATCGCGCTGGCCGCCGCACTGGGCGTTACCTTTATCGAGGGCGACCGGCTGCATCCTCCCGAAAACGTCGCGCGCATGGCCAGCGGCGAGCCGCTCACCGATAAACTGCGCGAAGGCTGGCTTGACGCGATCGGCGAAGGCATCGCGGCGTCGGCGGAGCAGGGACAAGGGGTGGTCGCCGCCTGCTCGGCGCTGAAGCGCAGCTATCGCGAGCGGCTGAGCGGCTTCTGCTCGGAGATCGTCTTCCTCTATCTGGAGATCGACCCTGCCACGGCCAGGCGGCGTGTCGGCAGCCGCAAGGGCCATTTCATGCCGGCGAGCCTGGTTGACAGCCAGTTCGCCATCCTCGAGCCGCCGGACGCGGATGAGCGGGCATTGACGCTCGATGCGACGCGCTCGGTCGGCGAACTCGTCGCTGCCGCAGTCCGCAAGATACGCGGGTCATGAGCCCGCGTATCGGGAACTAAATCTGCGACGTCAGTTCGACCGGAAAATCATCATTGTCGGCATCGCGCATGGCGGCGAGGCTGCGGTTGTCCAGCACTTCGGCAATCGCCTGGCGTACTTCCAACATCATGTGCCGGACCTGGCAGGTCGCCTCGTCACAGTCCTCGCAGCGCTGATATTGCGTGCGGCTGGCGCAGGGGATCGGCGCCAGCGGTCCGTCAAGCACGCGCACGACATGGCCGATCTTGATTTCGGAGGCCGGCCGGGCGAGGCGATAGCCGCCTTCCTTGCCCTTGCGGCTCTGGACGAAGCCGGCATTGCGCAACTCGCCCAGGATGGCATCGAGGAATTTCTTCGGGATGTTGTTGGCAACCGCGATGTCGTTGACAAAGGCCAGTTGGCCGGCCGGCAGGCCGGACAGATGCACGAGGGCCTTGAGGCCGTATTTGCCTTTTTTTGTCAGCATGCCCAGATCAACCCATTGAAGCCCCAACCACCCGCATCTGGCGACTGTTTGTGTGCAAATAATGACGTTTTCGCCGCGCGATGATGTTTCGCGAAAACAAGTCGCCAGATGGCACGTTAGGCACAAACGCGTTGATTCTTTGTAACGTTTTGCATGGATGTCGCCGATAGAGCCTGTTCCATCCCGATGAAATCGGGATGGGGCTCCACCTCTTGCCCTGAGCATGATCTTCCGAAAACCGGATTCCACTTTTCGGGATCATGCTTTGGTTCGCTGAAAACCGGATTGCCGGCGCACGAAACGAAAAGGCCGGCAAGGCGCCGGCTTTCTCGTTCACCTCGGATGTTTGCTGCTGTCAGCGGCTGCCGTAGGTCTGGTCGAGCAGGCCGCCGGCGGCGAAATGCTCCTTCTGCACCTTGTCCCAGCCGCCGAAGACGTCATCCACCGTCAGCAGGCGGACATCGGGAAACTGAGCCTTGTATTTGGCTGCAACAGCCGCGTCGCGGACGCGGTTGCCGTTCTGGGCGAGGATGTCCTGACCTTCAGGCGTGTAGAGGAAGTCGAGATACGTCTTGGCCAGATCGCGCGTGCCATGCTCGTCGGCCACCTTGTCGACGATCGCCACCGGGAATTCGGCGAGCAGGCTGACCGAGGGCGTGACCTGCTCGAACTTGTCGTCGCCATATTCCTTGCGGATGCCGCGCGTCTCGGACTCGAAGGTGATCAGCACGTCGCCGATTTCGCGCTGCACGAAGGTGGTGGTCGCGGCGCGGCCGCCGGTATCGAAGATCGGGACGTTGTTGAACAGCTTGGTGATGAATTCCTTCACCTTGGCGTCGTCGCCCTTGAAGGCTTCCTTGGCGTAGGCGGTGGCCGCCAGATAGGTGTAGCGCGCATTGCCCGAGGTTTTCGGGTTGGGGAATATCACCTGCACGCCGTCGCGCACGAGATCGTTCCAGTCCTTGATGTGCTTGGGGTTGCCGGCGCGCACCAGGAAGGACGGCAGCGAATAGAAGGGCGAGGCGTTGTTGGGAAAATCCTTCTGCCAGTCGGTCGAAACGAGGCCCTTCTTGACCAGGAAATCGATGTCGGTGACCTGGTTGAAGGTGACGACATCGGCGCCAAGGCCTTCGGCGATGGCGCGCGCCTGCGCTGAGGTGCCGGCATGCGACTGGTCGACGGTGACGCCGGGATGTCCTGCGATGAAGGCCTTGTTGACCTGGACGAACAGTTCGCGGCCGACATCATAGGATGCGTTGAGCAGTTTGTCGGCCGACCAGGCTTGGGAGGATGCGAGAAACAGGCCGGCGACAGTGGCAACGCCAAGGAAAAATCGCTTCATGAAAAACAGGCTCCGATGCAATGCGTTTATGGTTGGACCATAGCGGTGGCTCGTGGTGTGCGACGAGGCACACGCTGCGGCTCCATGCCCTTGCCACGAGAAAAGGTATCCCCAAAACGACCGGCTGTTAGGATCTCCTTCCAGGCATGAGTCTTTTCGATGCCCCAGCCGACACAATGACGCTGCGTGCGCGCCAATCCTTCCCAAACCGATGGGGAGGCGGTGGATCAGGCGGCCGGGAAAAGCTTCCACCGACCGGGGCGGAAGGCCACCCGGCTTTTCTGTGCTGCGGGGTGATCGACCGGCAGTTCGATTTCGACCCGCTGGCGCTCGCCGCCGATCTCAAGCTCCACCCGCCGCGTGCCGGCGACGCGCCGGCTGGCGGCGACCGTGCCGGCGATGCAGCCACTGCAGCCGTCCAGCAACTCGACATCGTGCGGGCGGAAGAACAGCGTCGCATCGCCCGAGGGCTCGTGGGGCGCGGAAAGTCCGATCGGACGGTCGGCGAGCCAGATCTCGCCATTCTCGACCTTGACGGGAAGCGAGCTCGATTCACCGATAAAGCCGTAGACGAAGGGCGAGTTCGGCGTGTCGTAGATATCGTCGGCGGTGCCGACCTGCTCGATGCGGCCCTGGCTCATCACCACGACGCGGTCGGCAAGCTCCAGCGCCTCTTCCTGGTCGTGGGTGACGAAGACGGTGGTGTGGCCGGTGGCGTCATGGATTTCGCGCAGCCAGCGGCGCAATTCCCGGCGCACCTGTGCGTCGAGCGCGCCGAAGGGCTCGTCGAGCAGCAGCACCTTGGGTTCGATCGCCATGGCGCGCGCCAGCGCCACGCGCTGGCGCTGGCCACCGGAGAGCTGTGCCGGATAACGCTTCTCCAGCCCCGAAAGCTGGACGAGGTCGAGCAGTTCGGAAGCGCGGCGGCGGATCTCCTGCACCGGCGGGCGCGACGGCCCGTGCCGGACCTTGAGGCCGAAACCGATATTGTCGGCGACCGTCATGTGCCGGAACAGCGCATAGTGCTGGAAGACGAAGCCAACATTGCGCTCCTGGATCGACTTCTGCGAGGCGTCCTCGTCGCCGAAGAAGATTTTTCCCCGTGTCGGCCGCTCCAGCCCGGCGATCAGCCTGAGCAGGGTCGTCTTGCCGGAACCGGACGGCCCCAGCAGCGCGATCAGTTCGCCCGACTTGATATCGAGTGACACGTCATGCAGCGCCGGAAACCGGTCAAACTCCTTGCGCACGTTGGCAACGCGAACTTCCATGCAAACCCCTTTTTTGTCGATGCATGTCGTTATCCCAAAACCGGTATCCCACTTTTGGGCGACATGCATTCAGTGTCCGCGCGTCGCGGCGATCTCGGCGCCGTAGCGCATCTCGAGAAGTGTTTTCAAGACCAGCGTGACGAGCGCCAGGCCCGCAAGCAATGAAGCGACGGCAAAGGCGCCGACGGCGTTGTACTCGTTATAGAGGATTTCGACATGCAGCGGCATGGTGTTGGTCAGGCCGCGTATGTGACCCGACACCACCGAAACCGCGCCGAACTCGCCCATGGCACGTGCATTGCACAGAAGCACGCCGTAGAGCAGCCCCCATTTGACGTTGGGCAATGTCACATACCAGAAGGTCTGCCAGCCATTGGCGCCAAGCGACAGGGCTGCCTCCTCGTCGCCATTGCCCTGTTCCTGCATCAGCGGGATCAGTTCGCGGGCGACGAAGGGGAAGGTGACGAAGACGGTGGCCAGCACGATGCCCGGCACGGCAAACAGGATGGCGATGCCATGCGCCTTCAGCCAGCCGCCGAGAAGCCCCTGGGCGCCGAACAGAAGCACATAGACCAGACCTGATATGACCGGCGAGACCGAGAAGGGCAGGTCGATCAGCGTGGTCAGGAAGGCCTTGCCCTTGAACTCGAACTTGGCGATCGCCCAGGCGGCGGAGATGCCGAAGACGATGTTGAGCGGCACCGAGATCGCGGCGACAAGCAGCGTCAGCCGGATCGCCGAGCGCGCGTCGGGATCGCTCAGCGATTGCGTATAGGCGCCGACGCCTTTCGCCAGCGCTTCGTTGAAGACGATGATCAGCGGCAACAGCAGGAAGATGCCGAGGAAGGCGAAGGCGATAGTCATCAGCGCCACGCGCGCCGGGCGGCTCTCCGTGACGGCCGCCGACTGGCTCTCGTGGTACGGTTCGTAGGATTTGATCTCGGGGTCAGCCATAGCGTTTGCGGCTCCATGTCTGCACGAGATTGACGACCAGCAGCATGACGAACGACAAAGCGAGCATGATCGCCGCGATCGCGGTCGCCGCCGGATAATTGTATTCCTCCAGCCGAATGACGATCAGCAGCGGTGCGATCTCGGATTTGTAGGGCAGGTTGCCGGCGATGAAGATGACCGAGCCGTATTCGCCGACGCCGCGTGCGAAGGCGAGCGCGAAGCCGGTGACGATGGCCGGCGCCAGGCCCGGAAACAGAATACGGGTGATGATCTGGAAGCGGTTGGCGCCGAGCGTGGCGGCGGCTTCCTCAACCTCCTTGTCGATCTCCTCCATGATCGGCTGCACGGTTCGCACGACGAAGGGCAGGCCGATGAAGATCAGCGCGATGACGATGCCGAGCGGCGTATAGGCGACCTTGATGCCGAGCGGCATCAGCAATTTTCCGATCCAGCCGTTCGGCGCATAGAGTGTCGTCAGCGCGATGCCGGCCACCGCCGTCGGCAGCGCGAAGGGCAGGTCGACCATGGCATCGACGATGCGGCGGCCGGGAAAGCGGTAACGCACCAGCACCCAGGCGACCAGCGTGCCGAACACGACATTGACGGCAGCCGCGATGAAGGCGGTGCCGAAGCTGATTTCAAGCGCGTTGATGGTGCGGCGATCGGTGGCGATGGCCCAGAATTCAGGCCAGCCAAGGGCGGCCGAGCGCCAGAGCAGCCCGGACAGCGGGATGAGGATGATGAGGGTGAGGTAGGCAAGCGAGAAGCCGAGCGTCAGTCCGAAACCCGGAATGACACTCGGCTGCCTGAATCGCCACCCCGCCTGCGCGGGTGCTGTGGTCATATCGTCCTGATCTAGATCTAGCTCACTGGGCCGGCTTGTAGATCTGGTCGAATATACCACCGTCGCCGAAATGATAAGGCTGTGCTTTCTTCCAGCCGCCAAAAAGCGGATCGTCGATGGAGATCAGCTTGATTTCAGGTGTTTTGGGGAGGTCCTCCGGCGCCACAAGGTCGGGCTTGGCCGGACGATAGTGGTTCTTGGCGATGATCGTCTGCCCTTCCTTGGAATAGAGCCAGCCCAGATAGGCTTCCGCCACCTTGCGCGTGCCCTTGGCGTCGACATTGGCGTCGACAATTGCCACCGGCGGCTCGGCCAGGATCGATGTCGGCGGGTAGACGATGTCGAAATTGTCGGCGCCGAATTCGTCGAGTGCCAGATAGGCATCGTTTTCCCAGGCGATCAGCACGTCGCCGATGCCCTTTTGTGCGAAGGTCACGGTCGAGCCGCGCGCGCCGGTGTCGAGCACCGGGGCGTTGGCGTAAAGCTTGCCGACGAACTCCTTGGTCTTGGCCTCGTCGCCGCCATCATTGGCGTTGGCGTAGGCCCAGGCGGCGAGATAGTTCCAACGCGCGCCGCCGGAGGTCTTGGGGTTGGGCGTGATCACCTGTGTGCCGTCCTTGACGAGGTCGTTCCAGTCGTGAATGCCCTTGGGATTGCCCTTGCGGACGAGAAAGATGATCGTCGAGGTGTAAGGCGCTGAATTGTTTTCGAATTTGGTGCGCCAGTCGGGATTGATCTTCTTTGATTTCGAGACGATGGCGTTGATGTCGCCTTCGAGCGCCAGCGTCACCACATCGGCGTCGAGGCCGTCGATCACGGCGCGGGCTTGGGCGCCCGATCCGCCATGCGACTGCTGGATGGTGACCGTTTCGCCGGTCTCGGCCTTCCAATGTGCCGCGAAAGCTTCGTCATAGGCCTTGTAGAGCTCGCGTGTCGGATCATAGGACACGTTGAGAATGGTGGTATCGGCAAACGCGAAACCGAGCGTGCCGAACTGGACAGATGTGGCGACCAGTGCGCCGAGCAGTTTCCTGAAATGAGGTTTGGTCATTTCTGCCTCCGTTGAACTCGTGCCAAATCTACTGAAATGATAGAAATTAGATGCATTCAATCTTGCCTTTTTTGCCCCCTTGAAGAAAATTCTCGACGACATTTCGCTCTGCGGAGAAATTTCTTCCTCATGGCTGGACTGGGCGAACGCCGAGCCTGCCTGATGTTTCATCTAGGCTTGGGGCCGGCCGGGACAAGGACTTCGCCGGCGAGGGGGCGATTCGCTCAGCCTTCGCTGTCGATGGTGATCAGCGAGGCCATGTTCGGGCTGTTGAGCGGGACCGACGAGGGACAGCGACAGCCCGCAATGACGGCGACGTCGAACAACTCGGTGATGTGTCCCTTCAACTCGATCCACTCGGCTATGCCGCCGGTGTGCAGGTCGATGATGTAGAGCGCGCAGCGCGGCTCGGCGTCGCGCGTCTGCAGGTTGGCCTGCAGTGGCAGGTCCTTGAAGAGGCCATCGCGGGGCAGGGACGTGGTGACGATGGCAAAGCGGCCATGAAGGCTCAGGCCGCGCAGGAAGCCGGGGCAGAAGGCGATGTTCTGCTTTTCCTTCGTGCTGGGATCGATGCGGACCAGGAAGCCGCGGCCGGAATCGAGCACCCACAGCGCGCCGTCATGGACGCGCGGCGAATGTGGCATCGACAAATCGTCGACCACCACCGGCTTGGGCGCCTCACTCGGCAGTGATTGGAAAATCGAAACGCTGCTTGGCGAAAGGTTCGTGTTCCAGCGTAAAGTGCCACCATTCGCGGGCATAGTTTTTGAAGCCGGCGGCGCGCATGGCATCGAGAAGCATCCTGCGGTTTGCCGCCACCTCGCCGGCGAGCCCGCGGTGGGCAGTTTCGCTCATCGGGTCAAAGCAGTCGAAGCCGCTGCCGAAATCGAGCGTGTCGGCATCGACAGCGCCGCAGGCCGGTTTCGGCGCGGATATGCCGTCGGTTCGCGCGATGGCGACATCGACCGTCGAGCCGCGAGAATGGCTGGACAGTTCACCGACATAGCCGTTGGCGATGAGGTCGCCACGCTTGACCCGCGGATACCATTGCGGATCAGGTGGCCCACCCTCTCGCGTCCATTGCCCCATGTCGGCGACGGCACGGGCAGGTCGGTAGCAATCGAACACGACCAGGGTCAGGCCTTTGGCGGCAATTGCCTTCTGGATGCCGGAGAGCGCCCTGGCGGCCTGCTCGGTGAGTATGCAGACCGGCGCCTCATAGCCATTGGCTTTGCGATGGAGGAAATTGCCCGATCCGGCGTAACGGATGTCCTGGCGGATCGAGGGGTCGATATCGGTGAGGCGAACAAAGCCGGCGGGCAGGGTGTCGGCATGGGCCGGCAGAGCGAAAGCCGCGACCGTCAGCGCGCAAAAGCCAATGCGCTGAATCGCCTGGCGCATTCTATGCAAGGAACGCTTTCACTCGACGAACACCTTTACGCTGGCCGCACGTCCAGCGGCGTCGATGACGGTCAGCGTCGAGTAGCCGGCGCCGTCCGGTTGCCACGTCGCGGTTCGGCGGCGGTCGATGCCGATGAGCGGCTTGCCGTTGGCTAGCCAGCGGAACGGCGCGCGGCCGCCTTGCAGCTTCAGCACCAGCGGCGAGGCATCAGCAGAGTTGGTGCCGAGGTCGACGCGGGCGCCGTCCGGCGGAAAGATGATGGTCGGCGCGGGTTCGGTCGGCGTCGCCTGCACCAGGCCGTCCGAACCGGCGCCGAAGCGGGCGAGCGTCACCGGCAGGTCCTCGCGTTTGGGGCTGAAGACGCCGGGGGGCTTGCCCGGCAACGGCACGGTGACCAGACCCGAACGGACAAAGCCCTCGAACAGGATCGGGGCGGCCGAGACATAGCCGGAGAGGCCAGGCACCGCGCCGGCGTCGGGACGGCCGACCCAGACGCCCAGCACATAACGGCCGTCGAAGCCGACCGACCAGGCGTCGCGGTAGCCATAGGAGGTGCCGGTCTTGTAGGCGATGCCGCGTTGCAAGGCGCCCTCGGGCGGCTTGACGCCCGACAAGATGTCGATGATCTGCCAGTTCGCCCGACCGTCGAGGATAGTGGCGGTGGTGCGCTCGGCATTGGCCGGCTCGGTGCCGTCATGCAGAGTGTGCGTCTTGCCGCCATTGGCGAGCCCCGTGTAGAGCTGGACGAGATCGCGCAGCGTAATCCCAACGCCGCCGAGGCCGATGGCCAGGCCCGGCGCCTCGTTGACCGGCAGCGTGGGGCTCACACCGGCCTGACGAAAGCGCGCCATCAGCCGCGTTGGTCCGACCGCGTCGAGCACGCGGATCGCCGGCACGTTGAGCGACAGCTGCAGCGCCTGGCGGATGCTGACGTCGCCCTGGTAGCCCATGTCGAAATTCTTCGGCCGGTAGCCGGAGAAATCGACCGGGCTGTCATCGATCAGCGTTTCCTGTGCCACCAGCCCCTGTTCGAAGGCAAGCCCATAGATGAACGGCTTCAGCGTCGAGCCGGGCGAGCGGACGATCTTGGTCATGTCGATCCAGCCGGAGCGGCTGGCATCGAAGAAATTGGCCGAGCCGACTTCGCCAAGAATGTCGCCGGTGCGGGCGTCGGCCAGCACCATGGCGACGGACAGGCGGGGCCCAAGCTTGGTGGCGGCATCCCTGGCCACCTGCTCCAGCCCTTCCTGGACGCTCTTGCGGATCGTCAGTTGCAAGGGCTGGCCGGGCACCGCCTTGGGCAGCATCGCATAGGCGGCGTGGGCGGCGAGCGTCGGCAAGGTGCGGCGCAGACCCGACACATCGTCGAGGGCGGCACGCGCGGCCTCGCGCTCGCCGAGCAGGCCGGAGGAGACCATGCGGGTCAGTACCCGGTCGCGCGCGGCGTGGCCGATCTGCAGGTTGCGGTCGGGCCGGCGCTTTTCCGGCAGTTGCGGCAAGGCAACGAGCAGGGCGGCTTCGGAAACGGTGAGCCGCTTCGGCTCCTTGCCGAAATAGGCGAGCGAGGCGGCGCGGACACCTTCCAGATTGCCGCCATAGGGCGCCAGCGTCAAATAGCGTTCGAGGATCTCGCGCTTGGACAGCCGGCGCTCGATCTGGATGGCGCGCAGCATCTGCTTGATCTTGGAACCGAGGCTGCGGCTTTCGCGCGGCTCGATCAGCCGGGCGAGCTGCATCGACAGGGTCGAGCCGCCGGAGACGATATGGCCGCTGGTGGCGAACTGGCCGGCGGCGCGGGCCAGCGCCAGCACGTCGACGCCCTCATGGTCCCAGAAGCGCTTGTCCTCATAGGTGACCAGCATGTCGACGAACTGCTTGTCGACCTGGTCGAGGCGGGTTTCGAGCCGCCAATAGCCGTCAGGCGTGGCAAAGGCGCGCAACAGCTGGCCGTCGCGGTCCTGAACTTCCGTCGAGACCGTGAGTTCGGCCGGCAGCGGCGGCGGAAAGGCGCGATCGAGTTCCCAGAGGCTAGCGACGGAAAGGGCAAGGATGCCGGCGCAGGATGCTGCGGTGATGGCTGCGCGGCGCAGGAATTTTTTCGAGAGCATGGCGCTGCCCCTCATCCGCCTGCCGGCACCTTCTCCCCGTGTAGTGACGGGGAGAAGGGAAGCGCACCAACGCTGGCGACCCCCTCTCCCCGTTGTTCACGGGGAGAGGGTAAGGGTGAGGGGCGGTGCGACAGCACGTCGTTAGCCTCAGTCGAGCAGTTCGCGGCCCTCTTCATCGCTACGGCGCCTTGACCTCCATCATGCCGGTGGCGGTGCGAGCCGAATATTGCGGCCGGTACATATCCTCCACCGTCGCCGCCGGATGGGCGTAGGTGCCGGGCGTCACCGCGCGCACGACATAGGCCAGCGTGATGTTGCGGTCGCCGTCGCCCTCATTGGGGTTGAACGCTGCGACGAAACGGTCGTCGCGGAATTCGAGATGGGCGGCGTCGGTCTGGGCGAGCCAGGAGAAGTTCGACAATTGAGCACTGGAGACCAGGCCCGGATTGTCGATCTCGAAGCCTGCCGGCAACAGGTCGGTGATCAAGAGTCGCGAAGGCCATCTGTTCTGCTCGTAGATCTTGAGCACAACAACATAGCGTTCGTTCTGCGTCGCCTCGGTGACGTTGGCTTCAGTGCCATCGAGCTTGTAGTAGGTGCGGCCGATGGTGAAGCCGTCGCCGCTGGCCGGCAGCGGCTGGATTGGCGACGCCACGGTGGTGACGACGGCCTGCAGCGGGGTCTTGCCGGTGTTGGCGATGGCGAGCGGGCTGTCGACCAGGTCGCTGCCGTTGACCTGGTTGGAATAGCCGCCTGAATGCGGCGCGCCATTGACGGTCAGCGTGATCGAATCATTGCCTTCCTTCAGTGCACGGGCCGCCAGCAGCATCCAGGATTCGTCCTGGGTGCTGGTCCAGTCCGCTTCGGCGCGTTCCTTGGTCACCAACTTGATCAGCTCCGGCACGATCGTCGGCACCGGCTTCGATTCCGCCGCCAGCGCCAGCATCGCCGCGCCGTCACGTAGCGGCGAGCCGTAGTCGGAGCGGTAGTAATCGTAGTCGCTGGTCGACTTGGCGAGCTGCAGGGCGGTCTTGAACGTCGCTTCGGCGCGCGGCGTATCACCGTAGAGCGCCAGGCTCGCCGCCAGCTGGGCAACCGCCATCGGGCTGGAGAAGGCTTCGAGCTGGGTGTCGGCATAGTAGCGCAGGTCGCCGATCGAGGCCTTCTTGTTGCGAGCCAGGTCGTAGAGGGCGTAGGCGATCTCGCTGCCACGGTCCTGTACGCTCTGGTCGTAGCCCAGCGAGTTCTGCAGGTTGCTCAGCGCCTGGTTCATGGCCAGGCTCGGCACGTCGTATTTCTGCTCGCGCGCCCTGGTCAGGAAGTCGGTGACATAGGCGTCGAGCCAGAGATCGCCGGAGCCCGGGCCCCACAGGCCGAAGCTGCCGGCCGAGGCCTGGTAGCTCAGAACCTTGTAGATAGCATCCTGGATGCGGCCATGCAGGTCGGGGTCGCTGGCCATGCCGATGCCGGACGCCAATTCATTGACGTAGAGAAGCGGCATGGCGCGGCTGGTTGTCTGCTCGGCGCAACCATAGGGGTAGCGGTCGAGCGTCATCAAAAGCGACGGCACGTCGAAGGCTGCCGCTTGCGAAACGCCGACGCTGACGGAGGCGCCGTCGAGCAGGCTTGCCGCCAAGAGCTCCTTGTCGACGCGCAGCGCGCCGCCATTGCCCTTGAGGTCGACCACCAGGCGGGTGGTGACCGGCAATTGCGCCGGACGCACCGGCACATAGAGCGTCTGCTCGACGGCAGTGCCGTCGGTATGGGCAAGCTTGATGGTGATCGAGGCGTTGCCCGCCGTCTGTGCGATCAGCGGCACGGTCAGGGTCTGCCGCTTGCCCTTGGCCAGCGTCAGCTTTTCAGGCAGAGGCTTGTCGCCGGTCGACAGGTCGCCTGTCGTGTTTATCGACAGCGCATAGTCACCGGCCGGGCCATCGGTGTCGGCGACATCGAGGCGCATCACGGCGGCGTCACCAGGCGCCAGGAAGCGCGGCAGGCCGGCGGTGATGACCACCGGATCGCGCACGATGACGTCGGACTGGGCATGGCCGACCGCTTCCTTGGTCCAGGCGACAGCCATGACGCGCACGGTGCCGTTGAACTGCGGAATGTCGAAGTCGATCCGCGCCTTGCCGTCGGCATCGAGCTGAACCGGACCGGAGAAAAAGGCGACCAGCTTTTCGGTCGGCGGGCTACCTTGCGTCTGCATGTTGGCGCCGTCGCCGCCGGTCCTGAGCTTGCCGGTGTTACCCAGCGAGCCGTCGATCAGGCGGCCGTAGAGGTCGCGGATTTCCATGCCCAGCATGCGCTGGCCGAAGAACCAGTTTTCCGGGTCTGGCGCCTTGTAGTTGGTCAGGTTGAGGATGCCCACATCGACGGCGGCAACCATGACATAGGCATTGCTGCCCGGCTGCACGCCGGCCACCGCGACCGGGATCGACAGCTGCTGGCGCGGCATCGTCTTGTCCGGCGGCGTCAGGGTGACGGCGAGCTTCTTCGAGCCCGGATCGACCTTCAGCCATTTCACGCCGATGGCGCGGGCCGGCATGCGCGTCTCCTGCGCATCGCCAGGCCGGAACAGGGTTGCCGTGACATAGGCACCGGCGCCCCAGTCGTCGCCGACCGGGATGTCGACGGTGCTGCCGCCGGACGGCACGGTTGCCGTGACGGTCTTCAGCAGCTTGTCGGAGCCGATGTTGATCAGAAGTTCGCCGGCAAAATGCGGCGAGACCTTGAGCTTGGCCACTTCGCCAGCGGCATAGGTGTCCTTGTCGAGGGCGATCTCGAGGCCGTCAGGCGTTTCGGTGGTGGTCGAGGAGACGTACCAGCCGGCGTCGAACTCGTAGCTGGTCGCTGGTCCCTCGGGATCCGATGTCTCGACCTCGAGCCGGTACTGGCCCCAATCGACCGGCACGGAGACCGTTGCGTCGCCGTCGGCGCTGAGGTCGACCTGGCCGTTGGCGATCGACTTGGTGAAGGTGACCGGCTCGTAGTTCCAGGAGTTGTTGGAGCGGTACCACTGGTAATTGCGATCAACCTTGACCAGCGTCCATTGCGCGCCTTTCAGCGCCTCACGCTTGCCGTCGGGATCGACGGCGATCAGGCTGAACTTGGCCGTACCGCCTTGCGGCACTTCATTGTCGGCGAAATCCGGACGGATGCCGATCATATGGCCTTGCGGGCGGATGCCGATGTTGAGCGAACGCTCGATGGCGCGGCCGCCGGTTTCGCGCATGCGCACCGTCACCTTGGCGTCGACCAGCTTGGTGGTCGAGGGCAGTTGTTCAACGGAGACCGGGAAGGTCACCTTGCCGTCATCGCCAACCACCGGCAGATCGGTGAGGGGGGTGACCGTGGGTTCGGCCGACTGCTCGTCGGCGAGGCCGAACGAAAAGCCCTGGAAACGGTCCCAATCGCGGGACGTCGACAGCGTCAACTCACCTTCCAGTGCCAGGCCGGCCGCCGGCGCGCCATAGAGGAAGCGCCCGTCAATGTTGATGTTAGCGGTTTCGCCCTGCGCGATTTCCTGTTTGTCGGCGGTCATGTCGAATTCGATGCGATCCGGCACGAAATCCTCGACCAGGAACATCTGGCTGGCGACAGCCGGCTGCTTGGGATCGGTGTAGATCGACACCGACCAGGTGCCGCGCATGGCGTTGGGCTCGAGCGGCAGGTCGACGGCATGGCCGCCGGCGGATGCGCCGTCGCTGACGATGCGGCGGTCCTCGACGCCGTCGGGGCGCGAGAAGATGAAGGTCAGCGGCAGGTTCTCGACCGCCTTGGCGGCGCCATCGCGGGCAAGGGCCGCGACATGGACATCCTCGCCGGCGCGGTAGATGCCGCGCTCGGTCCAGGCATAGACGTCGAGCGCGCCGGGCGCCGGGCGCCCGGTGACGCCGCGGTCGGACAGGTCGAAGCCGGCCCGGCCCATGTCGAGGAAGACGAAATCATTATCGCCCTGCTTGGCCATCAGCACCGCCGGCACCATGCCGCCGTCGCCACGCGTCAGTCCAGGGTTGAAGACGGCGTGGCCGTCCGCATCCGTGGTCGCGGTGCCGAGAACCTCGTTGTTCCTGGCAACCAGCGTCAGTTCGGCGCCTGTAATGGGCTTGGCGCTGCCCAGCGAACGGGCAAAGACATTGAGGCCGTCCTGGCCGGTATAGGTCGACAGGCCGATGTCGGAGACGACGAACCATTGCGTGGCCATCGAGTTGTAGTCGTCGCTCTTGTCGTTGACGGCCTGGGCGGTCAGCACATAGACGCCGGGCTTGCGCTGCGGCAGCGCTTCGTCGACCGGGAAGGAGGTGGTGACCTCCTTGTTCAGATCATTGGCGATGTCGAGCTGGCCTTGCCAGACCGGCTCGCCCATCTGCTCGGAAATGTTGGAGATGTCATAGCTGTCGAGCTGGTGGAGGAACTGATAGCCCGACAGAAGCTGTGCCAGCGAACGGTCGCCGATGCGGTAGAGCTTCATTGCGGCGGCGTTCATGTTGACGGTGACGACCGGAATGCCGCGGCGCGCGCCGGCCGGCAGCACGAAGCTGTCGCCGGTGAAGCGGGCCGAGGGGGCCCGGTCCTGGACATAGATCGACAGCACCACGGGCGCGGCAGTCACCTCGCCGATGGCGGCCGGCAGGCCGGCGCGGAAGGTGACGTCGTAATGCTGGCCATGCTCCAGACCTTCGACGCAGATCTGCTTGTCCTTGGCCTCGACGCCCTTGGGCGGCGCGTTGTCGACGGTGACGAACTGGGCGTAGTCGACGCCGGTCTTGACCAGATCCTCGGAGAATTGCGCGCAGATGCGCGGCGCGCTGGTGTCGGCATCGACGGTGTGGTCGATGACGCGGAAACCCTTGCGGGCCTTCAGATCGGCGTAGTCGGCCTGGACCGCCGGCGAGGGTACCAGCGCAAGGCTGGCCTCATAGGCCTGCAGGGCCGGCCGGTATAGATCACGCTTGTCGAGGCCGTTGCCGAGCAACGCCAGCACTTCGGCGCGCGTCTTGGTGGTGCGCAACAGCTTGTAGGCGTTGAAGGCGGCCGAAGTGCCGTTTGCCGGCAAAGTGGAGGCTTCGGAGGTGTTGGCGGCAGGCTGCACGGCCAGCGTTTCGCGCGCCAGGTTGAGCCAGAGCTGGCCATCATCGGGCATGACGGACACGGCGCCTTCATATCTCAGCATGGCGGAGCGGTGGTCGCCGGTAAGCACAGACTGCTCGGCGGCATTCGTCAGCGCCGTCAGCCCTTCGGTCGGCTTGATATAGGCCGGACCCAACAGCTTGTTGCGGTATTGCTGGGCCTGGTCGGCCATCCAGTTGGGGAAGAAGGCAAGTTCCGGCGGCGCGCCGATGTCGGGGTCGCCATCGATGTTGACGACCTTGCCGGCGACCGCGCCGTTGAAAGGCTTCAGCTGGTTGTAGTCGGATTTGAGGAAACACCATTTGGCCTTGGTGTTGTAGGTGAAGGCGCGGCAGGCCGGATCGCCAAGACATGTCGTCTTGCACTGGTCGAGCGTGAGATTCTGGTCGGACCTGAGATCAAAGCCGAAATAATCGGAATTGTCTGTTGTCGCGATTCGCCGGGCCTCAGTCGCTTGCGCGACACCGCTCCAGGCTAAGACATTGGCCCAGGCAAAAAAGATAAGAATCAGGATCGACAGACCACGAGCCGCGCGCATTGCCATAACACCCTCCCAGACACTGCTGACGTCCAGGCATGATCAAGCATCAGTCAGGCTTGTCAACACAAGGACGCGGCAGGGTTCCGCCTGCCAACGGTTTCCTTTCCGGCCGATCGCCGGTAGTACCTCCATAGGACAGGGGATCACGCTTTCTTGCGGCGACGCAGAAGGTGTGAATTCCAAGCCCGTCCTATTTCAGACAATTGGATTGTGGCCCCTTTACGAGCGCTTCAGAACTTCATTCCAATTTTAGTTTTTCAATCTAGGTTGTCTTAATGCCGGCGCATGAAGAGCAGATGTCAGGAGGTACCGCGCCAGGGCGTGTGCTTTCGCGCGCCCTGCTTTTGGCCATGCTCTGCTCGACCGCGCTTGTCGCCGAGGCCGGAAATGCTGTCGCTTTCGAGCTCTTCGGCATCAAGCTGTGGGGATCGTCGAAGGACGAGGACGCCGACATCGTCGATCCGCTGCGCTATGCCGTCACCATTTCCGCGCCCGATGCCGACAAGGATCTCGTCAAGAAGCTCGAAAACGCCTCGACGCTGAAAGGCGACGAGGAGCGTCCGGTTTCCGGCTCGCTCGGGCTGATGGCCAAGGCACGCAGCGACCGTGAACAGCTGATCGCCGCGCTCTACGCCGATGCCCGCTACGAAGGCGTCGTCACCATCACCATCGACGGCAAGCCGCTCGACGATTTGCCGCCCGATGCCGAATTCAAGGGTCCGCAGCCGGTCCCGGTGGTCATCGATATCGCCAGCGGGCCGAAATTCACTCTCGGCAATATCCGGCTGGAGGGCGACGCGGCGGGGCTGATGAGCGCCGACTATGGCCTGATCGCCGGCGGCGATGCCGGTTCCGGCGCCGTGCTCAAGGCCGAGGCGCTGATCGTGCGGGCGTTGAAGCAGGAGGGCAGGCCGCTGGCCAAGGTGACCGACCGCCAGATCGTCGCCGACCATGCCACCTCGACGCTCGACGTGACGCTGACGGTCGCCGCCGGGCCGGTCGCCGGCTATGGCGACACCACGGTTGAAGGCACCGATAAGGTCGACCGCGACTTCACCGAATACATGACCGGCCTCAAGCGCGGCCGACAATACTCGCCCGACGAGATCAGCGATGCGCGCGACCGGTTGCTGGCGCTCGAGGTGTTTAACAGTGTGACGTTCAAAGAGGCCGACAAGCTCGATGCCGACGGCAACATTCCAATCGGCGTCCAGGTCAGCGAGCGCAAGCCACGCTTTTTCGGTGTCGGCGGCACCTTCTCCAACACCGAGGGCCTCGGCCTGGAAGGCTATTGGGGCCACCGCAACCTGTTTGGCCGGGCTGAAAAGCTGCGCATCGACGGCGCCATCAGCGGCATCGGCAGCAATGATCTCAGCCAGCTCAACTACAATGCCGGCATTATGTTCGAAAAGCCGGGCGTGATCGGGCCGGCTTCAAAGTTCTTCGCCAGTTTCAAGACGGTGCTCGAACATCCGGACGCCTATGACCATTTCTCGGTCAAGGGCAGCACCGGCCTGTCGTACGAACTGACCAAGAAGCAGACGGTTTCGGCGGAAGTGTCGCTCGACTATTCCCGTATCCACGACGCTTTCGGCAAGCACAAATATCTGATCGCCAGCATCCCGCTGCAATATGTCTATGATAACCGTGACAACAGGCTGAACCCGACCAGCGGCTTCCGGGTGCTGGCCTATGCCGAGCCGAGCTACGACATTCTGAGCGGTGCGGCCTTCCTCAAGCTGAAGGGCGAGGGATCGGCCTATCAGTCGCTGGATTCGGCTTCGAAGTTCGTGCTGGCCGAGCGTGTCGCGGTTGGTTCGATCGTTGGCACAGGGCTTCAGAATGTGCCTGCCGACCGGCGCTTCTATTCCGGCGGCGGCGGTTCGGTGCGCGGCTACGCCTATCAGGGCATCGGCCCCAAGGATTTCACCGGCCAGCCGATCGGCGGTCTGTCCTTCTTCGAGACCTCGGTCGAAATGCGCATCGCGATCACCGACACGATCGGCATCGTGCCGTTCGTCGATGCCGGCACGGTGTCGACCAAATCGGTTCCCAATTTCTCCGACGTCAAGGTCGGCGCCGGTGTCGGCCTGCGCTATGTCACGCCATTCGGGCCGCTGCGCATCGACGCCGCCGTGCCACTGAACCGCGACCCCGGCGATCCGCATTTCGGCATCTATGCCGGCATCGGACAGGCGTTCTGAGCGATGAAGATATTCAGGCGCATCCTTCGCATTGTCCTCTATACGCTGCTCATCGCGGTTGCCGGAGCGATCGGCGCGCTGGTGGTGCTGACCAAGACCGAGCGCGGACGCGACAATCTCGCCGGCATCATTTCGCGGCTGGCCTCGAGCGATGATCGCAAGGTCACGGTCAGCGGCATTGACGGCATCTGGTCGGGCGCGCTTAGCGTCGACCATGTCGTGCTGGAGGACCGTGAGGGCGCCTGGCTGGTGGCGCGCAAGGTCGCCGTCGACTGGTCGCCGCTGGCGCTGCTGTCGAAAAGCTTCAGTGCCGAGCGCATTGCGGCCGGGCGCATCGAACTGGCCCGGTTGCCGGTCGCCGGCACGCAGCCTGCGCAGAGCGGCGGCACGACGACGCTGCCGGTCTCGCTTGACATCAAGCAGATCGACCTTCCCGAAATCGCGCTCGGCCAGGATTTGGCCGGCAGCGGCATCGCCGAGCTTGCCGCCAAGGGGATGCTCAAGGCCGACGCCGCGCCGCTGGCGGTCGAGACGACGCTCAATGTCACCCGCCATGACGGCAAGCAAGGCAATGTCGACGCCAAAGTCCATTTCGCGCCAGCCGACAACAAGCTCGACCTCGATCTGAAGGCATCGGAGCCGGCGGGCGGTATCATCGCCAATCTGCTCAATTTGCCTGATGCGCCGCCGGTCGAGATCCTTGTCTCGGGAACGGGGCCGCTGGCCAACTGGAGCGGCATCGGTACCTTCGTTGTCGATGGCCAGATCGTCACCCAGCTCACCGGGCGCCATCAACTGACTGACAAGGGCAATCACGTCGAGGCCAAGGGCGACGGCGATTTCGCCCGCTTCCTGCCGGAGAATTTGAAGCCGCTGTTTGCCGGCAAGACCAGCTTCGATGTCGCCGGCACCACCACATCAGCCGGCGGTGTCAGTGTCGACAGGGCCAACATCGACAGCGATGCGGTGCACGGCACCGCATCCGGCATCGTCGATCCTGCCGGTGCCAGCGATCTCGCGGTCGAACTCGCCACCAAGGGCCCGCCTGTGGTGATCAGCGTCGGCAGCAAGGCGCAGCCGATCACGCTGGCGATAAACAACGCCACCGCACGCGCGTTCGGCGACGGCAAGACGCCGATCATCGACATCGGTGCCTCCTTCGCTTCAATCGTCGCCGGCGGCACGCGGCTGGACGATCTGGCGGCACAGATCCATTCCGACGGCTTCGATATCCAGAACCGCGCCGGGCCCGTCACCGTCAAGCTGGAGGCGGGCGGGCTCAAAACCGACGTGGCGACACTGGCGCCGCTGATCACCGGCAAGGTCGACGTCGATCTGGCCGGGTCGGTCAGTAAGGACGCCATTGCCATCGACCAGGGCACCTTGCGCTCCGACGCGCTCAACGCCTCGCTGACGGCGACGGTGGCACTTGCCGACCTGTCGATGCAGCTCAAGATGAATGCCGATGCGGTGGCGACTGCCTTGCCACCGCAGATCAGCTCGGTGCTCGGCGCCCGGGTGAAATTCTCGGCCATTGCGACCCGCGATCCGCAGGGATCCTTCGCTGCCAACTCGATCTCATTCACCTCCGGCACGCTCAGCGCCAGCGGCACCGCCAGTGCGCAAGGCACGGACATCCAGGCCGACATCAAGGGCAGGCTGGGCGATGTTTCGGTGCTGTCGCCGATGGTCGGCGTACCGGTTGCCGGCGGCGTCGATTTCGCGCTTTCGGCAAGCGGCGCCAGGACAGCGCCGGATTTCACGGTCTCCGCCGACAGCGACAGCCTGACGGCCTCTGGCCGTACGGTGAGGACCATCAAGCTGACGGCAAGCGGCAAGGCCGACATCGCCAACCCCGCCGCCACTGTCTCGCTGACCGGTTCCGTCAACGACGAGCCGCTCGACATCAAGGCAGCGCTGGTGACGAGCGAGGGCAAGCGTTCGATCAATGGCTTCCTGGTGTCGCTCGGCGACAACAAGGTCTCGGGCGACCTCGCGCTGGATGACAAATTCATGCCTTTGGGCACGCTGACGCTCGACGCGCCCGCCATTGACCAATTGGCAGCGCTCGCCGGCCAGGCGGTGACGGGCGACATCGACGGCACCATCCGCTTCGCCAAGGATGGCGACGCGCCCTCCGTCGCGATCGACGCCAAGAGCACGTCGATCGCGCGCGGCGAGGTGACGGCCAAGGCCATCACCGTCAATGCGCTGATTGCCAATTATCTCAAGGCGCCGGCGATCGCCGGTTCGATCAAGGCCGATAGCGTCATCTCCGGAACCACGGAAATCGGCGGCATCGGCGTCGACCTCAAGCGCGACGGCGACTGGACCAATTTTGCCGGCGGCGCCACCATATCGGGCATTCCGGCGACCGCTGCCGGCCGGGTCAAGATCGCTGACGGCACGACCAGCGTCGAGATTGCCTCTGGCGAAGCCACTGTTCGCGGCATCAAGGCAGCGATCGCGCAGCCATCGACGTTGAGCATCGCCAATGGCACGACCAGCATTGAAAAACTGGCGCTCGATGTCGGCGGCGGCTCGGTGACGCTGTCCGGCACCGCCGGCCAGGCGCTCGATCTGGCGGCGCAATTCTCAGCACTGCCGGCCACCCTTGCCAATGATTTTTCGCCCGGACTCGATGCGGTGGGTACCCTCGGCGGCACTGCGCAAGTGACTGGATCGCCGTCGGCGCCCGAGGTTCGGTTCAACGCACAATTGGCCGGCGTCGAAACCAGCCAGACCCGCCAGGCGGGGCTCGGGCCGCTCGCTGTCGACGCGGCCGGCAGCTACACCATAGCCGGCGGCGTCGCTCTCGACCATGCGACGCTCTCCGGCGACAAGATTTCCGGCAAGGCGGCGGGCACCCTCAACCCGAACGGCGCCAGCGATTTCGCCCTCGATCTTGCCTCGGCCGGACCCAGTCTGCCGCTGACGCTGGGCAGCGCGGAAAGCCCGATCAAGCTCGAACTGCAGGCGCTGTCGGTAAAGGCAGCGGGGCAGGGCACGCAGCCGCGGCTCGACATTTCGGCGACGCTGCCCTCGGTCGCCACCAAGCTGACCAAGGTGGAAGGCGTCACTGTCGCCTTACATTCCGATGCTTTCGATCTGAAGGCCCGGACAGGGCCGATCTCCGGTACAGTGTCGGCCGACCGGATCGGCCTCGACAACCCAACCATTGCACCGCTGATCGCCGGCAAGGTCACGGCCAAGGTTGCTGGCAGCCTCGCTGCAGACGCCGTCACCATCGACAGCGGCTCGGTGACAAGCGACGCACTAAACAGCGGTTTTAACGGCCGGGTATCGCTGGCCGACGGCGCCATCGAGCTCAATTTGAAGGCCGACGCCGCCTCCGCGGCACTGCCGGCCGCGGTGCGCGGCGTGCTTGCCGAACGCGCGGAATTGAGTGCTGCGCTGATGCGCGATGCGTCGGGCAATGTCAATGTCGATGGATTGAAGCTGGCCTCCGGTGCGCTGACCGCCGAGGGGCAGGCCAGCCTTGCCGATAACAAGGTCGCCGCCGACATCAAGGGCGGGCTGAGCGATATTTCGCTGCTTTCGAAAGACGCCAAGGGCGCCATCGCCTTCGCCCTGAATGCGCAGGGCCCTGCCACCGCGCCCGATCTGTCGCTGACGGTCGACAGCGACCGGCTGCTGGTGGCGGCGCGCGAGATTACCGGGCTGAAGCTCACCGCCACCGGCAAGGCAGATGCCGCCAACCCGGCGGCGAATGTGCAGCTGACCGGCAATGTCGCCGGCCAGGCACTGCAGGGCAGTGCGGTCTTGGCGACGGCTAACGGCAAGAGCGCCATCAACGGCCTGCTGCTGTCACTCGGCCAGAACAGGATCTCCGGCGATCTGGCGCTGGACGGGAAGTTCGTGCCGGTCGGCACCATCGCGCTCGACCTGCCCGATATCGGCCCGCTCGCGGCGCTTGCGCTGGAAAAGGCGGAAGGCGACGTGCGTGGCACCATCGCTTTCTCGAAAAATGGCGCCGCACCGCAAGTCGCCATCAAGGCGGCGACGGCATCGATCTCGCGCGGCGATCTGCAGGCAAAGGCCGTTTCCATCGATGCGCTCATCGCCAACTATCTCGCGGCCCCGGTGATCTCCGGAAAGATCCGCGCCGACACCGTCACCTCCGGCGGCACCGTGATCAGCGGCATCAATGTGGATTTGAAGCGCGATGGCGACTGGACCGGCTTTTCCGGCGGCGCCACCGTCAAGGGTATTCCGGCGCAGGCCGCTGGCCGGGTGAAAGTGGCCAACGGCACGACGACCATCGAACTGGCTTCCGGCCGGGCGACCGTCCAGGGTATCAAGGCGGCCATCGCCCAGGTCTCGACCGTCAGCATTGCCAATGGCACGACGACGCTGGACCGGCTGGTGCTCAACCTTGGCGGCGGCACGGCGACGGTGACCGGCAAGGTCGGCACTGCGCTCGACATCAATGCGACGCTGGCGCGGGTGCCGATGTCGCTTGCCAACAGTTTCTCGCAGGGCCTCGATGCCGCCGGTTCGATCTCGGGCACGGTGAAGGTGACGGGTGCGCCAGCGAGCCCCGCTGTTGCCTTCAACATCGACGCGACCGGCGTGCAGACGTCGCAGACCCGGGGTGCCGGTATCGGTGCGGTGGGTGTTTCTTCTTCCGGCACCTTCGCCGCCAACAAGCTGACCTTCAACGCCAATGTCAGTGATGGAGCCGGCCTTGGCCTCAAGGGCGGCGGCAGCGTGACGACGGCAGGCACGCCGGCGCTGGTGCTCGACTTCAATGGCGCCGTGCCCTTCGGCCTACTCAGCCAGAAGCTCGCCGCGCAAGGGCTGTCGCTGTCTGGAACCGCCAATGTCAATGTGCAGGTGCGCGGTCCCGCGACATCGCCTGTCATCGGCGGCTCGGTCGGCACCTCCGGCGCGCGCCTGGTCGATGCGCGCTCAGGCCTCGCGGTCAACGATCTCGCCGCGGACGTGTCGATCGCCGGCGGCGTTGCCAGGATCAACCGGCTGACCGGCACGCTGTCGACGCGCGGCAGCCTGTCGGCCAGTGGCACGGTCGGCATCAACCCGGCGCAAGGGTTTCCGGCCGATCTGTCGATCAAGCTGGTCGACGGCCGCTATACGGACGGCCGGGTGGTGACCGCCAATCTCGGCGGCGACCTGACAATCAAGGGACCGCTGACCTCCGCACCGGTGATTGCCGGCACCATCAATCTCGCCAAGACGGTGATCACGGTTCCAGACAAGCTGCCGGGCTCGCTTTCTGCGCTCGACGTCAAGCACAAGAATGCGCCTGGCGCCGTGCGGGCGCAGGACAAGGCGCTGCGTCCGCCGACGACCAGTGGCGGTGGCGGCGGCAGCGGCAGCGGCCTCAACCTCGATGTCACGGTCAACGCGCCGAACCAGATCTTCATCCAGGGCAGGGGCGTCGATGCCGAACTCGGCGGCTCGCTCAGGCTGACCGGCCCGGCATCGTCGCCGCACGCGGTCGGCACCTTCACCCTGCAGCGCGGTCGGCTGTCGATCCTTGGCAAGCGGCTGACTTTCACCGAAGGTACGGTCGGCTTCTCCGGCTCGCTGGTGCCCTATCTCAATTTGACGGCGACAACGACGACGACCAGCACCACCGTCACCATCGTGGTGTCGGGCGAGGCGACCAATCCGAAATTCAGCTTCTCGTCGGTGCCGGCGCTGCCCGAGGACGAGGTGCTGGCGCAGCTAATCTTCGGCCGCTCGATGTCGAACCTGTCGCCGCTGCAGATCGCCCAGCTCGCCGAAGCGGCCGGGCAACTGGCCGGCGTCGGCGGCTCGACGTCGCTGCTTGAAAACCTGCGCAGCGCCATCGGCGTCGACGATCTGGATGTAACCACGGACGACAAGGGTGGCACAGCGGTTTCGGCCGGCAAGTATTTGAACGACCGCACCTATGTGACGATCCAGAAGGGCGACAAGCCGGGTTCCGGCAAGGCGACCATCGACCTCAATGTCGGGCGCGGTGTCAAATTGCGCGGCGAGGCCAATGATGCCGGCGAAGCCAAGGGCGGCATCTTCTACGAGAAGGAATATTGATATTTCGATGGGGCTTTTGGCCCTATGGTGGCTCAAGGCTGGCGCTGTCCAGCCTTGAGTAAATGTCTCACTTTAATCGACTTTCGAGATTCCAGAGGAATCCGTAGGCAGTAGCAATTTTGCGCCAAGACTGTCGTTATCACGCGAACCGCTCCCTTTCCAAAGTTGCACATTCGCTAACATGTTCCCAATCCATGCCGTCTTTGACATCATGGCTCGGATGCGGAATGTTAAAAGGCGGAAAGCCAACAATGGGAGTTAAGTCATGACAATTTACAAGAGTAACAGCGATCGCGTTCCCGATCACATCCTCGCCATGGCCGCAGACGCCAAGGCAGGCAAGGTGGATCGCCGCGAATTCCTGGCCATGGCCAGCGTCTTCGGTGCATCGACGGCAATGGCTTACGGCTTGCTCGGCCTCGCCGACCCGACGCCGGCGAAGGCCGAAGAGGTAAAAGGCAAGAAGGGCGGCACGCTGAAGATCGCCCAGTGGATCAAGGATCCGAAGGATCCGCGCAAGGCCGACTGGTCGGAAATCGCCAATGCCGAGCGCCAGGCGCTCGAGCCGCTGGTCAAGTACACCACCGAATACACGTTCCGTCCCTATCTTCTGGAGAGCTGGGATGTGAACGACGACGCCACCGAATACACACTGCATGTGCGCAAGGGCGTGACCTGGTCGAACGGCGATGCATTCACCGCCGACGACGTGATCTTCAACCTCAAGCGCTGGGGCGACAAGAAAGCCGAAGGCAACTCCATGCCAGGCCGTCTCGGCTCGCTGGTCAAGGACGATAAGCTGGACGAAAGCGCCGTGACCAAGGTCGACGATATGACTGTCAAGCTGAAGCTGGGCAAGGCCGATATCGCGCTCATCCCGAACCTGTGCGACTATCCGGGCCTCATCGTTCACAAGAGCTTCGACGAGAAGGGCGGCGACTTCAAGGCCTGCCCGATCGGCACCGGCCCGTTCGAACTCGTCTCCTACGATGTCGGCCAGAAAGTGGTCTACAAACGCCGCGAAGACAACAAGTGGTGGGATGGCGAGGTCTTCCTCGACGGCGTCGAGTTCATCGACTACGGCACCGATCCGGCGGCGATGGTCAGCGCCTTCGAAGCCGGCGAAATACACACTAACTACGAAACCTCGGCTGACTATGTGTCGATCCTCGACGGCATGGATCTGGTGAAGTCCGAGGTGGTGACCGCAGCCACCATCGTCTGCCGCACCAACGTGACCAACAAGCCTTACGAGAACCAGAAGGTGCGTCAGGCGCTGCAACTCGGCGTCGACAACGCTGTCGTCCTCCAGCTCGGTTACGGCAATGCCGGGACTGTCGCCGAGAACCACCATGTCTGCGCGATTCACCCGGAATATTACGAATTGCCGAAAATCGCGCGCGACCCCGCCAAGGCAAAGGCCCTTATGGCGGAATCCGGCCATGCCGATTTCGAGCATGAACTGATCACGGCCGACGAGGACTGGAACAAGAACACCGGCGATGCGATTGCCGCTCAGCTGCGCGACGCCGGTATCAAGGTGAAGCGCACGGTGCTGCCCGGTTCGACGTTCTGGAACGACTGGACCAAGTATCCGCTGTCGATGACCACCTGGAACATGCGGCCGCTCGGCGTCCAGGTTCTGGCGATCGGCTACCGCACCGGCGAAGCTTGGAATGAGACAGCTTGGTCGAATCCCGATTGGGATGCCAAGCTCAACGCCGCGCTTTCGGTCGCCGACGCCGCCAAGCGCAAGGAGATGATGAAGGACATCCAGCAGACCCTGCAGGATTCCGGCATCATCATCCAGCCCTTCTGGCGCAAGCTCTACAGTCACTCGGTCAAGGCGGTGCAGAACTACAAGATGCACCCGACATACGAGCGCGACTACGGCAAGGTCTGGCTCGAGCAGGCTTGATCGCACGGATCGGGGAAAGGGACGTCAGTCCCTTTCCCCCCGCTCTTTGCATCGTCCGCCCCTGTTGGTCCGCGCTTCTCAAAAAAGTTGCGGACTCCCAGGCAAGGTCGTGCAACAAAAACAGGGTTGATCGCATCCGAAGGCCTGTTTGACAGCCAGCCCCGCCGGTCACGGCAGGGTTGGCTTTCATAGCCGGCTCAAACCCCAACCCATCGGCAGGGGACCGCCATGCTTTCGTTCGTTATCAGGCGCTTGGGCACCATGGCATTGACGATGCTGTGCCTGACGATCATCGTCTTCTTCCTGATCAACCTCGATCCAAATTTGAAGAAGCTGGCGATCAGCCAGACCGAAATGCATACATCCGCCGAGCAGCTCGAAAGTTGGCTGGCGGAACACGGCTACCGCCAGAATTTCTTCGTCCGCTACGGCCAGTGGCTCGGCGTGATGCCCAAGCAGCCGGTGACCGACCCGGCGACGGGGAAGCCCGTACAGCGCTTCTCCTTCTGCAACGATCCGGTCGTGCCGACATTCTCCGGCGTCCTGCAAGGCGATTTCGGCTGCTCGACCAAGTTCAAGACGGCAGTGGCGTCAAAGCTGTTTCCTGCGCTTAGCGCCACCGGCATCCTGATGTTCTGGGTGCTGGCGGTGATGGTGCCGATCTCGCTGCTGATCGGCATTCTGGCCGGCATGCGCGAAGGGTCGCGAACCGACCGCGTGCTTTCGGTGGCCTCGATCGCCTCGACGGCGACACCCGAATATGTGTCGGGCGTCATCTTCACCGTCATCTTCGCCTCCTGGCTTGGCTGGCTGAACGGCTCGGCGGCTTCGGCCAGCCAGGGCATCACCTTCTACAATTTCACGCTGCCGGTGATGACGCTGGCGATCTACGGCATCGGCTACATCGCCCGCATGACGCGCGCTTCGATGGTCGAGGTGATGACGCAGCAATATATCCGGACCGCCCGATTGAAGGGTCTCTCCTTCGGTAGCGTGGTGGTGAAGCACGCGCTGCGCAATGCGCTGATCGCGCCGTTCACCGTCATCATGCTGCAGTTTCCCTGGCTGCTCACCGGCGTCGTCATCGTCGAGGTGATGTTCCGCTACCAGGGCTTCGGCTACACGCTGGTCGAGGCGGCCGGCAACAACGACATCGACCTTTTGCTCGGCTGCTCGCTGGTTTCGGTGTTCATCGTCTTGATCACGCAGCTCATTTCCGATGTCGGCTACGCGTTTCTCAATCCGCGTATCAGAGTTCAGTAGGGGGCGAAGCGGATGCCGGTCCAATACATCAGTGCCTTCACCGTCGTTCTCGAAGTGCTGTCGCGCTTCTGGCCGGTCTGGATCGCGCTCCTCATCGTCATGGGAGCGAGCTTCGCCTACAAGAAGAAGCTGGCGCTCTACGGCCAGCTGTTCGACAGCGGTGTCGGTATCGTCGGTGTCGGCATCTGCCTGTTCTGGCTGTTCACGGCGATCTTCGCCGCGAGCATCTCGCCTTTTGATCCGTTGGCCCAGGTCCCCATCATGAAGGACGTGCTGCCGGGCGCTATCGAGCCGCAATCGGGGCTGACCTATCTCTTCGGCGGCGACAAGCTGGCGCGCGACGTGTTTTCGCGCATGGTCTATGGCAGCCAGATCGTGCTGATCATTGCGCCTGCCGCGACGGGTTTCGCGCTGATGGTCGGTATCACGCTCGGCCTGCCCGCGGGCTACTACGGCGGCAAGATCGACACGGTGCTGTCGTTCCTGGCCAATCTGGTGCTGGCGTTCCCGGTGATCCTGTTGTTCTACCTGCTGGTGACGCCGGGCATCATGGACACGCCGATCCCCTATGGCATGGCCGGCGTGTTCTTCCTGTTCCCGATCATCTTCTTCAGCGTGCTGTTCTGGACGCGCTACAAGAACCGACCCGACCGGCTCTACATCCTGCTCGGCATCACCTTGATCGTCGGCGGTTGGATTTACCTTGGCCTCGTATTCGACAAAGACCCGCTGAAGATCGTGCACATCGACCCCAACCAGCTCAACATCTTCGTGGCGGTGGTGTTCGCCTCCAGCCCCGGTGTGTTCCGCATCGTGCGCGGCCTGGTGATGGACATCAAGACGCGTGACTATGTGGCGGCGGCGCAGACGCGCGGTGAATCGCCCTGGTACATCATGCTGTGGGAGATCCTGCCCAATGCGCGCGGGCCGCTGATCGTCGATGCCTGCCTGCGCATCGGCTACACCACCATCCTGCTCGGCACGCTCGGCTATTTCGGCCTCGGCCTGGCGCCGGAAAGCCCGGACTGGGGCACTGCGATCAAGGATGCCAGCCGGCTGCTGCGCTCCTTCATCCACCCGGCGCTGCCGCCGACTATCGCACTGATGTCGTTCGTGCTGGGCTTGAACCTGCTGGCCGACTCGCTGCGCGAACAATCGATGAAAGACTGATCTGGGGTTCGACCCTACGCGAAATAGCACGTGCCTGAAAAACCAAGGATTGGAGCGACCCATGAATGAGGCAGTTCGAAATCCCGCAGAGCCGATCATCGAGATCGAGAACCTGTCGATCTCCTTCTTTACCCGCAAGGGCGAGATCCCGGCCGTCATGGATTTTTCCTGCACGGTCATGCCGGGCGAGGCGATGGGCATCGTCGGCGAATCCGGCTGCGGCAAGTCGACCGTGTCGCTCGGCATCATGCGCGACCTCTCCAACATCGGAAAGATCGTCGGCGGCAGGATCAAATTCCAGGGCAAGGACATGGGCGAGCTCTCCGACGAGGAGCTGCGCGCCATCCGCGGTAACAAGATCGCCATGATCTACCAGGAGCCGATGGCGAGCCTCAATCCGGCGATGAAGGTCGGCCAGCAGTTGATGGAAGTGCCGCTGATCCACGACAAGGTGTCGAAGGAAGAGGCCTATAAACGCGCGCTCGAAATGGTGCGCTCGGTCAAGCTGCCCGATCCCGAGCGCATAATGCGATCCTATCCGCATCAGCTCTCCGGCGGCCAGCAGCAGCGCATCGTCATTGCCATGGCGCTGCTGTCGAAGCCGGCGCTGCTTTTGCTCGACGAGCCGACGACGGCGCTCGACGTGACGGTGGAGGCGGGCATCGTCGACCTGGTCAAGGGGCTCGGCGAGAAGTTCGGCACATCGATGATCTTCGTGTCGCACAATCTCGGCCTGATCCTGGAGACCTGCGACCGCATCACGGTGATGTATTCGGGCGAGGCGGTGGAGACCGGCAAGATCAAGGACGTGTTCGACCGGATGCGCCATCCCTACACGCAAGGGCTGTTCCGCTCGATCCCGCTGCCCGGCGCCGACAAGAACTCGCGGCCACTGATCTCCATCCCAGGGCAATTGCCGCTGCCGCATGAGCGGCCGAAGGGCTGCAATTTCGGCCCGCGCTGCCACCATTTCGTCGAGGGCGTCTGCAACGCCGCCGAAATCCCGATGATCGAGGTCGCGGGCCACGAAGGCCATTTCTCGCGCTGCGTGCGCTTCAACGAGATCGACTGGGAGGCGCTGCCGCCTGGCGCCAAGAAGGTCAATGAGCGCGTCGTGCCCGGCGCGCCGGTGCTCAAGATCGAGGATCTGAGAAAATACTACAAGGTCGGCGGCAGCGAGGTGTTCGGCTCGAGCGAAGGCCGCGTCGTCAAGGCCAACGAGACGATCTCGTTCATGGCGCGCGAATCCGAGACGGTCGCCATCGTCGGCGAATCCGGCTGTGGAAAGTCGACGCTGGCCAAGGTGCTGCTCGGGCTGGAGACGGCAAGTGCCGGCACTGTGACGCTGGGCAACAAGGAAATCCAGTCGACCGGCATCGAGAGCCGCAGCGTCGAAACCGTGTCGTCGATCCAGATGGTGTTCCAGAACCCGTTCGACACGCTCAATCCCAGCCATTCGGTCGGTTCGCAGATCATCCGCACGCTGGAGAAATTCAATGTCGGCAAGACGGTCGCCGACCGCCGCAAGCGCATGCTGGAACTGCTCGACCTAGTGAAGCTGCCGCGGGCGTTCGAGACCCGCAAACCGCGCCAGTTGTCCGGCGGCCAGAAGCAGCGCATCGGCGTGGCGCGCGCCTTTGCCGGCGACGCCAAGGTGGTGGTGGCCGACGAGCCGGTCTCGGCGCTCGACGTGTCGGTGCAGGCGGCGGTGACCGAACTCTTGATGGATATCCAGCGCAAGAACAAGACGACGATGCTGTTCATCAGCCACGATCTGTCCGTCGTGCGCTACATCGCCGATCGCGTCGTCGTCATGTATCTTGGCTATATCGTCGAGCAGGGCACGACCGACCAGATCTTCGCCCCACCCTATCACCCCTATACCGAGGCGCTGCTGTCGGCGATCCCGATCGCCGACACCAGCGTGGTCAAGCGGCACATCGTGCTGGAGGGCGACATTCCTTCGGCGATGAACCCGCCATCCGGCTGCCCGTTCCAGACCCGCTGCGGCTACAAGAAGCTGGTGCCGGACAATCTGTGCGAGACCAAGGTGCCGCCGGTCAAGCATCTCGGCGACGGCCATATGAGCCTGTGCTGGCTGGCCGACGACGTGCTGGCCAAGATGGAGCCGGTGATCAAGTTCGACAAGGAGCATGCCGCGCATGAGGGCGTGCCGGAAGACGCGCCGCCTGTTTCGGAGGCGTCCACGCCCAAGCCTCCACGCGGCAAAAAGCCGAACTGACGGGCGCAGCCGGAGTCAGCGCAGCGGCGTGATCAGCTGCCGCATTGGCTCAGCTGCTGCGCATAATCCCGCGCCATCTTTTCGGTGGCCCGCGCATAGCCCTGCACGCCGGCATCGCCGCGGTTGCCGCGGCCATAGGCCGTCCAGCCGAGATAGTAGGCGAGATAGAGATTGTAGGTGTCGTTGCGGGCGACGCCATATGTGTCTGCCGTCTTGGAGTGATACCAGCCGACGAAATCGACGGCATCGGCGAATTTCGTCCGCCGCGCCGCCCAGTTGCCGGTCTCCCTCTGATATTGCGACCATGTGCCGTCCAAGGCTTGCGAAAAGCCGGTGGCCGACGAGACGTGTTTCCACGGAATGAAGCCGAGCAGCTTGGTGCGTGGCGGCCGGGCGTTGCTCTTGAAGCCGGATTCCTTGCGCACCGTCGCCATCAGCACGGGAACCGGCACGCCGTATTTCTGCTGCGTGCGCTCGGCGGCCGACTGCCAGTTGTCGAACCAGCCGTCGTTCTGGTCGAAGACGGCGCAGACATTGTTGATGTGACTGGGCGCAGTCGCGCAGGCCGAAAGCGCCAGCAGCACGCAAACCGCACCAATTTTACTAAAACTCGAACTACGCATTAGAGGAGCAATAGACCGAAAACATAAAAGGAATCTTGCTGCGTCCGTTAACGCTTCATCGGCGCATTCGCTTGAGGAATCCCGTACCAATAATTCGACGCATTTCGTCGCTTTTTCTAAACAGATATTATAGAAATGCCGCCGTGGCTAAAATCACGCCCGCAAACGGCGTATTTCTGACAGCTTGCCAGGTTTGCCGGGGCTTTGATATCAGGCATGAACGAACCAAGACGCAAGCGCGGCGCCGAGCGCACCAGCAACAGGGGGCCGTCGGCCATCCCGCAATTGCCGCTCAGGCGCGTGACCAATCCCTATCCGCCGATGGCAATGCTCTCGCCCGACCAGATCGAGAAGATCCATCAGGCGTCGATGCACATCTTGGAGAATTTCGGCATCGAGGTGATGAGCCCGCGGGCGCTGTCGCTGTTCGAGAAGGCCGGCGCCACGGTCGATCATGCCTTAGCGAATGTCCGCATCGATCGCGGCCTGGTCACCGAGGCGCTGAAGACCACCCAGTCCAATTATACGCTGACGCCGCGCAACCCGGCCAACGCCGTCCATCTCGGCGGCAACACCATCAATTTCACCCTCGTCGCCGGGCCGCCCAATGTGCATGACATGGAGCGCGGCCGCCGTGCCGGCAATCTGCGCGACTACGGGGATCTCACCCGGCTGGCGCAGCATTTCAACTGCATCCACATGCTCGGCAACCAGGTCTGCGCGCCGGTGGAGCTGCCGGCGAATTCCCGCCATCTCGACACCTACTTCACCAATTTGACGCTGACCGACAAGAGTTTCCATGTCTCGGCGATCGGCCGGGGCAGGGCGCTGGATGGCATCGAGATGATGGCGATCGCGCGCGGGCTGACGCTGGACCAGATGCCCGACGATCCCGGGATCACCACCATCATCTCGGTCAACTCGCCGCGCCGCTTCGACGAGATGATGGCCGAGGGACTGATGACCATGGCCGAGTTCGGCCAGTCGGTGGCGGTGACGCCGTTCACGCTGATGGGCGCGATGAGCCCGGTGACACTGGCCGGCGCGTTGGCGCAGCAGAATGCCGAGGCGCTGTTCGGCGTGGTGCTGACGCAGCTTGTCCGTCCCGGCGCGCCGGTCATGTATGGCGCCTTCACCTCCAATGTCGACATGAAATCGGGGGCGCCGGCCTTCGGCACGCCGGAGAATACCAAGGCCAACATCGCGTCGGGGCAACTGGCGCGGCGCTATAATCTGCCCTACCGCACGACGCCAGGCTCGGCCTCCAACGCCGCCGATGCGCAAGGCGCCTATGAGACGCTGATGGCGCTGTGGGGCGCCGTGCTCGGCCATGGCAATCTCGTCTACCACGCCGCCGGCTGGCAGGAGGGCGGGCTGACGGCATCGTTCGAAAAACTCATCATCGATGTCGAGATGATCCAGCACATGATGGAGTTCCTGCGCCCGATCGAGGTCAACGAGGCCGAGCTTGCCGTCGAGGCGCTGGGCGCGGTGCCGACCGGTGGCCATTTCTTCGGCGAGCCGCACACGCTCGAGCGCTACGCCACCGCGTTCTACCAGCCAATGCTGTCCAACTGGCAGAATTACGAAGCCTGGCAAGAGGCCGGTGGGCTTGACGCCACTGCGCGCGCGACGCGGCTGTGGAAGAAGGCGCTTGAGGATTACGTCGAGCCGGTAATGGATGTCGCCGTGCGCGAGGCGCTGGAGGCCTACATGGCCAAGCGCAAGGAAGCGATCGGGCAGGGCGAGCCGTGATGCCTCCCATTTCGGTTCATCTCACCCATCCAGCTCACTGATATCAGAGAAAAATCCATGAAATCGCATGCAAAGGTCGTGGTCATTGGCGGTGGCGTCGTCGGGTGCTCCGTGCTGTTCCATCTGGCCCGCCACGGTTGGACCGACGTCGTGCTTCTGGAGCGCGACGAGTTGACGTCGGGCTCGACCTGGCACGCGGCCGGCGGCATGCACACGATCAATGGCGATCCCAATGTCGCCAAGCTGCAGAAATACACGATCAACCTCTACAAGGAGATCGAGGAGCTTTCCGGCCAGGCGACCGGCGTGCATCTGACCGGTGGCGTGCTTCTCGCGGCGACCGAGGCGCGCCTCGACTGGCTGCGCGGGGTCGTCGCCAAGGGCCGCTATCTCGGCATCGAGCTTGAGGAGATCTCGCCCAGCGAGGCGGCCGAACTGATGCCGCTGCTCGATCCCAAGCAGTTCGTCGGCGCTGTCAGAAACAAGGAGGACGGCCATCTCGATCCGTCCGGGGTGACCCATGCCTATGCCAAGGCCGCACGCAAACTCGGCGCCGAGGTCGAGCGCTTCACCAAGGTCGAAGACATCGTACGCCGTGCCGACGGGATGTGGCGCGTCATCACCAACAAGGGCGAGGTGGTAGCTGAGCATGTCGTCAACGCCGGCGGCCTGTGGGCGCGCGAGGTCGGCCGCATGGTCGGCCTCGAACTGCCGGTGCTGGCGATGGAGCACATGTACCTGATCACCGAGGACATGCCGGAGGTCGCCGCCTGGAACCAGAAGACCGGCACGGAGATCATCCACGCGGTCGACTTCGATGGTGAGCTCTATCTGCGCCAGGAGCGTGGCGGCATGCTGATGGGCACCTATGAGAAGGCCAACAAGCCGTGGTCCGAGTTCCAGACGCCATGGAATTTCGGCCATGAATTGCTGGCACCGGACATCGATCGCATCGCGCCGTCGCTGGAGGTCGGGTTCCGGCATTTCCCAGCCTTCCAGAACACCGGCATCAAGCAGATCATCAACGGACCCTTCACCTTCGCGCCGGACGGCAACCCGCTGGTCGGGCCGGTGCGCGGCCTGCCGGGCTTCTGGGTCGCCTGCGGCGTCATGGCCGGCTTCAGCCAAGGCGGCGGCGTCGGCTTAGCGCTGTCCAACTGGATGATCGAGGGCGATCCCGGCGCCGACATCTGGGCGATGGATGTCGCGCGCTATGGCGACTGGGCGACGATGGCCTACACCAACGCCAAGGTGCGCGAGAATTATTCCAGGCGCTTTTCGATCCGCTTTCCCAATGAGGAGTTGCCCGCCGGGCGGCCGCTGAAGACGACGCCGGTCTATGATCTGCTATCGGCCAAGGGCGCGCAATGGGGCGTCGCCTATGGGTTGGAGGTGCCGCTGTGGTATGCGCCCGTAGGCGTCAAGGACGAATTCTCGTGGCGCCGCTCGAGCGATTTCACCCAGGTCGCCAGGGAGGTCGCGACCGTTCGCGACGGTGTCGGCCTGTCCGAGATTTCGAGCTTCGCCAAATACAAGGTGACGGGCGAGGGGGCGGCTGCCTGGCTCGACCGGATGCTTGCCTGCAAGCTGCCGAAGCCCGGCCGCATGACGCTGGCGCCGATGCTGAAGGAAGACGGCAAGCTGATCGGCGACTTCACGCTCGCCAATCTCGGCAGTGAGGGCTGGTTCCTCGCCGGCTCCGGCATCGCCGAGCAGTACCATATGCGCTGGTTCGAGAAGCACCTGCCTGGCGACGGTTCGGTCCGTATCGAGGCGCTGGGCGCCAAGCTGACCGGCCTGTCGATCGCCGGGCCGAAGGCGCGTGATATGCTGGCAAAAGCCACGCGCGCAGACGTGTCGAATGCCGCGGTTCCGTTCATGGCCATAGGCAGGATGGATATCGGCATGGCGCCGTGCCTGGTCGGCCGTGTCAGCTACACCGGCGATCTCGGCTACGAGATGTGGGTGGCGCCGGAGTATCAGCGCGCCGCATTCCAGGCCCTGATGGCGACCGGCGAGGAATTCGGCATCGGCCTGTTCGGTTCGCGCGCGCTCAACGCGCTGCGGCTGGAAAAGAATTACGGCTCATGGGCGCGCGAATACCGGCCGATCTACGGGCCGCTGGAAGCCGGGCTCGACCGCTTCGTTGCTTACAGCAAGGATGCGGATTTCATCGGCAAGGCCGCGGCACTCGCCGAGCGCAAGCAGGGCGGCAAGCTGCGCCTGCGTGCCTTCATCCTCGATGCCGACGACGCCGATGTCATCGGCGACGAGCCGATCTGGTTCGACGGCGCCGTGCGCGGCTGGGTGACTTCGGGCGGCTACGCGCATCATTCGAAGAAATCCGTCGCCGTCGGCTATGTGCCGAAGGAGATCGCCGACGAGAGCGACGGCTTCGAGATCGAGCTCTTGGGCAAGCGTCATGCGGCGCGCATGCAGGCGGCGCCGCTGTTCGATGCCAATTTCGAGCGGATGCGCGCCTGAGCACGCATCCCTCTCAGGGCGTCAGGCGCTGCGCCGGTTGTCCAGCGCAAAAGCACCGGCGCCGGCAAACACCAGATAGAGGAAGATGAAGCAGAACGAGATCGCCAAATCGCCGCCATTGTTGACCGGGAAGAAGTTGCGCGGCATGTGCGCCATGAAATAGGCGATCGCCATCTCGCCGGCCAGAAGGAACGCGACCGGGCGAGTGAACAGGCCCAGCGCCAGCAGGATGCCGCCGGCGAATTCGAGAATTGCAGCAGTGAGTGTCAGCCCGGTGAGCGCATGGGGTTGGTCGCTGATGGGAAAATTGAACAATTTCTGGCTGCCGTGCTCGATGAACTGCAGCGCGGTCATGATGCGCAGCACGCCGAGCGCCTGCGGCTGGCATCTGGCAAGGCTCTCGAAAAGCTTCATAAATGGCTCCATTTTAGCTTCCGGACCGGCCATAAATTATCGACCAGCAATGGACCATTCACTTCCCATGGCATGCCATCAACAATCGGTGATTGGAAATGTTCCCCAGTTTGACCTTTCATATTGTTCTCGTCAGGGTTGCATTCGTATCTCTATGGTTGTATTAGTGTGGGCATTCTAAACATGTGGGTTCCTTTGTTATGAAAAAAGTCTTCATCAGCCTATTCGCAATCCTTGCAGGGACCAGCTTCGCCATGGCCGAGGATGCCGGCTGCGAGGCCTTCAAATGGCCGGTGACGCGGGAACAGGCGCTGTTTGCCGCAGCGCCCGCAACGCCGTCTGGAGCGACGCTCGCGGTGGGTGCTGCTGCGGATCTGGCGCTGGTGCCGGCGGAGAAAGCCGGTTTTACGCTGCCGCCCGAACATGCCCCCGCATCAGGCACGTTCGGTGCCGTCGCCAGCGTGGAGGTGCCGACCGAGGGGGCCATTCAGATAAGTCTGTCAGGCGAGGCATGGATCGATGTCATTCAGGACGGCCACGCCATCAAGTCGGTGGGCTATAGCGGCGTGAAGACCTGCCCTGGCATCCGCAAGAGCGTGCGCTTCAAGCTCGCGGCCGGCCCGGCCACCGTCCAGTTCAGTGGCGCGAAAAAGGCTGAGCTGAAGGTCGCGGTGTTGACGCCGGAATAAGACGGCCAGGCAGAGGAATGCGGCCTTTCATCGGGGGTCGATGAAAGGCCGTCGCTTCGTGCCACCGGTTTTTATTGCCGTCAGCGCACCGGCGCCATTACGCAGCCTTCCAATCCGATGTGTAAAGCTCATGCCAGCCGATATGGCCTGACGTGCTGGCCGGTACGATGGGCTGGTCCGGGCCGTTCGGCTGCAGGAACATGAAGGTGGCGCCCTGTGGATCGGCGACGACGGCAAAGCGGCCGACGCCCGGAATGTCGTCGGGCTGGCGGTGAACAGCACCGCCGACTTTCTCCAGCGATGCCGTTGAGGCATCGACATCTTTTGTATGGATGTAGCCGAGCCAGGCGGGCGGCATACCCATCTTGGCCGCGTCCTCGGGTATCGTCATCAGCCCGCCGACGCCACGCTCGCCGACATTCATGACGATATAGCGCGGCATGCCGGGGGCCTTGTCGAAAGGCTGCGCCGTCCAGCCGACCACCTTGGTGTAGAACGCCTCGGCGGCGTCGAGGTCTGTGGTCATCAATTCGTACCAGAAGAAGGGCATCGGGGATTTTGGCATGGTCGGTCTCCTCACCGGTTATGCATCGATCGTCGGTCGATCCATCCTAGGACGATCTTCACGACGAAAATCCGACAACCGCCCAGACAATAATGTCGATCCATGACAAGCGTTCCCGGGTTGCGCGCCCATCGTTTTTCGATTTCTCTGCGGTGACGAGGGGGTATCGTTTCATGCGCCGGATGTCGCTCACGCCTGAGCTTGTCGCACTGTGCCATCGGGAGGGGGCCGATCCCGGCCCGGACCCGAGCTGGACGGAGTTGAACGACGAGGATTTCCGGACCCTTGCCTTGCGGCTGTCTGACGAAGCCGACGACGGGCCGCTATGGGTGTACGCCTACGGGTCGCTGATCTGGAAGCCGGAGTTCGAGTCGGTCGAGCAACAGCTCGCTACGGCCTTCGGCTGGCACCGCTCCTTCTGCCTCGACATGGTGCGTTGGCGCGGCAGCGCCGAGCAGCCGGGGCTGATGATGGCGCTCGAACGGGGTGGACGATGCAACGGCGTGATCTATCGATTGCCTGAAGGCGAAAAACCGGCCCAGATCGAAAGGCTGCTGCGGCGCGAGATCAGCGACCATGAAAGTATCGACACGGTCAGATGGCTGCCGGTGCATACGGCACAAGGGTCGCTGCGCGCGCTTGGCTTCTGGGTCGGCGTGAGGGGCAGGGGAACGTCGCTGAACCAGCCTCTGGACAGGGTGGCGAGCGTGCTGGCCAGAGCCTGCGGGCATATCGGGTCCGGCGCCGAATATCTCTACAACACTGTCAGTCATCTCGAAGCGTTCGGCATCCACGATGGCGGTTGCAGGAGCTGGTTGCAGACGAGATCCGGGCTGTCCATGGCCGTGCTGTCGAGCCCAGCCATTCGCTCGCACTGCAAACGCCATAACATGAGTATAAAAATCATGTTTTACTCAGGCTTTTCAGGGCCTTGCGTCGAAAATTGACCAATTGATAAAAAAATAAAACGTGCTAGCCTTCCCCAAAACGAAAACATGGGGAACTGACGATGCCAGCAGGCCAGTTCAAAGAGGGTATTGCCGGAGGCCGGCTTGCGGCCGACCAGTATGCGGACAATTTTTCCGACCTGCACCCGCCGCTCGATCATCATGAAGCGCTGGTCGAATCCGACCGCTGCTATTTCTGCTACGACGCGCCGTGCATGAATGCATGCCCGACCTCGATCGACATTCCGCTGTTCATCCGCCAGATCTCGACCGGCAATCCGATCGGTTCGGCCAAGACGATTTTCGACCAGAACATTCTGGGCGGCATGTGCGCCCGCGTCTGCCCGACCGAGACGCTGTGCGAGGAGGTCTGTGTGCGCGAGGTGGCGGAAGGCAAGCCGGTGCAGATCGGCCGCTTGCAGCGCTACGCCACCGATGTCGCGATGAGCGAGGACAAGCAGTTTTATCAACGCGCCACTGCCACCGGCAAGACGGTCGCCGTGGTCGGGGCAGGGCCGGCCGGCCTCGCCGCTGCGCACCGGCTCGCCCGCCATGGCCATGACGTGACCATCCTGGAGGCGCGGTCGAAGGCCGGTGGGCTCAACGAATACGGCATCGCCGCCTACAAGAGCGTCGACAATTTCGCCCAGGCCGAAGTCGACTACGTCACCGCCATCGGTGGCATCGACATCCAGAACGGCAAGGCGCTTGGCCGCGACTATCAGCTGTCCGACCTGATGCGCAATTACGATGCGGTGTTTCTCGGCATGGGGCTTGGCGGCGTCAATGCGCTGCGCGCCGATGGCGAGGATGCCGACGGCGTCACCAATGCGGTCGAGTTCATTGCCGAGCTGCGCCAGGCCAGCGATCTTTCCAGCCTGCCGGTTGGTCGGCGCGTCGTCGTCATCGGCGGCGGCATGACGGCGATCGACGCGGCGGTGCAGTCGAAGCTGCTCGGCGCCGAGGAAGTGACGATCTGCTACCGGCGCGGCCATGAGCAGATGAACGCTTCCGGGTTCGAACAGGATCTGGCTGCCGCCAATGGCGTCACCATCCGCCACTGGCTGCAGCCGAAGCGGGTGATTGCCGAAGGCGGCAAGGTGTCTGCCATCGAACTCGAATACACCGCCATGAATGGCGACAGGCTTGCCGGCACCGGCGAGACGCTGACGCTCATCGCTGACCAGGTGTTCAAGGCGATCGGCCAGAGTTTTGTCCCGGCCGCGCTCAACGGCAGCGGTGCTGCGATCGAGCTCGAAGCCGGTCGCATCAAGGTCGATGCGGAAGGGCGCACGTCGCTTGCCAAGGTCTGGGCCGGCGGCGACTGCATATTCGGCGGCGACGACCTGACCGTCTCGGCCGTCGCGCAAGGCCGCGATGCGGCGGAGAGCATCCACAGGAGCCTCGCTCAGGGATAGGATCATGGCCACGGTGGAACCGGGCATCGCCCGTCACTACGACATATCGGGTCTGGAAGAGCGGATTATTGACGCGCTCGCCGATTGGGGCGTGGACGTTGCCAATCTGAGTGCGAGCGATCTCGAAGCGGTCGACGAATTCCACATTGGCGGTGTGGCCGCCACGAAGGCACTCATCGAGCAGATGGGGCTGAAGCCGGCGACCAAACTCCTCGACATCGGATCTGGCGTCGGCGGTCCGGCCCGCTTTGTCGCGAACAGCGCCGGCGCCGATGTTACCGGCATTGATCTCACGCAAAGCTATGTCGATATCGCGACCAGCCTGTCGAAGCGAACCGGGATGGCCGGCAAGACGCGGTTCGTGCAAGGCAGCGCGCTGGACATGCCATTCGCGGACGCCAGCTTCGATGCGGCTGTCATCCTGCATGTCGGCATGAACCTTCCCGACAAGCCGAGACTGATGAGCGAGGCTGCCCGCGTGCTGCTACCGGGCAGCGTCTTGGCCGTCTACGATGTGATGCGGCTGAAGGACGGCGCGCTGACCTATCCGCTGCCATGGGCGTCTGATGAAACCATGTCCTTCGTCGCCACGCCGGACGACTATCGCTCGGCCGCCGTCGCCGCGGGGTTTTCTGTGACCGCCGAGCGGCCGCGCGGCGCCTTTGCCATTGAATTCTTTGCCACGATGCGTGCGCGCCTGGCAGCCGCGCAAGCGGAAGGCAACAAGGCGCCGCCCGGCGTCGGCCTCATCATGGGCGAGGACGCCCGCACCAAGATTGCCAATATCACCGCCGCGCTTGAAGGCGGCATTCTTGCACCCGTCGAACTGCTCCTTCGTCTCGGTTGAAAGGGACCTGTCATGGCAGACATCCGCAACAATTTCGTCGGCATCAAATCGCCCAATCCGTTCTGGCTGGCCTCGGCGCCGCCGACCGACAAGGCCTACAACGTCATCCGCGCCTTCAAGGCCGGTTGGGGCGGTGTGGTGTGGAAGACGCTGGGCGAGGAAGGTCCGCCGGTGGTCAACGTCAACGGCCCGCGCTACGGTGCGATCTGGGGCGCCGACCGGCGATTGCTCGGCCTCAACAACATCGAGCTGATCACCGACCGCGACCTGCAGGTCAATCTGCGCGAGATCAAGCAGGTCAAGAAGGACTGGCCCGACCGCGCCATCGTCGTCTCGCTGATGGTGCCGTGCGTCGAGGAGAGCTGGAAGGCGATCTTGCCGGTGGTCGAGGAGACAGAGGCCGACGGCATCGAGCTCAATTTCGGCTGCCCGCATGGCATGTCGGAGCGCGGCATGGGCGCCGCCGTCGGCCAGGTGCCGGAATACATCGAAATGGTGGTGCGCTGGTGCAAGCAGAACACCCGCATGCCGGTCATCACCAAGCTGACGCCCAACATCACCGATGTGCGCAAGCCCGCGCGCGCCGCCTTTGCCGGCGGCACCGACGCGGTGTCGCTGATCAACACCATCAACTCGATCACCGGCGTCGACCTCGACAGTTTTGCACCGCAGCCGACCATCGACGGCAAGGGCTCGCATGGCGGCTATTGCGGCCCGGCGGTGAAGCCGATCGCCATGAACATGGTGGCCGAGATCGCGCGTGATCCCGAAACCCACGGCCTGCCGATCTCCGGCATTGGCGGCATCACCACCTGGCGCGATGCGGCCGAGTTCATGGCGCTTGGCGCTGGCAATGTGCAGGTGTGCACTGCGGCGATGACCTATGGCTTCAAGATCGTGCAGGAGATGATCGCCGGTCTCGAAAACTGGATGGACGAGAAGGGCCATGCCTCGCTCGACGACATTGTCGGCCGCGCTACGCCCAACGTCACCGACTGGCAGTATCTCAACCTCAACTATGTCGCCAAGGCACGTATCGACCAGGACGCCTGCATCAAATGCGGCCGCTGCCACATCGCCTGCGAGGACACCTCGCATCAGGCGATCACCAGCATGGTCGACGGCAAGAGGCATTTCGAGGTGATCGAGGCCGAATGCGTCGGCTGCAATCTGTGCGTCAATGTCTGCCCGGTCGAGAACTGCATCACCATGGAACCGCTGGCGGCAGGCGTTATGGACCAGCGCACCGGAAAGCCGGTGTCGCCGATCTACGCCAACTGGACGACGCACCCGAACAACCCGATGGCCAAGGTGGCGGCGGAGTAGGAGCAGCCATTCGTCGAAAAAAGCGGCGCCTTCGGGCGCCGTTTTTTCATTTTCCTATTGCAGATAAAAAATATCCACGATAAAAATTATCTATGAATAGAGATCGACACCATGAAGCTGGGCGAGGGCGTTGAAGCAGCCATCCACTGCGCCGCCATGCTGGCCGGCGTGGATGGCGACGCGACCATTCCCGGCGCCGCCATGGCGGAGGCCTTTGGCCTGTCGCCGAGCTATCTCCTGAAGCATCTCAACATGCTGAGCGTGGCTCGCATCCTGGAATCGGTGCCGGGACCGGCGGGCGGGTACCGGCTGGCGCGACCGGCCGAGCACATAACGCTGCTCGATATCGTGCTCGCTGTCGAAGGGCGCGAACCGGCCTTTCGCTGCGGCGAAATCCGTCGCAACGGTCCGGCCAGGCTCGATGTCTCGGCTTACGTGAAGCCCTGCGGCATCAACGCCGCGATGCTGAAGGCCGAGAAGGCCTACCGCGCCGCACTCGCCGAGGCGAAGCTGTCCGACATCGTGTCCGAATTCATGACGGATGCCGATCCGCGTTCGGTCGCCGCCGGCTGCGCTTTCGTGGCGCGCCATCAGCGGCCGCAGAAATCCAGTTCAACCAAGCAAGCGTAAAGGACAAGACGATGAAACAGAGGCTCCAGTTCTTCGCCAAGGCGCCGGAGATCATGAAGGCGGTGTCGGCGCTCAACAAGGCGGTGGACGAATGCGGGCTCGAGGAAAGCCTGCTGCACCTGATCAAGCTCAGGGCGTCGCAGATCAATGGCTGCTCGTTCTGCGTCGAGATGCACAGCCGCGAGGCCAGGCGCGACGGCGAGACCGAGCAACGGCTCTATCTGGTGTCGGCCTGGAAGGAATCGCCGCTGTTTTCCGGGCGCGAACGTGCCGCCTTCGCTTGGACCGAGGCGGTCACTTTGATCGCCAACAACGGCGTGTCGGACGAACTCTATGCAAAGACGCTCGAGCATTTCTCGGAAGAGGAACTGGTCAAGCTGTCCGTCGCGCTCGGCATGATCAACACGTGGAACCGGCTTTGCATCCCGTTCCACGCCCTTCATCCGATGCCGGCGGCCAAGGCTGCCTGATTGCCCAAGAGTGCTTTGGAGCGCGTCCAGGAGGCGGCGCTGGATGCGCGTTCTCATAGCGACTGCGGCACTGCAGCCCCGACGGCATCGATCATTAAATCGGAACCAATCGAGCCGTTGACGCATTTCGCCCCTGTATGCCGAGCATCCCGGGATGAAATATGAAAATTGCCCATGTCGCGCCGCTTTATGAATCGGTGCCGCCCAAACTTTATGGCGGCACTGAACGCATCGTCTCGTATCTGACTGAAGCGCTGGTCGATCTGGGCCATGAAGTGACGCTGTTTGCCAGTGGCGACAGCCAGACTTCCGCAAAGCTGGTCGCCGGCCGGGAATGCGCGCTTCGCCTCGATCCGCGTCCGCTCAAATCCGAGATCGCGGCGCATCTTTCGATGCTTGCCGAGGTGCGGAAACGGGCGCGCGAGTTTGACGTCATCCACTTCCACCTCAGCCACTTCCTGCACTTTTCCTTCTTCGAGGACATGGCGGAGCGGACGGTGACGACGCCGCATGGCAGGCTGGACTATGTCGACCTGGCGCCGGCCTATGAGCGTTTCCCGCGCTTTCCGATGATTTCCATTTCGCACAGCCAGAAGGCAGGCCTTGCCAGGGCCAACTGGTTGGCAACAATCCACCACGGACTGCCGACCGGTATCTATGAACCGACTTTCGAGACGAAGGCGCAGGAACCCTATCTTGCCTTCCTCGGCCGGTTCTCACGCGACAAGCGCCCCGATCGCGCCATCGAGATCGCCTTGCGCTCGGGGCTCAGGCTGAAGCTTGCGGCAAAGATCGGCGACGACGATAGCGCCTATTTCCACGAGGTGGTCGAGCCTTTGATCGACGGCGATCGCATCGACTATGTCGGCGAGATCGAGGAGCACCAGAAGGCGGAATTTCTCGGCAACGCGGCCGGCCTCTTGTTCCCGATCGACTGGCCGGAGCCCTTCGGCCTTGTCGCCATCGAGGCAATGGCCTGCGGCACGCCGGTGATCGCCTGGAATTGCGGCGCACTGCCCGAGATCATCGATCAGGGCGTGACCGGCTTTATCGCGGATTCGATGGATGGCGCGGTCGCCGCGGTGCCGGACTTGCTGCGGCTCGACAGGCGAAAGGTGAGAGCCGTTTTCGAAAAACGGTTTTCCGCCAGAAGAATGGCCGGCGACTATTTGGCTGCCTATGCGCGCCTGATCGGTGTCGCAAGCGAAGCGAAGGCGTCGTGAGCGGCGACGCGCTCGAACGACGGGAACGAAACGACAGGGATTTTTGACGAATGGCCCAACTCGACGAGCGCCAGCTCGATCCCGCCGTCGCACTTGCCTCGCTCGACGCGACCGCGCCTCGTGAGCCACACCGGCTGTTTGCGCTTAAGCAGGGCGACTGCTTTGTGGTTGCCGATGCCTATGGCGACATACGCGGCGCCGGTGACGGTTTCTTCCGCGACGACACACGCGTGCTCTCCGAATTCCGGCTGACCGTCGGCGGCAGGCAGACATCGTTGCTCGGCGCCTCGCTCAGCCAGGACAATGTGCTGTTCACCACCAACCTGACCAATCTGCCGATGCTCAGCGCCAGCGGTCGCGACATTCCGCAGGGCGCGATTCATGTCGAACGCGTCCGGCTGCTTTGGCAGGACAGGCTGTTCGAACGCATCACGCTTTCCAACTACAGTCGGGAAACCTCGACAATCGGCGTTTCCCTGCACTTTGCCGCCGATTTCCGCGACATGTTCGAAGTGCGCGGCTCGACGCGACTGCGGCGCGGCATGGCCCATATGGCCGAGATGGGTGCGGCATCCGTCCTGCTGCGTTACGACGGGTTGGACGGGCTGGCCCGCGCGTCGGCGATCTCGTTCTCGCAGGCTCCGGATCAACTGACAGCCGACCGCGCCGATTTCCTGCTCGCCGTAACCAAGCGCAGCAGCAAGGTGCTCTATGTCGAGGTCGGTTCCGAGGTGGAGGATGCGCCCGATCGCGACCGTTTCCGCGCCGCCGCCGCCCGGGCCCGCTTTGGCATGCGGGCCAAGCGCCGCCATGGCGCGACGGTGCACAGTTCCGGTCGCGTCTTCAACGACTGGGTCGAGCGCGCCCGCGCCGATGTCGCGCTGCTGACCACCGAGCTTCCGACCGGACCCTATCCCTACGCCGGCATCCCCTGGTTCTCGACGGCGTTCGGCCGTGACGGCGTCATCTCGGCGCTGCAGATGCTCTGGCTCAACCCAGGCCTGGCGCGGGGCGTGCTGGCCTTCCTTGCCCAGCATCAGGCGACGGAGACGTCGCCGTTCAGCGATTCGCAGCCGGGCAAGATCATGCATGAGACCCGCAAGGGCGAGATGGCGGCGCTGCGGGAGCTTCCGTTCGGCCGCTACTATGGCGGCGTCGATACGACGCCGCTCTACATCCATCTCGCCTGTGCCTATGCCGACCGCACCGGTGACATGGCGTTCATCGACAGCCTGTGGCCGTCGCTGTGCGCCGCGGCCGAATGGACGGAGGAGGCGGGCCGCGAGACCGGATTCGTGACCTACCAGCGGGCAGCCGAGTCCGGCCTCGCCAACCAGGGCTGGAAGGACAGCTTCGATTCCGTCTTTCATGCCGATGGCCGCATCCCCAGGGGTCCGATCGCGCTGGTCGAGGTGCAAGGCTATGTCTTTGCCGCCTTCCGGGGGCTGGCGGCGCTCGCCCGTCGCCGTGGCGAGGACGAGAGAGCCGATCACTGGGACAGCCGCGCCGAGGCCATGCGGGTGGCGGTGGAACGCGATTTCTGGCTCGACGATCTCGGCTTCTATGCCCTGGCGATCGACGGTGCCGGCGAGCCCTGCAAGGTGCGGACCTCGAATGCGGGCCATCTTCTCCTTGTCGGGCTTCCCGAGCCGGCGCGGGCGCAGATGGTCGCCGATCAGCTTGTTTCGGCCTCCTTCCATTCCGGCTGGGGGCTGAGGACGCTTGCCGACGATGCCGTGTTCTTCAACCCGATGTCGTACCACAATGGCTCGATCTGGCCGCATGACACCGCCATGTGCGGCGCCGGACTGGCGCGCTATGGCGAGCGCGACAGCGTGGTCCGGCTGATGAGCGGCACGTTCGAATCCGCGGTCCATTTCAACATGCGGTTGCCGGAACTGTTCTGCGGTTTTACGCGGGCACCGGGCGAAGCACCGATCGCCTATCCCGTCGCCTGCCTGCCGCAAGCGTGGTCGGCGGGTTCCGCCTTCATGCTGATGCAGGCCTGCCTTGGCCTGGAGATCGATGGCTGGGATGGCGAAATCCGCGTCACCCGTCCGAGACTGCCGATCGGCATCGACACACTCACGCTGCGACATTTGGGCGTCGGCGAAAGAGTGGTCGATCTCACGTTCCAGCGTGTCGGCGACCGGGTCGTCGCCTTCCTCGCCGACCGGCATGAAGGGCTGGTGCCGCTCATCGTCAGAACATGATCCGAGCCAGATTGGCTGGAACCGATCCCGGCTTTGTGCGTTGCAAAATACAGGTCCGGACGGCGACCAGGTCGCTGGCGGACAGTTTCAAATCGGAAACATGAACAAAAAGGCCGCCGAACGGCCGAAGGTGAGTTGGCATTCCAATGACAGACTATGGTGCGGACCTGCTCTGGGTTCTGATCCTCGCGAGCCTCGGTCTCTCCGCTCTTGCCGTTTTCTTCTCCATATCGCGGCAACGCCGCAGTCACCCTCCCACGATTGCACATCCGGCCGGTGAGGACGTGGCCGCGGAAGCGGCGCGCAAGGTGATACGGGAGTTCGAAAAGAACGGCCAATCGGCCGATGCCGCCCTGGTGACATGGTCGCCCGAAACATTGCGCAAGATCCTGACCGATGACCTGCCCGATGCGCAGGTCATCGTGGTCTCCAACCGCGAACCGTATATCCACAACGTCAAGGGCAATGGCGTCGAACTGCTTGTGCCGGCCAGCGGGCTGGTTTCGGCGCTGGAGCCGATCACGCGCGCCTGCGCCGGCACATGGATTGCCTATGGCGGTGGAACGGCAGACCGTCTCATGGTCGACAAGGACGACCGGGTACAGGTGCCGCCCGGCAATCCGTCCTACACGCTGCGCCGGGTCTGGCTGACCGAGGAAGAGCATCAGGGCTACTATCTCGGCTTCGCCAATGAGGGCCTGTGGCCGCTTTGCCATATCGCCTTCACCCGGCCGATTTTTCGCGCCTCGGACTGGGAGGCTTATGAAGCCGTCAATCGAAAGTTCGCCGATACGGTGGTGGCCGAGGCGCGCAACGAGCGGCCGATCGTGCTGGTCCAGGACTACCACTTCGCGCTGCTGCCGCGGATGATCCGCGAGCGCCTGCCCGAGGCGATCGTCATCACCTTCTGGCACATCCCGTGGCCGAACTCGGAAGTGTACAGCATCTGTCCGTGGCGTGAGCGCATCCTCGAGGGGCTGCTCGGCAGCTCGATCATCGGTTTCCACACCCAGTTCCACGCCAACAATTTCACCGAAAGCGTCGATCGTTTCCTGGAAAGCCGCATCGAGCGGGCGGATGCGGCCATCTCCTATGGCGGGCAGACGACGCTGGTGCACGCCTATCCCATCTCGATAGAATGGCCGGCAGACCTTCTGGCAAGATTGCCTGATGTCGATGACTGCCGCGCCCGCCTGCGCACCAGGTTCGGGCTGAGAGCGGATGTGAAGCTGGGCGTCGGCGTCGAGCGCCTCGACTACACCAAGGGCATTCTTGATAGGTTTCAGGCGCTCGACGAATTGTTCAAGCGATATCCGGAATGGATCGGAAAACTGGCCTTCCTGCAGATAGCGGCACCCAGCCGCGGCACGCTCCCGGCTTACAAGCTGCTCCACGACGAATGTCACCGCTATGCCGAAGAGCTCAACGAACGTTACGGCAGCGAAGGTTACAAACCGGTGATCATGGTGGCTGAACATCACACGCAGGAACAGGTCTATGAGATCTATCGCGCCGCCGACATATGCATGGTCACCAGCCTGCATGACGGCATGAACCTGGTCGCCAAGGAATTCGTTGCGGCGCGCGATGACGAACAGGGCGTCTTGATGCTCAGCACATTCGCCGGCGCCTCGCGCGAATTGCTGGAGGCGCTGATCGTCAACCCCTATGACGCCGCCATGATGAGCGAGACGCTGCTGCAGGCGCTGACCATGACGCCCGACGAACAGCGCGAGCGCATGCGGCCGATGCGGCAGATGGTCCGCGACAACAATGTCTATCGCTGGGCCGGCAGTATGCTTCTGGATGCGGCGCGCCTGCGCAAGCGCGGCGACGTCGATCGGGCAACGGGCACTAGCGATCGGCAGCCTCCAAGCGTCGACAATGTCGTCTCCATGTTCGAGCGCAAACGGCTGGCAATATCATGAGCGAGACCCTGCAGAAGCCACAGACCTTGCTGACCGGCGAATGGGCGTTGTTCCTCGACATTGACGGCACCCTTTTGGAACATGCGGAACACCCGGACGCCGTCTCGGTCAGCGACGAGCTTCGCTCCTTGCTGCAAGGCCTGGATCACAAGTTGAACGGGGCATTGGCCGTTATTACAGGCCGCTCCGTTGCGGCCGTGGACCAGCTGTTTCAGCCTTTGAAACTGCGCGCGGCCGGGCTTTATGGCCTGGAACACAGGCTCCTGCCGGACGACGACGTCGAAGTCGCGGGAGAGCCGGCGGATATTGCCGCTCTTGCCGACGAGATCGAGGCCGAGCTCGGGCGTGGGCAGGCCTATATCGAGCGCAAAGGCCGGGTGCTGGCCATCCACACGCGCGCTGCGCCGCATCTGCTTCCGCGCGCGACGCAGCTTGTCGAGCAGGCGCTGGCCACCCTGCCGAAGGGCTACAGGGTGGTTGCCGGCAATGCCGGCGTGGAACTGCTGCCGCTCGAGGCAGCCAAGGGTGCTGCGATCCGGCGGTTCATGGGCATGGCACCATTCAGAGGCCGCCGCCCGGTCTTCCTGGGCGACGACACGCCGGACGAAAACGGCTTCGAAGCCGTCAATGATGCCGGCGGCATATCGATACGGGTCAAACCACCCGCGCAGACAACCGCGCGGTACGGCCTTGCCGGCGTTGCCGAAACGCTCGCCTGGCTGAGAGGCCAACTTTAGGTCCAGACGAGGGATGCAAGCGCGATTGCGCATCTTGGAAGGATATTTCGGCCAGGAAAGGAACGGTACGATGGGACGCTTTGCACGTTTGGTTCGTGAGATCACGCCGAGTTGGCTCAATCCTCGCTCCGCCCGCCATGCGGCCGCCGACATTTCACCGTCCGAGGCAGACGCCAGTTGGCAGGAAGCGATCGATAACAAGATGTATGGGGCCGATACGCCGGATTATTCCCATGTTCCGGAGCAGTCCGCTTCAGGTGCGGCAAGACCGGCCGGCGACAGGGCCAAATAGCCCAATCATGGCGACGATCCCTGGCCCGCTGCTCGCCCCTTCGACAAGTCCGGCTACGGCCTTGCCGGCCGCTGCCATTTTGCTTGTCCCTATGCCGCAAATCGCAGGCCGCCGTCGCAGGTCAGGACCTGGCCGGTCATGAAGCCGTTGGAGACGAGAAACGCGATTGCGCCGGCGACGTCCTCGGCGCGGCCGATTCGGCCGACCGGGGTCTTGCTGGCATAGTCGGCAAAGATCGCCTGCCGCTGTTCCTCGGCCAGAAAATCCCACCAGGGCGTGTCGATGACGCCGGGCGCCACGACATTGACGCGCAGCGGCTTCAGCTCCATGGCCAGGATCGGCACCACGGTCAAAAGCATGCCGTTGATGGCGGCGATACCGGCGACGCCCGGCGTCGCAAGCTGTGCCGATACTGCCGAGATGAAGGTGGCCGATCCGCTCTTGTTCAGAGTCGGCAGGGCCGCCTGCAGGCAGGACAGCTGCGGCCTCACTTTCTCGTCGACACCGCTGCCTATGTCGGTCAGGTCAAGCGTCTGGAAGGGGCCAATGCCCTTGCCGCCGCTGGCCGCCAGGACCAGGTGGTCGAAGGGGCCTAGGCGCTCGAAGAACCCGCTGACCTCGTCCGGCTTCGCGGCATCGAACGCAGCCTTGTCGACAGCGCCGCCAAGGCTCTTCCATGCGCTGTTGAGCCTGTCCTGGTTGCGCCCGGTGATGGTCACCTTCATGCCGGGACCAAGCAGTTTGCGCGCAGTCGCCAGGCCGATACCGGACGAGCCGCCAATGATGACGGTGTGCTGGATTGTCGTGGTCATGAATGCTGTTCCTTCGATGTTGGGGAGGCGAGGCCGACAAGGTCGAGGCTCAGACTGCGCAACTGTTGTCTTGCCTTGGCGTCGTAGGCCTGAGCGTCGGCGCGGGATTCCCGCAGGCCGTCGAAATAGAGGCCGCTGCGTCCTTCCAGCGCCGATGAAGTCGCGAGGTTGAGGATGGCGTCGGCGCCGGTTTCGACTGAACTCCATGGCGTCACGCCAGCCTGGCGGACCATGGTGGTGTTCATGTAGCTGGCCGGATGCAGCGCGTTGACAGTGACGCCGGTCCCTTTCAGCTCCTGCGCAATGTCGATGGTGAACAGGATCTGCGCCAGCTTGCTCTGGCAGTAGGCGCGCACGCCGTCGTAGCTGCGGGTCAGCATGACATCGCCGAAGTCAACCGCCTGCTGTCCGGCCGAGGCGACATTGACGATGCGCGCCGGCGCGCTCGCCTTGAGCAACGGCAGAAGTTCCGATGTCAGCAGGAAACCGGCGAGATAGTTGACGGCGAAGCGCAGTTCGTAGCCGTCGGCGCTAATTTGCCGCTTGGCACCTTGGCCTGCGGTGCCAATGCCGGCATTGTTGATGAGGATGTCAAGCCGGTCCGTCCTGGCGCGCACGGCCTCGGCAAGGCGGCGCACCTCGGCCAGCGAGGAGAGGTCGGCGACCAGCAGCTCGGCCTTGCCGCCGGCGGCTTCGATCTCAGTAACGGTCGCCTTGCCGCGCGTCGCATCGCGGCCATGCACCAGCACGCGGGAGCCCCCAGCGCCAAGCCGCTGCGCGACGACGCGGCCGACGCCGTCGGTCGACCCGGTGACGAGGATTGTCTTGTCTTTGAGTTCCATATTCGGAGCCTCCGTTCTGTTGCTCTGAACGGAAGATGGGACAGCGGGAGCGCGCCAAACAGTTCAAACTTTATCCTGGTATCAATACTGCTATAATAGGCTCATGGAATCCCAACCCCGTTCTGCTCCCACTCATTCCGCTGAAGACAGCCGCCGGCGCGAGCTGGGCGCCTTCCTACGCTCGCGCCGCGAAAGGCTGACGCCATCGGCAACCGGCATTGCCACGGGTCTCAGGCGGCGTACGCCGGGCCTGCGCCGCGAGGAGGTGGCGATGATCGCCGGTGTCGGCACGACCTGGTACACATGGCTGGAGCAGGGGCGGGAGGTCAGGCCCTCGGTCGAGGTGCTGACGGCGCTCTGCGAGGCGCTGCGGCTCGACGCAGCCGAAAAGCAGCATCTGTTCATCCTCGCCGGCCGCCAGCAGCCGGAACGTCGCGCCGTGGCGCCGGAAAAGGTCGACGGCCCCTTGCTGCACATGCTGCAATGCCTGGTGCTGCAGCCGGCCTATGTCGTCGGCCGGCGCTGGGACGTGCTGGCCTGGAACCCGGCGGCGGTGGCGGTGTTCGGCGACTACGGTCTGCTGGAGGGTGATGCCCGCAACATCGTCCACATGGTCTTCACCAATCCGCACCACCGGCGGCTGCTGGTCGACTGGGAGCAGCTGGCGCGCATCGTGCTGGCCTCGTTCCGGGCCGCAAGCGCCAGATATGTCGGCGATCCGGATTTCGAGCGGCTGATCGAGTTGATGACGCGCTCGAGCCCCGAGTTTCGCGCCTGGTGGCCGCAGCGCGACGTCGCGCACCGATTGTCTGGGGTGAAGCATGTCCGGCACCCGAGCGCCGGCGCCATGACGTTCGAGCATATGAGCTTGTCAGTGGGCGACGGCTCCGACATGAAGCTGATCGTCTACACGCCGCTTGCCGAGCAGAACTCGATCGCCAAGCTGCAGACATTGCTGGACGCGCTGCCGGCCGAACGGCGCAGCGCCTGATAACCGCCGAAAGTTAGTTTTTCGGCTTCAGCCCGTCGAGGAACAATTGCTCCAGGAAGCGGGCGGCGTCTTCGAAGCGGCCGTCGCCGCCGCGGTCGGCTCCGAGCACGGCGCGGACCTGGACGTCGAAATCGGCATAGTGCTGCGTCGTCGCCCAGATCGAGAAGATCAGGTGCCAGGGGTCGGTCCTGGCGATCTTGCCGGCGCGCATCCAGCCCTTGATGACGGCGGCCTTTTCGTCGACCAGCGTCTTCAATTCGCCGGCCAGCAGCGGCATGATGCGCGGCGCGCCTTGCAGGATCTCGTTGGCGAACAACCGGCTCTCGCGCGGAAAATCGCGGGCCATTTCGAGCTTGCGCCTGATGTAGTTGCGCAATTCGGTCATTGGATCGCCGATGTCGTCGAGTTCACGCAGCGGCGCCAGCCAGGTGTCGAGCAGGCGCTGCATCAGCGTCTCGTGGATGTCCTCCTTGCGGCGGAAATAATAAAGCAGGTTCGGCTTCGACATGCCGGCGGCTTCGGCGATCTGGTCGATGGTCGAGCCGCGAAAACCGTTGGTGGAGAAAACCTCGAGCGCCGCCTCCAGGATGAGTTCGCGCTTTTCCTGCTGGATGCGGGTGCGGCGAGGGGCGTCCGTGCTGGTGTTCACCGTTGCGGGCCCTCGCGTTGACGGTCATCTGGACCAATTCTCTGGACCAGTTTTTCCTTGGCCTGTGGAACGCACTTCAAGTGCCGCATTTCCGCTAGTAATCCCTTGACCGCCGACAGGGCGGTGCTAACGTTTGTCCAATCGGTCAAAAATTTGCGTAGCACGAAATCGCAACGAAGACCAAGCGTTGGGCGCACCGAAACAGGTTACAAGGGGAAGTCTTGGTCATGTCCAACCGGCTGAAAGTCACGCCGAACGATCTCAGCGCATTCTGGATGCCGTTCACGGCAAACCGGCAGTTCAAGCAGGCGCCGCGCATGATGGTGTCCGCCAAGGACATGCATTACACGACCAGCGACGGCCGCAAGGTGCTGGACGGCACCGCCGGTCTCTGGTGCGTCAATGCAGGCCACTGCCGGCCGAAGATCACCGAGGCCATCCAGCATCAGGCTGCCGAGCTCGACTACGCGCCGGCCTTCCAGATGGGCCATCCGATCGTCTTCGAACTGGCCAACCGCCTGGTCGACCTCGCGCCCAAGGGCATGGATCATGTGTTCTTCACCAATTCCGGCTCGGAATCGGTCGAAACGGCGCTGAAGATGGCGATCGCCTATCACCGCGCCAAGGGCGAGGGTTCGCGCACCCGCCTGATTGGCCGCGAGCGCGGCTATCACGGCGTCAATTTCGGCGGCATCTCGGTTGGTGGCATCGTCACCAACCGCAAGATGTTCGGCACGCTGCTCGGCGGCGTCGACCACATGCCGCACACGCATCTGCCGGAGAAGAACGCCTTCACCAAAGGCGTGCCGGAGCATGGCGCGGAACTCGCCAACGAGCTGGAGCGCATCGTCGCGCTGCATGACGCCTCGACCATCGCCGCCGTCATCGTCGAGCCGGTCGCCGGTTCCACTGGCGTCATCCTGCCGCCCAAGGGTTATCTGCAGAAGCTGCGCGAGATCTGCACCAAACACGGCATCCTGTTGATCTTCGACGAGGTCATCACCGGTTTCGGCCGTCTAGGCACGCCGTTCGCCGCTGACTATTTCGGCGTCACGCCCGACATCATGACCACCGCCAAGGGCGTCTCCAACGGCGTCATCCCGATGGGCGCGGTGTTCGTGAAGAAGGAAATCCACGACGCCTTCATGACCGGCCCCGAGCATATGATCGAGTTCTTCCACGGCTACACCTATTCGGGTAATCCGATCGCCTGCGCGGCGGCCTTGGGCACGCTCGACACCTACAAGGAAGAGGGTCTGCTGACCCGTGGCGAGGAACTGGCGCCATATTGGGAAGACGCGCTGCATTCGCTGAAGGGCGAGCCGAACGTCATCGATATCAGGAACATCGGCCTGATCGGCGCGATCGAGCTCGCGCCGATCGCCGGCCAGCCGACCAAGCGTGCCTTCTCGGCCTTCGTCAAGGCGTTCGAGCGCGGCGCGCTGATCCGCACCACCGGCGACATCATCGCGCTGTCGCCGCCGCTGATCATCACCAAGGGCCAGATCAACGAATTGATCGACCACGTGCGTGAAGTCTTGAGGGCGGTGGACTAAATCTGCTTAGACCTGGACGGGTGGCGACGGGAACCGCCGCCCGCCCAGGACCTGAAATGAGAGGACTCGGAATGGCCGCACCCGGCGAGAATCTGCGAATCAATTCAGACCGTTTGTGGGATTCGATAATGGAGATGGCGAAGATCGGCCCCGGCATTGCCGGCGGCAACAATCGCCAGACCGTGACCGACGAGGATGGCGAGGGCCGGCATCTGTTCAAGCGCTGGTGTGATGCGGCCGGGCTCGAAATGGGCGTCGACGAAATGGGCACCATGTTCGCCCGCCGCGAAGGCACCGATCCCGACGCGTTGCCTGTCTATGTCGGGAGCCATCTCGATACGCAGCCGACCGGTGGCAAATATGACGGCGTGCTCGGTGTGCTCGGTGGGCTTGAAGTGGTGCGCTCGCTCAACGACCTCGGCATCAAGACCAAACATCCGATCGTCGTCACCAATTGGACCAACGAGGAGGGCGCGCGCTTTGCGCCGGCGATGATGGCGTCCGGCGTGTTTGCCGGCGTGCTCGACCAGGCCGATGTCTACGAACATGTTGACAAGCAAGGCAAGAAATTCGGCGAGGAGCTGGAGCGCATCGGCTGGAAGGGCGCCGAGAAGGTCGGCGACCGCAAGATTCACGCCTTCTTCGAACTGCATATCGAGCAGGGGCCGATCCTTGAGGATGAAGGCATCGACATCGGTGTCGTCACCCACGGGCAAGGTTTGAAATGGCTGCAGGTGACGCTGACCGGCAAGGAGTCGCATACCGGTTCGACGCCAATGCCCAAGCGCCGCAATGCCGGGCTTGGCATGGCCAGGGTGATCGAACTGGTGCACGAGATCGCCATGGACTACCAGCCCGACGCCGTCGGCGCGGTCGGCCATATGGAGGTGTTTCCCAACTCGCGCAACATCATCGCCGGCCGCACCGTTTTCACCATCGACATCCGTTCACCCGAGAAGGAAGTGCTGGATGCGATGGACGGCCGCATCCGCGAAGGCATCGACACGATCTGCGAGGCGCTCGACATCCAGTACAAGATCGAACAGGTCGGCGCCTTCGACCCGGTCACCTTTGACGCCGGCTGCGTCAAGGCAATCCGCGATGCCGCCGACCGCCTCGGCTATTCGCACCGAAACATCGTCTCCGGCGCTGGCCACGATGCCTGCTGGATCAATCGCGTTGCGCCGACCGCCATGGTGATGTGCCCCTGCGTCGACGGGCTCAGCCACAACGAGGCCGAGGACATCACGAAGGAATGGGCGTCGGCCGGCGCCGACGTGCTGTTCCACGCTGTGGTGGAGACGGCTGTCATCGTGGAGTGAGCTTATAATCCGCATTCCAAACGTCGCTCGCAAGAAGCGCGAAGAGAACAAGGGAACAAGAAAAATGACCAAAGTCATCAAAAACGGCACCATCGTCACCGCCGACCGCACGTGGAAGGCCGATGTGCTGTTCAAGCACGGTAAGATCGCCGCCATCGGTTCGGACCTGCATGGCGACCACGAGTTCGACGCCACCGGCTGTTATGTGATGCCGGGCGGCATCGATCCGCACACCCATCTCGAAATGCCGTTCATGGGCACCTATTCGGCCGATGATTTCGAATCCGGCACGCGGGCGGCTCTTGCCGGCGGCACCACGATGGTGGTCGATTTCTGCCTGCCGGCGCCGCAGCAGTCGCTGCTCGAAGCCTTGCAGATGTGGGACAACAAGACCTCGAAAGCATCCTGCGACTATTCCTTCCACATGGCGATCACCTGGTGGGGCAAGCAGGTGTTCGACGAGATGGCCACCGTCGTCGACAAGGGCATTACCTCGTTCAAGCACTTCATGGCCTACAAGGGTGCGCTGATGGTCGACGACGACGAGATGTATGCGTCGTTCCAGCGCTGCGCCGACCTTGGCGCGCTGCCTCTGGTGCATGCCGAGAATGGCGACGTGGTTGCAGCCCTGTCGCAGAAGCTGCTTGCGGCCGGCAACAATGGCCCGGAGGGCCACGCCTATTCGCGGCCGCCGGAAGTGGAAGGCGAGGCGACCAACCGCGCCATCATGATCGCCGACATGGCGGGTGTGCCGCTCTATGTCGTGCATGTCTCCTGCGAGCAGAGCCACGAGGCCATTCGCCGGGCGCGCCAGAAGGGCATGCGCGTGTTCGGCGAGCCGCTGATCCAGCACCTGACGCTCGACGAGAGCGAGTATTTCGACAAGGACTGGGACCATGCGGCGCGCCGCGTGATGAGCCCGCCCTTCCGCAACAAGCTGCACCAGGATTCGCTGTGGGCCGGCCTGCAGGCGGGTTCGCTGCAGGTGGTGGCGACCGACCATTGCGCCTTCACCACCAAGCAGAAGCGCAACGGCGTCGGCGATTTCACCAAGATCCCGAACGGCACAGGTGGGCTGGAAGACCGCATGCCGGTGCTGTGGACCACGGGTGTCAACACCGGACGGCTGACGATGAACGAGTTCGTCGCGGTGACCTCGACCAACATCGCCAAGATCCTCAACATGTATCCGAAGAAGGGCGCGATCGTCGAAGGTGCTGACGCCGACATCGTTGTCTGGGATCCAAAGCGCAAGAAGAAGATCTCGGCGAAGAAGCAGCAATCCGTCATCGACTACAATGTCTTCGAAGGGTTCGAGGTGACCGGCCTGCCGCGCTTCGTGTTCTCGCGCGGCGAGCTGTCGATCCAGGAGGCCGAGGTCAAGGCCAAGCCGGGGCATGGCGAGTTCGTCGGCCGCGAGCCGAACGCGGCGGTCAACCGGGCGCTATCGACGTGGAAGGAAATTTCCGCGCCGCGCAAGGTCGAACGCACCGGCATCCCGGCGACCGGGGTTTGAGTTTGACGCGCTCGGCCGCGCTCATCTCGTTGGTCCTGGCTGCAGTTGTCGCTGGTCCGGCAACCGCGGCCGGTGTGCTGGCCGGCTCCTGGGGCAACGATGGCGGCTGTGCCGGCGTCAAGGCCGGTTATCAGGACAGCGATGCCTATATCGTGCTGACCGCCGAGGGCATCGAGACTTATGGCAGCGGCTGCCGGTTCGCGCAGCAATTGACGTCGGTGCTGGGTGCCCAATCGCTGACTTCGACCTGTTCCGCCGAGGGCGAGGCGGGGACGACGATCGAAACCGTTGTGGTCACCAACAAGGGGGAGGATGGGTTCTTCGTCACCATTCCCGGCCTTGAAGAAATGGGGCCGCTGCAATCATGTTCGTGACGTTGGGGGGATGAGCATGCGCGGTTTTTGTCTGTCTGTTGCGATGGTTCTCGTGCTGGCGGCCGGTCAGGCTTCGGCGGCAGGCATCGATCTGTCCAAGCCCTACGGCAACAAGTCCGGCTGCATCAACAAGAATGGTCAGAAAGTCTATGCCGAGGATATGCTGCTGTTGACGGACACGGATCTGATCACCGTGGCAAGCGCCTGCACATTCACCGACAAGCAGGCGAAGCTCGATGGCTCGCTGACCATCAAGGCGCAATGCGAGGCGGAAGGCGAGGATGGACAATCGCCGGCCGAGTTCACCGTCAAGCACAGTCCCAAGAACGCCAAGAAGCTGGTCATCACCGACGAGGACGGCAACGTCATGGGGGAAGTCTCCCGGTGCCGATGACGGTCAAATCACCATCGGCGCTGCCGGCTTCAGGCGACCAGCGCGTCCAGTTCCGGCAACAGGACGACGCTTTCCTGTTCGTTGGGATCGGTGCGGGCGATGACGGCCGACGACGGGGCGCCACTCAGATTGGCCGGGAGATGCGGCACGCCGGCCGGAATGTAGAAGAGGTCGCCGGCCTTGACGACGATATGATGCTCCAGCCGGTCGCCATACCAGGTATGGACCTCGCCGGAGAGCACATAGATCGCCGTTTCATGGCTCTCGTGCATATGCGCCTTGGCGCGGGCGCCGGGCGGCATGGTGAGCATATGCATGCAGATGCCGGAGGAGCCGACGGTTTCAGCGGCGATGCCTGCGAAATAGGTCAATCCCTGCTTGCCTTCATAAGTGGTTTCAGGGCGGATAAGATGACAAGTGGGCAACATCGGGGAAACTCCGGGCGTCGATTGAGTGGGACAAAGTCAATGGGACGGGGCGAGTGGAAAACAACATCGCGATAAAAGCAATCGGATTCCGGCTGGCGCCGCAGGGCCGGGAACGGGCAGGCTGCAGCCGATGACAGGGACTTCGCCAGCCGTCGTTTCGGCAAGCAAACTCGGACTGACCTTCCAGACCAATGACGGGCCGGTGCAGGCGCTGTCCAATGTCGACCTGACCATCGGCAAGAGGGAGTTCGTTTCCTTCATCGGGCCGTCGGGCTGCGGCAAGACCACCTTGCTGCGCGTCATCGCCGACCTGGAGAAGCCGACCTCGGGGACGATTTCGGTCAACGGCATGACGCCCGAACAGGCGCGCGAGAAACGCGCCTATGGCTATGTCTTCCAGGCCGCCGCGCTGTTTCCGTGGCGCACCATCGAGCGCAATGTGGGGCTGCCGCTGGAGATCATGGGCCTGTCCAAGGCGGAGCAGGCGCAGCGGATCAAGCGCACGCTCGACCTCGTCAATCTCAGCGGTTTCGAGAAGAAATATCCCTGGCAGCTTTCCGGCGGCATGCAGCAGCGCGCCTCGATCGCGCGTGCGCTGGCCTTCGACGCTGACCTTCTGTTGATGGACGAGCCGTTCGGCGCGCTGGACGAAATCGTGCGCGACCACCTCAACGAGCAATTGCTGGAGCTGTGGGGCAGCACGAACAAGACCATCTGCTTCGTCACCCACTCCATTCCGGAAGCCGTGTATCTGTCGACGCGCATCGTCGTCATGTCGCCGCGGCCGGGCCGTGTCAGCGATGTCATCGAATCGACGCTGCCGAAGGAGCGGCCGCTCGACATCCGCGAGACGCCGGAATTCCTGGCCATCGCCGCGCGCGTGCGCGATGGGCTGCGGGCAGGGCACAGCTACGATGATTGAGGCGGTGCGCTAGATGGACAGCTTCCGCGACAAGCTCGTTCCGGTGACCTCGATCCTCGCGGGCGTGGTCGTGCTCTGGTATGTTTTCGCCGTCATCCTCAACACGCCGTTCCAGCGCGATCTCGACCGCCGCGCCGGTGAAACGCCGGCGTTGAGCGAGTTCATCGGCAAGACGCTGTCGCAGCCGAAGCCGACGCTGCCGGCGCCGCATCAGGTGGCGGTGAATTTCTTCGAGAACACCTTCCTGCGCAGCGTCACTTCGAACCGCAGCCTCGTCTACAATGCCTGGGTGACGCTGTCGTCGACGCTGCTCGGTTTCGCTTTCGGCACGGCGCTCGGCATCATCATCGCCGTCGGCATCGTGCATGTGGCAACGCTCGACCGCAGCCTGATGCCGTGGATCATCGCCTCGCAGACCATTCCCATCCTGGCGGTGGCGCCGATGATCATCGTCGTGCTGGCGGCAATCGGCATCACCGGCCTGATCCCGAAGGCGATGATCTCGACCTATCTGTCGTTCTTCCCGGTGACCGTCGGCATGGTGAAGGGCCTGCGCTCGCCCGAGATCATGCATCTCGACCTGATGCACACCTACAACGCCAGCGCCTCGCAGACCTTCTGGAAATTGCGCGTGCCGGCCTCGGTGCCGTTCCTGTTCACCTCGATGAAGGTGGCGGTGGCGGCAAGCCTCGTCGGCGCCATCGTCGGCGAACTGCCGACCGGTGCGGTCGCCGGTATCGGCGCCAAGCTTTTGGCAGGCGCCTACTACAGCCAGTCCATCGACATCTGGTCGGCGCTGGTCGCCGGTTCGGTGGTGGCAGCACTTCTGGTCATGGTGGTCGGCATTGCCGGGCGCATCGTCGACCGCGCCATGGGCGGGAGGCCGGCATGAACTGGCTGAAACCCTCCTGGCAAGCGGTGCTGGCCATCGTGCTGTGCCTGATCGCGGTGGCGCTCGGTGCGATGTCGAAGCCGGAAGCGGCAGCGCTTGCCGACCCGGCAGCCAGCTTCAACTACCCCTATATCGGAACGAAGGGCTTGATGTTCGGTCTGGTCGCGCTGGCGGCGCTGATCTCGATGACCAGGATCCCGCTCCTTGCAGAGGCGGTGGTGCTGTTCGTCGGCGCTCACCTCGTCGCTTGGCTGTTGATATCAGGCATATCCGGTTTCGAAGGCACCGCACTGGCGTCGTACTTTTTGCTGCTCACGGCCGCCTGGCTGCTCGGCTGGCGCTGCGTCGCCGTCCTGTCGGGACTTCGCCCGATGGCAAGCTGGACCCGCACGGCGCTGCGCCTGATCATCCCCGCCATCTTCGGCGCCTGGATCCTGATCATCTGGGAAGCGGTGACGCGCGGCGCTGGCATCCCCTTCATCCTGCTGCCGCCGCCGAGCGCCATCGGCGCGCGCATCGCCAGCTCGCTGCCGGTGCTCGGCGCCGATGTCCGGCAGACCATCTTCAAGGCGGTGATCTTCGGCTATGTCGTGGGCAGCGGCGCCGGCTTCATCACCGCGATCCTCGCCGACCGCGTACCGTTCCTGCGGCGCGGCCTGCTGCCGATCGGCAACATGGTCTCGGCGCTGCCGATCATCGGCGTCGCCCCCATCATGGTCATGTGGTTCGGCTTCGACTGGCAATCCAAGGCGGCCGTCGTCATCATCATGACCTTCTTCCCGATGCTGGTGAACACGGTCGCCGGGCTTGCCGCTTCCGGCCATATGGAGCGCGATCTGATGCGCACCTATGCGTCGGGCTATTGGCAGACGCTGCTGAAGCTCAGGCTGCCGGCAGCCGCGCCATTCATCTTCAACGCGCTGAAGATCAACTCGACGCTGGCGCTGATCGGCGCCATCGTCGCCGAGTTCTTCGGCACGCCTGTGGTCGGCATGGGCTTCCGCATCTCGACCGAGGTCGGGCGGATGAACATCGACATGGTCTGGGCCGAAATCGCAGTTGCAGCACTTGCGGGTTCGGTCTTTTATGGCGTGGTCGCTCTTGTCGAAAGAGCCGTCACGTTTTGGCATCCCTCTGTCCGTGGTGGATAGGGGCGGTGGGTTTAAGGGTGCTAACTTCAGAGGGTAAAAAGATGAAAAGACTGATTATTCCTGTTCTGGCCGGCGCGATGTCGCTGGCCGCGTTCCAGGCAATGGCCGCCGACAAGGTGACGTTGCAGCTGAAATGGGTCACGCAGGCCCAGTTTGCCGGCTACTATGTTGCCAAGGCCAAGGGTTTCTACGAGGCTGAAGGCCTCGACGTCGACATCAAGCCGGGCGGCCCCGACATTGCGCCGGAGCAGGTGATCGCCGGCGGCGGCGCCGATGTCATCGTCGACTGGATGGGCGGTGCGCTGGCCGCCCGCGAAAAGGGCGTGCCGCTGGTCAACATCGCCCAGCCGTTCAAGAAGGCCGGCATGGAGCTGGTCTGCCCGAAGGACGGCCCGATCAAGACCGAAGCCGACTTCAAGGGCCACACGCTCGGCGTCTGGTTCTTCGGCAACGAATATCCGTTCTATGCCTGGATGAACAAGCTTGGGCTCAAGACCGATGGCGGCCCGGATGGCGTCACCGTTCTGAAGCAGAGCTTTGACGTGCAGCCGCTGATCCAGAAGCAGGCGGATTGCATCTCGGTCATGACCTACAACGAGTACTGGCAGCTGATCGACGCCGGCTACAAGCCGGAACAGCTGACCGTGTTCAACTATTCGGCGATGGGCAACGACCTGCTCGAGGACGGGCTCTATGCGTCGGAAGACAAGCTCAAGGATCCGGCCTTCGAGGACAAGATGGTGCGTTTCGTGCGCGCCTCGATGAAGGGCTGGAAATACGCCATCGACAACAATGACGAGGCCGCAGGCATCGTCATGGACGGTGGCGGCCAGGACGAGAACCACCAGAAGCGCATGATGAGCGAAATCGCCAAGCTGGTCGACAATGCCGACGGCAAGCTCGACCCGGCGACCTACGAGCGCACCGCCAAGGCGCTGCTCGACCAGAAGATCATCACCAAGGAGCCGACCGGCGCCTACACCACCGCCATCACCGACAAGGCGGTCAAGTAAATATGCCAGAGCATGATCCCCGAAAAGATCATGCTCAAACAACAAGATCGCGGCGCCTCTGGCAAAAATGTCAGAGGCGCCGTTCCTTTATGGTGTTCATGACGAAGCTGGTCTCGATCGAGGCGACGCATTGCAGCCGCGCGATCTTTTCCTTGATGAAGCGCTCGTACTGTTCGAGGCTGCCAGTCACCACCTTCAGCACATAGTCGCGCGAACCGGTGACGAGGTGGCATTCCAGCACCTCTTCCCAGCCGCGGATCGCGTCCTCGAACATGACGATCTCGTCCTCGTTCTGCCGGCTGAGCCGGATGGTTGCGATGGCGACCATGCTCCAGCCGAAGGCGGCCGGATCGACCAGCGTGGTGTAGCCTCTGATGACGCCGGTCTCCTCCAGCCGCCGCACCCTCCTCAGACAGGGCGACGGCGACAGGCCGATCCGCTCGGCAAGCTCGTTGTTGGTGATGCGGGCGTCGGCCTGCAGCTCACGCAGAATCCTGCGGTCGAAATCATCGGCTATCTTCTGCTGCACTTTCGGCCTCTCCAGGCAATTTGTTGCGAGGATGCAGCCATGCGCGCCCAAAAATAGCAAAGACTGCGCGATGAGGATCGCATAAATTGCACCTCGAAAAGCAGGAAAAAGCCATGCCCGCGCCACGCCCTTCGAAAACCCATATCGGCAACCACAAGCTCCACCCGGAGACGCTGATGCTGAGCTATGGCTTCGATCCGCAGCTTTCGGAGGGCGCGGTCAAGCCGCCGGTGTTCCTGACCTCGACCTTCGTGTTCAAGTCGGCGGAAGAGGGACGCGACTTCTTCGACTACACCTCGGGCCGCAAGGAGCCGCCGAGCGGCACGGCGTCCGGCCTGGTCTATTCGCGCTTCAACCATCCCAACAGCGAGATCGTCGAGGACCGGCTGGCGATCTATGAAGGGACGGATGCCTGCATCCTGTTTTCATCAGGCATGTCGGCGATCGCGACGACACTGCTCGCCTATGCTCGCCCGGGTGACGTCATCCTGCATTCGCAGCCGCTTTATGGCGGCACCGAGACGCTCTTGACGCGCACGCTTTCGGGCTTCGGTATTGGTGCTGTCGGCTTTGCGGATGGCGTCGACGAGACGGCGGTGCGCGCGGCGGCCGAAGCTGCAGTCGCGAAGGGCCGCGTCTCGGTCATCCTGATCGAGACGCCGTCAAATCCGACCAACAGCCTTGTCGACATCGCGCTGATGCGCAGGATCGCCGACGAGATCGGCGTCAGGCAAGGCTCGACGCCGATTGTCGTCTGCGACAATACGCTGCTCGGTCCGGTGTTCCAGAGGCCGATCGAACATGGCGCCGATGTATCCGTCTATTCGCTGACCAAATATGTCGGCGGCCATTCCGACCTGATCGCGGGCGCCGCCATGGGCAGCAAGGCGGTCACCAAGCCGATCAAGGCGCTGCGCGGTGCGATCGGCACGCAGCTCGATCCGCATTCCTGCTGGATGCTCGGCCGCTCGCTGGAGACACTGTCGATCCGCATGGAGCGGGCGAACGACAATGCACGCCTGGTCGCCGAATTCCTGCGCGATCATGCCAAGGTCGAAAAGGTGCATTATTTGCCGTTCCTGGGCGAGGACACGCCGGCGGGCCGTGCGTACCGCGCGCAATGCAGCGGCGCCGGCTCGACATTCTCCTTCGACATACGCGGCGGAGAGAAGGCGGCTTTCGCCTTTCTCAACGGGCTGCAGATCTTCAAGCTGGCGGTGAGCCTCGGCGGAACGGAATCGCTGGCCAGCCACCCCGCTGCGATGACCCATTCAGGCATTCCCTTCGACGTGCGCCAACGCATCGGCGTGCTGGAGACCACGGTCAGGCTGTCGATCGGTGTCGAGCACCCGGACGATCTGATCGCCGACCTGACGCAGGCGCTGGCGGCGGTCTGACGGCTACCTTCCCCAAAAGCGAGGGCAGGACGGGCGATCATCACAAATGCGTGTGGTGGGATACATTACGCCGCCCAGCCGTTGCGTTGTGGCATACGCGCGCCATGGGGCGTGACGGATGCGACAGCCAATCGGAGATTCTTCATGCGCACCCAATCCTTCCTGCCGGCACTCTCGGCGCTGGCCATTTCGACCGCTTTCCTGTTCGCATCGCCAGCCATGGCCGACATGGAAAAGTTCAAGGCGACGCTCGATGGCGGCCAGCAGAGCCCGCCCGTCACCACGAAGGGCAAAGGCACGGCGACTTTGACGTTCGACACCGCCAAGAAGAAACTCAGCTGGAACGTCAAATATTCCGGCCTGAGCGGGCCGGCGACGGCCGCGCACATCCACGGCCCGGCGGCGATGGGTGAAAACGCTGGACCCGTCATCCCGTTCAAAAAGCTCAAAAGCCCGATCAAGGGATCGGAAACGTTGACCGATGCCCAGGCGGCTGACCTTGAGGCCGGCAAATATTACGTCAACGTCCACACCGCCGCCAACAAGGACGGCGAGATCCGCGGCCAGATCGAAAAGGCGAAGTAGGTAACGTCGCCCCGAGGGCGATTATTGCGCTGCGTGACGCTTCCCCCTCTGTCCGGCAGGATGGAGGGGGCGCGAAGGTATTCGGCCTATGCCGTTGGTGCTTATGCCTTGTCGCGAATCTGGGTCATCGTCCGGGTCGGCGTGATCGCCTCGGGGTCGAGCCTGATCTCGACGATCGCCGGCTTGCCGCTGGCGCGGGCGCGCTCGAAGGCTGGGGCGAAATCCGCCGTCTTCTCGACCGTCTCGCCATGGCCGCCATAGGCGCGGGCCAAGGCCGCGAAGTCCGGATTTTTGAGATCCGTGGCCACGACGCGGCCGGGATATTCGCGCTCCTGATGCATGCGGATGGTGCCGTAGATGCCGTTGTTGACGACGACAACGACGATCGGCAGGTCATACTGGACGGCGGTGGCAAACTCCTGCCCATTCATCAGGAAGCAGCCGTCGCCGGCGAAGGCAACCACGGTGCGCTCCGGAAACAGCTCTTTGGCGGCGACCGCGGCAGGGGTGCCGTAGCCCATCGAGCCTGACGTCGGTGCTGCCTGCGTGGCGAAGCGGCGGAAGCGGTGGAAGCGGTGCACCCAGGTGGCGTAATTGCCGGCGCCGTTGGTGAGGATGGCATCGTCGGGCAGCATCTTTTCGAGATAGTTCATGATCGGCCCCATCCGGACCGGGCCGGGGCCGCTTTCGGGCGGCGTCGACCAGTCGAGATAGGCGGCATGCAGCTTTGGCGTCTCGGCTGCCCAAACGGGTGCCGAGGTCGGCTTGCGCTTGGCGAAGGCTTGAACGAAGGCCGAAGGCGAGGCGTTGATCGCCAGAGTCGGCCGGTAGACGCGGCCGAGTTCGCCGGCATCGGCATGGATGTGGACCAGCGTCTGTTCGGGGTAGGGGCTCTTCAAAAGCGTGTAGTCGGAGGACGGCATTTCGCCCATGCGGCCACCGATCAACAGCACGAGATCGGCCTGCTTGATCACTGTGGCCAGCTTCGGATTGATGCCGATGCCGACATCGCCGGCATAGTTCGGATGCAGATGGTCGAACAACATCTGGCGGCGGAAGGAACAGCCGACCGGCAGCGACCAGGCTTCGGCGATCGAGCGCATCTGCGCCACGGCCTCGGCATCCCAGCGCGTGCCGCCAAGGATGACGAACGGCCGTTTGGCCTTGGACAGCAATCCCTCCAGCGCGTCGAGTTCGGCTTCGCCCGGCCGGGTTTCGACCGGTGTGTGCGGCAAGGCGATGGGCGCTTCGACGACACTGGTCAGCATGTCTTCCGGCAGCGAGATGACCACCGGGCCGGGACGGCCCGAGGTCGCCACCGCGAAGGCGCGGGTGACGAATTCCGGGATGCGCGAGGCGTCATCGATCTCGACCACCCATTTGGCGATGTCGCCAAAGAATCTCTTGTAATCCACCTCCTGGAAGGCCTCGCGCTCCTTGGCGTGGCTGGCGACCTGGCCGATGAACAGGATGACAGGAATAGAATCCTGCATGGCGATGTGGATACCGGCAGACGCATTGGTGGCGCCGGGGCCACGGGTGACGAAGCAGATGCCGGGCTTGCCGGTCAGGCGGCCGTGGCAATCGGCCATCATGGCGGCGCCGCCTTCCTGGCGGCAGACGATGGTGCGGATCGCCGAATCGTGCAGCGCGTCGAGCACCGCCAGGTAGGATTCACCGGGCACGCAATAGATGCGGTCGGTGCCGTTGGCTTCGAGCGCATCGACGATCAGTTGTCCGCCGGTCTTCATTGTCCAGACTTCTCCAGTTCGGCAAGGATTTCTTGCGTGTGCTCGCCCAGGCGCGGCGAGGGGCGCTCATAGACAAGCGGCGTGCCGGACATGACCATCGGTGCGCGCACTGAAGGCAGAAGATTGCCATGGCCGTCGTCGAGGTCGAGCCGCATGCCGCGCGCGATCGTCTGCGGGTCGGCGAACATCTGGCCGATCGTGTTGATCGGGCTCGCCGGCACGCTTGCCGCTTCCAGCTTTGCCAGCAGCGCGTCGCGGTCAAAAATCTTCAGCGCCTCGATCATGTGTTGGCGCAGCTTGACCCGGTTGGCGACGCGGGCCGGATTGGTGGCGAAGTCAGGATTCGACGGCAATTCGTCCAATCCGACGGCGGCGCAGAATTTGGCGAACTGGCCGTCATTGCCGACCGCCAGGATGATGTGGCCATCCCTGACCGGCACCACCTCGTAAGGCGCAATGTTCATATGCGCGTTGCCCATCTGCACCGGCGACTTGCCGGAGACGAGATAGTTCAGGTTCTGGTTGCCGAGCGCTGAAATCTGGGTGTCGAAGAGCGCCATGTCGATGTGCTGGCCGTCGCCGGTCTGCTCGGCATGGCGAAGCGCCGCCTGAATGGCGATGACGGAATAAAGGCCGGTGAAGATGTCCGAGATGGCGACGCCGGCCTTTTGCGGCTCGCGGCCGACCTCGCCGGTGATCGACATCATGCCGGCCATGGCCTGGATGATGAAGTCGTAGCCCGCGCGTGGCGCGTAGGGTCCATCCTGACCAAAGCCGGTGATCGAGCAGTAGACGAGGCGGGGGTTGGTCTTGCGCAGGCTGTCATAGTCGAGGCCGTATTTCTTCAGGCCGCCGAGCTTGAAGTTCTCGATCAGCACGTCCGAAGTCGCGACCAGCCGGCGCACCGTCTCGGCACCCTCAGGTGTCGAGAAATCGATGGCGATGGAGCGCTTGCCGCGATTGCAGGAATGGTAATAGGCGGCCGACAGGTTCTCGCCGTCCTTGCCCATGACGAAGGGCGGGCCCCATTTGCGGGTGTCGTCGCCGCCATCGGGGCTCTCGACCTTGATGACATCGGCGCCGAGATCGGCAAGCAACTGCCCGGCCCATGGCCCGGCAAGGATGCGGGCGAGTTCGACGACGCGGACGCCTTTCAGCGGGGGCTCAGTCATAGATCACCGTGGTTGATCGAAAGCAGAGCCTCTATCAAGCCCTGCAACGGCTGTCACGGCTCTTGCGATAGGCCAATCCCTTCAACCCTTCAGCACGCCGTCGGCCCAAGCCGCGAAATCGCCCATGATAATGTCGCGATTCACCTCGTTCAGGCTTTCGTGGCGGGTGTCGGGGTAAACCTTTGAAACCAGATTCGAAAAGCCCATCTTGCGCATGCGATTGGCAAGATGCGTGATCCCCTTGCCGTAATCCGAGGCGGGATCCTTTTCGCCACCGACGGTGCCGACGGGGAGGTCGCGTCGGATGCCGGCAAAGCCGGCATCCTTGCCGCCGTTGAGCGCCATGCCGACGACGTCGCGCCACATCGACACCGATGCATCCCAGCCGCAAAGTGGATCGGCGATGTATTTCGCCACCTCCGCCTCGTCGCGCGACAGCCAGTCGAACAATGTGCGGTGATTTGGCACCGCCTTGCCCCAGGCCTGGAAGGTGAGTTTCGGCAGCAGGCGCGAGGGGACATCCGAGCCCAGCCGCATCCGTTCCCAGCCAAGGATGCCCAGGGCCAGTTGGCCGAGCAGCCCTTGCGAGAAGTTGCCGTTCCAGATCGCGGCCGCATGAACGCGAGGCGAGTGGCGCAGCAGGTAGTTCAGCGCCACGGAAGCACCCATCGAATGGCCGAAGAGGACGACCGGCAGGTTCGGCTGTTCGCTGGCGATCAGATCATGGATGGCGTCGACGTCGGCGATCACCTTGGCGCTACCGTCCCTGTCGGCGAACCTGCCAAGCGGCGCGTCGGGCGCCTTGGTCGCGCCATGGCCGCGATGATCGTGGACATAGACGTGGAAGCCGCGTGGCGCGAGAAAATCGGCAAAGCGGGCATAGCGCGCGGCGTGCTCTGCCAGCCCGTGATTGATCTGGACGACGGCACGTGCCCGGCCATCGGCTTGCCTGACGAAAAGATTGAGATCGGCACCGGTCGGAGAGGCAACCACGCGCTGCTGGCTGAATGACATGCCGCTCGGTCTCCAGGCTCTGGCCGCCACCGTGGCGCCGGCTTTGTTTGCGCCGGCACCGGTTTTGCGTCAATCCGCCCTGCCTGCTTTTCCGCGACGATGTTTCTTGCCTTTGGCCAGCAAAATATCGCAATTCTGACATGGAGACAGCTTCAGTCTGTCGCCCACTTCTTCAGCCGGGGATTTTCCATGCGCATTGGTGTTGTTTTCGGATTGGCCATGCTGGTGGCGTCGTTGGCCGATGCTGCGCATGCCGACGTCAAGATGAGCGGCACCTTCGTTGCCGACGCGGCCTGTCCGGCAACGCAAGCCATCAAGAACGGCAAGAACCCCGGCAATGTCTCGACCGACGCCGGACAGAGCTACCAGCTGTTTGCCGGCAACAAGGATGCGCCGACGCACTATCTCATCCTGGTGCCGGGCGCCGATCCGGAGCGCCGTTGGGTGAAGGTCAGTTGCGGCCATGTCTCCGGCAGCAGCGCCGCGACGGTGCCGGCAGCACCTGGCGGGCAAGGCAAGCCGGCGGCTTCGGGAAAACCCGAATATGTCTTCGCGCTGAGCTGGCAGCCGGCCTTTTGCGAGACCAAGTCAAGCAAGACCGAATGCAAGGCGCAGAGCGCCGGCGATTTCGACGCGACGCATTTCACCTTGCACGGGCTGTGGCCGCAGCCGAACGGCAATTTCTATTGCCAGGCGACAGCGAGCGACAAGGCCAACGACAATCCGGCCCACTGGAAGGACCTGCCGCCGGTCAATTTGGATGCCAACACCCGCACGGAACTCGACCAGGTGATGCCGGGTACCGCTTCCCATCTCGAGCGGCATGAATGGGTCAAGCACGGCACTTGCTACGGCAAGAGCCAGCAGGACTATTTCTCCGACGCGCTCAATTTGATGCGTGCCGTGAACAGCTCGCCGGTGCGCGATCTCTTTGCCAAGAACATTGGTGGGAAACTGACGGCGGACCAGATCCGCGGTGCCTTCGACAGCGCCTTTGGCGCTGGAGCAGGGGACCGGGTGCGCGTCTCCTGCGTCATCGATCCGTCGAGCGGCAGGCGGCTGATCGGCGAACTGACGCTCGGCCTTGCCGGCCCGATCGGTCCCGACAGCTCGCTCAAGGACCTGCTGCTGGCTTCGGTGCCGACCAACAAGGCCGGTTGCCCGACCGGCACCGTCGACGCGATCGGGTTCCAGTAAGCACTGGCTGAACGCAGACGCCGGACTGTCGCTTTGCCGCGTCGTGGTGCTATGCTGCGCCGAGCATCATTCGGGCGGGGGTCGCAATGGATGGCATGACGAGCAGCGCGCTGGCGCGGCTGGCTTTCTGGGCTAAGGGTATGGTCGCGATCAGCGACGGCCGCATGGAATGGCCGGGTTTTTCCTACACCGACACCGAGTGGGCGCGGATGCGGACGCTCTCCGAACCGATCGGCACCGGCACCTACCAGCTGTTCACCATCGTCAATGCGGTGATCTTCATCACGATTGCGGCGCTCGGCATTTTCGGCGTCTTCCTGCCGCTGGCGACGGTGTTGTTTCCGGTGCCGGCCGAGACCAGCGCGCTGAAGTTTTCGCTGCTGCTGGCGGCCTGCGCCTTCCTCATCATCGGGCTTGGCCTGCCGATCTCGATGCGCCTTTCGGCAGTGCTGGTGGCCGGCAAGGCGGTGCGTGCGACGCTGATCACCGCGCCCGGCGACGAGGCGCTGGCCTCAAAAGTGTCCTGGCAGATCAACCGCATCATGCTGATCATGTGCGGCCTGCTGGTGCCGGGCATCCTGCTGTTCATCGCCTACGACATCGAAGCCGAGCCGATCATCACCGCGCTGAAATGGCTGGCGATCGCGCTGATGGCGGTCTCTACTTTGGCCGGCATACGGCGGCAGAAAAAGTCACCGTAAGCGCTCACAGCTGAGCACGATCTCTGGACAAACGGTTTCCGTTTGTCCGAGAAAACCGGATTCCACTTTTCGGGATCGTGCTCTATCTCTTCGTTTTGACGCAATTCCGGACGGAAAACCGTTTCACACTTTTCCTGGAATTGCTCTAAATCTGCGCGGATTTGGTCCATGCAACGGCGGCGTCGGCCTCGTGGCCGCCCGGTTCGCCGACAATGCGATCGCGCCCGGTCGACTTCGCCTTGTAGAGGCGCTGGTCGGCAAGCGCGAACAGATCGGCAAGGCAGCGCGTCGTTTCGCTGACGCTGGAGACACCGGCGCTGACGGTCAGGTCGAAGCGGCTCTGGTGTTGGCGGAGGCCTTGACCGCGTGGCGGATGCTTTCGCCAAACAGCCTGGCGACCGAGTGCGGACGCGAACTGAGGATGGCGAATTCCTCGCCGCCGATCCGGAACACCTGGTCTTCGGCGCTTGCCGCTTCGCCGAGCAGGGTCGCAACGGCTTTCAGCACCTTGTCGCCTTCGGCATGGCCGAAACGGTCGTTGATCGACTTGAAATGATCGACATCGATGATCAGCAGGCTGAGCGGCTTCGCCGTGCGCAGGCTGACCTGGACAGCCGCTTCACCATCGCTGTCGAAGCGCCCCCTGTGCAGCAGACCGGTCAGGCCGTCCCGGCCGACATGTTCGACCAGCGCCTCATAGCGCTCGCGATAGGTCAGCGTGTCGAAGATGTCGGTCAGTCCGCGCGGCACCGGGATCTGGCGTTCCTCGAACCATCTGAGATAGGCCACGAGCATGGTGCTGAAGGTCAGCGCCGCGATCATCTTGGCAAACCAGCCGCCGAAAAACACCGCGATCGGCGCGCCGGCGACGAAATGCAGCGCGGTGAAGAACCCCGCCTGGTCGAAGGTGAGCACGCAGGCGACCGAAATCAGGATGCGCGCGAACTGTGCCTTGCGCAGGTAACGCCCAAGCTTTTCATAGAGCAGGATGATCAGGATGGCGTCGACGACGAGCAGCGTCGTGCCCCACACCATCAGCCAGCCCATCTCGTCGATGAAGCCGATGTCGGGGAGCCTGCCATCGGGAAGCACGGCGATGGCGTGCAGACGCAACAGCAGCACCAGCCCGATCATCAGCGCGTTGCCAAGCAGCAGGCCATAGATCGGCTGACGCACGGTGGCGGCGTCCTCCTTCATGTAGAGCAGCAAAAGCATCACCAGCTTGCCCGAAAACAGCACCGCCGAGCCCGGTGAGACCATGCCGAACGGCAAGGCGACGTAGAACACGCTGGCGAGATAGGTCTCGAGAAAGTGCATGACGCCGAGCGCGCAGACGAACACGCCGAGGCCAATGCGCTTTCTGAAACGGAAAAGCGTCACCATGACGCTGAAGTAGACGACCGCTTCGGCAAGGAGCAGGAAACTGTTCAGCAACGCCGTCGATCCGATCTTTTCTCCTGAAATCGCGGCAAACCAGCGATTCCACCTCGATCCTGTTTTGACGCGGAAGGGTTAACGGAGCTTTCATCGCGCCCGGCGACCGACGGAAAACTTCACCGGTTGACGGACACTTCCGCGTGTGACCGGCTTGAAGCGGCAAAAGCGATTGCCGTTCGCCGCCGCATCGCCTACATAGCGGCCAACCTCCATTCAATTTGACAAATCCAGTCAGTTTCTCTGGGCCAGTCAGTTTTTCAGGGAAAGCGCGCGTGGCACGCCAGTTCATCTATCACATGGCCGGCCTCAACAAGGCCTATGGCACCAAGAAGGTGCTCGAGAATGTCCATCTCTCCTTTTATCCCGACGCCAAGATCGGCATCCTCGGCCCCAACGGCTCGGGCAAGTCGACGATCCTCAAGATCATGGCCGGGCTCGACAAGGAGTGGAACGGCGAGGCGTGGCTGGCCGAAGGCGCTACCGTCGGCTACCTGGCACAGGAGCCGGCGCTCGATCCGGCCAAGACCGTGTTCGAGAACATCATGGAAGGCGTTGCCGCCAAGACCGCCGTCATCGAACGCTACAACGAATTGATGATGAACTATTCCGACGAGACGGCCGACGAGTCGGCCAAACTCCAGGACGAGATGGACCGGCTGAACCTGTGGGACCTCGAACAGCAGGTCGAGATGGCGATGGAAGCGCTGGGCTGCCCGCCCAAGGAAGCCGATGTCACCAAGCTGTCCGGCGGCGAGCGTCGCCGCGTGGCGCTTTGCCAGCTTCTGCTGCGCCAGCCTGACCTGCTGCTGCTCGACGAACCGACCAACCATCTCGACGCCGAAACCACGGCGTGGCTGGAAAAGCACCTGCGGGCCTATCCGGGCGCCGTGATGATCATCACCCACGATCGCTACTTCCTCGACAATGTCACCGGCTGGATCCTCGAACTCGACCGCGGCCGCGGCATTCCCTATGAGGGCAACTACACCAAATATCTCGAAGCGAAGGCCAAGCGCCTCAAGCAGGAAGGCCGCGAGGACGACGCCCGCCAGCGCGCCATTGGCCGCGAGCGCGAGTGGATCCAGTCCAGCCCGAAAGCCCGCCAGACCAAGTCCAAGGCGCGTATCCAGGCGTTCCAGGATCTGTTGGATGCCGCCGACAAGCGGCGTCCGAGCGATACGCAGATCGTCATTCCGCATGGCGAGCGGCTCGGCAATGTGGTGATTGAGGCGGAAGGCCTGTCGAAGGGCTTTGGCGACACGCTGTTGATCGACGGCCTGGAATTCAAGCTGCCGCCCGGTGGCATCGTTGGCGTCATCGGCCCGAACGGCGCCGGCAAGACGACGCTGTTTCGTATGATTACCGGCCAGGAAAAGCCGGATGCGGGCTCTGTCCGCGTCGGCGAGACGGTCAAGCTCGGCTATGTCGACCAGAGCCGCGATGCGCTCGATCCGTCAAAGACGGTGTGGGAGGAGATTTCGGGTGGCGCCGAAGTGGTCAAGCTCGGCAAGTTCGAGGCCAACACGCGTGCCTATTGCGCCTCGTTCAACTTCCGTGGCGGCGACCAGCAGCAGAAGGTCGGCAATCTGTCCGGTGGCCAGCGCAACCGCGTGCACCTGGCCAAGATGCTGAAGACCGGCGGCAACGTGCTGCTGCTCGACGAACCGACCAACGATCTGGATACGGAAACGCTGGCGGCGCTCGAAGACGCGCTGGAAAATTTCGGCGGCTGCGCGGTCATCATCTCGCACGATCGTATGTTCCTCGATCGCCTGGCCACGCACATCCTTGCCTTCGAGGGCGACAGCCATGTCGAATGGTTCGAGGGCAATTTTGAGGACTACGAGCAGGACAAGATCCGCCGCCTCGGGCCGGATGCCGTCAATCCGCACCGCATGACCTACAAGAGGCTGACGCGGTAAGGGGTTTTCGGGCGGCGAATTCTCAAAATGAGGAGTTCACATGGCTGATTGGTCCGCCGCCCAATATCTGAAATTCGAAGATGAGCGCACGCGACCCGCGCGTGATCTCGCAGCACAAGTGCCGGTGGATTTCCCGCGCCGAGTCGTCGACATCGGCTGCGGGCCGGGCAACTCGACCGAGCTGCTTGTCGAGCGCTGGCCGAACGCTGAGGTGAGCGGTTTCGATACCTCGCCAGACATGATCGAGAAGGCGAGGGCGCGTCTGCCTGACGTCACCTTTGACCTTGCCGACGCGTCCAAGTGGCAGCCGGCGGAGCCGGTCGACGTGATCTTCGCCAATGCGGTGTTCCAGTGGCTGCCGGAGCATCCGGCGGTGTTCCAGCGGCTGATGGGTTTCCTCGCCCCAGGCGGCGCGCTGGCCATCCAGATGCCCGACAATATGGGCGAGGACTCGCATTGCCTGATGCGGGAGACTGCCACTGAAATGCCGTTTGCCGACAAGCTCAAGGGCGCGGCACGCGGGCCGTTGCCGTCGGTGTCGTTCTACTATGACCTGCTGTCGCCGCTCAGTGAACGGATGGACATCTGGCACACCATCTACAACCATCCGCTTGCCGACGCCGAGGCGATCGTTGAATGGGTGAAATCGACCGGGTTGAAACCGTTCCTCGATCCGCTCGAGGCGGACGAGCGCAAAATGTTCCTCGACAGCTACACGGCCAAGATCGCCAAGGCCTATCCGAAGACGGCGAGCGGCAAGGTGCTTTTGCGCTTTCCGCGCATCTTCATCGTCGCCAAGCGGGCTTGATTGTCCACCTTGCGCGTCGCCAATTGCAGCCGCTTGACCCGGTTTCGTCACCGTGCGCATTTCATCGCGTTGGGGTCACGATGACCAGTGGCGGGGGTGGATGATGACATTGAAAAAGATGCTTTTCGGCGGCGGCGTGTGCACGGCGGCCCTTCTGGCGTTCTCGATCTCGGCAGAGGCCAAGCGGGCGCGCTGCTATACCAGCGATGACGGTTATTTCTCGTGCAGCTATCGCGCGATCGACGATGCGGGCAGCTTCCGCATCTCGGCGCCGGGATTTCCGACCTATGTCCTGGAGATCGACGGGCCTGGCTTCGCCTATGGCTATGTCAATCTCGGCCATCGCAACGTACCGTTGCCGGGGCAGTTCGTGCGCAGCCGCGACGACGGCGCCTGCTGGAACAACCCGCAGACCAACACCAAGTTGTGCGCCTGGTGAAGTCAGGCTTAAGTCGGCGTAAACCGCCTCGGTGAGAAAAGTGTTGCGCCGGAGCGTTCCGGCGCCCACATGAAGCCCGCAACGCCTGCGGATGGGACGGACTGGACATGCATCGCGTCATCATCAGCGGCATTGGCGTTGAAATTCCCGAACCCACGATCACCAATGAAGAACTGGTCGCCAGCTTCAATGCCTGGGTCGACATGGAGAATGCGCGCCGTCAGGGCACTGACGAGCCGCCGCTGGCGAAATCGGACAGCGACTTTATCGTCCACGCCTCGGGTGTGCGCACCCGCCATGTGATCGAGCGCGAAGGCATTCTGGATCCGACCCGCATGGCGCCGCGTATTCCGGCGCGGCCCGATGACGCGCCGTCGCTGGAGGCCGAGTTCGGCATCGCCTCGGCGCGAAAAGCTCTCGACCATGCCGGACTTGAACCGTCCCAGATCGATCTGATCATCTGCTCGGCCTCGCACCACCAGCGGCCTTATCCGGCGATCGCCATCGAAATGCAGGAGGCGCTGGGCACAAGGGGCGCCGGCTTCGACATGGGGCTTGGCTGTTCGTCCGCCGCGGCGGCCCTTCACATGGCGGTCAATTTGGTGCGCTCGGGTGCGCACAAGCGCATTCTGGTGACGACGCCGGAAATCATCACCGGCCATCTCAATTTCCGCGACCGGCAGACGCATTTCATCTTCGGCGATGCCTCGGTGTCGATGGTGGTGGAGGGACTTGCTCAGGGCGACAAACGGCCGGGGCGTTTCGAGGTGCTGGACACACGCATCTGGACGCAGATGTCGAACAACATCCGCACCAATCTGGGCTATCATACCCGCACCGCCCAGGAGGATCCCTACATGATCAACCTGGAAGGCAATCTGATCAAGCAGGTCGGTAACAAGGTGTTCAAGGAAGTCACCGTCGCCGGGCAGAAGTTCATCGTCGAGTTCCTGGCCGAGCACGGGCTGACGCCGCAGGCGGTCCGGCGCTTCTGGCTGCATCAGGCCAATGCGCGCATGAATGCCATGATCCTGAAACTGTCGTTCGGCCACGAGGTCGACCACGACCGCGCGCCGATGGTGCTGGAAAGGCTGGGCAACACGGCGGGTGCCGGCGCCATTGTCGCGCTGTCGGAGAACCATGCCGACATGAAACCCGGCGATTTCGGCTTGATCTGCGCCTTTGGCGCGGGGTATTCCATAGGCGGCGCGCTTCTCAGAATGCTCTAGACTCGGGCATTCCACATTCAGCCGGCCTGCGAATGGGCGGCGTCCTACGCACCCGGTGCTCACGCACCCAAAAGTGCGCTCCGTTCCGGTTCTCGGGCCAATCTGGTCCCTTTCGCGCCCGTCTTCCACTCCCGCTCAGCCTGACCTGACTCTCAACACATCCTGTGTTGGGGAGTGTCTCCGTTTGAAATCAACACGATCTCGCTTCAGAAAAGGAGGGTTTTCCAATGATTGATGCCCGATGCAACTGCGGTGCTCTCACGCTCACGCTTCCAGGATCCTCAAAACTGGTCGTCGCCTGTCATTGTCTTGACTGCCAACGCAGGACCGGCGCGCCATTTGGCGTCGGCGCCTTTTATCCGATCGACGCCGTTGCCATCTCCGGAACTGCGAAAGAGTTCACCCGCGAGGCAGCCAGCGGCGGCAAGGTCCACACCTACTTTTGTCCCAATTGCGGATCGACGATCTATTGGAAGGCCGACAAGCTACCATCGCTGATCGGCATTGCAGTCGGCGCGCTGGCAGACCCCAAATACCCGTCCCCCGCCAGATCGGTTTTCGAGCAGTCGAAACATGATTGGGTTCAAATTGACGGTGCCGTCGAACACTTCCAGCAAAGCAGTGCGGCAAAAAATTCAAACTGAAACACAACCTGGCGTTCAACTGCCGTATCGGACCGGAGCGAACGGCACCAGCATCGGGACGCGCCTGGCATAATCGTCATAGGCACTGCCCAACTCGCCGCGCAGGAAGCTTTCTTCCAGTCTTGCCTTCGTCACGATGCCGATGATGGGCAAAGCGGTTCCGGCAATGCCCCAGACCGTACCCTTGGCCGCCATGGTGGCCAGGATCGCCAGCAGCAGTCCGGTGTAGATCGGATGCCGGACCAGCTCATACGGGCCGGTGTCAACAACGTGGTGCCCGGCCTTGGCGGTGATGGTTCCCGACCACAGCCTGCCGAGATGCAGGCGCGCCCACCAGGCAAAGGCGATGCCGATGGCGATCAGGGCGACACAGATCCATGCCTCGGCGAAGTTCGGCATCCATAACCTGAGCCGGCCTTCATAGCCGTGCGCTGGAATGAACAGCAACACCGCGCCAACCAGCCAGAGAACCCGATAGCGAACCTCCGCCCTGAACCCGGCGCGTTTCTGGGCCGGGTCGGCCCAGAGCGCTGCGGCGGCCCAAGTTGCCGCCCAGATCAACCAAAGCAGAGCGATTGCCGTCCCGGGTTGCAATGGTGAGTCTCCTGAAACTGCCTGGCTGTCACCATGAAACCGGCGCAGCGCGTCAGCAATGCGGCGCAGCTTGGGACTGGTTCCATTTCAGGTAAGAAGATCGTGATCCGCGCCCTCATTCATTGGGGCAGCTGAACATCCACTGCACGCCAAAGGCGTCGACCAGCATGCCGAAGCTGGTTCCCCAATATTGCCGCGCCAGGGGCACGGTGATCCGGCCGCCTGCGGCGATGCGGGCGAAAAGCTCCCACATCGCCGGCAGGCTGTCGAATTCCAGACAAAGGGCGGAGCCCTTCATTGGCTCCGCATCGTCATTGTCCGAGGCATGAAACAGCACGCCCGGGCCTTCGAACCGCGCATGCAACACCTTTCCGCGCATGGCTTCGGTTCGCACCGGCATGGTGTTGTCGCCCCAGCGCAGCAGGATCGTTCCCCGGCCAAGGCCGCACTGTTCGTAGAAGGCCAGTGCCGGCTCGCAATTGGTGGTGAAGAACAGCGAAGGGGAGAGCCGCATCGGTTCGCTCCTGTTCATCGCAGCCGCCAAATCACTGCGCTGCGGCGGTTGCGGCAGCGACAAGTGCCTCGCCCGAATATTGCCGGCTGCCGATGCCCCAGCCGCCGTCGGGCGCATTGACGATGTTGATCCAGGTGTTTTCAGGCCGGTGGCCGGGCACGCAGAGCTCGGCGACAATGCCTGCGGCCGCGGTGATGAAGGCATTTCGGGTTTCGATCGAACCAAGGCCGATGTTCGGCAGCTTCAGCTCGACCATGACGACCGGCCGATTGGCGCCACCGGCATAGATGCGATGCAGTGGCAGGATGTGGACCGTGCCGCCGACGATCCCGGTGAAGAACGCATTGCCGGTGGCGCCGGAGGCTTCGATGAGGGCAGCGCTGAGACGCGGCAGGATCTCGCGCTCTCCCGTGGGGGTCAGTACGCCTTCGGGCGCGGTCACGGTGTTTGGCATTTGGCTCTCCTTTTCGCTGGTTTCCATGGTCTTGCCGGCGGACATGTCTCCCAGCTTGCCATGTTTCGTATCAATTGTTACGTTACGCGGAGAGGGCGAGTCAACAGGTTTCGTATCGATCACTATGGATAAATTGGAAAAGCCTAGGGGTGGCCGGCCACGCGCATTCGATCCCGACCGGGCACTGGATGCCGCGATGCATCTGTTCTGGGAGCATGGCTATGAGGCGACATCGCTGGCCATGCTGCGCGAGGCGATGGGGCTGACGCCGCCGCAGATCTACAACGCCTTCACCGACAAGGAGACTTTGTTCCGCAAGGCGCTGACGCGCTACCACCAGACCGAGATCGGCTTTGCGCTGGAGGCGCTGAGCGCGCCGGTTCCGACGGGGGAGGCGATCCGGCGGTTGCTGCTCGGCGCGGCGGAGGCCTATTCCAGGCCCGGCAAGCCGGGTGGCTGCCTGTTCGTCAGCGGTGCGCTCGCAGCTTCGCCGCAGGCACAAGCCATTGCGGATGAACTCAAGGCCAATCGCAAGGCAAGTGAAGCGGCGATCGCCGAGCGGCTGGCCAAGGGCCGGGCAATGGGCGACCTGCCGGAAGGTCTGTCTGTCGAGGGCTTCGCCAAATACCTGGCCGGCGTCATGAACGGCATGTCGATCCAGGCGCGGGACGGCGCTTCGGTCGAAGAGTTGCGCACTTTGGCCCAAACCGCCCTTGCGGTGTTCGCGATCGAAGGGCAAAAACAGGGCGCATCATCCAAGGAATGAAGCCGATGCTGGATCTCTTCCCCGAGGCTGAAAAGCCGATCGAAATCGTACCGGCGCGAAAGCTGGTCGCCAAAGTGGCAGCGCTTTACGTGGCGCCATCGGATCATTTCGAGACGCGCCCGGCCGATGCGTTGCGGCTGGGGTTCGATGGCATATCAGGCGATTTCCACGCCGGCGCGACGCGGCGCTCGGGCGGGCGCGAGCCCTGGTATCCGCGCGGTACCGAAATGCGCAACGAGCGGCAAGTGTCTGTTGTGGCGGCGGATGAACTGGCCATCGTCGCCGAACGCATGGGCCTGGCCGAGATCAAGCCGGAGTGGATCGGCGCCAACCTTTTGATCGAGGGTGTGCCGCATTTGTCCATGCTGCCGGCCGGCACGTTGCTGTTCTTCAAGGACGGCGTGACCATCAAGGTCGACGCACAGAACGGACCTTGCCGCCTCGCCGGCCGATCGATCGCCGAACATGCAGGGATGGCCGACGTTGAAGCTGGCGCGCTGCTGTTCCCGAAATCGGCGAAGCGGCTGCGCGGCCTTGTCGCCTGGGTCGAGAAGCCGGGAACGATCAAGGCCGGCGAGGAGATCTCGGTGCGGGTGCCTGAGCAGTGGATCTATCAAAGCTAGACTCTCGCCCGCATCGGAATAGGTATTTCCGCATGGGGGCTACGCCGCCGGGGGCGGCGTAGCAAAAAGCGCTTGCCTTAGGCCCTGCGGTTCTTTTTCGCGCCCTGCGCCATGATGGAAACGTCGTCCCACTTTTCCCAGGTGGCGATGCGGTTGGCGTATTCCTGCTTGATCATCGGCAGGCCTCCATCGCCGAAGAACACGCGCAGCGGCGGCTCGGCGGCGTCGACAATGGCCAACATCGCCGCTCCGGTGGCCTCGGGATCGCCGGCGACGGAATTGGCGCGGCGCTCGGCCATCTTGGCGCGGGCGGGCGCGTAGGCTTCGATCGGCTTGGAAACCTTGGCCGACGGGCCGGCCCAATCGGTGGAGAAACCGCCCGGCTCGACCAGCGTCACATGGATGCCGAATTCCGCGACCTCGATGCCGAGCGACTGGCTGAAGGCTTCCAGCGCCCATTTCGAGGCGTGGTAAAGGCCGAGCGAAGCAAAGGCATTGACGCCGCCGATCGACGAAATCTGGATGATGTGGCCGGAACGCTGTGCCCGCATGATCGGCAGCGCGGCCTGGGTGACCCAGAGAGCGCCGAGGACATTGGTTTCGATCTGGTCGCGAGCTTCCTGTTCGCTGACTTCCTCGATGGCGCCGAAATGGCCATAGCCGGCATTGTTGATGACGACGTCGAGCCGGCCAAAGCGCTTGTGCGCCTCGGCGATCGCGGCATTGACGGCTTTCTTGTCGGTGACGTCGAGCTTTATCGCGGCAATATTATCGCCGTACTTCTCGACGAGATCGGCGAGCGTGCTGGCATCGCGGGCGGTTGCCGCGACGCGGTCGCCACGGGCGAGTGCTGCCTCGGCCCAGACGCGGCCAAAGCCCTTCGACGATCCGGTGATGAACCAAACCTTGTTTGTCATGATGTGGAGTCCTTGCCCCTGCGGGCGTGATTTCGAGTGAAAGCGGAGGCTTCTCCGCTTTCGGGCATATACGGTGCATCCCGTGCTTTTCCAGAGGCGGGGGAAATCTTTTTTGAACAAGCCGCCTTGATGATCAGGGATATTGCACCGGGCTCGACCATGCCGGGTCGTCGTGCTTTTGCCAATAAAGCGCCATCAGGCGGCTGGTGATCGGCCCGACCTTGCCGTTCGCGATCCGGGCGCCGTCGATCTCCTTCACCGGCATGATGCCGCCGGCGGTCGAGGTGATGAAGACCTCGTCAGCCTCGCGCAAAGCGGCGACACCGACATCGTTGGTGGCGGCGGCAAGACCTTCTCCGGCGCAGAGGTCGAAGACGGTGCGCCGGGTGATGCCGGGCAACACGCCATTGGCCGGCGTCGACAGTTTGCCGTCCGTGACGCAGAAGACGTTGAAGCCCGGACCCTCGGCGACATTGCCGTTGAAATCGAGAATCAGCGCGGTCTCGGCGCCGCGGTCATAGGCATCGTAGAGACCGCGCACCAGATCGAGCCAGTGGTAGTTCTTGATCGCCGGGTCGATCGAGGCCGGCGGAATGCGCACCTTGTCGCTGATGGCGACACGCAGGCCGCGCTGCAACTGCTCGGCATTGGCGACCGAGCCGAACGGCACCGCGAACGCCATGAAGCGGTTGACCGCCTGGCGCGGGTCGCGGCTGAAGGTCGGCGAGACGCCGCGCGTGCACAGCATTTCGACATAGGCGGCGCGATGGCCGGACAACGCGACGCAATTGTGCAGGATTTCGGTCACGCCTTCACGGTGGAACGGGATCGTCATGCGCAGCTTCTCCAGCCCGCCGAAAAAGCGGTCGAGATGCAGGTCGAGGCGGAAGAAGCGGCCGTTCCAGACATGCACGGTGTCGTAAGTTGCGTCTGAATGCAGAAAACCCCAATCCAGCACCGAGATCTTCGCTTGCGACATCGGCAGGTACTGGCCGTCGAGGAAGGCGATGCCGTCGGGATAGGAATGCGGGTCGATGTAACGGTCGCTGACCGTCGGCAGTGGCTTGGCATCCTTGGTTGCCATCGTCTGGCTCATCGGGGCGTCCTCTCGCACAAGGCGGGATCGGCAGGCTATCGGCGCCACGCGGAAGGCATAGAGCCAGCCGCCCGGCGCTGTTCGTCCTCGATGACGATCTGGACGATACATTAGAAGGGAATTGTCTTACGTTGCGGGCTCTGACCGGGAGGGGACATGGGCAGGTTTGGGACTGTCATCGCAGCCATGATGATTTTCGCCGCCGCTGGTCAAGCCAGTGCCCAATGCGCGCGCGAAGGCGAGGAGTTGTGCCAGAGCGGCCAGACCTATCGCTGCGAGAAAACCGGCAGCGAATTGACGCCGATCTTCCAGAACGTGCCTTGCGTGGTGAATGTACCGACGCTGAGCGGCACCTGGGTCGGCAGCGGCCATCAAAGCCCGGCTGGGGCCACCGGCGCCGACTGGTCGATCGCCATGACGATCAATGACGGCGGTGCGTCGATCGATTATCCTTCGCTCGGTTGCGGCGGATCGCTGTCGCAGACGTCCAGGGACGACACGTCGGCTGAATACCATGAGAGCATCACCTACGGTCAGGACAAGTGCATCGACGGCGGCAACATCACCGTCCGGTTTTTCAAGGGAAATCTGTCCTGGACGTGGACCGGCCAGGCCGACGACCAGCCCTACAATGCGGTCGCCGTGCTGACGCGGCAATAAGCGGACTTGCTGCCTCATTCCTCCTCGTCGTCGGCATCGAGCAGTCGTGTGGCGCGCCAGCGGGTCAGCACGATGTTGGTCTGCTCGATGACGAAGAACCGCGCCGAGTCGCGGTCATAGCCTTCGCCCAGCAGCTTTTCGTAATCGGTGTGCACGTGGCGGATGTGGGCAATGGTCGCCAGCCACACGGCGATGGTCGGCGGCAGGGTTTTCATGTGAACCGAGCCGGCATCCGCACGGATCTTCTCCATGTCGGCATAGGGCGCCAGCGGCAGAAGTGCTGTCAGTGCCTTGGCGATGGCACGGCGGCGTCCGGTCGGCGCTTTCATCGCTCGTCGCGCCCTTCGACGGTCGCATCGGCGATGGCGTCAGTCGAGGCGAAATAAGGCTTGATGTCGATGACCGGCGTGCCATCGAGCGCATCGATGGCGTCGAGATCGAGGCGCCCAGTGCCGATGTCGAGCCCGACCAGCCTGGCCACATGCAGGCCGACTGGGTTCGGCCGGGCAGGGGAGCGCAGCGAAAATACGCCTTTGGCTTCAGCCGCATGGCGGGGTTTCTGCACAATCAAAGTCCGCGGTGCATGGTGCAGCCAGGACAGGATGATGACGTGGCTGGCGCGCTCCAGCCCCTGCAGGCCAGGGCGAAAGGGCGCGTCGATGGTCAGCACCGCCGGCTGCCCGGTCGCGCGCGCGGTGCGCATGTTCTTGGGGCAGGTCTCCCGTGTCGTCCATGGCGAGGTGATGCGGCCGATGAAGACGATGCCGCCGTCGGCTGGCATCAGCGCCGGATCGTTTTCCAATTTCTGCTCGCCGTCGCGCGCCTCGAACATCTCACGCGGTCCGGTCATTTCCGCCCTCGCATCTTTTTGGTCGGGATCACGCAAGCGGCATTTTCTTGTCCGGAAGCGACATAGCCCTTGCAAGGTGTCGAAAATCGACATAAACATATGTTTATATCTTTTTCAAAGAGAATACGCTGATGCATGTCTCGCTCGACACCATGGTGGACACATTGAAGGCGGCGGCCGAATCCAGCCGCCTGCGCATATTGGCACTGTTGTCGCGCGGCGACCTCACCGTTTCCGATCTTACCGAAATTCTCGGCCAGTCGCAGCCACGCGTTTCGCGGCACCTCAAGTTGCTGCTGGAGGCCGGGCTGATCGGCCGCTACCAGGAAGGGTCGTGGGCCTTCTTCCGCCTGTCTGACGCGGATTCCGCGCGTGACTTCGTCATGGGGCTGGTTTCCGGCATTCGCGGTGCCGATCCACAGGTCGAGCGCGATCTCGAGCGGCTGGGCGCGGTCAAACGCAAGCGGCAGGACCGGGCAGCCGAGTATTTTTCCGTGAATGCGGCAAGCTGGGACCATATCCGCTCGCTGCATGTGCCGGACCGCGCCGTCGAAGCCGCTATGCTGAAACTGGTCGGCAAGCGGCCGTTCCAGTCGATGCTCGATCTGGGCACCGGCACCGGGCGGCTGCTCGAAATCTTCTCGCCGCTCTACCGGCGCGGCGTCGGCATCGACATGTCGCGCGAGATGCTGACCGTGGCGCGCGCCAATCTCGACAAGGCCGGCGTTTCGAATGCGCAGGTGCGGCAGGGCGACATCTTCGCGCCGCCCGTCGAGCGCGATGCCTTCGATCTCGTCACCATCCACCAGGTGCTGCACTATCTCGACGATCCAGCCCGCGCCATCCACGAGGCGGCGCGGCTTTTGCGCCCGGCCGGGCGGCTGGTCATCGTCGACTTCGCGCCGCACACGCTGGAATTCCTGCGTGACGAGCACGCGCATATGCGGCTCGGCTTTTCCGACCGGCAGATCGCCGACTGGTTCGCAGAAGCCGGCCTCGATCTCGAAGACAGCCAGGAGTTCGAGCCACGCGGCGGCAACGAAGCCAGGCTCACCGTAAAACTCTGGCTCGGCCGCGACCGGCGCCTGCTGATCGCTGATCCTTCCAACGACACAAGGCAGATAAGGGAAGTTGCCTGATGAACCAGTTCCGCTTTTCCCGCCGCCCCGACATTGGTGACAAGGTCCGGGTTTCCTTTGAATTCTTCCCGCCGAAGACCGACGAGATGGAGGCAAGGCTGTGGGACACGGTCACGAGGTTGGAGCCGTTGAAGCCGAAATTCGTCTCGGTGACCTATGGCGCCGGCGGCTCGACGCGTGAGCGCACCGCACGCACCGTAAAGCGCATCCTGACGGAAACCGGTATTCCGGCTGCGGCGCATCTGACCTGCGTCGGTGCAACGCGCGAAGAGGTCGACGCGGTCATCCAGGATTACAAGTCGATCGGCATCAACCGATTCGTGGCGCTGCGCGGCGACCCGGCTTCCGGTGTCGGCGAACCCTATCGCCCGCATTCAGGCGGCTACGAGAATGGCGCGGAACTGGTCGCCGGGCTTAAGAAAATCTCGGATTTTGACATCTCCGTAGCGGCTTACCCGGAAAAGCATCCGCAAAGCCCGGATTTCGCCACCGACATCGAGATGCTGAAACGCAAGGTCGACAATGGCGCGACGCGCGCCATCACCCAGTTCTTCTTCGACAATGATCTCTACGAGCGCTATGTCGAGCGCGTCCGCCGCGCCGGCATCTACATCCCCATCGTGCCGGGCATCCAGCCGGTTCATAGTTTCAAGCAGGTCGCGAACTTTTCCGCGAGGGCGGGCGCGCATGTGCCTGGCTGGCTGGCGGAGCGGTTCGAGGGGCTTGACCGGGACCCGCAGACGCATGCGCTGGTGGCGTCGGCGGTGGCGGCCGAACAAGTCATGGACCTGGTCGAGCGCGGGGTCGGCGATTTCCATTTCTACACGATGAACCGGGCCGATCTGGTTTTTGCCATCTGCCACATGATCGGCATCCGCTCACACGAAGCCGAGGCGGCGGGTTCCGCTGCGGCTTAGAGCAATTCCAGGAAAAGTGTTAAACGGTTTTCCGTCCGGAATTGCGTTAAACAAAGAGATTCAAAAGAGCTTCCGAAATGCAAAAAGGCCGGGCAAGTACCCGGCCTTTTCAATGTTTTGGACTATGTGGTGCCGGTCTTCCCCGTCTTTGGCGGGTCAGGGAAGAAAGCCCATAATGAGGGCTCCGATGAAGGCGAATGCAGCACAGATCATCAATGCGTTGATAGGCCTCGTAAGTCCCATGACATAGCCTCCTCTTAAAGAGCTATGTCTGAGAGTCTAGGTTCATTTGTGCCACAGGCAAGCGGAAAATGTGCTGCATTGCGACGTGATTGCTAGATTTGCGACCCGCCTTTTGCCGTTAGGCATTGAAACTCTTCGGCAAAAACCCGCTTCAGACCTGTGAATAAATTATGGCGGCGGTGTGTCATTGCCATGTCATGGCAGCGCTACCGTGTCGGTCCTAACGCCTTCCGAACAATCGTCCGTCGATCGTGACGAGGCCAAGTGCGATCAGCACCACGCCGCCGATTTCGAACAGTTCGAGCCGCTCACCGAGGAACAGGAAGCCGAGCAGCATGGCGCTGGCCGGCACGATGAGCGTGACCAGCGAAGCGTTGGTGGCGCCGGCCGAGGCGACGAGGTTGAAATAGAGGATGTAGGCGAAGGCGGTGGACAAAAGCGCCAGCGCCAGCACTGCCGCCCAGACAGGGGGCGAGGCCGAGAACGGGCCCGCCGGACCATAGGTGAAGAGCACGATCGGGATCATGATGATGGTCGAGGCGGTCAATTGTCCGGTGGCGATGACCGGCGAGGGCACGCCCTTGAAGCGGCGGGCGACCATCAGCGCCACGCCATAGGACAGCGAGGCGCCGATCAGCGCGAATTTGGCCCAGACCGGGCCGCCGAGCCCGGCAAGCAGGCCGGGACCGATCATCACCGCCGTGCCGGCGATGCCAAGCGCAATGCCGGCGAGCTTATTCCAGGAGAGCTTTTCGTCTGATGTCAGCGCGTTGGCGAGGATCAGCGTCCAGAACGGCGTCGTTGCGTTGAGCACCGAGGCAACGCCGGCGCCAAGCTGGGTCTGGCCGGCGAAGATCAGCGAGAAGGGGATGACATTGTTGGTGAGCGCCAGCAGGAAGAACAGGCTGGCATGGGGAAGCGCGAGGCGGAAGGATGGTCCGCGAATGGCGAGATACAACTGCAGCGCGATCGCCGCGATGGCGACGCGAAACAGCACCAGCACCAGCGGATGAAGTTCCGCCACCGCGATGCGGGCAAAGAAGAACGAGCCGCCCCAGATCGCACCGAGCAGCAGAAGCTGTCCCCAGTCCTTGAGCACCATCGGCCCGCGTGGCGCGGATGTCGCGGTCATTGCCATGTCAATCGTCCTCCCCCAGACGGCCTGAATGCCAGCCGGTCAGGCAGAACGCATATCGGGTCCGGCGACAAGGGCCACCCGAAACCTGACTGATGGCAAACGCTGCCGCCAAGGACCTAGCGCCGCTGCGTCAGGTGCACGAGACACAGAATTGTTTTCATTAGCCGCTAGCTTGGATTAATTGTGCGCAGCCGAGGTAAGGATTCGTCCATGCAGCGATTCGAGAATGCCCGCGAGGCGGCACTGGCGCTTCGCCCGGACGATCCGATCTATTGCTTCCGCCCGCAGGTGCTGATGGCTGATGCCAGGCAGTTCATGGGCATGTTCCCCGGCAAGACCGCTTATGCGGTCAAGACCAATGGCGAGCCGATCGTACTCAAGGCGCTGGTCGAGGCCGGCGTCACCGCTTTCGACGTCGCTTCGCCCGGCGAGTTCGCTGCCGTGCGCGCGGTCTCGCCTGATGCCGAGATGCTCTACATGCATCCGGTCAAGGCGCAGTCGGACATCAAGCTGGCGCTGGAGAAGTACGCCATCCGGGTCATTTCGCTCGACCATGAGGACGAGATCACCAAGCTGACCCGGGTGGTGCGGGCACTCGACATCGATCCGGGCGCGATCAGCGTGTTCGTGCGCATCCAGACGAAAGGATCGGCCGCCTACGAACTGTCGAAGAAGTTTGGCGCCGGGCCGGCCTATGCCGTCGAACTGGCGGAGCGGCTGAATCGCACCGGCTACAAGGTTGGCCTGTGTTTCCATGTCGGCAGTCAGATCGAGGATCCCGACACCTATGAGCGGGCGCTGGCCTCGGCCGACTGGGTGCGCAACCGGCTGACCTTCGACATTGCCGGGCTCGACGTCGGCGGCGGCTTTCCGGCCGAATATGGCCACGACCCGAACCGCAAGCAGATCGAGATGCCGTCGCTCGGCCAGATCATGTCGAGGCTGTCGGGCGACCTCAAGGAATACCAGTTCGACCAGATACCGCTGGTGGCCGAGCCCGGCCGGGTGATCGTGGCGCGCTGCCTGTCGCTGATCGTGCGCGTGCTGCTGCGCAAGGGCAAACGGCTCTACATCAATGACGGCATCTGGGCATCGCTGTCGGATTCATGGACAGGCAAGATCACGCTGCCGGCGCGTTTCATTCCCGATCCGGCAATCCGCTCGCGCAATGGCGAGGAAAAGAACATCGTGCCGTTCAAGGTCTGCGGTGCGACCTGCGATTCCGTCGACATCCTGTCGCGACCGTTCTGGCTGCCTGAAACGGTCGACACCGGCGACTGGATCGAGATCGGCCATATCGGCGCCTATTCGCTGTCGCTCAGGACCCGCTTCAACGGCTTTTATCCCGACACCTTCGTCGAGGTGACGACGCCGTTCGACGAAGGCGACGCGCCGCAAGGATTTGCCAGCCTGGAGACGATGGCGGATTAGGCCACCCCACCCCCGGCCTGGATATTCTCGCCGGTCAGCCAGCGAGCCTCATCGCTGGCCAGGAAGACCGCGACGTCGGCAACCTCGCGCGGCGCGCCGATCCTGCCGAACGGCGACATGCCGGCCGCCAGGGCGCGATCGCGCTCGGGAAGCAGGTCCGTGTCGGTGAAGCCCGGCGACAACGCATTCACGGTGACGCCGCGCGGCCCAAGTTCACGCGAGAGCACGCGCACGAATTGTTCGACCGCGCCCTTGCTGCCGAGATAGAGCGCCGTCTGCGTGAAGAACATCCTGGTTCCGCCAGTAGAGACGGCGATGATGCGGCCACCGTCGCGCACGCGGCGCGCCGCTTCCTGAAGCGTGAAGAAAGTGCCCCTGGCGTTAGTCCCGAAGACCAGGTCGAAATCGGCTTCGGTGGCCTCGATCAGCGGCTTGATGACGGCGATGCCTACATTCGCAACGACAATATCGATCGCGCCCAGCTGGTTTTCGGTCTGGTCGAACAGGCGGTGGACATCGTCAACGACGGAAATGTCGGCCTGGATGGCGACCGCCTTTCCGCCCTTGCTGGCGATGGCGGCCACCACGTCGTCGGCGGCTTTCTTGTTGCCGACATAGTTGACAGCGACCGCAGCGCCATTGGCCGCGAGCCCCTCAGCGATTGCGCGGCCGATGCCGCGCGAACTACCGGTGACAACTGCTGTTTTGCCTTGCAAAGACTGAGACATGATCAATTCCCTTCAACCATTCAGAAGTCGCGCCGGTCTGTTTGACGACGCCGATGATTGAGAAATAGCGGCATGCAATTGATCAGTTAATAGCCTATTATCTGATCAGCTTATTAATCCAGGAATATACAATGCGCGGCTCCGAATTCACCGAGCTCAAGGCATTTTCGGCGATCGTGGAAGAGGGGAGTTTCGTTCGTGCGGCCGCCAGGCTGCGGGTGTCGCCGCCGGCACTCAGTCAGTCGATCCGCCAGCTGGAGGCCCGCGTTGGCGTCAGATTGCTCAATCGCACGACGCGCAGCGTTTCACCAACTGCCGCCGGCGATACGCTGTTCGCCCGTCTTGCGGTCGCGTTCGGCGAACTCGACGGTGCCGTCGCCGACATTCGTGCCGCGCGGGATCGGCCAGCGGGCTCGCTGCGTATCAACGTGCCACGCGTCGCCGCAGTGCGGTTCATCGCGCCGATCCTTGGCGAGTTCCAGCGCGCCTATCCCGATATCGCGCTGACGGTGATCGTCGACGACATGCTGACCGACATCGTTGAAGGGCGGTTCGATGCCGGCATCCGGCTTGGCGAGCGGCTGGAAAAGGACATGGTGGCGGTCAAATTGAGTGAGGACCTGCAGATGGCTGCGGTGGCTGCCCCCGCCTATTTCGAGAACCGGGCCATCCCGCGCCATCCGCAGGATCTGCACCAGCATCGTTGCATCAAATTCCAGTGGCCCAGCGGCGGCAATATTTACCGATGGGAGTTTTCGCGCGGCAAACGGGCCCTGGAGATCGCTGTCGAGGGTAGCCTGACCGTCAACGAAACCGACCTGATGCTCAACGCCGCGCTGGATGGCGCGGGCATTGCCTACATGATCGATTACCAGGTTCGGCCATGGATCGAGAAGGGCAAGCTGGTCCGTTTTCTCGAGGCTTGGTCACCAAGCTTTCCAGGTTTTTATCTATACCACCCAAGCGCACGCCACGTGCCGCCAGCCTTGCGAGCATTCATTGATTTTGTGCGGGAGAGGTCATGAATGCTCATGAGAGATAATGGTTTCTCGATGTGACGATTCCGATGCGTCACCACGCAGCCGCGGTCCTACCAGCCGATCATCTGTACGAAACTGTCGAACTTTTCGATCCCCAGCGCCGCCGGGTAGCGCCTGACGAATTCAGCCGGCTTGAAAGGCTTTGACAGATAATTGAATGCCCAAGTCTCGTCGCTGGAATGATAGTCAATTCGCAGGTTGTCGCGATTGAACTCGATGGGATTGTTGACGCTGATAATTAGCGTATGCATCGAGGTGAATGCGTAAAATCTGTTCTCCGCATAAGCAGACCGGATGTGACGAATGAGATCGACCGCGTGCTGCTGGTCGAAAGCTTCGTTGGTCAGCGAGACGTAGAACGCCTCTATGCTGTCCCATGGTTGCGATGGGACAAGCCTAGGCGTGTAGTTATTCTTTGGGTCGTAGAGGCTCATGCCTGACGTCCACAATGTTTGGTGCCAACAAGCTTCGAAAGTCATACCGGCAATTTACAGTTTCGCCAAAAGCTCTGGCGTCGGCCAGCCATCCACAGGCAGGCCAAGGCGCATCTGCTCCTTGCGGATCGCTTCGCGGGTGTTGGTGCCGAGGATGCCGTCGACCGTGCCGACATCGTAGCCCCTGGCTTCCAGCCTGGTCTGCAACTCCTTCAGCTGCTCGTTGTTGAGGCCGGTCTCGGGATTGCGCGGATCGAACTGTGGCGCGCCCGCCAGCCTGGCGGCGAGGTTGGCAGCGGTCAGCGCGTAGGTGAAGGACTGGTTCCATTCGAGATAGACGTCGAAATTGTCGTAGGTGAGGAAGGCAGGCCCCTTGCGGCCCATGGGCAGCGCCAGGCCCGCTTTCAGGCCATTGTCGACCAGCGGTGCGCCGCTGGGGTAGGTGACGCCCCATTGCGCCCATTGCGTCAGCGGCAGCTTGTTGGTGCGCCCGGTCTGGTCCCACGGCATGTCGTCGGGCAGGCGGACTTCCTCGATCCAGGGCTCGTCGCGTTTCCAGCCACGCGACAGCACCTTGTTGGCGGTGGTCATGATCACATCCGGCACGCTGCCGCGCAGGTCGACCTTGCCGTCGCCGTCGCCGTCGACGCCGCGCGCCAGATAGTCGGAAGGCAGGATCTGCGTCTGGCCGATCTCTCCGGCCCAGGCACCCCTGACGTCGGCCGGTACGACGCCGCGATCGATCAATTCCAGAAGTGGCACCAGCTGAGGCCGGAACAGTTGCGGGCGGCGGCAATCATGGGAAAGCGTCAGCAGGGCGCTCAGCGTGCGGAAATCGCCCTGCACGGCGCCGAAATCGGTCTCCAGCGCCCAGAAGGCGGCGATGATCGGTGCCTGGACGCCGAACTGCTGGTCGGCACGGGCGAAGACATCGGCGTATTTCTTCAGGTTTGCCGCGCCCTGCTTCAGCCGGTAGGCCGAGATCATGCGGTTGGAAAATTCGACGAAGGTCTGGGTGAAGACGCCCTGGGCGCGGTCGCGCGCCAGGACCTTGTCGTCGATGGTGGCATCCTCCAGCGCGTCGAGACCCACGGCACCGACACCGGCTGCCTTGGCTTCCGCCGCCACGCCCTGCTTCCAGGCTTCGAAGTCGTCGCCACATTCCTGCGCCATCGCCGGCAAAGCCGTGGCGCACAAGAATAGCGCCGCGAGGGCTTGGGAACGCAGTCGCATCAGCTTCCTTTCGAAACGAATGAGGGCCTTTGTCGTGCCCCTCTCGGAAGCCCAATGCCCTGGATTACCGGCGGTTGCACTCTTTGCCGCTGGCTGTGTCGAAAAGCAGGCGGCAGGCCCGGTGTCAACGGTGTTCTGCCGCAGCCCCTTGTTCCGGGCGACTTCGTTGCCGTTGAACCGGTGTCAACGGGTGTTCTGCCGCAGCCCCTTGTTCCGGGCGACTTCGTTGCCGTTGAACCGGTGTCAACGGTGTTCTGCCGCAGCCCCTTGTTCCAGGCGGCTTCGCTGCCGTTGATCCGGTGTCAACGGGTGTTCTGCCGTAGCCACTTGTTCCATGCGGCTTCACTGCCGTTGAAGACGTTGATGTCGGACTTGCCGGTCATGCCCGGAACGATGCCGGTTCCGGTGTATTGCCAGAAGGTGAAGGGGTGGCTGCCGTATTTTTCGCGCGGATGGCCGGCGACGGAGCGCAGCCAGTAGGGATAGCCGCGGAAGGTCGACAGCCCGTTGTCGTCGAAGAAGTCGACCGAGGTGTAGATGATCGGCTTCTTGCCATAGTGCCGTTCGACGATTTCCAGGAAGGTGGTCATCTCTGCGCGCACTGTGGCCGCATCGGGACGCAGCCTGCAGGTCGGCGATTTCGGGTTCCACTCCATGTCGAGGACCGGCGGCATCGCCGAGCGATCGACCGGGACATTCTGGATGAACCAGCGCGCCTGCTGAGCGGCCGGCGTGCAGAAATAGAAGAAATGATAGGCCGCGCGCGGAACGCCGGCGGCTTTCGTGCGGGCCCAATGCTCGTTGAAATATTCATCGAAGCGATCGCCGCCCTCGGTCGCCTTGATGAAGGCGAAGGAGATGCCGCTGGCCTTGGCCGACGGCCAGTCGACCGAGGTCTGGTATTTGGAGACGTCGGTGCCGTGAACGGCGTAGTTCCACGGCGCGCCGCTGTCCCATTCATGCGGCTTGGAATCGGCAAAGCGCGGCGCGCGCACGGCAACCGTCGTCGGGCTGCTCGACGCGGATGGCGCCAGTGGCGAAAGATCGTCCACAGTCGAGCAGGCGCCAAGCAGCGTCAGCATGAAAAGGGCCGCAAGACGGCGCATCGCAACTCCCGAGCCGGATTCAGCCGGTCGCTGATGGGTCTGTGCACTGATGGCCGGCGGTGGCCCCCTACGAGCGATAGCCCCACAGCATCGCCCGTTCCCCCTGTGATCGCCGAACATGGTTGATATCAGGTTGACGGCGCTCGACAAGCACTGCGATTTGCGGAAGCAATGGCGGCAAATCGATGACATAGCGTCAGGCAGAGGCCTGGGAGGAAAAATGCGGATCGTCGTCAAGATCGTCAAATGGCTGCTTGGCCTGGTCGTGCTGGCGATCGCCGCGCTGTTTGCCTGGCTTTACATCGCGCCGCCCGAATTGATCCGCGTCGGCTCGGGCTATTCGGCCAAGATCGTCTGCTCGAACGTCTTCATCGCCGGTCGCGACGCCAATGAGGTGCTCGCCGTCGACGTGCAGGCGCCCGGGCGCCCGCTGCTGCGGTTGATGCGGGTCTCGGTGGACAAGAACCGGGGAACGGTCTCGGCGGGTCTGCTTGGTTTCCTCGGCAAGAGCCTTGCCGTAGCCCGTGACGGGCTGGGCTGCGCCTCGGTTCCCGATGGCGATGTCGGCAAAGCACGGCGGACGGCGATCTATGCCGAGCCGTCGGCGGTCAGCCAGGACGCGTTGTGGCCGGAAGGCGAACGGGTCGAGGCATCACAGGATCCGGTGATTGCCAAGCTGCTCGACGATGCGGCGCTGACTGGCACCGGCATGCGCGCGGTGGTGGTGGTCAAGAACGGCCGCGTCGTCGCCGAGCGCTATGGCGCGGGCTTTTCGGCAAAGACGCCGCTGCTCGGCTGGTCGATGACCAAGACGGTGAATGCCGCCATCATCGGCACGCTGGTCAAGGACGGCAAGATGGCGGTCGACAACAAAGGCCTGTTCGCGCCGTGGAAGGTGGATGGCCGCGCCGCGATCACCCTTGCCGACATGATGGCGATGTCGAGCGGGCTGGAGTTCAACGAGGACTATGGCGACGTCGCCGACGTGACGCGCATGCTCTATCTCGAACCCGACATGGCGGGCTTCGCCGAAGCCAAGCCGCTGACCGGCGAGGTCGGCAAGGCGTTCTCCTATTCGAGCGGCACGGCGGTGATGCTGTCGCGCCTCTGGCAAGACGCGATCGGCGACAAGGCCAAGGCGCTGACGTGGCCGCGCACCGCGCTGTTCGAGCCGCTCGGCATGCACAGCGCCGTGCTGGAAACCGACGAGCAGGGCACTTTCGTCGGCTCGTCCTATCTCTATGCCACCGCGCACGACTGGGCGCGCTTCGGTCAGTTCCTGCTGCAAGGCGGGGTGTGGAACGGCAACCAGGTCTTGCCAGCCGGCTTCGTCGACTGGATGCGTGAGCCGGCACCCGCCTCGAAAGTCTACGGCAAAGGCCAGTTGTGGATCGAGGCACCGGGCGACGAGAAAAACCCCGGCGCCGGCGTGGCGGCGGGCCTGCCCAAGGACACCTACTGGATGGAAGGCCATGATGGGCAGACGGTCACCATCATTCCCTCGGAGCAGCTGGTGGTGGTGCGGCTCGGGCTGACGCCAGCCAAGCTCGGCTACCGCCCGCAGACGATGGTGGGGGCGCTGATGACGGCGCTGAAGTGATCGCTATAGGGGGTGTACGGTTGGGCGTTCTGAGTTTGAGTGATGAGCTACCGGTCTGGAACGGCGGAAGGCGAATAATTTAGTCCGTGATCCAGTACGCAATCAGCACTACCGGCGAAAAGCCCTACTTGGTCGAGCTTAGGACAAGCTTTGATCACGGGTACAACCACGCTGACCGGTCCGTATTGTCCTTCGACGAGCTAACCGCATTTCGTGATGCTGCAGCCAAATACACACGTCAGGCTCAATGGAAGCGTGAGGGATTGGCCGATTGCCAGGGCCGTCGTATGGAGGATCTCCTCGATCTGACCGAGGCTCGTTTGAAGCAACTTACGGTGTGCTGACAGGTCGCCCGACCACGGCCAGCCAGGCATAGCCGCGATAAAGCGTGCGGAAACGGAAGCTTGCGCCGGTTCGCCGAGATTCCGATTCCAGGACCTCGCGCAGCGATTCACGCGGCGCGACGTGGAATTTTTTGAGCCAGCCGCGCAGCAAAGTCCGGAACCAGCCAGGCAGGCCTTCCTGCTGGCCGAAATCGACGACATGAAGGGAGCCACTGGGGGCGAGGGCAGCAAGTGCCGCCGACACCGTCTTTTCCCAGCCAGGGATCATCGACAGAGAATAGGACACGAAGATGCGGTCGAACCGTTCGATGCCATAAAGCGCGCCCGCGTCGAAATCGGTGGCGTCGCCCCTCGCCAGCATGACGCGTGCGGATATGCCGTCGCGGGCAATCGCGGTCCCGGCTGTCTCCAGCATTTCGGCCGAAATATCGAGGCCGAAGAAGCGTGCGTCGGGATAGCGACGGGCGGCCAGGATGATGTTGCGGCCGGTGCCGCAGCCGAGTTCAAGCACGGTGCCGCCGGCCGGTACGTCCAGCCCGGAGATCATCTGGTCGCGGCCGAGCAGGTAGTATTTGCGCGTCAGGTCGTAGATGTGGCGCTGCCAGCGGTAGACGCCGTCCATCAGTTCGGCATGGTTGGCCTGCAGCTCGGTCGTGCTCATGCCGCACGCTTCACATAGAGGTGGAAGCCGCCATAGATGGCCGAGCGGTCGCGGGCCGAGAATTCGCGCGAAGCCTCGTCCTGATAGGTCCATTGATCGAGCAACGAGCTGGAAACCCGGCCGGGCAACAGGCTGGGCTCGGCGGCCGTGCGGAAGATGACGCGGGCGCCGACTGAGGCGGTGCGGGTGATTTCCGACCACAGCGCGTTGAGCTGGTCATCGGTCATCCAGTCCTGCGCATCGAGCAGGATGAAGCGGTCGACCGCGCCTGCATCCTTGCCGGCAAGAAACTCGATCAGATTGGCATGGTGGATGGCGACGCGGTCGACATTGCCGCGGATGGTCTCGTAATTCTGTTTTTCGAGATAGGCGGGCAGGGCGGCCTCGCCGGGGTTCGGATAGCGGCGGGCAAAAGCCTGCCAGGCGAAATAGTTGTTCTCCAGCGGAAAATCGCAAGCGAGCTTTTCCAGCCGGGCCTTGAGCACACTGGCCATGGTGCCGTCACCCGAAGTGATTAGCGAATCATACTGCGCCGGCGGAATGCCGAGGCCGAACAGCGAGGCCTTGCGCGATGTCGCCCATTTCAGCAGTGGCTTGTCGAAGACCGGCGCCAATTCCTCATTGAAGAAGCGGCGCTGTTCGCCGATGTTCTTGGCTTCCATCATACGGGCTGGATTGACGCCGAAGAACTTTGCCGTGCGATGGCCCATGGCGATGAACAGGCCGAGCAGGCCGGTCTGGTAGAAATTGCGATCGAAGACGGCGATGCGCCGGCGGCCGCGCCAGTTGCGGCGCTCCCAGTAGTGACGGCTGACCGGATCGAGATGCGGCGCGATGAAACGATCGTAGGCTTCCGAATTGTGGCTGGTGTCGGAGGCGCCGAAGAAGCGGAACAGGTCGCCCTGCGACGGCAGGTGGCGCACGGCCTCCAGCTTCATGCGGTTCAACGCGATATGCGCGGCGTTGAGGTCGACGGCGTCAATTTGTGCCGGCGAACGGGTCAGGTAGGCGAGGATGTTGCAGCCGCCCGAGGCGATGGTGACGACGCGGTGGCCCTGGCCAAGCTGCATCGCCTCCATGTCGACATCGGGGTCCTCCCAGATCTGCGGATAGACGAGGCCGGAAAACAGGAAGGCGAACAGCCGCTCCGAGATGCCGGCTTTCGACAGCGGGCGGTTCTGGTACACGGCCTTTCCAACTTCCTTGCCGCGGCGAAAAACCAGATCTGCGGAAACGTCCGTCATGGCAAGGTGATTCCCCATTTGCTTTGCCGCAAGCGGGTAGCGCAGGGTCATGACAGGCCGGTGACAGCCTGTTGACGTAAGTTCAGGCCTTGCCAAATCCGCCCGGCGTCGGCGTCGTCAGGATAACGGCGTCGCCCGCTTGAAGCACGGTCTGGTCGCACGCTTTCAGCATTTCGATCGTGCCGTCCTTGCGGCGGACCTTGGTCGAGCCGACCTCGCCGTCGCCGCCACCGTCCAATCCTTGCGGCGGGCGGTTGCGATGCGAGGACAGGATCGCGCATTCCATCTTTTCGAGGAAGCGGATGGTGCGCTTGGTGCCGTCGCCGGCGCTCCATCTGCCCTTGCCGCCGGAATTTTGCCGAATGTGGAAGTCCTCGAGCAGCACGGGAAAACGCAGTTCCAGCACTTCCGGGTCGGTGAGGCGCGAATTGGTCATGTGGGTGTGGACGCCGGAGGTGCCGGCAAAGCCGCGGCCGGAGTTCATTTGGCCTGCGGGTGAGCCGGAACAGATCGTCTCGTAATACTGGTATGTCTTGTTGCCGAAGGTCAGGTTGTTCATGGTGCCTTGCGCATTGGCCATGGCGCCCATTGCGCCGAACAGCGCGTTGGTGACGTGCTGCGAGGTCTCGACATTGCCGGCGACGACGGCGGCGGGGTAAGCGGGCTTGAGCATGCAGCCATCGGGAATGATGATGTTGATTGGCCGCAGACACCCGGCATTCATCGGGATCATGTCCTCGACCATCACACGGAAGGCATAAAGGACTGCCGCGCGGGCGACCGGCTCTGGCGCATTGAAATTGTTCTTCATGACCGGCGACGTGCCGGTGAAGTCGACCGTCGCCTCGCGCTTTTGCCGATCGACTGTGATCTTCACCTTAATGAGCTGCCCGGTGTCGGTCGGATATTCGTACTCAGAACTATCCGGCAGCCGCTCCAGCACGCGGCGTACGCTCTCGGCGGCATTGTCCTGGACATGGCCCATGTAGGCTTCGACGACATCGAGGCCGAAATGCGCGACCATCTTGCGGAGCTCTGCCACGCCCTTTTCGTTGGCGGCGATCTGCGCCTTGAGGTCAGCGATGTTCTGGTGCGGATTGCGCGCCGGGTAGAGGTGGTCGGTGAGCAGCGTATGCAGTTCCTTCTCGCGGAACTTCCCACGATCGACGATGCGGAAATTGTCGAACAGCACGCCTTCCTCGTCGACCGTGGTGGCAAGCGGTGTCATCGAGCCAGGCGCCGTGCCACCAATATCGGCGTGGTGGCCGCGCGAGGCAGCCCAAAAGAGGATTTTCTGCTTGATATCGTCGAAAACAGGCGTCACCACGGTGATATCGGGCAGATGCGTGCCGCCATTGTAGGGGGCGTTGAGGGCAAAGACGTCGCCGGGGTGGATGTCGCCGGAATTCAGCCGGATGATGGTTTCGACCGAACGATCCATGGAGCCCAGATGCACCGGCATATGCGGCGCATTGGCGACCAGGGCGCCGCTGTGGTCGAACACCGCGCAGGAGAAATCGAGCCGCTCCTTGATGTTGACGGAATAGGCGGTGTTCTGCAGCGTCACGCCCATCTGCTCGGCGATCGACATGAACAAATTGTTGAAGACCTCCAGCATTACCGGATCGGCCTCGGTGCCGAGCGCTGCCTGCCGCTGCTTCTCCTCGATGCGGCGCAACAGCACATGGTTCTTGGCGGTGATCTCGGCCTGCCAGCCCGACTCGACGACGATGGTCTGGTTCGGCTCGATGATCAGCGCAGGGCCGGCAATTCTGTGCCCGGGCTTCAGTCCTTCGCGGCGGAGGATGCCGGCGTCGCGCCAGATGCCGTCGGAAAAGATTTTTCGGACCTCCGAAGGATTTGCGGCGATGTCTTCGAGTGCTGAATCGCTTTCGTCGCGCCCCGTGCCGCCGATGTCTGTGCCCTCGACGCCGACGGTCTCGACGATCATCGGCTTGTTGTCGTAAACGAAACCGAACTGCGCCTTGTGGGCAATTTCGAAATCGCGCTTGGCCTGGAAAATCGAGTCTTCCTCGAAATTCACCGGCAGTGTCGTGTCGGTGCCGTCATAGCGAATGTGCAGCACAGGCTTCGCGGCAACCATATCCTCGGAGATGCCTTGCACTGCGAGTTCGGCGATGACGGCTTTTCTCAAGGTGACAATGAGGTTGCCGATCTCGGTTCTGGACTCTTCCGCCAGCGGCTTCAGCAGCGCCTGCTGGCGCGAGGCGAAAACTGAGGACAGGCCAATGCCATAGGCCGACAGCAGGCCGGAGAAGGGATGGATCAGCACCGCTTCCATGCCGAGTGCGTCGGCAACCAGGCAAGCATGCTGGCCGCCGGCGCCGCCGAAGCAATTGAGCAGATATTCGGTAACGTCGTAGCCGCGCTGGACGGAAATCTTCTTGATGGCGTTGGCCATGTTTTCCACGGCGATGGTGACGAACCCTTCGGCGACAGCCTCCGGCGTGCGGCCATCGCCGATTTCGGCGGCCAGTGCGGTGAATTTTGCGCGCACCGTCTCGACGTCGAGCGGCTGGTCCTGGGCGGGTCCGAAAATGGCCGGGAAGAAATCGGGCTGCAGCTTGCCCAGCATGACATTGGCGTCAGTGACGGCCAGCGGCCCGCCGCGGCGGTAAGCGGCCGGGCCAGGATTGGCTCCGGCCGAGTCAGGTCCGGCACGGAAGCGGCCGGCCTCGTAATGCAGGATCGAGCCGCCGCCGGCGGCGACGGTGTGGATGCGCATCATCGGCGCGCGGATACGCACGCCGGCGACCTCGGTGTCGAAGGCACGCTCATACTCGCCGTCATAGTGGGCGACGTCGGTGGAGGTGCCGCCCATGTCGAAGCCGATGACCTTGTCGAAGCCGGCGAGCTTTGCCGTCTCGACCATGCCGACAACGCCGCCGGCCGGCCCGGATAGCAGTGCGTCCTTGCCCTGGAACATATCGGCGGCGGTAAGGCCGCCAGAGGACATCATGAACATGAGATGAGGGGACTGGCCGATCTCCCCCCTTGTGGGGCGGATTGGCGCGGTGCCCATTTCCCCCGCCACGCGTTGCACATATCTCGACAGGATCGGCGACAGATAAGCGTCGACCACGGCGGTGTCGCCGCGGCCGACCAGCTTGATCAGCGGCGAGACCTCGTGGCTGACGGAAACCTGGCTGAAACCGAGTTTCCGGCAGACTTTTGCCACCGCCTTCTCGTGATCGGGATATTTCCAGGCGTGCATGAAGACGATTGCGACGGCATCGATGCCATCCGCTTTCGCCTGCTCGATCGCCGGCCGGCAAGCGGCGATGTCGAGCAACTGCTCGACGCGGCCATCGGCGCGCACGCGCTCGTCGATCTCGATGACGCGCTCATAGAGCTGTTCGGGAAGGATGATTTCCTTGGCGAAGATGTCCGGGCGCGCCTGGTAGGCGATCTTCAGCGCATCGCGAAAGCCCTTGGTGATGAGCAGCAGGACCCGGTCGCCCTTGCGCTCCAGCAGCGCATTGGTGGCGACCGTGGTGCCCATCTTGATATCGCCGATCAGGCCGGGCGGGATCGCGCCGCCGGAGGACAAGCCGAGAAGGTCGCGAATGCCCTGGATGGCGGCATCGGCGTAGGCTTCGGGATTTTCGGAGAGAAGCTTGCGCGGATGCAGCCCGCCTTGAGGGTCGCGGCCGATGACATCGGTGAAGGTACCGCCGCGATCGATCCAGAAATCCCATTTCGCGGTCATGGCAGCTCCCGGCACGTTTCAGTTCGATCGGTTCAACGCATCCTGTTAGTTCGCCGTTGTCTGGCCGGCAATCGCAAACGGGCCAGACGATGTTACATGAGGAAACGCAACGTTACGAAACTCATGGCTGTCTGATGCATTTCCTCTTCGACCGTTCACCGTAACGTGAACGTGTATTGAAGGAGAGATCTTATGAAAAAGCTCATTCTTGCATCCGTTTCCGCCTTGGCCTTGCTTGGCGTTGCAGCCTGCAGCGATAGCGGCAAGGACAACACCACCACCCAGAGCACCAATCCACCGGCTGCCGAAGAGCCGATGAAGCCGGCGACGCCGGAAGCCACGCCGCCGGCCGCAACACCTCCGGCAACCGATAACTCGACCACGAAGAGCATCACACCCGAGAAGCCTGTCGAGCCGGCTCCGGCAACACCAGCTCCTGCGCCCGCGCAGTAGCAAAGCAGTACTCGTGTGATGAATGAGGAAGGCCGGCTATGCGCCGGCCTTTCTCATATTGTCTCGCACCGTAGGTTGCGCCGGGGCTGCGGCACTGTCCCGGCTTGATAGCGGGGGACTGTGGCACTAAGAAGCAGGCCATGTCGATTTGGGATCGCCTTGGCGAGTTCATCACACGCGTTTCATCCTCGGCCTCGTCGGGTGTCGCCGACGTCGTCGAGGCCGTGCGCACGGTTTTCTCCGGCGACGCTGATCTGCGCCGGCGGGTCGCTTTCTCGGTCGCGATGATCGCGCTGTCGGCCAAGATGGCCAAGGCCGATGGCATCGTGACCCAGGATGAGGTGCGTGCCTTCCAGGAGATATTCGAGGTGCCGCCGAAAGAGACGCGCAATGTGGCGCGGCTGTTCGATCTCGCCCAGCGCGACGTGGCCGGTTTCGAAACCTATGCCGAGCGGATGGCGCAACTGTGCGGCTCGGGGCATTCCAACTGCGTGATGCTGGAAGACATACTCGACGGTCTGTTCCACATCGCCAAGGCCGATGGCCTGGTGCATGAGCGCGAAGGCCACTTCCTGCACCGTATCGCCGAGATTTTCCGTATCGACGAGGCACATTACGAAAGCATCATGGCTCGGCACATCAATCTCGGTGCCGGCGATCCCTATGTCGTGCTCGGCATCGAACGCGGCAAGTCGTTCGAAGAGGTCAGGAAGCGTTATCGCAAGCTGGTCTCTGACAATCATCCGGACCGGCTGATCGCGCGCGGCCTGCCGCAGGAATTCATCAAGATCGCAACGACCAGGGTGGCGGCGATCAATGCCGCCTATGAGATGATCGAGCGGGGCCTGCGGCACGCATGAGCGGCTTCCTGCCCGACGAGCCCAGCGCCGAGGTCAGGGTATCGCCGAATTTCGGTCCGCGGCGCGACACGCTCAGGCCCGACATGATCGTGCTGCATTACACCGGGATGTCGACAGGCGCCGGGGCCGAGGCGTGGCTGTGCGATCCGGCCAGCGAGGTCTCGTCGCACTATCTCGTGCATGAGAATGGCCACATCGTGCAGATGGTCAGGGAAAGCGATCGCGCCTGGCACGCCGGCAAGAGTTCGTGGTTCGGACGCGCCGATATCAATTCCTGTTCGATCGGCATCGAGATCGTCAATCCGGGACATTCGCTGGGGTATCCCGGTTTTCCCAGGCGGCAGATCGATGCGGTGATCGGCCTGTGCTCCGGGATCGCAGGTCGGCATTCGATTGCCGCCGAGCGGGTGCTGGCGCATTCCGACGTGGCGCCGGGACGCAAGATCGACCCGGGCGAGAAGTTTCCATGGCGGACGCTGTTTGCGGCCGGTGTCGGCCATCTCGTGGCGGCCGCACCGGTCAGGCGAGGGGCCGCGCTCAAGGCCGGCGACACCGGCGCCGATGTCGAGGCGTTGCAGTCGATGCTGGCGCTCTATGGCTATGGCGTCGAGATATCAGGCATTTTCGACCGCCAGACGGAGATCGTCGTCGAAGCGTTTCAGCGGCATTTCCGGCAGCGCAAGGTGGATGGCGTTGCCGATGGCTCGACACTGCGGACGCTGCATGGGCTGCTTGCTTCCGTAAGGTCTTGACCCAGAGGGAAGCCTCTCCCAAGAAATCCTTTCCAATCCTTAAATTACAAGCTGTCACTCAAAGTGACTTGCCTGGCCTTGTTTGGCACCAATTCGAGCTTCAAACGGCTGACGTGCAAGTTGTCGGACCCCCAGCCCCCCGGATGTTCCGATATTGATTAAGCGTTGCTGCGTGAACACCTTCGCGCAGTTCAAACAGAACAGGATCACATGCAGAAATTGACCGTTTTAACGGCAGCTCTTGCTGCCGGCGTAATGACTTTTGCCTTCAGTGCCGCGAATGCCGCGCCACTCAGCCCGCGGGCGGATCAAGGGGTCATCACGGTATCCGCCAAAAGCGGCAAGGCAGGCCACGACGCCAAGGCGACGAAGCGGGCTCCCGCGAAAATGGAAAAGGCAAGTTTGACCAAGGCGAAGAAGTCCACCGCCAAAAGGCAGACGAAGCGCGGCCGCAAGACCGTCGACAAGATGACAACGGCATCGATCGGCCCAAGGGGCGTTGCGCTGCCGGCGGCTGCGGCGGCTGCGGTGGCCGGTGGCGGTCAGTATTCGGCGATCGTCGCGCGCTATGCCGCGAGCTATGGTGTACCGGTTTCGCTCGCTCACGCCGTCATCCGGGTCGAGAGCAACTACCGGCCGAACATGGTCGGCGGCGCCGGCGAAATCGGCCTGATGCAAATCAAGCCGGCGACGGCGCGGATGATGGGCTACAACGGTTCGGCCAAGGGACTCTTCGATCCCGACACCAACATCAAATACGGCATGAAGTACCTCGCCATGGCGCAGGATCTCGGCGGCGGCACCACCTGCGGCACGATCCTGAAATACAATGCAGGCCACGCTGCAACGCGAATGAACCCGGTGTCGGCCGCCTATTGCAGCAAGGTCAAGGTGCAGATGGCGGCGCTGTAGCCGACTGTCTGTGGAGCCGGCCGGAGCGGCCGGCTTTTTCGTTTGCGTTTTCGAGCGTGAACCCCTTTATACGCCTTGCCAGCTGGCCGGGCGGCCGCACCCGCAACAGCCGAAAGGCCGCGGGTGAGGAAAGTCCGGGCTCCATGGAAACACGGTGCCGGTTAATGGCCGGCGGGGGCGACCCCAGGGAAAGTGCCACAGAAAGCAAACCGCCATGGTCTACCGTGGCAAGGGTGAAAGGGTGGGGTAAGAGCCCACCGCGCGACTGGCAACAGGAGCGGCACGGTAAACCCCACCGGGAGCAAGACCGAATAGGGGCGGTGCGAGGGGAAACCCTCGAGGGCTGTTTCCGGCTCACCGTCCGGGTAGGTTGCGTGAGGCGCATGGCAACATGCGCCCAAGATGAATGGCCGCCACGTTCTCGCCTCCAAGGGGCGAGGGCCATACAGAACCCGGCTTACAGGCCAGCTGGCAACTCTCTCCACGACATCGAAAAGAAGTCTTTTGAGATCAGCAGGTTGCGCCCTCGGGCGCACCTGATGATTCAAGCCATTCAGCCATTTACCGCCGCAGCGGGAGACGACCGATTGCTTGAAATTGGTGCGATTAAATCGTACCATGGGATAGCGAGTGGCATCAGGAGCCCTAACATGGGACAGGTCGACAAACGCAGCATCACGCTGTCGCCGGAACTGGCACAGGCGGTGGACGATGTGGTCGCCGCCGGCGAATACGCTTCGGCGAGCGAGGTGATCCGCGATGCGCTCAGGCAATGGAAGGACCGGCGCGAGCTCCACGGTTACACGGTCGAGGAGTTGCGCAAGCTGGTGCAGGAGGGGATCGACAGCGGGCCGGCATTGGATGGGCCGCCACTCATGGAACGATTGCGCGCCAAATATCTGAAACTGGCAGAGACCAAGAGCTTTCAGGAGTGAAATACCGCCTGCTTCCCCAAGCAGTGGTCGACCTCGAAAATATCGGTGACTACATTGCCGGCCACGATCCACGGGCAGCTTTCCGCCTCGTGGGTGCGTTGGAAAGACGGTGGGATTTGCTGACTTTGCATCCCTTCTCAGGCGCGCCGCGCGACGATATTGCGCCAAGATCGAAGCCGACGACCTCGGTTCATGATCGATCCGGTCAGCCGCTGATCTTGTCCAGCGACGCCTCGATCGCCTTCCAGAGCTCTTCCACCGGCTCGCAGCCGACCGAGAGGCGAACGAAACCGACGGGAACCGCGTCGCCTCTCTTTGAACGGCGTTCAGCGGAGCTGTGGACGCCGCCAAAGGATGTTGCGGCCTGCATCAGTTTGCAGTTGTTGATGAAATCCTCGGCCTTGTCTTCAGAGGCGAGTTCGAAAGAGATGAGAAAGCCGAAGCGCTCCATCTGGGCGCGGGCAAGGTTGTGCGACGGGTCGCTTTCCAGCCCGGGAAAACGCAGGCCGCTGATTGCCCGGTGGCTTTTCAGCCGCCGCGCGATCACTTCCGCCGAAGAGCACATACGGTCGAAGCGCACATCCAGCGTTTCGAGGCCGCGATGCACCAGCCATGCCTCGAACGGCCCGGGAATGCTGCCGGAGATTTCGCGCCAGCCAGTCACGGCGGTGATGATATCGGCATTGCGGCTGGCGACATGGCCGAACAGCACGTCGGAATGGCCATTGGGCGCCTTGGTGTCAGCTGCAACGACGATATCGGCGCCATGGTCGAGCGGTCGCTGGCCGAAGGGCGTCATCGTCGTGTTGTCGACGGCAAGGAGCGCACCGGCCATGTGAGCGGCCTTTGCAACGGCCGCGATATCGCAGATATCCAGTCCCGGATTGGCGGGGCTTTCGACAAAGGCAAGGCGGTAACCTTCGAAGCCGCCGTCGAGGAAGGTCGATGTCGGCCTCACATCATAGGTGACGCCAAATGGCTTCAAGAAGCGATCGGCCAGGGCTCTTGTCGTGTGATAGCCATCCGAAGGCAGCAGGATACGGTCGCCGGTCTTGAGCAGGGCGAAAAACAGCGAACAGATTGCAGCCATCCCGGACGGAAAGGCGACGCAGGGTGCACCTTCCAGATGCGCCAGCATATGCTCGACCGCATCCCAGGTCGGGTTGCTGAAGCGGCCATACTCATCGAAACCGCTGGCGTCGCCGGGCGTGTGATAGATCGCGGCCATGGTCAGCGGCAGGGGAATCGGGTCGCCCTTGGCGAGCCCACTGTCGCGCAGATGGGGAAGTGCCGCAGCGCGTGCGTTCGCTGTTTCAGACATCGATTCTCAGACCCTCTTGGTGACCGACCGGATACGGCGGGACGCTATGCCGGGCAATGGCTGGCGGCAAGGCGCGTCCGGTTGGGCCAGGCGGCTCTAAACGCTTCGTTAGGCTTAATGGACCATAAAGAGGAGACGTGCCGTCAAGGCTGCTCTCATTGGTCGCGGCGCGCATGTTTGTGAAGCCATTCCCGTTGACGCCCATAGTGCCCCATGATATCCCATTTCGATACTCAAGCCTTCGTTCCGCGTCAGGGTAAAGCGTACGCCAATCGGGCAGCCGCGGCGGCTGCGCGTTTGCCGGTCTTTGCCCGTATGGACGAGGTGGGTTCGGGTCAGGGGACGCGCCGCGGCGGCGCGTGCGACAAGATGGAGAGGGGTGCGGCGGCGCAAGCGGCTGTGACGTTTAATGGACCGGTTTCTATCAAACACGGTGAGCAGGATCGATGCCAAGGGGCGGGTTTCCGTTCCGGCGCATTTTCGTGCCGTCGTGCAGAAGCGCGGCTATTCGGAACTCTATGCGCTGCGTTGCCTCGACCAGCCGGCGATGGATGTCGGCGGGCTCGACCTGCTCGACCGCTACGAGCAGCGCATCGCGCTCGAAGATCCCTTCCTGCAGACGGCGGACGACATGTCATTCTTCTGCCATGGCGATGGTGCCTTCCTGAAGCTCGATCAGGACGGCCGCATCACGATGAGCGATTTCATTCGCGAGCACACCGGCATTTCGGCGGAGGTGGCCTTTGTCGGGCGTGGCAATTTCTTTCAGATTTGGGAGCCAGGACGGCTAGCCGCCTATGGGGCGCAGGCGCGGGCCCGGCTTTTGCAGCTTCGGCAGGGGACGAAGCCTGGGGAGCGACCGGAATGACGGTGGGCCACGGCGATGACCTTCACGCCGTTGGCGGATCGGCCCGCCACATTCCGGTCCTCCTTGGCGAAGTGCTCGAAGCACTGGCGCCGGCGAAGGGCGACATCATCATCGACGGCACGTTCGGCGCCGGCGGTTACACCAAGGCCATTCTGGCGACGGGCGCTTCCGTGGTGGCGATCGATCGCGATCCGGATGCCATCGCGGCCGGGCGCGATCTCGAGGCGCAATCAGGCGGCCGATTGAGGCTGGTGCAGGCGCCGTTCTCGACGCTGGACGAACATGTCGAGAGCGCCGACGGCGTCGTGCTCGACATTGGCGTATCCTCGATGCAGCTCGATCAGGCCGAGCGCGGGTTTTCATTCCGCGCCGACGGGCCGCTCGACATGCGCATGGCGCAAGCGGGCCTCAGCGCCGCCGATGTCGTCAATTCCTTCAAGCCGGGCGATCTAGCCCGCATCTTCGGCTTCCTCGGCGAGGAGCGTCATGCCGGACGCATCGCCCGCATGATCGAGGCTCGCCGTGAAAAGCGGCCGTTCGAGCGCACGCTGGAACTCGCCGACGCCATCGAGACCCACGTCGGCCGCGCGCCGAAGGACAAGATCCATCCGGCCACGCGCGTCTTCCAGGCATTGCGCATCTTCGTCAATGACGAGCTTGGCGAATTGGCCAAGGCCTTGTTGGCCGCCGAACGCGCGCTGAAGCCGGGCGGACGGCTCGCCGTGGTGACGTTCCATTCGCTGGAAGACCGCATCGTCAAGCGCTTCATCGCCGATCGCGCCGACGCCGTGACCGGCTCGCGCCATATGCCCGAGGCACAGGCGCGTACCGCGACCTTCCGCAAGGCGGGTGGCGGCGTGACTGCCGGCGACGCCGAGGTCGCGGCCAATCCGCGTGCCCGTTCGGCCAGGCTGCGCGCTGCCATTCGCACCGACGCGCCGGCGCGCAGCAGCGATTTTTCGATTTTCGGCCTTCCAAAGCTTCCCGGCATCGACCGGCCGGGGGAGAGGTAAGCACGTGTTTCGTACCAGCGACATCGTCCTGATCGCCGTCATGGTTTCGGCGGCGGCCCTTACCTACAAGACCAAGCGCGAGGCCGAGGAACAATTGGCGGCGGTGCAGAAGATCCATGCACAGATCCGCTATGAGGAGGACACGATCGACCTGCTCAAGGCCGACTGGAGCCTGCTCACCCAGCCGTCGCGGCTGCAGAAGCTGGCCGACCTCTACAAGTCGCAGCTCGAACTCCAGCCGGTCAGCGCCCGCCAGATCGTCGGCATCGGCGATCTGCCGGCCAAAGCCCTGGACATTCAGGACATCCTGAAAGGACGCCAGGACGGCATGGCCGACAATTCCGACAAGGCGCCTCCGGGCGACAAGGATCCCGTCGTGACCGGAGGCATCGCCCAATGATCGGCAAACTGCTGAAGCGCAGCACCAGGACCGGCGAAGGCGGGACGATCGTGGTCGAGGGCGCCCGCAAAGCGACCGGCGGCAAGGGCCGGACGCGCATCGTCATGACGATGGCGGTGTTCTTCGGCATCTTCGCGACCATTTCCGGGCGGCTGGTCTATCTCGGCTTCCAGACCCCCGACATGTCGGGCGGCCCGCAGAGCCGGGTGACGGCATCGCGGCCCGACATTGTCGACCGCAATGGCGAAGTGCTGGCGACGGACATCAAGACGGCCTCGCTGTTCGCCGAGCCGCGCCGCATCGTCGACGCCGACGAAGCGATCGAGAAGCTGTCGACGGTGCTTCCCGAGATCGACTATGAGCAGACCTACCACAAGCTCAAGAGCGGCGCCGGCTTCGTCTGGCTGCAGCGGCAGCTGACGCCCAAGCAGCAGTCCGACATCATGCAGCTCGGCATTCCCGGCTTCGGCTTCCGCACCGAGAAGCGCCGCTTCTATCCGAGCGGCGAAACCTCGTCCTACATTGTCGGGCTCACCAACATCGACAACCAGGGCATCTCCGGCATGGAGAAATATGTCGACGAGCAGGGCTTGAGCGACCTGCAGGCATCAGGCCTGGCGGTGGCCAAGGATCTGAAGCCGGTGAAGCTTTCGATCGATCTGCGCGTCCAGCACGTGGTGCGCGACGAGATCGCCGCCGGCCTGGAGCGCTATCGCGCCATGGGCGCTGGCGCCGTTGTGCTCAACGTCAAGACCGGCGAAGTGGTGGCGATGGCCTCGGTGCCGGACTTCGATCCGAACAATCCTTATAATGCACAGGACAAGGACCGGTTGAACCGCATGTCGGCCGGTCTCTATGAGATGGGCTCGACCTTCAAGAGCTTCACCTCAGCCATGGCGCTCGATTCCGGCAAGGCGACGATGGCGAGCCGCTTCGACGCTTCGCATCCAATCCGGGTCGGCCATCAAGCCATTCACGATTTCCACGGCAAGAACCGTGTGCTGTCGTTACCGGAGGTGTTCCTCTATTCGTCCAACATCGGGTCGGCCAGGGAGGCCGAGATGGTCGGCATCGAGGGGCACCGCGCATTCCTGCATCGCCTTGGAATTTTGGACAAGATGCAGACCGAACTGCCGGAAGTCGCCCGCCCGACTGAACCGAAGGTCTGGAAACAGGTCAATTCGTTCACCATCGCCTTCGGCCATGGCGTGTCGACGACGCCTCTACAAGCAGCTGTCGGCTGCGCGGCGCTGATGAATGGCGGCTTCCTGATGAACCCTACCTTCCTGATCCGCACACAGGCAGAAGCGATGGCGGTGGCCAAGAAAGTGGTCGGCGACAAGACGGTCGATGGCATGCGCTACCTCTATACGCTTAACGCAGAGAAGGGTTCGGCCAGAAACGCCAGAGTCCCCGGCTACCGCGTTGGCGGCAAGACCGGGACAGCCGAGAAGGTCATCAATGGCCGCTACTCGAAGGAATTGAATTTCAATACCTTCGTCGCCGCCTTCCCGATGGACGATCCGCAATACCTCGTGTTTACGATTGCCGACGCCCCGCACCCGGAAAAGCCTGGCATGACAGACGTCGCGGCCTCGAATGCGGGGGTTATGGCCGGTAATATCATCAGGCGTTCCGCGGCCATGCTTGGCGTGAAGCCAGATTTCAGCCATGAAAATGGTGCAACGCTGGTTTCCTATCAGTGATTCTTGGGGCGCGCCGGCAACTGCGCGCTATTTTGTTGCAGTGAACGGGACTCGATGAAGCTCAGAGATCTAGCCGGTATCCTGCCAGTCGAAGGAACAGCTTCCGCCGATCTGGAGGTTACCGGGATTTCGTCGGATTCTCGCCAGGTAAGATCGGGCGTCGTCTTCTTCGCGCTCGCCGGTACCAAGGCGGATGGCGTGACCTATGCTGCCGACGCTGCCCGGCGTGGTGCCGCCGCAATCGTCGCGGGCAGCGCCATCGCCGGGCTGTCGGTTCCGGTATTGGCGGTCGATGATCCGCGTCTGGCGCTGGCGCTGAGTGCGGCCCGCTATTTCGGCAGGCAACCTGAGACCATGGTCGCGGTGACCGGCACCAGCGGCAAGACATCGGTCGCCGCCTTCACCAGGCAGATCTGGGAGCAGACCGGCTATGCCGCCGCTTCGATCGGCACCACCGGTGTGGTGGCGCCGGGCCGCAACGACTATGGCTCGCTGACGACGCCCGATCCGGTCGCCTTGCACCAGTTGCTCAAGGAATTGGCGGATGCCGGCGTCACCCACGCCTCGATGGAAGCCTCCAGCCATGGGCTCGACCAGCGCCGCCTCGACGGCGTGAGGCTGGCAGCCGGCGGCTTCACCAATCTCGGCCGCGACCATATGGACTATCATCCGACCATCGAGGACTACCACCGCGCCAAATTACGCCTGTTCGACACGCTGCTGCCGAAAGGCGCGCCGGCCGTGATCTTCGCCGACGATCCGTGGTCGGCGCCGACGATCCAGGCGGCGCAGGCTGCCGGGCTCGAGGTGCTGACGGTTGGCCGCCATGGCGATTTCCTCAGGCTGAAGCGGGTTGAGCACGAGCGCCATCGCCAGCGCGCCGAGGTCGAGGCTGGCGGCGTGCTCTACGAGGTCGACCTGCCGCTGGCCGGCGATTTCCAGATTTCGAACGCGCTGGTTTCGGCGGGGCTTGCCATTTCCACGGGAACACCTGTCGCCAAAGCCTTGATGGCGTTGGAGAAACTGAAGGGCGCACCGGGCCGGCTCGACCTTGTCGGCACCACGACCAACGGTGCGCCGGTCTATGTCGACTATGCCCATAAGCCCGATGCGCTGGAAAACGTGCTGGCCTCGGTGCGCCCGTTCACCACCGGCCGCGTCATTGTCGTGTTCGGCTGCGGCGGCGACCGTGACCGCGGCAAGCGGCCGATCATGGGCGAGATCGCGACCCGGCTTGCCGATGTCGTCATCGTCACCGACGACAATCCGCGCTCGGAAGTGCCGGAAACGATCCGCGCCGCCATCCTTGCCGCCGCGCCAGGCGCCATCGAGATCGGCGACCGTCGCCAGGCGATCCACGAGGCGGTCGCAATGCTGCATGCCGGCGACACGCTGATCGTGGCCGGCAAGGGCCACGAGGAAGGCCAGACGATCGGCACCGAAACCCTGCATTTCTCCGATCATGAGGAAGTTCGCGCCGCACTGCGGGAGCGTGCCGCATGAGCTTGCTGTGGACCTCCGAGGCGCTGGTTACCGCCATGGACGGGCGGCCGCTCGGGCCGATGCCGGAAGGCATATCCGGTATTTCGATCGACAGCCGCAGCCTGCAGCCGGGCGACGCCTTCTTCGCCATCAAGGGCGAGGCGATGGACGGCCATGACTTCGCCACCGCCGCCATCAAGGCCGGCGCCGGCGTGCTGGTGGTGGCGGAAGGCAAGCTGCCGTCGCTCGGCCGGCTGACGGCGCCGATCATCGTCGTCGAAGACGTGCTGGCCGCACTTGAAAAGCTCGGTGTCGCGGCGCGCGCCCGCTCTGGGGCCAAGATCATCGCAGTGACCGGTTCGGCCGGCAAGACCACCACCAAGGAAGCGCTGCGCCACGTGCTGTCGGCGGTCGGCAAGGTGCATGCCTCGGCGCAGTCCTTCAACAATCACTGGGGCGTGCCGCTGACGCTGGCGCGCATGCCGGTCGATTGCGATTACGCCGTGTTCGAAATCGGCATGAATCACCCAGACGAGATTCGGCCGCTGGTCAAAATGGTGAGGCCGCATGTCGCCATCGTCACCATGATCGCGGCGGCGCATCTCGGCTTCTTTCGCAATCTCGACGAGATCGCCAGAGCCAAGGCCGAGATTTTCGAAGGCTTGGAACCTGACGGCGCGGCCATCCTCAACCGCGACGACGCGCGCTGGAAGCTTCTGGACAAGATGGCGCATGCCGCTGGGGTCGAGCACGTATACGGCTTCGGCGAGAATGCGCGCTCGACCTTTAAGCTGGTCAAATGCGAACTTCACGCCGACCATTCCGACATCACCGCCAGGATCGGCGGCCATGAGGTGACTGCCCGGATCGGCGCGCCCGGGCGCCACATGGTGCAGAACGTGCTGGCGGTGCTGGGCGCGGCGCATCTGGTCGGCGCCGATCTCGACAGAGTGGCGCTGGCGCTGGCAGATCTTTCGGCTGAGCGCGGGCGCGGCAAGCGCCATGTGCTGCGCCACCCCGGTGGCTCGACTTCGAGCCACCCCGGCGGGCCGATCACGCTGATCGACGAGAGCTACAACGCCAATCCTGCGTCGATGGGTGCAGCGATGGCGCTGCTCAACGCGACGCCGGTGACAGGCGAGGGCCGCCGCATCGCCGTGCTCGGCGACATGCTGGAACTCGGCGACCATTCGGCCAAGCTTCACGCCGCCCTTGCCGACCTCATCGTCGGCACCGGGACGCAGACCGTCTTTCTGGGCGGCCCGGAAATGCGGGCATTGGCCGAGAGGCTGCCAGCCGAGATCAAGACGGAATACCGCGCCGGTGTCGAGGAGCTTAAGCCGGTGCTGCTTGCCGCGCTGAAGCCAGGCGACGTGGTGATGATCAAATCGTCGAAGGGCATCGGTTTTGCAAAACTGGTCGATGCGCTGCTGGGCAAGTTCCCGGCTGAAACGACAACCAGCAAACAGACCTAGGTCGGGGGACGATAAGCGCAATGTTCACACTGCTCGTCGATTTTGCGGACAAGATCTCGGTCTTCAATGTCTTCCGCTACATCACCTTCCGCACCGGCGGGGCGCTGATCACCTCGGCGCTGATCGTCTTCATCTTCGGACCGACCATCATCAACTCGCTGCGGCTGCGGCAAGGCAAGGGCCAGCCGATCCGCGCCGACGGGCCGCAGACGCATTTCAAGAAGGCCGGCACGCCGACTATGGGCGGGCTGATGATCCTGTCCGGCATCATCGGTTCGTCGCTGCTGTGGGCGAACCTGTCGAGCATCTATGTCTGGGTGGTGCTGCTGGTGACGCTCGGCTTCGGCTCGATCGGCTTTTACGACGACTATCTCAAGGTGACCAAGCAGTCGCATCTCGGCTTTTCCGGCAAGGCACGGCTGGCGCTTGAATTCGTCATTGCCGGCATCGCCGCCTGGGTGATCATGCACAACGGCCAGGCGCCGTTCTCGTCGTCGCTGACATTCCCCTTCGCCAAGGAATTCATCATCAATCTCGGCTGGTTCTTCATTCCGTTCTCCTGCTTCGTCATCGTCGGAGCCGGCAATGCGGTGAACCTGACCGACGGGCTTGACGGGCTGGCGATCGTGCCGATCATGATCGCGGCGGCGTCCTTCGGCGTCATCGCCTATCTCTCCGGCAACGCCGTGTTCGCCGAATATCTGCAGATCCATTTCGTGCCCGGCACCGGCGAACTGGCGGTCGTGCTTGGCGCGGTCATCGGCGCCGGCCTCGGCTTTCTCTGGTTCAACGCGCCGCCGGCCGCGATCTTCATGGGCGACACCGGCTCGCTGGCGATGGGCGGCCTGATCGGCACGGTCGCGGTCGCCACCAAGCACGAGATCGTGCTGGTCATTGTTGGCGGATTGTTTGTCGTGGAAATCCTGTCGGTCATCATTCAGGTCGGCTATTTCAAGATGACCGGCAAGCGGGTGTTCCTGATGGCGCCGATCCATCATCATTTCGAAAAGCTGGGCTGGACCGAAAGCCAGGTTGTGATCCGCTTCTGGATCATCGCCGTCATCCTGGCGCTGGTCGGCCTGTCCACCCTGAAGTTGAGATAGGAGGCCGCTTGATCCCCGCCGCATCCTTCGCAGGCAAGCGCGTTTCGCTCTTCGGGCTCGGTGGCTCGGGGATCGCGACGGCGCGCGCGCTGATCGCCGGCGGGGCGGACGTGCTGGCCTGGGACGACAATCCCGACAGCGTTGCCAAGGCGGCGGCTACCGGCATTGCAACCGGCGATTTGCGTGGTGCCGACTGGGCGAAATTCTCGGCTTTCGTGCTGTCGCCGGGCGTGCCGCTGACGCATCCCAAGCCGCATTGGACAGTGGAGCTGGCGCGTGGTTCCGGCGTCGAGATCATCGGCGACATCGAGCTTTTCTGTCGTGAGCGGATGCTCGCCGCGCCGGCAGCACCGTTCATCGCCATCACCGGCACCAACGGCAAGTCGACGACGACCGCGCTGACCGCGCATATCCTGAAAGCGGCGGGACGCGACACCCAGATGGGCGGCAATATCGGCCGCGCGGTGATGACGCTCGATCCGCCTGAGCCCAATCGGCATTATGTCGTCGAATGCTCGTCGTACCAGATCGATCTCGCGCCCTCGATCAACCCGACGGCCGGCATCCTGCTCAATTTGACGCCCGACCATCTCGATCGCCACGGCACCATGCAGCACTACGCCTCGATCAAGGAGCGGCTGGTGGCTGGCAGCGAGACGGCGATCATCGGCATCGACGATTCCTGGTGCGCGCAGATCGCCGAGCGGCTGGAGCGGGCGGGGCGGCATGTCATCCGCATTTCCAAACGGCTGCCGCTCACCGACGGCTATTTCGCCGACGGCAGCAACCTGATGGAGGCGGTGCACGGCCGCTACAGCCGCGTCGCTTTCCTCCAAGGCATCGGCTCGCTGCGCGGCCAGCACAATGCGCAAAACGCGCTGGCGGCGGTCGCTGCTTGCCTCAAGGTCGGGCTGGACCTTGGCGAAATCCAATCCGGACTGGAAAGCTTTCCCGGCCTTGCGCACCGCATGGAGCAGGTCGGCCGCAAGGACCATGTGCTGTTCGTCAACGATTCCAAAGCGACCAATGCCGATGCGGCAGCACCGGCTTTGTCGAGCTTTCCGCGCATCTACTGGATCGCCGGCGGCCTGCCCAAGGAGGGCGGCATCGAGCCGTTGCGCGGCTTCTTCCCGCGCATCGCCAAGGCCTATCTGATCGGCGAGGCGGCGCCCGCCTTTTCGGCAACCCTGGGCGAGGCCGTGCCCTACGAAATATCGGGCACACTGGCCGCTGCGGTCGAACATGCCGCGCATGACGCGGCTCAAGACGACAGCAGCGAAGTGGTGGTGCTGCTGTCGCCGGCCTGCGCCAGTTTCGACCAGTTCAAGAATTTCGAAGTCCGCGGCGAAGCCTTCAGGCAAGCTGCGAATGCTATCGAGGGTGTGAAACCCATCGGAGGGGCACGATAATGCAGAGCCGTCTCGACAAAAGTCCGGTTGCGACCTGGTGGTGGACGATCGATCGCTGGTTCTTGGCGGCGTTCCTGTCGCTGATGGGGCTCGGCATCGTGCTGTCCTTCGCCGCCAGCCCGGCGGTGGCCGAGCGCATCGGCCTCGACAGTTTCCACTTTGCCACAAGGCAGATCATCTTCACCGTGCCGGCGCTCTGCGTCATGCTGGCGGTGTCCTTCTTGGAATCCAGGCAGATCCGGCGCATGGCGCTGATCATGCTGTGCCTGATGCTGGTGCTGATGGTGGCGGTGCTCTATATCGGCGTCGAGGTGAAGGGCGCGCGGCGCTGGGTCTCGCTTGCCGGCCTGTCGATCCAGCCGTCGGAATTCCTCAAGCCCGCCTTCGTCATCATGTGCGCCTGGCTGTTCGCCGAACACAAGCGCCAGCCTGACATTCCGGGCAATCTGTTTGCCATGCTGCTGCTTGCGCTGGTCGTCTCGCTGCTGGTCGCGCAGCCGGATCTCGGCCAGACCATGCTGGTCACCGGCACCTGGGGTGTGATGTTCTTCATGGCCGGGCTGCCATGGCTGTGGATCATCGCGCTTGGTGGCGCAGGCGTCGGTGGCGTGTTCGCCGCCTATTCGGTGTTTCCCCACGTTGCCTTGCGCATCGACAAGTTCCTCACCGGCGAAGGCGACACGTTCCAGGTCGACATGGGCCGCGAGGCGCTGATCAATGGCGGCTGGTTCGGTGTCGGGCCGGGCGAGGGCACGGTCAAGCGGGTCATCCCGGACAGCCATGCCGACTTCGTCTTTTCGGTCGCCGGCGAGGAATTCGGGTTGATCATGTGCTTCTTCATCATGTCGATCTTCGCCTTCATCGTGCTGCGCGGCCTCAACACGGCACTGAAGGAGCATGACGACTTCACCCGCTACGCGGTCGGCGGGCTGGTCACGGTTTTCGGCCTGCAGGCCGTCATCAACATGTGCGTCAACCTACAGCTGGTGCCGGCCAAAGGCATGACGCTGCCTTTCATCTCCTATGGCGGCTCCTCGCAGATCGCCATCGCCATCTCGATGGGCATGGTGCTGGCGCTGACGCGCAAGCGGCCCGAAAAGCGCAAGCAGATGGGCTTTGCCCTCTCGCAGCGCGCCCTGCCGGCGGAGTGATATGGCGAGGGGTGTCATCCTTCTCGCTGCGGGTGGAACCGGGGGGCATCTCTTCCCGGCTGAAGCCCTGGCGCACGAGCTGAACGAGCGCGGCTGGACGGTGCATCTGGCCACCGACGACCGCGCCGAGCGGTTCGCTGCCCATTTCCCGGCGGCCGCCATCCATCCGATCCAGTCGGCGACGATGGGCTCGAAGAATCCCATCGCCCTGCTTGGTGCCTTCTGGAAAATCTGGCGCGGCGTACGCCAGGCCTCCGCCGTCATCGCCAGGATCAAGCCGGATGCCGTCGTCGGCTTTGGCGGCTACCCGACCTTGCCGCCGCTCTATGCGGCGACGCGGCGCAAGGTGCCGACGCTGATCCATGAGCAGAACGCGGTGATGGGGCGCGCCAACCGGGCGCTGGCCGGGCGTGTCGACGCGATTGCCGGCGGGTTCCTGCCGCAGGACACCAGTGCAGCCGGCGCCAAGACGGTGACGACAGGCAATCCGGTCCGGCCTCCCGTGCTGGAAGCGGCCAAGACGCCTTATGCGGCATCGACCGGGGAGGAGCCGTTCAAGCTGCTGGTGTTCGGCGGCAGCCAGGGAGCCCAGTTCTTTTCCGATGCAGTGCCGGCGGCCATCGCCATGCTGTCCGAAGCGCAGCGCAAACGGCTGGTGATCACCCAGCAGGCACGCGCCGATGACGTTGCGCGGGTGAAGGCGGCCTATGCCGCACTTGGCGTCGCCGCCGAAGTCTCGCCCTTCTTCACCGATATGGCGCAGCGCATGGCGACGGCGCATCTGGTGATCTCGCGCTCCGGCGCCTCGACCGTCTCGGAGATCGCTGTCATCGGTCGGCCGGCGCTGCTTGTGCCCTATCCCTATGCGCTCGACCACGACCAGGCGGCGAATGCGGCGGCCCTTGCCGCCGCCGGAGGTGGCGAAGTGCACCCGCAATCCTCGCTTTCGCCCGAGCGCATCGCGACCCTCCTCGGCGGGCTGATGGACAGCCCTGAGCGCCTGGCGGCCATGGCGGCAGGAGCGAAATCGGCCGGCCGGCCCGACGCGGCACGGTTGCTCGCCGATCTCACAGAGGCTATTGCGTCCCAAAAAACCGTTTCAGACTTCAGGAAGGGGACGCACGTATGAAGATGCCGCAGACCATCGGCCTTGTGCATTTCATCGGTATTGGCGGCATCGGCATGAGCGGCATTGCCGAAGTGCTGCACAATCTCGGCTACAGGGTGCAGGGGTCCGACCAGGCCGACAGCGCCAATGTGCAGCGGCTGCGCGACAAGGGCATCGAATGTTTCGTCGGCCACAAGGCCGAAAATCTCGGCGATGCCGAGGTTGTCGTCGTCTCGACGGCGATCAAGAAAACCAACCCCGAGCTGAAGGCCGCGCGCGAGAAGCTGCTGCCGATCGTGCGCCGTGCCGAGATGCTTGCCGAGCTGATGCGCTTTCGCCAGGCGGTGGCGATCGGCGGCACGCATGGCAAGACGACGACGACTTCCATGGTTGCCACGCTGCTCGACGCCGGCGGGCTCGATCCGACCGTCATCAATGGCGGCATCATCAATGCCTATGGCACCAATGCCCGCATGGGCGACGGCGAGTGGATGGTGGTCGAGGCCGACGAGAGCGACGGCACCTTCCTCAAGCTGCCGGCCGAGATCGCCGTCGTCACCAACATCGATCCCGAGCATCTCGACCACTATGGCAGCTTCGACAAGGTGCGCGAGGCGTTTCGGCAGTTCGTCGAGAACGTGCCGTTCTACGGTTTTGGCGTGATGTGCACCGATCACCCGGAAGTGCAGGCGCTGGTCAGTCGCATCGAGGATCGCCGCGTCATCACCTATGGCGAGAATGCTCAGGCCGATGTGCGCTTCACCAACCACCGGATGGTGGGTGCCATCTCGGAATTCGACGTGGTGATCCGCAACCGCAAGAGCGGTGGCCAGACGACGATCGCCGGCCTGCGCCTGCCGATGCCCGGCCGTCACAACGTCTCCAACGCGACAGCGGCGATCGCTGTCGCGCATGAGCTCGGCCTGTCCGCCGAGGCGATCAAGAAGGGCCTGTCGTCCTTCGCCGGCGTCAAGCGCCGCTTCACCCATACCGGTTCGTGGAACGGCGTCGATGTGTTCGACGATTACGGTCACCACCCGGTCGAGATCTCGGCGGTGCTGAAGGCGGCGCGCAGCGCCACCAAGGGCCGCGTCATCGCCATTGCCCAGCCGCATCGCTTCACCCGGCTACACGATCTGTTCAACGAGTTTTCCACCTGCTTCAACGACGCCGACACGGTGATGGTGGCGCCGGTCTACGCGGCCGGCGAAGAGCCGATCGAAGGCGTGACATCGGATGCGCTGGTGTCGCGCATTCGCGCCGGCGGCCATCGCGACGCGCGCTACATCGAAGGTCCGGCAGCAATCGCGCCAATCATCCGTGATCTGGCCAAGCCCGGCGACTTCGTCGTTTTCCTCGGCGCCGGCAACATCACCCAATGGGCCTATGCGCTGCCCAAGGAGCTTGGCGGGACGGTCTCATGATGCACGGCCAGGCCCTGATCGACAGACTTGGCGACCGGCTTGCCGGCCTGCGTGGCCGCCTGACGCCGAATGCCGAGATGGACAAGATCACCTGGTTTCGCGCCGGGGGGCTGGCCGAAGTGCTGTTCCAGCCGGCCGACGAGGACGACCTCGCGGCGTTCCTCAAAGCCGTTCCCGAAGAGATCCCGCTGACCATCGTCGGCGTCGGCTCGAACCTTCTGGTCCGGGACGGTGGCATTCCGGGTTTTGTTGTCAGACTTTCGGCCAAGGGGTTTGGCGAGGCCGAAATTATTTCGCCGACCACAATCAAGGCGGGGGCAGCGACGCCCGACAAGCGCGTCGCCGCTGTGGCGCTCGAAGCCGGCATTGGCGGCTTCCATTTCTATCACGGCATTCCGGGCGCCATCGGCGGCGCGCTGCGGATGAATGCCGGCGCCAATGGCGTCGAGACGCGCGAGCGCGTCGTCGAGGTGCGTGCGCTCGACCGCAAGGGCAATGTGCAAACGCTGAGCAATGTCGAGATGGGCTATGGCTATCGCCATTCGGCGGCACCGTCCGGGCTGATCTTCACCTCGGCCGTGTTCGAGGGCTTTGCCGAAGACAAGACAGCAATCAAGGCGGCGATGGATGCGGTGCAGAACCACCGCGAGACCGTGCAGCCGATCCGCGAGAAGACCGGCGGCTCGACCTTCAAGAATCCCGAAGGCACGTCAGCCTGGAAGGAGATCGACAAGGCGGGCTGCCGCGGCCTGATGATCGGCGGTGCACAGATGTCGCCGATGCATTGCAACTTCATGATCAACACGGGAACCGCGACCGGCTACGACCTCGAATATCTCGGCGAGACGGTGCGCACGCGGGTGCTGGAGAATTCGGGCATCCGGCTGCAATGGGAAATCAAGCGCATCGGCAATTTCCGGCCCGGGCATGCGGTCCAGGAGTTTCTCGGGCAACTCCTCTAGCGTGTGTTGAAGTTCACGTGATGCATGAACTTCAACGAGGCCGAAAATAGCCCGTGACCGTTGCCGCAAAGACTCAACGATGCGGTTTTCGCATCCATTTTCTCAGAAAGTGAATCTCTCGGAATCGTAAGTACTTGCCAGTGAATCAACTCTCTGATTCTCTGCTCCAAAGCGTTTCCTGATTTGAGTCGTTCGACGCGTTACCCGCGTTTTTCCGTCTGGGGGGGCAACCTGCCGGGAGACTCGGACTCAATGTTGCGGAAATCTTGGTTTTTGGTCCGCCGTGAGAGGGGATGACGGGGAATGAAAAGCAAGCATGTGGCCGTCCTGCTGGGTGGTATCTCGTCCGAGCGGCCCGTGTCCCTGTCCTCGGGAAAGGCTTGTGCCGATGAGCTCGAGAAGGAAGGCTACCAGGTCACGCGCGTCGATGTCGGGCGCGATGTCGGCTCTGTGCTTGCCGAACTCCGGCCCGATGTCGCCTTCAATGCGCTGCACGGCCCGTTTGGCGAGGATGGCACCATCCAGGGCATCCTCGAATATCTCGGCATTCCCTATTCTCATTCCGGCGTGCTCGCCTCGGCGCTGGCCATGAACAAGGAACAGGCCAAGCGGGTTGCCAAGTCGGTCGGCGTCCCTGTTGCCGAATCGAAGGTCGCCAGCCGCTTCGCCATCCAGAGCAAGCACCCGATGAAGCCGCCCTATGTGGTCAAGCCTGTCAATGAGGGCTCAAGCTTCGGTGTCGTCATCGTGCATGAGGGGCAGTCGCATCCGCCGCAGATCATCGGCTCGTCCGAGTGGAAATATGGCGATACCGTCATGGTCGAGCGCTACATCCACGGCCGCGAGCTGACCTGCGCCGTAATGGGCGATGTGGCGCTGGGGGTCTGCGAGATCATCCCGACCGGTCATTCCTTCTACGACTATGATTCAAAATATGTCGCTGGGGGATCAAAGCACGAATGCCCCGCAAAAGTTTCACCGAATATTTACCAAAAAATACAAACACTGGCGCTCAAGGCTCACCAAGCGATCGGCTGTCGGGGCGTTTCCCGGTCGGACTTCCGTTATGACGATCGGCATTCCGAAAACGGCGAGGTTGTCTGGCTCGAGGTCAACACCCAGCCGGGTATGACGCCGACGTCCTTGGTGCCTGAAATCGCCGCCCAGGCCGGGCACTCGTTTGGCGATTTGTTGAGTTGGATGGTGGAGGACGCTTCGTGTCTGCGTTGAAATGGGGACAAGGTGAGGGGAAGGGCGCGGCCGGGCCGGCGCTGTTCGGCCTGCCGTTGTCGTTCGACCATTTCGTGCTGCCGCGTGTGCTTCGCCGCCCGGTGCGCGTTCTGGCGCGCCTGGGGGTTGGTGAATTCCAGGCGCCGCGCTTCTCCGCGGCCATGATGTCTGCCGTACTGCTTGCCTCGAGCAGTGCCTATGGCGCCTATCTCGGCGGCCACGTCGACGGCATCGTGCAGAGCATCACTGCTCGCACCGGCTTTGCCGTCGATCAGGTCAAGGTAGTCGGCAATCGCCAGACCTCCGAGATCGACATCCTCGACAGGCTCGAACTCGACGGCTGGACCTCGCTGATCGGTTTCGACGCAGAGGCGGCGCGCGAACGGATTTCCGGCCTGCCGTGGATCGAGGTCGCGGCGGTGCGCAAGGTCTATCCGCACACGCTGGAAGTGCGCGTCGAGGAGCGCGAGGCCTTCGCACTCTGGCAGCAAGGCGATGAGCTCTCGGTCATCGAGAAGGATGGCGCCGTGATCGCGCCGTTCTCCGGCGGCAAGCAGGTGCTGTTGCCTTTGCTGATCGGCGTCGGCGCGCCGGCCAAGGCGCCGGATTTCCTGGCCAAGGTCGAAAAATACCCAGATCTGGCGAACCGGATCAAAGGCTATGTCCGCGTCGGCGAACGGCGCTGGGACCTCAAGCTGGACAATGGCATCACCGTCAAGCTTCCCGAGGATGGCGAGGATCAGGCGATCGCCGAGCTCGTCAAGATGGACCAGGACAAGGGGCTGTTGTCGCGCGACATCGCTGCCGTCGACATGCGCCTGACCGACAGGCTGGTCGTGCAGCTGACGCCCGAGGCGGCGACGCAGCGCGAAGCCGCCCTCAACGAAAAACCAAAAAGCCTGAAGCGCAAGCCGGAGACGAAGATATGAGCTGGCTTGGCGGTCATGGCGATGCCTCGTCGCGCCGGTCCGGCACCCTGACGGTGCTGGATGTCGGTTCGAGCAAGGTCTGCTGCATGGTGGCCAAGCTGAAGCCGAGCGATGACGGCAAGCTGTTGCGCGGCCGTTCGCACCGGATCCAGGTGATCGGCATCGGCCATCAGAAGTCGCAAGGCGTGAAATCGGGTGTCGTCGTCGATCTCGACCGCGCCGAGCATGCCATCCGTCTGTCCGTCGACGCGGCCGAGCGCATGGCTGGGCTGACGGTCGATTCGCTGATCGTCAACATGACCGCCGGCCGGCTGAAGAGCGAAGCCTTCTCGGCCACCATCAACCTTGGCGGCCACGAGGCAGACGAGGCCGATATCAAGCGAGTGCTCGGCGCCGGCGCCAAGCAGGCACTCAAGGCCGAACGCGAGGTGATCCATTCGCTCCCCGTCGGCTTCTCGCTCGATGCCGAGCGCGGCGTGCGTAATCCGCGCGGCATGGTCGGCGACGCACTCGGTGTGGACATGCATGTCTTGACCGGCGACGCCGCGCCGATGCGCAATCTGGAGCTTTCCATCAACCGTTCGCACCTTTCGGTCGAGCGCATGGTGGCGACGCCCTATGCCAGCGGGCTGGCTGCCCTGGTCGATGACGAACTCGAAATGGGTGCGGCCTGCATCGACATGGGCGGCGGCACGACGACCATCTCGGTGTTTTCGGAAGGCAAGTTCGTCCATGGCGATGCCATTGCCATCGGCGGCAACCATGTCACGCTGGACATGGCCAAGGGCCTGTCGACCTCACTCGACGCTGCCGAGCGGCTGAAGGTGATGCATGGCTCGGCATTGCCGGGCAGCGCCGACGACCGCGACCTGGTCTCGATCCAGCCGATCGGCGACGACGGTGACGTGCCGCTGCAGATCCCGCGCTCGGTGATGACGCGCATCGTGCGCGCGCGCATCGACGAGACGCTCGAACTGCTGCGCGACCGGCTGAACAAATCCGGCTACGGCAATGCGGTGGGCAAGCGTGTTGTCTTGACCGGCGGCGCCAGCCAACTTGCCGGCCTGCCGGAGGCGGCGCGCCGGATCCTCGGACGCAATGTGCGCATCGGCCGCCCGCTCGGCGTGGCCGGCTTGCCGGAAGCGGCAAAGGGACCGGCCTTCTCGGCCGCGGTGGGGCTTCTGATCTATCCGCAGATGGCAAGCTTCGAGAGCCATCCGGCGAAAGGAATTTCCGGTCTCAGGATGACCGGAACGGGCGGAAAACTGCATCGCATGAGTCAGTGGTTGAGAGACAGTTTCTAATTGACGGGGACAGCCCCATAGGCGGCCGCTGCGGCGAAGCGGCGTGAAAGGCAAAGGACGGAGACAATGACCATCAATCTGCAGAAGCCGGACATCACCGAGCTTAAGCCGCGCATCACCGTGTTCGGTGTCGGCGGCGGCGGCGGCAATGCCGTCAACAACATGATCACCGCCGGTCTGCGCGGTGTCGAGTTCGTGGTGGCCAACACCGACGCGCAGGCGCTGACCATGTCGAAGGCCGATCGGCTGATCCAGCTCGGCGCCCATGTCACCGAAGGCCTTGGTGCCGGATCGCAGCCGGAAGTCGGGCGCGCGGCGGCGGAAGAATGCATCGACGAGATCATCGATCATCTGTCCAACACCCATATGTGCTTCGTCACCGCCGGTATGGGCGGCGGCACCGGTACCGGTGCTGCTCCGGTCGTGGCGCGTGCCGCCCGCGAAAAGGGCATCCTCACCGTCGGTGTCGTCACCAAGCCGTTCCATTTCGAAGGCCAGCGCCGCATGAAGACGGCGGATTTGGGCATCGAAGAGCTGCAGAAATGCGTCGATACCCTCATCGTCATCCCCAACCAGAACCTGTTCCGGTTGGCCAATGACAAGACCACCTTCGCCGACGCCTTCGCCATGGCCGACCAGGTGCTCTATTCCGGTGTTGCCTGCATCACCGACCTGATGGTCAAGGAAGGCCTGATCAATCTCGACTTCGCCGACGTCCGCTCGGTCATGCGCGAGATGGGCAAGGCGATGATGGGCACCGGCGAGGCTTCGGGCGAGGGCCGCGCGATGGCCGCCGCTGAGGCTGCCATTGCCAACCCGCTGCTCGACGAGACCTCGATGAAGGGCGCCAGGGGCCTGCTGATCTCGATCACCGGCGGCCGCGACCTGACCCTGTTCGAAGTCGACGAAGCGGCGACCCGCATCCGCGAGGAAGTCGACCAGGATGCCAACATCATCCTCGGCGCCACCTTCGACGAAGAACTCGAAGGCGTCATCCGCGTCTCGGTGGTTGCCACCGGCATCGACAAGTCGGCGGCTGAAATCGCCGCAGCGCCGATCTCGATCCGCACCGCACCTCCGAAGCCGGTCAGCCGGCCGGCCGTCGCCGCGGTGGAAAGCCGCCCGGCGCCGGTCCAGCAGGCAGCTTACGAACCGCGCGCCGTCGACCCGGTCGCCGAGGCCATCCAACTGGCCGAAGCAAATGCCGCAGCCATGGCGCAAGCTCGTCCGGCTCCCGTTACCCACGCAGAGGATTTCCGCCCGCAGAGCAAGATCTTCCAGGCGCCGCCAGCACAGCCGATGCCGCAGCCAGTGGTGCAGCCGGCTCAGCAGCCGCGCGAAATGCTGCAGCGTGAAGCTCCGCAGCCGGTTGCGATGGCGCCGCAGCGGATGCCGCGCGTCGAGGACTTTCCGCCGGTCGTCAAGGCCGAGGTGGATGCCAAGAGCCGCCCGGTCGACCACGAGAACAACAGCGGACCGATGGGCCTTCTGAAGCGCCTGACCAACGGCCTGACCCGTCGCGAGGAAGAGCCTGCACGGCTGCAGCCGGCGCAGCCGCGCGAACCCAAGCTGCGCCAGGCAGCGCCCGAAGTGCGCCGACTTGCCAGCCAAGACGCGCAGCTCTACGCGCCGCGCCGCGGTCAACTGGACGAGCAGGGCCGCCTGACTCCGCAGGTCAGGCCGACTCAGGATGACGATCAGTTGGAGATTCCGGCGTTCCTGCGCCGCCAGGCCAACTGATCGGTAAACGAGCTTTAACGATTGTTAACAGGCAGGCAAGGAATTGCTTGCCTGTTAACGTTTTTAGTATTGTGTTTTCAATCACTTACAGAGACGTGCAGGATCCGGTTCGCGGTTACAAAGAGTAAGAAACCGTGATTTGGAGTCTCCCTCCCTCGACACTATCTTCGCTGCCTACCATGGTCGGTTTGCCGGGTTTTCGGGGGAAAGTCGCCCTGCCTGCCGATTTCAACAAGAGCCGCGCCCTCGGGCTGGAGAAGCGGACCTAGGCATTACGGGCTTATGGGGATTGTCTTGCACGACTATCAGACGACAGTGAAGACGCGCGTGTCGCTTACCGGCACCGGCGTCCACAGCGGCAAGGAAGTTTCCGTCAGCTTTATGCCGGCCGATGCCGACACCGGCATCGTCTTCCAGCTCTTCAATGGCGCAGAGCAGGGCCGTGAATTCCGCGCCCTGGTTTCCGAAGTCGGGGCCACTGACCTGTGCACCATGCTTGGTGATCCCGCTGGCGAACACATCGCCACGGTCGAGCACATCATGGCAGCACTGTTCGGGCTCGGCATCGACAATGTCGCCATCGAGATCGACGGTTCCGAGGTTCCCATCTTCGATGGCAGCGCCATGGCGTTCGTCGAAGCCATCGACCAGGCAGGCGTTGAAACGCTGTCGGTCAAGCGACGCTATATCAGGGTCATTAAGCCGGTTCGCATCGAGAACGGCGCCTCGTGGGCGGAGTTCAAGCCTTATGACGGCACCCGTTTCGAGATCGAGATCGACTTCGAAAGCCCGGCGATCGGCCGGCAGCTGTTCGCGTCCGACCTCAACGCCGATATTTTCCGCCGCGACCTCGCGCGCGCCCGCACCTTCGGCTTCATGAAGGACGTCGAGCGGCTGTGGGCCGCCGGCTACGCGCTCGGCTCGTCGCTGGAGAATTCGCTGGTGATCGGTGACGACAACCGCGTCATCAACATGGGCGGCCTGCGCTATCCCAACGAGTTCGTCCGCCATAAGACGCTTGATGCCATGGGCGACCTGGCGCTGGCCGGCGCCCGTTTCATCGGCTGCTTCCGCTCCTATCGCGGTGGCCACAGGATGAATGCCGCTGCGCTGCGCCGGCTGCTGTCGGATCGCACGGCATTCGAGATCGTCGAGACGACGCGCCGCGAGCGTGGCCGCTCCGCCGAGATGAACGCCGTCAACGCGCCGCTCTACGCGCCCTGGATGATTTGATTTTCTTAACTTTTTTCGGATTCCATGGCGGGTAGAGGTGTTGCACGAATGCACCACCTGTTGGTGAAATTGCACGGATTTTCAAGCAGCGTCCGATCGCCACAAAAATGTGCGATTGGCCGGCGATAGCGTTGCCGGGCAAGGCGGTTATGGTTTATGGCTGCTGCCTTCGATTAGTGCATGTCGCTCAAAAGTGGGGACCAAGTTTGGGACAACGGCATGCAACACGCATTGAAATAACGCCGAAAGGGCGGAATCCAATCATGTTCTTCAAGCGAGTTGGTCAATCGAAAGCGCCGCAGCGGGCTGTTTTCCTGGCGCTTTCGGTGGTTGTTCCATCGCTCTTCCTGTCGGCCTGCATGTCGTCGGAGAAAGATATCGACCTGTCGACCTATGTCGACCAGACCGAGCCGGCCGATGTTCTCTACAATCAGGGCCTTGCCAATCTGAATGCAGGACGCCTGCAAGAGGCGAGCCGCAAATTCGATGCCGTCGACCGCCAGCATCCCTATTCGGAATTCGCCCGCAAATCGATGGTGATGGGTGCTTTCGCCGACTACCGCCAGGGCAATTACGACGAGGCGATCGGCTCGGCCAAGCGCTATCTCACGCTTTATCCGTCGACCGATGACGCGGCCTACGCGCAGTACATCATCGGCTTGAGCTACTACCGCCAGATCAAGGATGTGACGCAGGACCAGAAGGAAGCGCGCCAGACCCTTCAGACAATGCAGGACCTGGTGACGCGCTGGCCGACATCGGAATATGTCGACGACGCCAAGGAAAAGATGCGCTTCGCCAACGATCAGCTGGCCGGCAAGGAAATGCAGATCGGCCGCTACTATCTCGAGCGCCGCGAGTACATCGCAGCCGTCAAGCGCTTCCGCACCGTGGTGGAGAACTACTCCAACACGCGCCATGTCGAGGAAGCCCTGGCCCGCCTGACCGAAAGCTATTACGCGATGGGCCTGACCTCGGAGGCGCAGACCGCCGCCGCCGTGCTCGGCACCAACTACCCCGACAGCCCGTGGTACAAGGATTCCTACAAGCTACTGCAGAGCAATGGGCTTGCGCCGCGCGAGAATGCCGGCTCATGGATATCCAAGGCCGGGAAGATGATCACCGGCGGCGCCTGACCCAGAGCATTGGACCGAAGCGTGCGAAGCGCTTTTTCGGATTGATCCGGCGCTCAAACAAAAAGATAGTGCGGCGCTGCGACTCCAGATGGTCGCGTGCCGCTTTAAGTCTTTTGTTTTTGTGCATGTCGTTCTCCCAAAACCGGGTCCACTTTTGGGCGACATGCAATAGGTCCGGGTTCTGATGCTTTCCAGACTGTCGATCCGCGATATCGTCCTGATCGAGAAGCTGGATATCGACTTTCAGCCGGGTCTTTCCGTGCTGACCGGCGAAACCGGCGCCGGCAAATCCATCCTGCTCGATGCCCTGTCGCTGGCGCTCGGCGCGCGCGGCGACGCGTCGCTGGTGCGCCATGGCGCGGCGCAGGGCCAGGTCATCGCCGTCTTCGACGTGCCGCGCAACCATCCGGCCCGTACACTGCTCGCCGAAAACGCCATCGACGATGACGGCGACATCATCCTGCGCCGCCTGCAGACGGCCGATGGCCGTACTCGCGTCTTCGTCAACGATCAGCCCTCGAGCGTCACGCTGATGCGCGATGTCGGCCGCGCGCTGGTCGAAATCCACGGCCAGCACGACGAACGCGCCTTGGTCGATCCCGGCGCGCACCGCGATGTACTCGACGCCTTCGGTGGCCATCTCGGCGCGGTTCGCTCGACCGGCGAGGCATGGCGGCACTGGCGCGCCTGCGAGCAGGAGCTGTCGCGTCACCGCGCCAAGGTGGCGGCGGCCGCGCGCGAGGCCGACTATCTGCGTGCGGCGGTGGCGGAGCTGACGAAGCTGGATCCGCAGCCGGGCGAGGAGACCGATCTCGCCGAGCTGCGCGCATCGATGATGCGGGCGGAGAAGATCGCTTCCGAAATCCATGATGCGCAAGATGTGCTGTCCGGCCCGTCCTCGCCCTTGCCGCAACTGGCGAGCCTGCTCAGACGCTTGCAACGCAAGGTGACCGAAGCGCCGGGCCTGCTCGACGACGTGGTCAAGTCGCTCGACGAGGCGATGCTGTCGCTCGACGCCGCGCAATCGGGGGTCGAGGCAGCACTGCGCGCCACCGAATATGATCCGCAGCGGCTGGAGAAGGCGGAGGAGCGGTTGTTTTCGCTGCGCGCCGCATCACGCAAGCACACCGTGGCCGTCGACGACCTGGCGCAATTGCGCGACACGATGTCGGCCGATCTCGCCGATCTCGATGCCGGCGAGGAACGCTTGCACGGGCTGGAAAAGCAGGCTGCCGCGGCGCGCGAGACCTATGACATTGCCGCCGCACAGCTGTCCTCGCTTCGTCATGCGGCGGCGGTCGGTCTGACCAAGGCCGTCATGGCCGAATTGCCGGCGCTGAAGCTCGAACGCGCCGCCTTCATCGTCGAGATGGAGAGCGAGGCCGAGAGCCGCATGGAAGAGGGTATCGACCAGATCGAGTTCTGGGTGCGCACCAATCCAGGCACGCGGCCCGGGCCGATGATGAAAGTGGCTTCCGGCGGCGAGCTTTCGCGCTTCCTTTTGGCGCTGAAGGTGGCGCTGGCCGACCGTGGTTCGGCGCCGACGCTGGTTTTCGATGAAATCGACACCGGCGTGGGCGGCGCTGTCGCCGACGCCATCGGCCAGCGGCTGGCGCGGCTGTCGAAGCGCGTTCAGGTGCTGTCGGTCACGCATGCGCCGCAGGTGGCGGCGCGCGCGGCGACGCATTTCCTGATCTCCAAGTCGGGCGGCGCCGACCGCGTCGCGACTGGCATTGCCGAGATGGACCGTCCGGCGCGGCAGGAAGAGATCGCGCGCATGCTCGCCGGCGCCACCATCACCGACGAGGCGCGTGCGGCGGCCGAGCGGCTGCTGCGCGAGAACACCGCCGCGTCCTGACGGCGCACGGTTCGCCAGGCTGGCAAAATCCGGACTTGGCAACAGAGTCAGCTTGTGGCGCCATCCCGCTGTTTCGGCGCGGTTTTATCAGAATTTTGCTCCCTTGAATCCGAAAGCTGATCTATGGTCGCGGACCACTAAAGCGCGTCGCGTCGAATCGGATTTACGCGACGCGCTTTAGGTCTTTGTTTCTATGCATGTCGTTGTCCCAAAACTGCTGCGCACTTTTGGGCGACATACACTGTTGAGCCGGGTCTGAAACCATGTCCGAAAAACCAGCCGATGCCCTGACAGAAAGCGAAGCCGAAGCCGAGCTGAAGCGCCTGGCGGAAGAGATCGCCGAGCATGACCGGCGCTACCATACCGAGGACGCGCCGATAATCACCGACGCGCAATATGATGCGCTGACACGGCGCAACCTTGCCATCGAGCAGCGCTTTCCGGCGCTGGTGCGCGAGGATTCGCCGTCGCGCAGGGTCGGCGCTGCGCCGGCGGAAGGCTTCGCCAAGGTGCGCCATGCGGTGCCGATGCTCAGCCTCGCCAAGGCCTATACCGACGAGGATGTCGCCGATTTCATCGAACGCGGCCGGCGGTTCTTCGATCGCGACAAGGATCTCGACATCGCCTTCACGGCCGAGCCGAAGATCGACGGTTTGTCGGCTTCGCTGCGCTATGAGGGCGGCGTGTTCGTGCAGGGCGCAACGCGTGGCGACGGCGCCGTCGGCGAGGACATCACCGCCAATCTCAGGACGATCGCCGACATTCCCGCGAAGCTGAAGGGCTCGGGCTGGCCAGAGGTCATCGAGATACGCGGCGAGGTCTACATGACCTACGCGGAATTCGAGGCGCTGAAGCAACGCTCGGCGGCGGTTGGCGGCCAGGATTATGTCAATCCGCGCAACACGGCGGCCGGTTCCTTGCGCCAGAAGGATCCGTCCGTCACCGCCAGCCGCAACCTTAAATTCTTCGCCTATGCCTGGGGCTATACGTCGGAGGATCCCGCTCCGACCCAGTACGGCTCCGTGCAGAAGTTCAAGGATTGGGGTTTCGCGATCAGTCCGCTGATGGTGCGGGCGAAGTCGGCCGAGGAGCTGATCGCGCATTATCATCGGATCGAGGAGCAGCGCTCTTCGTTGGGCTACGACATTGACGGCGTCGTCTACAAGGTCGACCAGCTTGAGCTGCAGCGCAGATGGGGTTTCGTCACTGGCGAGCCGCGCTGGGCGGTTGCGCATAAATTCCCCGCCGAACAGGCGATGACGACCGTGCAGAAGATCGACATCCAGGTCGGCCGCACCGGCACGCTGGCGCCGGTTGCGCGGCTGGCGCCGGTCACGGTTGGCGGTGTCGTGGTCGAAAATGTCACGCTGCACAATGAGGACTACATCAAGGGTCTGGACAGCACGGGCCAGCCGATCCGCGACGGCATCGACGTGCGTATCGGCGATACGGTGGTGATCCAGCGGGCAGGGGACGTCATACCGCAGATCGTCAGCGTCGTCATCGACAAGCGTCCGCCCGATGCCGTGCCATACGAGTTCCCGCACACCTGCCCGATCTGCGGCTCGCCGGCGACGCGCGAGATCAACGAGAAGACCGGCAAGGAAGATTCCCGCCGCCGCTGCACCGGCGAACTGATCTGCCCCGCGCAGGCCGTGGAAGGATTGCGCCACTTCGTGTCTCGCGGTGCCTTGGACATCGAAGGCCTCGGCGCGGAAAACATAGACACCTTCTTCAACGCGGGATTGATCAAGACAGCCGCCGATATCTTCACGCTCAGGGATCGCCGTCCTGCCGTCACCAAGGCGCTTGCCGAGCGGCGTGAGGAGCAGGCCAGGCAGCGCGAGGCCGCATCGGGCAAGACGCGCAAGAATGTACGCAGCGTCGAGGACCGCAATTACGAAGGCCTCGACAAGCTGTTCGCTGCCATCGACTCGCGCCGCGAACCGGAACTGGACCGTTTCATCTTCGCGCTCGGCATCCGCCATATCGGCGAAACCACGGCCGCTGTGCTTGCCAAAACCTTCTCGACCATCGAGGAGTTGATCCGCGTCGGCAAGGAGACAGCGGCGGCCGACGATCCGCATACCGTTTTCCCATCGGTCAACGGCATCGGCGACACGGTGATCGACGCGCTTCGCGATTTCTTCGGCAACGAGCGTAATGACGACGTGCTGGATGCGCTGCTCAAGCAGGTCAAGCCGAAGCCATATGTCGTGACCATCTCGGCCGACAGCGCGGTCGCGGGCAAGACAATCGTGTTCACAGGCACGCTGGAGAAGATGACGCGTCCGGAAGCCAAGGCGATGGCCGAACGTCTCGGCGCGAAGGTCGCAGGCTCGGTTTCGGCGAAGACGGATCTGGTGGTCGCCGGGCCGGGTGCCGGCTCCAAGCTTAAGCTCGCCAGCGAACTCGGCGTCGAGGTGATCGACGAGGACGCCTGGCTGGTGCGGATCGGCAAGGCGTGATGGAAGGTGCATTCAAGGGTTTCGGCCCAAAGGCCATTCCGTTCCTGAAGGCGTTGGATTTCCATCAGAGCCGGGAGTGGTTCCTGGAAAACCGCGACCTGTTCGAAAAGGAGTTGCGCGATCCCTTCGGCGATCTGGTCGAAACGCTCACGGAGCGGTTCGCGGCAGCAGGGCTCGGTCTGCGCGGCGATCGCAAGAAGTCGCTGTTCCGCATCAACCGCGATGTGCGCTTCGCCAAGGACAAGCGGCCCTACAACCGGCATTTGTCGGCAATCCTGTCGCCCGACGGCACCAAGATGGAGCAGGGCGTGTTCTACGTGCATATCGGGCTGGAGCGCTGTTTTGCCGACGTCGCCTGGTGGCAGCCGGAGCCGGCGCTGCTGCTGGCGATGCGCAAAACCATCGCGACGCAACCTGACAAGTTTCGCGCCGTGGTAAAGGCACTGAAGAAAAACAGCCTTGAACTCGAGACGGAAGGCTGCATGAAGCGTATGCCACGCGGCTTCGAGCATATCAGCGAACCCGATCTGGCAGAGGCCATCCGCAACCGGCATTTTGTCGTCCAGCATGTGATCGACCCGGCGGGAATCCATATGGCGGAGCTGGTCGACGAACTCGTCGATTTTACCGTTCGCGCCAGGCCGCTGCTCGACTGGGGCAGGGCGATCGAGGGCAAGGTCCCCGAGAAATAGACAACTCACACTTCATATTTCTTCGCTCGTCGTCAGCTGATGCCGAGACGGATCAGATGAGTCATACCGCTTGCAGGGCGGTGTTAAGTCGAAAAGGCGACCGCAGTTCCGAAGCCCCGCGTCGGCGACAGGACGAGCCGACTGCCGGCCCACGGCAGCCCGAGATCGATGAAGGTTTCGAGCGTTCGGCACCTGATGGTCAGTCCGGCAAGATGGGGGCCGTCATCAGGGTGGGGAGGTGACATGCCGAAGGCATCTTCAAAAGCCTGCGGGCTGGCCAAAATGATGGCCCCTGTGAGGGTATTGAAGACAATGCTGCCTGCGCTTCCCTTTTCTGCAGCCACGCCCGTAAAAGCCCGCATATGCTCAGCAAGCTCAAGTGCATCTTTGCCCGAAAGCCAGACGTCGCGAACCGTCTGCGCCGAGTTGGCGTGCCCAAGATATTGTGGCTGCGCGTAATATTCCGGCCGGAAATGCTGGCAAGCGAAATGGCCGAACCACGGTGCCGCCGGCGTTGACAGGAAAGCCAGCGAAAAGCCGACGCGAACGTCCTCGCCGGTCGGCATCTTTGCCATGCGGGAGAATTCGAAGGGCTGATATGTCCGCAACCCTTCTGCCATCCAGGCCGCTCTGTCGGCGGCGGCATCCGACGTATCCAGCACCGTCATCGAGAATCCTTCATGTCGGGCCAGATAGTCGCGATTGAAAGCCGAGAAGGAGAATTTGCCTTCTCCATGCTCGACAACGTCCTGCGGAATCGTGACTGACAGAAGTTCCAGATAGTTGCCGTGCAACTGAATGATCGAATTGCCGGTGCCGAATGGGTGCTGACCGCGCGGGGTCAGAGTAAAACCGAGTTCGCTGTAGGCAGAACGAAGCGCGTCGAGATCGTGAGCTGCCAAAACGAGGTGGTTTATGCCGTTCATGGGCCTGCCCTCAACAGACGACGGTTTGTTCCGGTCAAACGACCGAAGAATCATACAGCTTCTGGTTGTTTGAGCCAATGCTGGGCGTTGGTCCATGACATCAGTTTCGCTGATTTATCGGCTCAAGCGAATTCGACTGACTTTTCAATCGCAGACACCTACATGTCGGCGCGACCTAGGAACGTGAGATGTCAGCAGAGGCCTTGACCGAAAATTCTCCCGCCAGCGATTTTTGGCTTGGCGTCCGGGCGAGCATTCCGACCGTGGTTGCGGCTTCGCCCTTTGCGTTGCTCTTTGGTGCGCTCGCGGTTGACAATGGCATGTCCGTGACTGAAGCGACGCTGATGAGTGCGACGATCTATGGCGGCGCCAGTCAAATGGTCGGCATTGAGCTGTTCGGCCATCAGGTCGCGCCTTGGCTGATCGTGCTTTCGATCTTCGCGGTAAACTTCAGGCACGTGCTTTATTCGGCGTCGGTTGGCCCGCGTCTTGCGCATTGGCCGCCGATCAAGCAAGCGATTGCCTACTTCTTCCTCGTCGATCCGCAATATGCCGAGGCGGAGGTCAAGAGCGAGCGCGGTGAAGAAGTGACGTTCGTCTGGTATATGGGCATGGCGCTGCCGATCTACATTCTCTGGGTGGCGCTGTCAGCAGCGGGCGCGACGTTTGGCGGCTTGATACCCAACCCGCATGCGATCGGCCTCGACTTCCTGCTACCCATCTATTTTCTCGGACTGGTGACCGAATTTCGTGACCGGCCGCTTTGGTTGCCGGTCGTCCTGATAAGCGCTGCCGCCTCTATCCTGGCTTACAAATTTGTCGGCTCACCCTGGCATGTGTCGATTGGTGCCGCCGCTGGAATTGTGTTTGCCGCTGCAATGCCGAAGCGTGGAGCGGCGCTGTGAGCACGACACTGTGGATCATACTCGCGGGTGCATTGGTCACTTATGCCACGCGCGTAGGCGGGCACCTCGTGCTCTCGCGTTTCGAACATGTGCATCCGCGCGTCGAGGCGGGTTTGAACGCTGTACCAGCAGCAGTGCTGACAACGCTGGTGGCGCCGGCCGCGCTCGGGGCCGGGCCGGTGGAATGGGCTGCGCTGGGGCTCGCCGGCGCAGTATCGCTGCGCGGTGGGCTTCTGCCAATGTTTCTGGTTGGTGCAGCCGTGTTGATCATTGGCCGGCATCTGGTCGGTTAAGCGCCGCGTCCTATCGGACACGGACTCCACGCCGGCACGTCTTCAGATCTTCGCATCGTGCGGCAGTGGCGCGGTGGCCTTTTCCAGCCAGGCCAGCGTTTCGCCGTCGAGCATCGGCCCGATCTCGGCCAGCACGCGGGCATGGTACGTGTCGAGCCAGTGCAGTTCATCGCGTGTCAGCAGGTCGGTGCGCACCAGCCGCTTGTCTATAGGCGCCAGCGTCAGCGTCTCGAAGCCGTGCATGGCGATGTCGCCGCCTTCGACCTCTTCCGCCGGCGTTACCAGGATCAGGTTCTCGATGCGGATGCCGTAGGAGCCTTCCTTGTAGTAGCCGGGTTCGTTGGACAGCATCATGCCTTCGAGCAGCTTTTCGGTGCCGGTGCGGGCGATGCGTTGCGGGCCCTCATGCACCGCCAGGTACGAGCCGACGCCATGGCCGGTGCCGTGGGCGAAGTCGCAGCCGTGCTTCCACAGCGCCATGCGGGCGACGGCGTCGATTTCCGAGCCGCGCGTGCCGGCGGGGAAACGCAGCGTCGAGATGCCGATCATGCCTTTCAGCACCAGCGTGAAGCGTTCGCGCATTTCCTCGGTCGGCTGGCCGATCGGCACCGTGCGGGTGATGTCGGTGGTGCCGTCCTGATACTGGCCGCCGGAATCGAGCAGGAACAGCTCGCCGGCCTGCAGCTTGCGGCTGGTGGCGCGTGACACGCGGTAGTGCATGATGGCGCCATTCGGGCCGGCGCCGGAAATGGTGTCGAATGAGATGTCGCGCAGCGGCATCTGGGTTTCCTCGCCGGTCCGCCGCCGCGCCTCTTCCAGCTTGGTCACCACGGTGATCTCATCAAGCGAGCCGGGTTTTTGGCGCTCCAGCCAGCACAAAAGCTTCGCCACCGCGGCGCCATCGCGGCGATGCGCGGCGCGCGAACCGTTGATCTCGGCCTGGTTCTTGGTGGCGCGCGGAATGCGGGCGGGGTCGGCTGCGGCAACCACCGTGCCGCCATTGTCTTCGACCAGCATGCGCAGCCTGTCGGCCGCCAGCACCGGGTCGAGGGCGATCTTCGCGCCACCCTTGGCAAGGGCCACGATCGCCGCCTCGAATTCACCGGGTTCATGCGGCTCGGCGAGCTGCGTGAGATAGGCCGCGACCTGGCGCGAGAACTTGCGCCGGTCCATGAAAAGCTGGTGCGATCCGTCGGCAGCGAGGATGGCGAAGCCGAGCGCCAGCGGTGTGTGCGGCACGTCGCCGCCACGGATGTTGAAGGCCCAGGCGATGGAGGAGGGGTCGGTCAGCACCGCATGGGTGGCGCCGTCCTTGGCAATCGCCGTTGCCAGCCGCGCCAGCTTGTCCTTGGCGAGCTCGCCGGCAAAGCCGATCGGGTGGAGTTCGACCGGCGCCACCGGCGCCTCGGGCTGATCCTTCCAGATGATGTCGATCGGGTTCTTGTCGAGTGGCACCAGCACCGCGCCGGTCTTGTCGGCCGAGGCCTGCAGCGCCTTGACCTCGCTGATCGTGTGCAGCCACGGGTCAAAGCCTAGCCGCGCTCCCTTGCCGAGATTGTCCTTCAGCCAGGCGGCTGGCGGGTTGTCGACCAGGCTTTCGATCGAAAAGATGTCTAGATCGACCTCGTGGCGCACCTGCAGCGTGTAGCGCCCGTCGACAAAGACGAAGGCGCGGTCGCGCAGCACGATGGCAACACCGGCCGAGCCGCTGAAACCGGTCAGCCATTTCAGCCGCGCCGAGCGATCAGCGACATATTCCCCCTGATGTTCGTCGGCGCGCGGCACGATGAAGCCGTCCAGCCCGTTGGCCGCCAGCCACTGGCGCAGCAGCGCAACGCGCGGCTTACCGACTGCCGGGTCGCCCGCGGAATCGAAGGTCTGGAACATTTTGGGCCTCCCTGAATTCGGCGCTGATGTAGCGCATGAGCTTGAAAATCGGAATCGATTTCCAGCTGCCGCAACCTGCTACAGCGTCGCTTGACTGACAACCGGCTGGCTTTGGTCCAAGCTGGGTCGTTGCCGGCTTGTCTGCCTCAATGCTTGAGGTGGATCGTCACCCAGCCCTCGCGGTGCAAGGTGCGCACGTGGCGGAAATTCTGGCCGACATAGGCCGAGACGACGGCGTCGCGCTGGCGGTCGAGGATGCCTGACAGCACGATCGAGCCGCCAAGCGCAATATGCTGCGCCATTTGCGGCGCCAGTCGCATCAGCGGCCGTGCCAATATGTTGGCGACGATGAGATCGAAGGGCGCGCACTTGCCAAAGATCGGATGGTGAAAGCCCGGCGCAGTCACCGTTTCCACCATTGCCTTGACGTGGTTGAGCCGCGCATTGGCGGCAGCCACTCTCACCGCCACCGGGTCGATGTCGGTGGCCAGCACCGGAATGTGCGCCAGCTTGGCGACAGCGATGGCCAGCACCGCGCTGCCGGTGCCGAGGTCGAGCGCATTGCGCGGGTGTTCGCGGCGCATGACCCTTTCCAGCATTTCGAGGCAGCCGGCGGTGGTGCCGTGGTGGCCGGTGCCGAAGGCAAGGCCCGCCTCGATCTCGATGGCAAGCTCGCCGCTGTGGCGCTTCCTGCGGTCATGTGCGCCGTGGACGAAGAAACGGCCGGCGCGCACCGGCTTCAAGCCTTCCAGCGAGCGCGCCACCCAGTCGATATCGGGCAGGGATTCGCGCTCGATAGGCTTTGGTATGGAAAGGCCGACAAGGATGTCCTTGGCCCGCGCCTCGACCGCATCGACGTCGCCATCGGCATAGAGCGACACTTCGTAGATGTCGCGATCCTCGTCGACCTCCAGCACGGCGATCGGCAGGCCTTCATCCTCGAAGGCCGCCTCGAACGCCGCGAAAATGCTGTCCGCCTCGAGCTTTCCGGTAATGAAATGAAGCCGCGTCTGGGTCATGGATTATGTGTCTTGTTTGAGCATGATCTTGTCCGAAAACCGGTTCCCACTTTTCGGGATCATGCGTCAGCCCGCGGCCAATCGCTTCAACTTGGCAATGGCGGTGTCAGGGCTTTCGCCATAGGCGATGGTGCCGGCAAAGTCGCCCTTGGCGTTGAGCAGCAGCACCGAGGCGGTGTGATCCATCGTGTAGTCGCCGTCGCCGGTGTCGACCTTCTTCCAGTAGATGCCGAACGACTTGGCCATGGCATGGACCTTGTCCGGGTCGCCGGTGATGCCGACGATGCGGTCGGAGAAATTGCTGACATAGCTGTTCATGACATCTGGCGTGTCGCGCTCCGGATCGACCGAGACGAAATAGGCGTGCAGGTTCTTGCCGTCGTCGCCGAGCGTCTTCAGCCAGCCGGCCAGTTCGAACAGCGTGGTCGGGCAGACCTCGGGGCAATGGGTGAAGCCGAAGAAGACGACACTGGGCTGGCCCCTGAAGGCGGCCTCGGTGATCGGCGCACCTTTCTGGTCGACCAGCGTGAAGGCGGCGCCGAAGGGCTCGCCACCATAGTGGCCGCGGTACCAGTCGAAGGTCAGCCAGCCGATGCCGGCCGCCATCAGGACGAGAATGCCGACCAGAATAGAACGCATCATCAGTAAGGTCCGTCCGCGAAATCATCGGGGCGCCGGCCACATGCCGCGCCAGCACGACAGTCTTAGAGCCTGTTTGGAAATTCTACTCTGGTGGCCATCTGATGGCGTTTTCTGCGCTTCCGTTGCTCACGGACCAAATGTCCGCTGCGCTACGGTTCTCGAAACCACCATCATATGACTCACCAGAGCGAATTTCGAAACAGTCTCTTAGCGGTTCTACCCCGCCCAGGCAAAGTGCCGCGTTGCCGCAACCGCATTGGTGTTGACGTATCTGCTTGCAAAGCCGGGCTGTTCGCCCCACCTGTGACCGGCAACTCGAAGCAGGAGGCTCCCTTGCAAGCTCTGATTGGGCGAAAACTGATCGGCGGCGCGCTGGCCGCGTGCGTTGTCCTTGGCGCTGGCACGGCCTTCGCCGATGAAGTCGGCAAGGTCGGTGTCGACTGGCTCGGCAACGACATCATCGTCGAGGCGATCAAGGATCCGAAGGTGGAGGGCGTCACCTGCCACGTCTCCTATTTCGATCGCGGCATCATCGATCGCCTGCACAAGGGCAACTGGTTCGAGGATCCCTCCGATTCCTCGATCTCCTGCCGCCAGACCGGCCCGATCACCATCGGCGCCATCGACATGAGCGAAGGCGGCGAGGAGGTGTTCAAGCAAGGCATCAGCCTGATCTGGAAGAAGCAGGTGGTGAACCGCATCTACGACAAGGCCAACGAGACGCTGATTTACCTGTCGCATTCGCGCCAGGTGCAGAACGGCTCGGCCAAGATGTCGGTCACCACCGTGCCGCTCTACGGCCAGAACGTGGTGTGGACCAACGGCAAGCCGAAATAGGGTGGGTCGAACTCCTCCGCACAATTGGTAGACGGACAACTGCTCCCGACTTGCGGGACCAATCGCTCGGGGGTAAAGCCGCCCGCATGGACCGTTCCGAAAATCTCGTCCCGAAGGATTCCGAGCCGCGCATCCATCCGACCGCGGAACTGAAGGCCTGCAAGCTCGGCCGCTATGCCTCGATCGGCGAGCGGGTGGTGTTGCGCGAGGTGACGGTCGGCGACTTCTCCTATTTCGAGCGCCACGCTGAAGCGATCTACACGACGATCGGCAAATTCTGTTCGATCGCCTCCAACAGCCGCATCAACGCGCTGGAGCACCCGATCGAGCGGCTGACCCAGCATAAGGTCAGTTACCGGCCGAACGAGTATTTTCGCTGGCTGGGCGTCGACGCCGCATTCCGCGCGCGGCGGCAGGCGAAAGCCGTGACCATGGGCCATGATGTCTGGATCGGCCACGGTGCGGTGATCATGCCCGGGGTCACCATCGGCAATGGCGCCGTCATCGGCGCCAATGCGGTGGTGACGCATGATGTGCCGCCCTACGCCATCGTCGCCGGGGTGCCGGCCAGACCGCTCAGGCCACGCTTCCCGGCCGCTGTCGCGGCACGGATCGAAGCGCTCGCCTGGTGGGACTGGCCGGTCGAAAAGCTCGCCAGGGCGGTTCCCGACATGCAGGAAATGCCGATCGAGGCTTTCCTCGACCGCTGGGAAAACGACGCCATCTGACGGACTGAAACCCCTTCCGCCATGCGGGGGTGGCGCAGCGGAAGGGGCCGGAGGTAAACCGCCTTGAAGCGGAAGGAGCAGGTTCTCTTGCCTGCACGGCTACTGTGACATTGAAGCCATAAGGTGTGTTTGCCACCTTGTTCTCTTTATGCGTGCATCCAATTGTGCCTGACGTATTTGTTTGCGCCGGGAACCTGAAACGGTCGCCGGTTGTTTCTCATTGCGCCGCAGCACTGAGGGATTTCGATAGATGGAAAAGCTTTTCACCAAGATCGCCAACTGGGTCGCCCATATAACCGGCCTGCCGCTGACATTTGCCGTCTGTTGCCTGATCGTCGTCATCTGGGCGGTGACCGGGCCGTTCTTCGGCTTCTCGGACACCTGGCAGCTCGTCATCAACACCGGCACGACCGTCATCACCTTCCTGATGGTCTTTCTCATCCAGAACACCCAGAATCGCGACGGCGCGGCGATCCAGGCCAAGCTCGACGAACTGATCCGGGTCAGCGAGGGCCACAACAACTTCATCGGCATCGAGCACCTGACCGAATCCGAGGTCGAGGAGATCCGCGACAAATGCGAGCGGGCGGCCAAGCGGCACGACCAGCAGATCGCCGCCATGGCTGCGAAGAAGGCCGTGGCGCAGAAGCGCGGGCCGAAAAAGCACGCGGCCTGAAGCGAAACTCAGCGCTTCATGTACGCCGCGAAAGGCTCCTTGTAGTCGGGATGCCAGCGCGACAGAGCCGGGCGGTTCTCGATGATGTCGCCGATCGCCCAGGCCATGCGCTTTTCATCCAGCGGCCGCGCCGCTTCATTGTCCGGGCACAGGATGTAGAAATCGCCCCTGGTCAGGGATTCCAGCATGAAATCAACGACCTGTTCGCCAGTCCAGGCGCCGGCCGGTTTTTCCGTCGCGCCCTCTGTGAGGCCGGTAAAGGTGAAGCCGGGGATCAGCAGATGGGCGGCGAGATGGGCGCCGGGTTCGTTGCGCAGCGCATGCGCCAAGCCTTCGGTGTAGGTCTTCACCCCGGCCTTCGAGACATTGTAGGCAAGGTTTCCGGGCGGCGTGGTGATGCCTTGCTTGGAGCCGGTATTGATGATCAGCCCCGGCTTGGCCGAGGCCAGCATGCGCGGCGCGAAGGCCTCGACGCCATGCACGACGCCCCAGAAATTGATGTCCAGAAGCCGCTTCCAGGCATCGCGGTTTTCCCAGGGCTTTCCGGGGTTGTTGCCGACGCCGGCATTGTTCATCAGCAGCGACACGTCGCCGAAGGGGCCGAACGCTCTTTCGGCGAGACGGTCCACCTCATCCGCGTTCGATACGTCGGCGGCGACGGCAAGCACGGCATCCTCGCCCGCAATCGCAGCGACGACGCGGGAGGCGTCGTCGAGACGCGCGCTGCCGATATCGGCCAGCACGATCTTCATGCCCATCAATGCAAGCCGCTTGGCGGCCGCAAGACCAATACCGCTGGCGGCGCCGGTGATGACGGCGGTGTTGCCCGGGCCAAGCGCGGGCAGGGCGGTCTGGATTTCGGCGTCGGTGATCATGGGCGATGGGTTCCTTCTTTTGATGGCGCCGAACTTAGCGCTGGAACGGGCTTGCGCAAGCCTCTCTGCGCCTAAAGCGCATCGCGTTTGAAGGGAAACATGCGGCGCGCTCAAGGTCTTGTTTTCATGTATGTCGTTGTCCCAAAACCACTTCGCGCTTTCGGGCGAGATGCCTCGGCCGGGTTGACCAGCCCGGCCGAGGCTGCGCATGTTGCCGTGAGAAATGGAGATTTCCTGATTGACGGACTGGGTCGCAATTCTGAAGGAACAGACAGCCACCGGCGATCAGATGAGCCGCGAGGTGCCGCAGATGCTGGTCAACCCCGACATCAGCGAAGCGCAGGTGAAGACGCTCTTTTCCGCCCTGGAGAAACAAGCCGAGTTCGTCGAGAAGCTGCGCATGGCGCTGGAGAAGTTTGGCCATGATTTCTCGATCATCAAGGCGGCGGAACGGCTGGAGGAGCGCTATGCCGACCTTGCCGCTTCAGTGGCGGAAAAACTGAAGGCGATGCGCAAATAGAGCAATTCCAGGAAAAGTGTGTCGCGGTTTTCCCGGGAAAAGCGCATGGCGCTTTCCCTTGGGAATTGCGTCAAACACGTAGATAACAGCTACTTTTCGATCACCCGCGCGAAGCGCGTATCCGGCACGAGCCAGACCATCGCGACCAGCACGTAAAGCGCGACGCCGATCCACTGATTGACGAAGGTCAGCAGGACGGCTGCGATGTAGACAGCCAGCGAAAGCTTGCCCTTGCGGTCATTGCCCAGCGCCTTGGCAAAGGCTGTGTCGTTGCCGTGCAGGCGATGCAGCGCGGCCGCCAGAATATTATAGGCGATGGCGCATAGCGCGAGATCGGCGCCATAGACGGCGACCGGCACCGGCGCAAAGTGGTTCTCGCCCATGAACGCCGTCGTCGCCGGCACCAGCGACAGCCAGAACAGCATGTTCAGGTTCGCCCACAGCACGCGGCCGTCGACGCGCTGCACGGTATGGAACATGTTGTGCAGATTGTTCCAGTAGATGCCGACATTGATGAAGGACAGTACGTAGGAGAAGAAGATCGGCCACAACGGCAACAGGGCGGAAACATCCTCGCCATGCGGCACTTTCAGCTCGAGCACCATGATGGTGATGATGATGGCCACCACGCCATCGGTGAATGCCTCGACCCTGCCTTTGCCCATGGATTCTCCCCCTCTAACGGCGAAATCTACGCGATGGCGGGACGGGCGGCTACCGGCCATGTGGCTGGGCGAACCGGAGGTAGTCGGCACAGTGTTCAGCGGTGGCAGGAAAGCCCAGACATGCGGCGTCCGTGGATCTGTTGGACTCCCGGGCGTTTCGAGCGGAAGCAAAACAAGCCGGTTCAGGCGAACCGCCGAAGGCACCGCGTTTCGCCTGACCAGCCGTCGACAAACGCTGGCCAGGGTGCCAAATCTTTCAGCCATTCGGCGTCTCAGGCGCCATATTCGCGCGCTGGCGCGGCACGCCAAGGCCGGTGTCCGGCGGCTCGCCGGCGGCCGGCCTGTTCTCGATCATGTGCATGGTGCGCCAGCGGCCGAAGCGGTAGTAGGCCGCGGCCAGCATAAGCGAGGTGATCGAGCCGGCCGGGAAACTCCACCACAGGGCTTCCTCGCCGATCACGCCGCGCATGAAGTAGGCAAAGCCGGTGCGCACGATCAGCACCGAGATCACCAGGATGATCAGCGGCGGCATCACCGCGCCTGTGGCGCGCACGGTGGCGAACAGCACGATGGTGATGCCAAACAGGATGAACGACCAGGACGCGACATTGTTGATGTGGGCGGCGATGTCGATCGCGGCGCTGTCGCTGCTCAGGAACAGGCTCAGCACCGAACGGTCGAAAACGGACAACACGGCAACCAGTGCGCCGGTCAGCACCAGGTTGAAGCCGACGCCGGAGGCGGCGATGCGGCCGATCCGGTCCCAGCGGCCGGCACCGACATTCTGCGCCGCCATCGAGGAGACGGCGGCACCGATGGCGAGCGCCGGCATCTGGATGTAGGTCCATAGCTGCGCGGCAATGCCGTAGGCGGCGGCGACCTGCGAACCGTAGGAATTGACGATGCCCATCACCGTCAGCGCGGCCGCCGAGATGACGATCATCTGCAGGCCCATCGGCACGCCCTTGAAGACGATGATGCGCAGCAAAGCGGGGTCGGGCCGCAGCAGGGCGAGGTTGGCGCCGGCCAGACGCAGCGGATGCTTGCCCACATAGAGCACGATCAGAATGGCGATCACGCTCACCGTCTGGCCGATCAGCGTCGCGGTGGCCGATCCGGCGATGCCGAGTTCCGGGAAGGGCCCGATGCCGCGGATCAGCAGCGGGTTGAGCACGATGTCGAGGACGACGGCGAGCGCCATGAAGAAGAAGGGCGTGCGTGAATCGCCAGCACCGCGCAGCACTGTCATGACGAACGACAAAAGGTTCATCATCGGCACGGCGACAAAGATGATGCGCAGATAGGAGCGGGCGAGCGGCAAGGCATCGGCCGGGGTGCCGAGCGTGTTGAGGATGGCGTCGACCCAGATCCAGCCGCAGACCGCGAAGATAATCGAGATGAGGAAGAAAAAGGTGGCGCTGGTGCCGACGATGCGGCGCGCTTCGGGCAGATCGCGGGCGCCGACCGACTGTGCCACCAGGATGGTGGCCGCCATGCCGATGCCGAACACCGTGCCGAGGATGAGGAACAGGACGAGGTTGGCGTTGGAGGTGGCCGTCAGCGCGGATTCGCCGAGAAAGCGGCCGACCCAGACGGCGTTGATCGACCCGTTGAGCGACTGCAGCACGTTGGAGCCGAGCACGGGCAGGGCGAACAGCAGCAGCGTTCGCGGGATCGGGCCGCTGGTCAGGTCGCCGGTGCGGCGGCGCGTGGGCATCTTTTCGTCCATGGCAGGCAACTCGGCGAAGGCTTATCTCAGTCCGTGCCTTGATCTAATCATGTTCTCAAAGCCTCCGAAATCGGATATTGATCCTGACGCGTGGGGCCGCATTCCATTAAATCTTATGGGTTAGCCGGGGGTTCATGTCCGATATTCCGCTGTTTTTTGAGCGCCTGAGCCGGCGCGCGTTTCTCGGTGCATCCGCTTTGGGCGCGGCCTCCGTGGCCCTTTCGGCGTGCACCACGACGGAGGTGGTGACGACGCCAGTGGCAGCGCCGCCAAGCGATCCGGCTTTCGGCGACGTCGCAAGCATGTATGCGGCGCGTGTCGACGAGGGCTATCAACTGCCGGCAATCCCGGTGGCCAAGATGGATCCGAAGTTCGTGCGCCAGGTCGTGTCCGACCCGACCGGAGAAAAACCCGGCACGATCGTCGTCGATGTCTCCGAGCACTTCCTCTATCTGGTGCGCGACGGCGGCAAGGCTATCCGCTATGGCGTCAGCCTCGGCAAGGCCGGTTTCGGATGGACCGGCAGCGCCGTGGTTCAGGCGAGGAAGAAGTGGCCGGTCTGGACGCCGCCGCCGGAGATGATCCAGCGCCGGCCGGAACTGGCGAAATACAAGGACGGCATGCCGCCCGGACCGCAGAGCCCGCTAGGCGCCCGCGCGCTGTATCTTTTCCGCGACGGCAAGGACACGATGTACCGGCTGCACGGCACGCCGGAGTGGGATTCCATCGGGAAGAACGCTTCGTCCGGCTGTGTGCGCTTCATGAACCAGGACATCATCGACCTCTACGGCCGCGTCAACGGCGCCGCGCCGGTCTTCGTGCGCGCGAACCTTTCGGCCGCCGCGAAGATCACCGCCGTGTCGAACAGGACGGCCGAGCCGATCGATGCGGGCGTGCCAAAGGACGCGGAGATGCTGAAGTAAGTGCCTTCACGATCCGTGGGCTGCTCGGCTAACGTCGCGCCACAGGATGGGGCACAATCTCCGGTATTGGTGATCGTCGACAAACGACTTGAAGAGACAAACGACTTGAAGAGCTAGGCGGACGCGCTGGGCGCGTCCGCCTGCATGGTGTCGTTACTTCTTGGCGAGGCCGGGAAGCGTGACCTGATAAACCGTGAACATGGTGTCGACATCGGCGCCGTCCTCGGCCTTGTAGGGTGCGCCGACCTGGAAGCCGTCCTGGGTGAGGAAGTCGTTGTCGTTGGCGACGAACAGGAAATAGTCGTCGGGCAGCTTCGGATCGAGCACGCTGACCACCGACATCGCCTCCCACTTTTCCGAGAGGTTGTTGTTGTCGTTCGGCGCGCCATTGTGCAGGCCGAAGCGGCCGAGTTCGCCCTTGTCGTTGAGGTCGATGAACGGCGTCAGCTTGGCCGGCGTCACCGATGGGTCGAGCACGCCCTTGGGCGCCACCGGCTTGTCGGCGGCGTCGAAGGTGCCACCGGCAATGTCGGTCGCGGCGGAGAGATCGACGATGTTGATCTGGCGAAGCAGCGAGGTATCGCCCTTCAACCCCTGGCCGTTGCCGCTGTCGCGGGTCAGCATCAGGAATGTCTGGTCGGACAGGGCCACGATCTCGCTCTGCGCGGCCACCTTGGTCTTGCCCTTGGCATCCTTGAACACCGGCAGCGGCACGACATATTCGTGCGCCAGCTTGAGATGGGCGAGGTCGGAAGCGTCATAGACCAGCGCACGCGTGTTCTGGCGCGTCGCGCCGGAATCGCCGCCATCCTGGCGGGGCGCCGACTGCAGCACGGCGATCAGGAACTTGCCGTCCGGCGTCATCGCCATGCCTTCGAGGCCTTGGTTGTTCTGGCGGCCGGTATCGGGATCCTTCGGATCGGGCTCGGCGGCACCCGGACCCGGATTGTCCGAGGCGAAGTTCGGCGCGCCATGGCGCATCGGCACGAGGGCGGCCGGCGGCTGGGTCGCCGACAGCAGGCGGCCTTCGGCTGAAAACCGATAGATGTTCGGGCCGTATTCGTCGGAGATGAACATCGAGCCGTCGGGCAGCCGCACGATCGCCTCGTTGTCGAGCGCCAGCTTGCCGTTGGCCTCGGGCAGGATCGGCATGTCGCCGCTTGCTGCGCGCACGCCGTTGAGCGGGTCGAGGCCGGTGGCGTCAGCGCCCTTGTCGTCGGTCAAGAGCATGGTGTCGGCGAGTGTCGCCTTGACGCCGGACTGCTCCTGGCCGGCCGCGGGTGCCGCACCAGGTGCGGTCGGCGCGAACTCGATGCCGATTGTGTTGAGGCGTGGCCGGCAATCGGTGGTGCCGACGACATTGTAGCCGCGGTCCGGCAGCAGCCAGAGCGAACCCTTGTAGCCGTCGGCGCCATGCGTCCAGCCGGCGGTGTCGATCGCCATGCCGGAGCCTGAGCCGAACGTCTCGCCGAACTTGTCCTTCTGGCTGGCCGGGATGCGGCCGACGCCGACCAGTCCCTTGTTGACGAATCTGGTACCGCCGACCGTCGCGGTGCTGTCGGCGAGAGCCGGCGTCAAGGCGGTGAACAATGCCAGCGCGACGCCGAGCGACGCGGTTCGGTACAGGTGTTTCATGGATAATCCTCTTTGTGACAAAGCGTGCCTGAGCGGCCGATGGACGAAAAGCTGAAAGAGGTGCAGCATCGATGATGCCGCGCGCGCCTCCCCGAAAAGCGGTCTACGGCGCGAACATGATGCTTGCGTGACAGCGCGCGATGCCCGCCCGCCGGCTTCTTCACACGTCGATAAAAACGTGTGGTCGCACGAAAGAATTGATCACTCCGTCAGGCTCAAATCGACGAAGCGCGGTGTGTCCGCATCGCACTAGACACTTATGTCTAGTGCGTATATGGTGCAGCCTTCGGACCAGCCGTGGAGGGGAAGCCTTGAAGTCGCACTACCGCGCAGTCGTCATCGGGGGTGGCGTGGTCGGAGCCTCGGTGCTCTATCATCTGACGCGTTTCGGCTGGAGCGATGTGGCGCTGATCGAGCGTGCCGAACTGACAGCCGGTTCGACCTGGCACGCGGCGGCCGGATTCCATGCGCTCAATGCCGATCCCAACGTCGCGGCGCTGCAGGACTACACCATCAAGCTCTATCGCGAGATCGAGGCCGAATCCGGCCAGAACGCGGGCCTGCACATGACGGGCGGCGTCAACATGGCGAGCGACCCTCAGCGCTGGGAGTGGCTGAAATCGGCCTGGGCCGTGTTCCAGTCGGTCGGCATCGAAACGGCTCGTTTGGTGACACCGGAAGAGATCAAGGAAATCTGCCCGATCGTCGATGTCAGCGGTGTGCTCGGCGGGCTCTACGATTCCAACGAAGGCCATCTCGACCCCTATGGAACGACGCATGCCTATGCCGGTGCCGCGAAGAAACGTGGCGCCGACGTCATCCTGCGCAATCGGGTGGTCGCGTTGAAGGCGCGGGCCGACGGGCACTGGGATGTCGTCACCGAGCAAGGCACGATCGTGGCCGAGCATGTCGTCAATGCTGGCGGGCTGTGGGCAAAGCAGCTCGGGCGCATGGCCGGCGTCGATCTGCCGGTGACGCCGATGGAGCACCATTATTTCATCACCGAGGACATTCCGGAGGTCGCCGCCCTCGACAAGGAACTCGGCCTTGCGGTCGATCTCGACGGCTTTTCCTACCTCAGGCAAGAGCGCAAGGGCGTGCTGCTCGGCGTCTACGAGCAGAACCCGAAGCACTGGAACATGGATGGTGCGCCATGGGATTACGGCATCGAGCTGATCCCGGAAGACATCGACCGCATCAGCCCGGAACTGTCCAAGGCCTATGAGCGCTTTCCTTGCCTGAGGACGGCCGGCATCCGCAAATGGGTCAATGGCGCTTTCACTTTCACACCGGACGGCAATCCGATCGTCGGGCCGGTGCGCGGCTTGAGGAATTACTGGGTTGCCTGTGGCGTCATGGCCGGCTTCAGCCAGGGCGGCGGCGTCGGCAAGTCGCTGGCCGAGTGGATGATCCATGGCGAGCCGCAGGCCGACATATTCGGCATGGACATCGCCCGCTACGGCGCCTTCGCAGCCAACCGCGAATATCTCAAGCAGACGACGCGCCAGTTCTATTCGCGCCGCTTCGTCATGACCTTTCCCAATGAGCGGCTGCCCGCCGGCCGGCCGCTGAAACGCCCGGGCGCCTATGACGGCATGACGGCGGCGGGTTGCGAATGGACGGCATCATGGGGGCTGGAAATCCCGGCCTATTTCGCGCCGATGGGGTTTCGCGAGAACACGACGCTGCGGCGCTCCAACGCTTTCGACATCGTTGGCGACGAGGCGCTGCGGGTTCGGCGTGCCGCCGGTCTCGTCGATATTTCGGCCTATGCGCGCTATGCGGTTTCCGGGCCCGGGGCCGAAGCATGGCTTGACCAGCTGCTTGCCTGCAGGCTGCCGAAGCCGAGACAGGCGAGGCTGGCGCCAATGCTCGGCCATGACGGGCGGCTGAAGGGCGACCTCACGGTCTTCAACTGGGGCGGCGGCGACTATTGGCTGATGGGCTCCTACTATCTCAGAGAATTCCACATGCGCTGGTTCGAGAGCCATGCGGCGGAGGGCGTCACCGTCACCGACCTTTCCGACACGATAAGCGGCTTCCTGCTGACCGGGCCGAACGCGCGCGAAATCCTGGCGCGCACGACGCATCAGGACATATCCGGTGCGGCGCTGCCGTTCATGGCCTGCGGCGCATTCGACATCGGCATGGTGCAGGCACAGGTTGCCCGCCTCTCGATCGCCGGCGAGCTCGGCTTTGAGATCAGTTGTCCGATGACCATGCATGCCAGCTTGCGCGAAACGCTGCTGGCCGCCGGCGAGGATCTCGGCCTTGCCGAGATCGGCTACTATGCGCTGAACGCGCTGAGGCTGGAAAAGAGTTTCGGCATCTGGTCGCGTGAATTCACGCAGGGCTACACACCCGATCAGACCGGTCTCGACCGTTTCATCGCGTTCGGCAAGGGCGACTTCACCGGCCGCGAAGCGGCACTGAAACAGCGGGAGGCCGGCAGCGGCCAGTGCCTGGTGACGCTGGAGATTGATGCCCTCGACGCCGACACCAGCGGCTTCGAGCCGGTCTGGCATAAAGGCCGGCGCGTCGGCTTCGTCACTTCGGGCGGCTATGGCTATACGGTCGGCAAAAGCCTGGCGCTGGCGCTTGTCGACCGCGACTTCGCTGGCGAGGGCACCGCGCTCTCGGTGCATGTCGTCGGCATGGAGCGGCCGGCGCACGTCATCGCGGGCTCGCCCTACGACCCCCTGGGCAAGGCGATGCGGCAATGAGGAGGATTTCTGATGGTCGATGACGCGGCACGTGACAGCAGGCGCGAACGCCGGCGTGGACGGACGGGTGAAGCCGGCTCGGAAACCAGCCGCCGGCCCGATTACCGTTCGCTGAAGAACCCGTTCCTGCCGCAGCCGATTTTCTCGGACGATCAGGTCGCCGCCATCCACGACACGGCGCTGCGGGTGCTGGAAGAACTCGGCATCAAGGTGCTGCTGCCGCAGGCGCGTGAGCATTTCGCCCGCGCTGGAGCCCTGGTCGATCCGGACACCGACATGGTGCGCATCGGCCGCGACATGGTGACGGCGGCACTGGCCTCGGCGCCGAAGTCGATCCACGCTCACGCCGGTTCTCGTGCCCGCGATCTGACGCTCGAACTCGGTTCGATGACCTTCCTGGCCGGATGCGGGGCGCCGAACGTCACCGATCTCGAGCGCGGCCGCCGGCCGGGGACACTGGCCGATTTCGAGGATTTGATGCGGCTGGTGCAGCATTTCGACGTACTGCATATGCTGGGACCCTGCATCGAGCCGCAGGACGTCGACAACCGCTTTCGCCACTATGCGGTCAACCGCGCGCAGCTGACGCTGTCGGACAAATTCCCCTTCGTCTTCGCGCGCGGCACGCCGCAGGTCGAGGACGGCTTTGCAATGATCAGGTTGGCGCGCGGACTTTCGGAGGACGAATTCCTTGCCGGCGCCCATTGCTATACCGTCATCAACACCAACTCACCGCGACAGCTCGACATCCCGATGGCGCAAGGCATCATTGATTTCGCCAGGGCAGGACAAGTTTCGGTCATCACGCCGTTCTGCCTGGCGGGTGCGATGGCCCCGATCACGGTCGCCGGCGCGCTGACCCTGCAGCATGCCGAAGCGCTGGCCGGGCTGACGCTGGCGCAGATCGTGCGGCCCGGCGCGCCGGTCGTCTATGGCTCCTTCTCCTCCAACGTCGACATGAAATCCGGCGCGCCTGCCTTCGGCACGCCGGAGCATGTCAAGGCAACGCTGGGCGCCGGCCAGCTGGCGCGCTTCACCGGACTGCCCTGGCGGTCCGGCGGCGGCAGCGCGGCCAACATTTCGGACGCGCAGGCGGCGCACGAGACGCAGTTCGCGCTGTGGGGCTCGGTGCTGGCCGGGGCGACGATGTGCATCCACGCCGCCGGCTGGCTGGAAGGCGGCTTGAGCGTTTCCTTCGAGAAGCTGGTCACCGATATCGAGGCGCTGCAGACCGTGGCTGAACTCTGCGCGGCGACGCCCGGCGACAGCGATTCCATTGGCTTCGAAGCAATCGCCGAGGTACAGCCGGGCGGTCACTTCTTCTCGGCCGGCCACACCATGGCGCGCTACCGGACCGCTTTCTACGAGCCGCTGGTCGCCGACTGGTCGAATTTCGGCAACTGGACGCAAAGCGGCTCGAAGACGGCGAGCGAGCGCGCCACCGGTGTCTGGAGACGGGCACTTGCTGATTTCGTGCCTCCCGCTTCGGCCGTCGCCACCGCCGGCGTGCTCGACGAATTCATCGCCCGGCGCACGCAAGAGGGTGGAGCAGCACCGGTGTCGTGAGGCACGGGCAATCGCACAAGACGCCTGACGCAACTTTCGCGGCCTGATCGGTGCCGGGGTCATTGGCAATCGGCGCATCCCGTGCAGAAATGGGCGGCATGCGCGAAGCTTTGATCGCAGTGGTGATCTTCCTGTGCCTGGCAGCGGCGCCGCTGGTCAGCATGGCGGTATGGCCCAGGATGCCGGCCAGACATCGCGACGACGATACGAACAATGTGGTGAGGCTCACCGCCAACCTTTTCGGGGTCATGACCTCACTGGTGCTCGGCCTGATGATCAACTCGGCCAAGAACACCTTCGAATCGATCGATCACAATGTGCACGCCTATGCGACGGAGCTGATCCTGCTTGACAGGGTCTTGCGCGGGTATGGCCCGGAGACCGACGTGGTACGCCAACCGCTGGTCGTCTATGTGCAGAGGGTGGCGGGCGATGCCTCGCCGACCGGTGAAACGCCGGTCGACGCCAACCGGCTGTCCGAACATCTGCTGACGGAGATCGGCACCCGGCTGGGTGCGCTAGTACCTGCCGACGCGGCGCGCAGCTCCCTCTTGCAGGATGCCGGTCAGCGTTTGCAGAAAGTGGTGGAGTTGCGCTGGATTCTGATCGAGCAGTCGGAGGGCGCGATCCCCTGGCCGCTGATCGCCATGCTGGTTGCGTGGCTGGTGCTGATCTTCGCCAGCTTCGGGTTCAGGGCACCCCGCAACGCGATCACTATTTCGACCTGCGTGATTTCGGCCGTGCTGATCGCCGGGGCGCTTTACCTGATCTTGGACATGGACGTGCCGTTCTCCGGTCCAATCCAGATTTCGCCGGCGCCCCTGCAGAGGGCATTGGCGGAATTGCAGCGATGATGCGGAACCGGCGTCGTCCCGGGGCATTCATGGAGATGGCCCCAGGAGGACGACATGGGATTCGACCAGTATCACGAACCGCCTGAAGAACTGTCGCAGAAGGTGCGGACCTTTGCCCGCATGATCACCTCGCTGATCGAGGAGGCGGAGGCGATAGGCTGGTACGAACAGCGCATCTCGGTGGAGAAGGACCCGCAGGCCCGCGCCATCATGAAGAATGCGCAGGGCGAGGAGTTCAAGCATTTCGGCATGGATCTCGAATTCCTGCTGCGCCAGAAGAAGGATTGGCGGGCGGAACTGAAGGAAATCCTGTTCACCACCGGCGACATCGTCAAGGCCGGCGAGAGGGGTGAGAAGAAGGTGGATTGAGGCCTGATAGGTCGTGACCGATCTGGCTCTGCTTCGGCCAGATCAATCGCTGTCGCGCGCCACCAGCTCCAATGGCCAGACCTCGCGCATAATGCGCGGACCTTGTGGACCGGCGAACGCCGGGATCGAAGCCAGCAGCATTTCGGCGAGCCGCTGACCCATCGGCTCCAGGGCTGGGCGAAAGGCGGTCAGCGCCGGCGAGAAGTAGCGGCAGAGCGGCGTATCGACGATGACGGTCACCGCCATGTCGTGGCCCGGCCTGATCCCCATTTCGGCCAGCGCCTTGCAGCCGCCAAGCGCCATCGCGTCATTGTTGAAGATGATGGCGGTCGGCGGGTTCTTGGAGCGCATGACCTGCGGTGTCACCTCGTAGCCGCCGGCCTCGTTGATGAAGCCGGACGCGATCAGCTCAGGGTCGACCTCGATGCCGTGCCGCCGCAAGGCCTTGCGATAGCCGTCGAGGAACAGATAGGCGAAATTGAGATTGAGCGACGGGCGGATGGCGGCAATGCGGCGGTGGCCGCGTGCCACCAGGCGGTCGACCGCATCGGCGCCAGCCTTTTCGAAATCGAGGTCGAGCGAAGGGTATGACTTGGCCCCAGAGCGGCTGCGGCCGAGCGTGGCGAACGGGAAACCGGCCTGGGTGAGATAGTCGATGCGCTCGTCCTCGCGCCGCGTCCAGGCCAGCACCACCGCATCGGCGCGGCGCGTCTCGACGACACGGCGCAGGCGTTCCTGCTGGTAGTCGCCAGGCGCGCCCATGACCACGATCAGGTCGAGCCCGCTCTCGGCGAGTTTCGCCTGCAGCCCGATCAGGAACGGAATGAAGAACGGCTCGCCATATTGCTGGTCGCCCGGATGCGGCTGCAGCATGAAGGCGATCGAATGGGTAGCGCCTTGCCGCAGGCTGCGGCCGGACTGGTTGGGCGAATAGTTCAGCGTCCTGGCGGCCTCGAGCACGCGCTGGCGCGTATCGGCATTGACGTCGGCGCGGCCGTTGAGGGCGCGCGACACCGTGCCGATCGAAATGTTCAGGTGACGGGCAAGGTCGTGAATGCTGGACGCCAAGTGACTGTTCTCCCCTTGCTTTGGCTAGCACCGGTAGCCGCTCAGGCCAAGGCGACAGGACGATTTTTCGTGAGCGGCCAATTGACATTCTACGCCTTCGGGTGTGTTCTCGTAAACGTTTACGGAAAAACGTTTACGGCCATGTCGTGAATGCCGTGACGATCGGTCTGGAGGGACCGAGCGGAGGAGGAGCGCTGGATGATCAATGTCGTCCTGGCCGGCTGCGGAGCGATGAGCAAGCAGTGGCTCGATGCCGTGAGGCAGATCGACGGGCTTTCCGTTGTCGGCCTCGTCGACCTCGACGCCGACAGGGCGAAGGCGAGGGCGCGCGAATACGACCTCACCAGCGCCGTTATCGGCGCCAGCCTCGACGCGGTGCTCGACCAGACCAGGCCCGACGCGGTGTTCGACGTGGTGGTTCCCGCCGCCCGCCGCGAGGTTGCGCTTTCCGCCTTTGCCCATCATTGCCATCTCCTGACGGAAAAGCCGCTCGCTGACAGTCCAGAGAATGCGCGCGCCATCGTCGAGGCCGCGCGCCGGGCCGGGCGTATCCATGCCGTCGTCCAGAACCGGCGCTATGTTGCCAATGTCAGGCGCATCCGGCGCTTTCTCTCTTCCGGCGCCATCGGTGCCGCGACCAGCATCCATGCCGACTTCTTCATCGCACCGCATTTCGGCGGTTTTCGCGAAGAAATGGCGCATGTGCTGCTGCTCGACATGGCGATCCACACATTCGACGCCGCCCGCTACATGGTGAATGGCGAGCCGGCCGGCGTCTACTGCCAGGAATGGGAGCCAACCAGTTCCTGGTACCGGCAGGGATCATCGGCCAGCGCCGTCTTCGATCTCGGCGGCGGCAAGGTCTTCACCTATGCCGGCTCTTGGTGCGCCGCCGGCTTCCGCACCAGCTGGGAGAGCACATGGCGCATCGTCGCCGAGCGCGGCAGCCTGGTCTGGGACGGCAATGACGAGTTGAAGGCAGAGGTCGTCCTGCCAGGCCGTGAAGGCATGTTCGACCGTACCGAGCCGATTGCCGTGCCGCCGCTCGATCCCGCCGACCGTGTCGGCGGCCATCTCGGCATCATCCAGGATTTTATGCGCGCCATCGAGACCGGCACCGAGCCGGAAACGCGCGGCGCCGACAACATCAAAAGCCTGGCCATGGTCTTCGGCGCCATCGAGAGCGCCGAGACCGGGCGCCGGGTGACGATCTCGAGGGAAGGACAATGATGCCTAACCCGCTTCTCGACATCAGGATCGGCACCATGGTGCGGGCCAACCTCGACGACCCGGTCGCCTATATCAAGGCGATCCTGCCGCTCGGCTTCGAGAGCATCCAGCCCTTCTTCTGGCAGACGCTGGGCGGCAAGGACCTGCCGCGGCTTGCCGGCCAAATCCGCGAGGCGATCGGCGATGCCGATGTCACGGTGTCATCGATCGGCGTGTTCGGCAATCCGCTGGAGAGCGGCGATGTCGATCGCGGCGTGCTCCAGGCCTGGGAAACGGTCATCGACAACGCACATCTGTTCGGCACCTCGATGGTCAGCGGCTTCACCGGTCGCCTCCGTGGCAAGCCACTGCCGGACAGCCTGCCGCGCTTCAAAGAAGTCTGGGGCCCGCTGGCCAGGCGTGCCGCCGACAAGGGCGTGCGGATCGCCTTCGAGAACTGCGCGATGGACGGCAACTGGGCTGGTGGCGACTGGAACATCGCCCACAATCCGGACGCCTGGGAGCTGATGTTCAACGAATTGCCTGATGACAATCTCGGCCTGGAATGGGAGCCCTGCCATCAGCTCGTCTACCTGATCGATCCCCTGCCGCAGATCCGCAAATGGGCGCCGCGTATCTTCCATGTCCACGGCAAGGACGCGACGGTGCGCTGGGATGTGATCCGCGAGCATGGCGTGTTCGGCCGGCTGCCGTTCGTGCAGATGCGCACGCCGGGCTTCGGCGACAGCGACTGGACGCGGGTGATCAGCGAATTGCGGCTGGCCGGCTACAAGGGCGCCATCGACATCGAGGGCTGGCATGACCCGGTCTATCGCAACGAACTGGAGATCACCGGGCAGGCACGCGCGCTCGACTATCTGAAGCAATGCCGGGGAGGCGCCAGCTACCTGCCGAATCCGGTGTGAGAGCGGGCCGGCGGGAGGTGCCGGCCAGCCAAGATTGCGGCGCACTGCCGAAGCGATCGTCGAAAACCCCTGGGCCTAGCCAGGGAAAAAAGGGAGGATAAGTGCATGAGCATGACGATGAGAAGGACACTTCTGCGCTCGACCATCGTGGCCGCCGCCACGACGCTCGCCGCTGCAATCTCCACCTTGCCGGCGCAGGCGCTCGACGCCCAATGGTGCAAGGACGTCCACATCCGCTTCTTCGTCGGCGGCGCCGAGGGCGACGCCTTCGGCACCATCGTCTACAATGGCGCCAAGCAGGCGG
>NZ_MZXV01000070.1 GCF_003253745.1 Mesorhizobium kowhaii
AGATCGGCAATGCCGGGCGCAGAAGTAAAGTCGACGCATCGCGCAGTACATTCAACCGCACACTACCGGCGGTCCCTTCGTGGTGCCCGTGCAGTTCTTCCAAGCCGGAATTGATAAGATCGAGGCCAGCACTCACTTTTTCGGCCAGCGCGCTTCCCGCCACTGTTGGAGCAACACTTCGGCTTGTACGGTTTAGCAGCCTTACACCAAGTCGCTCTTCAAGCGCTTTCACCCGGTGGCTGAGTGCTGATGCGGTTACGCCGAGATTGTCCGCAGCCTTTCTAAAACTGCGATACTGTACGATGAGCAGGAATATCGAAAGGTCGTACACTTCAGCGCGACTGAGCGACATAAAAACTCCCAATATCTAGATCGCCATAGCCTGGGCGTCGGTGCAGAGATAAAAACTCACCGATATGGCATTAAGCAGTCGAGATCGAAATCATCACGATTGATCCACCATGCCACACAAAAATAACGCCGCCATCCGCCAGATGTGTCGAACCCACGAGTGCGCTCAATCATGCCCTGGCCAGCCGTGACGGGTGCTCTCCGCGTTGAAAGACGAACCATTCGTCGATTTCGGCCGGATTGGAGGACGCGGAAACTCGTCGACCGCGCCTTTCTGGAGGTGGGCATCGAGCGTCGCACAGTCTTCGAGGGTCAGCGATCTTGAAACGCTCCTGGAACTGGTTGCGCGCGATCCCGCGATAGCCCTTGTTCCGGAAGCCATCGCCGAAGCACGGCCTGCACGCTCAGCATCAACCCGATCGCACAAACAGAACTCTTCTGGGAACTTGTCGTAGCCTACGCAGGCGGTGACGGCCCAAATCATTGCCCTTCAGATCACGCGCCGAAGGCCTTTCTGCAACTTTTGGCGAACACGAGGATATCTGACAGCAGTTTTCAACCAATAAAGGGTCCATGACTTCAAAAAACTGCCGGATATGGCTCACCCCGCTGCTAGGGAAGAACTCGCTCCCGCTCGATGCCCAATCCTCGACCCGCTGTGGCACTGACGCTGAATTGAAGAGCGAGGCATATCCCTGTTTCGGTCCACCGTTTCTCAGTGGAATGGATCGGAGATGCCGCTATTTGCGCGCATCTGCACCGTCTGCAGGAGGTACCATGCGATTTGAAGGTAAGGACGTTCTCGTGACCGGCGGGAATTCGGGGATAGGCCGCGGAATCGTCCACTATTTCCTGATGGAAGGAGCCCGGGTGGCGTTTGCAGGCCGCGATCACGAGAAGGGCCGCGCCGTTGAAGAGGAAGCAAGGGCGATCAAAGGCGAAGCCCGCTTTTTCCCATGCGACCTTTCGGAGGAACATCAAGTCGAGGATCTGATCGGCCAAATCGGCCACTGGGGGCGGCTGCGGGTTGTGGTCAACAACGCAGGCGCTGGCTCGCGCCGGAGCGGGATTGAACCCAGCGATCGCCCCGGGGCAAGATGGGACAAGATGCGTGGCGCCAACCTGGACTCCACCTATTTTGTAGCCTCCTACGCCCTGCCGGTGATGCGGGATTCCGGCGGCGGTGCTATTGTGAACATATCGTCAACGGCTACCTTGCACGGCAACTGGGGCCTGTATTGCGTCGCCAAGGCGGCCGTTGAGGCGCTCACGCGATCGTTGGCCATCGAAGGTGCTCCGCATCGGATCCGAGCGAATTGCGTCAGTCCTGGCTGGATTGCCACCGAAACCGATACAGCGGCGCCCGCGTCGGGTACCGGCGACTGGACTGTGGCGCCAAGCGTGTTCGGCCGGATGGGCACCTCGGCCGAAATTGCTGCGGCCGTCGCGTTCCTTGCGAGCGATGAGGCGTCGTTCATCACGGGCCAAACCTTGGTCGCCGACGGGGGCCTATCGATCCTGGATTACACCTCGCTGTCGCTTCTCGAGCAGCGCGGCTCAGTGCTGTTCTCCGGTATGATCGGTGACACTCCGTAAAGCGGGCCTCAAACAGACCCGAAGATCACACGCCTCACAGCCTGCTTTCATCCGGATGTCGCCGACGTGCGCGGAGAATTCGAGCATGGCGCTGTCGTCGCCTGCCATCTGGCGCTCATATTTGAAGTCCTCGAAAACCCCCGCCGCGGTCCGAACCAGAAGGCACACCAGATCGTGTCCCGGGTAGGGGGTGCCATTCGACTGGCGAATGGTAGACCGCCTCGGCGGCAATGACAGAGTCCAGGTCGCCAAAGTCACCACTTGCGATCATGGCGAGCCACTTCCCCAAGGTTGTCCGCGCTGCCGGATCCAGCGGCGCCGTCGTGTCATTGAGAATGTCGCGGCCTGACGGGATTGAAGGCCCGCTATGCGAAGACTTCGTTCCAGTGGACATGGCCAATTCTTCCTTCCGTTTGAGGATAAGATGGGGATTCCTCTTTCACCAATGAGGACGGCCCAATCCATGCCACAAGCCTAGGTGTCGGGCATTCCACTAAAAGTATCGTTCGTTGCGTGTCCGTGATCTGAGCCTGCGGGCGAGACGTCCAGGTTGCGAGGCGATAGCGGCTTCCTAGATTTCGCTTCGGTCGGCTGTTGGTCACGGGATGATACGGACTGGATGAAGAGCGTTCAGCCCAGCGCCACGGAATGTGGCAGGAGGCCGAGATGGGTCTGCCCGCGGCTTCGACGCCTCGCCGGCGGCATATCCGTGAGCCGCCGAGAAATGTCCTACCTATTGTGACACATATTGTGATACAAATCATGCTAGTAAATGGACAAAATATAATAGAAACAATAGTTTGGTGGGGAGATCGATCCCAGCCAACGGTACCGACCCCTCAGAAACAGAAAATGCTCTTGCCCCCTCGATTTCCTTTGGCTCTGTGGACCTTGGACAAGATCGGCTTGCCGGTTGGCGACGACTCGGCTCGTATGGGGACATGCATCCTTTGCGGGATGTCGGCGTTTATGATTACCAACCGGCTTTGCCGCCAGGGAACAGCAGTATGAGTGAACACGCGATCGAGTTCTTGCGGGGATGGATCGGCGAAAAGGTCCACTGCCAGTCATCCGAGGCCAGGATCGAGAAGCAGGCCGAGACTCTGGCCAGGGAATGCGCTGCCAAGGCGGCAGAAGTCGGCATCCCCCTGGAGGATATCCAGGAAGAAGTCGGCGACATTCAGGAACTGATCGCCTCCCGGCTCGAGGAAGCGGCCGAGGCCGACGAGCAGCAGCAGGCCCCCAAAGCCGCAGAATAGCCGCTTAGAGCAATTCCAGGAAAACTGTCTGAAACGCTGGCTGTTCGGCCCGCGTCTTCGTATCAGCTATCCCTCAGCCAAACTTCTCTCTCAACCACGCCTTCGGCAACGCCGGCACGAAATTGCCGTCGCGCCCGCTCATGTCGTCATTGGCGACCAGGGCGTTGAGGATCGATTCCTCGATGCTCTGGATCACCGCATCGAAAAACGGATCGATGTCGGTGTCCGGAACAAAATCGGCGCTGGCGATGCGGCCGGATGGCGCCAGCGCCGCGCGCGCATTGGCGGTCGAGAAGGCGATAAAAATATCGCCTGAACTGTGATAGCCGAAGCCGCCTGTCATGGCGACGCCAAGCGGCACGCGGCGGGCCAGCCGCTTCATCTGGTGCGGCAGGAACGGCGCGTCGGTGGCGATGACGGCAATGATCGAGCCCTTTTCGGCACGCGGCGTGCCCTGCCGGATCGCCGGCTCGGCCAGGTCTGGCCCGGCGCGCAGGCCGCGAACCGTAAAATTGTGCCGCTTGCCGAAATTCGACTGCACGAAGGCGCCGACCGTGTAGGCGCGGCCTTGCCATTCGACGATGCGCGACGCGGTTCCAGATCCGGCCTTGAAGCCGAACGTGATCATGCCGGTGCCGCCGCCGACGCTGCCTTCCTCGATCGGTCCGCTGGCCGCACCGTCAAGTGCCTGGGCAACATGCTCTGATGTCAAATGGTGGCCGTTGATGTCGTTGAGGAAGCCGTCATAGGTTTCCGCCGCCACCGGCAGGCCCCAGCCGCTGTCGAGTGCCGCCGGCAGCACGCGTTGCATCCAGCGCAGCGTGCCGTCGCGTGAGACGCCGCAGGAATGCGTGTTGGTGATGGTGATCGGGAAGTTGAAAGCGCCGGTTTCCTCGACGATGTGCGAGCCGGTCAGCTCGCCATTGCCGTTCTGGCTGAAGATGCCGGCAAAGACCGGCGTCGCAAGCTCGGCGCGCGGCCTGGGCAGGATCGCGGTCACGCCGGTGCGCACCGGTCCCTGTCCGACGACGAGCGCGCCATCGCCCGAAATCAATGTCACATAACCGACCGTTACACCGGGCACATCGGTGATCGCATTGAACGGACCGGGTGTCCCGTCGAAACCGATGCCGAAACGTCGCGCGCGCGGCTTGCCGGAAGGCGTTGCCAGATGGTGCGGATTGTCAGTCATCGTCTCAGAACAGCGATCCCTGGTTGCCGGGCTCTTTGGCCTTGGCCACCGGCTTGGCCACGGCTTTCGGTTTTGCCGTGCCGCTGGTTGCAATCGCGTCGGCGGTGCCGTCGGCGAACTCCAGCGAAAGCGCCATTCCCGACGCCACCTCGGCCGCATGTTTGATCACCGCCCCGTCGGCGTCCTTCACCAGGACGAAGCCGCGCGCCAGGACGGCCTTGTGCGAAAGCGTGGTCAGCAGGCGGTCGGCCTGGCTCAATTGCCCGCGCAGGCGCTCGAGCCGGACGGAGATCACCCGATCCTGCCGCCGCGCCAATGCTGCCAGCGCGTCCCCTTGCAGTTTCTGGCGTCGCACGATCGGTGCCGGCGAAAGACGCGTTGCGGTGCGCGAAAATCGCGCGCGACGTTCGCGCACGATGGCAAAAAACGCCGCCTGCGCGCGGGCGAGGTCGCGCCCGGTCAGCGTGCGGGCTTCATTCATGCGCCGCGACAGCGTGGCAGGCGTCAGCCTTTGGCCTTGAAGCCGCGCCCGCTTCCGATCGACGCTGACGGACAGCGCCCGGCCGAGCCGGCTTGTCGCCTCGTCGAGGCGTCGGCGCGGCAGCGCCAGCAATTGATCGGGCGAGGGCAGCGCGCGGGCCGCCGCACGGGCTGCCTGCCGCTTGCGCTCGAAATTGCGCAAGACCGCCGCCTTCAGCCGCGCGCCGAGGCTGGCAAGCGTCGCTTCGAGGTCGGCCTTCACCGGTACGGCAATTTCGGCGGCACCTGTCGGCGTCGGCGCCCGCACATCCGCGACCAGGTCGATCAGCGTCCAGTCGGTCTCGTGGCCGACAGCCGAGATCACCGGAATGGCGGAGGCGGCGACGGCGCGCGCCAGCGCCTCGTCGTTGAAACCCCAAAGGTCTTCGAGGCTGCCACCGCCGCGCGCCACGATCAGCAGATCGGGGCGCTGGATGGTGCCATCCCAGGCCAGCGCGTTGAAGCCATTGACCGCGGCGGTCACTTCCGCGCCCGCCGTTTCGCCTTGCACGCGCACCGGCCAGACCAGCACATGCAATGGAAACCGGTCCTTGATGCGGTGGATGATGTCGCGGATGACGGAGCCCGTCGGCGAGGTGACGACGCCGATGACGCGCGGCATGAACGGCAGCAACCGCTTGCGGCCGGTGTCGAACAGGCCCTCGGCCTGCAGCCGGCGCTTGCGCTCTTCCAGCAGCGCCATCAGGGCGCCGGCGCCGGCTGGCTCCAGATTGTCGATGACGATCTGGTAGTTGGATTTGCCGGGATAGGTGGTGAGCTTGCCGGTGGCGATCACCTCCATCCCCTCCTCGGGGCGGAATTTCAGCCGGCTCATCGTGCCTTTCCACACCACGGCGTCCAGCCGGGCACGGTCGTCCTTCAGCGCGAAATAGGCATGACCGGACGAATGCGGCCCGCGATAGCCGGATATTTCGCCGCGCACCCGCACATTGCCGAAGACGTCCTCGACCGTGCGTTTCAGTGCGCCGGAGATCTCGCTCACCGTGTATTCGGCGGCGTTGGTGCGTGATTCGGATGCTGCCTCGCTCATCGGCCGATTGGGGAACGGTTAGCGTTCCACGTCAAGGGACCCGTCTCAGCCCAAGCCCTCATAACGTTGCGCGCGGCCTGCCTACCAGCCCGGCAGGATCTGGTTCGGCTTGGTTCGCCTCATCTTGGCGAAGGCGAGTGCGGCGAAGTCGAATGTCCCGGTCTCTTCGCTGATCGGCACGGAAATATTGTCCAGGCTTTCCGAAATATGGCGGGCAAGCGCATCGACGATCTCCGGTCGCGACGTCTGGCCGCGCATGATGCCGATGCGGCAATCGGGCAGGGCGCCGAAGCCGTCGGCTTCGCCCAGCACTCGCATGCCGGGCCTCAGCGCGCATTCCGGCAGCACCGAGATCGCCAGGCCGGAAAGCACCGCGGCTGTGATGACTGTGGCCGAGAAACTGGTGAACAGGATGCGATAGTCGCGGTTCTGCTGGTCGAGCACATCGACGGCGGCGCGTCGCCAGATGCAATTCGGCCGGCCAAAGGCCATCGGCAGCGTCTGCTGCTCGTGCGTCGCATGGTTGGCCGAGGTGACCCACAGCAGCGGCTCGCGCCGCACCACCTCCGACTGGCCGCGCGTGTCGTTGTGCGTCACCAGCGCCAGGTCGAGATTGCCGCGCTTGATGTGCTCGACCAGCCCTGGCGTCGGTTCGCAGATGACGGTCAGTTCGACGCGCGGATTGGAGCGCGTGAACCGCGCCATGATCTCGGGCAGGAAACGGTCGGCATAGTCGTCGGGCGTGCCGATGCGGATGGTGCCTTCGAGCCGCCGGTCGTCGAAGGCCGCCAGTGTTTCGCGGTTGAGGTAGAGCAGCCGCCGCGCATAGGAGAGCAGCTTGTCGCCTTCCTCGGTCAGCCTGTTGGTGCGCCCGTCCTTCTCGAACAATGGCTTGCCGATCCGTTCCTCCAGCCGGCGCATCTGCATTGATACCGCCGACTGGGTGCGGTGCACCTCTTCGGCCGCCCGCGTAAAGCTGCCGGTATCGGCAATCGAGATGAAGGTCTGCAACTGATCGAGATCGAGCGGCGCTTTCATCGGCGTGATCCATCACTAGTGTTGATGCTAAAGATTAGAAACATTCGTTGGATTAATCAATCGGTCGATGGCAAATTGGCATTGTCCACATGAAGCCAATGCATGTCGCCCAAAAGTGGACACCGGTTTTGGGACAACGACATGCATCACCGAAGTGAATCGAAGCCGGAACGGCCGCTGACGCCAGCGCCGATCGTCTGGTTTTGTCCGTTCGAGTCTGAAGGAGACCGACATGACCACGTTTGATTTCGCCACCGAGACCTCGCGCATCACCTCGCGTCCGGCCGTTGCGACGCGCGTGGCAAACACCGTCTCCAACGTCTACCGCGCCTGGAAAAACCGCCGCGCCTTCTATCGCCTTGGCGAGATGTCGGATTCCGAACTCGCCGATATCGGCCTGACGCGCGCCGACCTGCATGTCGCCATCGACGTGCCGTTTGGCCGTGACCCGACGGCGATCTTGCGCGAAATCGCCAGCGATCGCGTCGAAACGATCGAGGATCTCGCCCGCAAGGTCGCCTGATCGCCTGGCTTGGTTGCTTGTCGTATCGGTTGCCGTGAACCTTTTTAAGGTTCGAGGCGACTGACGAGTATGCAGGCCCCACTCCCTGCCGGATCCCCGCCGGCCCGCCTGCACTCTGCCCGGTCCTCCCAGGACCGGGCTTTTCTTTTGAAGCGCCGATCGGTGCTATCGCCGATCCATGTCCCGCTTGAACTGGTCAAAGATCGTTTCCACGCCCTTCTGGTACTCGTCACGCTGCTGGGCGCCGGTCTCGAACATCTTGCCGAACAGATCGTCGAACGGGTTCCTCGGCCGGCCGCTCGGATTGGCCTGCGGCTGCGGCGCCTGGCGCTGCGGTGGTGCCTGTGGCTGTTGCGGCGCCGGCTGTCCACCCCCGCCGAAGCCGCCACCGCCGCCTTGCCGCAGCATTTCCTCGAAGATCTTGCCGAGCGGGTTGTCGCCATAGGGGCTCTGGGTCTGCTGCGGTTGCGATTGTTGCGGCTGCGGCTGCGGCGCCCCACCGCCGAACATGTCCTGCAGCACCTTGCCGAGCGGATTGTCGCCATAGGGATTGGGTGCCGGCTGCGGCTGGCTTTGCGGCTGCGGCGTCCCGCCGCCGAACATATCCTGCAAAACCTTGCCGAGCGGATTGTCCATCGGATTCTGGGGCTGCGGTGCCTGGCGTGGCTGGGGAGCCGGGGCCTGCATGCCGCCTTGTCGCATCATCTGCTCGATGATCTCGCCGAGCGGATTGTTGCCGCCGCCCCCGAAACCACCGGCGGCCTGCATCTGGTTTGTCGTCTGCTTGAACAATCCGCCCATGACCATCGAGGCGATGGCCGGCAGCATCTGCTGCAGGATCTGCTGGCTGACGCCGCTCGCTTGCGCCGCCTGGCTGGCTACGGCGCGCGACAGAGCCTTCGAGCCGAACAGGTGCCCCAAAATGCCGTTGCCTTCATCGACGCCTTGCGGCGAGAAGGCTCGGGTTGCGTCCTCGAAATACTTGGCATGCTGGCCGCTTGCCATTGCCGTCATGAAGGCGCCGAGCCCATAGGGGTCGGCAGTGTTGCGTTGCAGCCCTTGCGAAAAGGCCGGCAGCAGAGCGGCAACGGCCGCCTGTGTCTGCTGCATCGAAAGCCCGTATTGTTGGGCAAGGGCCTGCATGCCATTGCCGTTCTGGGCCTGCGCCAGCATATCGAACAAGGTAGGCATCGGCTTCTCCTCCGGGAAATCCTAGGGTGGAGAGCCTAATTCGTTTCGATGACCGATTGAAGCGGCTTTTGCCAATCAATTGGCCGCGCCAAACCCGCAGGGTTAATAGGCGTATTCCATGAAAACCGGCTCGATCGAGCCGCCCCAGCGCGTATGATAGGCGGAGAGCATCTCCTCGGCGCTGGTGGTGCCGCGTGCGACGACTTCATCGAGCGTGTTGAGGAACGAGGTCTCGTCATAGCCGTCGCGGTTCTTGCGGCCACGGTTCTTCAGGCCCATGCGCGAGATGACCATCACGTCGCGGGCGATCTCGCGCAGCGTGGTGTTGCGGAAGGGCGCGGAAATGCCTTGTTCCGGCACCGCGTTGCGCATCGCCAGCACTTCCTTGTACGTCCAGCTGGAGGTCAAAGCCTCCGCCGCATCGAGCGCGGCCTCGTCATAGAGCAGCCCGACCCAGAAGGCGGGCAGCGCGCAGATGCGCCGCCATGGTCCGCCATCGGCGCCGCGCATTTCGAGGAAGCGCTTGAGCCGCACGTCCGGGAACAGCGTCGATAGATGGTTCGCCCAGTCGCCCATTGTCGGCAGCCCGTCCGGCACTTCGTTGCGGGCAGCCCCCGCCATGAACTGGCGGAAGGTGATGTGCGTCATGTCGTGATAGTGGCCGTCGCGGATGACGAAATACATCGGCACGTCGAGCGCCCATTCGACATAGTCGGCAAAACCGAATTCCGGCGAGAAGCAGAATTCGAGCAGGCCCGAGCGCTGGTTGTCGGTATCGCGCCAGATGTCGCCGCGCCAGCTTTGCAATCCGTTCGGCCGGCTGTCAGTGAATGGCGAGTTGGCGAACAGCGCCGTCGAAAGCGGCTGCAGCTTCAGCGACACCTGCATCTTGCGGCGCATGTCGGCTTCGCTCTCGAAGTCGAGGTTCACCTGGATGGTGCAGGTGCGATACATCATGTCGAGGCCTTTGGTGCCGACCTTGGGCATATAGCGCGTCATGATCTCGTAGCGCGACTTCGGCATTTTCGGCGTCTCGGCCAGCGACCATTTCGGACTGCCGCCGAGGCCGAGGAAGCGGATGCCCATCGGCTCGGCGATCTCGCGCACCTGCGCCAGATGGGCATTGCCCTCGCGGCAGGTCTGGTGGATCGTCTCCAGCGGCGCGCCTGACAACTCGAACTGGCCACCCGGCTCCAGCGAAATCGCACCCTGGCCGGTTGGCTCGACCAGGCCGATGATGCGGCCGTCATCGATGATCGGATCCCAGCCGAGTTTCTGCTGCATGCCTTCGAGGATGGCGCGGATGCCGCGCTCGCCGCCATAGGGCACAGGCGCGTTGCCGTCGACATAGAAGGGGAATTTCTCGTGCTCGGTGCCGATGCGCCACTTGTCGCGCGGCTTGTTGCCTTCGGCCAGATGCTCGACGAGTTCATCGATGCCTTCGATCGGGCGGAAATCGGTAGTATCGCGCGCCATGATAAAGCCCTCCGCACATGATCCCGAAAATCGGCTTTCGATTTTCGGAAAGGATCATGTGCCCCTTCAAAATGCTACAGCGTCCTTTGCGCGTCCGAAAGGACGTGCGGCGCTGTAGGACGGCCGGACGACCGCCGGCGCTAGATGGACGAAATGTCAGTAGTCGATCAAGCGAAAAATCCTGAGCCACAGGTCAACAGGAATTGAACGATACCGCCCTGTCGTCCCTTGCAAGAAATGAAGTCTCACCAGTCTCCGACTGTTGCCTGGATCACCGCAAGTGCGGCCACCGCCGCCGTATCGGCGCGCAGGATACGCGGTCCGAGCGGAATGGCTGTCACGAAGGGAAGGGCGCGCAGCATCTTGCGCTCGTCGTCGGAAAAGCCCCCTTCGGGCCCGACCAGCAGCCCAAGCTTCTTTTCCTTGACCGCCTGCAGAGCCGGCAGCGGATTGTTGGTAGCGGCGTCCTCGTCGCAGAAGATCAGCCGGCGTTCCTTGTCCCAGCCGGCCAGCAGGCGGTCGAACTTTTCGGCTTCGCGCACCTCCGGCACCGCCAGGATGCCGCATTGTTCGGCGGCTTCGACGACATTGGCGCGCAAGCGATCGATGGAAGGTTTTGCCACTTGCGTGTGCTGGGTGATGACCGGCTGCAGGACGCCGGCGCCCATCTCGACCGCCTTCTGCACGAGATAGTCGAGCCGCCCCTGCTTCAGCGGCGCAAAGCAGTAAATGAGATTGGGCAACGGCGGCTGCGGCCGTTGCAGCGCCAGCACCTTAAGCCGCACCGCCCTTTTTGATTTCGCGGCGATGGCCGCCGACCATTCGCCGTCGCGGCCGTTGAACACCAGGATTTCGGCGCCCTCGCCAAGCCGCAGCACATGCAGCAGATAGTGGCTCTGCTGCTGACCGGCATCGAACTCGACATCTGGCCCGAGATCGTCAGGCACGAACAGGCGTTGCATCTTGTAATTGGCGCGCATGGCCGAGGAATGAGCGAGCCGGCCGTCGGCGTCAAGCCTCGGCGGATGGATGCCACACCGGTCGAAAGCCGTGCCGCAGGACGGCGAGCGTCGTGGCCGGCGTCAGCAGCGAAAGTGTTTTGCCTTCCAGCAGACCGACATCGGCGGGTGGGCCATATCCGGCGAACGACCAGCACAGTGCCTTGCCGCCGCGCAAGGCATAGGCGTTGCCGCCATCCGCAACCATCGCGCCGTCCGGCAGGCCGGCGAGTTCTTCAAGGGCCACTATCGGTGGCTTGCCACCGGAGGCCAACCGCTCCTTGTGCAGCCGCTTGTCGACCTGCGGTGCGCGCGGCTCGGCAATGCCGAAGGCTTCGCCGAAGCGGCCGACGAAATCCTTGGCCCGCTCGCGCTGGCAATAGAAGCAGGGGCGATGCCCGGCCGCCAGCGCCGTCACCTCGTCGAGGAAGAACAGCTCGGTCCAGCCCGCTTTGCCACCCAAATGGTCATCGCTCTTCCGGTTGCGGCCCATCGGCTCGCGCCGCACATTGCGGAATTTGCAGACGCAGATGATCCAGGCCGGAAGCGCCCAGCGCTTTTTCTTAAGCGTCTTTGTCTCGGGATCGTGGATGATGCCGCGATTGCCGGTAAATAGCCCGCGCTCGGGCACGGCATGGATGGCGCCGAACGGATCGACCCGGTTCTGCAGTGGCATAGCTTTCTCCCGCAACACGCATCTTGGCTGCAATGCTGGCGGCATGATATCGCTCGTCACATCATTTTCATGTCAGCAGGGTTTTTCATGCGGGTACTGGTGGTCCAGAACTACGACAATACCGGCCTTGGCCAGGTTGGCGCGGCCCTTGCGGAAGCGGGTGCCGATCTCGATCTGCGCTTGCCCTACAAGGGCGATCCCCTGCCGGATGACGCGGCCGGGCACGATGCCATGGTGGTGCTCGGCGGCGGCCAGAATGCGCTGGCCGACGACGACTATCCCTATTTCCCGGCACTGCTCGAACTGACCCGCGATTTCGCCGACAAGGACCGCGCCGTGCTCGGCATCTGCCTCGGCAGCCAGCTCGTTGCCCGCGCCTTTGGCGGCGAGAACCGCATTGGCGGCGCCAACGAGTTCGGCTGGCGCGGCGTGTCGCTGACGCCGGACGCCAAGGCCGATCCGGTGCTGGGCGCGCTGCCGGAAAAATTCCCGATCTTCCAGTGGCACGACGACACGTTCGTGCTGCCTGAAAACGCCGTGCGGCTCGCCGGCAATGATGTCGCCGAGAATCAGGCGTTTCGCGTCGGCCGTGCCGTCTACGGCTTCCAGTTCCATTTCGAGGCCGACCGGCCGATGGTGCAGGACTGGAGCACATCCTTTGCCCCGACCATCGCCGCGCGCCATCCCGACTGGGCCGGCAAGCTCGATGGCGAAATGGCCCGCAACGGACCTGACGCAGATGCTGCCGGCCTCGCCATTGCTCGCGCCTGGGTGGCGACGATCTGAGAGACTGTTTCGAAATTCTACTCTGGCGGCCATCTGATGGCGTTTTCTGCGCTCACGGACCAAATGTCCGCTGCGCTGCGGTTCTCAAAACCACCACCATCTGACGCGCCAGAGCGAATTTCGAAACAGTCTCTGAGCGTTCGCCCCTCGATGCCCTGCCGCGTGACATAATTGGCACGCGGCGGTGAAACCGTCTGGGAAAACACCTTTCATCCTTGGCTTGTGTCCGCCCGCCATCCTAGAAGGCGCGCGCGCTGCATCGGCTGTGCAACCGCGCTGAACCTTTTGTGTGACCCGCGCGACACACCGCCGATACAGAATATGCCTAGAAGCGCAAAATCGTCGAAACTTTGAAGCGAATTCTCCGTTTCAACCCATTGGTAACCGCCTGGTGCACAGATGCAGCAAGCTCAACAAGAGATGACGTCCGTGAAAGCAGCGCTTCTGTCCTTTGCCATGTTATCCGCCATCGTACTGTGCGGTCTCGGCATCTATTCCGCCGACGCGGCCAACAACCACAACGCCGTCGACGGCTACGGCGTCACCGCCTCGCTTCGCTAAAGCCGAAGCGTCTTTCGCGTCCCCGGACGCGCCGCGCTCAAGCTTCCTTTATCGTCCCAGGCTCCTTGATCGTGATCGTCAGGATGCGTTTGTCCGGCCCGTCGACGACGAGAGCGGTCAGCATCCCCGATTGCCAGGCAAGCGTGTCGACATTGACGCGGTTGGCCATCACCTCCGCCTCCGGCACCGGCGTGTGGCCGTGCACGACGATCTTCGGGAACAGACCGGGATAGTTGTGGAAGACATCGCGGATCCAGATCAGGTCCTGCGGGTTTTGCCTTGCCAGCGCGACGCCCGGCCTGATGCCGGCATGGCAGAAGAAGAAATCCCCCAGCGTCAGCGAAAGCCGCAGCGATCGCAAAAAATCGATGTGGGTTTGCGGCACCGCCTCGACCAGGGATTGATGTCCTTTGCGCACTGCGGACTCGGCTGTGCCGAACCACATGCTGGTGCCTTCACTGATCGCCACGCCGTAGGACAGCGCCGTCTGGATGCCGCCGAAACGGATGAAAAGCCCCTCCGGGTCGGGCTTCTTGAGAAAGTCGAGAAAGCCAACGTCGTGGTTGCCGGCCAGCATCAGATGGCGCGGGTCGCGCTCTCGCGCCTCGATCAGGAAGTCGATGACGCCTTTGGAGTCCGGTCCACGGTCGACATAGTCGCCAAGATGGATGACACGCCAGTCGGCAGGCGCCTCCTGCTCGATCTCGGCCTCGATGCGTTGATGCATGGCGGCCAGCAGGTCGAGCCGGCCATGCACGTCGCCAATCGCATAAAGACGCACCCCTTCCGGCCCATGCGCGTCGAGAAAATGGATGCCGGGTTCTGCCAACTTTGCGCCGTCTCCGTGGTCAGGCTGTCACGGACCTCTAGCGTCGGAGCTGGTCCTTGCCCATGTCGGTGACCAGACGCTTTCCGCACAGTGCCAACGTGATGTCCATCTCCTTGCGGATGATTTCCAAGGCTTTGGTAACCCCTTCCTTGCCAAGCGCACCCAGACCGTAAAGAAATGGCCGGCCGATATAGGTGCCCTTGGCGCCGAGGCAGAGCGCCTTCAGCACGTCCTGGCCGGAGCGGATGCCGCCATCCATATGGACTTCGATGGTGTCGCCGACCGCATCCGCGATTTCCTCAAGTGCCATGATCGAAGACGACGCGCCGTCAAGCTGCCGCCCGCCATGGTTGGAAACCACGATCGCGTCGGCGCCGGTCTTGGCCGCCATCAGCGCGTCTTCCTTGTCGAGAATGCCTTTGAGAATCAGCTTGCCGCCCCAGCGTTCCTTGATCCAGGCGATATCCTTCCACGACAGATGCGGATCGAACTGCTCCGTCGTCCATGAACCCAGCGAGGCGACGTCGCCGACGCCTTTGGCGTGGCCGACAATGTTACGGAAGGTGCGGCGCGGGGTACCGGCCATGCCCAGACACCAACGCGGGCGGATCGCCATGTCGACAAGGTTGGCGAGCGTCATCTTGGGTGGCGCCGAAAGTCCGTTGCGGACATCCTTGTGGCGCTGGCCCAGAATCTGCAGGTCGAGCGTCAGCACCAGCGCCGAGCATTTTGCCGCCTTCGCCCGGTCGATCAGGCTGAGCACGAAATCCTTGTCGCGCAACACATAGAGCTGGAACCAGAACGGCTTCTTCGTCACCGAGGCGACATCCTCGATCGAGCAGATGCTCATCGTCGACAAAGTGAACGGCACGCCGAATTCCTCAGCCGCCTGCGCCGCCAGCATCTCGCCATCGGCGTGCTGCATGCCGGTCAGGCCGGTTGGCGCCAGCGCCACCGGCATCGCCACCTTTTCGCCGATCATGGTCGATTCCAGCGAGCGGTTGCTCATGTCGACCAGCACGCGCTGGCGGAATTTGATCTTGCCGAAGTCCTCCTCGTTGGCCCGGTAGGTGCTTTCGGTCCAGGCGCCGGAATCGGCATAGTCGAAGAACATTTTTGGCACGCGCCGGCGCGCGAGATCCTTGAGATCGGCGATGGTGAGGATTTGGCTCATGAGGGTCCCCGCTTATCAGTCCTGGGAGCGTCTGCGTGTGGGTTCGATCTGGCCGGCGTCAGAGCGTTGCCTCAACCTCAGCCGCGAGACGCGTTGCCAGTCGCCGCTGCGCTCGGCCTCGGCCATCGACCGCTCGACATAGATCATGTGGTCCATTGCCGCTTGCCGCGCGGCCGCCGGGTCGCCGGCCTTGACCGCTGCGTGGATCGCCCGGTGCTGGGCAAGCAGGGCGTCGCGTGCACCGGGCACGGTGAACACCAGCAGCCGGTTCTGGAACACACCTTCCGACAACAGCCGGTAGCAGGAGCGCAGCGTGTGCAAGAGCAGGATGTTGTGCGCGCACTCGCAGATCGCATGGTGGAACTCGACATCGATTTCGGCTTCGTCGTCGAAATCGCCGGTGCGGTGCGCTTCATCCATGCGCGCCATGATGCGGTCAAGCAGCGCCAGATCCTCCGGCGTGGCGCGTCGCGCCGCATACTCGGCCGCCACGCCTTCGATCTCGCGGCGGTATTCCAGATAGTCGGCCACCGCCTTGCGATGCATCGAGATCAGGTCCGCCACCGGCTTGGTGAACAGCTGGCCGATGATGTCGGCGACATGCGTGCCGCCGCCCGGCCGCGTCGTCAAAAGGCCGCGCCCTTCGAGCGCCTTCAGCGCATCGCGCAGGATCGGCCGCGACACGTTGAACTGGCGCGCAAGCTCGCGCTCGCCCGGCAACCGGTCGCCGGTGCGCAGCACACCTTCGAGGATGAGGCTCTCGATCTGCTGCACCACCTCGTCGGCGGTGCGCGAATGCTCGATCCTGGAAAAAATGTCGCTCAACAGAATGCCTGGAAGGTGAACCGGTGTCGCGCAGGATAAAGCCTGCGTCGCCAACTGGTCAAATTATTTATCCAATTGGTCGAAGTGGGTCGATTTTGCCGCCTGGCGCTATATCGTCTTCGGCTAAACTTTGCTGTTTGCGTCATCTGGCCATTGGCCCTAGAGGGACGCAATGTAAGAGGGTCTAGAGAACCCCGGGGGACAAGCCGTGTCAGACGACCCGTCCAATCTCGAGTTCCAGCCGCGCGCCAAGGGCAGCGTCATGGGTTTTCCCGCGCATGAGGGCCGGCCCGGTGCGCTTGGCGAGGTCCATGCCCGGCCGCATCCGCTGATCGAAAAGCCGCGTGTCCTGGTGCAACTCGCCTTCATGACCGAGGGCGGATCCAGTGTCGACCATGCGGTGCTGTCCGAACTGTCGCGGCGTCTCGGCATTGCCGCACCCGACCGCCAGGCCCGCCACCACGCCATGAAGTGGGGCAAGGGCTCGCTGCGCTGGGAGCGGCACACGGAATTCTCGACCTATCTGTGGGAAGGGCCGCTCTCCGAAAGCGGCAGGGCGCAGGAGGACTCGCCGTTCGGCAACGGGTTTTCGCCGCCAGGCACCGTCATCTCCGGCATCAGGCTCGAAATCCGCAAATGGACGCAAGCGAGCGAGCGGCTGATCGCCGCCTTCGACCCGACCAGCCTGTGCTATTCGCTGGTCGAGCGCGGCAACGCCGCCATCGTCACCGACTTCCGCCAGGATGGCGACGGCATGACGCGTATGCTGGTGCTCGATCGCGGCCTGACGCCGGCGCGCACCGGTGCGCTGTCGCAACGGCTGATCGACATCGAAACCTACCGCACGCTGTGCATGCTTGGCCTGCCGCTGGCGCTGACCTTGTCCGGCCGCGCGCGCCGCATCGAGGACAGGCTGGCGCAGACCACGCTGGAAATGAAGGTCGCCGAAACCCGCGACAGCCAGACACTGCTGGCCGACCTCACCGAGCTTGCCGCCGAATTGGAGGCGGACGCCGCGTCGAGCCTCTACCGCTTCGGCGCCAGCCGCGCCTATGACGGCATCGTCGGCGAGCGGCTGGAAGCACTCGAGGAAGAAGCCGTGCCTGGTTACGACACCTGGGGTGGGTTCCTGCAGCGCCGCGTCGCGCCGGCCATGCGCACCTGCCGCTCGGTCGAGGAGCGCCAGGCCAATCTGTCGCGCAAGCTGACCCGCGCCACGACGCTGCTGCGCACCTGGGTCGATGTCGAGGTCGAAAAGCAGAACCGCGACCTGCTGGCGTCGATGAACAACCGCGCCCGCCTGCAACTGCGCCTGCAGCAGACCGTCGAAGGCCTCTCGGTCGCCGCCGTCTCCTATTATGTGGTCGGCCTCGTCGGCTATGTCGCCAAGGGCGCCTCGATCTTCGGCCATGCCTTCGCGCCGGAGGTCGTCACCGCTGCTTCGGTACCGGTCGCCATCGTGCTGGTCTGGTGGGGCGTTCGCCGCGTGCGTCGGATGCATTCCGAACCCGGCAAGCTGGCGGGCGAATAGCCTGTATCCGCAGCGGCAGATTGCCGCTGCGGAAGCCTGTCTGACCATGACTTTGGAATCTCCACCAAAGCCGGATTTGCAACCAACGCGCTTCACTGGTAAAAGATTTTGACCAGTCAAGCAAAACGAGGCTGCTGATGTCCGGCTTGGCCATGCCGAAACCAGACGACGCCACGATGCGCCGGCGCGACGAGATCGTCGCCGACATGCGTATCATCGTGCCGGGCGAGGGCGTCGTCGACGCCGCCAATTCCATGCGGGCGTTTGAGAGCGATGGCCTGACCGCCTATCGGCAGCTGCCGCTGGTCGTCGTGCTGCCGCAAACGGTGGCGCAGGTTTCCCGCGTGCTGAAATACTGCAATGACCGCAACATCCGCATCGTGCCGCGCGGCTCCGGCACCTCGCTGTCCGGCGGCGCGCTGCCGCTCGAGGATGCGGTGCTGCTGGTCATGAGCCGTTTCAATCGCATTCTTGCGATCGATTTCCCCAACCGCGTCGTCGTCGCCCAGCCGGGCGTCACCAATCTCGGCATCACCACCGCCGTCGAGCAGGAGGGCTTCTACTACGCCCCCGATCCATCCTCCCAGATCGCCTGCTCGATCGGCGGCAATGTCGCGGAAAATTCCGGCGGCGTGCACTGCCTGAAATACGGCCTCACCGCCAACAACGTGCTCGGCATCGAGATGGTGCTGATGAATGGCGAGGTGATGCGGCTCGGCGGCAGTCACCTCGACGCGGAAGGCTACGACCTGCTCGGCGTCATGACCGGCTCCGAAGGGCTGCTCGGCGTCGTCACCGAGGTCACCGTGCGCATCCTCAAGAAGCCGGAGACCGCACGCGCCCTGCTGATCGGCTTTCCGACCAGCGAGCAGGGCGGCCAATGCGTCGCCGACATCATCGGCGCCGGCATCATTCCGGGCGGCATGGAAATGATGGACCGGCCGGCGATCCACGCCGCCGAGGACTTCGTCCATGCCGGCTATCCCCTGGATGTCGAGGCGCTGCTGATCGTCGAGCTCGACGGGCCGAGCGTCGAGGTCGATCACCTCATCACCGCCGTCGAGGCGATCGCCATCCGGAACGGTTCGACCACCTGCCGCATCTCGCAGTCGGAGCAGGAGCGGTTGAGCTTCTGGGCCGGCCGCAAGGCGGCGTTTCCGGCGGTTGGCCGCATCTCGCCCGACTATTACTGCATGGACGGCACCATCCCGCGCAAGGAGCTGCCGCGCGTGCTTGCCGGCATGCGTGAGCTGTCGGAGAAATACGGTCTCGGCGTCGCCAATGTCTTCCATGCCGGCGACGGCAATCTGCATCCGCTGATCCTCTACGATGCCAATGTGCCGGGCGAACTCGACAAGGCCGAAAGCTTCGGCGCCGACATTTTGCGGCTCTGCGTCAAGGTCGGCGGCGTGCTCACCGGCGAACACGGCGTGGGCGTCGAAAAGCGCGACCTGATGCCGGAGATGTTCAACCAGATCGACCTCGACCAGCAGATGCGGGTCAAATGCGCCTTCGATCCCAACCATCTTTTGAATCCCGGCAAGGTCTTCCCGCAGCTTCGCCGCTGCGCCGAACTCGGGCGCATGCACATTTCTGGCGGCAAGCTGCCGTTTCCGGACATTCCGAGGTTTTGAGGGTGGCAATCGTGCCCAGTGTCTCCGCCTTGGTGTTTCTTCGCGCCCCCCTCTGTCCTGCCGGACATCTCCCCCACAAGGGGGGAGATCAAAGGCTGGGTCCGCTTTCGCCAATCGCCAACGTTGCAGGAAGAGTGCTGTTCGCGACGCTGCCAATCTCCACACAAGTGGGGGAGATGTCCGGCAGGACAGAGGGGGGCGCGAAGGATCGCGACGCCTTTGCATTCACCAAGGGTGCGACGGCTCCATGACCATCTTCACCCCAACCAATTCGGACGAAGTCCTGTCCACCGTCGCCTGGGCCGCGGCGGAGGAATCGCCGCTCGAAATCCTTGGCCATGGTTCCAAGCGCGGCATCGGTCGTCCGCAACAGAGCGAACACACGCTCGACCTGTCGAAACTCACCGGCGTTACGCTCTATGAGCCGGCCGAACTGGTGCTGTCAGCCAAGGCCGGCACGCCGCTGGCCGACATCGAAAAGCTGCTGGCGGAAAACGGCCAGCAGCTTGCCTTCGAGCCGTTGGATTACGGCCCGCTGTTCGGGGGCGAAGCTGGCAAAGGCACTATCGGCGGTGTGCTCGCCGCGAACCTTTCCGGTCCGCGCCGGCTGAAGGCAGGTGCTGCGCGCGATCATATCCTGGGCATCAATGCAGTTTCAGGCCGTGGCGAGGCCTTCAAGTCCGGCGGCCGCGTCGTCAAGAACGTCACCGGCTACGATCTGTCAAAATTGATGGCCAACAGCTGGGGCACGCTGGCCGCGTTCACCGACGTCACCTTCAAGGTGCTGCCCGCCGCCGAGACCGAGGTCACGCTCGCCGTCCGCGGCCTGCTCGACGATGCCGCTGCAGCCGCCATGGCCCTGACGCTCGGCTCCAGCGCCGAAGTGTCGAGTGCCGCTCATCTGCCGGAGCGGATCGCCGCGCGCGTCGCCGGCGGCACGCTCGGCAACGAGGCCGCGACTTTGCTGCGCGTCGAAGGGTTTGGCCCTTCCGTCGCCTATCGCATCGCCGCTCTGAAAACATTGCTCGGCAAGGCTGGTCCGCTGGAGGAGATTTCGGGCGAAGCTTCACGGGTGATCTGGCGCGATGTGCGCGATTGCAGGCCCTTCGCCGATGGCAGCGAGAAACCGGTCTGGCGCGTGTCGATGACGCCGGGAGAGGGCCACCAGATGGTTCTGACGCTGCGCATGCAGGCCGCCGTCAGCGCCTTCTATGACTGGCAGGGCGGGCTGGTGTGGTTGCGCATGGAAGAGGGCGATCCGGAAGCCGCTCTGCTGCGCGGGCTGTTGAGAAAACATGGCGGCGGCCATGCGACGTTGGTGCGCGCCGCACCTTCTCACCGCGCCGCCTTGCCGGTGTTCGAGCCGCAGGCACCGGCGCTGTCAGCACTTAGCGCGCGGCTGAAGCAGGAATTCGACCCAAAAAACATCCTCAATCCCGGCCGCATGGCCTAGGACTAGAACAGCGATGCAGACCAATTTTTCGCTTGCCCAGCTCGCCGACCCGCATGTCGCGGAATCGGAAAAAATCCTGCGCAAATGCGTGCATTGCGGCTTCTGCACCGCCACCTGCCCGACCTATGTCACGCTCGGCAACGAGCTCGATTCACCGCGCGGGCGCATCTACCTGATCAAGGACATGCTGGAGAATGGCCGCCCGGCCGACAAGGAGATCGTCACCCATATCGACCGCTGCCTGTCGTGCCTTGCCTGCATGACCACCTGCCCGTCAGGCGTCAACTACATGCATCTGGTCGACCATGCCCGCGCCCATATCCAGGAGACCTACCGGCGGCCGCTGCTCGACCGCCTGACCCGCGCCATGCTGGCCTTCGTGCTGCCCTATCCCACCCGTTTTCGCGCCGCACTCAGGCTGGCGAAGCTGGGCAAGCCGTTCATTGGCCTGTTCGAAAAGGTCCCGGCGCTGAAGCCGCTTGGCGCAATGCTCAAGCTCGCGCCGGCATCGATCCCCAAAACTTCGCCGATGGCCTCGCCGGGCCTCCATGCCGGGCAAGGGACGAAAAAAGGCCGCGTCGCAATCCTCACCGGCTGCGCGCAATCGGTGCTTGATCCCGCCATCAACGAGACGACGATTTCGCTGCTGACGCGGCTCGGCGTCGAGGTCGTGGTGCCGCCGGGCGAAGGCTGTTGTGGCGCGCTGGTGCACCACATGGGCCGGGAGCAGGCCGCCCTTGCCTCGGCCAGGCAAAATGTCGACGCCTGGACACGCGCCATCGAACAGAGCGGGCTCGATGCCATCGTCATCACCGCGTCCGGCTGCGGCACGACGATCAAGGACTATGGCTTCATGCTGCGGCTGGATCCGGCCTATGCCGACAAGGCCGCGCGGGTGTCGGCGCTGGCCAAGGACATCACCGAGTATCTGGCCGGTCTCGACCTGCCCGAACCGGTGCGCAAGCCGCGCACCATCGTCGCCTATCATTCGGCCTGTTCGATGCAGCACGGCCAGAAGATCACGCGCCAGCCGAAGGAATTGCTGGCCAAGGCCGGCTTCATCGTGCGCGAACCGCGCGAGGGCCATCTGTGCTGCGGTTCGGCCGGCACCTACAACATCCTGCAGTCCGAGATTTCGGCCGAGCTGCGCGACCGCAAGGTCAGGAATATCGAAGCGACAGGGGCTGCAATCGTCGCCACGGGCAACATCGGCTGCATCACGCAGATCGCGTCCGCGGCGAAAATGCCGGTGGTGCACACGATAAAGCTGCTCGACTGGGCCTATGGCGGGCCGAAGCCGGAAGGCATTCTGGAAGAGAGCCTCGTCGCCGCGGAGTAGAAGCCCGTCCCGGCGGTTATTCCGCCGCCAGCCTGTCCGCCGTGCCGTAGGTCGCCTCGTAGAGCGCGCGCTGGCGGCTCAGCGCTACCATGGTGTTGCGCAGCAGGATCGCGACCGTGATTGGGCCGACGCCGCCCGGTACCGGCGTGATCCAGGAGGCGACCTCGCGGACGCTCTCGGTGTCGACGTCGCCGACGATACGGCTGGACCCGTCAGGCCCGATTTCGGAATTAATGCCGATGTCGATGACCGCAGCACCCGGCTTGACCATGTCGGCCTTGATCAGCCGCGGCTTGCCGACGGCGACAAACAGCGCATCGGCACGCCGCGCGTGCGCGGCAACCGATCGCGTCATGTGGTGGCAGACCGTCACCGTCGCGCCTTCGCTCATCAGCAGGAAGGCGATCGGCTTGCCGACAATTTCGGAATGGCCGACGATGACGACTTCCAGCCCCTTGAGGTCGAGGCCGGTCTCCCTCAGCAGTTCGACCGAAGCCGCCGCCGTGCAGGGGGCGAGGTCGAGCTGGTTGTAGACGATGTTGCCGATCGAAGCCGGATGCATGCCCTCGACATCCTTGAGCGGATGCACCGCCGCCTGCAGCGTCCTGACCGGGATATGCGCCGGTACCGGCCGCTGGATGATGATGCCGGTGACGCGCGGATCGGCGTTCAGGCCGTGGATGGCCGCTTCCAGCTCGCCTGATGTGATGGTGGCGGGAAAGCGCCGCTCCTCGAAATCGATGCCGGCCAGTTGCGCCTTGGCGCGCTGGTTGCGCACATAGACATCCACCGCCGCGGTGTCGCCAACAGTGATCGAGATCAGCTTGGGCGGAAAACCCTCGGCTTTGGCGATCGCCGCATCCTCGCGCACGGCGGCAATGATGCGCTGGGCAACCGGGCCGCCCTTGAGATAGCGGCTGTCGTCGGACAGGGACATGGGTGGACTCTTTTGCTTGGTTGCCGCCGACATAGCAAAAGAACATCGGCAAGGGCAGCGCGAAAGCGAACCGTCATGCTTTTTGCGCGACGTACCGACCAAGCCCGTGTTTCGCTGGCCCTTAGGCTTCGGTCAAAAACGGAAAGGGCAGCGCGGTTTCCCGTGCTGCCCTTCCTGACTGGCCGCATCCCCATCCGGCCCGTCCCCCGTTATCTCTGGACTGGCCGCGAAAAGCGAGTTGCTTTGCCGGCCAAGTGATTCGCAACCCGGACTATATCACCTCGACCGTGGTTCCGACATTGACGCGTTCATAGAGGTCGACGACGTCCTCGTTGCGCATGCGGATGCAACCCGACGACACCGCGCCACCGATCGTCCATGGCTGGTTGGTGCCGTGGATGCGATATTCGGTCGTGCCGATATAGAGTGCGCGTGCGCCGAGCGGGTTCTCCATGCCGCCGGCCAGATAGGTCGGCAGGTAGCGGCCCTTGGCGGCTTCACGCTTGATCATCTCCGCCGGCGGGCGCCAGTCCGGCCACTCGCGCTTGTTGGTGATCTTGTGCGTGCCCGACCATTCGAAGCCGGGTTTACCGGTGCCGACGCCGTAGCGCCTTGCCTTGCCGTTCTTCTCGATCAGAAAGAGGAAATTCTGCGTCGTATCGATGACGATCGTGCCCGGCTTCTGCGGGCCGTCATAGGCGACTTCCTGCGGCAGGTAGATCGGGTTGATCTGCGGACGCATGACCATGCGCTTGGACTGCGGCTGCACCGCCGCCGTGTGCACCCGGTCGGGCTGCGCCGGCTGTGCGTAGCGCAAGCGCGGTTGCTGCACGACCTGGTGGTTCTGCCGAACGATGCCGGGCGCATGGCCAAGCTGCAGCACCCAGGGGGCGGAAAGGTCGGGGCTCACCATCACCGGCGGCCTGTCGGCATAGCGGTCGCCGGCGGTTGACGGCGTGACGCCAGCGGCAAACACAGCCACCGTGCCGAGTACGGGAAACAGAACTGTCTTCATCGGAACGCACCTTGATCGTCTGATACAACCGGGTGGAAACGCCCGCCGGTTCAGCGATTATTGGCGCGGAAGCAGCAACCGAAACATGAATCGGAATGCGTAAAATGCGTAAGTGTCAGTAAAGCTTTTGGTGTGGTTACCGCCGGGTTCAGGAATCTGGTAAAGCCGCAGTAAATGCAGTGCAAAGGCGCATTAACGAACGGATTTTTGGCTATGGAAAAGGAAAACACCGGTCTGCTTGCCGGTCCCGACGGTGTCGCGCGCTGCTTCTGGCACGGCAATCTGCCTGATTATCTGCACTACCACGACCATGAATGGGGCCGGCCTGTCGCCGACGACCGCAGGCTGTTCGAAAAGATCTGCCTCGAAGGCTTTCAATCGGGCCTGTCGTGGCTGACCATCCTGCGCAAGCGCGAGAATTTTCGCGAGGCCTTCGCCAATTTCGAATTCGACAAGGTTGCCGCCTTCACCGACAAGGATGTCGAGCGCCTGCTTGGCAATGCCGGCATCATCCGCCACCGCGGCAAGATCGTCTCGACCATCAACAACGCCAAGCGCGCCCGCGAGATGGCCGATGAATTCGGCTCGCTGGCCGCCTGGTTCTGGAAGTTCGAGCCCGGCAAGGACGAGCGGCCCGAAATCGTCGATCTCGCCCATCTGCGCGCCAACCCAACCACGGCAGTCTCGGCCCGGATTTCGAAGGAACTGAAGAAGCGCGGCTGGAGCTTTGTCGGCCCGACCACGGTCTACGCCTTCATGCAGGCCATGGGCCTGGTCAACGACCATCTCGAGGGCTGCGTCTGCCGCAGGCAAGTCGAGAAGGAGCGGAAGGCTTTTAAGCGGCCGAAGTAGAGGCTCTTACCTCCCCTTGTGGGGAGGCCGCGCCAAAGGCGCGGGTGGGGCAATCTCAGGTGCCGTTGGCGCTGGCCAGCACCAGCCCGGCGACAATCGCCACCACCGTGGCCACGGTCGGGTAGATCACCAGCAGGCCGGTCATCAATGCGTCGCGCATCGATGGTCCCTTGCTGGTGCCGGCCGGTATCTCGAACGGACCGGCGGCCTGGCTGACCATTTTCTGAGCGTGGATGTCGGCTGCACGCAGGCGCGAGGGCAATTCGCCTGCATCGCCGTCAATGGCATGGAATCTTGCTGTGCTGGTCATGGCCCGAACCCCTTCGTGTCGCCGCGGGTTATCGGCTGCGATTGTGTCGGCACGATGCCGCGCTCATGGCGGGATTGTTTCATTCTCGGTGCGTTTCTGTTTCAGGGCGGTTCGGTTCTGCCTTCTCCCGGCAGGAGAGGCAAGGCGGCAAACCCTTGCCGCACAAAGCTGCATCGGTTAGGACACGCGCGCTGCGGAAGTAGGAAATTTCCTACTACACAGCGCCACGAAACACCGAGTACCCATTCCATGGCCGACAAATCGGAAAAGACGAAAGCGCGACTGCCGCGCGGTTTTGCCGACCGCAGCGCCGAAGACATCCGCGCCGTCGAGAAGATGATGGCGACGATCCGCTCGGTCTATGAGCTCTACGGTTTCGAACCGGCCGACCAGCCGCTGATCGAATACACCGATGCGCTGGGCAAATTCCTGCCCGACCAGGACCGGCCGAACGAAGGCGTATTCTCCTTCCAGGACGATGACGACCAGTGGCTGTCGCTGCGCTATGACCTGACCGCGCCGACGGCGCGCTTTGTCGCCGAGAATTACGAGCGCCTGCCCAAGCCCTATCGCAGCTATCGCTCCGGCTGGGTGTTCCGCAACGAGAAGCCCGGCCCCGGCCGCTTCCGCCAGTTCATGCAGTTCGACGCCGATACGATCGGCACGCCGGGCGTAGCCGCCGACGCCGAAATGGCCATGATGATGGCCGACGTCATGGAAGCGCTCGGCATCAAGCGCGGCGACTACGTCATCCGCGTCAACAACCGCAAAGTGCTGGACGGTGTGCTGGAGGCGATCGGCCTTGGCGGCGACGAGAATGCCGGCCGCCGGCTGACGGTGCTGCGAGCGATCGACAAGCTGGACAAGCTCGGGCCCGAAGGCGTGAAGCTTCTGCTTGGGCCTGGGCGCTGGGATGGCGGCAAGGAAGGCGAAGGCGACTTCGCCAAAGGCGCCGGACTGAACGACGTGCAAGCCGAGGCAGTTCTTCTCGCGACAGCGAGGAATGAACAGCCCGGCCAGGATTCCAGCGTCAGTTCGAACGCGGTCTACCAGGAAGGCGTTGGCGAACTCTCGACGATTGAAGCCTTGGTCAGGGCAGCTGGATACGCCGAAGACCGTATTGCCATGGACCGTTCCGTCGTGCGCGGCCTCGAATACTACACCGGCCCGGTCTTCGAGGCCGAGCTGCTGGCCGAGATCCCCAACGAGGACGGCCAGATCGTGCGCTTCGGTTCGGTCGGAGGCGGCGGTCGCTATGACGGTCTGGTCTCGCGCTTCCGCGGCGAGCCGGTGCCGGCGACCGGCTTCTCCATCGGCGTCTCCAGGCTGATGACGGCGTTGAAGAACCTCGGCAAGCTCGACAGCGCGGATGTGATCGCGCCGGTCGTCGTGCTGGTGATGGACAGGGACACCGACAGCCTCGGCCGTTACCAGAAGATGGTGAGCGAGCTGCGTGCCGCCGGCATCCGTTCCGAAATGTATCTCGGCGGCGCCGGTATGAAGGCGCAGCTGAAATATGCCGACCGCCGCGGCTGCCCGGTCGCAATCATCCAGGGCGGCGACGAGCGCGCCAAGGGCGAGCTGCAGATCAAGGATCTGATCGAAGGCGCGCGCCTGTCGGCCGAGATCACCGGCAACGCCGAATGGCGCGCCGCGCGCCCGGCGCAGGTGACCGTGGCCGAAAGCGAACTGGTCGCCGAGGTGAAGAAGATTTTGGCGGCGCAGGTCGAGGAGAGGGCGCGTGGCAAGTAGAGCGCCAGCCTTGCCTTCTCCCCTTGTGGGAGAAGGTGGCCGAGCGGAGCTCGGTCGGATGAGGGGTGTTCCAGGGAACGCCAACGCCTCGTTTCTTCCAGCACCCCTCATCCGTCTTGGCGCTGCGCGCCAATCCACCTTCTCCCACAAGGGGAGAAGGCAAGGTGGCGCTTCATGACCTCCCGCTACCCCGCCATATCAGCCGACATCATCAACCTCTTCGCCACGCGCGACACGCATGCGGTCGAGGTCGCCGTGCTGCAGCCGGCCGATCCGTTCCTCGACATGGCCGGCGAGGATCTGCGCCGGCGTATTTTCCTCACCGAAAGCGAGACCGGCCAGGCGCTGTGTCTGCGGCCGGAATTCACCATTCCGGTCTGTCTCGACCACATAAGATCGCAGGCCGGCACGCCGCGCCGCTATTCCTATCTGGGCGAGGTGTTTCGCCAGCGCCGCGAAGGCGGCAACGAGTTCTTCCAGGCCGGCATCGAGGATCTCGGCGATCGCGATACTGCCGAAGCCGATGCCCGCTCGCTGGCAGACGCGCATGCGCTGCTTGCCCTGGTGCTGCCGGGCCAGGCGCTGGCGATCACGCTCGGCGACCAGACCATTTTCGAGGCCGTGCTGGCCGCCCTTGGCCTGCCGCGCGGCTGGCGCATGCGTCTTGCCCGGGCTTTCGGCTCGGCGCCGATGCTGCAGGCTGCACTCGCCGATCTCGCCAACCCGCCACGCAACGGCCAGCTCTCCGGTCCGGTCGCTTCCCTTGTCCTCGACGGTGATCTGGAAGGTCTTTCCGCGCATATCGCCAGTGGCATGGAAGAGGCCGGCCTGTCGGCGTCTGCCGGGCGCGCGCCGGCCGACATTGCACGACGGTTGATCGAGAAGGCCGAATTGCGCAGCGTGCGACTCTCGAATGAGGCCTTCGCGGCTCTGAAGGGTTTTCTGGCGATCGACGTGCCGCTCGATGGCGCGGCCCAGGCGCTGGCGACCTTCGCCAGCGGCGCCGGTCTCTCGCTGGGCGCCGCGCTGGAGAAGTTCGCCGCCCGCGCCAAGGCGATCGAGACGCACGGCCTGCCGACTGGGAGAATCCGCTACGACGCCGCTTTCGGCCGTCCGCTCGACTATTACACCGGCCTGGTCTTCGAAATCGCGGCGCAAGACGGCGAACGGCCGCTCGTCGGTGGCGGCCGTTATGACCGGCTGCTGACGCTGCTTGGCGCCAAAACGCCGATCCCCGGCGTCGGCTTTTCCGTCTGGCTCGATCGCATCGACGCATTGCGGGAGACGGCGCCATGATCACGCTGGCGATCCCGTCGAAAGGCCGGCTCAAGGAGCAGGCGCTGGAGGTGCTGGCCAATGCCGGGCTCGCCGTCAGCCTGCCCGGCGACGAGCGCGCCTATCGCGCCCGCATCGAAGGCGCGGAAAGCATCGAAGTGGCCTTCCTGTCGGCTTCCGAGATATCAGGCGAGATCGGCCAGGGCGCGATCGATCTCGGCATCACCGGCGAGGACCTCGTGCGCGAGAATCTTGCCGACTGGGAAACCCGCGCCGAAATCGTCGCCCGTCTCGGCTTCGGCAATGCCGATGTCGTGGTCGCCGTGCCCGACATCTGGCTCGACGTCGACACCATGGCTGATCTCGATGATGTCGCTGCCGATTTTCGTCAGCGCCACGGCAGGCGGTTGCGCATCGCCACCAAATACTGGCGGCTGACGCAGCAATTCTTCTCGCAAAAACACGGCATCCAGGTCTATCGCATCGTCGAGAGCCTCGGCGCCACCGAAGGCGCGCCGGCGGCCGGCCTGGCCGATGTCATCGTCGATATCACCACCACTGGCTCGACGCTGCGCGCCAATCATCTCAAGGTGCTCGGCGACGGCCTCGTCCTGCGCTCGCAGGCCTGTCTGGTGGCATCAAGGAAGACGCGTGCGGCGGCTGACGAAGCGGTTCTGCGCGATATCGCCGCCAGGATGGCCGCCATCGTCAGCTAGGGATGCCCTCCAGTACCATCGACGGGATTTCCACCGTCCCGGCAGGCTGATAGGCTCGCCCAATCCCGGGAGGAGACAGCGATGCCGATCAATCTCGACGAGCTGAAGAATGCCAGCAATTTGCGCGGGCGTGGATCGCGCGACGGTGGTGTCTTCGTAGCACCCGTCGACGGCAAGGCTCATGTCTCGGGCGAGCGCAGCGTGCCGCTGCTCAACAAGACTATTCCCGCGCTTTTCTCCGACACCGCCAGCAAATACGCCACGCTCGATGCCGCGGTCTTCGTCGACCAGGACAAGCGCTTCACCTGGAGCGAACTGTCGGACACGGTCGATGCGCTGGCCGCCGGCTTCCTGGCGCTGGGCCTGGAAAAGGGCGATCGCGTCGGCATCTGGTCGCCCAACCGCTGGGAATGGCTAGTGACGCAATTCGCCACCGCCCGCATCGGCCTGATCCTGGTCAACATCAACCCCGCCTACCGGCTGACCGAGCTCGACTATGCGCTGAACAAGGTGGGGTGCAAGGCGCTTGTCACGGCGGCCAAGTTCAAGACCTCCGATTACCTCGGCATGATCGAGACGCTGGCGCCGGAGATCGCCACCGCTACGCCCGGCAAGCTCAAGGCAACGAAGCTGCCGACGCTGAAGATCGTCATCCGCATGGGCGAGGACAACTCGCCCGGCATGTTCAATTTCGGCGATGTGCTGGCCATGGCCGGGCGCGACGAGCATGACAGCCTCGACCGCATCTCGGAGGGCCTGAAGCCCGGCGACGCCATCAACATCCAGTTCACGTCAGGCACGACAGGAGCACCCAAGGGTGCGACGCTGACCCACAACAACATCGTCAACAACGGCAATTTCGTCACCTCGGCGATCAAGCTGACCGTCGACGACCGGCTGTGCATCCCGGTGCCGCTCTACCATTGCTTCGGCATGTCGATGGGCACGATGGGCTGCGTGTCGAAAGGCGCGACCATGGTTTTTCCGGGCGAGGGGTTCGATCCCGGCGCCACGCTGAAAGCGGTGGCGAGTGAGCGCTGCACCGGGCTTTATGGCGTGCCGACCATGTTCGTCGCGCTGCTCGATCACCCGGATTTCGCATCCTTCGATCTGTCCAGCCTGCGCACCGGTATCATGGCCGGCTCGCCATGCCCGATCGAGGTGATGAAGAAGGTGGTGTCGCTGATGCATATGTCAGAAGTGACCATCGCCTATGGCATGACCGAGACCAGTCCAGTGTCGTTCCAGAGTGGCGTTGATGACCCGCTGGAAAAGCGCGTCTCGACGGTTGGGCGCATCCACCCGCATGTCGAGGTCAAGGCGGTCGATGCCGATGGTGCAACCGTCGCCGTCGGCGCGCCGGGCGAACTGTGCACACGCGGCTATTCGGTGATGAAGGGCTATTGGGACGACGACGACAAGACCCGCGAGGCCATCGACACCGACGGCTGGATGCACACCGGCGACCTCGCCACCATCGATGCCGAGGGCTATTGCAACATTGTCGGCCGGGTCAAGGACATGGTCATCCGCGGTGGCGAGAACGTCTATCCGCGCGAGGTCGAGGAATTCCTCTACCGCCATCCCAAGGTCAGGGAGGTGCAGGTGTTCGGCATTCCCGACCCAAAATATGGCGAGGAGCTGTGCGCATGGATCGTGCTCAAGCCCGGCCAGATCGCCACCGAACAGGAGATCAAGACCTTCTGTGCCGGCCAGATCGCCCACTACAAGGTCCCCCGCCACATCCGCTTCCGCACCGAATTGCCGATGACAGTGACCGGCAAACCGCAGAAGTTCTTGATGCGCGAGGCGATGGTGGAAGAGTTGGGGTTGGTGACGCAGAAGACGGCGTGAGGGGAGCAGCGCTTCGATTTGTCGGTGCACTGAATGCAGCCAAGGATCGCGGATCCTGCGGCATCGTTTGGAGCTGCGGGTGACGTTGTTTTTGAGGAGTCGAACGCCGGCCGCTGGGGCCTGCCGGATATTGGCGAAGGTGCTCCACACGGATTTTCCGCAAGTTTCGCAGAAATGCATAAGGGGCTTGAATGAGTGGTTTCGGACGATCGGTGACTTCTTATGCGATGCCCTTAGCCGCTTTGGTGATGGCTGTCGCAGTCAGGGCAAGCGGGCTGTCAGTAGACGAAGGTTCGCTGAGCGTCAGGATCCTTGTCGGAGCACTTTCGAGCGCGATTATGTTCACCACCATTTTCGTGGTGCTCGACCATGCCGAGGCGGTGGCTCGGCGTGTAGGAGAGCCCTACGGCACATTGGTGCTGACTTTTGCCGTCACGGCAATCGAAGTGTCGATCATCGTTTCCATGATGCTGCATGGAGAGAACAACCCTACGCTTGCACGTGAGTCCGTCTTTTCAACGGTGATGATTACATCGACTGGCGTCGTCGGCATGTGTCTCGCGCTTGGCGGCTGGCGTCATCGCAAGCAGGCAATTGTTCGACAAGGGACCAGCGCATATTTGGCGGTTCTGATCGCACTGACCGTCATGACGCTTATTCTGCCAACCTACACACAAACTACGGGGCCTGGCACATTTTCAGCAGCTCAACTTGGCTTTGTGAGCGTACTTTCAGTGATGCTTTATGCAAGTTTTGTGTTCGCGCAGACTGTCCGGCACCGAGACGATTTCGTCCAAGGACAAGAACACGACGTTTCGATGCGGACTGCCCCTCACGAAAGCGTCTCTGCCAGCACTTTGCTCCTGTTGATCGGGCTGATTGGAATTGTCATGCTCGCCGAGCAAGTCGCCGCAAGTGTTGAAGATACGCTCGTTACCTACCAGGTGACTCAGGCTGACAGTATTGTGGGAGCATTGATCGCCGGGTTGGTTTTGATGCCAGAGGCCATTTCGGCGGTTCGCGCTTCACTCAATAATGAGCTGCAACGCGGCTTGAATGTTGCGATGGGTTCCGCTTGCGCTACAATTGGTTTGACAATACCGGCGGTCGCAGCCGCCAGCCTGCTGACGGGAAGAGGGTTAACCCTGGGGCTTCCAGCGACTGACACAGTACTTTTGATTTTAGCACTCTTCATATGCAACGTGAGCTTTAGTACCGAAAGAACAACATTCTTGACTGGCATGGTCCATATCGTGGTATTTTTTACGTATATATTTCTTATATTTGTACCATGAAAACTTTGGTGCAGGCTGGCAATCGGGTGCAGGGACGAGACGGCCATCGGTTCCGTCAACGGACGGCTTGGACTCATCAGCCTGGGCCGCCGCAACGGTGCCCGTTGCAGATCAATCGCCACAACGTTATATGGCCCGTGTCGGAAAAGGCAGACTTGGTTTGGTAAGCCCAAGTCCTTTCGGTAACGAAAGCTCTGGTCTTTGGCTTTGTGCACGAGATCCCCACGACGAACATCGGACGCTTCTCAAGCGTCTAATCGTTCGTCCGTGTGGTGTTCAAGCTCGAGGAACGCTCCGGTCGAACATCGACCAAGGAGTAGTTCATGCACAACCCCCACCCCTATGATGTCCTGATTGCCGGCGCCGGCCCCGTCGGCCTGTTTCTCGCCTGTGAGCTGCGCCTCGCAGGCCTCTCGGTCCTGGTGCTGGAGCAGGCCGAGGACCCACGCTCTCCGCTGAAGCGGCTTCCGTTCGGCATGCGCGGCCTTTCGTTGCCCACCATTGAGGCCTTCTGGCGTCGCGGCTTGCTGAACGACATCGCCGCGTCGCAACGCGCGAACGATGGCTCGGGTGGCAGCAGCGCTTCCGTTACCGCGCATTGGATGCAACAGCCGCGCCGCCTGGGTGGCCATTTCGCCGGCATCCAGTTCTACCACGACAACATCGACACTTCGAAATGGCAGCATCGCCTGCCAGGTCCGGCACGCACCAGCATGGCGGTCGAGATGGAACATCTCGAAGCCGCCTTGGCCGCTCGCGCAAGCGTGATGGGCGTCGAGATCAGGCGCGGCCTCGGCCTCGAAGACTTCGACCAGTCGGACGTGGACGTGACCATTCGCGCTGGTGGCGAGACTTTCCGCGGACGCTGGCTCGTCGGATGTGATGGCGGCCGCAGCACGGTTCGCAAAGCTGGCGGCTTTGAGTTCGTCGGCACCGATCCCGAGTTCACCGGCTATTCCGTTGAAGTCGAGATGGCCGATCCGGACAAGCTCCGCCTGGGCCGCCACTACACGCCGACGGGCATGTATACTTATTCACGGCCCGGGACGATCGCGATGGTCGAGTTCGACGGGGGCGCTTTCCACAGAACCCAGCCAATCACGCTTGAGCATGTGCAGGATGTATTGCGCCGCGTCTCCGGTGCCGACGTCACCTTGACGGCCCTCCAGTCTGCCACGACCTGGACAGATCGCGCCTATCAGGCGACCGCTTACCGCAGGGGGCGGGTGCTGCTCGCCGGCGACGCCGCGCACATCCATTCCCCCTTGGGCGGCCAGGGGCTCAACCTCGGCCTTGGCGACGCCATGAACCTCGGTTGGAAGCTGGTTTCCACGATCCGTGGCGACGCGCCGGTCGGCCTGCTCGACAGCTATTTGAATGAACGGCATCCGGTGGGCGCGCAGGTTCTTGACTGGTCGCGCGCCCAGGTCGCGCTGATGCGGCCGAGCCGGAGCTCGCGCGCGCTCGAAGCCATCATCCGCGATCTCATCGACACGCGCGACGGCGCGACATACTTCGCCGAGCGCGTGTGGGGTGTTTCTCTCCGATACGATCTCGGCGGCGACCATCCGCTGGTGGGCCGCAGTGCTCCCGACTTCGAGCTGGCCGACGGGACGAAGCTCGGCGAACTCGTCAGGAATGGGCGCGGCCTGCTTCTGGACTTTGATCCTCCCTTTCCTCTTCAAGCGTTTGCAGGCCGCTGGAGTGGACGGATCAACTATGTCGCAGGCGACGCCAAGGATCGGCTGGGTTTGAGCGCGGTGCTCGTGCGCCCCGATGGCTTCGTCGCCTGGGCCGCCGACGCAGCCCCTGACCTCGATGAAGCTGCTCAGGCCGCGTCGCGATGGTTCGGCGAACCCGAATAGCTGCGTGAATCTGCCTGGGCGTTATCCGCCTAACACCGCAGCCAGTGCATAATCCGTGACTTTCGTACAGACCGGAATGGCTGCTACGGGTCGCCATAGCCGGACCTTGCCAGTGATGCCGTGAATGTTAAGTCTCGGCTCCGATGCGGACGTTCCGCCCGAGTTCGAAGACTGACCGCGACCGTTCTGCGGCCTTCGCATCGATAGCGCCAATGAGCGGCGTCCCACATCCCACTCCTTGCGTCATTGGGAGGGGTCGTTGTGGACCAAGCCCTACTCCCCGGGCTTGTGACAAAGCCGATCCAGCGCGTCTCGAAGTGCAGTGGCGGCATCGCCACGCTCGTCAGGGGACATCAGCTCCGGTTCAAGTTCCAGCCTGAAGTGCGGCAGCTCGGTTCGAACGGCACGACGAGCGGCCGCCAGATTGGCCTTCAGATCGATGACGCGGTAGGTGGCGACGGGATAGGCGATCCCCTTGACCTGGACGTGCCCCAGCTCCTCACAGTCGATTGAGTCCTTCACTTGCGCAAACGTCTCGTAGGAAATGAGGATGGCCCCCGGCGGCGCCTCCTGCTCCAGGCGCGAGGCGAGATTCACGGCGCCGCCGATTATCGTGTAGTCCATTCGGTCCTCGCTGCCGAAGTTACCGACGGTGCAGTAGTCGGTATGGATGCCGATGCGACAGCGCAGCGGTGTTTCGATCCCCATGTCCCGCCAGACTTCGGCAAGCTCGCTAATCCGCTTTTGCATTGCAAGTGCCATCTGCGCGCAAGCCAGCGCGTCCTCCTTGACGCCGCGAGTCTCGGGATCGCCGAAAAACATCAGGATCGCGTCGCCGACATATTTGTCGATCGTCGCGCCGTGGTCCGAAGCAATTTTCGACATTTCCGTCAGATAGTGATTGAGGAGTTGGGTGAGATCCTCGGATTCCATTTTGTCAGTGGTCTCGGTAAAGCCGGCGATATCGGAGAAGCATATTGTCAGTTTCTTCCGCTGGCTGGCGATCCTGACCTCCTGGCGGCCGGTGAATATCGAGCGATACACTTGGGGCGCCAGATACTTCGCCAGCTTGCTGGAAAGCGCCTCCAGAACCACGGATTTCTCGGCGAGGTTCTCCTCCCTTTGCTTCAGCTCAGTGATGTCCGAATAGACGGCGACCGTGCCGCCGGCGCTGATCCGCCGCTCGCTGATCATGACCCATCGCCCGTCGCCTCGCCGCTGCACCCAAGGTTCCCCAGGGTTGCGGTGCCGCGAGAGGCGCTCGGCGACCCACTCCTCGACCCGCCCCTCGGCGTCCCTGATGTAGCCGCGCTCAGCGGATCGGCGAATGATCTGCTCGAATGTCGTGCCGGGTGTCAGTTCGGTCTCCAGACCGGTGTAGAGCAATTCGCGGTAGCGGCTGTTGCTGAGGACGAGCCGGTCCTCCCCATCGTACAGAGCGAACCCTTCGGAGATGCTTTCGATGGCATCGATGAGCCGCTGGCGAGCTTCCGCAACGTCGCGCAGGTTCTTTTCCTCGACCTCGACAGCAGTATCCCGGAAGAGTCTCAGCGCTTCGGCCATGCGCCCGATTTCGTCGCTGCCCGCGGCTGGCAGCGGGGCACGAAGGTTGCCCCCCGCAATCGCGAGCATGCCCTGGCTCACGGCCCCCAGTCGGGCGAGGAGGCTGCGGTCGACATAGAGCCAAACAACCAGAACCGAACTCAGGAGGCTGAGGAAGGCGGAGCCGAGCACAACCGCGGTGCCGTAGCGCTGGACGAGCGCGGCTTCGCGACCGGACGCAGCGATCTCCTGGTTTGCCGTGGCGACCAGGCGATCGACGCCAGCGGTGAGATTGCGCGACAGTCGATTGTTCTCGGCCAGAAGCCTTTCGCCCTGTGCCAGGACAGCAAACTCGTCCTCCCGCGCCTTGGGGATGCTGTCCTCGCCGTCGGTCAAACCCTTGAATTCGTCGACACGCTGCCGGAAGCGGGTCCGCAGCTTTTCGTCGATCTCCGTGGAAACCTTTTCAAGAGCAGTGAGCGAACGGCGTAGCGGAAAAAGGATCAACGCCAGGTCGCCCGGCGTCGGCGCGTTCGCGACCTTCACCAGCGCGTCGTTGACCGCCGAGATCTCCAGCTGCGCCTTCTGCTGGGGGATGTAGGCCGCAATCGCCTGGACCAGGTCGGCCATCGCCGCTGCGCGTCGATCGGGCGACAGCGACGTGTCGGCCGCGACCGCCCGCCATTGCGGGAGCCTGGAATCCATCACTAGGATGCCGGTGGCGACAAGGCGCTGGCTTCCGGTCGTCGTCGCGGCGAGGCGGTTCAGGAGCTCCTCCTTGCGGGCGACCACGTCGAGCCGGGCGACAACAAGAGAGTCGAGCTCCTTCAGGTTGCGCCTCAGAACAATCGCGGCTTCCTCGATCTCGGCCAAAGGCACTGTGCCCAACGTGGCATCCCGGAGGTCCGTGCGCAGGGCCTCGAGGCGGGACATCTCGAGCGCGACGGCAGCCGAGACCTCGCTGTGCTGAGCCCTGCTTGTCGCTGCCAGCACCGATGGCGCGGCAGCAGCGACCCGTTCGGCCTGGCGCGACAGCTGGAGGGAGGCGAGCGCCGACGGCACTCGATCCGTGGTAATTCGGTCGACGACGTCGCCAACCTGGAGGAAGGCATAAAGCGCCGCAGCGGTTGCCAGCACCGCAAGGGCGCTGATCCCGAAAAAGGCGAGCAACAGCCGGCCGCGTATGCCGAGGCGTTCAAGCATCTCGGCGAGTCGGAACAGTCCGGCCACACTGGTCTGCATCAGACTAGACGTCTCAGCCGGCACGCCGGCGATCAGCGAACCCCTATTCAACCGGCACATACTCTCCGCCGCGCCAGACGTACCAAACCCAGCTCTGCTTCGTGAGGTCGCCCTTGTCGTCGAAATCGACCCGGCCGATTACGGTGTCGAATTCCTGTTCGTGCAGTGCCGCAATGACGGCCTTCGGCTCCAGCGAACCTGCCTTCGAGACTGCCTGGGCCCAGACCTGGACCGCGCAGTAGCTCAACAGCGTGTAGCCCGCGGGTTCGAAGTTCTCCACACGGAACTGCTCAACGACCGCGGCCGCTTCGGGGCTTCGCCTCGGGTCCGCCGGGAACGTGAAGAGGGTTCCCTCCGCCGCGGGGCCGGCGATCAGGGCAAATTCCTCGGTCGACATAGGATCGCCCGAGACGAGTTGAAGCGAGTATCCGCGGTCGCGTGCAGCACGGGCCATGAGCGCGGCTGCGTGATGGCGACCGCCGAGGTACAACACGGCAATATCCGCTGCCTCCAGAGCAGCGATTTCAGCTGAATAATCCGTCTTTCCGGGGTCGTAAGCTTCATAGATCGCTTCGGTTACGCCCCGCTTGTTCAACTGCTTTCTAGTCTCGTCGGCGAGACCCTTCCCATAGGTCGAGTTGTCGTGGAGGATCGCAATCTTCTTGTTGCCCCAGCGATCGGCAAGGTAGTTGCCGGCGATGAAACCTTGCGCGTCGTCGCGGCCAATGGTGCGAAAGACATTGGCACGGCCCTGTTCGGTCAGCTGCGGATTGGTCGATGCCGGGGATATCTGCAGTACCCCTGCTGCCTCATAGACTTTCGATACCGGGATCGACGACTCAGAGCACATGTGCCCGACGACGAAAACGACACCGTCAGCCACTAGCTTTTGGGCTGCCGCCATTGCTTGCTCGGGATCGCAGAAGTCATCGACCGTGACGAGCCTCACCTTCTGGTCGAGTACCCCGCCCGCCTCATTGATGTCGGCCACAGCCATCTCTGTGCCGCGCTCCAGCTGCTCGCCGATCCAGGCAAGCTGCCCCGTTAGCGGGCCTGCCGCGCCGATCAGCACCTCCGCCCGCGCGGAGCTGAACGCGGCCGCGAGCGCGACGATGGCTGTGGCGATGATGCGGTGCATGGATGCAGCCCCTATTCAACCGGCACGTACTCTCCGCCGCGCCAGACGTACCAAACCCAGCTCTGCTTCGTGAGGTCGCCCTTGTCGTCGAAATCGACCCGGCCGATTACGGTGTCGAATTCCTGTTCGTGCAGTGCCGCAATGACGGCCTTCGGCTCCAGCGAACCTGCCTTCGAGACTGCCTGGGCCCAGACCTGGACCGCGCAGTAGCTCAACAGCGTGTAGCCAGCGGGTTCGAAGTTCTCCGCACGGAACTGCTCCACGATCGCGGCCGCGCCGGCATCTCGTCGCGGGTCCGCCGGGAAGGTGAACAGGGTTCCCTCCGCCGCTGAGCCTGCGATCAGGGCAAATTCCTCGGTCGCCAAAGCATCTCCGGATATGAGCTGAATCGTGTAGCCACGGTCGTGTGCAGCGCGAGCAATCAGCGCAACCTCGGCATGATACCCACCCACATATAAGGCGGAGACGCCGGCGGTCTGCAACGCAGCGACCTCGGCCGAATAGTCGTCCTTCCCGGGAAGGTATGCGTCGAAAACGGCCTCAGTCACTCCCCGCTTGTTCAGCTGCTTCCTGGTCTCGTCGGCGAGACCCTTCCCATAGGTCGAGTTGTCGTGGAGGATCGCAATCTTTTTGTTGCCCCAGCGATCGGCAAGGTAGTTGCCGGCGATGAAACCTTGCGCGTCGTCGCGGCCAATGGTGCGAAAGACATTGGCACGGCCCTGTTCGGTCAGCTGCGGATTGGTCGAGCCTGGGGATATCTCAACGACGCCCGCCTCCTCGTACACTTTTGACGCGGGGATCGAGGCCCCGGAGCAATAATGCCCGACGACGAGCACGACCCCGTCAGCCACCAGCTTCTGGGCGGCCGCGACCGCTTGCTCGGGATCGCAGAAATCGTCGACCGAGATGAGCCTCACCTTCTGGCCGAGCACGCCGCCCGCCGCGTTCACATCGGCCACCGCCATCTCCGCGCCGCGCTGTCCCTGCTCGCCGATCCAGGCAAGCCGTCCTGTCATCGCAGCCGAGACCCCGATCAGCACCTCAGCCCGCGCGGAACTGAACACGGCCGCGAGAACTACGATCGCTATGGCGATGATGCGGTGCATGTGTGCACCCCCTTAACTGTAGCTTACGCCAATCCCGTCAGAGCCGACAGCCCCTTCGGCAAGCGCGACTATCTCGGCTGCTATTTGCAGCGCACACCCAATTTGGCGACGCGATCATACACTGGAATGGCTTGTCATAACTTCGTTCGCTGAGGTCGGAATCGCGCGCCAAATCCGGACAGACCTGATGGGTCTTTTGCGCCAATCACAAAAGGCGCGGGCCATGGCCCGCGCCTTTTTCGTGTTCAAGCTTCCAAAGCTCAGTCCTTCTCGAAGACGCGCGCCTTGGCGACGATGCCGGCAATGGCGCCGCCGATCAACGGTGCGACGATGAACAGCCAGAGCTGGCCGATCGCCGCACTACCGGAAAACAACGCCGGGCCGATCGACCGGGCCGGATTGAGCGACGTGCCGGTCACCGGGATGATGGCGAAGTGCAACCCTGCCAGCGTCAGGCCGATGACCAGTCCGGCGAACGCCGTCGAGTGCTTTTCCGCGGTGACGCCGAGGATCACGGTGACGAAGGTGAAGGTGCCGATCAGTTCCCACAGGAACGCCGAGCTGACGCCCCATTTCGCCACGTCCCAGCCATTGGCGCCGAAGCCGCCGGTGTGTCCGCCGGTCTGGCCGGAGACGATGATCCACAGCGCCAGCGAAGCGAGGATGGCGCCGATGATCTGCGCGATCCAGTAGGGGATGACATCCTTGGCCGGCAGCCGGCCGGCAAGGAAGACACCCAGCGTCACCGCCGGATTGAGATGCGCGCCCGAAATAGGGCCGATCGCATAGGCCGCCGCAATGAGGCCGATGCCGAACGCCAGACCGATGCCTTCCTGGCCAAGCGGCAGCGCACCGCCGAAGCCGCCCGTCACCACAGAAGCCGTACCGATGAACACCAATAAAAATGTGCCTAGAACTTCCGCCAGATAAGTCTTCATTGCCCTCTCCTCGTAACGATCCGCCGGTCCGCCTTTTCTGCGCCGCGAATCATGACGGCAAGAGTATTCCCAACCGAAAACCTTGGGAAGCAGAGCGGTTGCGCCACGAGCCGTGCTTGCAGGCGCCAGTTGCGAACATTAGAGACCTTTCATCTATTATCGATCTGTGCTGCAGCCTTGGGACATTTCATTGGTCGGGCAGGCTCGCAGGCTGGCCAAGATCGCGTCGGCTCGCGGGACGGAAGCGGGGGTTCATTCCGGACGTGAAAGGCTCTAAGAGCAGGCCCGGAGAAATGTGCTCGATTTGGTGGAATGAAGAATGCGACTGGGCGGACGGCTGGCTGCGGCCATCGAAGTGCTGGAAGACATCGGACGGCGTCACCGGCCGGTTGCGGACGCGCTGAAGGATTGGGGCCTGTCGCACCGCTTCGCCGGCGGCGGCGATCGCGCCGCGATCGGCAACATCGTCTATGATGCCTTGCGCCGCAAGCGTTCCGCCGGCTGGCTGCTCGGCGAAGACACGCCGCGCGCCATCGGCTTCGGCGCGCTGCTGCTCGAATGGGGCCAGACGGCGCAGTCGCTCAACGAGGCACTCGATGGTGACAAATTCGCGCCACCGCTGCTGACGACCACCGAGCTTCAGGCAATTGCCGAACGCCGGCTTGCCGATGCGCCGGACGCAGTACGGGCCGACGTACCGGATTGGTGCGCGCCGCTTTTCGAGAAAACCTTCGGCGCGACCTGGGCCGATGAGGGTGCGGCGCTGGCGACGCGCCCGCCGCTCGATCTCAGGGTCAACACGTTACAGGCCAACCGTGACAAGGTGCTGGCCGAACTGATGGGAACCGGCGCCAAACCTGCCGCCATCGCGCCGCAAGGCATCCGCATCCCGCCGATCGATGGCGACGGCAGGCATCCGAACGTGCAAGCCGAGCCGGCTTTCCAGAAAGGCTGGTTCGAGGTCCAGGACGAAGGCTCGCAGGTCGCGGCAGCCCTTGCCGGGGCCGAAGCCGGCATGCAGGTGCTCGACTTCTGCGCCGGCGCCGGCGGCAAGACACTGGCGCTGTCGGCTGCGATGGGCAATCGCGGCCAGATCTTTGCCCACGACGCCGAAAAGGCGCGGCTGGCGCCGATCTTCGACCGCATCCGCCGCTCGGAAAACCGCAATGTGCAGGTCGTCACCAAGCCGGCCGAACTCGCTCCGCTCGGCAACCACATGGACATCGTGCTGGTCGACGCGCCTTGTACCGGCAGCGGCACCTGGCGGCGTCGTCCCGATGCCAAATGGCGGCTGACGCAAAGACAGCTCGACGCCCGCAAGGGTGAGCAGTCGGCGATCCTCGAAGCGGCCAAAGCCTATGTCAAACCGGGCGGCCTGCTGGTCTACATCACCTGCTCGGTGTTCGACGAGGAGAATGGCGAGCAGGTCGCGGCGTTCCGGCACCGCAACAGCGGCTTTGTCCCGGTCGATCATCGGGCGCTCTGGGACAGTCGTTTTCCCGGCCATGCGGCAGCCGCGCGGATCGGCGCGGCCAGCGACATCTCGCTGTCGCCGGCGCTGAGCGGCACTGACGGATTTTACTTCTGTGCCATGCGAAGGTCGGCCTGAACCTCACCGGATATCGCCAATCCTTGGTGGATGCGTGTTTCCCCGCCTGCAGGTGAGTTCAATGTTGCAGTGCAGCAAAAGCATTTGCCTGTCGCCCATGCCTCTGCAATAAGCTTATCCGCATAAAGGAAGGCAGCGGCCATGGCAGCAAAGATCGTACCCGCCCCGGACTATGAGGATCGCGTCAGGACCTCCTTCGCGCGCCAGAAGGCTATGGCCACGATCGGCGCCGAACTGACGCTGGTGACGCCGGGCATCATCGAGATCGAGATGCCTTATTCGGCGGCACTGACCCAGCAGCATGGTTTCCTGCATGCCGGCGTCATTTCCACGGCGCTGGACTCGGCCTGCGGCTATGCCGCCTTCTCGCTGATGCCGGAAAACTCCGGCGTGCTGACCATCGAGTTCAAGGTCAATCTGCTGGCGCCGGGCAGGGGCGAGCGCTTCCTGTTTCGCGGCTCGGTGACAAAACCCGGCCGCACCATCATCGTCGCCGACGGCCAGGCCTATGCCTTCGCCGCCGACGGCGAGGCCAAGCTGATCGCCACCATGACCGGCACGATGATGACGGTGGTCGGGCGTGATGGCATCGAAGGCTGATCCGATGGGTAAAATTGTGCGACTTGGCGGCAAGGACGTCCTCTTCGTCATGGCCGCCGAGGCCGAGTATGGTCCGCACCTGAAGCGATTGTTCGCACCTTTCATGACCGGCGTTGGGCCGGTCGAGGCCGGCGTCAGGCTGGGCGCCCAATTATCCTTGATGAAGTCCCAAAAAGCCCTGCCGGATCTCGTCGTCTCGCTCGGCTCAGCCGGTAGCCGAACGCTGGAGCAGACGGAAATCTACCAGGCCGTCTCGGTCAGCTACCGCGACATCGACGCCTCGCCGCTCGGCTTCGAGAAGGGGGCGACGCCGTTTCTCGACCTGCCGGTGACCGTGCCGCTGCCGTTCAGGATTCCCGACTTAAGGGAGGCAACGCTGTCCACCGGTGGCGCGATCGTCACCGGCGCCGCCTATGACGCGATCGCCGCCGACATGGTCGATATGGAGACCTTCGCCTGCCTGCGCGCCTGCCAGCTGTTCGACATCCCGCTGATCGGCCTGCGCGGCATTTCCGATGGGGCGGCGGATCTGCGGCACGTCGGCGACTGGACCGAATATCTGCACGTCATCGATGAGAAGCTGGCGGACGCGGTCGGGCTGCTGGAACAGGCGATCGGCGATGGCTTGCTGGGCGCTTGACCCGCAAATAGCTCAAGCCGCCAAGCTCGCTGGATCGCCGAAATCGATGCGCGAAATGCGGCCGCGCACGGCACCGTTCGCATCGACATAGTCGATTGCTCCCGGCGAATGATCGAGTTTCCACGAGCCGGTGGGGCCATCGTTCCATTCGACCTTGTAGCCGTCATCGAGCAGCGTCCAAAGTCCATGGAAAAGGGTACCATCCGGCAGCAGCATATGCGCCTGGTTCTCGTTTTCGTAGTGGATGAACGCGTCCTTGCCGCCCATGTCGATGACATGCGTGGTGCCAATCATGATAACGGCCAGCGTGTTCCTGTCGAGAATTGTCATGGTCCCTGTCCACGTGCTTGAGTTCGAAAGAGCCTCGACGGGATGAGTATCGTCAAGTATCTTGACTATATGGAGTTGGGATAAAATGGTCAAGGAGCTTGACAAAAAAATCGAGGCCCTGCCCGATCACGTTGGCTGGCGTCTATGGCAGGCAAGCCGTGCCTGGCAGGCCGAGTTCGCCGCCGCGATGCGGGCCGCCGGCCACGGCTGGTTCACCGAAGCGCGCGCCGGACTGCTTGGACACATCGCCAGGAACGGCATGCGCCAGTCGGCGTTGATCGAACGCTCGGCAATCTCCAAGCAGGCGATCCAGCAACTGCTCGACGGCCTCGAGGCGGAGGGCATCGTCGAGCGTCTGCCCGATCCGCAAGATGGCCGCGGCAAGCTGGTGCGCTACACGCGCAAGGGGCTGGATGCCTTGCATGACGGCGACCGGGTCAAGATGGAGATTGAGCGGCGCTATATCGGTCGCATTGGCAAGGAGCGGTTCACGGCGCTGATGGACGCTTTGCGGGCGCTTGCGGCCGCCCAGGCTGCGGCGATGGATGAGGATGCTGGCGCTGAAGGCGAAGTCGTGGAATCGAAGTGACGGCCAAGGCCTCGCAACCCATTGCGTCGACTCATTTCTTTCTCTAAACGCTCGCCATGAAAACAGCCAATCATCCCGACACCGTCCTGATTGTCGATTTCGGCAGCCAGTTTACGCAGCTCATCGCCCGCCGCATCCGCGAGGCCGGCGTGTTTTCCGAGATCGTGCCGTTCCAGTCGGCCGAGGCGGCGTTCAAGCGCATCAATCCGAAAGCCGTGATCCTCTCCGGCGGCCCGGCCTCCACCAGCGATATCGGCAGCCCGCGCGCGCCACAGATCGTCTTCGATGCCGGCGTGCCGGTGCTCGGCATCTGCTATGGCCAGATGGCGATGTGCGTGCAGATGGGCGGCGTCGCCGAAAGCTCGGACCATCGCGAATTCGGCCGCGCCTTCGTCGAGATCGAGAAGGACAGTCCGCTGTTCGAGGGCCTGTGGGCGCCCGGTCAGCGCCACCAGGTGTGGATGAGCCATGGCGACCGCGTCATATCCTTGCCCAAGGGCTTCGAGGTGTTAGGCAAGTCGGAAGGCTCGCCTTTCGCCATTTTCGGCAATATCGAGCGCAAGATGTACGGCATCATGTTCCACCCCGAGGTGGTGCACACCCCGGATGGTGCAAGGCTGCTGCGCAACTTCGTCCACAACATAGCCGGCATTGAAGGCGACTGGACCATGCGCGCCTACCGCGAACATGCGGTTGAGGCGATCCGCAAGCAGGTCGGCAAGGGCAAGGTCATTTGCGCGCTGTCGGGCGGCGTCGATTCCTCGGTCGCGGCCCTCTTGATCCATGAAGCGGTTGGCGACCAGCTCACCTGCATCCTCGTCGACCACGGACTGATGCGCAAGGACGAAGCAGCCGGCGTGGTGGCGATGTTCCGCCAGCACTACAATCTGCCGCTGATCCTGGTCGATGCCGCGGACAAGTTCATCTCGGCGCTGGAAGGCGAGGCCGATCCCGAGAAGAAGCGCAAGACCATCGGCCGGCTGTTCATCGAGGTGTTCGAGGAGGAGGCGAAGAAGCTCGGCGGCGCCGACTTCCTGGCGCAAGGCACGCTCTATCCCGATGTCATCGAGAGCGTCTCCTTCACCGGCGGTCCGTCGGTGACCATCAAGTCGCACCACAATGTCGGTGGCCTGCCCGCGCGCATGAACATGCAGCTCGTCGAGCCGCTGCGCGAACTGTTCAAGGACGAGGTAAGGGCGCTCGGCAAGGAACTCGGCCTGCCCGAAAGCTTCATCGGCCGGCATCCGTTCCCGGGTCCTGGTCTCGCCATCCGCTGCCCGGGCGGCATCACCCGCGAGAAGCTGGAGATCCTGCGCGAGGCCGACGCCATCTATCTCGACGAGATCCGCAAGGCCGGCCTCTACGACGCCATTTGGCAGGCCTTCGCCGTGCTGCTGCCGGTGCAGACCGTCGGCGTCATGGGCGACGGCCGCACCTACGAGTTCGTCTGCGCATTGCGCGCCGTCACCTCGGTCGACGGCATGACGGCGGATTTCTACCACTACGACATGGCGTTCCTCGGCGCTGCCGCCACCCGCATCATCAACGAAGTACGCGGCATCAACCGCGTCGTCTACGACGTCACCTCGAAGCCGCCCGGCACAATCGAGTGGGAATGATTTAGGCCCATCCGCCAGTATCCCTTGTACGCCAGGATGCGCTATAAGATATTGATGGAAAAGGATAATCCTAACTAGGTCTATCGCCATCTATCGAGGGGTAGTGCTCCGATTTGACGGTATAGCGGACGGTATGGGGAATCTTGTTCGATCAGCGAATTCGCGATACCGTCAGGGCCAAGAGAGCTGCTGACGGTATTTTTTTCAGACATAACAGGCTGATTTCCAAAAGGAATCATGCTTCCAGCATCGTCTGTTTTGGCCTGACGGTATAATTGGCGCTTCTCCCCGATTTTTGGGACGATTTTGGAGGCCCCCATGCTTACCGACACGGCGATTAAGGCGCTGAAAGCACAGCATAAATTATATAAGGTGAGCGACCGTGACGGTATGTACGTCGTGGTGCAGCCGTCGGGTGCGATCGTGTTCCGGTATGACTACCGCCTAAACGGCCGTCGCGAGACGCTAACGCTCGGTCGGTACGGGCCAGAAGGCCTTTCGCTGGCCCGCGCTCGGGAAAAGCTGATCGATGCCAAGCGGGCCATTTCAGAGGGGAGGTCTCCGGCCCAGGAGAAGCAGCACGACAAGCGGCGACTGAAGGAGGCGAAGAGGTTCGGCGAGTTCGGCGAGAAATGGTTCCAGGAGTCGCGCATGGCCGACAGCACACGCGCCATGCGACGCTCGATCTACGAGCGCGACATTCTACCAATGTTCCGAAACAAGCTTTTGACGGAGATCGCGCCTGACGATCTCCGCATGATGTGCGGAAAAGTGAAGGATCGCGGTGCTCCAGCTACGGCCGTCCATGTGCGGGATATCGTGAAGCTGATCTTTGCGTTCGCGATCTTGCATGGCGAGAAGGTCGCCAACCCGGCGGATGAAGTGGGGCCCGCGTCTATCGCAACCTTCGTACCGAAGGATCGTTCGCTATCACCCGCGGAGATCCGCGTCATGCTCGGTCAGCTCGAGCATGTACCGACCCTGCCGACTATACGGCTGGGAATGAAGCTCTTCCTTCTGACGATGGTCAGGAAAAGCGAGCTGCAGGATGCGACCTGGGATGAAGTCGATTTCGAGAACGCCGTCTGGTCGATCCCAAAAGAGCGAATGAAGCGGTCGAAGGCACACAACGTCTACCTGTCGGAACAGGCGGTGGACATCTTCATCGCGCTGAAAACTTGCGCGGGTAACTCGCGCTATGTCCTTCCTTCGCGATACGACGCTGACGCACCGATGTCGCGGGCGACATTCAATCGGATAACGACAGCGGTCGTTGTCAGAGCGAAAAAAGAGGGGCTGCCGCTCGAACCGTTCACTGTCCATGATTTACGACGCACAGGTTCTACCCTGCTGAATGAACTGGGCTTCAATAGCGACTGGATCGAGAAGTGCTTGGCGCATGAGGACGGAAGATCCTCGCGTGGCGTCTATAACAAGGCGGAGTACGAGCATCAACGCCGGCATATGATGCAGGAGTGGTCCAATATGTTGGACGCCTGGGTTTTGGGTCAGAAGTATCGTCCGACGCTGCTCCCGGCCACAATGGAGTTGCTTGAGTTGGAGCCTAGTGTTTGACGGGCCGCGAACGGCGCAGCCTCACGTCAGGGCTTGGAACACGTTTGATGGCATTTGCGCGAGAGGCATGGCGCCGAGCATCGAGCCAGGCTTCTACCTCTGCCAAATCCCAGACGACGCAGCGCGAGGTGAGATAGAAGCGCTGCGGGAATTCTCCCCGCTGCTCCATGTCGTAAATCGTGCTGTCGGCAAGCGGTACGATCTCTCGTAACTGCTGCCGGCGAATTGTTCTTCGGGCGACATGTGGGGCAGCGCTCATACCGTATCTCCACTTCTTTGCTCTTGTGGAGATAGAAGGCGATAGATCCTCCGCTTTGAAGCCCGCGCGTGAACGTGTGCGGTAATATCGGGCTATAGCGTGTAAATCGGACGGGTGGTCTCAACGGGCAAGTGTCGTCTGGGAGTGTCGGCCGACCCTTCGGCTCTTGTTCGAACCGGCGCCAGCCGCGGAATTTCAATCCGGTGGAACCCGCGATTCACTTCAAAATCCGGTTCCGAGAGGAGTGTCGGTTCGATTCCGACCACCCGCACCACCTTTATCTAAAGGATAAGCCGGCGCCGCAGATATGGGGCATTCTGATGGAAATTGCTCTAGGATTAGTTTTGATTGAAGTGTGTCAGCGGCTTATCTCAGTCGAGGGACGTGCCGATGGTTCACATTCTTTCAAGGCGACCGACTTTCAAGGCGACCGACTTCATTCCTACTCGTCGCGATTGAAACGGGGGCGTTCAACACGGCGCCGCTATGCCGCTTTCAACTCACGCATGGCCTTCGCCAGATCTCTCGACGGCGGCAGACCGAACAGGCGGGCGTATTCTCGGCTGAACTGGTTCGGGCTTTCATAACCTACGCCGAATGCAATAGATGTCGCGCTGCCATGGCCCGCGATGAGCTGCGAGCGCGCATGCAGAAGGCGGACGCGCTTTTGATATTGAAGAGGGCTCAGCGCCGTGACCGCCTTGAAGTGCCGATGGAAAGCCGAAACGCTCAAGGCCGCCATTTCCGCCAGCGCCTCTACCCTGATCTGCTGGGCAAAGTTCCGTCTGATCCAGTCGATCGCCACACTGATGCGCGACAGCGCGGTGTCGGGCGTTGCAATGTCGCGCAGCATCCAGCCGTGCGGGCCCTGTAGCACACGGAAGAGGATCTCCCGCTCGTAGGCAGGGGCCAGCGCCGCGATCTCATCCGGGCGGTCCAGGAGCCGCATCATCCGCAGCCAGGCGTCGAGAAGCTCAGGAGTCACCGGAGCGACCGAGAATGCCGAATCGAACAAGCCTCCACCGGACGGCTTTGGGATATCGGACAGCAGCTTGGCAACGATTGTCGGATCCAGCGTGAGGCTGATGGCCAAATAGGGGGCGCCCCCCTCAGATGAATGGACTGAACCTACCGCCGGCAGATCGACCGACATGACGAAATAGGTCGCCGGGTCGTAGTGGAATGTTCTGTCACCGACCGTCATGGTTTTGCTGCCCGTGAGGATCAGGTTGACCATCGGATCGTATATGGCGGCGAGCTGGTGTTCGGGGATTTCGCCCTGAACCATGGCAACGCGCGGAATACCCGTCTCGGTGCGCTTGTTCTCGGCCTTTGAGGCCAGTGCCCGGAGTTCCTGTAACTCTGGCAGGGGTTCGAGGCGCACACAAGTTAAAAGCAGGAATAGGCAAGCATCGAGGAGGATCGGGTGAGTGCGCAGCGTTCGATGGACGTAGGTTCCTCTCACCAAACACGAAGGAGAGACGCATGAAGATCGTCATCATCACCGGAGGCAGCCGCGGCCTCGGAGCCAGCACCGCCCTCAAATGCGCGGAGCGCGGCATGGGTGTAATTGTCACCTACAATAATAACCCTAAGTCGGCCGAGGATGTGGTCAATACCATCACGACAGAGGGCGGCAAGGCCGTGGCTCTTAAGCTGGATGTCGCCGACAGCCGCACGTTCCCGGCCTTCCGGGATGCCGTTGTCGCCCAGCTCGACACGGTATGGGGCCGTCAGACCTTCGACTACTTGGTCAACAATGCCGGATATGGCCTTTTCAATCCAATCGCGACGGTGACCGAAGAACAGTTCGACGGCCTGTTCAACGTCCATCTGAAGGGTCCATTCTTCCTGACCCAAACCCTTCTTCCGCAAATGGAGGATGGCGGGCACATCATCAATATGACGAGTGCCACCACCCGCGTCGCCACAGCCGGCGTTGCTCCCTATGCGGCGTTCAAAGGCGGTCTTGAGGTGCTGACGCGCTACATGGCCAAGGAATTCGGGGAGCGCCGGATCAGGGCAAATTCCATCGCTCCAGGCGCCATCCGCACCGAACTCGGCGGCGGACTGAACGACGAGTTCGAATCCGTACTTGCAGGTCAGACGGCGCTCGGTCGCGTCGGCGAGCCTGAGGAAATTGGTGGCGTTATCGCCAGTCTACTCTCCGATGAGAACCGCTGGATCAACGCCCAAAACATCGAGGTCGCGGGCGGCTACATCATCTAACCCGCAGGAGAGCACCATGCTCGACCACGTCTTCATTTCAGTCAGCGACATCGACCGCTCAGTCGCTTTCTACGAAAAAGCACTTGCGCCACTCGGTATCGCTCATGCGGTCGACTACGACGGGAAGGATGGCCCTCCCGGTCATCCCGATCTCAAGGGATTCGGCGCGAACGGCCGGGTGTTCTTCTGGCTTCGCAATGGTGTCGTCGAAGGCCGCGCCGCTCACGTCGGTTTCGTCGCCAACGGCAAGCCCGAAGTTGATGCCGCCTATGCAGCCGCCATGGCAGCGGGTGCCGCGGAAATCCATCCGCCTGGACCGCAGCTTCACTACGACCCCCGATACTACGCCGCCCAGGTTACCGACCCGGACGGCTACAGCATCGAGTTCGTCTATAAAAGCTGGCAGCACGAAAGGTGAAGCTATGACCATGAAAGAAGCCGATAGCAGGATCGTGGATGCTCTGCTCAACGCCACCAACGGGTACGATGTCGAAGCGGTACTTGCGCTCTTCACGCCTAACGCCGTCATCGACGACCCGTCGACAGGCGAGCGATTTGATGGACATCTTGGCATCCAAGAATATGTAGAGCGATTTTTCGTCAACTATCACACCGTTTCAAAGCTCCTGTCGGTCAAGTCCCTCGATGCGAGCCGTGTTCGTGCTCGTGTCGAATTCACAGGCGACTTTGGGCACGAGATAGGGCTGCTCGACCTCACTTTCGATCCTGGCGGCCTGATCGCTCGCATAGATGCCGATCTTGAATAGGGCCTATGTGGGTCGAACAGAACGGAAGCACTGACATGAAGAAACTGATGATCTACGGAGCCGCTGGCTATACCGGAAGTATGGCCGCCCAGCATGCTCACGCGGCTGGAACGCCTCTAGTCCTAGCAGGACGCAACGAAGCGACCCTTGCCAAGCTTGCCTCTGAACTTGGTGTGCAATACCGCGTTTTCGCACTCGATGATGCCGCAGCCATCAACCAGATGCTGACGGACATCTCGGTTATACTGAACTGCGCCGGCCCGTTCATGCGGACGGCAGAAATCCTGATGAAGGCCTCCATCCGCAATGGCGTGCACTATCTCGACACGGCTGCGGAACTCGATAGCTACCGGCTGGCAGAAGTCCTCGGTGGCCAGGCAGCTGCGGCGGGCGTGATGCTCCTGCCAGGCGGCGGTGGCAGCGTCGCGATGCTAGGAAGCCTAGCCGGTCACGCTGTCGATAGGGTCGTGGATCCCAGGAAGATCAGGATCGCGCTTCATGTCGCTGGCGGCTTGTCGCGTGGATCGGCAATCAGCGCGAGCGAAAACCTCACCGTCGAAACCTTGCAGCGCGTTGATGGCAAGCTGGTCAACAAGGCCGTCAGCGATATTCAACAATTCGACTTCGGCAATGGGGCCGTGGATTGCTTTCCGGTCACGCTGCCGGATCTGATCACGATCTGGCAGGCCACCGGTGTCCGAATATCGAGACCTTCGTTCATGTCACGGGGGACGGCTTCCCGCAGGGCGATCTTTCAGCGCTTCCCGACGGTCCGAGTGAGGAAGAGCGACGGGCAAACCGATATCAGGCCGTCGTCGAGGTGATGGGTGCCGACGGTACTATGGCCCGCGCGCTTCTCGACACGGTCAACGGCTACACCTTCACCGCGATGGCAGCAGCCGAGGCCGGACGGCGGGTGCTGGAAGGCGAAGCGGTTCCCGGATTCCAGACACCCGCCAGACTGTTCGGCGACGGTTTCGCCGAGACGATTGCCGACACAACGATCGTCGACGTCTGATCAAGGGGGTATCATGGATCACATGCATCGCTGCGGCTGGGCGAATTCCAGCCCACTCATGCGCGACTACCACGACACAGAATGGGGCGTGCCCGAGCGCGACGCTCGCGTGTTATGGGAGACGCTGATGCTGGAAGGATTCCAGGCGGGCTTGTCCTGGGAAATCATCCTGCGCAAGCGAGAGGCCTTCCGCGCGGCCTTCTCGAACTTCGACCCGAAAGCGGTCGCCGCCTTCGGTACCGATGATATTGAAAGGCTGATGGGCAACGCCGGTATCGTCCGGGCCCGTGCGAAGATCGAGGCGACCATACGGGGTGCACAGATCTTCAACGACATGCAGGAACGCGGCGACGATTTCGCAGCGTTCTGCTGGTCTTTCACGGACGGCAAGCCGGTGCAGGGGTTGGGATACAACACCCAAACCGAGCTATCCGCCCGGATATCGAAAGAACTGAAACGTAGAGGATTCAAGTTCGTCGGGCCGACAATCGTATACGCCTGGATGCAGGCGATTGGGATTGTGAATGATCATTCGCCGACATGCTTTCGGACCCATGAAATACCAGGAGAATAGTAGAGTTGAAAATGACTGCGGGTCACTAAGAATACGCCTCTCAATCCGGCTCCAGGACTGAGGATGGATGGCTTCACTGTATCATTCATCCGCTCGTCATGAACAGACGTCGGTCGTCAAGAGGACTCATACTTCTCTGATGCGCGGTCCATTTTTCGTGTGACGCCGGTTTGCACAACGTGTTCCGGGTCGAACCTTTGTGGGGATTTAGAAATGCCGCTGCGAATGCAGGGTTCTCATAGAGGAGTCGACGGTGCCGGATATCGCCTTTATGGGTTCGCCAGACCATACGGGAACATACGACGGATATGGGTTGGCGAACCGGCCGCTAAATCCTTGAGTTTCTATTGAAAATCCTGTCCCCCCGGGCCCACCATTATCGTTATTTATCAATGGTTTATTGACCGGTTCGCCAATTTGCAAAACAGTACGGCGACAATTCGCTAAGCCATTGAAAAGCATGGTGAACAGAGCAGTCACAGGCGAACCAGTCTCCGTTTGATGAGGTCCCCTAACTGCCCGATGTCAAATCGGGTTGCACCCATTCGCGTCGTTTTGTAGCAGCTCGGCCTAGGGCGTACCAATACCAACATATAATTGACGCTCCCACCCCGGAGGCACTCAAGCTTGGGCGAATGGAAGCGAGGGTATGGAGGCTGGCATTGGTCCGCATCGGACATGCTTCTCGACGATTTGGTGACGATGGCTGCAGACCTTCATGCAAGACGGCAGCATTTTGATGGGATGCGACACATCGACGTCGGAAGATCGCTAGATGTCGGAACAGGCAACGCCGTTAATTTCGATTGTGGATGACGACGTGTCGGTGCGAGAGGCTACGGAGGCTCTAATGCGGTCCTTGGGATTTAGGGCGCAGTCATTCCCGTCCGCCAGCGCTTTCCTCTCGTCCTCTGCCATCAAGAATACGTCTTGCTTGATCGCCGACATCAACATGCCGAAGATCACTGGAGTGGAGTTGTATCGTCGTCTGGTTGGCTCGGGCTATGCCATTCCAACGATTCTCATTACGGCCTACCCAGATGACGAGACGCGCGTGCGAAGCCTGGCGGACGGCGTCGTTTGCTATCTGACAAAGCCGTTTGACGATGAAGTCCTATTGGGGTGTCTCCGCGTCGCCTTGGGCACAGCGGAGGAAGAACAACACGACTGAGCCAGCCGCCGATCTGGCCAACAGGAGACTTAAGGGTATCGGCGCCGCATTCCCTGTGGCAAGTTGTCCAGCCGCTGACTAGGGGCAACGAGCAAAGCAGGTTGGCTGGGAGGATCAGCCGCGGGAAACCCAGAAATTGAGCACGTATTCCGGCTTCAACGGCTCTGAAAAGGATCTTCCCCTCGAAGTGCTATGGGAGGACGGTGAGCGCGTCTTCTGCAGAACGTGCTACGCCGACGAGGGCAGCCAGCAATACCCACGGCATTCTGCGCAAGCGGGGTCGGAGTCGGCAGCCTCTCGCGGCGGCGATATTCTCGCACATGAATACGGACTAAAGGACTACCTCGACAGCGCTTGGGCATTGCGCCCTCTGAAGCTCCTCCACGAGTCGGGTCGCACTGCGCTGACGCTCGAATTCCCCGGCGGCGAGCCGCTTGATCGCGCCCTCGGGGTACCGATGGAAGTCGGCAAGTTTCTGGGCCTCGCCATCGCAACTTCGGTCGCGGTTCGCGGCCTGCACGAGCACGGCCTTATTCATAAGGACATCAAGCCGTCGAACATCGTCGTCGATCTCACAATCGGTAAAGCCTGGCTGACGGGTTTTGGAATCGCCTCTCGGCTCCGACGCGAACGTCAGTCGCCTGAGCTCCCCGAGTTCATCGCTGGCACACTCGCCTACATGGCGCCAGAGCAGACCGGACGCATGAACCGTTCAATCGACTCTCGGAGCGACATCTATTCGCTTGGCATTGTGCTCTACGAAGCGCTCACGGGAAGCCTCCCATTTGCCGCGACCGACCCGATGGGATGGGTGCACTGTCACCTCGCGCGCACTCCGGCGTCGCCAAACGAGCGCGGAATCGCGACCCCCAATCAGATCTCCGCAATTCTGATGAAGCTGCTCGCCAAAGTCCCCGAGGAACGCTACCAGACGGCAGCGGGCCTCGAGAGTGATTTTCGGCGGTGCCTGGTCGAGTGGGAGGCGCGGCGTGCCATCGCCGCCTTTCCACTTGGCGAACGCGACACATCCGATCAGCTCGTCGTCCCGGAAAAACTCTATGGTCGCGAAACCGAGGTAGAAACTCTGCTCAGGTCCTTCGATCGGATTGCGACGGAGGGAACCCCGGAGCTGTTGCTCGTTTCCGGCTATGCCGGCATCGGCAAGTCTTCCGTGATCAACGAATTGCACAAAGTCCTGGTCTTGCCGCGCGGCCTCTTTGCCACGGGCAAATTCGACCAGTACAAGCGCGATATCCCCTACGCGACCTTGGCGCAGGCCCTGCAGAGCCTGATACGCCCGCTTCTGAGCAAACCGGAAGCGGAATTGGCGACGTGGCGCGATCAGTTTCACCAGACATTGGGATCGAACGGAGCGCTAGTGATCGATCTCGTGCCCGAACTGAAATTCATCATAGGAGAGCAGCCGCCGGTCCCCGACCTTCCGCCGCACGAAGCCAGGGCCCGCTTCCAGGTGGTGTTTCGCCAATTCATCAACGTGTTCGCACGGCCTGAGCACCCACTGGCTCTGTTCCTCGACGATCTGCAGTGGCTCGACCTTGCAACACTGGATCTGATCGAAGATCTCCTCACCCAGCCCGACGTGCGCCACTTGCTGTTGATCGGTGCGTACCGTGACAATGAGGTCGGCCGCGATCATCCGCTGATGCGCAAGCTCGAGTCGATCCGAAAATGCGGGGCCAGCGTGCTGGAGATCGATCTTGGGCCCCTTGCGAGCGAAGACTGGGCCCGGTTGGTCGCGGATGCGCTGCGCTGCGAACCGAACGAGGCCGCACCGCTGGCGGCGCTCATCCATCAGAAGACGGCGGGAAATCCGTTCTTTGCGATTCAATTCATCTACGCCCTGGTCGAAGAGGGCCTGCTCTCCTTCTCTCATGACAAGAGCGCGTGGCGCTGGGACCTCGATCGGATCGCGGCAAAGGGCCATACCGACAACGTGGTCGACCTGATGGTGGCGCGGCTGAGCCGGCTTCCGGCCGGGACCCAAGGCGCGCTCCAAGGCCTGGCCTGCGTCGGGAACAGCGCCGATGCCGCGACATTGCGCTCCGTTCTCGAGCACGAGGTCATCGCGAATCTCTGGGAGGCGCTTCGTGTCGAACTTATCGTTCACTCGAACGGCTCCTACAAGTTCGTGCACGACCGGGTTCACGAAGCCGCCTATTCCTTGATCCCGGAAGCGTCCCGCGCGAAAGCGCATCTCGGAATTGGCAGGAGGCTCGCGGCAACAATCCCGCCGGAACGGCGCGAGGAGGCGATCTTCGAGATCGTCAGCCAGCTCAACCGCGGCGCGGCGCTCATCTCCTCGATCGAAGAACGCGAGCAGCTGGCGGAATTCAACTTGATCGCCGGCAAGCGAGCCCAAACGTCGACCGCGTATGCCTCGGCTCTCAATTATCTGGAGATCGGTGCGGCACTGCTCACCGATGACTGCTGGCAGCGGCGCCACGCCCTGGTTTTCTCCATCGAGCTGGCGCGGGCCCAATGCGAGTTTGTGTCTGGAGCCGTCGACCAGGCGGAGAAGCGCCTGAGCGCGCTGTCAGGCCGCGCCGTGAAGACGATCGAGCAAGCCACCGTCGCATGCTTGCGGGTGGATTTGTACATGTCGATCGACCGAAGCGACTATGCGGTGAGCGTCGGTCTGGAGGCGCTTCGGAAAGTCGGCATCGAGTGGTCCCCACGTCCGACCGAGGAAGAGGCCTATAGCGAATACCAAGGCATCTGGGTCCTGCTCGGGGATCGTACCATCGAGGAGCTGACGGATTCGCCTTTGATGACCGACCCGATTTCCCTGGCAACTCTCGATCTGCTCGTCAGGGTCGCCATTCCGGCGTTCTTTGTATCTTTCCATCTCTTCGCCGTGGCGGTCTGCAGGGCCGTCAGCCTCAGCCTGCAACACGGCAACAGCGACGCGTCCTGCATTGCCTACGAATTGTTTGCGATGCTGGCCGGACCCCATTTCGGAAACTACGACGCCGGATACCGGATCGGCCAGCTTGGCTGCGAGTTGGTCGAACGACCTGAACTGCAGCGTTTCCAGGCCAGAACCTACGAGACCTTCGGCTTCGTCATACCCTGGACACAGCATGTCCGTGCCGGTCGCGATCTGTTGACCCGGTCCTTCGAGATCGCGAGTCGAACCGGCGACATCACCTATTCCGGCTATGCCCGCGGCCAGATCACGACCAACTTCCTTCTCGCGGGCGATCCACTGGTCGAGGCGCAGAAGGAAGCCGAAATCGGCTTGGAGTTTGCAGTCCGAGTCCGGTTCGGATTGATCGTCGGCTGGATCACCGGCCAGCTTCGCCTCATCCGGATGCTTCGCGGCCTGACCGACAGGTTCGGCTCGTTCGATGAGCCGGGATTCAATGAAATCGAGTTCGAAGGCGACTTGGCGCGCAATCCCGCCCTGGCGCTGCCCGAATGCTGGTATTGGATCCGCAAGCTGCAAGCGCGCTACCTGTCGGGAGACTATGTGGGAGCGCTCAATGCAGCGACCCGAGCGGAGCCGATGCTTTGGGCATCGCTCTCGGCGTTGGAGACGGTCGAGTTCCATTTCTACGATGCACTCAGCCATGCCGCGGCTTGCGATCCCGGGATGCCCGAGGCTCGGGAAGCGCATCTCGAGAAGCTGGCGGTTCACCAGCGGAAATTCGAGGTATGGGCGCGGAACGGTCCCGCGAACTTCGAAAATCGCCTCGCCTTGCTGAGTGCGGAGATGGCACGGATCGAAGGCCGCGAACTCGATGCGGAGCGGCATTATGAACGCGCCATTGAATCGGCACACGCAGGCGGCTTTGTGCACAACGAAGCGCTGGCCAGCGAGCTTGCGGCGCGCTTCTACGCGGCGCGCGGCTTTCAGAGGATCAGCGACCTGTACCTGCGGGACGCCAGGCGCGGCTACCAGCGATGGGGGGCCGACGGGAAGGTCCGGCAGCTCGAGCACTTGTATCCGAGGCTCCGGGAGGAATCGACATCCTCCGACGCCGTGAGCACGAGTACGATCCTCGCCCCGGTCGAGCGGCTCGACCTTGCGACCGTGATCAAGGTGTCGCAAGCGGTTTCCGGCGAGCTCGTGCTCGAGAAGCTGCTGGACACGCTCATGCGCACGGCACTCGAATACGCGGGCGCGACACGCGGTCTGCTGATCGTGCCCCGGGACGATGAGTATCGGATCGAAGCGGAGGCGACGACCAGCAGTGACGCGGTGAAGGTCGAGCTCCGCCAAGCGCGGGTGACCGGCGAAGACCTGCCGGAGTCGGTGTTCCACTATGTCTTGCGAACCAAGGATACCGTGCTGCTGGACGATGCGCCCGCCGCGAACCCGTTGGCGCAGGACGCGTATATCCGCAAGCATCGGGTTCGCTCCATACTTTGCATCCCGCTGCTGAAACAGACCGGGTTGCTCGGCGTCCTCTACCTGGAAAACAACCTGGCGCAACAAGCATTCACGCCCTCGGCGGTGGCCATTCTGAAGCTGCTGGTCTCCGAGGCCGCGATCGCACTCGAGAACACGCAGCTTTACCGCGATCTTCAGGAGCGAGAGGCGAAGATTCGTCGGCTGGTGGATTCCAACATCATTGGCATCTTCTTTTGGGATGTTGACGGCCGGATCATTGACGCCAATCAAGCATTCCTCCGCATCGTCGACCATGACCGTCAAGACTTGGCCGCCGGTAAGTTGAGCTGGATGGAATTGACGCCCCTGGAATGGCTTGAAGGTGACCAGAGGCGCTTGGCTGCGGTCCTGGCGACGGGCGCCGTCGAACCCTACGAGAAGGAGTTTTTCACGAAAGCCGGAGCCCGCGTGCCGGTGCTGATTGGTGCCGCGATCCTGGATGGGCCAAAAAATGAAGGCGTGGCGTTCGTTCTCGACCTGACGGAGCGGACGCGGGCGGAAGAAGCGGCGCGTGAAAGCGATCGGCAATACCATGCAATCCAGATGGACCTCGTCCATGCGAACCGCATCGCGACCATCGGGCAGCTCTCCGCTTCCATGGCCCACGAAGTCAGTCAGCCGATTACCGGCATCGTTACCAATGCCCAAACCGCCCTCCGCATGCTCGATCGCCCATCGCCGGATGTGGACGAGATTCGGAAGGCGCTGACGCGCGTGGTGCGGGACGGGCATCGGACAGGTGAGGTGGTGAGCCGGATCCGCGCTCTCGCCAAGAAGGCGCCGCCGCAGAAGGAAGAATTGGACATTAACGAGGCGATCCTGGAAGTCATCGCCCTGACTCAGGGCGCGGTGGCGCGGAACGAAGTCACCGTACAGTCGCAATTGGCCGGAGATCTTCCTCCGGTCAACGGAGACCGGATTCAGCTCCAACAGGTGGTCCTCAATCTGATCTTGAACGCCGTAGACGCAATGAAAACAACCGCCGTAGGGTCAAGGGAAATCCTGATCAGTACGACGAATGCCGAATCGGCCGACGTACTCGTGGCGGTGCGTGATTCCGGTATTGGCGTAGAGGATTCCGATCACGAGCGCATATTCGACGCGTTCTACAGCAACAAGCCGGATGGTTTGGGCCTGGGGCTCTCGATCTGCCGCTCGATCATCGAAGCCCACGGCGGGAAATTGTGGGTGACCTCGGAAGCAGGCCAGGGGGCAACCTTCCAGTTCACACTGCTGACCAGCCAACCGCCATCTGCCGCTGACGCGGCCTGATCGACTGCTACGACGGCTCAGTCCGGATCGCGGTTGTTTTCCAAGGCTGCCAGCCAGCGCCAGAGCGTGCCACGACCGCGGCGCGAGCCCGCGATGACGGCCGCGACAATGATGATGCCCTGGACCATCAACTGCTCCGGCGCGCCGAAGCCGGCAAGAACGAGTACATTGCTCAGCATGCCGATCAGCAGCGACGCGGTCACCGCCCCAACGACGCTGCCTCTGCCGCCGGACAACGAGCAGCCGCCGATGACGGCGGCGGCGATGACCGGCAGCAGATCGGCCGAGCCGAGCGTGAAATCCCCGGCCGCGTACTGGCCGTCATAGAGCACGCCGGCAAGTGCCCCGGCTGCGCCACTTACAACCATGACACCGACCTTTATGCGCTCCGTGCGGATGCCGGAGTAGCGCGCTGCGCCGGCATTTGCCCCGGTGGCGAGCACCCGCCTGCCGAGACCGGTGTAGGACAGGATCACGCTGCCGATCACCAGTACCCCGAACGACCAGAAGGCGAGGATCGGGACCGAGCCGACCGATCCCGAACCGAACCAGAACAGAAACCGATCGTCGGAGATCGAGATCGTGTTGGTATGCGTCACAATCTGGGCCAGACCTTGCATGACCCCCATCGAGCCGAGCGTCACCACGAACGACGGTATGCCGAAGAAAACCGTGGCCAGGCCATTCACCAGTCCCACCAAGGCGCCAAACGAAATCGCCACGGCGACGGCGAGCAGGAAGTGGAGGTGCAGCGACAACAGGACCGCGGCGATCAGCGCCGAGACCGGAACGATCGAGGCGATGGACAGATCGATCTCGGCGGCGCACAGCACATAAACCGTCGCGACGGTCATCACGGTGGTGGTCGTGGAGATGCGGACGATCGCGAGCAGATTGGCCGTCGTCAAAAATGCGGTGTCGCGCAGTATCACCGAGAAGATCGCCAAAACGACCAGCATCGCCCCGACCAGAATGGCCGGGTTCTGGCCGCGGGAGGCGCTCCACAACGCCCAGCCCAGGCGCCGGCCAGCCCGTAGCAACAGTTTCTTCTCGCGCGTGTCCGGCTGGCTCACTGGCGCGCTCTGTCCGGCTCTGCGTGGATCGCCGCCGAGAGGTAGTGTTCGCTGAACGCATGCTCGTCGTCGCTGGTGAAGGTGGCCCGGATGATCCCGTCCCGCAGGATCACGATGCGGTCGGAGATGGACGTGGTTTCCAGCAGGTCGGACGAGACCCACAGCACGGTCGCGCCCGCATCCGCCAAGCCGCGGACCCGCGTCATGATTTCGCGCGCCGCGGCGATATCCACGCCGAAGGTCGGCTCGTCGAACAGCAAGACCTGCGACCCGGCGGTCAAGGCTTTCGCCAGAACGACTTTTTGCTGATTGCCACCCGACAATTCCTGGACCGGCTGATGCATGCTGCTCACCCGGATCCCGAGTGTGTCGATCATCTGCCGCACCTGCCGGCGGCCTTCAGCACGCTTCAGGAATCCCAACGTGCCGATCAGACGTTTCAGCGCGACGAGGATGATGTTCTCGGCAACTGACTCGAGCAAGGCGAGCCCGTGTGCCGCGCGATCCTGCGGAACGAGAAAGACACCGTGCGCAATCGCGTCGGCAGGAGAGTGGGGCCGGTACGGCCTGCCGAACAGGCGAAGCGCGCCGTCACTGGCGCGCAGGTCGCCGAAGAGAGCCCGCAGCAGGGTGGTGCGACCACTGCCCGCAGGCCCGACGATGCCGAGAACCTCGCCGGCGAAGGCCTCGACCGAAATGTCGCGCAGCTTTGTCCCGACGCGCAGATTGCGGACGGTCAGGGTCGGGACCTGGCCCGACCCGTGACGCGCCGGCGCGCGTCGGCGCGCATGCGCCTCCGGCAAGGAACGTCGCCCGAGCATCGCGGAGACGAGCGCAGCCATGTCCACCGACTTCGTGGCGCAGGACAGGACGACCTTTCCTTCACGCAGGCAGGTCACTTCGTCGCTGACCGCGAACACCTCCGAGAGGTGGTGCGTGATCAGCACGATACCCGTTCCTCGGGCGGCGATGGCGCGCAAGACCGCGAACAGCCTCTCGATCTCGTCGCTGCCCAGGGGCGCCGTCGGCTCGTCGAGCACCAGAACCCGGTTGCCAAGGCGCAGCGCCTTGGCGATCTCGATCAACTCCTGCTCAATCGTGCTCATATCCGACACCCGCAGTCGAAGGGTGGACGGCCGGATGCCGAGCTGCTCGAGCATGTCCTGGATCTCGGTCCGCTGACGTCGCAGGTCGACACCGCCCAAGGCATTCTGGCGCTCGGCGTTGAGAAAGATGTTATCGATGCCCGTCATCGTCGCGATGAGGCTGCGTTCCTGCATCACCATCCCGAGCCCCAACGCGCGCGCTTCCGCAGGACGGGAATAGGTCAAGCTTCGACCGCCGATGCGCACTTCACCCGCGGTCGGCCTCTCGGCGCCCAGCGCGATCTTCATCAGGGTGGATTTGCCCGCGCCGTTGTGGCCGACAATCGCATGGATACTGCCGCGCAGGACCTTGAGGTTCACATCCTCCAGAACCCAATTCCGATCGAAGCGCTTGCCGACATGCGCCATTTCGAGAGCGCATGCGTGTTCGTCAGCCTCGGACACCGGGCTCGTTCCCTCGCAACGCTCTTGGCCAACTCATCTTGGCTCGGAAAAGCGGGCATTTCACTGGCAGGCTGTATCCGGGCATTTCATCTCCGGTCCGTGCATGAAATCCCAGGCAGCACTCATGTCGGAATTCGAAAAAACGGGGAAGGTCGGAACCAGAACATACTGGTAGTTGCTTTTGCCGATCGACGAAAGCGCGGCCGTCAGCGCCATCACCCGTCCGGCGTCGTACACATCCTGGGCCATGTCCAAGACGATAGGACCATTGTGTCTGAGTTGGTAGATCCCATCGCCGCCCAGGTCCATGGTCACGATCTTGATCTTATCTTCGAGATGCAAGGCCCGGATTGCCGCAGCCTCGCCGAGTGCGGGCGGATCTTCCCAAGGGGCGAACAAGAGATTCACGTTCGGGTGCTGAGTCAGGAAAGCGGTCGTGAAAGCCTGCGGCGAGCTATAGTTGGTGAAGCCGGACGCGGGATTCGATGGGTCCGGCTCGCCGTTGGTCACGATCTTGATGTTGGGGTATTTCTTCAATCCGTCGAGAAACCCATGCTCGCGCGCCTGAACCGGCGGCGAGTCGTTGATCCAGTGGATGTAGCCGAGCTCGGCGCCGTTTGGATACTGCTGGTGGACGGCATCAGCGAGTTGCAATCCGAGCCCGTAGAAATCGTAGCTGACCAGGGATTTGATCGGACCGTTCTGCCCGATCTCGAGTTTAGGCGATGCGACAGCCCATAGGCTGATGACAATGCCTTGATCCACGGCGGGCTTCAAAATCGCGCCGAGCTGCGCCGGGTTTGCGACGCCACCGGTGAGCAGAATGTTCGGCCGCAACGGCAGCATGGCGGCGAGCACGCCGCTCAATCCGTTGGGATTGAAGGCGTAGTTTCCAATCCGTAGCAGCCTGATGCCCAGGGCATCAAATACCATCTTGGCGCCGCTGTTCATGGCGAGGTTGTATGGCGCGCTTGCCCAATCGATGTAGACCGCCGTCAGGTGCTGATCGCAAATCCGCTTGGCATCTTCAGGCGTCACCCTGACCTGGTCGTACCAGCTTACCGGTACGTCCTTGGGCGCCCCCAGCATCGTCGCAGGCGTGTGGAAGCCTTGCTGCAGCAAGGCTTCGATCATCGCCGGGCCGCCGATGGCACTTGGAACCGGTCTCGGATCGAGCGCGGCGGCATTGTACGTCCCGCACGGCGCCAGATTGGGGTCCACGGCCACGATCGAATTCTGGGCTGAGACGCCCGCAGGTAAAATCGTCGTCCCGAGAACGACCAACAGGATCGACCGGAATGCACGCAACGCAAAATTGACGTGCTTTCTCCCTGTGCGTTCCATGCCCTTGATCCGCCCGATACACCGGTCTGAATGCTAATTCAGAATCGATCTTGACACCAGACTAGGCGACCTAGCATCCGACAGGAGCCTGGACCTGAGCTTCATACAACCGTATTCGTTCCCATTTTGTGCCAACGGACCCTTCCGAGAACGAAGTGGACTTCCACACTTGGCAGCTCATCAGGGGGGTGTCGTGCTCGCGACCCTGCTCGGTGTCGGAACCGAGCATACCGTCGGTAGCGACCAAAGCGATCTTGTTCGGGCGCCTCAGCAATCGGCTCAGCAGAGTACGAACGAAGCCGGCCAGCGGTTAGTTGAGATGAATCTCAATATCCAACCCACGCTCACCATTCGGCCCGGCTGGCCACTCCGCGTGATCGTCGAGAAGGACCTCGTGCTCCAGCCCTACCGGCGTTGTATGAGGTCATCCCGGCCGACCGGGGTAAGCTTCGGCACGCCGAAGAAGATGCCTCGCGTACTAATGGTTCAAATTGCGCTTCAATATTGTGCCTCGGAGACCTCAGCCAAATGTGTGATGCCGTAACGCTCAGACTACGGTCAGAGGCCTCCAAGAACTCCAGAAAAGCCCTTTCCTCAAGGGATAACCGGTTCCCTGGGTCGATCACGACTGGAGCGTAACCCCAGCCTGCCAATTATCGGCATAGGCTCCATATGTTGTCGTTAGCGGCCGTGGCTATCCGTACGGTAGCCGTGCCGCGGCGTATGTTCCGCGCCTATGCCAGCGCGCCAGCTCGATGGCGCAATGGTTCGGCTCTACAATCCGTGACAGAAGCTGACAGAACCAGCATTCAGGCGCCCGCTCGGCTATGCGAGCGCACAACGTTTGGCCTCGCGCGCCGCCTGACACGCGGTTCAAGGTCCGCGAAAGGTTGCCAAAGATGGTCATTGGCTCCTCCACGGAATTGCTGACGACGCGCGATCGTGATTTGAGATGAAGGCGAGCAGGTCGGCGTTGATCTGATCCTGGTGCATGGCTGTGATGCCGTGAGGCGCCCCCGGGTAGTAGCCTTGGCGCCCTTGATCAGCTTCGCAGACTTCCGCGCCGTGGACGACGCTCGCCCCATAGACCGCGTAGCTGCCTACGCTGCGCAGAGGGTTGGCGGCCACTGGATAGCCGTCGCGGGTCAGGACCCCGTTGCAACCGGCGGACTCGGCAAAGGCGCCGTGGACCAGCACGATGGTCGGCTTGATGTTACCGGTCTGCGCCGACGCCAAGGTCTCCGGGCTCATCGCCCCAGTCAGCGCCGCTGCTTTGATTAGTTTGTCCATGGCAAGTCCCTTTCGGAAAATCGACGTCACCGCCGAAGTATGGATTCACCGCGATCAGACCCGCGCTGCGCTGCAAAATCCATTGGACCCAGGTATCGCCGATACCTTTGTACCGACGACGGCCTGGGTGCGTCCGCCCTTGGCACTATGCCGCAATCGCCTCACGGATCAGCCCGAGGTCACGTGGCGGAGCCTCGGCGTTGCGGTGAGATGCGCTTGACGCGGGAGCATACAAAGGTATCGGCGATACCAACGTCCAATAGAGCCGACCGGCACTTACTGGCCTCATGGGTTGATGCTGTCTCGACGCGAGCAGCTTTGACCAGGTTATGAGGAGGCACAGATGTCACCATTATCTTCAATGTCCACCCGCCGGGAAGTTCTCGCGGCATCCGCCGCAGGGGTTATTGCAATGATTACCTCGGCGGGTGTCGCCGGGGCGATTTCGACGAGTGGCGGATCTGCCGCCATCCGCCCGTTCCGTATCCACGTTGAGGACGCGGATCTCGTCGACCTCAAGCAGCGTCTCAAAGCCACGCGTTGGCCCGAGCGCGAGACGGTGAACGACACCACCCAAGGCGTTCGGCTCGCGACGATGCAGGCGCTCGCGCATTACTGGGAGACCGAATACGACTGGCGCAAATGCGAGGCCTATCTGAACGGCTTGCCGCAGTTCGTCACCGAGATCGACGGGCTTGATATCCACTTCATCCACATTCGCTCGAAGCATGCGAACGCGCTGCCGATCATCGTTACGCATGGGTGGCCCGGCTCGATCATCGAGCAGTTGAAGATCATCGGCCCCCTGACCGATCCGACGGCCCACGGGGGCAGCGCCACCGACGCCTTTGACCTTGTCATCCCCTCGCTGCCGGGACACGGTTTCTCAGGGAAGCCGACGGCGGCCGGCTGGGATCCAATCCGGATCGCGCGAGCCTGGGGCGAACTGATGACGCGCCTGGGTTACACGCGGTATGTGGCGCAGGGCGGCGATTGGGGGAATGCCGTCACCGAGCAGATGGCGCTGCAGACGCCGCCGGGCCTGATCGGCATCCACACGAACATGCCGGCCACCTTGCCGGATGAGGTCTCGAGTGCGCTCGCGGCGGGTGGCCCTGCGCCCTCCGGTCTGTCGTCCGACGAACGCTATGCCTGGGATCAACTCGACTTCTTTTGGAAGCATGGCTTGGCCTACGCCCAGGAGATGGCGAATCGGCCGCAGACGCTGTACGCGCTGGCCGATTCACCTATCGGCCTCGCAGCCTGGATGCTCGACCACGATGCACGCAGCTACGACCTGATCGCCCGCGTCTTTGACGGAAAGTCCGAGGGTCTGTCCAAGGAAGACGTCGTCGACAACATCGCGCTCTACTGGCTGACCAACACTGCGGTCTCGTCGGCGCGCCTCTACTGGGAAAGCAAGCTGGCTTTCTTCGCGCCGAAAGGCGTGCCGCTCCCCACCGCCGTGAGTGCATTCCCGGACGAGATCTACACAGCGCCGCAGAGCTGGACCGAGAAGGCGTATCCCAAGCTGATCTACTACAACCGGCTCCCGAAAGGCGGTCACTTCGCGGCATGGGAACAGCCGCAGGTTTTCACCAACGAGCTCAGGACCGCGTTCAGGTCGCTGCATAGCGCCTGACCCCTGCCAGTGCAGACCTGCCCGCGCCCTCAGCTCAGGGCAGGTCTGCGCGCCGACCCGCCCCCCGTAGGCGGGCTGCCGCTTCTCCTTCATGATGTCATCGTCGATGACCGTCACGCGCGGACGCTTTATTTTTGAAATCTCCGGCGAAAATCGGAGCCTTGCCTCCGCCCAACGACCGACGTTAACAGAAAAAACCCTTAGACCGATACCAAGGTGCTATGGATTTTCGGAATGGGAGCGGGCACCGTCCATTGCTACGGCACTAAACCCCACGGGCTTGGAGGGAGTTAGGTGGCTACGCCAGCGCAGCCTATGCTGCTTGAGGGCGCTCAACTGGATCGAGTGCCTAGCGTGTGTGTATTCTCATGCCAATAATAAAGAATCGCTTCGACCGCGACCATCGAGTGGTTCAGATGGCCGGTGTATGTCGTCATGGTCACCCTGGTAACCATTGGGATACTGACGGGATCGACGTCATATCAGCGCAGCGCATTGACGAGTTGAAGCTTCGCACAACTGCCGGCGCCGGCCCACGCGTCGGTCAGTTCGGCATTCTTGAGCAAAATCCTTTCTTCGCGCCGGCTCAAGAGTCTCTTCAAAGATTGTTTCAACGCCGCACCGACAAAGCGCTCTCGCAGCGAAGCTGATCATGAAGCCCGAGGTTTCTGAGAACAAATGGCTTCAGCGCTGCCTCAGCGGATTTGATCCGGTTATGGCCGAGGCACTCTTTGGGCCGCTCTATACGACCAAAAGCAATGAAATGGGGCATCGGTCTTTCTGTCAGCAAGACCATAATCGAGAATCACCAGGGCCGCGTTTGGGCCGAGCGTAACGACAGCCCAGGCTCTAAGGCCTGCTTTCTCCGTTCCCTCGCTGATTGTGGGGGTATCGGTCAACAATTTTGATCATGCCCCGCCAAAGTTTCGCGGATAGTACTGGAAGTGCATAATGATACGACGAGCATACATCGCTGTAATCGACGATGATGAGTCCATTCGTGAGTCGCTTCCGGACCTAATCAGCATGTTCGGCCATGAAGCCGAGGCATTCTCCTCAGCAGAAGAATTCCTGGCTTCGAAACTGATCGATCAAGCCAAATGCTTGGTCCTTGACATCGCAATGCCTGGTATGTCCGGGATCGAGCTTCAACGCGAGCTGGCGCAACAGGGTCGGCAGATTCCGATCGTTTTCATTACAGCCCACGGAGATGAACAGGTCTGTGGGCGTCTGCGTCGGAGTGGGACAATCGAATGTCTCCTAAAACCGTTCACGGATACTGCGTTGCTTGATGCGCTCAATGCTGTTGTCCGCTGACGGGTTGCGATCCTGGACCGCTGACGAACGGACTCTGCCTGACATAGAACCGTAGGAGTCGGTCCGCATCCCGCGAAATGCCGATCCTGGTGCTCTGTCCGATTTCACCGGGCTCGTCGTCCTCACCATGTCCGAGCCACAGAGGGCCTTTCCGGCAAAGATCGAGCCCGTCGAGCGAACGATCAATCCGCAGCGCTTGGGCGAGCCTTCCCGGTCCTCGCGCCAGGTCGCGCAAGCGCTCGATGCCTCGATTTGCCCGCATGATCTCGATGCCTTCGACTGGCTCGAGCGCCCTGATAAGGACGCCAGTGCCGGTGCCCGGCGTCTCGCTCGAGACGTTGAGCATGTAGGAGATGCCGTAGGCGAGATAGACATAGGCGTGCCCGCGCTCGAGGAACAGCGAACGGTTGCGCGGCGTCATCCCGCGATAGCCGTGGCCGGCGGCGTCGCCGACGACATAGGCCTCGGTCTCGACGATGCGACCGCTGGCGACGCCTTCCGGCAACTCGCGAACCACCACCTTGCCGATGAGATAGCGGGCGAGGGCGGCCGTATCGTCCGGCAGCTCCGGGCGGTCGAGCGGGCGATAGGTGGCCGACCTCAGCACGGCCAGGTTTCAGGGCATACGCTCGACCCATTCAGCGCGCGAAGGCCCCGGCTCGAATGGATCGGCGAAATACTGGGTCTCGCGGGCCACCTTGCCATCGAGGAACTCCATGATGCTCACTGTGTAGGACGGCCGCCCGTCATAGGTCAGGACAAATTCCGTGACCCAGAGGTCGCCCGTGCCGATGATGCGCCGCACCGTGAAGCGTTTCTTGTTCGGCTGCGCGGCGCGGGACGACTGAATGCTTCGCCGTCTGCGAATGCGCTCGCCCGATTGCGGATAGTCGAGCACCGCGTCCTCCCGATAAATCTGATGTTCCGCCTCGAGATCGTTCGCATCGGAGGCGGCCCAGTGGCGATCCAGAGCCGCTCGTATCTCCCGGTCTTCCATACCAAATCTTCTTAACCCCCTAAGGCCCAAACCTCGCACAGCGACTAAAGCTCGTCACCTTGCCAGCCCGCTCTCGCGCACCGACAATCTTCGAATTCATTCCTTTTCGCGAAGTGTTTGAGCGCGCGTCTTTCCATAAGGATAGAAAAGCTCCTTACGACCCGTCTGCCACGCAGCCTTGAGTTCCGGCCTGGTGATGTCCCAATCCGGTCGGCATTTCATGGTCACCGCTCGCATGTCCTGCCGCAGTTCCTCCACGGTGGGTCGCCCGAAAAACCAATACCCATTGTAGACCTTGTGGACGATAAGACCCGGCTCCATGACGATAACGTGAGGGATCATGGGGTTGTGCGCGGGATCCGTGTACTCGGCGATGTCGAGGTCCTTCTGGATCACGCGCCGCGGGTCGGAAAGAAAAGGCCAATGAGCGCCAGCGCTCAATCGATACTCGTTTGTCTCTAGGAGATTATCCGTGGTGATGGTGACGAGCCGGCAATAACCCACTGCCATTTCGTGATAGAGCTGGACAAGCCCTTCAGCCTGCCGTCGGTCCCTAGGACAGTACCCACCTCTGCCGAGAACCAGGACCATGGGGTCTTGTCCCTGCAATTCGGAAAGCCTTCGCCGCACGGCACCATGATCCGGTAGCTCATAATCCGGAAAAATCGATCCTGGAATGATGTCGGAGCGCATCTGAAAGCCTCACTGAGTGTCCCGGAGGTTGAGAACCATTTTGGCCGGACGGACCATAAAAAGCCGGGAGAGGTATCAAAATCCATTATGCGATGGTGTCGCCGGTACCATGGAATAATGGTTACTCCAGCATCGAATATCGGTCGCTAGGCTAAGGCTGAGGTTGCTGAGCCCTAGCAGAATCCGCCGCTTGCCAAGGCAAAGGCATTGGGCGCCGGCCACCGGCTTGTTCAGGGTCTGCTCCCCTTGATGGTGAATGCCATCGCGGGTCGCAGACATTGCCTGTCATTGCCTTGAAGCGTTTGAATTCGTTTTTCCCATCGCGGATTTCGATCTCCGTCACCAAAATCAACACCAAGGCATAATAGACGTTCGTGTGGTCCGGGGGCATGGTCTACACGTTCTGTTAGGCGATAACGGCAATGAAGAAAACCGGCGCATCCGCTTCCTTCGCTGGATGTGAACTCGGCCAAGTGGGTCATGCCTGTGCTTTCTTCAACGGCGACGATGAGGCCTTTGGCGTGAGCGCCGCAGAACAGAAGAAGTACTGTGCAAAAGCGAAGAAACCCTCGTGACAAGCCAGCACAATTTCAAACTCATCATCGATACCATTCCTGCGATGGCGTGGTCAGCTCGGCCAGACGGGCCCACTGAGTTTCTAAGCAAGCAGTATCTAGACTACACCGGCCTCGCCGCCGAGCAGGCGAGGGGGTGGGGCTGGACGGCTGTGGTCCATGCTGACGACCTGGATGGGCTGATCACCATATGGCAGACAATCATAGCCTCGGGTAAAGCCGGGGAAACCGAAGCGAGATTGCGCCGATTTGATGGAAGTTATCGGTGGTTTCTTATCCGCGCTAACCCGTTGCGGGATGAATCAGGCAACATTGTCAAATGGTATGGGGTGAACATTGACATCGATGAGCGGAAGCGGGCTGAGGACAAGGCCGTCGAAGCTGAGGGCGAGTTACAACGAACGATCGACGACATACCGGCGCTGGTTTCGGCCTATTACGCCGACGGCTCGCGAATTTCTATCAACAGGCGGGAGCGCGAGTTCACGCGGCTCTCTGCTGAGGATGTGACGAATGGTGGCTGGAGGGGCGCAATCCACCCAGATGACATCGAACTCGAAGAGAGCAAATGGCGCGCATGTGTCACGACAGGAGAACCGTTCGAACATGAGTACCGAGTGCGAGCGGTCGATGGTACGTATCGCTGGCACATTGCCCGTCGCGTGCCGCTCCACGACGAAGCCGGTAAAGTGATCCGCTGGTACGGTATGAGCCACGATATTGAGGGTCGGAAGCAGGCGGAAGCTTTCCTCGCGGGCGAAAAACAGCTGCTGGAGATGATCGCGTCAGGCAGTTTGCTCCGCGACGTTCTAGGCGCGTTGTGCGAATTTATTGAAGGGGCTGCCCCTGATTGCTTTTGTGATGTTCACATGATCGATTGGATCAGCTCGACATTTGAATATGCCGTGGCTCCTTCTCTGCCTTCTGCCTACAGCGACCCGATTGCGGGGATGCCTGTCAGTGGCGAGCTGTTGCCGTGTGGCATAGCGGCTCTTCAAAAGATACAGGTGGTCGCGGTGGACATCGAATTAGATCCGCGCTGGTATACCTCGCCTGTTCGGTCCCATGTTCTGCGGCACGGATATAGGTCAGTCTGGAGCACGCCGGTCTGTTCCAAAGAAGGGCGCGTGCTAGCCACCTTCTGCATCGTTCAACGAAAGCCGGCGGCCCCGTCGCCGCATCATCAGGATATCATTGCACACGCCACGCAGATCGCCAGTATCGCTATTGAGCGTTCCCTGATCGAAGCTGCGCTTAGGCGGACGGAAACTTTGCTCTCGGAAGCTCAACGTCTGAGTTCCACCGGGGCGTTCTCATGGCGCGTGGACACAGACGAGATCGCATTTTCCGAGGAACTTTATCGTATCTTTGAATTCGACCCGAGTGCTCCAGTGACGCTTGAGCAAATCCGTGAGCGAATCCACGCGGACGACATTCCATCACTAACTGCGCAAATGGCTCGGGTTCGCGGCGGTCAGAGCCATCTGGGCTATGAGATCCGACTACGGATGTCGGACAACAGGGTCAAGTATCTACGCACTTTTGGCCAGGTTATCCGTCATCATGACGGCCGGATGGAATGCCTTACTGCGGTTCAGGACGACACAGGACGCCGGCAGGCGGAGGAAGCGCTTGGCAAGGCTCGGTCTGAACTCGCACATGTCACCAGGGTTTCGAGTCTCGGAGCGCTGACCGCCTCGATAGCTCATGAAGTCAATCAGCCGCTGTCGGGTATCATCACCAATGCCAGTACCTGCCTTCGGATGTTGGCCGCCGATCCGCCAAATGTTGACGGCGCACGCGAGACGGCACATCGCACCATACGCGACGGCAACCTTGCCGCCGATGTGATCGCGCGATTGCGTGCGCTCTTCAGCAAGCGAGCCCCTACGATCGAGCCGGTAGATCTGAACGAGGCTGCACGCGAGGTAATAGCATTGTCGGCGGGTGACCTTCAGAGAAGTCGCGTGGTTCTACACCCCCAACTTCATGAGGGGCTTCCGCTCGTCGCCGGCGACCGCGTCCAACTTCAGCTAGTGATTATGAACCTGCTGCGAAATGCTGCGGATGCGATGAGTGGCGTCGAAGATCGGCCCAAGCGGTTGGTCATCAGAACTGAACACGACGAAGACGATTATGTGCGTCTCTCGGTGGAAGATGCAGGCGCGGGTTTCGGCGCCGATGGTTCGGAGCGGCTCTTCGAGGCTTTCTACACAACCAAGAATGAAGGCATGGGGATAGGCTTGTCCGTCAGCCGCTCCATTATCGATAGCCATTGCGGGCGCCTGTGGGCGGCAGCGAATGACGGCCCGGGGGCTACGTTTACGTTTTCCGTACCCGAGTACTCCAAGTACCGATCGTCGGGTGTTCAGGTCGGCGATTCTCCAAGATCAGTGGGGGTTAGATGAAGCTTACGCATGCACTCGTGTCGGTGGTCGATGACGATAAATCGGTACGCGAGTCCCTACCAGATTTGTTGCACGAGTTCGGCTTTAGCGTGAGGACATTTTCTTCAGCGGAGGAGTTCCTCGCGTCTGACGCCGTCGATAAGACCGAGAGCCTCATTCTCGATGTTGCCATGCCTGGTATGACGGGACCCGAGTTGCAAGTGGAGCTAGCGCGCCGCAGAAAGAGGATTCCGATCATCTATATCACCGCGCAAAGGGATAGCACGATCCGGCAGCGTCTCATCGAACAGGGTGCAGTGGAGTGTTTGTTCAAGCCATTCAGCGATCAGGTCCTTCAGGAAGCGCTTAGTTCGGCGCTCCGTGGTCCTTGAACCCGGTGGATTGTTAATGCCGTCTTAGGAGGATAATTTGCGATGTACTCGTATCTAGCGGTTCAACGGGACGGTGGGGTAAAATCGTCATCCATGTCGGACGAAACACCTGTCGTGTTCATTATAGACGACGACGTTTCGGTACGCGAATCGTTGGAACTACTCATCTGCTCTGTGGGCTGGCGACCAGAGACGTTCGCTTCAGCAAAAGAATTCCTCGATCGGTCACGTCCGCTGGTTGCGAACTGTCTGATCCTGGACGTGAATCTTCCTGATCTGAGTGGGCTCGACCTGCAGAAGCTGATATCTGTCGAGCGTACCGACATGCCCATCATCTTCATAACCGGCTACGGCGACGTACCGATGACGGTCAAAGCGATGAAGGCTGGGGCTGTCGAGTTTCTGACCAAACCATTCGACGACGAGGAACTTTTGGGTGCGATCAAGCTGGCACTCGAAAGAAGTGAGACCGCACTTGCTCTGGACTCTGAGTTGCAGACCCTCAGGCATCGTCATGCATCGCTCAGCCGTCGCGAGCAGGAGGTTATGGCGCTGGTCGTCTCTGGTCTCTTGAACAAGCAGGTCGGCTTTGAGCTTGGCATCAGCGAAATCACAGTCAAGGCACATCGTGGCCAGGCTATGCGCAAGATGCAGGCCCGCTCGCTGGCCGAACTGGTGAACATGGCGGCCCGACTCCGCATCGCTGAGTAGAGGCTTTTCCCCGCGCCCGAACTATCGCTCAATCGCCATCGCGGTGAGACGTCTCATCGATGCCAAGGTATCGGCGACACCATCGTCCTATCGCGTTAGCGACGATATTCCTGCACCTATATCCATAGTTTCGAAGTCAACGTGGAATTCTTGGCAGGAGAGCTGGCGAGAAGGTGCTGTGCTCGGCAACATTTTCGAGCGAGATGGCGTTTGTCACTGCTAAATATGTATCGGTGTTGAAGGTTAATCTCTTGCATCGGTGTAGATCTTGGCGATCAACGAGGTAAAAATAGCTATGGACAATTATAAACTTAGAAAATCGGCGATACTGTTTTCCATTATTGTGGCGCTCTACTGTTCAATTAGTGTGTCCGCGCAGAATTCAAAGCAATCCAGTGATGCTAGCACGCCGCTTGCAGCGACACCGAGTACGAAGACGGCGAAGATCCGCCTGACACGGAAGAGTGAGGCCTATTGGGAAGTCACTTTCAACAATCCGCCGCTCAATATAGTTGGCCCGTCCGAAGTCCGCGAGCTTGCAGAAATTGTTGGCCAGATCGAAGCGGATCCGAGGGTCAAGGTTGTAGTGTTTGACAGCGCGGTGCCAGACTATTTCATCGCTCATTACGACCTTTTGAGTCCCCTTAAGGACTCCAGCGGTATGAAGCCGGGGCCAACGGGCATGCATCCCGTGCCCGACATCATGGTGCGCCTCAGCCGCCTGAGGGCGGTGACGATTGTTTCAATTCGTGGACGGGCGAGTGGCATCGGCAGCGAGCTTGCGCTAGCGGCAGACATGCGCTTTGCAAGTCGGGAGAAGGCGGTCGTGTCGCAGTTTGAAGTTGGCGCCGGCTTCGTCCCTGGGGGCGGCCCTATGGCGCGGCTGCCTCGGCTGGTCGGCCGCGGCCGCGCTATGGAGATGTTGATCGGTGCCGAGGGCTTTGATGGCGAACTTGCCGAGCGCTACGGTTATGTGAACCGGGCGCTGCCCGATTCAGAATTGGACGGTTTTGTCGACGCCTTGGCGACGCGCATTGCTTCGTTCGATGGGCAGGCGATTGCTGACACCAAGAACCTGATCAACCAGGCTAGTTTGCCCCCGGACTCCGAAATGCAGCCGGGCTGGGACGCATTCATCACTTCTGTACAACGACCTGCGGCTCAGGCGCGTGTGAAGGTCCTTGTCGATGAAGGGCTGCAGCAGCCTGGGGACGTCGAGAAGAACCTGGAGCAATATACCGCCAAGTATCGGGACTAATCGGTACACTACCGCGCGAGTGGAGCCGAGTTATCGGCGGTGACGCCCGGTAGGTACGTTCTGTAGGCATGTAATTCCCCAGGAATGCGAATCGGAGATCACTGAGATGCCCGACTTGGAGACCGATTGCGATCGGCGTGTCGCGAGCGATAGCGTTACTAAGCGGAACAGGTCACCCCGGCCGTTCCCGTTTGCTGGCCTGTATGCTCCGCCCGTCGGGGTCAGGTTGGCGCGATTTGCCCCGACGCCAGTCAGCGTCGCTTCCGCAAAAAGCAGCCGTGCCAAAGACGAGCTTACCCAAAGGACTGGGAGATTCACTGTTGCTGTGCTTGTGGGCAGTCTTCGCACCGGCTCTTACACTAGGAAGATTGCACGCGCCCTGATCGGCTTGGCGCCGGTGAACCTCAACTGCAACATCGTGGAGTTCGCGGACCTGCCCCTCTACACGGAGGATTCGGACGGTTTTCCGCCGGAAGCCTGGACGCGATTTCGAAGCGAGATTCGCGATGCGGATGCGGTGCTGATCGTTACGCCGGAGTACAATCGGTCGGTCCCCGGCGGATTGAAGAACGCAATTGACGTGGGCTCACGCCCGCCGTTTGAGAGCGTATGGAATGGCCTGCCGGCCGCCGTGGTCAGTGCTTCGCCCTCCAAGGTTGGCGGGTTCGGGGCGAACCACCACATACGGCAGAGCCTCGTTTTTCTAAATATGCCGGTGATGCAGCAGCCAGAGGCGTATCTGCCAGAGGTTGCGGCTATGTTCGACGACCAAGACCGGCTAAAGTCTCCCGAGGCCCGTGACTTCTTAGCTAAGGTGATGAGCTCCTTTACGGACTGGGTGATGCTGGTCCACGGAGCACGTTCTCGAGCGGGAGCATAACCCGGCAAGAACGCAGCTCTCTGCCCTCGAGGCGCCCTGCCGTTCGTTGTCGCCGCTGGACCCCAATCGGGATTGCTCTAGCCATGAAACGCGGGATTTGAATTCGCTTTTGTCGATTTGCCCGGATCAGCCGCCAGCCGGGGGGCGCGCGACGCAAATGGCAAAGGTGGTATCTCGCAGGCCGCTTTTAGGTGCGAGACCTCATTGATGACGCATAAGATTTGTGTTCATCGACATTTGGCAGCAATATTGCGGCCTAGCCCCTCGATATACTTACTTTGACTGTGGATCGACTGCCAAGCAGCCTCTTGGAGAGGATCAAGCAAGGCGCCGCGACCAAGAACAACAGCACAACCGCGAAGAAGGCCTCATTGAAGGAAATAGTGACGGCTTGCCTGTCGACGGCCTGCCGCAGAAGTGACAGCGCGGCTTTACCAGAGACAACACTGTCGAGGCCCCTGGCCGCAAGTTGGCCCGCTACTGCCTTCAGGCGCTCTTCGACGACAACATCGCCAACACCCAGGTGCGATGCCAGTACCGTCCGATTATAGGCAAGTTGTCGATCGAGATAAGTCTGCAGGAGAGCCGTGCCAGCCAGACCGCCAACCTGCTTGCCAAGATCGAAAAGACCGATGCCGAAGGGCAGCGCTTTGGCAGGAAGTCGCATGAACGCAACCAGCGTCAAGCTCACGAACAGGAAACCCAGTCCAAAGCCGCGCAAGAGCAGCGGAAACTCCAGATCCACAGCTCCGCTGTCGCTTGTCGAACCAGACATGAGCCACATTGACGAGGCAAAAAACACGATACCGACAGGAGCCAGAGCAAACGGATTTATTCCGCTTTTTTTTATGCCGATTCCCGCAATCAGCAGCGAACACCCCAACATCGCTCCACTCGGCAGAAGAAGAGTTCCAGCATCCGTCGCGGTGAAGTTTAGGACGTTCAGGGCGAAGGCCGGGATAAGAAAGGCGCTGCCGGACAGGGCAAATCCGGCTACCAGACTGGCAACAAGAGCGAAGCAATAGTCGGGATCACCCAAAGGCGACGCGGGAAGTATCAGACGATCCGATGCAAATCGGAACTCCCACAGCAGCAGGAGGATGACCGCCAGCAGGCCGGTCGCGGTGAGAAGGATGATGTGCCCGTCGTCGAACCAATTGAACCTGCTGCCTTGCTGCGACACGTAGGTCAAAGAGGCTGCGGCGATTCCAGCCAGCGCGATCTGGATGAAGGGGATGCGGATTCTGTGGCGGAACGTTTGTCCGCGGTCCGCCGCAAGCATGACAAGGGCGACAATGCCCACCGGCACGTTGGTCAGGAATATCCAGTCCCACGACAGGTGGTCGACAAGCCAACCTTGGAGCGCGGGTGTCACTGTCGTTGGGGCCATGACGGAACCGAGGGCCAAGAGAGCTTGCACAATCGGTTGCTGACGGTTCGGGAAGCGAAGGAACAGCAGCGTCTGGCCTGCCACGAGCACGGTCGCGCCGGCAAGACCCTGAACGATGCGGCAGACGTCAATCCAGGCAATATCGACGGAAGAGATCATTGCGGCAGACGCCAAGAGAAGCGCGACCGTGCCGGCGCGCAAACAGGGCGTAGGCTTTAGTGCTGCAACAAACAGCGGCGCGACCAAAAAGCCGGTCAGCTTGGCCGCGAGAAATGCGATGTCGAAAGTCGCAAATTCGTCAGTCGTGGCATGTATGTCGCCCAGCATATCCAGGCGCCCAATAGAGAGCGCCGTGCTGGCGATCGAATCCATGACGGCGGTCAGTACAACTCCGGTCAAGACCAACGCGGCGCCGAGCACCTCGGGCTTCGTCAGTAACGGTCGCGGTTCGATCTGACGGTTCATTGTGCCGTACCGGGCCGATTTTCCGCAAGGTCGCCGACCGGGTTCGAAGTGGTGATCGCGGGATCGGTTTCTCTGTCCACCCGAACGGCAATGCGGGCTGAAAGTCCAGGAACCAGCCGACCAGGCAACGGATTGTGTGTAAGTCTTATCTTGACTGGAACGCGCTGGACGACGCGGATGAAGTTACCCGTCGCATTGTCCGGTGGCAGCACGCTGAAGGCAGCCCCGCTACCCGGGGCGAAGCTGTCGACGACACCATCGATATGAACGTCAGGGTACTCGTCGATGACCACCTGAACAGGCTGTCCAACCTCCATTCGAGCAAGCTGGGTCTCCTTGAAATTGGCGACGACCCATATATCCTTGACCGGAACAACGTCCATCGCCGGGGTGCCAGGCGTGACGTAGCGTCCGACGCGAACTTGCCGGTTGCCGATGACACCGTCGATCGGCGACTGGATGACGGTATTGGCGAGATCCATCCTGGCCAGGCTGACAGATGCTTTGGCCAGAGCCATCGCTGCTTGGGCACCGGCGAGCTGGGCGTCGAACACCCCAAGCTTCAACCTCTGCGCCAGAGTATTGGCCGCCTCGGCTTTGTCCCCCGCCTCGGCTTTTGCGAACGCGGTCTGCGCATCCTGGAGTTTCTGTTCGCTGGCCGTCCCGCTCTTTCGGAGAGCGGTGTAGCGGTCAAGATTAGCTCTCGCCAACAGCAAATCCGCTGAGACCGAGCGCTGCTGTGCCACCGCTTGTTCGATCAAGGCATCTTGCAGTTTCTGCGTTGCTTCGATGTTTGCGATCTCGGCCTGTCGGGTGGACAGAGTGGCAATGGCTTCGTCGAGTTTCGCCCGGTAATCACTGTCGTCGATGCGAAACAGAAAGCTCCCTTTGCTAACGTCGGCGTTGTCGCCAACTGCAACTTCCACCACATAGCCGGAGAGCTTGGGCGCGATACTCGTTATATCGCCGCGGACATAAGCGTTGTCGGTAGTCTCTTCGGAACGGCCGTGGAAATACCATTGCCAGGCCCAGGCTGCCGACAGCGACATCGTTACAGTCGCCACCACTAGAATAGCGGTCTTTCGACCCCAGCTTATTGGTGCTTCCGTTGATTTTGGCGAAGCCACCAGGCCGAACACGGGAGACGCCGCCGGTTGCGATTCGTCGTCACTCCTCAACGCCGATTGCGTGGGTCCTTCAAGGCCTTCAACTCGGAGCATCTCGACGATCCAATCTCCAACATGCGGGGGGGTAGTCAATCCTGCGAATTGGTTTGGTCATGTCCGAGGATTACCGACCAGACGCGGTGTTGGTCTGCTACTCCGGCAAATCCCTTGGACCACACCTCGCACTGCCTCTCGGCGGCGCCGTCGCTTAACGACGACCCCGTCTGAACTCTCGGGTTACCAGGCCTTCAGTCGATGCGAAGGCTCTGCTCCATCGCGTAGCACTGGTCCCAGATGAACACATCATATCCGGCGAGCCGAGACTGCCACTTGGGCGTAACGGCATTCACGCATTTCACAACGACGCGGTCGATGTAGTTGTCGTAGATAGCCCAGAGGTTGGGCCTGTCCTCGGCTTCCATTTCCTCGCCCGGAGGCGTTGACTTGAGAGCAGCGGCGGCAGCCGTCTTCAAGTCATTCATGAATTCGAGCTGCGTACGCACATCGGAATGAGTGCCCACGCGATTGACATGGCCCCCGACGAGCGTTTCGAACGGCAAGGTGTCGATGTACGCCACCTGGTCGAAGTAACCGGGGATGTCCTTGGCAAGCGCGAAGCGACGCCAGGGCATCCAGCCAGGGAAGATCACGTCGACCACCATCAGGACCTTCTGCTCGGGAGCATAGATGAAGATGTTTCCTGGCTCATGGGGGCTGCTGCCGGGATAGCTCAGGTCGAGAACCTGACTGCCGACCTTCAGGGTGTAGTGATCCTTGAACGTGACCGTAGGCACAGGGCGCCTCGGATCCTTCGCCCGTTCGAGCAGCCGCAGGGTCTCTTCTTGGGCGATGATGATTGGATGACCGCCGAGGTCGTTTACGCCGCCAATATGATCTACGTGCGCATGGCTGTAGACGACATGTGTGATCGGTCTGTCGGTCACCTCGGCGATAGCCTGGCGTATGTGGGCCGAGTATCCCGGAGGTGCGTCGACCACGACGACGCCTGTTTCGTACACTAGGAACATCGACTGGTAGCCGTTGTCGGTGACCATGTAGAGGCCACGGCCCAACTGTTGGCTCCGGTATCCCTTCTTCGGGTCGATGGCCGGGGTTACGTCTTCCTTGGGAATCGGAAGATAGTGGTCAACGCGCGTACCTATCGGCGCCAGCGATGGCATACTCTGGTAAGGGGCGCCAGGCTGCCCCGGCAAGGTCTCGGCGCGGGCGCTCTGGTTTGGCGCCGACCCGAGTCCAATGGTGATCGCGACAGAACCGACCTTCGCCGCTGCCGCCAAAAGATTCGAGCGGAAGAGAAACATAACAAACCTCCTGCTTTGACTGATGTCTGCAGGGACATTTGTCGATAATTCGAAGATTGGTTATTATCCTTAGGTGTCGCGGATACCATGGTATTAGAATTACCCTGCGGGCCCCGCCACCAGCCACGCCTTCGAGCAATCGCCCTGGTATGATCTTGAGTGTGTCGGGGCGGATGCGGCGCGAGAAATCTCACCTCTGTCGCCTCCTTATGGGTGTCTTTCGTATGGCCCAAAATGTGCTCGGGCTTGACGTCAGATTGCTTGGCCTCTTCACCGGCGGGTTAACCTTGGGCCCAAAGCCGCCAGCGTTTCTATGATCGTTCTGATCTGCCGACCTGCCTCGTCGTCGAGTGGCACAAAGTATTGCCGAGACTATCGTACAATAGATTTGCCGTTACTGCGGGTCGATCTGGGCTCTACCTGATAGGGCAAGATCGACAAGGAGCAGGCGATTGGATGCCACCGATTTCTTGACCGACCGGCGGGAAATTCTCGCTACCGCGAGCCTGACCGGGCCGCGAACCGCCCATTGCGAGCACTTGGGAGGAACTCATGTCACCGACATTGCAGGGTCGGAGGATTTGCGCGGCATAACGGCAATATTCGGGACACACAGATACCGGGCGGGACAGTTTTCCTACAATTCTGCCAAGTTTGAGCCAATGGCAGAAGATCTTGCGCGACGCCACAGCAAAATCGGAACCAACAGAGTGCACGATGGGTATTCCAGATCGACAGAGAACAGTGTGAGGCAAGCACGGTGGATCCTGGTGCCGCTATTTGGGTTGTGGATTGCGTTCGCCGCCGCGGGTGCGATTTTGTGGTGACCAGGCGGCCTGATCCCTCTCCGGTGGCACACCAGCGGAGAGCCACTGGGAGGTGGCACAAGCGGGATGTTTTATTCTCACGACAAGCACTTGAAGAGTGGTTGAGCGGTAGATCAGGTTCAACCTGGCGACTTCAAACGCATATCATCGCAGAGCGATGCAAATGAAGCAAAGCAGCAAGGTACCACGGCCTTTTAGCAGAGGGCGTGCCGATATGATGGCAAGCACTTTGGTCGCCACCATATTGGCTCTGTAACTTTTGGCTCAGTGGGTCACGAACCGGCAACGGCATTCACGTCCGCGCAGAACTCGGCGTCGGGTTTGCTCATGGTAGCGTCCTGGCATTCTCGCATCATCATCTCGCGCTTGGTCTGCGGCATTGCCATGAACGTTACCTTGAATTCAGGCATCGGTTTGAGCGTTTTCATGTTGGCATCGGTGTAGAAGGGCCGAATGTTTTCCATTGCATCCAGGGCCATGGGGAGAGACGGCAGGATTTCCTGCCACAGCAAGCACGGAAACAACAATGGCGGGCACTAGGCCCGCCATTGTCCGGCTCAACAGAGTTCATCACCCTGGCTTGGAGGATCATGAGCCGGCAAGGGCATTCAGATCGGCACAGAATTCCGCATAGGGCTTTGTCATTGCCGCGTCCTGGCATTCTCTCATCATCGCCATGCGCTTCGCGTGCGGCAGGGTTTTGAGGGCTGCCCTGAATCTGGCTCTCATAATGGGATTCGTTTGGACGTGTTCCTTGATAGAACCGGTGTAAAACGACTGCGTGTTGATGGGGTCGATAACATCGAGCGCGCCGGCAAACACATCTCCACTTAATACTGAAAGAGCAAACGCTGCGCCGAGGCACGTAGATTTGATGTTCATGACGGATTCCTTCTCCTCTATGAGACAATCGCCCACTCGACGATCGCGATGATGATCTATTGATAACTTCCACTGGCCGGTACTGTCCCGGAAGGATTGTTATCTATCTGCGGGTGGGAATGAATCTATTGTGCGATGGTATCGTCGACACTTTGGCATAGGTCGGTGGGAAAATGCCGATCCGAGGCATTGCGCTTGCCGAATGCCGAGGAGCAATTCGGTCCGACCGACCGATCTGACTCACCTTTCCAATCGCTGGCCGGCGATGCGCAGGGAACACTGCCAACCCTGCCGATACCAACGTGCAATAGACTAATCTCCACCGAAACTGGATGGTGCGTTCATACGAATGGAGCGCGGCGTGATGCCAGCAAGATCACTAACGGCCACACAACGTGAGTTGCTCGCTGCGACGGCGATTGTCGGGATCATCGGCGCGCTTCCGGGCACGGTTGAAGCATGGCGTCGCGAGGGCTCCACAGAGGTGGCGCCCCGCATGTCGATAAAAGCCGAAGCCGTCGCAGTGATCAATGGAAAGTCATCCGACGATAGCATCGAGTAATTGACGCGGTCGCGTGGCACTGCTCACGCACATGTACTTGGGCATACCCTGCCGTGAAACCAAGGAGCTCAACATGAGCGATGATGTAGTGCGCAGCGAAACTGCGAGAACGCCGATGATCGACCTGAAGCTCGAGGCCGTGGTTATCCCCGTTTCGGACGTCGATCGCGCCAAGCGTTTCTACGGCGGCCTGGGTTGGCGGCTCGACGCCGACTTCCCCGTCGGCGACACGTTTCGGGTCGTACAATTCACGCCTCCGGGTTCACCGAGCTCGATCCACTTCGGCACCGGCCTGACGTCAGCCGCGCCCGGCTCGGCACAGGGACTCTATCTCATTGTGTCCGATATCGAAGCAGCGCGCGCCCAGCTTGTGGCGCGCGGGGCCGACGCCAGCGAAGCGTTCCACCGTGCTGGTCCTGGACAGCCGGCAATCAGCGGCAAGGATCCAGAGGGGCGCAGTTACTCCTCGTTCGCCTCGTTCAAGGACCCGGACGGCAACGGGTGGTTGTTGCAGGAAATCACTGCGCGGCTGCCGGGACGCGTGGAGGCCGGCGACACGACATTCACCTCGTTGAGCGAGCTTGGATCTGCACTCCGGCGCGCCGCGGCCGCGCATGGCGAGCACGAGAAGCGGACAGGCGGACAACGCGATGAGAACTGGCCCGACTGGTACGCCGAGTACATGGTAGCTGAGCAGGCCGGCAAGCCGTTGCCGACCTGAGCGGCGGTATCGCTATCGGGTGCGTACGGGGCAATATCTCCATCCGGTAGGAATCGGAGATGCGCGGGGCCTAGCTGTCGAAATGCGTGTTGGTCCAATACAACGGTTCGGGGTCTTAGGGGGCGTCGCGCGCCGTTTGCGGTGAAGGCGGACATAAATGCTCGCTCCTGCGCCGTCTACAGCAACATCAGCGTTGGGGTAGGGTCTTTCGGCTGCGACCGTGCCGGCGTGGTGCAGTCCGCGGCGGAATGTTCATGACCAGCCCCGACCGCCTTCTACTCGCCAACCAGAAAGTATTGCCGATACCATCGTGTAATAGATTTACGCGGTTCGGATGTAGATCCTCAAAGTCGCATGCGGATAGAACTGGTTGATCGAGGAGGAAGTAATGTCAGCAATATCGCTATCGCCAACACGGCGCGATGTCATTGTTGCGGCGGCCTCCGTTGGGGTCGTCAATTTGGGGCCTGGGGCGCTGCGCGCGGGGGCCGGAGATGAATCTATCCGTCCTTTCCATATCCATGTTCCGACATGGGCCTTTGCAGATCTTCGCACGCGTATCAAAGCCGTACGATGGCCGGATCGAGAGACCGTCAACGATCGCTCCCAAGGTGTTCAACTTGCCAAGCTCCAGCCGCTCGTTGAGTACTGGGGTACGCGCTACAACTGGCGCAAGGTCGAGACGAAACTAAACAAGCTGCCCCAGTTCATCACCAGCGTCGACGGGTTGGATATTCAATTCGCGCATATTCGCTCGCCGCATGACGGGGCGATGCCCTTGCTCATGACGCATGGTTGGCCGGGTTCACTCATTGAGCTTTTGAAGGTGATCGACCCGCTCACTAATCCGACGGCGCATGGGGGGCGGGCGGAAGATGCCTTCCACCTCGTCCTTCCAACAATGCCCGGCTACGGGTTCTCGGGGAAGCCGACGACGACCGGATGGGGCCCGGCACGGATGGCTAGGGCGTTCCATGAGTTGATGATCAGGCTGGAATATACGCAGTACTTCTCTCAGGGAGGCGACTGGGGCGCGATCATCTCGGAGCTGCTGGCGGTTCAAGCTCCGAAAGGCCTTCTTGGAATCCATATCAATATGCCCGGGACTGTACCTCCCAGCATTCTCCGGCACCTCCGCAATTTCGACCCGGCCCCTGTGGAACTTTCGGACAGCGAGAAGGCTGCATACGATCGGCTACTGCACTTCTACCGCGACGGTTTTGGCTATGCGGCGATGATGAATCAGAGCCCGCAAACGATCGGTTATGCCCTCTCCGATTCACCGGTCGCCATGGCCGCGTATTTCTACGACAAGTTCGCGGAATGGACCGATAGCGACGGACAGCCCGAGACAGTCTTTACGTATGACGAGATGCTCGATGCCATCTCTTTCTACTGGTTCACCAATACCGGGACATCATCGTCGCGGTCGTACTGGGAGGGTGCGCAAGCTGGCGGTGGGCCCTTCGATGCCTTCGACATCCCGAAAGTTCCCGTAGCGGTCACAGTGTACCCGGCTGAGATTTACCGCGCACCGCGGAGTTGGGGCGAGAAAAGCTTCGGTAATCTCATTCACTGGAATGAAGTGGATAGGGGTGGCCATTTCGCGGCGTGGGAGGAGCCTCAAATCTTTTGTGCCGAACTCAGAGAAGCGTTCAGGCCGCTGCGCCGTTCAATCTGAGGCGAACGAGGCGATTCTCCCCCATCGCCTCCGCCCAGTAGCGCGGCCGGGTCGCCCCTCCACCCGGCCGCGCATTTGGGTTTCCGCGCGGCACCTTTGAAATCTAGCAAAGAACCAACGGATCACTTCCCAGTCGAGGAGACCAAAAATGGACTGTGCGTCACAACAGATTGATCACGATCGCCGCCGCTTACTCGGCACCGCGCTTGTGGCTATCTCCGCCTTTGAGTTGGGAACGGACAAGCTGGCGCAGGCGGGTTCGTCTGTGAACACTCAGGGAAGAGACCTTTTCAGCAAAGCGGGTCGTCAGTCATTCGATCCGTTGAAGCAGATTGACGCCGGATTGCTCAGTATCGGATGCGCCGAGACCGGCCCCGCCACTGGCGAGGCCGTAATCCTGCTCCATGGCTGGCCTTACGACATACACACTTATGCCGACGTCGCGCCTCTCCTGGCCTCAAAGGGCTACCGCGTGATCGTGCCGTATCTGCGCGGCTACGGCACAACTCGCTTTCTTGCCGACAAGTCGATGCGCAACGGGCAGCAGTCGGCGGTCGCCGCGGACGTTATTGCACTGATGGATGCTCTGAAGATCGAACAGGCGACAATCGCTGGCTGCGACTGGGGTGCCCGAACGGCCAACATAGTCGCTGCGCTTTGGCCGGAGCGCTGCAAGGCGATGGTTTCGGTGAGCGGCTATCTAATCGGCAACCAGCAGGCAGGCAGAGTGCCGCTGCCGCCGAGCGCGGAACTGCAATGGTGGTACCAGTACTACTTCGCGACCGATCGTGGCCGCGCCGGTTATGAGAAATACACGCGCGATTTCGCGAGGCTGATCTGGCATCTCGCTTCGCCGCGCTGGAACTTCGATAATGATACTTTCGAGCGTAGCGCTGCCGCCTTTGACAATCCTGATCATGTGGCGATCGTGATCCACAATTACCGCTGGCGTCTCGGTCTGGCCGAAGGCGAGCCTCAATATGAGGACCTGGAGAAGCGGCTTGCGCAGGCGCCGGTCGTCACCGTCCCCACGATCACGCTGGAGGGTGACGCCAATGGTGCTCCCCATCTGGAAGCCAGCGCCTATGCGAAGATGTTCTCGGGCAGATATTCCCATCGTTTGATCACCGGCGGAATAGGGCACAATCTACCTCAGGAAGCGCCGCAGGCCTTCGCCGACGCAGTGATCGAAGTCGGCGCGGCCACATAATTCCGGCGCTGAAATCGACTGCCACATGCGCCGCAAAGACGTCATATCTGGCCAGTTCAGAGATCAAGAACGACGTCACCCTTAGGCTGGGAGCAGCAGATCAATGTGCTGCCGGCAGCGGGTGGATCGATTGGATCGGGCCGATAGGCGACTGTTCCAGCCACAAGCCCCGTCTCGCAAGTATGACAGACACCCGTGCGGCACGACCATCGCGTGGGGACGTCGCACGCTTCAGCAAGTTCAAGCAGGCTCTTGAACGCCGAGCCCCAGTGGACGCTTAAGCCACTTCGTGCGAACGAAACGACAGGTCCCGCACTGGAAGGTTCGGCAGGTAAATGCGGCGGGCGGCTTGGAGTGGTGGCAATGCCAGGGGTGTTCGAGGGAGCTGGGCCGAACAGTTCCGTATGGATACGGTCCGCGGCGACACCCCAGGCCGCAAGCCCTGCGCTCAGGTCGCCCATAAAGGCCGATGGCCCGCAGAGATAGAAGTCAGCATGGCGTGGCACGTCCAGCCCTCGCAGCACCTCTATGTCCAAATGTCCATCAGCATCGAAATCGACACCTAGCCTGTCCTCGCGATCAGGCGAGCTGTAGCTTATATGGCTGTGGCCGTGGGCCAGGGTTTCGAGCAGGTTCCGAACCTCTTGGGCAAAAGGGTGCTCACGGCCACAACGGGCTCCGTGAAGCCACCACACTTCCCGTGTCGCTGCTTTGGCCGCCAATGCGTGGAGCATTGCGATGACGGGAGTTGCGCCCACCCCGGCACTCAGGAGGACGACTGGCGCATCGTTGGGTCGAAGAATGAAGCTACCGCGTGGTGCGCTAACGTCCAGCACGTCGCCGATCTCGACCCGGTCGTCAATGTAGGCACTCGCCACACCATGCGGCTCCCGCTTTACGCTTATTCGGTAGTGGCGTTCACTAGGTTCACTCGACAAAGAATAACTGCGCATCAGCGCCGGCGCATCGGGCGCCACCCTTAGGCGCAGCACGACAAACTGGCCCGGAAGTGCTGCGGTGAGGCGAGATTCATCAGCGGGCTCTAGCACCAGTGACATTACGCTGCTGCTCTCGCGGATCTTGTGCACCACCCGCAGCGGGCGAAATCCCGCCCACGCAGCAGGCGGTCCGGACGCGGGATCAAGCCCAGCATTTCCGGTTGTCGCACCGCCACTTTCGTTCTGCGAGAGTAGTGCTTGGAAGGATCCCCGCCAGCCAGGGCTCAGAGCCGGGATTCGCAGCGCCCGCTCCAGCTGGCTGCGAGGGTGACCGGGCAAGTATAGCAGTGCATTGACCTCTGACACTGTCATGTGCTCGGGGCCCATCCCAACCTGGACTATCTCATCTCCAGCCTCGACCTGGCCTTCTTCCAGGACGCGCAGATAGAAGCCGGGCCTCCCACGCGCAACCAGCAGCGCTGCCATTTGCGGCTCGTTCATGCGAATACCGACCCGGTAGCAAGTGACGCGCGGTTGCGTCACTTCGAACAGGGCGCTCCCGATCCGGTAGCGGTCGCCAATGCATACCTCATGATCCGGCAGCCCATCGACCGTGAAATTTTCCCCAAACTGTCCGTAGGTAAAGTCGTTGCGGTCTAGCTCGCTTCGCCAAAAGCGATAGGAATCCATCTGATAGACCAAAACCGCCCGTTGCTCGCCGCCGTGCCCCGCCACGTCTCCCTGCCTGTCGCCATCGACGTTGAGCCGGCGGACCTGACGTGGGCCTTGAACTGACGCTTTCCAAACTGCGGTGTCGACGGTCTTCCCTTGCCATGGAATGCCACGCGGCAAGCCCACATTGACCGACAGCAAGCGAGCCATCACTGCGTCCTTTCGGCCAGCCACTGCCAGCCAGTTCCACTCAGCGAGCCGTCACCGAGGGATGCTCAGCGTCAGCGCTTACCGGTGGAAACTAGCACGTCGAGGCATCGATGCGATCGACACCAAAGTATCGGGAATACCATCGTTTAATATATTCCGGCTCTGACCGCTGTCAGTACTTAATTAGTTGGACGCTGTTGATCGGCATCGGTGCGTCTGATTTTGGACGATGCAAGCGCCCATCACGCCGGGTTTGGACCGGGTCAATCAATTTTCCGCTGAGGAGCATATGACGATGTCACATCATTATTCAGGTCCTAACTTCGGGTTCCCGCGGGCAGATGCGCGTTTGGATCTCACCGATCTCTATGCCTTTCCGAAGCCGGGGGACGTGGAGAAGTCGATCCTGATCATGAATGTGCATCCATCCTCTACGGTAATCGATCCGGAGCCCACCACTAACGAACCGTTCTCGCCTGACGGCCTCTACGAGATCAAGATCGACACAAATGGCGATGCGGTCGCCGACATTGCGTATCGTGTACGCGTTTCGTCGTTACCAGGAGCGATGCAGATCGCCACGGTACGCCGGGTTGAGGGTGCACTGGCCGCTGGGACAGACGACGGTGGAGAGGTTGTCTTTCTGGAGGCTCCAGTGTCGACAGGCCGGGGTGCGCAGGTGACCGAGGCCGGCGACTACCGCTTTTTCGCGGGCTGGCGAAGCGAAGCATTTTTCTTTGACACCTTGGGTGCCGTGAATGATCTGCATTTCACCGGTACTGATTTCTTTTCTGACAAAGACGTCTGCAGCATCGTTCTGGAAGTGCCCAACTCCGCGTTGGGGACCAAACCGGTTGGCCTGTGGGCACGCACACTGCACAAGCAAAGTGAGGGCTGGGTGCAGGTGGAACGGGGTGCGCGCCCTCAGCAGGCCGTATTCCTGCCCGGCGATCAAAAAGAGGCTTATCTCGCCGGCGAACCTGCAGATGACGCCCCGGTTTGTCGAAACATTCGCGCACGCGCTTGAGTACACAGGTGGATATAGGCCGGACGAAGCCGAGCGGGTGGCAAGGACATTGCTGCCAGATATCATGCCCTATGACCCGAGACAGTCTGCGTCCTTTCCGGAAAATGGCAGAACGCTGACTGACGATGCCGCGGATGCTTTTTATGGCCATCCTTACGAACGGCAAGTTGGCGGGGGACGGGGTTGGGGCGCATAGCGATTTGCTTCCGGAGTTCCCCTACTTGGGGCCGCCGCACGATGCTTACGACTGAGGGCATTTATCTCTCGTTGACACCGACCTGGCCCTTTCTGCAAGCGGATACGTCACGCCCCGCTACATGTTTTGCTAATTTACTAAGGAGAACCCGATGCGATTGATCTCGACCTGCATAGTTCTAACCGCAGCCTTCGTGATGCCGGCCTCGGCGCATCCGAGCATCGGTTCGGCCGTCTCCTTTGCGGCAGGCGTCGCTCATCCGCTAACCGGCCTCGATCACGTCACCGCTATGCTGGCAGTTGGGCTGTGGGCCGCTGTCAAGGGGCAGCACGCGCTCTGGGCGTGGCCGTTGACCTTTGTCGCAGTCATGTTGATCGGCGGCGTGCTCGGCCTGACACAAATCTACTTGCCGTTGGTAGAGCCCGGCATTTTGGCGTCGATCGTGGTGCTGGGGCTCATGGTGGCGGCGGCGGTCAATCCGCCGGTATGGGTCGGCGCTGCGATCATCGGCCTTTTTGCGCTGCTGCATGGACATGCTCACGGAGCCGAGGTCGCCCATACCGTGAATGGGCTGGAATACATCGCGGGGTTTGCGCTCGCCACCGCCACCTTGCATGTCGTCGGCATCGGTTTGGCACTCACCATGCAACGCGCCGCGCCAGATCCGGTCAATCGCTTTGCGGGCGTGATTTGTATGGCTGTCGGTGTCGGATTGTGCGCGGGCGTTCTGTGAATTCACGCCGGGGGTGATTCTGGCATCCAGTTAGTTGTTCTTAGACAGGGCAGGATCGCGACAGCGCGTGCAGGTCTTCGGAAGGCGAGACCCGGCGACTGAGCGAACGGAGGAATGGAATGTCAGGTCCAGAAACAGATGAGAATGTATTTGCCGCCCGCGGAGATGTTCCTCAAGGTCGTCTATCGTTGCAAATGTCGACCGCCGGCGTCGTTCATGACCTGGGGAATCTCATTCAGGTCGCCTCATCCGCGTTGAATCATCTGGGCCGAGACCCGAACATCTCAATGGCTCCGGGAGTGGGGTTTGTAATTGCTGGCGCCAAAACCGCCTTGGAACGAGCGGGTTGCCTTGTCAGGCAAACCATCAGGACAGCCGGAGAGATCCAAGGGGAAACTCCGAATGCGAACGTGGGTGTTTGCTTGGCGGACCTCCAATCCATTATTCGATGCGCTTGGGATGCGAACGTCCATCTCGAGGTTCGGGTCGGCTCCGACCTACCTTTGGTACGGTGTGACCAGGTTGGATTGCAAAATGCAGTCCTCAACCTTCTGTTCAACGCGCGGGATGCAATGCCTGACGGCGGTCTAGTCTCGGTTCACGCCTCAGTGTCGGAGGATTCCAACCAGGTGGATGTTCGTGTTGAAGACCATGGGATTGGAATGACCAGCGAGACCATGGTCCGCGCATTTGATCTCTTCTTCACGACGAAAGGTGAAGGCCTAGGCGGCGTTGGCTTGCCGATGGTGAAGCGTTTCGTCGAGGAATCGGGAGGGAGTATCGATGTTGAGAGCACCCTTGGATCAGGCACAATCATGACATTGCGATTGCCCGTGATGCGTTAGGGGCCCGATGGCCGTTGGCGGGCTCGATGATTTCAATGCTGACGCGTGAGGTGCAATTGTGAAAGAACGGTCCAAATCTGACGACGTCGCCCAACTGAGTGGGGTGCGCTCCAGAGGAGCGGTGGCATCAGAGCGCCAGGCCGTGATGCCTCCACCGACAGAGCAATCTCTGATAGCACGGTTTCCGGCCTCATTCTTTGCCATCGGCCTTGGGACGAGTTCTTTTGCCGTCATGTGGCAGGTTGCCCATCAGCTCTGGGCCGCTCCGAACGGCATTGTTGTCGCGGTCGTCATAGTGGCAATGTGCCTATGGGCAGCCCTTTTGACGCTCTATGCCTTGAAGTTGTGGTTCGCGCCGATGGCGGTGCGAGCAGAGCTCGCGGATCCCGTTCAGAATTGCTTTCCTGGTCTAGCGGGAATCGGGATGATGCTAACCGCGGTGAGCATGTTGCCGTTCAGTGCGGCGGCGGCCACCATGCTCCTGTGCATCGGCGGGGCGCTCGCGGCGGGATTCGGGCTTTGGCATTCGCAATTGATCTGGAAAACGAAAATCGCTCTGGCCGACGCGACGCCGGCCTTATACTTGCCTGTTGCCGCCGGGTCGTTCGTCCTCAGCATTGGCTTGTCGACATTCGGACATTCTGAATGGGCGCAGCTGGCGTTGGGTGCGGGTCTCTTCTCGTGGCTCACAATCGATTCCGTGTTGTTCTACCGGCTCTATTTTGGTGAGCCGCTTAGAGACCAGATCCGGTCGACCCTAGGGGTCCAGCTCGCACCTCCGGCGGTCTGCTCGCTCGCCTATGTTAACTTGTCGGGTACTTCTGGAGACGTGTTTGTTCACGGTCTCATCGGTTACGCAATCCTGCAGGCAATTGTCCTTGGCGGTGTGCTTCCAAGGATCGTCCGGCGCTTCTCCGCCGGTCTTTGGAGCGTCAGCTTCGGCGCCACAGCATTGGCGACAACGATTGAAAAACTGGCCGTCCGTGGCGACACGGGCTTGGCTGGCGTCTTGGCTCTTCCTATTTTTGCGACCGCAAACCTGCTCATTATATGGCTCGCAGTTAGAACAATCATTCTAGCCATGACCGGCTCATTATTGCCGTCTCTTCTAGACGGACAAGAGAGGCAGTAGCAGGCTGCATCCACCTCTTGGATGCAGGGAGAGGTTCGTCGGTAGGCCCCAATTTCTTGACGGTATCGACGGGGTCTAAGTTAAATGTCGTCCAGTGGTGTCGAACAGGCAGACGTGATTGGCCTGCAACTGCAAGCAGATGATCTCGTCAGGTTGCACGTTGATCCGCTCGTGAAGCATCGCACCACGGTTTGTTCCCCGACGGTCGCGGTCACCTGCGTTTCGGAGCCAAGGGGCTTGACGACCACGATGCGAAGAGGGATGCCGGGGCGATGGTGAGATATTCCGGCCTGGTGCCGATACCGGATCGCATTGAAACTCTACCGAGCAGCCGTAGCATGATGCCGTCACTGGTCTTGAAGACAGGCCGGCCGTCGGCGCTCTGGGAGCTGCCTCTCAGCAGGTTCATCGAAAGCGAGCCGATGAACTCGGCAACGAATATGCTCTGTGGGTCGTTGTAGAGGTCGAGCGGCCGGCCAGCTCGACATGCCCGCCATTCATCACCACAATCCAGCCAGCTATCGTCATGGCCTCGACCTTGTCCATAGCCACGCGTTGCCGCCAGCCGCCCGACAGCTGGCGCGGATAGCGCTCGAGAAGCGGTGTCAGCCCAGTATCTCAGCGGCGTCCGCATCCCGCTTTTGGTGCACCGGCCAGCGTCAGTGAGAACGCCATGTTCTCGGCCACCGTCATATGCGGATAGAGCGCATAGTTCTGGAACACCATGGAGATGTCGCGCTGCTTGGGCGGCAGGTCGTTGACGACCCGCCCACCGATGCCGATCTTCCGCCGGGTGATGTTTTCAAGCCCAGCGATCATCCGCAACAGTGTCGATCTTCCGCAGCCGGACGGGCCGACGAGCACCACGAACTCGCCGTCGCGAATGTCGACGGAGACGCCATGAAGCACCTCGACCGGACCATATGCCTTGCGGGCTTTGTCGATCGTGACGTTCGCCATCAGACCGCTCCGCCCCTGATTTCTTTGGATGACAGGGCCCCTTCATGCACCAGCAGGGCGATGCCGCCGTCGTGGAAAGCTTCGGGGCTGCTGTCTTTCGTAAAGACCGATATTCCGTCGGGCTCGAAGGTGATCCGGTCGCCCTTGGCCGAGCCTCTGGCGAATTTGCCCGAAGCGTGGTTAGCGGACAGCAGCCTCGACGATGGCAACATCCTCTTCTGCGGTGCCGCCGCTGACGCCGACACCCGCATACACCTTGCCGTCTTCGTCGACCAGAGGAATACCCCCACCCATGGGGCAAAAGCGCCCGCCGCCGACCGTGGGCAACGCATACAGCGATTGCCCCGGTTGTACGAGCGGCAGGATGTCAGCCGTGCGCAGGCGCACGAGGGCCGAGGTATACGCCTTGCGCTCGGAAATCTCGAGCGCGAAGACAGGCGCGCCGTTCATCCGGTGTTGGAGCACCAGATTGCCGTGAACGTCGATAATGCATACTGCTACAGGGACGTCGGCCTTTGTCGCCTCTGCCTCCACACGTTCGGCAACCGACTTCGCTTTCGTGAGCAGATCCATGGGGGTTATCCTTATTTTTGAGGGGGCGCCGTCGCCATCGACAGCGGTCTATCGCGGCGGCAACTCGCCCAGGTGGAAAGCCAGCCGATTCTCGACATCTCCCGGGGCCTGGAAGCCCTTTGCGGTCAGCGCTTTGATCCCCTCCTGGGCGGCGGGTCGGCTCAGCGAAGCTATGCAGGCTTCCCAGCCGGCGCCTAGCTCGACATCCGGCGTGAGGCTGGTGTTGACCAAGCGCTTGGTCTGCGCGATCGCCCACTTGTCGAACCTGGAAATCCGAGTGGCGAGCGCGTCAACGTATGCGTCGAGATCTGCGTCCGGCAGGGCTTTGTTCACGTAGCCATACGCCTCGGCCTGTTCTCCACGGATGTCCTCGGAGGTCAACAGAACCTCCATGGCGCGATTGCGACCGATCAGGTGAGGCAGGCGGGCCATCGGTCCGCCGCCGGCGACCATACCCACGCCAACCTCCCACTGTGAAATGATGGCCTTTTCCTTGCTAGCGAAAGCCATATCGCAGGCAAGGGTGATTTCGCTCCCATTACCCGTAGCGCGACCTCGGATGAGGGCGATCGAGGCCACCGGCGCGCGCGTCAGCCGCACAAGAAAATCCGGCCAGGGCGGCAGGCCCGTCGGCCCCGGTGGCAACGCGAGCATATCCTCGATCCGCGCCTTGAAGTCTGAATGGTTGAGGAAGTATCCGTCGACGCTACTGTCGAACACCACAACCCGAACGTCTTCGTCGGCCTCAATGACGTCAATCAGATGTGTGAATTCTTGCACCATCTGTGGACCCATGACGTTGAGCGGGGCATTGTCGAACGTGACTCGCCAATAGGTGGGCGTCCGGCGTGTCAGGCGAATCTGCGAGGTAGTTGTCTTGGCGTCCACTGGAAGCTCCTTCGATGTTTACATGCTCGATGCCTCGAACATGAGGCATTGGCTTCTGGCCCGCGATTGGACGAACGTATCGCCAAGACCATGGTGTCGGTCTGGTAGGGCAGGGCCGATCGCTCGTGATCAAACGGGCTGCCGACCGTCTAATCAGTGGCCGTGCCGCCCCCAATCGCGCTGCAAACTTCTGGTCTAACAGACCCTCCCCCGGGATAAGCGCTGCCTCGAGCGAACTGCGTGGTCATCGCGCAAAATAGGGACGTAAGGGGCGGTGACCAACCGAACAGACGATGGCGCCGCCCGGTGCGATTCTGAATATCGGTCTATTGCTTGCCGTGGACGGCAGCCGGCGGCGGATCGATGGCGCCGGCCCTGACGCGAGCAGGTTTCAGCGGCTGGGCACCGGCATCCTTGACGATCCTCAGGCCGCGCGGAAAGAACTGATTGTTGTGCTGGCCGCGCCCGATGTTGATGATCGTGGCACCCTTCAGATGCTTTTCCAGCATCGACAGCACCCCCTTGAGCGACGAGCCATCGAATGCGTCCATCGCCTCGTCGATGATCACCCATTTCGGCTGCCGCAAGGCGAGCCTGGCCACGCCCAGCAAGCGCTGTTCGTCATCGCCCAATTCATGGTCCCAGCGCCCGACACGGTCGAGCGACGACGACAGCCGTTCAAGGCCAACCTCGGCCAGCACCGCCGCTATATCGGTATCACTTGCGGGCGCATGCCCGTTCGCGTGATTGAGCACCTCGCGCAACGTGCCGGCCGGCAAATACGGGACGCGTGGAACGAAGATGAGGGTTTCTCCGGCCGGCAGGCCGATCTTTCCGCCGCCCCAGGGCCACAGCCCGGCTATTGCGCGGAAGAACAGTGTCTTGCCGGCGCCTGGCTCGCCGGTGATCATCACCCGTTCGCCGGCGCGGATCTCGACATGCCGGTCGGAGAGTTTTGTGCAGCCCTCCGGCGAGGCCACTTGAAGCTTCTCGAACGTCAGACTGCCATTGGCATTTTGATCGAAGGTGATGCGCCTTTCGGTGTCGTGCAGCACATCGGTTTCATTGAGCGCGATGTGAAAGTCAGCAACGCGCATCAGCGTGGCGCGCCAGTCGGCGATGCCGCCGATGTTGTTGACGAACCAGCGCAAGGACGAGTGCACCTGATCGAAGGCGCCGACCGCCATCATCAACCCGCCGAAACTGATGTCGCCCGAGAAATAGACCGGAGAAGCCACCAGGATCGGTGCCACGACGGTGATCCAGCCATAGGTATCCGTGACCCAGGACAGGCTGATCTGCGCGGTATAGATGCGGCGCATCGCGCCCAGCACCGTATCGAGGTCGAGTTCGAGCCGCCGTTTGGCATCGGCTTCACCATGGTAGACCGCCATGGCATCGACATTCTCGTTGACGCGCACCATCGAGGAGCGCAGCTCGGCTTCACGCGTGTAGCGATCGCTGTTGAGGCGGATCAGCGGTCGCCCAACCAGCCAGCTCAGCCAGGAGGCGATGCCGGCATAGAGGAACGCGGCCCACACCATGTAGCCCGGTATCGCCAGCGACCAGCCGTTGATGTGGAACACGAAGCCCGACGAGAGTTGCCACAGCACGCCCACGAAGGACACCAGCAGGATGAAGGATTGCAGCAGGCCGACGCCGAGGTCCGTCGACAGATCGGACAGATGCGCGGCGTCCTGCTGCATGCGCTGATCGGGATTGACGCCGATGGCGCCGGCATTGGCCAGCCGGAAGGCCCGCGCCGGCCGCATCCACTGGTCGATCAGGTCGAGCGTCAGTGCCTCTCGCAGCTTCAGCCGGATCATCTGATTGAGCCAGGTCTGGCCGATATTGAGCACCAGCAGCGTGCCGGCGATCATCGCAAAGACGAGGAGCTGATGCAGGAAAGCCGCCATGTCGCGGCGCGCCAGCGCATCGTAGAAAGGCTGGTTCCAGCTGTTGAGCAAGACCTGGCCGACCGAGGTCGCGATGATGACGGCCATGATGCCGACCGAGGTCCAGACCAACCATTTGCGGACTGGCGATCCCACCAGCGCCCGTTTTATCGTCGCCACCTGGTCATGCAGGCTGCTGGCTTCGATGGTCACGGTGATCGGCTGAACGGTGGCCTGATTGTCCATTTGGTCAGTCTTACCGAGATCCTTGCGTTCATGTGCGATGCTGAACCAGACGAAGAGAGCCGACGGCCGCCGCTCCCCAACCAGTCCGCTAGCCCAGAACGACAGACACGTCGGGTAAATTCCGGGCGAGGCAAGTTTCCAGCTTGATCACCAAGGTTTCACCTGGCGAGACTATGCTGCCGCGCCTCCGGCCTCGGCCCGCCGGCCGAGCGCTGTCGGCGACAGAGACTTCGGTCACTTGGATGTCGGTTTAGCGATGCGTACACGATGCCCGTACTGCCCGACACGGTCCATAGCACCTTGGTGTCGATGGCAGGTTGAGCGCCGCCATCCCAATGCGGTAAGTCTTCAGACGCATGGTTTGACGGTGATTGCGGTCAAATCCGGCTTGCGTCAATTCGCTCGTGAGGGCCTGACTAAGATGCAATCGAGTCCCTGCGAGCGCGCCCATACCTTCGTCTGATTGGATCAGAACACGGCATTTCGTATTCTAACGTATCGAAACGACGCCGGTGCGCGGCCTGTAGAGGGACCTGGGATCATGACGCAACAGTTGAGCAAGACAGCCGGTTCGGATCGCTTCCTTCGCACTCCGACAGATCTTGGTTCCGACGCGACCCGCGACATCGCTGCCGGCCTCGCCGGCCTGCTCGCTGACGTCTTCACCTTGTATCTTAAGACCAAGAATTTTCACTGGCACATGAGTGGTCCGAATTTCCGGGACTATCACCTCTTGCTCGACGAGCATGGCGACCAGATCTTCGCGATGACTGACGCGATCGCCGAGCGCGCGCGCAAGATCGGCGGCACCACGATCCGTTCGATCTCCGATATCGCGGGGCGCCAGCGCATCCTCGACAACAATGCCGACTATGTTGATCCGCAGGACATGCTCGCCGAGCTTCACGGCGACAATAAGCAGTTGGTGGCCGAGCTGCGTCGCGTCCATGAGCTCTGCGATAGCTATTCGGACATTGCCACCGCGAGCCTGATCGAAGGATGGATCGACGAAAGCGAACGGCGCAGCTGGTTTCTCTACGAGATTTGCCGTGCCTGAGCGAAAAAGCGGGCAAGGCGGCGGACGAGATTCTGCACGCCCGGAACAACCGCCGGCAAGGATCGCGCATTCGGTGCTGATGCAACGTTCTTCAGTTGGGGTGCAAGCCGGTCGCACGGGGGGAGTATGCTGACCGCTGGTCGGGTGGCATTGATCCGCATCGACTTTCCTGCCCGAAGTTGGCTGAAGCTCATTGGTACCGCGCGCGCGTTCTGATAGGAACGCAGACGGCGTTGCTGGCAGTTTTGGGCGCAGAAGCTTTCGGGTGCAGAAGCTAAGGCGTGATCAGAGGGAAGCGCACACCCGCAACCGATCCACAGGGGGTGAATTTCCACTGCACCGAGCCGCCTAGTTCCGCCGTCAGCGCGCGTATCAACCGCCCTCCAGATCCCTCGGGCGGATCAGAGGCCGCGCATCCGTCGTCGCAGACAACGCACCAGATGCTGCTGCCACTCCTGTTCAGTGAGACACGGATGGAACCCTGGCGATCCTTCAGGCCATGGCGTGCTGCGTTCCGGACCAGTTCGGAGACGATCAGACCGACGCGCCAGCACCGCGCGGCGTCGAGCCGGATTTCGTCCGTTGCAACGGTCAACTGAATACCCCGCTCGCCGAGGGACGCGCGCGACAGGCTGGAACACAACTTCCCGACATGATGACCCAGGTCGAAGTCTTCCTCAGCGATAGGTACGAGAAGGGATCGATGCGCCTCCGCCATCGCATGCAGACGGTCCGCTGCGCGCCTCAACGCCGGCGCGGCCTTCACCTCTCCCTGGGACGCGGCCAGCGACAGGATCGCTATCGCTTCGCTATATTCGTTGATCACCCGGTGGCTGATCTCTTCGACCAGATGCGATGCCAGCGGCTGGCACGATGAGGTTGATGGATTCGCACATCCAGTTAGCATGGCCAGATCCTCCGGTAACGCCGCCCCGCCACGAGAGCGCCGTTCGCGATGTTCTGGAAGACCACAGCAGACCCCGCCGAAACGTTCTATTGCGCCAAGGTGTCGGCAATACCTAAGACGGAGATACGCCGTGTGGATTGGCGCTCTGAGTATTGGCGGGCAAAGCCTGTGCGGACGAATGATCAACAATCTCCGTCAAATATTGGTCGGCACTGTGGAGGCGCCGCTCGACTACCAACAATGTGGGGACAGTCACGTTATAACCGCCGATACCAAAGTATATGCGACACCATTGGACAATGGTTGCGAGCCTTGATTGTCCACATGTTCAGATCCGGAATAGGCCCGGCGCAGCTGGGTCGGTGGCCCCCAAAATCATCGAGGTCTGTCGTGGAAACTGAACAAAAAGTGGTTGTCATCACCGGCGGGTCGCAAGGCATCGGCGCAGCGCTGGTTGAGGCCTATCTCGGCCGGAATTACCGCGTCGTCGCCACCTCTCGCTCTATCAAACCTTCCGACAGATCGGACTTGCTCGCGATCGCGGGCGATATCGGCAACCCCGCCACGGGGCTGAGGGTGGTCGAGGAAACACTCCAGCGTTTCGGACGGGTCGACACGCTTATAAACAACGCCGGCATCTTCCTTGCTAGCAGTTTCACGCAATACTCGGCAGAGGATTACGCCCGCGCGGTCGCGACCAACCTGACCGGTTTCTTCTTCGCCACCCAGGCCGTGATCGCCGCAATGGAACGTCAGGGCAGCGGCCATGTCGTCAACGTCACCACCAGCTTGGTGAAGCAGGCCAGTTCGAAGGTGCCATCGGTGCTCGCTTCGCTGACTAAGGGCGGGCTCGACGCCGCGACCCGGAGTCTGGCGATCGAATACGCCCGCAGCGGAATCCGGGTGAACGCCGTGTCGCCGGGCGTCATCAGGACGCCGATGCATGCGCCGGAGATGTACGAGGCGCTGGCGGGCCTGCATCCGCTGGGCCGCCTTGGTGAGATTTCCGACATCGTCGGCGCGGTCCTCTACCTGGAGGATGCCCCTTTCGTGACGGGGGAAACCCTTCATGTCGACGGCGGCCAGAGCGCTGGCCACTGAGCCCAGCAGTCAAAGGAGACCCGCGCGACGACGGCCGACTCAACTGGGTGCCCGTCGCGGCGCCGACTACGGTGCAATCTCGAAAATAAGCTCAACTTCGACCGGCATGCCAAGAGGCAAACTCGCCACGCCGAGCACGACCCGTCCGGAAAGCATTTCGGTTCCGAGGACCGCCACGAGGACATCGGAGGCTCCGTCGGCGACCTTGGGATGGTCCCGGAAATCGCCCTCGGTGGCAATGTACACGCCGAGCTTGGCGACACCGGTGATCCGATCCAGAGACCCCAGGTAAGCCCTGGCGGCCGACAGGCCACTGAGGCAGGCGATTTTCGCCGCCTTGCGACCGTCCTCCGTCGTCAGTTCCCCGCCGATGCGGCCGGTGAATTGCGGCTCGCGGCCGACAACCGGCAGCATTCCGCTCAGGAAGAGCAGATTGCCGATCCGTGCTGCCTCGACATAGGCGCCAAAAGGCGTCGGCGGAGGAGGAAGCACGATCCCGTTTTCCGCAAGCCGCTTTTCCGCGCTGGCGCCGGGCGCGTCGCGCCGGCTCACCATTTGCCGAGATGTGCGCCGCCATCGACGTGCAGCACCTCCCCGGTTATGCGCGGGGCCTCTGTGAGGAACACCACCGCATCAACAATCTCCTGCACGCTGGAGATGCTGTGTGCATCGGCGAGAATGTATTCAGGACATCCTTTGGACTATCCTTGTGCATCGGCGTATCGACGATGCCGGGCGCGACCGTGTTCAGACGAATTCCCTGCCGAGCATATTCCATCGCGATGTTCTTCGAGAGGGCCTCGATCCCGCCCTTGGTCAACATGGCGACGGACGCGTCCACGCCGGCGATCGGATGATCGACCAGCGAGGTGGTGATGCTGACGATGCTGCCGCCGCGCTTTTGCGAAAGCATCTGGCGGACGGCCAACTGGGTTAGAAGAATGAAACCCTCGAGGTTGGTGGCGGTGAGCCTGCGATAATCCTCCATCGTGTAGTCCACGAAAGGCTTGGTGAAGAAGATGCCGGCATTGTTGACCAGGGCGTCGATCGAACCGAAGCGGCTGATCGCGGTCTCCGCCACGCTTTTCGCGGTGGTGGCATCGGCGATGTCGCCATCGACGCGCGCCAAGCGGTCGGATGGCCCGATTTCGTCGGATTGGCTGACTCGCCGCGAAGTGGCGACGACATTGTAGCCGCGTTCGAGGAAGGTGTTGGTAAGACCCGCGCCGATTCCCTGCGAGGCACCGGTGATCAGGACCGTTTTACGTTCTTGCATTGAACTCTCCATCTTGGCCAAGGCGACGTCACGGCTGCGCCTCGCTCCCGCCGGAATATGGCCGAGGCGCCGTTCCGCGATTAGATGGAAAAATCTGGAATCTTTTTTCCAGCTGTGCAAAAATGGGGCATGACCGATCTGAACGACATCGCCGTTTTCGTGAAGGTGGCGCAGTTCGAGAGCTTCAGCCGTGCCGCCCATGCGCTTGGCATGCCGATCTCTACCGTTAGCCGGAAGGTGACCGCGCTGGAACAGCAGCTCGGCGTGACCTTGCTTCAGAGGACGACGCGCAAGGTCGGTCTGACGGCGCAAGGGCGCGCCTATTCCAGCCAATGCAGCGAGCCGCTTGCCCTTCTCAATGATGCCGAAAGGGTGTTGACACAGGCGCAGAAGAAGCCGGAGGGGCTTCTGAAGATTTCAACGCCCGTCATCATGGGCCAGGAGCCGTTCTACGAATTCGTGTCGTCGTTCCTGAAAACCCATCCGGGAATCCAGGTCGACCTGTTCGTCACCAATCTGTTTCTCGACCTGATTGCCGAGAACGTCGATGTCGCCCTTCGCTTCGGGGAGTTGCGCGATTCGACCCTCGTGGCCCAACGCATCGGACGCAGCGTTCGCTATCTCGTGGCCTCGACGGACTACCTAAAGGATCGCATCCCGCCGTCCAGACCCGAAGATCTGCGCGATCACCAATGCGTCCTGCTGAACGGGCGCAACAACGAGGCCGAGTGGCATCTCGTCAGCGGCAAGAAATCGGTCAAGCAACCCGTCTCGGGGCCGATTTCCAGCAAGGACTATCAGTCCGTCAGCGCCTTCACCTATCGAGGCCACGGCGTGGGATTGCTGCCTTCGATGTATTGCGATGCGCAGATTGCAAGCGGCGAGCTCGTGCGCCTTCTGCCCGAATGGTCCTCGCCGGAAATCTTCATTCACGCCGTCTATCCCACGCGGCGCTTCCTGCCCACGAAGCTACAGGTGTTTCTCGAAGCGTTGAAAGCGTGGAAGAGCCCGCTGTGGTTGCCGCTACGCTGAACATCTACCGTTCGTCGCGATCCCGTCTCTATTTGCCGTCGTGGCTTCTCCCCAGATGTTGTCGTCGGCGGAACGGCTGTGGGAATTCAGCGAGCGCCTTATATGATCTCCTGACCCCAGCGGAGAACGCCAACCATGACCCTGAAAACCCGCAAGCTCGGCAGCCAGGGGCTGCAAGTCTCGGCCATCGGTCTCGGCTGCATGGGCATGAGCCAGTCCTATGGTCCGGCCGACGAGGCCGAGTCCATCGCCACGCTGCACCGCGCCATCGAGCTCGGCTGCACCTTCCTCGACACCGCGGAGGTCTATGGCCCTTACACCAACGAAGCCCTGCTCGGCCGGGCCTTGAAGGGCAAGCGCGACCAGGTCACCATCGCCACCAAATTCGGCTTCCGCATCGAAAACGGCAAGCAGGTCGGCACCGACCGAGATAGCCAGCCGCGAACCATCAGGACGGCGGTCGAAGGCTCCCTGAAACGGCTGGCGACCGACCATATCGACCTCCTCTACCAGCACCGTGTCGATCCCTCCGTGCCGATCGAGGATGTCGCCGGTACAGTCGGCGAGCTGGTCGCGCAAGGCAAGGTGCGGTTCTTCGGTCTGTCGGAGGCGGGCGCGGCCAACATCCGCCGGTCGCATGCCGTGCATCCGGTCTCGGCGGTGCAGAGCGAGTATTCGCTGTGGGAGCGCAATCTCGAACCAGAGATCATTCCGCTGCTCGGCGAACTCGGCATCGGCCTAGTGCCGTTCTCGCCGCTCGGGCGTGGTTTTCTGGCCGGCGACGTGAAGCGCGCTGAGGACTATCCCAAGGGCGATTACCGCCATCACGACCCCCGCTACCAGGGCGAAAACTTCGACGCCAATGTGGCGGCGGCGGCCAAGGTGCGCGACATCGCGGCGGCCAAGGGCGTCAAGCCCGGCCAGGTCGCGCTGGCCTGGCTGCTGCACAAGGGCGCCGGTTTCGCCGTCGATGTCGTGCCGATCCCCGGCACCAAGCGGAGAAAATATCTGGAGGAGAATATCGCCGCCGCCGCGATCAAACTCGATGCGGCCGAGATGGCAGCGCTCGACGAGGCACTGGCACCGGGAAAAGTCTCCGGCCCGCGCTATGGCGAGCGCACCATGGTGATGATCGACCGATAGCAGCGTTCCGGGGTCGGCCCAGCAGCTGCTAAGGCAATTCCTGAAAAGTATGAAACGATTTTTCATCCGCGAAGGCGCGCGGCCGAAACCCGTCGCGAAACACGCGTGGACAGCGTTCTTTCAAATGGCCGCTCGCGGCGGTGTTTTGGCAGAAATCGTATAATTTTTATGTTTTCGGCTAGATTGGCGTTCGGGCTAAAGCGAGGACGGCAATTCTTGTCCCGATCAATCTGTACCACGCTGGAGATCATTTTGACCCGTCACGCCAAGACTCGCTCGAAACGGACGCATACGATTCGGCTCTTGCCGATCCATCTCTTCGCCTCGGTAATGGGCATCGCGGGATTGAGCTTGGCTTGGCGGGAGGCGGCCAAGGGCGCTCTCTTCAACGGCGTCATAGGCGAGACGATCGGCTGGGTCGCCGTCGCCGTTTTCGTTGCCCTAGTCGCGGGGTACGGCATGAAGTTTATCCTCCACCCGGGCGCTATCGTCGCCGAATACAGCGATCCTGTGATGAACAGCTTCTTTGCCACGATCGGTATTGGTATTTTGCTTTTGTCGTCCTTCCTGCGGCCGTACAACGCCACACTCGCCCAAACGACCTGGGTCGCAGGAACGGTGCTTACCTTTGTCACCGCCTACGCGGTCATGCAGCGCTTCCTCGGCCGTCAGCACAGGGGCGAGGACACCCTACCCGCGCTGCTTATACCCGGCGTCGCGACCCTCGACATCACCGTCACCGGATCGGACATGCCGTATTCCTGGGCGCATGAAGTCAATATGCTCGCCTTCGCCGTCGGTTCGGTGCTGGCCGGCGTGCTGATCGTGCTCATCTTCAGCCGATTGCGGCACCACGAGGCCTTGCCGATGCGGATGCGCCCGTCGCTGCTCATTGTGAGCGCGCCTTTCGCCGTCGGTTTTCTCGCCTATACCAATCTCACCGGGCAGGTGGACATCTTCGCATCCTCGTTGTTCTATTTCGCCTTCTTTCTGTTGTTGGTGCTTGCCCCGAAAGTCTTCCGTAGTGGAATACCGTTCAGCGTCAACTGGTGGGCCATCGGCTTCCCGCTCGCCGCGTTTTCCATCGCAGCCTTTCGTTATTCGTCGGCCGTGGGCACTCTGCCTTTGAAGGTCTTCGCGATCGCCGTGTTCGCATTTTCCGCCGGCGCGATAGCGGTATTGTTCGTTCGCACTCTTATGATCATCTCGTCAGGGCAATTGTTTCGACTAGAAAATAGCCAATGAAAAAGATCGCGATCCTGGCCATGCCGGGTGTCCAGCTGCTCGATGTTATCGGACCCTCCGACGTGTTCGCGGAAGTGAACCGCAAACTGGGATACGTATATTACCAGATTGAGATTGTCGGCACCAAGGAAGGCCCCATTCTGGGATCGTCCGGCGTGCGGCTCGTGGCTGACAGCACCATCGCTCAACCAGCTGGCGATATTGATACCTTGTTGATTGCCGGCAATCCCCTGATCCAGGATCACCCCGTCTCCGGCGAAATCCTTGATTGGGTGAGATCCATCGCTGAGCGAACACCACGAGTCGGCTCGGTTTGCTCGGGCGCGTTCGTTTTGGCGGAGGCTGGGTTGCTCGACGGCTTGCGGGCGACGACGCACTGGTCGCAGGCGGATGAATTCGCAAGGCGGTTTCCCTCGATCAGGCTCGAACCGGACCGCATCTTCACGTCCGATGGGAAACTATGGACATCGGCGGGTGTGACCGCGGGAATTGATCTGGCGCTAGCCCTTGTCGAGAGAGATGTCGGACGTCAACTCGCCCTATCCGTCGCGCGGGAGCTTGTCGTTTTCCTGAAACGCCCGGGCGGCCAGTCGCAGTTCAGCACCCACTTCATGGCGCAGATCGCGCAAAAAACACCAATCAGGGCGGCTCAGGAATTCATCAACAACAACTTGTCACACGATTTGGCGGTCCCCGCGCTCGCGGCGCAGGTCGGCATGAGCGAGCGCAATTTCGCACGGATGTTCAAGCACGAAGTACAGATGACACCGGGCCAATATGTCGAAGCCGTCCGTTTGGAGGCCGCGCGCTGTCTTGTTGAAGATGCGAAGATTCCCATGAAGACGGTCGCAATGCAATCTGGATTTGGTGACGTCATCACTTTGCGCCGCGCGTTCGTGCGGCACTTCGCGATTTCTCCTACCAATTATCGGAAGAGTTTTTCACGCTGATAGCCGACGGTGAAGACGAACGCGTTCCACACGTTCGCGTCCGCCACGCTCTCCCGGTTACAGATTTGGTCGTGGTCATTTGGCCATTCCTGTCGCGGCATGTCCCCGTTGCATCACGGCCGGAACAGGGGGACTGCGCTTGGCGGACTGGGTCGAAAGACGTCGAACCAGTTCGGCATTGCGAAGGCGCTTCTCCTCTTTCGCGATGTACTCACGCGTCATCGGGGTTACTCCCTGACGGTTGAAGCGGGTCATCCAAGTCGGCTCAATCATTTACGATACTGGCTTGATGCGAGTTTTGGCAGCCCGCTGACGACCTCCGCGTATTCGTCACCGACCTGGTTCACAGCTACACCGTGCCGAGCGAGGTATCGGCCAAAGTGATGTCGCGCCGCGACGATTCGCGGCTTCTGCAGCCTAGCCATATGTGAAATCCGGCTTGCTCTGGCCGACTTCGATTATGTAGCCATCGGGATCGCGAATATAGCACCGCGTCTCGCCGTATTTGTCCTTCGGCTCGGTGATGAACTCGGCCCCCCGGGCACGCCACATTTCATAGCATGCATGGATGTCCGCAACCCGGAGATTCATGAAGCTGCTGACGGAATTCGGATCGGCGGGAGGGCTCAACACCACCGAGGGTTTGTCAGGTGTAGGACCACCTCCCACGTTGACGATGAGCCATGCGTTCGCGATCTGGATGTATCCCGGCGCACCCTTGGCATCACCTCTGCTCGCAATGCGCCCGCCGAACACGGTCTCGTAGAAGCGAGCCGATCGTTCGATATCGGCGACGGTAAGAAAGTGGGCGACGGTGAAGCCATCCAGCGGCGGCATCTGATAGCTTCGCCCGTCGACTTCTACTTCGTTCATGATTGTCCTCCATCCTGGATCCGGCTTGGATTCAGATGGCGCAGCCCAGTCCTGGGTAAAATTGGACTTTGGTGTCGATCAGAGCCCCATGTGATCAGCCAGAGCGATCAGACCAAGGCGCTTCAATAGACCAAGGTATCACCGACACGTTCGTCCAATAGGAAAGGTCTCCCGCCCCAGCCTAACTCTGCGACGCAACGAAAAAATAGGAGTGATCGCAATGCGTCGACAAAAATGGCCTGTCGCCCGGGGTTTAGCGACCGCAGTTTCGGCGGTGGCGTTGGTCGTCAGCGGCGGCCAACCCGGGCGAAGCTCCGACCATTTCGACTCTCCGGCCATGACCGCGAACCCGCAGGCAGATATCGGCGATGTCTATGCCTGGACCGCGCCAGAGGGCGATCGGCTGAACCTGGCCATGACCGTTGTCGGGCACACCTTCTCGGACCGGCTCCAGTACATATTTCGCATCGACAGCGGGAAGGCGTTTGGCCGCACTACTGCCTCGACGGAGATCATCTGCCGGTTTCCGGCGCCAAAAATGGCAAGCTGCCGATTGGGCACCGTGGATTCAGTGGAAGGCGATGCCAGCGACGCGAAGGGGCTGGAGAGCCACAACGGTCACTTCCGGTTGTTCGCCGGGTTGCGGGACGATCCGTTCTACAACAACGTCAAGGGGTCATTGGCCGCCTATGGGGTTGTGTTGGCCGCGCTCAAGAGCGGTGCCGCGAAACCCGACGAAGCCGGATGTCCGCAGCTGGACCAGGAAACCACCGCAAAGGTTGGCGACCAATGGCGCCATACCGACGGCGGCCCGGCAACGAACCTCCTCGCCAACTGGACCGCCTCCGCCATCGTCATCTCGGTCGACCTTGCGGTCGTGTCGAAGGGCGGGCCGATACTGGCGGTGAGGGGTTCATCGACAACATCGACCAAGACTCTCGATCGGATGGCGCGGCCGTTCGTGGGGAACACGCTGCTCGGCGTTTCACCCTTCTCGACCGATGATGCGAGCGGTGACGAGCGGGAAGCGTTCAACACGGCGACCGCGAAAGCCAGTATGTCGTATACGGCGCGGATCGAGAAATCCCTGGCATTCCAGGACAGCCTCGACGGCAAGTGCGGCAATCAGTTGCTTGCGGACAGGTCCCCGGTCCCATCACAACGCTACCATGCCCTTGCCACCATATTCGTGGACGACCGCCTATGGGTGAACAGTGCGGCGCGGGTCTGCCGGCAGTTTCTAGCGGTCGAGCTCGCTTCACTGGCCAAACTTTCGCTGTTCGACGCCGATTGCGGTGGTCGCAGCCCGACCTACGACACGCCGAACATCTGGCGGTCGTTCCTGGTCAGCGGGACGACGGACGATATCGCCTGGGACGGCTTGCGTGGCGACGAGCATCCGGCTTCGGCGACGATCTTCCCGTTCCTGGCGCCGCCCGATGCCAAGGGCGTGGACCATTGACCGTGAGGATGTCCGACCGAAACTTTCGAATGTCCGCGGCGGTGGCGGCAGTCGCCGGTGTGCTGCTGATGTCCGGATCGGCGCAAGCGCATACGGGAACCGGACTGCCCGGGGGATTCGGTTCGGGGTTTTGGCATCCCCTGAACGGGGCTGACCATCTGCTGGCAATGGTGTCGGTGGGCCTTTGGGGCGCGTTCCTGGGGCGCCCTCTCATCTATCTGCTGCCGGTGATCTTCCCAACGGTCATGGCAGTCGGCGCCGTGCTCGGCATGGTCGGGTTGCCGGCACCACCGGTGGAGATCGGCATCGCGCTATCGGTTCTGGTGCTCGGGAGTTGCATCGCCCTGGCCATCAGGGCTCCCGTATGGGCCGCGGCCATCATCGTGGCTGCTTTTGCGCTGTTCCATGGCTACGCCCATGGCAGGGAGCTGCCGTCGGCGGCCGATCCCGTCGCCTACAGCGCAGGCTTCGTCCTCGCGACCGGCCTGTTGCACGTAGCGGGCATCGGCATCGGCGCGCTGAATGCTTATCGCTGGGGTAGTATCGCGGTACGCCTGGTGGGCGGTCTTATCGCCGCTGCCGGCTTGTGGTTTCTCCAAGCGGCGGTGAGCGTGTGAGGGGCGGAGCACTCCCTCCAGCCCTGCTGCTGGCGGCGCTGGCTCTCGCGCTCGCCTTTGCCACGCCGCGCGTTCGGATCGTCAGCCTCATTGCGTTGGCCATCACGCTTGGCGCGCTGTCGCAACTGGAGCTTCCGCGCGGCTGGTTGGAGATCGCCTTTCTCGGGTGCTGGGCAAGCACCGTGGTGAATGCCGCCGCTGTGCACTTGCCCGGCGGTGTTGGGTGGCGTAGCGGGCTCGCCCTCTCGCTCAACTCGGGGGTGTGGGTCACCGCGGTGGTCCGGCTCGCCGGCACGCCATCGGACCTGCCAAAGGCGTGCTTGATGTTGATCGTGCTGATACCCGCCGGCTGGCTGGTCGCTCGGCGGGCCCCGATCGCCGTCAAGGTCGGGTCGAGCTGGCTCATCGCCATCGCCATCTTGTGCGCCACGCTGCCGTTCCTCCCCGTTACACCGGGCTACTTGCCCGATCATCTCGAATAGGGCAGCCATGAACCTTGATCATCCCAAGCGCTCCATTCGAAGCCGACGCCGACGCGCGCGCTTGGCGCTCGCAATCGTGCTGTGCTGCGGTGGCGCGCCGGTTAATGCCCATGACTTCTGGGTCCAGCCAAGCGCGTTTTGGCTGTCGCCCACGGCCATTACGACCATGACGCTGCAGGTGGGACACGGTCCTGCCCGCCAGCGTTCACCGATCACGCTTCGCCGCATCATACGATACGAAGCGTTTGCTCCAGATGGGTCCAGGGCCGATCTCAAAGAGCGATTGCAATTGGGCGCGCCGTCAGCAGATGGATCCTTCGTCTTCCAGAAGCCCGGTGCCCATGTAATCGTCTTCCAGACGGACGATCGCGCCCAAGTGCACCTCCCGTTCATCAGATTCAACGATTACATCAAAGCCGAAGGATTGACGCCGGCGATAGACCTACGGGTTCGGCTCAATCGGATGGACCGCGACGGATCGGAGAATTACAGCCGGTGCGCGAAGTCGATCGTGCAGGTGGGGGGCGCAGTTGCGGGTAACCAGTCGCAGGCCACCCGTATCCTAGGCTTGCCCCTCGAGATCGTACCGGATCGCAGCCCCTATGCGCTGCCACGATCTACCACGCTTCCCGTGCGCGTTCTTTATCTCGGGCGGCCGCTGGTGGGCGCGTTGGTGAAGCTGACGCGCCTGGAGGACGACGCCGTGCCGTTCGAGATGCACCGCACGGATCGCGCGGGACGCGCCACCTTCGCCATGCCGTCCGGTGGGACTTGGTTGCTGAATGTCATTTGGACCAGGGTCCAGCCGAGCTCGGCCGAGACCGATTTCGACACGACGTTTTCCAGCCTGAGCTTCGGTTTTTCACCGAACCGGGCAGTTCGGACTCCCTAGCCATGGCGCAGCTTGAGCCTCGGAAGCGCCAGCTGCCGTGTGCAAGCTACGTTGCTGTTTCAGCCGGCGCATGGTCACGAAAGACGTCATTCATGGCCCCGAAATCCTCCGGTGGCCGGGTGCGGGCCAGATAGAGCTGAAACGGGTGCGAGTAAGCATCGTGACGTCGCGGCCACCATACGCTTTGCACGCCGGGGCTATGGTAATACATGCGGACCATATTTTCCCAACCGTGCCATTGAGACGGCTCCAGAATCCCAGCCTCGCGCTGGTACCACGCATTCTCCGCGAGCTTGAAATAGGAGAACAGGAAGTAATGCGCGATGATCCGCTGCTCGCGGCTCGACGCGTTCCAATCCTGAGTTACAATCGCCAAGGCTTCGCCCAGGGCCGGCGCTTCCATCCCCGGAATATTGAGGCAGGCGATCGACGTAGAAAGCGAGTCGATGACCGCTAGTTTTTGAAAGCGCACGCTTTGCCGAACCTGGCGTCCGACGAAGAACAGCGAACCCAGCACCCCGAGTGCCGCAATTACCTGGCCGAGGCTGGCAGCGTCTTGCAGCGACATTTTGGTCTCCTCGTCCAGGCCCGTCTTGGCCTTTAGAATGTCAGCTCGCTCTTCAGCCCGGCCACGCCCACGCCGCGTGCTGGCATCTCCACCGGCGTGGTGGACCCATTGGAGGTTGGGGCGAAGCTGCAGGTAGCGAAGAGGCCGGAAGCCATAATGGAGTTCGAGCTCGAGTTCCGGAGGCTTGGCCGGGTCGTCCCGCGAGCAACTCCGCTCGGGCCAAGCGGCCGTTTATGTGGGTTCGGGCTATGCCGAACCCCAGTTCGCCGCTCGGCACGCCGGCGATCAGCCCCTTCATAAAACATGCCCGCGGCAACCTGATTGTCGATTAACGAGGTGCGGCGGTCGGTCTGCACCACATTGAGAAATACCGTGACGCCGGAGACGCTGGCGCCGTCGACTGAACGACCCTTGAGTTGCTGTTGAGCGCTTGCCCACAAACCGTAGGACGAGGTGCGCTCGATCTGCGAAAGGTCGGATGGCGGCGTAGGGCGTAGCTCGCCTGTCACCACGCCGACCATAGGCGAGGTGCTTATCCAGCCGCCGACCCGGTGTGCACCGACGCGCCCGCCATTGCCCCCGGTGCGCAGCCCAATCTCCGCTGGAATGAGCACGCCGGTCGCGCCGCCATGTCCGAGCGTGAACTTGCTGGAGAGGTTGCGGGGGTTCTCCTCATAGACCGCGACCTGGATGAACTTCTTCCCGAGATCACCACGGACCCGCCCGCCCCACTGGCCGATCGGCCAGCTATACCAATAATCGCCAGCGACGTTTCCGGGCTGCGACCCGCAGAAGCTCAGATTCTGGAACGTGCAGGAAAAGACCCCGAAGTCCTCCCCGGGCGACGTCCTGCCTGCCTTGGGGCGGATCGCACCGCGAAATGCGGCGACCTCGTACCAGATCTGGGTCAGTCGCCAGGTCTGGCCGCCGCCGTAAATCTCCTGGGTTTCCTGCAAGGTGCCGAGCCGAGCGACTTGGGTCAAGCTGTCGACCGCGGCGATAGGTGATGGTCGCCTGCACTTGGCCGGGCGCGACCTGAAGACGCCGATCGGCGTCGATCTGGGCGCCGACATTGAACCCCCCGGTCTCATCGACTTTCTGGCGTCGCCCACCCGTGTAGTTCCACGCCGCTTCCGAGATATAGTGGCTGCTGACAATGATGCCCTCGCTTGCGAGGAGGGGCTTCGAACCAAGCCAGTCGCCGCCCAATCCGAGTGGCTCGCCAACTTGGTTCGGCGCCGAAGGTGGCCCGGCCGCCGACCCGTCATCCTCGGCATCCGTAGCGATCCCAGTCGTACCAGCTGATTGTCCGCGAGCCGCTCCGGCAAACACGACGGGCGCCAGAAACGTAAATACCGTGATCATCTTTATTGCGCGAGTCACTCGCCCTCCGTCGGAGATCAAGACCTTCTTCAGGATCGGAGATCGCAGTGAATGCTAATAAAGGCTACGCTTCGAGAGGGTATTCTGAGATCCAATACCAAGGTGTGATTGTACGTCGTTCGATCGACCCAATTCTTGAGATCGGGTTTTCGGTAAAAGAACGGAGCGAACGATGGCATTCAAAAGTACGATGAACCTCGCGCTCGCGGGGCTAGGTTGCCGATGGCGGTGAGTCCAGTGGCCGCGAGATCGGCGGCCGGCGTCGGCACCGTCTCCGATACCAAGCCTGCGGATAGTGAGCAGTTCCGTATCACGCATGTCACCCCGGCCTATTGGCAAGTGACGATCAATCGGCCGCCCTTCAATATCTTTGGGCCCGACGCGGTACCGGAACTAGCGCGCGTTCTGACGCAGATCGAGCGGGATCCAAAACTCGATATGTACGCCGCTCGCTGATGCTGGTGACCGCGCTCGCGCCGGTGATCGGCTACGACAAGGCGTCGGCGATCGCGCACTACGCATTGGAGCACGACCTGACGTTGAAGGAGGGTGCGCTGCAGCTCGGCCATGTCGACGAGGCGACGTTTGAGCCCGTGATCGATCCGGCAAAGATGGTCAGGCCTTACGTGGCCAACGAAGCCGATCGGAGCATTTCGGCCATCAACAGCATCTGACAACCGCGAGTACATGGAGCAAAACGATGAATGCACCATCCAGGACGACTGCGTCGGCGCCGGAGCACCTCACAGGTTACGATCTGCTGCGCAATCCGCGTCTGAACAAAGGCACCTCGTTCACGCAAACAGAACGCCGCGCCTTGGGCCTCGAAGGTCTGCTGCCGCCCGCCGTGCTGTCAACCGAACTGCAGGTGGCGCGCCGCCACGACGAGATCTCCAGCCTCGATGACGATCTGCAGAAATATCTTGTGCTCTCGGACCTGCAGGCGCGTAACGAGACGCTCTATTACGCCGTCCTGATGTCGGATCCGGCGGCCTATATGCCGATCGTGTACACTCCCACGGTCGGCGAGGCGTGCCAGAAATTCGGCCATATTTTTCGCCAGCCGCGCGGCATCTATCTGCCGATCAGCGCGCGCGGCCGCGTGAAGGAGCTGCTTTCCAACTGGCCCGACAAGGACGTGCGCTTCCTTGTCGTGACCGACGGCGAGCGCATCCTCGGGCTCGGGGATCTTGGCGCCGGCGGCATGGGCATTCCAATTGGGAAACTCTCTCTGTGCACGGCCTGCGCCGGCGTGCCGCCGCAAAACTGCCTGCCCGTCGTCCTCGACGTCGGCACGAACAACCAGGCTCTACTCGACGACCCACTCTACTTGGGACTGCGGCAGGGCCGCGTTCGCGGTGACGAATACATGGCGTTCGTCGAGGAATTTGTCGCAGCGGTACAGCAGCTCTACCCGAAATGCTGCATTCAATGGGAAGACTTTGGGAACATCAATGCCGTGCCCATCCTCGAGCGTTACCGGAATGAGATCTGCACGTTCAATGACGACATTCAGGGCACTGCGGGGGTCGCGCTCGCTGGAATTCTGGCCTCCTTGCGCATCACAAAACAGAAGATCACCGATCAGCGGTTCCTGTTTCTCGGTGCAGGCTCCGCGGCGACCGGGATCGCGGAGCTGATCAGTCAGGCCATGGCTGGAGCCGGGATGGACATAGATGAGGCAAGGCGTCGCAACGCTCTCTTCGATCTCAATGGTCTGCTCGTCACGTCGCGCAAGGATGTTGCTGACTTTCAGCGCCCATTCGTGCAGGACCGGTCGCCGATCTCGACATTCCTTGAGGCGGTCAGGACCCTGAAGCCCACGGGCATCATCGGGGTCAGCGGGGTGCCGAAGCTGTTCACCCGTGAGGTGATCGAAACCATGGCGGAGCTCAATCGACGGCCGATCATCTTTCCCTACTCCAATCCGACCTCGCGCTCCGAAGCCACGGCGGAGGAAGTCTATCGCTGGTCCGACGGTCGCGCCATCTTTGCCAGCGGCAGCCCGTTTCCCCCGGTGGAGCTCGACGGCCGGAAACTCGTCCCAAACCAGGGCAACAACGTTTACATCTTCCCCGCAATGGCTATGGCGATCTTCGCCACCGAGGCCAAGCGCGTCACTGAGGACATGTTCCTCACCGCCGCGCAGGCAATCGCCGAGCAGGTCAGCGAGGAGAACCTCGCGGCAGGGCTCATCTACCCTCCGCGCGAGCGGATTTTCAGCGCCTCGCTGCATGTGGCCGAGCGGGTTGCGGCTCGCATCTTCGAACAGGGGCTGGCGCGGGTACCGCAGCCGGACGATGTCGGCGCGCTGATCCGCTCGAGCGTCTACCGCCCGGTCTACCCAGTGTGAGGCGCGGACACAGGTGGCCGTTGTCCGTGAGGGCTTTGCAGCGACAGCGGCCGCGGCTGTGCTCCATCGCGCCAATCCCGCGGCACTCGACCACTGCCTGTTGGCCTATGTCTCCGCGCCCGAGCCAGGCCATCGTCAACTCGCGGAGAAGATCGGCCTGACACCGCTCTTCGATCTTGGGATGGGCGAGGGGGAGGGCACCGGCGCCGCGCTCGCCGCCGGCATGGTCAAGGCGGCTGGGCTCATCCATTCAGGCATGCTCGCAGCGCTGCCAGCATGACGCCGCCCACCGACCTGACGGGGATGCTGATCCCGTTGCGCGGAGCACCTTCGCACGCTCGCCGCTATGGCGCTGCACAGGGATGATCAATGCCGCAGCACTGCCTTTTCCGCTGCTGGCCTTCGCCGTCGAACCGGTCGGTGTCGGTCAGGCCAGCGAGCCATTGATTTGCGACGAAATAATGCCCTAGTTGGAGCGGTGACGGTACTTTTCAAGGCGGTCTGGGCACGCCGTCGAACGCCGCAAAGTGCAAAATGGCGTGTGATTGGTCTCGATAGTTGGTGAAACCTGAAAATATTTTTCGCAGCGATTTTCCCTTTAAAATCAAAAGCGTAATTTTTTGACGGTCTTGATGTCGGAGTTTACTCGACGCTGAAAGATATTTGACAGTGATTTCAATGAGTTATATGCTGTTTGAACAATCGAGTGGGAGTGAGGGACTGACAGCGGCAGCGTAAAAACTGCAACCCTCTCGCTCTGCCCTATCGCTCTCCTTTTTCACTCCGCGTTAGATGCCGCCCATCGCTTCCTGTGCTCCTTCCTGACTGTTTTGCTGATCTGATGCATCATTGCCTCGGAAGTAAATCCCGTTCAGCCTCGCAGAGAGCTCTGGCGTACCAAGGCGTGCAAATCGGCGGGTCAGAAAGGCACGAGCCGGATACGTGCCCAGTCGACTTCGCAGCACCCGGCCGCTCGTTTAACGCGACCATAAGTAATATCGGGATTCGAATGAGAATTTCATGACGAACGGAAAAAGCGGAAACGGCGAGGCCCGTCGGACGAGACAGAATGGCAACGGAGAAAAGGTAGGCGACAACCCCGTTGTACCTGCAGCCGTCACAACTGTCCGGCGAGAGCCAGGTCAAGCTCGGCGAAATCTGGCCGATTGGCTGCCGCCTTGGCGCGTTAGCCCGGTGCGCTGATCAAGGCGTAGCCGGCAACATTGTTCGCTGGCCTGGCATTGGGATCACTTAAGTCGTCAGTTGCGGAGGTCGTCGACAAGTCCGCAAGTTCAGCCATGCCTTCGGCGATCATGATCAGCGCATAGCCGATTTCGTGGATTGCCCTTTGCTCACGGTGGGGAGAGCGAACCGGCATTCCGGACTCTCAACAGAGCTCATCAAAGCGATATCGGCGGCTCGGCACCCGGGTACTAAAATCTGGCTATGACCGAGATCTGGCTGGAGGGCATCTGCGTCACGCCGATAAAGCTCCACGATCGGGGCGAATTGAGACAGGGCGCCCATTCGCTAACAAATGTTCGCCGCACGGAAGACTTCAAGGGAATCTTCAGGCCGTGATTGGGTCCGCCCGGGTCGGAGCACGGCGGTGACCGCGTTGGTGGGCGAGTATGGGACGTTGTCTCGCAGCCAGTGGACGACATCCCTAACCTCTGCGGAGCAGGCGCGGCCCTGCATCGTCGGCTGGAGCGATGGTGTCCACAAAGGCCAATCAATTCTCGATGATGACGGCCATGGCATCGAGAACATACCCATCCATGCCACCGTGGCAAAGACTGGCGACGAGATCGTCGTTGACCTCTCCGAAAGCGACGATCAGGTCATCTGGATCGTCAACTCCTTCTCGCCAATGTTGTGGGTGGTGCGGACGCGTTCTAGCGCCGGCCTGGTTAGGTCTAGCCTAAGCCGAACTACTGAAAATCATAATTTGTGCGGCGCACCCAGCGTGCTTTGCTCCACCGTCGGCTGAAAGAGAAACAAGAAAAGAACGTCAGGCGACATGCTTCGGCGATGCGTCCGGCGCAGATTTCGTTTGGGCTGGGATACGCCTGACCTCAGAAAAAGACAGGGGAACGTGATGACGACAATAATCTCGAAGTTTCGCCACGCCGCGCTTGCCGCCGGCATTGCCCTGAGCGCCCTTTCGGTGAGCCTCCACGCCGAAGCCGGCAGCTTGAAGCTGGGCATGACGACCTGGGTCGGATACGGCCCGCTCTTCCTTGCGCGTGACATGGGCTACTTCAAGGAAGGCGGCCTCGATGTCTCGCTCGAAATCATCGAGGAAGCATCGATGTACATGGCGGCCGTCGCCGCCGGCGAGCTCGACGGCAGCGCCTCGACCATAGACGAAATCATGAAGTACCGTTCCAAGGATGTCTGCTTTAAATCGGTCTATGCCCTGGACGACAGCCATGGCGGCGACGGCGTTCTGGCGCCCAGCCAGCTCAAGAGCGTCGCCGATCTCAAGGGCATGGAGGTTGGGCTGAACGAAGGCTCGGTGTCCCAGTTCTGGTTCAACATCCTGCTCAAGCAGGCCGGTCTCAGCCAGGCTGACGTGAAGGTCACCAACATGACGGCCGATGACGCTGCCGCCGCCTTCATGGCCGATCGCATTCCTGTTGCCGTCACCTGGGAGCCGCATCTGACGCTGGCCAAGAAGGCAAACAAGGGACAGGTCCTGATCGACTCCTCGAAGACGCCGGGCCTGATCGTCGATGTGGTGGCGCTGAATTGCGACTACATCACGAAGAACCCTGGCGATGTCGAGGCGCTGGTGAAGGGGCTCTACAAGGCCAACGAGTTGATCAAGGAAAATCCCGAAAAGGCTTACGAGGTGATGGCCAAGGGTGTCGGCGGCTGGCTGAAGGATCCGAAGGACTTCGCCTCCTCCGCCGCGGGCGTGAACTTCTACGGCAAGGCGCGCAATGCCGAATTTTTCGCCGGCGGCGAGAGCGGTGAAGCCGGCAAGCTGATCAAGCTGGGCGGCGACGTCTGGGGCGGCTTCGGCAAGCTCAAGATGGACATCAAATACGACGACCTGGTCGATCCGTCTTTCCTTACGAAGTGATCTGGCCTTGTAAAGTGAGTTCGCTGGACCGCAGGCCGAGCCTCGCGCCTGCGGTCCTAGCCGCCCAAAGGGTTCCCCTGTGACATTGGCACCGAATGCAACGTCTCCCATCAGCCATATCGTGACCACGAGCGTGGAAACAAATCAGCCCGGTCGATCCGCCTGGAAAGCTGTCACCACGCCTTTTCGGGCCGTGTCGCGCCCTCTCTCCATCACGCTCAGCGTCTTGGTCTGGGGCGCGGTCATCGGTGGCTGGTTCGCTTTGACCTATTCCGGAGCGGTCAAGGAAATGTTCCTGCCGCGCCCCGAATCCGTATTGTCCACCACCATCAGCATGGCGCTTGACGGGTCCTTGTGGGAGCACGTCCTGGCCAGCGTCCAGGTGGTGCTGATCGGTTTCGTCATTTCGAGCATCGTGGCGGTACCGCTCGGATTGACGATGGGCACCTACCGCATCGTCCAGGCCGCGCTCGATCCGCTCGTCAATTTCATTCGCTATCTGCCGGTGACGTCCTTCGTGCCGCTGTTCATCCTGTGGATCGGCATCGGCATCGAGCAGCGTGTGGCCGTCATCATCTTCGGCATCTTCTTCCAGCAGCTGGTGATGATCGCCGACAGCGCCCGCAGCGTTCAGCGCGACCTCGTCAACGCAGCCTATACGCTCGGCACGAAACGCGGCGACACGGTCTTCCACATCGTCTTTCCGGCCACGCTTCCGAACGTGCTCGACGTGCTGCGCGTCACCATGGGCTGGGCCTGGACCTACCTCGTCGTTGCCGAACTCGTCGCCGCGCGCAGCGGACTTGGCTACATCTCGCTCAAGGCAATGCGCGGTTTCCAGGTCGACGTGATCTTCATGGCCATCGCCATGATCGGCATCCTTGGGCTTTGCACCGACCAATTGTTCCGGGGCATCCGCCGCCTCGTCGCTCCCTGGACCAATTGAGGAGCTCGCTGACATGGACGCCCTGACACTCGCGACGAAACCGAAGAGCTCCGACATCGCCATCGACAATGTGGTCCTGCGCTACGGCAAGGGCGACAACGCCGTGCTGGCGCTGGACGGCATCTCCTTCCATGTCGTGCCCAATGAGTTCTGCGTGATCGTCGGTCCATCCGGCTGCGGCAAGTCGAGCCTGCTCTATCTCGTCGCCGGCCTCGAGGAGCGCACCGGCGGCATGATCTCGGTCGGCGGCAAGCCGGTTACCGAGCCGGGTCCGGATCGCGGCATGGTGTTTCAGGCCTACACGCTGTTCCCCTGGCTGACGGTGGCGCAGAACGTCGAATACGGTCCGAAGCGCAAGGGCATGTCGGCGGCTGAGCGCAGGGCCATCGTCGAGCATTTTCTCCATGAGGTCGGCCTGGCAAAATTCGCCAACCATTATCCCTCGCAGCTGTCGGGCGGCATGAAGCAGCGCGTGGCGATTGCGCGTGCGCTCGCGAACGATCCGCAGGTGCTGCTGATGGACGAACCCTTCGGAGCGCTCGACAGCCAGACCCGCCACTCAATGCAGAAGCTTCTGCTGAGGATCTGGGACCATTCCAAGAAAACGGTCCTGTTCGTCACGCATGACATTGACGAGGCGATACTGCTGGCGGACCGGGTGCTCGTCATGTCCGGCCGGCCCGGCCAGATCAAGAAGGAAATCCGCGTCAGCCTCCCGCGTCCACGCAGCATGGATCTGGTCATGGAGCCGAACTTCATCGCCATGAAGCGGGAAATCCTCGATCTCTTGAAGAACGACGAAGACGAAGAGCACTAATGCATGTCGCCCAAAAGTGACCTCGGTTTTGGGAAGACGACATGCATGAAGCAAAGACCGGCAGTCTTCGGGGTGGATCACGAAACAGGCATGGCATGAGCATCGCGACCGCGGAATTCGACTACATCGTCATTGGAGCGGGCTCGGCCGGTTGTGTCCTGGCCAACAGGCTGAGCGCCAACCCCGCCAGCCGCGTCTGTCTCATCGAGGCCGGCGGCAGCGACGACCGCACCCGGGTGCGCGTACCAGCCGGCATCCTCTCGCTCTACGGCAATCCGACTTTCGACTACGGCTACAAAGGCGTGCCGCAGCCGCTGCTCAACAACCGCCGCATACCGGTCAACCGGGGCAAGCTTCTTGGCGGGTCGAGTTCGATCAATTCCATGGTCTACATTCGCGGCGCCGCGCAGGACTACGACGAGTGGGCAGCGCTTGGCTGCGCGGGGTGGTCCTATGCCGACGTGCTGCCGGTCTTCAAGAAACTGGAGCGGAACCTCCTGTCACAAAACCCGGCCTATCATGGCTACGAGGGCGAACTGCTGGTTGACAATCCGCGTGATCCCAACGCCGTATCCAGCCTCTGGGTAGAGGCGGGTCGGGGCGTGGGCCTGCCCGAAAACCGCGACTTCAACGGCGATGGCCAACTCGGCCTCGGCATCTACAATGTCACCCAGAACAGGGGGGAACGGTTCTCGGCCTACACCGCCTTCGTCCGGCCGGTTCTGAGCCGCCCGAACCTCCAGGTCCTGTCAGGTGTCGAGGTGCTTGATCTGGCAGTCGAAAGCGGGCGCGTCACTGGCGTCAATGTGATCAAGGACGGATCAGCCCAAAGGCTGACATGCCGCGCCGAAATCGTGCTCAGCGCAGGCGCGATCGGATCACCGCGCATCCTGCTTGCTTCTGGCATCGGCCCGGCCGACGAACTGAAGGCGGCAGGGGTAGAACCGGTGATGAACGTGCCGGGCGTCGGCAAGAATTTGCGCGACCATGTCGACGGCATGATCACGCTGCGATCGAACAGCACCAGGACGCTCGGCCTGTCGCTCGCCAATCTGCCGGCGATGCTGGCGGCGCCCTTTCAGTATTTCGTCCGGCGCAAGGGCATGCTGACGACCAATTACGTCGAGGCCGGCGGCTTCGCCAAGACGAAATATGCCGGCAGTGTTCCCGATGTCCAATTCCACTTTGTCCCCGGCTACCGCAGCCATCGCGGCCGGCTTGTCGAATATGGCCACGGCTATGCCGTGCACACCTGCGTGCTGAGACCCGGAAGCGTCGGCGAAATCACGCTCGAGCGCGACGGCACCCGCCGCAACGTGCTGATCGATCACCGCTTCTTCAGTGACGATCAGGATGCACTGACCCTTGTCGAAGGCATCAAGCTGGCGCGCTCGATCCTGGCTTCGCCGGTCTTTGCCGATATTCGCGGACCGGAAATCCTGCCGGGACCGGATGTCGTCACCGACGACGAGATCCTCGCCTATCTGCGTGCCGAAGCCCTGACCGTCTATCATCCGGTCGGCACGGCCAAGATGGGCAACGACACCATGGCGGTGGTCGATCCCGCCGGTCTCAAGGTGCGCGGCTTCGACAATCTGCGCGTGGCGGACGCCTCGATCATGCCGACGCTGATCGGCGGCAACACCAATGCGCCGTCCATGATGATCGGCGAAAAGGCGGCGAGGGCGATGCTGTCGTAGCATTCCCCGGGGGCATGGCGGCTCGCCGAACTCCGGATTGCACGAGAGACGGAGCGATCGCGGGACGTTTTCTTCCAGCGTCCGATTCAGCGAGCGCTTGCATTGTAGGGGGCGCGAAGCGTGACCTGCCGGCGTCCCGCCAAGCCGATGCCAACGGAGACTTCCGCGGCCCTGCCGATCTCGGCGGCATGGTGCGTCAGTATCCGAAGTGTCTCGGACGCGTCTTCCTCGGTCAGTTTGCTTTTTGCGCCGCGCAGCCCCTGCCCACGCCGAAATTCGGCGGGGCTGCAGCCGAAGCGGGCTCTGAACTTGTTGTAGAAGACCGCCGGGTTGCCGAAACTGTTGCGCTCCATGATCACGCTGATCGTATGGTCGGTGATGCGAAGTTCATGCGCGGCGGTGTCCAGCCGCTGGTTCTGGCAATAGTCGCGATAGCCTATCCCCAGATGACGTTTGAACAGGCGCGAAATGTGGCTGAGCGTCAGACCTTCGGTAGCCGCGATCTCGCTCAGGGATTGATTGTCCTGCTGTTCCCCGACCGTGTCCATGATCTTGAGTATTCGATTACGGCTGGCGGAGCGGAGCTGAGCCGCGCCCCCATCGGGCTTTTCCCAGGGGATCGCGCGGTAGACGAAACAGGCGAGGAGATTGGCGATTGTGTCTCGAACCATCATCTCCTCAGGATGCCCGGTCTGGTCGAGGACCAGCCGCGCCATCAGCGCTTTCATGGGAGCGATCCTGTTCATGAAAGAACGGCCGTGCAGGAAGGTGCGGCACAGATAATGCCGGGACGAAAAGCCGGGCAAACCCAGCCGCTCGAAATATGCGGCGTCGAGATGCACGCCGCAGATCAGCGCATCGCGTGAGACCGACGTGGAGTTGTGCGGCACGTCCGAGTTGATGACGATCACGTCGTCCTGGTTCATCTCGCAGACCTGTCCATCAACCACCAGTCGAAACCGGCCGCGCAGCACAAGAAGTATCTCCATCTCGCGATGCCAGTGATACGGAACGTCTATGGCGCCGTGGACGAAGGCCCAAAAGTGCCGTGTCGCCGTGGGGGCATGGCTTTCAAAGCCGGCATCCTGTTTGCCGCGCAGCTCACCGGGCCGCAAATAGGCGATGTTCATCTCTCGTCCTCCGTGAAGGCATCGCTCAGTAAGCATCAAAAACTGTCGTACTTCCAGTACAAGTTTCGCGGCTAGATTTGCGCCCCGCCGGATGTCATCAAATCGTCGTCCTGGAAGAGATCGGACGCCCAGGCGGTGCCCGGCAATTCGCGGGCGGCGAGCCTGCGGCGCATGGCAAAGCGGATGAAACGTGCATGAGCTGGAATGTTTCCGATAAGCAACTCAATGCCCTCGTCGCGGAAATGACCGTCGAAGAGAAAGTCGCTGCGGTCAGCGGTCACGGGCTGTGGCGCACCGCGGCCAACTATCGCCTCAACATCCCCGAATTGCTGATGACGGACGGAACCTATGGGGTGCGCTATTCGATCGATCAGATCGACGGCATGCAGGATGGCGACGGGCAACTCGCCGCGTTCCTCGGTGTCGTCAACACGGATCTTTCGACGGGCGTCGAAAGCGCATTCGGTTCCACCCGTCCGGCAACCTGCTTTCCGAACGGCTCTTCACTGGCGTGCTCGTGGGACGTTGGTCTGGCCTATGATCTCGGTCAGGCGCTGGCTGCCGAATGTCAGGCCTTCGGCGTCAACATTCTGCTCGGTCCCGGCATCAACATCCGCCGCACGCCGCTCGCCGGCCGAAGCTACGAATATTATTCCGAAGATCCCGTGCTGAGCGGCGAGATTGCCGCGGCCGTCATCAACGGTTTGCAGCAGAACGGCGTCGGGGCCTCGCTGAAGCACTTCGCCTGCAACAATTCGGAAGTCCAGCGCACGACGATGAGCTCCGTCGTCGACGAGCGCGCCTTGCGCGAGATCTATCTCGCGGGCTTTGAGCGGGCCATCCGCAAGGGCAATCCCTGGACGGTGATGAGTTCCTACAACCGGCTGAACGATGTCCAGGCGGCGGAGAACCATTGGCTGCTGACCGAGGTGCTGCGCGACGAGTGGGGTTACGACGGCGTTGTCGTTTCCGACTGGCACGGGATCAAGGATCGTCCCGCCTCGATCAATGCCGGCAACGATCTCGACATGCCGGAAAGCGGCGCGCGCAAGCAGGACTTGATCGACGCGGTCAAGGACGGCCGGGTGCCGATGGAAGCGCTCGACCGATCTTGTCTGCGCGTACTCAAGCTTGTTCGCACGGCACGCAACGCCATCAGGCCGAACGCCGAGGCCGACTTCAACAAACACCACGCGCTTTCGCGGCGCATGGCGGCGGAATCGATCGTGCTTCTGAAAAACGAGATGGCGATCCTGCCGCTCGACGCGGCGAAGGTCGGCAAGATCGCAGTGGTCGGCGCGGCTGCCGCCGAGCCGGTCATCCAGGGGTCCGGCTGCGCGACGACACGTCCGACCGAAGTGGATATTCCGCTGGATGAAATCCGCAGGCTTGCTCCCGGAGCCACGGTCAGCTTCCATGCCGTTGCCGATTTCGAAGCCGGCAGCGCGTCCGAACAATCGGCTCTCGCGGCCATCGATGCGGCCGATGTGGTGCTGTTCTTCGGCAATACCGAGGTCGGCTACGATGGCGAAGGCTCCGACCGCACCCATCTCGACCTTCACGCCGGCCAGGACGAGCTGATCGGGCGTCTCGGCAAACGCAATGGCAGGATCGTCGTCATCCTGTTTGCTCCGGATGCGGTCGCCATGCCGTGGATCGACAGCGTTCAGGCTGTGGTTGCTGCCTTCTTCGGCGGGCAGGGCGTGGGCAAGGCCATTGCCGATGTCCTGTTCGGCAGGCAAAACCCCTGCGGCAAACTGACAGTGACATTCCCGGTCCAGATGGAGGACATTCCCGGCTATCTCAGCTATCCGGGCGAGAATGGCCGCCATGTCTACAGCGAAGGCCTCCATGTCGGCTACCGCCACTATGACAAGCGCAAGCTTGCCCCCCTGTTTCCGTTCGGCTTCGGTCTCAGCTATTCGACGTTCGAGTATTCCAACATCGCCACCAGCGCCGACCGCATCGATGGTTCGGGCACGATCCGCATAACCTTCGACATCACGAACACCGGCAGTGTCGCCGGCAAGGAAATCGTCCAGCTCTACGCGCGGCCGCACAGTCCCCGGCTGATGCGGCCGATCCGCGAACTCAAGGGCTTTGCCATGGTCGAACTGCAACCCGGCGAGACCAAACGCGTCGAGGTGACGGTCGAGAGCAGCGACCTGCGCTACTACGACCCTGCCTATCGGCAATGGCTCCTCGATGCGGGCCAGATAGACTTCGAGATCGGAGCATCCTCACGCGACATCCGTCTCGAGAAGACGGTCATGGTGGACGCGCCGGCGTTGCCGTCCACGATCCTCGACGTGGAGAGCCAACCTTTCCTCGTGCTGGAGCGGGACTTCGCCCGCCGCCGCTTCCGCGACTTCCTCAAGGCGCAACTCGATCTCGACGACGAAGAGGCGGCAAAGATGATGGAGTACTGCGCCAGCTCCTTCCTGGGGATCTACAAGACCGTGTCCTGGGTGGCCGGCGAGAAGATCTCCAAAGCCACGATGGCGGCATTTCTCGACGGTCTCAACAAGGAGATCGGGAGACAGTCAGCAAGGCAGCATGACGTGATGACGGCGCCGTTCGAAGCTGACCGAACACGGTGACCGAACCGCCGCCCCGGACGTCCCGGGGCTTGAGATCAACAAAGCATCAGGGGAACTGAGATGAACTTAAGACGCTTTACTTTCACTCTATCCGCACTCGGCCTGCTCGCCGGTTCCAATGCCGCGCTGGCGCAAACCGTCGACGTGCAGCACTACTGGACGAGCTCCAGCGAATCCAAGGCGATGAACACGGTGGCCAACGCCTTCAAGTCGAAGGGCGGCAAGTGGATCGACAGCCCATCGGCCGACTTCGACGCGGCCCTTGCCGCCGCCACCAGCCGCATTGCCGGCGGTGAACCGCCCTCCGCCATCCTGATGACGCCGAACTCCGCCTTGCGCGACCTCGCCGGTTCCGGCCAGCTTCGCGACTTTGACGATCTCGCCGCCAAGGAAGGCTGGCAGACGGTGATGTCGCCGCTGGTGTGGAGCAAGCTCAATGTGGGTGACCACCTCGTTGCGCTGCCCGTCGGCATCCATGCGCAGAACTGGGTCTGGTACTCCAAGCCCCTCCTGGACGAACTCAAGATCGAGCAGCCCAAGACCTTCGACGACCTCTTCGCGGCGGCCGACAAGATCAAGGCATCCGGCCGCATCGGCATAGCCGTCGGCGGCGAGCCCTGGCAGGAGGTCGGCATCCTGTTCAGCTCGATCCTTGCGATCGGCGGCCCCGACTATTGGAACGAGCTGATCGTGAAGCGCTCGCCCGAGGCGCTCAAGTCGCCGATCCTGGCGAAGGCTTTCGAAACCTTCCGCAAGGTATCGACCTATGCCGACCCCGCCAGCCCGGGCCGTTCCTGGAACGACACCACCAACCTTGTCGTCACCGGCAAGGCCGGCTTCCAGTTCATGGGCGACTGGGCACGCGGCGAGTTTCTGGCCGCCGGCAAGGTTGCCGGCAAGGATTTCGGCTGCTTCCTCACGCCCGGCGAAAAACCGAGCTACGCGATCCTGATCGACGTCTTCGCCTTCCCGGTGAACAAGGATGAGGACCGCATCAAGGGCCAGACCCTGCTTGCCCAGTCGGTCATGGACCCCGCGGTGGAGGAGCAGATCGCCGAGGTCAAGGGCTCGGTGCCGTCCCGCACCGACGTGGATACGACCAAGCTCGACGTCTGTGCGCAGCTCGGCGCCAAGACGCTCGCCACGCCGGGTGCTGCGGTGCAGGCCGCCTATGATGCGCTGGCAGGCGACCTGAATGGACAGGTGACCGACCTTGCCACCCAGTTCTGGACCGACAAGTCCATGACGACGCAAGCGGCGGTCGAGAGCTTCTCGAAAATCCTGCAGAGCGAATAGTAAGGTGAGCCGGGCCGCGATCTTGCGGCCCGGCACCCCGCTGCAATCGGGGAATGGAAGATCCTGAGAGGAATGGGTTTGTTTGTGAGCGCGATCCCGCCATCAAGCCGCGGTCTGGAGGCAGAATGAGGGCCTGGCTGCATCGGCAGAGTTTCAAGCCGGATGTCACGGTTGCCGTGTTCTTCGGCGTCGTCACCATATTCTTTTACGGGTCGATCCTCTGGACCTTCTATATGTCGATGACGCGCTCGACGCTGATGCCCAGCTACGAACTGATCGGCTTCGATCAGTACGTCAAGCTGTTCACCAATTATCGCTGGCTCGTGTCATGCATGAACATGGTGATCTTCGGTGTCCTGTTCATCATCGGAACCCTTTGTTTCGGCGCGCTACTCGCCATCTTCGCGGATCGCCGCATCCAGGCTGAATCGCTGTTTCGGACCATCTTTCTCTACCCGCTTGCCGTGTCGCTGATCGTAACCGGACTGTCCTGGCGATGGGTGCTCGACCCGGTAAACGGCTTGCAAGGCCTCATGCGAAGCGCGGGATGGGAAAGCTTCACTTTCGACTGGCTGACCAACCCCGACCGAGCCATCTACACGCTCGTCATTGCCAGCATCTGGCATTCGACGGGCCTCGTCATGGTCATCATCCTGGCCGGCTTGCGCGGCGTCGACAATGATCTGTGGAGAGCGATCCGCATGGAAGGCGTTCCGCTCTGGCGCGCCTATCTGCAGGTGATCTTTCCCGGGATGCGGCCGGTGATTGCATCCTGCGTCGTGCTGCTCATGTCGGAAGTGATCCGCGGCTACGATCTGGTCATCGCCATGACCAAGGGCGGGCCCGGCATTGCCACCGAAATGCCGGCAAAGTTCGCCGTCGATTTCTACTTCGCCCGCGTCAATCTGGGCCTGGCTTCGGCGGCGTCGATCGTCATGCTGCTGATCTCGCTGGTGATGCTGACGCCCTATTTCTACAGCGAATTCAGGAAGCGCATATGAGCCGCGCCGTTCAAGTCGACAGACCGGTGTTCGGGCTGCGCGTCGCGCGCTTCGGCCTCTATGCGTTTCTCATCATGTCGGCGGCGTTCTTCCTGCTGCCTTTGCTTTTGATAATCAGCAACTCGCTCAAGCCCCTGGAGGAGATCCGGCAAGGCAATCTCCTCGCTCTGCCGGTCAGGCCGACCTTCGATGCCTGGATCACGGCCTGGAAAAGCGCCTGCACCGGGCTCGAATGCGGCGGGGTTCGGCCCGGGCTGTGGAATTCGATCAAGATCGCGGTGCCGAGCGTTGCCATCTCAACCCTGGTGGGTGCGCTGAATGGCTACGCCCTGGCGCAGTGGAAATCGCGCCGCGCCAATTTGATCATGTTGCTGGTCACCATAGGCTTGTTCATCCCCTATCAGGCCATGCTCTACCCCACGGTCAAGATCCTGAGCAGTATGGGCCTGTTCCGCACCTATGCCGGCATCGTCCTGGTGCATGTGGTCTACGGCCTGCCCTATACGACGCTTTTGTTCCGCAATTTCTATGTCGGGGTGCCCGACGAGATCAGCCGCGCGGCCCGCATGGAGGGCGCCAGTTTCCTGAGGACATTCTGGTCGGTCATCCTGCCGATTTCGACCAACATCCTCGTCGTTGTGGCGATCCTGCAATTCACCGGCATATGGAACGACTATCTGCTCGGCCTGATCTTTGCCGGCAACGACAATCTGCCGATGACGGTGCAGCTGACGAACATCGTCAACAATGCCCGTGGCTCGGTATCGCCCAACGTCAACATGGCCGCCGCCGTCATCACCGCTATTCCGACGCTGGTCGTCTACTTTCTTTCAGGTCGTTATTTCGTGCGCGGCATCGCCGCCGGCGCGGTCAAGGGATAAAATGTCAAGCGTATCGATCCGCCAGATCAGAAAATCCTTCGCCGGCCTTACGGTGCTGGACTCCGTCGACATGGAGATCGCGCCGGGCGAGTTCGTGGTCATTCTCGGCTCTTCGGGTTGCGGCAAATCCACCTTGCTCAACGTCATCGCCGGTCTGGACGATTGCGACTCCGGCCAGATCCTTATCGGCGATGTCGACGTAAGCCACCTGGAACCCAGCCAACGCGGTCTGGCGATGGTGTTCCAGTCCTATGCGCTGTTTCCGGCCATGACGGTACGGCGCAACCTGTCCTTCGGCATGGAAATTGCCGGCACGCCGAAGGCGACGATCGCCGAAAAGGTCGCATGGGCCGCCAGGCTCCTGCAAATCGAAGCGCTGCTCGACCGCAAGCCAAGCCAGCTTTCAGGTGGCCAGCGTCAGCGTGTGGCGATCGGACGGGCCCTGGTCCGCTCCTCCAGCATCTGCCTGTTCGACGAACCGCTTTCCAATCTCGATGCCAAGCTGCGCGCGGAGACGCGGGTGGAGCTGAAGCAGCTCCACGAGACGCTGAAGTCGACGATGATCTACGTGACGCATGATCAGATCGAAGCCATGACCATGGCTGACCGCGTGGCGGTCATGCACAAGGGCAAGGTGGAGCAGTTCGCCGAGCCGCAGACAGTCTACGAAAAACCGGCCAGCCTGTTCGTCGCCGGTTTCATAGGCTCTCCGGCGATGAACTTCCTCAAGGGGACTCTGGAAGGGACGCTGCGGTTCAAGACACACGATGTCTGCCTCGATGCGTCGTCTTACGGTTTCGCGGCCGGGCCGACGGCGGCAGAGGTCATATTGGGAATCCGCTGCGAGGATGTTGATGTCGTCGAGCGCGGCACGCCAGACAGCATTCCCGCGACGCTCGCCTTCACGGAACTTCTGGGTGCGGACGCGCTCGGCTGGTTCGACTGCCTCGGCCAGCGGTTCAGCGTGAAGCTGACCGTCGATGCGGCCCGGGCCATGCAAAGGGACGTTGGCTTTCGGTTCAACATGTCCAAGGCATCGTTCTTCTTGGCAGCGACGGAGCGCCGGCTATGACAGCGTCGCTTTGTTCGCGGCCCTGCCGCTCTCGTTCCACAGTGATTTCCGGAGACGTCAAATGATCAGTGAGAAATTCAAGGCCGGCGATTTCAGGGCGCTTGTCGCGGAGATGACGGACGAGGAGAAAGTCTCGCTGCTCGCCGGTCATCGCATGTGGAAGACACAGGCCATCGAACGACTGGGCATCCCGCACATGGTGATGACCGATGGCACCTACGGCGTGCGCTACTCCATCCCGCAGATCGACGATGATCAGGCCGGTGGCATGGATTTCGCGGCGTTCCTTTCGGTGGTGAACCAGCGCGCGGACCATGTGCAGACCGCGTGGGGGCAGATGAAGCCAGCCACCTGTTTTCCGAACGGGACCAGCCTGGCCTGTTCCTGGGACGTCGATCTCGCGCACCGGCTGGGCGAGGCGCTGGCCCGGGAGTGCCAGGAATTCGGCGTGCATCTGCTGCTGGGACCCGGGATCAACATCCGCCGCACGCCGCTTGGCGGGCGCTCCTACGAGTATTACGCGGAAGATCCGATATTGACCGGCGATTTTGCCGCCGGCGTCATCAGCGGTCTTCAGGAAAACGGTGTCGGCGCTTCGTTAAAACACTTCGCCTGCAACAATTCGGAGGTCGAGCGTACCACGATGGATTCGATCGTGGAGGAAAGGGCGCTTCGCGAAATCTATCTCAAAGGCTTTGAGCGGGCGATCCGTCAGAGCGAGCCATGGACGGTGATGAGCTCCTATAACCGGCTCAACGGCGTTCAGGCCGCTGAAAATTCCTGGCTGCTCACCAAGGTGCTGCGCGAGGAATGGGGGTATGACGGGCTCGTCGTTTCCGATTGGCACGGCGTCAAGGACAGGCCGGCCTCGCTGATCGCCGGCAACGATCTGGACATGCCGGAAAGTGAAACCCGCAAGGCCGATCTTCTGGCGGCGATCGAAGCGGGCGATGTCGATCGGGCGCCCGTCGACCGCGCCTGCGAGCGCGTTCTCGAACTGGTCCGCAAGGCCAGGCAAGGAGAAAACCGGACAGTGACGTTCGATCGGGCGCAGCACCACGCGCTTGCCCGCCGACTGGCTGCGGACTCCATGGTCCTCCTGAAAAACGACGGCGGCCTCCTGCCGATTTCGCAAACCAAGGTCAAACGGATCGCGATCGTGGGCGAGGGGGCCGCGGCTCCCGTCATCCAGGGTTCGGGCTGTGCGACGACGACGCCGACATCCAAGGACGTGCCCGTGGACGAGATCCGCAAGCTTGCCGGCAGCGATATATCGATCGATGTCTTTCAGGGAACGAGCGAGATCGCGTCCGAGTGCGAGGTATTGGTCAACGAGGCAGTGCAGGGTGTGGCCGGCGCCGATATCGTGCTGGTCTTCGTGAACACGGAAAATGGTTATGACGGCGAAGGGTCCGATCGCCGCTCGCTCGGCCTTGCGCCAGGTCATGACGCGCTGGTGGAGCGGCTTGCCCGCGCCAATCCGAACATTGTCGTCATCATATCGAGCCCCGACGCGGTCGCCATGCCCTGGATCGGGAAGGTGCCGGCAGTCATTGAGATGTTCTTTTCCGGTCAAGCGACAGGCGGTGCCGTCGCCGACATCCTGTTTGGCCGCGTCAACCCGTCGGGCAAGCTGACGACCACTTTCCCGAAGCGCATGGAGGACATGCCGACCTATCTCACCTATCCCGGCGAAAACGGGCGGCACGTCTACAGCGAGGGCATTTTCGTGGGCTACCGCTGGTACGATGCGCGTGGCATCGAGCCGCTTTTTCCGTTCGGCTTCGGGCTGAGCTACACCGAGTTCGCCTATTCGAATCTGGCGCTTGACCGCACCATCCTGCGGACCGGCGAGAAGGTCGCGGTCAGCTTTGCCGTAACCAACACCGGAAAGGTCGGCGGCAAGGAGATCTGTCAGGTCTATGCGCGTTACGGGCGGCCGAGGCTGACGCGTCCCGTGCGCGAGCTGAAGGGCTTTGCCAAAGTCGAGTTGAAGCCAGGTGAGAGCCGAACGGTGACGGTGGACATCGCGGCACAGGATCTTTGTGCCTACGATACCGCGCTTCAAGCCTGGGTGCTCGACAATGACGCAGTCACCATCGAGGTGGCGTCGTCATCACGCGATATCCGTCTCAGCACCGAATTGCAGACGGTCTCCGCCGTCGCGGTTCACCGGCGCATCGAGCGGGATACGCAACCGATCTTCATTCTGGAAAACCCGGCCGCTCGCCGCAAGTTCAACCGCTTTCTCCAGAAACAGCTCGACATTTCTCCGGAAGATGCCGATCGCATGCTGGAACACTGCACGAACTCGTTCGTCGGCATCTTCACGACCTTCGATCGGCGTTTCCGCCGCACCTTCCCGAAAGCCGACATCGAGGCGCTTCTTGCCGAGATCAATCAGGAAGCGGATCAGCAGCAGCGTCGCGCCGCCTGATCGCCCGGCGGCCGAAGCTTCCTGGCCTGCCGTTCCATCGCGCCCACATCGGGTGCGATGGGGCGGTGCGTCGCGGTTCGCGCTCGGCATGTCCGGGCGTCTCTCTTGGCATTTAGGGACAAGCTAACCACTGCCACGTGAAATCGTAATTTTCGCTATCCGGTCCCTCCAGTACACCAGCGATCTGACCTCCTCGCATCCGCAGAAACTCTTGGGGGGAAAGGGCGCAGAAATGTCCGTGGAAAAAATAGACACGCTTGTCGTCGGCGGTGGCCAGGCGGGGGTGGCTATGTCTGAGCATCTGAGCAAATGCGCGGTGCCGCATCTCGTTCTCGAGCGTGGCCGGATCGCCGAGCGCTGGCGTTCGCAGCGATGGGACTCACTCGTTGCCAATGGCCCAGCTTGGCATGACCGTTTCCCAGGCATGGAATTTCCCGTGACGGGTCCCGACGGCTTTCCCTCCAAGGAGGAGGTTGCGGACTATTTCGCCGCCTATGCAAGGCAGATCAATGCGCCGATCCGCTGCGGCGTCGAGGTCAAGCTCGTGCAAAGAAATGTCGGTCGGCCCGGGTTCCGCGTCGAGACGTCGGATGGGGTGATCGAAGCCAACAGCATCGTCGCAGCGACCGGACCTTTCCAGATCCCCGTCATCCCCGCTCTTGTCCCCGGCGATGCCGGCATTCCGCAGATTCATTCCAGCGCGTACCGCAACCCCGGACAGTTGCCAAAGGGCGCGGTGCTGGTGGTCGGGGCGGGATCGTCAGGTGTGCAGATCGCCGATGAGCTTCAGCGCTCGGGGCGGCGCGTCTACCTCTCGGTCGGCCCGCACGACCGCCCGCCACGAGCCTATCGCGGGCGCGATTTCTGCTGGTGGCTTGGCGTTCTCGGCAAATGGGACCTCGAAACCCCGGGGCCTGGCACGGAACATGTCACGATTGCGGTGAGCGGCGCGCGTGGCGGCGAAACGATTGATTTCCGTCGGCTGGCCGCGCAGGGGCTTACCCTGGTTGGCATGACGAAAACATATCAGGACGGCGTGCTGACCTTCGCGCCTGATCTGGCGAAGAACATTGCTCGCGGTGACGCCAACCTGATGTCGCTGCTGGACGAGGCCGACGCCTATGTCGCGCGCAACGGTCTCGACCTTGCGGAGGAGCCCACGGCCCGTCGGATCGACCCGGATCCCGACTGCTTGACCAACCCGATCGGCGAGCTCGATCTGGCTGGCGCCGGGATAGCGGCGATCATCTGGGCGACAGGTTTTGCCGTCGATTACAGCTGGTTGAAGGTCGATGCTTTTGACGAGAAGGGCCGGCCAAGGCATCAGCGCGGCGTCTCGATCGAGCCTGGAATCTATTTTCTCGGCCTGCCTTGGCAGTCGCGAAGAGGGTCGAGTTTCATCTGGGGTGTCTGGCATGATGCCAAGCATGTCGCAGACCGTATTTCGACGCAGCGCAAATATCTGGCCTACCATGCTGCCGCGCAGCGCGAGACAGTGGATGCCTGACCGACGCTGACGACAGCTGCCAGCCCGATCTGATGGAGACCAAGATGGTGCATACAAGAATTCGCAAGTTCAACACGAAGGACACCTATCCCGAGCAGAACCTCGACAATGATCTGTGCCAGGCGGTCGTCACGCGGGGCGGCCGGACGGTCTATCTGCGTGGCCAGTGCCCGCAGGATCTCGACACCGCCAAGAACATCGACAGCCACGATCCGGCCGAGCAGACGCACAAGGTGATGCAGAACATCAGGCAGCTCATCGAAGAGTGCGGCGGCACCATGGAGCATCTGGTCAAGGTGGTCGTCTACATCACCGACGTGCGCCATCGCGAGGCGGTCTACCGCACCATGGGCGAGTACATCAAAGGCGTGCATCCCGTTTCGACCGGTCTCGTCGTGCAGGCCCTGGCGCGGCCGGACTGGCTGGTCGAGATCGACGGCACCGCCGTAATCCCGGACTGACAATCATGACATTTTCCATTGTCGCGCGATGCAGCCGCACCGGCATGTTCGGCGTCGCGGTGTCGTCGTCCTCTCCGGCGGTGGCGGCGCGCTGCGCCTATGCGCAAGCGGGCGTGGGGGCGGTCGCCAGCCAGAACGTCACCGATCCGACACTCGGCACGAGGGGGCTCGAACTGCTGGCGCGCGGTGCTTCGGCCGCCGAGGCGGTCGCCATCCTGAATCGCACCGGCGCCTACAGCGACTACCGGCAGATACTGGCTGTCGATGCCGCCGGGACCACTTCTATCCATTCCGGACCCAAAGCGCTTGGCATCTGGGCGGAGGCGCGTGCGGACAATGTCGCCTGCGGCGGCAACATGCTGGCCCATGATGGCGTGCCGCAAGCCATGGTCGAGGCCTTCCTCGCCTCTGAAGGGCATCTCGGCGACCGCCTGATCGCGACCATGCGCGCCGGGCTGAAAGCGGGTGGCGAGGCAGGCCCGGTCCACTCCGCTGGAATGAAGCTGGTGCGCGAGGTTGCATGGCCCGTCGCGGACCTGCGCTGCGACTGGAGCGACGGCTGCCCGATCGAGGACCTGGCGGCCTTGTGGGACCGCTACAAGCCGCAACTCGATGCCTATGTGACCCGCGCGATCAATCCGTCCGACGCGCCGGGCTACGGCGTGCCGGGCGACGAGTAGCCGGCACACAGGGGGAAGGCATGCGCATGAGCGAACTCAGTCACAAGGACTGGATCTGCAAGGCATCCGCGATCCGTTTTCGCGACAGGGCATTCATCGACGGCAAGACGGTCCCCGCGCGTTCGGGCCGGACCTTCGCCAGCATCAATCCGGCCACCGGCGAAACGCTGGCCGAGGTGGCGTCGTGCGGCGAGGAAGATGTCGATCTGGCTGTTGCCGCCGCGCGGCGCAGTTTCGAGGCCGGCGTCTGGTCCCGCACGAACCCGGCGCATCGCAAGGAGGTGCTGCTGCGGCTGGCGCGGCTGCTGCGCGAAAACCTGCAGGAGCTTGCCCTGCTCGAGTCGCTCGATATGGGCAAGCTCGTCACGGATGCGGCGACGGTCGACGTCCCGGGTTCGGCGGCGATCTTCCAGTGGTATGGCGAGGCCATCGACAAGATCTATGACGAAGTGGCGCCGACCGGCGGCAGCGATCTGGTGCTGGTGCGGCGCGAGCCGCTCGGCGTAATCGGTGCCGTGGTTCCGTGGAATTTCCCGCTCGATATGGCGACCTGGAAATGCGCGCCGGCGCTGGCAGCGGGCAATTCCGTGGTGCTGAAGCCGGCGGAGCAGTCGCCTTTCTCGGCGCTCAGGCTGGCGGAACTCGCCATGGAGGCGGGCCTGCCCGCCGGTGTGCTCAATGTCGTGCCTGGCCTTGGCGAGACGGCCGGCCAGGCGCTCGGCCGCCACATGGATGTGGATTGCCTGGCCTTCACCGGATCGACCGCGGTCGGCAAGATGTTCCTGCAATATTCCGGTCAGTCGAACATGAAGCAGGTCTGGCTCGAGACAGGCGGCAAGAGCCCGAACCTTGTCTTCGCCGATTGCGGCAATCTCGATGCGGCGGCCGACATGGCGGCGTTCGGCATCTTCTTCAACCAGGGCGAGGTCTGTTCGGCCAATTCGCGCCTGCTCGTGCAACGCTCCATCAAGGATGCCTTCGTGGAGAAATTGGCTGATCGCGCGGCGGCCACCCAGCCCGGCGATCCGCTCGACCCGGCCTCGAAAATGGGCGCCATGGTCGATGCCCGCCACGCAGCCAACGTCATGCGCTTCGTCGAGGCCGGCAAGAAGACCGCGCGCCTGGTTGCCGGCGGCGATCGGGTCACGGTCAATGGTCGCGGCAGCTTCATACAGCCCACCATCTTCGACAATGTTGCCCATGACGACCCGATTGCCCGCGATGAGATATTCGGGCCGGTGCTTTCGGTCATAGCCTTCGACGATGAAGAGGAAGCTATCCGTATTGCCAATGACAGCCCGTACGGGCTGGCTGCATCGCTCTGGACCGACAGTCTTTCGCGCGCGCACCGCGTTGCCGGCCGGCTCCGCGCCGGCACGGTTTCAGTCAACACGGTCGATGCGCTGAGCCCGATGACGCCGTTCGGCGGCATCAAGCAATCCGGCTTCGGCCGCGACCTGTCGCTGCATGCGCTGGACAAGTACACCGCGCTGAAAACGACATGGATCAAATATTGAGGCAGAGCGGGCGCTTGATCGCAGCGCCCAAACCGGCAACATAGCCGCCCATGCCGCTACGCTTCACGCTGAGACAACTGGAATATTTCGTCGCCGTCGGCGAAGCCGGCTCCATTACCAAGGCGGCCGAACAGGTCAATGTTTCGCCGCCCTCGATCTCGGCGTCCATAGCGCAGCTTGAGGCCGAGTTCGGCGTCCAGCTTTTTGTGCGCAAGCATTCGCATGGCCTGTCGCTCACGGCTGGCGGGCGCGTTTTCCTCAAGGAGGCCGCCAGGCTGCTGGCCGACGCGGACGCCCTGCACGACATCGCCGGCGACATCGCCGAGAAGGTGCGCGGGCCACTGGCGGTTGGATGTCTGCTGACCTTCGCGCAGATCGTCATGCCGACCCTGCGCATGAAGTTCGAGCGCGCCTATCCCGAGGTGCGGTTCCGGCAGTTCGAACGCAATCAGGGCCAGTTGCTCGAAATGTTGCAGCGAGGCGAAATCGACGCGGCGCTGACTTACGATCTCGAACTGTCGCAGGACACGACGTTCGAACCGCTGATGCTGGTGCCGGCCTATGTCATGCTGCCGCAGGGGCACCGCTTCGCCGGCAAGGCTTCCATCACGACGGAAGAATTGGCCGACGAGCCGATGGTGCTGCTCGACCTGCCATACAGCCGCGAATATTTCCTTTCGGCCTTTCATTCACGGGGGATCCGGCCGAACATTGCAGAGCGCACCGGCGACATCGCGGTGATGCGTTCGATGGTTGCGAACGGCTTCGGTTACGGCATCGCCAACATGCGGCCGCTCAACACGCTGGCGCCAGACGGCAAGCCGCTGGTCTTCGTGCCTCTGGAGGGGGATTTGCGGCCTTTGACCATGGGGGTTGCATTGCCCAACGCCGAGCACCGCACCCAGACGGTGCAGGCATTCATCGATCATTGCCGCCGTTTCGTCGTCGAACAGGGCGTGTTCGGCAGCGGGCGGGTCGTGGAATAGCAGCGGCCTCTGTCAGGCGACCTGCAACTGTTGTCCGGCAAGCCGCCGCAGCAGATTGTCCAGCATGTCGTCGCAGCGGCGCATCTGTTCGACGCTGACGAATTCGTCCGGTCTGTGCCCTTGCGCCATCGAGCCCGGTCCGCACACGATGGTCGGCGTGCCTAGGTCGCGGCTGAACAATCCACCTTCGGTGCCGAAGGCAACCTTGATGGTATCGTTGGCGCCGGTCAACGACTTGACGAAGGCTACGGCCTGCGAATTCGCCGGCGTGTCCAGCCCCGGATAGGTGTTGGTGATATCGATGTCGATGGCAGCTTCTGGCGCGATCGCTGAAGCGGCAGTGGCAATGCGCGCCGCCGCCGCGCGCAACCCATCGAGGATTTGGTCGGGATTGTCGGCCGCGACATTGCGGATCTCGAAGTCGAGCTGGCAGAGGTTCGGCACGATGTTGAGCGCCACGCCGGCGTTGATCTTGCCGACGTGGACGGTGGTGTAGGGAATGTCGTAGTCGCCGTCGCGTACGCCATCGCGCGCCAGCCGATCCTGTTCTTGGCGCAGTGCGGAGACGAAGTCGCAGCCGAGATGAATGGCATTGAGCGCCAGCGGAGCCAGCGCCGAATGGCCTTCCCGTCCCCTGCAGATTGCGCGTGCCGCAAGCTTGCCCTTGTGGCCGGTCGCCACCTGCATATTGGTCGGCTCGCCGACGATGCACAGCAATGGCCGGTGCGGCGCCGAACGCAGCATGTCGATCAGGCTGTGCACGCCGATGCAGCCGATCTCCTCGTCGTAGGAAAGCGCCAGATGCAAGGGCATTTGCAGGCACATCTTCGAGGCCTTGAGGCAGGCCGCGAGCGCGCAGGCCACGAAACCCTTCATGTCGGCTGCGCCGCGGCCGTACAGCCTGCCGTCGCGCGCGCTCATCTCGAAAGGTGGCAGCGTCCAGTCCTGGCCGTCGATGGGGACGACATCGGTGTGGCCGGACAGCATGACGCCAGGAGCATCGGCCGGGCCGATGGTGGCGAAGAGGTTGGCCTTATGGCCGTCCGCGCTGCGGATGATCTGGCATGCAATGCCCTGTGCCGCCAGCAGGTCTGTCACGTAGCCGATGAGATCGAGGTTCGAAACACGGCTCACCGTCGGGAATGCGATCAGCTTTTCAAGGATCTGGATGCTGTCCATGCGTCGTATGTCTCATTGGCCGTGGGCGCTATCTAGCATCGCGTGGCCACGGCCTTGAAGTCGCATTTGGCTCAACAGGGATTCACCGGATGCTAATCCAGGCGGCGGGGGCTGATTAGGCGCGTCCTAATCGGCACAGAAGAAATCTGTAGTTTTCCGGCACGCGCCGCAACTTATGAGTAGGTTCACGGCATCTGCCCACTGGGCGGACCGGCTTGCGCCAAGGTTCAAAACCATCACGCATGCCGCGAGGCGACGCTGGCAGGAAGGAAGCACCATGCGTGATCCACGCTACGATATTCTGTTCGAGCCTGTGAAGATCGGTCCGCTGACCGCCAAGAACCGCTTCTACCAGGTGCCGCACTGCAATGGCGGCGGCTATCGCGATCCGTCGGCAGCGGCTGAGATGCGTCGCATCAAGTCGGAAGGTGGCTGGGGTGTCATCTTCACCGAGCAGACCGAGATGCACCACACCTCCGAGATCACGCCCTTCATCGAGCTCAGGCTGTGGGACGACGCCGATATCCCGGCGCTCGCCAGGATGGCCAAAGCCATGCATCAGCATGGCGCGCTGGCCGGCATCCAGCTCGCCTATTCCGGGATCAACGGCCCGAACCTCTACACCAAGGAAGTGCCGCGTGGACCGTCGGCCTTGCCGATCCGCACCTTCACCAACGATCCGGTTCAGGCGCGCGCCATGGACAAGCAGGATATACGCGACCTGCGCCGCTGGCACCGCAATGCCTTCAAACGCGCGAAGCTGGCGGGTTTCGACCTGGTGTGTCTCTACGGCGCGCATGGTTTCGGCATCATCCAGCACTTCCTGTCCACCGCCACCAACCAGCGCAGCGACGAATATGGCGGCTCGCTGGAAAACCGCTCGCGGCTGATGCGCGAGCTGATCGAGGAGGGTCGCGATGCCATCGGTGACACCTGCGGCCTGACACTGCGGCTGTCGCTCGACGAGATGATCGGCGAGCTTGGCTTCGCCAATTCCGAAGTGCGCGACATGATCGAGATGCATGCCGACCTGCCCGACCTCTGGGACCTGGCGCATGGCGCCTGGGAGGATTGTTCGGGGCCGTCGCGCTTCAAGGAGGAGGCCGCGCAGGAGAGCCTGGTCTCCGGCATCAAGACGCTGACGTCGAAGCCGGTCGTCGGCGTCGGTCGCTTCACCTCGCCGGATGTCATGGTCAGGATGATCAGGTCCGGTACGCTCGATTTCATCGGCTGCGCGCGCCCGTCGATTGCCGATCCCTTTCTGCCGAAGAAGGTGGAAGAGGGGCGGATCGAGGACATTCGCGAATGCATCGGCTGCAACATCTGCATCACAGGCGACATGACCATGTCGATCTCGCGCTGCACGCAGAACCCGACCTTCATGGAGGAGTGGCGCAAGGGTTGGCATCCGGAGCGGATGCAGGCCAAGGGCGACAGCGACAGCGTGCTGATCGTCGGCGCCGGCCCTGCCGGGCTGGAGGCCGCCCGCGCACTCGGCCTGCGCGGCTACCAGGTGGCCATCGCCGAAGCCGGCACCGAGCTCGGCGGTCGCGTGGCGCGCGAATGCCGCTTGCCTGGCCTCTCCGCTTGGGGCCGCGTGCGCGACTATCGCCAGTATCAGCTCAGCCAGATGTCCAATGTCGACGTCTATTTCGAAAGCCGATTGTCGGCCGAGGACATCCTGGCCTTCGGTTTTCAGAACATTGCCATCGCCACCGGCTCGATATGGCGCCGCGACGGCGTGGCGCGCGCGCATGTCGTGCCGATGCCGGTCGACCCGGCCATGCCGGTCTACACGCCGGACGACTTGATGGGCGGCAATGTGCCGACCGGCAACGTCGTGCTGTTTGACGACGACCACTACTATATGGGTGGCGTTCTGGCTGAACTGATGGCGCGCGACGGCGCCAGGGTGACGCTGGTGACGCCGTCCGCCTATGTGTCCGACTGGACCCGCAACACGCTGGAGCAAGGCGCCATCCATCGCCGGCTGGCCGAGCTCGGCGTCGAGATCGTGCTAAACCGGATCGTGACGCGCATTGTGCCGGATGGTGTTGCCACTGCCTGTGCTTATACGGGCACCCGACATGACATCGCCGCAGACGCCGTGGTGCTGGTGACGTCGCGCCAACAGGACGATGGAGTCTGGCGCGAATTGAAGGCGCGGCGGGACGAGTGGGCCGATAGCGGCATTCGCTCGATCAAGGTCATCGGCGATGCCGAGGCGCCGGGCCCGATCGCCTGGGCGACCTACGCCGGCCATCGTTTCGCTCGTGAGCTGGACGAACTCGATATCGGCGACGCGCTGCCCTTCCGGCGAGAAGTGACGGCACTGGCCGCGGAATAGAGGACGGGATCCTTAACCCAGGCTTTTGGGAGATCGTGTTGGGAAGCGCGATCTCTAGCGGAAATGACGGTATTTTTTTTACCTGCCGCGAAGATGGATCTGTGCCAGCCTGTGAAAAAAATCGACCGGTCCTATCGATAGTCCGCGAAAGGAGAAGTTTCCCGAAGTGTCCGGGGTTCGAGTCGGGAGACCGCTACATCGCAAGACCCACTATCGAAGTGGCGCTATTTTGCTATCGGAAGCTAGTTACCAAACTGCAATTTTCGACGGTCGCCGCACGTGGGAGGGCGTCCAAGCTCGAATGGGAGGAGGGGGCGGCTTGTCTGAGGCGGTCGTTCGATCGCGCGTCCGATCAACTCGAAGAGCGGAACTGCAGACCGGCGCGTCCGCTGCCCGAAGAATTAGGAATCGCCTGAATCTATAACGGCAACATCGCCTGGCTTCTTGTGTAGTGCCTTCGCAGTTCGCCTAGATTTCATACCGCGCTACGGGCGAACTTCGAAATCGAAGCGGCACGAGCTGCTCGAAAAACCATCAGCGTAGCTGGATGACCACTGGGCTGTTGCCATTCACAAAGAGACGCAGAGCCCAGCCACGGGATTTTCGGCTAATTTCTTCGCGCGTCCGTGCAGATAAAGTGCTTGCGTGCAACAACTCGGTACGTTGCAGGAGCAGGCTCTGCGCGATGCGCTCGCCCGAGCGTCCGCAGAAGCAGCGACGTAGGATTTTATGGTGGAGTTCGCTTAGCCATGCCGGGGGTCGCAAGCATAATGCTGGTCGTTGAGTTTGTCTGCGGCGCAGCAAGCGGAATTGCGCTGGGCCGCTGGGTGCCAAGTTTCAGCCTTGGCAGGATAGCCGACGGCTTGATCGGCGGCATCGGCGGTCTGCTTTTTGTATGGCCCTCCGCGCGTATTCCGGGTGTTGGGCCCCTCATCGGCCACCACGCCGATGGCCTGACGCCGACTATGTTGATCGGAGCCGGAATAGCAGGGCTGCTCGGAGGTCTCGTCCTGATTGTGCTGGCCGGTTTCGTCGGGGCACTCATAAGAGGCTGACAGCTACGAATGAAGACGACGACCGCTAACGCATTACGCTTTCCGCCTCACCGGGTGCGCCACCGCTGGTGATTGCCAGGTATTAACGAGGAGAACAATATGAGGAAATTGGCTCTTGCGCTCGCAGTCGCCTCAGCTTTGGCGGGCTGCACCAACGCGGAAAAAGGCGCTGTGATCGGAGGTGTTGGCGGTGCCGCGCTCGGAACAGCAGCTGGCGGTAACGACGTGCGAAATGCGGTCGTTGGCGGTGCAATCGGGGCCGTCGCCGGTACCTTGATCGGAGCGGCGGCCGATCGCCGCGGGTACTGTCGATACCGGGATCGGAACGGACGAATCTTCGAGGCGCGATGCAGGTGATCGCGTTTCGCTGGATGCGAACTACGCGTGACTGTTTGGCCCGCTGAGGACTCCTGGGCCGAATCTGGTCCTTCGTCATGAGGGGTCTGTGAGCGACTTCCAGGAACTCACCGCGTCAGGGCAAATGACCGAGATGTCGTTTCAATTCCGCTATCTGCGGCAAGGACCATCCCTGAACATTTGTCACCTCGATCCAGGCGTCTATGTAGTGGGCTGGCGCATAGACATGCCCATGCCCGATCGGCGCAGTCGTCGCCATAGCCATGTCGAGCGTGAGCTGCAGGAGCGTCACCACCGGGTACCACCGCAGTTCAGGCGAGACGTCTGGACCGCGCGGGGGCTTCATCCAATCCGGCTCGCGGTAGAGATCGCGATAGTCGAAGAATGTCACCGGGTCGCTCGCATACTGGAGATAGACGATTCGCATCGACCCCCAGACCGAGCCCGGCGCCGCTGCCACGCCATCCTGGTTCATGAACCGAACAATCGATCCGTCGCGAAAACGGGGAAGCCAAGCAGGCGACTCCAGATTGCGGTCCCTTGTAAACGAACGCCAAAGGCTGCTCTGGTAAGGCGGTCCGCTCCACAACGCGCCCTGGAACGGATCTCCGACCACGTCAAACAGGTCGGTTGATCGTTCGGAGTTCATCGCACCCAGACTGAGGCCGTGCAGATAGAGCCGCGGGCGGCTGTCTTTGGGAAGCCTGGTCCAATACTCGTAGACATCCCGGAAGAGGGCGCGCGCAGTGTCGGCTCCGTAATCGGGCTCCACAAGCAGCGACAGCCAGCTGGCAAGGTAGGAGTATTGTACCGCGACGCTCGCGACATCGCCGTTGTGAAGATACTCCAGGCTGTCCATCGCCGCCGGATCGATCCATCCGCTTCCGGTGGGCGTCACGACGACCAGCACCGAACGCTTGAAACCACCGACCCGTATCAGCTCCTCCAGCGCGAGCCGCGCTCTTTTTTCCGGACTATCGGCGGATCGCAGCCCGACATAGACGCGGATCGGCTGCAGCGCTTCCTTGTTGGTGAAAGCGCGTATTTCCTCGCCCGTCGGCCCTGTGGCAACGAACTCGCGCCCCGCCCGTCCCAATTCGTTCCAATCGAGCATTGAGGCGCTGCTGCCGGTCTTGTCGGGATCCGTCGGCCGTGCAGTCTCCGTTTCGATCAGCGCGTCGTATTGCCTATAGGACGAATCCGCGAGGTGAAGCGCGACACGAAACAGCACGCCGCTGGTGATCGACCAGAAAAGCGCAACCGAGACGATGACCCCGGCGACGTTCGAGACCCTCCTCGGCGCAAAGCGGCCAACTCTGGTCGACACGAAACGGATCGTCAGCTGGAAGAGCCGTGCCAGGGCGATGAGGAGAGCGAACGTCGCCAGTGCGAGCAGACCAACCTTGAGCGGATGCGCGCTTTCAACAAGGTCGACGCCCATCAGCTTCCGGATCGAGTTTTGCCATTGCGCCGCCCGCCAGAGGAAGATGCAAGCGACGAGCAAACATCCGACAGCGGCGACCACCTTTGCGGCGCGCAGGCCTCGCGGCGCCGGCAACTCCAGATAGACATAAAGCCACCGCCCGAACACGCCGATGCCATAGCCTGCGGCCAGGGCGAACCCCGAAAGCACTCCTTGGGTCAAAAAGGTCCGCGGAAGCAGCGTCGGGGTAAGCGAGGCGGCAAAGAACAGCGTGCCTAGAAGCAGGCCTCCGGTCGAGAGCGAATGCCACAGCCCGATCAGCCAATGCCGCTTCATGCAGACCTCCGGATATGTGACGGCTGTGTACCGTTAAGATGAAGTAATCGCGTGCGGTGATCCGGCGCAAGTCGAAGATTTTCTGTCGTCTCGGCTGCAATCAAAAAGGGACGGACCGCAAAGGCGTGGGATTCCGGGCTAATTTCTTCGCTGCGATAGGGACATAAAATGGCATCCCGCAATCTTGCGAGCGCATCTCGATCCCATCGAATTTCGCAGTGGAGGTCCCATGTCCGATCTGGTCGCCATAGTCTACCCCACCGAAGCCAAGGCAGAAGAGGTGCGTCAGCGCCTGTTTGCATTGCAGAAGGAATACCTCATCAACATCAGTGACGCCGTGATTGCGACCAAGACGGAAGCCGGCAATGTGAAGCTCAGTCAGATCATGAACACGACCGTCGCCGGTGCTGTGTCAGGTAGCTTCTGGGGTTTGCTCATCGGTGTCATTTTCCTCAATCCCGTCATCGGTGTGGCGATCGGCGCCGCTTCCGGAGCGCTTGGCGGCGCGCTGACCGACGTCGGAATAAACGATGCTTTCATGAAAGATCTGTCGGCCAGCCTGCAGCCGGGAAATGCCGCCTTGTTCGTGCTCGTTCACGGAATGACCGCCGACAAGGTGCTGAACGAGATCAAGGGGTTTGGTGGCGTCGTGCTCAAGACATCGCTGGACGAGACGAAGGAGCAGATCCTGCGCGATGCGCTTAGTCAGACGTCCGAGGCTGCGTAAATCGGAAGCTTCAGCCGCCGCTCTGGAATCGCGTGAGCCGATCGCCTGGCAACGTGGACAAGAACGATGGGCGTAATCGAGACTCCTGTTGTACTCACTATAGAGGTCGTCTGTGGCGCCGCGGCGGGCCTCGCTTTGGGGCGGTGGATGGATCTTGGTCTGGGCTCAAAGGTCGATGCTTTGACGGGCGCGATCGGCGGACTCGCTCTGACCTGGCTGGCCGGACAGCTGCCAGGTGTCAGCCGTTTTGTCGGAAAGGTCGAAAGCGCAGTGGATGCCACGGCGCGAGGCGTTGGCGTCCTTACCCCGGCAATCCTTGTCGGGGTTGGCATTGCGGGATTGTTAGGCGGCCTCGTCCTTACCGCGTGCATCGCCTTTGCTGTAGGCGGAGTCAGGCGTCGAGGGCGATCCGAAGGAGACGTGAGATGAAGCAGGTACAAAGCCTGTTTGCCCGCCCGAGCACGTGGTTGCTGGTCGCTGCATTGTTGTCGGCATGCACTGTCGCCGTCGATCATCCTCGTCCTGTTCCGCCGCGACCCCAGGCCTGCACCTTCCAGCATGCGCCCGTTTGCGGTCGACGCGGCGAAAGGCTGCAGACATTTGGCAACGCGTGCATGGCTCGCGCCCAAGGATTCCAGGTGGTGAGCAATGGCCAGTGTCGCATATCGCGGCCGACGCAAACGGTCGCCTGCACTCGGCAATTTGCCCCGGTTTGCGCGACTAGAAATGGACGCCTGCGCACCTTCTCCAATGCCTGCCTGGCTCGTACGGATGGCTTTCGGCTCGTTCACGCCGGCCGCTGCCGCTGAAGCAACCGGCTGCCGACGCTCGGCGATGATTGCAGGCTTCGCGCTCGATCGAGGGTAGGGCACTCACATGGCTGAACCGAGCGATCGCCCGATGGTCAACCCTCTGGTGACCGGTATTCTTGTCGGCGCCCTCTTGTACTTTGCCAGACCGATCTTCATGCCGTTTGCGTTCTCATTGTTCGTGATTGCACTTGTCTGGCCAATTCAGGTGGCATTGCAGAAGCGGATTCCACGACTATTGGCCTTGCTGATTACGCTGCTGCTTACAATCACAGTTATCGTGGTCGTGGGTTCCGCGGTTGTCTGGGGGTTCAGCAAGCTTGCGCAATGGCTGTTCTACAACAGTGATCGACTGCAGACGATCTACGCCGACTGGACAACGTGGTTAGAAGGCCATGGGATAGCGATCGTCGGTCCTATCGAGGAACGTTTCAACGTGACCTGGCTCATCGGCGTTACCCAGGGCCTGATCGGTCGATTGAACAGTACAGCTGGCCTTACCCTGCTTACCTGCATATTTGTAATGCTTGGCTTGCTGGAAGCCGAAGATTTTCGGTATCGCCTCTGCTTGCCTTCGGCTCAGCCATATGGCGAGTTGCTTCTGCAGATTTGCGGCGAAATCGGCAGCAAGGTTCGCCGCTTCATGATTGTTCGCAGTATCGCATCCATGCTCACTGGCGTTGTGGTCTGGATGTTCGCGCTCGTTGCCGGACTTGAGCTCGCAACGGCTTGGGGAGCAATAGCTTTTGCACTGAACTATATTCCTTTCATTGGACCGCTGATGGCGACGATTTTTCCGACCCTGTTCGCCATCGCGCAGTCCGGCTCCTGGCAATTGGCGCTGGTCGTTTTCATCGGTTTGAACGTCATCCAATTCATGATCGGCAGCTATATCGAGCCGTCGCTCACGGGCGCCTCGCTGGCGATATCGCCTTTCGCCGTTGTGTTCGCCGTGTTCTTCTGGAGTTTCATGTGGGGTCTGCCCGGAGCTTTTATTGGTGTGCCAATTCTGATCGTTATCGTCACCTATTGCGCGCACGAACCGGCGACACACTGGATTGCAGCGTTGCTGTCCGGAGGTCATCGCGAATTTGGTTTGCCTCAGGATGATTAACCACAATGGATGAATCGTCAGCATCAAAAAATCTCACACTACCTTGAGCTGTAGGCCGGGATGAGTTAAATTGCGCACTTGCGGGAAGATGTTCTTGGAGGAAGGATATCTCTGATGGTTTTGCTGTCAGATGCGCATAGCGATCGTGCGAAGAACATTATATATTTTGCGTCGCTAATATATCGAAACATTCATTGCTGCGATATAGGACGGAGATCGGAGGGTTCGTCGAGGTCGCCGTCGTGACCGCAAATGTAGCGCGGACGACGCCCGTCGCCTTGGCGGAACATATGGCCCCAGCAACAGCTGTTCGCGCCACAATTGAGCCGCCGCCGGTCGTCCCGGGACATGTTTCGGTCCCCCGCTTCGAATTCTCAACCCGGGAACTCCCCCCGGGGGATCAGTTTGCGGCCTGGCGCCACAGTTTCGCGGCTATGCTCGACTTTGCCGAGCCGGACGAAACGAGCGCGGGGTTTGCCGGCACGCAGGTCGTCTGGGATCTCGGCGACCTTGCCTTGGCACAGGTCAGTACCAAGGGCTTGGGTTTTGCCGGCCTGGCCGGACATATCCGCCGAAATCCAATCGACCACTGGCTGCTAACCCTGCTCAGCGAAGGCAGCTCGCAGACGACTACTCCATCCCGTTCATTCGACGGCGGCGCCGGATCGGTGCAGGTGCATCCGCTTGGACGGGCGTTCGAGGGGCATGTCACAGACAGCGAAATGCTGTTGCTGTTTGTACCCCGCGACTTCTACCGCGACATGGCCTATGTTCTCGACGCCGCCGAGTTCTCCGCGCTCGATCGAGGCATGGGGCGGCTGCTTGCCGACTATCTCACGAGCCTTGCCCTGCGGCTTCCAACATTGGACGTCACTGACGTTCCTGGGCTGGTAGCTGCCACTCGAGCGATGATCCTTGCCTGCTTCGCGCCCTCTCCCGAAAATCTCGGCGAGGCGCACGAGCCGATCACCGCTGCCATGCTCGAGCGCGCCCGTTGCTTCGTGCAAGCGCATCTCTTCGATCCATATCTGGATGCCAAGGCATTGCGCCACGAACTCGGGATATCCCGTTCGCGGCTCTACCGCCTCTTTGAGACGTCGGGAGGGGTCATGCACTACATCCAGCACCGGCGCCTCCTGGCCGCCCGAGCAGCACTCGCCGACCCAACCGACCATCGCCGAATTCTTGATATCGGGGAGGAGCACGGTTTCGGTGACGGAGCGGAGTTCAGCCGCGCCTTCAAACGCGAGTTCGGATGCCGCCCGAGCGATGTGCGAGAGGGGATCAACAACGGTCGATCGAACTGGCAGACCGACGACGAGCAGAACGCTGCTCCTGGCGAACGATTGGGCCTGCTGCTTCGCCGGCTACAGGCATGACCACAGACCATTCAGGACGCGGGTGGCGGCAAGTTCGACAGCGGAAATAGGCTTGTGTCCAGATTTGACCTTACGAGGCTGGCGGCGACACCATCATTTCCGCGTGGCAATTGGCGCAGCGCGCGCTCGTCTCGACAATCTCCGCCTCGCTCGCGCGCAGCTCCCGGCGGCATTTCGGGCAAGTGAGGCCTGCTGGCGTCTCCGCAAAATCAAACTGCGGGCCGACATAAGCGCAGAGCATGTGATGAACGACCGGGGAAAATACCAGGCGAGCAGCCCCGCACTCCGGACAAACCGACTGATCCGCCTCGATCTGCATTGGGTTGCGCGCCTCCGACGTGACAGTTAGCGAAGCCCGAGAAAATCAACTAGCGCGGCGGCTGCGCGGGCGGCGACACCTGTATAGTACATGTGGACGTCGACGGTGGCGTTTAAGGCAGGCGTCACCGCGCCCGGACTGAATCGGACGCGTGCGATCTGCGCCGACTGACCAACGGGCTGACCAACAGTCCGCTCCGCGCCGAGCACGTCGGAGACCGGCAAAATCTCGGCGATCACGCCCAAGATTCGCCTATTGCCGAACAGCACGAAGACGTCGTCGCCCACTGTCGGATCGACCAAGCGATGGTTTGGAACGTACCAGTCGACGTAGATGTCCGTCGTATCGTAAATTTCGGCAATGGCAGTGCCCGCCACCAGCGACTGCCCGATGCGCGCGAAGCGCCGCGACACGATGCCGGCGATCGGCGCGACAACCCGGCCATCGGCGAACTCACGCTCGGTCTGGTCGAGGTGCTGCTGCAGCCGCTGACGGAATGCGCTCAAGGATTCGATCTGGACGGAAGCCTCCGCGGCTTCCGCCTCCTGCGAGGCGACGGCTTTGAGCGCCTGCGCGCGCTCTCTGAGAACCTCGATCTGGAAGGAGAGGCTCACGCTCGCGGACGAAGGGGCAGCTTCGAGGCGTTTCACCGCCTCCTCAGTGAGTCGCAGGTAGGAGCGCGTCGCATCAAGAGAGTCCCGCGCGACACGCGCCCTAATCCGCAGCTCGGCCTCGCGGCCTGCAAGGTCGGCCAGCGCGCGCATGTAGGTCGCGACGATCTCGTCCTGTTGCGGCGAGCGGACTTGCGCAATCTCGTCGCCGGCGCTGATCTTGTCGCCAGGCGCCACATGAGTGTCGGTGACCTGCACAACATAGGGGAGCGACACCAGCTGTCGGGGCGCCGAGACGATGCCGGGTCCGCCGAGAAAGACGAGTGGCGCGCCGAAATAAACGATGACGACGGCGAGTAATCCGAAGACGCCCGTGCCGTAGACCATGCGAACGAACCGTCCGGCCGTGCGCCGGCGGCTCTCGATCGGATCGGGAACATTGGGATCAAGGCGGTTGAGCCCGATGCTCATCTGTTTCGTCTCAGCCCCGGCCGCTCAAGAGCGCTCGGCGAACGCGCGGCGGCACGAAGTCGTCATGCCGTGAAGTAGCGAACAAGATTTCGGCGGAGTAGGTCACGAACCGCGCGCACTTCATGACGATACCCTGGTAGAGCGGGAAGATCAGCGCGACCGAGAAGCTAAAGAAACTGGCGGATCTGTTAAACAAAGCGAAGGCGAGCGCAACATTGAACAGCGATATGACAAGCATGAGTACATAGACGGCCCCAAGAAAAAGCGTCGCATTCCCGCCAAACACCGCGACAATGTAAATCAAATAAAATGGAAACATGAGTGTAGGAATCAAGTCGAGGACGATAAAGTCCAGTCTTTGAAGCGTATCCGGCAGCCGTTCACGCGGGTGGAACAGACTGAATTCGCCATACATCATGAAGCGGATTCGCAAGGCGTCCCGATCCCAGCGCGCCCGTTGCCGCAACAGACTGACGGGGTTGTCCGGAACGGCTGTGGTTGCCCAGGCATCCGGCACGAAGCGGACAGCATGGCCCAAGCGGCGCAGGCGCAGGGTGAATTCCAGATCCTCGCCGGGACCGACATCGAGCCCGCCTCGCCGCATGAAGACGTCGCGCCGGTACATCGAGCAGGCCCCGGAGCAGCACGCGATGGCCTCGATCATATCGAGGAAAGAACGTCCCGCGGACAGCGACATCAGATACTCGACGCTCTGAAGCCCGGTCGTCAGCGTGTCGCGCTCATTGGTGACGTCGATGTTGCAACTCGCGGCGGCCACGCGCGGATCGCGTAAAACACCGGCCATCCGCGCCAACGTCGTCGGATCGAAGGTCGTATCCGAGTCCGCGGTCAGCAGCAGATCGCCGCGGGCGAATCGCGCCGCCGCGTTCACGGCCGCGCTGCGGCCGCAGCGCGTGCCGTGGCAGATGACCATATCCACCTCGCCGCGCGCGCGAGCACGTTCAGCGATCGCGCGGGTCGCATCGGTGGACCCGTCATCGACGACGATGATCTCGAGCGGCGGCAAGGTCTGCCGGCGCAGTGAAGCGATCGAGCGGTCGAGCCCGGCGGCGCCGTTGAAGGCCGGCAGGATGACGCTGACTGAAGCGCCGCCGGGCGGCGTGCGGCTATGGCTGGGCCCTCTCAGCATGATGAGCAGAGCAAGCGAGATCAAAGACAACGTGTAGCGGGGAATGTCGAAGATCAGCGCCGCAAACATCAGCGAGAACAAGTTCGTTCCGGCTAGATGCTGCGCCAACTCGAACACGCGGACCCCTACGCTGTTCTGGCCGCTGGCAGCCATCCGTATGTCAGCCAGGCAATGCCATGCGAGATGAGGTCAATACCGAGCAAAAGTCCAAGCACCCAAAGACCGGTCGTGGGCCATCCAGTGAGGATGACAAGGCCAGCCAGAACTCCGAATGCTCCGGACAGAACCATTGTCCAGCCGACATTGCTCCAATGCTTGATGCCGACAAAAAGGCGCACGATGCCGGAGGCCACGAGCAGCAGTCCGAGGATGTAAGTCAGGACCAAGGCGCCGGAGACGGGTTGATTCAAGACCGTCGCGCCGAAAATGATATACAGCATGCCAAGGACGAACTGCCATACGAAGCCGCCCCATCCCTTCATCCAGAAGGCGTGCATCATTTCGAACGCACCCACGACAATGGCGGTGACACCAATGACTATCGCGCTGATCATGGTGGCCAGTGCTATGTCGCCCAAGACGAACACTCCCGCAACAATCAGCATAAGGCCAAGCAGGAGACGAACCGACGTGGGCGGCACGGTCGATGCTGTTCCATTCTCATAGGCGGTCATAGCTTCCTCCTCGATTGAGGGACTAACTCATCATCGGTGGTTCCATTTCTGCTTTCGGTCGTGGAAGAGCCCCATTCCGCCATGCGCTGGATCACCGCGAACAGGGTCGGGATGATAAAGAGGCCGATCGTTGTTGCGGCCAACATGCCGCCAAAGATTGTGACGCCCACCGCCTGGCGAGCGCCAGCGCCGGCGCCAGTGGACACCGCCAAGGGCACAATGCCCAAAATGAAGGACAGAGCCGTCATCATCACGGCGCGGAAGCGCTGCTCGGCACCGAGCCTTGCTGCCTCAGCGATCGGCCGCCCCTCCTCACGGCGCTCCTTGGCGAATTCGACGATCAGGATGGCGTTCTTGGACGCCAGCCCGATGAGAAGCACGATGGCGATCTGCGCGTAGAGGCTGTTTTGCAGTCCGAAAAGCGTGAGCGCCGCGGTCGCGCCGAACAAGGCGGCTCCGAGCGACACGATGACGGCGATGGGCAGGGTCCAGCTCTCGTACTGCGCTACCAGGAACAGATAGGCGAACAGAAAGGCCAGTCCGAAGATGATGGTCTCCTGTCCGCTGCTGCGCCGCTCCTGGAAGGACAGGCCGGACCATTCGTACCCATAGCCGGCCGGCAGCGCCTTAGCCGCCACGCGTTCGATAGCGTCCATCGCCGCTCCGGAACTGCCGCCAGGCGCGACCTGCCCGTTGATCGGTGCCGATACCGAGAGGTTGTAGCGGGAGATGACGAAGGGCGCGAGGACGGTGCTGGTCGACACCACCGCCCTGAGCGGCACCATTGCACCCGCCCGGCTGCGCACATGGAGATTGAGGATATCCTCGGCGTCCCCGCGATGCTCGGCGTCAGCCTGGAGATTAACCTGGAAGACCCGCCCCTGCAGCGTGAAGTCATTCACGTAGCGCGACCCGAAGCTGGCGCCGATCGTCGAATAGATATCGGACACACTCACGCCAAGCGCTTCGGCGCGGGTCCGGTCGACATCGACGTAAATCTGCGGCACATCGGCGCTGAAGGTTGTCGCCACGCCACCGATTTCCGGCGCCTGGTTGATCGCCGCAACGAATCCGCGCACCACCTCCGCAATCTCCTCCGGCGACTGCCCCTGCAACGCCTGGAGGCGCAGGTCGAGTCCGCCGACCGCGCCGATTCCGGAAATGGCTGGCGGCGAAAAGACAGCGACATTTGCGCCCGCAATGGTCGAGAACTGCGCGCGCAATCTTGCAAGCATGGCGTCCAGCCGCAGGTCCGGCGTGTTGCGCTGGTCCCAGGGATCCAGCGCCGCGACCACCATCGCTCCGTTGGGAGATTGCGTCCCCTGCACGATGCTGAAGCCGGCGACCGAAATGACGTTCTCGACGCCTTTCGTCGCCGAGAGCGTCTTTTGAACCTCGCCCACAATAGCCCGCGTGCGATCGAGCGAGGCGGCGTTCGGAAGCTGGATATCCACAAACAGGGCACCTTGGTCCTCGTCCGGGAGAAAGGTGGCGGGCAGGCTGCCGAGCAGCAGGTAGGCGCCCAGGAAGCAGGCGGCGAGCGCGGCGAGAGGTATGATCCACAGCCGCACCAGGAACCCGACCACCCGCCCATACCAGACGCGCGTCGCATCCAGGAGGCGCGCGAACCAGCCGAGTGGACCGCGCCGGTATCCGCGCTGTCCGCGTCTCAGCAGGATCGCGCTGAGTGCGGGGCTGAGCGTCAGACCGACAAATGACGAGAGAACCAGCGCCGCCGACAACGTGATCGCGAACTGACGGTAGAGCTGCCCGCTTATGCCCGAGAGAAAAGCTGTCGGGGTCACCACGGCGAGGAGCACGAGCGTGGTGGAAATGATCGGCCCGGTGATCTGCCCCATTGCCTTGCGAGCCGCCGCCGCCGTTTCGATCGTGGGGTCGTCCTCCATGACATGCTTGACATTCTCGACGACAAGGATCGCGTCATCCGCGACCAGTCCGATGGCCAGCACCAGGGCGAGCAGCGAGATCGAGTTTATCGAGTATCCAAACGCCAGCAGGACGGCGATGGCGCCCAGCATCGAGACGGGCATGGCCAGTGCCGAAACCAAGGTGGCGCGCCAGTCCTGCAGGAACAGGTATGTGACGACGAGCACGATGAGGAAAGCCTCGCCCAGGATACGCGCGATCAGCGAAAGGCTCGTCCGGACGAAACGCGTTGCATCGTAGACGACCTGGTATTGGAGGCCGGGCGGGAACCCGGATGAAAGGCGCTGGAGCTCGGCGAGCACGGCATTGGCGGTCTGGATGGCGTTGGCCCCAGGCGCCTGGTTTATCTGCAACATCGCCGTTTCGTGCCCAGCGAAGCTCGCGCTCGATGAGTAATTCCGGGCGCCGAGTTCGATGCGGGCGATGTCGCGCAGCCGTACGATCGCTCCGGCCTCCCCGGTGCGCACGACGATGTCGCCGAATTCATCCGTGCTCATGAGCCGGCCGCGGGCCACAAGCGTATATTGTAGCTCGGTGCCTTCCCGCGCCGGCGGGGCGCCGGCCTGGCCGAGCGAGGCCTGGATGTTCTGCCGCTGGATGGCAGCCGCCACGTCATCGGCGGTTATGCCGAGCGCATCCATGCGCGCCGGATTTATCCATACACGCACGAGTATTCGGACGCGCCGACGACGGAAGCCTCGCCGACGCCCGCGACGCGCGAGATCGCATCGGCGATTGTCGTCGAGGTGAAATTGGTGATCTGCAGCACGTCGAGCTTGCTGTCAGGAGAATAGAAGGCAATGCCGAGCACGAAGTCGGGCGAGCGCGACCGCACCGACACGCCTTGCTGGGTTACCGCGGCCGGCAACTGGGAAATCGCCAGTTGCGCCCTGTTCTGCACATTGACCTGCGCAATGTCAGGATTTGTCCCCACTTCGAACGTCACGGACAGCGAATATTGCCCGGCATTCGAACTCGTCGACGACATGTACATCATATTGGGGACGCCATTGATGGCTGTCTCCAGGGGCCCACCGACGACATCGGCAATCACTTCCGCGCTGGCGCCGGGATAGATGGCGGACACCGTGACCGTCGGCGGCGTGATCTCAGGGTATTGCTGCACCGGCAGCGAAAAGATGGCGATCGTGCCGGCAATCGAAATGACGATTGAAATGACGATCGCCAGCCGGGTCCGGGTGATGAAGAGATCGGAAATCATGAGCCGCCGCCGACCGGCTGGCCTTCGCTCGGCTGAACCGTCATGCCTTCGGCAAGACGCTGGATTCCCTGGACGACGACCTGCTCGCCTCCATTCAAGCCGGTGTTGACCGCCCATCCATTGCCAACGCGTGCGCCGGTATCGATGCGCCGTTGCGAGACGATATTGTTCTTGCCTAGCAGATAGACAAAGCGCCCCTCGCGATCCTGCAGCACCGCCGCCTGGGGCACCACCGGCAAGCTGGGCGCGTCTTTCTCCTGCACGTAGAGGGTGACGAACTGTCCCGGCAGAAGGATGTGACGAGGATTGGGGAAAACTGCGCGGACCGCGACCGTCCCGGTCTGCGGGTCGATCTCGTTCTCGATAAATTCGATTCGACCGGGCGTGTCGTAGTCCGTCCCGTTGGCAAGACGCAGCGAAAGTTTCAGCGTATTTGGATCGAGGTTGCTGCCGCTCGCCTCCTGTTGCCGGATCGTCACAAGCAACCCCTCCTTCACGGCGAAAGCGACGCGGACAGTGTCCAGGCCGACTATTCGTGCCAGCGAGCCGGAATCCGATCCGACCAGATTGCCCGTCGTGAACGTCGCGCGGCCGATGTTGCCGGAGATCGGTGCTGTGATATGAGCATAGGACAAGTTGAGTTCGGCAGTAGCCAGGGCCGCCTGAGCAACCTGCACATCGGCGGCAGCGACATCGAATGCGGCCTGAACCTCGTCCAGGGCGGCCTGCGAGACCGTTCTTCGGGCGAACAAGTCCCGGTTGCGCGCCAGGGTCCGTTCGGCCGATATTCGCGTTGCCTCGGCACGCGCCACCTGGGCCCGCGCCGACGCGACCAGAGCATCGAGCTGATCCGGCTCGATTTCAAACAGTGCGTCCCCAGCCGTTACCGCTTGCCCATCCTTGAATTTGACAGAGTGCAGAAAGCCGGTGACGCGCGCCCGGATGTCGACTGCTTCGATCGCTTCCACACGACCAGTAAATTGCGCGGGACTGCTGACCTGCTGAACCTTGATCTGTTCGATGACCACAGCAGGCGGCGGAAGTCCCTGCCTCGCTCCAGGCTGCTGGGCGAAGGAAGTCGAACTGAGGTAAGGCGTCGCGGCGCCCGCCAAACAAGCAATCATCAGGCAAGCACAAGAGAAATGTCTGATCATCTCGGCTTCTCAACCCGAACGATGTTGCCCAAATGTTTTGCGCGAGATCTTCATGACCCGGCTCTGCGCATCGTGAGGGCAATGGCAATGTACGCGCCGCCCGCGACAAGGAGGGAAATGCCGGCAATCGTGCCTGGCGTGTAAATGCTGGTGTAGGGCAACTTCAATGCGAGCGTCGCACTGGCGACCAGTGCGACCAGGCCCGAAACGCCGAACCACTGCCAACCAGCTTGCTTCCGCACCTGGACCGCGAGCGCGACTTGAAGAATGCCCTGTACAAGAAACACCAAGGCGATCACCAGAGTGATCGCGAGAGCGCCCTTCAACGGGTTAAAATATATCAGGATACCACCGACCAGCTCGACCGCGCCGGTCAACTCTTGCCAGATGAATCCGCTCCACTCCTTGACCTGCAAGGATTGAAGCATCTTCACGGCGCCCGCGAGTGCAAGAACAATTCCAAGGACAACGCTTGCCGCAAATGTAGAAACTGCGGGCAGGGCGACGGCCAGCACTCCAGCCGACACCAGGGTCATACCCAACGCTAAAAACCATCCCCATTTGGAACGCAGGGAGGCCGCTCGGTGCTGGTGATCGGTTCCGCTCGTGGATACGCCGCTCATCGTCGATCGCCTAGCCAGAATTCCTGCATGAGCGGCGCCCATTTCTGATCTCCGGAGACGCTCTCCGCTGTCAGTAGTCCACCGGATCACGGATGATCGGACAGGTCATGCAATGGCCGCCGCCACGACCGCGGCCCAGTTCCGCGCCGATGATGGTGATGACCTCGATGCCCTCTTTGCGCAGCAGCGTGTTTGTATAGGTGTTGCGGTCGTAGGCGTACACGACGCCCGGCGAGGCGCAAACGAGGTTGGCGCCGCTGTCCCACTGGGTGCGCTCGCGCATATAGGCGTTGCCGCCGGTCTCCACGACGCGCATCCGCTTGAGGCCGAGCGAGTCGCGCACCGTCTCGACGAAGGTACCCTTGTCCTTGTGCAGCTCGACGCCGCCCTTGCCGTCCGGTCGGTAGGAGAATGCCTCGATGCCATTGACGATGTCTGGGTAGAGCAGCACGCAGTCGCGGTCGGCGAAGGTGAACACCGTGTCGAGATGCATCGCCGCGCGCAACTTCGGCATCGCCGCGACGATGACGCGCTCGGCGGCGGCCTTCTCGAACAGCGCCGCCGCGAGCTGGCTGATGGCCTGACGCGAGGTGCGCTCGCTCATGCCGATCAGCACATTGCCCTTGCCGATCGGCATGACGTCGCCGCCTTCCAGCGTGGCGAGGCCCCAATCCTTGGTCGGGTCGCCCCACCACACGTTCACCTTGCCGGCGAAGTCGGGGTGGAACTTGTAGATCGAGGTGGTGAGGATGGTCTCCTCATGCCGCGCTGGCCAGTAGAGCGGGTTCTGCGTGACGCCGCCATAAATCCAGCAGGTGGTGTCGCGGGTGTAGAGCGTGTTCGGCAGCGGCGGCAGTAGATACTCGTTCACCCCGGCCGCGTCGCGGATCAGTTCGAGCTGTTCGCCGCCGATGGATTCGGGAAATTCGTGGGTCGAGAGGCCACCGATCAGCGTCTCAGCCAGATCGCGGTTGGAGAGCCCTTCCAGATAGGAGCGCACCTCGTCGACGAGACCAAGGCCGACCTGGTTCGGCACTACCTGATTGTCGAGAATCCACTTCTTCGCTTCCGGAATGGCGACAGTCTCGGCGAGCAGATTGTGCATCTCGACGACCTCGACACCGCGGTCGCGCATCTTGGTCATGAAATCAAAATGATCGCGTTTTGCGTTGTCGACCCAGAGCACATCATCAAACAGAAGCGCGTCGCAATTGCTCGGCGTGAGCCGCTGGTGAGCCCGGCCCGGAGCGCATACCATGACCTTGCGAAGCTGGCCCACTTCGGAATGCACGCCGAATTTCGTTTCCATCGCCATGGCTTGTGCCTTTCTCGTCAAGGTGTAATGGCGCCGGTCAGCAGGCCGACGAAACCGGCGAGGCCAGCGACCAAGGTGACGGCGAAGATGATTAGTTCGACCGATGTGAAGAACCGCGCGTTCTGTTCGCGCCGCGCCCAGAGGTAGAGGACGGTTCCCGGCACGAAGAGCACCGCCACCAGCAGTACGTATTTCAAGCCGGCGGCCACAAACATGATGAGCGTGTAGACGACGGCGATCCAGGCGAATAACTGGTCGCGCCCGCGCTCGCCGGGCGTGGTCTCGTACCCCTCGCCGCGGCGGGCGATCAGCACGCCATAGCCCGCGACCAGCAAGTAGGGCAGCAGCGCCGTCACGCTTGTCATGTCGAGCATGACGTTGAAGGCGTCACGCGACCAGTAGGTTGAGATGACGAATAGCGAGACGACGATATTGGTCAGCCAAAGCGCGTTGGCGGGAACCCGGTTGCCGTTCTGCGCCGCGAAAAGCTTCGGCATGTCCTGCGACTTCGCCGCGGCGAACAGCACCTCGGCGCAGATCAGCGACCAGGCGAGATAAGCGCCGAGCACTGACACCAGCACGCCGATGGAAATGAACACCGCGCCCCAATGTCCCACGACCAGTTCGAGCGCGCCGGCGAGCGAGGGCTGCTGGACTCCGGCGATGGCCGCACGCGGAGCCGTGGCGTAGGGCAGAAGGGTGATAGCTACCATCAGGCCCGTGACGCCGACAAAACCCAGAATGGTCGCGGTGCCGACATCCGAACGCTTCTCGGCGAAGCGCGAATACACGCTCGCCCCCTCGATGCCGAGGAAGACGAAAACGGTGATCAGCATGGTGTCGCGCACCTGCGCCAGCAGGGTCTTTTCCGGCATGCCCACGCCGCCGAGGAAGTTCTCGGAGAATTGCGTGTAGTTGAACGCGAACACCATGGCGAGGATCGCCACGATGATCGGTACGATCTTGGCGACCGTCACGACGCTATTGATGAAGGTGGCCTGCTCGACGCCGCGCAGGATCATGAAATGGAAGGCCCAGATGCCAACCAGCGAGACGATGATCGCGGTCGCGGTGCTGCCATCCCCAAAAAACTCCGGGAAAAAGCGCCCGAGCGTCGATCCGATCAGCACCCAGTAGAAGACGTTTCCGAGGCAGCTTCCGAGCCAATAGCCGAACGCCGAGAGGAAGCCCATATAGTCGCCGAATCCCGCCTTGGCATAGGCGAAGACGCCGGAGTCGATATCGGGTTTCTTCGCGGCCAGCGCCTGGAACACCCGGGCCAGCATGTACATGCCGGTTCCGGCTATCGCCCAGGCGATGATGGCGCCGAACGGGCCCGTCGCGGTGGCGAACCTGCCGGGCAGATTGAAGATACCGGCCCCGATCATCGATCCGACGACCATTGCGGTCAACGCGAACAAGGACAGCTTCTGCTCGGATTTACTCGTCACGTCTCTCTCCCGGTGATGGGCGACCAAGCGAGCCCGCAACCAATGGGCGAAGTAAATCTATGCTTTTGAAATGGGCGTGAAATTAGCTGGGAATCTCACGGCTTGGCACCAAGTCTCTATTTGGGACTTGTGGCGTCCCAGAGCGTCACCTTGGCTAGACTTGTCGATGACGTCGATGCAGCATCGAAACTTCATCGCCTCTCTGGCCGCGTTGGAGCGGGCGGAAGGATAGTCTGGAATGCGACTGCAAAGCCCACAGCCGGGTAAGCAAACGCCCTCCCTAGGACGCGACCATGACATCCGATACCCCGCGATCCCTTTCATTGGCCGCGCTAACTTCCATGGTGGTCGGATCAATGATCGGCGCGGGTATATTTTCACTGCCGCGCACCTTCGCCAACGCGACCGGGCCGGTTGGCGCTATCATCGCCTGGTGTATCGCCGGGGCCGGGATGTACACCCTGGCGCGAGTCTTCCAGGCACTCGCGGAGCGCAAGCCCGAACTCGATGCCGGCATCTTTGCCTACGCAAAAGCCGGTTTCGGTGACTATGCCGGGTTTCTGTCGGCCTTCGGCTACTGGCTGGTCGCCTGTATCGCCGACGTCTCTTACTGGGTCCTGATCAAATCGACGCTTGGCGCTTTCTTGCCCTTCTTCGGCAACAGCGACACGGTTCCCGCTGTCCTGGTCTCTTCGCTCGGACTCTGGCTGTTCCATTTCACGATCCTGCGCGGGATCAGAGAAGCTGCCGTCATCAACACCGTTGTCACAGTCGCGAAAGTCGTTCCTATCCTTGTCTTTATCGTGATTCTGATCAGCGCGTTCAACGCCGACTTTTTCGCCGCGAACCTCTGGGATGCGGAGCCCGTGTCGCCGGGCGGTCTCTTCCAGCAAATCCGCGCGACCATGCTGATCACCGTATTTGTTTTCATCGGAATCGAGGGCGCAAGCGTCTATTCCCGCTACGCACAAAAACGCTCGGACGTCGGCGCCGCTACGATCCTGGGTTTTGTCGGCGTGTTGTGCCTGCTGGTCCTGGTTACGCTGCTGCCTTACGCTGTGCTCGCGCGGACGGAAATCGCGGCTATGAGACAGCCATCCATGGCCTCCGTGCTGGAGTCCCTTGTCGGACCGTGGGGAGGAATTTTCGTCAGCATCGGACTGATTGTTTCGGTGCTCGGGGCCTATCTGGCCTGGTCGTTGATTTGTGTGGAGGTGTTGTTCGCAGCCGCAAAGAGCGGAGACATGCCAAAGATTTTTGCAAGCGAGAACCGCCACAAAGTGCCAGCCGCCGCCCTTTGGCTGACCAATATCGTGATTCAGTTGTTTCTGATCAGCACTCTTTTTTCGGAAGACGCATTCGTGCTGATGGTGAAGCTGAGCAGCGCTATGATCCTGGTTCCTTACTTGCTCGTTGCTGCATACGGCCTTCTTCTCGCGATGCGCCATGAGACTTACGACACCAGACCCCAGGAGCGATCTCGCGACCTGATCGTTGCCAGTATAGCAACGCTCTATGCCGCGTTCATGATCTACGCAGGCGGCCTGAAATTCCTCTTGCTGTCGTCCATCCTCTACGCACCCGGCACCTTACTTTTTGTTCAGGTCAGACGGGAGCAGAACAAGCCGGTGTTGGTCGGCGCGGAATGGATTGTCTTTGCGGCCGCAGCAGCTGGCTGCCTTTTTGGGATCTACGGCGTCGCAACGGGCCAGATCGCTATCTAGCGTCGGGAGGAACGGGATATTCGACCCGTCGAAGGCGCTCGTAAAGAGATGCTTCGTCGATCTCGCCCACCGAGACAAGCGCCATTGCACTCGCTCTCAGTTCGGCCGCGCGATGACTGCCTTTGGCAATTCCTTGCTCGCGGCAAACACGGTTATAGACCCGATTCAAAAGGATCAGGTCGCTCCGATGAGTGATTCCAAATTTGAACGTTTTGGGGTTAGCCACAGCTCACGCCCACCCGGATGGCAGCTCGGTGCAAGCCGGCCAACACTTGTGATCTTTTGTCACCGGCGGAGGCAGACTACCCTATTAAGACTGGAGTCCAGCCAGGAATGGCGTGTGACGCCCATCGAACGGGAGCGCTTCTAGCCGGAAGGACAACTTTCCGTTCGCATTGTCGAGGCGTATGCTAATCTGTTCGATGTCGTGCGTCCAAGAAAATTCGCCGTACTTAATTCGCAAAAAAAGGACGGCGCGGGTTCGCTAAGTACTTGAAAACTTTGGCGATTCCGACAGGAATCGAACCTGTGACGTTCAGATTAGGGATCAGAGGGTGGGGGTGCTTATTTGGAGCTCTTACCCAGTTCGCCACCGAATACGAGAACATACGAGGGATATGGCTGGGCGAACCACCCACTAACTGATTGTTTTTGTTGAAAAGACGACGTCCCTCCGGGCCCGCCGTGACCATTGATTTTGCAACTAAAAAATGCGCTAGTTAGAGCGGTGTCGGTACTTTTTGAGACGGCTTGGGCACGCCGTCGAACGCCGTAAAGTGCAAAAAATCGCCGATTGGTCCCGATAGTTGGTGAAACCTCAAAATATTTTTTGCGGCGATTTTCCCTTTAAAATCAAGAGCGTAATTTTTTGACGGCCCATGGGTCGGCGTTGTGCGTCACAAATAAGAAAAAACCCAGCTAGATCAATGATCTAGCTGGGTTAGATACAATCGAGTGGGAGTAGGGGAGGCTACTGCGTAGAAACGGCCGCCCCGTCGGCCATTTCCTCGCTCCTTCCTGACCGTTCGGGTGATCTGACATGCTGCGGCGTACAATGGCGTGCGAATCGGCGGGTCTGGCTCGCGCCCATGACAAAGGCTGAGGTGTCGAAAGACGGGCGTCCGCTCAGGGGGCAAGCGGCAACCGAGGCCGATCAACTTGAGCATAAACCACTGTCATTCGGCTGCCTTCTTCTGCAGCCTCTCGAAGACAAGCAGCTTGCCCATGTGCACGCTGTCTTCGAGTGGGCCCGCCTTCGCCAGATGCAATGCAATCGCACTGGCCAGCATGCAACCCGTCCCGCGCATCGATGTGGCAAGGCGCGGCATGTCGAAGCGGATCGGTGCTTGATCGAAGCGCAACAGAATATCGGTTGATCGAGGTCCCGATGCGTGGCCGCCCTTGATCAGCAGGGCCTGCGCTTCGGCGGCCAGCAATCCCTAGCCTTGCCATACTGCGCCGTCCTCATCCACCGCCAGTTCTGAGCCAACAAGGAGCGCCAGTTCGATGAGATTGGGTGTGACGAGACGGCAAAGCGGCATCAGATTGCGCTTCATGACGGCGATGGCGCCTGCTTCTAGCAGAGCCCGGCCTGAAGTGGAGGCCAGTACGGGGTCGAGCACTGCCGGCACGTGCGGATTTTCGCGCAGCACGGCGGCAACGGCAGCGATGATCTCAGCCGTTGGCCAGCGCTACTTTGTCAAGCGCATTCGGCCTGCGGCGGTGATCGGCGGCCAATCAAACCCAGGGAAGCGCGCGAGCAAAGATCGAGAACAAATTACGTCCCGGAGGCCAAGGCAAGAATGGCCAAAGTTGCATTCGCCCCGTCAAGGATGGAGAAACTGTATCGCCCTTGCGCGTCGAGATCGACCGAGTAACTCAGGCGGTCGCGGATGTGGTTGTCCTGGTCGAACGTGACGATCCGCAGCTTCAGCGAGGTGATATGCACTTCGTCCAGGTAGATCGAGTTGCAGACAATGATCTGGTCGTCTGTCTGGCAGGTGCGGGCCGCCGCACCATTGAGGATGCAGCACCGTGAGCCGCGCCCGCCCAGAATGACATAGGTCGAAATCCGAGCGCCGGAATTCTTGTTCCATATCTCCACGAATTCCATCGGCAGGATCCCGCGCCTGCGGGCGAGAGGATATCGCTGCCGCAGCCGTGCAGGATGCGTCTTCTCTGCCTCTCGGTCTGCAATCTGTGGTGAGATTGTACACAAAATATCAAAACTGTGTTGACAATCTTGCGCTAGAGGTTTCCCTTAGGGCATCCGCGCAGCCAAAGAGCAAAACACAAAGCGCGATAACCAGAAGGGGAAATGCCAGAATGATCAACCGACGCTCGACTCTCAAATCGATGGTGCTTGGCGCCGTCTCCGCTCTCGCTATGGCCGCTGCGGGCATGCCGTCCGCGGAGGCCCAGAACAAGGAACTGAAGATCGGTTTCGTCGGTGTCACCAGTGGCCCCGCCGCCGCTTGGGGCACGTCGAACGTACGTTCGATGCAGACGCGTGCCGCCTGGATCAACGAGACCGGCGGCGTCAAGATTGGCGACGCCACCTACAACGTCAACATCGTTACCTTCGACGATCAGAAAGACCCCAAGCGCGCCATTGCCGGCATGGAAAAGATGGCGCAGGAGGGCATCCACTACGTGGTCGGCCCGAATGTCGATGACGGTGCTGCCGCCGTGCGCCCGGTCGCCGAGGCCAACGGCATCATCTATTTCCCTTACGCTTTCCCCAAGGCGCTTTATCAGAAGCCTGCCTCGAATGCCGTGCTCGGCATGATCGCTAACTATCAATCGGGCCCGGCGATCTACAAATACCTCAAGGAAAACAAGGGCGTGAAGACGATCGCCTTCGTTGCCGCCAATGAATCGGATCCGTTGAGCCAGCGTGACGGCGGCGTTGAGGCAGCCAAGGCGCTCGGCCTCAAGATTGTCGCCCAGAACGACACTTACCAGAACGATACGCGCGACTTCACGCCGGTGCTCACGCCGATCGTTGCGCTGAAGCCCGATCTGCTCGTGCTGTCAGGCGTCGCGCCGGCCAATGCGCCGCTGCTCATCCGCGCCGCCCGCGAGCTCGGCTTCGAAGGCCTGATCTCGACCGAAACGGCACAGGACGCAAAGGTTCTCGAGGAGGGCGCCGGCGAATACGCCAACGGCTTCATCTCGGTTGGCGGTGCCTCCACGCCCGAGATCGCCTCGGACGCGATGAAGGAATTCGTCGCCCGTTACACCAAGATGTTCGGTGAGTACAATGACGAGTCCAACACCAAGGTCTATGCGCTCGAGTACATCATCGACACGCTGAAGGCCAATCCGGCGGCGATCGACAATGTCGATGAATTCAAGAAGACCATGGACACCTTCTCGGCGCCCAACCCCTACCTGAAGGGCGATGCCAAGCTGAGCTATGTCGGCACGACCTCCTTCGGCCAGAAGCGCCAGCTCGCGGTGCCGATGGTGGTCAACGAGTACAAGGACGGTGCCTTCCAGACCCTGTTCGTCGGCACGGTCGATTAGGGTTAGCTTGCGGTTTCTTCCTCCCGCGTTGCCGGGGACCCGGAACATTCTCCGGGTCCCTCGGAAGATTGAAGGCGTCCATGGAACAGGTCATCGCAAATGGATTCTACCTCGGCGCCCAATATGCGCTGATCGCATTGGGGCTCACCCTGATCTTCGCCCTGATGAACGTGCTGAACTTTGCCCACGGGCAGATGTACGTGCTGGGCGGCTTCATCAGCTACACCGTCTACGGGCAGCTCGGACTGCCCTTCGTTCTGGCGCTGCTGGCTTCGGGCGTCACCCTTGCGGTCATCGGAGCGCTCATGGAGAAGTTTCTTTTCCGGACCGTCATCAAGCGCAGCCTCCGAGAGGAAAGCACCATGCTGCTGGCGGCGGCGACGGCGTTTTTCTTCGACGCCGTCATCCTGCTCATCTTCGGTGAAAAGCAGCGCGGCGTACCCAAGATCGTCAAGGGCGTCTTCAACGATGGCGGCATCATCATGCCCTATGACCGTATGCTCGTCGGCGTGCTCGCACTGGTCTTCATCGCCGCCTTCGTCCTTTACATGCAGTACAGCAGGGTAGGGCGAGCCATGCGGGCGCTGGCCCAGGATCGGGTTGCTGCCCAGTTGATGGGCGTCAAGGTCGATCGCTACACGATGATCGGCTTCGCCATGGGTGCCATGCTCGCCGGCATCGTCGGTGGCCTCCTGGTCACCATCACCGGTGTCAATTCCGGCATAGGCGGGCCGATCTCGATCAAGGCCTTTATGATGGTGATGATCGGCGGCGCCGGCGTCGTCGGCGGCGCGATCGCCGGCGGCTTCATCCTCGGCATGATGGAGTCCGTCGGCCTCACTGTGCTGCGCGAATATGGCGACGTCACCTACCTCGTCATCTTCGCGGCGCTGATGGTGTTCCTTTCGATCCGCCCCAATGGGCTGATGGGCAAGCCGTGGGGTTGATGTGCGATGACGCATAACATGAAAATTGCTTCAGTCGCCGCCTTTTTGGCGATCGTCTTCATCGCCGTGCCGGTTCTGATCTCCGCCAGCGGTCGGACCGACCTCTACTACACGCTCACCTCGGTGGCTCTGCTCAGCATTGCCAGTGCCGGCGTGTGGCTCACCTTCTATATCGGCCGGATCAATATCGGTCAGGGCGCCTACGCACTGATGGGGGGCTACGTCTCGGCCATACTCGTGGTGACCTACGGTTGGTCGTTCTGGCTGACGCTGCCGGCCGCCGGCCTGTTCTGCGCGGCGGCGAGCGTCGCTATCGGCCTTCCGATCCTTCGGCTGCGCGGCGTCTATTTCGCCATGGTGACACTGGTGCTGACTGAGGTCGCGCGGCTTCTGGCGCTGGCGCTGCCGGTCACCAACGGCGCCAAGGGGATGGTCAGCATCCCGCTGCCCGGGGCGCTGTCGGTCTTCGGCCTCATCATCATTCCGGATTTCGCCACGTTGCATAATTCCCGGCTTGCCTTCTACCTGCTGGCGGCCGCGCTCATGGTGGCTTGCTTCGCGGTGGTGTACCGGCTGGTTCATTCACGCATTGGCAAGCTATGCCAGTCACTCCAGCAGAATGAGGAGCTGGCCTCGTCGATCGGCGTCAACATCGCCTATCTGCGCGTCATCGCCTATGCCGTCTCGTCCTTCTTCGGCGGCGTCGCCGGAGCGATCTTCGCCGCCATCTCGCAATCGATCTATCCGTCCAGCTTCACGGTCACCGACTCTGTCAACTTCATGCTGAACTGCTTCCTCGGAGGGCTCGGCTATGTTTTCGGTCCGATGCTGGGCACGCTGGTGCTCTATTTCGGCTGGGACCTGCTGTTCCAGACCGGCCAGTTCCAGCTGCTGATCTACTCGACCTTGATGATCGTGCTGATGCTGTTCCTGCCCAACGGCTTGCTGAGCCTTGCCGCCACGACCCGGAAGAAGGGCTGAGCCATGGCCGATCTGCTCGAAGTCTCGGCCCTGACGAAGCGCTTTGGCGGTCTCGTCGCGGTCAACAACGTCTCCTTCTCGGTGCGCGAGAAGGAGATACTGTCGGTTATCGGCCCCAACGGCGCCGGCAAATCGACGCTGTTCAAGCTGATCTCGTCCTTCCTCAGGCCGACATCGGGCCAGGTGCGCTTGAAGGGCGAGCGCATCTCCGATCTGGCGCCGCACATCGCGGCACGCAAGGGCGTCGTCCGGACGTTTCAGGAAACGACGATCTTCAAGAACATGAGCGTGCGCGAAAACGTCATCATCGCTCACCATCTGCGCTCCACGGCGAGCCTGATTGGCTTCTTCCTCGGCACCGGCACGGCCAAGGCCGACGAGGCGGCCTTCGGCGCCTCGGCCGACGACATTCTTGAGCTGCTCGGCCTATCGTCGCTCGCCGGTGAAATCGCCCGAAACTTGCCGCATGGTCACTTGCGGGCCCTTGGCATTGCCATCGGTCTCGCCACGAACCCGTCGATCCTGCTGCTGGACGAGCCTTTCGCCGGAATGAATCACGACGAGACGATGAGAATGGTGGCGATGGTCAAACGGTTGCGCGAGCTTGGCCTCACCATCCTTCTGGTCGAGCACGACATGCCTGCCGTCATGAAGATTTCCGACCGCATCGTCGTCTTGAATTTCGGCGAGAAGATCGCCGAGGGAACGCCGGCGCAAATCCAGAACAACGACAAAGTGATCGAGGCCTATCTCGGCAGCGAAGACGAGGCGATCGGCCTATGAACCAGATCCTGAAATTCGCTAATGTCGAACTCTATTACGATCACGTCTATGCGCTGAAAGGCGTGTCGGTTGAGGTCAACGAGGGCGAGACCGTTGCGTTGATCGGCGCCAACGGTGCTGGCAAATCGTCGATCCTTCGCGCCATCACCGGGCTGCGCAAAATCAAGTCCGGCGAGATCCATTACCATGGCCAGCGCATCGATGGCGCTGCTCCCGATGACGTGGTCAAGATGGGCATCTCCATGGTTCCAGAGGGGCGCCGTGTCTTCCCTTACATGTCGGTCCGGGACAATCTCCTGATGGGCGCCTTCACCCGCTCCGACAAGGCCGAGATTGCCAACTCGCTGGAGATGGTGCTCGGCCGTTTTCCTCGCCTCAAGGAGCGATATTCGCAAGCCGCCGGAACGATGAGCGGCGGCGAGCAGCAGATGCTGGTTATCGGCCGAGCGTTGATGGCCAAGCCACGCCTGCTGCTGCTCGATGAGCCGTCACTGGGCGTCGCACCGAAGCTTGTCCAGGACATTGCCCGCTCGATCGTGGCAATCAATCGCGACGAAAAGGTCAGCGTTCTCCTGGTCGAGCAGAATTCCCGCATGGCGTTGCGCATTTCGCAGCGTGCCTATGCGCTGACCACCGGCAGCGTCGCCCTTAGTGGGAATTCCGCCGATTTGCTGACCGACGAACGAGTCAAGCGTCTTTATCTTGGCGGCGAGGTCTGAGGCTTATCGCATGCGCATACTTGTCATAAATCCCAACACCACCGCATCGATGACCGCCAAGATCGGCAAGGCGGCAATGAGCGTCGCCTCCGCAGAAACGGAGATCATTTCGGTCAACCCCGGTGATGGTCCGCCGAGCATCGAAGGCTATTTCGACGAGGCCTTCGCCGTTCCGGGTATCATCGCCGAAATGAGCAAGGCAGCGGCCATCGATGCCTATGTGATTGCCTGTTTCGACGATACCGGGCTGGACGCGGCACGTTGCGCCACCGAGGCTCCGGTCATCGGTATCGGCGAGGCCGCCTTCCACCTAGCCAGCCTTGTTGCAGGCAAGTTCAGTGTTGTGACGACGCTCGCCCGCTCCGTTCCGGCGATCGAGCACAATTTGGTGAAATACGGCCTCGCGTCGCGCTGCGCCAAAGTCAGGTCGTCGGAGGTTGCCGTGCTCGATCTCGAACTACCGGGCTCGAACGCCAGGCGCAGAATCTCGGACGAGATCGCGCGCGCCATCGCTGAGGACAGGGCGGAGGCGATCGTTCTCGGCTGCGCCGGCATGGCCGATCTGGCAAGCAGCCTGTCGCAGGAACACGGCGTTCCCGTACTCGACGGTGTCGCCTGCGCGGTGACGTTGGCAGAGAGCCTGTTCAGAGTCGGTTTGAGGACGTCGAAGGTCGGCGGATACGCTGCTCCCCGCAGCAAACGGTTTTCGGGGATCTATGAATCGCTGTCTCCGGCCGGAGCTGCCGCAGCGGTTATATCACCGACCTAGAACGCGCTTGGCCTTACGAATTGAGATCCTGTGTCCCGGGATTGACCGCCGCGCAAGCGATACTAGATTGCATCGACCGTTAAGCGGTTTGGGATAGATCAGGCGGTGTTGTGCCTGCGCGTTGAAAAGCATGTTGACAGTGCTCAGAGAAGAGGATCGTGACGAAAAACCGGCAACCCGCTGGTCGCCGATCTACTTTGGTCTGAGAGATGCCATCGTCAGTCATCGTCTCGCCCCTGGCACCAAGCTGCCGGAAGATGAGTTGGCGACGATCTATTCGGTGAGCCGCACCGTCATTCGTGCTGCCCTGCAAGCTCTGGCCCATGACCGGTTGGCGCGGCTGGAGCCGAACCGCGGTGCTTTCGTGGCACAGCCGTCGAAAATTGAAGCCCGCGAGGTGTTCGAGGCACGGGCGCTGATCGAACCCAAGGTGGCTTGGCTCGCCGCCAGCGCGGCGGTACCAAGCGACATTGCATGGTTGCGGCAGCATCTCGAGAAGGAGCATGAAGCACTTCACGCTGGCCGGGACAGCGAGGCGATCATGCTGTCGGCACGTTTCCACGTTGGCATCGCTGAGATCGCTGCACATTCGGTGTTCACCAAATTCGTTCGCGACCTTGTCTCGCATTCTTCCCTCATCATCGCGCTTTATTGGAAACGGCGCGACGCGACCTGTGAGAAACACGCCCATCACGCGCTGGTCGATGCAATCGAAGCAGGGCGTAGTTCCCAAGCGGCCGAGCTGATGACCAGTCATCTGGTCGACCTCCTGTCGGGGCTCGACCTCACAGACAAGATAGAAAAGTCTGACAATCTCTCCGACTTGCTTCGTCCGTAGAGCGGGAGAGCACTCAGCGCTGCTGTACGCGAGCAGCCGTGGTTGCCGGCACTGCCTGGATTATGGTCTCTCGAGTTTCGGCGCTTGATGCGATGGGAGCGGCGCTCGAGGAACGGATCGAACGAAGCGGGTGGCAAGCGGCCCTGCGCCTTGCAGTCCGGCTGGCTGTTGGCCAACGAATTGGCCAGGTTCGACCGACGGGATCGGGCAGCGCGCGTTGTCGCGGGCAGTCGCTACTCAAAGGTCTGGAACAGACAATTCGCGACCCGCATTCGCACTGCCGCTGTGTTGGCACGCATCGCCGCCCTCCCTCAATCCACTGCGGTCATGAAGGCTTTCGACCTGTCGCGCTACGGCGCTCCACCAGATCAATTGACGGACGAGATCGATAGCAATCTGTACGAGGTAGCCCAGATGGCAGATAGTGGTCAGTAGGCGTGCCGCCCAAGTGACCTGAACCGCCGGGTCGAGGCGGCTGACATGAGCTGACAGAGTCCAGGCCATGGCTGCCATGAACCATCGCGTCGTCACCGTGTTCGGTGGAACCGGGTTTCTCGGCCGCAGCGTTGTTCGGCATCTCCGTAATGGCGGTTTTTTCGTTCGGATTGCATCAAGACATCCGGAACGGGCCGAGAAGTTGTTTGGTTCTGATGATCGGCAACTTCAATCGGTCGAAGCCGATATCGATGATGAGCGGGCGATCGCCGATGCACTTGCCGGTGCTTTCGGTGTTGTAAATGCGGTCAGTCTCTATGTCGAACGGGGACAGGAGACCTTTCATTCCGTGCATGTCGAGTCGGCCCGGCGGGTTGCGGCTCAAGCACACCGAGCTGGCGTTGAACGGCTCGCTCACGTTTCAGGAATCGGCTCGGATGTTGCCTCGCCGTCGCTCTACATCCGCAAGCGTGGCGAAGGCGAACAGGCGGTGCGTGCCGCGTTTGCTGACGCCATCATCATCCGCCCGGCGGTGATGTTCGGACCGGATGACGCGTTTCTCACGATTATCCTCAAACTTCTCCGCCGGCTTCCAATCTATCCGATGTTCGGTCGCGGCCTGACGAGATTGCAGCCGGCCTATGTGGGCGATGTGGCAGAGGCGACCGCAAGAGTGCTGCAGGGGACGGAACCGCATGCGATCACGTATGAGTGCGGCGGCCCTCGCGTCTACTCTTACGAGGAATTTCTCAGAGCCGTTGCACACCAAGCCGGTCTTAGACCCATACTGGTCCCAATCCCATTTGCCGCTTGGCACGCACTGGCTTGGTTCGCCGAAATGCTCCCGAGCCCGCCCGTCACTCGGAATCAGGTGGAACTGATGCAGGTCGACAACGTGTCATCGCCGCAGATGCCCGGATTTGAAGAACTTGGCATTTCGCCGCACCCGCTCGAGGAAATACTCCAGGAGATGTTGCGTAATCCCTGATCAACGACCTTCTTCCGTACTCAGGCGCCGCGATTGAGTGTCCGAAATCGCGCTAACCGGCCAATCGTGAAAGCGAGCTTTTGGACCCCGTTCCGGCCGTTTGGTGCCGGGTGCCTCTCTACGAACCGGCGATGAGGTTGATCTTCGCGGCCATGATGAAGTCGTTCTCGTGCAATCCCTTGATCTTGTGTGTCTGCAGCGAGACTGCCGCATAACCCCAGCCGAAACAGATGTCGGGATGATGCCGTTCTTCTTCCGCCAATAGAGCAACTTTGTCGACGAAGCTGAGCGATTGACGGAAGTCCGCGAATTTGAATTTGCGGCGCAGCAGGCACCCCTCCTCCAGTTCCCAGCCAGGGGTCTGGGACAGATAGCCCTCGGCTGCCTCCTGCGTTAGCGGCGCGACGCCACCGCGGCAGGGCGTACAGGTTTTCTGAGCAATACCATCGGTCATGACAACCTCCCTTCGTGCTCGTTCCGGGTGTAGCGATCGCGTTTTTCACCTCGCCCGGTATTTGCTCGCATAGTGCTTGGCAAGAACCTTGCGAATCTGCTCGGCAAGGCGCTTGTTGCCGGTCGTCGCCCGCACCTTGTCATCGCCTTTTTGCAGCTTCGGCAGATCGGCGCCCGGGCCTCGTTTCGTTGATTTGCGCATCGCAATAGATCAACGCCGTGACGGACAACCGGTTTCGTTCAAAGGACGATTTCCACAGGACTGCCGATCACGAGACCAAGCTCACCGCCCGCCCGCCCTTGATTGACAGCGATCTCGGCAAGCCCGTTCGAGTTCTCGTACCAAAAGGCCGTGCCTGGCGGCCGATCGCTGAAGGTCGTCGCGGCCTCCAGCAGGCGATCTGCTGCGGCGAGCCTTGCGCCCGCCGGCAGCCTGGCCGCCCTCAGGCCGGTCATGGCATTGCCGAAATGGTCGATATAGACGATCTCGGCGAGGTCCTCCGGCCAGTCTCTACGGCGATCTGCCTCATCCAGGCGCGGCCTGCCGGGCGGCGGCTCACCGCGTGCCAGCATCGCCGCGACCGGGGCAAACAGGTCACGCCCGTGGAAGCTGGCGGACAGGCGCTCTGGCCTCCAGTCGATATCCCAGCTCAACGTCTTGGCCGCGCGGCGCTGGATCAGCTCGAACAGGCCGTTGCCGGGGCCGACATACCAGCGACCGTCGGCCTCGACGATGACGGACGGCCGCGTCCCTCCGACGCCTGGATCGACGACACAGAGAAAGACGGTTCCCGCAGGGAACCATTCCGCGTAGGCCACCAGCAGGTAAGCCGACGCCTTGGGATTGCCGACCGGCGCATCGGAGAAGAGGTCGATCGCGGGGATGCCCGGCGCCATCTGGTGCAACACAGCCTTCATCTGGCCCGTGTAGGGGCCGTGCAAACCGAAATCCGTGAACAAGACAATCATGGACGGGCGCCGACTGCGCTGCGATGGACATACAGATAGTCGGCCGGAAGGCGCATCCGCCGGCAGGCCTGAACGGCCGGGTTGGTTTCCATGACGAGGCGATCCGCCAAAGCCCCTGCCTGCCGGACCGTCTCGGCTTCCCAGCTGTGCAAGCCGTGCCCGGTGAGCCCCAACAGCGCCTGCATCCAACCAGGCACCAGATCAACGGCAGCCGACACCAGCAGGTGCTGTGCCGGCCTCAGTGGCTGCGGCAGGATAGGCGCCGAACGCATGATCTCGAGAAATTCGAGCACGATGGTCGAGCGATCCAGCCGTCCGGCTGTCGCTTGGAACAGCGTTTCAAGCTCGGCTTCCGATTCCGGTGCGCCTGTGGCGCCGAAAAGGCGCGCGGCGGGAACGCCCTCGGCATAACAGCGGTCGCGCTCCGATGCGGAGAGCTGCCGCACATAGGTGTGATAAGCTTGGACAAAGCCGTACGCCGCCGTGCCGTGAACCCAGTTCAGAAGGTCGGGGTCATTGGCGCAATACGCCTCGCCTGACGATGTTACGCCTGCGACCCGGTCGTGTATCCGCCGAACGCGGGCGATCATGGCCTCGGCCGTGGTGCGGGAACCGTAGATCGTCACCATGGCAGCGAGCCCCGTGCTGTGCAGTCGCCGAATTGGATTCAGGCGGAAAGACGTATGCTCCCATACGCCGGTGCGCACCCGCGGTTCTGCAAGCTCCATGATCACGGCGGTGACGCCGCCGATGAACAGTGAAAGCGGGTTCTTGAACACGCGCCACGACACGGAGTCCGGCGATACCAGTGCGGCCTCGCCGATCGGTCGCGAGAAATCGATGTGAGGCCGGTCGCCAGGTTGCAGCACCGCCCGCGCTACCGCCTCCAGGAGGCTTTGCAACGGCCAAGGCAGGACGATCGGCGTGGTCATGGCAACGAGCGCCATTCACAAGAAACGCGTGCTTCCGAACAGCGAAGTTGGGCCGCTGGACGCACTTGGCGAAACTACGGCCACTTTCTACGGTGCTCGATCACTTACTATAGCTCAATTGGCAGACAGCGCCCACCGCCAGTTCACATTGTCGGCCAGGACAGCGCAAGCCTCCCCCCTGGCGCAGTGCCAACGCACGTAGCAAACTGCCGGCTTTCGCGGTCCAGGGTCTGCTGCAACCAGCCAATGTCGCTGTTCGCCGCCTGGATGAGCTGGAAACGGCGGATCTGGAGGGGCACCAGTTCGAGCGCGACCAGATCGCTTCCAGGACCAAGGTCAGCGATGTACATCAGGGCAAGGTCGGGCCGAAATTCCCCGTGGCCTTTGATGCCTTCATAGTCATTCAGGAAGTCGCCGCAGCCATAGAGAATAAGGCGGTTCTTGTACACTTCGATGGATTTGGCATGATGCGATGAATGGCCGTGAACGATGGATATGTCGGCCCTGTCGATCAGTTCGTGGGCGAACCACCTTTGCTCCTCCGGGATGTCATAGCCCCAGTTTGGTCCCCAATGAAGGGAGACCACAACCACATCATTTTCTCGTCGGACAGCGGCCACCAGATCGGCGATCGCTGCGACAGTCGCATCGGAAAGCGAAGGTAGAAAGTTCACTCCGGCCCGGTCATGCGTCGCCGCCCAATGTCGAGGGACGCCGCTCGTCTTCGAGGCGAACGAAAAAACAAGTACGCGCCCTGCGTCGGTGTCTGCCAAAATCGCCGGGGCGCTTGCCTGGGCGGCATTGCGCCCCGCGCCTGCGGTCTTGATTTGCAAACGCTCGAGCGTCGCCAGGGTCTCCAGCAGCCCAGCGCGCCCCCAATCAAGAACGTGATTGTTGCCGAGCACGCAGCAGTCGACCCCCGCGGCGACGAGGCAGTCGGCGTTCTCGGGGCTCATCCTGTAGTTGATGCCTTTGGCGACATAGGCGTCGCAGCGCGTAATGCTGGTCTCGAGATTTATGATGCTCGCGTCCGGCCGAGCCCGCTCCAATTCTTGCAGCGTAGCGCCCCAGATGTAGGGGAAGTCGACCGGTGTCGGTATCGGTTGGTTCGCAGCCTCCGCCATCCGGACGTAGTCTATGGCCGATTGCACATAGCGCTCGTGAAGACGAGGGTCACATGGATGTGGAAGCGCTTGGTCTATGCCTCGCCCCGTCATCACATCGCCACAGAGAAAGATCCGCATGACGCGTACCAGCCGGGCCCATCACGATCAGTCATGCCGCTCATGACCCGCAGGCCTTCCTCAATTGCCAGAGTTCACACGAGCGAAGACCATCATCGCTCATATACTCCGACGAGAACCGCCTCGGCGAGGAGATGCTTGCGCGCTTCTCGTTCGACCGCCTGACACGATCGGTCGTTGCCGGGCGGCAGGTGCTTGATCGACAGCGCAAGCAACCGGAAGTGATAGCGGTGTCGGCCGTGGCGATGCGGTGGGCAGGGACCACCGTAACCTGGTCGCCGGAAATCGTTGGTTGCCTGCTTGAAGCCTTGCTTGCCGGCGTGCTGGGCGGCGCCTTCGGCCAACCCTACACAATCGGCCGCAATGTCATAGGCCGCCCAGTGATGCCAGATCTTCGCCGGAGCGTCTGGATCATCGCAGAGAAGGACAAAGCTGCCGGTTCCGGCTGGAGCGCCAGTCCAACCGAGGGGAGGGGAACGATCCTCACCGTCGCAAGTGAAGCGCCGCGGGATCGTCGTACCGTTCGCAAAGCTGCTTGAACTGAGCTGCATGGGTCGCCCCTTACGCTGTTGCCGCGCCGCGCAACACTCAGTCCCAAAACGCCAGGTGCCAGGCAAAACTGGTAGGAAGCGCGGGCGTCGCCTTGAGGCTGCGTTCCGACACGAGCTTCACGGTTGATCGGGCGCGAGGATAAGCGCTCTATCGAAAATGTACGAGACAATATTGAATGGCAGTTCGCTTCGCCTTGCCGTCCGGCTAAGCGCCGCGCCGCACGGATCGTAGCCAGCGATGGCAAGGCTGTGATATCATTGCACAGGTTGCGCCACCGTTGGCGATTGCCACGCCCGCGCAGCCTGACCACTGCGCAGTGCTAATCAGGTCGCGGGTTTCATCCCGTTGAACGAGTGGCCTCGGATCATGGAACTCGTCGTTGCTCTTGGGCTGATCGTCTTCAAGGTCGCTTTGCTGATTGCGATCCTGCTGCTGCTGCCCTTGCCGCTGACCTGGCTGGAACGCAAGATCGCGGGGCGCATGCAGCAGAGGATGGGGCCGATGCGTGTGGGATGGCATGGGCTGCTGCAGCCGGTGGCGGACGGGGTCAAGCTCTTGACCAAAGAGGACCACATCCCTGCCGAGGCCGACCGCTTCCTGTTCAAACTGGCGCCGATCCTGGCGCTCGCCCCGCCCTTCGTGGTGTTCGTCGCGGTCCCCTTTGGCGAATCCGTATCGGTCCTCGGCACCGAGATCACTCTCTACGTCTCCAACATGAACGTCGCGCTGCTTTTCGTCTTCGCGGTGATCGGGATCGAGGTCTATGGCGTCATCTTCGGAGGCTGGGCAGCGAACAGCAAATACGCTGTTCTGGGCAGTCTCAGGACCTGCGCGCAGATGATCAGCTACGAGATCCCGATGGGGTTCGCGGTCATCGGCGTGGTCATGCTGGCGCAATCCATGAGCCTGCTCGACATCGTGCGGGCGCAAGCCAATGTCTGGAACATCGTCTACCAACCGGTCGGGTTCTTCGTGTTCTTCGTCGCTGGGCTGGCCGAATCCCAGCGCATTCCCTTCGACCTGGCGGAAGCGGAAGGCGACCTGGGGGCCGGGTTCCATACCGAATACAGCGGTATCCGCTTTGCGTTCTTCATGGTCAGTGAATACGCCATCATGCTTTTGACGTCGGTCCTGGCGGTGATCCTGTTCTTCGGCGGCTGGAACGGCGTGCTGGTCCCGTTGCCACCGCTCGTCTGGTTCGTGCTCAAGGTCGCGTTCTTCGTCTATGTGTTTATCTGGTTCCGCTTCACTTTCCCGCGCTATCGCTACGACCAACTGATGGCGATCGGTTGGAAAGTCTTGCTTCCTCTGTCAATGGCGAACATAATCATAACTGGTGTTGCTTTCCTTTAGGGGCCGTAGCGGCTCCGCAGCGGGGCGACGATGTCGCGCGCACTGGACAGAATTGGAACATGGATCGGCTGGGCGTTCTTCGCCGATCTGGCGAACGGCTTGGCGCTGACCTTCGGGTACATGTTCTCCAAATCCGTGACCATGCAGTATCCTGACAAGGAAAAATGGTTGCCCTATTCGCGTTACCGCGGGCATCACTTCCTGAAGCGTGACGAAGAGGGCGAGATCAAATGCGTGGCCTGCGAACTCTGCGCGCGGATTTGTCCCTGCTACTGCATCGAAGTCATCCCCTACGAGGACGAGAAGGGCAACCGACGCCCGGCAAAATTCGAGATCGACATGGCCCGGTGCCTATTCTGCGGGCTGTGTGAAGACGCCTGTCCGGCGGACGCGATCGCGCTTGGCCAACAGTACGAGTTCTCGAGTTTTTCCTCGCGTGACCTGGTGATCGGGCGCGACGATCTGCTCGGCAAACCGGGCAAGGCGATGACCGGCGGCGGCGTGGTCGCTGCACGTCTGAACACCGAGCAGGACGTGCTGGTCGAGACGAGCGAGCCGCAGGGGTACAACTGGTGGCGGAATATCCGACGAACGTGAAGGCGCGCCAGCTGGCAAGCCGGAGCGCGCAGACAGGAGGCTCAAATGCTGGTCTGCCATATCTTGAAGACCAAGGCTCCCGAGGTCATCTCGGTCACTCCAAGTCAGACGATGGTGGAAGTGCTACGGCTGTTTCGGGAGAACAACATCGGCTTCGTGGTCGTCAGCCGTTTCCCCGGGCAATGCCTGGGCACGCTTTCGGAGCGGGACTGCTGCAATGCGGTGGCTGAATACGGAACCGAGGCGCCCTTGATGCGGGTCGCCGACATCATGAACCGCAGTGTGGCGACCTGTTCGACACAGGATTTGCTGCCGTCGGTGATGGCGACCATGACCAAACGGCGTACGCGCCATGTGCTGGTCATGGATGGCAACGCTACTGTCGGCGTGGTGAGCATCGGCGACGTGGTCAAGCACCGGCTCGACGAACTGATGAGCAACGAGCAAGTGCTGCACGATTACATTGCCGGGACCGGCTATCACTGACGATACCGGCTCAAGGCGCAGGATCAGGGCAGGCTGCACAGGAACCCGTGAAGCCTCAGATCGGATTGTCAGGCCGCGCCTCGGCCACGGCGACAGTGGCGATCTCGAAAGCGGCATGCGCCATTTCAACTTCCACCGGACATGGGTATTCGCCCCGCCGCATCAGGCTGTTGAGACGCAGGGATCTGTAGTTCTCGGGAACGAACACGAGGCCCCTGGGAAAACGCTTGTTGACCTTGAGCTTCGCCGTCAGTTCGCCCTGGGCGGACCGCACGACCACCTGATCGCCATCCGCAAGGCCAAGCTGCGTTGCATCCGGCGCGCTCATCTCGACATACGGGTCATCCGCGACCGTATTCAGGATCTCCGAGCGCTCGGAAAGATATCCGTTGTGGAACAGGCAGTTGCCGGTAACCAGCATGAGCCGGTCGGCTGCAATGGGGGCAGGCGGGAGGGCGAAGAACTCGCCAACCGGTGGCGCAAGGGCCGCCTTCGTGAAAGCTCCGTCGGCGCCAAGCCCGTCCTGCGTCAATCCTTCGTAGGCCGGAACCAGCCTGGCGATCTCGCCGAAGATTTCGCCTTGGATCGACGGCCGCAACGCCTGGCCGCGAAGCGCCGCTACGAAGTCGAATATCGCCAGATTGTCCCGCGCCTCGAGGGCGGGTTCGCGGAACTTGCAGACCTTCTGGGTGCGGCCTTCGTTGTTGGTGAACGTGCCGGATTCCTCGCCATAACTCGCCGCGGGCAGCACGACATCCGCCAGGCCCGCCGTATCCGTGAGGAACGCGTCCTGCACGATCAAGAGATCGGCGGCACGAAGCGCCCGCTGCACGAATCCCCGGTCGGGATAGGACATCAGGGGGTCGCTTCCGACGATATAGAGCGCACCCATTCGCTTCCTGTCACAGAGCTCCAGCATGGCGTCGAAATCCACGCCCGGTTCAGACGGGATTTCGACGCCCCAGGCTCGTTCGAGAGTTGCGCGCGCCGCATCATTGGCGAGCGCCCACAGCCCCGGCAGCGCCGTCGGCAGAACGCCCATGTCCCAGGCACCCAGTTGGTTGGCACGGTCGAACAGGAACTGCATCGCCAGGCCCTTGCCGAGTGCGCGCAGAACCTGCAAAAGGTTGTTGAGCTGGTACAACGTCGCGCGCGCTTGGGGCGATCTCAAGAGGTCAGCGCTGACAAGCACGGTGACGCTGCGGCCTTCCAGCAGCGCCGCGGCCAGACGGTCCGGACCGTCACTGTCGGTGGCCGCTGCCGGCCGGCCGGTTTTCGCGCCCATGTCCGCAAAAACATCGCCCGGCAATGCCTGACCAGCCGCCCCCAGTGCGCTCACCACCGCGGCAAGGCCCTGAGCCTCACCGCCCGGCGGCACGCGAACGACCGCCCGCGCATCGGCGTCCAGGCGGGATGGCCGCGCCGAGAGCATGAGTAAGCCGGTCTGTCGCCGCCGTGCACAGTCTCGCAGCAGATATTCGGTGACTGGGTTTTCGTCCGTCACGTTGCCACCGACGACGAGCACACAGTCGTTGCCGATCACCTCCTCCAGCGGCGCGCGGGTGTAGAAGGCGGCCACCAACGGGCCGAGCGCATCAAAGGGCGTGGACCAGCGCGAGGAGCAGTCGATATTGTTGGTCCGGAATGCCGTCCGCATCAGCTTCTGGAACTGATAAAGCACCTCGTTGGGCAGGCGCGGCGAGGCCAGCCCGCCCGCGGCCTTGCTGGCGACGGCCGACAGCCGCCGGCGGAGGTAGTCCCCGGCTTCGTCCCAGGAAACCGGAACCAGGGCCCCGTCACGACGGATCATCGGCCGCTTGATCCGGTCCTGACTGCCGACGAAGTCGAGGCCGAAGCGCCCGCGCACGCAGAGCGTTTCGCGGTTTATGCCGTGCTCCACCTTCGAGCGGACCCGCATGAATTCGCCCTTGCGCGCGCCGACGGTTAATTGGCAGCCGGTGCCGCAATGCGGGCAGACCGTGTCGGTCTCGACCAGATCCCAGGGCCGCGCCTTGTAGCGATAGGGGAAGCTCATCAGCGCGCCGACCGGGCAGACCTCGACGCAATTGCCGCATTGATCGCAACTCGCGAGACTGCCCTCGAAGCCAGTGACGGCGGTATCCATGCCTTTTTCAACGGTGCCCAAGGCGACCGCGCCGACGACTTCTTCGCACATCCGGACGCAGCGCTGGCACTGGATGCAGCGGTTGACGTTCATGATGATGACCGGGCTGAGACGGATATCCTCGGAGTGGAACACGCGCTTGGCATCGCGGAACCGGCTTGTGCGGGGCCCGTATGCCATCACCATGTCTTGCAGCTCGCACTCGCCACCCTTGTCGCAGATCGGGCAGTCGAGAGGGTGGTTGGCGAGCAGCATGTCGAGCATGGAAGAGCGCGTTTCGTCGATCAACTGCGTGTTCGTCCGCACCACCATGCCGTCGGTGACCGCGGTGGCGCAAGAAGGCTGTAGCCGCCGCTGTCCCTCAATCTCCACCAGGCACATGCGGCAGGAGGCCAGCGCCGGCAGCCGCTTCAGATAGCAGAAGGTCGGGATGTCGATGCCCAAACGCTCGGCGGCCTGCAGCACCGTAGAGCCCGCCTCCACTTCCAGCATTCGTTCATCGATTGTCACGCTAACCATGGCTTTCCTCGCGGTCCTCTCGCTGCGTCCTCCTCAGTGAAACAGACACCTCCGCTCCTCGATATGCGCGACGAATTCATCCTCGAAATGCGCCAGTGCCGCCCGCAGGCCCATCGCCGCGCCGTCGCCCAGAGCGCAGAACGTGTTGCCGAAAATGCCCTTGCAGAGCTCCGCCAACTGTTCCAGGTCGCCCGGCGCGCCCTGGCCCGCCTCGACCCGGCGCAGCACCTTGACGACCCAGTTCAACCCTTCGCGGCAGGGGGTGCACTTGCCGCAGGACTCGTGATGGAAGAACTCGATGATCCGGGTGGCGACTTTGACAATGCAGGTCGAGTCGTCGATCACGATCACCCCGGCCGAGCCGAGCATCGAGCCAGCGGCGGCCAGCGAGTCGAAGTCCATCCCGACGTCCAGCCCGCGTTCCGGGATCAGCGGCGCCGAGACCCCGCCTGGGATCACCGCCTTGAGCTTGCGCCCCGGCAGCGGCCCGCCGGCATAGTCACAGACCAGTTCGCGCAGCGGTATCCCCATCGGCAGCTCGTAAAGGCCCGGTTTCCGCACCTGTCCGCTGAGGCAATAGAGCTTCGGGCCGGGGCTCTTGTCCGGGCCGATGCCGCGGAACCAGTCGGCCCCTCGCACCACGATATGCGGGACGCAGGCCAGCGTCTCGACGTTGTTGATCACGGTCGGGCTGGCGTAAAGCCCTTCGACCGCCGGGAACGGCGGTTTCAGACGCGGCTGCGCCCGCTTGCCTTCGAGCGAGTCGAGCATCGCGGTCTCCTCGCCGCAGATATAGGCGCCGGCGCCGCAATGGATGTGCACGACGAAGCTGAAATCCGAGCCCAGAATCCGTGTTCCCAGATAACCCTTCGCATGGGCCTCGGCGATCGCCTGCTCCAGCCGCGCGATCGCCAGCGTGTACTCCCCGCGGATGTAGACATAGGCGGTTTCCGCCCCTATCGCGTAGGCGCTGATCGCCATGCCCTCGATCAGTTGGTGTGGGTCACGCTCCATGATGATCCGGTCCTTGAAGGTGCCCGGCTCGCCTTCATCGGCGTTGCAGCACAGGTATTTCGGCTTGCCGGTACGCTTGGGCACGAAGCTCCATTTCATGCCCGTGGGGAATCCGGCTCCGCCGCGCCCGCGCAGGTTGGATTTCTTGACGAGGTCGATGATCTCGTCGGGTGTGTGCTCCCGCAGCGCCTTGGCCAGCGCCCGGTAGCCGCCGCCGGCCTCATAGGTCGCGAGCAGATGGCCATCCGGCACGTCCAAGTTCTTGAGAAGGACGGGTTCGAACATGGCGCTATTCTCCCGGCGGTCCTGGGGCGACGAGATCGGCGCCAGTCGCCTGCCGCACCGTCGCGCGCAGCCTGTCCAGGAGCGCGTCGATCCGAGCGATGTCGAGGTCGCCGTGATAGTCGTCGCCGACCTGCATCACCGGGGCCATCTCGCAAGCGCCGAGGCATTCGACGGTCGAAAGCGTGAACAGCCCGTCCGGCGTCGTGCCGCCCTTCTTGATGCCGAGCACCTCCTCCAGGTGTCTCAGCAGGTCCTCGGATCGGCACAGCATGCAGGAGACGTTGTCGCAGAGCTGCAGGTGGAAAATGCCGACCGGCTCGGTATGGAAAAGTGTGTAGAAGGTCGCCAGTTCGTAGACCCAGATACGCTCGACGCCGAGGATGTCGGCGACCTCTTCCAGCACCGGGCCGGGCAGATGGCCATGTTCCCTCTGCGCGATCAGAAGCGCGGGCATGATGGCCGAGCGCTGGTCGGGATACCGCGACGCCGCCTCTTCGATCTTTTCGCGCATGGTCATCGCGCCCAATTCCCTGCTACTTGTCCACCTCCGCCATCACGGGGTCGAGGCTGCCGAGCACGGCGATCATGTCCGCCAGGTAGCGCGCGTTGGTGACCCCGAACAGTGCCTGAAGGTTGACGAACGAAGGTGCCCGGACCTTCATGCGGAACGGTTTTGGCGACCCGTCGCTGATGATGTAGAAGCCGAGCTCGCCCTTTGGCGCCTCGATCGCCGAGTAGACCTCGCCCTTAGGCACCTTGAAGCCATAGGCTGACAGGTCGAAATGCTGGATCAGCGCCTCCATCGAGCAGTGCACCCGATCCTTGTCCACCGGGAAGGCGATTGTCGGCATGTCGATCTGGAACGGCCCATCGGGCATCTGGTCGAGGCATTGCTCGATGATCCGGACGCTCTCGCGCATTTCGTCGACGCGGCATCGCCAGCGTGCGTAGCAATCGCCTTCATCTCGGGTAATAACGTTGAACGCGAGCCGGTCGTAGATCTCATAGGGCTCGTCGCGGCGGATGTCCCAGTCGACGCCCGAGGCGCGCAGGTTCGGGCCGCTCAGTCCCAGATCGATGCCGTCCGCGGCGGAGATCACGCCGATCCCCTGCGTTCGCTTCAGGAACACGCGGTTGTTATCGACCAGCCGTTCATAGTCGCGGATCCGGTTCGGGAAGATGTCGCAGAACTCCCGGATCTTGGGGAAGAACCCGTCGGGCAGATCCTCGCGCACACCGCCGACCCGGCAGAAGGAGGTGTGCATCCGCGCCCCGCTGATCATCTCCAACAAGTCCATGATCATTTCGCGCTCGCGCATGGCGTAAAGGAGCGCGGTCATGGCGCCCAGGTCCAGCGGGAGTGCGCCGGTGATCAGAAGATGACCGGAGATCCGTGCCAGTTCGGCCATCAGCACGCGGATATATTGCGCGCGGATCGGGGCTTCGATGCCCAGGAGCTTCTCCACAGCCAGTGCGAAGGCCAGATTGTTCGAGGGCGGGCAGAGGTAGTCGAGCCGGTCGGTTAGCGGGAAGATCTGGGTGTATGTGAAGCTCTCTGCCAGTTTCTCTGTGCCGCGGTGCAGGTAGCCGATATGCGGGTCCACGCGCGCGACATATTCGCCATCCAACTCGAGGACGAGCCGCAGCACCCCATGCGTGCTGGGATGCTGCGGGCCGAGGTTGAGAAGCACCTCCTTGGTGTGGGGCGCATCGGCTTCCGGCCAGCTCAGTTCCGTGACTTCGGTCATCTCAAGTCCTCGGTGTGGAACAGCCTCCCTATGGAATGTCCTTGGTGGCAAGGTCGGGCTGCGTCGGCGGTGGGCCTTCGGCGCCAAACGGGTTCAGCTTGTCCTTGTAGCCCCGTAGCGGAAAGTCCTTGCGCTGCGGGAAGCCCTCGAACCCTTCCCACATATAGATCCGGCGCAGGTCGGGGTGGCCTTCGAACCTGATCCCGTACATGTCCCAGGCCTCGCGCTCATGCCAGTTGGCGGTGCGCCAGACCCCCGTCACCGACGGGATCCGCGGAGGATCGCGGAGGCGGCACTTGATCCGCACGCGCCATTTGTTCGGCAGCGAAAAGAGATGGTACACCGCCTCGTAGCGCGGTGCTTCGGGGTAGTGATCGACCCCGCAGATGTCGGACAGGAAATCGAACCGCAGCGCCGGGTGTTCCTTCAGGAACCGGCAAAGCTGGACGATCATGTCAGGCGGAGCGGCGAAAGCGTGAACCCCATGTGAGAAGCCAAGCTCCTCGATTGCCCCCCCGAAACGCTCCGCGATCAGGGTGCGGATGAGGGACGTCTCCACGCTCATGGCACCGCGACCCGGTCCAGAGGCGTCCCGGCCAACGCCCTGGATTTCTTGATCTTCTCCTGAAGCAGAAGGAAGCCGTGCATCAGCGCCTCGGGCCGCGGCGGGCAGCCGGGCACATGCACGTCCACTGGCACGAAGGTCTCCGCCCCCTGCACCACGGCATAGGTGTTGTAGACCCCGCCCGAGATGGCGCAGGTGCCCATGGCGATGACCCAGCGCGGTTCCGGCATCTGGTCATAGAGCCGGCGCACCACGGGCGCGAATTTCCGCGTTATGGTGCCGGCGATGATCATCACGTCGGACTGGCGCGGCGAAGGCCGGAACACCACACCGAAGCGGTCGAGATCGTAGCGGGCACACCCCGCCGAGATCATCTCGATGGCGCAGCAGGCAATGCCGAAGGTTTCGGGCCATAGCGCCGACCTTCGGCTCCAGCTGATCAGGCTGTCGGCCGTGGTGAACAGCACGCTGTCGCGGATCGCGTTGTTTACGCCTCCCATTCTAGCGCCCCCTTCAGCCAGGCGTAGGCGAAGCCCACGAGAAGCAGCAATATGAAGACGAACATCTCGACATAGCCGACCAACCCGATCTGTTTCAGGACAACGGCCCAGGGAAAGAGGAACATCGTCTCGACATCGAAGACGACAAATAGGATCGCGATGATGAAGAACTGCACCCTGAAGCGGCCTCCGGCGGCTTCGCCCGCCGGGTCCATGCCGCATTCATAGGGCATGTTCTTCGCGGGATAGGGATTGGATCGGCGCAGTAGCGAGGAGACAAAAAGCGTAACCATCGCCACCAGAACAATTCCGGCAACCATGAAAAGAACCGGCAGGAACTCCATTCCGGTCACGTCGCGTAGCCCCGGTCACCCACCGAGGGCTTTGCTCTGGCCGCTACCGACCCCTTTGGGACCGGTGATGCGGGCGCCCTCGAAAGCGACTTGGGCATTCCTTTCTTGCACGGCCAGAGTATTCCGTCAGCCGGATCATTGCAAATCCAATCGATCAGCCGCCAACTGCGGCATGTTGCGCAAGCCTCAGAAACCACGCCGGAAATAGGCCGATGCCGATGGTGCCGGCAGCGGTGAAGGCGAGTGTGGCGGCGACCGCGGGCGTCAGCGCCGGGTCGAACGCGCCCTCCGGCTCGCGCATGTAGATCACCATCACGATGCGGATGTAGAAGTAGGCGGCAACGGCGCTCAGCAGCACTGCGATCACCGCCAGCATGACGAAACCCCGCTCGACGAGCGCGACCAGCACGTAGAACTTGGCGAAGAACCCGGCTGTCGGCGGAATGCCGGCCAACGAGAACAGATAAAGCAGCATCAGAAGCGCCAGCCCGCGATGCGACTTGGCGAGACCAGCGTAGTCCTCGATGACCTCGCCCGAGAAATCGCCGTTCCGCATCATGATGACGATACCGAAGATGCCGAGGTTCATGAACGCATAGATCAGCAAATAGAGCATCACGCTGGCGGCCCCGTCCGCACCGCCGGCCGCCACGCCGAACATGGCGAACCCGGCATGGGCGATGCTGGAATAGGCCAAGAGGCGCTTGAAATTGTCCTGCACCAGCGCCACGAAACTGCCGAGCGCCATCGTCACTGCTGCAATGACGGCGACGATGATCCAGACGTTCGAGGCGGCGACCAGTGGGTTGAGGAACACCCGCAGGATCACGGCGAACCCTGCTGCCTTGGGTCCCACCGACATGAAGGCGGTGATCGTTGTCGGCGCGCCCTCATAGACGTCCGGCACCCACATATGGAACGGCACCGCGCCGACCTTGAATACCAGCCCCGCGACGATAAAAACCACAGCCAGGAGCAATCCGGGATCGAGCGGATCACCGGTCACCGCCGCAGCCATCCCATCCAACTGCGTCGTGCCGGTGAGCCCGTAGATCAGCGAAACGCCGTAAAGGAAAATCCCGGTCGAGACCCCGCCAAGGATCACGTATTTCAGCGCCGCTTCGTTCGACCGCCGCTGCTGCCGCAGGAAGCCGGTCAGCACATAAGTGCAGAGCACCATCAGTTCGAGGCCTACATAGATCGACAGGAGGTCGGTCGCCGAGGCCATGATCATCATACCCGAAAGCGCCAAGAGCAGCAGTACATAGTATTCACTGCTCCCGATCCCTTCGATCTCGGCATATTTTCGCGAAAGAAGGAATGTCAGAACTGTGACCAGGTAGAACACGACCTTGAAGAAGACCGCGAAGCGGTCGGCGACGAACATGCCCGAGTAGGCCGGCCGCACCTCGCCCGCCAGCATGAGTGTCCCCAGGGCGGCAATCAGCACGACCGCGATTGAAGCCCAGACAAGGAATTGTTGCTGCCCCTTCCGCACCAACTGCCCCAGGATCAGCAGGATGCAGGCCCCGGTAACCACGACGATCTCGGGCAGGCTCGCCAGAATCGACTGGAAAAGCGCGGCGGCGGTCATTGGGCGCCCCCCTTACCGTGCACCTGCGCTAGTAGATGCTTGACCGAGGCGTCGATGATTTCGAGAAAGGGCTTCGGATAGAGCCCGACCCAAAGAACGAAGACGGCTAGCGGCAGGATCGCCGCCATCTCACGGGCGTTCACGTCGCGGATCTTGAACCGCACGCCGATGCTGGCCGGACCAAGAGCGACTTTCCTATACATGCCAAGCAGATAGGCTGCTCCCAGCAAGGCCCCTAGAACGGCGGCAGCGCCGACAGCGAGGTTGGCTGCGAACGCGCCTGACAGCACCAGCAACTCGCCAACGAACGAATTCGTTCCCGGCAGAGCCATCGACGACAGGGTGAATAGTGCAAGAAACGCTGTATAGACCGGCGCCGCCTTCATCAGCCCGCCATAATCCGCGATGCTGCGGGTATGGGTTCGCTCGTAGATAAGGCCCACAGACAGGAACAACGCGCCCGTCGTTACGCCATGATTGAACATCTGCAGGATGCCGCCCTCGAGCCCACGGAGGTTCAGCGTGAAAATCCCCAGCGTCACCAAGCCCATGTGGCTGATGCTGGAATAGGCCACCAGCTTCTTCAGATCGTCCTGCGCCAAGGCGAGCAACCCGCCATAGACGATAGCGACCGCCGAAAGGACCAGCATCAGCGTCGAATAATGCACCGACGCCTCCGGCAGCATTGGCAGCGAGAACCGCAGGAACCCGTAGGCGCCCATCTTCAGGAGCACGGCGGCGAGGATGATGCTGCCGGCCGTCGGTGCCTGCACATGGGCGTCCGGCAGCCAAGTATGGACCGGGACCATCGGCACCTTGACCGCGAAGGCGATCAGGAAGGCGAAGAACAGCCATGACTGGACCTGGAGCGGCAAATCCTGCGCCATCAGGGTGCGGATGTCGAAGGTCTCGCCACCGTGGAAATAGAGCACGATGACACCGATCAGGAACATGAGGCTGCCTGCCAGTGTGTAGAGGAAGAACTTGAAAGCTGCATAGACCCGGCCGTCGCCACCCCAGACGCCGATGATCAGATACATCGGGATCAGCATCGCCTCCCAGAAGACGTAGAACAGGAACAGGTCCAGTGCGCAGAACACGCCCAGCATCAGCGCCTGCATGGCCAGCAGGCTGACCATGAACTCTTTCACCTTGCGGTCGATCGCAACCCACGAGGCAAGCACGCTGATCCAGCCCAACAGCGCGGTCAGGAACACGAAGGGTGCGCTGATCCCGTCGATGCCAAGTGTGTAGGTGATCCCTAGCGCCGGCACCCACGGGCGCGTCTCGGTGAACTGCATTTCGTGGGTAGAGGTGTCAAAGCCGCCGAGCATGGCGATGCAAAGCACGAAGTCGAGGACAGTGACACCCAGTGCCATCCACCGCACCACATCGTCGTTGCGGACAAACATCAGCGCCGCTGCCCCGACGGCTGGCGTGAACACGATGAGGCTAAGCAAAGGGATCGTCATCGCGCCCCCTACCGCCACGCCACAGCGAATACGGCGATAGCCGCGATCACACCAGCGATCATCGCCAGCGCGTAATGGGTCACGACGCCGCTCTGGAGCCGCCGCAGCGCCCCACCGCCGCGCAGGATCGCGCGAGCGACGGCGTTCACGAAGGCGTCCACGCCGCGCAGATCGATCCGCAGTCCTGCCCGTGCCATCCCGTGCAGAAAGGGCAGCGCCGCGGTCTCGGACACGTCACTCACCGCCTTCTCGTAGCGCGCCAGCGGTTTTTCGGCGAGCCACATGAAGCGCCGCGCGCCCATGCGGTAGAACCAGTCGGTATCGATGCTGATCGTATTCTCTGGGTCGAGCGCTCTGAGGAAGATGACGAAGCCCAAGGCGGTGAACATCAGCACGCCGAGGCTCTCGGTGATATGGACGCCGGTGTAGGGATCGAAGTCGACCGGATGGGGCAGAAGCGCGTAGAGCGTCTGGGGGAACACCCCGATCGCAATGCAGAGCACCGCTGCCATACCCATCGCAACCAGCATGTTGCGCGGCGGTTCTCGCGCTTGCAGCCCTTGGTCCGTGCCGAAAAACATGTAGTACGGGAGCTTGAGCCCGGTGTGCAGGAACGTCCCTGACGACGCCATTGTCAGCGCCAGCACCACCAGCGCGCGATGATCCTGTCCGGCGGCGGCCACCACCATCGACTTGGTGACGAAACCTGAGAAGAACGGGAATGCCGAGATCGCCAAGGCGCCAACCATGTAGAGCGCAAGGGTTACCGGCATGGTTTTGTAGAGCCCTCCGAGTTCGGTGAGCTTGCGCCGCCCGGTGACGTGGATCACCGCCCCCGCGCCCATGAAGAGGAGCGCCTTGTAAAGGATATGCGCGAAGGCATGGCTGACGGCGCCGTTCACCGCCATCTCGGTCCCGATGCCGATGCCCACCACCATGTAGCCCACCTGGCTGACGATGTGATAGGCCAAGAGCCGCCGGCAATCGTTCTCCAGCACCGCGTAGACAACGCCGTAAAGCGCCATCACCGTGCCGAGCCAGACAAGAAGATCGGTCCCTGGAAACGCCCGCGCCAGCACATAGACGGCAGTCTTCGTGGTTAAGGCGCTCATGAATACGGCCCCGGTGACTGTCGCTTCCGGGTAGGCGTCGGTCAGCCAGGCGTTGAGTGGCGGCACCGCGGCGTTGAGTAGGAACCCGGCAAGGATCAGGCAGGTGGCGAAGCCAAGCCCGTCCTCGATCGGGCCAAAGAGCACCGAACCGGTGGCGAACCCATGGAGAATGATGCCGCCGAGCAGGGCAACGCTGCCCGTGATATGGACCATGAGGTAGCGGAACCCTGCGCGGAGCGCCTGCTCGCTGCGCTGGGCAAAGACCAGGTAGGCAGAGGCAAACGTCATACCCTCCCAGAACAGGAACAGGGTCAGGTAGTCGCCGGCGAACACTACCCCGAGCGCGCTGCCGACGTAGACGAACGCCGCCACATGCTGGGCTGCGTGCGTCAGATGCAACGCATAGACCGTGCCGATCAATGCCATGATGCTGAAAACGGTGGCGAAGAGGACACTCAGCTTGTCGACCTTCGCGATCATGATTTGCTGCCCGATGAACTGCGCCGCGCCGTAGCTGCCAGGATGCATCGTCAGCACGGCCAAGATCGCCAGCGTTGGGATCAGCAGCACATAGGCCTTGCGGACAGACCCTTTCAGGATGGGGATCGGCAACGCGCCGAGAATGAACAGCAGGCCGGGGTGGACGAAGTCAGTCATAATAGTCCTCGCGCCGCATCAGCCCGCACTGATGGCCAAGAAACTTGGACACGAAGATCAGAAGCACGCAGGAGCCGAAGCCGTAGAGGGCAGACCAGCCAGGCAACCGCTCCCACAGGTATTCGGCGTGTTCGCGGAAGACCAGAAAGTCGGCGATGACGATCAGGACGAGCACCAGATAAAATAGCCGGCGACGCTTTTTCGCATGTCTCTCATCGCCAAAGAAATCGACGACGCGCTTGATCATCTGACGACTCTTTCCGCTAGGGCGAGAAAATAGTCCGGGAAGATGCCCATCGCCACCGACAGGATGGCGGTCGCGACCAGCGGGATCGTCAACATCGGAATTTCACGAACGGTCGCCGGGCTCTCCTGCGCCTCCGTCCCGAAGAAGGCGACATAGCTGATCGGGAGGAAATAGGCGGCGTTCAAGACCGAACTTACCAGGAGCACGATAAGGAACGGGGTCTCGCCGGCCTCCACCGAGCCGAGCGCCAGATACCACTTGCTGATGAAGCCCGCAGTCGGCGGCACCCCGATCATGCTGAGCGAGCCGACGAAGAACGCCCCCATCGTCCAGGGCAGCCTGCGGCCGATGCCGGCCATATCGCTAATGTTCCGCTTGCCAGATGCGCAGTAGATCGACCCGGCACAGAAAAAGAGCGTGATCTTCGAGAATGCATGCGCCGCGATGTGGATGATCCCGCCGACCATCGCGGCGGGCGACAGCAGAACCGCGCCCAGCACGATGTAGGAGAGTTGGCTGACCGTCGAATAGGCGAGCCGTGCCTTCAGGTCGTCCCGCGTCAGGGCGTAGATGGACGCCATCAGGATCGTGAACGAGACCACATAGGCCGTGGCGATGCCGAGCCCCAGCCCGCCCATCAGCCCTGCGCCGAAGACGTGGAACACGACGCGCAGCACGCAGAACACACCCATCTTGACGACGGCCACCGCATGCAAGAGCGCGCTAACCGGTGTCGGCGCCACCATCGCGGCAGGCAGCCAGGCGTGCATCGGCATCACCGCGGCCTTGGCGAAGCCGAAGAGATAGCAGAAATAGACGACGGTCAGCAGCGGCGCCGAGGCGTCGACCCCCGCCAACAGCCCCCCCGGTACAAAGTCGAGTGACCCCGCAATGCTGTAAGTTAACGCCAGCGCGGCCAGAAGCACGCTTTTCGACGCGCCCATCAAATAGACGAGGTATTTGCGGCTGCCCGTCCATCCCTCCTCGTCCTCGTGGTGGTAGACAAGCGGATAGGTAACGAGGCTCAGCACCTCGTAGAAGATCACCAACGTGAACAGATTGGCGGCAAAGGCGCCCCCGGCGGCGGCCGCGAGGCTGGCGGCGAAGCAGGCGAAGAATCGGGTCTGCGCATGCTCATTCAAGTGCCGCATGTAGCCGATGGAATAGATCGACGCCACGATCCACAGCAGCGACGAGACGGTGGCAAACACCATGCCGAGCGCATCGACACGGAAAGCGAAGTCGATCCCCGGCAGAATCTCGAACAGGCGCAAATCGACTGTCCCGCCCGCCAGCACCGTGGGCGCCATCGAGGCGACAATTGCGAACATGGCCGTCGCGGCCAACGGCGAGACGGCATCGCGGAGCTTCACGCGCTTGTTTAGAAGGAGAACTGCAAGGGCCGCCAGAAGTGCGACGGCAACGGCAAGCAGCGGCCGGATCGATATCACCGGCTATCCTTTCATCATGCTCACTTCGTCGACCTTGAGAGTGGACTTGTTCCTCGCGAGGGCGACCAAGATGCCGAGGGCAACGGCAACCTCCGCCGCAGTGATCGCGATGACGAAAATGGCGAAAATCTGCCCGCGGTAGTCGTCGTAGTAATGTCCGAAAGCGATGAAATTGACGTTGACCGAGTTGAGCAGCAGTTCCAGCGACATCAGCACGACCAGGATATTGCGTCTGAGCAGTACGCCCGCCGCTCCGATCACGAACAGGGCCACTCCGAGCACGATATACCACCAGAGCGGCACCATCACCGCGGCTCCTTACGCGCCAGCACGATGGCACCTACCAGGGCCGCCAGCAGGATGATGGAGGCGACTTCAAACGGCAGGAGATAGTCAGCAAAAAGCGTCGTGCTGAGTTGCCTGACCTCACCGCCGGTGCGCATTGCGACGGGCTCGGCGACCGAAAAACGGTCGCTCCTGAGCACCAGTACAAGCATCTCGACCCCAAGCAGGACGAGCAGCACCAGAACAGGCAGGTTGCTGCCCGGCAAGAACCGCTGCAACACCGCTTCGCGCACATCGATCATCATGATCACGAATAGGAACAGGACCATGATCGCGCCGACATAGACGAAAATTTGGATGACTGCGAGCAACGGCGCCTCGAGCAAGACGAAGATCGCCGATATCTGCAGAAAACACGCCATCAGCGCCAATGCGCTGTGAACCGGATTGCGCGCCAGGACCAAAGTCAGAGCTGCGACTACGGACGCCGCAGCGAACAGAAGAAAGAACCCCTGATCCATCGACGCCGCTCCTCCGACACGAACTGTCACGCGACGCGACAGGGCCGGACTTGAGATAGCTGTCCACTTCCGTTCACGGATAGTGCCCTAGTCTCGGATTTTTCTCAAGATTGTCGTGGTTTGGCGCCGATAGTTGGTGAAACCTCGAAATATTTTTTGCGGCGATTTTCCCTTTAAAATCAAAAGCGTAACTTTTTGACGGATCATGCGTCGGCTTTCAGTGCCGCAAGCAAGAAAAAACCAAGCTAGATCAATGACCTAGCTGGGTTAGAAACAATCGAGTGGGAGTAGGGGTTAGCGTAGTTTGGAGTGCTCCGGCGTAGTTTTTCGCAGAAAAACAACGATTTGCGGTTCATCTCGTTCACTGTCGTTCCTGCATCATCAACTGAAATTATCGACTACCTAAGTCACTGATTTTTTTGGCCCTGCGCGGAAGCCGCACTGTGACCGGCAGGTGTCACAGCTTTCCTACTCCGTTGTACTAGCTTTTTTTCTGCGCCGATTGGTGTGCGACTGCGCGACGGCCATTTTCAACTCGGGTGTGATCTCCTCCAATGGCGCATTCTCTGCCCCATGTGGGTTCTGGAGCCCCTGGACATGGACGGTCGGGAATGGGAGTTCGATGCCCTGCTCCTTGAAGACTTGGCGCAGGCGTACATAGAATTTGCGTTTCATGCCGAAGGCGCCTCCCGGTCTGGTTGTCGCCTTGACCCTCAACACGATGCCGTACTCGCCGAACTCCTGCACGCCCTGCATCTTGATCGGGTCGAGCACCCAGTTTTTGAACTCGGGATCTTCCGCCAGTTCGAGGCCGATCCGCTTGATCAGCTTGCGCGCGAAGTCGATATCGGTGTCATAGCCAACGGTGATGTTGAATTTGTCGATAACCCAGTCACGGCTCTGGTTCTGGACGGCCCCGAGTTCACCGAAAGGTATTGTGAACAGCGGGCCACGATGGTGGCGCAACTTCACAGAGCGCAGCGAAAAGCTTTCCACGGTACCCTTGTAATTGCCCGAGGAAATATATTCGCCGACACGAAACGCATCATCGAGCAGAAAAAACACGCCTGAAATGACGTCCTTGACGACGGTTTGTGCGCCAAAGCCCACGGCAACGCCGACGACGCCGGCGCCGGCGATCAGTGGGCCGATCTGGATACCCATAGAGGCGAGCATCATCAGCACCGCCATCACGACGATCAATGCGAGCAGCATGTTCTGGAGGATCGGCAAGAGCGTGTGCAGCCGCGCCTGCTGCGAATCGAGGATCGGGACGTCCTCGTCGCTGGTCACAGGGTGCGGCATTTCGATGCCCAGCTTTCGTTCGATCAAAGCCTTGATGATCGACCAGCCGAAATCGGCTGCGAGGGCAATGACCACGACATTGATCAAGCCGCGCAATATGAACGCCGTCGTCGTATCGCTGTCCCGCATGGATTGCATGTTCAGACCCCAGACACGCGCGAGAAAGTAAGCCGCCGCCAGGATCAAGATCATCCGGATTCCGCGATCGACGACAGCGATCGTCACTGCCGGGATCGTAGGCCGACCGACATCTTCCGAACCAGGCCGCAGGACGAAATTAACCCCGCGCCGCGTCAGCACGATTGCCAAAGGCAGGAAGAATGCGGCGAAGGTAAACCAGAAGTAGGTATAGAGGCCGGCGATGCGCTGCAGGAACAGGACGACGAAATAAGCCGTCAATAGCCATGTCGCTTCCGTGTGACCGCTTTGGCGCGTACCGGCTCGCTGCGTTCCTGGCCGACGCCAAATGGCAAGCAGCAAGAGCAACAGCAGCACGAAATCGGCGCCCAGTGACAGGACCATCATTCCGTCCTGATCGATGCCGAGACCCGGCAAGAGGATAAACGCGGCACCGAAGAAGGCAAAGACGCCGACGATCCAGGGTAGCCAATAGGACCAATGGTCAGCCGTTTCGTTGGTGATCGGCAAAGCACGAACCTCGACGGCGTTCTCGACCTTCATGAAAGAAGGGACGAGCATGGCCATGACGTACATGCGCACACCCCGTGTGACGACTGCCGCCATCAGAAATGTCAGTACAATCTCGCGGATAAGCATTGGCCAGTCGAACAACATGAACGCGCCGGCGCTGCCCAGTGCGAATGAGACGATCAGCATGCTGGAATAAAGCGCGCGACCACCAATCTTCTTGGCTCGCCCGATTGGCGTATCCTTCGATTGCGCGATAATCCAAAGGCGAAATGAACGGGTGAGCCTGTACGTTGCCCAAGTGAGCGCCAGGCCGGCAGCGATGAACATCGCAATCAGGATCAATACGCCGGCAGCCCCCTTGCTGGACATATCCTGCATGGTCTCTGCCCGAACGCGCGCGAACTGGCCAGGCAGCAGGGGCAAAGTTCGCACGATTCTTTCGATATGATGCCTGATCCGATCGAGCGTCGAGGATGCCATCGTATTCATCTGGCCTGGTGCGGCCACGGCGCCGGACGATGCGTCGGTCGGCGAAGCTCCTGCCTCGGCAGGCGCACCCGTTGATCCGGCGTCCTGATTTCGTTGTTCGGCCACCCAGGCCTTCACGGACGGATCTTCGAGAAGCTCGAACAGCTGCTTGACCCTTTCAGGCGGGACGGTCGCCGGCGCCTGCGCCTGTGCCGCCGGACCAGCCAACAAGAGGGCGATCGCAAAGACGAGCGGTCTGGCAATCAGGACAAACATCGCAGTCAGATCTCCGAGACGTCGTGCCGGGCGCGCCAGATTCCTGGTTCCCAATCGTCGAATCATGAGTGGCATCGTGCTGTTAACCTTCCGGTCAAATCGGCGAGCAACGACATCTATGTCCGTTGTTGCCCTACCTTGAAGAAACCGATGTTGCGGTGCAAGACGTCATCGTTCCGAGCCAGACCGTTTGCGCCGGGACGAGCGCCTGCGCGGGAACAATGATCGTCGCCACCATCGCAATAGCGAACGGCACCCTTACGAGGCCTCGATTGCCTTGCGCAGCGCCGCTTCGTCATCCTTGCTGAGCGAGGTATGGAAGAACAAGGGTCCGGGAAATCTCGAATGGCGCTACAAAGGTCAGGTTTGGCAGGGCACATCTGAAGCCGCACATCTCACAGGCCCGACCGCTCCGCCTGCAGTAAGCAACGAGGCAAACATGTGCGCGTAGTTCTCCGCCTGCACGCCCCAATCCCACTCTCGGATCGTCTCGATCATGCGGACGGCCATCCGCGACCGGAGCGATGGCGTGCCCCGCAACAGGGCGAGCTTGTTCGCAAGCCCCTCCGCAGTTCCATCGAAGAACAGCCCGTTGTCGCCATCCCGAATCAGCTCGGGCATGTTTCCCACACGGGTCGTCACCACGGGGACACCGCACGCCGCCGCCTCCAGGCAAGGATTGGGAGTTCCTTCGCTGCGACTGGCGCAGACATAAACGTCGAGATCCCGATAGAAGTCGAGCATCTCGTCATGGCTACGCCAGTGTTGCTCCCGAATGGCAGTCAGTAGTCGCGCGCCCGGCACGGCAGCGACCGCGGGCTCGATGACGTCGTGGAAGCCGCGATGTGCCGGACCATGGTTGCCGAGACTTCCCGCCCATCCGACGCGGAGCTCGCCAGAACAGGGTTGTGGTTCTTGTGGCGGACAAAAGAATGTCGTGTCGACTCCATTGGGCGTGTAGTGGACCGGAACACGCAGTAGAGGAGCGTATTCGTGTTCAAGCCGCCGATTATTGACAAAGACAGCGCGTGCCAGCCGGTTCAGGGTAGCGAGCCCGCGCTCGCGGAATTCGCCCTCCAGCTCTGCGTGGCTGCAGATCCCGATGACCAGCCTGTCAGACCGCCGGGCGAGGACCGATTCCGGCAGGGGCAGCTTGGAGATTTGGAGCCAATAGAAGATGAGCACGATGTCCGCCGCGTTCACGTCGGACTCAGTCACATCATGCTGAAATCGTTCGACGATCTCGAACCTTCTTTCCAGCACGCGCCGGAGATTTTGGGTCTTGCGATCGATAGCCCAGCCGGGTCGGTCCGCGATCGCCAGGATGCGGGGGAGGCGTACATCGCTCACGAGGCGTACCGCTCAAGCCAGTGCGCCGACCATGGATTGGCGTCGTCCAGATCGTCGTCCGTCGCAGTGGCGCGCACCTGGGTAGCGTCCGGCAGCCGGATATCCTCTGATCGCAAGCGGGGTCGCCATCCGTGCCAACCAAGATCAATGACCTCCTCGCTCAGGTACCGGCGGCCAGCATACTTGCGCGCGGCGTGCTCTGCGCTCAGGAACAGATAATGCTTCATGCGAAAACGCTCGGGGTAGAGCCTCACCGGACCCCCAAAGCGTACGCGATGACCGCCTGACCACGCAATCTCCATGGGGCCGTCCTGTTTCTTGTAGGCACGGACGCAGTGTGGGGAGGACGGCCGGAACGGGTAGTAGGTGCGCAGCGTGTGTTGATAATTGGGATTGTCGTGATTGGGGGCTTCCCGGGTTGGAATGAACGTGAACTCGGAAAACTCGATCGCGTTGCAGCCGAGTGCGTCGGCTGCCGCAATGGCGGAGACCAACGATGAATGCGAAGTCGGCGGAAGGTGGATCTCGTCAGCGTCAAGGTGCATGAACCAGTCTGCTTCGAGCGACTGAAAGAGTTCCTCTTTGCGACGAAGAAGGTGCTCCCAGCAATACCAGCCGTTATGCGGGATGCTTTCGAAGCCTATCAATCCGGCCCCGCGGTAGCGCTGGACAATCTCAAGCGTTCGGTCCGTCGACTGATTGTCGCAGACGTAGACCTGCACGCCTTGACGAAAGAGGTTCTCGAGACATCCGGCGACGAACCGTTCTTCGTTCCGTGTTGTAAGAACCGCGACGACTCGCGGGGAACTACGATCAAGCGCAGCATTTGCAATGTGAGTATCGAGATCGACCAAGTCCCTCAATCCTTCGTCGTGTGCTTTCGGATTCAGCCTAAAGACTCAGAGCGGCCATGCCAAGGAAGTGCAACACGCGCTCATAGCGGTTCCCGTCGCGATCGCAAGTCTCAGGAATCTGGACAGATCGCGCGAACTGCTGCCGCTTGCCCTTCGCTGCATGGTGCGGGCCCAGGAACATTTGCTGGTGGTCGGCCGGCAGACAGCGATCGAACGCATTGCCGCTTTCCTGATCGACATGGCTGATCGCCAGGGAGAACTCGCTCAGATCGAGCTGCCGATGTCCCGCCAGGATATCGGCGACTATTTGGGTTTGACCATCGAGACGGTCTCGCGAGTACTGTCGAGATTGCGCGACAAGGGTGTGCTCAAATTCCACGGACTTCGCACCCTCGAAATCCTCAAGCCTGATGCGCTCCGTTCCCTGTGCGAGTGATCTGTACTCTAGGTCGTCGCAGCAGCCGACACGGCCGCGTCTACGGCACAGCCGCAGATTTACCCATTCCAAACCACTCTTCTTTGCCACGGTGCACTGGCAATTGTAGATGATCCATCTGTCCGATTTCCGCACTTCCGCGTCAGCCCGGCCGTCACCCTTCGACGGTGTCGATGTATTGAGGCACTGAAAAACAGCCTACTCACGTGCTTCCCGGCCGGACACCTGCTCGACGAGGATCCGGAAGAACACGTGCGGCGTGCTATCCGACACCGGAGGCGTAACCGGTTTGAGGGCGCCGGGCTCCCACCAGTCGGCGTGCTTGCTCAGCAACGTCCAGGCGTGGTCGCGCTCGAGCTTGTGGCCTATCCGGTCGGGCAGTTCCTCATAGCGGCCATCGACAACTACGCTTTTCCAGCCCCGTCCTTCGCCGCGTTCGTCGGTCTGGACGGACACTAGCGGGTTGGCGCGCATCCAGTCGATCTTCTTTCCCGGCATGGAAAACGCGTAGAGATGATTGTCGGCGTACGCATAGTGCACCGGAACAACATACGGCTGCCCGTCCTTGGTGCATGCCAGGCGAGCCACACGATTGGCCGTCAGTATTTTGGTGCATTCCAGGACGGAGAGTGTACGGATAAGCATCTTGTGGTCTCCTGTGTTCTGCGTCGTTTCTTTGTCGTCGGGGTCCGCATGGATTGCTGTTCAGGTAGGGGCACTATATCCCGCGCCGAGCGACGTTGAGCTTCTTCAGCCAGGCCCCACATTCCCCGTCGATCCCCAATGTAATGCGGTGAGTGGGAGGCCGCATCGAGGATGTCACCCTGCGGGGCTCGTGGCGGCGCGGGAGACCGGCCTGATGTGCGCGAACATGCTGCGGGCGTTCCAGGTGGGGAAGGCCCTTACTAGCGACGGCGGACCGTCGAGTTGGATTCGGCCCCCGCCGATGGCTTGGGCCCAGGTAAGCTGGCCGGCGTGCCATTTGACGAAGGCTTCGGCTTCCGCCGTGATGTAGAGGTCCTCGTCGAAGCCGGGGTATCTCTTGCAGATTTCGGTATCTCCGAGCTCGATGAGTAGCCAGTAGCGCTCACGATGCGGCCGGCCGGTGAAGTCGAAACGTATGACGACGCGTCGATTCGGGAGTCGGTCTCGGCGGAGCGCGTTGCACATGGACCACAGGGCCACAAAGGGATCGAGATGCTCGGGGGCGATCTCGAGCCAACGCGCACCCCACTCACCGAGCGACTGGCAGACCGCGAAGAGGTCGTGGCCCGCCGAACTGAGCTCGTAGTGGTGCCCGCGCCCGTCGGACTTGGGCACTGACTCGACGACGCCGAGCCGTTCTAGCTGTCTGAGCCGCTGTGAGAGCAAGGTACGGGAGAGACCCGGCGCGCCCTCCAGGATTTCGCTGAAGTTTCCGCAGCCAAGGTGCAGGTTGCGGATGATCAGCGGTGTCCAGCGCTCGGCGAAGATCTCGGCGCCACGAGCGATGGGGCAGTACTGGCCGTATGTCCTCATGACCCTACTGTTGCGCGCCCGCCTTCGCTTGTGAAGTCCAGATTTTTGACTATACGGCCGTGGTCCGCAGTGGTCCGATGTGGCCTCTCGAAGAGAGGAGGACACGATGAGGACACCGACGACCGCGGAAGTTGGCCGCGGGAGCATGCAGTCAACCGTCGTGGAAATCGACGGGTTCCGAGGCCAGCTGATCAGTGCCGACCACGCCGACTACGACATCGCCCGTGCAGTCTGGAACGGTGCCATCGACCGGCCCCCGCACCTGATCGCCCGATGCATCGGGACCGCCGACACGGTCGCGGCCGTGCGTTTCGCCCGCGACCACAATCTGGAGATCGCCATACGCGGCGGCGGCCACAACGTAGCGGGCACCGCCGTTTGCGACGATGGTATCGTCATTGATCTCTCGGCCATGAGGGGCGTGCGAGTCGACCCCGTCGGCCGCAGGGCCTGGGTGCAGGGTGGGGCGCTGTGGGGCGACGTCGACCACGAGACGCAAGCGTACGGTCTGGCCACCACCGGCGGTATCGTGAGCCACACCGGAGTCGCCGGGCTCACCCTGGGCGGCGGCGTCGGCTGGCTGATGCGCAAGCACGGCCTCACGGTCGACAACCTCCTCGCTGTCGACGTCGTGACAGCCGACGGCGAGCTGTTGCGGGCATCCGACCACGAGCACCCCGACCTGTTCTGGGCATTGCGAGGCGGCGGCGGCAATTTCGGCGTGGTCACCTCGTTCGAGTTCGGCCTCCACTCCGTCGGGCCCATCGTTCTGACGGGACCCATCCTCTGGGACGCAACCGACGCCGGGGAGGTCCTCCGCTTCTATCGCGACTTCGTCCGCGACGCTCCCGACGAGCTCGGCACGGTCGTGAGGTTCGGCGCCGCGCCACCACTACCGGTCATCCCCGCGGATCTGCACTGGCGCCAGGTGATGATGGTCGGTACCTGCTATGCCGGGCCGATCACGGACGGTGAGCAGGTGCTACGCCCGCTCCGCACGTTCCGGACTCCTCTCCTCGACCTAGTTGGGCCCACACCGTACGTGGGTTCCAGAGCGCGCTCGACTCGACTGTCGTCCACGGTTGGAACTACTATTGGAAGTCCACCCACCTCCCCGAACTCCGCGACGACCTCATCGACGTGATCGCCGAGCACGCGTTCTCTTCCTCGTCGCCGCGGTCGTACGCGGCTATGTTCCATCTCAAGGGGGCCGTAAGCCGAGTGGCCGAGGGCGGGACAGCGTTCGGGAACCGGCAGGCGTCGCACGCAATCACCCTAGACGCTGTGTGGCGGCCCGGCGAGGACTTCGGCGACCGGGACACTGCCTGGACGAGGGGGTTCTTCTCTGCCCTCACCCGCTTCCGCGAAGGCGTCTACGTCAACTTCCTCGGCGGCGACGAGGATCCCGACCGGGTCCGCGAGGCGTACGGCGACTCCGTCTACGATCGACTGGTGGACGTGAAGACCACGTACGACCCCGACAACGTCTTCCACCATAACCAGAACATCTGCCCCGGTACCACGCGCGTTAGCGGGACCTTCAGGGTGTGTCCTCATTAATGCCCAGTTGTCGGGAGGGCGCAGCAGGATCCGTTGGGAGCGCTCGTCGGGGCGCGATTTCGGGAGATGGCGATGTCGCCGGGACGCGTATACAGCGCGGGGGAGCTCAGCAAATGAGCGTCCCTACCGCGATCTTTACACACACAGATTGCTGCGCTTGCCCACGGCAGGTTGTGGCGCGATATCGTCGTAGGGGTCGGGCTATGCCACGCTGCATCACAACCTGACCAAACAGCGCATCAAACGAATACTGTTTTCGGGCGCACCGGTGTTGAACGGAAATCTAGATCTCGCCGTGGAGTGGAATCTCCCCTGATAGCCATTGCAGGAACAGCGTCGCGGACCGCGAGAGCCGGCGCTGTTGATTGGGGACCACATGCAGGGCAACCGGCAGGAGTTCCCCTGCGCCGAATGGCGCTACCAGCCGCCCCGAGGCCAGGTAGGTTGCCGCATAAGTCGACATGACCGTCGTGATGCCGCCAGCGCATGCTGCAATCTCCAATGCTGCTGCCGCATTGTCGGCCTTGATCGGCGCCTGTTGTGGGGCAATGACAATGTTTTGCTTCTTCGCCCAGAGATCCAGCAATTGCATCCTGCCCTGCACATAAATGAGCCGAGCAGCGTTGAACCAGTCTGCACTGGGTCTCGCTCCGGCTTGGCGAGCGGTCTCAGGATTAGTCGCTCTCTTCCCAATTGCATAGCGCCTGATACCGGCTGCAACGGATCGAGCGCCAGAATACTCAGATCCGCCAATTCCACGTTGGGATCGGTCCAGATGGTGCTGTTCAGCCGCACCTCGATCTGCGGATGGGCGGCGGAGAAACGAACCAAATGCTGCGCGAGCCACAGTGTGACGAAGCTAAGGGGGGCTGAAACGGTCACGCTGGTCTGCGCCTGTGCGCCCAGCAGCCCTTCGGTCGCTGCTTCGGCCCGATCCAGAGCCTCGGCTATTCCGGGCAGATAGGCAGTACCGACTTCGGTCAGCTCCAAACCATTGCTGCGTCGGTGAAAAAGCGGCCTGGCGAAGAATTGCTCCAGCGCCCGAACCCGTTGGCTGATCGCCGCCTGGGTGCAATTCAACTCCTCGGCGGCCCGGGTGAAGCTCAGATGCCGGGCTGCCGCTTCAAAGGCTTCAAGATAGATGAGATGCGGCAGGTTTCGCATGGAGAGACCTCATTCAAATTTCTCATGCATTACGAAAACGAGGTCACTGGGTAAAGAACGATTTCTTGCGCCAAGTCCGCCCGGCGGGTTTTCTGAGGCCTGTTCCCAGCCGCTGAACCGCAGGAAACCATGCCTTTCTCTTTGCTGAAATACGGTCTGCGCGCCAGGCACGTTTCCTTTGGCGACATCCCTCCAACGCCCGACCTGAAACGATCCTACGACGTGGTGATCATCGGCGGCGGCGGTCACGGTCTCGCGGCGGCTTACTACCTGTCCAACGTGCATGGTATCAGCAACGTGGCCGTGCTGGAAAAGGGCCATCTCGCGGGCGGCAATACGGCGCGCAACACCACCACGATCCGCTCGAACTACATGACCGAGGAATCAGTCCGCTTCTACAAGGAAGGTGTCGAACTGTTCGAGACGATGTCGCGGGATCTCGGCTTCAACGTCATGTTTTCGCAGCGCGGGCAACTGACGCTCGCGCATTCCGAGGCGACGCTGCGCAGTTTCCATCTGCGTGCCGAGATGGGAAAGCACATGGGCACCCGGATCGAAGTGGTCGATGTCCAGACGGTGAAGGAGCTTTGCCCTCATCTGAACCTCGATCTCGGTGGCCAGCACGAGGTGATGGGCGGGCTCTGGCATGCGGACGGCGGCACTGCACGCCATGATGCCGTGGCATGGGGTTACGCCAAGCATGCCAGCGCGCGTGGCGTGGAGATCCACCAGCGTACCGAGGTGACCGGCTTCGAGCACGCGGGCGACCGGCTCACCCACGTCAGGACGAACCGCGGCACGATTGCCGCCGGGCAGGTGCTGCAGGCCGTCGGTGGGCTCAACGGCCAGGTCGCCGCCATGGCGGGCATCCGGTTGCCGATACGCTGCTTCCCGCTGCAGGCGATGGTGACGCAGCCGCTGAAGCCATTCCTGGACATACTCGTCTCATCAGCCAATCTGCACACCTATCTGGTGCAGTCCTCGCGTGGCGAGGTCGTTATCGGCGGCGGCTCCGACCCCTACCAGCTGGCTTCGACCCGCTCCACGCTAGACCAGAAGGAGCATCTCGCCGAAGGCGCGCTGCACCTCTTCCCCTTCCTCCACAAGGTCAAGCTGCTGCGGCAATGGGCTGGGATCACCGACATGACGCCGGATTACAGTCCGATCATGGGGGCATCGCCGTTGCAAAACTACTGGCTGGACTGCGGATGGGGCACCTGGGGCTTCAAGGCGACGCCCGTGGCCGGCAAGCGCATGGCCGAGACCATTGCCACCGGACGCGTGCCCGATGTCTTGAAACCGTTCGACCTGCGCCGTTTCGACAGCTTCGCGCTGCTGAACGAGATGGGCGCCACGGCCGCCAGCCACTGACGAGTGCTCCCATGAAGCTTTTGACCTGCCCGGTGAACGGGCCTCGCAACATCACCGAATTTCAGTATCTCGGGCCGGTTCGCGCCGCCAGCGCCGAACAACCCGAGCAGCTGATCGAAGCCCTGTTCTACGCCGAGAACCCGCTCGGCGTGATGCGGGAGTGGTGGCGGCACACACCGTCCAACACAGTGCTGATTGCCGAACGCCACACCGTCAGCGACCAGATCCTTGCCACCTATCTTCCGCATCGAAAGCCCGCCTGACATGACCGAACGGCTGCCACTTCCCTGGGGATCGCGTCTCGATCGCACCCAAAAGATCCGCTTTGACTTCGACGGCCGTGCGCTCGAAGGTTTCGCGGGCGACTGCATTGCCTCAGCCATGGCCGGCGCCAATCGCTGGATCTTGTCGCGCTCGTTCAAATATCACCGTCCGCGCGGAATTCTCACCATGGCCGGGCAGGATGCCAACACGCTGGTGCAACTGCCCGATGAGCCGAATGTTCGGGCCGATCTGCGTCCCATCACGGCAGGATTGCAGGTCACCGCCCAGAACGTCCACGGAACGGCCGAGCATGACGGTGGCGCAGTGCTCGACAGGCTGGGCCGTTTCATGCCCGTCGGGTTCTATTATCGCAGCTTCTTTCGTCCCGGCGCGAAGAGCTGGCTCAAATTCTGGGAGCCGATGATCCGCAAGTCGGCCGGTCTCGGCAAGGTCGATCTGGCCGCCGATCATGGCCATTACATCAAGGAGAACCTGCACACCGACGTGCTGGTCGTGGGGGCAGGTCCCGCCGGGCTTTCGGCCGCCATCAAGGCAGCCGAGGCGGGTGCGCAAGTGCTGCTGGTCGATTTGAACCCGGAACCCGGCGGCGCATTGACCTATGCGCGCTTCGGGCTCGAAACCGCAGAGGCGGAGGCGACCTTGAGGACGTTGCGCGATGCCGTTCAAAAGCTGGGCAATCTGCGGGTGTTGACCGGTGCCACATGCAATGGCTGGTTTGCCGACAACTGGCTTCCGGTGCTGCAGGGCGAGACGCTTTATCGAGTTCGCGCCAGGCAGGTCGTGGTGGCCGCGGGGTCGCATGAACAGCCGCTGGTATTCCGCAACAACGACCTGCCGGGCATCCTCTTATCGTCCGCGGCGCAGAGGCTGATGCGCCTCTATGCGGTTCGTCCTGGCCAGCGTGGCGTGGTCTTTGCGGGCAACCGGGATGGATATCTCACGGCTCTCGACCTGCTTGATGCAGGCGTGCCGCTGGTCGCCGTTCTCGACCCTGCCGCCGATACATCCAGCAAAATCCTCGCGCAACGCCTCGTCGAGCGCGGCGTTCGGATCATCCCGAATGTCGCCGTCACGGAAGCATTGGGCACCGGAGGCAACCGCCATATCCGAGCCATTCGCTTCTGCACGCCCGAGCATGGCATGCAACTGCTGGAGTGCGATCATCTGGTGGTCGCCGCGGGTTACACACCGTGTTACCAGTTGCCCCTGCAGGCCGGTGCAAAGCTGGGATTTGACGAGGCCAGCCGGCAATTCGTGCTGAGCAATCTGCCGGAAGCGTTTCATGTCGCCGGATCGGCAGCAGGATTTTTCGACCTGAAATCGGTGCTGCGGAGCGGCGAGGTCGCGGGCGCGGCAGCAGCGCAGGGCGCTGGCCATGCCTCTGTCCGGTCGGACATCATCCCAGATGCCAGCGCACCGGAGATGAATTATTTGCAGGAACTATCCGCCCACCCCAAGGGACGGGATTTCGTGGATTTCGACGAGGATCTGCAGATCAAGGATATCAAGAACGCCGTCAGCGACGGTTATCGCGAGCTTGAACTGGTGAAGCGCTATTCCACCGTCGGCATGGGACCGTCACAGGGCCGGCATTCTGCCCTGGCAACGGCCCGAATTGTCGCTCAAGAAACCGGGCGCAAGGTGGGCGAGGTTGGAATCACGACATCCCGGCCTCCATTTGGTCCGGAAAAGTTGGGACTTCTGGCCGGCCCGAACCACGTGCCCTACCGGCATACGGCGATCCACGCCGAACATGTTGCAGGCGCGGCGAAGATGACACCGGTCGGTGCGTGGTGGCGGCCGCTGTACTACGCTGGAAATCGCGATGTCCGGAAGGCGATCTCTGACGAAGTCAAGCTGGTGCGTGACAAGGTCGGCACGCTGGACGTCTCTACCTTGGGCAAGCTGGCGATCCGTGGGGCGGATGCCGGTGCCTTCCTCGACCGTATCTATACCATGGCCCATGCTAGGCAGCCGGTGGGGCGCGTCCGCTACTGCCTGATGCTGAACGACATGGGGTCGGTCATCGATGACGGTGTGGCTTTCCGCCTGTCCGAGACCGAATTCTATGTGACCGCCACCACCGGTGCCGTCGCCCGCGTCTTTACCGAGATGGTGTTCCTGAACACACAATGGGGCATGCGGGTCGATATCCAGAACGTCACCGCCGCCTTCGCCGCGATCAATGTCACCGGTCCTTCGGCGCGCAAGGTCATCGAGGCTCTGGGCGGAGACATCGATCTCTCCGCGGACGGCTTCCCCTATCTCAATGGCCGCAGCGGCGTGATCGGCGGGTGTCCGGCCCACATCATGCGCATCGGTTTTACCGGCGAGCTGAGCTATGAGCTTCACGTGCCGCAATCCTTCGGCGCGGCGCTCTGGCGCAAGCTGCTGGAGGTGGGCGCACCCTTTGGTCTGCAACCTTATGGGCTGGAAGCCTCGCGCATCCTGCGTCTGGAAAAGGGCCACATCATCATTGGCCAGGATACCGATGCGCTCTCGACGCCGGATGAACTGGCCATGGGCTGGGCGCTGTCGAAGGCCAAGACGCGATATGTCGGCAAGACTGCTATCGAGGCGCGCGGCAGACTGGGCCTGAAGCGCAAGCTTTGCGGCTTCGAACTGCCCGAGGGCCACGGTATCCGGCTTGCGGAATCCTGCCTCGTGTTGCGGGACGGACGCCCGGTGGGCTTTGTCACCTCGATCTGCTTTTCGCCGACCTTGGGCAAATGGATCGGGCTGGCCTATGCCGACCCGCGTGACGCGACGCCGGGATCCAGCCTGCGCATACGTGGGCTATGCGGCAAGGAAGTTCGGGCCGAAGTGGTGCCCGTTCCGTTCTATGATCCCGAAAACCAACGGCAGGAGATGTAAGATGTTCCCGAGCAGCCATTCCGGGACATCGGGCAGTCATCCCGAGGGTATTGATCCCAGCCTGCGGCACAACGCCTTGGCGCATCGCCTTGTGCGAAGCGATGCGCTTCCTGGAGCGCATAAGAACGTCGTTTTCGATTGCACGCAGACCGAGCGCTTCGGGCTGCGTGGCCCCGGTACAATGGACTGGCTTGGTTCAACGGGAGTCTCCGCACCGGCGGCAGTGAACACGACATTGACCCTGCCTTGTGGCACGTCAGTGCTGCGGCTTGGCCAGCAGGAGGTGCTGCTGGCGGCGCCTCCCGGCGGCAGCGGCGCGCGGTTGCGCGAGCTGCGCAAGGCCTGGCAGGACAGTGAGCTTCCGGCCAAGGGCTACGACGCCTATCGCGATGAGGGCTGGGCTTGGTTTGTGGTATCGGGCCCTGCGGCGCCCGCATTGATGCGACGGATCTCGATGGCCGATCTGAGGCCGGAAAGCCTGAAGCTCGCTCACCTCGCCCAGACCCGCGCCTTGCATCTGGATGCTGTGGTGGCCCGGTTCGATCGTTTCGGTGCGGTATCCTACGACATTTTCGTCGACATCGCCTCGGCGCCGTTTGCCCTGGATGTCCTGACCGAGACCGCAGCGGGAACGCATTGCGGCTTTCAATTTGCGGCTCTTTACGCCACTAAATAGTTCGGCCTCGCCTGGTTCTGTTCCAGGACGGACCTGCTGATTCCAGGATATTTCATGACCCAGTTTGCCTTGACCGTGACATGCCCGTCTACACGCGGGATCGTCGCTGCCATCACCACCTATCTGGCCGAGAATGGCTGCAACATCACCGACAGTTCGCAATTCGACGATAGCGAGAGCGGCAATTTCTTCATGCGTATGAGCTTCAGGTCGGAGACCGGTGCCGATCTCTCCGGCCTGCGCGCCGGGTTTGCACGGACCTCCGAGCCGTTCGGCATGACCTATGCCTTCCATGACGAGACCGAGAGGATGAAAGTCGTCATCATGGTATCGCGCTTCGGCCATTGCCTGAACGACCTGCTCTACCGGTGGCGGATCGGTGCGCTGCCGATCGACATCGTGGCGGTGATCTCCAACCACATGGATTACCAGAAGGTGGTTGTGAACCACGACATTCCGTTTCACTGCATCAAGGTGACAAAGGCCAACAAGGCTGAAGCCGAGGCAACGCAGATGCGCATCGTCGAGGAATCCGGCGCCGAACTGATCGTGCTCGCGCGCTACATGCAGGTGCTGTCGGATGAGATGTGCCGGAAGATGTCGGGACGGATCATCAACATCCACCATTCCTTTCTGCCGAGCTTCAAGGGAGCCAATCCCTACAAGCAGGCCTATGATCGGGGCGTCAAGCTGATCGGCGCCACGTCGCATTACGTCACCGCCGATCTCGATGAGGGTCCGATCATCGATCAGGATACGGTCCGGGTGACGCATGCCCAGAGCCCGAGCGACTATGTTTCGCTTGGCCGCGATGTGGAAAGCCAGGTGCTGGCCCGGGCGATCCATGCGCATATTCATCGCCGGGTTTTCCTTAACGGTGACCGAACTGTCGTTTTTCCGGCATCACCGGGATCCTATGCCTCCGAGCGTATGGGGTAAGGGCCGAGCCGCGGCGCCTATACCGGAACCGGTCCCGCTTGCCGGGCAGCATGCTATGGGGTATTCATTAAAGTGAAAATTGCGTCAACATACTAGCCGCGGCGGCTTGCGATGGGTCGTTGGAACGGCCTATTTCCGTCCGCAACACTCAACCGAGATCTGTCGAATTGGCTGAGGTGACGCTGGCTGCGAATCGCCGAAAAAGGGTTCAAATCAATGAAAGCCAATAGCCGGGGCGCAAAGCAGAGCAGGGCCATGACCGACCAGTCCGCGACCATAGCCGAGGCTGTCTCTACCAATGCCGTTTCTCTGGGCGAACGGGTTCGCAGCCTCAGGATTGCAAGCAACCTCACGATTGCCGAGCTTGCCGAGCGGGCCGGTTTGTCATCAGGCATAATCAGTCAGATCGAGCGGGGCCGATCCAATCCGTCAATCCGCACGCTGCAGAGCCTGCGCGCGGCGCTTGGCATGAACTTGTGGGAATTCCTGCAGTCGTCCGATCACCCTGCGGCGAGCAGTGCCGAACGGGAAATTCCGGACTTCATTTGCCGCAAATCTCAGCGCCAGACGCTGATCGTGGGACAAACCAAACTGGTCAAGGAGCTGCTGTCACCGCGCAATGATCAGAATTTGCGCTTCATGATCGTAACGCTGCCACCGGGAAGCGAAAGCGAGGATGTGCTCCAGAGCCAGGGCCAAAAGGGTGGCTATATTCTCTCGGGGCGCGCCCGCCTTCAGGTCGGCGACAGGTCCGGCGACCTGGAAGAAGGCGACAGCTTTCAGTTCCCCGCCGACATTCCCCACAAGATCGTGAACCCGTACGGCGAACCCGCTCGTGTGGTCTGGATCATGAGCATCATGGATGCGCATCTCTGAAAGGGCGTGCTTCTTCCGGGATGCCGCTGCGAATCGAGCCGTTGCGTGCCCCTTCATTTTGTGCAATAAAATGAACACAACAATAATTTAATGAACACGAGGGTTAGAATGCACAAGATCGGGACGCAACTATCTCGGCGCTGTCTGCTTCAGCGGACCGCCATCGTGGGAGTGGGCATGATGGCCGCGCCTCTGCTCGGCCGGGCCGCCCTGGCGGCTGCCCCCAAGCTCAAGACGGTCGAAGACGGCGTCATTACCATCGCCATGAGCGGTGCCATGCCGATGACGGGCTATGAGGACGGGAAGATCATGGGCAGCGACGCTCAGATGATCGCCGCCATCGCCAACAAGCTTGGCCTCGGCGTGAAGCCGGCGATCATGCAGTGGTCCGCCACAATCGAGGCGATCCGGAGTGGCCGGGCCGACATCATGGTCGGCAACATGTCATGGACTCCGAAGCGGGCGGACGCCATGCTGCTGACCGACGCAATCTACTATGCCGGCAACCTCGCCACCATGCGGCAGGATATGCCTTTCAAGGACTCGATCGGCATCGAGGACTTCAAGGGCTACAGCCTGGGCACCAGCGTCGGTTACAATTTCGTCCCCGATCTCAAGAAGATCCCCGACGCCAAGGAAGTGAAGCTCTATGACACCGACGACGCGGCGATCCGCGACGTGCAGGCGGGTCGGCTTGACTTCGCGTTCCTCGACGGTCCCGAGGTCGATTACATGGTGCTGAAAAATCCCGACCTCAAGCTGAAGCAGGTCCCGCTCCGGTCGACCGAAGGTTATCCGCTCCTGACCGACAAGGGCATCGCCGTGATGGGGATGAGTCTGGAAAACCCGGACCTGCTTGATGCTTTCAACGCCGGCATCAAGTGGCTCTGGTCGTCAAAGACCAATGCCGATATCCTTGCCAAGAACGGCATGACGAGCCCGGATTATCTCGTGGCACCGGCTAAAAATCCCCGCGTTGGGGTGGACCGGGATGACAGCAGCAACATCCTCGGACCAGCGGCGCATACGCCGAAAGACTTCTCTTCACTGTTTGCATGAGCTCGGTTGCCGGCGCCGGAGGGCCAGGTGAGCCCGCCGGCGTATCCACATCGATAGGCGACGGACGGCGCAGAAGCTCGATATGCGCCAGTGCGGCCGAAGACGGAATTGCGCTGATGCACGACCCAATCCAGTCGATAGAAACCAACAATGCCGCAACGGACGGGGCTGCGGCGGATCAACCGATCGTCCGGATCCGAGGCCTTCGCAAGAGCTATGGCAGCCTCGATGTCCTGAAGGGGATCGACCTTGACGTCCGGCGCGGCGAAAAGGTCTCGATCATCGGGCCGAGCGGCTCCGGCAAAACGACGCTGCTTCGCTGTATCAACAGAATTGAGAAGCCGAGTGGGGGCCATGTCTACGTGGACGGCCAGCTCATTGGCGAGAAGCTCGTCGGCGACCGCTATATCGACATGGAAGACCGCGAGCTTGCTCGTCTCCGAGCGGGCATGGGGATGGTGTTCCAGCGCTTCAATCTGTTCCCGCATCTGACCGCGCTGCAGAACATCACGATCGGGCCGATGAAAGTGCTCAGGACGCCGGCGACGGAGGCGGAGGCAGCAGCTCTTGCGCTGCTGGAAAAGGTTGGGCTCGCGAACAAGCGGGACGCCTACCCGGAAATGCTGTCCGGCGGCCAGCAGCAGCGCGTCGCGATAGCCCGCGCGCTGGCGATGCGCCCCAAGGTCATGCTTTTCGACGAGGCCACTTCGGCGCTCGACCCGGAACTCGTCGGCGAAGTGTTGAGCGTCATGAAGCAGCTCGCTTCGGAAGGCATGACTATGATCATCGTCACCCACGAGATGAAGTTTTCCGAAGAGATATCGGACCGCGTGATCTTCATGGACCACGGTACGGTGGTTGAGCAGGGATCGCCGGAGGAGATTTTCCGAACGCCCTCGCATCTGCGGACCCAGACTTTTCTGCGCGCAGTGCTAGGCCGGCAGGCTTATCAATGACGGCGGCGGACTGGCCGGCCTGGATCACGCATCTGCCCCATTTCTTGGATGCGCTGCTGACCGGGGCGGTCATAACTGTCATCGTGACGGTCGGCGGGTTCATTGGGTCGGTTGTCTTGGGCATCCTGTTCGGCGCATTCTCGACATCGCAGTCGTTGCTGCTGCGCGCCGTCGCCCATATCTACGTCGAGATATTCCGCGGTCTGCCTCTGCTCACCGTGCTCTTCATCATCTTCTTCGGCCTTGCGACCATCGGTATCCGGCTCGACCCCATCTCCGCGGCGATCACCGGCTTCAGCATAAATGGTGGCGCCTACCTTTCGGAAGTATTCCGCGCCGGCATCCAATCAATCCACAAGGGACAATCCGAGGCGGCCCTGTCCGTCGGCATGACCCGGATGATGGCATTCCGCTACATCATCCTCCCGCAATCGATCCGCGTCGTCCTGCCGCCACTCGCCAATTTCGCGATCGGTCTTCTCAAGGATACCTCGCTGGCCTCGGCGGTGGCGGCGCCCGAGATGATGTTCAATGCCGGCAGGCTGGTATCCGAGACATTCTTTGCCACCGAGATCTACCTGCTGGTGGCGGCACTTTATCTCTGCATGAGTCTGCCGCTGTCATTGGCAACCCGGCTACTCGAGCGCCGCATGGCACGGGCGCACGCACAATGACCCTGGTCGAAGCCCAAACCCTCGCAGCGGAGTGGATGCCTCAGCTCCTCGTGGCCGCCGGTTACACCATGAAGATGGCAGCGGCAGCCTACATTATCGGTGCTGTCGCGGGTTTGTTCCTGGCGCTCGCCAGACGATCGGAGCGGCGGGTCGTCTCGATCCCCGCCTTGGTCTACATCGAGTTCGTTCGCGCAACGCCGACCCTGACACAGATCTTTCTGATCTATTTCAGCCTGGCGCTCGTCGGGATCGTGCTTCCGGCTTTCGAAGCCGCGGTGATAGCCCTCGGCCTTCACTATGCCGCCTACATGGCCGAGACCTACCGTGCGGGAATCGAGGCCATCCACCGTGGGCAGCACGAAGCCGCGCAGGCCATCGGCATGACCCGCGGGGAGACGATGCGCTACATCATCCTGCCCCAGTCCTGGCGGATCATTCTTCCGCCAATGGGCAACTCCGCCATATCGCTGCTGAAAGATACGTCGGTAGCCTCCCTGATCTCGGCGCCCGAGCTCATGCTGCGGGCCCATGACCTGACTAGCGAGTACTACATGCCGATGGAGCTCTACCTCACCGTCGGCGCCATGTACCTCGTCATGACCTACCCGCTTTCGCTCCTGGTTCGCCGCCTGGAGCGGATGGCGGCGAAGGATCACAAGGCGGCGGGAAACTGACGCATGCAGATACGATCCGGCCGACGGCCTGCCAATCAGACACACGAGTAACGGCTACATGTCTCCCACAGTCCTGCGCATTCCCAGTGATGAGGTCTTGCCTGCCGCCGTGGATGTCGTCGTGATCGGCGGCGGCATCGTCGGTTCGGCAGCCGCCTATTTTCTGGCCAAGCGCGGGATCTCGGTTGCGCTGGTGGAGAAGGGCTATGTCGGCGCCGAGCAGTCGTCCCGGAACTGGGGCTGGTGTCGCCAGCAGAATCGCGATGAGCGTGAGCTGCCTCTGGCCGGCTATGCCCTGCAGCTCTGGGACCAGCTGCAGCAGGAGACCGGCCGCGATCTCGGTTTCCGCCGCTGCGGGCTGACCTATGTGACGAACGACCCGCGGCAACTGGCGGAGTGGGAGCGGTGGCGCGAGACCGCGCTGAGATTCGACGTCCATACACGGATGCTGAGTGCTGCCGAGGCAACCGCCGCGACGGCAGGGACCGGTCGAAGCTGGCTGGGCGGCGTGCACTCGATCGACGACGGCAAGGCCGAACCGGCGCTTGCCGCGCCCACGCTGGCGGAGGCTGCCCGCAACCATGGTGCGAAAATCATCCAGCAATGCGCAGCCCGCGGGCTCGATGTCAGCAACGGCCAGGTGACGGGGGTGGTCACGGAACGAGGCCTGATCAAGGCCGGTGCAGTGCTCTGCGCCGGTGGCGCTTGGGCTTCCACATTTTGCCGTCAGCAAGGCATTGCTTTCCCGCAGGCAAGCGTGCGTCAGAGCATTCTGCGAACGAAACCGGGGCCGCAGCTGCCGGAAGCGATCTATACCCCTGATTGCGCGCTCACCCGGCGTCTCGATGGGGGCTACACCGTCGCGATAAGTGGGAAGGCGACCCTCGAGATCACGCCGCAAGGCCTGCGTTACGCGCGCTCCTTTCTGCCGATGTTCAAGCAGCGCCTGAAGTCCATCGAGATCGGCATCGGACGCTCGTTCCTTAACGGGCCAGAGGCGCTCGCCAGCTGGCGGCTCGACGAGGTCTCACCTTTCGAGCGCATTCGCGTCCTCGATCCGGCCCCCAACCCGCGCACGATCTCGCGGATTATGGCCAGAGCCAGAGCCCTCTATCCCCGCCTTGCCAATGTCGAGATGGCTGAAAGCTGGGGGGCCTATGTCGACTGCACGCCCGATGCTGTGCCCGTCATCTCTCCAGTCGCCGCGCTGAAGGGGTTCTTTTTGGCGGCGGGATTCAGCGGTCATGGATTCGGGATCGGACCAGCGTCGGGCCGGTTGGCGGCCGACCTGATCGCCAACGACACACCCGTCGTCGATCCTGGCCCATATCGTCTGTCGCGGCTGTTGGACGGCTCCAAGGTCGAGGTTGGCGGCATCTGATGTCTGGGAAGAGTGACGGTATTTTTGTCTGCTACCGAGGTTGCAGCTGCACCGGGTCAACGGGGACAAAATCGACCGGCCTTGTCGATAGTCCGCTAAACCACGGAAGCCGCGAACAGCGGAAATTCACCAATGAAATCAAAAGCCCAAATTTTTGACGGTACATCTGCCGGCACCAACTGCGAGCCGAAAATTAATTGCCATTAAAAATCAACCGGTTATCATGGGTTGAAACAATCGAGTGGGAGTAGGGGAGCGACGGCAATAGAGTCATTCGGCGGACTATTCGGCCTCCGTTTGCGACCACGCGGCATTCACTCGTCGTTGGATTCGTGCTCATTTCTAAACAGCTTGACCAATCTGAAACGCCCCGGGCGATGGATGTAAAGCGCCATCGACGTGGCATAGGGCAACGGCGTAGAAAGGCGTGCAATTCGGCGGGCTTCGCTCTGAGGTCATCGCGCCCACACCGAGCTGGCTAAGCGCACCTGAATGAGAGATGCAGTCTGGAACTGGCAGCGAGTCCGTGCCTGTGAGCCCTCTAGGCGCATTCCTGAAATCAGCTAGTCGCATTGCACCGGCTTTACTTGGAATTGATGCTGCGCCCGATTACGCGGATGTTAGTGACTGGTCGAATAGTCGCCGCCTAGGTCTCGGTACGACCAACTACAGTCAGCTTGACGATGCGCTTACCGGATCGGCGTTTCGCCGCGAAACAGCGGCTGGTGCTCCCGCATCAAGGCGGCAATCCGGTCGGCGACTTTTCGTACCGGCGGGGAGTGACGTTCCTCGTGATGGGTGACGATCCATTGGTCGGTTTCGAGTTCGGGGATAGGCTGAGCGACGCGAACCAGCCGCGGATCGCTGTCACCGACGAAGCACGGAAAGATCGAAAGGCCGGCGCCGGCGGCCACCAGTTCGCGCACCGAATGGGTGTTGTTGCCGCGCACGGCGATGCGGTCGCCGTGATGGGCTTGCAACCAGCGTGCCGAGGCAATGTTTGCCCCTTCGCCGGTGACGCCGACGAACAACCCGGCGGCGATGCCGTTGATCAGGTGGCGCCCGGAATAGATGGCATGGGCGACCTTGCCGCTCTGACGGCCGGCCAGCCACTGCTCGGTTGGGCGCTCGCTGCGGATGCCGATGTCGGCGGCACGGCGTCCGATGTCGACCCTGTCGGTGGTGGTGACGAACTCCACCCTTATGCCGTCATCGACCGTCCAGATCTCGCCGATGTGGGCGGAAACGAAGGCCGAGGTCCATGGCCCGGCCGAGACGCGGACAATGCGGTCGGGCAGGCTTCCCTCGCGCCACCGGGTCAGCGACTGCATTGCTGCCTCGACGTCTTCGGCGCGCCGCAGCAGTTCTTCACCGACCGGGGTCAGCCGGTAGCCGGTCTGCTGACGCACGAACAGCGGTTCGCCGATCTGCTTTTCGAGCGCGGTGACGCGTCGTCCAAGGGTGGCAGCGCTGAGCCGCGTGGTTCCCGTCGCCGCGCTCAGGCCACCCAGCCGCGCAACGTCGAGAAACAACCGCAGATCGTCCCAGCCGATATCCATTTTGCAGAAATGAAAAACTCCTTGCGACCGTGGCTGTAGCGCGAAGCGGGCATCACGCGCAAGTATGCAGGCCTTGGCGGCGTTGGACAATCCGGTCTGTCGGGACGGTGACAAGCGTCCCGGCTGGCCAGCAAGCCAGTGCAATCCGTTCGATCGCGCATGCGCTTCGTGCAGATGCTTTGCGCTTTCGACCAACCCGGACGCGGGCCTTCCGCGCGCCAGAGGAGATGATCATGTTGGATGAACTTCGACGCCGTTTCGCCCGCTGGCGTGCCTATCGCCAGACACTTGCGAGCTTGAGACATGTCCCGGATAGCACACTGGCGGATGCCGGCATTTCTCGCGAAGAGATCCGCGAGCGTGCCCGCCACGCCAGCCTGCGAGGTTGAAACAATGAAGGCGGGCATGCAGATGATGGAGCTTTGGGATGGCCGCTCGGTACCACGCATCGGGATCGGCACCTGGGCGGCGGGTGGCGCCGCGCGCTGGGGTGATGCGGCGACCATCTATGGCGAGGTCGACGACATCAGGTCGCAAGCCGCGCTGGCGATGGCCTATGACATCGGCGCGCGGGTGTTCGACACGGCTGCCGCCTATGGCGCCGGCAATGCCGAGCTGATCCTCGGGCGGGCGTTGAAGGGCAGGGACGAAGCCGTCATCGTCACCAAGGTCGGCTATTTCGGCGACCCCGAAACGCGCAAGATCGCTCCCGAGGATGCCTCTGCCGCGGCGATCCGGACATCGATCGACAAGTCGCGGCAGCGCCTGCAGCGCGATTGTATCGACGTCGCGCTGCTGCATATCAACGAGTATCCGATCGAGCGCGCCGGCGAGGCGTTCGATACGCTCGGCCAGCTGCATCAGGAGGGCAAGATCGGCGGCTTCGGCTGGAGCACCGATCACCGCGATCGGCTTGCCGCCTACGCGGCCCGCGACGGTTTCGTCGCCGTGGAGAACGACTTCAATGTGTTCACCCCGGCGAACGAGCTGATGGCCGTCGCGGCGCGCGAGAACCTCGTCTCGTTCAGCCGGCTACCGCTGGCAATGGGGCTGCTCACCGGCAAATACACGCCGGCCATGAAGCTGCCTGTCGATGACGTGCGCGGCGGGAATGCCGAATGGATGGTGTTTTTCAGGGATGGCGCCGCCAACCCGCAATATCTGTCAAGGCTCGCCGCAATCCGCGACCTGCTCGCCTCGGGCGGGCGCACGCTTGCACAGGGCGCGCTCGGTTGGATCCTCGCCAAATCGGCGATCGCCTTGCCGGTGCCCGGCTTCACGCGGCCCGAGCAGGTCGAGGACAATCTCGGTGCGCTGGAAAAAGGGCCGCTGCCGGCAGCGGTGATGGCCGAGATCGACGCCGTGCTGAATATTGCCGAGACCGCCTACTAGTGTAGCGAATCCGAAATTGGCATTGGTGATGATGCCGGCCAACTTCGATCTCTGAGGACCGGGATTCGGTCTTGTTGACCACCGCATCGTCAATTGAACCTCGGATATCGGCAAGCTATTGATTTTCAAGAACCGGATTTTGATTGGCTCCTGACGACAGAGAAGGCAGCGACATAATCTGACGGTGCTTCTGACGGTATATTCAGGAGCGCTCGAGAGGGTTGGTCACATACCGTCAGATGAATCAGCGCGCTGACGGTATTTTCGGCGGCTTAAACTTTGAAATTGTTAGAGAAAAAGCCGTTTGAGGTGCCCATACTTTCCTGACGGTATTTTGCCCCCATAGCAGTCGCTTCGCACATGCCTGCCAAGGGCTGGTGTGTGTGCAATGTGTGCTGAGTTAGTCACGACATAGATGGCCAACCGGCGATCCCTCCGATCTTGCTGGGTTCGGTCGGTCTTATGGGGACTGGACAATGAACGAGGCCGTACAAGGTGCACCGCCCTCCACTGCGAGCGCCGCAGTCCAGGAACTGCCTACCGGCACATCGAGCACTCGGCAGTTGGGACGGTGCAAGGCCGTACCGACGACGATATGTTCCCCGGCCGTCGCGCTCATCGGTACGTCAAGCTCTTGAGGTGCCACGGAAAATCCGCAACCCCACGCCTTGAGTATGGCCTCCTTGCGTACCCAGCCGCGGTAGAGGGCGGCTAGGCGGTCGCCGGGGGAGGAGGCTCTCCAGGCGGCATATTCGCGTGGCGATGCCCATGTCGTCAGGATTTCGTCGGCATCGATAGTCTCGATGCGTTCCAGATCGACGCCGACCTCGCATTCAGATGCAAATGCGAGAAGCGCCGCCCCACCCGCATGCGAAACATTGAAGTGCAACCGTTCGCACGCCATCCGAGGCTTGCCGTGAGCGCCATACGCAATGAGGACCGACCGTGGCGGCACCGCCAGGTAATTCGCCAGGATGCGGCGCAATCCCGCTCGCGTGCGCACGAATTGTGCCCGCGCCCGGGGCGAACGCAGCCGCTCCGCGCGCGCGCGTTCCACATCGTCGAGCAGCTTCAGCGCATCGGCTTCTGCCGCAATGCATGGCCGCGCGTCGAGCAGCCACAAGTGGACCTTGCCGACGTCCGGCGGCTCAGGCATTTTCGATGTCGACCGCCACACTGGCGATCCAGCTCATGCTTTGCGCGATCGCCGCAAGATCCGCAGCAGCCATATTGTCAGGCGGGACTGCAGCCCAGGCCTTGATGAGGTCGGCCACGTATTCGTGCAGTGCCTCCCGCACCATCCTCCGCACTTCCGGCGTCAGTGTCGCTGCACGCAGCGCCTCGTGATAGGTGGCAAATGACTGAGCTATGCGTTCCGCCGCCTCCGGGGCCTGGAGCGGCTCCTGCATCGCCTCGGCGCAGCGGGCGAAGGTCTCGGCAACGGCCGCGCCACCCTCGGGCGAGGTCCAGGCAGATTCGAGAACGCCGCGAAAGCGCGCGAAAGCGCGGGCGAAGTCAAGCTGAGGACCGTCTTGGGTCCATTGCCAAGGCGATTGTTGCTCCGGGTTCATAACGCAGCTCCAGAGTTGGTCCGTTTGCGCGCTTCATCCAGCAACGCGCCATAGCCATGACGTCGCGCAGAGGTGTCAAGCAATGCCTCGATACCGGTGCTGTCCTGCCAGGCGCCGCCTTGCATCTCGACCACCTTCTCTTTGACGCGCAGCCAGATCGGCTCAAAACCAGGCAGGCCGTCGCCCAGAACGATGAACCCGCGCCAGCCCGCCTGAGGCACGGCTGGCGCAGCGCTTGGAACTGACAACGCCCGCGCCCGGGCGGCCAGTTCCGCGACCTCATTGGGTGCAAGCCTGAATGAAGGATTCGGCCTGCCTGAGAACAGGTCCAGCACCACGCGCACTACAACACCTCCACTCCCGGCGGTACGAACAGGTAGCTGCAAAATTGCGTGTAGGGGCCGCGGTCACACGTGGCCGGCGTCAGTGCGCCGGCAATGACGCGGCCCCGGTTGTCGACGTTGCGGGCACTGTAGATGCCCAGCTTGTGGCCCCAGAAGTCGCCATGCGAGCGGTACCAGTGGAAATCGTGTCCCGGCCAAACAGCCAGCGCCGCCAGCCGCGCCGGGCCGTCGCAGTTCGCCCTGAATCCATCGGCGAATGCAGCCCGCGCGACCGCCTCGCAGCTGAACTCATCATACTGACGACCGACCCTCCGTCCGGGCTGCGCAACGAAATTGGAAACATAGTTGCTGGCATAATTGTAGCAATTGTTGCGCAGGCGCACAGACGGCGTGTTCCAGAACCAGGGGCTATAGGCGGCGAGGATCGGCTCACAGGGCGGCTCGACCTCCGGCTGTTCGGCAGCTGTGGGCGCCTCGGCGCCGCTGGCGCGTAGCGCAGCGCTACGGTTAGCACGTGGTGCCACGCCGTCGCCCCGCAATTCGACGGAGCGCGCTGCTTCGTCGATCACGGCGCGCGCGACGAGCGGTCGGGCGCTTTCCAACAGCGCCAAAACGGCCTCGCGCTCCTCATCCGGCAGCCGCGCCCGCCGTGCGGAGACTGCCTCCTCCTTGGTCTCCATCGTCGCAGGCGGCGACACGCCGACATAGAAGGCTGCCGGCGCGTCGGCGTCTTCCGGACCAATCCCGACGAGCAGGCCACGATAGCCAAGCGCCGGCGTCGGGGCAGCAGAAACCGGCCCGCCCTGGCGTGACATCAGTTGTCTGACGTGTTGGGCCAAAGACGGCGGCACCTGCCATGTCGGGTTGGGACGACCGGAGAATACATCTAGCATCACACGCATGCGCCGTCTCCTTGCTGATGCAACTGTTGGCGTACATCGGTATCGCTCATTTCAAGCACCTGCAGCACGATGGCTGCGGCCGCTTCCAACCGCTGCCGCGCCGAGTCATCAGGGACGATCGCGCGCGAAAGCTCGCGTGCGCATCGGGCCTCGAATACTCGACGCAGCGGAATCTCGATCTGCAACAATTCTCGCAGTTGCGAAACCAGTCGCGTAGCCAAGAGCGAGTGGCCTCCGAGATCGGCAAAGAAATCGTCGGTCGCGCCTGCTTCCGGCACCTTCAACACGTCGCAGAAACACCTGACGAGCAATGTTTCAAGAGCGGTTTCCGGTGTCACGTGCCGCCGCTCCCTCGGGGCGGCGGCGGCAAGCATCCGGGCGATACGATCGCGGTCTGCCTTGCCGTTGGCGGTGAGCGGGATCTCTTCAACGACCCTGAAGACGCTCGGGATCATGAACGGCGGCAGTTTGTCCCGGAGATGGTTTCGAAAAGTCCCGGTCAAGTCGGCCTGATCGAGGTCGCACCCCGGCGAAAGCAGCAATGCCGCACGCAGTCGGTCATCACCCGGTCCGGCGCGATGCAGCATCACGGCCGCTTCAGCCACCGCCGGGTGTGTGCGCAATGCAGCCTCCACTTCATCTGGCTCGACACGGTGGCCACGCAACTTGATCTGATTGTCGGCGCGGCCGAGGTATTCGAGCGTGCCATCGCGGCGGTACCGTGCTCGGTCCCCCGAACGGTAGACCGGCGCTCCGTCCGGTCCGCGTACGAAACGCTCCGCGGTGAGACCGGCCTGGCCGACATAACCCAGCGCAACGCCGGCACCGCCAATTCGCAGTTCGCCAACCACCCCGACCGGGACCGGCGCACCGGACGCGTTACACACATTCAACCGCGTGAGGGCAATTGGACGGCCAATCGGCACCGGGCCAGGTCGAATGTCGCCGGCGCGCAGAAAATGCGCGCAGCAGCCAACCGTGGTTTCTGTCGGCCCGTACTCATTGACGATCAGCAATCCCGGCATGTGCGCGCGCCAAGGCTCGAGCGTCTCGCCGTGCAAGGCTTCGCCCCCAACGATGAAACAGCCAGTTGCACAGGCGGGCGCCCGCCCTCCGGCAAGCTGGCGCAAGCCTTCGAGGTGGCTTGGGGTCAATTTGACAAAGCCGTAGCGCCGGCCCGAGTGAAGCGCTTCCTCAAGCGCTTCGAGGCCGCCCCCGGCAGGCAGCAAAAACACGGTCTTGCCACACAGAAGCGGCACGAAAAGCGTGGTGATCGACATGTCGGCACTGATCGAAGTGCACAGCGGTGCCCCTTCGCCATCGTCCACCGGATAGACGCTCATGCACCAGCGGAGGTAGTTGAGCAATGCACGATGCGGCACCGAGACGCCCTTGGGCCGTCCGGTGGAACCGGAAGTGAACAGTATGTAAGCCGGGCTCTCAGCGTCGGCACGCACCTTCGGTGGCGGTACGCCGAGTTGCGGTGGTTCGCGGTCCACCACGATCGAGGTGAGCCCGGTCCGCAAGTCGGATCCCGTACCTTTGGAAACAAGAAGCACCGTCGCCCCTGCCTCAAAGAGCATGTCGCGGGCGCGCTGGACTGGCAATTCAGGCCCAGAGGCACATAGGCAGCGCCGGCCTTGAGCACGGCGAGCAGTGCCATCGGCAGATACGTGCACGGCTCGATCGCCACCCCCACGCAATCGCCGGGCCTCACGCCGCATGCGATGAGCTGATGAGCGAGACTGTTGGCGCCGCCGTCGAGCTCCGCATAGTTGAGGCGTCCGTCGGGTGCCTGGCAGGCGACTGCGTCCGGGCTGAGACGCGCTTGTGCTTCGAACAGCCCGCACAGGTCGGTTTCGGCCGACGGCATCGCAGGGCCTCGCGACCAAGCTTCCAACTGATGCAGTTCGGCCGCATCCACCATTGGCAGATCTGCCACCGACGCTGCGGGATCGGCCAGCGCCGCCGAAAGTAGTCGCAAGAAGCGCTCCACCAGTCGTTCGGCGCTCGACTGCTGAAAAAGATCGGTAGCGTATTCCAGTTCGCCGACCAGGCAGGATGCCGTTTCGGCAAGCTGCAGGGTAAGGTCAAAGGCCGAAGTGCCACGCGCGAAGCTGAACGCTGGCGTGGCATCCGAGGTCGCCTTACGCACCTGGCTGGAAGAGAGCACCTGGAACGAAACTTGAAACAGCGGGTTGCGCGACAGATCCTGTTCGGGCGCCAGGGCCGCCACCACCATGGAGAAAGGCAGGTCCTGATGGTTCTGCGCTTCACGCAGCCGGGCATGCGTACGTTCCACCGCTTCGTCGAAGCTGCAGCTGCCGCTGAAATCCAGCCGCAAAACCACGGTATTTGCAAAAAAGCCGACTACGTCTTCGAGCTCGGCATATGGACGCGCTGCCATTGGAGTGCCGATGGTCACCTCGTCCTGTCCCGCGAGCCGGTGCAGCAACGCTGCAAAAGCGGCAAACAGCACGGTGAAGCGTGTGGTGCGCAGGCGGCGCGCCAGCGCTTCCGCGGCTGCAGTTGTGGCTGCGTCGATGGTGATCGGTGCGCGCGCCCCACGATAACTTGGCCGGGCGGGACGAGGATGGTCCGTGGGCAGCTCGAGTTGCTGCATGCCCTCGAGCCGCTGCACCCAGTATTTGCGGTGCTGAGCCATCCTTTCACCAGACATTGCCTCGCGTTGCCAGACGGCAAAGTCGGCATATTGCACCGGTAATGGCGGCAGCGACGGATGCCTGCCGGCTAACAGCTCGGAATAGACCTGGCCGATTTCGGCCAGCAATTTCTCCAGCGACCATCCGTCGGCGACGATGTGATGGATTACGAGCAGCAGCAGCGATTCACCGGCAGAGAGCAGCAACAGCCGACAATGCAGAAGCGGCCCTTCGGCAAGGTCGAAGGGCTGCTGGCTGGCAGCCGAGGCTATCTGCGCGGCGCGCGCCTCCGGATCCGGCTCGTAGCTGAGGTCATCGATCTCGCAACGCACGGCTGTCGCAGGCAGAATGCGCTGCACCGGCTGTCCTCGGACGAGCGGGAACACGGTGCGCAACGCCTCGTGACGGGCGACCACCGCCGAGAGTGCCCTTTCCAGGTAGCGCCGCACGGGGACAAACGGCAGCCTCTGCGCAATCGAGATATTGTAGAAAGGATTGCCCGGAACGAGTTGGTCGAGGAACCACAGGCGGTCTTGTGAATGTGAAAGCGGGAAGTCGCGTCCGTCGCGCGGCTGGACAGGGATTTCCTGCACCGGCCGAACTTGAATGAGGCGCTCGCGCAGCGAGCGCTTCTGCTCGGATGTCATCGCGGTAATGCGGTTTTGCAGACTGTTCAAGGCACCCCTCTCGATTCCGCTGGTTCTTGTGAGGCGAGCAGCGCCTCGCGCTCGGCCGCTGGCATTGACGTCAACAGCGCCAACAGCTCTTCGTCGCTGGCCTCCGATGTCGCGGCCCGGCACTCCGCGATCCAACGGGCAAGCTGGCGGACTGACGGGTGGTCAAATACGGCACCCGCCGGCACATCGATTCCGAGTTGGCGTGACAGTCGTGAACTGACGCGCAAAGCCGCCAGCGAATGCCCGCCGAGATCGAGGAAGAAGTCTCCGTCGAGCGCCACCAAATGCAGTTGCAGCACCTGCGCGAAACACGCCTGGACTTCTTTTTCAAATGGCAGCACCGGATTCGTATCGCCAGCATCCGACACTTCTTCGGGCGGCGGCAGCGCCAGTCTGTCGCGCTTGCCGTTGGGCGTCAGCGGTAGCGCATCGAAACGTGCGATGACCGTCGGCAGGAACGCCTGCGGAAGCCGTTCCCGCAACCCGGCCAACAATCGCCGCGCATCGAAGCTGGATGCAGGCGCGGCGACGTAGGCAACGAGGCGGCCCTCCCGCAGCACGACCATGGCATCGCGGACTTCGGGGGCTTGGCGAAGCAGTGCCTCGATTTCGGCCGGTTCGATCCGGAAACCACGCAACTTGATCTGCTGGTCGCGTCGGCCGAGGCAGACAATCAAGCCGTCGCGCTGCACACGGGCCAGGTCGCCGGTGCGGTACATTCGCGCCGCTTTGCTGCCTGCAAAAGGGTCGGTGACAAAGCGCTCGCGTGTCAGTTCGGCAGGCCCGAGATATCCAAGCGCGACACCTACGCCGCCGATGCACAACTCACCTGCCATCTCAAGCGGAACGGGGCGCAGCTTGCTGTCGAGCACATATGCACGCACGCCAGCGATCGGTCGGCCGATCGGGACGACACCCAGCACAGGGGGTTCTTGGTCGGGATCGAACCAGGTGGCATCCCAGACCTCCGAAGTCCCGTAAAGATTGTAGAGTGTGGCCTCCGGATGGTGTCGGCGGAAATGCTGGTAGAGGTCTGCGTGGAGCGGCTCGCCGCTGCAGACCCAGAACAGCAGGTGCGGCAAGTGCCGCCCGAGGTCCGGTTGCGCTTCGAGCATCATCTTTAGCAGCGACGGCACCAGCCACAGCCGTGTGACGCCGCGCGATGCCAGCAGGCGGATCAACGCGGAGGCATCCGTTCCGATCCGCTCCGAAACGATCAGGGTCGGCACACCTTGCAGCGTGGCGCCCAACAGCTCCCACAGCGAATCGACAAAGTTGATTGCGGTGCGCTGACAGGCCATTTCATTCGCACCGAAGGGGTAGGCCTGCCACATCCATGTGAGCCGGTTCGACACCTGACCCCATTGAACCAGCACCCCTTTCGGCCGGCCCGTCGAGCCAGACGTGAAGACGATGTAGGCGGGGTCGTCGCGCCGCCAGCAGACCGGCTCGTCGTTCGCCGCATCGCCGCTGCAGGGGTCGAGGACGTCGCCGATGTCGATCACGGTCGCCGGTCCGTCTGGCGGAGTTGGGCCGGTTGCCAGCAGCACGGCCGGCTTGGCGTCCGCCAGCATTTGCTCCAGGCGGTGCCTGGGATAGGCCGGATCGAGCGGCAGATAGACGCCGTGCGCCTTCAGCACGGCGTAGAAGGCCACCACTTGCTCCAACGAGCGGGGTGCAGACACGGCGACCGGCACGCCGCGATCCACACCAAGGTCGTGCAACCGTCGTGCGAGCCGCGACGACGCGCGCTCCAAGGTGTCGAAGTCGAGCATACGATCGTCAACAATGAAGGCCGGAGCTGCGCCATTGTCGCGCGCCAGACCCCGCAACAGTTCGAGCGGGTCCAGCTCCACGCGCGCATCGGCATCGCCGACGGTTGGTTCTTCGATCAGCCGCCGGCGTTCAGCATCGGAGAGCGGCGAAAAGGTTGCCAAAGTTGCAAAGGGCGCGCCGTACATGCCCCGCAACAGGTTCAGCAAATGTTCGACAAGAGCTCCCATGTCATCGCCATGGAAGCGGCTGCGATCGAACCGCAGTTTGAGGTGCAGCCGATCACCCGGGACCGCGAGCAAACTGAGCGGCACGTTGGCACGCGCCAAGTCGAGGCCGCCGGTCGCGGATTCGAGCTTCGCCGCCGCCTGCGGGAAATTCTCGAACACCACCAGCGTGTCGAACAGAGGTCGGTCAGGGGAGATCTCGCTGCAGCGTTGCAGTTCGGCGCTGTCGAGGTGGTGGAAAGCCGAGCCGCGTGCCTGTGCGCTCTGCAAATCCTTGAGCCATGGCACCAATGCTGCCTGCGGATCTACGCGCACCCGCACGGGGACGGCGTTGATGAAGAGGCCGATCATCTGCTCGATGCCGGGAACTTCAGGCGGTCGCCCGGAAACGACGGCACCGAAAACCACATCGTCGCGGTCCGTATAGTGGCCGAGCAGCAAAGCCCACGCACCTTGCAGCACGGTGTTCAACGTCAGGCCGTGCTGGCGAGCGAATGCCCTGAGCCGCGCCGATTCCTCTGCATCAAGGTTACCGCTGACCTCAGTGTCGGCTTCTGCGAGAGCCGCGCGGCCAAATGGCCGCGGCAGGCCAATCTCCACCGGCTCGTCGTAGCCACGAAGCACATTGGCCCAATATTCGCGTGCTGCTTCGAGGTCGCGCGTGGCCAGCCAGTCGATGTAGTGGCGTAACGAGCGTCGCACCGGAGGCCGGTAAGGCACGTTACGGACCAGCGCGCGATAATGTTCGATCATCTCCGCTGCCAGCAGTTGCGCACTCCATCCGTCGAGCAGGATGTGATGGAACTGCCAGACAAATCTCACTTGGCCAGCGCGGCCGCGGATCAACGACAACCGTATCAAAGGCGGACGATCGAGCGCGAAGCCCGCCCGGCGGCTGTCCCCCAGATACTGTACCAGCTGAGCTTCGAAGGCAGCCGCGTCGAGATGTCGCCAGTCGAGCTGTTCGAAAGCCAATGCGACGTGACGGTGAGCAACTTGCACCGGCTGCTCAAGGTCTTGCCAATGGAAGGATGTGCGCAGCGCCGGCGTGCGCTGAACCAGTTCATCCCACGCCACCTGGAACGCGCGCGCATCGACAGGCTCCGGCAGCGACATCACCTCCTGCTGTATGAAGACGCCGCTTTCTGGCGCGCGCAGACTGGCGACCAGCATCGCCGCCTGGAGCGGCGCCAGTGGCCAGAAGTCTTCAATTTCAACGCTGTTCGTGTTCAATTCTGGTCTCCCTGCCCACGGTTGAGGCGCGACATCAACGTGACCAGGTCCTCCGCCCTGATGTGACGGGCGAACCCCCCCTCGTCCTCTTCTTCACCAACGTCCTCTTCAACGGATTCGGTCGGCTTCGCGGCGCGAGCGAGCAGGGCCAGTGTCTTGTGGACGAAGATGTCGTTAGGCTCGATCAACAGCCCCGCTTCACGCGCGCGGCTGACGACTTGGATGCCGAGGATGGAGTCGCCGCCGAGCTCAAAGAAATTGTCGTTGATACCCACCTGCTCGAGCCGCAATATGGCGCCCCAGATGGCGGCGAGCCGCAGTTCGGCAGCTGTCGATGGGGCAACGTACTCAGCTCCGAGTTCAGGCCGCATACCGTCTATCTTCGGCAGGCGGTGGCGGTCTACCTTGCCGCTCACGGTCGTGGGCAGCGCATCCAGCAGCAGGAAGCGCGCGGGGATCATGTAGGCCGGCAAACGCTGGGCAAGGAAGGCGCGGACCTGCGGCACCATCTTGCGCGCAAAGGCGGATTGCAGCGGGTTGTTGGTCCAGCGTCGCCGGTGCCCGGCGTCGCCTCCAAGAGTGCGACGCGGGATTGGCCCGCGGCCCGCCCGGTTCATTGCGAGCGGACTGAACACGGCGTCGATGTGACCGGTCGCGTGGCGTCCCGCGACATGAAGCTCGACCTTGCAGCCGGCTTCGGCTGCGCAAGCGAGCAACTGGTCTGCGTCAAGCCCCTGCACGGTCACCGGTCCTGCGTTCGAGCGCAGGTCGCCGACACGGCGCGATCCATCGCTGCTCATGACCTGTGCGGCGGCGTGCAGCTCCGCCTCGACGGTCCGGCCCGGAATGTCGGCGACCAGCAGGGTTTTCCCGTCAAGTGCCCGCAACGTCCGCAGCAGCGCCTCGGCGCTGCCCACGCTCGCCCAGTCACAGGTGTCCGCCGCCTTCACGACCTCCGGCGACCAGCCCACATGGAGCATGACGTCATATCGGAAAAGCGTCAGCTCATTGTCGGCGCGGCCGGGTTTGGCAAGAATCTCAACCGCCCGGATGCCGGGGAAATCCGCTGCCAGCGCGAGGAAAAATTCGGAATCGACCGCCAGCTCTTGTTCCAGCCCCAGGCGGCGCGCCACACGTTCCTGCAAGGTGGCCAGGGGCAGGTCGGACTCTGCCCGGTACAACTCCACGGAGGTTGCGAAACACTCCAGCAGCGCCAGGCTCCGCACATCGCCGATGAATACGGTACCGCGGGCACCCAGCGTCGACAACGCGGCGCCTATCACGTCGATCAGGTAGCGTTCGCTCGGGAAGTACTGCACGACCGAATTGAGGATCACCAGGTCCACTGCGCCCGTCGATTGGGCTGCGACCTCGTGCGCCGCGCATCGACGGAACTCGATACCATTGATCCCGGCGCCGGCCGTATGCTTGTCGATATGGTCAAGCGCTCCTTGCGAGATATCGGTTGCCACATAACGCCGGGCCTTGGGTGCCAGGCGAAAAGCCAGCAACCCCGTGCCGCACCCAATTTCGAGGGTTTGCTCTGATGCGAGCGAATTCAATCGTTCAACCGTGCTTGCAAGCCACTCTCGCATCGTCTGCTCGTCTAGCGGCAGGCCCGTGTAGCTGCTGTTCCAGCCATCGATTACAAATGCCGGATCCGCAGCGTCCGCGATCGTCCCGTAGGTTTCATCGTAGATGCGATGCCAGTGTTCCACCTGCTCGCTCGAAGCTGCGCTCTCGAACTGTGCGGCGCTAGGCGCGCGTGGGTCCTCGCGCTGCACCACGTATGCGACGAGACGTGCATCTCCAACGCCGACCTCGCGCACCGCGACCGCCGCCTCGGCGATCTCGGGATGCGATTGCAATGCCGCCTCGACTTCGCCGAGCTCGATGCGGTGACCGCGAAGCTTGATCTGGCGATCGATGCGGCCGATGAAGTCAATACGCCCGTCGGCAAGAAATCGCACGCGGTCGCCGGTGCGATAGATTCTTTCGATAGGGCCATTGCCCAGCGGCAGCTCGACAAACCGCTCGGCCGTCAGTTGCGGCCTGCCAAGATATTCCCGCGCAAGTCCGATCCCTGCCAGACAGAGCTCACCTGGGACGCCGATCGGCACCGGCTCTCCGTGCGCATCGAGGACCCAGGCGCGCATATTGTCGATCGGCACGCCGATGGTCGGCGCGCGCGAAAAATCCTCGCATCGCTCCCAGGTCGCCCAGATGGTCGTTTCCGTGGGACCGTACAGGTTGAAGAAGCGCCTGCCGGGTGCCCAGTGTGCCACTATCGAGGCCGGGCAGGCCTCGCCTGCCACCATCAGCGTGGTGAGAGTTCGCAACCCCGAGGCATCGAGCGCGAACAACGCGGAAGGCGGCAACACCGCGTGGGTGACGCACGCCTCGTCGATCAGCCGAGCGAGCCCGGCACCGGGCATGCGTTGCTCAGGTCCCGGGATCACCAGTGTGGCGCCGACGCCGAGCGCGAGGCCGAGTTCGAACACGGCGGCATCGAAGCTGAGCGAGGCGAACTGCAGCACGCGGCTTTCCGCCGTCGTATCGAGCAGTCGTCGTTGGGCCGCGAGAACATTGGCCAGTCCAGGCTGCCCGATGATCACGCCCTTCGGCTGGCCCGTCGAGCCTGAAGTGTAGATGATGTAAGCCACTTCACCTGATGCGCGGTCCGTTGCACGTGGTGCCGTGGTGCCGTCGTGCGCCATCGCGCTGACGAAAAGTGGCCGGCATTCGAGCAACGACAGCGCATCCTCGACGCGGCCCCACGCCGCGGGCTCGGTGAGGACGTGGCGCGCCCCGGTATCCTCGGCAATATAGCGCAGGCGCTCGATCGGGAGATCGATATCGAGAGGTACGAACGCCACGCCTGTCTTCAGCGCGGCGAGTATCGCGACCACGGCCGCCGGGGAACGGTCGAGCAGCAGCAGTAGCGGTTCGCCCGGCCGAACGCCGGCCTCCTCAAGTCCGGCGGCGAGTTTTTCAGCCTGCTGATCAAGCGCCCCATATGTGATGGTGCCCGCAGGGCCGGCAAGTGCGATACGGTCAGGTGCCGTCGCTGCGAAGCGCTCGAATTGCTGGCAGAGCGGCGTCTCGTCGAAGGCGACCGCTTTGCCCTCGGACGCGTGCCAGAACCGGCGCCGCTCGTCCCGGTCGAGCATCGCGATCGTATCGATCGGCTGGTCGGGGTCTGCCGCCGCCGAGTTTAGCAAGATGCAGAAATGCCTGACCATGCGCGCGGCCGTCTCGGGATCGAATAGCGCGGTGCTGTATTCCATGCCTCCGGAAACCCCGCCGGCATGCTCATGCAGGTGGAACGCGATATCGAAAATGGAGGTTCCGCGTTCGATTGACACCACCGAATCCTGAGCCGGCAAGGCACTGCCGCTATCGATGTTCCACGCGTTCTGCAGCACCAGCCCGATTTGAAACAACGGATTGCGGTTAGGCTGGCGCTCGGGCTGGAGCGCTTCGACCAACTTCTCGAAGGGCATGTCCTGGTGCGTGTAGGCATCGAGCGCGGTCTGCCGCACGCGGCGCACCAGTTCGCGGAAGGTCGGCCTGCCGCTGGCGTCGATACGAAACACCAGTGTATTGACGAAAAAGCCGATCAGCGCCTCGACCTCGGGCCGCGTACGATTGGCGATCGGGGCGCCGATCGCGATGTCCTCGTCGCCGGTGTAGCGCTGCAGCAACGCGGCAAGACCTGCCAACAGCACCATGAACAGGGTGGCACCTTCTTCGCTCGCCACCCGTTTCAACAAAACGAGCACAGCGGCCCCGATGCTCAACTCCTCGAAATCACCTTCGAAGCTCGGCTCGTCCGGACGCGGTCGGTCCGGCACCAGCGTCAATTGCGGCAGATCGGCGAGCTGCCGGCGCCAATAGGACAGTTCCGTCTCCAGCCGCTCGCCGCTGAAATACTGGCGCTGCCATTCGGCGAAATCGGCATACTGGATCGTCAGGGGTTGGAGCGGGGAGGGCCGGTTGGCGACGAAGGCCCCATATGCGGCAGCCAGTTCGCGCAGCAGGATCTGCATGGACCAGCCGTCACAGACGATGTGATGCAGGGTCAGCAGGAGCCAGTGTTCGTGCATCGATAGCCGCAGCAAACGTGCGTGCACCATGGGCCCATGGCGCAGATCAAACGTCAGCCGCGCCTGTTCGCCGGCTTCGCGGCGCGCTGCCTCCTCGCGCTCCTTCGGCTCAAGATGCGTAAGGTCGAGCAGCGGCATCGGCACCGGGCCGGGTGGCAGCACCTGCTGCATCGGCTCGCCTGCAGTGTCAGTGAAGACAGTGCGCAGGGCGGCATGGCGTGAAACCACGTGATCAAGGGCGCGCTTGAGCGCCGCCACGTTCAGAGGCCCGCGCAGGGGTAAGTTCAGAGGCACATTGTAGAAAGGGCTTGCCGGCGCGAGGCGCTGCATGAACCACAGGCGCTGCTGGGCCCAGGAAAGCGCTGCCGGGCCAGGGTGATCGCGGGGCGACAGCGGCGGATCATCTGACGCGGGGGGCTGCAGCCCGGCCGAGCCAAGCAACTTGCCGAGCAGCGAACGACGTTCGGCACTCATGTTGCCGGATATGGGGATTGCCGTCATATGCCGACCCCAAAAAGAGCCTTGTCATTCGTCGGATTTGCCGCTCGCCAGTGTCTGCAGGTCGGCTAGATAGTCCGAAAAATTCGCGCGGGCCTTTTGCTGAGCCTCGTCATATGCGGACGCCAACTGCTCGCCCAAGTCCTTCATGGCCCGCTCGACGCTGTTCTGATGCTTGCTGATCACTTGCCCGTACTGGCGCGCGTGATCGAGCCATGCAGAGGCAGCGCGCTGTTGCGCGTCGTCGCCGTTGCCAGCCTCGCTCAGCGCCCGCTGCCACGACATCATGATTTGCTGGAGTTGATCACGGGTCGGGACTTCGGCCTCTTCCATCTGCTGGCGGCTACGGCCGTAGAGTTCCTGGGCACGCGCTGCATATTGCTGCGCCACCTCAAACCCTTTCAGGCAGTAGTTCGAATAGGCATTTTCAGCACTCATGGCGAGCTCCCGCGATCGTGGGCCCTCTGACGGCTCAGGCGCAGAACGTCGCTTGGAAGCGACTTCGTCGGACGCGCGACTTCTACGTCGGACCATGCCGGCCCTCCCGAAAAAACCAGTCGGAGGCAGCGTTGCCGAACGGTCTCGTCTGTCGCTCCCAAGACAAACAGACTCCTGATCGGCCTCCAAATCGGACGGCTTCACTACCCTCCAGCGGATCGCATCTGCGCCGCTCAAGCAACTTAAGGATTGTAATGCATATCGTCAATAGATTTATTGTTACATATATTATTGAATAAAATTGTTATAGAAAGAAATACTGAAAAAGTTTATCAAAGGCGCTCTGACTGAAATCAGGCGCCGCTAGTTGCTGTTCCAGTCAGACGCTTCGCCAAAATGTATTTGGCCAAGCGTAACTCTCTTGGCGTCAACGTCGCGGTTTGGGCGCACTGGCAGCAAGTCCAGCAATCCATCCAGTAACGGCCGCGAGGTACTCCGGGTTCGGTGGCAGATCCTGCCGGTAACGCTCCGGCGTCGACGCTTCGGGCTCGAGCCGGAATAAATGGTCGGCGTTGTGGATTTCCTTGTATGTGGAGCGCACGTTGCGGCTGCGGGCGGCGCGGTGCAGCGCTTTGGCATCACGGTCGGCCGATGTCTGTATGTCTTTGTCGCCGTGCAAGATCAGCGTCGGACAGCGGACGGCTGCAATCGCTGCGCGCGGATCGGCATCGAGGACGGCTGGATCGGTGAGCGGTCTCAGGCCCCCGAGCCGCAGTTCCGTGCCATCTGTCCTTGCTTCCCGGTCGAGCCACTGCCGTAGCGCGGCGTCCCGCTTGCCGGCCTCTTCCTCCGACACCTGCAGGCGCGCGCTCTCGCGTGCATTCTGTTCCATCAGGATGGCGCGCAACGGCCTGCCCGGGGGCGCAAGCAGGATCAGGCCGGCCGGCGCCAGGGCCGGGTCGACCGACAACAGCTGCAGGATCACGAGGGCGCCCAGGCTATGACCGGCGGCGAAAAGATGCAGCGCATCGATGTCGGCGCGCGCGGCGAGCCAGCGCCAGGCGGCGCCGGCATCGGCCAGCCGCGTCGCGCCCAAGGAGCGGTCGGCTTTGCCGAATCCGGTTTTGCCTGCTCCCCGCGCATCTATCGCCAAGCTGGCTACGCCGACTTGCGCAAGCGCATCCATCGTCTCCAGTGTCTTCAGGCGCATGCCGGGCGCACCGCCCCAGCGGGTGATGGAGCCAGATCCATTTAGGAACAGGCAGGCCGGACAAGGCCCGGCGGGTTCGCGCCGGTGCACGAACAGGCCGTGCAACGTGATATCGTCGCTTTCGAGCGTAACTTCTTCGCGGTCGATGCCAGGGGGAGGCGGTGGTGGTTCGATGCTTTCCTCGGCGCCGCGAAGGGTCTCAATCGGCACCGCGTGGAACACCGGCGCGGCCGCCCGCCCGACAAGCGTTCCCTGCTCGTCCATTCGCACAGCGGAGACCAAGGCGCCACTGGTGCTCATGTTGAGCCGTATGCCGATCGACGTCTCCCAGTCCAGCGTTCCAGCCGGCGCGACCTCGATCTCGCGCACTGCCAGCGCTTCGGGCGAAAAGTAGTGAAGTTTCCGCGGGCCTTGATCGCGATCGAACGCGGCAAGAGAGCGCGAAAGCTGCAGAAGTAAATTCTGCTGAAGTACGAGGTCGGGCGCAACAGTCAGCGCCAACTCATGCTCGTTGCCGTCGCGCAAGGTCAGGAGCGCGCGGTTCTGACCGAAAACGGCGCGTTGAAGCACGGCGCCGGATGAAAACAGCGAATAGTTCGCAACCTTGCCGTCATCACCGATTTCAATGACTGCCGCTTCTTGAACAGGCTTGGGCCCGCCAACCTTTTCGGCGTGCGTGGTCCAGTGATATTCGTCGACGGTTGACGAAACGCGCCGCCGCGCCTGTTCGACGAAGAGTTCGCCGCGAAGCAAAATTTGGAAACCCTCCATGAGAGGCAAATCGATCGGTTTCATTGCGGCGGCTCAGGTCACCGCCGCTTCGTCTTGCCGGACAAAGCGCATTGATGGCGCCGCCATATCCACGTGCTCGGCATCCTGGCTCGTGTCGGAGGGGACTTGGATCGCCAGCGCAAGGTAGAGATCGTCCTCCTGGAGCACGAGGTCGTTTTGGATGAAGCCTTGCACCGTTTTGGCCACGGCTCCCTCGTCCCATGCGCGATCGGGTGCAACGCCGCGCAAATTGGCGGTGAGGGAAGCAATGGATTGAATGCTGTCGAGGCCAAGATAGATGAGCCGATCGTCTCCGACCAATATGTAAGGGCGAACCGGGTGATCCGGCCGTAGGTCGATGATCGTTACCAGATCGGTGCCGACGATAGCGCTCAATGCAGCGTGCCGGTGCTCCTGCTTCCAATCCTGCGCCTCGCGCCAGGCGCGATTGATCCCCTCCAGCGTCCGCGCGTCGGTGGTGCCACGGTAGGTGAAGAAATAGGCGATGCGCGCCCGTGCCTCTGGTGACACTCCCGGATAGCAAAGGTCATAGGATGGGTATGGCTTGATGCCGGAAAGCCCGAAATCGTCCGGTCGGTCGAACATCGGCGAGAATCGGTCCAGCCGAAACGCAGCGAAGGACGACGGTGGGGTCAGGTGGCGTATCGACCGCATGAATCGGATAGCTTCCTCGTAGTCCTCCGGCCGTTCCCCAGGAAAGCCGCAGAGAACGTTCCAGGTGACCAGCATCTTGTGCTGGCGGACCCATTTCAAGGTCTGCACATTCTGGATACCGCGAATGCCCTTGTCCATGAGTTTGAGCACATGCGTGTTCAGGTGCTCGATTCCGGGCTGCATCCAGGTCGTTCCCAGACGCCTGAGAATCCCGATCTGCTCCTTCTTGAGGTTTGCCTTGGTCTCGTAGAACAGCTGCAGCTTGGTGCCGTCCTCCACCAGGGAAGGGAACACCGTCGTGAAGTAGCGCATGTCGACAATGTTGTCGGTCGCAAAAAAGGTATGAATCCCCGTGCTGTCGCGCAGATGGCGGAATTCGGCCAGCGCGCGGTCCGCCGACTTTGCACGGTAGCCGATACCGAGGCCGTTGAGGCCGCAAAAGGTGCAGTGGTGTTTTTCGCCCCACCAGCATCCGCGCGAGGTTTCGATGGTCAGCTCCGGTTCGATGAATTGCGGGGCTGTGGACCGCTCGAACGCGGCGAGGAAATCGCTGTGATCGGGAAAGGGGAGGCTGTCCATGTCGCGGATCGCGGCTTGGGGCACCAGGCTCTCGACCGTTTCGCCTCCCGCACCGCGATAGACGAGGCCGCCGATGGTGGACATGTCCGCGTCGTTGCGAACGGCCTCGATCAACTGCGGGAAACTCGTATCGGACTCGCCGCGGCAAACCGCATCGATGAAGGTGAAGCTGCGATGCAGTTCAAGCCCCATCTCACCCTCGCAATTGGCGCCGCCGAACACGACATGGAGGTTTGGCGCGCGCGCCTTGAGTGCCTTGGCCATGGCGAGGCTTGCGAGGTTCTGCTGAAAGGTGCTTGAGAAACCGACAATGTCGACGTCTTGAAGGTCGATCGTTTCCGCCAGATCGTCGATATACTGGGGAGCCTGCTCTCGTGCGTAGCGGATCTGGCCTAGGAAGGCATTGGGGTAGTAATCGCCCGGCGTGGTTCTGGCATACGTATCGAAGGCCTCGTCGGGTAGCGCGTCGCATCTCCAGAGTGCGCGGCTGAACACCCATTCCCCGGGCAGGTCATGCGTCGGAGCGCTTTGCGCGATCCGCTGATAGAGCGGAAAGCCGATGCGGTCGGCAAAGCGGTGATTGGCGTAGAATATGTCACATGCAATGCCTTGCTGCCGCAGACGTGCGGCAAACAGGCTCACGCCCAGCGCCGGCCGTTCGATCGGCAGGAACGGCATCACGCACAACAGCACTTTCGAATGAGCGGCCATCTTGTCTTTTCGCATCGGCGGCCTCCAGGCTTACTGTGTTCGCCGTTCCAGTTCGGCGAGGCGGACTTCCAGCCGCGACAGGCTCGCCAACCGGCTCTCCAGAACCGAAATGCGCGCTGCGAGAGGCTTGATTGCATTGTCAACCGTGCTTCCAGACCGGAAGGAACCGGTGACGGCGATCGCCGTCACCGCAACCGCCACTGCCACGGCTTCGGCAATGATCGCCACGTCGACGTCGACATATGCAAACGCCCCGGCCAGATCGGTCGGGTTGGCGATACCGACTTCAGGATGATGCGCAAGGATGTATTCGCGCAGCCGGTCGAGTTCCTTGCGGCTATAAAGCTCGGCCACGTGAGGGTCGAAGAACAGCCGGATTATGGCCTTCTCGCGGTCGCCAAGCGCAATCGTCTGGTCGGCGTCCACGCCATAGGTCCGCAATACCGTTCCGGGATGATCGCAGAAACTGTCGAGCACACTGCGATCGGCAGCGATGTCGTCGCGCAGGCGAGCCAGGCCGACCGGCGGAGTAGCCGTTACAAATTCCCGCAACAGTTCCCTTTGCCGCATGCCAGCCCTCCAGTGTCCACATGGACGAAGAGACGGGATGAACGCGATGGCGCCCACCCCGGTGATGCCGCGTCAGCGAATGCGCTGCTCGAGACGGGTGACCTTCGCATCGAGCTTGTCGACAAGATTGACCCGAGCCTCGAGCGCCGCCACCTTGGCGCTGAGAATTCCCGCCTCGGCTTCGATCGTTGCCAGCTTGGAAAACCTGTCGGCCGCACCTGCTACAACGATCGCCGCGACGGCCACGGCAACGGCGACGACCTCGACCTCGATCGCCACGTCGAAATCCGCGACCGCCACTGCGTGTGTGTCGCCGGGATTGGTGATCACGATTTCCTTGTACTTGTCCGTGATGTGCGCGCGCAGGTCGTCGATCTTGCCGTTATTGTACAATTCGATGACGCGGGGATCGGAGAACATCCGGATCATCGCCTTTTCACGGTCGCCGAGCTTGATGTCGCCGCTCACCGCAAGGCCGTGATCCTTCAGCACGGCTGATGGTTTGTCGACGAATTTCTCGAGTAGGCTCGGGTCGGACGCGAGTCTTTCTGACAGGTTCCGGACTTTTTCCGGAGGGTTATCGGTGACGAGTTTTCTGATGAGATCGCTATCGTGCATGATTCATGGCCTCCTGCCGGGATGAGGCGATTGGCGCATGCCGGTTGGACTGGTCCGGCCATTCTGCCTCGGGTTTTTGATGAGCCAGCCGATAACGGTAAAGGACGTCGTCGCGCCGCTCGCGCCAATGGTGGGCAAGCACGTCGCGCACCAATGCATCGTCATAGAGCGCGCGGCATGCGTCACAGTGATGATTGAAACGATTCTCCCAGTCGATGCGTGGATCGATCGTGGAAGCCCAGGCGAGTATGTGCTCCGGCCCCTCCACCGCGAGCCATATCTTGAGGAAATCGTTGCCGGCGGCTTCCGCGAGTTCCACGAGCGTTGCCTCTTCAAGCGATCCGATCTGCATTTCGGGAATCTGTTCGCGCGTCAAACCGCAGCAGGCGCCGACCTCGCCGCGCGGATTGACCACCATCGTGTCCAGCACGCTTTCGCACGGGGCGCGGCGGTGAATGTTCAGGTGGTTCGTCAGGCTGGCGGGGCCATGCCGCACGGAATCGCGATCCTCCATCGCCATCCAGGGACTGTCGAACACAATGAGGTTGGGATGGTCGCGGATCGCCGCCATCGCCGGGTGAGAGAGCAGTCCCTGGGCATGAAAAGTCCGGTCCATCTCGCGTTCCACCACGACGACGGCATTCATGCCGAGCCCGATCGCGGCCGCTGCGCCATAGGCGATGCGCTCGACCGGCACGAACTGCTGATGATGATCGCCGGTGCTCAAGTTGATTTCACGCAGACCCGCCCTGTAGAGCGGCTCGAGGCGTGCATGCGCGGCTTGCGCCGACTTCGCCCAATAGCCATTGGTGACACACCGGCTGGCGAGCCCTCGCTCGGTGCAGCGCGCAACCGCCACGACAAGCTCATCTTCCAGCATGAAGCATTCGCCGCCGGAGAAGACCACAAGCTTCATCGATGCCATCTCCGCTGCTTGCTCGATGGCATCGAGCATGCGCGATAGCGGCAGTTTCTCCGCGATCCCGGGATGCGACGCGAAGCAGCAGTTCTCGCAGGCCGCCGTGCATTGGTAGGACGTCAGCAAGGTCAGTGTGGTTGGTTTCCTGCCGGCGGTCATGCGTTGCCCTCCCGCATCTGTCTCAGGACCGGGTCGAACAGGGCGAAATAGGCCGGCTGTGCCTCGGACGCGCCAGCTATCACCAGGGCGATGCGCGCTATCAGCGGACCTGCATCGAGCACGGTCTGGTCGGACGGCTGGCCGGCCCAGCGCCCGCGCGCGCTCGGCCGCGTCGGGATTGCCGGGTTTGCATCGGGCCGCAGCATGTGGGCAAGGCCGGCCGGAATCAGCACATCGCGAATTCCCGCCTGGGTGCGGCAAACCTCGGACATCACCGCCTTCCACGGCGCGCTGTAGAGCGCCAGCATCATCAACGCGTCGGCGATATCCAGGCGGTCCAGTCCGTCGACGGCCGTCCGCGCTTCATCCGCCACCTGAGCTGGGTCACAATCCAGCATTTCGGCGACCGCCTCATTGGCGAACACCGTAGCCAGCAAGGCCTCGAGACGGCAGCGCCGGTCGACAATGCTCCAGAACAGCCGCTGGGCAAGCGGCCGGCGCGGGATGGGAAAGCCTACGCAAAGCAGCCGCCGGACATGGTGCCGCTCGCTGTCCTCGATTGCACCCAACGCGTCAAGCGGTGCCTCGACCGCGCTGAGGACGGCGCGATCACTGAGCAGACTGGACATGAGCCGCGAGACCGAATGGCGGGCAGGGATCAGCGTATCCTTGTCGGCGCCGCCGATATCGATGATCAGCGGTTCGCGCCCCGGCTTTCTTTTCAGTTGCAGATTGATCCGCTCGCGCCCGCCTGCAGCAAGGACGATCTCCATCTGCACCGTTTCGTGGCGTGGGCTCGCAACATGCAGCCTGAAATGGCCGGGCGGCAAAGCCCTGAACAGCAAACCGTCGAAGGCGCGGGCATAGCGAAGGACGCGCCAGGTGCGTCCGCTGTCGATATGGGTCAGCACCGGGAACATGTTTCCTTGTGGAAGCCGTCCGTGCTCGTCGCGTATTTCCAGCTCAAGACAGCACGCGACCGTCGACGATGTCGCTTGGTCAACCGGAGAAAGCATGCTCATGGGACGCCGCTCCTGCCGCATCGATATAACCATCGACGCTCCGAAAATCCGTCATTACCCAGAGTTATAATCGCCAAACGAACTATAAATTCGATGGAGAAGAATATATCTATCAGATATTCAAAAAATACCTATCGCCGACTAAATATCAGCGCAGATATCGACCACTGTTCCAGATTTTTTTATCATATGTTACTTATATTAGATTTTCAAGTGATCCGGTGGAACATTTTCATACCTTCCGTCGAAGCAGCTAGTCGCCGGCTGGCGTCCAGAAAGTCGACCGCGGCCACGCTTTCATCATCACGCTCAGCCAGCTCCGGCGGCCTCGATCCGCTCCCGGCCGAAATTTCATCCTTCTCGAGAAATCGCTTGAGCAGCCAGTGATCGAGACGGGCATCGACTTCCTTCGCGCACAAGCCTTTCGTGGCCGCGACGCAGGCGTCGCAAATCGAGGCGTAGCCGTCAGGGGCGCAGGAGCGCTCAGGACTCATTTCCGCAATCGCCTCATGAAGTGCGCGCGGACCGAACTGATTTATGAACCGGAAATGCGTCCGCATTCGCATCTCGTCGAACAGATCCGCGAGCGAACGCTCACGGACGTTGCCGACCGTGAAGCTTGCGATCTTGCCGCCGGCGCAGCAGCACGCCTGAAAACTGCCGTCGGGGTAGATGACCGGTCGGTTCACCACTTCTTGGCAGGGCGTGTACGAGTAGGTGGCAAGTTCCGAGCGGTAGTGCTCTTCGGGGTATTCGGCGGCGCGTCCGAGGCCGACAAGCCTGCCGAACGAGAGATTGACCATGTGTGTCAATTCGGACGGCACGGTATCGGTAGCCACCTGCCTGATGAATTCGTCCTCGTCGAAGAGGCGGATCTTATCGGTCGGTATGCCATAGAGTTGCGAGAACAGGGCGACGGGATCACCCGGCATGTTGAGGACCGTGTTGACGATGACCGGAAAGCCTGCCTCCCAGGCGATCTCGATTGCGCGACGGAAAACCTCGGCAGGAAGGAATTCCAGGTGATATTTGTCGGCACTGAAGTTGAGGGAATCAAGCCCGGCGAGCTGCAGCCGGTAGAGAATGCGCCGACCGGTGGCTTGATTGCGACCCCAAAAACCGTTGGTGATCACGCGTGTCGCAAATCCCAGCAGGTTGGCCACGCCCAGCAGACGCTCCAGGTGGTGCGGGTACATCATCGGCTCGCCGCCGGTGAAGACGATCGTCGCCGGCTTGGGATCGAGTGAGGCCGCCTCAGTGATGCAGCGCTCCGCCAATTCCATGGCCATGCTGTCGAAATTGTCCGGGCCGGAAAGGATGCCGCAATGGCGGCATGCGATCGGGCAGCGGTGCGTGAACATGATTCCCAGTTCGAGCGGGCGTTGAACGTCATTGCCGGTCGCGTTCATGGTGCGACCTCGCGGCGACGGGGCTGCGCCGTCTTTGCCGTCGCCGCCCGCAGCCCGGCGTTCGACCAGACACCGCTGCCGGCTGCGCCCAAGAGCGTCGCGAGCGCGGCAAGCTCCTCGAGCCCGCCTTGATAGCCTTCCTCGCCATCGAGCGGCTCCTCGATGATCTCAAAGCGGCCGTAGTCGAACGGCACGCCGGGGGCACGCTCGACCAGACGGATCCGCTCGCGCAGGCCCTGTCCCGCGAGCGTCAATGCCCGGTGGTGGCAAAACGGGTTGTTGCCGGGGCGCCCGAACAGCGCATGTGCCGTCCATGTGCAGCCGGCCTTGCACCGATCGGCGTGTTCGCAGGTGGCGCAGAAACCCCACAGATCGGAGCGCGTCCTGGCGCCGAGGCCGCGTATACGCTCGCTCGACCGCCACATGTCCTCGATGGTGCTGGTGCGCACCGAGCCTGCACCATAGTCGACGCTCGGCAAGGAGGGGCAGCCCTTCAATGTGCCGTCTGCTTCAAGACCCAGCGCAGCCTGGCCCGCGAGGCAACCGCTCCAGGCATGCCCGTTGGCGCCGCCGTAGCGCAGATAGGGCTCATGCGGACCGAAATAGCCGATATTGTTGCCAGGGAAGAGCTGGACGCCGCCCGGCTCCAGTACCGTCCGCTTGAGCCTTGCGAGCAGCGGCATCACGTTCAGCATATCGTAGGGTTGCAGCAGAAGGCCCGGACGGTCGGCCGCGCGGCCGAGAGCGACCGTCAGCTGCACCTGCCAGGCGCTCGCGCCGATCTCGACCAGCAGTTCCGCAAGCGCCGGCAATTCCGGCAGGCTAAGCCGGTTGATCTGGGTGTTGACGCTGAGGCCGATCCGGCCAGTGGCCATGATCCGTCTCGCCGCGTCGAGTGCTGCTTCGTAGCTGCCGATGCGGCCGCGAAGGTGGTCGTGCGTCGCGCCGATGCCGTCGATCGACACGCCGATCCGCCTGATGCCGGCCGCGAGCGCTTCCTGGATGCGGAAATCATCGAGGCGATAGCCGCCCGTCACCATAGTGCAGGCCATTCCGGCCTTGGTGACCGCGCTGGCGATGTCGACCCAGTCATCCCGCAAATAGGCCTCACCGCCGATGAGAGTGACCTCGCGAACGCCAAGCGCCGCAAGCTGCTTCACGGTGTCGAGCGCCTCCTCGAGCGTCAGTTCACCAGGGCGTTCAGCGCCTGCCCGCGAACCGCAATGCCGGCATCCGAGATCGCACTTCAGCGTGATTTCCCAGACGCAGACGCGTGGTGGCTCGGACGGCCCGGACCACCAGCGCACCGTCTTCGTTGGATCGCCATCGTAAACGTCAAGCATTGCAGCGCACCATCACTTCACACGTGAGAGAAAGGCGGCGAGCATGTCGGCGTTCACGCCCTCGATGGCAACGCCATCCGGCCCGACGATGGAGAAGCGGAGCTTCTCCTTTGGAAAGCGAGCCAGTTCGCGCAGTGACCTCAACTGCTCGACCGATGTCATGGCCAACGATCCGGCGGCCGCTACTTGCGTAGATGAGGACGTCACCACGGAGACGCCATAGATGACCACCGCCGCGGCAACCGACACGTCGATCCCGGATTTGCTGCCCGCGGCTGCCGAACCCTTCCAACCGATCACGCCGAACCGCTCCCACAACTCCCCGGCCGTCAACGTCTCAGGATTGGCCCGTGCGAACTCGTCTTGCCACTCTCGCCCTGAAAACACGTGGTCGAGTTTCTTCAGGAGATCCCGTTCGTCGATGCGGTCCGGAAGCGCCAGCACGTCGGGGTTCAGCCCCTCTTCGGACAACACGTCCTTGGGCGATCGGACAAAGCGGTGGCGAAAGTCCTTGTCCTTGCGCAATCGGTTGATGAAACTCGCCGCTTCGGTTCCCATGACAAGCTCCCTGTTCTTCACATGCTTGCGGGCGTCGGGCCGGTCAACGCAGGCGGCCGACCAGCGCCCTGATCGCTTCGATGCCGAGGCCGTGCAGTGCTCTTCCATCCGGTCCGCCGACCGCAAAACTGAGGGCCGTTCCTGGCAGCCGGGTCAAATTACGCAGCCGGCCGAGACGCGCTAACTCCACATCCATTCGGGCTGCGCTGCCCTGCGCCGTAACAAGGGATATGACGGAGGTGGTTGCCGTCGTACCGTAGATGATGCTCGTTGCTGGGGTCGACGGCGACGGGAGATCATAGTTGACGCGGATGAAATTGAACCTGTCCCACAGTTCCTGTGCCGACGCATGGCTCAGTGTGGCTGTATCCGGCGGAGCAGAGGAAATTCGCCCGTCGATACGGCGTTCCAGCGCGTCGAAATCGATTTTGGACGGCAGGTCAAGGAGGTCTGGATCGAGCCCGCTCGCGCGAAGAACGCTACGCGGATCGTCGGCGAATGCCTGCCGGAACGCTTTGTCCCCGTGGAGCTTCTTGATGAAATCTGCATAAGGCGACACCATAGGTTCCCCCCTACGTTGAGCGCGTCGGTCATGCCTCTCGAATGTGACAGTCGTCAGTTTGCCAGCGTAATATTGTTTCCAAATTCGCGGCCAAAACTTAAAGATTACTACCCTAGCGCCAGTTTCCAGGCAAGAAAAGTACGTTATTTAACCGTTGCTAATTTGAGTTAAGAAATGGTTTACAATCGGCCTCACATCGAACGCGAGGCCGTGTTTGGCCATGCTGTTGATCCTGACGCCGATTCGGGGCAGCATCCCCTTGCGGTGCCGCGGACCGGCATTCCAAACAGCAAATGATCGAACGGGGAGACCTCTCATTCACCGAAGGCTGATAGCGCTCGTTCTGATGGTATTGAGCGGCATCGTCGCGGCGCTCTTCACGTCGCCGGATGCACGCATTGCGGTCCACTGGTCGGCGTCGGGCGAAGCCGACGTCTTTGCGGGCCGCTGGGTCGCATTGCTTGGTGCGCCGGCGCTGCTCGCCTTGCTGTGGATGGTCCTGCAGCTGTGGCCGAGGCGGCAGGTCGAGAGCAGGCAGGCGCCCGGCGAACCCGCAAGAAGCCTCGCGCCGGACCAGGTGTGGCTCACCGGCCTTGTGCTGCTCATCCTGCCGCAGGCCTTCTTGATTGCTTCTGCGCTTGGATTCCAGACGAACCGGTTTCGGCTGATGCCGATTGTCCTGGGAGTGATCATGACCGTCGTCGGTGCGCGAATGCCGTTCCTGCAACCCAACCGATGGTTCGGGATCAGAACACCCTGGACCCTTGGGGATCGGGATGTCTGGACGAGAACCCACCGTTTCGGCGGCCTCGTCTTTCCGGCGGCCGGGATGCTCACCGCGTCGCTGCCTCTTTTCGGCTTGTCGGACGATCGCGTCGGTCCAGCCGTGCTGGTTATCCTGCTGACCGCAGCACTCGCATGTGTGGCCTATTCGTGGTGGATATCCCGGCGACTGAACGGCCAAAGGTGATACGCAATCCAAGCGTCGCGAAATCTTCCATTCGATCCTGGCTAGGCGTGGGGTGGGAGCTGAGATCCGCTGGCTTTTGCCCGCAGCCAGTCCGAGACGCGATAGTATCGTAACATCGCGGCCGGAGCGAACGACATGAAGAAGGGTGCCCGCCGGAGCGGTTCGAGCTTCAGCGAAAGGTCTTTTTCCGGGACGCCCTTCGCCCATTCGCCGAGTATGCCGCCGAGCATGCTTCCGGTCGGCACGCCGCGACCGGATAGCCCCGTCAACGCGACGACGCCCGGCGCGAGTTGATAGAATCGCGGGATGGTGCGCTTCTGCATGTCCAGTTCGCCGAACCAGAAATACTCCCATCTCAACTCGCTGCTGAGCTGCGGATGAAGCCAGCGCAGGCGATCGGACATGAGGCGGTGTGTGAACGCCATGTCCCTTCCGCGACGACCCATCGGGAACATCGAGGCGACGATGCGTCCCTCGGCGTTGTACTTGTGGACGAAGATGTCGCCGCGGCCATCATGCATCGTCGTGTTGCGCGGCAGGATGGTTTGGCGTTCGCTGGCGGTCAGCGGTTGGGTGGCGGCGACGAACACCCTCTGGATCTTGTAGGTCCGGTCGAGGCCGGGCCATCCGTCGACGGTGTAGGCGCCGGTCGCAAAGATGACCTTGTCGGCGACGACGGTTCCTTCGCCGGCATGCACTGCCCAGGCACCATCCTGCCGCACGACGTCGCGGACCGGTGACCCCGTGTGGATTGCGCCACCTTCCTCCATAACGGCACGGGCCAGGCCTCTTGCGTATCCCAATGGATTGAGGTGACCAGCCTCGGAATGAAACCAGCCGCCATGATATCGCGGGCTGCCGGTCATCTCCTCGGTCGCCTGTCTGTCGAGCACCTGCGTCTTGGCGCCAACGGCATTGTACTGCTGCGCCTTTGCCTCGAGCTTGGCGACGGCGCCTGGCGTAAGCGCGCCCATGACGTAGCCGCTCTGCTGCCATTCGCAATCGATGCCATAGCGCTCGATCATCCCGGCGACCTGTCCGTTGGCTCCTGTCTGCCGGGCGATCAGCCTTTCGGCCCACGGCTCGCCGAGCATGGCACGCAGTTCGGGCAGGCTGTAGTGGGTGAAGGTTGGCGTACAGTGGCCGGCATTGCGCCCAGAGCCGCCGAACCCGATCTCCTGGGCTTCGAGCAGAACCACGTCTATGCCGGCGCGGGCGAGCTCGAGTGCCGTGGTCAAACCGGTGTAGCCACCGCCGACGATGCAGACGTCCGCCCGCCTGCGTCCTTGCAGAGGGCTGGTCTCCGGCGGCGGCGCCGCGGTCGCATACCAGAGCGAGACTTCAAACGGCGAGAACCTTGCCATGCCGGGCGGCCTCACAGCATGTCGCTTCGCGCGTCGAGCGCATCGCGCAACCCGTCGCCGATGAAGTTGAAACTCGTGACCGCCAGGGTGATGGCGGCGCCAGGAACGATTGCCAGCCACGGCGCGCTGTCGAGATATTGCTGGGCGCCGTTCAGCATGTTTCCCCAGCTCGGCAGCGGAGGCTGGATGCCGTAGCCGAGGAAGCTGACATAGGCTTCCAGAAGGATGGCGCGGGCAACGGTAAGCGTGGCCGCGACGATGATCGGGCCGATCGCATTGGGCAGCAGCTCGCGAAACATGATGTGGCTGTTGCTGAGCCCAAGCATGCGGGCGGCGACGATGAAGTCGCGTTCGCGCAGCGAACGCACTTCCGCCTCGACGATGCGCGCGATTTCCATCCAGCTCGTTGCCGCGATGATCAGGGTGATCATGATTGGGCTCGGCTTGATGAAGGCTGCCATCGCCAGCAGCAGGAAGATGTTGGGGAAGGACAGCATCGCGTCGACGAAACGCATCAGCACCGTGCCGATGCGGCCGCCGAAGAAGCCGGCAGCAATCCCGAGCACGGTGCCGAAGACGGTGCTGATGAGCATGGCAGCGAAGCCGACTAGCAGCGAAATGCGGCCGGCCATAAAGAGGCGCGCCGCGATGTCGCGCCCTAGCGGATCGGTGCCGAAGAAATGATAGCCCGTGAACGGCGGCGAGAACCGGCCACGTAGGTCGATGTAGAGATCGTCAAAGGGCAACAGCAATGGGCCGAAGACGCATGCGAGGACCAGAACGATGATCATCACCAGGCCGAACATCGCCAGTCGATGACGGGCAAATCGGCGCACGGAGCGGCTACGCCACCAGCGTTGGCTGGAATGGGTGGGAACGAGGAATTCCGACTGGGTCATCTCTTCGTTCCTCAGCTCAATCGAATGCGCGGATCGACGAATGCGACGGTGAGGTCCGCGGCCAGATTGCCGACCAGGACGAGGACTGCGGACATCATCAGCAGCCCCATCACGACGGGGTAATCACTGTATCCAAGGCTATCGAGGAACAGCCGTCCCATGCCGGGCCAGGTGAAGACCGTTTCCGTCACCAATGCGCCACCCAGTATCGTCGGCAGTTGCAACCCCAGCAGGGTGATCATCGGCAGCAGGGCGTTTCCGAGGATGTGGCGGATCAACACGCGTCGGGAACTCAGCCCCTTGGCTCGGGCCGTTCGGACGAAATCCTGACTGATGACGTCGAGCGTCGCGGTGCGCATATAGCGGCTCCACACGGCGACATTGACCAGCGCAAGAACGATGCTCGGCATGATGAGATGGATCGCGTAGTCGCCGAGCGAGCCATTGCCGATCGTGTACATGTTGCCGGCCGGCAGCCATCGGAGCCGCAGCGAGAAGATGTAGATCGCGATCAACCCGAACCAGAAGGTCGGGATCGACAATGCCACCATCGCGCCGACCGTCGCCGCGTAGTCGAAGATCGAGTATCGTCTAAGCGCGCCCAGGACACCGATCCAGGTGCCGACAAAGATGGCGATCGCGGTCGATACGCCCATCAGCAGCAATGTCGCGACAAGGTGCTCCCAGATGATGTCGAGCACGGGCCTGCCGTCCCGGTAGGAATGACCCCAGTCACCGCGAAGCAGGTGGGTTAGCCAGTCGAGGTACTGGATGGGAAGAGGGCGATTGAGTCCCATTTGCGTGGCGATCCGGTCAAGATCGGCCTGCGTCATTCCTGGCGTGAGAGTGAATTGCGAGAGCGGTCCGCCCGGAGCCAGGTTCAGGACGGCAAAGCCGATCACCGAAACCAGCAGGAGCAGGACGAGACTTTGCCAGAAGCGTCCCAGCAGATAGCGAAGCATGCCGGTTGTCTCCGTTTTGGTGTCCGTCGGATACAGTCGCGCCAGAGGCGCCTTGTCGGCTATGCAGGCCGAGCCGGTTATCACCGGCCCGGCCTCGTTTGCGCGGGCTATGCCCAGTGCCAGGTGGCCACGTCCCAGGAGTCGATGCGCACATTGATGTTCGGCTCGACGCCTTCGACACCGGACTTGTGTCCGCGGACCGTCGCGTATTGGAACATCGGCAGGAATGGCAGGTCGTTGCGCACGGTCTGCTGGATTTTCAGGTAGGCCTGCTTGCGTTTCTCCGGCACGAATTCGACACCGCCGGATTCGAGCAGCTTGTCCACCTCCGGGCTGGCATACTGCCAGGTGTTCTGGCCGGCGCCACCCTTGGCCGGAATCGACTTCGAGCTGAGATAGTCCGAAGTGTCGGGATCGGAGCCCGTCAGGAAGTTGATGCCGACGACGACGGAATCGAATTCCGACTTCATCCAGTAGTCGCCCCACATCACGGCCGGCGGCAGGTTGGAGATCACCACCTCGACGCCGATGTCGCGATACGATTGCTGGATGAACTGCTGCGCCTGTTCGCGGATGTGATTGCCCGCCGTGGTCGAGTTCTTGAACGAGAGGCGGACACCGTCCTTGACGCGGATGCCGTCCGCGCCGGGGACCCAGCCGGCGTCGTCCAGCAGTTTCTTTGCCTTGTCCTGGTCGTATTCCTGCTTCGGCAAATCCGGATTGTAGTAGAAGGACTGCTGCGGCATGTAGGTTTCGGTCGGGGCCGGCAGCCCATAGTAGAGGGCGTCGATGATCGTCTTCTTGTCCAGCGCATGGTACAGCGCCTGGCGAACGGCGAGTTCCTTGAACTGGGGGCGCTCCATGTTGAAGCTGAGCGACTCGACCGTGGCGGCGGGAATGACGGCGACCGACGTTCCGCTCAATGCCTTGGCTTCCTCATAGTGGTCGGCTGTGACCCACTGTAGTCCGATAACGTCGATATCACCGGTCTTGAACTGTGTGTAGAGAACGGTCAGATCCGGAATGTACTTGTAGATCAGGCTCTTCAGGTAGGGGCCGTCGGCGAAGTAGTCGGTGTTGGCGGCCAGTTCGATATGGTCGCCGGCCATGCGTTCCACCCATTTGAACGGACCAGTGCCGATCGGGGCATTGTTGAACGGCGCGGTGTTCTTGTCTTCCGCCGCCCCGAGCACATGTTTGGGAACGATGAAGGTCGCGGCCAGGATCGACGGGTAGGGCGCGTAAGGCTCTTTCATCTTCCATTTGATCTCGGTTGGCGAGACGACAGTGAGATCCTGGACGAGCTCGTGGCCGGCGCGTCGCCAGCTGCGAAACTTCGGGTCGACCAGCAGTTCCAGCGTGAACTTGACGTCCTCGGCGGTGAACGGCTGTCCGTCATGCCACTTCACGTCGTCGCGCAGCTTGACGTGCCACTCGAGCCCGTCAGCAGAGATGCCGCCGTTTTCGACGGTCGGCACTTCCTTGGCGAGCGCGGGGAAGAAATTGCCCTTGGGATCGACACCAAACAGCGGATCGAAGACGCTGAAGTGAATGCCTTCGTCGACCTCGATATGCGGCAAATGCGGGTTGAAGACGGTGGGCTCCTGGGAAAAGCCGACGATCACCTGTCCCTTGGGTTCGCTCGGCGGGGTTGCCGCAAAGGCCCTGCCAGCTCCGGTCAGGTTGGGCATGGTGAGGCCGGCGGCGCCGGCGATTGCCATTCCAAGCGCCTGACGACGCGTCGGTCGAAAGATTGTGCTGCTGCTCTTATCTGACATTGGAAGCTCCTTTTCATAGTGTTCCACTTTCGCTGCGTCACGCTCTCTTGTCGGAGCGCTTATAATCCAGTGATCGGTGCGACCTTCGATCCGTCCGAAAACCGCGACCACCGGAAATCCTTGGGATCGACGATTGGCGGCCGTCCGGTGACGATGTCGGCCATCAGCCTGCCTGCCGCGGGGCCGATGCCGAAACCATGGCCCGAGAAGCCGGTCGCCACATGAAAGCCGGGAACGCTGTCGACAGCCGAAATGACGGGAACGGCGTCGGGCGTGACGTCGATATAGCCGGCCCAGCGCTGCGCCACCTGTGCTTTTTCAAGAACCGGAAATGCCTTGCGGGCATTTGCAAGGACGCGCTCCGAGCTTTTTTTGGAAGGCTTTGGATCGAGTACGCGGCAGTATTCGAAGGGGCTCGCCTCATCCATCGCCCAGCGGGTCGGCATCCTTGCCTCGTCAAGGAAACGACCCCCCAGGCGGAATTGCAGTGATCGCCACTCTGTCTTCCAGGCCGGAAGAAAATCGCGCGCAAAGCGAAAGGAGTTCGGCACGATGTCGACGAGATTGGTCATGCTGGAGGCGATGGTGTAGCCGCCGTCCTGGCGCTTGCGTATGGCGAAGTTGTTTGCCCACACGGCCTGGTCAGGCCCGTTCTCGACCGGCGTCGTGCGAAGAACCGTGTTCATGACCTTCAACTGCGGCAGGTTGAGACCAAGCGTTCCGCAAAAGAGGTTCGACCAGGCTCCTCCGGCAAGGACGACCGCCTTGCAGGCAATGAAGCCACGTTCGGTCACCACGCCCGAGACGGCGCCGTTCGTCGTCTCCACGCCACGCACGGCACATTCCGTCAGGATGGCGGCGCCGCGGTCGCGTGCGGCTTCGGCAATTGCGGGTGCCGCCTTCTGCGGCTCGGCGCGACCGTCGGCGGGCGTGTAGAGCGCCCCTTTGACATCAAGATTGGAGCCGGGGAGAAGGTCACGCAGTTCACCCGCGCCGATCATTCGCGACTCGAGCTGATAGCCCTGGAGATGGCGTCCCCAGCGTTCGTGCTGGTCGTATTCCTTGTCGTCAGCGCAGGTGAAGACAATTCCGGCCCGGGCATAGCCGGTGTCTCGTCCCGTCCGTTCGGAGAGCCTCGCCCATATCCGCAGGGCTTCCGCCATCAGCGGAACCTCGCGTGGATCCCGCCGGGAAATGCGAACCCAGCCCCAGTTGCGGCTGGACTGTTCCTGTCCGATGCCGCCCTTCTCGCACAGGGCCACCCGCAAGCCTCTCTCGGCCAGTTCCAGTGCTGTCGAGGTGCCGATGATGCCGCCGCCGATGACGACGCAGTCCACCTCCTTTGGCAGCTCGGTATCTCCATGAACGGGGACGACGAACGGTCCGGGCATGCTCAGTAGGACTCCTCGAGCTGGCAATTGATGGAAAACTCCGCGACGCTCGCATGGTCGGGCAGATCGAGAAGCAAGCCGATGATGCGTGCGAGGTCGTCCGGGTCGGTCATCAGCGCACCGTCGCGATCGGTTATGCCACGGGCCATGTCAGTGGCGACGAAACCGGGACAGACGGCCGTGGCTCGAATTCCGAGATCCCACCCCGCCTGCCGGATGCCGTGGGACAGCGCGACGGCGGCAAATTTGGAGATCGAGTAGGAGCCTGCTGTCACCGACTTGACCCGCTTGCCCGACAGCGAGGCGAGGATGATCACCCGGCCCGCGCGGCTCGCCGCAAGCGCTGCCCATGACGCGCGCACCAGACGGCGCGGAGCTTTGACGTTGATCTCGAACATGCGGTCGAGATCCGCGTCATCGACATCGATGACCGACTTAGGAATCATGATGCCGGCGCTGGCGACAACTGCGTCGATCCGGTTGAAGTCGTCGATAGTGCCGTCGACCCACGCCCGCTCGCTGTCGGCTTCCGCGGCATCGTAGGGGAACACGCGGACGCGTTCGCTATCGGCCCACTCTGGCTGCACCGGTTCGCGCATGCCAAGCGACAATGTCCAGCCCGTTTCGAACAGGTGCCGGGCGCAAGCCGCACCGATGCCGCGGCTGGCACCGGACACGAGTGCCACACGCTGGCCGGCTCTGCTTCCTGCCGGTTCTCTCATTGTTGGTCGAGTCCCGCGGTGCGGCGGTAGACGCGCCGCAATATGTCCAGCAGGCGCTTCTGGTCTTTCTCGGGCACACCCGCGAAGAAATCGCTGGATTGCTTGGTGGCGATCTTGCGCACCTTGCGAGCGAGGTCTGCCCCTTTTTTGGTGATGTGGAGCTCCTGTGCGCGTCCGTCGTCCGGCGCGTTCCGGCGCGTTATCAAGTCATGATCGATCATTTGGTCGACCAGCCTGCCCATGGCAGAGCGATCTCTCATGATGAGCTGGGCGATGACCGAGGGCCGTATTCCTGGGTGGCTGTCGACAAGGAGCAGGGTGGTGATCTTGCCCGTTCCCCGGGCGACATCGAGACCTTCCAGGCGCTCATCGAGATCACGCGAGAGCGCTATGTTGATGCTGCGGATATAGAAGCTCAACGTGTCTTCGAGGACATCCAGTCCGACCGTCTCGACAGGATAGGGCGGACCTTTGTTCTTCTTCACCGGCATCGAACACTCTCCAGAGGCTGTCGTGGACAGCCTTCATCGAGATCGCCGCAGCCCCATCCGGGGTTGTCGAGGGTCTTCCAGGGCATGATTGAGCGAGTAGTGGACAAATGCAACTACTTTTAGTGGACAAACGCAACTATTCTGCTCTGCTCCGCCGGACGACCTGGACGGCACGCATCGGGCGTCCCGATCGAAGAACAGGCTTGCAGCCGCGCCTTTGCGGCACGGCCAGTCGTGGTTCAGGGAAGGTCAGGGGATCTTCAGCGTCGCCGACCGCTCAGGCGGCAGGGACCCATTCCTTGCCGGGAATGGCGGAGATCAGTTGCCTTGTATAGGGGTGACGTGGCGACCGGAATATCTGCGACGGCGGGCCGCACTCCACGACCTCGCCGCGGTTCATCACCAGAATTTCGTCGCAGATGCGGCTTGCCACCCTCAGGTCGTGAGTGATGAAGATCATGGCGATCTTCATTTCTTCCTGGATGGTGGCCAGCAGATCGAGGATCTGCGCCTGGATGGAGACGTCGAGAGCGGAGACCGCTTCGTCGGCGACCAGGACCTTGGGGTCCATCATCAGGGCCCGTGCGATGCCGATCCGCTGACGCTGGCCGCCTGAGAACTCATGCGGAAAGCGGTCGTAGGCACCCTCGTCGAGCCCGACCAGACGCAGCAGCTGCAGCGCCTTCGCGCGCGCCTCCCGGGCGGACAGGCCGTGCGCCATCGGGCCGACGGTGAGGATCTTGGCGATCGTCTGCCGCGGATTGAGCGAGGCGAACGGATCCTGGAAGATCATCTGGATGTGCGGCCGCATCGGCCGGAATTCGGAGTTCGAAAGTGCGGCGATATCTTTGCCGTCGAACAGGATGGTGCCTCCGTCGCAGTCCAGGAGTTTCAGCAGGACGCGGCCCAGCGACGATTTCCCCGAGCCGGACTCACCAACGATGCCGAGCGTTCTGCCCTGGCGAACCTCGAAGCTGACCTGCTTGACGGCATGCACGGTGCGGGACCGCGAGAAGAAGCCGATGCCCGGCCGGTAGGTCTTGTCGAGTTTGTGCGCCTCCAGCACGATCGGAGCATCCTCACGCGCCTTCGCCTCGTTCTCGATCATATGCGGGACGGCGGCGATCAGTCGCCTGGTGTAGGGATGGCTGGGATTGCCCAGCACGTCGGCGCTGGCTCCTTGTTCGACCATCGCGCCTTTCTCCATGACGATAACGCGATCGGCGATTTCCGCGACAACGCCAAAATCGTGCGTGATGAACATCACGCTCATGTTCTTTTCGCGCTGTAGCCGCCGGATCAGGGCAAGGATCTGCGCCTGGGTGGTGACGTCGAGAGCCGTCGTCGGCTCGTCGGCGATCAGCAGGTCGGGCTTGAGCGCCAGCGCCATGGCGATCATGACGCGCTGGCGTTGCCCGCCAGAGAGCTGGAACGGATACTGGTGGCGCAGAACCTCCGGCTCCGGCAGGCCGACTTCGCCAAGCAAATCGATGACCGCCTTGGCGCGGGTCGCCGAGGTGCCTGACCGGTGTGCTTCCATAACCTCGGCCACCTGCTGGCCGACTGTCATCAGCGGATTGAGTGCCGACAGCGGATCCTGGAAGATGATGGAGACCGAACGGCCACGCAGGCTCCGCATCACGTCTTCCCCGGCGCTTGCGAGATCGTGACCTTTGAACAGGATGCTTCCCTGCGCAATTCGCACCGAAGACGGCAGCAGACCCATGATGGCGTTTGCGGTGACCGACTTGCCAGAGCCGGATTCACCGACGATGCAGAGCATCTCACCCTTCCTCATGTCGAAGGATATGTTTTCGACTGCGTTCTCCCGTTCCATGTTCTGGGGCAGCCGGACGGTCAGATTTCGAACAGAGAGAACAGTTTTCTCGCCCGGCTCGTGGGTGGTCATTTCGCTCGGCGGCATTGCTTGGCCTTTCGAAATCCAATGATCTGACTGCGCATACTAGCCGCATGTCCTACCTTCAGCGCAAGCCCCGACGACTGTTTCATTTGTCGGCTAGCCGACGAACCATTGGCGCCCCGTGCAAAAAATATCCTGCCCTGAGGTGTGCAAATCGGTGGGTTGGAAAGGCACGAACTGGCGGCGTGCCACGTCGACTTCGTGTCAGAAATCAACTGGTTGTCATAGTTTGCGAAGCCTTGCCGCGGCCCAGATCGTGGATCGCTGCCTGTATGTCGCGGGCAAATTCGCGCCCAAAACGCGATTGCGGCAAGGTGGTGCTCGTCACGAGCACGATATCGAGCGTGGAGCGCGGCTGGAACGGCAGCACTTTCAGGTTACCGAGTTTTGCCCAGGGAACCAGCCCGTCCACCAACGCGACCCCCAGTCCAGCCGACACCAGAGGTGCGGCCGCGATCGACAGGCTTATTTCAATCTGCGGATCGTAGACCGATCCTTGGTCTCGGAACACGCGCGCCAGCATCTGACCGGCCGGCGTATTCGTGCCGTAGCTGATCAAGGTCTGGTCCACCAGATCGGCTGGCGTAACCATCTTGAGCCTTGCGAGCGGTGATTCCGGCAACACCAGTGCGACGATGTCCGCCGCGCCGACAACCTCGTTGCGGATCTGCGGCTCGGGCAGGATCGTCATGGTCAGGCCAAGATCGATGTCGCCGATCAGGATGCGCTCGGTAACCTCTTCCGCCGGAAGTGTCTGCAGGACCAGGCGAGCGCCGGGATTGCGCCGTCGGAAGCGCCATGTGGCGGCCGGCAGCAGCGCGAAGGTCGGCGGCGCGCTGGCTGCGACGCGCAGCAGGCTCAACTGTTTGTCGCGAATTCGGTTCGAATAGATCTTCAGCACTTCGATCTCGCGGAAAATCCGGTCGGCGTCGCGAAACAGCAGATGCGCCTCCGGTGTCGCCACGAGGCGGCCGCCTATGCGTTCGAAGAGCTTGTAACCGATCACGGTTTCGAAATGCCTGAGCATCTTGCTCACCGCGGGCTGGGAAACATGCAAGGCTTCCGCCGCCGCGGTAAGCGAATTGTGGCGCATGATGGCGCGGAAGACTTCGAGATGCCTGGCGTTCATGGCGCATCATAACCAAAAGTTCTGGATGGCAAAACACATAGTATTGGCAGCGGGCGCGGCGGACTGAAAAGATCGTGGGGTGGCAGACAGCCAGATCCAAAGGAGGATCGCCCGTGACCTCAAACGAAAGCGGCCGTTTCCGACGCCTTGGCGAGGAAGGCAGGTCAAGGCTCGTCTTCTCGATCGACGGCCAGCCGGCAGAAGGCTGCAAGGGCGATTCGCTGCTGGTGGCGATGCTCATGCAGATCCGCCACCTCAGGAGCTCCGAATTCGGCGACGGCAATCGGGCAGGCTTCTGCCTGATGGGCGCTTGCCAGGATTGCTGGGTATGGACCGACACGGGCGAGCGCTTGCGCGCCTGCACCACGCCGCTTGCCGCAGGCATGCGCATTGCCACCAAAGCCCCGGAGCAGGCATGGCCGAGCCTCGCATAGTGATTGTCGGCGCCGGCCCGGCGGGCGTGCGTGCCGCCGAGACACTGGTTGCATCAGGCGTTCGGCCGATCGTGATCGACGAAGGCGGCCGTGACGGTGGCCAGATCTACCGCCGCCAGCCGGAAGGTTTTCGCCGCTCCTACGCCTCGCTCTACGGATCGGAAGCCGGCCGTGCCGAGGATATGCATCGCAGTTTCGATGCCTTGCGTGATCGCATCGATTATCGGCCCGAGACCCTCGCTTGGGGAATATGGGAAAAGCAGCTGCATCTCCTTCAGGGGTCCCGAACCAGCGCGGTCGATTTCGATGCGCTGATCATCGCCTCGGGAGCAACCGACCGCCTGATGCCGGTGCGGGGCTGGAACCGGGCCGGTGTCTACAGCATGGGTGCCGCGCAGATTGCGTTGAAATCGCAGGCCACCGCGATCGGCAAGCGCGTCGTGTTCATGGGAAGCGGACCGTTGCTCTATCTCGTGGCGGCGCAATATTCGAAAGCGGGCGCCGAAGTGGCCGCGGTGCTCGATACCTCGCCTTTCCACCTGCGGGTCAAGGCACTGCCCCAGCTGATCGCCCGGCCGGACGTCCTGCTGAAGGGGCTGGCCCTCACCTTGAAGCTTCGCCGCGGCGGCATCGAGATCCAAACCGGCATCACACCGGTCGAGATCGAAGGCCGGCCTGAGATCGGGGTCGAGACGATCCGCTTCCGCACCAGCAAAGGGAAAGTCCGGACGATTGCGTGCGACGCCGTCGCGCTCGGCTATCATCTGCGGCCGGAGGCTCAGCTGGCGGACCTCGCCCGCTGTGAGTTCCGTTTCGATGCGCAGACGCGTCAGTTCTTCCCGGTAAAGGACGCTGACGGCCGCAGCAGCGTGGCGGGTGTCTATCTGGCCGGCGATGGCGCGCTGACGCTCGGCGCCGACGCTGCCGAGGTCGCCGGACGCCTGGCGGCACTGGCCGTGCTGTCCGATCTCGGCCGCCAGGTGGCAGGGGTCCAGGTCGCACGACTTCGCCGCCGCCTGCGTATCTTTGAGCGATTTCGGCGTGGCATCGCCGCCGCTTTCCCGTGGCCGGCGGGCGCTGCCGCTGCTCTCGGCGAAGATACCGTGGTGTGCCGCTGCGAAAACATCACCGCGGGCGAACTGCGTGCCGCCGTCTCCGACAATGGCGCCGTCGAGATCAATCGCGCCAAGGCCTTCAGCCGTGTCGGCATGGGACGCTGCCAGGGCCGCTATTGCGGGCATGCCGCGGCAGAGGTGATCGCCGCTTGCGCCGGTGTTCCGGTCGAAGCGGTGGGCCGCATCCGCGCTCAGGCGCCGGTCAAGCCCTTGATTATCGGCGCCGAGAGCGACGCGGAGCAGGCAGCATGAAGCCGATGCAGGCCGACGTGATCGTCATTGGCGGCGGCCTGATGGGAACGGCCGCGGCGTTCTTCCTGCGCCGGCGCGGGCGCTCGGTCATCCTGCTTGAACGGGGGCTGGTCGGCCAGCAGGCAAGCGGCGTCAATTTCGGCAATGTGCGCCGGCAGGGGCGCTTTCTGCCGCAGCTCCCCCTGGCCAACCGGTCGCGCGAAATCTGGGGCAGGCTGAAGGAACTGCTTGGCGAAGATGCCGAGTTCCTGGCGACCGGCCATATCCGCGTCTGTTACGATCCCAGGCAGATCGGCGTGATCGAAGCCTATGCGCAAAAGGCCCGCGACTATGGCCTCGACCTGGAGCTGTTGAACGCCAATTCCCTCAAGGCGCGCTTCGGCTTTTTCGGACCGGAGGCGATCGCAGGCTCCTATTCGCCCAATGACGGCCATGCGAATCCACGGCTTGCGGCACCGGCTTTCGGGCGCGCTGCCGCTCGGACCGGCGTTGCTGTGTTCGAGAACACCGAGATCATCTCGATCGCCAAGCCAGGCGATGATTTCCAGGCGATCGCGGCGGACGGCAGGATGTTCAGCGCACCGATTGCGCTGGTTACTGCCGGAGCCTGGGGTGGGGCCCTGTCACGGCAGTTCGAAGAGCCGGTCCCCATCGCCGTGCACGGACCGCAAATGGCGGTGACGGAGCCGTTGCCGTACCGACTCAAACCGGTGATCGGCGTATCGACTGCGATTCCGCAAGAGGTCGTCTATCTGCGCCAGGTTGAGCGCGGCAATATCGTCTTCGGCGGCGGCGCGCGCGGTCCGGCCTTTGCCGACATAAGGCGCGCCTATGCGGTGCCGGGTCATCTTGGTAACCAGCTTCGACAGATCCGTCGCCTGGTGCCGGCGCTCGCCAACATGCGGGTCATCCGCACCTGGAGCGGCATCGAGAGCTACCTGCCTGACGATATTCCCGTCATGGGGCCCAGCGCTCGGGTGTCCGGGCTCTATTACGCCTTCGGTTTTTGCGGCCATGGCTTCCAGCTCGGCCCCGGGGTTGGTGACGTGATGGCCGAGCTGATCGACCGGGGCTCCACCATGACGCCGATCGAGCCATTCCACATCAAGCGGTTTGCGGTCGAGGCCGCCCGCTCGGTTTCAGCCTGAATTGATCAAGGAGAAAATAGAGATGTCAGTTGTTTCCGCCGTCCGCCCGGCCACGGGACAAGCCAGCGAAGAGACGCGACGCTTCCACGACGAGATGTTCGTCTTCGACGCACTGTCCATCGCCTATGTGCTCGAGGACAAGTATGCCGAAAGGACGCTCGCCGGCGGGGTCAATGCGACCAATGTCACCTTCGCGCTGGAGGAGAACTGGGATGTCGTGATGCGCAACGCGGAGCGCTATCTCTCGATGATCGAGAAGAGCGCCTACCTGAAACTCTGTCTGACCGCCGACGACATGCTGGCGGCGAAGCGGGCCGGCAAGCTTGGCGTCGTTTTCGGCACACAGGGCGCGACCATGCTGGACGACCAGCTTTGGCGGCTGGAACTGCTGACCAGGATGGGGCTTCGCGTGCTCGGTCTTGCCTACACGACGGCCAACATCTTTGGCGACGGATGCGGCGAAAGGCGCGATGCTGGCCTCAGCTATCTTGGCGAGGAACTGGTGGCGCTGGCCAACTCTTTGCCGTTGATGATCGACCTGTCGCATTGTGGCCATCGTACGCGCGCCGAGACCACCGCATTGGCGCGGGCGCCGGTCTGCACGCATTCCAATGCCGACGGGTTGCGGTCGAACGGGCGCAACACCGAAGACGCGACGGTCAAGGCGATGGTCGAAAAAGGCGGCATGATCGGCGTCTGCGGCCTGCCGCAATCGCTGGCCGACGGCACCCCGACGCTGGATGATTTCCTCGATCACGTCGATCATCTGGTCCGGCTGGTCGGCCCCGAACATGTCGGCATCGGGGTCGACTATGTCGAGAAATACCAGGAGCAGGCGTCGGTCGTCGCACCGCCGAGCGTCGTCACCTGGCGCACCCGCCGCCCCGACATTTTCGGACCGCTTTCGAGCTTTGGACGACAGTCCTATCCGGTCGGCATCGAGACGGTGAGCAAACTGCCGAACCTGACGCAGGGCCTTTTCGACCGCGGCTACAGCCGCGAACAGGCGGCAGCGATCATGGGCGGCAACTGGCTGAGGACCTTCCGCCACTTTTGCGGATGATCCTGGGAGGTCTCCGGGTGCTTGCCGGGCCGCAAAATAGCGGCGAGCAATGTCAGTGGTGCGTGACTTCCGACTGAAGCAGAGGTTGGAGCGCTTGGACATCCTCCATCATTTGCGATCTCAACCAGTTGGCGATTTGCGCCACAACGGGCCGAAGGGGCCTTGAACGGGGAGCGATCAGACGGTGATGGCGCCCCGTATCGATGAGGCGATCCGATGCCGGAACCAACATCCCCTTCAACAGTGCGGTTGAGGTGACACTGAGCCAGCCAAGCGCAACACCTTCGCCGTTGAGAGCTGCCTGAAGGATGACCGCGTAGTCGGAGAACTCCAGCCACGTTCCCTTGGCGGTCTTGCGGTTCGCTACGTTTCCCCAGATGTCGGCCCATTGCTGCAAATGGTGATCGGTAAGATGCAAGAAGACGTGGCCGTCGCCGTCGCCATCGTGATCAAGCTTGCCATGGGCGCGAAGGTAGGAAGGACTGCATACCGGAAGGATGATTTCCGGTGAAAAGTCCCACCGGTGATACTGAGTATCGTCGTCGCCAACGATCCGCGTCCCCAGATCGACATTGTCCGGCATGCCGCGCATGACGCCCGCAATCAAATCAAAGCGCAGGTCAACGTTCGGAAACGTGGCGTTGAAAGCTCCCAACCTCGATACCAGCCAATGCGTGACGAATGAGCTTGAGAGTGACAAGGTCACCTGTGGTTTGCTGGCTTTCTTCTGGTCCTGGATCATCAAAATGGTGTCGCGAACCTGGCTCAGCCCCTCACGGACGGCGGCGTGGAGGACCCGGCCGTCATCGGTGAGAGCAAGTCCTGTCGGGCCGCGATCGAACAGCCGCATCCCCAGCTCGGCTTCGAACTGGGCGATGGTCCGGCTGATGGAAGGCTGGGTAACATTGAACTCACGGGCAGTGATGGTGAAGCTGCCGGTTCGTGCCGCGGCCTCGAAAACAAACAGGCCCCTCGCCGAGGGGATGAGCTTGGACAATGCCACCATGGATTCCTGTTGTCCCGCATTGCAAACGTCTTCGGGCTGGCACACGAGCGCCAGCGTCTTTGGAGATGGAGGGGTCTCGCGATCTTGATCCCGCAGGCAGAGTCTCGATGCCCGCTCCAGCCCCGAACTTGCCAGCCGGAGGCATACGTTTTTCATATGCCCCGGCGCAAATCATATAACCGAAAATTGAAACAGAACAGCGAGTCCGGCAATCCGTGCGCGGAAATCTGGCGCTGTTTGCGAAACGCCGCGGCGCGCAAGAGGTGATCGGAGAACCATGGTCATAACCACAGCGTATATGGCCATGTGCTTTTTCAAGCTTCTGAACCGCTCGGAAATGTACAACCATGGCTGAAGCGGCGGTGTTCGAGCGGCTCGCAGCCCGCGCTCGAACAGCCCGGTACGTGACGTGCCGGCCCGGGCGGGGCAAGCCGTGGATGCAGGACGACGCGAATGAACCACCTCACGGAAGGCCAGGCCCCGGGGACAAGCGCCGACCCGCTTCTCAACCCGTTCCGGATCAAGAAGCTGGAGTTCCGCAACCGCGTGATCAGCACCAGCCACGCCTCGATGCTGGACGAAGGCGGGATGCCTCTGGAGCGATATCAACGCTACCACGAAGAGAAAGCGCGCGGCGGTCTCGCCATGACGATGATCGGCGGCTCGGCAATGACCTCTGCGGACTCGAGCTGGGGCGGCGGGCAGCTCAATCTGTCAAGCGACGAGATCATCCCGCATCTGCAGTCCCTGGCGCGACGCATCCATCAGCATGGTGCGGCCGTGATGTCGCAGGTCTCTCATCTGGGCAGGCGGGCAACAGCATATGCGGGGAACTGGCTGCCTGCGGTTGCCCCGTCACGGATCCGCGAGACGCGCAACCGGAACTTTCCAAAGGAAATGGACGAGGCGGATATCCGGCGCATTGTCAGGGATTATGCCTCTGCCGCTGTCCGGTGCCGTGAAGGCGGCCTCGATGGTGTCGAAACCGTAACCGGTGGCCATCTGATCGGTCAGTTTCTCTCGCCGAGGACGAACAAGCGCACAGACGCTTATGGCGGTTCTGTCGAGAACAGGGCGCGTTTTGGCCTGATGGTTCATGAGGCGATCCGCAAGGCTGTCGGCGACGACATGATTGTCGGCATTCGTTTCGCGATCGATGAGGGCACCGACGAAGGCTCGGACTTCGACGACTGTCTCGAGCTTGCCCGCTTGTTCGAGAGGGAGGGGCACGTAGATTTCTTCAACTGCATCTACGGGCGCATGGATACCGATCTGGTGTTGGCCGAGCACAACATGCCGGGCATGTTCCAACGCAGTGCTCCGTTCCTGTCGCAAGTCGCAAACTTCAGGAAGGAGACGAGACTTCCCCTGCTTCATGCGGCCGGCATCAGGGACGTGGCGACCGCTCGCCATGCGATCCGGGAGAATATCGTCGACCTGATCGGCATGACGCGGGCGCACATCGCCGACCCGGATATCGTCAACAAGATCCTGCGCGGTGAAGAAGAGCGGATCCGTCCATGCGTTGGCGCCACCTACTGCCTCTATAAGAAGGTGAATTGCATCCACAATCCAGTGAGCGGTCGAGAGACCACGCTGAGTTCCACGATCGATCGCGCCGCCAGCCTTAAGAGGGTCGTTGTCGTGGGCGGCGGGCCGGCAGGCCTGGAGGCAGCCAGGGTATCCGCCGAGCGGGGACATCTTGTCATCCTGTTCGAGGCGGGCGCGAAACTTGGCGGGCAGATCCTGGTCGCTGCGTCCGCGACCGAGCGAAGGGATCTGCTCGGTATCGTCGACTGGCGGGTAAACGAGCTTGAACGCCTCGGTGTCGATGTTCGCCTGAATACATATGCCGACGCCGATACCGTGCTTGCTGAAGGTCCAGACGTCATCGTGGTGGCAACTGGCGGTGTTCCCGACATGGAATGGCTGGAAGGGGCCGAACTCTGTGACAGTGTTTGGGACCTGCTGACCGGTACGGTGTCCAGCAAGGACGATATCCTCATCTATGACGGGACCGGGCGCCAGGCGGCACCGTCCTGTGCCCTCCAACTTGCCAGACAAGGAAAGTCGGTCAGTCTCGCGACTCCTGATGACGCCGTGGCGGTGGAGATGCCTTATCCCGAAAAGGCCAGCTTCCGTAAACGCATCTCGGAACTCGGCATTCACACGATGGTGGACGTCAGGCTGACCAAGGTGGCCCGCCAAGGCAACGGCTTGACAGCAATCTTCCGCAACGAGTTGACGGACACGGAAACGACCTTTGCCGCCTCGCAGGTGGTCATCGAAAACGGGACCATTCCGGCGGAAGAAATTTACCAGGATCTGAGGTCCAGGTCTGCAAACGATGGGGTATCAGCTGCGTTCCTTGTCAATGGCAATCAGAACGATTTTGCAGAAGAACGTAAGATGCGTGGAAAGTTCAATCTATATCGTATTGGCGACGCGATCTCCAGTCGGGATATATATTCCTCGATTTATGACGCTTATCGATTGTGTGCGGAAGTTTAAGCTTAAATCGTGCTGATAGTTGCTTAACCTTTCAGCGAAAACCGGAGAAAAAATGTCAAATTCATCGGATTTTCACAGCGGTCCTGGCTCGATCGACGGCGACAGATTGGCTGAGAACATCCTTGCCGCTTCGGCGGTGATCGCTGGGCGGGAACGGAGCAAGCCGGCGCCGCGCAATATTGCGACTTCGCGGCCAGTTCAGAATTCTCTGCCGTGAAAGCCCGTCTGTTCAGCCATTCAAACCGTCCGGATGCCATAAGCTCGGAAAAATAGCAGCCCCTCGGAAAAAGGCGCATGCACGTGAAAAAAGACTTCAGAGTGCTGACCTTCGATGTCGTCGGAACCTTGATAGATTTCGAAACGGGCATCGCCAGCTATGTACGGGATGTCGCCGAAAAGGCAGGACTATCCGTCGATGGCGAAACGGTTCTGACCGCTTACCGCAAGGCGCGCGCCTTGCCGGGAGCCGGCCTCTTTCCGGACGATCTCGTCCGCTGCTACCTCGAAATCGCTCGGGCGCTCAGCCTGCCGGCTACGGATGAGGCGGCGCAAGGCCTGCGCCAATCCGTGAAGGACTGGCCGGCCTTCGCAGATTCGGTCGAGGCGCTTGCCCGCTTGCACAAGCGGTTCAAGCTGGTCGCCATGACCAATGCTCAGAACTGGGCGTTGGCGCATTTTTCGCAAACACTTGGCAATCCGTTCGATCTCACCGTCACGGTAGACGATGTCGGCCTGGAAAAGCCGAATCCGCAATTCTTCGCCTTCGCCCGCGGCCGCATCAGCGCCTGGGGCTTCGGCCTGAAGGACATCCTGCATGTTGCGCAGAGCCAGTATCACGATATCGGCGTGGCCCGCGCGCTTGGCTACACCGTCTGCTGGATCGAGCGCCGCAAGGGCATGAAGGGGTTTGGCGGCACGCTCGAACCCGCCAGGCTGACGGTGCCCGACCACCATTTCTCGACACTTGCCGAACTGGCCGACGCGGTCGACGAGGACCGCCTGGATCGCGTCGCCTGAATACGCCTGCGATACCCGCGTCCGCTCAAACGGCGGCGCCAAGATCATAACAAGACCAAAGGAACCAACAGGGGAAAAGGAATGGGAATGATGGGAAGACAGCCACACTGAATGTCATCGCCTGAGGTGCCTTCGGGCGCTTGAAATGAACCAGAATGGTCTCCGGTGCGCGCCAAGCCTGGCCGGCCGGCTCAACGAAAGGCTGACACGATGAAACCCGATTTTGACAAGATTTTGCGCCCGGCCGACACCGCCCGGATCGAAAGCGCCATCCGCCACGGGGCCACGCGGCGCGAGCTTCTTGGCATGCTTCTGGCTGGCGGCATGGGCGCCGCGATGGCCGGCACGGTGCTGGGCTCTGCCACCAAGGCCTACGCCGACACGCCGAAGAAGGGCGGCAGCATCCGCGCCGCCGGATATTCGAGCGGTACGACCGACACGCTCGATCCGGCCAAACAGTCACTGTCCACCGACTATGTGCGCTGCACCAGCTTCTACAACGGGCTTACCAGCCTCGATGACAAGCTGTCGCCGCAAATGGACCTGGCGGAGAGCTTCGATACCAAGGATTCCGTCACCTGGACCGTAAAGCTGCGCAAAGGCGTGACTTTCCACGATGGTTCGACCTTCGGTCCGGACGACGTCGTCTATTCGCTCAACCGGCATAAGGACCCGGCCGTAGGGTCGAAGGCCAAGTCGCTCGCCGACCAGATCGGCGAGGTCAAGAAGAGCGGAGACAACGAGGTCACCATCGTCCTGACGGGGCCGAACGCCGATCTTCCCGTCATCCTAGGCACGTTCCATTTCCTGATCGTCAAGGCGGGCACAACCGACTTCACCACCGCCAACGGCACCGGCGCCTTCAAGTGCAAGGAATTCCAGCCCGGCGTGCATTCCGTCGCCGTGCGCAACGAGAATTACTGGAAAGGCACCGGACCCTATCTCGACCAGGTCGAGTTCTTCGCCATTGCCGACGAGAACGCCCGCGTCAACGCCTTGCTCTCCGGCGACGTCGCGCTGATCGGCTCGGTCAATCCGCGGTCGACGCAGCTGATCAAGCAGGCCGGCAGTTTCGACCTTCTGACGACTACCGCGGGCAACTATACCGACCTGAACATGCGGCTCGACACCGCGCCGGGCAGCGATCCGAATTTCGTCGAGGCGATCAAGCTGCTGCTCGACCGTGAGCAGATCAAGACGGCGATCTACCGCGGCTACGCCGAGGTCGCCAACGACCAGCCGGTGCCGCCGACGAACCGCTTCTACAATGCCGATCTGCCGCAGCGCCCCTATGATCCGGACAAAGCCAAGTCGCTGCTTGCCAAGTCGTCTCTGGCAGGCACCAGGATCCCGGTCGTTGCTTCGACGGCCGCCGACCAGTCCATCGACATGGCGGTGCTGCTGCAGCAGTCAGCGGCCCAGATCGGCCTCGATCTTGATATCCAGAAGGTCCCTGCGGACGGCTACTGGTCGAATTACTGGCTGAAGGCGCCCATCTGTTTCGGCAACATCAATCCCCGTCCGACCGCCGATATCCTGTTCTCGCTGCTCTACACATCGAACGCGCCGTGGAACGAATCGCATTGGAAGAGCGAGCGTTTCGACAAGATCCTCGTCGAGGCCCGCAAGGAACGCGACGATGCCAAACGCAAGGAGATGTACGGCGAACTGCAGAAGATGGCGCACGAGGAGAGCGGCGTCGCGATCCCGGTCTTCATCAGCAACATCGACGCTCACAGCTCCAAGCTCAAGGGGCTGAAGCCGATGGCCACCGGTGGTATGATGGGCTTTGCGTTTTCGGAAAACGTCTGGCTCGAAGGCTGACGCCGCCGATTTGGCGCGGGTGGATCGCCACCCGCGCTTCGCCCGCATTCCGCTGGAGTTGCACGGCATGATAACGCGCATGATCCTGACCCGCCTCGGCGTGGCCGTCCTGACGCTGCTGATCGTTTCGGTGGTCGTCTTCGTGGCGACCAACATGCTGCCGGGCGACGTGGCGCAGATCGTCCTGGGTCAGGCCGCTACGCCTGAAGCGGTCGCCGGCCTGCGCAAAGCCATGCATCTCGACCAGCCTGCCGTGTTTCGCTACATTATTTGGCTGGGCGGGATGATGACGGGGAACCCCGGCACGTCGCTGGTCAACGACATTCCGATCGTCACGCTGATCGGCGGCCGCCTTCACAATACCCTGCTGCTTGCCGGCGTCACCGCCGCCTTCTCGGTTCCGATCGCCCTTGCCTTGGGGATCACCGCGGCGATGTGGCGAAACACGCTCTATGACCGGCTCGTCAGCTTTGCCACTATCGCGGTCGTCTCGGTGCCGGAATTCATGGTCGCAACCATTGCCGTGCTGATCTTTGCCGTGCGCCTGCACTGGTTTCCAGCACTTTCCTTCGCCAACGACGTTCACTCACTGGGCGAATTGCTGCGTGTCTTCGCCATGCCGGTCATCAGCCTGAGCTTCGTTGTCTCGGCGCAGATGATCCGCATGACCCGCGCCGCCTTGATCGACACGCTCGGCCAGCCATTCGTCGAGATGGCGACGCTCAAGGGCGCCGGCCGGGTTCGTGCGGTGCTGACACACGCTCTGCCCAATGCGATCGGCCCGATCGTCAATGCCGTCGCGCTCAGCCTGTCCTATCTGCTTGGCGGCGTTATCATCGTCGAAACCATCTTCAACTACCCGGGCATCGCCAAGCTGATGGTGGACGGGGTGGCCACCCGCGACATGCCTCTTATTCAAACCTGCGCGATGATCTTCTGCCTCGGCTATCTCGCCCTTGTCACCGTGGCCGACATATGCGCGATCCTCGCCAACCCGCGTCTGCGATACAAATGACCAAGCACACCGATACCATTCCCGAGACCCGGCGAAGGATGCTTGGCGCAGGCAGCCTGACCATCTCGGTGGTCGGCGCGATGTGCTTCTGCATCATACTGTTCTGGGTCGTGATTGCACTCATCGGTCCCTGGCTTGCGCCGTACCCGATCGGCAAGATCGTCAGCATGGACGTGTTCACCTCACCAAGCCGCGACTATCTGCTTGGCACCGACTATCTCGGCCGCGATATGATGAGCCGCATCATTCTCGGCGCGCGATATACGGTCGGGGTCTCCATCGCGGCCGCCTTCATCGCCTGCACCATCGGCGTCGCGCTCGGCATGATCAGCGCGGTGCTAGGCGGCTGGTTCGACACCATCGTCAGCCGCGGCATCGATGCGCTGATTGCAATCCCGCATCTGATGTTCGGTCTCGTCATCATCGCGGCGATCGGCAGTTCGCTTCCGGTACTGGTGGGAACGCTCGCCTTTCTCTATTTTCCAGGTTCTTTCCGCATAGCGCGTGCGCTCGCCGTCAACATCAACGAGCTCGACTTCGTGCAGGTCGCCAAGGCGCGTGGCGAGGGCTTCTTCTACACGGTTCGCGAAGAGATCCTGCCCAACATGATCGGGCCGGTTCTGGCCGATTTCGGCCTGCGCTTCGTCTTCATCGTGCTGTTGCTCAGCGGCCTCAGCTTCCTCGGTCTGGGCGTGCAGCCGCCCAACGCCGACTGGGGCGCGCTGGTGCGCGAGAATGTCTCCGGGCTGGCCTATGGCGCGCCTGCCGTCATCATGCCGTCGCTCGCCATTGCCTCGCTGACGATCAGCGTCAATCTGGCGATCGACAATCTTCCGCGCCGGCTGCGGGATCGCCTGCCATGAGCGAGCTCGTCGAAGTCAAGAACCTGCGCGTCATCGCCCGTAGCGACAGCGGCCGCGAGACGTCGATCGTCCACGATATCAGCTTCACGGTCCCGCGCGGAACGGTCGTCGCGCTGATCGGTGAGTCCGGTTCCGGCAAAACGACGATTGCGCTTTCCCTGATGGGCTATGCCCGCAGCGGCTGCCGCATCACCGGCGGCTCGATCCGGATCGGTGACCGTGAGATCCTGTCCCTGTCGGAAGCGGAAAAAGCCAAGATCCGCGGCCGCAATGTCAGCTACATTGCCCAAAGTGCGGCTGCCGCCTTCAACCCGGCCAGGACGATCATGTCGCAGGTCGTGGAAAGCGCGATGATCCACAGACTGGCACCGCGGGCCGAAGCGGAAGCGAAGGCAGTGGAGCTGTTCCGCGCACTGGCGCTGCCGGATCCCGAAGGCGTCGGATCGCGTTATCCGCATCAAGTCTCCGGCGGCCAGCTTCAGCGCCTGGCGGCGGCGATGGCGCTGATCTCAGAACCGGAGCTGGTGATCTTCGACGAACCGACGACGGCACTCGACGTCACCACCCAGATCGAGGTTTTGCGCTCGTTCAAGTCGGTGATCCGCGAGCGCAACACCACCGGCGTCTATGTCTCCCACGACCTGGCGGTGGTGGCGCAGATCGCCGACCACATCATCGTGCTGCGCGAAGGCTCCATTCAGGAAAGCGCTGCGACCGGGCAGATTCTGACGGACGCCCAAAGTCCCTACACCCGCAGCCTGCTTGCCGCGGCCAATCCCGCCGTGCATGCCCAGGCCGCTCCGCCCGCCGAGAAGCAACAGGAACTGCCCTTGCTCGAGGTCGAAGGGCTGGTCGCGGGATATGGCAGGTCCGGTCCGAACGGTCTGCCCAATGTGACGGTGCTCAACGATGTCGCCCTCAGCCTGCAGCCGGGCACGAATCTCGGTGTCATCGGCGAGTCCGGCTGCGGCAAGAGCACGCTGGCTCGCGTGATCGCCGGACTGCTCCCCGCCGCCGGCGGAACGGTGAAGTTCCGCGGCGAAACCCTGGCCGGATCCGTGGCGCAGCGCTCCAAGGATCAATTGCGCAACATCCAGATCGTCTTCCAGATGGCCGACACGGCCCTCAACCCGACCCGCTCGGTCGGACAGATCCTGGGGCGGCCGCTGACCTTCTATCATGACGTGAAAGGCGCGGAACGGACCCGCAGGGTCCGCCGGCTGCTCGATCTGGTGCAACTGCCGGCCAATATCGCCGACCGATATCCAGGCGAACTTTCCGGCGGCCAGAAACAGCGCGTCAACCTTGCCCGCGCCCTGGCGGCGGAGCCGGCGCTGATCCTTTGCGACGAGGTGACATCGGCCCTCGACACGGTCGTGGCCGCCGCCATCCTCGATCTGCTGGCCGAACTGCGCAAGGAATTGAAGCTGTCCTACCTGTTCATCAGCCATGACCTGTCGACGGTGCGCGCGATCTGCGACGATGTGATGGTGCTCTATGCCGGGCGCAAGGTGGAATCCGGCAGCCGATCGGCAATGCGCGCGATGCCGCTTCATCCCTATTCGGACCTGCTCGTGTCCTCGATCCCAGAACTGCGGACAGGCTGGCTGGACGGGCTCGGCAAAAAGGCTGCCGAGGCGGATGCCGGTGTGGGAGCCTTGTTGGCGCGATCCGAATGCTGTCCCTTCGTAGCGCGCTGCCCGGTGAGGAAGCTTGGTGTTTGCGACGTGCTGGCGCCGCCCATCCGCCACTTGTCGAAGGGAAGCGATATCCTTTGCCATCTGGAGGAGCGGGAATTGCTCGCCATGGGCGTCGGCGCCTAGCCTGCTGCCTGCCTCCTAGAACTCCGCCACCTTGCCCCAGGCGGATGCTTCGAAGCGTTCCGGACGATAGGGTATGGGATCGACCAGAGGGGGCGCGCCGGTAACGAGATCGGCGATCAGGTGGCCCGCGCCTGGGCCTATGCCGAAGCCGTGGCCGCTGAAGCCTGCCGCCAGGATGAAGCCAGGCAGTCCCTCGACCTCGCCGATGGCGGGAACGCCGTCCGGCGTGCTGTCGATATAGCCGGCCCAACTGGCCGCGACCGGCACATTTTGCAGTGCCGGCAGCAACTGGCAGGCGCGCCGGTAAGTCTCCTGGATCAGCCGCTGGTTCGGGCTCGGGTCGAGAATCCGGTTGCGCTCCATCGGCGTCGGCGCGTCGAGCCGCCAGCGCGCCAGCGTCTCGTGCCCGGCCCGCCATGCCTGCAAGGTGCCGGGTGCAAGGCTGCGCCAGCGGCGGGCGAACATCGGCACGAATTCACGAGCGAAACGCAGCTGCTGCGGCGTCGGATCGAGGCTGCCGCGGCCGCTGATAGCCAGCGTATGGCCCCCGTCGCCCCGGCGGGTGACCGAGACCTCGGCAGTGTGCAGCGCATCCGGCAGCCCTGAAGGTCCGGGTGCGAGCGAAAGGATCGAAGAGCGGACGGACGCCTGCGGAAAGCGTATGCCGAGCTGGCGGCAGAATGAAGAAGCCCACGCGCCCGCCGACAGCACCACGGTCCCGGTGCGGATCGTGCCCGCTTCGGTGACCACCGCGCTGACGCGGCCCGCCTCGGTCTCGATGCCGCGCGCGGCGCACATCTGGTGGACGCTGCCGCCGGCCTTCAGGATGCCAAGCGCCACCACGGGTGCTGCGCGGGACGGATCGGCCGTTCCGTCGGAAGGCGAAAAGACACCGCCCTTCCAGCGTTGGCCGGTGGCTTTTCCGTGCTCGTTCGCCTCGTCGGCGCTGAGCATATAAGTGGTCACGCCGGCGCCACGTGCGAAGTCGCGCCATCGGGCCCAGCCGGCAATCTCGACCTCGTTGTTGCTGAGGTAGAGCAGCCCGCAACGGCGAAAGCCCGCATCCTCGCCGATCTCGGCGGCGAGCCGCTCCCAGAGCGCCAGGCTTGCCGTGGCCATAGGCAGTTCCCGGGCGTCGCGGTTTTGTTGCCGGCACCAGCCCCAGTTGCGGCTGGACTGTTCAGCGCCGATCCGGCCCTTTTCCAGCAAGGCCACCCGAATACCGCGCCTGGCGAGATAATATGCCGCGAAGGCGCCGACGATGCCGCCGCCGATCACCACGACGTCGGCCGTTGCCGGCAAGGTGGGCGTGGTTTCGATATGCAGAAGCGGGGCGGGCATGCGAAATCTCCGGCAGCGGCGACCACTCTACCGCTCCCGGCGAGGCGGCGATTGCCACAGATCGGCAGGCCGCGGCATTTCCTTTGGCCAAGGGCTCTGCCGACGGGGGATTCTGCTAGCGCATATCGAGCAAAAGCACGCGGCAGGCCGACGAAATGCGTAGAACAAAGGCCTCAGGACGCCGTACAAACCCGTTCAAACGCGTGCTTGGATGCAGCTTTCCTGGAATTGCCGAAAGCGGCGGCGGGTGTTTGTCCTTGCTCCCGCTTGGCTTCGGCATAATATGCTTCGATCAGATCCGCCGGCGCTGTGCCGAGCCTTTGCCTTGGACCGTGCATGAAACTCGACCGGATCGACATCAAGATCCTCTACGAACTGCAGAAGAACGGCCGCATCACCAATGTGGAATTGGCGGAGCTGGTCAATCTCTCGCCCAGCCCTTGTCTGATGCGGGTGAAGAAGCTGCAGGCCGAAGGCTATATCGTCCGCTATTCCGCCCAGATAGACATCGCGAAACTGGGGCAGACGCTCACCGTCTTCACCGAGGTCACGTTGCGGAACCACCGCCAGATCGACTTCGCGCGGTTCCTCGCCGCTGTTGAAAAGGTGGATTCGGTCGTCGAATGCCACCTCGTTTCCGGCGGCTACGACTATCTCTTGAAATTCGTCACGGCCGGCATCGCCGAATATCAGGCGATCATGGAGCGGCTTACCGACATGGACATCGGCATCGACAAGTATTTCAGCTTCGTCGTGCTGAAGTCGCCGATCGTCAAGAATTACATGCCGCTCAAGAGCCTGTTCCCGCTGTAGCTGCTTGCCTCTCGGGTTTACGTCATGGCGGCGCGGACGTCCGGGTCTTCCAACGTCTGGTCGAGGGTCATCCGCGTGCGCTCGACGATGGCGTCGATCTCGGCCTCCGTGCAGCAGAGCGGTGGAGCATAACCCAGCACGCCATTGCCGAAGGCCCGGATGATGAGGCCATTGTCCCAGGCACGGTCGAATATCCGCCGCGATGGATTGGCCGCCGGCGGCAGCGGGGTCTTGCGTTGTTTGTCTACGACCAGCTCGATCGCCGCCAGCATGCCACGGCCGCGTACGTCGCCGACCAGCGGATGGTCGGCGAGGCTTTCGAGGCCAGACATCAGTCGGGCTCCCGCCTTGCGGCCATTGTCCAGCAGACCGCCTTCGTAGAGCCTCAGAACCTCGAGGCCGACAGCTGCACTGACGGGATGTGCGGAATAGGTATAGCCATGGCCGACGGCGGATTCGCCCGCGCCGTCCGCGATCGTGTCATAGACATGGTCGGAAATGAAAACCGCGCCCATCGGAGCATAGCCTGAGGTCAGGCCTTTGGCGGTGGTCATCAGGTCCGGGACGATGTCGTCCTCGGAACAGGCAAACAGCGGCCCGGTGCGGCCGAAGCCGGTGATGACCTCGTCGGCGACGAACAGGATGTCCAGTTCGCTGCACAGGTCGCGCATCGCCTTCATCCAGCCCGGCGGCGGCACCAGCACGCCGCCCGATCCCTGGATCGGCTCGGCATAGAAGGCCGCCACCCGATCCCTGCCGAGCTCTTCCACCTTGTTGCGGAGTGCTGCGACCGAGGCGGCGATGATCGCCTGTGGATCGTTTCCCACCGGATTGCGGTAGGCGTAGTGCGACGGAATCTTGTGCTGCCAGTCCAGCGGCACGCCGAAGCCGGCGTGGAAGGCCGGCAAGGCGGTGAGACCGGCACCCACCGTCGACGAGCCATGGTAGCCCTGTTCGATCGATATGAACTGGTTCTTCTGCGGCCTGCCCCTGGCATTCTGGTAATAGTGGATGAAACGGATCGTGCTATCGACGGCATCGGAGCCGCCAAGCGTGAAGTAGACATGATTGAGGTTGCCCGGCGCCCGCTCGGCTAGTTCCGCGGCCAGCCGGATGGCGGGCTCGGAACCGAGGCCGAAATAGCCGGTGGCATATGGCAGTTCGCGCAGCTGCCGGGTCGCGGCTTCGACGATGCTTTCCTGACCATAGCCGGCGTTCACGCACCACAGTCCGGCAAAACCGTCGATCATCTGATGGCCGGTCGCATCGGTGACGGTGGCGCCGGTGGCGGATTTCAGGACACGCACCCCGGCCCTTTCATGGCCGCGATAGGAGGCGACCGGATGCACCAGATGGGCGCGGTCGAGTTCGATCAGGGAATTGCTGAGCATGTCTTCCTCCGGGTTCAGCCAAGGGCCTGACTGGCCAGGGCAAAGGTCTGGACGCGCGGCGCCGGGCGGGCGGCCGTGCTGCCGCCCCTGCGCATGGCGACGCCGCCGCCAACGCTGGCCAGGCCCTGGGCGGCGAGCCACGGCGACAGGCCCGAACTCTCTGATGTATCGACGCGCAGAAAGGCGCCGGGGCTGGCCTCAAACAGGAACGAGAGCAGGCTTCGAGCGTCGTCGGTCGTCTCGGCTACCACCGGCCCCGCGACCTTGCCGCGGCCGAAGGTGCGCAGCGCCGCAAACCCGACTGGCTTTCCACCCTGGCGCAGAACGGCGAGCCGCGCCTGTTCGAACAGCAACCTGATCAGACCGCGGCGATCCATACCGCAGGCAGAGTGGTCCAGCTCCACGAGCGCGGCGACATCGTCCGCCGTCGCCCACTCGACATCTTTGCCGGCAAGGGCTTCGCCGGGCATGCCCTGATGCTGCACGATCTGGCCCGTCGCCCGGAAGCCGAGCTTTTCGTAAAGCGGCAGGCCTTCCCGTGTCGCCATCAGCCGGCATTCGCGGCCTTCACTCTGCTGCAGGGCGAAATCCATCAGTTTGCGGCCGATGCCCCGGCCGCGCATCGCCGCGTCGACAATCACCATGTTGATGGTGGCTGCCGCATCGCCATAGCGCGTAACCAGCGTGGTTCCCACGACCCGCTCACCGTCCAGCGCGACGATGCCGGTGCTGAGCGCCAGCATCATCGCCCAATCCTCCCGCCTGTGCGGCCAGCCCGCCTGGGATGACAAGGCCACCGCGCTGTCGAGATGCTCCGGGGCAAAACCCACCAGTGTGATTTCGTCTGTCTGCATGGCCTCATTCCCGACGGTTCGCTGCCCCTGTGATAGACCCGGCGGCAAAGAAGATCGTCCCGACGACGTGCAGGGCGCGGTATCTTCCGCCGTCCGTTACGGTGTTCGCCGCATCTTCTGCCGCAGGTCGACGGCCGCAACGCACGTCCGATCCCTGGGGGCGGTGAAGACGGCACAACTTTCCGCCATGGCAGCAACGATACGGAACATTCTGCTTTCAATGGCTGCAATTGCGGTGATCGAACGGGGATGTCTCTGCCTATGATGGCGCACGGACCCGCACGCAATTTTGGCCCGCACGGCAATTTGGAAGGACTTTTGCGACATGTCACAGTTCCGGCCCAAATACATCACCTTCGACTGCTACGGCACGCTCACCCACTTCCAGATGGCCGAGGCCGCGCAGAAGATCTATGGGGCTCAGCTCGACGCACCGGGGATGGCGCGGTTCATCAAGAATTTCGCCGCCTTCCGGTTGGACGAAATCCTCGGCAACTGGAAGCCCTATAACGAAGTCCTTCACAACGCCGTCGAACGCACCTGCCGCAGGAATGGCGTCACCTTCCGCGTCGAGGACGCGCGTGCCATCTACGACACGGTTCCGAGTTGGGGGCCGCATCCGGACGTGCCGGACGGTCTGGCAAAGGTCGCCAGGGAAATCCCGCTGGTCATCCTGTCCAACGCCATGAACGAGCAGATCATGTCGAATGTGGAAAAGCTCGGTGCTCCCTTCCACGCCGTCTACACCGCCCAGCAGGCCAACGCCTACAAGCCACGCTTCCAGGCCTTCGAATACATGTTCGACATGCTGGGATGCGGTCCGCAGGACGTGCTGCACTGCTCCTCGTCGTTCCGCTACGACCTGATGTCGGCCTATGATCTGGGTATCAAGCACAAGGTCTGGGTCAATCGCGGCCATGAGCCCGCCAACCCTTACTATGAGTACACGGAGATCAAGGATATCTCGGGTCTGCCCGGTGTTGTCGGGCTCTGACGGGGTCCTGGCGATGAAGTTCGAATCCTACTGGCACGACACCGCTCCGGTCTTCGGCGGAGCGGCCGAAGGGCCGGCTGAAGGTCGCTATGACGTGGCCGTCATCGGCGGCGGCTTTACCGGGCTGGCAGCGGCGCGGCATCTGGCCAAGTCAGGCGCCAAGGTGGTGGTGCTGGAAGCGGGCCGCGTCGGCTGCGGCGCCTCGGGCCGCAACGGCGGCCATCTCAACAACGGCCTTGCCCATAGTTTTCTCGCCGCCAAGTCCGAACTGGGAACCGAGCGCGCCGTGGCGCTCTATCGCGCCTTCGACGATTCCGTCGATACGATCGAGCGCATCGTCGCGGAGGAGGGGATCGATTGCGACTTCCGCCGCGCGGGCAAGCTGAAGCTTGCCTCCAAGCCGGCGCATTTCGAGGCGATCGCCCGCAATTTCGAGGCCGTCAACCGCGAGGTCGATCCCGACACCGAACTGCTGACGGCGGCCGACCTCAAGAGCGAGATCGGCTCCCCGGCATTTCACGGCGCGATGCTGTCGAAGAAAAGCGCGATGATGCATATGGGGCGGTTCGTCTCGGGCATCGCCGCGGCTGCGGTGCGACACGGTGCAACGATCTTCGAGAACACGCTGGTCACCGGGCACCGATCGGCGGCGGGCCGGCATGAACTGACGACGCCGGCCGGCATCATCAGCGCAGACAATGTGCTGTTGGCGACGGGCGCCTATACCACCGGCGCCTTTGGTTATTTCCGCCGTCGCATCGTGCCGGTCGGCAGTTTCATCGTCGCCACAAGGCCTCTTTCCCCGGCCGAGATCGCGGCAACGATGCCGGGCAACCGGACCTGCGTCACCTCGATGAATGTCGGCAACTACTTTCGCCTGTCGCCGGACAACCGGCTGATCTTCGGCGGGCGGGCGCGATTTTCGGCCACATCCGACCAGCGGTCGGACGAAAAGAGCGGCGCGATCCTGCGCGCCAGCCTGGCGCAGATCTTCCCGCATCTGGCCAAGGTCGAGATCGACTATTGCTGGGGCGGGCTGGTCGACATCACAAAGGACCGGTTCCCGCGCGCCGGTTTCGCCGACGGCCTCTGGTTCGCCATGGGCTATTCCGGCCATGGCGCGCAGATGTCCACCCATATGGGGATGATCATGGCCGACGCCATGCTGGGCAAGGCCGACCGCAACCCGGTTGCAGGCCTTGCCTGGCCTGCGGTCCCCGGTCACTTCGGCAAGCCCTGGTTCCTGCCGCTCGTCGGGCTCTACTACAAGACGCTCGACCGTTTCCAGTAGCGGTCGAGGGCGGACTGGCTAGGCCAGCCCGCCGATATGGAAGGTCTTCATTTCCAGATATTCCTCGATGCCACATTGCGCGCCCTCGCGCCCGAGGCCCGACTGCTTGACGCCACCAAAGGGTGCGACCTCTGTGGAAATCGCGCCGGTGTTCAGTCCCACCATTCCGAATTCCAGCGCTTCCGCCACGCGCCACGACCGCTTCAGGCTCTCGGTGTAGAAATAGGCGGCGAGACCGTAAGGTGTGCCATTGGCAAGCGTGATCGCCTCCGCCTCGGTTTCGAAGCGGAACAACGGCGCGACCGGACCGAAGGTTTCCTCGCCGGCCAGGAGCATGTCCGGCGTCGCATCGCCCAGCACCATCGGCGTCGCATATTGCTTACCCCCAGGCATCGCGGGGCTCGTCGACAGCACGCGGGCGCCTTTGGCCAGCGCGTCGCTGACATGCCGGTCGATCTTGTCGATTGCCGCGGCGTTGATCATCGGTCCGATCTCCACGCCGGGCTCGGTGCCGCGCCCCACCTTCATTGCGGAAACCCGCGCGGCGAGCTTGCCGGCGAAGGCGTCGTAGACGCCCGCCTGCACGATGATGCGGTTGGAGCAGACGCAGGTCTGCCCGCCATTGCGGAACTTCGACACGATGGCGCCCTCGATGGCGAGGTCGAGATCGGCGTCGTCGAAGACGATGAAAGGCGCGTTGCCGCCCAGTTCGAGGCTGAGGCGCTTGATGCTGTCGGCTGCGCCGCGCATCAGCAACGATCCGACGCGGGTCGATCCGGTGAAGGAAATCTTGCGCACCGTCTCGTTGGACGTCAGTTCGGTGCCGATGTCCGCCGGCATGCCGGTGACGATGTTGATGACGCCGGCGGGAATGCCGGCGCGCTCGGCCAGCACGCCCAGCGCCAGCGCCGAGAATGGGGTGAACTCCGAAGGCTTGACCACCACGGTGCAGCCTGCGGCCAGTGCAGGGGCAACCTTGCGGGTGATCATGGCGTTGGGGAAGTTCCATGGCGTGATGATGGCGCAGACGCCGACAGGCTCCTTCAGCACCACGATCCGCCGATCCGGCGTCGGCGAGGGAATGGTAGTGCCGCCGATCCGTCGAGCTTCCTCCGCGAACCATTTGACGAAGGAGGCGCCATAACGGATTTCGCCTGTTGCCTCGGCCAGCGGCTTGCCTTGCTCCAGCGTCAGGATGCGGGCGAGATCCTGCACATGCTCGATCATAAGACCGTGCCATACTTCCAACAGCGCGGCGCGTTCGGCATGGGTCTTCGCACGCCACGGACCGAAGGCCGCTTGCGCGGCTTCGATCGCCGAACGGGTTTCAGCCCCACTGACATCGGGGACCGAGCCGATCACTGCCTGGGTGGCGGGATCGATCACGTCGACGCTGGCGCCCGAAGCCGCGTCCTGCCACACACCGGCGATCAAGCATTGCTGCCGGAACAGGCCCTTGTCCTTCAATTCCTTCATGTCGTTCCCTCAGGCAAGCGCGGCCAGCACGGCCGTGGTGATCGTCTCCGTCCGGTCCTGGCCCGGCCGCGTGCCGATGCCGCGCGCGGTCGCGGCCTCGATCGCCGCCATGACCTTTGCCGCCGCGCCATGCTCACCCAGATGGCCGAGCATCATCGCCCCGGACCAGATCGCGGCGATCGGGTTGGCGATGCCGAGATGGGCGATGTCGGGGGCCGAGCCGTGAACCGGTTCGAACATCGAAGGCGCGCTGCGATCCGGGTTGATGTTGGCGGAGGCGGCGAAGCCGAGGCCACCCTGGATCGCCGCACCCAGATCGGTGAGGATGTCGCCGAACAGGTTGGAAGCGACAACCACATCGAGGCTGTCGGGCGCCATCACCATTCGCGCGGCCATGGCATCGATATGGTAGCTGGTGACCTGGACATCCGGATATTCAGGGGCAAGGCGCGCCGTCACCTCGTCCCAGAACACCATCGAGTATCTCTGTGCGTTCGACTTGGTGACCGAAGCGAGTTTTCGTTTCCTCAACCGCGCCTGCTCGAAGCCGAAGCGCAGGATCCGCTCGACGCCCTTGCGTGTGAAGATCGAGGTCTCGACCGCGACCTCGTCGCTGGTGCCTTGGTGCACGCGGCCGCCGGCGCCGGAATATTCGCCCTCGGTGTTCTCGCGGATGCAGAGTATGTCGAAGCCGGCGGCCTTCAGCGGCCCCTCGACCCCGGGCAGCAACCGGTGCGGCCGGATGTTGGCGTATTGCACGAACGCCTTGCGGAACGGCAGAAGCAGTCCGTGCAGGGACACCGAGTCCGGCACTTCCGCGGGCCAGCCGACCGCGCCGAGCAGGATCGCGTCGAAGCCGCGCAAGGTCTCGATCGCGTCTTCGGGCATCATCCTGCCAGTTTCCTTGTAGTAGGCGCAGGACCAGGGGAAGCGCTGGCCCTGCAGCGCGAAGCCGGAGCCTTCGGCGACGGTTTGCAGCACTTGCCAGGCCGCTTCGGTGACGCCCACGCCGACACCGTCGCCGGGTATCAACGCAATCGAATAGCTCTTCATGTCCGGTCCCTCGGTATCAAAGGTCGATCAGCACGCTTTTGCTTTTGCGGTTCGCCAGATAGGCCTCGCGCCCAAGATCCTTGCCGATGCCGGAGCGCTTATGGCCGCCGGTCGGCAGGATGTGGTCGCGGGAGCGGTTGTAGCGGTTGACCCAGATGGTGCCGGCCTGGAGACGCTTCGTCACCCGGATGGCGCGGGATAGATCGCGGGTGAAGACACCGGCTGCGAGCCCATAGGTCTCGTGGTCGGCGAGCGCCAGCGCCTCCTCTTCCTCGACGAAGGTTTGCAGGGTCAACACCGGCCCGAATATCTCTTCGATCACCGCCGGTGAGGACTGGCTGACACCGTTGATCAGCGTTGGCGCGTAGAAATAGCCCTCGCGGTCGAGCCGCTTGCCGCCGACGAAACATTCGGCGCCGGCCCTGACGGCGGCCTGGACGATGGCGTCGATCCGGCCGAGCTGGCGCTCCGAGATGATCGGCGAATAGCGCGTTGCCTCGTCCCAGGTTGGGCCGGGATGGATTGACGCCATGTGCGCGGCGATGGCCTTTGCCAGCGGCTCTGCTATCGCTTCGGCCACGATCAGCCGCGAGCCGGCGACACAGGCCTGGCCGGCATTCGACAGAATGCCTTGCGCGACGGCTGCCGCCGCGAGATGAAGATCGGCATCGGCAAAGACCAGCTGCGGGCTCTTGCCGCCCAGTTCCAGGGTCATCGGCTTGATGCCTGTGCGGGCGATGTTCTGCATGATCGCGGCGCCGGCGGCCGTCGATCCGGTGAAGCTGATCTTGCCAATGTCGGGGTGGCCGGTGATCGCGTTGCCAGTGGTCGGGCCGTCGCCCAGAACGATGTTAATGAGCCCGGCGGGCAGGCCAGCCCGAACCGAGAGTTCGGCCATGTAGAGCGCCGAGAAAGGGGTCATCTCCGAAGGCTTCAGCACCACGGCATTGCCGGCGGCCAGTGCCGGTCCGAGCTTCCAGCCGGCCATCGAAAACGGGAAGTTCCACGGCGTGATCGCGCCGACGACGCCATAGGGCTCGGTGAGGATCATTCCCAGGCTGGCGTCGGCGGTCGGCACCAGGTCGCCGCCTTCCTTGTCGGCGAACTCGGCGAAAAAGCGGATCTGCTCGGCCGTGATCGCGATATCGCCGTCGATCAGCTGGCCGACGGGCCGGGTGGAGGCGACGGCCTCCAGCCGGGCCAGCGTCTCGGCCTCGGCCTCGATCAGGTCGGCCCAGCGATGCAGGGCGCGGGTGCGTTCGCGCGGGCGCAGGCCTGCCCAGCCGCTGTCCTTGAGCGCGTGCTTGGCTGCGCTGACGGCCTGGTCGACCACATCGGCATCGGCCACCGGACAGTCCACATAGGCCGCGCCGTCTGACGGGCGGTGCATCGGCAGCACGCCGGCGGCGGGGATGAACCGTCCGCCGATGAAGTGGCCCTGCGGGAGCGCAAGCGCGTCGGGATCGAAGCTGAGGGACATGGTGGCGCCTTGTCGTGAGGACAGGCGCAACTCTAGCCGGCATCGACCCGCAGTTTGCATCGACTGCGCCGAGGCCGGCAATGGAATATCCCGTTTGACGCCGATTTTCAGCGCAATCTTCGGAGGTTCGGACCACTCTCCAGGCAGGTTCGCGGGGCGATCCGAGAGATCAGTCCGTCACGGTGACGTAGATCTTGCGCACGGTCTCGATCGTTCGCCATATGCCGGTAAACCCCGGCTTCATGACGAAACTGTCGCCGGCACGGTAGGTGACGGTCTTGCCGCCGTCATCGGTCAGCTCGATCACTCCTTCGAGGATGTGGCAAAATTCGAAGCTCGTTCCCTTGATGGACCGCGTCTCGCCCGGTGTCGCCTCCCAGATGCCGGTGTGGATCGTGCCGTCGCGTGCGGTGTCCTGTGCCCAGGTCTTGAAGGAGGGATCGCCGGAGATAAGGCGATCGGGTAGCGCTTTCGATTCCTGGGGCGCGTCTTGCGGCTTCGGATCGATCGTCTTGAGCAGGGACATGGATTGCCTTTCTGGCGCGAGGGTCAGTAGCCCCGGTTGCGGTCGACGAGACCGACGGGGTCAAGTCCTGCCTCATGCCGGCGAATGTTGGCGACCACCGCTTTCGCCGCCGTCTCCGGCTGCGTGACACTGGCCACATGCGGGGTGAGCAGGATCTTGGGATGGCGCCAGAACGGATGGCTGGCGGGCAGGGGCTCGGGATCGGTCACGTCGATCACGGCGCCTGCAAGATGATCGCTGTCGAGCGCGGCCAGCAGCGCTGCGTGATCGAGCTGCGGCCCGCGCCCGACATGCACGAGGCTTGCCCCGGCAGGCAGGCTGGCGAACAAACCGGCATCGAGGAAGCCGCGCGTCTCCGTGGTCAGCGGCAGCAGGCAGATCAGAATGTCGGTCTGCGAGAGGAACGTCTTCAGCCCCGCTTCGCCACTGTGGCAGCGGACGCCTGGGATGTCGCGCGCCGACCGGCTCCAGCCCGCCAAGGCAAAGCCGAAGGGCCGCAGCCGATCGAGCACCGCTGACCCCAGCATGCCAAGGCCGAGGACACCCACACGCCGCTCCGTCGCCTGCACGGCCGGGCGAGGCTGCCAGTCGCTGCGTGCCTGCTGGGCAAGATAGATCGGCAAGTCGCGATGGAGCGCCAGCACGGCGAGGGTGGCGTATTCCTGCATCATGCGGATGATGCCTTCTTCGACCATCCGCACCAGCCTGACTTTCGCGGGCAGGAGGTCGGCGCGGAACTGGTCCACGCCGGCACCCATCGAGAACAGCACTTCCAGATTGGGAAAACTGCCGAGATTCTCGGGCGCCGACCATGTCAGGAGATAGCGCACCTCAGCCCTATCGATTGCGGCAGGGTCGGCGGCAAAACGCAACTCCGGCAATTCCCTGGCGAATTCGTCGGCGAAGATACGGACCCGCTCGGGATCGGAATTGATCAGGAAGGCCATTCAGGTCTCCTTGGCATGGCGTTGATCGAGCTTGGCCTGCGGCGCGCCGCAGGATGCGTCGAAGCGGCCAAGCCTGGCGGCATATCACGCCGAAATTCGCCGCAGCCGAGCAACAGGTTTCAGCTGTGGAGCCGTTTCCCCAGATCCTCGATCATCCGCTGGCAGGCAGCCATCTCGCCGATCTCGATATATTCGTCCGGGCGGTGCGCGCGTGCGATGTCGCCCGGCCCGCAGATGATCGCCTCGATTCCCGCAGCCTGATAAAGCCCTGCCTCGGTGCCGTAGCTGACCGCGGCAAGCGGCTCCTGCCCGGTCAGGTCCCGCAGCAGGCTGGCAAGCGGCGCTTCGGTGGCGAGCGAGAGCGCCGGATATTCGCTCAGAAGTTCCCAGCTGACCTCAAACCCCTGGGCGGTGAGCGCTGCCATGGCTGTTTGAATGGGAGCCAGCAATGCGGCGGGCGACACACCGGCAATGGCACGCGCTTCGATTTCGGCGGCGCAGAAGTCCGGAATGATGTTCAGCGCCTGTCCGCCGCCAATCACGCCGATCTGGAGCGAGGAATAGGGCGGCGCGAAGTTCGCGTCCAAAGGTCCGGCCTTGAGCGCCTCGGCGCTCTGCACGGCTTCGGTCAGGACTGCGGCCATGGCGTGGATCGCGTTCAGCCCCTGATCGGGCCTCGAGGAGTGGCCCGAACGGCCGCGAATTTCGATCCTCGCAGCAGCCTTGCCCTTGTGGGCACGGATTGCTCGCATGCCGCTTGGCTCACCAACGATGCAGCCTTGCGGCTTTGCGCAGAGCTGAGGCAGGGCCTCGATCAGATGGCGCACGCCGCGACAGCCGGCCTCCTCGTCATAGGAAAAAGCCAGGTGGATGGGTCGGGCAAGAGGACGGGCGGCCAGCGCGGGCAGGGCGGCCAGCACGCAGGCCAGGAAGCCTTTCATGTCGCTGGTGCCGCGTCCGTGGAGCCGCTCGCCGTCCGCGCGCAACGCGAACGGATCGGTTGTCCAGCCCGGCTCGCCTGCCGGCACCACGTCCATGTGGCCGGATAAGATGAGCCCCGGCATTTCAGCCGGACCGATGGTGGCGAAGAGGTTCGCCCGATCGCCCTCCGGTCCGGGGAGGATCGTGACTCTCGCGCCGCAGCCTTCGGCATAGTTGGCGATCCACTCGACGATCGCTTCGTTGGGTTGGCCGACGACCGAGGCAAAGGCAACAAGCCGGGCAAGGATTTCCTCAGCCGTCATGTCGCTTTCTCGCGGTGTCGGACGAAGGGAGACATTGCGGGTCCTCGTGTGGCAAACTGGCGGGGTGCCGGCGCTTTCCGGCAGCCTTCCGCTCACCATAGAGACGCGCTCCAGACCCTGGATGCGGAAAGCCGTTGATCTACAGTGAAAAGTTTCGAATACAGCCTCATCTGAAGCGGATTCTGTGATTTAGATGGCTATGCTTGACGAGAGGAAGTCAGGTCCATCAAATTTGCCCCCGAGAGGCGTCATTGAAGGCAGCGGAATCCATCCGGCTCAGTTCTTTCGAGTTGAAGGTCGGCGACATCGCCGGCGTTGAACTCGAAAAGCTGCATGCGCTTTCGATCAGCGTCGGCTGGCCGCATCGGGCCGAGGACTGGCAGATGTTGTTGGAAGCGGGCGAGGGGATCGCTGCCCAGGACGAAATCGGGCGCGTCGTCGGCACAGCCATGTGGTTTCCCTTCGGCACAGGCTTCGCCACCGTCGGCATGATGATCACCTCACCCCGCTTGCAGGCGCATGGCGCCGGCCGTTGGATCATGAACAATGTACTGGCGCGGATCGGTTCGCGCAGCCTGGGCTTGAACGCCACCCGAGCGGCGCGCCGGCTCTATCTGTCCCTCGGCTTTGCTCCCGCGCGGCTCGTATTTCAGTGCCAGGGCGAAGCGGTGATGCCCGCATCCGCATTGCTGCCTGCCGGAGCGACGTTGCGCAACGTCGAGCATTCCGATCTGGCCCGGCTCGTGGATCTCGATCGCAGCGCCTGCGGCGCTGACCGTTCCGCGCTGATGGTACGGCTGTTGGATGTTTCGAAGGGCGTGGCGCTCCTGCGCGAAGGCCGCATCCAGGCTTTCGCCCTCTGCCGTCCTTTCGGACGCGGCCACGTTGTCGGGCCGGTGGTGGCCGAAACCGACGATGATGCGATTGCCGTTACCGCGCCGCATGTCACGGAGCACGCCGGGCGGTTTCTGCGCCTCGACACGCGGCAGGAGATGGGCCTGTTCCCGGAATTCGTGGCGCGGTCAGGTCTGCCGGTCTACGACACGGTGACCAGCATGTGGCTTGGTCGGCCGTGGGCTGTCGCAGGCGAACAGGATGCCGTTAAGCTGCCGGTCACCTACGCATTGGCCAGCCAGGCCTTTGGCTGATCTTTTGTTGAAAAAGATGACCGGATCGTGGGGGAGTCTGCCAGTCGTCAGCCTCTCGACCCGGATCACACGTCCAAGCCTGCGATGGTGGAATCGACGCAGGTTCATTTCGCTAATGCATGTCGCCCAAAAGTGGCCGGGTTTTGGGAGAACGACATGCATAAAAACAAAGACTTTAGGCGCGTCGTCTGAATCCATTCAGACGCGACGCGCTTTAGGTCAGCCGACCTCCGGGTGCTCTTCACTTGGCCCATTGCGGAACGTGTAACAGATCACGCAGGAGGATCGGCAATCTGGGCGAAGCGTGCAATTCGGCACAGCTGGCCTCCCATCGCACGAGATACTCGGCGATCGGGATACCGGTGCGGCCGGGCCAGCGGTTGAGTGCGCCCAGCGCCTCGACGCAGTCCGGCGCGCGGTCGTATTCGGCGAGGATGGTCAGCGACATTGCCTGGGCGAATGGATTGAGGGCGGGCATTTCGATCTCGCCGCGGTGGTCGGCGAACCACGCCGCGGCGTCGCGCGTGAGCCCCTGGCTTTCAGCGAGCGCCGCATAGCGATCGATGATGTCCTGGCGGTACCGGGCGATGGCATCGCCGAAGGCGTTGTCGCCGGCGAAGGGCGGGGCCTCCTTCCAGCTTTTCGCCAGACGCCCGAGCCCGCGCAGCGAGTGGGCCTCCACCATGGCTTCCTCGATCCATTGGCAAGGGGGCGCCGGCTTGGCGTCCGGCTGCCAGCTGTTGCAGAGCACATGGCCGAGCTCGTGGCCGAACTGGTAGGCGAGCTTCGACCAGTCACGCTCGCCGATGTCGACGATGATCCAGGCCATGCTGCTGCCGTCCGGATGCAGCCAGACGGCCGGCGTGCCGGACGTGTGCTCGTCGACACGCAGCCGCGTCGGCTGGCGGTCGGACAGCAGGCGGACGCCGTCAAGGCATGAATGCCGCATGAGCTCGACGACCTGATCAGCGGCGCCCTCAAGCATGCGGCCCCAGTCGCCGGCAAGCTCGATGGGCGCGGTGAGCAGGGTTGGCGATGGGCGGGCCGAGGGAGCTTTGGGAGACATGGCCGCGTAGCCTTTCCGCGAGTGACTCAACAGCGTAGCCAAGCTAGCAGCCAATGAGACGGCAGCTAGTATGCCAAACTGTCGCCTGTTCGTCAGCTGATGCTCCTTGGTCGGTTTCTTATGCACCGATTTGCGTCATGTCCCACAGACACATCGCCTTCGATGCGTAGTGTTCCTCCGGCATGACCAGGAGTGGCAGCGGCAACGAGAATGGCGGTTGCTGTAAGTTGAGAAATCCGAATCCGCCCGGTTCCGGCGCAATGTCCTGTGCCGAGGTCGAATGGCTTGAGGTGAACAGCCAGCGTGCGCCGCATCTCTTGAAGTTGCGCAGGGCGCGCCAGATATCGGGCTCGGTCAGATGTTGCAGACAGTCGCGTGAAAAAATGAGGTCGACGTTCGGCAGTGGTTCGGCAGCCAGATCGAGCACGTGGAATTCGCGATCCGCGTATCGCATGCGATTCGTTTCGATGACTTCCGGAACGATATCGCAACCGATGTAGTGCGTTTTGCCCAAGTCGACGAAGCGCATCCAGTTGAAGTCGCCGCAGGGCGCATCGAGCATGGACTTCACATCCAGTGCGCGCAAAAGCATCGGCAATACGGTTCGCACGCGATGTGTCGTCGCGTACGCTGAACCGAGTCCGGAGCGCGATTCCGCAGAGCCCCACTCGTTGCTTTGGTAAATGCGCGCGAAGGCTTCGCGGGAATCATCGGGTGTGCTTTGCGTCATCGAATGCACCTCATCGACGCCGGCGACGTGCTCAATTCCAGCCGCATTGGTTGGAAAACGGAAAAATCGTCAAGCACGCTTACTGAAAAGGCAATAGGGCACTATGCGACAAATTACAACGAATTCAACGTCGGCGCGTATTGATGCGGGCCAGCGTCATCGGCGTGGAACTCGTTTTCCAACCGCCTGACCAGGCCAATCCGCCGGCGTCAAATAACAGGCGGATGAACCCGCAAGCCATGTTACAAAATCTCGTCGCATGACCGTCTGTTCCTATTGCTTCTCCTATTGCTTCGCCGACGATATCAGATCGGTTTCCATCTATGGCGCTGCTGGTGGAACTAGCACGAGGGCAGCGGCGGCCAACTATCTTGCTAAGTGTGACCACCGGCCGGAAACATGCGGTTCGATGTCGCTATCGACCTCTCAAGGGCTTCAGCAGACTCCTCAAGCATAGGTAGGAATGGATAGAACCAAAGCGTGTGGTCAGGCCTGGGCGTCCAGTTCGGAAAGTCGAATTCAGTCGGATATACGGTCGTCGACGGCGCGCGCTCGATCAGGTCAGATCTCACATACGACAGCTCCATCACGGGCGCGACTACGTGCCCATCGACAATTCCCAGAGGCTGATTATTGTTTGAATGCACATGAAATAATGTGAACTCACTGTTGATTTTCGATAGTGCCGCCACGAAACCAGCTCGGTAAGTCGGATCACTCAGTCTGTCCAACCAGTGGAGTTCCATCGTAATTTGCCGGAATTGTCGAAGGATCGCTTTCGGCATTGCCGAAAACACCTCGAACTCAGCACCTTCGATATCGATCTTCAGAAGTAGATCAGGCCGCCCCTCATGACCGAGCCTGTTGAGCTGATATGCTAACGTGTACAAGGATGCCGCTTCGTTGTTATCTGCTGCCAACCCTTGCTTGTAGAAATGGAAGTTAGGGTGCTCAAGAGGAGGTCCGTCAACGGTGTGGTCGAACATGAAGATATCTTTTCCCATGCTCGCCATTTCAAGATCAAATGAAACCTGGTTTCCGATGCCGAAGCTGTAGACAATTTGTATTGGATCCAGGTCATCGAGAATTACATATCCCCCATCACTTTTGCATCCGACCCTCGTCTTGAGGAATGGTTCTACATCGTATGGCTTGAGGAGGCCCAAGGCCTGAAAAATCTCTTGTGAGCGAGGGGGCTCCGAGAGGGAAAAACTTTCGTGGCCGAGGCAATGGGGTCTGGAGAGAGTTATGCGCCCATCAAGCTCGGCGCAAAGGAACGTGTTGCCAACATGAAAACCAACCCAAACCCAGTGCTTCGGGAAGATTTCCAAACTGGTGGGCGCCGACGTCTTGGAGCCCTTGGCGACCAGCGAGCAATCTGACTGAAAAGCAATTGGAAGGCGGTGATCTTCACCACCGAATATCATCTGCCCTTGCTTCCCATCGGACAGAAATCTGACATTTGTAGAACTACTGTCGATTGGGCCATGACGCAGCTCACCTGTGTTGACTTCCACGTACAGCGCCGTGTTGTGAGCCGTATATATCCAAGGCAGTGTTTCGAACTGCTGCTTGGTGATGATATCCAATGTAGTATTGGGCTGAGACTTGGTGAATCCGGGTGACTTCAAGACGCTCAGTACGCGCTTATACCGCTCCAGGTTTCCCCCGCCTTGCAAATGGATCGCATCCCTCTCTGAGGAGTGAGGAAGCGAGCCCGTGGGGTAAAAAGGTTCAGTTTCGGAAGGCGAATTCCATATGAAAATAGGAAGCTGGCGAGACGAAAAATAGAAAGATAGAACCACATCGTCGCTTTGCCGGCAGTCCACGTCTTTCGAGCTCGCCTGTAGGTATTCTAAGAAGTCGTCTCCGATGCACGCTGGAGGATACAGAACTGTACCAAATCCCTCGAACATTGATACTTGCGTTTGCCCGAATTTGAAAGTGATACTGCCATCTGTGTTGAAGTCGCCGCCGTGCCTCGCAAGTATGCGATGTTCCGAAGAACGATGTCCACGGCATAACATTTCCAGCTGATTTGCAGGATACGCAAAGTCGTCGTCTACCGACCATAGGTACGTTTCCTGGTCGTCCTGGTGTCGTAGCAGTGTGGGGGCAATCTTTGTGATCGGGCCGTAGTCGTCCGTTCGAAAAATCTTTACCCGTTCCATTTCCGTGAGCCATGTCGGCAGAGTGTATGGTTCATTCGTACGCACACATACGTATGGAACATTCAATTCTATATGCTCCACCGGAATGGTCTGGCCAAGCACGCTCTCAAGTGCAGGACCAATTCGATCAATTCGCGAGGGAATGGTGGTCATTGAAGCGATTATTCGCATGGCCTGTCCTAACTGTACCGATCGAAACCCCGCTGCCCTGGCTGATATCGCAGACCCTGCTAGGGTTGAAGCTGATCGATTTGATACCCTCCGTAGCGTTCAAACGCATTTGATGAGAACGGCACAAAGGTCTCCCCGCGGATGCAGGGCAGAGTCTTATTCGGGTCGCAAGCCGTCTGCAGCCAGCCGATGTGAAGGTTGCTCGTCATCATGGATGACGAGCGGCGGCATGCAAACGAACGCTTTCATTGAGTCATACGCCGCGGACATCGCACAATCGATGCTCTCATCCTCTAGGACTACTCCAGTCTCAGGAAACGGAATAAGTCTCCTTCGTAGGGGCAGGCATTTTTCAAGAAGTACTTGAGCGCCCCTTGGAGTTACTGAATAGGCCATCGCACCAAAGGAATGGGTCAGCCGGATAAGAGATCTCGAATAGTTGTCAGATTGAAATTGAGCCGGGACCTGTTTGTGCTTTCGCTCGTAGAACTCCAGCTTGGCTTTGGAAAAATCGAAGTCCAACCACAAGAATAGAGGATCAAAATTGAATCCCCACTTTACCATATCCCAGTTCGCTGGAGCCATGGACAGAATGCGGTTCGACTCCTCAAGAAAATTAAACGACGAGTAGACGTCGTCCTCGAAAATGGTAATTGGCCGCTTCTCGGCTACCGCCAACTTCCACAAGTTGATGTGGGATAGAGCGCATCCCAATGCGCCCGGCAGATACCCGCAATCCTCGGCAATCACCCCATCGTCTACCAAGGCTTGTAAGGCCGACCTATCGAGGGATGCTCCGTCGACGGCCGATACGCGGATTGTATTGGTGGCTAGATGGGGATTCCTATCTTGATATTTGCGCCAGCGCTCAACGCTGCTGTCCAAGTTTATGAGGTGAATTTGCGGCGGTCCGACAGGTCGAGCTGGCATCGGCCCGGAGCCAGAGGGCGTGGCGCCGGCGAATGCGGGGGTATCGCCCGCACCGTGCAACAGCGCTCGAGCGCGCTCGATCCCGTCACTCACATGGTATTGGCCGTCGCCGAAGGTGATGTAGCCATAGACTTGTCGGTTATCCATATACTGGACGACGCCGGCCTTCCTGGCGCTGTCGGCAAAGATGACGTACTCGAACCGCGATGTGGCGTCCTCGTATGTCAGTTCGATCAGCACGTCGGCGCGGACAAGATAGGTGCAGTGCACGAGCGGCATCTCGATAATGCCGCGCACGTGGCGGTTGAGCACCCAACCATATTGATCGCACGGCATATAATAGCCGTTCGCATCGATCTCGGCGTGATAGTTCGAATAGTATTGGCCGGGCGAGATGGAGCGAAGCAGGGGAGCGACGATTGGCAAGTCGAGCGCGACAAGTTCTCGCAGCGTGGCCGGCCGCACGAAATTGTCGACGTCGACAACGAAATAGAAATCGCAGCCGTGCTCAAGCGTTTTCCGCAAACTTATGTTGCGGATTCGGCCGAGCACCCTGAAGCGCGTCTCGTTCCATTCGTGCTCGCCAAACTGCTCGACCCGATCGGCTACGTCCGAGGCGTCGATTTCGACCGCCGCATAGAGGTGGCCCACACGCTCCACCCATTCGCGCAATATGTGCTCGGTTCTGTCGGTGTTGTTGTTTGTCCTGATGTACAGGACGATCGATGCCTTCGGGTAGTCGAGCGCCTCGATGCACTCGAGGTAAAGCGGCAGTGCCGGCTCCTTCTGCTTTGCCAGGATTGCGACGAGGATGCGTGGCGCGCCCTTCATGCGCGACCGCAGCGAACGCCGCCGGACGAGCTTGTGCTGATCGATCAAGCTCTCGGTCCCGAACGCCCCAAGTTTCGGCGGTTCATGGACCGGAAGCTTGTCGGTGGCGAAACGCGCGTTGGCCACCACACGCTTCGCCATTTCCGCCGGCAATTTTTCGCTTGTGAGCAATTTCAGACAGGCGTCGAGCGATTCCCGGTAAGCGCCTGTCCAGTAGGCATTGACAGCAAACTCGTCGAGCAATCCGTAATCGTAGACCCAGGGCTGTATGAAAAGTCCGGCGGGTTGGGCAAGGTCGAGCCCTCGACGCGCAAATTCCGTTCCTTCCGCATTCCGGCCCTGGTTGCGGCAAAAGAGGCTCGCGGCGTGAAGAGCCTCCGCGCGGGCGGGAACGACCTGCGCCGCACGCTCAAAGACGGCAACGACCTCGTCGAATGGCCGTCCCAGCGCTGCCATGAGGTTGCCCGCCTCAAGCAGGCTGACATAGACCTCCTCGTCCCAAAAACCCAGCTCGGCGCGCTTCAGATAGTTCGCCAGCGATTTTTCACGTTCACCGGAATCCCTGTAGCTCTGCGCCAAATAGAAGGTGTATCGCGAAACGAGGAAGGGGTCGGTCTCCGTGGCAAGCACATTTTCAAGAACGGCCGCGTCGTCCTGGTACTTTCGCGGGTTTTGACTGCGTGCACCGCCCCGCCCCGTCGCCACGCGAAAACCCTTGGCGGTCTCGCGTGTGAGATGGCCAGGAGGGGCCTCGAGATATTCGTGCAGCACGCCCTTGAAGGAGAACGGCAGCCGGTTGCGGCAGATCTGCGGGCGATAAAACGAAATGCCACCATGGGACACCTCGACGTCGTATAGATCGTGTTGCATCTGCGACTTGAACGCGACCGGATCGAAGCCGGCGTCTTGGACCACGACGTCGTCCGCGTCGATGATCATGGCGTAGTCGACCGTCTCGACTTCACGCAGCCGCTCAAGGGCAAAGGTCCGGTTGTACGCGAAGTCCCGCCAGGGCTCGTCGATGACTGCGCCGTTGACATTGTGCATGGTCAGGAAGGTACGGATGAGATCCTGCGTGCCGTCCTCGGAACCCGTGTCGATGACGAGCACATAGTCAACGATAGGAAGCGCGCTGGTGAGGCATTGCAGGATGACCTTTGCCTCGTTCTTGACGATCATGCACAGGCCGATGGTGCTCATGTTAATCCCTCGGCGGAGCGGCGTTCGTTACACGCTGCCCGAAATTGTTGAAGGGGAACTCATACGTCTTTGTCCGGCCTTTATACCTCATGCACATTGCCCCGCCGCCTTGGCCATTTGCATGACCTCTGTTGCAAAGATCGATCGTCCCTTCCAGTCAAGCGCTAGCTCAGCCCGATCCATTGTTAGCCAGCGCTTTCCGTCACAGCAAGGGTCTCGCGGTCGCCCTGGATCAGGGGGTTGCGAACAAGCGTTCCCGTCGACTCAATCGCTGACGCACAAACTCCGCCGCGATATCGAGGGTTCGGCGCGAACCAAGGGGGCGCCTTAAGCCTAGGATTTTTCAATGCGTTTGGCCCATGCGCGCCATTTCGATGTCGACCAAAAGTAGTTGCTTATGGTCAACAATTAATAAATTGTTAACTTGGTTATTTACAACTTGCTAATTTTAGATTTTACTAATGCCTTGTGCATGGGAGGGTAGCCGTGGACCGGGCAGATGGCCTGTCGGTCTGCGCAGTCTGCGAAGCCAGGAGAGTGTCTGGAGCAAGTCACTTTGTGCGTGAGGGCGCGCAGAGAGTGTTTGGTGACGTGCAAGAGAAGACGTCGTACTGCCTTGAACTCAAGGCCGTATCGCCTTGAACTCAAGGCCAGCGTTTTCCCAACCTGATGTTCCCCCGCAAGTAGTTCGGTTCCCTCGCAAGTCGTCGTCGAGAAATCGGGATACGCGTGACGGGAGTTGGCTGTGGTTGGTGTGATACCAGGTACGAAACGATGCGCCCGCGACGCGGGTTTCCGCTTCGATCAACCCCTCAATTGTCGGCAGCTGGCCGCCAGCGAAGATTGCCTGGCGATTGATGGGTATTCCTCGGCGCCCTGTAGACCACTGCGCACCTGTGGACGCCACACTCACCTCAGTGAAGACAAGCGGGGCGCCGTTCGATCGAGCGGCACGAAGAGGCCATCAAGCCTTGCCCGCCCGTCTCGCCGTCCTGCGCGTCGCCGGTTGGCTCACGGAGCTGCTGGCAGCCTGGGTCAAGACTTTGTCGATACGCCGATGCGCCCGGCTCGAGTGCCGATAGAAGCTCGACTGGCCTCAGCGAGCGCGTGCGCTCGGCGGCGATTGAAACCAGTGATTGAAACTAAGGGTACGAAACAAGCAGCGGCACGGCGGCCGCGACCAGGGAGAACATGATGAGCTACACGGCAGGTTTTGCGGTCATGGAAGTCACCGTTCGGGGCGTTTTGCCGATCGGCGACACGACCGACAATGCAACTTACTTCATTCTGGACACGGCCAGGAGCGCGATCGTCGGTCAGGTCGTTCTTCCCAGAGCCGTCAAGCGAAGCCTTGGTGTCGCTCTCACCGTCAAGGTCCCAACCACCGCCGGCTCACTTGCCATTGGGACGTTTGACGATGGCGGGAATTTTGAGGTCGCCAGCTTCCTTCGCGTAGAGACCCCTGCCGTTGAACGTCCCGACGGCGCGGTCGGATCGTCCGGAAGATGACGGCCCCCAAGCTCATTGTCCCCAGCGCTCGCCGGCCAGGCCGGTGGGCGGTTTCCCCGTGAATTGAATTCGAAGCCAACAGGAGCCAGTCATGGCCCGTGCCTCTGAAATTCTTTTTGTCGACCCTTCAGTTTCCGACCTCCAGGCTGTTCTCGGCAACCTGCGATCCGAGGTTCAAGCGATTGTGCTCGACGGCCGCCGGCCGGCGGCGCAGCAGATCGCTGCCGCGCTCGCAGGGCACGCAGGGCTCGATGCGGTGCACGTCATCGCACATGGCGCGTCTGGGCGGATCAGCTTCACTGCAGGGGAGTGGTCATCAGCCACATTGAAGGCAGAGGCTGAGGATCTTGCCGCAATCGGCCGGGCGCTTGCCGCGGACGGCGAACTGCGGCTGTGGAGCTGTCAAACGGCATCGGGGAATGCTGGCGAGACCTTCGTTGTGGCGCTGGAAGAGGCCGTCGGCGCGGACGTCTGCGCATCGAGATCGCTGGTTGGCGCGGCCGCCCTGGGCGGCGCATGGGAACTGTCCGCACGCGTGAACGCGTCCACGCCCCTGCCGCCGCTGACCCCGGATGGGGTGGCAAGTTACACCGGGGTACTTGCAATAGGTAATCTGACACTCACGGGCACGATAACTGGCCCTGGCAACAGCAGTAACGTCAACACGTATTATCTTGTGGATACGTCACTCACTCCTGATACAGTTGTTGGAAGTTTTCAGCTTCCATCAGCAACTAACGGATTGGTTTTTGCGTTTCAAGTAACCATTACGATTCCTATCGTTGGTGATGAATATACGATTTACAACGCCAACTTTGGTGTGATGGGCACACTTGTTCCCACTGGTCCTAATACTTATCTTTTCACGGGCGGTGCTGCCAATCCCACTAACAACAATAACTTCAACGGGGGCAGTTTGACTGTCACGAGTCAAACAGGCGCGACAGGAGCCACAGGCGCCACGGGCGCAACAGGTACGACAGGTTCAACAGGTTCAACAGGTACGACAGGTACGACAGGTTCAACGGGTTCGACAGGTTCGACCGGCGCTACGGGTACTACTGGGACCACAGGGTCGACTGGCGCGACCGGCGCTACCGGTGCAACTGGGGCCACGGGTGCAACCGGGGCGACAGGAGCCACAGGCGCTACTGGCGACACCGGTGCGACTGGCTCTACCGGTGCGACTGGTGGTACCGGCTCGACTGGCGACACCGGCGATACCGGTGCGACTGGCTCTACCGGCGCGACTGGTGGTACCGGCGCGACTGGCGCCACGGGTTCGACCGGCTCGACTGGCGATACCGGCGCGACTGGCTCTACCGGCGCGACTGGTGGGACTGGCGCTACGGGTTCTACCGGTGCGACCGGCTCGACTGGTGCAACTGGTGAAACCGGCGCGACTGGTGGTACCGGCGCGACTGGCGCCACGGGTTCTACCGGTGCGACAGGCTCGACTGGTGCGACTGGTGAAACCGGCGCGACTGGTGGTACCGGCGCGACCGGCTCTACAGGAGCAACTGGTGAAACCGGCGCGACCGGCGCCACGGGTTCTACCGGTGCGACTGGTGAAACCGGTGCGACCGGCGGTACCGGCGCAACTGGTGCGACCGGCTCTACAGGAGCAACTGGTGAAACCGGTGCGACTGGCTCGACCGGAGCGACCGGCCAGACCGGAGCGACTGGCCAGACTGGTGCGACTGGTGAAACCGGTGCGACTGGCTCGACCGGAGCGACAGGCTCGACCGGAGCAACCGGCCAGACTGGTGCGACCGGCCAGACCGGAGCGACTGGCCAGACCGGAGCGACCGGCCAGACCGGAGCAACCGGCTCGACCGGAGCGACCGGCCAGACTGGTGCGACCGGCCAGACTGGTGCGACTGGCGAGACTGGTGCGACTGGCTCGACCGGAGC
>NZ_MZXV01000040.1 GCF_003253745.1 Mesorhizobium kowhaii
GCCGGAAGGGCCTGTGTGCAAGTTTCCGGCAGCGCCCGACACAAACGGCGCGGCTGGAGGTTGGTTCCCTGATCAAATAAAAAAGCCCGCCACGGAGGAGTGATAGGTTCCTGACAAACCAACCAAGCCAGTGGATCAAACCTGCGACGGACGCGAGCGCCTAAGCCCGGGAGGTTCCGCGATCACACCATAGGCGTCTGCATCTCGGTTATATTAGCTAGTGCTTGTGGCGGACCTTTTCTGCGCCTTGGGCCGGCATCCCTACATCCCAACACCCTGCCCAACAGCGAGCCGCCGGGAAGTGAGGAGGCATGAGCAGCTTAGGCTTATGGGTCGTACTCGTGACAGCGACCATGGCGATCCTTTACCTGTTGTCGTATGTCGAGATCAGGATGTAGGGGCAGCAGCGCCAGGCGTGTGACTTAACTGCGCGGCGCTACCCAGCCGTAGGAGGCCGCACCGGACCCGTCAGACCATTGAATGAACGGCGCATCCTTGCCGGTGATGTCCTTGACCGTCTTCAACAGCGCCTCATGGGTGCTTTGCAGCGCCCGGTAATGCTCGCTGGTAGGCGATAGAAGCGGCTGGACGATGCTCTTGTGAAGGCGTTCCGCCTCCGCGAGGAAGCGCTCGATTTCAGCCTCTGAAAGCTGCTTGGAAAGTTTGGTTCTGGCCATTTGGCGATCTCCGTTGAAGGGGTTCGCCGCAACGAAAGGATTATATTCCTGATATCGGTGGCGCCGGCAAGTGCCGTCCTATTGAGGCTGCGGAAATAGAAGGAAATGCGTCAGGTCCGCTGCCGGGGAGACAGCGGACTCAAACTAGGGCCAAGAGGGGCAAGGCCCTATATGATCCCTGTGCGGGGGATCATCGTGATAACACCGGGCGAGATACAAACGTTCCGTCGGCTGAAAGATATATCGGCGAGGAGGCGAAGCCGGCATCATCGAAAACAACGAAATGTAGCGGCGCCCTTGCGGGGGCGAAGCTTTTGCGCACTTTGGTCTTTCTACTCCCCGACAATGGACGTCGGCGGGCGTGCCGAGGTTATCGGATCGGCATGACGAAGGACGATCCTCCACCCGCCTTCCTCCCGCCGGAATATGGTGGTGACTCGAAGCGCAATCGGCACCAGTTTGTTGCCACCACCGACCTTGGATTGGAGCCGCTCGACCTCGATGATGTATCCCAAGTCGGCCGTCGCATACTCCGAGATGCGATCAAAGCCGATGGCCTTGCCGTGCCGGTAATTGGTGGCGGCCCGTTCCATGATCTCTGCGGCCTTTCTCCATCCCTTCGCCGGCGGGCCAAAGGGATTGGCAATAATGACGTCGTCCTGTCGCGAGTAGAGGTTTTTCAAGGGCTCAGGATCGCCCTTTACGAAGGCATCCAGAGCCAGATGATCCTGCTCGATAAATTTCGTTAGGTCGGAGGCTAACATCGGTTCCTCCTGGAAAATCTTGCCGTTTTCGGCGGCGAAACAGCATACTCCTGCACGCTGACGCAAACAATCGGGGGATCCGACGCGACAGGCGCAGCGGCGTTCATACGACACCCCGTTTCCCGGCGACACGCGCTATGTCGTCCATGATGAAGTTGAAGTCCTGCCCGTCGTATTCCCAGACGCGATGCACCCGAACCTTGGCGGCAAGGTCGTGAAGCGTCGCGGCCGGACAGCGAAGGAGCGCGCTGGCCGCGTCCGAAGTGCGGTGCGTGGCCTTCGCATATGCTTTATCGAGCTTGCCAAAGCCCGTCTTGCGGCGAGCAGCAGCATCGGCCTTGTTATAGGCGCGAAGGGCCTCGGCATGTTCTACGCTGGCGCGGCTCGGTGGCATCTTTGCGAGATCAGCGACAGCGGTCTTGCGAAGCGTTTCGAGTTCCTCCGCTGTCATCTCGCCCATGACGGGTCGCTTACTCCTGACAGCCATATAACGTAGCTCGGCCGCATTCAGCGCCGGCTCCAAGGAGCGGAGCGTTGCCCATTCGGCATGGAATGCGGCTTCGAGTTCGGCAACCTGGCTGGTAGGTGCGGCGACAGATGGCTTCGTAGCCATTGCAGTTGCGGCGAGAGCGAGCCCCGCCCCGGTCAGATTGAGCAGGCGGCGGCGGTTGATATTGGGCATGCCTTCGGCGGCAGCCCGAACAGATGTGTTCGGCATGGGTTGAACTCCCTAATGGTGATATTTACACCACTAACGGTATTACCGGGGACTGTTGATGTCAATGACTTTTGGTGATAAAAACACCACATGAAGCCAGTTCAATGCCGTATGGGGCGCGCAGCCCTCAATTGGAGCACCCTCGACCTAGCCAAAGCGGCCGGTGTCGGAGGCAACACTGTCAATCGCTTTGAAGCTGGCCAGGACGCCCGTGTAAGCAGCGTGGAGAAGATCCGCGCCGCCCTCGAATCTGCCGGCGTCGAGTTCATCCCCGAGAATGGCGGCGGCGCTGGGGTGAGGCTAAGGAAGTCGGCGGCGCCCGCCGTCCTGCCCGACGGCGAGGCCGGCATCATCGAAAACAACGAAATGTAGGCGCGATTGCGGAGTATATCGTTTTACACAATCCCCAATTGCTGGACTCGCGCGATGCACCGGCAGTTAATTTCTGCGTCACGCCAAAGGGGAAAAGGCCGCGAACTGTGGGAGGACTTCGATGATCAAGAAACTTACTCGACACGTCCGGGCGCATAGTATGCGTGGTTTGATCCTTGGCCTGGCTGCCCTCGTGGTCACCTCGTCATTTGTGCAGGCAGCAGGCGACAGCATCGCCGGCCAGAAAGTCATGACGCAATGCCAAGTGTGCCACGGCAAGGATGGCATCGGCAAACTGTCTTACACGCCCAATATCTCCGGGCAGAAGTACGAGTATCTCGTCCACTCGCTGATGGCTTACAAGATCGGACAGCGCAAGAGTCAAATGATGTCGTCGGTCGTCAAGAACCTGAGCGATGAAGACATCGCCAATGTTGCGGCTTACTACGCCGCGATCAAGATTACCGTCGAAGCTCCGCAGTGACTGACACAACGTAGGTCGTCACCGGTCTGATTCCTCAAGTTGCGCGCGGCGCTTTTGATATCTGTTGGCGTGGCGCCCAAACCATCGCTTCCGTACCACCCGGTGTTGCCAGCCAAAGCGGCAAAGTTGAAAGATCACTGCGATGGCAAGGCCAATGAAGGGCAGAGCCATCAGTATCAATGCGATTTGAGCACCAGGCAGGGCCTCGGGCATCATCGGGCGTCCCTCCACCAGAGCCGCCGGGGGGCTAACCCCCAACACTTCCACCACCTGGCGACTCCCGTACCGGCAAAAGCCGGCGATGATCAGATAGCAAGAGCTGTGCCGGAAAGACGATGTTCCGAAATGGCACGCTGGCAAGGAGCCCCCCGACCAATTGGCTATCTCAGAACATCAATTTGCAATTGCGGAAGATTTCGAGCCACGCGGTCCCAGGGGTTCGGCTGTGTCGATTCCGCAAGGCCCCCCGGAGGGCCGCCAATGCGCGTTTCTGCCGGCCCGCTGTCCTACAGCGGAGAGACGCCTCGCGCTTCCTGGCGCCTCCTCGCTGGCCTGGATTAAGCGCGCCATCGCCCTTGCATGGGCGCAAGGTTGCCAGCCGGCTTCTGTTTCATGCACCACGTAGCGTCCGCACCGTGTCGGGGTGTATGTTGCTGATATGAGTTGGGCCGACGCCCTTCAGGCTCTCACGCGACCCAGCACGCTTGGATCAGCAACGGGAGGAAGTTATGGCAGACGTGACGCCAGGAAATCAGAACTCCGACCTCGTACGGCGCGGTTATGCGGTGTTCAACTCAGGAGACAAGGACACGCTCACGCAAATGATCGACGAGTCCTGCATATGGCATAGTCCGGGGAAGAGTTCGTTCGCCGGAAACTACAAGGGCCACGAAGCGATTTTTGGCTACTTCGGCCGGTTGGGGAGCGAAACTCGCGGGACCTTTAAATCCAATCTCTTGAACGTAACGGAGAGCGAGGACGGATCGGTGGTCGCCGTCCATCGCGATACCGGGGAGCGGAACGGCAAACAGATGGATGTGCTCTGTTGCATCGTCTTTGACATCAAGAACGGCAAGGTGATGGAGGGCCGGGAGTATATCTACGACCTCTACGCCTGGGACACATTCTGGGCATAAAGCCTCGAAAGCGACCCAGGCGCTTCCCCTTTCCTACACCTCCGAAGCGCCTCGCGCGTCCTGGGCGCTTCTAAGCAGCGGAAAGAGGTTCTGACCTGCCCTGTCACGCCGGAGGTCGCGGGTTCGAGCCCCGTCACTCGCGCCATTTCTCCCAAGGGTAACAAGCCCTTGGCTTTGGAGAAATGTCGACGTTGTTGTCAAAAAATCTTCCTGAATGAGGAGACTTGGATTGTTCGAATCCAAGTCCGATGGTTTGTAAGGCGACCTGACGCTGCCCGTGCGTTGGCCCGGAAGACGTATGGTATCCATGTGTCTGAGCACCAAGGAAACTCGTGCCTCGACTGTAAAAAATACCTCGGCTATGGAGCGTGCTCTCCAGTCACGACGATCCGATCCCAACCGGCCAACCTGCGGGAATCATTCATGAGCCACGATACGGATGCCCATCCAAATATTCTCGAATCCACACTTGCCGCGGCTCAGCAGGATCAACGCACTCTCGACGAGCAGCGGCAAAGCACTGCGCCTCTGGTAGACGGCATGTCGTTTTTCGACAGCATCCGACACAATGATGACCGCGGCAGCGTCACGGAGGTCTATGACCCGCGCTGGGGCTGGCATGCCGACCCGCTCGTCTTTTCCTACATCTTCACAATTCGCCCCGGGCTGGTGAAGGGCTGGGGCCTGCACAAGCTGCACGAGGATCGCTATTTTGTCGTCAGCGGCGAGTTGGAACTGGTCCTTTATGACCCTCGCCCCGAATCCAGCACATACGGCAAGATTTCGAAGGTTTACCTCTCCGGCGATCGTCCACGCCTGGTCAATGTTCCAAAGTTTGTCTGGCATGCCGACCGAAATATCGGAACGTCCGAAGTGGTCGTCATCAATTTTCCAACGATACAGTACGACCATTCAAATCCCGACAAATACCGACTGCCCATCGACACCGATCTCATTCCCTATGATTTCGGCAGTGCGAAGGGATGGTGAGCAAGCCGCGCATTTCCATCCTGATGCCGACGCATTCGCGCGTCGACGTCATCGGCTTGGCCATCCAGTCGGTGCTGGATCAGACTGTCGAGGACTTTGAGCTCCTGGTTGTCGGCGACGGCTGCGCGCCCGGCACGGCCGAGGTGGTCGACGCTTTTCAGGACGCCCGCATCCGCTTCTTCGATTTGCCCAAGGCGCCGAACTATGGCTACGCGAACCGCAATATCGCACTGCGCGAGGCACGCGGCGACCTGATTGGCTTTGCGGCCGACGACGATCTCCTGTTTCCGGATCATTTTGAGATCCTGGCGGATGGTCTCAAAGGTGGGGCTGCCATCGCGTACAGTCAGGCGCTGTGGGTTTCCACCGATGGCATCGCAGCACCTTTCCTGACCAATCTGGAGCTGGCCGACGAGTTCAGGGTGTTCACGGAGGTCGGCAACACGATACCTGCCAGTTGCTTCCTGTATCGGGCTGATTGCCTGCCTTCGCGAGATGTGTGGCCGGAAGACGTCGCATCGGCCGGGGATTGGCAATTATGGCGGCGACTCATGCGCGAGAACCCGCGCAATCCCCTCATTTATTGCCGCGTTCCAACCGTCCTGCATTTCAGCGCCAAGTGGAAGAACTCGCGTCACTCCCAGGCATCGCAACTGGCCACGTTTCTCGACATCGCCGACAGAGCGGGCTGGTGGCCTTCAGCCTTGCGCGTCTGGATACCGAACGCCAGCAAGGAACAATACGAGTATTCGCGCCTCATGCGCGCCGACCCCGCAGCCTGGAGCGAGCAGATTCGCCGTGCCGTCTGCGATCTGGTGGCACGGCTGGCCTGGGAGGATGTCCAAACGATGCGACCGATGCTTGCAGGCGCTGAGGCCGAGAAAGCGACGTTGCAGTCTGAAAACGCGAGGCTGCGCAATGAGCTGCGGTTGGCTCAGCAAGGCAATGCCGAGCTACAGCGGGCCGCTTCGGACGCGAGCAACAAGGAAGCTGCGTTGCAACCGGAAATCTCGAGGCTGCGCAATGAGCTCGATCTGGCTCACCAAAGCAACGCCGAGCTACGGAGCGCCGCTTCGGGTGCAAGGAATGAGAAGGACGAGATCGAACAAACGCTGCAAGCATGCCAAATGAAAATCGCAGCGTTGTATCAGTCCAGAAGCTGGCGCATCACGGGGCCCTTGCGCAGGATCTCCACAAGCTTGCGTTCGCAAAAATCATAGGGCTCAAAGTCTTAAGCACAGCTTGGTTTGACAGCGTCAGCGATCCACCAAGCCGATCTCACCCCTTGGCCAGCAGCGCCTCGACTTCTTGCAGCGTCGGCATCGACGGCGCGGTGCCGGGTCGCGTCACGGAAATACCGGCGACGGCGCAGGCGAAACGCACCGCCTGCAGCGGCTCCACGCCTCGCGACAGCGCGGCGGCGAGGCCACCGTTGAAGGCATCGCCCGCCCCTGTGGTCTCGACCACCGGGCCTGCATTGATGACGGGAACGTGCTCGGAGCGATTCTTCGAGTGCAAAAGCGCACCCTTGTCGCCGAGCGTGACGATGACGGTGCCGACGCCCTTTTCCAGCAGCTTTCCGGCGGCGGCGCGCGCCTCATCGATCGAGGAGACCTTCATCCCGGTCAGTTCCTCCGCCTCCGTCTCGTTGGGCGTGAGATAATCACACAGCGTGTAGATGCGGTCGGGAAGTCTTGCCGCCGGGGCCGGATTAAGGATGGTCGTCACCCCTGCCCCGCGTGCGATCTCCAGCGCCCGCAGCGCGGCTTCGATCGGCTGTTCGAGCTGGGTGACAAATACGCCGGCACTGCCGATCAGCCCGGCATTGGCTTCGATATCGGCTGGTGAGATCAACATCGCCGCGCCGGGGCTGACGATGATGGCGTTGTTGCCGGTCGTCTCATCGACGAAGATGTAGGCGGCACCGGTATAGCTTTCCGGCGTGTCGATGACGGCATTCTTGACGCCCGCCTGCGCCCAGGTTTGCCTCGCCATGTCGGCGAAAGGATCGACGCCGAGGCGGGTGAGGAAAGTGACGTCGGCGCCGAGCTTGCCGGCGGCGACCGCCTGGTTCGAGCCCTTGCCGCCCGGACCCAGCTTGAATGAGTTGCCGAGGATCGTCTCGCCCATGCGCGGCTGGCGATCGGCGCGATAGGCGGTGTCGGCGACGAACACACCAAGGATGACGACAGGCTTGCTAGAGGCCATGCCGCTACTCCGCGTCCGGCGGCACAACGCCCTTGCGGAAGGCGAAGCAGCCATAGAAGCGGCGCTCACCGGTCTGGATGACGCAATAGGCCTGCTTGGCACGCTCGTAGAAAGCGTAGCGCTCGACCGCAAGCATCGGCCACGATTTGCCTTCGGCCTTGTCGATTTCCTTCTGCACTTCCTTCTGCACGGGCGGAATCTCGTCCGGCTTGCCGACAACCTCCATGCGCGCGGCGGAGTCATCGACGAATGTATCCAGCGGGTAAAGCGACAGCACCGCCTTGACCACCTCGGCGGCCGGCGCATCGATGCGCAGCAGGCGGCCGAGCGCCGTCTGGCGCGCCACCGAATCGGACGGGAAGTTGGTGTCGGCGATGATCAAATCATCGCCATGGCCCATCGCCCGCAGTGCCTGCAGCACATCGGCATTGAGCAACGGATCGATCCCTTTGAGCATGGTATTCCTCGTAAAGTCGTTTGAGATCAGAGACGCTTGCCGGTCTCGGCGTCGAAAAGATGGATCTGGTCGAGCCGCGGCTTCAGCTTGAGCGTGTCGCCAGGCTTGAAGTCGTGGCGCTCGCGAAACAATGCCACCATCTCGCCTTCGCCGAAGCGCAGGAAGACCAGCGTTTCCGAGCCGGTCGGCTCGACCACCGAAATCTTCGCCGGCACGCCATCGGGATGGATCTCGAGATGTTCCGGCCGCACGCCGTAGACGACGGCCTGCCCGTCCTGCGCTCCATTGTCTGGTGCAATCGGGAACAGTGTGCCGGCGATCTCGACACCGGCTTTGTCGCCCTTGCGCATGACGCCCTTGAGCAGGTTCATCGAAGGCGAGCCGATGAAGCCCGCAACAAACAGATTGGCCGGCCGGTCGAACAGCTCCAGCGGCGCGCCGACCTGCTCGATGCGGCCGTCGCGCATGACGACGATCTTGTCGGCCATGGTCATGGCCTCGATCTGGTCGTGGGTGACGTAGATGGTGGTGGTCTTCAGCCGCTGGTGCAGTTCCTTGATCTCGGTGCGCATCTGCACGCGCAGCTTGGCGTCGAGATTGGACAGCGGCTCGTCGAACAGGAACACCTGCGGATTGCGCACGATGGCGCGGCCCATCGCCACACGCTGGCGCTGGCCGCCGGAGAGCTGCCGGGGATAGCGCTTCAGATAGGGATTGAGGTCGAGGATGTCGGCGGCGCGCTTGACCCGCTCGGCGACCACGGCCGGATCGGTTTTCCGCAGCTTGAGGGCAAAGGCCATGTTCTGTTCGACCGTCTTGTGCGGATAGAGCGCATAGTTCTGGAACACCATGGCGATGTCGCGCTTGGCCGGCGGCAAATGATTGACGATGCGGTCGCCGATGGCGATCGTGCCACCCGAGATGGTCTCCAGCCCGGCCACCATTCTGAGCAGCGTGGACTTGCCGCAACCCGAAGGGCCAACCAGCACCACGAACTGTCCGTCGGCAATGTCGACGCTGACTTCGTGCAGAACCTTGACCGTTCCAAACGCTTTGGCCACCTTGCTGATTGCGACTTGAGCCATATCTCCCCCATCGGCTCCATCGGCCGTAGACGCAGAAGCTAACCAACGCGACCGGTCAGGGCAAGTCAGTCTCTTATAGATAAAAACCTGTTCTCGTTGACACGGCGTTTGGTTGTGAGAATAGTGGTGGGCGCTGGTCCGAAAGCTGGTTGCCCGATCCGCAAAATCGGAACTTCAATCAAGCAGGTGGGGTCCTGCGTAGTTCGTTTCCGAGCCGGGAGAATCGTTGGCGCTCCAGCGTCCGACAAGGTTGGCCATATCCATTCACGCAGATGTTTCTGGGAGGAATAGTCGATGAGAACAGGTCTTTACGATAAACTGGTCCGTGCCGGCGCCACGAGGCGCGACATATTGAAGGGTGCGGCCAGTATGGCCGCAATCGCGGCCGCATCCGGCGCCGGGCTCGGCGCCTTGACGCGCCCTGCTTCCGCGGCAAGCGAACTGCGCTCGAAGATCCTGCAGATCCCGGGCGTTGGCAAAGGGCAGCCGACCGACGCCGATTTCCAGAAGGTCGGTGAACTCTGCCTCGAGGCGACCAAGGCCAACGTCAAGGAAGGCGAATTCGCCGGCGTCGAGCTGACCTTCATGGGCCTCAACAACCAGAACCTGCACAATGTGCTGTTCCGCGGCTTCCTGAAGCCATGGGAAGCCTACACCGGCGCCAAGATCAGCTGGATCGATCTGGCGCAGGCCGACTACAACGCCCGCCTGCAGCAGTCGATCGCTACCGGCACCGTCGATTTCGACATCATCGAGATGGGCGCGCCGTTCGAAGGCGATGTCTGCGGCAAGGGCCTCACGTCCGAGATGCCCGACTGGGTCAAGACGCAGATCGATTTCGACGACCTCGTCAACTACCTCAAGCCGCCCGTCGGCACCTGGGACGGCAAGCAGTATCGCGTGACGATTGACGGCGACGCGCACAACTTCAACTACCGCACCGACGTGTTCGCCGACGCCGACCTCGCCAAGGCCTGGAAGGATGGCGGCGGTGAAGGCGAGTGGGGCGTGCCGAAGACCTGGCAACAGGTCCAGACGGTCACCAAGTTCCTCAAGGGCAAGAAGTTCAAGGGCCAGGACGTTTACGGCTATCTCGATGCGCCCAAGCCCTGGGGCGGTTTCGGCTTCTACTTCCTTGGCAGCCGCGCCTCCGCCTATGCCAAGCATCCCGATGACAAGGCCTGGCTGTTCGACGCCGACACGATGAAGCCGCGCATCAACAATCCGGCCTGGGTGCGCGCCATCCAGGATGTCATCGACGCCTTGCCTTCGGAACCGGCCGACCAGATCAACGCCGACCCGAACACCACTGGGTTCCAGCAGTTCCTGGCCGGTACCGGTTCGATGATCCCCTGGTGGGGCGACATCGGTTCCAACGTCAAGACCAACGATTCCTCGGTCATCGGCGACGTCACCGGCTTCTCGATCCTGCCGGGTTCGGATGACGTCTATAATTCCAAGACAGGCGCCTGGGACAAGCTCGCCAGCGGGCCGAACTACTCGCCGAACTGCGCCTATCTCGGCTGGGGCGTCTATGTCATGGCGCGCGTCGATGCCGACGAAAAGAAGAAGAAGGCGGCATGGTCCGCTGCCGCCCATCTCGGCGGCAAGGACCTGTCGATCTGGACGGCCATGTATCCGTCGGGCTTCCAGCCCTACCGCAACTCCCACTTCGACATTCCGGAATGGGTGGCGGCAGGTTACGACGAGGCTTTCATCACCTCGTACCTCAAGTCGGAGGGCGACTCCTACAACCATCCCAACGCGGCGATCGAGCCACGCATCCCCGGCATCTTCCAGTACTACAGCGCCGCCGAGGACATCCTGGCCAACACCTTCGCCGGCAAGATGAAGGCGCAGGAAGGCGCCGATGCCATTGCGGCGGCCTGGGAGAAGCTGACCGACCAGATCGGCCGCGAAAAGCAGATCAAGCTCTACAAGGCGTCGCTCGGCATGTAGGCTGATACTATAGTGAACCAGGGTCCGGCGGCTCAGAGCCGCCGCCGGACCCTGACCGGCCGGCAAAGGGCCTTCTGTGAACGGACGGGACGCGTGGCTAACCAGACTTTGCCCACCAATGCGTGGCCGGCGGACGCCGCCCCTTACGATCTGATTTCACCGAGCCGCAAACGCTTTGGCTGGGCTTTGATGGCTGCTGCAACTCTCGGGCTGCTGGCGGTGATCGCGCTGGAGATCCTGTACAAGACCGAAGCCGACACTGTCGGCTTCGAAACCTGGCGCCCAGTCGTCTACGCCTATGTGCTGTGGGGCGTGGCAATCGGCATCGGCCAGGTGCTGACGCGCGGCGAGGATGGCCAGCGAGCGCTTTTCCTGCTGCCGGCGCTGTTGTTCACCATTGCCATGGTGATCTTCCCGACGCTGTTCGGTTTCTACATCGCGCTCACCGACTGGAACCTCAGCTCCTTCAGCGGCCGCAAATTCAACGGGCTCGCGAATTTCTGGCAGATGCTGAGCGATCCCTACTATCGCAATGCGCTGTTTAACATGGTGCTCTATGTGCTTGCCGTGCTGGTCGAATACGTGATTGCCTTCGGATTGGCGCTGTTGCTCAACTCGCAGATCCGGGCGCGCAAGTTTTTCCGCGTCGTCTTCCTGATGCCACTGATGCTGTCGCCGGTCGCGGTGTCGTGGATGGTCGGCAAGTCGCTGATGGAATATCGCTTCGGGCCGGCTTCTACACTGGCGCGCTATCTCGGCTGGGAAAACCCGGCCTTCTTCAGCGACCCGATCATCGCCCGTATCTCGATCATGGTGCTGGATGCCTGGACCTTCATCCCGTTCATGATGATCATGCTGCTGGCCGGCCTGCAGGCAATGTCGCGTGAGATACTCGAAGCGGCGCGGGTTGACGGTGCCAATGCGTGGCAGACCTTCTGGCAGGTCACTTTTCCGCTGATGCTGCCGGTGTCGGTGACGGCAGTGATCCTGCGCATCATCTTCAAGCTGAAGCTCGCCGACATCATCATCACGGTGACGTCGGGCGGCCCGGGCGGCGCCACTGATTCCGTGTCGAGCTTCATCTATCGCGAATATCGCGACCGCTCGAATGTCGGCTACGGAACCATGCTGGCGATGGTGTACCTGATCATCATCGTCGTATTCGTCACGTGGCTGCTAAAGTTCGCCAGCCGTTTCGTCCGCAATGTGAATTGAGCCAGATGAGCGTCCAGACCACCGAATACGTTGCATCAGAGATCCGCTCGCCGGCGAGCTTCTTCGCCAGCCGCGTTTTCATCTATGGCGCGCTCGTCTTCTGGGCGTTCATCTGCCTGTTCCCGATCTACTGGACGATCACGACCTCGTTCAAGACAGCGGTCGACGTCACCCAGGGCCATCTCATCCCCTTCGTCGACTTCCAGCCGGACTGGAAGGGCTGGCGCTCGCTCGGTCTGTCGCCGGACTCGATCTTCCAGACCTCGACCGTGCGCGAGGAATTCCTCAAGCGCTTCATGAATTCGGTGATCACCTCGGTCGGCGCATCGAGCCTCGCCATCGTCATCGGCAGCCTCGCCGCCTACGGGCTTACCCGCTACCGCTACCATTTCGCCTGGTTCAAGAACGAGGACATCTCGTTCTTCTTCCTGTCGCAGCTGATCCTGCCGCCGGTGGTGCTGGCTTTGCCCTTCCTGGTGCTCTACCGGGAAGTCGGCCTGCTCGACACGCGCGTCGGGCTGATCCTGCTCTACACGCTGATGGTGCTGCCGATCGTCATCTGGATCATGCGCGACCAGTTCAATTCCATACCTGTCGAGCTCGAGGAAGCGGCGCTCGTCGACGGGCTGTCGATCTGGGGCGCTTTCTTCCGCATAGTCATGCCGATCGCACTTCCGGGCATGGTCGCCGCCTTCATCCTGGCGATGGTGCTGTGCTGGAACGAGTATTTCTTCGCCGCCCTTTTGACCTCAACCGACGCCAAGACAATTCCGGTCATGGTGGCAAGCCAGACCGGCTCGCAAGGAATCAATTGGTGGTCGATGGCAGCGCTTGCCACGGCGGCAATAGCGCCATTGGCCGTCATCGGCATCGCGCTCGAACGTTATCTGATCATGGGCATGACTGCCGGAGCGGTGAAATAAACCGCTCCGTCTTCCCTTCTCCCCCTGTGGAAGAAGGGGGAGCCACACTAAGCCAAGAGCGTCGCGCGCAGATGATCCATGATCATGGCGACGCCCTTCTGCCCGAGCTCGGCAGAAGCATCCTTGGCGGTCGCCGTGTACCAGCTTTTGTTGTCTTCGAAGTGACTGGCATCGACAGCCTCCGGGCATAACGCCAGCATCAGCGAGGTCTCGCCGATGCCGGCATGGTCGAAGGGGTACTTCATTGCCGCCGACATCAGCGGATGCACCTGCACCCAGTTGAAGAAATTGCCGCCCTCGGCGTGCTCGGCATAGTAGCTGGCCATCGCCTCCGAGCCCCACCAACCCTCGCCGCGTTCCTTTTCAAGGAAGCGGAAGATAGCTTGCCGGCCGGCGGTCTTGAAGGCGAGATCGGTCGGCATGCCGGCGGCGAAATTCTCGGTCTGGTGGTGGATGATCGCGTGGATGTTGCGAAAGCCGATGCGCAGCAGGCTGTAGAACAGCTCTTCGCCGAAGGACGCCAGCGCGTTGCCGCCGACCTGCACCGAGCCACTGCCCTCCGGCGCCGCCACCGCGTAGCTCGCCGCGCCATAGTAGAAGGGCGGCAGGATGACGATGTCACGCTCCTTCTCGAACAGCTCCAGCATCTTGATGACGGCCAGCGTGTCCATGCCGACGGCCATGTGCTCACCGTGATATTCGAGCACGCCAAGCGGCAATGCGACCGGCCAGTTCTCGGCGATCGCCTTGCGGATCTGGTGTGGCAGCATCAGTTCGTAGCGCATGATCTATTCCATGTTGGTGTGGCGGGCGCGCATCGCTTCCGGCGACGCGCCGATCAAATCCCTAAGCTTCAGCACCATCACCTCGAACAGCAGGAACAGCGCGCCCTCGAACACCGAGCCCATTGGCAGCACCGACGTTTTTTTGGTCCCCTGGTCGTTGGCCATGGTCTGCGCCGGGATGAGCAGGCTGAAATCGGCGCGCTTTGCCGCGCTGCTTTCGGCTTGGGCGGTCAGCAGCAGGTTGATCGCGCCGGCGTCGTGCGCGACCTGCATCAAGGTCAGCACGGTCGAGGTTTCTCCCGGCCCTGAACTGGCCAGAAAGACATCGCCAGTCCCCAGCGGCGGCGTGTTCATATCGCCGACCACCGAGACCGGCAGGCCGAGATGATAGAGCCGCATGGCAAAGCCCTTGACCTGCAAGGCTTCACGCCCACAGCCATAGACGACGATCTGCCTGGCGTCGGCCAGCATCTTGCAGGCAGCGTCGATCCGGCTCTCGTCGACGTGTGCCAACACGCTGCCGAGTTCGCCAAGCGCGGTCTTGAACGGGTTTTCGTTGTTGCCGCTCACCGCAAACCTGCCATCGAAACCACCCTGGGGATTGCCGCTCTTGCTTCCATGAACAGCTTGATTTTGCTCATGCTATCAATCGCGAAAATACGTGTCCAACGGTCCGCGACGCTTTTGCCGAGCCAGAGGCATGATAGTGTCATGTCAGACAAATCAAGTGAGGCAAACAGCAGGATATGAAGACACGGCATTTCGACCGCATCGGCAATGGCGGCATCACTTTTACCGAGCTCGGCTTCGGCACCGCGCCGCTCGGCAACCTCTACCGTGCCGTCTCAAACGAGGACGCCAACGCCACGTTGGAGGCCGCCTGGGCGACCGGCTGCCGTTACTACGACACCGCGCCGCTCTACGGGCTCGGCCTGTCGGAAACGCGGCTCAACCCGTTCCTGCGCACCAAGAAGCGCGATGACTATGTGCTGTCGAGCAAGGTCGGCCGTATCATGCGCGCCTGCCCGCCAGAAGAGCGCACCGGCATCGGCAAATTCTTCGACACGCCGTCGCGTCGCGAAGTTTACGACTACAGCTATGACGGCGTCATACGTTCGTTCGAAGCCTCGCTCGAGCGCCTCGGCGTCGACCGTATCGACATCCTCTTCGTGCATGATGTCGACATCTTCACCCATGGCAGCAAGGAAGCGTCCGACCGGCGCATCGAGGAGTTCATGCGCTCGGGCTATTACGGGCTGCTGGCGCTTCGCGACCAGGGCGTGATCAAGGCGTTCGGTGGCGGCATCAATGAGTGGCAGGTTGCCCAGACGCTGGCCGAGCGCGGCGACTTCGACCTGTTCCTGCTTGCCGGGCGCTATACGCTGCTGGAACAGGAGGCGCTGGCATCCTTCCTGCCGCTCTGCCAGGCGCGCGGCATCGGCATCGTTCTCGGCGGACCCTATAACTCCGGCATCCTGGCAACCGGGCCGAAGCCGGGCGCTTACTACAACTACTCCGAGGCGCCACAGGATATCATCGAGCGCGTTGCCCGCATCGAGAGCGTCTGCAAGCGCCATGGCGTGAGGCTGATCGAGGCTGCCTTGCAATTCCCGCTACTGCACCCCTCGGTGGTCTCGGTGATCCCCGGTGGCCAGCGGCCTAGCGAAGTCGAGAGCAACCGTTCGTTGCTCAATGCGAAGCTGCCGTCGGCACTCTGGGCCGATCTCAAGCAGGAAGGCCTGATGCGCACCGAGGCGCCCACCGCATAGCTTGCTCCGGGGCGCGCGACCGCACGTCCCTCCGGGCACAAAAATGAAAAGCCGGGCAAGCCCGGCTTTTCAGGTCTCTGAAAGAAAAAGGCGCTTAGTTGACTGCGTCCTTGAGGCCCTTGCCGGCCGAGAACTTCGGCACGGTGCGCGCCGGGATCTGGACTTCGGCGCCGGTCTGCGGGTTGCGGCCGGTCGAAGCCGCACGCTTTGACACGGTGAAATTGCCAAAGCCGACAAGCCGGACATCGCCGCCCTTCTTCAGTTCGCCGGAGATCACGGAAAATACCGCATCGACCGCCGACTGCGCGTCACCCTTCGAAATGCTCGCGGCGTCGGCGACAGCGGACACCAGTTCGTTCTTGTTCATAAAAATTCCCTTCCATGAGAACACCGGAACTAACGACTCATCCGGCAGGAAACGGACTTTAGAAAGAAGCGTTGCCGCAACCAAGTCGAAAAGCCGGGAAAAAAGCGGAAAAAGCCCGGAATTCCGGGGTTTTTCACATGAAAAAGCCGGGCGCGAAGCCCGGCTCTCTGTTTGTGCACTGCAACTTTAGCGAAAACTAACGCACGGCCCCGAAAACCGCAGTCGGTTTTCGGAAAGGACCATGCGCAAGTCTCAAGTGTTAGAGCGTCCTTTGCGCGTCCAAGTGGACGCGCGGCGCTCTAATGTGCAAGCGTCTTGCCGGCATCATCCGTGCTGTCCGTCGTGACCGGAGGATTGACCGGTTCGACCCACTCGATCGGCTCCGGCATACGCACCAGTGCATGGCGCAACACCTCACCGACCCGTCCGACCGGAACGATTTCCATGCCGTTCTTCACGTTGTCCGGAATCTCCGCCAGATCCTTGGCGTTGTCTTCCGGGATCAGCACCTTCTTGATGCCGCCGCGCAAAGCGGCAAGCAGCTTTTCCTTGAGGCCGCCGATCGGCAGCACCCTGCCGCGCAGCGTGATCTCGCCGGTCATCGCCACATCGGCCTTGACCGGAATGCCGGTCAGCACCGAGACGATCGCGGTCGCCATCGCCACGCCAGCCGACGGTCCATCCTTGGGCGTCGCACCTTCCGGCACGTGCACGTGGATGTCGCGCTTGTCGAACAATGGCGGCTCGATGCCGAAATCGATGGCGCGCGAGCGGACATAGGAGGCCGCCGCCGAAATCGATTCCTTCATCACGTCGCGCAGGTTGCCGGTCACTGTCATGCGGCCCTTGCCGGGCATCATGACGCCTTCGACCGTCAGCAGTTCGCCGCCGACTTCCGTCCAGGCAAGCCCGGTAACGACACCGACCTGATCGTCAGCCTCGACCTGACCGAAGCGGAAGCGCGGAACACCGAGGTAATCGGCGAGGTTCGCCGCCGTGATGTTCACCGTCTTCTTCTTCGTCTTCAGGATCTCGGTCACCGCCTTGCGCCCGAGCTTCATCAGCTCGCGCTCCAGACTTCTGACGCCCGCTTCACGGGTGTAGGTCTGGATGATGGCGCGGATCGCGTCCTCGCCGACGGAGAACTCCTTCGGCTGCAGGGCATGGTCGCGCACCACCTTCGGCATCAGGTGCCGCTTGGCGATTTCGATCTTCTCGTCCTCGGTGTAGCCGGCGATACGGATGATCTCCATGCGGTCCATCAAGGGCGCAGGGATGTTCAGCGTGTTCGCCGTCGTCACGAACATCACGCTCGACAGGTCGTATTCGACCTCGAGGTAATGGTCCATGAACGTCGAGTTCTGTTCGGGATCGAGCACCTCGAGCAGCGCCGACGACGGATCGCCGCGGAAGTCCTGGCCCATCTTGTCGATCTCGTCGAGCAGGAAGAGCGGGTTGGACTTCTTCGCCTTCTTCATCGACTGGATGACCTTGCCGGGCATCGAGCCGATATAGGTGCGCCGATGACCACGGATCTCGGCTTCGTCACGCACGCCGCCGAGCGCCATGCGGATGAATTCGCGACCGGTCGCCTTGGCGATCGACTTGCCGAGCGAGGTCTTGCCGACGCCGGGAGGGCCGACGAGGCACAGGATCGGCCCCTTCAGCTTCTTCTGGCGGCTTTGCACGGCAAGGTACTCGACGATGCGGTCCTTGACCTTGTCGAGACCGAAGTGATCGGTGTCGAGCACGTTCTGCGCGAAAGCCAGGTCCTGCTTGACCTTGGAGTTCTTGCCCCACGGGATCGACAGGATCCAGTCGAGATAGTTGCGCACAACGGTCGATTCCGCCGACATCGGCGACATCGTCCGCAGCTTCTTCAACTCGGCTTCCGCCTTTTCGCGGGCTTCCTTGGAGAGCTTGGTCTTCTTGATGCGCGCCTCGATCTCGGCAGCCTCGTCGCGGCCGTCCTCGCCCTCGCCGAGCTCCTTCTGGATCGCCTTCATCTGCTCGTTGAGGTAGTATTCGCGCTGCGTCTTCTCCATCTGGCGCTTGACGCGCGAACGGATGCGCTTCTCCACCTGCAGGACGGAGATTTCGGCTTCCATGAAGCCCATCGCCTTTTCCAGCCGCTCCTTGACCGAGAGCGTGGCCAGCATCTCCTGCTTTTCAGGAATCTTGATGGCGAGATGCGAAGCGACCGTGTCGGCGAGCTTGGAATAGTCGTCGATCTGGCTGGCGGCACCCACCACTTCGGGCGAGATCTTCTTGTTCAGCTTGACGTAGTTCTCGAAGTCGGTGACGACCGAGCGCGCCAGCGCCTCAACCTCGACCTCTTCCTCTTCCGGCTCGACCAGCGCCGTGGCGCGGGCCTCGTGGAAGTCGGGGCGGTCGGTGAACGAGACGATTTTCGCGCGCGAGGCGCCTTCGACCAGAACCTTGACGGTGCCGTCGGGCAGCTTCAGCAATTGCAGCACATTGGCGAGCGTGCCGATGTCAAAGATGGCATCGGGCTCGGGATCGTCGTCGGCGGCATTCATCTGGGTGGCAAGCAGGATCTGCTTCTCCTGACCCATCACCTCTTCCAGCGCCTTGATCGACTTTTCACGCCCGACGAAGAGCGGAACGATCATGTGCGGAAACACCACGATGTCGCGCAGTGGGAGGACTGCGAAGACGCCGTCGCTGGGAGCCTTGGATATTTTGGCCATTGTCCAACCTTTCATGTCGCGGCCGCCAATCAGCCAACCGCGAATCTTATATTAACGACCGGGGATCGTTCCGCCTACCACCGTTTGTGACGGGAGTTTTACAGCACAGAAATCGGGCACCTCGGCCTTCTCCAATTAGTTGGATGCACGATCCACAAAGATCAAGGGGCCAGTACAAATCCACTCCTCCAACTTGCCCGTAAGTGACACATTTGCGACGGCAAGACCGGGCGCAGCCGCAAAACCCTGCGCGACAGCAAAACGGCGCCTTGCGGCGCCGTTTCAGAATTCCGCTGCGGGCTCATGTCAGGCGCTGACATTGCCCTTCTTTTCCTTCTGTTCGGAATAGATGTAGAGCGGCCGGGCGCTGCCGGTCACCACCTCTTCCGAAATCACCACTTCGCGCACGCCTTCGAGCGCGGGAAGTTCGAACATCGTGTCGAGCAGGATCGCTTCCATGATCGAGCGCAGGCCGCGCGCGCCGGTCTTGCGCTCGATGGCGCGCTTGGCGATCGCCGACAGGGCGTTCTCGTGGAAGGTCAGGTCGACATTCTCCATCTCGAACAGCCGCTGATACTGCTTGACCAGCGCGTTCTTCGGCTCGGTCAGGATCTGGATCAGCGCCGGCTCGTCAAGATCCTCCAGCGTCGCCAGAACCGGCAGACGGCCGACAAATTCGGGGATAAGGCCGAATTTCAAGAGATCCTCGGGCTCGACCAGGCGGAAGACATCGCCGGTGCGGCGATCCTCGGGAGAAGCGACGATGGCGCCGAAGCCGATCGAGGTTTTTCTGCCGCGATCCGAGATGATCTTGTCCAGCCCGGCGAAGGCGCCGCCGCAGATGAACAGGATGTTGGCGGTGTCGACCTGCAGGAATTCCTGCTGCGGATGCTTCCTGCCGCCCTGCGGCGGCACGGAGGCGACGGTGCCTTCCATGATCTTCAGCAGTGCCTGCTGCACGCCCTCGCCCGACACGTCGCGGGTGATCGAGGGATTGTCGGACTTGCGCGAAATCTTGTCGATCTCGTCGATGTAGACGATGCCGCGCTGCGCCCGCTCGACATTGTAGTCGGCCGACTGCAACAGCTTGAGGATGATGTTTTCGACATCCTCGCCGACATAACCGGCTTCGGTCAGCGTCGTCGCATCAGCCATGGTGAAGGGCACGTCGATGATGCGGGCCAGCGTCTGCGCAAGCAGCGTCTTGCCGCAACCGGTCGGGCCGATCAGCAGGATGTTCGACTTGGCCAGCTCGACATCGTTGTTCTTGCCGGCATGCGCGAGGCGCTTGTAGTGGTTGTGGACCGCCACCGACAGCACGCGCTTGGCGTAGGGCTGGCCGATGACATAGTCGTCGAGAACCTTGAGGATCTCCTGCGGAGTCGGCACACCCTCGCGCGACTTCACCATCGAGGTCTTGTTCTCCTCGCGGATGATGTCCATGCAGAGCTCGACGCACTCGTCGCAGATGAAGACCGTCGGACCGGCGATCAGCTTGCGCACTTCGTGCTGGCTTTTGCCGCAAAACGAGCAGTAGAGCGTGTTCTTGGTATCGCCGCTGTTGTTGCCGACCTTGCTCATTTTCCTGTCCTTTCATGGCCGCCCGCCGATGGTCTGGCTGAAAGGGCGCATACTCTATCTATCGCGGGAATCCGCCGCCACCAGTCTCCCGGCTTTCCCGCAACGCATTCCGTACGAAACACAAATCAGAAAACGTGGCAATGATTCGCGACAGCCCCGCATAAAGCTAAGCCGCCGAAACTCAACATAGCCTTAACGTAGGCAATCCTGTCCGCCGAGGGAACAGCCAATTGTGGCCGAAATGCCGCAAGATGCGCCAAAAGCGCGTGATGCCGCCATCCAACTGCCAACTAGCCCTTATGCCACAGCGCTTTCTGCCGCCTCGCGCGACGAAATGACCTTGTCGATCAGGCCGAAATCCCTGGCTTCGTCGGCGGTCATGAAATGGTCGCGGTCGAGAGTCTTCTCGATCTCTTCGTAGCTTTTGCCGGTGTGCTTGACGTAGACCTCGTTGAGGCGACGCTTCAGCTTGATGATGTCCTGGGCATGGCGCTCGATGTCGGACGCCTGGCCCTGGAAGCCGCCGGAAGGCTGGTGAACCATGATGCGGGCGTTCGGCGTGGCGAAGCGCATGTCCTTGTGGCCGGCGGTCAGGAGCAGCGAGCCCATCGAGGCCGCCTGGCCGATGCAGAGCGTCGACACGGCCGGCTTGATGAACTGCATGGTGTCGTAGATCGCCATGCCCGAGGTGACGACGCCGCCCGGCGAGTTGATGTAGAGGTTGATTTCCTTCTTCGGATTCTCGGCTTCGAGGAACAAAAGCTGCGCGCAGACCAGCGTCGCCATGCCGTCCTCGACCGGACCGGTGATGAAAATGATGCGCTCCTTGAGGAGGCGCGAGAAAATGTCGTAGGCCCGCTCGCCGCGATTGGTCTGTTCGACCACCATCGGAACGAGGTTCATGTAGGTTTCGACGGGGTTCTTCATGGATTGTCTCTTATCTCGCGGTGGGATTCCGGCGCCGGGAAGACAGGCAGATCGGGCAGAATCGGTTCTGGATCGTTGTTCTGTAAATAGGATGTCGGCTCATCCTTGTGCAAGGCCGACCCCTCCTAGCCATCTGGGTAAGTCGAATCAAGGTTACATTCGCGGGATTCATCGACCCCGCGTCGTCATCGTTCGGCGACGTCATCACGATCCGTAGCAATTTCTTAACCGCATTGCTTAACGAAATGCGGCAAATTCCCTTCCCCCAGACACCGCTTCCCCTACAATCCAACGTTGAACCGTCATTGTGCCGTTCAACAGGGGGAGTGTCATGTTCAGGAAAACCGCATGCTTCACCATTGCCGGGCTGACCATGCTCGGCACGATTTCTCAAACGGCGGCCGGCGGCCGCGCCGTCGAATGCTATGAACCGGTCCGCACGCCGGCTGTCTACGACACCGTGTACGAAGACGTGCTGGTCAGCCCGCCCGGCCAGCAGGTCGACTATGTTCCCGCTATCTATGGCACCCGCGAACGCGTGGTGATGACGGTTCCGGCACAAGTGACCTACGAGGTCGTGCCTGCCGTCACCCGCACCGTCTACCACACGGTCCAGGTCGATGATGGCGGCTATTCCTGGGAATGGCGCGTCATCCATGGCCGCAAGGTGCTGTGCAAGATCTGGCACAAGGCGCGCTACGGGCGTGTCGCCGAGACCGTGGTGATACAGCCCGAACGGACACGACGCATCGTCACCCCGGCACAATACGACAGCATTGCCGAGGAGGTGCTGGTGCAGCCGGAGCAAAGGCGCATCATCAATGTTCCCGCCTCCTACCAGACCGTCGCGCGGCGCGTGGTGGTCCGCGAAGGTTCATCCGGCTGGCGGCGCGTGCATATTCCCAGGCACTGCAATGGATAGCCTCGGCTGGATCGCCATCGCTTTCGGTGTTGCGGCGGCTTATCTCTTCCAGCGGTACAATCTGTACGATGCGGCGGCGCTAAGATGGAAAAGCCCGTCTGGACCCGATGAGTACTACGCTTATGCGGCGTTCTTCTTTTTTCTGACGATCGCGGGGGTAGCGCTTTTCTTTTACGCCTCCGGCTAGCGCGCTGTCTTACGAGGCTCCGTTCAGGCCACCTCCGCCCGCAGCCATGCCTTCAGGCCGGCGATGTCGCCATCACCAATGGCGGCGGCAACGCGCCGGCCGACCGCCGCGCCGAACTTGTAGCCATGGCCGGAGCAGGCCGAGACGATCAGGCATCTGCCCTTCTCATGCGCCAGGAATTTCTCGTCGGCGGTGAAGGTGTAGGCGCAGGTGACGACCTCGGCCACGTCGTACTCATCGATGCGGGCGATCGGCGGTGAAAACAGGTTGCGGATCGCCTCGCCCTCGCCCGGCACCGGGTCACGGTTCCAGTCGGCGTCGCTGGTCGGCACCCTGTGCAGCCCGGAACCGAATTTCATCCCGGCGCCGCCGGAGGGCGGGATCACGTAGCCGTCGACCGTGCCGCCTATATCGAGGACGACCGGTGCTGCCTGCCAGGCCGCCTTGAGGTCGGCCGGCGGTTCGACATAGGCAAGTGCTGTCCGATAGGTCTTCAACTCGCCGTCCAGTTCGGGGAACAGTTTCAACGCCCAGGCGCCGGCAGCGACGACGATGCGATCGGCCTGCATCGTTTCGCCGCTTTCGAGCACGACGTGACCGGCTTCGGTATCGACTTCGACGACCTTGCTGTTTTCGTAGACATTGGCGCCGTTGGTCCGCAGCCATTTGGCGAGGCCGGAGGCGATCTTGCGGCAATGCAGCGCGCCGCCCTCGGTCGAAAAATAAGCATAGCGGAACGAGCCGTCTTCAAGGAACGGCCAGCGTTCCACGGCTGCATCTGGCTCCAGCAATTCGAACGGAAAATTACCCTCCTCCAGGCCCTCGCGGTATTCCTCGGCCTCGTCGCCCGGCTCGCGCGAAATGCAGACAAAGCCGCGCGCATCGAGGTGGCTTTCGCCGAGATCGGCCCACATCTCGTCCCAGGCCTGATACGCCTCGGTGATCAGCCGGCCATAGCCGGTACCGGCCCGATAGGCACGGCGAATGATGCGGTGATGGTCGCCCGATGCCGCCAGCGGATTGGGGATCGGCCCCTGCTCGACGATGGAAACGCTGTGGCCGGCCTTGACCAGCGACCATGCGGTGGAAAGACCGGCAATGCCCGCGCCGACAACGATCACATTCATCCGTTCAGTCTTTCCGCAGCCGTATCGGCTGGCTCAACGCATTGGGCCGCCAACATTAGTTCATTGGCCGCAACATACGGTCTGGAACCAGGCTGGCAAGCCGCGCTATTGGTCCGGCATGACCAAATTGACGCCCCCCACCCTGGCCTTTGATCCAGCCACTCGCCACCTGAGGCTCGACCCGCATGAGCCGGCCTTTTTTCAAAATCCTTACGAGGCCTATGCCTTTCTGCACGGCGCATCGAATGCATTCTTCTGGGAAGAGTTCGGCTTCTGGTGCTTTGGCGGCTTCGACGACGTCAACCGGCTGCTGCGCGACCGTCGCTTCGGCCGCCAGAACCCGGCCGGCATTCCGGACAGGCGCGGTATCGGACAGGATCGAACCCATCTCAGGGCGTTCGACGGCATCGAAGCCAATTCGTTGCTGGAGCTGGAGCCACCGGTGCACACGCGGCTGAGAACATTGGTCAACCGTGCCTTCGTCTCGCGCCAGGTCGAACGGCTGCGGCCGCGTGTCGAAGCGCTCGCCAACGAACTCATCGACCGTTTCGAACCGCACGGAGCCGTCGACCTCCTGCCCGCCTTCGCGGCGCCGCTACCGATCACCATCATTGCCGAAATGCTCGGCGTGCCGGTCGAGATGGGGCCGCAACTGCTCGACTGGTCGCACCAGATGGTCGCCATGTACATGCATGGCCGCACACGCGAAACCGAGGAGACGGCCAACCGCGCCGCAGGCGATTTTGCCGATTTCCTGCGTGGCTATGTCACCGAGCGGCGCAAGAACCCCGGTGATGACCTGCTGTCGCTGCTGATCTCGGCGCAGGAGGACGGCCAGAAACTGTCGGAGGACGAGATGGTATCCTCGGCGATCCTGCTGCTCAATGCGGGCCATGAAGCGACCGTGCATCAGACCGGCAATGCCGTGCGCTCGATCCTGGCGCAAGGTGGCGATCCGCGCCGCTTCTTCGGCTCACCCGAAGCGACCGCGGCGACAGTCGAGGAATGCCTGCGCTTCGATGCGCCGCTGCATATGTTCACGCGCTACGCCTATCAGGAGATCGAAATCGCTCCCGGCATCGTCGTGCAGCCTGGCCAGACGATCGGGCTGCTGCTTGGCATGGCCAATCATGACCCACGCGCCTTCGCCGAACCGCTCGCCTTCAGCCCGGATCGGACGGACCAGAAGAATGTGTCCTTCGGCGCCGGCATCCATTTCTGCATCGGTGCGCCGCTCGCCCGGCTCGAATTGCAGGTGTCGCTGAAAACTTTGTTCGACCGCCACCCAAAGCTCCATCTTGCCGAACAGCCGCGGTTCCGCGACACTTACCACTTCCATGGGCTGGAAACGCTCGCCGTCGGCTTCTGACGATCGCGGGCCTGGGGCTGCGATATGAGGGTGTTCTCGAGACCGGCGACGGCGTTCGCGGTGGCATTGCTTTGCGCATGCCTGGGGGTGGCGCACGCCCAACAACAGCCGGAAAACATCCCATGGGAAAACAGCGTGGCGATCGCCCAGAAAATGGCGGCCGGTCTGCTGGAGCGGCAGACCGGATCGAAGGGCTTCCCGCCGACATCCTTTGCGGTCGAGGTTGATCTCAACCTCGACGGCTTTCCGGAGATCTTCGCCTATCGCCATAAACCGGACTGCGACGGCGTCCATTGCGGCAACTTCCTGTTTGTCCTCGAAGGCGACAGCTATCAGGAGGTCCTCGGCGACATTCCCGGTGCAAGACTAGTGCCGCAGGACAAGATCGGGCTCAGCGCCTTCAAGCGAAACGGTTTTCTCGACATCCAGTCCGACCAGATGATGATCGGTTGGGACGGCAAGCGCTATGTCGACGCCTCCACATTTCCTGCCTCGTCGCTCGATGGCGCCGCCTTCATGGCGGCTTGCCGGAAAAGCAAATCCAACGAGCAGCCGGCGGAAGGCGAAGCGGAACGCGTGAGCGCTGCCTGCGAATGCCAATTCAACCGGTTTCAGGTAACCGGCTTCACGCAGCCCGATCTCGACACGTACACCGCGTCGCTGGGCGAGAATTTCGAATATCCGACGGGCGCGAAAGAGATTGCCTGGCAAGCCCTTCTGAGAATGCCGAGGATGTCGGCACCGGCTGCGATGTCGCCAGCGGCAAGAGCCAATGGCCGCCGGCCTATTTCAATCATGGCGACCAGCCGCAGCAGAAGCTGAACTTCGAGGGCTTCCTCGATGCCTATCCGGCACAGGATTTCATCCTCACCAACCATAAGATTGGCTCACCGGACCGTGCGCTCAGCCTTTGCGGCTGCCTTGCGCGCGAGATGCCCCCCCAGGGCATCAGCCAGGAGGGGCTCGATCTCCTGGTGCAGTATTATCGCAACGAGATTTCCGACGCCGAGATCGAGGCACAGGACGCCGAGGTCCTGACCTTCCACGACAAGGCGTCGGAGGCTTGCCTCAGCCAGTTCCCGGCGAAATAGGATGGCGACGGTTGTCCAAACATATGACCGAGACATGACTGCGTTGAAATTCGCCTTCCTGGAAGAGCCGCCATTCTGCTTTACTGGTGCGTTGGGCGAGGTCTCAGGCTGTGACGTCGAGCTTGCGCGCAGGCTCGGTGAAATGCTCGGATTGGCGAGCTTCAAGCCGATCGAGACCGAATTCGCTGAATTGCTGCCAGGGCTGGTCGAGGGCCGCTGGACCATGACGACCGGCTTGTTCGTCTCCGAAGAACGCAAGCGGCTTGTCGACTTCACACGGCCGATCTGGGCGCTGCAGGATGGGTTGCTGGTCGCGAAAGACAATCCGCGCGGCTTTCGCGGCTACCAATCCATTGCCAGGGACCGGACGGCGTTGCTTGGCGTCATAACCGATCAGGTCCAGCATCTCACGGCGCTTCACAACGGAATTGCGCCTGAGCAGATCAGGATGTTTGCAACGCAGGCCGATGCGGCGGACGCAGTGGCCAACGGCATGGTGCACGCCTATGCCAGCGTTGCGATGGCGCATCGGGGCTATCTGACCCGGCGGCCCGAAATGCCGCTTGGCCTTGTCGGGGTTCCCGCCAGCGAAAAACAGCCATCGGCCGGTGCCTTCGCGATCGCCAAGGGCAACAGCGCCCTGCTCCGGAGCATCGATGCTTGCCTCGATGCATTGCTGGGCGGCGACTGGCACCGGCAGATGATGGCGCGATACGGATTTTCGGACAGCGATATCGATCGCGTCGTCTGATCCGCCCTGGAAGCCTGTTTTTATGCATGTCGTTCTCCCAAAACCGGGGCCACTTTTGGGCGACATGCATTAGAGCTTGATCACATACTCCTTGCGCGTCGTTTCAAGCACTTCCCAGCTGCCCTTGAAGCCGGGCCTGAGCACAAAGCTGTCGCCGGTTTTGACGGTGCGCGCCGCGCCGCCTTCTTCAGTGACGACCGAAACGCCGGACAGGATGTGGCAGAACTCCCATTCGTCATAGACGATGCTCCATTTGCCCGGGGTCGATTCCCAGACGCCGGCATAGAGGCCGCCGTCCCGCTCCTCGACATTCCAGGTGCGGAATTTCGGATCGCCCGAGATCAGCCGGTCTGGCGCCGGCGCGCCAGATTCGGGTTCGACGTTTTTGGTGTCGACGGAAAGAAATGCGGTCATGATCGATCAGACCTTGGCAAGCGCCTGTTCGAGGTCGGCGACGATGTCGTTGACGTCCTCGATGCCGATGGAAAGCCGCACCGTGTCCGGACCGGCTCCGGCCTTGACCTTCTGCTCGTCGGAAAGCTGGCGGTGCGTGGTCGAGGCCGGGTGGATAACCAGCGACTTGGTGTCACCGACATTGGCCAGGTGCGAGAACAGTTCGAGCGCCTCGACGAACTTGACGCCGGCGTCATAGCCGCCTTTGAGGCCGAAGGTGAACACGGCGCCGGCGCCTTGCGGCGAGTATTTTTTCTGCAGCGCGTTGTTCTTGTCGCTCGGCAGGCCAGGATAGTTCACCGAGGCGACCTTGGGGTGATTGGACAGCCAGGCGGCGACTGTCACGGCATTGTCGCAGTGGCGCTGCATGCGCAGCGGCAAGGTTTCCAGGCCGGTCAGGATGAGGAAGGCGTTGAACGGCGAGATCGCCGGGCCGAGGTCGCGCAGGCCGAGCACGCGCGCGGCAATGGCGAAAGCGAAATTGCCGAAGGTTTCGTGCAGGACGAGGCCGCCATACTCAGGACGCGGTTCCGACAGCATCGGGTACTTGCCCGACTTCGACCAGTCGAAGGTGCCGCAGTCAACGATGGCGCCACCGATCGAATTGCCGTGACCGCCGATGAATTTGGTCAGCGAATGGACGACGATGTCGGCGCCGTGCTCGATTGGGCGGATCAGGTAGGGCGAGGCAAGCGTGTTGTCGACGATGAGCGGCAGGCCGTGCTTGCGCGCGATGTCGCCGATCTTCTCGATGTCGACAAAGGTGCCGGCCGGATTGGCCAGGCTCTCGATGAAGATCGCCTTGGTCCTGTCATCGATCTGGCTCTCGAAGGTCGAGATGTCATTGATGTCGGCCCAGCGCACCTCCCAGCCATAATTCTTGAAGGCATGGCCGAACTGGTTGATCGAACCGCCATAAAGCTTGTTGGCGGCGACGAAATTGTCGCCAGGCTGCATCAGATTGTGGAACACAATCACTTGCGCGGCATGGCCGGAGGCGACCGCAAGCGCCGCCGTGCCGCCTTCGAGGGCCGCGATGCGCTCTTCGAGCACTGCCTGCGTCGGGTTCATGATGCGGGTGTAGATGTTGCCGAAGGCCTTCAGCCCGAACAGCGAGGCGGCATGATCGGCATCGTCGAAGACGAAGGAGGTCGTCTGGTAGATCGGCGTGGCGCGGGCGCCGGTGGCCGGGTCGGGCTTGGCGCCGGCATGGACGGCGAGCGTATTGAAACCGGGCGTGCGGGTCATAAAAGCCTCCCTTTTTGAAACTCTTGAAATGGCCGGGCATTCTTGGCGAAGCCCGGGCGCGAATGCAAAGAAGAAAATGCCCTTCGGCGAATGATCTGCGGCCGAAACGCGAGAAAATGCACCGACTTACGGAATAATTTGCTTCTACTTTTGGCGCACACCAAAACTCTGGAATCCGGGGCGCATCAGCGGCTTTTTCGACGACAAGACGCCGGAATTGACGCCGGTCCAGCCGATCTCGCCGGACAGCTTGCCATATTCGATCTTCGGGCAGCGGTTCATCACCACCTTGATGCCTGCGGCCTCGGCGCGCGCGGCTTCCTCGTCATGGCGCACGCCAAGCTGCATCCAGAGGACTTTCGGCAACGGATCGAGCCGCAACACCTCATCGACGATGCCCGGCACGGCTGTCGCCGCGCGAAAAACGTCGACCATGTCGATCGGTACGGGAACGTCGGCCAGCCTGGCATAGGTCATCCGGCCGAGGATCTCCTTGCCGGCCTGGCCGGGGTTGATCGGGAACACCGAAAATCCCTTGGCTAGCAGATATTTCGCCACGAAATAGCTTGGCCGCACATCATTGGCGGACGCGCCGACCATGGCGATGGTCTTCACCGAATTGAGGATGCCGGCAATGTAGGTGTTGTCGTAACTATCGTGGTTCATGCGGCTTCCTGCGGTAGTGATAGCGGTAAAGTTCACGGCTGAATCCAAGCGAAGCATAGAGCGCACGGCCCGGCGCATTGTCGGCCACCACCTGCAGGCATGCGGCGTGAGCACCTGCCCGTCGCGCCCAGTCGATCAGGCCGCCAACGGTCTTGCGGCCCAGACCTTGCTGCCTGAACCGGCCGTCGGTTTCAACCGATTCCACCACAAGCAGGCCATCGCGGATGACGCCATAGGCCAAGGCGGCAATTTCGCTGTCGCGTTCATAGGACACGAACGCCCGATCGCCGTCGATCAGCCCGGTCATCTCGCGAAAGACGCGGCGATCGGCGTCATCATAAGTGCCCATGCGGAACCGCGCTGCGAGCCAGTCCTCGCCTGGCACCTCGGAAAGCACGACCTGCCCGTCGCGGACTTCCGCGAGGTCACCGATCCCGGCATAGAGATGGATTGTCCCGCCTTCCAGTTGGTAACCGCGGTGGTCGAGCGCGACTTCGAGCTCGTCGGCGATATCAGGCACCCGGAGCAGCGGCGTCTGGCCATGGCCGACGTAGAAGGACTCGGCGGCGTCGATCACCTTCTCAGGCGCGCCGCGCTTGCCACGCAACGGGTTCGCGGAATTGGTGCGCCGGATCCTGCCGCCCGAGCGCCGCAGAAGCCAGCCGCCCGCGACAGTCTCGACGGCAGCCGGCCAGCCTTCGCGACAGGCCTGCTCGATGCGCCAATTGAGGTCATCGTCGCAGACCGTCACGCGTCATCCTCCCTCAGCGCTTCCTCCATAAACGCCTGCGGATCGGTGCAGAAGTCGCGCATCATGCGAAAATGGTCGGTATCGCTGAAATCGGTCGGGTCGAGACCGAAGCGGCTGATGCGGAACAGCCGCGCGCCGGGGCAAGCCATCAGCAGTGGCGAGTGCGTCGCCATGATGACTTGCGCGGTGCCCGACTGGTCCATCCGCCGCAGCATTTTGAGCAGCTCGATCTGGCGCGACGGCGAGAGCGCGCTCTCGGGTTCGTCGAGGATGTAGATGCCTTGCCTGCGGCAGCGCTCCTCGAAGAAGCGGATGAACCCCTCGCCATGCGACCAGGACAGGAAGTCCGGTGGCGCCCCGCCAGATTCCCTAGCTGCCTCGTCGAGGTAACGGGCAACGGAATAGAAGGATTCGGCGCGGAAGAACCAGCCGGCGGTGACCTTCGGCAGCCAGTGGCAACGAAAACTGTCAGCCAGCGCGGCACCGCTCTTGTCGATGGCACGAGAATGGTCGACCGGCCTGTAGCCCTTGCCACCACCGGCTTCGTCGTAACCGGCGAGCGCGCCGATCGCCTCGAGCAGCGTCGATTTGCCGGTGCCGTTCTCGCCGACGATGATGGTGATCGGCGTGGTGAATTCGAGTTCGAAATCGTGGCCGCGAAACAGCGGCAGGTTCCAGGGGTATTTTTCCCAATCCTCGACCCGCGCCGGGTCAAGCAGGATGCGCTTGAGGTAGGGTGCCTTGAGCCGCGTCAGCTGCTTGCGATAGGCCATCAGTCAGGCAGGGAAATCGTGCCGTCTTCCGCGATCGGAAAGGCCGGATTGTGCGCCACTTCCCAGACATGCCCGTCGGCATCGGCGAAATAACCGTACCAGCCGCCCCAGAAGGCACGGCCGGCCGGCTTGACGATACGTCCGCCGGCCTTCTCGGCCATGGCAAGCACCTCGTCGACTTCGGCATCGGAGCGGGTGTTGTAGGCGAGGTAGACGGCGGATGGCGCCCCGGCAAAGGCAATGCCGGAATCCTCCTCGGCGCTGGCGCGCGGGAACAGGCCGAGAATGGCGCCGCCCATCTGGAAGAAGGCGACACCGTCGGTGATGCGGGCATGACGGGTCAGGCCCATCGCCTCGTAGAAGCGCACGGCGCGGTCGAGATCGTCGGTCGCGATGGTGACGATGGAGATGCGCGGTTCCACGACTACTCGTCCGTCCATTCCGGCTTGCGCTTGCCGATGAAGGCGCCAATGCCCTCCTCCGCGTCACGCGCCAGCATGTTCTCGACCATGATCCGGCCGGTATAAGCATAGGCGTCGGCCAGTCCCATCTCGGCCTGCGCGTAAAACGCTTCCTTGCCGGTCTTGATCACCAAAGATGATTTGGAAGCAATGGTTTGCGCGTATTTGGTGACAATCTGATTCAGATATTCGCGTGGCACGACGCGGTTGACCAGGCCGAACTCCTTGGCGGTTGCCGCATCGATCGTCTCGCCGGTCAACAGCATTTCCATCGCATGCTTGCGCGAGACGTTGCGCGACAACGCCACCATCGGCGTCGAGCAGAACAGACCGATGTTGACGCCTGGCGTGCAGAAGGTCGCTTCATGCGACGCGATCGCCAGATCGCAGCTGGCGACGAGTTGCAGCCCGGCGGCGGTGGCCAGGCCGTCGACTTCGGCAATCACCGGCAGGGGATGACGCACGATCGCCTGCATCAGCGTGGCGCAAGCCGCAAAGGTCTCTGCGAAGAAGGCCTTGCCACGATCGGCGTCGGCGCGCCGCGCCGTCATTTCCTTGAGATCGTGGCCAGCGCAAAACACCTTGCCGGCCGCCGACAGTACAATGACGCGAACCGCCTTGTCGGTCTTGGCACGCTCGAGTTCAGTCGTCAGCGCCGCCATCGCCGCCAGCGACAAGGCGTTGGCGGGCGGATTGGCGAGCGTGAGGCGCAGCACGCCCTTGTCCAGTTGTACGACAACCGGACCGTCAACGGCGGCAGGCTTGATGGCAAGGATTTCAGCCATGGTCGTTTCTCCGCGATTCTGGATCATGGTTGGATGCTTCAATCTTCAATCTAGTATGCCATCACGCTTCGTCCAACACCCTCAAACAGATTGCTGGCACAAGCGACAAGGCTGCCCTGCATTTGTCCCGATGGCTTAGGATTGTCATCAATGACGGCTGACCGGTGTTGCCAGAATACCCAGCCGCGTTCAAACAGGCGCACACAATGGAGACCGCCATGCCCGCCCAGAGCAATCTCAAGCCGGTGCTGACGGCGGCGGAAGTCAATGCGCTGATGGCAACCGTCTATCCCCAGCTCAACGACCAGTTCAAACATTACGAGGCGATCGACGTGTTTCCGGGCGGTTGCATTGTGCGGCTCAATGCCGACGAGCGGCACCTGCGTCCCGGCGGCACCGTATCCGGTCCGTCACTGTTCACGCTGGCCGATATCGGTGGCTATGTCTGCGTGCTCTCCCATGCCGGGCCAGACGCGCTTTCCGTTACCGTCAATCTCGACATCAACTTCGTTCGCAAGGCCGAGGCCGGGCCGATCGACGGCCATTGCCGCATCCTGAAGCTCGGAAAGAGCCTGATGGTGTTCGACATCGACATCGTCGCCGGCCGGGACGGACACACTGTGGCACACGCCACCGGCACCTATTCGATCCCGCCGAAGCGGTAGACGAATTCCTCTCGCCAATGTTTCCCAACGCAGGACCATCTGCGTCTGCTGCTATGCGTCTGCCGACAGCCCCAGGATTCGTAGCACCGTCTCGCGAATGAGGCGGCGCAAGTTTGCAGGTTTATCAAGATGGCTGGCGACCAGCAGTCCGTCGTTGGCAACAGTCAGGACATCGGCCGTGGTTTCGGGGTCCAGGCACCCGTCGGCTTCAAGCAGACCGAGCAGGAGGTCTCGCTTCCATTGCCTATGCTCGTCAATCGCCTGCCGTACTGGATGGCTCGGCTCAGGATATTCGGCGGCAGCATTCAGAAACGGGCAGCCGCGGTAGCCAGGCTGAGCGGCGGCGTCCGCAACGAGATCAAAAATAGCCAGGATCGAATCCCGCGCCGATCGCTCGCTGATCTTATCGATCATGGCCCTCCCTTGCCGGCTTTGGCCCTGAATGTAGGCGCGGACGAGTTCGTCCTTGGCCGGAAAGTACTTGTAGAAAGTGGCCTTGGCCACGCCCGCCTCGGCGATGATCCGGTCGATGCCGACCGCGTGCACGCCCTCGGCATAGAACAGGTTCGTGGCGGTATCGAGTATGCGGTTGCGCGCAGCACTCTCCCGGCCGATGTCAGTAGCGTGGTCCACCATATCGAATACCCTTTGACGTCAACCCTTTTCCGCCATACAGACAGATTTGTCTAGTAGACAAATCTGTCTGCTCTTGAACGAGAGGTGCCAAATGGGATCAGTTATCAGGGAAATGATAGTCGACGCATCGCCGGAGAAGGTCTGGCACACCGTAGGCAACTTCGCCGAGGGGCCGCGACTAACGACGCCAGATATTTTCGTGGACTGCCGGTTGATCGAGCCCGACTTGAGGCAAATGACCTTCGCCGACGGCAAGATCGTGCGGGAGAGGCTCATCGCCCGCGACGAACCGGCGCGCCGCATCGTCTGGGCGTGGCAAGGGGAAGAGGTAAAGCACGACAACACCTCGATGCAGGTCTTTGCCGAGAGTAATGGACGCAGCCGGCTGGTATGGATTCATGACACATCGCCGGACGACCTTTGCGACTGGCTTGCCGTCGCGATGGACCAGCTTGCGCCCGAGATACGCCGCTCGCTCGAAAGAGCCAACTGAAGACCCCAGCCGGCCAAGGGACGTTCCGGCCATGCCCCGGAACATCCATTCTTGAGGTATTATAATACCTCACTACTAACCCATTGTTTTTGCCTGATCTTTTTGGAATATTCTAGAAACTGCGGACTTGACGTGCCCCCTCACCCTCGCCTATAAGCCCTCACGAAGCAGCGGCCCGCAAAGGCCGCCGTTTTGTTATTGGCGGCGAGCAAGCGCTTTTCGCCAATCCAAGCAACAAGAAACGCCTTCCGTTGTGAAGGTCCGAACCGAAAGCAGAAAACATGACAACCTTTTCGCAGAAGCCTGCGGATGTGGTGAAGAAGTGGATCCTGATCGACGCCGAGGGTCTCGTCGTCGGCCGTCTCGCCACTGTCATCGCCAATCATCTTCGCGGCAAGCACAAGCCGACCTTCACCCCGCATGTCGACGACGGCGACAACGTCATCGTGATCAATGCCGACAAGGTGGTGTTCACCGGCAAGAAGTTCACCGACAAGGTCTATTACTGGCACACCGGCCACCCCGGCGGCATCAAGGAGCGCACCGCGCGCCAGCTGCTCGAGGGTCGTTTCCCCGAGCGTGTCGTCGAGAAGGCCGTCGAGCGCATGGTGCCGCGTGGCCCGCTCGGCCGTCGCCAGATGAAGAACCTGCGCGTCTATGCAGGTGCAGAGCATCCGCATGTCGCCCAGCAGCCCGAGATTCTCGACGTGGCCGCGCTGAATTCCAAGAACAAGAAGGTCGCATAAGATGGCTGAGCTTTCCTCGCTCGCAGAACTGGGCGCCGCCACCGGCAACACCAACACCCAGCCGGCAGCCCCCGTCCACGTCCAGAAGCTCGACAAGTCGGGCCGCGCCTATGCCACCGGCAAGCGCAAGAACGCCATCGCGCGTGTCTGGGTGAAGCCGGGTTCCGGCAAGATCGTCGTCAACGACAAGGAATTCGCGACCTATTTCGCGCGTCCGGTCCTGCAGATGATCCTCAACCAGCCGATCATCGCCGCCAACCGTTCGGGCCAGTACGACATCGTCGCCACCGTCATCGGCGGCGGCCTCTCGGGCCAGGCCGGCGCGGTGCGTCATGGCATCTCCAAGGCGCTGACCTATTACGAGCCGACGCTGCGCGCCGTGCTCAAGAAGGGTGGCTTCCTGACCCGCGACAGCCGCGTCGTCGAGCGCAAGAAGTACGGCAAGGCGAAGGCCCGCCGCTCGTTCCAGTTCTCGAAGCGCTAAGCGCACCGCAGCTTCAGACAATCAAAAGGCCGCCTCCGGGCGGCCTTTTTCTTTTGGGGTGACGGCGCCGGCGCAGTTCATGCCTGGCGCCAGGTCTCAGGGTCTGCCGCCCTTGATGAAGTCGATGAACGCCCGCAGCGGGGCCGGCACGAGGCGCCGGCCGGGATAGTAGAGGAACGGCCCGGAGAAGTTCTGCCACCACGGTTCGAGAATGGGCTCAAGCGCGCCGCTCTCGAAGTGAGGGCGAAGCCAGCCCTCGAAGAGGCCGATGATGCCGGTGCCGGCTATGGCCGCATCGACGGCCAGATCGGTCGCCCCGCCGATCCGCACGATCAGCGGCCCCGTCGGATCGATCCGCACCACCTCACTGTTGCGCTCGAACTCCCACGGCAACATCGCGCCGCTGGCAAAGCGGCCGCGCACACAGGCGTGGCCGAGCAGGTCGCTCGGGTGTTCTGGCCGCCCATGGCGATCGAGATAGGCGGGGCTGGCGGCAGTGGCGAAGCGTTGCACGCGCGGTCCAATCGGCACCGCGATCATGTCCTGTTCCAGCCGCTCGTCATAACGGATGCCGGCGTCGCAGCCGGCCGCCAGCACGTCGACAAAGTTCTCATCGGCGATCACCTCCAGCCGGATGCCGGGAAAGGCGGCGAGGAAGCCCGGAACAATGTCGGGCAATATCAGCCGCGCGGCACTGACCGGCACATTGAGACGCAACGAGCCCGCCGGCCTGTCGCGGAAGCCATTCACCACGTCGAGGGCCGCCTCCACCTCCGACAGCGCCGGGCCGAGCCGCTCCAGCAGGCTGAGACCTGCCTCGGTTGGGACAACGCTGCGCGTCGTGCGGTTGAACAGTCTGACGCCGAGCTGCACTTCCAGGCGACGCACCGCCTCGCTCAAGCCGGAGGCGCTGCCGCCGCTGGCACGCGCACCGTCGCGAAAGCCGCCGGCGCGGGCCACCGCCACGAAGGCGTTCAGATCACCGAGGTCCATCATTGTGCGCAATTCCGTACAGCCTGTGTGGATTGTACCTGATTATCACGAAGTTGAGCAGCGCCTATCTTTGTCTCCTCAAAGGAGATCACTCATGTCTGATATTCAACAGGCCGGCACCTTCACCCTTGGCAGCCATACTGTGAAGCGGCTTGGCTACGGCGCCATGCAACTCGCCGGACCCGGTGTGTTCGGCCCGCCCAAGGACCATGACGCGGCAGTGGCGGTGCTGCGTGAAGCCGTTCTGCAGGGGGTCGACCACATCGACACCAGCGACTTCTATGGCCCGTACGTCACCAACCGGCTGATCCGCGAGGCGCTGGCGCCCTACCCCCAGGATCTCGTCATCGTCACCAAGATCGGCGCCCGGCGCGGCACGGATGGATCATGGCTGCCGGCCTTTTCCGCCGAGGCGCTGACCCAGGCTGTGCACGACAATCTGCGCAATCTCGGGCTCGAGGTGCTCGACGTGGTCAACCTACGGATCATGTTCGATACCCATGGTCCCGCCGAAGGGTCGATCGAAGCGCCGCTCACCGTGCTGGCCGAGCTTCAGCGGCAGGGCCTGGTCAGGCACATCGGGCTGAGCAACGTGACATCGACTCAGATCAAGGAAGGACGCCGGATTGCCGAGATCGTCTGCGTGCAGAACCAGTACAATCTGGCGCATCGCGGCGACGACGCCCTGATCGACGACCTCGCCCGTGACGGCATTGCCTATGTGCCGTTCTTCCCGCTCGGCGGCTTCAATCCGCTGCAGTCTTCGACGCTGTCCGACGTGGCGCAGCGCCTCGGCGCCACCCCGATGCAGGTCGCGCTCGCCTGGCTGCTGCGTCGCGCGCCCAACATCCTGCTGATCCCCGGCACGTCTTCGGTCGGGCATTTGGAGGAAAACCTCGCCGCGACAGAACTTGCGCTGCCAGAGGATGCGCTCAGGGAATTGGACGGCGTGGCAATGGCGGCCTGACGGCAAACGACGCGCTGCGCAGTTTCACTCGCGCAAGGCCGCCATCTCGGATTTCCTAGAGCGGTTCATCGTTTCACGGAAACGCAGAACCGCTCTATCTCTCTTTGTTTTGGCGCAATTCCCTAAGGGAAAGCGCTACGCGCTTTTCCCGGGAAAACCGTTTCACACTTTTCCTGGAATTACTCTAATTGATGCTCGCCGTGTTGGCGGGCTCAGCCGGCCGCGCCTCGTCGGCATAAGGCACGCGGTAGCCATTCGCCGCCAGCCAGTCGATTGCCGCCTTCGGCTCGTCGGTCTGGATGATGGTGGCGCCGCGGTCGGCCCAGAAGCCCCAGCTTTCGCGCGGCAGGCTGGCCTTGACCGCCAGTTCGTCGCCGCGGCCGCCGGCCAGGAAGCCGCCCGGCTTGTTGACGATGGCGTAGGTGTCGGCCCAGATGTGCCAGTTGCCACGCACCGCGGCCGCGCGCATGCGCGTGCTGAACAGCGGTCCGCCGGTCTCGGTCAGCGTCTCAGCGCCGGCCCGCCAGTTGATCAGCTCGGTCGCGCGCGGCGAGAAGACGTGGTCGACCGTCTCGGCGAAAGCGGCATCGTGCACCGCGTCGTCAGCGATGATCGGCATGAACTGGAAGCCACCGCCAATGGCATCCATGGCGGCCTTCACCGTGGCAATCCGGGTGGCGTTCCACAGGTTCTCCTTGACGATGACCTGTTCGGCCATGCCGAGATCGCGAGCCACCGCAATCATGCCGGAGAGGTCGCCGACCTCGAGCTTGTTGTCGAGGTTGATGAGGATCCTGTCCCTGGTCGCCAGCAGCATCTCGCGCAGCGTCGAAACTGTCTCATTGGTGGCGACGCCGGTACCCTCAACCACCAATCGGCAGGTCTTCAGTTCGGCCAGCGTGCGCTTGACCACCTCACCTTGCAGGTCGTGGTGCGGTCGAGCCAGCTGTCATGCATGATGACGAACTCACCGTCCTTCGAGCGCCTGATGTCGACCTCGACGATTTCGGCGCCCATGGCGATCGAGCCTTGCACGGCCGCGATCGAATTTTCCGCATAGAGCGTCTTGCCGGCCTGCATGCTGCCGGCGCGATGCGCGGCGATCATGACGTGGTCGCGCCACTGGTTGGCCTGTTCGAAGCGGTCGAGAATCTGCCTGGCGCGGGTTTCGCCGGCCAGGGACTGGCTTGCGGAGGCCGCAAGTGCCGCGGAAAGCAGAAGGCTCAGCCAGAGGGTTCGCATCGAGAATCGCTCCTTGCCGGATCGAAACCCGGATAGGCGATGCCCGTGACAGCTCGGTGAACGAAGCCGGCTAGAGGATGTCTTGTTTGAACATGATCTTTTCCGAAAACCGGCTTCCACTTTTCGGGATCATGCTCGCGGGATCTCTGGTTTGAGCATGATCCTTTCCGAAAACCGGCTTCCACTTTTCGGGATCATGCTCGCGTCAAATGCGTTTCGAGAGCCGGCGGAACCAGGCCAAGGCCGGCATTTCGACGAAACGCCAGGTGATCCAGGAGGCGGCGATGGTGGCGAGAAGCATGACGACGATCGCCACGGCGCCTGTCCAGCCGGCGCCGAAGCCCGTCGCGGGCTGGCCGCGCAGCACGATGTCACCGATCAGGCCCAAGCCGAGCTTGCGCTCGACGAGCCCGGCGACGTTGATCATGCGCGCCTGGACGAAGATGTGGACCATGTAGATCGAATAGGACAGCGCGCCCAGCGTCAGCATGAACGGGGTCCTGAGCAAGGCGCTGATCCAGCCGCCTTCATGGGCGAAGAGAAACAGCGCCAGCGCGAACACCAGGGGTGCCGCGATGCCGAAATCATTGTCGCCCGCCAACGAGACAAAAAGCACGATGACGGCGACCATGACGATCTCGGCAAGCGTCCAGGCCATGCGCGGGCCGCCCTTGGCCAGCGCCTGTCGCGCCCCTGCAATGGAATCATGCTGAAACCAGGCAAGCAAGGCGCCGAGCGAGAAGCCGTACAGGCAGCGGATGAAGCCGAAATCGAAGGACACATCCATATGATGGGTCGAGAAGCCAAGCAGGAACAGCGGCGCGGTGACGGCAGCGCCGACGAACCATATCCAGGCGCTCGCTCCGGCGGCGAAGACCACACCCGCAAACAGGAGATAGGCGAAGAACTCCGCGGAAATGCTCCAGCTTGGCGCATTCCAGGTCAGCTGATCCTCGAAGCCGACGCCTTGCAGCAAGAGAAGATTGGCAAGCAGACTCCTAGGGTCGAAGCCACCGGTGAAGGGAGCAGCCCCGGTGCCATGCAGTTGCGGCAACATCAGCCGCAGCAGCTCGAAGCCGGCAAAGGCGACAAGCATGAGCAGGTGCAGCGGGTAGATGCGGCCGAAACGGACCAGGGCAAAGCGGGCGACCTCTTCCGGCTGGCTCAGCCGGTTGCCGTAGCTGCTGGCGATGACGAAACCGGAAAGGACGAAGAAGAAGTCGACGAAGAGGTAGGACGAACCGATGAAGGCGCTTTGCGAAATCGTCGAACCGGTCGGGAAGTGAAACAGCGCCACCAGCAGCGCGCAGATACCGCGCCACGAATCGAGAACCAGGAAGCGTTCGCCGGCGATCGTGCCGGTGTGGGTCGACACCACGGCGCGGGGAGGATTAAGAAACGCCGTCTGCGTCATGGTGATACAAATCCTGTTTTGTCATGGCACTCCAGGGGCGCCATTTCGTCTCGCCAAGCTGTGACTGGCATCTTCCGTGCCGGTTCTGTAGTTGTTGCACCCCGATGAAAAACGAGGATCCGTAATGGCGACCAACAACATCGACCATGCCTTCACCGCCCGCTCCAAAACGGGCGCTGCCCTCGAGCCGACCTATTCCGGCGCGCTGTCTTTCATGCGGCGCAAATACACGAAGGACGTGAAGGGCGCGGACGCTGTGGTATGGGGCATTCCCTTCGACGCCGCCGTCACCAACCGGCCCGGCGCCCGCTTTGGGCCGCAGGCGATCCGCCGCGCCTCGGCGATCCTCGACAATGACCCGCAATACCCGTTTTCACGCGATCTGTTCGAGCATCTCGCGGTGGTCGACTATGGCGATTGCCTGCTCGACTCAGGCAACCACCAGAAGACGCCCGGCACGATCGAGCGCGAAGCGGCGAAGATCCTCAAATCCGGCGCCTTCCTGTTGTCGCTCGGTGGCGATCATTTCGTCACCTGGCCGCTGCTCAAGGCGCATGCCGCCATCCACGGCCCGCTCGCCCTGGTGCAGTTCGATGCCCACCAGGATACCTGGCCGGACGATGGCAAACGCATCGACCACGGATCCTTCGTCGGCCGCGCCGTCAAGGAAGGCATCATCGATCCCGACCGCTCGATCCAGATCGGCATTCGCACTCATGCGCCCGACACGTTCGGCATCAAGATCCTCTACGGCCACGAAATCGAGGAGATGCGCGCGTCCGACATCGCGTACGCCATCGTCGACCGCACCGGCGGCAAGAAGACCTACCTCACCTTCGACATCGACTGCCTCGACCCGGCCTACGCGCCCGGCACCGGCACGCCGGTTGCCGGCGGGCCGTCCTCGGCAAAAATCCTGTCGACGCTGCGCCAGCTCAACCAGATCGATATTGTCGGCGCCGATGTCGTCGAGGTTGCGCCGGCCTATGATCACGCCGATATAACGGCGATTGCCGGCTCGATGGTGGCGATGCAGTATCTCGGTCTGCTGGCCGAACGAAAGGCCCGGCTTGAAGAGCTGAACAACGGCAACCACAACGGTGCCGCGGTGAATCACGGTCAGGGCATATAGTCTTGAAATATCAGGGAATTTGATCAGGCAATGAAACCGAAAATCTTCATCGACGGCGAGCACGGCACCACTGGTCTGCAGATCCGGGCGCTGCTTGCCGAGCGCGGCGATCTGGAGATCATCTCCGTTCCCGCCGAGCGCCGCAAGGAAACGGCCGCGCGCGCCGAGTTCCTCAATGCCGCCGATGTCGCGATCCTGTGCCTGCCCGATGACGCGGCGAAGGAAAGTGTCTCGCTGATCGCCAACGACACCACCAAGGTCATCGATGCGTCGACCGCGCATCGCGTCGCCGAAGGCTGGGCGTATGGCTTCGCCGAGATGGACAAGGCGCAGGCAAAGACAATCGCCTCGGCCAAACGCGTCGCCAACCCCGGCTGCTGGCCGCAGGGACCGATCGCGACACTGCGGCCGCTGGTCACCGCCGGCCTGCTGCCGGCGGATTTCCCGATCACCGTCAACGGCATTTCCGGCTATTCGGGCGGCGGACGGCCGATGATCGAGGACTATGTCGCCAAGGGCGAGGATGCCTCGGAGTTCCTGCCCTATGGCCTGACCTTGCAGCACAAGCATGTGCCGGAACTCAGGGCCTATGCCAGGCTGTCGCATGATCCGATCATGCAGCCGGCGGTCGGCAATTTCGCACAAGGTATGATCACGGTGGTGCCGCTGCAGCTTGGCGGTCTCGACCATGTGCCGACGGGTGCGGAGCTTCACGCGGCGATTGCCGACCATTTCGCCGCCATCGAGGGCGGTGTGGTCGAAGTGGCGCCCTATGCGCATCTGGAGCGCATGCCGGACATCGATCCGGAGATCTACAACGGCACCAACCGGATGAAGGTCTACGTCTTCGCCAACGACAAACGGGCGCAGGCGCTGCTGCTGGCGGTCTATGACAATCTCGGCAAGGGCGCCTCGGGTGCCGCCGTGCAGAACATGGACCTGATGCTCGGCCTCTGATGGACGCGCCTGTCTTTCCGACGCGCTGGAGGGTCAGCGCGCCCGAACTCATCGCCGAGACCTTTTCGAGCCGCATCTGGAAGGTGCGACGCGAGGATGGTTCGCCGGCAATCGTCAAGGCGCTCAAGCCTTTCGATGACGTCGCCGACGAATTGCGCGGCGAGCATTATCTCGCCTGGCGGCGCGGCGAAGGCGCGGTCCGCCTGCTTGGCCGTGACGGCCACAGCATGCTGCTCGAATATGCCGGTGAAACCCTGCTGCAACAGGTTCTCGGCGAACAGGGCGACAACGCCGCGACCGCAATCGCGGCGGATGTGATGGCAAAACTGTTTTCGCCTTGGAAAGACCCCTTCCCGCCGGAGCTTCAGCCGCTCAGCGAGCGGTTTTCAAGCCTGTTCAGGAAAGCCGCGACCGACCGCGACGCCGGCCATGACAGTCTCTATGTCGAGGCCGCCGTCATCGCCGATCGGTTGCTGGCCGATCCACACGATATCAGGCCCCTGCATGGCGACCTGCACCACGACAACATCCTGCATGGGCCGCGCGGCTGGCTGGCGATCGATCCGAAGGGCGTTCTCGGCGATCCCGGCTTCGACGCAGCGAACATGTTCTACAACCCGCTCGACCGGGACGAGCTTTGCCTCGATCCTGAGCGCATCGCGCATATGGCCGAAGTCTTTGCCAGAACGCTCAGCCAGACCCCGCGCGCCATTCTTGATCACGCCATCGCCTATGGCTGCCTGTCGGCGTCCTGGCATCACGAGGACGACAATCCGGTCGAGGAGAACCGCGAGTTGTCGATCGCGGCGGCGATCCGGGCGGTGCGGCCAATTTTCTGATCTCGGAGGACGGCGCCGGTTACGGCTTGTTCACCGTGATGGGCTACTCACGTGGCGTGGCTCCATCAGGGATTTGTCATGGTCAGCGCAATTTCGGGTTCCTCTCAGGCAACCCAGTATTCCTCTTCCAGCTCATCGAGCAATGCAGCCCAGGAGGCCGCGCTCGAAAAGCAGATCCAGGACTTGGAAGACCAGGCCAAGACGATCAAGGATCAGGTCCAGGCCGCCCAGGTGCAGCAGGATATCGCTGTCGCCCAGGCCAAGCTTGACGCACTCAGGGCCGCCGACGCCGACAAGGCTGCCAAGGCCGCTCAGAGCCAATCAACGCCATCCGCCGCCGCTTTGCGCCAGGCGGAGTTCGACGGCGAGAAGACGACATCGTCAAACGAATTCTGGATGTAACCGGCAGATCGGCTCGGGATCAGCTCCTGAGCGCGATTTCGTGCGGCAAGGGATAGGCACCCTTGGTGCCGCGCCAATGCGCGGCGGCAAAGCCCAGCACGATGAGCGCAAACCCTTGATGGGTCAGCGCCATGTGCAGCGGCACATGCATCAGCAGCGTGCCGATGCCGATCGAGGCCTGCACCAGCACCAGCACAAACAGCAGTGTCGCGCGGCGGGCATGCGTTGTTTCAGGCAGCCGCCGACGCGTGGCGATCATGTGCCACAAGGCGACAACGAACACCGTATAGGCGCCGAGCCGATGGACGAATTGCACCGTTTTCGGGCTTTCGAAGAAATTGCGCCACGCCGGCTCGAGGATCAGCAAATCACCAGGGATCAACTTGCCGTCCATCAGCGGCCAGGTGTTGTAGCTCAGGCCGGCGTCGAGCCCGGCGACCAGCCCGCCGAGATAGATCTGGATCAACGCCAACAGCACGATGAAGCCGGCCAGCCTCTGCGTCGACCGATCGGCGGCAGGTTCGGAATGCGGCGCCAGCCCACGCGCCACGACCATGGTCGCGGTAAAGATCAGCGCTGCCAGCGTCAGGTGGGTCGCCAGCCGGTACTGGCTGACCGAGACCCGGTCGACCAGTCCCGAGGCCACCATCCACCAGCCGATGGCGCCTTGCAGGCCGCCAAGCAAAAGGATGCCCGCGAGTTTTGGCCCGAGGCCTCGTTCGATGCGGCGCGTCGCCCAGAAAAACAGCAGCGGCAAGCCAAACACCATGCCGACGCTGCGCGCCAGGATGCGGTGCACCCATTCCCACCAGAAGATCGACTTGAACGCCTCGATGCTCATGCCCTTGTTGAGCTCGGCATATTGCGGGATCTGCTGATAGAGTTGGAATTCCTCTTGCCACTCGGCGTCGTTGAGCGGCGGTATCACGCCGTGGATCGGCTTCCACTCCGTGATCGACAGGCCGGCACCGGTAAGCCTGGTGGCGCCACCGACCAGCACCAGCGCAAACAGCACCAGCACCACCACATAGAGCCAGCCGCGCAGCAGCGCCCGGTTGTGCAGGTCGCGGTCGCGGGCCGCGAAAGGCGCGGCAGCTGATATGGCAGCCATGATCTTGTCCCGGCAGGTTGGTTTCGCGGATTGGTGGACCATCGCACCCGTGCTGGCAAGACCAGGCGGCGCGGCACGCCGTCGCGCCGCGTCTCACCGGTTGCACAGGATCGCGTCAAGGCCTATGCGAAGCCAACACTGAGCTCGCCGGGACCTCCGAGTTTCCCGGCAGTCCTGGACCAGGAGGCCAACCATGCCCGTGCGCCTGAAAAAGCTGATCGGAACGTTTCTGCTGGTGGCGCTGGTCATCATCTATGCGCTGGTCGCATCGATCGTCGCGGTCGCCCAGTTGTCGGAGTCGGGCCCGTGGGTGCATTTCCTGTTCTTCCTGCTCAGCGGCCTGCTCTGGGTGCTGCCGGCGATGGGCATCATCAAATGGCTGATGCTGGAGCCGCGGGCGAAGCGCTAAACTGGAACCCGGCCGGCTGTCGTCAGATGGTGACGACCATCTTGCCGGCGTTGGCGAGCGGCGTCGTCACGCCCGACAGCATGGTGCGGATGTGGGCGAGGCTCTGATAACGGCCGTTGACTGAAATGCGCGGCAAGGCATGCAGGAACCCGGCATGTTCGGCGCGCAGCACGCCGTGGCGCGTGGTCACGGCGGAGGTGTAGCCGGCGTCTCGGGCAAAGCCCACTTCGCGGCAGCCTACCGCGCTGGCATAGCCATAAGGGTAGGCGAAATGGCTGGGCTTTTCGCCGAGTTCAGCCTGCAACATGCCATGCACGGCGCCGATCTCGTGCCGCGCATCGGTTTCGGAGAGCCGCTTCAGATTGCTGTGGTTGATCGTGTGGGCGCCAATCGTCACCAGCGGATGCGCGGCGATGCTGCGGATTTCGTCCCAGTTCATCAGTGTCCGCAGCCGCGGGCCGTCGGTGTCAACGCCATTTGAGCGAGCCAGGTCACGCAGCACGGCCTGCAGGTCCTCCTCGCGGACTTCGGAGGTGAGATAGGCGTGCAGGCGTATATTGGCCTGTAATTTCTTCGCAGGGGTCGAGCAATCGATCGTCAGGGGACCATTCGGTCGCGTCAGAGTGAGGCTGTCGCGCACGGCGACGATGTCCTCGACCACATCCCACCACAAATCGGCGGTGCCGTTGATCAACCCGGGCGCGACATAGATGGTCATCGGCGCGCCGTGCTTCTCCAGCACCGGCAGCGCCTCTGTCATGTTGTCGCGATAGGCGTCATCGGCGGTGATGGTGGCGAACTCGCCACCCTTGCCGCCTGCCTTGATGCGCTCGACCGCTTCGTCCATGGAGACGAAGGCATAGCCGCTCGCCTTCATGTCGGCGATCACGGCATCGAGGAAGCCAGGCGCGATGTTCAGATGCCGGTTGACGCTGTCAGGCTTTTCGGGCGTCGCGGTCACGCGGTGCAGCATCAGTATGGCGCCAATGCCGCCGATGAACGGCTTGGCCAACGGTGCAAGACCGGTATAACGGGCGACGTTCAGCGCCAGTTTCCGGATTGCCTCGCCCCCGTCGATCATTCATTCACCTTTTGCGCCTAGGCTGATCCAAGCACGGAATGCGCCTACGCGAACCCCCAAATTGCGATCAATACGCCCTAAGGATTGAGGTATGGTTGACGCAACAGCGTCATTTGACGGCAATCGGCTCGCTGCGACCGAGGCGTCGCAGCGCGCCTTGCCAGGGGATCAGGCCGGCCTGTCAATTTCGGTGACGTCGACGGAAGGGCTCGCGGCCTATGCCGGGTTCTGCCGCTCGGCCCTGTTTGCGCCGGCGCAGAGTGCCGGCTGGATCCTCAACTGGGCCGAGCAGGTCGGGCCGAACCTGCTCGTTGCGACGCTGAGCGCCGAAGGCAGGCCGGTTTTTGCGCTGGCCCTGGAGGTCACCGCGAAAGGTCCGTTCCGCGTCGCCCGCTTCATGGGCGACCGCCACGCCAACGGCAACTTCGTCGCCGCCGATCCGCAATGGCTGGCCATTGCGGATATCCCGGCCATCCGATCTATGTTGGCGGCCATCGCCAAGGCACGCCCGGACATCGATCTCATCGATCTCGAGCGGTTGCTGCCCGATCTCGACGGTGTCGCCAATCCACTCGCCCTGCTTGACCATTTTGCCAGCCCAAACCTGTCGCTGGCCGTTGATCTCGGCGGTGGCTTCGATGCGCTGCTGTTGCGCGCCAGCGGCAAGCGCAAGCGCAAGAAGCACCGCTCGCAGATGCGCAAGTTCGAGGCCGCCGGCAGTCATCGCCGCATCGAGGCCCCTACCCCGGACGAGGTGGACAGGCTGCTCGATGCCTTTTTCGAGATGAAGGAACTCCGTTTTCGCAAGATGGGCATCGCCAACGTCTTCGGCGACGAGCAGGTGCGCGGCTTCTTCCGCGCGCTGTTCACGGACGCACTTGCCGAGGACAAGCCCTCCTTCGTGCTGCACGGGCTCGAAGTGGCCGGCAAGCTCCGCGCCGTCACCGGATCAAGCCGCTCGGGCAAGCGCCTGATCTGCGAGTTCGGCGCGATCGCCGAGGATGATCTCGGCCACACCAGTCCCGGCGACTTCCTGTTCTTCGACAACATCCAGGAGGCCTGCGAGACCGGTTTTTCTGTCTACGACTTCTCCGTCGGCGACGAGCCTTACAAGCGGCAATGGTGCGATATCGAAACCCAGCATTTCGAGGTGCTGATCCCCTTGACCCTGAAGGGTCGTGTGCTGGCGCTGACGCTTCGGCAAGGCGCAGGGCTCAAGGCCTTCATCAAGAACAGCCCGACGATCTGGAAGCTGACCAAGATGCTGCGCCGCAAGGCTGTCGGACAGGCAGCGCCTACGACCGGCGAGGATGAGAGCTAAAGCGCGTCGCGTCGAAACGGATTCATGCGACGCGCTTTAGCCTTTGTTTCTATGCATGTCGTTGTCTCAAAACCGGGGCCACTTTTGAGCGACATGCATTAGCTTCAGAAGTTGAGGGCTTCCCGGAGCGCCGGGCCGGCTCTGACACGCAGATCGAGATCGGCCTCGATATGGTCGATGTGGTGCAGCATCAGCCGGCTCGCCAGCCCGCAATCGCCGTTCTCCAGTGCACCGACAATTTCCGTGTGCTCGCTATGGCCGCAGGCTGATACGCCAGAACGCCCGTAAAGGGCGATGACCAGCGACGAGCGCGCCACCAGCTCCTCCATGAAACGCTGCAGGATGGCATTGCCGGCCACCGAGGCGAGCAGCAGGTGGAAATCGCCCGACGCTTTGATTTCGGCACGCCGCGCATTGGGACCGCGCTCGGCGATGAAGCGACCTTCCTCGTCGAGCTGCGCCCGAAAAGCGGCGATGTCAGCAGCGGTGACGCGCCCGCATGCGGCAATGGCGATGCCCGGCTCGATCAGCCGGCGCGAGGCGAACACCTGGCGCGCTTCCTCGGGCGAAGGGTTGGCGACGAAGGCGCCGCGGTTGCGCTCGGTGCGCACCAGGCCTTCGAAGGACAGCATCTGCAGCGCTGCCCGCGCCACGGTGCGGGAAACGTCGAACAGCGTGCCGACCTCGCCTTCCGACAGCTTGGTGCCGGGCGCCAGTCGGCGGTCGACGATGGCGTCGCGCAGCTGGTCGCGGATCGCCTGGGCGCGGTCCTGCGTGGCACTGTCTGTGGCGGAATAGATCTGGTCGGCAATGTTCATGGCGGAAATCTTCCTGTCTCCTTCTAACGCGACTCGTCATCCGCACACGAGAGGCAAAGTGAACACGAAGCCAAAAAAGATTGCATACGATTTTTGTGCATATCGCTGACAATCGCCCATAATTTGTGCAACGCACAAACCAGCCCGCTCAGTGGGCAGCAGGCAAAAATCCCGATTTTCCCGACAATTCAATCGCTTGGACGTCCGCGCGGCGATTGGCACGCATGATGCATTGGTTAGTGCGACCAAACGGGGAAGCCTGAATGTCCAAAGCCGCCGAAATCGACATTGTGTCCGTTTCGAAAGTCTATGGAACGACGACCGCCGTCGAGGATATCAGCCTGAAGATTCCGGCCGGTACCTATTGCTGCCTGCTCGGCCCCTCCGGCTGCGGCAAGACTTCGACGCTGCGCATGATCGCCGGCCATGAGAGCATTTCGTCGGGCGATGTCCGTCTCGGCAACACCGTCGTCACCGACCTGCCGCCGGCCAGGCGCGGCACGGCGATGATGTTCCAGTCCTATGCGCTGTTCCCGCATCTCGACCTCATCGACAATGTCGCCTTCAGCCTCAAGATGAAGGGCGTCGACAAGGAACAGCGCCGCGCCAAGGCGCTGGATATGCTCAAGCTGATGCAGATGGAGGCTTACGCCACACGCCGCCCCGCGCAGCTTTCCGGCGGCCAGCAGCAGCGCGTGGCGTTGGCGCGGGCACTCATCACCGACCCGGAGGCGCTGCTGCTCGACGAGCCGCTGTCGGCGCTCGATCCGTTCCTGAAGATCCGCATGCGCGCCGAGCTGAAGAAGCTGCAGACCTCGCTCGGCATTACCTTCGTCCACGTCACCCATAGTCAGGAGGAGGCGATGGCGCTCGCCGACCTGATCGTGGTGATGAATGACGGCCGCATCGAGCAGGCGGCGCCTCCGCGCGACGTGTTCGAGCGACCGGCCACCGCCTTCGTGGCGCGCTTCATGGGCGACCACAACGTCATCTCGGGCCGCGTCACCGGCAGCAGAGACGGCATGGTTGTATTCGACATCACCGGCGGCGGCTCGCTCGCTGCCAGCGGCCAGTTGCAGGAGGCAGGAGCACCGATCGACATCGCCATCCGCACCGACCATGTGCGCATCGGCGCCGCACCCTCGCCCGGCCTCGGCTTCACCGGCCTCGTCTCCAACATCGAATATCGCGGCGCCACGGTGAAGCTCTCCGTTACCGGCGCCGGCATCGACGATTTCACCGTCATCGTCGACGATTCCGACTTCTTCGCCAAACCCGTCGCCATCGGCGACGCCGTACCGCTCGCGTGGGATTCCGAGGACGCCATCGTCCTCGGCCGCCTTCATTCATGACGTCAACGAAGCAAAACAAGACAGGGGAATAAGCATGACAAACACCAAGCAAACCAAGACTGGCATTTCGCGCCGCTCGCTGCTCAAGACGGGTGCGGCCGCCGTCGGCCTTGCCGCCGGCTCGGGCGTCATCACCGGTTTCCCGACCACCTGGGCGCAGTCCAACATCACGCTGCGCCAGTTCGGCACCGGCGTGTCGAACCTCAATGCCATCGCCGACAAGTGCAAGGCCGACCTCGGCATCACGCTGGAGATGACAGCGACCGATTCCGACGCCGCCGCCCAGCGCGCCGTGACCCAGCCCGACAGCTATGACATCGCCGACATCGAATACTGGATCTGCAAGAAGGTGTTCCCGAGCGGCGTGCTGCAGCCGATGGATGTCAGCAAGCTGAAATATTACGACGAGCTGGTGCCGCTGTTCAAAACCGGCAAGCTCACCCCCGACAGCGTCATTGCCCAGGGCACCGCGCCGCACACGGTCGGCTATGTCGAGGCGCAGGACTCAAAGACCTTCGCCAAGGCGCCGACCAACTGGTTCACCATGGTGCCGACCATCTACAACGCCGACACGCTGGGCATCAGGCCCGACCTCGTCGGCCGCGACATCACCACGTGGGCCGACATCATGGACCCGGCCTTCAAGGGCAAGACCGCGATCCTCAACATCCCATCCATCGGCATCATGGATGCGGCGATGATCATGGAAGCGATGGGCAACATCAAATATGCCGACAAGGGCAACATGACCAAGGAGGAGATCGACAAGACCATCGACTTCCTGATCAAGGCCAAGCAAGGCGGCCAGTTCCGCGCCTTCTGGAAGTCCTTCGACGAGAGCGTCAACCTGATGGCGTCGGGCGAAGTCGTCATCCAGTCGATGTGGTCGCCGGCCGTGGCCGCCGTGCGCTCCAAGGGCATTGCCTGCCGCTTCCAGCCGCTCAAGGAAGGCTACCGCTCATGGGGCGGCGGCCTCGGCCTTGCCGCACACCTCAAGGGCGCCGAACTGGACGCGGCCTATGAATACATCAACTGGTACACGTCAGGCTGGGTCGGTGGCTATCTCAACCGCCAGGGCTACTACTCGGCCAACATGGTCTCGGCCAAGAAGTTCATGTCCGAGGACGAGTGGGGCTACTGGATCGAGGGCAAGCCGGCCAAGGGCGAGATCAAGGCACCCGACGGCACCGTCATGGAAAAGGCTGGCGCCGTGCGCGATGGCGGCTCCTTCGAGGAGCGCATGGGCAAGGTCGCCTGCTGGAACTCGGTGATGGACGAGGACCGCTACATGGTGAAGCGCTGGAACGAGTTCATCGCGGCGTAGGGGTAAAGGCAGCCCGTCAACTGGACATGCCTCATTCCTTCGCGTCCCCCTCTGTCCTGCCGGACATCTCCCCCCTCAAGGGGGGAGATTGGATGTCGCTTTGGTTTTCGCCAATCTCCAACTTTGTGGAAAGAGGCAATGGGGCTGAAACTGCCGATCTCCCCCCTTGAGGGGGAGATGTCCGGCAGGACAGAGGGGCGCGCGAAGTATCTCAGCCTGACAAATCGCTCTCTCGCCACATCACTCCGAAGGTATTCCAGATGACTGTGGCTCTCAAACGCCCCGCAATCGCCGCCGCCAAGCCGGCCAGGCGCCGCCGGCTCTCGCTCAGCGCCATCACGCCCTACCTCCAATCGGCGCCGCTGGCCATCATCCTCGGTGCGTTCCTGCTTCTGCCCATCATCATGATCGTCGTCGTCTCCTTCTGGGACTACGACTTCGCGGCCATGTATCCGGATTTGCTGACCACCAACTATTCCGACGTGCTGGGCTCCTGGGTGACCTGGAAGACCTATCTCAACACCATCAAGTTCGCAGCCATCGTCTGGGCGCTGACCTTGTTCATCGGCTTCTGGGTCGCCTATTTCCTTGCCTTCCACATCCGCACCACCGCCATGCAGATGGTGCTGTTCCTGGTCTGCACCGTGCCGTTCCTGACCTCCAACATCATCCGCATGATTTCGTGGATCCCCGTGCTCGGCCGCAACGGCCTGATCAACTCAACGCTGGTGCAGTTGGGCCTGGTGCCGAAGCCCATCGAATGGCTGCTCTATTCCGAATTCGCCGTGGTGCTGGCCATGGTCCATCTCTACACGCTGTTCATGGTGACGCCGATCTTCAACACGCTGATGCGCATTGACAAGTCGCTGGTCGAGGCCGCGCGCGATGCCGGCGCGTCCGGCTGGCAGGTGCTGTGGAACGTCATCATTCCGCTGGCCAAGCCCGGCATGGCGATCGGCACCATCTTCGTCGTCACCTTGGTGATGGCCGACTTCTCCACAGTCCAGGTGATGTCGGGGGGACAGAGCGCGTCGGTGGCGCTGATGATGAAGAACCAGATGTCGCTGCTGCAATATCCGGCCGCCGCCGCCAACGCCGTGGTGCTTCTGGTGCTGGTGCTTTTGATGGTCGCCGGCATCCTGCGCATCGTCGATATCCGCAAGGAGCTTTGACGTGAGCCACGAAAAACGCACCCTCGAATTCTACGTGCTGGCGGCCTTCTTCACGCTGTTCGTGCTGTTCCTCTACGGACCGCTGTCGGCGATCCTGATCCTGTCCTTCCAGGGCGAAACCGGCGGCCTCACCTTCCCGCTCAACGGAGTTTCGCTGCACTGGTTCGCCAACCTGTTCGAACGCCAGTCGGTCGGCGATTTCGGCGGCAGCTTCAAGCGCTCGCTGGTGCTCGGCCTCATGGTGATGGTCGTCACCGTCGCGGTGTCGCTGCTCGCCGGTCTTGCCTTCCGCCAGAAGTTTCGCGGTGCCACCGCGCTGTTCTACCTGGCGGTCGCCAGCCTGGTCGTGCCCTCGATCATCATTTCACTGGGCATCGGCGTCGTCTTCCAGCAGATCGGCTTTCGCCCGGCCTGGTACACTTCGGCTTTCGGCGCGCATCTGACCTGGACGCTGCCCTTCGGCGTGCTCATCATGTTCGCCGTCTTCAACCGTTTCTCGCCCGCCTATGAGGAAGCCGCGCGCGATCTTGGCGCCTCGTCCTGGCAGACCTTCGCCCATGTCGTGCTGCCGATGATCGCGCCGAGCCTGATCGGCGTCGGCCTGTTCGGCTTCACCTTGTCCTACGATGAGTTCGCCCGCACGCTGATGACCTCAGGCACCTTCAACACGCTGCCGCTCGAGATCTACGGCATGACCACCAACGTCACGACGCCCGTTCTCTACGCGCTGGGCACGGTGACCACGGTGTTCTCCTTCCTGGTGATCCTGGCGACTCTGGGCGCCATCCTCTATGTCGGCCGCCGCCGGGCGCGAGCCTGAACATGCAGATCCTTGTGGTGAATCCCAACACAACGGCGAGCATGACCGAGACCATCGGTGCGGCGGCGCGCGCAGTTGCCGGCGCCTGGACGAAAGTCGTTGCCGTCACCTCGTCCATGGGACCGGCCTCGATCGAAGGCTATTATGACGAGGCGCTCGCCGTGCCCGGCCTGCTGATGGAGATCGCCGCCGGTGAGCGTGCCGGCGCGCAGGCGGCGATCATCGCCTGTTTCGACGATACAGGCCTGGATGCCGCGCGCGCCATGGCCAACATCCCCATCATCGGCATTTGCGAGGCGGCCCTCAGCATGGCGTCCTTCATCGCCCAGCGCTTCACCGTCGTGACCACCACCGAACGCTCCCTCGTGCCGGTGGAGGGGCTGGTGCAGCGCTACGGCATGGCGGGACGGGCGCGTGTGCGGGCGGCAGACATTCCAGTGCTTGCACTTGAAGATCCGGCATCGGGCGCGATCGGGAAGCTGCGCGACGAAATCGCCCGGGCCGTCGAGGAGGACAGGGCCGAAGCCATCGTGCTTGGCTGCGCCGGCATGGCGGATCTTGCCCACCGGCTGCAGGCCGAATTCGGCCTGCCTGTCATCGACGGTGTCGGCGCGGCGCTGAAGCAGGCCGAGGCGCTGATAGCGCTCGGCCTTTCGACATCGAAGCGCGGCGCCTATGCGAGCCCGCTGGCCAAGCCCTACCGTGGCATGCTGAAATCCTTCTCCCCCGGAGCCGTCGCCGCGGAGTGAGCACAATGAAGCCGACCATCCGCACGCTGTCGCTGCATGAATTGGAGGTTCTCATCGACTGGGCGGCGGCGGAAGGCTGGAACCCTGGTCTTGAAGACGCGGCGATGTTCCAGGCTGCGGATCCCTCGGGCTTTATCGGCGCCTTTGTCGGCAACGAAATGGTCGCGGCAATCTCGGCAGTGGCCTATGGACGCAAATTCGGTTTCATCGGCCTCTACATCTGCCGGCCGGACAAGCGCGGCAAAGGCTATGGCAAGGCGGTGTGGAACGCCGGCATGGACAGGCTTGCAGGGAGGACCATCGGCCTCGACGGCGTCGCCGAGCAGCAGGCCAACTACAGGCGCAAGGGCTTCGAACCCGCCTACGAAACCATCCGCTATAGCGGCCGTGCGGCAGGCCCGGCGGTCAGGGCCGACGGGTTGCGCACGGTGACGACTCAGCTCGTCCCCGACATCATCGCTTATGACGCATCTTGTTTTCCGGCACCCCGGCGAGCCTTCCTGCAGCGATGGCTGCAGGCGCCGCATCACGGGCTGGCGGCGATTAGTTCGCGCGGCACCACCGGCTATGGTGTGGCTCGGCCGTGCCGATCAGGCTTCAAGATCGGCCCGCTGTTTGCCGACAGCATCCACACCGCGCTGCAGCTGCTGCACGGACTGGCGGGTGCCTGCGAGGGCGGCGACCTGCACATCGACGTTCACGCCGAGAACGCCGGTTTCATTGAAACGCTCGAGGCGGCCGGCTTTGCGCCGACCTTCAAGACCACCCGCATGTACAAGGGCCCGGCCCCGGAGCTCGGCCTGCAGCGGTTGTTCGGCGTGACGACCCTGGAATTGGGGTAGATCAGGCGGACCCTGAGAGGCTTCCGCCGTGGGTTTGCGGCTCTTTCAGGCCGCCGAGCGCCGTCCCGGCACCGGATTGCCGGGCGGTTCGTGGCCGAGCGGCGTCACCAGCGTCAGGTCGGGATAGCCGCTTTCGATGAGCTTGACCGCGGCCTGCGTCACTTCATCATCCGGCTCCAGCATGGACAGGAACACCTCGGTGGCATCGCCGGCCAGACGGCTGATGCCTTGCGCGTCGGCCGGTCCGCATTCGACCACGACCAGATCATAGGCTGTGGTCAGCGACTGCATGATGATCGGCAGCCGGTCGGCGGCGCGCATGGCGCGGACCGGATCGGCGGTGCCAACGGGAATGACATGGCAGTCCGAATAGAGATCGGCATGGATGACGTCGCTGAACTGCGCTTCCGAAGCGAGCAGGTTGGTGATGCCGGGGAAAAGGCCGCTGTCCAGCATCGGCCGCGAGGCGGCTCCCGAAGCGGTAAGGTCCAGCAACAGGACGCGCAGGCCGGCGTCGGCGACCTCGCGTGCCACCAGGACCGCCGATGCGGCTGCCTCGTCGCCCTCCGGCGAGACGAATATGGCGCGCGCCGCACCACTGGCGATCAGCTTTTCGGCGGCCTTCTCAACGTCGATCTCACCCAGGGTGGAACGCGCCGGTTCGGCATCGACAGCCGTCTGCTCTGCTGTCGCCGCATCGGGCATCGCGACCCTGTCAGGCGCTTCGGCCGTATACGTATAAGGCGCAACGGTCTCGGGCATTGCAGTGGCATAGGGCATCGCGGATGTGTAGGGCTCAGCCCTCGCGTCAGCCGGACGTCCTCCCATCTCCGGGCGAAGGATCGGGTCCTGGAGGACGGCGTGCTCCTGGCGGACAGCCGGCATCGCGATCCTATCAGGCGCCTGAGCTACATGGGGCATAGCGACCTCATCGATCCGCTCGAAGCGGGAACCGGTCGCCGGCCGCATGGCACGGCCAGAAAACAGCTCCCGCAGAAGCGTCGCGATCGCCATGATAAGCAGCGACGCGACGAAGGCGGCACCGACGATCGGCAGGACCTTCGGGAAATAGGGCTCGGACGGCACCTGCGCCAGAGAAACCACCCGGGCATCGACGGGCAGATAGTTGCGGTCCTTGCGCGACGCCGCGCTGAGGTAGTTGGCCTGGTACGATTCGAGCTGCTGGCGCTTGGCGGCCGCATCACGCTGCAAGGCATCAAGTTCGACCTGCTGTTCGCCGGCGCGGGCCGATGCGGCCTTCAGTGTGTTGACGTCGGCGACGAGCTGGTTCTCACGAGCCTGCGCGGTCTGCGCCTGGGTCATCAGACCCTTCATGAGCTTTTGCGCCTCGTTGCGGATCTGGCCGTCGAGGTCGACAAGCTGAGACTTCAACGCCCGGATGCGCGGATGATTGTCGAGCAAGGTGGTGGAAAGATCGGCGATGTTGGCCCTGAGCTCGACCTGCCGCTCGCGCAGGCGCTGGATCAGATCGGAAGACAAGACCTCAGGCACGGCATCGAGCGAACCGCCGCCCTGCAACGCCTGGCGCACGCTGTCGGCGGTCGCTTCCGCCGAGGCGCGGTTGGCGCGCACACGCATCAGCTCGCTCGACAGTTCGGAAAGCTGCTGCGTGGCAAGCACCGAATTGTTGCCGCCCATCAGAAGGTCGGATTGCGCACGGTAGCTGGCGACCTTCGCCTCGGCAGCTTTGACCTGCTGCTGCAGGTCGGCGATCTCCCGCGCCAAGAAATCAGCGGCGGCATTGTTCGATTCGAGCTTGGCAGCCCCTTGCCCCGAGATATAGGCGGCTGCAATGGCGTCTGGTACGGCGGCCGCGAGCTTGGGATCTTCCGATGAGAACTCAATGGCGATGATGCGGGTCTTCTCGACACTGTAGACGTTGAGCTTCTCATGCATTTTCTTGAGAACGCGCTCTTCCGTCGGAATTTCCATCGGATCGCTCTTCAAGCCGACGAGGACCAGAGCGCGGATCAACGGCGACATGTGGAGTGCATCGTCGAACTCGGGCAGTTTCTCCAGATTGAGCTTTTGCGCGACCTGCTTGAGGATTTCGTTGGAGGAAATTATCTGGACCTGGGTGGCAACGCCTTGTTCATCGAGAATCGGCTTGTCGGCGTCGTTGTTGCTGGCCGGCCGCGTATAAACGGATTCACGCGGAGCGATCTCTACCTGCGTCTGAGCCTTATAGTGGCGCGTGGCAAACGAGGCGAGCGCGAAAGCCGCTCCGGTCACCACCAGTGCGACAACGAGGATGCGCAGCCAGTTCCTCGCCAGGCTGGCGAAGAGCTGCCTGAGATCGACGTCGACATCTGCGGCCGCGGACTGAACGGACATGCATCCCTACTCCGATACTGGGTCAGGACACACCGTAAACAACTATGGTAACTCAGCCGTTAAGATCGCAGTAAGCTTGCATTAGGGTTTACTGGCGAGCGACAAACAAAACCGCCAAAAAATCGTAAAACTCTTGCCGATGCGCGCTGCACCGGCCGCTCCCTTTACCGGCCATTAACCCTAACAGGATGATAACGGACCTCGATCCTAGAGTTTGCTGCGACGCTGCAGCGACCAGTCGAAGGTACCTGTCCGGCCATGAAAAGCACTGCTTCCCTCTTTCGCGCGCTGCTTGCCGTATCGATGCTCGCCGGCTGTTCCAGCTACCGGCCGACACCGGCAGCCTTCCACGAGGTGCTCGACCAGCCCTATCGTCTTGGCGCCGGCGACCGCGTCCGCGTCACCGTGTTCGAGCAGGACGGGCTGACCAACACCTACAGCGTCGACCAATCCGGCTACCTCTCCTTCCCGCTTGTCGGCGCCATACCGGCGCGTGGTCACACCGCGCAGCAGATGGAAAAGGAAATCGCCGACAAATTGCGGCAAGGCTATCTGCGCGATCCCGACGTTTCGGTCGAGATCGATCGCTACCGGCCGATCTTCGTCATGGGCGAAGTGGGTGCCGCCGGCCAATACTCTTACGTCCCCGGCCTTACGGTGCAGAAGGCAATCGCCATTGCCGGCGGTTTCACACCGCGCGCCAACCAGGAAAGCGTCGACATCACCCGCGACATCAACGGCAAGGTGATGACCGGCCGCGTGGTCACGTCCGACCCGCTGCTGCCTGGCGATACCGTCTACGTCCGCGAACGCCTGTTCTGACGAACCAACACGTGGCGGACAAGCTCAGGATCGTCCATTGCTTTCGCTCACCCGTCGGAGGAATTTTCCGCCATGTGCGCGACCTGACCGAGGCGCAGGTCACCGCGGGACATTCCGTTGGCATCGTCTGCGATTCGACGACGGGCGGCGAGTTCGAGGAACTTCTGTTCGAGCAGATGAAAGATATGCTGGCGCTCGGCATCCATCGCACGCCGATGCAGCGCCATGTCGGGCCGGGCGACCTCGCGTCGGCCTGGCGCACCTACAGGATCATCAAGGAATTGCGGCCGGACGTGTTGCACGGGCACGGCGCCAAGGGTGGCGCCTATGCCCGTCTGTTCGGCTCATTGTTGCGGGTATCAAGGTCTCGCGTAGCCCGCCTTTATTCGCCGCATGGCGGCTCTCTCCACTATGACGAGAACACGACCACCGGAAAGCTGTTCTTCGCGCTCGAGCGCTTCATGGCGCGCTTCACCGACTACCTGCTGTTTGTCTCCGACTACGAAAGGCGAACCTATCGCCGCAAGGTCGGGGAGCCGCCGATCCCCAACACCCTGGTCTATAACGGATTGCGCGCCGCCGAATTCGAGCCGGTGATTGCCGCTCCCGACGCAGCCGATCTGCTTTATATCGGCATGATGCGCGACCTCAAGGGGCCCGACATCTTCATCGATGCGCTGGCCAACGCCGGCCCCCAGCTCGGCCGCGCGCTGACCGCGGTGATGGTCGGTGACGGCGACGACCTGCCCCGCTACCACGCCCGGGTGAAGCGACTCGGACTTGAGAGACACGTCCGCTTCCTGCCGCCGATGCCGGCCAGGGAAGCCTTCGCGCTGGCGGAGCTCGTCATCGTTCCCTCGCGCGCCGAAGCCATGCCCTATATCGTCCTCGAAACGCTTGCCGCGGGAATGCCGATGATCGCCACGTCCGTCGGCGGCATACCGGAGATTTTCGGCACCGGCTCCCCTGCCCTGATCCGGCCCGACCCGGTCGAGCTTGCCGACAGGATGCGCCAGGCGCTGGCCGACCCCGCCACCTATCGCAAGCTGATGCCCGATGGTGCCAGCCTCAAGGCGCGCTTCGGCGCCGACGTGATGGCCGCCGACATCGAGAAGGCCTACTTCGCCGCGCTCGATAAATAGGGCCGCGGCCCCAAGCCGTTTCAAAGCCACCCGTTGTTTCAAGGGTTTCTTAGCTCTCTTTTGCTATTCACCGTAGGGAAGCTTGCGGAAAGCCCCATGAACGAGATCGATCCCGCGCGCCGCTTTTCAGCAGAGGCGGTGCGGAAATTCGACGGCCCGGCCGATGGCAACACGCCCGGCGGCATGAACGATGTCGCCCGCCAGGTCGCTTCGCAGTACAGGCGCGATACCATGTCGCCGATCATGGTCAGTGGCGTGCTGCGCATGGTCGAGTTCGGCTTGCTGTTGCTGTCCGGGCTCGGCGTCTATTTCCATTATGTCGGGTTCTTCAACTATCTCGCCTGGCAATATCCGCTGTCGATCGCGGCGTCGTCGTTCCTTGCCGTGGTGCTGCTCGACGTCACCGACTGTTACCAGATCGTGGCCCTGATGCGGCCCATTGCCAATTTCGGCCGCGTGCTGCTGGTCTGGGCCGGCACTTTCGCCCTCATGGCGCTGACGGCGTTCGTCATGAAGATGTCGGAAGACTATTCGCGCCTCTTGTTCGGCACCTGGTTCGTCATCGGTTTCGTTCTCCTCTTCGGCCTCAGGCTGGTGATGTCGAAGCTGATCCGGCGCTGGGCGCGCGATGGCCGCATGGAGCGGCGCGCCGTCATCGTCGGCGGCGGCAAGGCGGCCGAAATCCTGATCCGCTCGGTCGAAAAGCAGCCCTACAACGACATCCGCATCTGCGGCATCTTCGACGATCGCGGCGACAGGCGCTCGCCACCCATCGTCGCCGGCTATCCCAAACTCGGCACCATTTCGGAATTGATCGAGTTCGCCCGCATCGCCCGCATCGACATGCTGATCGTATCGCTGCCGCTGACCGCCGAATCGCGCGTGCTGCAGCTGTTGAAGAAGCTGTGGGTGCTGCCGGTCGACATCCGGCTGTCGGCGCATTCCAATGCGCTGCAATTTCGCCCCCGCGCCTATTCCTACATCGGCTCGGTGCCGATGCTCGATATCTTCGACAAGCCGATCAACGACTGGGATTCAGTCGCCAAGCGCGCCTTCGATATCGTCTTCAGCCTGATCGGCATCGTCGTGTTCTCGCCGGTGATGCTGGCGACCGCCATCGCCATCAAGCTCGACAGCAAGGGGCCGGTGCTGTTTCACCAGAAGCGGCACGGTTTCAACAACGAAATCATCGAGGTCTACAAGTTCCGCTCGATGTATACGGACAAGGCCGATCCAACCGCCAAGCAGACGGTGACCAAGAACGACCCGCGCGTCACCCGCGTCGGCCGCTTCATCCGCAAGACCTCGATCGACGAGCTGCCGCAGTTCTTCAACTCGCTGCTGGGTTCGCTGTCGCTGGTCGGCCCGCGCCCGCACGCCATCGCCGCGCAGTCGCACAACCTTCTCTACAACGAAGTGGTCGACGGCTATTTCGCACGCCACAAGGTCAAGCCCGGCGTCACCGGCTGGGCGCAGATCAATGGCTGGCGCGGCGAGATGGACACCAACGAGAAGATCCGCATGCGGACGGAGTATGACCTCTACTACATCGAGAACTGGTCGCTGCTGTTCGACTTGCGGATCCTGTTCCTGACACCGGTCCGGCTGCTCAACACGGAAAACGCCTATTGAGCGCGATTTCCCAGGAGCTGCCGCAGGCCGCGGTCAATGCCAAGCTGATCGCGCTGATTTCCTCGGCCGCGGTCTTCGTCGGCATATTCCTGTCGGGCTTCGTCATCAGCGAACCGGCGCCTTATGAGCTCTACATGGCCGGGCTGATCGCCATCTGGGCTCTCTTTGGCCTCAGGGTGTCGCGCGCGGCAATGCCGCTCCTGGTGCTGCTGGTGACGATGAACATCGGTGGCATGATGGCGATGACGCAGATGGCGGACCTCGCCAACACGCCGCTCTATCTCTCCGTCTCGCTGTTTCTCGCCTTCACCGCCGTGTTCTTCGCCTCGGTGACCGCGGTGCAACCCAGCCTCTACCGGCTGATCTTCTTCGCCTATGTCGTGTCGGCGGTGATAACCTCGCTGCTCGGCATAGCCGGCTATTTCCACGCCTTTCCGGGCGCCGAGATGTTCACCAAATACGACCGTGCCGCCGGCGCCTTCCAGGACCCGAATGTGTTCGGCCCGTTCCTGGTGCTGCCCGGCATCTATTTGCTCTATTTGCTTTTGACCGGACCGGTCTCACGCATGCCACTGCTGGCGGTGCCGTTGCTGATCATCACGGCCGGCATCTTCTTTTCCTTCTCGCGCGGCGCCTGGGGCATGTTCGCCGTCTCGGCTGTCCTGCTCACCGGCTGCCTGTTCCTGCAGAGCAACAGCGGCAAGTTCCGGCTGCGTGTTGTCGTCATGAGCATCGCCGCCGTTGCGCTGCTGGTCATCGCGATGATGGTCATCCTGCAGCTTCCCGGCGTGTCGGAAATGTTTTCCAGCCGCGCCCAGCTGGAACAGAGCTATGACACGGCCCGCCTCGGCCGCTTCGCCCGCTACACGATCGGTTTCCAGATGGCGCTGGAGCATCCGTTCGGCATCGGCCCGTTGGTCTTCGGCACGATCTTCGGCGAAGACACCCACGACATCTGGCTGAAGACGCTGATGGACTATGGCTGGCTCGGCTTCGTGTCGTTCCTGACGCTCGTCGCCTGGACGATATCGGCCGGATTCCGCATCCTGCTGCGCGACCGGCCGTGGCAGCCCTATCTGTTGTGCGCCTATGTCGCCTTCATCGGCAATATCGGGCTCGGCACCTTCATCGACATCGATCACTGGCGCCATGTCTATCTGCTGCTCGGCCTGATCTGGGGCGCCATCGCGCTGGAGTATCGCCATCAGCGCTTGTTGCGGCCGGACCCGATTCGAGGCGATGGCCGCCGCGATTTGAAATTTGGCTGATCTGGCGGGGCCTTTGGCCAGGGCGGGCGCCGCGTTGGACTTTTTCAGTCGCTTATTGTGGACGTCTTGAATCCAGCGTCGGCGTTGGTGTCGATTTCAGTCAGATACTCGCGAATGATCCTCACGGTGTCATCCATGCCTTTGGCGAAGTCATGGATTTTTTGTGCGTCGTCGGCAGTTGCGCTCGCAGCAGAAGCCTTGATGCCGTCGGACATCACCGAGACACTTTTGATTATGCGGTCTCGGTCGGGGTGCCTGGCAATGAGCTGCGCCACAAGCGCTTGCAGCACTATGATTGATCCTGAAGATTGGGTAGGTACGTCGCCGGAAAGATGCTGAGTAGCCATTCTATGATCCTCCTCATTCACGACACGCATCAAGAGGCAGCCCTACAACGTCGACTGCAATAGCAGGAAGAACATCAAATCAGTTGGCGGGTTTGGGAGGCTCTCTGTCGTGGTCCAAAATAGAAGCGATCCCCCTTAATTTCATCATCGCCTCATCGATCAGTCGCCGGGATGGCTGTCCTTGTGCCGCGTCTCTAGCGCTCGCCAGATGACCTCTTACGATCTGCATTATCTCCTGGGCGGCTTCTTTCTTGTCCATACTACGCATTCCTGCGAGATGATGAAGGTAGTCTTGCCTGTTATCATGCCACGACCGCAGGCCGGTCGGCAACGGAACTATATGCCTGCCGCTTGGCTTCTCCCGCGGCGGGCACAATAGGAAGGATACGCATTCCGGGTTCCTTGGAGGGTTGAGCCGACTGGATTCGGAATCGCCGACGTGCGCGGATGGAGATTGAAAAGTCCCTTCGTTTCGACGCTGGCCGATGGTCTCTTGGCGACGTTGATGAAGTGAGGCGATCAGCCGAACGACGGAAAATCATTGACGCGCTATCGGACGCCACCGCTGTCATGAGTCCCGCCGAAATAGCAGCCGCAACCGGCCTCAAAGTCGACAGCGTCAACGATAGCGACCAACTTCAAACTGGAACTTCGCCGCTAAGTGCTCGTTCCTCGAGAGTGGAGAACGCAGAGATGGCCAAAAAAAAGAAAACGACCGATACGAGCCGGGTTAAGAAGGGTGCAGAACTTGAAGTTGAGCACCTGACCGAAGTGACAGACGTGACGCCCAAACAGGCGCGGACGCTGCTTCGCAAGCACGGCGCGGACTGGCAAAAGCTGAAGGACGAAGCCGAAGATATGAAGGAAGAGGACTGACAAGTGCATAGGTAGTCACGGCTCTCCATTAGGAGAGCCGTGACGCCCCGCCCCGCTCTATCCGCCCCAAGAAAAAGCTAGGCGACTTTAAGTTCCTTGACCGCCTTCTCGAAGACGGACTTGATCGGCTTGGATACGTCCTCGACGGCTTTGGTCGTGACGGCCTGAAGTTCCCTGGCCTGCTCGACGGCACTTTCAACCTGCTTGCGGACGAAGGCGGTCTGCAGTTCAACGAATTCGGAAGGCGACTTCACGGCAATTAGGGCTTCGAAATGCGAGAAGGCGGCTTCAGTATTGGCGCGCAGAACGGCAATTGTCTTCAGCGACAGGTTGCTGGAAGCGGCTTTGGCGGATGCGAAGCTCGTCTCGAGAGCCTTCTGGGTCATCTCCGAATCCGCCTTGAATTTGGCGAGAACTTCTTTCGACTGCTCGACGCCCTTTTCTGTGAAAGCACTGACCTGCTCAATGGCCTTGGATGCATCAAAAGCGGGGTACGCGTTGTCGATAAATTCAGCGGTCTTTTCAGTGGTCTTGGACATCGTTCCATCCTTCGGTGAGGGGGCGACTTTTAAGAAGCCTTCGCATTTGTATTAGCATTACCTAACGGAAGCTTGTGTGCAATGCAACATCTTTGTTGCGCTGCACCATGATATTAGACCACCCGTCCCGCACAGAGCGGAAACGGACTGCCCGGCCCCGCCGGTTCCTCAAAATGGGATGACCGCTCATGACCACGACCACCCGCAAGAAATGGTAGCCGCCGCAGATTCCATCCTGAAAGCAAACCCTGAGAAGCGAAACACAGTCCGCCAGCGCGGACAGCTTCTCCGGTGTAAGGATGGCGGCCGGCACAAACGGCGCGCTGGCGAGGCCATGCAGATCAGGGCAGCGGAACCGGCGAGTCAGCGAGCGTTCGCAGATAGGCGATCACGTTCAGCCGGTCGGCTTCATCGGGCACGCCGCGGAAGTCCATGTTCACGCCGGGCGTGGTCAGCGACGGACCAGCGAGGAAGATGTTGAGATCCTCGTAGGTCCAGGACCCGTCCCAGGCCAGCAGGGTCTTGGAGTAGCGGTCGAACTTCATTGAGGCCTTGTCGCGTCCGACGACGTTCCACAGGTTCGGCCCTATGGTGGAATTATCCTTTGGCCGTACGACATGGCAGGGGGCGCAGGTGGAGGCAAAGAACGTCGCGCCCTTTGCAGGGTCGCCGGCCGCCAGCTTGGCGGAAATCGGCTCCGGTTTCAGGATGACGACTCCATGGGCCTTGAGGTAGGCGGCGATGTCGGCATGGTCGTCGTGCTTGGCAAGGTGGTAGGGCGTGATGATGCTTGGCCGCTGGGCGGGCGCCTACAACCGTATTCCATCAAAGTCTAGCGACTGGAACAACGCACTAGAAAGCACCTGCGGTAACAGTTGATTCAACCATCGCTGGTATATTTCGGAGTGTCAGTAGCGGCTCCGACAGTGGGCGGGCGCTGAGTGCCGGAGCCGCCTGCGCAGTCCGGTTGGGGTTTGACCGCGCCGTCCTATTCTGGGACAGCGCGGTCAATGATTCGTTAAAATTTCCTTGGAACTAATTAAGCGCATGCTAACCCCGTTGAGGCGCTCGCTCGGCTTCGGTGGGCTTTTTCTTCGGTGGCTACAATGTGGCTAGAAATTTTATAGCCACCTCTGGGGGAAATGACTAAACTTTTGATCTTCTTGGTCGGAGTGGCCGGATTCGAACCGACGACCCCTTGACCCCCAGTCAAGTGCGCTACCGGGCTGCGCTACACTCCGGACCGGTCGCGATGTATCGTGATAACCCCGCTCGGGTCAACCGAAATTCGGCGACTATCGCGCCGATGCGATCGCGGGTGCCGGCGAACCCCTGACCTACCCCTGGCAGACATCGACCCATTCGGCGCCGGTGAGGTCGATCATGCGCTGCGGGCTAAGCCGCACGGCGGCGTTGGTGGCGCCGGCGGCAGGCACGACCTCGTCGAATTCGCGCAGCGACACGTCGCAGTAGACCGGCAGCGGCGCCGGCAGGCCAAACGGGCAGACACCGCCGACCGGGTGGCTGGTTGCTTCGACAACCTCCGCGGCGTCGAGCATGCGCGGCTTGCCGCCGAACTGGTCCTTGAACTTGCGGTTGTCCAGCCTGGCGATGCCGCTGGTCACCACCAGCATGGTGCGATCACCGACGCGCAGGCAGATCGTCTTGGCGATCTGCGCCGGCAGCACGCCATGCGCCTCGGCCGCCAGTGCCACCGTCGCCGAGCTCGCTTCGGTGACGATGACATCGATGTCGGGCGCGCGGGCGGCGAAGAAGGCACGAACGGATTCCAGGCTCATTTCGAAAACCCATAGTTCAGGACTTGATGGACGGCGGATCGGGTCGCCGCGGGTATAAACACGTGCGGCACACAAATCGGCAAGCCCCAGGCTGGGCAGGAAGGCTGCGGCACCAACAAGAACAAACCCGCCAAGGGGTGCCCTTGGCGGGTTGTCGGGCAGGCCTGATCTCGAACTATGCCAGGGATCGACCTTGCGCGGCCGGCGTGTGCACAGTCGAAGCGATCAAAGCATCCTGGGGAAGTCGAAGCGCGGACACAATACGACGCAGCTTCGACGGGTCGGTCACCTTGCCGCTCTCGATATCTTCAATCTCGTCGGTAGCCAGACCGCATGTCAGGGAAAGCTTTTCCACACTGTAGCCGCGGGTCTCCCGCATTGCTCTGAGGGTGCTGTAATCTGGCCCGATCTCATTGGCTACCGGTTCGGAGAGGGCTTCGCGTTTTGCAGTGTTGGGCATTGGCAACTCCGTAAGCTGAAAGAGTTTGATCAAATGACGAAGTTGCCTGAGACGATCGGGAAGATGCCCGCTCGCCAGCGATTTGCCAAGTACCAATCGGACCGTCACGCTATCGTGATTCAAGCGCCCTGCGCAGCAGGATCGCGCACACGTCGCGATCAAGTTGTTTTGACCGTCCAATCGCCCTTTTTTCGGCAGTTTCGCCGCGCCCGTTCGTTATCCCAGAGTTGCTGGCCTGAAAACCATCCGGTTCCAGCCAGCCCGTCCCGGAAGGATCTCTGCAATGAACTTGAAGACACTCATCGTCGTGCTCGGCACGATTTCCAGCCTTTCCGCTGTCGATGTCGGCGCCGCTCGAGCGGCGGACACGTTGCGCGTGCGCGGCACTGTGGCCAGTTTCGAGCCATCGCTGCTCACCGTGAAAACCCGCCAGGGCGATACTTCTGCGATCAAGCTCAGTGCCGGCTGGAAGATCTCAGGCGTCGCCAATGCATCCGTCAAGGATATCAAGCAAGGCGACTTCCTCGGCATCGCCTCCGTATCGAAAGCCGATGGCGGCAGCGGCGCGCTGGAGGTGGTGGTCTTTCCAGCCGCTTTGAAAGGCACTGGTGAGGGCGACCGCCCCTGGGACCTGCAGCCAAACAGCCGCATGACCAACGGCACCGTGGCCGACGTCACCGATATAAACGGTCGAGCCGTCACGCTGACCTATGACAATGGGCAGACGAAGAAGATTTCGATACCCGACACCACACCTGTCGTGACCTTCGCGCCTGCCACGCCGACCGACCTCAAGCCGGGCGCGACGGTCTTCGTTACCGCCCAGCGTGAGGCTGACGGCACGCTCAGTTCCGGCCGCGTCGTGGTCGGAAACAATGGCGTGGTTCCGCCGATGTAGGCGGAAGAGACGTTAAAGCAGGCTTTTCGGCCTTGGCGATGATGATGTGCAAGCCCGGTTTCCGTGGAAACAGTCCAGAAACAAAATTCTACAATCGGGAAATACCGAGGAAAAAATTCAGGAGCGTAATCCCGTTCGCGGCGATCGGGTCATCGACCCGATTCACCTGCTAAAAAAGGAAACGATCCATGAAGAAGTCCCTCCTCTCGGCCCTCGGGCTTGCAGTTGCACTTGCTTTCACGGTGCCGGTGATCGGCGCCACGAGCGCGGATGCGGCCGCGATGGCAACGCATCATCGTCACCACCATCATCATCCCTACCATCCCGTCCATCACCGCCATCACTACCATCATCATCACCACCACGTGACGATGAAGAAGGCCTAAGCATACCAGACTGCCAACGAGAAGACCGGCCTTGGCTTGTTGTTCAAGACTGGTCTTCTCGTGGTACTGCGATACGATTCGGCGCTTTCAAAATCATTGCGCTGGCCGCCCCGAAAGGAAAGCCGCCATTTTTCTTTTCTCGAATTCCCTGTCCGACGACCGGAGATTTTGCTCCCTCAGCGCCGGCTGAACAGCAGGCTGGCAACGAGACCGACCACCACAAGGCCGACCGCAGCGGCCGCCGCCGGATGGCCGCGCGCCGATTTCTCGATCACCCTGCCCTGTTTGCGGATGGCCGGCATCGCATCCCGCAGACGCCCTGCAAGATCGGAATAGGTGTCGAGCGCGGCATCGCGACCGTCTTCGTAGTAGGCACCGCTCCGCCGGAACACTGCCTTCTTCAGGCTGGCCAATTCCCTGGTGAGAGCCGCGACCTGCTTGTCGAGGTCAATGTCCGAGAGGGTCGAAAATGATGCCATGACGTGTTTCCTTGCATTGCAGAAGGAAACGTAACGCCTCACCGGAAGACGGGTTCCGGTTTTCGAAATATCGACGTCGCTCCGTGCGGAGCGATCAGCGCACCTGATCGAGCAGGCGCTTGCATTCCAGGAGGTCGAACAGCGCCTCCTGCAGCAAGGCGCGATTGTCGCGTGAGAGTTTCGACACGTCCGGCTGAACCGGACCTTCCTCATCGCTCTTGCCCAGGCCGAAAAAGCGGCGGCTGGGTTTGACGCGCGGCTGGCCAACCAGTTCGTCATCCATGCCGCGTGGCTGGGCTGCAGGCGTCAGCGGCACTTGATCGGCCTGCTTTCGCTGCGAGATCGCCTCGACGGCGGCCATGTCGCCATTGCCGATGGCGACCAGGAAATGATTGCCGTTCTCGCGCAGCAGCTTCTGCACGCCCTTGATGGTGTAGCCCTGGTCGTAGAGCATATGGCGGATGCCCTTGATCAGTTCGACATCCTGCGGCCGGTAGTAACGACGGCCGCCACCACGCTTCATCGGCTTGATCTGGTTGAAACGCGTTTCCCAGAAGCGCAGCACATGCTGCGGCAGGTCGAGATCTTCGGCGACCTCGCTGATGGTACGAAAGGCGTCGGGGCTCTTGTCCATGGGCGAATCCTCACGCTGGACGATGATCCGGCTTACCTGCCGAATCGGGTCTCATTTCAGCGGTTTGTGAAACAATATTCAAGCCCGGCGTCATGACGCGGCACCGGTTTTCAACCGCGCAGATGAACGAAGCTACTTGCCGCCTTTGGCCTTGCCGCTTTGATGCGACCGCAAGATGCGGCTCTTCAGCACGTTCGACGACTTGAAGGTCATCACCCGGCGCGGCAGGATCGGCACCTCTTCGCCAGTCTTGGGGTTGCGGCCGATGCGCTCGTTCTTGGAACGGACGTGGAATGTCGCGAAGGACGACAGCTTCACCGTCTCGCCACGGACGATCGCTTCGCAGATCTCGTCCAGCACCGCTTCGACAAGTTCGGCCGATTCAGTGCGCGACAAGCCGACCTTCCGGTAAACAGCCTCGGCAAGGTCGGCGCGCGTAAGTGTCTTTCCCCCCATGCGACCGTCCCATCAGCTCAAAACATAAAATTCGGCACAACAACGGCAGAGCCTAAGTAATTGATCCGGCAAGGTCAAGGACCGAAACCGGACCGTTCGGCACTTACCAACGAACCAGAACAGCACCCCAGGTGAAGCCGCCACCCATCGCCTCCAGAAGCACGAGATCGCCCTTCTTGATGCGGCCGTCGGCGACGGCCACCGCCAGCGCCAGCGGCACGGAAGCAGCCGAGGTGTTACCGTGCAAATCGACCGTCACCACCACCTTTTGCTCGGCTATCCCGAGCTTCTTGGCGGAAGCGTCAATAATGCGTTTATTGGCCTGGTGCGGCACGAACCAGTCGAGATCATCGGCTGATATGCCGGCTTGTGAGAACGTCGCCTCGATGACGTCGGTGATCATCCCGACCGCATGCTTGAAGACTTCGCGGCCCTCCATCCTGAGTTGGCCGACCGTGCCCGTGGTCGACGGCCCGCCGTCGACGAAGAGCTTGTCCTTGTGGATACCGTCGGAGCGCAGGCTGGCCGCCAGAACGCCACGATCGGCGATCGCGCCAGCCCCCTCGCCGGCCTCCAGGATCATGGCACCGGCGCCGTCGCCGAACAGCACGCAGGTCGAGCGGTCGCTCCAGTCGAGGATGCGCGAGAATGTTTCCGAGCCGATCACCAGGACGCGCTTGGCCAGGCCGCCGCGGATGTAGAGATCGGCGGTGGCTACCGCATAGACGAAGCCGGAGCAGACCGCCTGCATGTCGAAAGCAAAACCGTGATGCATGCCGAGCCGGTTCTGGATTTCGACGGCGGTGGCCGGAAAGGTATTGTTGGGCGTCGAGGTCGCCAGCACGATCAGATCGATGTCGGCAGGCGTCAGACCGGCATTGGCAAGCGCGGCACGCGCTGCCGCCTCCCCCAGCGACGCCGTCGTCTCGTCATCGCCAGCGATATGGCGCTGGCGGATGCCGGTGCGTTGCGCGATCCACTCGTCGGAGGTTTCCACCATGCCTTCGAAATCGGCATTCTTCATGATTCGGCGGGGCAGCGCGGCGCCCGTGCCGCGCACGACTGATCTGATCAAAGTTCTTTCCTATTCCTTTGCGTCGATAACGACGTCGGCTTTCCTAGATGTCAGGGCATGCGGGTTGCGCGCATGGAACAGGTCAAGGTCGGCCTCGATGCGGTCGAGCAGATTGTTACGCACCATATCATAGCCAAGCTCGATCGCTGCGGCGAAGCCGTCCGAATCGGCACCGCCATGGCTTTTCACCACGATGCCGTTCAGCCCCAGGAAGACGCCGCCATTGGAACGGCCGACATCCATCTTTTCGCGCAAGCGATCGAAGGCGCCCTTGGCGAAGACATAGCCGATCCTGGCCATCAAGGTCCGGCTCATCGCCGCGCGCAGGTAGCCAGAGATCTGGCGCACCGTGCCTTCCGCCGTCTTCAGCGCGATATTGCCGGCAAAACCTTCGGTGACGACAACGTCGACCACGCCCTTGCCGATGTCGTCGCCCTCGACGAAACCGTGATAGTTCATCGAGGCCATATTGGCCTCGCGCAGCATGCGCCCGGCCTCCTTGACCTCTTCCTGGCCCTTGATCTCCTCGACCCCGACATTGAGCAGGCCGACGCTGGGCCGGGCAACGCCGAAGACCGAGCGCGCCATGCCGGTGCCCAGAATGGCAAAATCAATCAGCTGATGCGCATCGGCGCCGATGGTGGCGCCGACGTCCAGCACCACGCTCTCGCCGCGCAACGTCGGCCAGAGTGCCGCGATCGCCGGGCGATCGATGGTCGCCATGGTGCGCAGGCAGAATTTCGACATCGCCATCAGCGCGCCGGTATTGCCGGCAGAAATGCAGGCGTCCGCCGTGCCGGCCTTGACCGCTTCGACGGCCTTCCACATCGACGACTTCCAGCGGCCATGGCGCAGCGCCTGGCTCGGCTTGTCGTCCATCCTGACCGCTATCTCGCAGTGGAAGAACTCGCTGACCTCGGCCAGCTTGGGAAATTTGGCCAGTTCGGGGCGCACGACGTCCTCACGCCCGAAGATGACGAAGCGGATGTCGGGACGGCGGGTCGCGACCGTCATGAGCGCTGGAATGACCACGGCTGGTCCGTGATCGCCGCCCATGGCATCGATGGAAATCCTGATCACGCGGTATTTATCTCACGGTTAGGCGGCAGGTCGCTTTAGTGATCGCGAAGGTTCGGCGAAAATAACGGTTTTGGGCTGCCGCACAACCGACTTTTCCGTCGCGGGCGAGGTTTTCAGGATTTTCCCAGCAAGGATCGCAGTTTTTGCTGAAATTCATTCTCCGCCGGTTCGGTCTCGCCGCCGGCATCCAGAGACGCGCCCTGCTTGCGCGGATAAGGGTCGATCGCCAGTCCGAAGAACTGTTCGGCGAGTGCGCCGACGTCGATCGTGTCGCCGGAAAATGTTTCGGGACCGTCCGGTCCGTCCGCGTCGAGCAGGATCTCGCCGCCGCCATCGAAACCCTGCCGTCCGAGCTTGGAGTCCTCGGGCAGCAACAGTGCTTCGATCGGCTCGTCGATATGAGCTTCGACAGGGTCGAGCGTGACGATGCAGGCCTGGGTGATGTCGGCTTCGACACGACCGCTAACCTTCACGCCATTGCGCTTCCATGAGGTCACCAGAAGCTCGGCGCGATAGGCTTCGACCGAAAGCAGCTCGTGCTCCACGGCCAGCGCCGCGCGCTGCGCGGCGTCGGCCTCGATCACCACCGGCAAACCCTTCTGCGGCAGACGGGCGATGTTTGCGCGGAACGATACCGGGCTTTGCGGGTCAATGTGTTTCATCGATCAACCTCCGTTGGCGACGGGAAACGCCACCGTGCCGGAGACAATCGATTCGGATGGCTGTGCGGCCAGCTGATTGCAGGCGTCGGTGACATAATTGGCCAGCAGCGACGCTTCCGGCCAGGCGCCGGCGTCGGGCCGGACATTGCGGGCAAGGGCAGCGGTGAGCCCATCATGGTCGTTTCTTTCCAGGGCATCGTCATAGGCGGCGGTTCGACCATAAAACATCTTGGCCAGCTTTTTCATGCGTTTGGGCACGCCGACATCGCCAATGCCCAATTCCCGCAGGGAGTGGTCGACATCCAGGAAGAACTCATCGATCAGCACCTGCGCGACCTCTTGCGCCACGCCGCCCTCACCGCGCAACCGATGCTGGAACAGGAACATGTGCAGCGACACCATCTCGAAACGGCCAAGCGGCGTGTCGGGTACATTCCAGTGGGAATAAAACACAGTCTGCCGCGCCGCTGCCACGATTTGTGCGTAAAGCGCCTCGGTGATAGCGCGGTTGGCATGGCGTTCGCGGCCAAAAAAGCGCTGGAACATTGGGGATGGTCTCCCGGGGACCGTTTGTTGAAGTGGCCTTGTTGCATCGGCCTGCAAGCTGGTTTACCGGTTTTGCGGCCCAGCGCAAGTTGCGGCCAGTTAATGGAGTTGTTGTTGCGCGCGCTGAATTTCAAGTCGACCTTCTCGTCCCGGCCCGCCGGTGCGATTTCGCTGCTGGTGATTGTTTCGGCGCTGTCCGCCTGCCACACCTCCAAGATGATCGGTGACCTCAGCCCAAGCGAAACCCTCACCCAGGGCTACGTCATCGACCAGCAGGCGATCGACCTGGTGCCGGTCGGCTCGAGCCGCGAGCAGGTGCTTCTGGCGCTCGGCACGCCATCGACGACGGCGACCTTCGACAACGAGGCCTTCTATTACATTTCGCAGACGCGCAAGCGCTACGTCGCCTTCGACAAGCCGCACCTCATTGACCAGCATGTGCTGGCGGTCTATTTCGGCCCCGACAGTCGCGTCACCCAGATCGCCAATTACGGATTGAAGGACGGCAAGGTGTTCGACTTCATCTCGCGCACCACGCCGACCGGCGGCAAGGACCAGAACTTCCTCAGCCAGGTCATCAACGGCGCCAGCAAGCTGGCCCCAGGCGTCCCAGGCGGCGGCACTCCCTGATCTCAGACCTGCCTTCCCCCTCGAGGAGAGCAGCACCGTCTCAGGCGACCAAAAACCCGCGGGAGCAATCCTGCGGGTTTTTGTTGCCGGGATCAGTCGGGCAAGGCTCGCAGCGAGGGCCTAGACGAAGGGACGAACTGAAAGGCGACCGTGTCATCACCGCAACAAAAAACCCGCGGGGATCGCTCCCCGCGGGTTTTGTCTCGGAGACTTGGGCGATCGCTTAGCCGTGCGCGAGCACGGCCAGCAGCAGCAACGCGACGATGTTTGTGATCTTGATCGCCGGGTTGACGGCCGGACCGGCGGTGTCCTTGTAGGGATCGCCGACCGTGTCGCCGGTCACCGAAGCCTTGTGCGCTTCGGAACCCTTGAGGTGCTTGACTCCGTCCTTGTCGACAAAGCCGTCTTCGAAGGACTTCTTGGCGTTGTCCCAGGCGCCGCCGCCGGAGGTCATCGAGATGGCGACGAAAAGGCCATTGACGATGACGCCGAGCAGCGAGGCGCCGAGGGCGGCAAAGGCGGACGCCTTCGAACCCGAGATCAGCAGCACGCCGAAATAGACGACGAGCGGCGCCAGCACCGGCAGCAGCGACGGGATGATCATCTCGCGGATCGCCGCCTTGGTCAGAAGATCGACCGCGCGGGCATAGTTCGGCTTCGACGTGCCGGCCATGATGCCCGGATCCTCGCGGAACTGCTTGCGCACCTCCTCGACGATGGCGCCCGCCGCACGGCCGACGGCCGTCATGGCGATGCCGCCGAACAGATAAGGGATCAGGCCACCGAAGATCAGGCCGGCGACGACGTAGGGGTTGGAGAGATCGAAGGAGATTTCGCCCATGCCCTGGAAGTACGGATATTTGTCGCCATTGGCGGCAAAGAACTTCAGGTCGTTCGAATAGGCGGCAAACAGCACCAGCGCGCCGAGACCGGCCGAACCGATGGCGTAGCCCTTGGTCACTGCCTTGGTGGTGTTGCCGACCGCGTCGAGAGCGTCGGTGGAGTGGCGCACTTCCTTGGGCAGGCCGGCCATTTCGGCAATGCCGCCGGCATTGTCGGTGACCGGGCCGAAGGCGTCGAGCGCAACGATCATGCCGGCGAGGCCGAGCATCGTCGTGACCGCGATCGCCGTACCGAAGAGGCCGGCGAGCTGATAGGTCGAGATGATGCCGGCGACGATGACGATCGCCGGCAGCGCCGTCGATTCCAGCGAGACCGCAAGGCCCTGGATGACGTTGGTGCCGTGACCGGTCACCGACGCCTGGGCGATGGAGTTGACCGGCCGCTTGTTGGTGCCGGTGTAGTATTCTGTGATCACCACGATCAGACCGGTCACCACGAGGCCGATCAGGCCGCAGATGAACAGGTTCTTGCCGGTGACGGCCATGCCGGCAACCATGCCGATCTCGCCCCAGCCGAGGGTAACCGAGGTGGCGACGCCGAGGCCGACGATGGACAACAGGCCGGTGACGATCAGGCCCTTGTAGAGTGCGCCCATGATCGAGCCGTTGGAGCCGAGCTTGACGAAGAAGGTGCCGACGATCGAGGTCAGGATGCAGGCGCCGCAGATGGCGAGCGGATAGAGCATCGCCGCACCCAGAACGGCGGTGCCGCCGAAGAAGATGGAGGCGAGAACCATGGTGGCGACGACGGTCACCGCATAGGTTTCGAACAGGTCGGCGGCCATGCCGGCGCAGTCGCCGACATTGTCGCCAACGTTGTCGGCGATGGTGGCCGGGTTGCGCGGATCGTCTTCGGGAATACCGGCTTCGACCTTGCCGACGAGATCGCCGCCAACGTCGGCGCCCTTGGTGAAGATACCACCGCCGAGACGGGCGAAGATCGAGATCAGCGAAGCGCCGAAGCCGAGCGAAACCAGCGAGTCGATGACGATGCGGTCATTGGGCTGAAGGCCCATGAAGTGGGTGAGGATGAGGTAGTAGATCGACACGCCGAGCAATGCCAGCCCAGCAACCAGCATGCCGGTGATGGCGCCCGACTTGAACGCGATGTCGAGACCGGCGGCGAGGCTGTTGGAGGCCGCCTGCGCGGTACGCACATTGGCCCGCACCGAAACATGCATGCCGATGAAGCCGGCGGCGCCCGACAGGACGGCGCCGATCAGGAAGCCGACCGCGGCTGTGATGGAAAGCAGCCACCAGGCGAGCACGAGCACGACGACGCCGACCATGGCGATGGTGGTGTACTGGCGTGCCAGATAGGCCTGCGCGCCCTCGCGGATGGCCGCGGAGATTTCCTGCATGCGTGCATTGCCCTGATCGGCCGCGAGGACCGAACGTGTCGCCCAGATGGCGTAGAGGACAGAAAGCAGACCGCAGGCGATGACGGCGGAAATAATTGTCATTGCCGGATTTTCCTCGATTGATGGCCCAAAAGAACCCCTCCCTGGGCCGTTGAGACAAAGACCGGATCCCGTGCACGGAATCCGCCTCTTCGCAGCGGTGTATGCGAAACAGGGCTGCGAACGTCAAGATATTGTTCGGTTTTTGCCCGGCTTTCGCCCAAAAGGCATAGGGCACGATACCGCCGCCTCCGGCATTGTCCTATTAGATCGATTGAAATCGTCCTAGACGCGGCACGTGGCTACTCGGCCTCGCGGCCCATGCGGCGCGCCGTGTAGCGTTCAACCGACGACAGACCGTCATAGATCAGCACGGCAAGAGCTGCCACGATCAGGCCGCCCTGCAGGATGAAGGCGAGGTTGTTGGACAACAGGCCGGCGATGATGACCTCGCCCAACGTCTTGGCGGCAACGGTCGAGCCGATGGTGGCGGTGGCAAGGCTGATCACCACCGACAGCCTGATGCCGCCCAGGATGATCGGGGCGCTGAGCGGCAGCTCGACCTTGGTGAGCCTTTGCCAACCGGTCATGCCAGCACCGCGCGCCGCCTCCATCACATTGGCCGGCAATGTCGTCAGGCCGGTCAGCGCATTCTCGAAGATCGGCAGCAGGCCATAGAGAAACAGCGCGATCAGAGTCGGTTTTTCGCCGAAGCCGACCGCCGGCACGGCAAGCGCCAGCACCGCCACCGGCGGAAAGGTCTGGCCGATGTTGACCAGGCTGCGCGACAGCGGCAAGAATTCGACGCCGGCCGGCCTTGTGACCAGGATGGCCAGTGCGACCGCGACGATGGTTGCGGCCACAGTAGCTATCAGCACGATGCGCAAATGCAGCAATGTCAGCGTCAGCAAGCTGCCCTGATTGTAGATCACCGGCGCATTGTTCTCGGTCAGCGGCTTCAGCAGCGGTTCGAACCAGTCGGGATTGGTGACAAAGGCAATGAGCAGCACCACCAAAGCAAGCCTGAGCAGCGATGGAAGCCAGGCTTTCATGCCGGCCTCGCCGCGCGCTTCACCAGACCGTCGACGGTGACGCGGCCAAGCGGCTTGCCGTCGGCGCCTTTGACCGGCAGCGCCGGCCGGCCCGACCACAACAATTCAGCCAGCGCATCGCGCTGGCTGGCATCACCGGGGATCGCCTCGCCTTCGGCGGAGCCCTTCTCCACGGCGTCGCGCACGCGGCCGAGCGACAAGAGCCGGAACGGCCTTTCGCTGGCGCCGACCAGGGTCTCGACGAAGGCGCTGGCCGGGTTTGCCAGGATCTCGGCGGGCTTGGCGTATTGCACAAGCTTGCCGGCATCCATGACAGCGATCTTGTCGCCCATGTGCACGGCCTCTTCCATGTCGTGGGTGACGAGGATGATGGTGGTGCCGAAGCGCTTCTGGATCGCCAGCAGATCCTCCTGCGCCTTGGTGCGGATGATCGGGTCGAGCGCGCCGAACGGCTCGTCCATCAACAGCACGTTGGGCTCGGCGGCGAGCGCGCGGGCAACGCCAACGCGCTGCTGCTGGCCGCCGGACAGTTCGTGCGGGTAGCGCGGGCCGAAGGCTTCGGGATCAAGCTGGTAGAGCGTCATCAACTCGTCGACGCGGGCTTTGATGCGGGCTTTGTCCCAGCCGAGCAGCACCGGCACGGTGGCAATGTTCTGCGCCACCGTGCGATGCGGAAACAGGCCGTGGCCCTGGATAGCATAGCCGATGCTGCGGCGCAGTTCGTAACCGGGCAGCGAGCGATTGTCCGCGCCATCGAGCTTGATGACGCCAGCCGTCGGCTCGACCAGCCGGTTGATCATGCGCAGCAGCGTCGTCTTGCCGGAACCGGACGTGCCGACGATGACAGCGATGGTGCGTGGCTCGATGATCATCGAGACATCATCGACCACCGTTGTCGCGTCATAGCGCTTGGTAATGCCTTCGATCTCGATCATGCCGTTTCAACCCTGCGCTTGGTGGCGGTCATTTCGATCACCGCGTCGAGAATGATGGCCGCGGCAAAGGCGAGCGCTACCGTCGGCACGGCGCCGAGCAGCACCAGATCCATCGCCGTCTGGCCAACCCCCTGGAAAACGAACACGCCGAAACCACCGCCACCGATGAGCGCGGCAATGGTGGCGAGGCCGATGTTCTGCACCAAAACGATGCGGATGCCGGTGAGGATCACCGGAAATGCCAGCGGAAACTCGACGCCGAACAGGCGCTGCCTGTCGGTCATGCCCATGCCGCGCGCCGCGTCGTTGGCAGCGCGCGGCACGCCGGCGAGACCGACCACGGTGTTGGCCACCACCGGCAGCAGTGAATAGAGGAACAGAGCGACGAAAGCCGGCGCCGTGCCGATGCCGCGAATACCGAGCGCGGCGGCTCCCGGCACATGCGTGGCGACCCAGCCGAGCGGCGCGATCAGCAGGCCGAATAGCGCTATCGAGGGAATGGTCTGAATGATATTGAGCACGTTGAGCACGCCGGCGCGCAGCTTTTCGACACGATGGCAAAGGATACCAAGCGGCAGGCCGACGATCACAGCCGCAGCCAGCGAACCGAGCGCCAGCGTCACATGCTTGGAGCCTTCGGCCCAAAAACTGTCAGCGCGGTTGGCGTATTCCTTGAGGATCGACAGATTGTCCCAGCTTCCCGAAATCAACAGCAGGCCGATCGCCAAAGCCGCTACGACAAGCACGCCGATCCGCCCCAACGGCGACAGGTTCAGCCGTGTCAGCACGTCGGCTAGCAGAAGCGTGAAGGCAAAGATCAGCATCCAGAAACCGGAGGCCGGCGACACTCTCGCAAAGGTGTTGCCGGCTGGCGTGAGATATGTGCCGGCGACGCCGATCAGCAGCGCTAGCGCGGCAAGTGCCACGACGCTCGCGGCAAGGCGCAGGACAAGCGGCGTCCTGAACAGCGCAATGAGCGCGGCTATGACAACGATGGCGAGCAGTAGCGTCCCGGTGGCCGTCGGCAGCGCCTCGAGAATCGAGCGCGCCTGGCCGGGAACGATGCGGTTGGCGCGGAACGTGGCAAAGGGCGCGGCGAAAGCCGCATAGGCTGCTATCGCGGCGATGACCACGCCGAGCTTGTCGAACCGGATCTGCACGCCCTCCCCCGTCAGTCGATCCGACGCGCCACGAATGCGGCGCGCCGGGATCGTCCTACTTCAGGAAGCCGTTCTTTTTCAGGAAGTCCTCGGCGACGCCCTTGACCGGCTCACCGCCGACCTGCACGCGACCGTTCAGCTCCTGCAGCGTGACGAGGTCGAGCTTGGCGAAGACCGGCTTCAGCAGCGTCTCGATCTCGGGATGTTCCTTCAGCACCTTTTCGCGGATGATCGGCGCCGGCTGGTAGACCGGCTGCACGCCCTTGTCGTCGTCGAGCACGACCAGACCGGACGGCGCGATGCCGCCATCGGTGCCATAGACCATGGCGGCATTCGCCCCGCTGGTCTGGTTGGCGGCGGCTGCGATGGTTGCCGCCGTGTCGCCGCCCGAGAGCGTGATCAACTGGTCCGGCTTCAGCGTGAAGCCATAGGTGGTCTGGAAGGCCGGAAGTGCGGCCGCCGAGTTGACGAACTCGGCGGAGGCCGCCAGCACCACCTGGCCGCCGCCCGCGACATACTTGCCGAATTCGGTGAGCGTGGCGAGCTTGTTGGTCTCGGCGACCTCCTTGCGCAGCGCGATCGCCCAGGTGTTGTTGGCCGGCGACGGCGACAGCCAGACGATCTTGTTGGCGTCGTAGTCGAGCTTCTTGGCAGTCTCATAGGCCTTTGCGGCATCCTTCCAGACCGGGTCGTCGGCCTTCTCGAAGAAGAAAGCGGCGTTGCCGGTGTATTCGGGATAGATGTCGATCTCGCCGGCGGTGATAGCCTTGCGCACCACCGGCGTGCCGCCGAGCTGGATCCGGTCGGTGGTCTTGATGTTGTTGGCGTTGAGAACGAGCTGGATGATGTTGCCGAGCACGCCGCCCTCGGTGTCGATCTTCGAAGAGACAACCACCTGGGCACTGGCGGAAGCCGCGGTGATGCCGAGCGCCAATGCCGCGCTGGCCAAGACCTTGACTGAAAACATTGTGAAAATCCCTTGCTGTGAACCGGAATGCGGCGGCCGCATATGAGCATGGCTTCAGCCACCAGTCGGGGCACACGGTTTCATAACAATAGGCACAGAGGCAATAATTTTGTTCGGGCGCCGCAAATTCGGCAGGCACCATGTTGACAGGGCGTGTCAGGCAAGCAGCGGCTGGGATCAGGCGTCGGCCTTGCGAATGCCCGTCAGCTTGAGCGCGCCGAGGGCGACGAAGCACAAAACGGTGACCGGAAAGACCATCCAGTTCAGCATGGTCCAGCCCCAGGCATTGTAGACCATACCCGACATCAGCGACGCGCAAGCGACAGAGCCGAACAGCACGAAGTCGTGGAAGCCCTGCACCTTGCCCTTTTCCGACGGCCGGTAGCTGGCCGCCACCATCGCCGTGGCGCCGATGAAGCTGAAATTCCAGCCAAGGCCGAGCAGGATCAGCGACGTCCAGAATTGCCACAGCGCCAAGCCCGACAGAGCGACGATGGCGCAGCCGATGAGCAGGATCAGGCCGGTGGCGACGATGCGTTCGGCACCAAAGCGATGGATCAGCGAGCCGGTGAAGAAGCTCGGCGCGAACATCGCCATGACGTGCCAGGAAATGCCAAGCGTCGCATCGTCCTCCGACAGACCGCAGCCAACCATCGCCAGCGGGGCGCCGGTCATGACGAAGCTCATCAGCGCATAGCTGCCGACGGCGCAGAACAGCGCCGCGACGAAGCGCGGGTGGGTAACGATTTCGGCCAACGGTCTGGCGTCGTTGTCGGCGATCTCCACCTTGCCGGATGCCTTCGCCGGCAGGCGCAGGAACGACAGGATGATAGCACCGACCGCCGCCAGCGGCAGGATGGCGGCGAACGAACCGGCAAACATCACCGGCGCGAACGATTCACGGGTGAAGATGACGATCTGCGGCCCGAGGATGGCGGTGACGATGCCGCCGGCCAGCACAAAGGAGATGGCGCGTGCCTTGAACGGCGGCGGCGCATTGTCGGCGGCGGCAAAACGGAACTGCTGCACGAAGGCGCCGCCGACGCCGATCACCAACAGGCCGAAGGCAAACAGCCAGAAGCTGCCGTGGAAAAGCGCCGATGTAGCGACCAGCCCGCCAAGCGCAGTGACGATCGTGCCGGTCATGAAGCCGCCGCGTTGGCCCATGCCGCGGATGATGGCCGCCGCTGGCAGTGCGCCGAGCGCCACGCCGATGTTGAAGCCGGTGATCGGCGCCGTTGCCAGCGACTTGTCGGGACCAAGCAGATATTGCCCGGCCAGCGCCCCCATGGAGATGGCGATGGGGGCAGCAGAACCGATGATCGCCTGCGAGGCGGCGAGGATCAATGCGGTGCGACGCGCGTCCGTGCCTGCCTCGATGGCGATTGCTGTCACGATGCGTCCTTGCCGCGCCCCTCGCCACGCACCCGGCGAGACACACGGTCAAGCACGGCATTGACCAGCTTCGGCTCGTCTTCCTCGTAGAAAGCCTTGGCGATATCGACATATTCGGAAACGATGACTGCGACGGGGACATCCTCGCGCTTCATCAGTTCGTAGACGCCGGCGCGCAGAATGGCGCGCAGCGTCGAATCGAGCCTCGACAGCGGCCAATCCTCGGTCAGTGCCTGGCGTATGATCGGATCGACGGTCTTCTGGTTCTCGACGACACCGGCGAGAATGGCGCGAAACCATTGCGCATCGGCCTCGCGGTAGAGCGCGCCGTCGACTTCCTTGCCGAGACGAAAGGCCTCGTATTCGGCGGTGATCTCGAAGACGCCGCTGCCGGCGACATCCATCTGATAGAGCGCCTGCACAGCGGCCAGCCGGGCAGCGCCGCGCTTGTTGGCGTGGCGTACCGGTGGTCGATCCTTGTCTCCGGATTGCGTCACGCCGGTCAGGCTCCGAGCCGTTTCTTGACGGCGATCATGCTCAGCGCGGCACGGGCGGCAAAGCCACCCTTGTCGCCTTCCGTGCGCCGGGCGCGCGTCCAGGCCTGTTCGTCGTTTTCGGTGGTCAGGATGCCGTTGCCGATGCAGATCGATTCCTGCACCGACATATCCATCAGGGCGCGTGCGGATTCGTTGGCAACGATATCGAAATGGTGCGTCTCGCCGCGGATGACGGTGCCGAGCGCGACAAAGCCGTCATAGTCGGCGCCCTCACCCTCGGCGGCATCGAGCGCGAAGGAGATCACGGCCGGAATTTCCAGCGCGCCCGGCACGGTGACGACATCGTACTTGACGCCGGCTTCGTCGAGCGCAGCCTTGGCGCCTTCGAGCAGCGCGTCCGCCAGATCATCATAGAAGCGGGCTTCGATGATCAGCAGCTTGAGTTTCTTGTTCTTGGGCATTTTGCGTCACGTCTCCGGCAGAGCCGGTGACTTAGGCCGAAGCCCGTTTGATCGCAAGCGAAGATGTTGCGCGTGTCCGGTTTGCCGCGGAAGTCCGTCTGCCTGCGACCATTTTTTGTCATCTGAACAGTTCGGCAATATCGGCCGTCCTGTTATGCTGCGGGCCAAGCACCTCAACCCGCAGGGCTTCCCCAATCGACCCGCCCACCCCGGTGGACTCGTCCACCCCGGTCAGGCGCCGGTGGCCCGGCAATACCGGCTCACAGTGTCGCGCAGGCGGTCGTTGACGGGCCGGGGATTGATCAGAGCATCGACGAAGGCTCACTGTCGCGGACGGATAGATCGAGGCGCTGGTGCTCCTCGATGGCCCGTAGAGCAGCTTCCTGCACGCTGGTCAGCACGAAATCCGTCACCGTCCGGCCCTGAAGTGCGGCGGCCTGTTCGATAAGATTCTTCTGGTCGGCCGTGACCCGTGTTTCCAGACGCTCACCACGGACACGGCCGCGAGACGTATTCAAGGCAGATGGGGTCATTATCGTTCTCTTGACAACAATGTACGGCCAATGGCCGGAAGCTTTCAAGATTGTCGTCGAAGAGCGATTGGCGACAGGAGGCGTCAAAGCCCCTCTTTCGCGGCCTCCACCAGCCGCGCCGCGTAGCGGGCCATGGTGTCGATCTCGAGATTGACGCGGTCGCCGACCTGACGCTCGCCCCAGGTGGTCACGGTCAGCGAATGGTGGATCAAAAGCACGTCGAAGCGCGTGCCTTCCACCTTGTTGACGGTGAGCGAGGTGCCGTCGAGCGCGACCGAGCCCTTCGGTGCAATGAACTTAGCAAGATCGCGCGGTGCTTCGAGGGTAAAACGCACCGCGTCCCCTTCGTCCTTGCGCTCGATGATCTCGGCCATGCCGTCGACATGGCCCGAAACGATGTGCCCACCAAGTTCGTCGCCGATCTTCAGCGCTCGCTCCAGATTGATCCGCGAGCCCGATTTCCAGCCCATCGCCGTCGTCAGCCTGAGCGCCTCTTCCCAGGCCTCGACCTCGAACCAGCGCGCATTCGTGCCGCTGTTGGGCAAGGCCGTCACCGTCAGGCAGACACCGCCGCAAGAAATCGAGGCGCCGATGGCGATCGTTTCGGGATCGTAGGCGGTGTCGATGCGCAGTCCCACCCCTTCCCTAAGCGGCTTGACAGCCGCGACAGTGCCGACATCGGTCACAATTCCGGTAAACATCGGTGTTGATCCTAAAGATCTCTGAACCACTCTGCATAACTGTCTTCGCCGAAACGCATATCGCGGAGCTTGCGAAATCCTGCCAGGATATGGTCGGCATCGATGGGCGATGCAATGCCGTCAGCGCCGATTGCTTCCGGCCCCTGGAACAGCACGATGCGGTCGACCAGCCCCTCGGCCAGGAAAGCGCTCGCCACCTTGGCACCGCCCTCGACCAGGACACTGGCCATGCCGAGCGCGGCCAGATCCTCGAGCAGTTCCGGCAGTGCGACGCCGCCCTCATGTGTTTCGGTGCCGATGAAGCGCACCCCGGCGCGTTCCAGCATGGTCCGCCGCTGCGGATCGGCCTCCAGGCAAGCGGCGACATAGAGCGGCACCCGGTCCACGCCCGAAACCAGCTTCGAGGCCTCCGGCAACCTGATCTGCCGGTCGAGCACGATACGGGCCGGCGAACGGTTCTCCAGCCCGGGCAAGCGCACCGTGAGAGCGGGATCATCCTCAAGGGCGGTGCCGATGCCGATCAATATGCCATCGGCCTCGGCCCGCATCAGATACACTTCGCGACGGGCGATATCGCCGGTGATCGTCACCTGCCCCCCGCCTTCCCTGCCGATCCTGCCATCGCTGGAAAGCGCAAGCTTGAGAATCACTTCGGGGCGTTTTCTCAACGATCTAATCAAATAACCGGCCATCTGTTCGGCGGCTTCCGCCGCCAGAACCTTTTCGACCACCTCGATCCCGGCGGCGCGCAGGATCGCGTAGCCCTTGCCGGACACGCGCGGATCGGGATCGCTGGCGGCGCCGACGACGCGCGCGACACCGGCGTTGACCAGCGCATTGGCGCAAGGCGGCGTGCGGCCATGGTGGGCGCAAGGTTCCAGCGTGACATAGGCGGTGGCGCCGCGCGCCAGTTCGCCGGCCTCGGCCAGCGCCTCGGTCTCGGCATGCGGACGGCCGCCGACAGCGGTGACGCCGGTGCCGACGATCATCGGGCCATCCCCGTCGTCGCGCACGATCAGCGTGCCTACGGAAGGGTTGGTCGCGGTGCGCCCGGCATGCTTCCGCGAAAGGCGGAGTGCCGCCGCCATGAAACGGCGATCAAGGCCGGCCTGTCTATCGCTTGCACTCATGCTCAGCTGGCGTCCTCTTCACCCTTGATTTCGTCCCCCTTGAGCTCGCCGAGCAATTCGTGGAAATCCTTGGCCTCGCGAAAATTGCGGTAGACCGAGGCGAAGCGGACATAGGCGACATCGTCGAGCGACTTCAGCGCGTCCATGACCAGCCGACCGACCTCGCCGGATGCCACTTCGGTCTCGCCGGAGCTTTCGAGCTGGCGCACGATGCCGGTCACCGCGCGGTCGATGCGCTCGGGATCGACATTGCGCTTGCGAACGGCGATCTCCACCGAGCGCAACAGCTTGTCGCGGTCGAACGGCACTTTGCGACCCGATTTCTTGACCACGACGAGGTCGCGCAACTGCACGCGCTCGAAGGTGGTGAAGCGGCCGCCGCAATCGGGGCAAACGCGCCGCCGGCGGATCGCGGCGCCATCCTCGGCGGGGCGCGAATCCTTCACCTGCGTATCTTCTGACTGGCAATAGGGACAGCGCATGGAGAAGCCTTTGGTTGGCGAATCTGGTGAAGCGAAAGGCTTAGAGGTTTTTGCAACGATGGCAAAGTATCGGCAACAGCTCCTCGCCCCTCAGAGCCCTGACCCCTGAGAGATAGCGAGGCGCAAGCAAGATTGCCAGCGCCGCCAGGCAGCCGGACAGCGCGCCGATGCCGTCAGGGGGCGACGTCGGTGGTCGGAAACCCACATGATGCGCCGAGGCTTCGATAGGCCTTGGTGAAGCCGTCCATGGATATGCTTCCAACCGGCGCGTCGCCAAAGGCCACGTCAAGCACCGATACGCGGCGCATGACACGCAACAGCGCCAGGCTGGTCTTGGCCTGATTGTCCACGGTCCAGCTGAGCCGGCCGCTCACGGCGGCGTCGGAATGGAGCTTTGCGGCGACGTGGCCCTTGTCGTCGCCGAAGCTTGCCGCGACCGATTTGCCCGGTGGCAGCGCCTTGTTATCGACCGCAATGGTCAGGGACGGGTAGGCATCCGGCGGCAGCGCATCGCCGTTCGTGATGATGAGCGTCAGGGTGCCGCTCTCGCCGCCCGCACCGATAAAGGCGGTCGAGGCCGCGCAGGTCTTGCGGATATCCTCGCCGGTATCGACCTCGTCGACCAGGGTCGACCATCTGCCGAAGGTTTCAAGCTTGGGTGCCGCCGGCGCGGGCGCCGCGGGTGCGGGCTGGGCAGGTGCGGCCTGGGCGGGAGCGGTTTGCGCCAGGGCGACGCCGGAGAGCGGCAAGGCAATCAAGGCGGCCAGGGCGCCGGCGAAGGCAAGGTCGGCAAGACGAACAATTCGCATCATCAAGGCTCCTGTCGCAGCCTTGCCGCGACGGCGCTTGTCCGTCGCGGCAAGGTGATGAGACCTCAATCTCGTCAGCCGAGATAGGGATAGAGCGGGAAACGATCGGTCAGCGCCACCACCTTGGCCTTGACCGCCGCTTCGACAGCGGCATTGCCCTCGTCGGAATTGGCGACTTTGAGACCATCCAGCACTTCGGCGATCAGCTTGCCGATCTCGCGGAACTCGGCCTGGCCAAACCCGCGCGTTGTGCCGGCCGGGGTGCCAAGGCGCACGCCCGAGGTGACGAAAGGCTTTTCCGGGTCGAACGGAATGCCGTTCTTGTTGCAGGTAATGTTGGCGCGGCCGAGCGCTGCCTCGGCGCGCTTGCCGGTGGCGTTCTTGGGGCGCAGGTCGACCAGCATCAGATGGTTGTCAGTGCCGCCGGAGACGATATCGAGACCGGTTTCCTTGAGGCTGGAGGCGAGCGCCTTGGCGTTGGCGGCGACGCTCTCGGCGTAGACCTTGAAGCTCGGCTTCAGCGCTTCGCCGAAGGCGACCGCCTTGGCGGCGATGACATGCATCAGCGGGCCACCCTGCAGGCCGGGAAACACCGCGGAATTCATCTTCTTGGCGATTTCCTCGTCATTGCACAGGATCATGCCGCCGCGCGGGCCACGCAGCGACTTGTGCGTGGTCGTGGTCACCACATGGGCGTGCGGCAGCGGCGACGGATGCACGCCGCCGGCGACCAGGCCAGCGATGTGGGCCATGTCGACCATCAGATAGGCACCAACCGCGTCGGCGATCTCGCGAAAACGCTTCCAGTCCCAGACGCGCGAATAGGCGGTGCCGCCGGCCAGGATCAGCTTCGGCTTGGTCTCGTGGGCGGTCTTCTCGATCGCGTCCATGTCGAGCAGATGGTCATCCTGGCGCACGCCATAGGACACGACCTTGAACCATTTGCCGCTCATGTTGACCGGCGAGCCGTGGGTCAGATGGCCGCCCGAATTGAGGTCAAGGCCCATGAAGGTGTCGCCGGGCTGCAGCAGCGCCAGGAACACGGCCTGGTTCATCTGGCTGCCGGAATTCGGCTGGACATTGGCGAAGTTGCAGCCGAACAGCTTTTTCGCCCGCTCGATGGCCAGTTCCTCGGCGATGTCGACGAACTGGCAGCCGCCATAGTAGCGCTTGCCCGGATAGCCTTCGGCGTATTTGTTGGTCATGATCGAGCCCTGCGCTTCCAGAACGGCGCGCGAGACGATGTTTTCAGAGGCGATCAGCTCGATCTCGTGGCGCTGGCGACCGAGTTCGTTGCGGATGGCGCCGAAAATCTCCGGATCGGCATCGGCAAGCGTGGTTTCGAAGAAGGATTCGAATTTGTTCGACACTGCCGCTGCTGTTGCCATGGCCTGAAATCCTCGGTTCGGGGCAATTTTTGATTTATGCATGTCGTTGTCCCAAAACCGCTGCACACTTTTGGGCGACATGTATTCGCCGCGCCATTAACACAGTTGTTTTCGCCCCGCCACGTTTGCGGCGCGAAATTTGCTGGCCGGATTGCGCCAACCAGGCAACGAGTGGGCTATTTCCGTGCCTGGCGTCCCTTCAGCAAGGCCTCGGTAAGCGTGGTCTCGGTGAACAGCGCCCGCGCCGCATGGTCATTGATCTGGCCGCAACGCAGCATGGCGCGCACGGCCCCGATGCCGGCGAGCCTGAGCTCCAGTTCCAGCCGACCGGCTTCGCGTGCTTCGGCGCGCGCTTTCGCCGGAGGCGGCAATGCGGCGCCGGTAGCCGGCGACAACACGCAACGGCACCCGAGCAACGAAAAAGGCCGCCCCCAACCGGCGGCCCTTTCTGTAAAAGAATCAGTTATTTAAAGCGACGAGGTGATCTGCAGCTCGTTGGCGCCGTCGAGCGCGTAGACGTCGTCGCGGAACTGCACCACGCCCGGGCCCGTCGACCAGGCCGAAAGATAGAGGAAATGCACCGGCACCGGGTTGGTAATCTGGATCGGGGTGTTTTCGCCGGTCTTGATCGCCGCCTCGAAATGCTGACGGTCCCAGCCGGGCGTGTCGCGCAGGATCCAGGTGACGAGGTCGCGCACATTCTGCACGCGCACGCAGCCCGAGGAATCGAAACGCATCATCTTGCCGAACAGGCTCTGCTGCGGCGTGTCGTGCATGTAGACGCCGTCGGGGCTCGGGAAATTGATCTTCACCGACGCCATGGCGTTGCCCGCGCCCGGATCCTGGCGGAAGCGATACTTGGCGGCGTCGTCGGTCGACCAGTCGACATTGAGCGGGTCGACTTCGCTGCCGTCCGGCGCGAACAGGCGAATATGGCTGTCCTTCAGGTAGTTGGGGTCCTTCCGCATCAGCGGAATGATATCCTTGCGCACGATCGAGACCGGCGCGTTCCAGTACGGATTGACGATGATCTCGTTGATCTTGGAATTGACGATCGGCGTCTGGCGATCGATCTTGCCGACGATCGCGGTGTGTCGAAGCACGACGCGGTCGTTCTCGACGGCTTCGACCTGCGCGGCCGGAATGTCGACCAGAACATAGCGGGTGCCAAGCGTGCCGGCCTTCTCCTTCAGCCGCTGCAGATTGGTCTGCAACTGGCCAAGCCGGATCTGCGCCGAAACGTTTATCGCCAAGTAGGTGTATTTGCCCATCGAGCCGTCGGCGGGCAGGCCGTGACGCAACTGGAAGCGCTTGACCGCCGAATCGACATAGGAATCGAAGGCCGTCGAAATTCCGGCGCTCTGCGACAGGTCGCCAGAGACCATCAGCCGCTTGCGCAACGGCACGACATCGGGATCATCGACGCCGAGCTGCAATTTCTTGGTCGCCGGGACCTCTACCCAGCCGCCCTGACCGGCAATGTTCTGATATTGCGCCACCGCCTGCTCGGTAAAGGCGACGGTCTGCGCGCTGAAGATCGGCAGCGTCGAGGCCACCTTGCCGCCCTCGCTGGCGCGGGCATCGAACTGGTCGTCCCAATTGCCGCGCGCCGAGGATTTCAGGATATCACCGATCACATCCTGCGCATTGGCGCCGCCAGCGACCACCGCGGCTGCGAGCGCGGAGGCTCCGGAGAGGAAAAAACGGCGGCTGGTTCTCATGGACGTTCCAGACATTCTTGTAGCGTTCGATCTGCTGTATCAGGTTATCAGGGCGACTTGCCCTCACTCTAAAGTTGGCAATCTTAACAATTAGCCAACCATGGTCCGTATCAGTGCGGCCACAAACGCTCGAGGCACGATACGGTTCCGGGTGAATGCACGGCCTTCACCACAGCCTCACCGGCATCCTCGGTTCCATTGGAATATGGCGGCAACGTGGCCTTGGCCCGCGATTTGCATCGGGCGACGCAGCGAAATGAAAAGCCCGTGCTTTTTCGGTACCGATCCGCGATCGCCGGCCGCGATATCGGCTGATGAACCACAAGCTCTTGATGGTACACTGACAAGCTAGTCCAACATGGGGAACGAGACCATGCCTGGTGCCCTTTCAGTCGTCCTGGCATTCGCATTGGCCGGAGGTCCGAACGGCAGCACTCCGACACCGGAGGAAACGGTTGCCTATTTCGTGCACGGCCTGGAACAGGGCGCGATCCCCAAATACGGGCAGCAGGCCGACGAACCGCTGAAGCAGGTGTCCCGATCGCCAGCGGTCTTCACCAGCACTAGCCCCAATGAGGTCGGCGACAAGATGGAGACGCTGAGGTTCACGGTGACGAAACTCAGCGATTGAACGTACAAGGCCGAACAGCAGTTCGAGGAAGACGGCGCCATCTACTACCGCCTGGCCTACGAAATGCGACTTGGCGGCGTAACCGCCCTATCATTCGACAATCCGCCGGCAACCATCGCGCTGAAGGGGCTGGTGAAGACATGCACGACCGACACCGAGGGCAGTTGCGACCTGATGCGCGAGCCCGAAACAATCGGCCCATTCTTCGGCGAGCCCGGCCAGGCCGAACAGGCGCTTGCCTATTTTCACGAGAAATTCTGCCCGCTGAAGCCGTAGCCCGAAAGGATGAACGGCCAAAACCAAAAGAAAGGGCCGATGCCTTTCGGCACCGGCCTTGACCAGAGGTCGACATTTCGGCCGCGCTTCTGTGGCGCGGGCCAGATTCGATGCGGCGTCTTACATCCGATAGGCGATGGTGTCGTTCCAGAAGCGGTCGAGCCGCTGCAGGGCGCGGTTCATCTGCTTGAATTCTTCGGTGTTGATGCCACCGACCTGCTCGATCGAGCCGACATGGCGCTCATAAAGGCCGGCGACCACGTCCGCCACTTCGCTGCCCTTCGGCGTCAGCGAAACCCGCACCGAACGGCGATCGATGCGTGAGCGCTGGTGGTTGATGAATTCGAGGTCGACCAGCTTCTTCAGATTGTAGGAGACGTTCGAGCCGAGATAATAGCCACGCGAACGCAGCTCGCCGGCGGTCAGTTCCGAATTGCCGATGTTGAACAGCAGCAGCGCCTGGATGGCATTGATGTCGGAGCGCCCGTTGCGGTCGAATTCGTCCTTGATCACGTCAAGCAGGCGGCGGTGCAGCCGCTCTACAAGCTGCAGCGATTCCATGTACAGCGAGCGGATAGCCTCGCGGCGGTCGTCGGATACGTTGGCGGTCTTCGCCGCCGGACGCGAATTGATCATTGTCTTTGCCTCTCGTTTGTCGCCCTGGTGATTTTTTGTTTTTCACCTTGATCGCGACACTATCGAATACTCATAAAATTCGACTTAAACGCTAGGGCTAACAAGAGCTTACCGGTAAGAGGTTTCGAAAGAGGCTTAACGAACGGTCACCCGAGCAAGGATAATTAACCTAAAGATTTAGCCAACAATCGCGGGGCTGAATTGAGGCAGCCGCCAGGTCGCCAATGCGCTCAAGGGCTTAGTGCCGCACCGGTCGTTTCTGCAGCCAGATGGTCACGCGGAAAACGATATAAAGCAGCGCCACGGCCGCATGCGAGATGACGATGAGGGTGCGGTGGCCGAAAAGCTCGGGAAAACCGGCATACATGACGGTCTCTGTCACCGCGCAGATGAACCAGATCACCGGCCCCCAGGACGCCAGCATCCACAGGCCGGCGGCGGCGAAGGGAAAAAACACGGCGAGCGTCACCGCCGCCACCTGCCAGTGCACCGGCATCAGGTCGAAGCGCCACAACGGGCCCGGATAGAAGCCGATCAGCTTGATCCAGTAGAGGATGCCAAACAGCAGGCAGTAGCCGGCGACGACGCGCTGGAACCAGGCGAAGATCACCTCCACCCCGGAGGGCTGCAGCACGACGCGTCTGGAGGTCACCTCGCTCACAGGTCGAGCTCCCGGTCGCCGAGCGAGGCGAAATAGGCGTCGACATCCGCCTCGCTGACCGCACCGAGGTTCGCCGGCCGCCATTGTGGCTTCGAGCCCTTGTCGATGATGGCGGCACGAATGCCTTCGTAGAAATCGTGGCCGGCCAGCATCCGGTTGAGGATGCGGAACTCCATCTTCATGCAGGCGTCCATGGACAGGGTCAGCCCGGCGCTGATCTGGCGCCAGGCGACGCGCAGGCTGGTCGGCGAGCGCGTCCGGAGCGTCGCCAGCGTCTTTGCCGCGAACTCGTCGCCGCCTGCCGTCCGCTCCAGGCTGTCGATGACGGCCTTGAGGGATGGCTGTGAAAAATGACGGACGATCGCTTCCAGCGTCGGCCTGTCGGTCTCACGTTTTGCCTGGACGAAGAAACCGCGCAGCACCGATTCCGGATCGCCGGTCAGCGTCAGCCGGTCAAGGAAGCCGCGCTGGTCCTCGGCCTTGATGGTGTGGGTGGCCAGCCCCGACCACAGCGCGTCGCCATAGCGGATGCGATTGCCGGTCAGCGCCAGATACATGCCGAAGGAGCCGCCGAGATCGGGCAGCAAATGGCTGGCGCCGACATCCGGGAAAAAGCCGATGCCGACCTCCGGCATGGCGAACTGGGCATTCTCGGTCATCACCCGGTGCGAGCCGTGGAAGGAGATGCCGACGCCGCCGCCCATGACGATGCCGTCGATCAGGGCGACGTAGGGTTTCTTGAAGCTGTTGATGCGGGCGTTGAGCCGGTATTCATCGGCGAAGAATTCGACCGGCGGCTTTCCCGCCCGGCCGGCCTCGTAGATATGCAGGATGTCGCCGCCCGCCGAAAACGCCCTGCCCTCGGCCTTGACGAGGACGACATCGACGCCCTGGTCGGTCTCCCAGGCGGCAAGAGCAGCGTCGAGCGCCCGTATCATGCGATGCGTGACGGCATTGAGCGCCTGCGGTCGTGTCAACGTGACGACGCCGGCCCGGCCCAGATGTTCGAAGCGGATCTCGTCGCCTCCGCCAAAATCCATCGTGAAAGAATCCCTCCCCCGCGCCGCCGGGATTGAAGTGCTAAAGCGTGGCGCATGGGTGCGTCAATGCCAAGCCCGACCATCGTGCGCCTGTTTGGATCTCTGGAGAGGCAAGGCGCATCCTTTGCGTCCCTGCCAAATGGGTGCAACTTGTCCGCCTGTGAGGCTATCGAGAGACAATTTGGCGATGCCGCGAACGTTCGACCCGGACGATGTTCTAAGTCGCCCGCTGATGGCGAATTTGGCGACCGTCAGCGCGGACGGCGCGCCGCGCAACGCGCCGGTATGGTTCATCTGGGAGGACGGTGCGATCTGGCTTCTCGGGTCATCGGATGGAAGCGCGGTAAAGCATCTCCTGAGAGACCCGCGCTGCGCGGTGGAAATTGTCCACTTCGACAACAATGCCGGCATCCTGCTGCATCTCGGGCTGCGCGGCGCCGCCACCATCGAACCGATGTCGCCAGACCGCTTCAATCGGCTCCTTCACAAATATCTCGGACCCGAAGCAAGCTGGAATGAATGGTTCATCGACAACGTGGCCCAGATCGAACATCCTGACGGGCGCATGATCAGGCTTGCCCCTGTCAGCATTTTCACCAACAACGTATCGTTCTTCAGAACCGGCCCTGACTTCGCATGGCCGCCATAAGTCGACGACGGTTTTCGAAGCGGACGGTGAGCCATGCCTCGGTTTTTGCGCCTTGCCCTTGTTGTGGGGGGCCTGCTGGCCCTCTACGCCGCCAATGGTCCGGCCAGGGCAGCTAATGTCGAGGATCTCTACCAATCACAGACTATCGTCACCGGCCAGGGCGAGCCGAACCGCCAGGCCGGCTTCAAGATCTGCCTCGATGCGGTTCTGGTCAGGGTTTCCGGCGATCAGCGCCTGGTGGCGAAACCCGAGATGACGGAGCTGCGCGACAAGGCCGGCAGCTTTGTCACCGGTTTCCGCTATCGCGACCGCATGGAAGGCATTCCGGTGCATGACGAACAGGGCACGCACGACCGGCCGCACGACCTTTATTGCCAATACACGCCGGCGACGATTGACCCGGTGCTGGCTTCGCTCGGCAGCAAGCCTTGGCTGGCCGAACGGCCGACGCTCTCGGTCGTCCTGGCTGTGGACGACTCGCGCCGACATTTTGTCCTTGCCAGTGATGGGGACGAAAATCCGTACATGATAGAGTCTTTTCAATCGGCCGCCGGCCCCATGGCGATGTCGATTGTCGTTCCGAACAAGGCGACACTCGCCAAGGCCGAACTCACTTTCGAAGAGGTGGGTCCTATCTCACCCGAACTGCTAGGCAGTGTTGCAAGAAGTATTGGCAGCCGCCAGGTCTTGGCTGGCAGCATCGTGTGGAGCGACAAGGAACTGGGCTGGATCGCCGATTGGCGGCTTAATGAGGACGGGAAGACCTATCATTGGCAAGTGCGCGGCGTTAGTTTCGACGAAGCGTTTCGTGTCGCCATGCGGGGTGCTGCTCAGATCCTTTCGGGCAATGGATCGCCTTGACAGGCCGTGCTGCCCTCAGCGCGATTTGCTGGCACAAACGTGTCGCATTGGTCAGCGGCAAGGGCTCATGGTAAAAGCCACCGACCCGGAGTTTTGGCGATGAACAAATTCACCCCGACAAAGCCAGCCGGCGCGCGCAGCGTCGACGACATCACCGGCAGCCGCCGCTTGCGCCGCATGCGCAAGGCCGACTGGTCGCGCCGTCTCGTGCAGGAGAACCGGCTTTCGGTCGACGACCTGATCTGGCCGATCTTCGTCGTCGACGGCAAAAATGTGCGCGAGCCGATCGCCGCCATGCCGGGCGTCTTCCGCCTGTCGATCGATCTCGCCGTCAAGGAGGCGGAACGCGCGGCAAAGCTCGGCATTCCGGCACTCGCCACCTTCCCCAATGTCGATATCTCGCTGCGCGATCAGACCGGCTCGCACATCCTCGACCCCGACAACGTCATCAACCGCGCCACCCGGGCGATCAAGGACGCGGTGCCGGAGATCGGCATCATCACCGATGCCGCGCTCGACCCGTTCACCAGCCACGGCCATGACGGCATCCTGCGTGACGGCATCATCGTCAATGACGAGACGGTGGAACAGGTGACCGCGGCGGCCGTCATCCAGGCGGCGGCCGGCGCCGACATCATCGCGCCGTCCGACATGATGGACGGCCGCATCGGCGCCATCCGCGACGCGCTCGACGCCAACGGTTTCCAGGACGTGGCGATCATGTCCTACGCGACCAAGTTCGCCTCGGCCTTCTACGGCCCTTACCGCGAGGCGGTCGGCACCGCCGGCCTGCTCAAGGGCGACAAGAAGACCTATTACATCGACCACGCCAATTCCGACGAGGCGGTGCGCGAGGCCGAACAGGACATCGCTGAGGGCGCCGACATGCTGATGGTCAAGCCCGGCCTGCCCTATCTCGACATCATCCGGCGGCTGAAGGATGAATTCCAGATGCCGACCTTCGCCTACCAGGTGTCGGGCGAATATTCGATGATCAAGGCCGCAAGCGCCAATGGCTGGATCGATGGCGAGAAAGCGATGCTGGAATCCTTGCTCGCCTTCAAGCGCGCCGGCTGCGACGGCATCCTGACCTATTTTGCGCCCGAAGTGGCGGCGATGCTGAAGGGATAACTTCTTTTCCCGCCGATGGCCGATCGCGGCGAACAGTGCCGGCGGTCTCCTGGATATCCATGACAGTTTCCAGCTTCCCGACCAAGGAGCAGAGCGCGAGGGTCGTTTGACCAATCCCCTGACTTGTTTGCGCTTAAAAAACCGCTTGCAATTCGCAATCAGTTTGCTACGAAACAACTGCTTGCAAATTACAACTGATTATCGAGGAGGCTCTCATGTCCAAACTTCGAGTCAATGCTTTCAGCCTGTCGCTCGACGGCTATGGCGCTGGTCCCGATCAGGATCTGCAAAATCCGCTCGGTGTTGGCGGGGAAGCCCTGCACAAATGGGCTTTCAGCACCCGCACCTTCCGCAAGATGTTCGGAGAGGAAGGCGGCGCGACCGGCACTGACGAGGATTTTGCGGCGCGCAGCATGGAGAATCTCGGCGCCTGGATCCTCGGCCGCAACATGTTCGGGCCGATCCGGGACGAATGGCCGGATGATAGCTGGAAGGGCTGGTGGGGCAACAACCCGCCCTACCATGTGCCGGTGTTCGTACTGACCCACCACAAGCGGGCATCCTTCACAATGGAAGGCGGCACGACCTTCCACTTCGTCACCGACGGCATCCATTCGGCGCTTGAACAAGCGAAAGCAGCGGCTGATGGCAAGGACGTGCGGGTCGGTGGTGGCGTCGCCACCATCCGGCAATATCTCCAGGAGAAACTGATCGACGAGATGCATCTGGCGATCGCGCCGGTGCTGCTTGGCGCCGGCGAGAACCTTTTTGCCGGCCTGGACATGCCCAAGCTCGGTTACCTCTGCAGCGAGCAAGTTGCCACCCCGCTCGCCACCCACGTGGTCATCAAGCGGGCGTAGATCGCGAAACCCTTGGTGCAGGCCCTTTCTCCCCGTCACTATACGGGGAGAAGGGAACCCTACCTCAGTACTTCTCCGGCACGTAGAGTTCGCGCGGCAGCGTCTGGCGTTCGTACTCGGGATTGAAGACACGCTCGGGCAGCGTGATCTCCTCGTGCGGCACCTCTTCATACGGCATCTGCTTGAGCAAATGGTCGATGCAGTTCAGCCGCGCCCGCTTCTTGTCGTTGCCCTCGACGATGAACCAGGGCGCTTCGGGAATGTTGGTGCGGGCGAAGGTCTCTTCCTTGGCTTTGGTGTACTGTTCCCAACGCACGCGCGACTGCAGGTCCATCGGCGACAGTTTCCACTGCTTCATCGGATCGTGGATGCGCATCAGGAAGCGCATCTGCTGCTCCTCGTCGGTGATCGAGAACCAGTATTTGACCACGGTGACGCCCGAGCGGACCAGCATCCGCTCGAACTCCGGCACGTCGCGGAAGAATTCTTCGACCTGATCGGGCTCGGCAAAACCCATCACCCGTTCAACGCCGGAGCGGTTGTACCAGGAGCGGTCGAACAGCACGATCTCGCCGCCGGCCGGCAGATGCGGCACATAGCGCTGGAAATACCATTGCGACTTCTCGCGCTCGGTCGGCGCCGGAAGGGCGACGACACGGCAGATGCGCGGATTGAGCCGCTGGGTGATGCGCTTGATGACGCCGCCCTTGCCGGCGGAGTCGCGGCCCTCGAAGATCACCACCAGCTTCTTCTTGTGATAGGCGACCCAGGATTGCAGCTTGATCAATTCGGACTGCAATGTGATCAGGTCGCGAAAATACTGCATGCGATCGATCGATGGCGGATGCGAGTTCTTGTAGATCTTGGCGATCTCCATCGACAGTGCCGGCTCCGACATTTCGAGCTCATAGTCCTCGTCGAGCGTGTCGGCGAGCTCGGCTTCAAGCCAGTCCTTGGCGGGAGAATTCTGTCTTAGCTCGGTCATATCAGTTGCTCCGCTTGCAAGCCCTGTCCATCCACGTCCGGCGCCCAAACCCCTGGCCTGCGTCCCGGAGTGGCAACACCTGAGCCGACTTCAATATAGACCGGCAATGACGGTTTTATTGCAGACTGGAGCGAGACTGCCGCCACTGCAAATTCCGCGAGGCATGATCGATCCATCGTCGTGGCATGGCGACAAGCGGTCTAAATTGTCCTACAAATATCTTTCCCCAAAGCCCCCTTCCCCAATGCAATCGCGAGGACTGACATGGAATACCGCACCCTCGGCCGTTCCGGCTTGAAAGTTTCGACACTGACCATGGGCACCATGACCTTCGGCGGTGCCGGCGCGTTTTCGGCTGTCGGCAAAACCGACCTCGACGAGGCGCGCCGGATGATCGACCTTTGCATCGATGCCGGCATCAACGTCATCGACACCGCCAATGTCTATTCGAACGGCATCTCGGAAGAGATCATCGGCGAAGCGCTCGGCGGCAAGCGCAAGGGCGACGTGCTGATCGCCTCCAAGGCGCGGATGCGGATCGGCAACGGTCCCAACGATGAAGGCCTGTCGCGCTATCACCTGATCCGCGAATGCGAGAAAAGCCTGAAGCGGCTGAAGACCGACGTCATCGACATCTACTTCCTGCACGAATGGGATGGCACGACACCGCTCGAGGAAACCATCGCCGCGCTTGATACGCTGGTTGCCCAGGGCAAGGTCCGCTATGTCGGCTGCTCCAACTATTCCGGCTGGCAGGTGATGAAGGCGCTGGGCATCAGCGACAGCCATCACCAGCCGCGCTTTGTCACCCAGCAGATCCACTACACGTTGGAAGCGCGCGAGGCGGAGTATGAATTGCTGCCGATTTCGGTCGATCAGGGGTTGGGCGTGCTGGTCTGGAGCCCGCTTGCCGGCGGATTGCTCTCCGGCAAATACCGCCGCGACAGCCCGACCGCCCGCCAGCTCGCCGGCTGGTCCGAACCGCCGATCCGCGACGAGGACCGGCTCTGGCGGATCGTGGACGTCCTTGTCGAGATCGGCACGCAGCGCGGCGTGTCGGCAGCGCAGGTGGCGCTGGCCTGGCTGCTCGGCCGGCCGGCGGTCAGTTCGCTGGTGATCGGCGGCAGGACCGAAACGCAGTTTCGGGACAACATCGCGGCGGCAAGCCTGGCGCTCACCAGCGAGGAGCGTGACCGCCTCGACGCGGTCAGCCGGCCGCCTTTGCTCTATCCCTACTGGCACCAGCAACTGACGGCAAAGGACCGCTTCGGCGCCGCCGATCTGGTTCTCGATCGCAGCGGCGTGTGAGCACAGGTTTCGATGGCCCGGCGGACGATGCCCGCCGGGCACTTAAAGCGCATCGCCTCGAAACGGAATCATGCGACGCACTTTAAGTCTTTTGTTTATGCATGTCGTAGTCTGAAAACCGGGGCCACTTTTGAGCGACATGCATCAGCCCGTGATATAGCCCCAGACCTCGGGATCAGGCTCGATCTGGCCGCTGAGCACAAAGTATTTGTAGAGCACGAGCAGGGAGATCGCCTGCTCGGCCTTCTCGTTGGCGAATGTCCGGCAATAGGCATTCGCCGCCGCAATGATGCGTTCGGCCGCTGCCGGGTGCTGTTCGAAATAGCGCACCTTTTCGGCAAGGTCGGCGAAATCCGGGTCGAGCGGTACATAGTGGACGTTGGCCTCGAGTTGCTTCTCCCCGAACCATGTCTCGTATGTCGGCGGCAGCATCAGGCAGAGCGAATTCGAATTCATGATCCATTTGAGATTGGTCGCCACGTCATTGCCTTCGAGCGAGACGATGTAGCGATAACGCTGCTGCTGGCTGATGCTGAGAAATGGCTTGCTATACTCGGCCGGCGCGTATGACTTGTGTGAGCCGGCGTCGCAAAACGGCAGATCGCGCACGGCATCCAGAAATCTTGTCCGTATCGGATTGTTGAGATCGCCGCGCCAGACCACGGCCGGGAGCTTGTCGGCGAACGCGGTTGCGTCGGCAGGCATGTGGAAGTGCCGGAACTTGTTGAATTTCAGAATGATCGCATTGCTGTTGTCGGCATGGATCGGCCGATTCTTGACGAGCGACGGCACCTCCGGCACGTCGACAACATCGCCGAATTGCAGGTCGATGAGCAATTTGGGGTCGAAATACCGGGCAATCTCCTTGAGGTCGTAATAGTACATGCTCGGTACGAAGGGCAGATTGTCGATACGCACTGCCGCCGGGCTGGGCGAAAATGCGTCCTGCAGCTTGTTGTAGTAGTTCAACCGCTGGCGAACCGAACCGTCCGCAAGCAGGGATTTTTCGAGGCGACCCGCCAGCCGCCGGCGGAACAGCGCCTGCGGCGCGATATCGCGCGCGACGTTTCGCGCATAATAGAAAACCCTTGCCGTCGTTCGCTGTATGGTGGCCATAGTTCACTTGATCAAAACAAACGCGCAGCTCACGATGCGTTGGCGCCCCGGTCCCCTACACCATTGTGCCGTGCATCTTGCAAGCCCCGGACCATCATCGACGCCAACGGCCGGGCACGATCGCTTCAGCTGTTGTGTTTGACGGCTAATGCTCCTAGGCAGGGTCAGAGCCGCAAGGCAGTGAAAAGGAGCCGATATGGCGCGACCACCAAACTACGATCACGAACGCAAGGAACGCGACCGCCAGAAGGCGGCCAAGAAGGCTGAAAAGCTGGCGGCCAAGGTTGCCGCGCGCGAGCGTTCGAAGCCCGAAGACGAGACTGAAACCGAAACCGAAACGGCAAAGTGACGGCAAAAGGCCCGCGCATGCGGGCCGTGCCTCATTCCAGATTGTCGCCTTGGATCAGGCCGGGGCCTTGTCGCTGACAAAGACGTCCACTTCGCGCGCTGCAGCAATGAAGGCGCGCCTGGCGTTCATCGCCGGCTTGTCGCCGGCCAGCGCATCGTGACAGGCCTGCAGGGCCGCGCGATGCTTGGGGCTGCGCTTGCCGGGCCAGCTGTTGAGCAGGTAATCGGAAGCCTCACGAGCCGTTCGCAAGAGTTGAGTGCTTCCCGCCGAGACTGACTTGACGGTCACGGGTGTTTCAAATCGGTTGTTTTCCATCGCCGCTCTTACGCCATCAGTGCCCGTGAAGCGAGGCCGAAAGTGCACGGCGCGCGCGGACGCCGCCTTTTGCGCAGCGCGTACCTTGCCCTGCACAACGCCCTAAGCAGCGATCACGGCAAAGCCCCTGGCGCGAAGACCACGCCGATCGTTGGCCAGCGACGTCACCAGCCGGTCGCGGCTGCCGACGATGTGGGCCGAAAGCAGGCGCGCGGCCTTATCGGCATCGCCAAGGCGTGCCGCTGCCAGAATGGCGCGATGTTCGGCCCAGGCGCGAGCGAGGGCCGCCTCGTCGCGAACCTCCAGCCAGCGGGCCCGCGACAGACGCGTCATGGCATCGCGGACCGCCCGGAACAGGAATTCATTGCCTGACAGCCGCGCCAGCTCGATGTGAAAATCCATGCCGATACGATGCCATTCCTCGCGCGGCGTGTCGGTGTCGCAGGAGTCGAGCATCGCCTCGATGACATCGACAGCGCTCCGGTCCGCCAAGGCGCATGTCAGGCGAAGGGCTGCAACCTCGACCGCCTCCCGGTAGACGGCGATCTGCTCGAGCTCGGCCAGATTGATGGGCGACACGGTCCAGCCACGGCCGTCCCTGCCGACCAGGCCCTCGGTCTCGAGCCGCAACAGCGCGGCCCTGACCGGGGTTCGCGAGGCGCCGAAGCGGCTTTCGATCCAGCGCTCGGTCAGTTTCTCGCCGGGACCGATCTCGAGGCCCAGGATCATCTGCCGAAGCTGTTTTTCGACGCTCTGCATCTGCGACATTGTCGTCTCCGTTTTCTGGTCATTGCCGGCGATCGGCTTGCTGGCGGCATCTTCCGATCACGTTTGAGAGGGGTCGCATTGACAGCACCCACGCTTGCGTCCATGACGGATACCATCTTGGTATCCCAAAACGGTATCCGCAGCAACCCGCCGACACTGCATTGCTCGGACAGGACATATGACATGCAGAACACGCCCCCGGCGATCGACAGCACCTACAACATCCATTGGCGGCGCAATCTGTTCGTGTGCTTTGCCGGGTCGTTTTCGACGCTTATCGCCATGACGCTGCTTTTGCCGTTCCTGCCGCTCTATATCGAGCAGCTCGGCGCCCAAGGCCACGCGGCGATCGTGCAATGGTCGGGGATCGCCTATGGCGCGACCTTCTTCGCGGCGGCACTGGTCGCACCACTCTGGGGACGTCTAGGCGACCGTTACGGCCGCAAGGTGATGCTGGTTCGCGCCAGCTTCGGCATGGCCATATGTATGTCGCTGACTGGTATGGTGCAGACCGGATGGCAGTTGGTGCTGCTGCGGCTGCTGATCGGTTTTGCCGGCGGTTATTCCTCGGGATCGACCATCCTGGTCGCCATGCAGACGCCAAAGGAGCGTTCCGGCTGGGCACTGGGCCTGCTGTCGGCCGGCATCACCGGTGGGGCACTGGTCGGCCCGCTGGTTGGTGGCGCCCTGCCGCCGCTGATCGGCATCCGCGCCACCTTCCTGTTGTCCGGCAGCGTCATCTTCCTGGCATTCCTGGCGACCACGTTTCTGATCAAGGAGAATCCCCGACCGAAAACGAGAGACGCCGCATCGAAGCAGAAGCAGAAAGGCGGCTGGGCACAAATTCCCGACAAGCGGCCTGTTATCGCGATGCTGGCGACCGGCATGCTGTTGAGTTTCGCCACCATGTCGATCGAACCGATCATCACCGTCTATGTGCAGCAGCTGATCGAAGACCAGAGCCGCGTCACGCTGATCTCGGGCGTCGTCATGTCGGCGGCAGCGCTTGGCGCCATCCTGTCGGCTTCGCGCCTCGGCAAGCTCGCCGACCGCATCGGCCATTGGAATGTCATCATCGGCGCGCTTGCCGTCTCGGCGCTGCTGCTGATCCCGCAGGCCTTCGTCACGCAGAGCTGGCAACTCATCGGCCTGCGCTTCCTGATGGGCCTGGCGCTGGGCGGGCTCTTGCCCTGCATCACCAGCGTCATCCGCCACAATGTTCCCGACGGCGTCGGCGGCAATGTGCTCGGGCTCTCGATCTCCGCCCAATATGTCGGACAGGTCGCCGGCCCCTTGCTTGGCGGTTTTGCCGGTGGCCATTTCGGCATGCGCTCGGTGTTTCTGGGCACATCCGTCTTGATGGCCGGCGGCGCGGTGTATAATTGGCTGGCGCAATCGCGCCGCGAGCAGGACATGCTCGCCAATGCCGGCAAGCCCTGACCGAATCGGGTCGCATGCCTTGAACGTCACGGAGCCCCAGACATGAGCACGGCCGAGCAATCTTACGGCAACAGCGGCCGTATCCTCGTCCTGGCCGGCGGCCTCTGTGGTGCCGCCGGCGTGGCGCTTTCGGCCGCGGCGGCGCATCTGGGCGGGGCCTTTGTCGGCACTGCCGCATCCTTCCTGCTCATGCATGCGCCGGTTTTCCTCGCGACCGGATTGCTTGGCACGAACCGGACGCTGCGCATCGGCAGCCTGATCCTGCTGGTTGGGCTTCTGTTGTTCTGCGGCGATCTGCTGGCCCGCGATTTCCTCGGCTCGCGGCTGTTCCCGCTGTCAGCGCCGATCGGCGGCACCTTGCTCATCGCCGGCTGGCTGGTGATCGCTGGCTCGGCGCGGGTGCGCACGCGTTCCTGATCAGACCGGATCCGATCAATCCTGCCGGCGCTCGGGCTGGACAAGCAATTCGCGATTGTGCCGCCGCAGCCTCGCCAACCGATGCCTCTCCGGCCGTTCGGACGCTGGCGCGATGCCCCAGTAGTTGCGGTAGATGTCTTCGAACAGATAGCTCACGGGATGCATGATATGCGCTCCTTTCAGTATTTGAATCGATCCAATCGACAGGCGCGAAAAAGCAACCCCGATCAGCTCCGCTTGCGCTCCACGAGGAACCGCAGCTCGTGAACCCATGGGCTGGCCCTGTCGCGGCGCTTCTGGGTCGTGGCGGTCGAGCCGATGCTCCAGTCGTTGCGATAGATGTCTTCGAAGAGATAGTTGACGGGATGCATGACACATCTCCCTTTCCTTGAATTGAATCGATCCAATCATATGGGCTGCTGTTTCTTTGGATCGATTCAAATATACACCTCGGCCGACCTTCGATCAAGCCACAATTTGAACCGATCCAACGAAAGTGTTAGATGGAAATGAATTCAGGAGACGAAGATGGCGCCATTGACCTCTGGAAAGACAAGACCGGTCCGGCTGGCAGACATTGCCAAAGCGGCCGGCGTGTCGCACGGCACCGCGTCCAACGTGTTCGCCCGCCCGGAGATCGTGCGCGAGGAGGTCCGCGAACGGGTCAAGGCGGCAGCCGAGGCAATGGGATATGGCGGACCCGACCCAAAAGGCCGACTGCTGCGCGCCGGCAAGGTCAACGCCATCGGTGTCGCGACCGCGGAACCATTGTCCTATTTCTTCGACGATCCTTTCGCCCGGGTGATGATGGCCAGCATCTCGCAGGCCTGTGACGCGACCGGTGCGGGAATCTCGCTGGTTTCCGCCGCCAACAACGAACAGCTCGCCTGGAACATCCAGAGCGCGCTGGTCGATGGCTTCATCGTCTTCTGTGTCGACGGCGGTTCAAGGCTGGTCGAACTGGCGCGTGAACGCAAGCTGCCCTTTGTGGCGCTCGATCTCGATTCAGACGACGACGAGGCGGTCGCGGCGATCGGTGTAGACAACATCGCCGGCGCCGGCCTGGCGGCGCGCCATCTGACCGAACTTGGGCATCGTCGCTTTGCCGTGCTTGCCCTGCCCTGTGCGGACGACGGCTTCGGCCCGACCACGCAGGCGCAAGTGGAGCTGGCGCTCTACTCCGGTACGCGAGACCGCCTGCGTGGCTACTTCGCTGAACTCGCCCGCGTCGACATCGACGTCTCGAAGGTGCCGATCTACGAAACCGTCAATGACGAGGAGAGTGTCTGGGCCGGCCTCGACCATATTTTTGCCGGCGCCGAGACACCGACTGCTATCCTGGCAATGTCGGACAGGATCGCTTTGCATGCACTGGACTGGCTGCGGCAGCATGACATCACTGTACCCGGCGACGTTTCGATCGTCGGCTTCGACGGTGTCCCGGAAGGAGCGGTTTCCAAACCGCCGCTGACCACAATCGTCCAGCCGATCGCCGAGATGGGCCGCCTTGCCGTCAAGGCGATCCTCGAAAACGACGGCACATTCAGTCGGCAATCGCTGCCGGTCGACCTCATGGTGCGGGCCTCATCCGGCCCCTCGCCCGCCTGAGCCGCCTGACGCCTCTCATCGGCCCATTCTTGTTGCCATCGACGACATGCCGAAGGACGCTTGGACGGGCGGTGCGGCGTTGTGAGCCGGCCTGCTTTTCCCGGACCAGCCAAGGCTCGAAAGCCATTCGAGATAGTAGGCAAGCGCAAACTGCATGGCTATGCCGGCGGCAATCAACAGGCTGTCATAGGCAAGCCCGCCCGGGTTGATCTGCTTCAGCACCTGCGCCGTCAGGGCGAGCACCGTGCCGGCAATGAAAACCGGCAGCGATCGTTTGCCCAATATGGCAAGCGGATGATCTCGCCCGGTGCGGAACAGGTTCGAGATGGCGGGGAATGCCACGATCAGGTAGCTCACCGCCAGGATATGCAGCAGCCTCGGCAGTGCCAGGAACGTCTTGTCGAAGCCGGTCAACACGGGAGGCAGGCCCAACCAGGAGATCTGCCCCCAGAGCGGGCTATGCACCCAGACCAGCGCCGTGGCGGTGTAGGCCAAAGCCGCGCCAACCAGCCAGCGATTGACCGGGATGGTGCCGCCGCGACGCACATGCAGCGTGCCTGCCAGGCCGATGTTGAACAGGAACTGCCACGACAGCGGGTTGAGAAACCAGAAGCCGGGCTCGGGATAGTTCGGTGGCGCGATCTGGTAGATCCCCGCGACCAGCCACAGCGCACCGGATGCGACCAGCGCCGGCAATGGCCGGTAGCTGACGAAGAGCAGGAAGACCGGCGCCAGCAAGAGCAGCACTGCATAGACCGGCAGGATGTTGTTGTAGCCGAGCTGGTGGCCAAGCGTCACGATGCCGACCAGCACTTGCGGCGTATTCTTAATCAACGGCTCGATGTTGATCATCGTCAACAGCTCCGGTCGCCTGGCGAACACGGCCGCCGCGCAGAAGATCGCCATCACCACCATAGTGGTGACGATGTGGGCGGCATAGAGCACGCCAGCGCGGCGCCACATCTTCAACGTTGCCAGCAGCCTGTTTCCTGGCTGGAATTTCTTGCCATAGGCGAGCGCGACCGAGACTCCGGAGATCAGCACGAAGACCTCTGCCGCGTCTGAAAAGCCGAAATTCTTGTAGGTCAGATACTCGAAGGCGGTACCCGGCACGTGGTCGACGAAGATGGTCAGCAAAGCGAGAGCGCGAAGCACATCGATGCGCGTGTCGCGCTCCGTGCGATCCGGGACGCGCTCGGTGCGATCCGGTCGCATATCGCGATCCGGGATATGCGTGCCGCGATCCGAGACACGCGTATCGCGGTCTGGGACACGCGTGCCGCGGTCCGGGGAAAGTTGGGTGGTCATCGACAAAAGGCCTCAAAGCTGGTTGTTCATGCCGGCAATGCGACCCCCGGCGCACCGCTTCGATTCCTCCGCAGGAATGATATCGGCGAAGAAACGGACGGTAATGCGCCCGGTTCAATCAACTTTCGCGGAGCTTGAAAATATTGCGTTTTGAAGCCGGCAAACTGACCGGAACCGTCATGAAATCAAAAGGATGAGGCCATGACCGAAGAGACCTCACAAGATGGTGCGTTATTGCGTGATCTCGCCTTCCGCTACCGCCTATACAACCCCGCGGATTCAACTGGCGAATGCTTCTTCCTGCTGCATGGGTCGGGTGTCGACGAGACGACATTGGTGCCGCTGGCACGAGAGATCGCGCCGCACGCCACGCTGATCGCCGTGCGCGGCCGCATCGTCCAGGAGGATGGTTTCCGCTGGTTCGCACGCGTCACGCCGACGCGCTTCGAACAGCAGAGTATCCGCACCGAAACCAACGCCTTTGCAAGCTTCGTCGCTGACGCCGCGACACATCACGGGCTCGATCCCTCTCGCACGACATTCCTCGGCTATTCGAACGGCGCCAATATGGTTTCGAGCCTGATGCTGCTGCATCCGGGCCTTGTCGAACGCGCCGCGCTGCTGCGGCCGATGCCGGTGCTCGACGACGTGCCGGCGACGGATCTGTCAAGCGTGCGGGTGCTGATCGTCGCCGGTGCCGCCGACCTTACCTATGCGCCCTTCGCGCCGGCTCTGGTGACATTGCTCAGCCAGCATGGCGCCGACCTCGACGCCCGGATTGTTCCATCGGGTCATGAGTTCGGCAGTGCCGACGCGGCAATCGTAAGGCAATGGCTGAAGGCAGTGCCGCGCCCATCGCGCAAAGCTGATTGACGGCGGAAGCCATCATCTCGCAGCCATGCGCACTTCCGCTCTCGTAACTGTGCCTGATGGCCGCCAGCCCGATAGTGCGACAGGGCCGAGCGCAGCAGCGGATAAGATTGAGCGGCGGCGTCCAGCGCCTCCCCGGTGTTCGGATCGCTGATTATCAGCCGGGGTTGGTGTGGATCGCCGGTGCCGCGCTCTAGCTGATATGCCTGCCGCTGCTCGCCGCCGACCTGCCGCGGCGGGTACCGGCGCCTGCCTCCGAATGAACTGTCTGCCTACCCTCGCCCCATCCGGTTCCAGGCGTCCAGCCCTGCAATCTTGTAGGCTTCGGCGAGTGTCGGATAGTTGAACGTGTTGTTGACGAAGAAGTCGACGGTGCCGCCGAGATTGATCACCGCCTGGCCAATGTGGATGAGCTCGGTGGCGCCCTCGCCGATGATATGCGCGCCGAGCAGCCGGCGCGTCTCGATCGAGAACAACAGCTTCAGGAAGCCGGTGTTGACGCCCATGATGTGGCCGCGCGAGGTCTCGCGAAAACGCGCCACGCCGACCTCATAGGCGGCCCCACTTTCACGCACCTGCTCCTCGGACTGGCCGACCGTCGAGATTTCCGGCACCGCGTAGATGCCATAGGGAAAGGTTTCGGGTGGCGGCGGCAAGGGCACGCCGAAAGCATGACAGGCCGCCACCCTGCCCTGCTCCATCGAGGTCGAGGCCAGGCTCGGAAAGCCGATGACGTCGCCGGCGGCATAGATGTTGGGCACGCTGGTCTGGAACGTATGCGGATCGACCTTGATTCGCCCCCTTGAGTCGGCGTCGATGCCGACGATATCCAGCCGCAGGCTGCCGACATTGCCGGTGCGACCGGCGGCATAGAGCACCACCTCGGAGCGAATCGTGCGGCCATCGGTCAGTTCGACCTCGGCGGCGTCCGGCTTGGAGCGGATCTCCTTCACCGCACTGCCCAGCCGGATTGTCATGCCGCGATCGCGCATCTGATGGATGAAATCGTCGACGATCTCGCGGTCGACGAAATCGAGAATGGAGTTGCGCGGCTCGACCAGCGTCACCGGCACATCGAGCGCGGAAAAGATCGTCGCATATTCGACGCCGATGACGCCGGCGCCGATCACGGTCAGCGTACGCGGCAGACGATCAAGCTCCAGCATCTCGTCGCTGTCGAAGATTCGGGTCTTGTCGAAGGGCACGTCGCGCGGACGGTGCGGCCTGGTGCCGACCGCGATCAGTGCATTGGCAAAACCAACCTCGCTGTAGTCGTCGGTGTCGGTGGTCAGGCTGACCTTGTTGGGGCCAAGAAACTTCACGTCGGCGCGGGCGCTCTTGACCGTGTTGCGCATGAACTGGTGCTGCAGCACCTCGACCTCGTGGTCGAGCGTCTTGTGCAGGCGCTCGACCAGATCGCCGACCGAAATATCCTGCTTGACCCGGTAACCGCGCCCATAGAAGCCGCGCTCGCGCCAACCGGAGAGATTGAGCACGGTCTCGCGCAGCGTTTTTGATGGAATGGTGCCGGTATGCACCGAAACACCGCCGAGACGCCGGCCACGGTCGACCACCAGCGCCGATTTGCCGAGCTTGGCCGACTGCACCGCAGCGCGCCGCCCCGACGGGCCGCTGCCGATGACCAGCATGTCGTAGTCCATGTTGCCCCGTCCCTCTGCCCCTGGGCGCTTTGTTGCGCCGCAGCAAGCTAATGCCATCCGCGCCGCAAATTCAACCGATTCAGATTGCGTCTCTTACCGCTCATGCCTTGCGCGCCGCAAAAAGCTCGATCTTGATTCCGCCGCGGGCCTTCACCATTTCATTGCTGAGCGGCCCGCACCCTATGTCGGGCCCTGTTACGAGGAAATGACATGAACGCGCGCGTTCTCGACGGCGAAATCATCACCACCATGCTTGACGATGTCAGGGCCTTTGACGGCGTGCGCTCGCGGCGCATCGTGGCCTTCGTGATCGACTATATGATCGTCGCGCTGCTCACCATTCCATTCGCCATACTGGTGTTCTTCCTCGGGCTTTTGACACTCGGTCTTGGCTGGATGCTGTTTGGCGTCCTGGTGCCGGCCGTCGCCATCCTCTACATCTGGAACACGCTGGGCAGTGCCGACCAGGCCACCACGGGCATGAAGATGATGGGCATCCGGCTCGACCGGCTCGACGGGAGGCCGATCGACGGTCTCACGGCCGTCGTCCATTCGGTGCTTTTCTGGGCCGGCAACGTCATCCTGTCGCCGCTGGTCCTGCTGGTGACCTTGTTTGCCGATCGCAAGCGCACGCTGCACGACCTTTTGCTCGGCACCGTGGTCAGCCGGACGGGCCGCTAAAACGGTGCTCTGAAGAGCCGTCACAGCCGATTGAGTGTAAATGTGAAGGCGTCTAGTCGACCACGCCCTCACAATCCTGTTGAATTTTTCGCCATCCGCGCCAAAGGTAGAGGGATTCGAAGGAGTGTTTCCAAGGCTCGATGACGCAGCATCCGACCCAGTCGCCGCAGTTCTTCCTGACCGCGCCGTCGCCGTGCCCGTATCTTGACGGCCAGTTCGAGCGCAAGGTGTTCACGCACCTGGTTGGCGACAAGGCGGCGGAGATGAACGACCTCTTGACGCAAGGCGGCTTCCGGCGCTCACAGAACATCGCCTACAGGCCGGCATGCGAGACCTGCCGCGCCTGTGTTTCGGTACGCATCCTCGCCCAGGAATTTACCGCCAGCCGCAACATGAAACGGGTGCTGCAGCACAATTCCGACCTCGTCGGCCACATGCACAATGCCGAGCCCTCGACCGAACAATATTCACTGTTCCGCAGCTACCTTGACGCCCGCCACCGCCGTGGCGGCATGTCCGACATGACGGTGCTCGACTATGCCATGATGGTCGAGGATACCCATGTCGACACCAAGGTGATCGAGTACCGGCGGCGCGGGCCCGACACCTTCATCACCGGCAAGGGACAGGGCGAGCTGATCGCGGTGGCGCTCACCGACAAAATGGCCGACGGCCTGTCGATGGTCTATTCCTACTTCAATCCTGAGTTCGAGGAGCGGTCGCTCGGCACGTTCATGATCCTCGATCACATTGCCCGCGCCCGGGCGATGGGCCTGCCCCATGTCTACCTGGGGTACTGGGTCAACGGCTCGCGCAAGATGAATTATAAGATGCGCTTCATGCCGCAGGAGCATCTCGGCCCGAAAGGCTGGGAGCGCTACACCAACGAAGCGGTTTCACGCTGAGTTTTTCCACGGTCCACACTTAAACTGTTTCAAGGCAGGGGATGCTGGTCTTTCAGCCGCTTGGCTGGAGAGTGCGCCATTGCGCCGGTCCCGTCTGCACTTCATTGCGAAAGTTGCCGCATGTCTTCCCATCACGACCACCAGAAGGGCTTACTGATAACCGCCATCGGCGGGCTGACACTGACCGTCGACATTCCGCTGATCCGGCTTGCCGACGGTGGCGCATGGTCCATCATGTTGCTGCGCACCGGAACCACCTTCGTCGCGGCCATGATCATCTGGTCGGTATGGCGCGCGCTGAGCCGGAATGCCCCGCAGCTCATTCCTGGCTGGCCCGGCCTTGTCGTGGCGATATGCTACGGGCTGACGGGGGTGACCTTCGTCACCGCCGTCTATCACACCTCGACGGCCGACCTGGTGTTCATCCTGGCTTTCAACACCGTGTTCGCGGCGCTGTTGTCCTGGATATTCCTGAAGGAGAAGCCACAGCTGGTGACGATCGTGGCGATGCTGATCATGATTTTCGGCGTGCTGGTCATCGTCGGAGGGTCGGTCGGCACCGGGCATCTGTTCGGCGATTTCATGGCGCTGTGCTCAGCCTTCTTCGTCGCCGTGGCCATCACCATCTCGCGCGCCAGCGGCAAGGATATGGGCTTCACGGCCCTGGTCGGCGTCCTGCTGCCGCTCGTGCTGGCGGCGTTCATGGTCACCGGCGAAGGTTTCCACGTGAACGCGCCGTGGTGGATCATCTTCAACGGCGCCGTCATCATGCCGATCTCGTTCTTCTGCCTGGCCAACGGCCCGAAATACATTTCGGGGCCCGAAGTGGCGATGTTCTACCTGCTCGAAACCGTGCTGGCGCCGGTCTGGGTGTGGATGATCTTTGCCGAGACCCCGACCCGCAACAGCCTGATCGGCGGCGTAATCCTGATCGTCACCTTGATCGCGCATTCGCTCTGGCAATTGCGCGAGGGCCGCAAGCGCCGGGCCGACCTTGCGGTGCATCATCCGGTCTAAGGTAGGTCGATATTCAGGTGATGCCGGTCTGCAAACGGCGGCAGGTCAGGCGCTGGCTTTCTTCACGACGCTGGGTTCGGGCAGAACCTCGATCTGCGGGCCAGCCTCGATTTCGACCGGGGGGTCCGGCACGATTTCGTCGGTCAGTTCCACCTCGCGCAGCCACTCGCGCCAGATCGCAACCAGCAGGGCCATCAGCACCGGGCCGATGAACAGGCCGAGAAACCCCATGGTCTTGACGCCGCCGATCAGGCCGAAAAAAGTCGGCAGGAAGGGTAGTTTTATCGGCCCGCCGACCAGCTTCGGGCGCAATGTCTTGTCGACGATGAACAGCTCGACCGCACCCCAGAGGAACAGCGCCAGACCGGCCATCGGCGAACCGCTGGCGGCGAGGTAGATCGAGACCAGCGTGAAGGACAGTGGTGCGCCGCCGGGGATCAACGCCATGACGCCGGTCAGCGCACCAAGCGTTACCGGCGATGGCACGCCAGCCAGCCAGTAGGCGATGCCCAGCACCAGCCCCTCGCCAATGGCGATGACGGTCATGCCGGTCACGGTCGAAGAGATCGTCGCCGGCACGACGCGCGAGATCCGCTCCCATCTGGTCGGCAGGATGCGCTCGCCGAGGCGGTCGATCTGGCCGGCAAAATGCTCGCCGTCGCGATAGGCGAAGAACAGCGCGATCATCATGAACAGCAGCGTCAGGAGCAGGCCGAAGGCGCTGCCGCCGGCGGCAAGGACACCGCGATAGATGCTGCCGATATTGGCGCCGCTGACCAACTGGATCAATTCGCCAATGCCGCCGGGGTGGCCAAAATTGGTCGTCCATTGCTCGTTCAACCACTCGCCCACGACAGGCATCGTGGCGATCCATTGCGGCGTGACGGCACCGTGCCGGTTGGTCTCGATCGCCCAGCCGACCCACTCGCGCACCTCGTTGATGGCGTAGGTGCCGGCAAGCGCGATCGGCACCACCAGGAAGGCGAGGATGAACAGGATGGCAAAGGTCGCGGCGATGGTGCGGTTGCCGCCAACGGCAACAAGCAGGCGCCGGTAGAGCGGCCAGCTGGCGAAAGCGATGACGAGCGCCGCCAGCACCGGAAACAGGAAGCCGTGGAAGAAATAGACGCCGGCGGCGACGATCAGCACCAGCAGCCAGCGCGCCGCCGACAGCGGCGGAATGACGGCAGACCGCAGCGGCGTCGACAGGCCGAACAGGCGCTGCTGCCGTTCCGGTTTCTGGATTTTTGTTTCCTTCAAACGCCCGCCTCTCCCAAACACCTTTCCTGCTTATGCACGGATATAGTGCAGCAATCGTGACGACATTCCAAATGGTGATGAAAGCACTTTCCTTCTCCCCCTGTGGGAGAAGGTGGATCGGCGCGCAGCGCCGAGACGGATGAGGGGTGCTGGAAGAAACGAGGCGTCGGCTGTCATGTCGCCGATCCGGACAACGATGCGCCAAGCTGGAACACCCCTCATCCGACCGAGGTTTGCTCGGCCACCTTCTCCCCAAGGGGAGAAGGAAGAGCCGCTCAACTACCCAAACTTCCCTGTCCGCGGAAACCCCTTCGGCACCATGCGGCCGGCCGAGGCGCGGGCGCCGATCCATTCGGCCAGTTCCTCGCGCGATCGGGTGAAGGTGCGGTCGGCTGAATCCTGCCAGGACAGGCCACTCTCCAGAGTAAACGGCTTGAGATCGAGAAGGCCGCCGTCCTTGTATTTCTGCAGACGAACGCCCTTGCCGCGGCCCATCTCCGGGATTTCGGAGAGCGCGAACACCAGCATCTTGCGGTTCTCGCCGACGATGGCGAGATGGTCACCGGTGATCGGGATGCAGCGCTTGGCCTCATCCGGCGCCTTGACGTTCATCACCTGCTTGCCCTTGCGGGTGTTGGCGACGACTTCCTCCTCCGGCACGATGAAGCCATTGGCGTCATGCGAGGCCAGCAGCAGCTTGCGCTTCGGATCGTGAACGAAGGCGGTGACGATGTCCTGGTCATTGTCCATGTCGACGATGATGCGGATCGGCTCGCCATGGCCGCGGCCGCCGGGCAGCCGGTCGGCACCGATGGTGTAGAACTTGCCGCCGGTGGTGAAGACCAGCACCTTGTCGGTGGTCTGGGCATGGAAGGCGAGCTTGAGGCTGTCGCCCTCCTTGAAGGTCAGCGTCGAGAGATCGGCCAGATGCCCCTTCATCGCCCGCAGCCAGCCCTTTTCCGAGACGACCACGGTGACCGGCTCGCGCTCGATCATGGCATGGGCGATGTCGGTCAGGTCGTGCTCGGGCGCGTCGGCGAACTGGGTGCGGCGCTTGCCGAGCTCGGTCTCAGGGCCGAACTTGTCGCGGATGTTGGTGACTTCCCACTTGATCGTCGCCCATTGCTTCTCGTTTGAAGCAAGCAGCGCCTCGATCTGCGTCTTCTCGGCGCTCAAGCCGTCGAATTCCTTGCGGATTTCGAATTCTTCCAGCTTGCGCAGGGCGCGCAGCCGCATGTTGAGGATGGCTTCGGCCTGGGTGTCGGTGAGCGACCAGCGGGCCATCATCACCTGCTTGGGCTCATCCTCCTCGCGGATGATCCTGATCACCTCGTCGATGTTGAGATAGGCGATCAGGTAGCCGGTGAGGATCTCCAACCGTCTTTCGATCTCGCCGAGGCGATGTTTCGAGCGGCGAACAAGCACATCGCGGCGATGCTCGAGCCATTCCTGCAGCACGCCCTTCAGCGACAGAACGTTGGGCACCTTGCCGCGCGACAGGACGTTCATGTTGAGCGGAAAGCGGCTTTCGAGCTCGGTGAGCTTGAACAGCGATTCCATCAGGATGCCCGGGTCGACGGAGCGGCTCTTCGGCACCAGCACGACGCGGATGTCCTCGGCGCTCTCGTCGCGGATATCCTCGAGCAGCGGCAGCTTGCGCGCCATCAACAGCTCGGCGATCTTCTCGATCAGCCGCGCCTTCTGCACACCGTAAGGGATTTCGGTGACGACGATGCTCCAGGTGCCCCTGCCCTGGTCCTCCTGGATCCACTTCGACCGGACACGAAAGCCGCCGCGCCCGGTTTCATAGGCTTCGAGGATAGAGGCGCGGCTATCGACAATGATGCCGCCGGTCGGAAAATCCGGGCCCTGGACGAAGTCCATCAGCTTGGCCACCGGCGCGTCGCGATGCTCGATCAGGTGAAGGGCCGCGTCACAAAGCTCGGCCGCGTTATGGGGCGGGATCGATGTCGCCATGCCCACTGCAATGCCGGACGAGCCGTTGGCCAGCAGGTTCGGAAAGGCGCCGGGCAAAACCACCGGCTCCTCGTCTTCTTCGTTGTAGGTTGCGCGAAAATCGACGGCGTCTTCGGTGATGCCGGACAACAGCTCGGTCGCCACGTCGGTCATGCGCGCTTCGGTGTAGCGCATGGCGGCGGCGTTATCGCCGTCGATGTTGCCGAAATTGCCTTGCCCGTCGACCAGGGGGTAGCGCATCGAAAAATCCTGCGCCAGCCGCACCAGCGCGTCGTAGATCGACTGGTCGCCATGCGGGTGGAACTTGCCCATCACCTCGCCGACGATGCGGGCGCATTTGGCAAAGCCCTGGTCGGGGTTCAGCCGCAGCAGGCGCATGGCGTGCATGATGCGGCGATGGACCGGTTTCAGTCCGTCGCGCACGTCGGGCAGCGCCCGGTGCATGATGGTCGACAGTGCATAGGCCAGATAGCGCTCTTCCAGCGCCTTCTTCAGATCGACCGGTTCGATATGATCGCCACCGCCATTTTCAGGCGGCAAAAGCCTTTTTCCCATGGGCTGGGACTAGCCGAGCGGGTGATTCGCGGCAAGGGGCTGACAGATGCACCGGCCCTTCTGCAACATGAAACCGTACGCCAAAGGATGTCGGCCAACATCAGCCTGTTACATGCGGCCTCTATGGCCAAGCACGATGATATCAGGCGACCGGCTCTTCATGACAAATTCACCGGTTTGCGCAAAGACGGTGGGATCGAGTTTGCCTTTCACCGTGATTTTCGACCATTGTGCCGGGACACGCCTTTTTCCCGTCCAGTTCGTCACGGAATGGTGATGGCGCAAAGAATTGAAAAACAATTTCAGGACACTCTCAGGGACCTTGCGATGACAATCAAACGCTCAACTCTCCAGAAATTCGCCTTTTCGACGTTTCTGTTCACATTGCCGCTCAACGCGGCCCTCGCCCAGGACGCAGCGGTTGCCGATCGGCTGAAGGCAGCACTTTCCGCCCAGGGCGTCGACATCTCCTGGACCGGCGTGACCGGCGACAACACCAGCATGGTGCTGCAGGGCGTTGCCATCAAACCGGCGGCGGAAAAGGAAGCGCTCACCATCGGCGACGTCAAACTCGAGGGCGTCACCGAGGCAAATGGCGGCTATGATATTGCCACCGTGTCGACGTCGGCATTCGAACACTCAAAGGACGGTGTCACCCTCAATCTCAGCCCCTTCGTCATCCACGACATGACGGTTCCGGCCGACGGCTCCACCGGCCCGCTTGGCTCGCTGATGATGTACAAGTCGGCCGAACTCTCAAACATGACGGTCAAGGTCGCCGACAAGACCGCCTTCTCCATGGACGGGCTTGCCGTCGAGATCACGCCGCCGGCGGACGGCAAGGCGATGGAATTCACCGCCAACACGGAAAAGTTCAACGCCGACCTGACGCTGGTCGACGATCCCAAGTCCAAGGAAGTCATCAACGCGCTCGGCTACCAGAACATTTCCGGCAATCTCGAGATGGCCGGCACCTGGCAACCCGCGGACGGCAAGATGGAACTGTCGAAATATGACATTTCCGTCGAGAACGCCGGCACGCTCGGCATGACCTTCGATCTCGGCGGCTACACGATGGATTTCATCAAGTCGCTCCAGGAAATGCAGAAGAAGATGGCGGCCCAGCCCGAAGGCGCCGACAATTCGGCGCAAGGCATGGCCATGCTCGGCCTGTTGCAGCAGCTTTCGTTCAACAGCGCCTCGATCCGTTTCGATGACGATTCGCTGACCAACAAGGTGCTGGACTATGTTGGCAAGCAGCAAGGCATGTCGGGCAAGGACATCGCCAACCAGGCCAAGGCGATCGTGCCGTTCGGCATGGCGCAGCTGAACAATCCGGAGCTGACGGCGCAAGTGACGGCCGCGGTCAGCAAGTATCTCGACGATCCGAAGAGCCTCGAAGTCTCGGCCGAGCCGCCGGCATCGGTGCCGTTCGCGCTGATCATGGCGGGCGCCATGTCCAACCCGCTAGACCTGCCGAAGACGCTCGGCGTCGCCGTCAAGGCCAATGAAGACTGATCGAAGCGACCTCAATACGCGAAAAAGCCCGGCAGCGATGCCGGGCTTTTTCATGGGATTAGCGAATCGAAAGAATCGGTTCGGGCGGTTCTTTCAAGTATCGCCCGAAGCGCGATCAGGCGTCCTTCTTGGGCACCGCAACGCGCAGCGCCAGTTCGCGAAGCTGCTGCGGACTCGCTTCCGAAGGTGCATTCATCAACAAATCATAGGCCTGCTGGTTCATCGGGAACATGGTGACCTCGCGCAGGTTCTTCGCCCCGACCAGCAGCATGACGACGCGGTCGATGCCGGCAGCCATGCCGCCATGCGGCGGCGCGCCGTATTGGAAAGCGCGGTAGAGGCCGCCAAAGCGCTCCTCGACCGTCGCACGATCCAGCCCGACCGTCTCGAACGCCTTGACCATGGTTTCGGGCAGATGATTGCGGATACCGCCCGAGGCGATCTCGAAGCCATTGCAGACCATGTCGTACTGGAAGGCCTTGATGCCGAGCAGATCGTCGCCATTCAGCGCATCGATGCCGCCTTGCGGCATCGAGAACGGGTTGTGGGCGAAGTCGATCTTCTTCTCCTCCTCGTTCCATTCGAAGAACGGGAAGTCGACGATCCAGCACAGTTCGAACCGCTCGCGGTCGACAAGGTTCAGTTCCTCGCCGGCGCGAGTGCGTGCAGCACCCGCGAAAGACACGAACTTCGTCGGATCACCGGCAACGAAGAAGGCGGCGTCGCCATCGGCAAGGCCGAGTTGCTGGCGGATCGCCTCGGTGCGCTCCTCGCCAATGTTCTTGGCCAGCGGACCGGCGCCCTCGATCTTGTCGCCTTCCTTGCGCCAGAAGATGTAGCCCAGCCCCGGCTGGCCCTCGCCTTGCGCCCAGGAGTTCATGCGGTCGCAGAATGCACGACTGCCGCCGGTCTTGGCCGGAATGCCCCACACCTCGGCCTTCGGGTCGTTGGCCAGGATGTTGGCGAACACCTTGAAGCCGGAATCGCGGAAGTGGTCGGAGACGGCCTGCATCTCGATCGGGTTGCGCAGGTCCGGCTTGTCGGAACCGTATTTGCGCATGGCGACCTCATAGGGGATGCGCTGGAATTTCTGCGTCACCGGCTTGCCGTTGGCGAAGGCCTCGAAGACCCCGCGCATCACCGGTTCCATGGTCGACAACACGTCGTCCTGTTCGACGAAGCTCATTTCGAGGTCGAGTTGGTAAAATTCGCCCGGCAGACGGTCGGCGCGCGGGTCCTCGTCGCGGAAACAGGGCGCGATCTGGAAATAGCGGTCGAAGCCCGACACCATGATCAGCTGCTTGTATTGCTGCGGTGCCTGCGGCAGCGCGTAGAAAGTGCCGGGATGGATGCGCGACGGCACCAGAAAGTCGCGTGCGCCTTCCGGCGACGAGGCGGTCAGGATCGGCGTCGAGAATTCGGTGAAGCCGACCTCGCCCATGCGCTTGCGCATCTCGGCGATGATTTTTGTCCGCGCGATGATGTTCTTGTGCAGCGTCTCGCGGCGCAGGTCGAGGAAGCGGTATTTCAACCTTATATCCTCGGGATAGTCGGGCTCGCCGAACACCGGCAGCGGCAATTCCTTGGCCGCCGACAGCACCTCGATCTCGCGCGCGAAAATCTCGATCTCGCCGGTCGGCAGGTTGGCGTTCGTGGTCTCGGGCAAGCGCGCCTTGACCTCGCCGTCGACGCGGATGACCCATTCGCCACGCACTGTCTCGGCAACCTTGAAGGCCGGCGAATCCGGATCGGCCACGATCTGGGTCAGGCCATAATTGTCGCGCAGATCGATGAAGAGCAGGCCGCCATGATCGCGCACGCGATGCACCCAGCCAGACAGGCGAACGGTCGAGCCGACGTCGCTCTTCCTCAACTGGGCACAGGTATGGCTGCGGTAACGGTGCATTGTCATTGGTAAGGTCCGGGGTGCTGGGTTGCGGGCCGAAGCATCACAGCCCGGCCCTGAAAATTTGCGCGAAAAGCGCATGGGAGGCCGGATTTGTCAAGGCGAGCGGCGCCGGGCGCCGACCGACAGGCGCAGCAAGCCCCGTGGCTAGCGACGGCGCAACAGATTCAGGCGGCGTCCCCACGGCAAGCCGCGTCGTAGTCGGCCAGCACCTGGCCGATCGCGGCATGAGGAATAGCCTCGGGATTCCCGGCAGGCCCGAGCTCGGCCGGCACCATCGGCAGGAATTGTCGCATCAGCGTTTCGGGAATGCCGACGCCGTTGAGCACCTCGCGCAGGCGGCCGACGGCAACGCCGGCAGTGGGGTTGCTCCAGTAATAGCGGATGCGGTCGCTGTAGCTGTAATGCCGCTGGAGGTAGAGGCTCGCGTCACTGCCGTGATAGTGACTGTGCCAATGGCCAGGTGCGGCCAGCATCACGCGCTCCATCGTGCGGGCCAGCGACCTGTCGCCATAATCCGCGACCATTTCGGATGCGATCAGGTCAAGCCCGTAAAGCGCCTCGCGCAGGGCGAATGTCAGGCCCGGGCCGACCTTGAGGATGGGAAAGCCGTTGCCGACAAGGGCAGTCAGCGCCGCACGGCTCTGATAGTCGGTGGAATGCGCCTCGTAGACGAGCGACAGTTCCTCATCGAGCAGTCCGGTCAGCGCCCTCGACGCCTCCGGCATGTAGGCGACGACGTTCTGGCTGCCGAATTCGACGCCCGGCTGCACGACCAAGGCGATGACGCGGCCAAATGCTTCAGTCAGGCCTTCCCGGGCAAAGATCTCGCGATGCACGTCGATCGTGCGGCGCGCCGCTGACGCTTCGGTGGGCTTCAGGTCGCTGATCGTGTGATCGACGCCGCCCGGGGCGGGAACCTCGGTTCCGATGATGTAGACCGGCAACGCACCACCGCGCGCGCGCGCCGCCTTTTCAGCCGCCTTGGCCAGCCGTACAGCCCGCATGGCGATCGTCTCGTCGTCCAGCGCAGCCGGCTCGCCGGCGCATCCCATCGATGCGTCGAGATGGATCTTGCTGAAGCCGGCCCAGACATAGGCGGTGACCATGGCTTCGGCCTTGCTCATCGCTTGTGCGACCGGCTCCGCGCGCCACGGGTTCGGTCCAAGATGGTCGCCACCGAAGATGATGCGTGAGGCCTCTAGTCCTTCCCTGCTGGCGATCTCCTGCACGAAGGCGATGAACAGGTCCGGGGTCATCCCGGTGTAGCCGCCGAACTGGTTGACCTGGTTGCAGGTTGCCTCGATCAGAAGCGTGGTTTCCGTGTCCCTGACGGCGCGCCTTATGGCCGTCTGGATTACCAGCGGATGGGCCGAGCAGATCGACGTGATGCCGTAAGGCGATCCATTTCTGCGGGCAGTGGCAAGGCCTGCAAGCGGATTGGCCATCATGTCGCTCTCTGTGTCCCGGCGATGAAGTCGTCAAGCACGTCGAAGCCGGCGATGCCCTCCATAGGCCCGCGCCGCGTGACGTTGCGGGCGCCGGCGGCATTGGCATAGAACAGCGCCCTGCCGGGCTCCATTCCCTTGCGCCGGCAGGTCAGGTAGGTCGCGCCGAAACAGTCGCCGGCTCCGGTTGGGTCAACTTCCTCCACCAGGAAGCCGGCGCAGTCGATCCTGCTGCCATCGGCGGCGAACCGGGACGAGCCGGCAGCCCCTCGCTTCAGCACGATCTCGCCGACGCCCCTGGCGATCAGCGCCTTCACCGCCTGGCATTCATCGTCTACCCCTGCCGTGGTGAGCAACTCTTCGCCGGACGGCAGTAGGAGATCGGCATCGTCGACCAGGGCTGAAAATTGCGCGCCGTCGGCGCCGTCGATCAGTTCCTTGCGCACATTCGGATCGAAGGAGGTCGAGCCGCCGCGGGCGCGCACCGCCTTCGTGGCATAGGCGACGATCTCCCTCAGCCCGGCTACGGACAGGGTGGATCCCATGACATGCAGGTGGCCGGCCCTGTCCGCCAGTTGGCGCACTTCCGCGGTGAGACGGATTTGCCCGGCGGCGGATTCGGCGATGTTGTAGACGAAGTCGCGGCCGCCATCGGGCCTGTAGCGAACGAAGGCGCTTCCTGTCGGGTAGCGGTCGCTGACGGCGACGGCGGACACGTCGACGCCGTCGCGCCTGAGCCTTTCCAGATTGATCGTGCCAAAATCGTCGCGGCCGACGCAGCCGATGAGCCCGGCGCCACCGCCCAGCCTTGCGACCTGATCGATGAAGATGGCAGGAGCGCCGCTCGGGTAAGGGCCGACCAGCGCCAGCGGTTCGAGGAAACCCAAACCCCGGTCCGTCGCCATGATCTCAACCAGGATTTCGCCGGCGGCAATCGTCGGACCCACGGATTCGAACGCGATCTCCCTTCGGCGGGAAAGGCTCATTCCTGCAATTCCTTCTCTCCCCAGCCGGAGCGGACGCGGATCGTGTCGGCGTGCGGGTTGTGCGACAGCTCCTGACTGTAGCCGAGGTAATTGGCGTCGCGAGCGAAGTCAATACAAACTGCACGCACGTTCACTTTATTTGCTACGCACGTGGCTTTCCTGCCGCAGAAAATACGAGCTGCCATCCGTCGAACCTGGGCCGGGCGCCAAATATCAAGCCCTATGCAGCTTGACTTGGATGTTTTCAAGCGCAATAAAATATATACGCATGTTCACTTACACATGCGCATTCGTAAAGGAGGAGACGAAATGCCAATTGGTAAGCGTATTGGAACTCTCGCCGCGTCGCTCGCAGCTTCGGCACTGACGGCGAGTACCGCCCTGTCCGCGGAAATCACGGTTGCGACGGTCAACAATGGCGACATGATCATCATGCAGAAGCTGTCGCCGGAATGGGAGAAGGCGACGGGAAACAAGGTCAACTGGGTGGTGCTCGAGGAAAACGTGCTGCGCGAGCGGGTCACCACCGACATCGCCACCAAGGGCGGCCAGTTCGACGTGCTGACGATCGGCGGCTATGAGACGCCGATCTGGGGCAAGAGCGGCTGGCTGACGCCGCTCAACGATCTCGGCGACGACTATGATTATGACGACCTGATCGCGCCGGTGCGCAGCGGCCTGACCGTCGACGGCAAGCTCTACGCCGTGCCGTTCTACGCCGAAAGCTCGTTCACGCTCTACCGCAAGGATCTGTTCGACGCCGCCGGCCTAAAGATGCCGGAGCAGCCGACCTATGACCAGATCACCGAATTCGCCGACAAGCTCACCGACAAGTCGAAGGAACAGTATGGCCTGTGCCTGCGCGGCAAGCCGGGCTGGGGCGAGAACATGGCCTTCCTCGGCACGCTGGTGAACACGTTCGGCGGCCGCTGGTTCGACATGGACTGGAAGCCGCAGCTCAATTCGCCGGAGTGGAAGAAGGCGATCGGCTGGTATGTCGATACGATGAAAAAGGATGGACCTCCGGGCATCAGCTCCAACGGCTTCAATGAAAACCAGACGCTGTTCGCCTCGGGCCATTGCGCCATGTGGATCGACGCCACGTCGGCGGCGGGCCGCGTCTATGATCCCAAGCAGAGCAAGGTTGCCGACAAGGTTGCCTTCGCCAAGGCACCGGTGGCGGTCACCCCCAACGGCTCGGCCTGGGGCTGGGCATGGAGCCTGGCCATCCCGGCGAGCTCCACCAAGGCGGATGCCGCCAAGTCGTTCGTGAAGTGGGCGACCTCGAAAGCCTATGTCCAGCGCGTCGGTGAGACCGAGGGCTGGGTCGCCGCACCTCCGGGAACACGCAAATCCACCTATGCCAGCCCGGACTACCAGAAAGCGGCGCCTTTCGCCGCAACGGTGCTTTCGGCGATCGAATCCGCCGATCCGACCAAGCAGACCAAGGACCCGGTTCCCTATACCGGCATCCAGTTCGTCGCCATCCCCGAATTCCAGGGCATCGGCACCGAGGTCGGCCAGGCGATTGCCGCCGCGGTCACCGGTCAGCAGTCGGTCGACGATGTGCTCAACGGCGCCCAGACCGCCGTGGAGAAGACGATGACGGAGGCAGGCTACATCAAATAGGCGGTTCAAGCCCAGACAGGTGAGCCAGGAGGCGGAATGAGCACAGCCTCCTGGCGATCCGGGCCTGAAAAGCCTCCCATTGCAGCAGGCCTGGAGGATGCACGGATCCGCCACAGCGGGTCCGTGCGTTTCTCAGGCGGCGTCAAGGATCCGATGGGACACGTCTCCCGTGACGTCGCGCCGGTCGCCATCCGGGCGCTCTGACAGCGTTTTCAAAAACTCGCGGAATTGGAATTGGAAATGAAACTGAACAACAAGATTGCCCTCATAACTGGCGGTGCGCGCGGCATTGGCCTGGGTTTCGCGCAAGCCTATGCGCGCGAAGGCGCCAAGGTGGTGATTGCCGATATCGACATCGAGCGTGCCACGCGGGCCGCCGCCGCGATCGGCCCGGCGGCCAGCGCCATCCAGCTTGACGTCACCGACCTCGGTGCGATCGACAGGGTCGTGGCGGAGGTCGACCGCGATTTCGGCGGCATCGATATCCTCGTCAACAATGCGGCCATTTTCGACATGGCGCCGATAACCGACATCACCGAAGCGAGCTATGATCGGGTGTTCGCCATCAATCTCAAAGGGCCGCTGTTCATGATGAAGGCCGTGGCCAATGTGATGATCGCGCGCGGCCGTGGCGGCAAGATCATCAACATGGCGAGCCAGGCCGGTCGCCGCGGCGAGGCGCTGGTAACACTCTACTGCGCCTCCAAGGCAGCGATCATTTCGGCCACGCAATCGGCGGCGCTGGCGCTGGTCAAACACGGCATCAATGTCAACGCGATCGCGCCCGGCGTCGTCGACGGCGAGCATTGGGATGTTGTCGATGCGCACTTCGCCCGCTGGGAAGGCCTGAAGCCGGGCGAGAAGAAGGCGGCCGTGGCCAGATCGGTTCCGATCGGCCGTTTCGCACAGCCCGAGGATATTGCCGGGCTCGCCGTGTTCCTGGCCTCGCCCGACAGCGACTATATCCTGGCGCAGACCTACAATGTCGACGGCGGCAACTGGATGAGTTGATGCGCCCCAGCCGCGCCATCCGGACAAGGGAGACTGAAATGAAGGCCATCCGATTTACCGCTGCAGGCGTTGCCGGCATGGCGGAGCTTGAGATGCCCGCAATCAAACCGGGGCATGCCCTGGTACGGGTCCGCTCGGCCGGGCTTTGCCATACCGACATCGAGGTGCTGCATGGCCGCTACGGCGAAGGCGCGTTTCCGCTGGTCCCCGGCCACGAATATGCGGGCACCGTCGAGGCGGTTGCCAGCGATGTCACCAGCGTCAAGCCGGGCGACCGGGTCGCTGTCGATCCCAACATCCCGTGCGGGCATTGCCCGGCCTGCAGGAAGGGCCTGACCAATCTGTGCGCCAGCCTGAAAGCCTATGGCGTGACCGAGAATGGCGGCTTCGCCGAGTTCAGCATGGTTGCCGTCGACCATCTGCATGGCATCGGCGATCTCGGTTTCGCCACGGCGGCGCTCGCCGAGCCGCTCGCCTGTGTTCTCAATGGCCTCGGTGCCGCCGGGCTCGGGACCGGCAACAGCACGCCCGGCACCGCGCTGGTCTTCGGCGCCGGGCCGATTGGCCTGCTGCTTGCCCTCTCGCTCAGGGCCAAGGGCGTCAAGAGCGTGGCGGTCGCCGATATCAGCGAACCGCGCCTCGCCTTCGCTGAGGCGCTCGGGCTGGAGCCGCTGGTGTCCGCATCGGCGCTGTCAGCGCGGGCGCGGAGCTTCGATTTCGTCGCCGACGCCACCGGTGTCGCCAAGGTGGTCGAAGGCATGATCGGCTTCACCGCCGATGGCGGCACCGCGCTCATTTTCGGGGTCTGCGCGCCCGATGCCAGGATCTCTGTCGCCCCGTTCGAGATCTTCCGCCGGCAGATCAGATTGGCGGGGTCGCATTCGTTGAACCGGAACATCCCGCAGGCACTCGACATTCTCAGCCAGGACGACGGCACGATGGCGAGGCTTGTCAGCCATCAGCTGCCGCTTTCCGAACTGTTGCCATTCTTCGCCAAAGGCAGCGGCGACCCAACGACAATGAAAGTACAGTTTTCCTCGGAGGCGTAATTTCAAACAGTACAGCCGCGCCCATGGACCAAAGGTGGTCTCCTGCGCTCGGAAAGAAACATCCAACCTCCTTTCCGCGAAAAGGTGACTCAAGTAGACAGTGGCGACGGCAATACGAGCAGGGAGCCTATGAATGGCAAAGACGATCAGGACGATGGAGGACTTCTCGGCCTTTGTCGGCTTGTCTCGCACGACGGTTTCCAAATATTTCAACGACCCCAGCTCGGTAAGGAAGAACACTCGAAACGTGATCGAGGCCGCGCAAAGGAAGTCCGGCTTCCGGCCGAGTATGTTCGCCGTCAATCTCAATCGCCGCCGCAGCAACATTCTCGGCGTCATCATTCCGAATTCGACGGATCCGTTTTACATGGCGCTCACGCGCCGCATTGAAACGATTGCCAACGAAGCCGGCTTCCTGGCTTTTGTTCTGTCTTCCGACGGACGAGCCGAAATGGAAGATCAGGCGATCCAGACGTTCAAGTCGATGAACATTGCCGGTGCCATCATCGCGCCGCTCGGCGTGCAGTCCCATCACCGGATCCTGGCGGAACTCGGATCTAGCATCCCGCTGATCTATGTCGACTCGCCGCTTGACGAGACCTCCTCGTTCGTCGGTACCGACAACAGGCAGAGCTTCAGGCTCATCGTCGATTATCTCTGCAGATCCGGCGAGCCGCCCTGTTACTTCGCCATGCCGTTGGTCAACAACAACGCCCAGGCCAGACAGGACGCCTATGTCGAGGCCATGCAGCAGTTCAAGATGACGCCTGAAATCGTGCCCGTGGTCGACGCGCGGTCGTGGGATTTCGAGAAATTCGGCTTTGACGAAGCGCTTCGCATCCTGAAGGGGCAAGGTTTTCCGACCAGGACCGTGCTTTGCGCCAACGACCGTGTTGCCTTCGGCGTGATCGCGGCCGCGTATCAGCTGGGCCTGAAGGTGGGCCATGGGGCGGATTGCGACATGCGCGTCGCGGGACACGACGACCATCCCTTGTCGCGCTACGCCTGCCCGCCGATCACCACGGTTGCGCAGAACTACAACGAGATCGGCCGCCTGGCCATCGAACTTCTGCTGGAGAGGCTGGATGAAAAATCCTCGGCCAAGCCAGAAAGCGGACGCATCCTGCTCAACGCCGAACTGATGCTGCGAAGCTCGGCCTGAGGTGTTTCCTACGACTGTGCAGCCATCAAACGATTTGGAGATGCTCAGTGCCAAAACGCACTCCGCCAGCGGGCGTTGGGCCACATAATGGCCGCGAATTGGAAATGATGCTTCGGGGCGACAAGCCAATGGCCTTGTTCTCGGCGGAACCGGGCATGGACACGGAAGATGTTGGTGACGCGCATTTCAAACCGTTTGTCGACGAAGGCCGTATCCTGAAGTTCTCCCATATTGATCCTGGAACGTCTGTAGAAGAGCGCCGCTACTGCCTGCCGACAGAAGAGTGGCGCTGCAAGCTCAGCCTGCTGATCGCTCGACTGTGCCGTAGCGGAGAGGCCTTCGATGTCTTCACATCGAATGATTTGGCGAGGCTGGAAGGCACTCTTCTTGGCTACCCAAAGGAGAGTGTTGAAGCGTTCATTGCACATGCAGCGTCGCTGAAAATGCTGAATTCCAAAACAGATTGAACGACCGCTTGCCGGACCGGGCCGAATTCAACCTATGCCAGCTGGAATTGCTGCTGGCATTGGCGGAGACGATGGTTCAAGAAGGATCAACGACAAGCGGTTGTTTTCCTTCATGTCCTCCATCCGCCCGCTGATCCCGCTCCTGCTCGCCGCTGGCATCCTGCTCGGCGGCAATGGACTGCAGAGCACGCTGATCGCGTTGCGTGGCGCGCAGGAAGGGTTCTCAGCCTCCGACATCGGGTTGATAGGCACCTTCTATTTCGCCGGCTTCCTGCTCGGCTGCCTGGCCATTACCCGCATCATGAAGGCAGTCGGCCATATCAGGGCATTTTCAGCGCTGGCGGCAATCGCCTCGGCCGGCACCCTGTTGCTGGTGCTGGTTCCCAATCCGGTGATGTGGTGCGCGGTGCGCTTTGCCGGCGGCTTCTGCTTTGCCGGCCTGTTCACGATCGTCGAAAGCTGGCTGAATTCCGGCGTCAGCAATCGCGACCGGGCGCGCGTGCTGGCGATCTACCGGATGGTCGACACCGGTTCGGTGACCGGCGCCCAGTTCCTGATCCCGATCTTCGGCGCCGGCGGCTTCACCATCTTCGCCATCATGTCGATCATGATCACGCTCTCGCTCGTGCCGGTCTCGCTCGGCGACCGCTCGAACCCGACGCCGCCCGAGGACGTCAAGCTCGACCTGGCGCGCGTCTGGCGGATTTCACCGCTGGGCTGCTTCGGCTGCATCGCCGTCGGCGTCACCAACAGCGCCTTCCGCACGTTGTCGCCGGTCTATGCCGAGCAGATCGGCATGTCGGTTGCCGATGTCGTCACCTTCGTCAGCGTCGGCATCTTCGGCGGCGCCATCATCCAGTATCCGCTCGGCTACCTCTCCGACCGCTGGGACCGGCGCCGGGTACTGCTGATGACGACCTGCTGCGCGATGTTTTCAGCACTGGCGCTGGTCTTCATCGCCGGCAGCAATCCGCTGCTCAACTTCGTCATCATCTTCATCTTCGGCTGTTTCGCCATGCCGCTCTATTCGCTGTCGGCGGCGCATTCCAACGACCGCGCCGACACCGGCGAGTTCGTGCTGATCAATGCGGCCTTGATGCTGTTTTATTCCTTCGGCGCCATTGGCGGGCCGTTCGCCGCCTCGACCGCGATGCAGTATTTCGGACCGAGCGCGCTGTTCGTGTTCAGCGCCGTGGTCTATGCGATCTTCATCGCCGTCATCCTCTACCGGATGCAGGCCCGCTCCGGCGTGCCGGCAGGCAAGCGCAGCCGCTTCACCGCGCTCCTGCGCACATCGACGATTTTCGCGCGGCTGGCCAAAAGAAACGGCGATTCCGATGGGCCGGGAACCTCGTGACGATGGCGCCACAGCTTGACGAAAGCGCTTCCGGCTGAAATCTAGGAAGACCTTACTCCTGTCAAAAGCGATTTGATGCACGTCATCACCACCCAGAAAGAACTCGAGACCGTTCTCGCCGCTTTCGAAAAGTCGGATTTCGTCACCGTCGACACCGAATTCATTCGAGAAACGACGTTTTGGCCGATCCTGTGCCTGATCCAGATGGCCGCACCCGGCGTGACGGCACTGATCGATCCGCTGTCGCCCGACATCGACCTGAAGCCGTTCTTCAAGCTGATGGCCAACGAGGCGGTGGTCAAAGTCTTCCACGCCGCGCGGCAGGACATCGAAATCATCGTCCATCTCGGCGATCTCGTTCCGCATCCGGTGTTCGACACGCAAGTGGCGGCGATGGTGTGCGGCTTCGGCGACAGCGTTTCCTACGATCAGCTCGTGCAGCGGATCACCGGCGCGCGGCTCGACAAGTCATCGCGCTTCACCGACTGGCGCCACCGGCCGCTTTCCGACAAGCAGCTCGACTATGCGCTGGCTGACGTCACCCATCTGATCGAGGTTTATCAGCACCTCAGCGCCGAGCTCGAGCGGGAAAACCGCGCTCACTGGCTGAACGAGGAAATGGAGGTCCTGACCTCGCGCGAGACCTATGATCCGCATCCCGAGGACGCCTGGAAGCGGCTGAAGATGCGGCTGCGCAAACCGCAGGAACTGGCGATCGTGCAGGCCGTGGCGGCATGGCGCGAACGCGAGGCGCGCGAACGCGACGTGCCGCGCGGCCGCGTGCTCAAGGACGACGCGATCTACGAGGTCGCACAGCAGGCGCCGCGCGACGCGGCAGGCCTTGGCAAGCTGCGCACGACGCCGAAAGGCTGGGAGCGCTCGTCGACGGCGACGGCTCTGCTTGGCGCGGTCAACGCAGCACTTGCCTTGCCCAAGGAGCAGATGCCGAAGCTGCCGAAGAATTTCCAGCCGCCCGAGGGCTCGAGCGCGGCGGCGGAGCTGTTGAAAGTACTGCTCAGGATCGTCGCCGAAAAGGAAGGCGTCGCCTCGAAAGTGCTGGCCTCCAGCGACGACATCGACCGCATCGCGGCCGAGGGCGAGGAGGCCGACGTGCCCGCCCTGCAAGGCTGGCGGCGCGCGGTGTTCGGCGAGACAGCGCTGAAGCTGGTGCGCGGCGAGATCGGCTTCAAGTTCGACAAGCGCAAGATTGCGGTGTTCGACCTCTAGGCGCCTGTCAGCGCGGACTTCCCTTCTCCCCCTGTGGGAGAAGGTGGCCGAGCGAAGCTCGGTCGGATGAGGGGTGTTGGACGGATCGCAATGCTGAAGGCATAAGCGCTTAAAATCATTCAGTATTTTAACGCAGCGTGTCTTCCAGCCTCCGTCTCGGCGCTACGCGCCGATCCACCTTCTCCCATAAGGGGAGAAGGGTAGCCAACGGCGGCGCAGCTTCAAACCAATCCGAGCAGATGCAGCGCGAACCAGATCCAGGCCAGCGCCAGCACAATCGCGCCGAGGAAGAAAGAGCGGCTGCGCAGCCGCAGATTGTTGCTGGTCAGGTGAACCCAGGCGTGGAAATAGCGCGACGCGACAAAAATCCACATCAGCGCCAGGGTCAGGTAGTTGACGCCGTTGGTCACGTGCAGCGTCAGGCACAGCACGTAGAACAGCACCGGCAATTCGAACTGGTTGATGAGATTGCTGGCAACGGTGATGCTGGAGGCCGGCTCGGCCGAGCGCACCTTGTACTGACCGGCCTTGGCTTCACCTGACCTGATCGCGCCGTATCTGCGGCGACCCAGGACGATGTAGACGATATAGATCAGCAGCACATGCGCCAGAACAGGCCAGAAGATCGTGGTCTGGTTCATGAAGTGCCCCTGCCCCGTTTGGCGTCAAGCCTGGTGTTTCTGGCCCGCCAGCCAGAAAGCGGCGATGACGATCAGCGGGATGGCGAGAAGCGCGAATTTGGTGACGATCAGCGCCGAGGCGAGAGACAGCGAATCCGGATTGGCCGACAGGAAATCGGACAGCAGGCTCGCCACCGCGATGTTCTGGGCATAATCGGCCAGCGTGTAGGGCAGCACCAGAATCAGCGCGAAGATCGACTGCATCTGCCCCGGCAGCACGCGGAAATTCTTCAATCGCCGGCCGGTGGCAAGGATCAGGCTGACCAGCGTCAGCGACAACAGCGCCGGGAACAGCAGATCGAAGGTCAGATAGTGCCAGACGAGAATGATCTCGCCACCGCGCCGGCCGAGCGCCGTCAGCCAGGCCATGCCTTCGTCCGGCGTGAAACCGAGAAAGCGCATGTCGAGTGACGCCAGGCCGCCGCTCAACTGGCGAAAATAGAAGAATTCCAGCACTGTCATGGCGATAAAGACCGCCGCCGACAGGAAACAGAGCGCGGCCGCGTGGCGCGACAGCCGCAGGATCGTTGCGGCCAGGCTCCGCCAGAGCCCGTACGGATCAGGCTCCGCCGGGATAGTTCGGGCTTTCGCGGGTAATCGTGACGTCATGGGCGTGGCTTTCACGAAGTCCGGCGTTGGATATGCGTACAAAGGTGGCGCGTTCGCGGAAATCGGCAAGGTCGCGACCGCCCACATAACCCATAGCGGCTTTTAGCCCGCCTGCAAGCTGGTGTAGCACGCCGGACACAGGTCCTTTGTAGGGAACCTGCCCCTCGATGCCTTCCGGGACCAGCTTCAGCGTGTCGCGCACCTCGGCCTGGAAGTAGCGATCGGCGGAGCCGCGCGCCATGGCGCCGACCGAGCCCATGCCGCGATAGGCCTTGAAGGAGCGGCCCTGGTGCAGATAGACCTCGCCCGGGCTTTCATCGGTACCGGCCAGCAGCGAGCCGATCATGGCTGCACTGGCGCCGGCGGCGAGCGCCTTGGCGAGATCGCCGGAATATTTGATGCCGCCATCGGCGATCACCGAGACGCCTGATTTGTTCGCCATCTCGACCGCCGACATGATGGCCGAAAGCTGCGGCACACCGACACCGGCAACGATGCGGGTGGTGCAGATGGAGCCCGGGCCGATGCCGACCTTGACGGCGTCCGCGCCGGCGTCGATCAGCGCCTGCGTGCCTTCGGCGGTGGCGACGTTGCCGGCCAGGATGCGAACCGAGTTGGAGAGCTTCTTGGCGCGCGTCACTGCGTCCAGCACCCGCTGCGAGTGACCATGCGCGGTGTCGATGACCAGAAGGTCGACGCCGGCATCTATGAGGCGTTCGGCGCGCTCGAAACCGTCATCGCCGACGCTGGTGGCGGCGGCGGCGCGCAAGCGGCCCTGCGCGTCCTTGGTGGCGTGCGGGTTGAGCTGCGACTTCTCGATGTCCTTGACGGTGATCAGCCCGACGCAATTGCCCTGCTTGTCGACGACGACCAGTTTTTCGATGCGGTGCTGGTGCAAGAGGCGCTTGGCCTCGTCCTGGTCGACATTCTCCTTGACCGTGATCAGGTTCTCACGGGTCATCAGTTCGTAGACTTTCTGCGCCGGATCGGACGCAAAGCGCACGTCACGGTTCGTCAGGATGCCGACCAGCCGACCGACCTTCTGGCCGCCGGTGCCGCCATTCTCGACCACCGGAATGCCCGAAATCGAATAGGTGCGCATCAGCGAAAGCGCGTCGGCAAGGGTGGCGTCGGGGCCGATAGTGACGGGATTGATCACCATGCCGGATTCGAACTTCTTGACCTGGCGCACCTGCTCGGCCTGCTCGGCCGGGGAGAAATTGCGGTGGATGACGCCAATGCCGCCGGCCTGGGCCATGGCGATTGCAAGCCGCGCTTCGGTGACGGTGTCCATCGCCGCCGACAGGATCGGCACATTGAGGTCGATGTCGCCGGCAATGCGCGTGCGGACATCGGTCTCGCCAGGCATGACCTCGGAATGACCGGGCTGCAGCAGCACGTCGTCAAAGGTGAGCGCCAGCGCGCCGGTGGACGTTTCGATGATTTTTGCCATGGCCAGTCCTCGGAATACAGAAAAAGCGCTTGACCGGAATGGACAGCGCCGACTCGTCTTCTTCCCTTTCAGGATTGGCGCTGGCTCGTAACACGTCCCGCCGCGGATGAAAAGCCGATGATTTCACGCTCCCGGAAAGGTGACGTCTTTGCCGAAAAGAACGCCACCTACGGTTGCCGGTCGCACAAAAGTGACTGCAAATTAATGCGACATCCCAGCGAAGGCATGGTAACCGCCCGCCTCAAGGCCGACATGCAACCGGCAACGCAACATTCAAATCTGGACGCGTTCCTTGAACCGCACCATCCCGCTCATACTGGCGGTCGCTCTTTTCATGGAAAAAACGAACTGACCAACGATATCAAGGGCTTCCTACGGTCGAGGTGACGCTTCCATAAGCAGGTTCATAATTGACAATCCGCCACGAATCCGGATGCTCCTGCACATGGCACGCCTAACCACAGCACAAACCCTGACCATGCTCGGGCTGACCCACCGCAACAGTCTACGCAATCGCAACCTGCACCCTACCCGCATCAACGGGCGTAACTACTACGACAAGGATGAGGTTCAGCGACTGGCAGACGGCTATGTCATCTACACGCAGCCAAGCCCAACGGCCTCAGACCCGGAATACATGGCCCGCATCACAAACGGATTTACGTAACCGTCAATTTGGCGAAAGTCCCGCGAGATTTCACACGTCGAAACGATGCCAATGACGGAGACCCCGCGCCCGCCTTGCTTCGTTCAATGACTCCGTTCGATGCTCCCAGTACTGGCGATGCGCATCCCAAGAGGTGACGCCCTTCCTTGGTCGGATAAACGGCTCGCCAACCCAGCGAGCGATCCAGCCATAAGCTTGCCCCGGTAGCACCCAGCGATAAAGCAGGTTCGGCCTCACCAACCCCTCCCAAACATCGGCCACTCACGCATAGACCTGGCAGTACCGACTGCAGCCACAACCGGACCGCGATCAAGCTCCTGCTGACGAGCCTTCATGGCCTTTGCCTCTGCCCGTGCCATTTCGAGTTCGGCTTGGGTTACGTTCTCACCTGGCATCGATCTCTTGTGCACCCGGTTGATGACCTCAGGACCATCATCCACCTCGTGTTTGGCGCCGATCATGACACCGGGGTTCGCCACCACAGCCGCTGCAGCTACCTCGGCCGTGACAAGGTTAGGGATTTGACGGCCACAAGGAACGAGCATCATCTCTTCCTCGATCATGACTTGATATGTCTCGCCAGTCGGATGCCAGCGCGTGCCCTCCCCTAGGAACAGCTTCGTTGGAACCCTCACTATGTCCACATTGACCACGGCATCAGCCACGACCTCTTCTTCAACCTCAACGCCTAACACGAGTGGGTCTAGCTCATGGGTCCAGAACGTGGCCTGAACGCCATACTCGTTCTCATCCAACTCATCGTTGCGTATCTCGCGGACCTTGCGAGCCAGTGCAGCCGGGGATGTGAGCAGGTTCCAGCCGTTGGCCACGTCACACAACCTTACCGGACGGGGGTTTCTTCAGAGGCGCGCCGGCCTTGCCAGCCGACTTTTTGGCTAGCTCTTGCTCGACGACCAAGCCGTTGACCTTCGCGCCGAGCAGGCCCAACAGTGTTTTAACAAAGGCCTCATCTATTTCACCGCGACCGTACGCCTCTAGTGCAGCGTCAATCGCATCGACAGGGGCCAGTTCGGTCAATTGCTTTGCATCGGTCATTGAATTGGGCACGGCATGAGGGCCAACAGCCCGCTTCACGATCTCATTGGCTATGTCGACCTTTTCGCCAACCTTGCCAGCTTGCTGCATGGCCTGCTCCAAGACCTCGAATGCCTGCCTCAACGATGACGCAGCACGGGCGCGCACGTATCGCTTAGCCTCGCCAATTGACATGGCGTTGTGTGCAGCACCGGCAGCTTGCAGGAAATATTGGTGCCTCTTGTCGTTGTATTCCTTGAGTGCGCGGGCATTTGCGGCCTTGATTGCGTCATTCATGGCCACTGTTTCTTCGAGCGACATGTTTAGGCAGCAGGTTTCGAACCACTTCTCACGCATATCTGCCGTGAAAAGCTCAATTGGCTTAACCCGTCTTGCGTCGAAATTCATCCTAAACATGGTACAACCACTCGTGTTTGCAGTATATCTTTACGTGTATACAGTAAAAATTCGGCAACGTCAAGGTTATCCCTTGACAACGCCCGAAAAATATGCAACGTTGTTGCATCCGCTGCGCGTTCCTTTGGATTCTCTCCTCCGCTGCGCGGATAGACTGCCCTAAGCGTTGATCTCCTGGTGTGATCGCGGATAGGGCAAACGGCATTGATCTCAACGGCCCCTTGGCGGGCTTATGTTCAATGTTGGTGCTTTGATAGTGCGCCCTATCTGCGATCCTCATCAACGCTCTTGCAGCAATGAGAAGGATCGCAAACTATGAGATACGAGGATCTGCCTAAGCGCGGGGACATGATCTATATGAACATGCCCATGCAGCCACTCCCAGGTATGGGCACACCAGTCAGCCCCACGGCTGCACTGGAGATGAAGATAGATTTGCTCAAGGCAAAGATCGCTCACAAGTCGAATCCAGTCGATTTGGAGTATGAGCGTCGTTGCCGCGAGTCAGCCCATTATAAGCGCAGCCTTGGCCACAGGGGTTAGCCCGTGCTTCTGGTGCGCGGTTGGGCCAGCACGTCTGCGATTGACGCGGAAGACCACTCTTTTGCACCTGAGGCAATCCGCTGGCCACAATTCAATGTCGGCGGCTCGCTAATCTCCCCACCGATTGAGCTGCTCTACCATCACCGTGGGGCTCCTGTTGGCAAGATCATCACTTTGGCACGTCGAGCTACAAAGGATGGCTCGTTAGGGCTTTGGATTGAAGCTTCAGTTAGCCCCGAATACACATACCTGCCGTTCTCAGGGTTCAGTGTTAGAACCAAAATCGAACGCTATGAGATCAAGCACAGGGATGTTGGCCCATACGCGTTGGTCAAATCGGCCTTTCTTTTGGAAGTGAGTTTGGTGAGAGAACCTTGCAACCCCGATTGCCTAGTCACGGAGAGAGAAGAGTTCTGTGAAGTGACTCCCTACACAATTGAGGCAATCAACAAACTTAGATCACTTCAACAGCTAATCGAAAAACTGCAGAGGGCAAACAAATGAATGACTCAGCCATCAGACATGCACTGTCACGAGATAACTTGGTTCGCATAGCCGAAGCAACGAAGATCGCTCCGCATATCCTTCAGCGTATCATTGACGGCGATTACCTGCCGAGCCCCGAAGAGATAGACGCACTAGCGGGATACTTCCGTGGCGAATACTCGATGACAGGTATGGATTCTAGTTGGACGCGTAGGCCTAACCCAAACACCACCACAGGCCCGCTTCCGCTGGCAAGTTATGTGCAGCCAGCAGATAAGGTCAAGTACGACCCATTCGGAGCGCCGCCAATGTTGAAGAAGGGACCGAAACCAACAGGTAACGGCGCTCTTGAGGACGGGTTCACAGGGACAGGTCAAAAGGTTGCCACAGGGGCGAAGCGTTGACAGGAGAAAGTGCGATGATTTGCCGTGCAACGCGCGTGAACGTGATGGATGCAATGCAGCAATACGTGGAGCTGTTCATCAAGTTGTACTGCCTGTCAGGTATCGCAACAGCGTTCCTTTACGCCATGATGCCTCAACGTCAATGGTCGGGATTCTTGTCGTGCCTACTTGTGGCTCCGCTGGTTTGGTTCCTTACCGTGCGAGTTTATTGGAGGCAACGATGACCATAAAGTGTGACCCACCTTGTGACCCCAGCATAGGCCAACCACTCCCGCCAGTACCATGGCCTGATCGGAGACGATACGATGTCAGGAGGACGCGTTCAGTACCTCTTATCCCCCGCGAGCCGCACACCAAACCCGCGGAGACACAGACCGCCGAAGTGTCAGCCGGGCCAACTGTGCCAGCGGTCACCGGTCTACGGTCAGGGCCAAGCGATGCACCGAACCTGCCTGCTGATCGGAACGGTTCTCGTGTGCAAGGTGAACTGACCAATGCTCCAGGCGAAGTAGGCGGTGTGTCTTTCTTCCGGACAGACATCCCAGCATGCGACTTTGGCCCTTGCGATCCCAACCTTGCGCAACCTCTGCCGCCGGTTCCGTGGCCCGACACCCCGCCCCCGTTCTTTGTCGGCATGACACAGGAAGAGGCTGATCTGCGTTACGTGAGGCTGAATCCAAAGGAGGACTCAAATGAACCCGTTTCTGAAGGCATACCTATTCTCTCGCCCGAACGCGACTGACGCTCAGCTCGCAGACTATTTGTTCTACCATCATTTCACGATCTACAAGAGCCTCGATGCTGCCCGCAAAGAGGTCGAGCATTACAGGAGTTTATCCATATGACACAGATGCGGATCAACTGCTTCCCAGGTGGTGGCGGGTTCACGATGAGTCCAGTGCCAGATGGGCATAAACCGCAAGAGCATTGTCCTGGCTATGGCGATCAACCTAAGTTTGGTTATAGCGACGATGGCGTTAGCCAGACACTGACCAGTCTCGAACCGAATGTGATCAGTGCAAGCAAGCAACTTGTCTGGACCATCGTTGTCAAAGGAACAAGATTCAACCGTAACACCTCGATTGTCCACTTCGACGGTCAGCCGGTACAGACGGACTATGAGACGCCGACAGCGTTGCGGGCAACAGTTGTGGACAGCTTTGGTACCTTCAAGTCTGGGCGACACTCGATATCTGTTGTGGACCTCGGCCGCGAAACTGACCCGCTGTATCTGATCTTGAACGACGGGCACGCTGCATAACTGCCCACTCGTGTTTGACGAGGAACTGACATGGCATCGTTTACTGAGCAAGCCACGCTTCTGGTCGTCGATAAGTCGTCGGCGAAAATCAAGAAGATCAATTCCGAGCTGGCCAAGCTCCTCGCCACGGCTAACAAGCTCAGCCATCTATCAATTCGGATGAACGGTCTGAGCAAGGCCACGACTGAAGTTAAGAAGCTGAATACCGAACTAAGCCACATTGGTCGACGCCCGATTAATCTGCGGGTGAACCTCCAAGGTACGCAGCAGGCCCGGTCACAGCTCAATTCCCTTACCAAGCCACGTGGTATCCTTGCGGGCTTAAACGTCAGTGGGTTCGGTATCGGCCGTTCGATTGCACGAGGATTCTGGGCTGGCATTGGTGGGCGGCTGTCAGGCCGTCTTGAGAGCGTTATTGGTGGCGCAGTTGCGCGTGGCGGCAGAGCGCAGGATGTTGCTCAGTTTACCTTTGAGTCATTGCCGCTTACGCCACAGGAGCGAACCGTATCAACGCAAGCGATTGACGATCTGGTCAAGTCGCAGAGGACGCTCAATCGCGCACAAACCGAGCTGCTGTACGCTGAAATTGCTCCCTCGTTCGTCACGCCACAGGGTGGGGTCAATGTGGCAGCTACCCGGATGGCAGAGGAAGGGCTCATTAAGATAATCGAGCAGCAGACAGCGCGAGGGATTCCATTCGATCAGGCACGCTCATATGCGTTAGACTTCACCAAGGCAGCTGTCTCCGCAGGGCGATTCCAGGATGCAGCGGGTCAAATGAACCCGGCTAAGATGAAGGACTTCTTCGACACAATCAGTGCAGGCACAACAGTGATTGGTGAGGAGTTCACTGGCCCGAATATCCGCTCACTGCTGGCGAATGCGCCGAACCTTAAGCAGACACTAAATACTCAAGGCCTCGAAAAATTGCTGCTCCTTGGCGAGGAGGATCGTTCTAGGATCGCGGTCGCGATTGAAACGCTTCGTGCAAACCTAACGCCGTCGCCTGCAACGATGAATGTTCGCCAGAGAAAGTTCAACATGGCGACCGGGTTCTTCAATGCGCAGGGTGTTGCACCACCGGAGTTCCAGAAGGCGTTCGGTCAAGATCCGTTCAAGGCCATGACTGACTTTGTCGTTAACAATCAGGACAAGATTGATAAAGCGGCAGGTCGGCACATCAATCTGCAAGATCGCGCCGATGTGCAGTGGTTGGGCGCGGCGATGTTTATGAACCGCAACGCACAGTTTGCCTTTACCCAGGCATTGAACCAACGTGCGGCAATGGGTGGTCAGCTTGCCTTTATGGAGGCGGCTCGCAAGCAAGAAATCAATACCACAAAATCGTTGGTCCTCGCGCAAGCGCGGCTGCAATCGTCATTCGATGGCCTTGCTGGCCAAATGGTTCGCATGGCTGAACCGTTGTTGCTTCCAGTTATGGATGCGATGACCAAGGTACTTTCGACAACAGCTGAGGGTAAGGTGCCATCAGCCGCCGATCTCGCGGCACTTGGTGTGATGCCACTCGGCCTGAAAGCGTTGCTCGCAAGCGGCGCACTTACCACAGTTGGTGTCACTGCTGGAATAGCTGGTCTAGCCTCGACCAATGAGAACACACGTTTGCTTGGTGCAATTGCGGTCAACACTGCTGCCACGGCATCAAACACGAGTGGTGGATTATTTGGTGACAAGGCTGCTGGTGCGGCAGGTATCCTAGGCTGGTTTAGAACAGCCGGCATTGGTATTAGCGGCATACTGGGCATTTCAAGCATTATAGCTAATCAACGTGGTACTCCGGCTGGCACATATCAACCTGGGCGTAGTCAAATTGCTGATTGGATAATGGGACTTCGACAAGCTGCCATTGCTTCCCAAACACCGGAAGGTCAACGACAACTTCAAATCGCCGCGCTCGAACGTCAGTTAGCTACGCAGAAGGCCAACGCCGAACGAGTTGCCAGTGAAAGCGGAGGTCCGGGTGGTGGAAGGTTCTTTGAGCAGGCGATGACGCAGCTTGCGGAAACCAGAGCAAAGCTAGATGCACTGACACAGAAAGGCGTACCTGTCACGGAAGCAACTTCCTCTGTGGCCGAGGATCGCATAACCCGCGCTAGGGTCGCTTTGAACGCCAAGCATACGGCCGAGCAGCAGAAGGGTTTTGAAGCCCTTGGCATTAGCCGTCGCAAACTGCAGGAAAGCGCTGAGAAGGAGTTTGGCGGCAAGGAGGGTATTCGTCAGTTTCAGATCAAGGTCGGCGCATTCGTTGACGGACTCTTCGGTCCACAAACGCTCGACATTGCGAAAAGGCATCGTCTCGCCCGCATTGACGAACTGTCTACTATCAAGGATCAGCAAGCCCCGGCAGCCCTTGCTGCCCCTGTGGCAACGAACGTCGCACATATCGCTGCAGCTGCCACTGAGGCCATGAGCAGACGCCAGCAGATGGAGCAATTGACTAAACCGAGTGAAGGCTTCCAGCAAGGTATGCTCATGCTGGATCAGGGTACGACTGCAATCGCAGCAGCCTTCGATATCGGCACAACGAAAGTTGCCACAGCGGGCACATCAGCAGGGCAGTCGATTACAACCAGCGTTACTGGGGCTGGTTCTGCAATCGCAGCAGCCTTCAATACTGGCGGGGCTAGCGCCGCGGCTCAGATACGTGCCGCATTGTCCACAGGCGTCAATGTTAGGATGCCCACGGCCCCTGCCGTCGATACGGGCGCACAGACGGTCGTGACCTAACGCCATCAGTTAAGGGCGAGCACGACGTTGTTCACCAAGTCGGTTATCACATCATCAGCTTGCGATTGGACGATGACGACAGACGCTGGGTGGGCGGCTGTGTTGCGCCTGTCCAACTTCTCCTTGAGTATCTTGATGATGCTGCGTCCTACGATGCCAGCAGTGTTGCATATTTCGATCACCTCGAACTCTTTGAGTTCCTCCAAGAAGTCGTCATAGGACGAAATCGCAAGACCGGCCCTTTTTGGATAGCGTTTGCCTATGGCCGTGTTGAAGTCGCTCAGCCGCTTCGGGTCGTTCAGAATCCAGTGGAGCAGGTGGCTGTAGGCGAGGTTCCAGGTCATGACGATACAAGCGCGGTACGCCTCAATGCGATAGCACTTGATCGCCTCTGCCAAGAAGTTCTTCTCGGCAACATCGGGCACCTTGCCGGGCAGATCGGTCAGCAGCTTGCTTACCTGCACCACGCTGTGATGGGTGCCATATTTCGCGTCGAGTTCGAGGCGGACGGTGCGCTGCAGCTTGTATCCGCTCTTCTGCTTCAGCAAATCCTTGTAGTCGACCATTCTGGGGAGGTACTTGCTGACCTGAGGCGGGTCGAGATGCAGAGTGGTGAAGCAGCTGCGGACGTCAGCGCTATCGAAAACGTCTTTGCCTTCGTGGGTGTGAAGGAACCACGCGAACAGACGAATCTGTAGGCGTGGTGATGCCTTGTCGAAGTCGGCGACCTGACTGGCGAAGTCAGCCAGCTCCATTGGTACTGCCAAGTTTGTTCACGTAGTCCAGACCAAGGTGATTGATCTCGTACTCACTGCTCTCATTCCTGCTGAAATATTTCCGCGACTTCAGTTCACGAAGCGGCTGCCAGAAATCAGGGATGTTGATAGGCCATGCCATCGAGCGGAAGCAGGTGTAGATGTGGCCTGCAGCTACGCCATCGATACCGCGATGCTCCTTCAACCAAGCGGCAGCGATTAGATATTTTTTATGCTGGCTCTTCGCATCCTTTCCCTGCGCAAACGACGCAAGCGACATATGCCTATTCATGTCGATATCCACGACGTCCGGCGTCTTTGGAACTTTCCGAGTAGTCCGTGGCTTCGCGGGCCGGACATCAATAATTTCGCTCTCCTCGACATCATCAATCTCGGGCTCGATTTCGACCTCAGCTTCCTGCGGAGGCGGAGTGGCAGCAAGACGTTTCATGACCGGAGAGGCGGGGCCCCGGAGCGCGTTCTGAATAGCTTGGGTAATCTGCCCGATGTCACCGTCTGCTATTTCTGCTTCAACCATGACGAAGCGAATACGGGACGTGCCCGATACCTTACCGCTAGAGTTCTTGGCCATATGCTATCCTTCTAAGATTCAAGTAGGAGTGAAAGGCCAATACGCTTACCTGAGGTTGTCGGCAAGCGTGTAGGTTGCCAATTTGTTCTTCAATCACCAATATTTTTCAGCGGCGGTCTTACTATCGACGCCAGACCCGTTTCAACAAATGGGATGAACACGGTGCTGGTAGCGGTGCTTGTCGATGCACTTCTTGCTGCAGCATATCTGGTTCGCGCGGTACGGCTGGAATGGCTCGCCGCATTGCTTGCACTTACGTACCTTCAGTTTTTTCGGTTTGAGACCGTAGACAGGCATCGATGTAGCTCCCGAAAGCGCGACCCCTACAATCGTTTTCGACCGTATCAACGTGCGTATGCGTTCAAATGAATGCCACGCGGAGAACCCCTGCGTACGTGTCAAGAAGACCCTATGTAGGGTGACCCGAGGGGTCTATTTGCGATCACGCAATCACTGTGCTGACCGCCATTTGTGACTGCCGATTTGATCAAGCAATTGGGGCTCGACCGCCTTGGGCTGCTCTACGACCTTGGGCAATGCTACAGGGGCGGGTGCCAAAGCGGATAGCTGTTGCCGATCAGGCCAAATCGCCATCAACACTCTACGCCCGAACGCTATCAACACCGACCAGACGACCGAGTTCAACAGGAACATATAGCCATCCCAATTGCTCGGTATCGCTTCTGGATTAAATGCTGACATTGTCTGAAAGACCTGAGAGGCCGTTACTGACTGAAGCTGTTCGACCGTGACCCCTTGACCTAGCAGGTACACAGCCGCCGCGAGTTCATCGACCTGCGGGAGAATGACAGAGAATGTTGGCAAAGCAGTTATTGCCGCCGACACCCACCACATTGCAGTTTTGCGTTTCATTTCCATTGACTCCTTTATTTGCATGTAATTGTCACATAGCAAATAGTAGTTGTCAAAGTCTCCTTTTTGATACTACTTCGGCATCGTCGCCCACAGTTGAGCTTCGGTAAATACTTGCTGACCATTGTAGTAATATCCTGGAGCGATCGGATGGGGTAACAACCCCGACGTGGGACTACCCTTGCTCGCAGTTCGGATACGAGTATTCATCAATCTCAACATATATTTTGCATAACTGACGATTTATTTCGGCGTTATTGCCGTGTTAATTTCTACCGTGCTGCAACTTGGCACACGCTATCAGCACCAGCTCTGCGGCTCTCTTCATCTCCTTCGGGAGGTCCGGCATGAGAGCAAGTATGTCGTGGTAGGTCTCGCGAGGATCATCTATACATAGATTCGGCTGGTCGCAGTTGATGATTAGGTCCACGGTCTGGCGAAGCTTGTGTTTCGCTAAGGCTTGCTCTGCTTCTTCCTGTGAAATTGAATGCACTGGCCAGTCAATGACCTGTGGGCGCATTGGATAAATCCTTTCGGGGTTGGGGAGACCGTATCATAACGCAACATTGATCGGCAACGCAAAATGTTCCTTTGCGCCGTATCAGTTAAACTTGACGATTGTAGTCGTGCTGACAGTCACTTTTGGTGTGCGCTTGCGATACCACTGGATAAGACTTGTGCGCCCGATGGTAATAATATCAATCTCAAGCGGGATACCATGTAGTTCAGCCGCGCTCGAACCTATCTTCAGCACATTCACCGCATGACAGATGCCGGATAGTCGCCCGTATTCATTATCGCTGATTTCGGGATTCGGATCCTTGCAGTGCAACTGATCCTCGATTTTGATACCCGCATACTCACACTCAATCAGCATGAATGTGATGGCGTAATACTTACGGCCCTGAGGCGTGTGCTTCTCTGCCGTTTCGACAATCACGGCAGGGTATCGCCCTGTCGGAATATAATCGTCCTTGTTGGTCACTGAGCGCATGGTCACTTGTTGCGGGTCATCGGCCCAGCTTGGGATCGGTGGCAGTTTCATGACTTACTCCAGTCTAATGTTACACGCCCACTCGTGTTTGCTCGTTGAAGTATCTGCAATGTTTTATCTGGATCGTACTTGCGCTTCGTGTCATCGAGCTTGTCCCAGTCACGGTCGATCTTGTCGCGACTAGCGTCATTATACTTCGATCCTGTGCGCCCCCATTCATGGAGCAATGTTTTGCCCGCGTAGCTGCCCCCTGTCGCGCAATGAACGGCAGCAAGGGCCTGAAACCAATCGTGCCATGAACAGTTCGGATCGATGAGCCTCAGTGCCCCACGGAGATAATCGATTGGGAGCAAACACGAGGGGGTTATCGCTTGGCCATTGGCCGGGTGAAGGTTCAGGCGATCGGCCAAACCGCATAGGTGATCGCTCGCATCCGCGATGGGTAACGTGTTCAGGGCAAGGCCCGTCACGGTGAAAAATCCGCTGTCAGAAAACAGTTCGATTCCGTAGATGTGCCGGATGCCTTTTAGGCGTTCCTTGGCCTCACGGTTGATGGTGACAATGGCATGACCGCCTTCGCGTGACGGGCTCAATTCGCAATGTGTGAATGTCAGCAGTTGCGGCCAGAACGGATGCGTCAGATCATCGAAATCGAGACAGCCGAGATCGTCGTCAATGTGCGGGACATACCCCCTGCCCGCGAACGCGCATGGGAGTTTCGCCCACAATGCATCGACCTGCGCCAACGTGCCAGGCTGACCATCTGTCAAACCCCAATGACCATTGATGCCGTACGGGATCTTGTTCCCATCAGACAAGCAATACAGCATCCATCTGTGGCGATCAGCGCGGTTCATGGCTCCAACATTTCGTTGGCGACGATGATCATCATACAATATATCCCCTTGAGATGTCAAACGGAATCATGTATAATTATCGAATTGATTGCATCTGTACTATGAATGGAGTCAATCTATGTCACAAATGCCGCTTGATTTAGTGTCGATGACGGAGCATCTTCGTGCCCTTGTAACCCGACACCCCGACAAGTCGAGGCTGTCACTTGAATGTGGCGTTACCTATCCACGCCTCGGCTATCTTGTGCGCAATCCCGGATCGCTGATGCGCGCCGATGATCTGCAGAAGCTGATGACGTACTACGGCTTCGACGTCACTATTGGTTCGCCTCCATTCCCGCCTGAAGGCTGGAGGGAACATCCGACGGCGCCGGGTTGGTTTTATAAAGGCCAACGCGTTTTGACCGAGGCTCAGTTACGTGCCGAGGTTGCCCAAGCTGTCGTGGCTGAGTAAGATGACGGCTATGGAAACGTGCGTGAAGCCTCGCTCTGGCAGCGTGGTCCACCCTTATCGGCAAAAACTGGCCCTTGGTGGCGGCAACTTGCCCTCGTGTTTGAAGCGAGGTCGCTATGATGGCCGACACGCTGGTTTGCCCGCATTGTAAGCAAAATCACGCTGCTGAAGATTGCCCAAAGGCGTTCGAATACAAGCTTTACGAGGTACGGCCTTTACCACCGCCTCCTCCTGCGGAAGGGCCAGCCTTCCCCGCGGTTAAGCTGCCGACATCAGATCAGCTGATGCAGGGGCTTGAGCAGCTTCAGGGCAATCCTGGGGCTGCTGAAATCAAGCGCCTATGTCAAACGGCTGCATCGCTTTATAAGCGTGAGCCGGCGGCGCAGGATGAGTTCATAACCACCCTCGTCGCGAGGTCAGGCGTCGGTAAGCGAGTCATTCAATGCGAGCTTAAAGTTGCGATTGCCGAACTCACCAAGCAGAAAGTTGAACAAGGCGATTGCGATCCGCTTAAGTGGCTTCCATGGTGTCAAGCGCAATTTCGAATTATCCGGAATTATGGCAGCAAGCTAGCTGTCGTTCCAAAGCTTAAATCTAGTGACGACTCTGTTCGCCCCCCAATGGGAAAACGAGCCTTCGAAGATAGCAATCTCGGACGTAAAGTTCATATCGGTTTTAAGGATGACGGCACCCCAGTTTATAAGCCTGTTCACGAATGGTATCTTCAGCATCCAGAAGCCGATTGTTATGAGACCCAGATTTTCAAGCCGGTACACGGCGACAAATCGGATGAGTACAATGTTTGGCAAGGTTGGCCATGGTCTCGCCCCGAGCAAGTTTACACATGTCATAGTTGGCCATGTGTCGGTGATAAGGCCGAAGATGGCTCAATACATTGGCCGCGCATTCAACACTTTCTTCGTCACGTTGTTTGCAGCAGTAACGACGAACATTTTAAGTATCTAGTTAAATGGCTGGCTCATTGGGTCCAGTTTCCACTCGAATACAATACGACCGTCATCGGCATTCGCGGTGAGCCAGGTGTAGGCAAGACTAAGCTGCTGCAATTGGTGCGGGCCTTGATCGGAGCCGATTACAGCCACATCTTTACGAACCCAGAGTCGTTGAAACGTAACTTCAACGCGATGATGCTGTATCGGCTGTTTCTAGGGTTCGACGAAGCCTTTACAGTGGGTGACAAGGTCGCGGATGCGATATTTAAGAATCTCGTGACAGGCGACGTATTTACCGTTGAGAAGAAGTTTCTCGACGCGTTCGAGGCCCGCAAGTTCTTTCGGATGATCTTCGCATCGAATGAGCAGTGGTTCATGAATGCCGATTTCGGCGACCGACGTCAGTTCTTGCTGACCTGTTCAAACACGAGGCAGAAGGATAGCAAATATTTCATGGCCCTAGACGATGCAATGGGGCCGGATGGCGAGATGTGGGCGTTCTTCGAGTTTCTGCAGAAAATGCCGCTGTCAGACTTTGATCTCAGGGCCATACCGCAGACCGACACGCTAATGGCGCAGAAGATAAACAGCCTCAGGGGCAACAATAGAGTGCTGCACTCGTTGCTCGAAGCTGGTCTGTTACCCTTGGGCCGCCATGGGCCATCAATGCAGGTGGATGCGAGATCGTTTGACGCGGATTTGGAAGAGTCGTGGGTTGAAGCGCATTACGTGCCGACTCAAGCGTTCATGGAGGTACTGGTTCAAAGCGGATACGATTTTAGGATGGATACACGTAGTGCCGGCAAGATATTGGCCATCATTGGCGGCGGAGGAAGTTTCGCTGGACCTTACAAGGGGCATGTGAGGCATGAGGGTGGGTTTTTGAGCAATGACCAGCGTATGCATGAAGGCAAGAACCTGACTGGCCGGTGGGTTGGGCCGTTGTGGCTGTCGAGGCATTTGGCTGAGAAGCATTACAAAGTACGCGGTTTGGATTGGGGGGCATCAGCGAATGAGTGGTCGAATTGGGATTAAGTGTACGGGCTTCCCTAGGGGTACAGGGGATAGGGGGGCGCTTTTTCAACCGTTATGAAAAAAAACAAGATATTTTACCGGGTTTTCCGGGGTTCCCTCGTGTGTAGTTGATTTTTTACCCCTATTACCCCTATTACCCCTATGCCATTGAAGATATTGAACAATTCCTGTAGGGGTCTACTTTGAGAATTCCCTAGGAAGTCCCTAGGCGTGCCTAGTGCGATTGTGGCAACGGTTTACACCATCTGATCTTAAGGCAACACCCTGTATCACCTTTCACGGTAAGTGTTAGCTTACCTTTCCCACGGGCTTCCTCAAGTTTCAGCGTCGGCAATTTGCTCGGCAACGCAGCAGCCAATGTCGCCTGTCGCAGATACGGATCAACTCCTGCCTCAGCTATGGATGTGCCTACCACTCGTGTTTGACAGAGACTCTCCCGCAGGCAAGCATAGCGACACTTAGGGTCTGCGAAAGCCGCTCACTGCCCAGCCGATGGCTGCGCCGACCACTAACAGGACAAGCGGCGGGACAATGGCTAGCCAGCTGAGGGTGAAGGCTGCTTCCGTAACGTCCTGACCTGCTCTGATCTCCGCCTCAACCAGCGTGAGCATCTGCAGGCTATGGCGTTCTTCCGCACTGAGCGACCGCAGAAAGTTATCTATCTTGGACCTGTCGCCTGCTTTCGCTGCAACATCATACTCAGCTTGCTTTGTCCAAGCCGCTTGTGCCTCGGGCAATTCACGCTGCGACTGCCAACCCCCCGTGATTGCTGGCAGAACTTGCCAGAGTGGAACCTTGGTCACCAAGGGCAATCCGATTGCGAAAACGAGCATCACCCATGCAGCGGAGGCGACGAGCCACAGCCGCCAAAAACCGCGTCGCATATTCATCGCCCGTACCTCCTGTGGGCCGAGACTAGCACAGAACTCGCGTCAACACAGGCGAGCCCTCTCGGTACAGGAGTAAGTGTCGCGAGATTGCACAGCGACTTATGCATCAACTTATGGAAGCGTGGCTGTCGTGCCGTGGAGCCCTTGGCCTCTATGCGTCTGAGGCATCAGGTACATGTTCGTTGTGAACAAAAGGCCGTAGTTTCGAGCTGGAGCAGTGTGAAGGCATTTACTCGCGAGCAGTGTGGAAGGCATTTACTCGCGCAGCGATTCGGGGCATCTTTGCGCTCTGGGTAAAAAGGGAGGGTTGAATGCGCCGTATAGGACTGCCCATATCGGTGTTTTTATTTATGACAACTTCTTCATTTTCACAAATTGGCGCGCCTGTTAATTCAATGTCCGAAGGAATAACCCAGTGTATAAATGAGTCTAGTCAAAGTAATACGACTAGATTATATAAAGGGCGAATTTACTATAGTTGCTCTGGGCAGATAGGTAGCTGGTTGTACGACTATTTAGCTGATTCGACTACAACTAAGGAAGAAAAATACCGAGGTGGAATTTTTAGGGCGCGGCATTATGGCACCTTGAACTGTTTTCAGCATGTCGAAAACGCGGATGGCTCACCCGCGTCCGGCGTTCACTGTGAAGTCAATATGGCTAGCCCTGACTAGAGTTACCCACGAACGCTGCCCAAGCCTCTAAGCAGGCTCTACGCTGCGCGATGAAGTCCGATCGCTGATAGGCCCTGGTCGTCGCGGTGCCAATGATGTGGCCGAGGCAACGTTGCGCCAACTCGTCAGTGAAGCCACCGGCCTCGACGCACCAGACAACGAACGATGTCCGGAACCCATGCGGATCATATTCCCCGTTGAGCAGGCCCTTGAAGATGTGCTGACTGATCGGGCGGCCCTTCTTGCAGCCTTCAAACACGAGGTCGTCAGGCTTACCTACAGGGCCAAGGACGGCCAATGCCTGCGGACTCAATGGTACGATGTGCTCGCGTCGTGTTTTGTAGCGTTCGGCAGGGATCCGCCAGAGGCCAGCGGCAAGGTCAACCTCCCGCCAGCGCATCTCCCTGACCTCGACTTGGCGCGCCGCCGTTAGGATCGTGAACCTCAGGGCGTTGGCCGCATAGCCTGTAAGGCCCGCGTAGCAAGTAGGGACGTCGGCCCAAGGCATTGCCTCATGCGACCGCGTCACCCGTTTGACCCTTGGTAGGACGTGCTCGAGGTGCCCGCGATACCTGGCAGGGTTGAGCCCTTGCGGCATGTAGCCCTTGACCATGGCGTAGTCGATGACGCGTTCAAGGAACGAGCGCAGGTACGGCCCAGTCGGCGTGTGCCAGACTGGCTTCAGCCAACGCTCGATATCCGCGACCGTGACATTGCTCAGGGGAAAAGCGGTTTCACATCGCTGCCCCTCCCTAGGCGAGGCGGCCCGCACATTCGAAATTTCTGATTTTTGGATCCCATTTTGCACCGTGACGCTGAGTGTCAAATGGTTCGCAACGTAACCCCGATACCGTGCAGCCCCAGCAGCATTCCACTCGGATGACTTCGCGACAATGTACTCCTCGCAAACCTCCTGCAGTGTCCAAACCTTTGGAGGCACCACCTCGACTGCCACCTCGTGTTTGACGGCTATCGGATCATTACCATTCGCCAATATGTCTCGTGCCTTGTCAGCGGCCCGCCGTGCATTGGCAAGCGACACAGCTGGGTAACCGCCCAGCCCGAGTTCGCGCCTCCGCTTACCGTCTGCCGGCGATGACGTATAAATGAACAGCCAAGCCCTACTTTTGCCTTGCACCCTCAGATATAGCCGATCCCCATCCCCATATATGCCGGACGCAATTTTGGTCCGCTTCAACCATGTGTCAGTCAGTTTTCCCATGCCCATACCACTCGTGTTTGACGCCCAATCATACGAAAACCCGCTTATGAAAACAAGGAATGCTTTCATAAGCAGCGTCAATGTTCGCCTATGTGCACCGAATGTGCGGCAAATGTGCAAAGATGTGCAACCCCATATGCAGCAAGGGTTTGACCTAAAATGAGGCTACAAACCCTGCCCCTGATTCTCGCCGTTGCATTGTTCATGGAAAACATGGATTCGACCGTTATCGCCACGTCGCTGCCGGCGATTGCCGTCGACATCCACACCAGCCCGATCGCGCTGAAGCTGGCGCTGACGGCCTATCTGGTGTCGCTGGCGATCTTCATTCCGATCAGTGGCTGGATGGCCGACCGCTTCGGCGCCAAGAATGTCTTTCGCGCCGCAATCGCGGTCTTCATCGTCGGCTCGATCGCCTGCGCGCTTTCCGGTTCGCTGCCGGCCTTCGTGGTGTCGCGCTTCCTGCAAGGCATTGGCGGCGCCATGATGACGCCGGTCGGGCGACTGGTGCTGGTGCGCGCGACCCCGAAAAGCGAACTCGTCGCGGCGATGTCCTGGCTGACCGTTCCGGCGCTGGTCGGGCCACTGGTCGGGCCGCCCGTCGGCGGCTTCATCACCACTTATTTCACCTGGCACTGGATCTTCCTGATCAATGTGCCGATCGGCCTGATCGGCATCTGGCTGGCGACACGTTTCCTGCCGGAGACCGAACCAACGCAGAACCCGCCACTTGATTTCATTGGCTTCGTGCTGAGCGGGCTGGCGGCATCCGGCGTGGTGTTCGGCCTGTCGGTGGTCAGCCTGCCGTATCTGCCGCCGATCGTCGGCATCATCACCGTGGCGGTCGGCCTGTTGTCGGGGGCGCTCTATTTGCTGCACGCGCGCCGCGCCAAAAATCCGCTGCTGGCGCTCGAATTGTTCCGCAATCAGGTGTTCCGCTCTTCAGTGCTCGGCGGCTCCCTGTTCCGCATCGGCATCGGCGCCGTGCCCTTCCTGCTGCCGCTGATGTTCCAGATCGGCTTCGGACTGACGCCCTTTCAGTCAGGCATGATCACCTTCGTCTCGGCGATCGGTGCCATCGGGATGAAACTCGTCACCGCGCTGATCTTCCGAGCCGCCGGGTTTCGACGCGTGCTGGTCATTGGCTCGCTGGTCGCTGCAGCGTCGATTGCCGTCAACGGGCTGTTCACACCCGAGACACCCTATCTGCTGATGCTGGCCATGCTTCTCGTCGGCGGCTTCATCCGCTCGATGTTCTTCACCGGTGTCAATGCGTTGGCCTATGCCGAGGTTTCGGCTGAGAACACCAGCAAGGCGACGCCGATCGCCGCCGTCTTCCAGCAGCTTTCGATCGCGCTCGGCGTGGCGCTGGCCGGCGGCATCCTGGAAGTGTCGACGTCGATCCATGGCGGCCCGCTTTCGCTGGACGACTTCCACATCGCCTTCTTCATCGTCGCGGCTGTATCGGCGGCGGCGGCGCTGTCGTTCGTGCGGCTGGCGCCCGATGCCGGCAACGCCGTCTCCGGCCATGGCCGGCTGAGCACGCCCAAGACGCTGGAAGCAGTGAGCCCGCCGGGCAATTGAAGCGGCTGGCTTAAAGCGCGTCGCGTCGAAACGGATTCATGCGACGCGCTTTAAGTCCTTGTTTCTATGCATGTCGTTGTCTCAAAACCGGGGCCACTTTTGAGCGACATGCATTAGGCTTCGGGCTCGCCCTGCCCTTCGCTATCGCTGCGGGCGCTCGAAGCCTCCTCCGATCCGCCTGACGGCGGCTCTCGCCCTTTGAAATCCTTGGCCAACAGATAAAGCTCGACCGATTCGTCGCGCGACGCCGGCGGCTTGACGTGATGGACCGAGCGGAAGTTGCGCTTGAGCATGGAGAGCAGTTCGTTTTCGGCGCCGCCCTGGAAGGTCTTGGCGAGGAAATGCCCGCCTGGCTTCAGGACCGACAGCGCGAAATCGGCCGCCACCTCGCACAGATGCATGGTGCGGATATGGTCGGTTCTCTTGTGACCGGTGGTGGGTGCCGCCATGTCGGACAGCACCACATCCGGATCGCCGCCCAGCGCCTCGGCCAGTTTCTGCGGCGCCAGCGGATCGAGGAAATCCATCAACAGCACCGGCGCACCGGGCACCGCATCCATTTCCAGATAGTCGATGCCGACGACATGCGGCTTGTCGGCCGTCGATTTCGTGCGCGCCGAGGCAACCTGGCACCAGCCGCCGGGGGCGGCGCCGAGGTCGATCACCTTCATGCCGGGTTTCAGGAGATGATGCTTGTCGTCGATCTCGATCAGCTTGTAGGCCGCGCGCGAGCGATAGCCGTCCGCCTTGGAGCGCTGGACATAGGGATCGTTGATGTGGCGCTGCAGCCAGCGGCGCGACGATTCCTTCAGGCCGCTCTTTTTCTTGATCCGGGTCTTCAGCACGCGAATGCTGGCAGACCCTGGTTTTTCCGGTTTCTTGGTCATTGGTTAGTTTCTTGTTTGAGCATGATCTTCTCCGAAAACCGGACGCCACTCTTCGGGATCATGATCTGCCACGCCCATCGTTGCGCCAGACGCCGTCATCGGCCATCAGTTCGCTCAATATGCCCTCGCGCAGGCCACGGTCGGCGACGCGCAGCCGCTCCGACGGCCATACCGCGCGGATCGCTTCGAGGATAGCACAGCCGGCCAGCACCAGATCGGCGCGATCGGCGCCGATGCACGGGTTGGCGCAGCGCTGCTGGAAATCCCAGCCGACCAGTTTTTCGACCATGCGGTCGACGCTGTCGCGGTCCATCCACAGGCCGTCGACCCGCCGGCGATCATAGCGTTCGAGGTCAAGGTGGACGCCGGCCAGCGTCGTCACCGTGCCCGACGTGCCGAGCAGATGGAAATTCGGGCTGGCCTTCAGATGGCTCAACCGGTCACGGCCGTCGAAGCTGGCCAACCGGCGGGCGACGTCGTCGACCATGGCGGCAAAGATCTCGCGTGTCACGGTGCGGCCGCCGAAACGCTCTGCCAGCGAGACGACGCCGACCGGCAGCGACGTCCACGATACGATATGATGGGCGAGCTGCGGCGAACGGCGGCCGGCGAGGTCGATCAGCGCGATTTCGGACGAACCACCGCCAATGTCGAACAGGACGACGCCTTGCGTGTCGCGCTCGACCAGCGAACCGCAGCCGGAAACCGCCAGCCGCGCTTCTGTCTGACGATCGATGATCTCGAGCTTCAGGCCCGCCTCGCGCTCGACGCGATCGAGGAATTCGACGCCGTTTTCAGCCGAGCGGCAGGCTTCGGTGGCGATCAGCCGGGCTTTTCTGATCTTGCGGTTGCGCAATTTGTCGCCGCAGATCTTCAGCGCCTCGACGGCGCGGTCCATCGCCGGCTGGCTGAGCCGGCCATTGGCGGTGAGCCCCTCGCCCAGCCTGACGATGCGCGAAAAGGCATCGATGACGCGGAACTGGCCATGCCGCGTCGGCACGGCAACCAGCAGCCGGCAATTGTTGGTGCCGAGGTCGAGTGCCGCAAACACCGGAAGCTCCTGCAGCGGCGGCCGACGGGCGCCCTGTTCGTGCCGCGCCGGCGCAACGGCGGGCAGGACCACGGAATCGGGCAGCCTGGTCGCTTCTGGCGCCGAAGTGGCGTTGCCGGGCACAGGCAATCGATTCTCTGAGGGATGCGCCTCGTCGCGCGCAAAAACCTTGCGCCCGCGCCTTCGCTTGCGCCGCTTCTTGGGCTTGCCCTTCTGGTTATGGGATGCGTCGCCCGCCTGCCCATTGGCGGAGCGGGACTCCGTCGGGCGGCGTTGCCGCCACGAGCCAGCGGGCCCTGGGGAAGCGCTGGACGCGCCCACCTCCGGCGCGCCGGCGCCGGTGTCGCGGTCTTCCACTGTCGTTCCTTCCAGCGCCGCGCGAACCGATGACGGACGCAGCAGGCGCTTTGACGTGTTTTAAGTTGCCGCCAGACTAACAGTGCCGCGCCCGATCACCAAGAGCCGCATGCTGAATTTTGCCGGCTGGGCGCGCCAACCGCCTTTCCGGCCGCGCTGCGTAATGTACCCGTAAGCCTGGATTGGTAGGCGCAACACCGGCTGGCGTCCCGTTTGGCCGCCGTCGACGCAGACAAATCTGCCGGCTGCCGCTACGCAAAGCGTTCGCGGTTGAATAGCCGGCTTCAATGAGGCATTTCTGAAATGAGCGGAAGAATCCGGCGCGACCGGCCTCTCGACAGAAAAGGAAGCGGATCCGCAACGCATGGCAGTCAGGCAATGAACTGGAGACGCTATTTCTGGCCGGTCATCGGCATTGCGGCTGTGATTTTCTCATTGCTGCTGCTCTGGCACGAACTGCGCGGCATCTCGCTCGACGACGTCTGGGACGGCATTGCAGCGATTCCAGCTCGCGACTGGATCCTTGCCGCGCTGTGTTCGGTCGTCGCCTACGCCTCGCTCGCCGGCTACGACCACATCGCGCTCTTGCATATCGGCAAAAAAGTGTCGTGGCTGTTCGTCACGCTCTGCTCTTTCACCACCTATGCGCTGTCGCACAACATCGGCGGCTCGGTGTTCTCCGGCGCCGTCATCCGCTACCGCGCCTATGGCACCAGGGGCCTGACCGGTCAGGATGTCGGCGTGCTGGTGGCGATCTGCTGGATCACCTTCGTGCTGTCGACGATCCTCGCCTCCGGCCTCGTATTGGTCTTCGAGCCTGAGATCCTCGACCGATTTTCCGGCATTGCCCATCACGGCTTGTCGGAAGCGGCGGGGATTGTGATGCTGCTGCTCGTCGCCGCCTACATCTTCGGCAGCTGGCTGCATCTGCGCCCGCTGAAGATCGCCAGCTTCCAGCTGCACTATCCGGCGCTGCCGATCGTCGCGCGACAATTGCTGATCGGCCCGATCGAGCTGCTGGCGGCAACCGCGATCATCTTCTTCGCCCTGCCCGTGGCCCACAATCCCGGTTATTTCGTCGTTCTCGGCGTCTTCCTCGTCTCGTTCTCGATCGCGCAGATCTCGCATGCCCCGGGTGGGCTCGGCGTGTTCGAGGTCGTGTTCCTGGCGGGGCTGTCCGACATGGATCCGGTCGGCGTGCTGGCGGCCCTGCTGGTGTTTCGGTTGTTCTACCTGATCATCCCGCTGTTGCTCGGCCTGGGTATCGTGCTGTTCTTCGAACGATCGCAGTTCAGCCGCAGCGAGAGTTGAAGCGCAGGTTTGGACTCCAGACCGGCGCGCGAAGCCTGAACATGACATCTGAAACCGGCTGACGAAACCTGCCATTGAACCGCTCAGCAGGCTTGACTATTTTCCGCTGGCGGCTACAAGGCAGCGCTCAAGCGGCTTGGCCGCTCGGCCTGCGCGGTTCATGACCACGCCTGCTGGGGAATAGGTTAACGGTAGACCCACGGACTCTGACTCCGTTAGTCCTGGTTCGAATCCAGGTTCCCCAGCCAAGCAATTTCAAGCACTTAGCTGCCAAAATCGCGAAAAACTATGTTGCTAGCCTCGAAATGCGTAGCAACATAAGCCCTTGATTTGTAAGGCGTGGTAACGGGCGGAGGCTGCGAATAGCAACATGCTTAGCAACATGGCTGCGGCAACATGCGCGCGAGGCTTACTTCCCCCTCAACGCCAACCTATATCGGTAAGGGTTCGCCGGATCGATTTCGGCTTGTGGAATTAGGGCAATGGTCATCATTGGAGGGAGGCGACTTTGATAGCCCTCCAAGATTACCCTCTCGCCAAAGTCTAGAAGGAAATTCTCCCACCCAACCAGCTTTTCCTCTACGTCCACAAAAGCCTCGGTGACGACGATTGTGCGGCGCCAACGGGGCGCCAGAACTCTGCCATGCTCGATTGTGAAATTTTTGATCTCAAGATTGCCTGATTTGGAATTGGGGTCGTTGGAGTGCTCGGCGGCATTTCGCCACTTAATGACTTCGCCCACGTGAGCGTCGGCAAATGTGAGGAGATTTGTGATTCCCGCATCCTTGCCCAAGGTGCTCTCCGCCCACACCACTGCTTGGGCAACCTTCGTCTTGCCGCCTTCAATTTTTGTCCACAATGAGCCAGCGTCAGGCTTGAAGGCCGTCGTCTTGAACAGTCGGAGGATTAGGCCGGCGACGGAATGCAGGTATTGTTTTGCAGATAGCAGAAACGCCTGTGCATCAGTTTCGAGGCCAATGGCATAAGGGATCGCGTTTATCCCCTTCCCTCGGTCGGCAATCGCCTTTTCTTGTCCGGCCGTGACACTGGCCTGAACCCTCAGGCGGGCCTGGTGACATTCCATCAAAGCCTGCTGGCACCGCCAAATCTCGCCGAACACTTCCTCTTCGTCGTCTGTAGCGCTGAACCTCAAGGCCGACGCCTGTGATGTCAGGCGCGCAACTATTGGTTCGCTGGTCCCGTAATTCGCGACTTGCTGGAACGTAAAGGGGCTCATGGTTGCCTAGAGGCCTAAGATGCCCCTGAGTCTGGCTACGGCTTTGTCATGACCGCGAGCCAAGAAGTCATCTATCTCGATTTGCTTTGAGCCTTCCCGTTTGTCGAATCCTCTAACGGCGACGTGATCCCATTCGTGCTCGACGTAACGGGTGCCGTCTGCCTCCTCGACCAAATACCACCAGTCCTCGTATTGGCCGAGGTGCCCCTTCTCAAGTTTATATAGCAAGGTTCTTGGCAATTCCGTCTCCGAGTCCCTTCGATCCTCTTGCGATCATAGACGAAGCATTGACGAGAAAAACCCCGCCGAAGCGGGGCTTTGTCGTTTTGTCTGTGATTAGGTCTTGCCCGCCGCTACCGCACCGCGGCCGGACACAGCCCCGTATCACGCAGTAGGCAATCCCCACACGGCAAGCTACCCGGTACGACGTCGACTAAAAAATCCGCCAGGACCATTCTATCCCGGCAAGGATCCACATTCATAAAGGACCGCACGCCGTACACCTCGCGCCCTTTGGTGGTCCTAACCCGCCCCATTACTAGCGACGGCATAGATTGGTCTTTGTGTGAGGGCAGGATGTCATCGAGTTAGACCCTGGCACCGACGATCCGAAGAAGCTACGGGCCATAGACGAGTATCGGGCCAAGAAGGTGGAAGAATTTGCGGCCAAGAAAGCCCGTTGACTTCCTTTACCGTCACAGGTCTGCTGACAGGGATTTGTGAGGGGGGCTTACTTGAACGCTGTTCTAAAGGGATTGGTTGCCCTAGCTTGCTGCGTGGTGATCGCTGGCGGCTCTTTCTGGAGTGTCAACAAGTTTTTCGCCATGCGTAAGGCAGAAGCACCCGGGGTCAATCTTTTCGCCGATGGCTCCTACAGCAATCTCGATGAAGACGACATTACGCTCCTCACGAAAGCCGTCACGAGAGACTTCTTCGATCCTGACTCCGCTAAATTCTATGCGGTCAACTACAGCGAAAAGGACAAAATCAGGAATAAGGCGACGATTTGCGGCTACGTGAACGGCAAAAATAGGATGGGTGGGTACATTGGCATCCAGCCATTTTTTTACGATCGAGAGCAGGGCACCGTGACCATGCTACCGGTTGAACTTAAAGACACCGCAGCCGATACGTTCCTGCAGCTGGTTGAGGCCTTAGGATGCCCGCGTCCGTAGGATAAACACTACCGCCTCTTCACCTTCGGCGTGAGCTCCTCGATCCGCACCTTGTCGCCGATCTCCTTCGCCGTCGCCAAGGCCTTCGCCTTGTCCTTTGTAGTCAGTACGGTGCGCCATTGCGGCTTCTCGAACAAGCTAACGACGTAGGTAGGGGGCTGTTCGGCCGCGTGTTGCCTGACATCACCTTTCAAACCCTGCGCAGCTTTAATCACGGCCTTGCGGCTGTTACCGTGTTTTACGATCAACTCCCAAGCCAGGTCCGGAGTCAAACCGTTCTCCGAGGCGAAATATTCGACCTCATGGTCGTGAATAGCATCCTGCCTGCGCTTATCGCCGGCCATTTGAGCCTCCGCTCTGCCCTGTTTGAGCTACGAGCGCCAGTTTGGCAGCCTAATGCTACCGTGGTGCAGGGGATGCTTGGGTGAAGCGAGCCGCACCGGCCATTGCGGGTCAGTCTTTTTGGGATCGTCCCCCGCATTGCCAAAGCTAAATGCATATTAGCAATAGCTCAATTAAGACTGAAGTCCCTAAGTCCCCCGACCAAAGGTCGGCTTCCAGTCGCGATTGCTCTTCGCCTGGATGCCTTCGTAGTCGGGAATGACTGTGAAAACACCGGCCGGCGTTCACGGCCCGCCGACTGACCGGCATCTATCAAATGTGATTAGCCAAACCGAACCGAAAGTGTACAGGGGAGAATGCCTCCTACCAGAACCCTGCTGGAGTACACCATCATCGCTGCGCTGATCGGGGCGACAATATGGATCGGCTTTATCTAACTGGTCAGAGATACCAACGCTCTGACATCTGGTCCTGGCATGTCGTCACTAATTTAGCATTCTCTTGACTACCGTTCCGCTTTAGAATGCGGCGATGATCTCGGAGCGAAAGAAGACAGTGATCGTGGTTGCCATTATCGTCGCCACGGCTGCCTTTTTTGGTGTCTTGGTCTCGATCATTGTACAGCTATCGACCGCCCCGACTTAAGCGCTTGGACGCGCGACCCAGCCGTAGGGGGGCCGTACCGGACCCGTCCCGAACCATTGAATGAACGGCGCATCCTTGCCGGTGATGTCTTTGACCGTCTTCAACAGCGCTTCGTGGGTACGCTGGAGCGCCCGGTAATGCTCGCTGCTAGGCGATAGAAGCGGCTGGACGATGCTCTTGTGAAGGCGTTCCGCCTCCGTCAGAAAACGGTCGATTTCAGCCTGTGAAAGCTGCTTGGAAAGTTTGGTTCTGGCCATAGGCGATCTCCGTTGAAGGGGTCGCCGCAACGGGAGGATTATATTCCCAAGTGCTTCCTGCTTGGCAAGAGCCTACGCGATCACACCATGTCCTTTCGAGGTAGATTAGCCGATTTGTATATGCGGCGAGCCCCAAATCAATGGGACCGCCAGGTCGGCGTCTGTTCAGGCAATTCTCCCCCAAAGGAGAGGACGCCGGCCCCAACCTTGCGGAGACAGCGAGCTCGCAGCGACGAGCTGCAAAGGTCGCTCGTCCGGCGTCGACCGGTTAAAAACCAACCATGTTTGTTTACCCGCTAGAAATTAGCTGTCGCTAATCTTCGATCAAACAGTCGGGGCTTGAAAAAAATGCAACTGGTAGCGAAATTTCTGCGTGACGAATCCGGCGCAACAGCCATCGAGTATGGTTTGATCGCGACGCTCATTGCTTTGGCAATTATCGTTGGAGCGGGCGCGTTAGGCAACGCGCTCAATGCCCAGTTCACGACGGTTGGCACTACCGTAAACAGCGCTTCATAAGGAAGTCGTTGCTGCGCCACGGTCGAGAAGCTGACAGGCCGAGAGACTGCTGGATCAGTCCCGTTCGGCCCCGTCCGGGCGATCTCCGTTAAAGGGGGTCGGCGCAACGAAGGATTATATTCCTTTTACGGATCTCGCTGGCAAGGGCTATTCGGGCAAGCCTGGCTCATGATGCACGATTGCATCGAGGATTGTGCGGTAGAGGCTGTCGACCTCTTCATCGATCTCTTCCCGCCTGATCCCAATGGACTTTGCATCTGCGAACAATTTGTGGGTGAGCTCATCAACGGAAATGACATCCGCCTTCGTCGTCTCAGGGATGTTGTTACTCAGCCATTGATCTAGGAAGTTGACTCCGTGTGTGCTCATCGTGCCATAAGCTCGATCGTGGGTTTAAGTTCCGCGCTCGCCTTGGCTCCTCTTGGCTAGGGGCGCTCCTGCCTCAACCGCGCTGTTTGCACTGAGGAAGAAATCGATGCTCGCTAAGAGAACCGCGATTGCTCTGCTTTCTTGCCTGGCCATTTCGGGCTGCGGTATGGCCAAAGCCGCAAGGGAAACCGGGCAGACGTTCGACAAGTATGGATGCCTTGCTCGTGACTTCAAAGGCCAGCCCCCCTGCGAACCTGACAATGCCGCAGCGCCCTGACGGGGGGGAGGCAGAGCACGGGCCAACGTGGTGTGCCCGGTAATGTTTGCAGCACGATCAAGCTCGGACCATCAGGCCCTTTTTCAGTGCGGCGCATCGCCCGCAAGCAGATATCGAAAGCCGTTCGGTATCTCCAGCGAACGCGGGCGAGAATGGCACGGATGTCGAGTAAAGCCCCCTGAAAGAATGATGGCCACCCGCACTTAGCCTTAATTGAGTGACTGCTGACGTGGATGTAAATTCACTGGCGCGGGACCTCCCGCAGTGGCCGGTGCAAGCTTAAAATCCGGCACCCGCCGTCGACTGCGGATGTACCAGCGACGGCGGGAGCAGGCGTTGGCCCTTACTCTTCCCTGAAATCCTGCAGCGAGGCATGCCGCAAGGCTTCCTCGCCCCGCAGGTGCTTAACGCGGCCGATCAGCCTCGGCTTGACCCATTGCGTCGCCGGCCGCTTCATGCCCTTCGGCGCCGTCCCTGCGAGGGTCTGGACGCGTGACGCCGGCACGCTTACGCATGGAATGCCCCGCAACATCGAATTTGATTCAATATCGCACGGTCGTTTCCGTTCCGTTAGCTGTTGCTGAAATGCCGAGCCAAAAAGCGAAGCCTCGGCATCTGCTCTCGGTCATCTTTGCGTTGATCAGATTGGAACTTCGCCATTTACTGAACTCGACTCGCTTTGCATTCGATGGTTTGTTTGCTTGTCAGACGAGCCATGGAGAGAACGCAGACATGAGCCCCTCCAACAACGAAGAAGCGATTCAAAGGGATGATAAGTGGCTACTTTCCACCATCTTTAAGATCAGCGACCCTGACGATCTGACACCATTCTTACAGAGCTTCTGCAATGCACTGCCGGAACGACCACTAATCACGGAAATTAGTGAAGCTGAAGCTTTACTCAACACACAAGGCAATAAAGTGAAGACCTACTGCCTTAAAACCGCGATTGGCCTGTTGCGAGCAATTAAGACAACAAAAGGTAGATTGGCTTTCCTGAAAACTGCCCATGCATGCATTCCAATCGAGTTGGAGCGCACCATGGAACATATCGGGTACTCAGAGTACGCCGGCACTGTTGGAACCGAGATGCTTCGAGAAATATCGAAGCCAAAACCGATTCATTTTCACGCAAGGTTCACCCACCCGAGTATGGGGCTCGAGGAGCCTGAAGGTTGTTGCTTTCTGTTTCGACTAGAAGATCAATCCGAGCTCTTTCTGATAATATCTGAGAGCGGCACTATCCTTACGGAACCCGAACCGCCATTTCAAATCATTGCCGAAAAGTCAAAAGAGGACACAGAAAAAGCACTGGCGGATTTTCACGCGAGAAATCGCGAAGAACTCGATCCGAGGCGCGCTTTGGCTACCGTGGGAGAGGCAGTGCCGGTTTACACGCGCAAAGACTACCCTCTTATCCGGGAGCTTCCTGGCGCCGACGATATGCCAGCGACTTGGGAAGAGTGGCGCGTAAATTTAGAAGAGCGAGCGAAGGAGCGTGGGTTTGCCCGCTACAACGTGCGAATTAGACCCGACCTGTTCAAAGCATGGCTGGACGCCAATTCGCTTTTGGCGTCAGACCTTTCAAGGAAACGCTACGCCCAGAATCTGTATGATGATGGGCTAGAGGCTCGACTAAATGCCTTAGAACAGGAGAGGGTTGCCCAGGATATTGCTTAGAAGAGAACGGGCTTAAAATAAACCGCCACCTCCTCGGTGAGAGAGAGGGGCGTTGGTCCCCGCCAGAGATATTATTCACAGACGATCATCAGACCGGAGTTCGGCGAGCGGTGGTTCTGCAGCGAGGCTGAGGCGATGGCGGCCGGTTGGCGGAGGGCGAGACGGTGACCGCGACCGGAGAGAGGCCGCCGCCTCCGGTTGTTCCGGTCTTCACGCCAGAGGATTACCCCCTTATCCTTCAGCTTCCCGGCACCGACGATTTGCCCTCGACTTGGGCTGAGTATCACAGGATTTACGATGCGAAGCATATGGAGAGCTTGGAGGGGCTCAGCTACGTTCCCATGGTCATCAAACCTGATTTGTTCAAAGCTTGGTTGGACACCAATTCGCAGGTGGCTTCGGAACACTCCACACAGCTCTTCGCCCAAGAGCTGCTTGATGCGCGCAACGCGAAATATGAGGCTCGCCGAGAGGACGAACGTGCCCGACGGTTGAAAACCTATAGCCCTGATCGATGAAAAGCCCGCCACGGGAGCGACCTGCGGCGGGCTTTCGGAGCGGCTACATCCCTGGGGAATCGACCACTTGTAATTGTATTGTAAACTGCGTGATCGCATTAGCCTATGGTGTGATCGCGGAAGCTTATCTTCGGGCTCGGCTTCGGCGATTGCCTTGCCTTCCCGATTAGTTTCTTTGTGCGGCGTTTGATTTTCAAAGTGGTGACCTTCCACTTTGAAATCTTCGCTGCGCCAGCCGCCTCCTCGCCCACCGACCTTGGAGCAGGTGGAGGCTCAAGCGACGGTTGCTCTTGCCAATCGCGTCCCTTGGCAGCAATCTCGGCTCAAACAGCCGCTCATCGGGTGGATGTCGGCGTGATGGGATTTTTGCCATGACCCGCGATCAGATGCTCGCCCACCTCCGCGCCGCCGGTGAAGTCGCGCGCGAGGCGGCGGCGCATGGGCACCATCCCTTCGGCGCCGTCCTGGTCGGGCCCGACGACCGCATCCTCATGCGCCAAGGCAATATCGACACGCTGCATCACGCCGAGACCGAGCTCGCCCGGCGCGCCGCGGCAGCCTATCCGGCGGATTTCCTGTGGACCTGCACGCTGGTCTCGACCGGCGAGCCCTGTGCCATGTGCACCGGGACGCTCTATTGGGCGAATATCGGCCGCTTGGTCTATGGTTTCGAGGAGGCGAAGCTCCTCGCCGAGACCGGCGACCACGCCGAGAACCCAACCATGAGCCTCGCGGCGCGGACGGTCCTCGGCTCCGGCCAGAAGCCAATCGAGGTCGTTGGCCCCGTCCCCGAGATCGAGGACGAGCTCCTCGCCCCGCACCGCACTTTCTGGAAGCGCTGACGCGGTGGCCGAGGGCTGCCAGTCCGTAGGCGGTTTCCGCAAGCACCACTGCGGCTCCCGATAGCCCCAATGTTCGATGCCGACGAGATCAGATCCGTCGAACCAGCACGCGACATTCAACTTTGCGAAGTGAAGCTAACGAGTTGGCAAGGCAACTGGTCCCGCCCAACGGTGCTGCCTTGGTGTTGCCATACGCGCCCATCCCGCACACATTGATAGCAACCTTTCCGGTTAGAGCCCCCCGGCCAGCCGCCAAGCACGCCTGCACGAGAACCCATGGACCACTTCAACCTCGGCACCTACCGTCGCCCCATTTCCACCCTGTCAGCTGAAACCCAGCGCTGGTTCGATATCGGGCTCAACTGGTGCTACGGCTTCAATCATGAGGAAGGCATCAAGTGTTTCGAGAAGGCACTCGAAACGAACCCAGATTGCCCAATGGTGCATTGGGGCATCGCCTATGCCGCTGGGCCTTTCTACAATCTGACCTGGAAGGAGCATGGCGAGGCCGAGGCCGACAGCGCGACGAAGCGTTGTTTCGAGCATGTCCGGCTGGCGCGCGCCAATGCGGCTTCCGCCAGCGAGGTCGAAAGGCGGTTGATCGAGGCACTCGCCAGCCGCTTCCAGAAGCCGCATCGGGTAACACTGCCGGAATTCGAGCAGTGGGATGACGCCTACGCCGCCGCGATGCGGCGGGTCTACCAGGACTTTCCCGACGACCATGACGTGATGGCGCTGCTGGTCGAGGCGCTGATGATGCGCACGGTGCGGCGCCTGTGGAACCTCAAGACCGGCGCGCCGGCAGCGAATTCGGACGTGATCGAGGCGCTCGAAATTTGCGAGCGGTCGATCCGGCTTGCCGACGAGGCCGGCATTGCACAGCATCCGGCGATCGTCCATCTGCATATCCATCTGCTGGAAATGTCCACCATGCCTGAACGCGGCATGCGCTCGGCGGACCTGCTCGGCAAAATGTGTCCCGATGCCGGGCACATGAACCACATGCCGGGGCACATCTATGTGCTGTGCGGTGAATACGAGAAGGCGAAGCTTGCCAGCGAGAAGGCGGTTCGCGCCAACGACCTCTATCTCGCCTATGCCGACGAGCCGACCTACTACCTGCTCGGCTGCTGCCACGACCTGCATCTGATGATGTTCACCTGCATGTTGCTCGGCCAGTCCAGGCCCGCCCTGTGGGCCGCCGACAAGGTGCGCAGCCTGGTGACGCGCGACGTGGTCAGCCTTCCCGACCGGCCAAAGCTTACCCAGACGGTGGAAGGCTACCACGCCATGAAATCGCATGTTGAGGTGCGCTTCGGCTGCTGGCGGGAGATCATCGACGAGCCGGTGACCGAAGAGCCCGGCCTCTATGTGCTGACAGCCGCCATGCAGCACTACGCCAAGGGTGTGGCGCATGCGACGCTGAGGAATTTTGTCCAGGCGGAGCGCGAGCGCGAAAAATTCCACCGGCATCTGGAAGGCATTGCGCCCGAGCGGCGTTTCCTCAGCAACCCGACCCGGGCGTCGCTGGCTGTCGGCGCGGCTCTCCTCGATGGTGAGCTTGCCTATCACCAGGGCCGACATGACGAAGCCTATGGCCATCTGCGGCAGGCGGTCGAGCTTGACGACACTCTGTCCTACACCGAGCCGTGGGCGTGGATGCATCCGCCGCGCCATGCGCTGGCGGCGCTGCTTCTCGACCAAGGCCACGCGCAAGAGGCCGAACAGGTCTACCGCGACGATCTGGGCTTGAGCGGCAAGGTGCAGCGCTGCGCCCAGCATCCGAACAATGTCTGGGCGCTGCACGGGCTGGTGGAATGCCTGAAGCGGCGCGGCGAGACCGAAGAACTGCCGGCGCTGCAAGCACGCCTCGCCGTGGCGCTCGCCAAGGCAGACGTGCCGATCAGCTCGTCCTGCTTGTGTCGTACGAGCGTGCAGCATGGCTGCTGCCACTGAGGACAAATATGCACGGAAGCGCTCGAAAAAGAGGCCACCATGAACACGTCGCTATCCGAACTCGAACTTCAGGAGATGGAGGCCCGAGCCGCTGCGGCGCAGGCCGGGCCATGGAAATCACGGGTCGAAGGCCGGGACTTTCTAGGCGGATCGAATTTCATTCAAACCGGCGAAGGAAAGGATCGAGGCGAAGACATCGAACTTAGCGGCGCTACCGTCGCGGACCAGGATTTCATGGCCGCCGCGCGCCGGGATGTTCCTCGCCTCATCGCGGAAGTGCGCAGACTGCGCACGCTTCTCAATCGGACAAACTAGAAGGCGCCCGAGCCTTCTTCAGCCCAGCCACTTCTCATAGTCGGACACCAGCAGGTGCACCGGGGCGACGTCCTCGTCGATGTTGGAGAAACGGCCGATCGGTTCGCGAAACACATTGTCGGTGAGATCGTCATTGACCGTCGACACTTCGCCGATCAGCACATCCTTGCCCTCGGCCCAGAAGGCGTGCCAGACGCCGGGCAGCAGCGTGACGCTCTGGCCCGGGTCGAGCTTCAGGAGCCCGCCTGCCGGCAGCCTGTGGATGGTTCCGTCGACAGGCACCGAGACTTCGGCCTTGGGATCGATACCACCGTCGCGATCGTGCATGAACAGTTCCAGCACCAGCTTGCCGCCACCACGGTTGATGATGTCCTCGGCCTTGATGTTGTGGCGGTGCATCGGCGACAGCTGGTCCTTGCGCGAGATCATGATCTTCTCGGCATAGAGCATGCCCATGCCCTTCTTCATGTCCTCGTAGCGACCGTTGCGAACGGTGAACAGGAACAGGCCGAGCTCCTTGAACTTCTCCTGGCCGTAGTCGGTGATGTCCCAGCCGAGCCGCGAGCTGAACACGGCCGAGGAGTCGACCTGGCGCGCCTTCGCCTCCTCAGGCGACCAATAGGCGAAGGGCGGCATGATGTAGCCGAACGAGCGGATGAAAGCGTCGGCTTCGCGGATGATGTCGTTGATGGCAGAGCGTTTCATGGTCATGGTCCTTCGTGTCGACTTTTCTAGCGCGGTTCACCGTTTCACGGAAACGCTGAACCACTCTAGCTCCTTGTTTTGACGCAATTCCGGGCGGAAAACCGGTTCCCACTTTTCCTAGAATTGCTCCAGCAAATCGCATAGCCGAAGCCCGATCCGGTGTCGATCCATCTTGCCGCCCTGCCCTGCCTTGCGGCTTGGTGCATGGACCACAGATCCGCTGCGCTGGCCGGGTGACATCACGCGCTTTCAGGGTCATAAACCCTGCGGATTTCCATGGGGTGACAGACGATGCCGACCATCCACGACCTCGATACGCCATCGATCCTGATCGACGCCGCGCGCGCCGAAGCCAACATTGCCCGCGCCCAGGCCCATGCCGACAAGAACGGACTGAAGCTTAGGCCGCATATCAAGACGCACAAATTGCCCTATTGGGCGAAGAAGCAGGTGGCGGCCGGCGCCGTCGGCATCACCTGCCAGAAGATCGGCGAGGCCGAGGTGATGGCCGACGCCGGCCTGACCGATATTTTTCTTCCTTATAACATCCTTGGGCGGGCCAAGCTGGAGCGGCTTCTGGCGCTGCACGGGCGCGTCACCCTGTCGGTGACGGCAGACAGCATCGACACGATCGAGGGGCTGGCGGCGACCTTCACCGATGCCGGTCATCGTCTGCCGGTGCTGGTCGAGTGCGACACCGGCATGGGCCGCTGCGGCGTGCAGACGGCGGATGAAGCGGTTGCGCTGGCAAGACAGATCGACAAGGCCGGCGGCCTCGCCTTCGGCGGGCTGATGACCTATCCGGCGGCCGGCCGCGCGGCGGAGGCCGAAGCCTGGCTTGCCGACGCCAGGCAGACGCTGGCCGCCTCAGGCCTCGCCTGCGACCGCATCTCTAGCGGCGGTACGCCGGACATGTGGCGCTCCAGCGCTGCATCGGTCGTCACCGAATATCGCCCGGGAACTTACATCTATCTCGACCGCTATCAGGTCGCCAAAGGCGTCGGCACTCTCGACAATTGCGCGCTGACCGTGCTGTCGACGGTCGTCAGCCATCCGACAGAAACGCGCGCCATCCTCGATGCCGGCAGCAAGGCGCTATCCAGCGACACGCTGGGGCTCGCCGATTTCGGCGAACTGCTCGGCGTCTCGGGAGCGCGGGTGACGAGCTTGAGCGAGGAGCACGGCAACGTCACGCTTTCGGGGGGCGGCAAACTGCGCATCGGCGAACGCGTCCGCGTCGTGCCCGATCATTGCTGCGTCGTCACCAACCTGTTCAACGAGGTCAATCTGATCGACGGCGACAAGGTGCTGGAAACATTGCCGGTGGCAGCGCGCGGACGGATGGGATGACCGGCTTCGTCAGATACAGGTGAATTAAACTGGTTACCGCTCAGCCTGCCGTGCCGCCACACGGCGCATGGCAATGACCCTGCGGCGGCGGATTTCCGTGCGCATTGCCATCAGGTGCAGCGCGAAGAACAGCGCCGTGAAGCCGACGGCCATCACCAGCAGCGGCCACAGCAGGCTGGGGTCGATGGTCGGCCCGCCGAGCCTGAACACCGAGGCCGGCTGGTGCAGTGTGTTCCACCAGTCGACCGAGAATTTGATGATCGGGATGTTGATGAAGCCGACCAGCGTGATGATGGCGGCGGCCCAGGCGGCGCGGCCGGCATCGTCGAGCGCCCGGGTCAACGCGATGATGCCGAGATACATCAGGAACAGCACGAAGACCGAGGTCAGCCGCGCATCCCAGACCCACCAGGTGCCCCACATCGGCTTGCCCCAGATCGAGCCGGTGATCAGCGCCAGCGCGGTGAAGACAGCACCTATGGGCGCCGCCGATTTCAGCGCCACATCGGCCAGCGGATGGCGCCAGACCAGCGTGCCGAGCGCCGAGATCGCCATCAGCGTGTAGCACATCATGGCGAGCCAGGCGAAAGGCACGTGGATGTACATGATGCGAACGGTGATGCCTTGCTGGAAATCCTCAGGCGCGGCGAAGCTCATATAGAGCCCGACGGCAAGGATCAGTGCGGCGATGGACGCCAGCCATGGCACAACCCTGTCGGCCAGCCCGACAAAGCGCGTCGGGTTGGCAAGATCCATCCAGCCGGTCAGGCGTGAAGTCGTGTCGCTCATGCGGTTCTACATAGACCGCCGGCGCGTTTGGGGCAATCGAGCGGTGGTGTCGCAGGCTGGCGAAGCAGCGGGGTGGCGGCGCCTGTACCCCACCGGACCTTCGGTCCGACCTCCCCACAAGGGGGAGGTAGAAGAACGCAGATCAGGCAGCGGCTTCCTGCTGCTGCTGCACGGTGCGGCTGAGGCGGCGAACCTCCTCGTCGTTGAGCAGGCCGCCGGCGCGCAGCAGGCTGGCAAAGCGGCCATTGCGGATCGACAGTTCGGCGAAGCCGCCCATCTCGATCACCTTGCCCTTGTCCATGAACACGACCAGATCGGCGTCGCGAACAGTGGTCAGGCGGTGGGCGATGATGAAGGTGGTGCGGTCGCGCCGCAATTCGTCGATCGCTTCCTTGACGCGGTCCTCGGTCTCGACGTCGAGAGCGCTGGTCGCCTCGTCGAGCACCAGGATCGGGGCGTCCTTCAGCACGGCGCGGGCAATGGCGATGCGCTGACGCTCGCCACCCGACAGCTGGCCGCCACGTTCGCCGACCAGCGTGTCGTAGCCATTGCTCTTGGACAGGATGAAGTCCTGCGCGGCAGCCGCATTGGCGGCGGCATGGACCTCGTCATTGGTCGCGTCAGCCCGGCCGACGCGGATGTTGTCCTCGATCGAGCGGTTGAGCAGGCCCGCATCCTGGAACACGGTGGCGATCGAATGACGCAGCGACTTGCGGGTCACGGTGCGGGTGTCGACGCCGTCGATCAGGATACGGCCATGAGACGGCGAGAAGACGCGCTGCAGCAGATTGATCAGCGTGGTCTTGCCGGCGCCCGTCGGTCCGACGATGGCAACGGTCTGACCAGCCTCGACCTCGAACGACACGTCGTCGATGCCTTGACCCGAATTGGCGAATTCGAAGCCGACATTCTCGAAGCGGACATGGCCGGTGACGTTGGTGAGATCGCGTAAGCCGTCCGGCTCGGCGGCATCGGCCGCGGAGTCCTCGAGGTGGTAGAAGTCCTCGAGCTTGGCGCGGGCTTCCGAAATCTGGTTGGCGAAAGCCGACATCTGGTCGAGCCTGGCGATCAGCAGCGTGGCAAAGCCGGTGAAGGCGATGACGTCACCGATGCGCAGCTGGCCATGGGTGACCAGATAGGCGCCGATCAACAGCACGACCATCATCGAGATCGTCGACGACAGACGGTGCAGTGCATTGGCCATCGCCCACCAGTCGAGCACCGGGTTCTGCGCATCGAGCAGGTTCTTGACATAGCGGCGCAGCGTGTCCGCCTCGTGGCCGAGGCGGTTGTAGCTCTGCAGCACGGCGACATTGGAGACCGAGTCGGTCACATGCGCGAACACCTGATGGTAGTGCCGCTCGACGGCGGCCTGGCCTGCCTTGGTGCGCTTCATCACCAGCCGGCCGATGCCGACATAGAGAGCGCCGAGCGCCAGCAGCACCATCGACATGCGCAGATCCATGCTGATTGCCGTCGGGATCAGCAGGAACAGCGCGACCGCTGTCGACAAATGCTGGCGCATGAATTCAAGCCACAGGCTGAACAGCGTCTCGACCGCACGCAACAGGGTGTGCAGGGCATTGGAGGTGCCGCGCTGGTGATGCCAGGCAAGCGGCATGGTGATGACACGCTCGAACGACTGGCAAAGCACCTCGCTGCGCCGCTTGTGGGCAAAGCGATCGGCGCCGCGCGCCACCAGAACGAAGGCCACGATGTTGAAGGCGCCGAGGCCCGCCCACAGGGCAAGCGTGGCAAACACCGAGCCGCGTTCGGAAATCGCATCGATCACCCGTCCGAACATGATCGGCTCGAGAATGGCGATAATCGCGAGAGCGATGTTGGCCGAACAGATCAACGCGACGCGTTTCCTGTCCGCGGCCAGATAACCAAGCGCTCGCCAGTAGATTTGCAGAAGGGTCACCCCAGTTACTCCGCCATGCTGTTTATTGTGCACTGCATCATTTGACTCGTATCGGTTGATACGTCGCAAAACAATGGCCGTGTACCTCTTCAGTTCCCTCAGAGCGAACAAAAGATGGCGACGTTCCGAAATCTGCCGTGATCACCTAACGGTTTGAGAAGACAGGTAAAATGTCAGGCATGCGGCGAAATCATGGCAGTTCGTACGTGCTGCCACAATTTTAATCAGCAACGATGCCGGGCGGATGACCAGGGCCGAAATCGCCCTCTGCACAGTATAGCGCGAAACCAAGCGGCCTCGCGCGCGCCAAGGGCAACGAGATGCCAAGCCCCGCCGCCTGGGGCGGCGCACGCAGTGCGCATCAAGCCTTTGATTTTATGGGCTTCTCAGCGGCATGCTCTTCGGCCAAGCCGAGGGCAAATGCCGGGCGCCATGGCGCCTTTCATCCTGTCGTGGTCCCGAAAAACCGCGCCCTCCCGGGCTTGAGCCCGAGAGCATGGTTTTGGGCAACATGCCTCAAGCCGGGATCCTGATGACGACGTCGGTGACTTCGCCATCCTTCAGTTCGACTGCCGAAACCTTGGTCTTTGCCCCATTCAGCTCCAGCGAAACCGCCTTGGCTTTTTTGTCGCGGATGACGCGAACCCTGAGTTCCGCTCCCAGCATCTTGAGGGTTGCCGAGTACCCGTCCCAATGACCGGGGAGCTTTGGCTTGAACTGAACACGCTTGCCGCGCCGTTCGATGCCGAGAATTCCTTCGACCGCAGCCCTGTAGAGCCAGCCGGCCGAGCCGGTGTACCAGGTCCAGCCGCCACGGCCGCCCTTGTCGTCCCCGGCATAGATGTCGGCCGCCACCACATAGGGTTCGACGCGATAGTGCTCGGCCGAGGCCTCGTCGGTCGCATGGTTGACCGGGTTCAGCATCGAGAAACAGCGATAGGCCTCGTCGGTCCGCCCCATCTCGGCAAGCGCAATGACGAACCAAGTGGCGGCGTGGGTGTACTGGCCGCCATTTTCGCGAACGCCGGGCGGATAGCTTTTGATATAACCCGGCTCCTTGTCCGTCTTCGAGAAAGGCGGCGTGAACAGCTTGACGATCTTGAGCTTGTCGTCGACGAGCAGTTTGGTCGCCTGCTCCATCGCCGTCGTCGACCGTGCCGGATCGCCCTCTCCCGAAAGCACGCTCCAGGACTGGGCGATCGAGTCGATCTTGCACTCCTGCGAGGTCCGCGATCCCAATGGCGTGCCGTCGTCGAAGCTGCCGCGCCGGTACCATTCGCCGTCCCATGCCGTGCTTTCAAGCGCACGCTTCAGCGCATCGGCATGCTTTGCCCAGGCTTGCGCGCGCTTGGCATCGCCTTCGGTCTTGGCAATTGCGGCGAAGTCGCCCAGCGTCTTCAGCAGGAACCAGCCGAGCCAGACGCTCTCGCCCTTGCCGTGCTCGCCGACGCGGTTCATGCCGTCGTTCCAGTCGCCGCCGAGGATCAGCGGCAGCCCGGCGGGACTGCTGCGCTTGATGGCCAGGTCGAGCGCCCGCGCGCAATGGTCGTAGAGCGACGCCGTCCTCTTCGAAATTTCCGGGGTGAAGAAGGCATCGTGCTCGCCCTCGTCCAGCGCCTGCCCATCGATGAAGGGCAGTTGCTCTTTCAGGATGGTGGCATCGCCGGTGACCAGCAAATAGCGCGCCGTGGCGTGGGCCAACCAGACCACGTCGTCGGAGATCGTGGTGCGCACGCCGGCCCCGGTGCGCGGCAGCCACCAGTGCTGCACGTCGCCTTCGGGGAACTGCCGCCGCGCCGCGTTGAGGATCTGGTCGCGTGCCAGTTGCGGGTCATGCGCCAGCAATGCCAGCGTGTCCTGCAATTGGTCGCGGAAGCCGAACGCACCGCTTGCCTGGTAGAAGGCGGAGCGGGCGCGAATGCGGCAGGCCAGGCTCTGATATGGCAGCCAGTGGTTGACCATGGCGTCGAGCGCCTTGTCCGGCGTGTCGACCTGGATGGTGTCGAGGAAGCCGCGCCATTCGCGCTCATTGTCGGCAAGCCGCTGGTCGAAATCCCTAGCCCGATGCTCCTGCACCAGGGCGCCGGCCTCCTCGACGGACTCGGCATCGCCGAGCAACCAGAGCAGCGTGACGTCGCCACCGGCCGGGATCTCGATGTCGCGGGCAATCGCCGCGCAGGGATCGTCTCCGGCCTCGACACGACCCGACAACGCCGCACCGCTCAGCACTGCCTGTGGAAGCTCGCTGGAGCCGTGTCGGCCGAGAAACTCCGAGCGGTCGGTCGTCACCGAATGCACGCCGCCATCGGCGGCCAGAAACGCCACCCGCTCGCTGAAATCGAGCCCGTAGGGGTTTTGCGCCAGCAACGCACCGGTTGCAGCGTCGCGGGACGGGACGATGGTTGCCGCGCTGCGCGATCGATGCCCGCCGAGCACCCATTCGGCATAGGCGTAGACCCGCAGCCGCGCCGGCACCGAGCCGGAATTCTGGATGCGCAGCCGCGAGATCTTCACCGGGTCGATCGGGTCGACGACATGGGTGAGGTCCATCGACAACGACCCGCGCTTCGAGCGGAAGGTCGAGAAACCCTGGCCGTGCCAGGCCTCGTAGGTCATCGAGGGATCGCGCACCATGGCGGCGAGCGGCGAGAACGCCTTGCCGCTGGCCTGATCGTAGATGTAGAGGCCCTCGCCCGGCCGGTTCGAGACCGGATCGTTCGACCATGGCGTCAGCTGGTAATCGCGGCTGTTGCGGCTCCAGGTGAAGGCGGCACCCTCGGCAGAGGTGTGGAAGCCGAACGAAGCGTTGGAGACGACGTTGATCCATGGCTGCGGCGTGGTGCGCCGGCCAGCCAGGCGCACCACATAGTGCCGCCCGTCGCCGTCGAAACCGCCAAAGCCATTCCATTGGCTGAGCCCGCTTCCATCGGCGCTGACATCCGCCACGGCCTGCGAGGCAAATGCATGCGCCATGGGCGCCAGCGACGGCAATTCGCGCGCAACCGTCAATGCTGCCGGCTGCAGGGCGTCACGCGCCTGGAGGGCCGCAGCCTCGGCCCGCTCGATCTGGTCGAAGATGGTGCCATTGCGCGTGTGCAGGACGACGCGGGCGACGGCGAGCAGCGTCTTGTAGGTGGTCTCGTCCATGAGGTCGCGGCGCACCGCGAAAATGTGCTGGCGAGGTCCGAGTTCCTTGCCGCGCAGGCGGCTGTTTTCGCACAGCGTCTCGACCGCCCGCTGCAGGTCCTGGACATAGGAGGACGCCTGCTCGTTGACGACGACGAAGTCGATCATCATGCCGCGGGTGCGCATGTATTCCTGGAAACGCAGCGCCTGGGCGACGATTTCGAGATCGGCGACGTCGCCGATCCTGACCAGGAAGATCGGGAAATCGCCCGAAATGCTGGTCGGCCACAGGCTCGACTGCTTGCCCAGCCCCGAGGCGATGGATTCGGCCGGAAGCCGCAGAAACGGATCCGGATAGATCAGATAGCGCGCCAGCTTCTGCACATTGGCGGCATCGGTCAGGCTGAGGCCCATATGGCGGGTCTGCACCTGGCTGCGCGTCCAGGCGAGCATGGCCTGGCGGGCAAAACTCTCCGGATGGTCGAGCCGGGCAATGGCCTCTTCCAGCTCGGCGCGGCTGGCGCCGACGACGGTCCAGAAGGTCAGCGATATCTTCTTGTTGGCGGGCACGCGCACCTGGCGGCGCAGCGCGGCGACGGGATCGAGCGTGAAGCCCGAATGGCCACCGAGCCTGGCGCCGGGATCGAAGGCGGCCGCGTCGACGATGGTGCGGCCACGGCCGATGAAGGCGCGCCGGTCGGTCTCGGCTTCGGCATCGCGCGCCGATCCGGACGGATCGGTGACGAAATGCACCATGGCGATATCGGGCTCGCTGGTCTCCCGCTTGCGCCGCGTGGCGAAGATCTGCGCGTTGTTCGATGCGATTTCGGTTTCGACGAACATCTTCGAGAAGGCCGGATGGGCGTTGTCCGACGCCTCCAGGCCGAGCACCAGTTCGGCAAAGGAGGTCACTTCGATGTGACGGTCGGACGGCCCGTCATTGTAGAGCGTGACCCGACGACCCTCGCCGTTGCCTTCCGAGATGACGATGCATTCGACCTCGGAGCGCAACGTGCCCACCGATTTGACGAAGCTCGCCTTGTCGTCGGAGAACAAGGTCTGCGCCTTTTCCTCGGCCGCACGCTTCGGCTCAGCCGTCGCCGACCACCAGTCGCCGGTGCCGGCGTCACGCAGGAAGATGTAGGAGCCGAGCCGGTCCTCGGTCGGATCCGGCTGCCAGCGGGTGACGGAGAGATCGCCCCAGCGGCTGTAGCCCGAGCCGGTCGCGGTGACCATCACCGAATAGCGGCCATTCGACATCACACTGGTCGAACGCAGCGACCGCAACGGATCGAGCACGATGCGGGTGTCGGGGCTCTCGACTTCGGTCTCGTCCTTGGAGCGTTCGTCGGCCTCGGTCCTGACGGTCGCGGTCGGGATGTCGCGTGGCGCCCTCTCCTGCAGCAGCAATTCGGCCGATTCGATGACCGGATCACTGTGGAAGCGGTCGCGCATGCGGCCTTCGAAGATGGCGTCGGCGACCGCCACGATCGACATGCCTGAATGGTGGGCCATGTAGTTCTGCACGACCACATGATCGGTACCTTCCGGTACGCGCTGCGGCGTGAAGTCGACTGCGTCGTAGTAACCGTGGCGGCCAAGTGCGCCGATCTCCCGCAGCCGGGCGAGATTCTGCACGGCTTCGCGCGGGTTGAACTGTGCCGCGAGCACTGTGGCGTAGGGCGCGATCACCGTGTTCTGACCAAGGCCGCGCTTCAGGCCGAGCCCAGGCACGCCGAAATTGGTGTACTGGTAGGTCAGTTCACGGTCGCGGGCGTTGTAGGCCGCTTCCGAAATGCCCCACGGCACGTTCTTCTGGCGGCCATACTGGATCTGGCGCTTGATGATCAGCTTGCTGGTCTGGTTGAGAATGCTGCCTTGTGGCTCCTTCATCACCAGCGGCGGCATCAGATATTCGAACATCGAGCCGGACCAGGACATCAGCGCGCCCTTGAAACCGATCTCGACGATCGGCCGGCCAAGCCGGAACCAGTGCTCGGTGGGCAGGTCGCCCTTGGCGATGGCGAACAGGCTGGTCAGCCGCGCCTCGGAAGCCATAAGGTCGTAGCAGCTTTCGTCGAGCTGATGTTCCTCGACCCGGTAGCCGATCGACAGCAGCTTGCGTTCGGGTCGCATCAGGAAGGAGAAATCCATCTCGAAGGCGAAACGGCGTGTGCGCTCGCGCAGGGTGAGCAGCTTGGCGCGCAGCGCCTCGACGGCATTGTCGTCGCTGTGCGCGTCATGGACATGCGCCTCGCAGGTGGCCTCGAGCCTGGCCGCCCAGTCGACGATGACGTCGCTCTGGGCCGACGCCGCCTCGGTGTGGATGGCGGTGGCGAGCTTGCGGATCTCGCCGGCCAGCACGGCCAGATTGATGGTGCGGATCGAGGCCATTTCCGGCTGCGCCTTGATGGTGTCGACCGCGCGCCGCATGCCGTCGAGACGATCGGCGAGGCGCTGGCGCAAGGGCCGCAGCTGGCGGCGGTCGTCGGGCAGCTCATCAAGGCTCTCGCTGAGGATGGTCACCGTGTCGAGAATGCCTTCGAAATCGCCCTGGAGATGGACGGAAGGGGCTTCCGCCCATTCGGCGCAAGCCGCCGCCACCGCCACCAGATGGCCGGCAAGATTGCCGCTGTCGACAGCCGAGATGTAAAGCGGATAGAGCGGCTTCAGCGTCGTCGTGTCATACCAGTTGAAGAGGTGGCCGCGGTCGCGCGGCATGCCTTCGATCGTCGTCATGGTGGCGTCGATGCGGGTGATGGCGTCGGACAGGCTGATCCAGCCGAAGTCACGGGCAGAGACGACAGACAGCAGATAGACGCCGATATTGGTTGGCGAGGTGCGCGGCGCCACCACGGGCGCCGGGCTTTCCTGGAAATTGTCCGGCGGCAGATTATGATGCTCGGCCGTCACGAAGCTTTCGAAATAATGCCATGTGCGCCGCGCCACCGTGCGCAGCGCATGGATGTCGGCGGCCGAGATGTGCAGCCGATCCTCGGTTTCAGCGGAACGGCTGATCCAGGCGGCGATGGCTGGAGAAGCGATCCAGAACAGGGCGAAGAAGAAGGCGACGAAAGCGCCGGTGGAATCGGCCAGCACCGGTATGGCGAGGCCGACGAAGCCGATGATCACGGCGCCATACATCATGCCGTAATAGGAGCCGAGATCGTTGTCGCCGCTCTTGTGCGCCTGCGAGGCGGTGCGCCATTCCAGCAGGTTCTGGCGGCTGACGAACAGCCGGTAGAGCGTTCGGATGATGGCATCGCCCATCATCCAGGCGTTATGCGCCATCAGCACGATCTTGAGCGCCACCATGGCGGTACCGAAGGCGGCGTCGCGCGCCAGGGCCGAGAAATGGCCGCGCGGCGTCTGGTCGCCGCTCTTGGGCAGGATGGCGTTGACGACGTCGAATGTCGGCGCCATGAACAGGCTGAGGATCAGCAAGGCCTGCCATTGCGCGGCTTGCGTGAAGGGCAGCAGCGTCCAGCCGGCGATCGCCGCCATCACCCAGAAGATCGGCGTCAGCGAACGGCGCAGATTGTCGATCATCTTCCAGCGCGACAGGGCCGGCACGCCGGAGCGCGGATCGAGCATGAAGCCGAGAAGCTGCCAGTCGCCGCGTGCCCAGCGATGGTGGCGCGAGGCGTCGACCGAGTAGCGGGTCGGATAGTCCTCGACCAGTTCGACGTCGGTGACCAGCGCCGAGCGCGCCAGCGCGCCTTCCAGCAGATCGTGGCTGAGGATGGTGTTTTCCTCGATGCGGCCCTGCAGCGCGGCCTCGAAAGCGTCGACGTGATATAGGCCCTTGCCGGTGAAGGACCCGTCGCCGAAAACGTCCTGATAGAGATCGGACACGGCAAAGACATAAGGGTCGAGGCCGCGATTGGCCGAGAAGACCCGCTGGAAAAACGACGCATCGTCGCCGCTGGTCAGCGACGCGGTGATGCGCGGCTGCAGGATCGCGTAGCCGGCCGTGACAACGCGTTTGGCGGCATCGAAATGCGGGCGGTTGAGGGGATGGCAGAGCTTGCCGACCAGGGTCGCGACCGCGTCGCGGGTGGTGCGTGTATCGGCATCGAGCGTCATCACATGGACGACGTTTTCCGGCAGCGGCACGTCGAGCGGCAGGAATGTGGTGTCGCTGTCGCCGCGCAGCAGAAGGTCGAGCTCGTGCAGCTTGCCGCGCTTGCGCTCCCAGCCCATCCAGGACCCTTGCGCGGCATTGAAGAGCCGGCGCCGGTGCAGGATGTAGAAACGCGGCGCGCCTTCAGAGGGATAGCGGGCGTTGAGGCGAGCGATCTCGGCGCGGGCGAATTCGAGGATTTCGGTATCCGCCGCATCGATCTCGGTCTTGCTGTCGGGCCAGTCCGACAGCAACGCGAAATGGATTTCATCCGCCGTGTTGGCGAGATGATGCACCTCGATATTACGGATGTTTTCCTCGACGTCGTCGCGTGAGCCGATCAGCGACGGCACCACCACCAGCGTGCGCGCCTCGGGCGGTACGCCGTGCCTGTAATCATAGCCGACGAGGCGCGTCGGTTTCAGGAACAGCGATACGACGGTGTTGAAGAAGGCGAGCGCACCCTCGCTGGCCGGCACGGCAAACAGCGCCAGCATCAAGACGATCGACGGCACCGACAGGCCGAGATTGGCGAGCGCGTTACCGGAGAGGACGAGAAGCAGAGCCGTCAGCGCAAACACCGGTACGACGATGCCAAGCCATCCGGTCTTTCGGAAGGTGCGTTTGGCCGTCTGGCTGATGGTCGGCCGGTAGCCGATCGCCTTCTCCAGTTCCAGCCGGCGCGGACCGACGAGAAAGAAACCGACATCGGTGTGGGCGGATGCAACTGGCGCGGCATCGACTTCACCGTCGCCTGGCATGGTCTCGCTGGCGGCGTGACCGGCCAGTTCGATGCCCTTCTCGGCGACGCGATATTCCGAAAGGTCGGAGCGGCGCGCCAGCTCCTCGATCGCGGTCCGGTACTGGTCACGCGAGAAGAAGTCGAGCGCGGCGAAATCGGTGCGTTCGCGCAGCACGGTGTCGATGCGGCTGACGCCTTCGAACCACACCGTCCAGTCGACGTCGTTGATGAGGCGCAGCCCGCGGATGATGTTTCCGGTCGTCACATTGCCGCTGGACAGCGTGTGATGTTCGGAAATGATGATTTCCTCGGCGTCGGAGCCGGTCTTTTCGAGCTCGCCTTCGAGCCATTCCAAGGCCTTGCCGGCATTCTGCGATCCATCGCGCAAGCGGTAGAGCAGCTGGGTGGCGAAGGTGGTGTCCTGCGCATGAGCGCTGAATTTGGACAGGATCGCCTGCCGGTCAGGGCTGTCGTCGGTCGCCAGAACCTTGTCGGCGACATCGTTGGCGATCTGGCGCATCTGCCGGGTACGGTTGACCCTGACCGCCAGCCGGCGGAGATTTTCGATCAGAACGAAGCGCAACAGCGACGGCAGCGCCCAGAGTTCGCCGATCTTCAGCGGCTCGAGCGACTGGAAGCCCTGGACGATGGACTTGAACATCGTCGCCGAGACGGAACTGTCCGAATGCGCCACATAGGTCCATGCCAGCGCCAGCGCGCGCGGCACGCTGCCGCCATCGGGCAGTTTCAGGCTGGGCAGCTGGCGGTAGAAGCGGCGCGGCAGATCGCGCTTGACCTGGAAAATGGTTTCTTCGACCAGATAATTGTTGTCGAGCAGCCACTGCGCCGCCGGCGTGATCGTCTCGCCCCGCGCCTGCGCGGCATTGGTCGAGCGGTAGACTTCCAAAATCTTCTTGGCGCTGTCGCGGATGCGGGCCTGAAAATCGAACGGCGTCAGGCCGAACAGATCGGTGAGGTCGCCTTTTGCCAGGCTTTCGCCAAGCAGGCGAAGACGCTCTTCGGGCAGGAAATTGGATCGTATCGGCTCTTCCGTGATGGCCGGGAAGCTCGCGCTCGTCTTCTCTATTTGGGCAGGGGTCGTCTGAATATTCATTGAAAATTCCGTATGCGGACACTGAGCGGCGTCACCGCCACGGCAATGGCCCTAAAACCGATTCAAATGCAATTGGTTGCATAATCCCACTTGCTGAAAGTTTATTTCCGCACCACGACAGGGCGTCATCTCTCAGCAAAATTCCAAGACGAGCGCCCCTCTTCCCGCCAGGTCCGATCGACGGGGAGGATTCAGGCTTTTTCGTGATGCCGCCAGCAGCTTACGCTATATTTCGCGGGCACCGCGATCATGTTTGGAAACAAGCGTTAATCGTTGCCGGATATGCCGCCGATCCGAATGACGAACAGCGTCGTCTCCTGGGTGGGCTCGACACGAATGTCAGCGATGTTCGGACCGTCCAGCAACGCGTCCAGCGGCCCGAGGCGAACCGGCTCGGCAGCAAACACAAGAACCTCACCGCTCAGGCACAGGACGAGAGTGGTTCCCATCTCGGCCCGGATCGCCACCGGAGCGGAAATCACGAGCCGTTCGACCGAATGCACCATCCGGCCGCGGCGGGTCATGACATTGAGATCGGTGATCGGCCCGCCAATCAGCGCCGCCGCTGTCGCCACGTCCGCCGGGAATGAAAAAGGGACGGTCGCCGGCGTTATAGTGGCCTGCCGCCGGCCGGCAATATCGAGGACGACGCCCTCGCCTTCGAGCACCGCAAGCGTGCGGTCGATCCCGGCAAATTGCGAGAACGGCCCGCTGCCTTCGACGCGCGCCATCGAGACGCGCCAGTCGAAGTCATCGAGCCCGGCGTCGGCAGGCGAGACGGCGACCTCGGTCGTCACCCCGCCGCCGTTCTTCCACGGCATGGGCTTGTATTCGGCTGCCCGCAGGACGCGCATCGGTCAGTCCATCACCCGAGAATGCCGGGCAGGTTGAGCTGATGCTCCTTTGCGCACTCGATGGCGATGTCGTAGCCGGCATCGGCGTGGCGCATGACGCCGGTCGCCGGGTCGTTCCACAAGACCCGCTCGAGGCGCCTGGCCGCTTCGCGTGTGCCGTCGGCGACGATGACCATGCCGGCATGCTGCGAGAATCCCATGCCGACACCGCCGCCATGGTGCAGCGACACCCAGGTGGCGCCCGAAGCCGTGTTGAGCAGTGCGTTGAGCAGCGGCCAGTCGGACACGGCGTCCGAGCCGTCCTTCATCGATTCCGTCTCGCGGTTCGGCGAGGCGACCGAGCCGGAATCGAGGTGATCGCGGCCGATGACGACAGGCGCCTTGAGCTCGCCCTTGGCCACCATTTCGTTGAAGGCGAGGCCAAGCCTGTGCCGATCGCCGAGGCCGACCCAGCAGATGCGCGCCGGCAGGCCCTGGAAGGCGATGCGCTCACGCGCCATGTCGAGCCAGTTGTGCAGATGGGTGTTGCCGGGCGTCAGTTCGCGCACCTTGGCATCGGTCTTGTAGATATCCTCGGGATCGCCCGACAGGGCTGCCCAGCGGAACGGGCCGATGCCGCGGCAAAACAGCGGACGGATATAGGCTGGCACGAAGCCGGGGAAGGCGAAAGCGTTCTCGAACCCCTCCTCCTTGGCCACCTGGCGGATGTTGTTGCCATAGTCGAGCGTCGGCACGCCGGCGTTCCAGAACGCCACCATCGCCTCCACATGTTCGCGCATCGAAGCGCGGGCGGCTTTTTCAACTGCCTTCGGGTCGCTGACGCGCTTCTCACGCCACTCAGCCATCGTCCAGCCCTTGGGCAGATAGCCGTTGATGGGGTCGTGGGCCGAGGTCTGGTCGGTGACCATATCGGGGCGAATGCCGCGCCTGAACATTTCCGGAACGATCTCGGCCGTATTGCCGAGCAGGCCTACCGACTTCGCCTCGCCTGCCTTGGTCCAGCGCTCGATCATCGCCATCGCCTCGTCGAGTGTCTCGGCCTTCTCGTCGACATAGCGGGTGCGCAGGCGGAAATCGATCGAATCCGGGTTGCATTCGATCGCCAGGCAGCAGGCGCCGGCCATGACAGCGGCGAGCGGCTGGGCACCGCCCATGCCGCCGAGACCTCCGGTCAGGATCCACTTGCCCCTGAGATTGCCGCCATAATGCTGGCGCCCAGCCTCGACGAAGGTCTCGTAGGTGCCCTGCACGATGCCTTGCGTGCCGATGTAGATCCACGAGCCGGCCGTCATCTGGCCGTACATCATCAGGCCCTTCTTATCGAGCTCATTGAACTTTTCCCAGGTCGCCCAGTGCGGCACCAGGTTGGAGTTGGCGATCAGCACGCGCGGTGCGTCCGGATGGGTGCGGAAGACGCCGACCGGCTTGCCCGACTGCACCAGCAAAGTCTCGTCATCGGCGAGCGTCCTCAACGAGGCGACGATGCGGTCAAAGTCGTTCCAGGTGCGCGCCGCCCGGCCGATGCCGCCATAAACAACCAGCTCGTTGGGGTTTTCGGCGACGTCCGGGTCGAGATTGTTCATCAGCATGCGCAGCGGCGCTTCCGTCAACCAGGAGCGGGCGCTGATTTCCGTGCCGCGCGGGCTGCGGACTTCGCGGATGTTGTGGCGGGGATTGTTCATGTCGTCACTCCAGAAAAGGATCGAATGTCAGACGCGCGCCCAAGATGTTGCGCTCTCAAGGATTTTCCGCAGCGTGGCGCGGATCGGTGCTGCAAACTCAGCATCGTAGGGAACCGGCCAATTATCGGGCGTGCCCTTTCCCTCGGGCTCACGCATGTAGCCGCGGTTGGAGAGTTCCATCTGCAGCGCATGGACACCCTGTTGCGGCTGGCCGAAATGACGCGTGATCCAGCCACCCTTGAAGCGGCCGTTGACGACAAAGGTCTCGCTGGTTTCGGCCATGATCTGGCCGACCATCGCCTGCAAGGCCGGATCGGCGCTCTTGCCGTCGTTGGTGCCGAGATTGAACACCGGCAGCGTGCCTTCGAACAGACGCGGCAGGACCGAGCGGATCGAGTGGCAATCATAGATGACGATCTTTTCGTGCAGCCCACGCAAGCGGCCGATCTCGGCCTGCAAGGCGGCATGATACGGCGTGAAGAATTTCTCACGGCGTTCGTCGATCTCCGACGGTCCTGGCTCTTCGCCTTCGCGGTAGAGCGGATCGCCATCGAAGGTTTCGGTCGGGCACAGGCCAGTGGTTGCCTGGCCGGGATAAAGCGACGCTCCGGACGGATCACGGTTGACGTCGATGACGGTGCGCGAAATCGCCGTATGAACGACGGTCGCGCCAAGATCGCCAGCGAAGTCATACAGCTTGTCGATCCACCAGTCGCAGTCGCGGCGACCGAGCCAGGGCGACACCAGCCGGTTGTCGAGGCCGGCGAGGTCGATGCCGGTATGCGGGATCGACACCAGCAGCGGAGCTGTGCCGGGCGTGACGGTGAGCCAGGAGGGTGCGGTCATCATGCAGTTCCCGAAATCGACGGCAGCGCCACTGCGCTCGCTGCCTTGATGGTCGCACCACTGCGCACCATGGCGATGGCTTTTTCCATATCAGGATGGAAATGGCGGTCATTGTCGAGATGCGGCACCTCGGCCCGGACCAGCTTACGCACCGCTTCCAGGGCAGCGCTCGACGCCAGCGGCGCATGGAAATCGCAGCCTTGCGCGGCGGCCAGCAATTCGATGCCGATCACCGCCGTCGCATTCTCGACCATGCCGATCAGCCGGCGCGCGCCATGCGCCGCCATCGAAACGTGGTCTTCCTGGTTGGCCGAGGTCGGGATGGAATCGACGCTGGCCGGATAGGCTTTCTGCTTGTTCTCGGAAACGAGGGCCGCCGCCGTCACCTGCGGGATCATGAAACCGGAATTCAAGCCGGGCTTCGGCGTGAGAAATGCCGGCATGCCGGACAGCGCGGGATCGACCAGCATGGCGATGCGGCGTTCAGACAGCGAGCCGATCTCGCAGACCGCGAGCGCAATCATGTCGGCGGCGAAGGCGACCGGCTCGGCGTGAAAATTGCCGCCGGAAAGTGCGGTATCGTCCTCGGCGAAAATCAGCGGATTGTCGGTGACGCCATTGGCCTCGGTGCCGAGCGTGTCCGCCGCCTGGCGCAGAACGGTGAGTGCCGCGCCCATGACCTGCGGCTGGCAGCGCAGGCAATAGGGATCCTGCACGCGCTCGTCGCCAACCCGGTGCGATTCGCGAATGGCGCTGCCGGCCATCAGATTGCGCAGCGCGTCCGCCGTCTCGATCTGGCCGCGATGCTTTCTCAGCGCATGGATGCGCGGATCGAAGGGAGCGTCGGAGCCCTTTGCCGCGTCGGTCGACAAGGCGCCGGCGACCAGCGCCGACTGGTAGAGCACTTCTGCCTCGAACAAGGCTGCGAGCGCATAGGCCGTCGAAAACTGCGTGCCATTGAGCAGTGCCAGACCTTCCTTGGCGCCGAGCGTCACTGGCTCCAGCCCGTGCGAGACAAAGGCGACTTTGGCCGGGAAGCGGCCGTGCGGGGTGAAGCATTCGCCGACGCCGATCATCACCGCCGTCATATGCGACAGCGGGGCAAGGTCGCCGGAGGCGCCGACCGAGCCTTGCGCCGGCACCACCGGGATGACGTCGTTGGCCAGCATCGCTTCGAGCAACTCGATGGTCTGCGGCCGCACGCCGGAGGCGCCCTGCGCCAGGCTGGCCAGCTTCAGCGCCATCATCAGCCTGCAAACAGCGACCGGCATCGGCTCGCCGACGCCGGCGGCATGCGACAGCACGATGTTGCGCTGCAAGGTCTCGAGGTCCCCGGTGGGGATGCGGACGCTGGCGAGTTTGCCGAAGCCGGTGTTGATGCCATAGACCGGCTCGCCCTTGGCGACGATCCTTGCGACGGCCTCGGCGCTCGCCTTGATTTTTGGCCGGCAGGCGTCGTCAAGCTTGGGCACGGCGCCACGGTAGATGGCGCGCCAGTCTGCCAGCGTCGCATTGCCGGGCTTCAGGGTCAGTTCGGTCATTGTCCTCTCCAGATGCGGGCATGCAGCGGGTTGAAGCCCATGCGGTAGACGAGTTCGGCGGGGCGCTCGATGTTCCAGATCGCCAGATCGGCGGATTTTCCGGCTTCCAGCGTACCCGTTTGTCCCAGCAGGCCGAGCGCGCGGGCGGCCTCGCGGGTGACGCCGGCCAGGCATTCGTCGACGGTCAGGCCAAACAAGGTCGCCGCCATGTTCATGGTTAGAAGCAGCGAGGTCAGCGGCGAGGTGCCGGGATTGTTGTCGGTGGCGACAGCCATTTTGACGCCGTGCTGGCGAAACAGGCCGACCGGTGGCTTCTTGGTTTCACGAATGAAGTAGTAGGCGCCGGGCAGGATCGTCGCCACGGTTCCGGCCTTTGCCATTGCCGCGGCGCCCGCCTCATCGGTGTATTCGAGATGATCGGCCGACAGCGCACCATAGCGCGCGGCAAGTTCGGCGCCATGCAAATTGGACAGCTGGTCGGCATGGAGCTTGACCGGCAAGCCTGCCGCCTTGGCGGCATCGAAGACGCGCGTCATCTGCTCCGGGGAAAAAGCAATGCCCTCGCAAAAACCGTCGACGGCATCGGCCAGCCCCTCGGCGGCAACCGCCGGAAGAATTTCTTTTGCGACCAGATCGATAAAGGCGTCCTTGTCGCCCTTGGCTTCCGGCGGCAGTGCGTGGGCGCCGAGGAAGCTTGTGCGGATCGTCACCGACCGCTCACCGCCCAACCGCCGTGCGGCACGCAGCGACTTCTTTTCGTTTTCCAGATCGAGCCCATAACCCGACTTGATCTCGACGGTGGTGACGCCCTCGGCGATCAGTGCATCGAGACGCGGCAGCGATTGCGCGACCAGATCGTCTTCGCTGGCGGCACGCAAGGATTTGACCGAGGAGACAATGCCGCCGCCGGCCCTGGCGACCTCTTCATAGGTGGCGCCGGCCAGCCGCATCTCGAACTCGTTGGCGCGGTTGCCGGCATGGACCAGATGGGTATGGCAGTCGATCAGGCCGGGCGTGATCCAGCGCCCCTCGCAATCGATCGTCTCGGCGCCTTGGGCCAGCGTTGCGGGCATCCCCGACTCGGGACCGGCGTAGACAATGCGGCCGTCATGCGCGGCGACGGCGCCGTGTGCGACGACGCCAAGTCCGGCAGAACCCTCGGCCATGGTCGCCAGACGCGCATTGCGCCATAGACGAAGACCCCCTGCCCAGCTTTTGCTCTCTGCAGCCATCATCTTTTCCGTTTCAATCGGTGGCGATTATGTATATACATATTGAAACGCACTGCAAGTGCCATCATCGCATACGAGACAGGGAACCGGAGAGAAAAGTGACTGATATCTTCGCGGAACAGGCGCTCCTTCCCAATGGCTGGCACAGCGATGTGCGGATCACCTTGGCCAATGGGCGCATAACGACCGTCGAGCCGGCAGCCACCGCCGTGGCCGGCGACGAACGCCACGCGATCCTGCTGCCCGGCATGCCCAATTTGCACGGCCATGCCTTCCAGCGCGGCATGGCCGGATTGGCCGAGCTTCGCGGCCCTTCCGCCGACAGTTTCTGGAGCTGGCGCGAGGTGATGTACCGCTTCGCCCTGTCGATGACGCCCGACCAGGTCGAGGCGGTTGCCGCGCAGCTCTATGTCGAGATGCTGGAGGCCGGTTTTTCGCGCGTTGGCGAATTTCACTATCTGCATCACGACCGCGACGGAAAACCCTATGCCAACCTTGCCGAGATGGCCGAACGAATCGCGGCCGCGGCCGGCAAAACGGGCATCGGCCTGACGCTGCTGCCGGTGTTCTACGCGCACTCGTCTTTCGGAGGCGCTGCGCCAAACGAAGGTCAACGGCGTTTCATCAACGATGTGAATCGGTTCTCCAGGCTTGTTGAGAAATGCCGCGAATCGGTTCGTGCGTTGAATCAGGCTGTCGTCGGCGTTGCTCCGCACAGTTTGCGCGCTGCGACACCTGAGGAATTGACTGAGGTGGCCGCCATGGCGCCGGATGGGCCAATCCATATCCACGTCGCCGAGCAGGTGAAGGAAGTCGAGGATTGCCTTGCCTGGTCGGGCGCGCGGCCGGTGGAATTCCTGCTGGCCAACGCGAAAGTAGACCAACGCTGGTGTCTGATCCACGCCACCCACATGACCGACGCGGAAACGGTCGGGATGGCCAGGAGTGGAGCGATCGCCGGCCTTTGTCCGATCACCGAGGCCAATCTCGGTGACGGCACTTTTGCAGCGCCGCTGTTCAGAGAGCATGGCGGCCGCTTCGGCGTCGGCTCCGATTCCAACGTGCTGGTCGGCCTGCCCGACGAGTTGCGCCAGCTCGAATATTCGCAACGCCTCGCCCATCGCGCCCGCAATGTGCTGGCTGTGGCCGGCGGCTCGACCGGCCGTGCGCTGTTCGATGCCGCGCTCGACGGCGGCAGTGTCGCCCTTGGGGCAGGCGCCTCGCAAATCGCCGCCGGCGCATCCGCCGATCTCGTCTCCCTCGACGCCGGCAATCCCTCGCTGGCCGGCAAGACCGGTGACGCGATCCTCGATGCCTGGATCTTCGCCAATGGCAGCAAGGTCGACTGCGTCTGGGTGCATGGCAACAAACAGGTCAGCGGCGGCCGGCATGCAAGGCGCGAGGCCATCACCGATCGGTTTCGCAGCGTGATGACGGCGCTTTCGGCATGAGCGTGATCGAGACAGCGGATGCGGAAGGCGGCGTCTCGCTGCACCAGCGCATCCTGTCCGACATCAGCGAAAAGATCCTTTCCGGTGCCTGGGCGCCCGGCCATCGCATCCCGTTCGAGCACGAACTGAGCGCGCAATACAATTGCTCGCGCATGACGGTGAACAAGGCGCTGTCGCAACTTGCCAAGGCGGGGCTGATCGAGCGGCGGCGGCGCTCCGGCAGTTTTGTCCGCCAACCGCAGTCGCAAGCGGCAGTGCTGGAGATCCATGACATCCGGGTCGAGGTCGAAGCACTCGGCCTGCCTTATCGCTACGAGCGCGTGGCGCGGCACAAAAGGCGCAGCGACGCCGAGGACCGCGCCTTGCTGGAGCTCGGCGCCGCTGGGCCGGTGCTGGCACTGGAATGCCGGCATTTCGCCGGCAAGCGGCCGTTCGCGCATGAGCAGCGGCTGATCAACCTGGCCGCCGTGCCTGAAGCGGTCGACGAGGAATTCCTGGCCATCGCACCCAGCCCGTGGCTGATCGGCCGCGTGCCGTGGAGCGAGGCCGAGCATCGCATCCGTGCGGTTGGCGCCGACAAGCGGATCGCCGCGGCGCTCTACATCGCAACCGGCGCACCTTGTCTGGTGGTCGAGCGTCGGACATGGAGCGCCGAACATCCGGTCACCCATGTGCGCTTCACCTACGCGGCCGACAGCCACACGCTGGTGGCGCGATTCAGGCCGTCGCAGGGGTAGCACCACACCTTCTCCCCTTGTGGGAGAAGGTGGATCGGCGCTTTAGCGCCGAGACGGATGAGGGGTGCTGGAAGGAATGAAACATTAGAATATCGAACGATTTTAGATGTTTAATACTTCGACGTAGCGATCCTTCCAACACCCCTCATCCGGCCGCGCCTCAAATCGCCGCTGTAACAATAATCTCGACCAGATATTCCGGTCCGGCGAGCTTTGCCTCGCCGGTGGCGCGGGCTGGCGTGTTGCCTTGCGGCACCCACTTGTCCCATTCCGCGTTCATCTCGGCAAAGGTGCCCATGTCGGCCAGCCAGATGATCGCCTGCAGGATCTTGGTCTTGTCCGAACCAGCCTTGGCCAGCAGTTCGTCGATAGCCGCCAGGATATCCCTGGTCTGCGAGGCGACGTTGCCGCTCGGCTGACCAACCTGGCCGGCCAGATAGACGGTGTTGCCGTGGATGACGATCTGGCTCATGCGCGGGCCAACATCGATGCGACGAATGCTCATGGGAGGGTTCCTTCCTTTGTGGTCGCGCTTCTTTAGAGTTGCGGCCGGCTCCGGGCAAGGTCGCGCAACCAATCCCTTGGCGAATCCCCTTGGGCCAACCGCGTATGATGTCCAGACACGGCAAGTTGACCCGGCAGCCGCAATTCCGCCCGATTGGCTTGTTGACTAATGTAATAACATCACATATCCAATCGGCCGCTGCCAACAGCCGGATTTCGCTGCCCCCACGGATCGCAGAATGACAAATACCTGCCTGACCTTCCGAGACCTGACGCTTGGCTACGGCAGCCACCCGGCGATCCATCATCTTGACGGCACGATTCGCAAAGGCTCGCTGACTGCCGTGGTCGGCGCCAACGGCTCCGGCAAATCGACGCTGATGAAAGGCATTGTCGGCGTCCTGAAGCCGATGGCCGGCGAGGTGATCCGCGCGCCTGGCGTGCGTGCGGCCTATCTGCCGCAGCAATCGGAACTCGACCGCTCCTTTCCGGCGCGGGTGGTTGACCTGGTCTCGCTTGGCCTGTGGCCACGGCGCGGCCTGCTCGGCCGCCATACCAGGGAAGATCGCGATTCCGTCAGCCAGGCGCTGATGGCCGTCGGCCTCGGCGGCTTCGAAAAGCGGCCGATCGACACGCTGTCAGGCGGCCAGTTGCAACGCACGCTGTTTGCGCGTGTCTTGCTGCAGGATGCCGACCTCATCCTGCTCGACGAGCCGTTCAATGCTGTCGACGCCAAGACGGTCGGCGACCTGATCGCATTGATCAAGCATTGGCATGGCGAGGAGCGCACCATCATGGTCGTCGTCCACGATCTGGATCTGGTGCGCCAGAATTTCCCCGAAACGCTGCTGCTTGCCCGCCAGCCGATTGCCTGGGGCGAGACCAGGGAAACGCTGAAGCCGGAGAACCTGTTGCGCGCCCGCCGCTTCCACGAAGCCTGGGAAGAGAATGCGCCCTGGTGCGAGCCAGACGAGCATACTCATGACCACGACCATCATGGCCATGCTCATGATCATGATCATGAGCATCACCACGGCGCCGGACCGAGGGCCGCCTGATGGACACGCTTTACGGTCTTTTCATCGCGCCCTTTGCCGATTTCGGTTTCATGCAGCGAGCGCTGATCGGTTCGCTGATGCTGTCGCTCGGCGCCTGCCCGGTTGGCGTCTTCCTGATGCTGCGGCGCATGAGCCTGTCCGGCGACGCCATGGCGCATGCCATCCTGCCAGGTGCCGCCGCCGGTTTCTTGTTCTACGGGCTGGAGATTTTGCCGATGACCATCGGCGGCCTGATCGCCGGCGTCATCGTGGCGCTCGGTGCCGGCGCCGTCTCCCGCTTCACCATCCAGCGCGAAGACGCCTCGATGGCGGCCTTCTATCTCATTTCGCTCGCCATCGGCGTTTTGATGGTGTCGATCCGCGGCTCCAGCGTCGATCTCATGCATGTGCTGTTCGGCACCGTGCTGGCGCTCAACGACGAAGCGCTGACGCTGATCGGCGGCATCGTGGCTGTGACTTTGGTCAGCCTCGCCATCTTCTGGCGGGCGCTGGTCGCCGAATGCCTCGATCCGCTGTTCCTGCGCTCGGTCAGCCGGCTCGGCAGCCCGGTGCATTTCATCTTCCTCGGCCTCGTCGTGCTCAACCTCGTCGGCGGCTTCCAGGCACTCGGCACGCTTCTATCGGTCGGGCTGATGATGCTGCCGGCCGCCGCCGCCCGTTTCTGGACCGTGCGCGTCGAGCCGATGTGCGTGCTGGCGGTGCTGATCGGCTTTGCCTCCTGCATCGCCGGGCTGCTTATGTCCTATCACGCGTCGCTGCCGTCCGGCCCGGCCATCATCCTGTCGGCCGGCGTCGTCTATTTCGCCTCGATCCTGTTTGGCACGCGCGGCATTCTACGCGCCCGCATCATCCATCACCGTCACAGAACGGCCTGATCCCCAACCCGCCCCTAAAAGCCCCGAAAAGGAGACCCGCCCATGCTGAAATCGATCCGCGCCGCACTGGCGATGAGTGTTATAACATTAACTGCCATGGGCGCATCGCCGGCCTTTGCGGCACCGCTGAAAGTGGTCGCCAGCTTCACCATCATTGCCGATTTTGCCAAAAATGTCGGTGGCGACCGCATCGATGTCACCACCATCGTCGGGCCAGATGGCGACGCCCATGTCTACGAGCCAAGCCCGGCCGACGCGGTGGCGATGGCCAAGGCCGACATCGTGCTGGTCAACGGCCTGCATTTCGAAGGTTTTCTGCAGCGGCTGGTCGATGCCAGCGCCACCAAGGCCTCGATCGTCACCTTGACCAAGGGCGTGACATCGATCGATTTCAAACCTGAATTCGCCGACGCCGACGCGGCCGAAGGTGCGGGCACCGGCGGCGGCAAGACGGTCACCGATCCGCACGCCTTCCAGTCGATCGCCAATGCCAAGATCTACGTCAAGAACATCGCCGAAGCCTTCTGCGCGGCTGATGCCGATGGCTGCGTCAGCTACCAGACCAATGCCGCCGCCTACACCAAGAAGCTCGACGCGGTCGAAGGCGAAGTGAAGGCCGCGATCGCCTCGATCCCCGAAGCGAAGCGCGTGGTCATCACTTCACATGACGCCTTCGGCTATTTCGAGCACGAATACGGCCTGACCTTCCTCGCCCCGCAAGGCATCTCGACGGACTCCGAGCCGTCCGCCGCCGATGTCGCCAAGCTGGTCACTCAGGTGAAGCAGGACAAGGCCGCGGCGATCTTCGTCGAAAACATCACCAACCCGCGCCTGATCGAGCAGATCGCCAGCGAGACCAGCATCAAGGTGGGCGGCACGCTCTATTCGGACGCGCTGTCGCAGCCCGACGGCCCGGCCTCGACCTATATCGACATGATGCACAACAACATCCGTCAGATCAAAGGCGCCATCCTCGGTAGCTGACGCGGTTCCTCCCCGAAAGGCGGAGCCGTTCTCCGCCTTTCTTTTCCGCTCTGGCCAGCTTGAGCTGGATTCTTCGCCGGCAATGTCTATCTGCGCTATGATGTCCATCCGCGCGAAGATGCGGATCGACCGCAGATCGAAAGCCGCATTGCCATGACAGACTTCACGCCTTTCCAGTCGCTGCTTGGCGGCGCCCTCATTGGCCTGTCGGCAGTGCTTTTGATGGCGCTGCACGGTCGGATTGCCGGGATGACCGGCATCCTGACCGGTGTCATCCCGCCGCTTTCTCCTGAATGGCGCTGGCGGGCCGCCTTTCTCGCCGGCGCCGTGGCAGCGCCGCTTCTCTATCAGATTGTCGGCGGACACATCGCTTTCAGCGTGCCTGTGCCGACGCTGGCACTTGTCGTCGGCGGCTTCCTGGTCGGCATCGGCGTGCATTTCGGTGGCGGCTGCCCGAGTGGACACGGCATTTGCGGCATAGCAAGGCTGTCGCCACGCTCGATCGTCGCTGTCGCGACCTTCATGATCGCCGCCTTCGCCACCGTCTTCATCATCCGCCACGCGATCGGAGGCTGAGCCCGTGAACAAGCTCGTCTCGGCATTCCTGATCGGTGGGGTTTTCGGCCTTGGCATCGCCGTGTCCGGGATGATCAATCCAGCCAAGGTGCTGAACTTCTTCGATATCGCCGGCACCTGGGATCCAAGCTTGATCTTCGTCATGGGTGGCGGACTGGCGGTCGCCTTCGCCGGCTACCGCCTGATATTCCGCCGCCGCAAGGCGCCGCTGTTCGAACCATCTTTCGCGCTGCCGACGAAGCGTGCCATCGACACCGAGCTGGTCGGCGGCGCCGCTGTCTTCGGCATCGGCTGGGGCATTGCCGGCTTCTGCCCGGGCGGTGCCATCCCTGCCCTTGGCCTTGGCTATTCACAAACGGCGATCTTTGTCGCGGCGGTGATCGCCGGAATCGTCGTGGCGCGTTTCGCCCGGGCGCGGCTTGCTCAGCCGGCTGCAGCATAGGATTCAGTTGCCGACCACATCAGAGAGTGGCAAGACTTCTCGCCAAATCAGATTGCGAGGATGCTGCCATGGAATATCGCGAAATCAGCGAGGACTATTCGGTCTCGGGCCAGATCCAGCCCGAAGACGTCGCCGCCATCAAGGAAGCCGGCTTCAAGAGCGTCATCTGCAACCGGCCCGATGACGAACAGCCTGGCCAGCCTTCGGCCGACACACTCAAAGCCGCGGTCGAGGCCGCTGGCCTGGCCTTCCGCTACATCCCCGTCATCAGCGGCCAGATCACGGCCGAGAATGTCGAGGACCAGGCCGAGGCGTTGGACGAGCTCGACGGCCCGGTTTTCGCCTACTGCCGCTCCGGCGCCCGCTGCACCAATCTTTACGGGTTGATCCAGCAGTCGAAGGGGTGAGTGGCTGAAATCAAGTTTCGCACGGTGGCGATCCTTCACGCCCCTTCTGTCCGGCAGGACAGAGGGGGCGCTGTCTCTTCAGCATTTCGAACGAAATCTGCCTAAATCGGCAGCGCGCCGGTTTCCTTGAGCGTTTCGAGCACGATCGCCGTCTTCACATGCTGAACGGATTCGTGCGGCAAGAGCACGCCGTTGACGAACTCCGATAGCGACTTCAGGTCGGGCGTCACCACTTTCAGGATATAGTCCATCTCGCCGGTCAGCGCGTGCGCCTCCTGCACCTCGGGCAGCCGCGCCACCAGTTCGCCGAAGCGCCTGGCATTGTCGCGGTTGTGGGTGGCCAATGTCACCGAGATGACGTTGACCAAGGAAAACCCGAGTTTGTCGCGGTCGAGCACGGCGTGATAACCCTTGATGTAGCCGTCCTCCTCGAGCCGCTGGCGGCGGCGCGAGCATTGTGACGCCGACAGGTTCACCCGCTCCGACAAATCATTGTTGGTCAGCCCCGCATCGTCCTGCAAAAGCGCCAGTATCTTGCGGTCAAACTGATCAATGCGCGTCTCATCCATGGATTTAGTCTTCATCATGCACGCTTCACGCATGAATTGATCATTTCAAGCGTTTGAATGCAAGCACCATGCGCGTGCTCCGCGCTATGATGGCTTGAGATGGGCCTTTTCAGGCCGAGCCAGCTTCCGGAGAAATATCATGGGTCCCTTCCCGCACGACGCCCCGCCCGCTGAGATCAGCAAGGACAACCCGGCCGGCACGGATGGATTCGAGTTTGTCGAGTTCGCGCATCCGGAGCCGGAAAAGCTCGCCGAACTGTTCACCCGCATGGGCTATGTCGCGGTGGCCAAGCACCGCACGAAAGACATCACCGTCTGGCGCCAGGGCGACATCAACTATGTCGTCAATGCCGAACCGGGCTCGCACGCGATGAAGTTCGCCGACAAGCACGGTCCCTGCGCTGCCTCGATGGCCTGGCGGGTGGTCGATGCCAAGCACGCTTTCGACCACGCCGTCTCCAAGGGCGCTACCCCTTACGAAAGCGACGACAAGGCGCTCGACGTGCCGGCCATCGTCGGCATCGGCGGCTCGCTGCTCTATTTCATCGAGACCTATAGCAAGAAGGGCTCGGTCTATGATGCCGAGTTCGAGTGGCTGGGCGCACGCGACCCGAAGCCGCAAGGCGTCGGCTTCTACTATCTCGACCACCTCACCCACAATGTCTATCGCGGCCAGATGGACAAATGGTGGGATTTCTACCGCAATTTGTTCGGCTTCAAGCAGATCCATTTCTTCGACATTGACGGCAAGATCACCGGGCTGGTCAGCCGCGCCATCACCTCGCCTTGCGGCAAGATCCGCATTCCGCTCAACGAGTCCAAGGACGAGACCAGCCAGATCGCCGAGTATCTGAAGAAGTACAATGGCGAAGGCATCCAGCACATTGCGGTGGGCACCGACGAAATCTACGCCGCCACGGACAAGTTGGCCGAAAACGGGCTGAAGTTCATGCCCGGCCCGCCGGAAACCTATTACGACATGTCCTATGACCGCGTGAACGGCCATGACGAGCCGATCGAGCGCATGAAGAAGCACGGCATCCTGATCGACGGCGAAGGCGTCGTCGACGGCGGCATGACCAAGATCCTGCTGCAGATCTTTTCGAAAACCGTGATCGGGCCGATCTTCTTCGAGTTCATCCAGCGCAAGGGCGACGAAGGTTTTGGCGAGGGCAATTTCCGAGCGCTGTTCGAATCGATCGAGCAGGACCAGATCAAGCGCGGCGTGATCAAGGTGCAGGCGGCGGAATAGAGTTCAGGTCGGGCGGATAGGACATGACCCATCTTCGGGTCATGTCCTAAATCAGATCTCGAGCCCCAACCGCTCGACCTCTTCTCTCCTCAACTTCGCATCATAATCGAGCAGGAACTCGTCGAGTTGCGGCGGCTTGACCGAGGTGCCGGACAGCATTGCATGCACCTGGCCGCGATGATGGATGTCGTGCAGGAAGACATGGGCGAGGATGTCGCCGATGCGCTCGGGGATCATGCCGTCCTCGCGCCGGTCGGTGACAACCTGCCGATCGAGATCGGCTGCCGAGAGCCGGTCGCAAAAAGCGATCAGGCGCCGGTCGGCGGCGACCTGGGCTACAAACAACGCCTGTGGCTCCTCGATCGGCACGAAATCGTCATGGGCGGCAGCGCCGACACCGCCCTCTTCGAGAAAATCGAGATAGAGAAGATCGACCGCAAGGATGTGGTTGAGCGTTGCCTTGATAGAGGGAAAGAAGCTGGTTCGCTCGGCTGCGAATTCGCCGGGCTTGAGCGACAATACGGCGCGATAGAGCCGATCATTCGACCAGAGATTGTTGGCGGCCATGCGGCGCAGATGATCCAGCAGGTTCATGGCTTTATCCAATTGACCGGACCAGATTCAAGCCTGCCCACAGAAGCACAAATCCGGCAAGAACGACCAGCAGGAGCCGGTTCATGCGCCGCCGCATGGCTTGCGTTTCCTTGTCCCGCGCGACTTTCATATTGGTGATGGTGTGGAACATCATCGCCTTGCGCGGAAAGCCGCTGCGGTTGGTCAGGTCCGGCGAGCGGGCCTCGATGCGATAGCTCAGCCGGATCGCCAGGATGAACACCGCCAGCATGGCAAGCGCCCAGACACAAGCCAGCAGATAGAATGCCTCCCCCGTCATTCCCTCACCTCTCGTATGTCTCGACCTTCTGCTCGATAGCGCCGAAGATCGAATGACCCGTCCTGTCCTTCATCTCGATGCGCACCGTGTCGCCGAAGCGCAGGAACGGCGTTTTGGGTGCGCCTGATACAATGGTCTCGATCATGCGCAGTTCGGCGATGCAGGAGTAGCCGGCGCCGCCAGCCGAGACAGGCTTGCCCGGCCCGCCGTCGAGCTTGTTGGAGACGGTGCCGGAGCCGATGATCGTACCGGCAGCCAGTGGCCGCGTTTTCGCAGCGTGGACGATCAGCGCCGGAAAATCGAAGGTCATGTCGACGCCGGCATTGGCCCGGCCGAACGGCTTGCCGTTGAGGTCGGCAAGCAGCGGCAGGCTGACCTTGCCGCCATCCCAGGCGTCGCCCAGTTCATCCGGCGTCACCGCCACCGGCGAAAAGGCCGAGGAGGGTTTTGATTGAAAGAAGCCAAAACCCTTGGCGAGTTCCGGTCCGGTGAGTGCGCGCAGCGTCACGTCGTTGACCAGCATCACCAGCCGGATCGCGGCACGCGCCTCATCGAGGCTGGCGTCCATCGGCACATCGTCAACGACAACAGCGACTTCCCCTTCCATATCGATGCCCAAGGCCTCGTCAGCCATGCGGATCGGGTCGCGCGGCGCAATGAAGGAATCCGAGCCGCCCTGGTAGATCAGCGGGTCGGTCCAGAAACTTGCCGGCATCTCGACCCCGCGCGCCTTCCGCACCAGCTCGACATGGTTCACATAGGCCGAGCCATCGGCCCATTGATAGGCACGCGGCAACGGCGAATGGGCATCATGCTCGTGGAAGCGCTCCGACGGCATCGCATTGTTTTCCAGCGATTCCGCTATTGTCGCGAGATGCGGCGCGATGCGGTGCCAGTCGTCGAGCGCCGCCTGCAGCGTGCGCACCAGGAACGAGGCATCGGTGAAGCGTGTCAGGTCGCGCGAGACGACGACGAGTTTTCCGTCGCGCGTCCCGTCCTTCAGTGTGGCAAGCTTCATGCGGTTTCCTCTCCTTGTGCAGCTTTCTCGCTGCTTTGGATTTTTGTTTTACGCATGATCTTGTCCGAAAACCGGTTTCCACTTTTCGGGATCATGCGAGCTCTACAACAAGGCCGTCGCGGGCGATCGTCAAGTCGCCGGCCCATGTTTTCCTGACAGCGGCGATCCAGTCGGCCTCGACGATCCCGGGATCGTCGGCCGGAATGAGGTGGTTGAGCACCAGCCTCTTCACGCCGGCATCGCTGGCGATGCGCCCGGCCTCCTCGGCAAAGCTGTGGCTGGCGAGCAGATGTTCTTTCAGCCGCGCGCCATTACCGGTCTTGGCCACCAGCCGCTCGATGCCTTCCTCCAGCATGGCTTCGTGGACGAGGATATCGGCGCCTTGGGCAAAATTGGCGAGCGGCGGGAAGAAGGCCGTGTCGGCGGAGAACACCACGCTTTTCCCGCCATGTTCGAAGCGCAGGGCGAAGCAGTCGGTCACCGGCGGATGGTCGACCCGCAAAGCTGAAACCTTGAGGCCCCGTTGCTCGACAACCAAGCCTTCGGCGAATTCGTTGATCGAAACCAGCTCGCGAATATCCGGCCGGCCCTCGTCAACGATGCGGATCTCGATGTCGAATTCCATCGCCTGACAAAAGCGCCGCCAGTAATGGCCGGTGCCGGGCGGGCCGAACACGCTGACCGGCGAGGCCAGACCGGCCGTCCAGGCGGTGTGGACCAGCGGCCCGAGTTCCAGCACATGGTCGGAATGCAGATGCGTGATGAAGATCAGGTCGAGCGCCTTCAGGGTGATGCCGGCATCGACCAGAGCCCGCGTCACGCCAAGCCCGCAGTCGACGACAATGGTCCGGCCACCGATCTGCAGCAGCGACGAGCTCGGCCACGGTCCGCCGGGCCGCAGCGCCGGGCCGCCCTTCGAGCCCAAAAGCACCAGCCGATCCGGCATGGACTCGCTGCTCAAGACCAGTCGCCCTCGGGCGTGCCGTTGAAGCGCTTCTTCAGGTCGGCCCAGCAGTCGATGTAATTGTCCTGCCGGGTTTCGAGTTCGGCGCCATAGCGGGTCAACATCTGCGGAAAACGGGTCTCGAACATGAAGGCCATGGTGTTGTCGAGCTTGACCGGTTTCAGGTCCGCGCGCGAGGCCTTTTCGAAGCCAGGCGCATCCGGCCCATGGGCCAGCATCAGATTGTGCAGGCTGATGCCGCCGGGGACAAAACCTTCCTCCTTGGCGTCGTACTGGCCATGGATCAGCCCCATGAACTCGCTCATGATGTTGCGGTGATACCAAGGCGGACGGAACGTGTCCTCCGCCACCAGCCAGCGCGGCGGGAAGATGACGAAGTCGATGTTGGCGGTGCCTTCTTCGCCGCTTGGCGCCGTCAGCACGGTGAAGATCGACGGGTCGGGATGGTCGAACAACAGCGCGCCGACCGGCGAAAAGGTCACCAGATCATATTTGTAGGGCGCGTAGTTGCCGTGCCAGGCCACGACATCGAGCGGCGAATGGCCGATCTCGGTGACATGGAAATTTCCGCACCATTTCACGATCAGCCGGCACGGCGTTTCCTTCTCCTCGAACCAGGCGCAAGGCGTCTTGAAATCGCGCGGGTTGGCCAGGCAATTGGCGCCGATCGGGCCACGGTCCGGCAGCGTCAGCTTGGCACCGTAGTTCTCGCAGACATAGCCGCGCACTTCGGCATCGACCAGCTCGACCTTGAAGACAAGCCCGCGGGGCAGCACGGCAATCTCGCCGGGCCTAAGCTCGATCACGCCCATCTCGGTGACGAAGCGCAAAGCGCCGACCTGCGGCACAATGAGCAACTCGCCATCGGCGTTGAAGAAATGATCGTCGACCATAGAGCGGTTGGCGACATAGACGTGGGCCGCCATGCCGGTTTGCCCGAGCACGTCGCCGGCGGTGGTTATGCTGCTCATGCCGGCGATGAAATCGGTCGGCTCTTTCGGCATCGGCACCGGGTTCCAGCGGTACTGGCCAAGCGCCAGCTTGTGGTCGCCGACATTGGGAGCGCTTTTCCACAAGGGATAGTTCGCCGGCTTGAAGCGGCCGGTGTGCTTGACGCTCGGCCGGATCCGATAGAGCCAGGAGCGCTCATTGGTGCCGCGCGGGGCGGTGAAGGGCGAGCCGGAAAGCTGCTCGGCATAGAGGCCATAGGCCGGCCGCTGCGGCGAGTTCCGCCCCTGCGGCAACGAGCCGGGCAGCGTCTCGGTTTCGAAGTCGTTGCCGAAGCCCGGCATATAGGAAAAGGCCATTGCTTCCTCCCGGAATGGATCTCAATTGACCAAACTGGTTTCATTTGTAACCATCGAAAATGTAACTATCAATGCCAATGCTTCCGCCGGGATATGCAACATGGAACCGGAAATCCTCGACCTGGAAAACTTCCTCCCCTACCGGCTCTATCGGCTTGCCGACGCCGTCAGCCGGGAATTCGCGGGGATATACAAGGACAGCCATGGCCTGACCCGGCCTGAATGGCGCACCCTTTCGGGGCTTGGCCAGCACGGCACGATGACCGCGACAGCACTCGGCGAGCAATCGGCGATGCACAAGACCAAGGTGTCGCGCGCCGTCGCCGAACTCGAACGGCGGCGCTGGCTGACCCGAACTCCTGATGAAAACGACCGCCGCGTCGAGCATCTGACGCTGACCAAAGCCGGCCTTGCCGCCTATGCCGAGATGGTGCCGCTAGCGAAAGCGTTCGAGCGGGGGTTGCTGGCGAAGCTGAACGCCGGCGAGCGCGCGGCGATCGCGGAAGGATTGGCTGCGCTCGAAAGAAACCTGGCCTAGACCAAAAATTAAATAGCAGTTGGTGGTGCACCTAACTTGAAGTAAGTGCGCTCGGCTTCGATCATCTCCATCACTTGGCTCCGAAACGCTACTGCGTCATCGACGTGAGCCAAGAGCGACTTCGCTCGCGATGCTACGGGCTCCCGTACGCTCTGAAGCATAAATCTAGCCGTGCTGAGATCACCGGCCAAGCCTGCCGCCACACCAGCGTGGAAAGCAGCCCAGACGCCATGTTCACCCGATTTCAATTCGTCTACCAAGGTCGTAGCTGCTGTGGGTAAAGAGGCGAACATCGATTGATGAATCTGGTCAACTTCAGCCGCCTTCCTGGCCATTTGACCGGCCAACGGAAGAAACTGCTCAGGGGTCTCGAACTCAACGAACGAGCCGACGCGCTCACAGCGATCGAAGGTCAATGTGTGCCTTAACGAACCCCAAAGCCAGTGAACCGCTACGTTCAGGTAAGAGCCTTTCGACCAAGAGCTGGGTTGAAACTCGACGACACTTAGCCAGAAACCACGATCAGCAATCCAGGTTCGCGATTGACCCTTCCGCCGAAATCCGGAGGGTTGCAATGCGATCTTTGCCTGCGAGGCAATGATACGTCCGTGCTCGTTGTCCGCCATCTTGCACCCCACACAAAGCAATGGGCTGGCAACCTACCAGTCCATCACCACCTTGCCGGAACTGCCGCTGCGCATCGCATCGAAGCCGGTCTGAAAGTCGTCGATGCCGATGCGGTGCGTGATCAGACCCGAAACATCGAGCGGGCCCTGCACCAGCGCGATCATCTTGTACCAGGTCTCGAACATCTCGCGGCCGTAGATGCCCTTGAGATGCAGCATCTTGAAGATGACCTTGTTCCAGTCGATCTCGAAGCCGGTCGGCGCAATGCCGAGAATGGCGATCTTGCCGCCATTGTTCATGGTGTCGATCATGTCGCGGAAGGCGGGGGCGGCGCCCGACATTTCGAGGCCGACGTCGAAACCCTCGGTCATGCCGAGCATCGGCATGACGTCGCGCAGCTTTTCCTTCGAGGCATCGACGACATGCTGCACGCCAAGCTTTTTGGCCAGCGCCAGCCGCACCGGGTTGATGTCGGTGATCACCACCTTTCGCGCACCGACGCATTGCGCCACCAGCGCGCCCATGATGCCGATCGGCCCGGCGCCGGTGACCAGCACGTCCTCACCGACCAGATCGAAGGACAGAGCGGTGTGAACCGCATTGCCGAGGGGATCGAAGATCGCGGCTATCTCGTCCGGCACGTCGTCGGGGATCGGCACGACATTGTGCTGCGGGATCGCCAGATACTCGCCGAAGGCGCCGGGACGGTTGACGCCGACGCCGAGCGTGTTGCGGCACAGATGCCCCCTGCCCGCGCGGCAGTTGCGGCAATGGCCGCAGACGATGTGGCCTTCGCCCGACACGCGCTGGCCAACCTTGTATTCGGTGACCGCGGCGCCGAAATCGGCGACGGTGCCGACGAATTCATGGCCAGTGACCATCGGTACCGGCACCGTCTTTTGAGCCCACTGGTCCCAATTGTAGATATGAACGTCGGTGCCGCAGATCGCGGTCTTCTTCACCTTGATCAGCACATCGTTGGGGCCGATCTCCGGCACCGGCACCTCTTCCATCCAGATGCCCGGTTCGGCCTTGGCCTTCACCAGCGCCTTCATCATGTTCGACATGCTTTTGTCCCTTGAATCTCTTGTTCCGGAATCGCTTTGCGATTCCGGCCTTTCAGGAAATCACCCCGAGTTCGCGCCCGACGGCGCCGAACGCCTCGACCGCCCGGTCGATGTCGGCACTGGAATGCGCCGCCGACATCTGCGTGCGAATGCGCGCCTGGCCCTTCGGCACCACCGGGAAGGAAAAGCCGATGACGTAGATGCCGCGCTTCAGCATGCGCGCCGCCATCTCCAGCGCCAGCGTCGCGTCGCCCAGCATTACCGGAATGATCGGATGATCGGCCCCGGCCAGCGTGAAGCCGAGCTTGCCCATTTGTGACCTGAACCGCGCCGCATTGGCATATAGGCCCTCGCGCAAGGCGTCGCCATTGCGGATCAGGTCGAACACCTTGATCGAAGCGCCGGCGATCGCCGGCATCAGCGTGTTGGAAAAGAGATAGGGCCGCGAGCGCTGGCGCAGCCAGTCGACCACCTGTTTTTTGCCTGAGGTGTAGCCGCCGGATGCGCCGCCGAGCGCCTTGCCGAGCGTGCCCGTGATGATGTCGACCCTGCCCTCGACGCCGCAATGCTCGGCCGAGCCACGGCCGTTCTGGCCGACGAAGCCGACCGCATGGCTGTCGTCGACCATCACCATGGCATCGTATTTGTCGGCGAGGTCGCAGACACCCCTGAGATTGGCGATGATGCCATCCATGGAAAACACGCCGTCGGTGGCGATCAGCCGAAAGCGGCAGTCCTTCGCCTCCTTCAACCGCGCTTCGAGGTCGGCCATGTCGTTGTTGGCGTAGCGGAAGCGTTTTGCCTTCGACAGCCGCACGCCGTCGATGATCGAGGCGTGGTTCAGCGCATCGGAAATGATCGCATCATCCTCGCCGAGCAGTGTCTCGAACAGGCCGCCATTGGCGTCGAAACAGGAGCCGTAGAGGATGGTGTCCTCCAGGCCGAGGAAGGATGAAATCGTCGCCTCGAGCTGTTTGTGCTCCTCCTGCGTGCCGCAGATGAAGCGCACCGAGGCCATGCCGTAGCCGTAGCGGTCCAGCGCCTGGCTGGCCGCCGCGCGCAGGTCGGCGCTGTCGGCGAGGCCGAGATAGTTGTTGGCGCAGAAATTAAGCACCTTCTGGCCGCCGACCTCGATCTGCGCCGACTGGGTCGAAGAGATCACCCGCTCGGATTTATACAGGCCGGCCGATTTAAGCCCCGCGAGTTCGCTGTCGATGTGAGAGAGAAATGCTGCGGTCATGATCGGGCCTCGTTCGATGTGGGCCGACTGTCGTCCGGCCCGCGCGAAAAATCCATCGTAAAAACGACCGGATCGGTGGCAAGCGGTCCTGATGTGGATCGTCATGCGGCCGCAGAAGCGACGCCACGACAATGGTGCTGACCGACGACCGCTCAAATGCCGACACAGCGCTAAACGAGCCGATAACCATTTCACGATCTTTCCGCGTCTCCCCCTTGCCGGCCGGCTGTCGATTTCCACACCTGTTAACGTTTGCAAGCCAATGGTCCCCGCAGCAGGAATCCGTTGGCGAGAGGGCCGCCCCCGAACATGTCGCAGCAGCCGGTGCAAACCATTTCAGGCAAGCTCACATTGCTGATCAAGGCTGGCTACTGGCTGGCCCTGCTGATCATTGCCGCCATGGTGATAGCGTCCTTCATCCTGCTGCAGCAGATGATGGCCACCCAACAGCACAACCACACCTTGCTCGACATCGTCGGCACGCAAAAGACGCTGTCGCAGCGCATCGTCTTCCTTGCCGGTGCAACGGGCGCTTCATCGCGCGACAAGCAGCCGGCGCTGGTCAGTGCGCTCAAGCAGGCGACGGCGGAGTTCGAGACGAACTACGATCTGCTGCTCGAACGGACGAATGCCGACCCGATGTCGCCGGCCCGTTTGGACCCGAAATCGATCGAGAGCGTGCTGTTCGCCAAGCCGTTCCATCTCGATTATTTCTCGGTAGGCCTTGTCGCCAATGGCAAGCGGCTGATTTCATCCTTTGAATCCCAGCTGACGGGCACCAGTGACGGCTACAAGGGCAGCGGCGAGCGCGTCAATCTTGATGCCTCTGTCGCCAATGCGACCTTGTCGGGCTACGCAGCACTTGGCCAGCGCATCAGCGCCGATGCCTACGAGCGCTCCGAGAAGCTGCTCGCGCTTCATCGTACGCTGTTCTACGCCACTCTCGGCGTCATCGTGCTGGTCGCGCTCTTCATCTTCAGGCCGATGTCGAACGCCATCTTGCGCAAGACGCATGAGCTGATCGACGCGCGCAATTCCATGGCCTTCATCGCGGTGCATGACGGCCTCACCGGCCTGCACAACCGCACGTTCCTAACCGACCATTTCGATACGCTGATCAAGGGCACGCAACGGCGTCGCGAGCGCCTCGCCGTCGTCCAGCTCGACCTCGACCGGTTCAAGCAGATCAACGATACGCTCGGCCACGCCGCCGGCGACTATGTGCTGGTCGTCACGGCGCAGCGCATGCGCGATTCCTGCCGGGCATCGGACCTGTGCGTACGGCTGGGCGGCGACGAGTTCGTCATGATCCTCGGCGGCGCCGGCGGCACCGAAGACATCAACATGCTGGCGCGGCGCATCCTGGCTCACATCAACGAGCCGATCATCTTCCAGGGCACGACCATTCTTCCGGGCGCCAGCGCCGGCATCGCCGTCTACCCGATCGATGCCGACAATGCGCAAGATCTGCTGGTCCACGCCGATCTGGCGCTCTACTCCGCCAAGAAGCTGGGAGGCGGCAATTTCTCGTTCTTCTCCGAGGAGTTGCGCCGCGAGCTCGACTATCGCAAGCAGCTCGAGCACGACATCAAGGTCGCCATTTCCGAGCGGGCGTTCCAGGTCTATTTCCAGCCGCAGGTCTCGCTGACCGACGGCACGATCAGCGGCATCGAGGCGCTGGTGCGCTGGAACCATGCCGAGCGCGGTATGATCGCACCCGGCGAATTCATTCCGGTCGCCGAAAAATGCGGCTTCATGCCGGAGATCGGCCGCATCGTCATCACCAAGGCGATCAACGAAGCCGCCGAATGGAACCGCGCCGGTATTGCCTTCGGGCGGCTTGCCGTCAACGTTTCAGGCACCGAACTGCGCGAGCACGATTTCGATGCGTTTCTGTTCGAGACGCTGGAAAAGGCCGGGCTGCCACCGCAGAAACTGTCGCTGGAAATCGTCGAATCCGTCATTCTTGATGACGAGAAGACCGGTATCGCCGCCAAGCTGCGCCACATCAGGGCCGCCGGCGTCCATCTTGAACTCGATGATTTCGGCACCGGCTACGCCTCGCTCAGCCATGTCAACCCGAACGAGATCGACCGGCTGAAAATCGACCGCCGCTTCGTCCAGAACATCCATGAGAATGGCGACAACTCGAAGATCGTGCGCGCCATCACCGAGCTGGCGCGTGGCCTTGGCATCTCGATCGTTGCCGAAGGTGCTGAAACCGAGGCCGAGCTCGATTCGCTGATGGCGATCGGCTGCGACCAGGTGCAGGGCTATTCCATCGCCTTCCCAATGCCGCACGACAAGGCGCTGGAATGGCTGACGGCGCGGATGCCGAAGAAGGCCAAGCTGACGGTGCTGCAGGGAAGCCTGGCGTAGGCCTTGCCTTGACAACCCGTCATGGACATGGCGGCCTATCGTGATCGCAACCGGATAGTGCGGATGACGACACCGTTTCGGTTTGTCCTGGTGGCACTGTTGACCCTTGCGTTCCCCGCATACGGGGCGGATCGAACCATTTATCTCACCTTTGACGATGGCCCGCTGAACGGCACCAGCAACATCCTCGACGTGCTGGAAGCCGAGCAGGTTCCGGCGACCATGTTCATGGTCGGCATGCATGCGCAAGCGAGCGCCGCCAACGAGGCGCTCGTCCAGCGCGCCAAACAGCTTCCGCTGGTTACGCTCGGCAACCACAGCTACAGCCACGCGAACAACCGCTACCAGCATTACTACGCCGACACCGAAGGCGTCGTCGCCGACATGATGCGGGCAAACGCGGTGCTCGGCCTGAAGCCGGTGGTGCACGCCCGGCTGCCGGGGCGCGACGTGTTCAGGCTGCCCTCGATGTCGAAGAACGACACCTCGCTCGGCCTGGCCCAGGAGGGCCGCGAGGAGCCCGACTATGAGTTTGTCGCGGCCTCAGGCTTCTATCTCTACGGCTGGGACCACGAATGGGTGCACAAGGACAGCGGCGAGCCGGTGCAGAGCGCCGACCATCTGGTCAGCGAGATCGATCATCTGTTCGGCTATGGCCGCTTCGTCAAGCCGCGCAAGCTGATCCTGCTGATGCATGACGAGATGTTCCAGGACAGTTTCGATGGCAAGACGAAGCTTACCAACCTGATCACCGCGCTGAAGCAGCGCCACTACACCTTTGGGGCAATCAAGAGCTACGACGACTAAGCCTCGCCTGCTTTAAGGTGTGTTGAGATTCAGGTCAGGCCGAGCCGAAAACGGTGGCTTTCGAGAACCGGAGCGGAGCGTACTTTTCGTACGTGAGCACCGGAAGCGCAGAAGGCCAGCGTTTGCAGGCCGGCATCACCTGAATATCGACACACCTTAGCTTTCCACATTGGCCCGCAAGGCTGCCAGCACCTGTGCAAACTCCGCCAGCCGCTCGTCGGGCAACCCCACCCGCAGCCGCTTGTCGAAGACAAGCGCAGCCTTGCGCAATGTCTCGAACATCGCTTCCCCCGCCTCGGTCAATTCGACCAGGTGAACCCGGCGGTTGACCGGATCGCGGCGGCGCGTCAGCAGGCCCTGCGCCTCCATCGCGTTGAGATGATGGGTCAACGTCGCGCCCTGGATGCCGATCATACCGGCAAGCTCGCGCTGGTTGGCAAGCGTGCTCGACTTGACCGACAGCAGAGTGAGCCAGACAGGCAGCGTGCCGCCGGCTTCGACCAAAGCGGCATCGAAGGCCTGGGCGACAAGCTTGGCGGTGCGGCCGAGATTCATGCCGACTGGCGGGCGTTCAAAGGGCGTCATCGTCAGACACTAGAACAAGGGAAAGGCCGATGGAACTGGCTGCGGTTATACATTGACACCTAACCGTTAGATATCTAACTATATGGCAATGGCGGGCGAAAGAGGAGATCCGGGCATGCAGTACGTCTACATCGTCGTTGTCGGCCTTCACGTCATGGCCGGTGTTTTCTGGGCAGGCACAACGATCACGCTGGCGCGCGATCCCGATATCCGGGCCGAGCGCTTCATCCAACCGCAGATGGGCGCGGCCGGCATGGTTTTCCTGACCGGAGCGCTGCTCTGGTATTTCTTCCACGGCGCCTATTTCGGCTCGATGGAAATGGTGCTGGCGCTTGGCATCATGGCCGCTTTCGCCGCCGCGGGTGTGCTCGGCGCAATGGTCCGGGCGCCCAGCAGGCGGCTTGCCGGCGCGAATGCGGAAACCGAAACGCAACTGCGCGCCAGAATGGCGACGGGCGAACGCATTGCCGCGTGGCTGCTGGTCGTTACCGTGCTGTGCATGGCCGTCGCCAGGATGGTCTGAGACGCAGCAACTCGCAGAATCGTACGTTGTCTGGCGACAAGCCAATGACGTGCGGGCGCGCGGTCAGACCGACGTACACGGGCTCTCGTACGCAGGTCCGACCGCGCGCCACCAATTTCGCGACGATGATTTTCAGATCCGCAGACCGAACCTGATGCCGTCATAGATGGCGGCGTGGATGTTGCGCGAGGCGACCGCGTCGCCGATGCGGAACAACACGAAGCGCGCTTCTGGATTGCGTGCAGGAAAGATGTCGCCGCCGCTCACCAGCCGCTCGTAGTCCACCGCGCCGCCATTCTTCGACAGCGGCTTCAGGGACAAATAGAGATCGTCGAGCGGCAGCGTGCCGTGCTCGACCACCACCTGGTCGACCCTGCGCTCGCCGCGCCAGCCGTCGGCGAAATCTGAAGCCAGTTCCGCGACCAGCTGATTGCCTTCGCGCCGCACCGACCGCAGCCGCGTGTTGATGGTGATGGTGACGCCCTTTTCCTGGAAGGCGCGCATGTAGGGCACGTGGTTCATGCCGCCCATTTCCGGGGCAAAGAAGCGCTCGGGCGAGACAAGTTCGAGTTTCGAGCCGGCATTGGCGATCAGTTCGGCCGCGCCCATGCCCTGATGGCCGCCATTGTCGTCAAAAAGCAGTACATTTTCCGCCGGCTTGACGCTGCCGGCCATGATGTCCCAGCTCGAAGTGACGAGATTGTCGCCCGCCGTCAGCGGCGGGTTCTGCGGCAGGCCGCCTGTGGCGACCACCACCACGTCAGGTGACAGCGCCAGAACGTCATCCTTCTCCGCCCAGGTGTCATAGCGGATCTCGACGCCGAGCCGGTCGAGTTCGGCCAGGCGCCAGTCGACGATGCCGATCAATTCCTTGCGGCGCGGATTCTGTGTCGCCAGCCGAATTTGGCCGCCGGCCTGGCTCGACGCTTCGAGCACCGTCACCTTGTGGCCTCTCTCGGCTGCGACCCGTGCAACCTCCAGCCCGCCGGCGCCGGCGCCGACGACGACGACGTTGCGCTTCGGTCCTTCGGTCCTAGCGATAATGTGCGGAATGTTGGCCTCGCGGCCGGTCGCCGCATTATGGATGCACAGCGCTTCGCCGCCTTCGTAGATGCGGTCGAGACAATAGGTGGCGCCGACGCAAGGGCGTATCTCATGCTCGCGGCCCTCCATCACCTTGCGGATGATGTGCGGATCGGCGATGTGGGCACGGGTCATGCCGACCATGTCGAGCTTGCCTGTGGCGATGGCGTGGCGCGCGGTGGCGACGTCGGAAATACGCGCCGCATGGAAGGTCGGGAATTTTGTCGCCGCCCTCACCTCGCCGGCGAAATCGAGATGCGGCGAAGAGCGCATGCCGGTCACCGGGATGACCCTGGTCAGCGCCGCATCGGTCTCGATCGAGCCGCGGATGATGTTGAGGAAATCGACCTTGCCGGAACCGGCCAGCCGCCTGGCGATCTCGACGCCCTCCTCTTTCGACAGGCCTTTCTCGAAATCCTCGTCGGCGACCATGCGGATGCCGACGACGAATTTCTCGCCGACCGCGGCGCGCACGGCATCGAGCACCATGTTGGTGAAGCGCAAGCGGTTGTCGAGCGAGCCGCCGAACTCATCGTCGCGCTGGTTGGTGGCCGGTGACCAGAAGCCGTCGATCAGATGGCCGTAAGCCTCGAATTCGATGCCGTCGAGGCCTGCGGCCTGGCAGCGCTGGGCGGCCGAGGCATAGTCGGCGACGATGCGCTCCATGTCCCAGTCCTCGATGGTCTTGGGGAAAGCGCGATGCGCCGGCTCGCGCACCGGCGAGGCCGAGAGCACCGGCAGCCAGTCTGCCTTGTTCCAGCCGGTGCGGCGGCCGAGATGGGTGATCTGGATCATCACCTTGCAGTCATGCTCGTGGCAGGCGTCCGCAAGCTCAGCCAGCCACGGCACGATCCTGTCGTCATAGACATGCAGATTGCCGAAGGCGGCCGGACTGTCGCGCGAGACGATGGCCGAACCGGCGGTCATGGTCAGTGCCATGCCGCCCTTGGCCTTTTCGGCATGGTAGAGGCGGTAGCGTTCTTTCGGCATGCCGTCTTCCGAATAGGCCGGCTCATGGCTGGTCGACATGACCCGGTTCTTCAGCGTCAGATGCTTGAGCTGATAGGGCTGGAGAAGCGGATCGTTGCTGGTCATCGTCTTCCTGCTGTTTCAAATTGTGCTGAAGCAGCATGGGCTGCTTCAGATCTTATTTAATCATCGAATTCATCCGAAACCGCTGCGCACTTTTCGGTCCGATGCTCCTATTTAATCATCGGATTCATCTGAAAACCGCTGCGCACTTTTCAGTCCGATGCTAATGAGCGGCAAAATCGAAGGAATGCTGCCCATGACCGTCACCAAGAACCTCACCCAGCTCGGCGCACACGTCGAGACGCCACAGAGCCCCGATCAGGCGGTCCTGGAGACCGTGCCGTTCGCGCGCGGCGACGGCCCACCGGCCATCGTGCGCTTTACCTGCCCGGAATTCACCTCGCTGTGCCCGGTCACCGGCCAGCCGGATTTCGCCCATATCGTCATCGACTACGCACCCGATGCGTTGCTGGTGGAATCGAAGTCGCTGAAGCTGTTCATGACCTCGTTTCGCAACCACGGCGCCTTCCATGAAGAATGCACCGTCATGATCGGCCGCCGCATCGTGGCGGCGACCAAGCCGCTGTGGCTGCGCATCGGCGGCTACTGGTTTCCGCGCGGCGGCATTCCGATCGACGTCTTCTGGCAGACCGGCGCGCCGCCGGAAGGCACCTGGCTGCCCGACACCGGGGTGGCGCCCTATCGCGGGCGCGGCTGAGCAAGCACGTCTGGACGATCGGGACTGCATCAGTTGAGGGGCAGACGCCGGTAGCGGCCGGGCATGGCCGGGTCACTGAAATGGTGCATCGGGCCATGCTCGGCGAAGTGCTGGGACCAGCGTTTCATTGCGGCGGGGTCGAGCTCGACCCCCAACCCGTGGCCTTCCGGCACACGCACCGTGTTGCCGGTCTGCCGGAACGGACCGTCCTTGATCACGTCGCCGATCTGCCAGGCAAACAGCGACTGCGACGCTTCGGTGATCCACTGCGTCGCCGCCACGACATGCAAATAGGCCGATGTCATGATGCCCAAATCATTCGAGTAGCACCAGAAGCCCTTGCCCATCGCTTCGCAGGCGGCGATGAATTTCAAGGTTTTCGATAGACCGCCGAGGGCGGCGAAATTGCAGACGAAGTAATCTGGAGCGCCGAGCGCTACTGCCCGCCTGAGATCCGGAGTGTGCGTGGAAAACGGAATGCGCGAGTGCTGGCGCAGCGCCGCCATCTCCTCGAAGGTGGCGACCGGATCCTCGTAGTTGCGGATGTTGAACGGCTCGATCTCGCGCAGCACCCAGCGCGCCGTGGTCAGCGACCATTGCATGTTGGAATCGAGCTTGATCTGCGCCTTTTCACCCAGCGCTTCGCGCAGCATCCGCACGGTCCTGATTTCAAGCTGTGGATCGCCCATGATCAGCTTGCCCTCGAAGATCGTCGAACCATGCTCTTCCCGCATCTTCAGGCAGTAATCGACGATCGCTTCGGGCGTCATCTCGCCGCCCGCGCCATTCTGTGCCGCGCGAAAGGAGAAATATTCCGAAAACGGAATGTCCTTGCGCACCGCGCCGCCAAGCACCTTGTAGAGCGGCATGCCGAAGACCTTGCCCCTGATATCCCACAGCGCCAGTTCGACGGCGCCAAACGCCACCGAGGCGGCGTTCTCGCCAGTATTGGCGGTGATCTGCCACGGCGGCACGCAGCGCGCCTCGCAATCGGCAATGTCGAGCGGATCGGCACCAATCAGCGCCGGCGCGATCTCGGCTTTGATCACCTCGCCGAAGTGCCACCACGGGGCCTCGCCCAGTCCGACCACGCCTTGGTCGGTCTCGACCTCGATGATCGACTTCGAGGCGCCGCCATAGAGACCGGCCGTCCACCAGAACGGCGCGTCGAGCGGAACGTTGACGTGGGTGACACGGATATTGGTGATCTTCATTGGTTCCCTACTCGCACTGATATTGGCTGAGCGCCCATTCGCCGGTCACCGACAACAGGTCCGATATCTTCCAGTCGCCGTCGACCTTCCTGAACTTCCATTCCAGCCGGTGCGGATTGCCGGCGACGACGAAGGCGACAATGACCTTGGCCTGGTCGCCATTGATCGCTTCAAGCGTCTTCAGGCTCTTGTCGATCTCGGCCTTGTCATAGTCCGCATTGTCGAGCGCCATGTTGGGGTCGAGGCATTCGCCCTGTCCGGATTTGCGCAAGGCGTCGCTCTTGTCGAGAACGGTTTTCGCCGGATCGGTGAAATGGGTGCGCTGCGCCGGATCGAGTTCGAGCCCGACCTGATCGTAAAACGGCCGCACCACCGCTGTCGGCGATCCCGGCTGGATCGGCGCGGCGGGCTCGCTGGGCGGCCATGCAACTGGTGGCGTTGCGGGTTCCACCGCACCACCGGGCGCATTTGCCGGCGGCGCACCGCTGTCGCCTGTCGCATTGTCAGTCGGAGCATTTGCCGGCGGCGCACCGAACAGCCCTTGCGCGGCAGCGGTGCTCAGACCCGCCGCCAGCAGGCACACAGTCGACAGTGCCAGGAACGGGCGACGGGCCATCGCATCACTCCGGCGTCTGGCCGGCCAGGCATTCCAGTGCGCTGAGCTTCCAGTCGCTGGTCTTGGAGGCAATGTCCGATATCTTCCACTTGCCGTCGATCTTCTTGAGCGACCAGACCATGTCGCGTTTGGAACCATCGCCTTCCGAAAAAAGGCTGAAGGATGCTGTAACCTCGGCGTTGTCACCATCCAGCTTCTCGGCCAGTTTCAGCGTTTTCGAGACAGTCTTCTGATCGAAATCCTGCGCGTCCAGGCCAGGATCGAAATCGATGCAGGCGACCTCGTCCGGGTTCTTTTTCGTTGCCTGGTCGTTCAGGTTGAACAGGTTCGTCACCGGCTCGGTGAACCGATCCCGGTATTGCTCGTCGGCCTCGAATTTGACCGCCGGCACATAGAAGAACTTCACCGCGTCGGACGCTGGTCCGGCGAAGGTGGCTGAGGGCAAGGCTATCGAAAGGGCGGCAACGAGCACTGTCCGTCTCATGCAGAATCTCCGGCTTTTGATGGCTTGAAGCTATCAATACCACGCATCCTGCATATCGGCTTTTTTGCGACTCATGAAGTCCTGCAACGCCTCGTCTATCCCCGGATCGAGCGGCGGCGCCTGATATTCGGCCAGAGCCTTTTTCCAGCGCCGGTTGGCGCGGATGGCGGCATCTTCCGATCCGGCAGCCTCCCATTTCTCATAGGGCTCGTTGTCGGCGATCTCGGAATCCCAGAATGCCGTTTCGTAATTGGCCAAGGTGTGGGCCGAACCGAAGAAATGGCTGCCTGGCCCGACTTCCCTGAAAGCGTCGAGCGCCAGCTGGTTGTCGTCGATCTTGACGCCATCGAGGTAGGTGTGCAACGCGCCGCAGAAGTCGGCGTCCATGACGAATTTTTCGTAGGACATCGACAACAGCCCGTCGAGGAAGCCGGCCGAATGCAGGATGAAGTTGGCGCCGCAGTGCACGGCCGCCAGCATCGACATGGTGCCTTCGTTCATGGCGTGTGCGTCGGGCAGCTTCGAGGTGGTGAAATTGCCGGAGCATCTGAGCGGCAGGTTCAGCCGCCGCGCCAGTTGCCCGATGACCATCGAGCCGATCGCTGGCTCGGGCGTGCCGAAGGTCGGCGATCCCGAACGCAGCGACATCGACGACAGGAAATTGCCGAAAATGACCGGCGCGCCCGGCCGTTCGAGCTGGGTCAGCGCGCAGCCGGCCATGGTTTCGGCGAGAGACTGGGCAATGGCGCCGGCATTGGTCACCGGCCCCATGGCGCCGCCGAGGATGAAGGGCACGATGACCGCCGCCTGGTTGGCGCGCGCATAGGCGCGCAGCGCCGTCGTCATCGTCGCGTCCCAGACCAGCGGCGAGTTGACGTTGACATTGCCGAGGATGACGCAGTTGCGGTCGACGAAGTCGCGGCCGAAGACGATGCGCGCCATGTCGATCGAATCCTCGGCGCGGCTCTCGGCCGTCACCGAGCCCATGAAGCCGCGATCGGAATATTTGATGTGGCTGTAGACCATGTCGAGATGGCGCTTGTTGACCGGCATGTCGACCGGCTCGCAAATGGTGCCGCCGGAATGGTGCAGCCAGGGCGAGGACTGCGCCAGCTTCACGAAGTTGCGGAAATCCTCGATCGTGCCGTAGCGGCGGCCCTTGTCGATATCCATGACGAAGGGCGAGCCATAGGCCGGCGAGAAGACAACGCTCTTGCCGCCGATCTCGACCGAATTGGCCGGATTGCGCGCATGCTGGGTGAAGCTCGCCGGCGCGGTCTTGAGGATTTCGCGCAGCATGCCGGGTTCGAATTTGACCAGCACGCCATCGATCGAGGCCCCTGCCCGCTTCCAGTGCGCCAGGGCCACCGGGTCGTCACGGAATTCGATGCCGATCTCGGCCAAGATCCGGTCGGCGGTCGCCTCGATGCGCAGCAGGTTTTCTTCCGACAGGATGTCGTAGGTCGGGATGTTGCGAACGATGTAAGGCCGGCTGAGCCCCTCGGAGCCATGCGAACGCAGCTCACGTCGGGCGACGCGGCCACCGCCTCGTTCGCGGCGTTTGGCGGGTTCGATCGTCGTCTCGGCGGCCGGTGCGTTCATGGCAACTCCATTCCACTCATTGAGACCAGACTAATTGGACAAAATGCTGATGTGACGCTGGAAAATCCTGATCTCTTGTATAAGCTGAGCTTATGCGAAGCCTGCGCCACCTCTTGCCCTCCGCCGGCAGCCTGATCGTCTTCGAGGCGGCCGGACGGCTGTCGAGTTTCACCGCCGCCGGGCGCGAGCTAGGCATGACGCAGGCCGCCGTCTCCTATGCGGTGCGCGGGCTGGAAGAACAGCTCGGCGCGCAGCTGTTCCAGCGCCGCCACCGCCAGGTCGTCCTGACCGAGGCCGGCGAGCGCTTCCATGCCGACGTGTCGCTCGGCCTTTCGCACATCCGCAAGTCGGCGGAGGACCTGCGCCTGCAGGCGACCGGCGGTCATGTGACGCTGGCCGCATCGACGGCCTTCGGTTCCTTCTGGATGATGCCGCGCCTGCAGCAGTTCCGTGACGAATTGCCGGGCATCGACCTGCGCATCCAGACCGCCGACCGCGACCTCGACATCATCGCCGAAGGCATCCCGCTCGGCGTGCGCGGCGGCGAACCCCGAGACTGGGCGGACTATCATTCGCTGGCGCTTGCCGACGAGGAAATCTTCCCGGTGGCCGGCGCAAGCTATCTGGCGAAGTTCGGCCTGCCGCAGACCGTCGAGCAACTGGCCACGCACCGTCTCATCCATCTGGAGGAGCCCTATCGAGAGGCAGCCAGTTGGGACGAATGGTTCGAGTCGGCCGGCGCCAGCCTAAGCGATGCCGCGCGGGGCCTGCGCATCAACGACTATGCCCTGGTGATCCAGGCCGTGATGGAAGGGCAAGGCATCGCGCTCGGCTGGCGGCATCTCGCCTCGCGGCTGCTGGCATCGGGCCTGCTGGTGCCGGTGACGGATCATGTGATGAAGACCGGCAAGGCATTCTATGTCGTCTGGCCGAAGAACCGCGAACTCAGCGACAATGCCCGCAAGGTGCGCGACTGGCTGGCCGCGCAGGCGTGAGGAGGTGCTGTCCCGCCGGCATCGAAAGCTTCCGCATCTGCTCCGAATCCGCCTATAGTGCTCCCATGCCCATTCGCCAGCTTTCCGAAACGATGATCAACCAGATCGCCGCCGGCGAAGTCATCGAGCGTCCGGCAAGCGTGGTCAAGGAACTGGTCGAGAATGCGCTCGATGCCGGTGCCGGCAAGGTAGAGATCGTCACCGCCGGCGGCGGGCTGAACCTGATCCGCGTCACCGATGACGGTTCCGGCATTCCCGAACCGGAGCTGGCGCTGGCAATTGCGCGTCACTGCACCTCCAAGCTCACCGAGGACATACACGATATCCGCTCGCTCGGTTTCCGCGGCGAGGCGCTGCCGTCGATCGGCTCGGTGTCGCGGCTGTCGATCCGCTCGCGCACGGCAACAAGTGACAGCGCCGCCGAGATCGGCATCGAGGGCGGCCGCGTCTTGCCCGTCAGGCCGGCGGCCGCCAATCGCGGCACCACGGTCGAGGTGCGCGACCTGTTCTTCGCCACGCCGGCAAGGCTGAAATTCATGAAGGGCGAGCGCGCCGAAAGCTCGGCCACCAGCGACGTGGTCAAGCGCATCGCCATCGCCTTCCCCGCCGTGCGTTTCACGCTGGCCGGCTCCGACCGCTCGACATTGGAATTGCCGGCGACGGACGACAGCGCGGAGGGCAGCCTGCGCCGCGTCGCCCAGGTGATGGGCGCCGACTTTCCCGACAATTCCATTGCCATCGACGCGATGCGCGAAGGCGTGCATCTGACCGGTCACGTGTCGATCCCGTCCTTCACCCGCGCCAACGCGCTGCAGCAATATGCCTATGTCAATGGCCGGCCGGTGCGCGACAAGCTGATTGCCGGCGCCATTCGCGGCGCCTTCGCCGACGTCTTGCCGCGCGACCGCCATGCGGTGACGGTGCTGTTCCTGACGCTCGATCCGGCCATCGTCGACGTCAACGTCCACCCGGCCAAGGCCGATGTGCGCTTCCGCGATCCCGGACTGGTGCGCGGGCTGATCGTCGGCGCCGTCCGGCAAGCACTCGCCGATTCCGGCATCCGCGCCGCCACCACGGGGGCCGCCGGCATGATGGCGGCGTTCCGGCCTGGTGCCGCATCCTACGGCCACGGCGGGCCCGCCAATGGCCACCGCAGCTACGAAGCATCATATCATGCCTCCGGCTCGGCCGGTTTCGATCCGGCGCGCTCGCCGCAGCGGCCGCTCGACATGGGTTTTGAGGGCTTCGATCAGCGCGGTTTGCGTGAAAACGAACAGGCAGCGTTCGATGCCGGCCCGCTTGCCAGCGCCGACGCGCGCGCCGGGCAGAGCGAAGCGGCCGAGACGCTGCTTGGCGCGGTGCTGGGTGCTGCGCGCGCGCAGGTGCACGAGAACTACATCGTGGCACAGACCAGGGATTCGCTCATCATCGTCGACCAGCACGCAGCGCATGAGCGGCTGGTCTATGAGGCGCTGAAGAATGCGCTGCATTCGCGCGCCGTGCCATCACAGATGCTGTTGCTGCCGGAAATCGTCGACCTGCCGGAAGAAGATGCCGAACGGCTGGCGATGCATTCCGAGACGCTGGCCCGCTTCGGCCTCGGCATCGAGCGTTTCGGCCCGGGCGCCGTCGCGGTGCGCGAAACGCCGTCGATGCTCGGCGAGACCAATGTCCAGCAACTGGTGCGCGACCTCGCCGACGAGATCGCCGACAACGACACGGTCGAGACGCTTAAAGGACGGCTGGACAAGATCGCGGCGACCATGGCCTGCCACGGCTCGGTGCGCTCCGGCCGGCTGCTCAAGGCCGAGGAGATGAACGCGCTGCTGCGGCAGATGGAGGCGACGCCGGGTTCCGGCACATGCAACCACGGCCGCCCGACCTATATCGAGCTCAAGCTCGCCGACATCGAAAGGCTGTTCGGGCGAAGGTAGTAGAGGACCGCACGGCGCAGACCCCCACCCGGATCTTCGGTCCGACCTCCCCACAAGGGGGAGGTAGTGAGCTAGCCTTACCCTCCCCCTTGTGGGGAGGGTCGCTGCGAAGCAGCGGGGTGGGGGTCCGAAAAGAGCCGCTTTTTAGCGGCTCTTTTCGGGTCAAAGAACGACTCCAACTGTCTGATTCACCTCTTCAAATTCACCACGATGACACCGCCGAGCGCCAATGCACCGCCGAGCATGCCGAGCAGCGTCGGCACTTCGCCCAGCCAGAAGAAGCCGATCAGGGCCGACATCGGTGAAACCAGATAGAGGAAGTTCGAGGCGCGTGCGGCCGGCAAACGAGACAGCGCGGTCGCCCAGGCGGCATAAGCGATCAGGCTGGGCACGATGCCGAGAAAGATCACGGCGCCAAGGCCGGCGGTGTTGGCAACCGCAGCCTGCGCAAAGCCGCTCGGCAGAAACGGCGACAGGCAGAGCGCGCCAAGTATCATGTTCGAAGCCGAAATGGTCAGCGGGTGGTGGCGGGCGAAGAGCGGCTTCTGGACGATGGTGTTGACGGCCGAGCAGAGCGCCGAACCCAGCACCAGCAGCGCGCCTGCGTTAAAATGCAGGCCATTCCCATCGCCGACGGCGATGATGCCGATGCCGGCGAAGGAAATGGCGGTGCCAGCCCAGGCCCACTTCGAGAAGCGTTCGCCGAGCAGCGCCATTGCCATGATGGCGGTGAAGATCGGGCTGACGTTGATGATGAAGCCGGCGGCGCCGGCCGAGACGGTCAGTTCGCCGAAATTGAGCATTGCCGTGTACAGCGCCACGAAAATGGCACCGCCAAAGACCAGGCGCCACAATTCGTCGAGCCTGGGCAGTGCCGGGCGCTTGACGGCGAGGAAGATCGCCGCCGGCACCGCGGCGATGGCAAAGCGCAACGCACCGAGTTCCAGCGGCCCGAAGGCGGCAAGGCCAGCGCGGATGGCCGGAAAGGCAGAGGCCCAGCCAACCACCGTCAGCGCCACGGCCACGGCTGCCGTGGTGTCCATCCGTTGTGTCGGATTCAACGTGCTGGTCATTGCGCTCATCTCACTGTCCTCGTGTTCTCGTGCCCTGAAATGCAGAAAACGCCTTTTCGGGCGGGTTGACAAACGACCAAATCGAGGATCAGCTGTGACTATGGATCACAGCTCCGACACAATGGTGCCACTCGAAACGCTGCGCGCCTTCGACGCGGCGGCGCGAACGGGCAGCTTTTCGGCCGCGGCCGAAAAGCTCAACATTACCCATGGCGCCGTCAGCCGGCAGATCGCCAAGCTCGAGGACTGGCTGGGTTTGAAAGTGTTCGATCGCGGCGCGCGCGGTGTCTCGCTGACGATCGAAGGCAACAGGCTGCATCTGCGCACGGCGGAAGCTTTCGCGCTGATATCGACCCATTCCGATCGCTGGGTCGAGCCGCGTGGTACCGCCGTGGTGCGGCTGACCTCGATCCCCTCGGTCAGCGGGCTGTGGCTGATGCCGCGCATGGCCGCACTGGAGAACAATCCTTCCAAGCTGCGCATCGTGCTCGATGTCGATATCCGTCAGGCCGACCTTGCCGACGAAGGCATCGACCTGTCGATCCGCTGTGGACGCGGCGGCATTCCGGGCCGCGTCTCGGTGCAGCTTTTCGAGGAACATGTTTTTCCCGTCGCCTCGCCCGAGCTTGCCCGCGAGATCGGCCGCGGCGACCCTGCCCGGCTGCTCAAATTTCCACTGATCAACGATTCCGACGCTTCGGCCTGGCGCGCCTGGTTTGCCGCGCAAGGCATGGATTACCGCCCGCGCCCGCAGGACCGGCGCTTCGAGGACTATAATCTTGTGCTCGACGCCGCCGCCTATGGGCTCGGCATCGCGCTGGCGCGCCCACCCCTGACAGGGCATCAACTGAAGTCGGGCCGCATCACCGCTGTCGACGAGCGCACAGCGCTCAATCCGGTGTCCTACTGGCTCGACCGGCCGATGGGACGGCCACGTGCCGCAGCGGCAGAACTGGCGCGCCGTATCGCGGTGCAGGCAGGACTTGGCATGGAAAAGATGGAAGCCTTTATCGAGGCTGAAGGCTAGGTCAGGCCTCGCCGTCCAGCAGGAGAATGACGGCGTCGAACGGCACCTGGCTCGGAACCTCGCTCCAATGACCCTTGCCTTGCACATCTTCCATCTGCCAGACCGATCCGGCCTCGACGAGACGGACCTCGCCATCGCTCGCCGTGACCTTCAGCGCTCCAGCCATGCAAAACAGGATCTGACGATGCGGTGACTGATGCAACTCGCCGACCCATCCGACCGGTATGCGGATCGCGACATAGCCCTTGGTCGGCATGACCGGCGAGACCAGAAATGGAAGGGCCGGCGGCGCAAAGCGGGTCTCCTTCAACGGCAGGTCGAACTGGCTGAAGTGACTTTCGCCCGTCGCATTCTCGGTCAAATGCAGCACGTCGAATGCAGCACTCATTGCGCCCCCTCTTTGAATGTTCCAACGAAATTCTAATTCCAGCTCTTTCAAAAGCCAAGACACGTTTCCGTCCGGCCGCTTAGCGAAGCACCAACAGGACAAACCCTACGATCGCAGCGGCCAGCAACCCGGCCGCAAGCGACATCAGTCCAACGCTCATCTGCCTATTTTCAAGCCGCGCCGCATCGTTTGGCCGGGAGGCCGCCTGCCCTTGCTCCGCCGCTGCTTCGACAACGGCAGCGCGGCGGAGGGGCGAAACCCCGGGTGCGAGAAGCGGCAGCCATGGCGGGGATGCCGGCCTTGCAGTTCCACCATCATCGGCCTTTACCAGAGGCACAGCCAAACCGCGTTGTGCCTCGTCGTCGTCCGATCCGGGTCGCCTCGCCGCGGCTATCGCGGGTGCGACATCGCTCACCGCATCCGACTCGGCCAATGCCAGATAGGCCTGCATGATCTCAGCCGACGCTATCTGCTGCGTCTTTCCAGCCGTTGCGGGCAACAGCATAGGCAGTGCCGGCGCTGCCGGTTGCAAAGGCGCGCCCGATGGTGCCGGCGACGCCACCAGCGCCTTCACCAGTGCCGTTTTGACCGGATCGGCCTTTGCCGACGGCACGGCCTGCGGCGTCATGGCTTCCCTAAGCAGGGCGGCAAGACGAGCGGAGGAAATGTCCATAGTGCCCCGACAACAGCATTTTTCCACCCAAGAATACGGGCTCAACGTTGTCTCAGGCTTGTCACATGCTTGACCTTGCCGCCATTTTATGGCGATGAAATCCTCATGAACCTTGGCGCCGCTGCATGATGAACCGTTTCGAAGGCCCTGGCGGCAAGGAAGCCCGTATCCGCTATCTCGATGGCGACTTCCAGGTTACCAGCCCGGGCGCTTTCGTGCGCTGCGCGGTGACCGGCGAAAGCATCCCGCTCGATGAGTTGAAATACTGGAGCGTCGCCAGGCAAGAGCCCTACATCAACGCCGCCGCTTCGCTGCGCCGCGAAATCGAGGTGCATCCGGAGTTGCGCAGCCGGGGTTGATGTTTGCGCACGTCGTTGTCGCAAAACAGCAACGCACTTCAGAACGACAGACGGTGGATCAGCCCTTCAGCTTGCGTTGGCGCCAGGCATCCAGCGTCTCGTCGATGATGCGTTCGGGCACGCGATCAAGCTCGAAAACCGTGTTGATTTCCAAGACCTCGAGCCGGTCGAGAAAGTTCTGCGGGGCGCCGTGCCGCAGCCGGGCGGCGTCCTTGGCGGTGGTGATGAGGCCGAGCCCTTCGGCACGCGCAGTCGCCGCCAGTTCGGCAAGCTCGTCCTCGCCGTAGAAATGATGGTCCGGAAACGGCCGCGTCAAAGCCAGCTCGCCGCCGGCCTCGCGCACCGTGTCGAAGAATTTTTCGGGATGGCCGATGCCGGCGAAGGCGAGGAACCGCTTGCCGGCAAGCCCCTGCTTGCCGTTCGGTTCGGTATGGGCCTCGAAGATCGGGCGGGCGGCGCGTGCCGCCTGGCGGACCACGGCGTCGGCGGCGGTGCCCTCACCCATCTTCAACAGCCCGCTGGTGAAGACCAGTTGGTCGACGATCTTGGCCCTAAGCGGGCCGCCCGGAATGACGCGGCCATTGCCGATGCCGTAGCGCGCATCGACGACGACCAGCGCATAGTCGATGTGGATGCGCGCGCTCTGAAAGCCATCGTCCATGATCAGGAAATCGCAGCCATGCCTTTCCAGCAGCAGCCGGGCGCCGGCGGCGCGGTTCGGCGTCACCGCCACTGGCGCGTGTTCGGCCAGGAGCAGCGGCTCGTCGCCGACATGCCTGGCGCTGTCGTGATGGGCATCGACGACATGCGGCTCGGCGAAGGAGCCGCCATGGCCGCGCGACAGGAAACCGGGTTTGAGCTGCATGCGCTTGGCCTGTTCGGCCAAGGCGATCGCCACCGGCGTCTTGCCGGTGCCGCCAACGGTGAAATTGCCGATGCACAGAACCGGCGCCTCGATCTTCTCGCGCCGGGCCCGCCGCATGCCGCGGCCGGCGGCGAGGGCATAGATGGCCGACAGCGGCGACAGTGCCAGGACCCGCCAGTCCGGCTCTTCCCACCAGAATGGTGGTGCTTCGGAAGCCACCCTAGCGCCCGTTAGCGCCCTTCAGGCGCGACTTGACGACCAGTGGCTGGATGTAGGGCTCGAGCGATTTCAGCGTGCGCGCCAGCGCGCCGCGCATCTCGTCGACGGTCGCCACACCCGCCGCCATCATCTCGTGACGCGCCACTTCGTTGGTCAGCAGGAAATTGACGGCGCCGGCCAGCATGTCGCGATCGCGCACCAGCTTGGCGCCGCCGCTGTCGAGCAGGCGCTGATAGGCTTCGCGAAAATTCTGCACATTGCGCCCTGCGAGAACCGCCGTGTCGAGCATGGCCGGCTCGAGCGGGTTCTGGCCGCCCTCCGAGGTCAGCGAGCGGCCGACAAAGGCGATTTCGGTCAGTCGGAGATAGAGCCCCATCTCGCCGATCGTATCGCCAAGCAAGATGTCGGTGTCGGCAGCGATCCTGTCGCCCTTGCTGCGCCGCGCCACCTTCAGGCCCATGCCGGAAATCTGTGCCGCGAGCGCCTCGGCGCGATCGGGATGGCGCGGAACGACGATCGTCAGGAGACCATGGTGACGTTTGTGCAGCATCGCATGAACCTCGGCGGCGACCACCTCCTCGCCGTCATGGGTCGAGATCGCCGCCCAGGTCGGGCGGGCGCCGATCTGCCGCCGCAACGTCGCCAGCACCCGTTCGTCGACAGGCGGCGGCGCGGTATCTGACTTGAGGTTGCCCGACACGGTGACCGGGCGGGCGCCGAGCGAACGGAAGCGCTCGCCATCGACATCCGACTGGGCCACGACATGAGCGAGATTCTCGAACAGCGCCTCGGCGATGTTGGCCCGTTTCTTCCACGAGGTGAACGAGCGGTCGGACAACCTGCCATTGACCAGCACCTGCGGCACGCGGCGCGCGCCAAGCTCGAGGATGGTCATCGGCCAGATCTCGGATTCGGCGATGATCGCCAGATCCGGCTGCCAGTGATCGAGGAACCGGCTGACCGCCGGCTTGAGGTCGAGCGGCACATATTGGTGGATGATGCGATCACCGAGCCGCTCGTCGGCGACCTGCGCCGAGGTGACCGTGCCGGTGGTCAGCACGATGTTGACACCGTAGTCGAGAATGCTTTCGACCAGCGGCACGACGGCTATCGTTTCACCGACGCTCGCCGCATGGATCCAGATCACTGGCCCCTCGGGGCGCGGACGGCCGGCGACGCCGTAGCGCTCGCGGCGGCGGCTGCGGTCTTCCTTGCCGCGCGAGGTGCGCCAGGCGACATAGGGCCCGACCAGCGGATAGGCCGCGGCACCGGCGAAACGGTATGCCGACAGCATGGCTCGCGCCCAGCGACCGCTCATCGCTGACCATCCACGAGACGGTAGGCCTCGGCGGTCGCGGCATTGAGCGCGACCGTGATTTCCTGGCGCTTGCGCTCCATTTCGGCTTCATCGGCGCCGGCCGGCACGAAGATCGGCGTGCCGATGACGATCGACGAGCGGCCGAACGGCAGGTTGATGGTGGTCTTGTCCCAGCTCTTCTCGAGCACCTTGCGGCGGCTGGTGGTGATGGCGACGGGCAGGAGCGGCCGACCGGACAGGCGCGCCAGGAGAACGATACCAAGCCCCGCGTCACGCGGCGTGCCGTGGGGAATGTCGGCGATCATGGCGACGTTCTTGCCTGCGGCAAGCGACTTTTTCAGGGCGATGAGCGCTTTTGCCCCGCCCTTGTCGAGATGCCTGGCATTTTCACGCCCGCCCGAACCGCGCACCGCCTCGATGCCGAATTTCTGCAGCATCAGCGCGTTGAGCTCGGCATCGGCACTGCGCGAGACCATGGCGACCAGCGGCTTGCGCTTGGGATAGTAGGCTGGGGTCAGCAGATGCTGGCCGTGCCACAGGGCGATGATGCCGGGCTCGAACTCGGTGTAGGCGCCGCCCGAAAACCGCGCCGATCCCTCGACGACGCGATTGGTCAGGCGCACCAGCCGCACGAACTGGGCGAACAGGCCGGCGATGGCGTTCTTGACGAATCGTGACTGCGCCAGCGGTTCGCGAATCTTGCGCCAGAAGGCCTTGGTCGTCCGGCTGCGCCCCCTGCCCGCGGGCGTGGCCTTGGTGGCTGGCTCTTTCGCCAGGTCATGCTCCATCGAAGTCAACCGACAGCCTTGTTGTCGGGGTCCAGCAGCCGGTGCAGATGAACCACGAAATAACGCATGTGGGCATTGTCCACGCTGGCTTGCGCCTTGGCTTTCCACGCCGTGTGCGCGGATTGATAGTCCGGAAAGATACCGACAATGTCGAGCCCGTCGAGATCGCGGAATTCGGTGCCGCCAAGCTTCTTCAGTTCGCCACCGAACACCAGGTGCAACAGCTGTTTTTTTCCGTCTTCCGCGGCCATGTCGGTCCTTCACATATCGTGAGTTTGTGACAGGTCTAGACCAAAGCCGTCGACTTTGGAACCTTCGAAAACGCTTTCACGCATCCAGCCCGGCAATGACGCCGGCGAGCACGGCCAGCAGTTCACCGCTTCCGGCGGCGAGCGCGCCATGGCGGGTCACCTCGCCGGCATAGAGCGGCGCGCGGCCATGCTGGTCGAGCAACTGGCCGCCGGCCTCGCGCAAAATGAGATCGGCGGCGGCAATGTCCCAGTCATGCGCGTTCGGCTTGACGAAAGTGGCATCGAGCGCGCCATTGGCGATCATGGCCAGCCGATAGGCGAGCGAAGGGCTGTAGGGCGCCCGCTTCAGCCGCGCCTGCCAGTCGGCCGGCATCAGGTCGGTCAATTGCTTCAGCCCGGAAATCTCGGCCGTATCCGCCAGCTTGCGTACCGCGATGCGCTTGCCGTTGCGGAAGGCGCCCTGCCCGGGCAGCGCCCAGTAGGTCTCGTTCATCGCCGGACATTCCAGCACGCCGGCAAGCGTGCGGCCATGCTCGACGACGGCAACGCTGACGCACCAGGTGCGCTGGCCTTCCAGGAAGCCGCGCGTGCCGTCGATCGGGTCGACGACGAAGGTGCGGCGCGCCGAAAGCCGCACCGGATCGTCGGCCGTTTCTTCCGACAGCCAGCCATAGTCCGGCCGCGCCGCAAGCAGCGTTTCGCGCAGATAGGCGTCGGCGGCATGGTCGGCTTCGCTGACCGGCGATGTGCCGCCCTTCATCCAGACTTGCGGGTTGTTGCCGAAATAGCGCATGGCGATGACCCCGGCCTCGCGGGCAGCATCGCGCAGCAGTGGCAGATCCCCAGTGGTTCCGGGAGGGGCACCGGCAGAGATCAGGTCATGCTCCGGCAAGGGTCATGCCTTCGATCAGGAGCGTGGGGGCGGCGGTGCCGAAATTGCGGTCGAGGTCATCAGCCGGCACCATGTTGAGGAACATGGTCTTCAGGTTCGAGGCGATGGTGACCTCGGCGACCGGATAGGCAAGCGCCCCATTCTCGATCCAGAAGCCGGAAGCGCCACGACTGTATTCGCCGGTGACCATGTCAACGCCCTGGCCGAACACTTCGGTGACGTAGAAACCGGTCTTGAGCGACGCGATCAGGTCCTCGGGCGACCGTTCGCCCGGTTCGATGGCGAGATTGGTCGAGGATGGCGAGACGGAGGAGCCGCCGCGCGCGCCGCGCCCATTGGTGACGAGGCCCAGCTCGCGCGCGGCCGATGTCGACAGGAACCAGTGGTTGAGCACGCCTTTTTCGACCATCAACAGCTTTTCGCCCTCGATGCCTTCGCCGTCGAACGGGCGCGAGGCCTGGCCACGCTGCCTGAGCGGCTCGTCGGTGACGGTGATCGCGGATGCGGCCACCTGCTTGCCCATCATGTCGCGCAGGAACGACGTCTTGCGCGCGACGGAGGCACCGTTGATGGCGCCGGCAAGATGGCCGGCGATGCCGCGCGCGACGCGCGGGTCGAACACCACGTCGATCGGCCCGGTCGCCGCCTTGCGCGCGCCGATGCGGCGCACGACGCGTTCGCCGGCCTTGCGGCCGATGTCTTCAGGCGCATCGAGATCGGCAAAATGTTGGCGCGACGAGAATTCATAGTCGCGCTCCATGCCGGTGCCCTCGCCGGCAATGACGCTGGCCGAGCGCGAGAAACGCGAGCCGACATAATGGCCGAGGAAGCCGTGCGAGGTGGCCAGCACCAGGCCGCCGAGGCCGGCACCGGCGCTGGCGCCAGCGGAATTGGTCACGCCCTTGACGGCAAGTGCCGCCGCTTCCGCCGCAAGTGCTGCTTCCTTCAATTGATCGGCCGACACCTCGGTGGCGTCGAACAGGTCGAGATCGCGGGTCTGTTTCACAAGCAATGCCGGGTCGGCCAGCCCCTGATAGGGGTCCTGCGGCGACACTTTCGCCATCGCCACGGCACGCTCGGCCAGGGCTGCTGGATCGGACGCGGCGGTTGCCGAGACGCTTGCCACCCGCCCATCGACGAAGACGCGCAGCGAGACATCCTCGCTCTCGGCCGATTCGGTGCCCTCGACCTTGCCGAGCCGCACCGACACACCGGTCGAGCGGCTGCGCACGGCCACCGCGTCGGCGGCGTCGGCGCCAGCCTTCTTGGCAGCTTCGACCAAAGCCGCGACGCGATCGGTCAATTTTGCTGCATCTGATATATCGGTCATGCGCGTGATCCTGCTGGCGCGGCGAGCTTTGGCCGCTGCCACCCATCTATTGTTCCGGTCCGGCTTGTGCAATGGCATAGGCTTCAATCAAAATGCATCGGCGCCTTTCCATCTCGCCTTCCCGGTCCGTGATCTCGATGAAACCCGCGTTTTCTATGGCGAGGTGCTGGGCTGCGCGATCGGCCGCTCATCGGCGACCGGGGTCGATTTCGACCTGTTCGGCCATCAGATGTCGGCTCATCTGCGGCCACAGGCCGCGCCAGCCGCCAGCGACGTCAGGGGCGACGGCATTTTCGTGCCGATCCCGCATTTCTGATCCGGTCGATCAACGACCGAAACGACCCGCCGCAAAGGGTGCGAGGCGCGCCGGGTCGCCGCGTCCGCCGATCAACTCGGCGACCAGACGCGCCGTGATCGGGGCGAGCGTTAGGCCGAGATGGCCATGGCCGAAAGCATGGATCACGCGTGGGCTGCCGTGCGAAGGGCCGATGACCGGCCGGGAATCCGGCAGCGACGGGCGGAAGCCTAGCCATTCCGATGAAGGTGAGCCGAGCTTGGGAAAGAACTGCCTGACGCCGCGGTCGAGCAGCGCCAGCCGGCGCGGATTTGGCGGCGCGGCAAGCCCGCCGAGTTCGACGGTTCCGGCGATCCGCAGCCGGCCGGCCATCGGCGTCATGTAGAAACCGAGATCGACGGGACAGACAGGCCGGGTCAGCAACAGCGCTTCGGTCCGGAATTCCAAGTGATAGCCGCGCTCGGTCTCGAGCGGGACATTGTCGCCGGCCTGCGCGGCCAGTGCGCGCGACCGTGCGCCGGCGGCGATCACCACCGTACCCGCCTTGATGCCAAAGCCGGGACCGCTGAGCCGGACAGCGCCGGTCTCGACTAGCAGTCCGGTTATATCAGCTCGCTTCACCGAGACGCCGCGGGCGGTCGCCGCACCGAGCAGCCGCTGCATCAGCGTCTTCGGATCGGTGACGTTCGTCGAGTCCGGGAAGTACAGACCACGCGTTCCGCTCGCCGGCAGGCCAGGCTCAAGCGCCGCCACCTCATTTGGCGTCAGAATCTCCTGGTGAACACCGAAGCCGGCGCGCATTGCCCGGCCACCGGCCCCGGCGGCAAAATCGCTTTCGCGGCGATAGAGATAGAGACAGCCATTGCGGCGCAGCAGATCCTCCAGGCCGGCCTCCGTCACCATCTCCTCCCAGGCCGGCAAGGCGTCGGCCAGCAGTCCGGCAAGCGCCAGCGCATTGGCGCGGGTGGCCGCCGGCAGCGACTGCCGCACGAATTGAATCAGCCACGGCGCCAGTTGCAACAGCGCCGGCCAGCGCAGCGAAAACGGGCTGTCGGGATCGAGCAGCAATTTCGGCAGCGCACGCAGCACGGCCGGATTGCCAACCGGCATACAGGCATATTCGGCGATCGTGCCGGCATTGCCGAACGAGGCGCCGGAGCCCGGCTCATTGGGATCGATGAGCAGGACTTCGCGCCCCTCGGCGGCAAGGCGGAGCGCCGTCGCCAGCCCGACAACGCCAGCGCCAACAATGGCGATTTCGACGGTTTCAGAAGCTGACAATATTGGATTCCTAAACGAAGCCGGGCAGCTGCAAATGGCCGGCCGCGAGCAGTCCAGCCATCGTGGTCAATGCGGTGCGCAGATCGTCCAGCGAGCGAGCGGCGCCGACATTGATGCGGACCCCATGCTGGACCGGTTCGCGGCCGACAGCGAAGGCATCGCCGGGCAGGACGGCCACGCCGCGCTCCAGGCAGGTGCGGGCGAAACCGGCGCCCCGCCAGGGCTCGGGAAGGCGCAGCCAGGCATGGGTCGAGGTGGCATGGCTCTGGACATCGTAGCGGCCGAGGATTTCGCTTAGCACCGCCTGGCGCTGGCGCAGTTCCTGCTTCTGGGCCTCGATGATGCGGGCGGCCGTGCCTTCCTCGATCAGCCGCGTGCCGATCAGCGCCGTCAACGGACTGATGCTCCAGCAATTGATGCGCAAAGCCGCCGCGACCTGGCCGGCTATGGTGCGTGGCGCGATGACGAAGCCGAGGCGCAGACCTGGCGCCAGGCATTTCGACAAGGCGCCGATATGCACGGTCAGTTCGGGCTCGATGCTGGCCAGCGATGGCGGCGGATTGTCCGCCAGCGGCCGATAGACGTCGTCCTCGATGATGAGGACGTTGTGGCGCCGGGCGACCGCCACCAGTTCGTGCCGGCGCTGTTCGCTGAGCGTGATGGTGGTCGGATTGTGCAGCGTCGGCACCAGGAACACCGAGCGTGGGCGCAGTTGCGCGCAGGCTGCCTCGAATGCGTCGGGCCGCATGCCGCCACGGTCCATGCTGACGCCCCGGAGATCGAGCCCATGCACGCGACACAGCGCGTTGATGCCCTGATAAGTGACCTCGTCAGCGAGCACGACCTCGCCCTGCCTGGTCACCGCGCCGAGCACGCAGTCCAGCCCATGCTGGGCGCCGGCGGCCAGCACCACGCGGCCGGGATCGCCGTCGCCGGCCACCGGCCGCATCCATTCTGCAATCGCCGCCCTCGCCCATAGCGGTCCCTCGGGCGGATGATAGTCCTGCAGCGTCGGGTAATAGCGGTCCTTCGACAGGCGCGGCAAAAGCAGCGCCAGGGCGTCGAGATAGGCCGAGGTTGCCGGCCGGTTGACGGAAAGGTCGATGACGCCGGTGTCGTCGCTCGGCGCCGAGACGAAGCCCGGCCTCTCGCCGGTGTCGCGGGCGGCGACCGTGGTACCGCGCCCCGGCCGCGCTTCGAGCAGGCCGCGCTGCTGCAGCGTCGACAGGGCGCGCGTCACCGTGGTGACGTTGATGCCCAGCGCCCGCGCGATCTCGCGCTGCGGCGGCAGCCGGTCGCCGACGGCAAGCGTGCCGGCAGCGATGCGTGCGGCAATCGCATCGGCAAGGCGGCGATAGACCGGACCTTCATCCGAGGCGAGCTGGAGGTCTTGGAGCATGCGGCTTTCGGTGGGTTGATACGATCTGGCTACCGGCGCATCTAGCATAAGACAATGCTCCGGACAATAGCACTTGTCTGGCTCTCAATTCGAAACATGGCTGCCTAAAACTCACACAATCACATAAAAAGCCGCTTGACGGGCAAACTTGTCTGCATCTATGGTCCATCAGACATTGATTGTGTGAGCATACAAGTTTGGATAGCCGCCCTTGCGCGGCCAGCGTCATACGAGACCCGGACATGCACGGCAAGCAACAGCTCGTTTCGACTCGCGGCCCCTGTAGCCGCACAGAAGAAGCCTGCCGGTGATGGGCAAAGCGGCAGCCTTGTCGGTCGAAAGCGCTGGGCCTGGCGCCGATGCCGGCCGCCAGGGGTTCGTCGAGTTCGTCGACGTCGAGAAATCCTATGATGGCCGTGCCTTCGCGGTGACGCGGCTGAACCTCAGCGTCGCACGCGGTGAATTCCTCACCCTTCTCGGCCCCTCCGGCTCCGGCAAGACGACGACGCTCAACATGCTTGCCGGGTTCGAGCGGCCGACGAGCGGCGTCATCACGCTGGAAGGCCGCTCGGTCGACCGGTTGCCGCCCTATGAGCGCAACATCGGCATGGTGTTTCAGAACTACGCGCTGTTCCCGCACATGAGCGTGGAGGAGAACGTCGCCTTCCCGCTCTCGGTGCGCAAGATCGACAAGCCGGACATCGCTGCCCGCGTCAGCCGCGCGCTCGACATGGTGCGGCTCAAGCAGTTCGGCGACCGGCGACCGGCGCAGCTTTCCGGCGGCCAGCAGCAGCGTGTCGCACTGGCCCGCGCGCTGGTGTTCGAGCCGAGCCTGGTGCTGATGGACGAGCCGCTCGGCGCGCTCGACAAGAAGCTGCGCGAACACATGCAGCTCGAGATCAAGCAGTTGCACACGATGCTCGGCGTCACCATCGTCTATGTCACGCACGACCAGAGCGAGGCGCTGACCATGTCGGACCGCGTCGCCGTCTTCAACAATGGCGGCGTCGCCCAGCTCGGCTCACCCGACGATCTCTACAACACGCCGCGGAGCTCGTTCGTGGCGAGCTTCATCGGCGAGAACAACACGCTGGCTGGCAAGGTCGAGCGCGTGATTGGCAAGGAATGCCGCATCGCGCTGGATGGCGGCGGAGCCATCACCGCGCAAGCCATCGGCGTCACGGACGGTGCTGCCTGCCATGTCGCCATCCGCCCCGAGCGGCTCAGCCTCGCAGCCGGCGGACACGCCGAAAACAGACTGGCGGCGACGGTCGATGGCCGCATCTATCTCGGCGACCACCAACGGCTGCTGGCCAGACTCGAAAATGGACAGGTGCTGACCGTCAAGGTCGGCCCGGAAGCGACCATGGCGAATGGGGAGCCGGTGATGGTTTCCTGCGCGCTCGGTGATTGCCGCGCCTTTCCGGCCGATGCCGGAACGGGCGGATCGAAGTCAAAAACAACAGGGGAGTAAGATCACATGAAAATCACAAAGACCCGGCTGCTCGCGCTCGCGGCGGCCACCGCCTGGATGGCGATAGGACATGCCGCTGTCGCCGACGAACTGTCGATCATGGCCAGCGGCGGCGCCTGGCAGGACGCACAACGCAAGGCATGGTTCGAGCCGTTCAGCAAGGAAACCGGAACCAAGATCGTCGAGCAGGAATATCTCGGCGATCTCGGTAAGGTCAAAGCCATGGTCGACACCGGCAACGTGCCGATCGACCTGGTGACGGTGGAGACGGCGACCGTGCTGCAGGGCTGCGACGCAGGCATTCTCGAGCGGCTCGACTATTCCAAGATCGCGCCGCGCGAAAAGTTCATCGCAGGGTCGGCGCTCGACTGCGGTGTCGGCCTCGACGCCTATGGCGATATCCTGGCTTACGACCCGACCGTGCTGAAGGAGGCGCCGACCTCGGTGCTCGACCTGTTCGACACGAAGAAGTTTCCAGGCAAGCGCGCGATGCGCAAATTCCCGGCGCAGAATCTCGAATGGGCGCTGATGGCCGATGGCGTCGCACCCGCCGATGTCTACAAGGTGCTGGGTACGCCGGAAGGCGTCGACCGCGCCTTCAAGAAGCTCGACACGATCAAGAAGGACATCGTCTGGTGGGATGCCGGCGCGCAGCCGGCGCAGCTTCTCGCTTCTCAGGAAGTGGTGATGACGACGGCCTGGAACGGCCGCATCCAGAACGCCATCGACACCGACAAGAAGCCGTTCAAGATCGTCTGGAACAACCAGATCCTCGAATACGACATGATCGCCATCCCGAAGGGCGCCAAGAGCCCCGATCTCGCCTACAAATATCTGGCCTATATCAGCCAGCCGGAAAACAACGCCAAGCTCGCCAGCTACATCACCTATGGGCCGGTGCGCACCGATGCGGCGTCCTTCGTTGCAGCCGATGCCTTGCCGAAATTGCCGAACGCGCCCGACCATCTGGCCGGCGCCTACCTCGTCGCCGACACCGAGTTCTGGGGCGACTATGGCGAGGATCTGGTCAAGCGCTTCAACGCCTGGCTCGCGCAGTAATGATGTCGGCGCTCCAGCCCAGCGAACTCGACCGGCCTCCGCTGGCCCGTAGCCGGTCAGCCGCCGACGCCGACTTCAAGTCGGTGTCGGCGGTGCTTCGCCGGGCCGATTTCGGCGACCGGCTTCGCTCGCTGGCACTGGCGGCTCCGCTGCTGGTGCTTCTGGCGCTGAGCTTCGGCATTCCGATCGTCCTGCTTCTGTCGCGTGCCGTCTACGACCCGACGATTGCCAATGCCTTGCCGCAGACTGCCCAGGCGCTCAGCGGCTGGAACGGCCAGGGCCTGCCCGACGACGCCACCTTCGTGGCGCTCGCCGCTGATCTCAGGAGCAGCCAGGCCAAGGGCACGGCCTATGAACTGGCCAAGAGCCTGAATGCCCGCCTGCCCGGCGCACGCAGCCAAGTGCTGAAGACGGTGCGCCAACTGGAAGGCGCCGGCGACAAGCCGCCGCTCGAGGTGATGAAATCCGTGCCGTTCTGGTCGCAGCCCGGCACCTGGCCTTCTATTGCCAATGGCACCCACAGCATCACCTCGTTCTATCTGATGAGCGCGCTTGACCTGCGCTGGAACAATGATGGCGGCATCGAACGCGTGCCGCCCGAACAGGCGATCTTCCTGCAGGTCTTCATGCGGACATTCTTCGTCGCCGCCGCGGTGACGCTGGCGACGCTGATCCTGGGCTTTCCGCTGGCCTATCTCATCGCCAGCGTGCCGAAGGGCCTTGCCGCCATTCTCATCGTCGCGGTGCTGCTGCCGTTCTGGACATCGATCCTGGTGCGCACCGCCGCCTGGACGGTGCTTTTGCAGAAATTCGGCCTGGTCAACGACCTGCTGTTGTGGCTCGGTGTCGCCGAGGTCCGGCTCGACCTGATGTACAGCCGCATCGGCCTGATCATCGCCATGACCCACATCCAGCTGCCGTTCACGCTGCTGCCGATCTACAGCATCATGCGCACCATCCAGCCGTCGCAGATGAAGGCCGCCTATTCGCTCGGCGCAAAACCCTTCACCGCGTTCAGGCGCGTCTATCTTCCGCAGGTTTTCCCCGGCGTCATGGCCGGCTGCCTGCTGACCTTCATCCTGTGCCTCGGCTACTACATCACGCCGGCGCTGATCGGCGGCGCAAGCGACCAGCTGATCAGCAACTTCATCGCCAACTACGTCAATGTCGAGCTGAACTGGGAGATGGCGGCGGCACTCAGCTTCATCCTGCTGGTGTTCACGCTGGCACTGTTCGGCATCTTCGCCCGCATCCTCGGCCTCGACCGCCTCAAGCTGGTGTAGCCATGCTCCTGTCTCCCTACCCAACGCTTGGAGAACGCATCCGCATCGGGCTGCTGTGGCTTTGGTGCGGCCTGGTCATCCTGTTCCTGATCGTGCCGATCCTGATCCCGGTACCGCTGTCGTTCAACAGCGGCACCTTCTTCATCTTTCCACTGGAGGGGATTTCGACGCGCTGGTACGAAGTCGTGCTCGGCACCCAGCGCTGGCAGGCGGCAATCGGCAACAGCCTGATCGTCGCTTTCGGCACGACGCTGATCGCGACGGCGCTGGGCACGCTCACCGCAATCGCGCTGTCCGACGACAAATTTCCCTGCCGCCGCATCGTCATGCCGCTGCTCTTGTCGCCGCTTATCGTGCCGGTGGTGATCACCGCTGTCGGCTCGTACCTGTTCTACGCCCGCGTCGGCCTGGCCAGCACCTATGCAGGCATCATCCTGGCGCACACCGCGCTTGCCAGCCCCTTCGTCGTCGTCACCGTAGGGGCGAGCCTGACCGGCTTCGACCGCAATCTGATGCGCGCCGCCGCCATCTCCGGGGCGAAACCGGTGACCTCGTTCTTCCGGGTGATGCTGCCGCTGATCCTGCCCGGTGTGCTTTCGGGTGCTGCGTTTGCCTTCGTCACCTCGTTCGACGAGGTGGTGGTCGTGCAGTTCCTGGCCAGCGCCAACCAGCGCACCATGCCGCTCGAAATGTTCATCGGGCTCCGCGAAAAACTGTCCCCGGCGATCACCGCCGCGGCGACGCTGATGATGGGGCTTTCCATCGTGCTCTTGGTCGTCGCCAATCTTCTGGCGCGGCGCAGCCAGCGGCGACCGGTTGCAGGCGCTTAGCTCGGTCCGAAACTTCCCCTCAGGCCACCGGCGTCCAGATGACGTCCTCGATTTTCTGTGCGCCGGTCGCCAGCATCACCAGCCGGTCGAAGCCGAGCGCGATGCCGCTGGCCTGCGGCATGATGGCGAGGGCGGCGAGAAAATCCTCATCCAGCGGATAGCGCTCGCCATAGATGCGCTCTTTCTCGTCCATCTCGATGAGAAAGCGCCGGCGCTGCTCATCGGCATCGGTCAGCTCGCCAAAGCCGTTGGCGAGCTCGACACCACAGCAATAGAGCTCGAAGCGCTCGGCGACACGCGCATCCCTGGGGCTCGGCCGCGCCAAAGCCGCTTCGGCCAGCGGGTACTCGCACAGGATGGTCGCCTGCCCCTGCCCGAGGAACGGCTCGACCTTTTCCACCATCACCCGGCTGAACAGATCGGCCCAGCTGTCATCGGGCGCGGTGCGCAGCCCGGCCCGGACTAGGGCGGCGTAAAGCGCGTCGCGATCGGTGACGCCGTCGGCGGCGACCGTGGCCAGCAGATCGATGCTGGCATGGCGGGTGAAAGCGTCGGCCACCGTCAGCCGTTCCGGCTCGGCAAACGGATCGCAGTCGCGGCCCCGGAAAGAAAAGCGCTTCGCCGCTGCCCTTGTCGCGGCCAGCGCCAGAAGGGCGGCGCAATCCTGCATCAGGCTCTCATAGGCCTCGTCCACCCGGTACCATTCGAGCATGGTGAATTCGGGATGGTGCAAGGGGCCGCGCTCGCGGTTGCGGTAGACCGGACCGAAGCTGAAGATGCGCTGTTCGCCGGCGGCAAGCAGCTTCTTGCAGGCGAATTCCGGCGAGGTGTGGAGATAAAGCGGCGACCGCGTGCCGTCCGGCCCGATCGCTTGCGTGGCGAAAGCCGCCAGATGCGCCTCGTTGCCGGGCGAGACCTGCAGGGCCGCCGTTTCCACTTCGATAAAGTCGTGGCGGGCGAACCAGTCGCGCAGGCTGGCGGCGATGGCGTTGCGCAGCATCAGCCGCGGGCGGCGGTCGGCGTGGACATGCGGCGTCCACCAGGGCGAGGCATCGGGCGACGTATCGTTCATGGGGCTCAGATCATATGGAATGGGGCTGGCGGTTGCGGCCAAGATGCGCTAGTTCGCAGCGGACGGCTGCTGAAGCCGATTTGTACCAATCAACCATTTCAGGATTGTAAGCCGTGGTGAAAGTCATCGCCAGTTCGCTCCGTAAAGGCAATGTCGTCGACAAGGACGGCAAGCTTTATGTGATCCTCTTTGCCGAAAACATCCACCCAGGCAAGGGCACGCCGGTGACGCAGCTCGACATGCGCCGCATCGGCGACGGGGTGAAGGTTTCGGAGCGCTACCGTACCACCGAGCAGGTGGAGCGCGCCTATGTGGAGGAGCGCGAGCACACTTTCCTCTATCGTGACGGCGAAGGTTTTCACTTCATGAACCCGGAAAGCTACGACCAGGTGGCGGTGTCGGAAGCCGTGGTTGGCGACATGGCGCCTTACCTGCTGGAAGGCATGGCCGTGCAGGTGTCGCAGTTCAATGGCATTGCCATTTCACTGGTGCTGCCGCAGCGCGCCACCTTCGAAGTGGTGGAAACCGAGCCGACGACCAAGGGACAGACGGCCTCGTCGTCCTACAAGCCGGCCGTGCTTTCCAACGGCGTGCGCACCCTGGTGCCGCCGCACATCGCCCCCGGCACCCGCGTGGTGGTGATGACCGCCGATGGGGCTTATGTGGAGCGAGCGAAGGACTGAGGGGGTCCTTCGCTCATAAGCCCTTTGGGCCATCGTCAGTGATCAGGTACCGGTGTTCGAAGCGCTGGCGAAGCGCAGATTCCGCATCACTGCTTAAAGCAGTTCTCGCGGGGTTTTCCTATGCGTATCGGTCTTTCGTAAGCTCGCGCTTAAAGCCCACCCTCTAACAAAGCACCGCGATATTTTTCACGAAGCGTGTCGCAGATGGCCCCCTCGGTTCGTCCTCTGACGGAAGAAGGAGAACGCCATGCGAAAACTTATCGTCACCGAATTCATCAGCGTCGATGGCATTGCCGAGGTCGAGAAGCTGCCCAGCGTGACCTGGAATGACGAGATGAACAGGTTCAAGGAGGACGAGCTTGCCGACAGCGGCGCCATGCTTTTGGGGCGCACGACCTATGAGATCTTTGCTGGCTCATGGCCCAAGGAAACCGGAGATTTTGCCGACCGGTTCAACGCGCTGCCGAAATATGTCGCCTCGACCAGCCTGAAGGCGCTCGACTGGAAGCCGGCCGAATTGCTGAAGGGACCCCTGCCGGAAGCGGCGAGGACGCTGAAGCAAGGCAGCGGCGGCAACATCTATGTGCATGGCAGCCTCAGCGTCGCGCAGGAATTGCTGCGTCACGGTCTGGTCGACCGCGTCAGGCTGCTCAGCTACCCCGGCGCCGTCGGCCAAGGCAAACCGCTATTCCCCGCCGGCGAGCCAGTGGCGCTCGAGCTGATTTCGGCCACGCCGTTCAGCAATGGCGTTGTGGCGCTGGAGTATGCGCCGGTGGCGGCGAAGTCGTAGTTGGCTTCCATGCTTGTATGACAACAGCGCTCGACCCTAGATGATCGATTGCCGACGTCGCGCCCGCCCCTCACCCGGCCTTCTTCCCTCGCCTCCCCTTGACGGCAGCGCCATTTCTAGCCTCCAGCACCCGCTCCACCTGCCGCTTCAGCTCGTCCTTGATGTCGGCCGTCTCGTTCATCAAAGTGTCGATCTTCAGGAAATCGAGCACGCGGAATTTCGACACCGCCGGGCGGACCAGGATGTCGGGGCGGCACTGCTTCAGCTTGTTGGCGATGATCGACTGCATCATCAGTTGCGTGGCGCCGAACATCAGGTCGACGGAGGTCGGCTGCTTGCGGTCGGCTTCTTCCGGCGCGCCGACCACGTCGACGCCGATGATGATGTCGGCATCGTTCTCGATCAGGTCGAACGGCACCGGGTTGTAGATGCCGCCGTCGATCAGCAGCCTTCCGTCGCGCATCACCGGGCGGAACACGGCGGGTATCGCCGCCGAGGCCGCCAGCGCCGAGTGCAGGTCGCCTTCCTCGAACACGGCGAGCTTGTGGCCAAAATAGTCCGTCGCGGTCACCTTCAGCGGGATCTTGAGCTCGGCGAAAGTTTCGGGAATGGCCTCGGGCAGGAAGGCCTTCAGGATGCGCTCGACATTGAACTGGCTGACGCGAATGCCGTTCTGCATGGCTTCGGCGATCGTTCCCGGCCGTGCCCGCCACATGCGGCTCGCCACTTCGGCGCGGCGGCCGAGGATCGAGCGGGCATAGTCGTGGATGTCCTTGCCGGTCATGCCCGCGGCCATGCCGGCGCCCATGATGGCGCCGATCGACGAGCCAGCAATTGCCACCGGCCTGATGCCCAGTTCGTCCAGCGCCTCGATGACGTGGATATGCGCCAACCCGCGCGCGCCGCCGCCGCCAAAGGCGATGCCGAAGGTTGGGCTCATCCCTTGCCGGCCCCGGCCAGTTTCGGTCCGATGACCATGATGGTCGGCTCAGTCGACAGCAGCTGTTTCGCCGCCGCCTTGACCTGATCGAGCGTCACCGCGTTGATGTAGCCGGCGCGGCGCTGCATGTAGTCGATGCCGAGATCGTCGAGCTGCAGCTCGACCAGCGTCGCGGCGATGGAACTCGAAGAGTCCAGATTGTTGATGGCGTAGGCGCCGATCATGTATTTCTTGGTCGCCGCCAGTTCCGCTTCGGTCGGGCCTTCCTCGGCCAGCCGCTTGACCACGTCGCGGACGATGCCCAGCGTCTCGGCCGCCCGATCCGACCGGGTCCCGGTGCTGACGACCAGCGCGTCGGCGTGGTCCTGGTTGATCAGCGAAGAGTTGACGCTGTAGGCCAGCCCGCGCTTTTCGCGCACCTCCTGGAACAGGCGCGAGGTGAAGGTGCCGCCGCCGAGGATCTCGTTCATCAGCACGGCGGCAAAGAAATCCGGCGCCTTGCGCTTCACGCCGGGATAGGCCAGCTGGAGCGAGGTTTGCGGCAGGTCGTAATCGACCTCGACATGCTGCGCCAGCTTCGGGTCGACATCGGCCACGGGAGCGAGCGCCTGGTTCTGCGGCAGGTCGCCGAACACCATGTCCAGCTTCTTCTTCAGCGTCTCGGGGTCGATGGCGCCGACCACGGCGACATGCAGGCCGCCGCGCGCAAAGACCGCCTTGTGAAAGGCTTTCAAATCATCCGGCGTGATGGTGGCGATGCTCTGCCTGGTGCCCTGGTCGGAGCGGGAATAGGGATGGTCGCCATAGAGTGCGCGCGCCCATTTGTTCTGCGCGACCGTGTCGGGATCGTTCTCGCCGGCGATGATGCCGGACAGGATCTGGGCGCGGATGCGGTCGATCGGCAGCTGGTCGAAGCGCGGCTCGTTGACCGCCAGCCGCAACAGGTCGAACGCCTCGTCGCGCTGCTCGGCCAGCATGCGCATCGAGCCATAGATGCCGTCGCGGCTCTCGTCGAAGCTCATCTCGGCGCCGGCATCGTCGAGCTTGATCTGGAAGGCTTCGCTGTCGAGCGGGCCGGCACCTTCGTCGAACAGGCCGGTCATCAGATTGGCCAAGCCCTCCTTGCCGACAGGATCCTGCGTCGAGCCGCCGCCGAAGACGAAGCGGATGGCGACGATCGGCACGGAATAGTCCTCGACCAGCCAGGCGGTGATGCCCTTTGGCGAGGTGACGGACTGGATGTCCATGGCGCGCGCCGTGAGCGCCGGCAGGATCAGGAAGAGGATGGAGAGGAAGAGTGTTGCGAGGGCGCGCCATGCAGCAATCGTCGGCAGCGACCAATTGCGGAACTCGGCGCTCCCCCTGACCCAGCCTCCGCTTCGCTCGGCTGACCTCTCCCCATTGGGGAGAGGAGTTTGCCAGCGCTGGCGCCAGCTTCTTCTCCCCAGCGGGGAGAAGGTGGCCGCGAAGCGGCCGGATGAGGGGGCTGTCTCGCTCATGGGGATCGAATTCATGATCAATTCCCCACCTGTTGCTGCGGCAGCAAGTAGCCGGTCGTCGACCGGTCGAGCACCAGATAGCGCGCGGCGACGGCCTTGACCTCGTCGGCGGTGACCTTGCGGATGCGGTCGGGCCATTGCTGGACGTCCTGGACGTTGCCGCCGGTGGCCAGCGTCGAGCCGTAGATGTTGGCCATGGAATCCTGCTTGTCGCGGGCAAAGATCATCGAGCGCACATAGCGGTCCTTGGCCTTTTCCAGCTCTGCCGGCGTGACGCCGTCCCTGACGATGCGCGCCACCTCGGCATCGACCGCAGCTTCGACGTCGGCGAGCTTGGCGTCGCCGCGCGGGGCGCCATAGACGGTGAAATTGGTGTCGTCGAGCATCGTGCCCTGGAAATAGGCACCGGCGTTGGACGCGATGCCTTGCTGGACGACGAGTGCCTGGTAGAGCCGGCTGCGGTTGCCGCCGCCGAGGATTTCCGCCAGCAGGTCGAGCGCTTCCGCCTCGCCCGGCTTGCCGGAATGATAGGACGGCACCACCCACTGGGTTGAAAAATTCGGCACGCTGACGCGGGCATCGGAGAGCGTGACCGTGCGCTTGGTGTTCTGCTCCGGCTCGACCGGGCGGATGCGCGGCGGCAGATCGGGGCCACGCGCCACCTTGCCATAGGTCTTCTCGGCCAGTGCCCGCACCGTGTCCGGCTCGACATCGCCGGCGACGATCAGCACGGCGTTGTTGGGCCGATAATATTTGTCGTAGAAGGCGGTGGCATCGGTCCGGTTCAGCTGCTCCATCTCCTGCATCCAGCCGATGACCGGAATGCGGTAAGGCTGGTTCTGCCACAGCGTGGCGTCGACTTCCTCGTCCAGCACCGCCTCGGGATTGTTGTCGATGCGCGAGCGGCGCTCTTCGAGGATGACGTCGCGCTCGGTCTTGATGACATCGTCGGTGAGGATGAGGTTGCGCATGCGGTCGGCCTCGAAGCTCATCATCAGCTCGAGCGCCGACGGCGCCACCGTCTCGTGGAAGGCGGTGTAGTCGTAGGAGGTGAAGGCGTTGTTGGAGCCGCCGATGTCGGAGATGGCGCGGTCGAACTCGCCGGCCGCATGGTGGGTCGTCGCCTTGAACATCAGATGCTCGAAGAAATGGGCGATGCCGGATTTGCCCGGCGGTTCGTCGGCGCTGCCGATTTTGTACCACACCATGTGGGTGACGATCGGCGCGCGGTGATCGGGGATAACGACGACCTCCATGCCGTTGTCGAGCAGGAAATCCGTCACCTTGAACGCGTTCGGCGTCGTGTTGGGCAACACGGTGCCGTCCGCCAGCGCCGGGCCGGTCATGGTGAAAGCCAGCGATGTCGCCAGCAGCGTTGCGCGCAGCCATTCAACCCTGGATGTCATCAATGGCTCCGATTTCCTAGCAGGACGATAGGCAAGGTGCTGCCGACAAGCAAAGTGAATTGTTCGTCATGTTGCCGGCAAAGGCGGCGGCAAAGAGGCCGGCCTGGATGCAAGGCGTATCACGCAACCTCGATAAACCGGATCACGGTCTCGCCGTAACTGCGCTCGTCCAGCACGGAGAAGCCGGGGCCTGGCTCGAAGGGCGCCACAGCCGCCTCCTCGACCACGCACAGCGCGCCGGGGCGAAGCCAGCCGCCGGCCCTGGCCGACTGCAAGGCGCGCTCGCCGAGGCCCTTGCCATAGGGCGGATCGGCGAAGACAAGGCCGAACGGTGCGAGCGTGCCGGCCTCGCCAAGGCCCGTCGCATCGCGGCGGAAAATCTTGGTGCGGCCAGTCAGGCCGAACGCCTCGACATTGTCGCGGATCAGGCCACGGCCTTCGGCCGATTCCTCGATGAAGACGCCGTAGGAGGCACCGCGCGACAGCGCTTCGAGACCGAGCGCGCCGGTGCCGGCGAACAGGTCGAGCACGCGCGCCCCCTCCAGTTGCTCCGCAAAGCGATGCGCCAGCACGTTGAAGACGGCCTCGCGGGTGCGATCGGTCGTCGGGCGGATAGCGCTGCTGCGGGGTGTCGCCAGGGAACGCCCGCGAAACTCACCGCCGACAATCCTCATTAGAATCCGGGCCTCATTTCAATCCGGGCCTCATTTCGTCCTGGGACCCTTGGGGCCGCTGCGCGGCCGTTCGCCGCCACCGGCGCCGCCCGGACGCTCGCCACGCGGCTTGCCAAACGGCTTGGCGCCGGCCGGTTTGCCATAGGAGGGCTTGAACGAAGCCTTGCGCGCCTTGGCGTCAGCCGCCTTGGCGGCGTCAGCCTCAGCCCTGCCCTTGCCGATCGGCCGCGCGCCCGGTGCCATCCAGACATTGGCCTTGCGCTGGCCGGGCGGCTCGATCGGCCGCTGCTCGCGCTCGGATTTCTTGCCACCGCCCGGCTTGCCACCAAAACCACCGCGCGGCTTGTCACCAAAGCCGCCACGGGGCTTGTCACCAAAGCTGCGTTCGGGTCTCGGACCGCGTTCGCCATAGCTCTTTTCCGGCCCGGCGCCCCTGTCGGGACTTGTCGACAGCTTGCCCAGTGCCTCGTCGCGGCTGCCTTCACGGCGCTTGCGGTTCTTGATCAGCCCGCCCTCGCCGATCGGCCGGCGTTCGCCGTCGCGGGTGAATTTCGGCCGTTCCGGCTCCGGCTCGCGAATCTCGGTGCGCCGCATCGGCTTGTTGGAAAACGGCTTTGAAATCTCGGCATCGAAATTGGCGCCTGATTCCTCGACAAGACGCTCGCCAAGCTGGTCGCGCAGCACCCGGCCCTTGATCTCCAGCACATGGCCCTCGGCGAGGTCATCGAGCTGGAACGGCCCGTAGGAGATGCGGATCAGCCGCGTCACATCGAGACCAAGCGAACCGAGGATGTTCCTGACTTCGCGGTTCTTGCCTTCGCGCAGGCCGATGGTCAGCCAGGCATTGGTGCCTTGCTCACGGTCGAGCGTCGCTTCGATGGCGCCGTAAAAGACGCCGTCGACGGCAATGCCTTCACGCAGGCCGGCAAGCGCGCTTTCCTCGACCTTGCCGTGGACGCGCACGCGGTAGCGGCGCAGCCAGCCGGTGGCCGGCAGTTCGAGCACGCGCGACAAGCCGCCATCATTGGTGAGCAGCAGCAGGCCTTCGGTGTTGATGTCGAGACGGCCGATGGTCATCAGCCGCGGCAATTCAGCCGGCAGCACGTCGAAGACGGTCTTGCGGCCCTCGGGATCGCGGTTGGTGGTGACGACGCCGGCCGGCTTGTGGAACAGGAACAGGCGTGTGCGCTCGATCGGCGGGATTTCCATGCCGTCGAGATGGATGATGTCGTCGGGCATGACGTTGAAAGCCGGCGAGGTCAGCGCGCGGCCATTGACCTTGACGCGGCCGGCGGCGATCAGCTCCTCGGCGTCGCGGCGCGAAGCAAGGCCGGCACGCGCCAGCCGCTTGGCGATGCGCTCGCCTGCCTCTTCCGTCGCTTCCGCGGAACGTGGACGCGGCTTGAAGCCAGCACCCGATGCCCCTTGCGGCCGATCACTGAAGTCGCGCTTGGGACGGTCGCCACCGAAGTCACGCTTGGGATGGTCAGCGAAATCGCGCTTGGGGCCAGCGAAGTCACGCTTCGGACGATCGCCGGCGTCGCGTGGCGCACGATCGCTAAAATCTCGCTTGGGACGGTCGAAGCGATTTTCGCCGCCCTCCGCCGCCGCAGCAGCCGGACGATCGCCGCGCGGTGCATAAGGCTTGCGCGGTCCTTCGCGCTTTTCATACGGCTTGCGCTCGCCTTCGGCCGCCATCGGACGATCGCCGCGCGGTGCATAAGGTTTGCGCGGTCCTTCGCGCTTTTCATACGGCTTGCGTTCACCCTCCGCCGCCATCGGACGGTCGCCACGTGGCGCATAAGGCTTGCGCGGCCCTTCGCGCTTTTCATACGGCTTGCGCTCGCCCTCGGCTGCCATTGGACGGTCGCCGCGTGGCGCGTAGGGCTTGCGCGGCCCTTCGCGCTTTTCATAAGGCTTGCGCTCGCCTTCGGCCGCCATCGGGCGGTCGCCACGCGGTGCGTAGGGCTTGCGTGGTCCCTCCCGCTTCGCAAAAGGCTTGCCTTCGGGACGCGGCCCCTTGCTGAATGGCTTGTCGCCGCCCTTGAAGTCGCGCTTCGGCCGCTCGCCTTCGGCCGCCACCGGCCGATCGCCGCGCGGTGCGTAAGGTTTCTTGGCGCCAAAGGACGGCTTGCCGCCTTTGCCGGCGGCGTCATCGCGGCTGCGCGGTCCCGAAGCTTTCGAGCCGCTCCTGACCGGACCCTTTTTGGGTCGGAATTTCTTGTCGCTGTCGTCCATGTGGCCTTTGTCCGTTTGCGCTGCTACAGCGTGGCGCATCCTTTTGGGCGCGCAACGAACGCTGTAGCACTTTTGATTTGGCGCATGATCATTTCCGAAAACCGAGTCCGATTTTCGAGGTTATGCGCTCAATAACAGGATCACCGGAGTTTGTCAGGGAAAAGTGGTCACCGGTTTTTCCGGGAAGACAAACGAAAACCAAAAGCCTGGAGTGGCGAGGAGATAATCGGAATGGATATCGCGTGAAGCGGCCGGATTTCATGGCGCTGGCGCTGAAAGAGGCTGAAGGCGCCGCCTTGCGCGGCGAAGTGCCGGTCGGCGCCGTGATCGCCAGGGGCGGCACGGTCGTTGCCAGCGCTGGTAACCGCACCCGCGAGCTTGCCGATCCGACGGCGCACGCCGAGATGCTGGTCATCCGCGAGGCCTGCCGCAAACTCTCGAGCGAGCGGCTCACCGGCCATGATCTCTATGTGACGCTGGAACCTTGCGCCATGTGCGCCGGCGCCATTTCCTTCGCCCGGCTGCGCCGGCTCTATTTCGGCGCCGCCGACGACAAGGGCGGCGCGGTGATCAATGGCGCGCGCTTCTTCGCCTCGCCGACCTGCCACCACGCGCCCGATATCTATCCGGGCATGGGCGAGACCGAAGCGGCCCTGCTGCTCAAAGGATTTTTCCGGGAGCGGCGCGACTGACCCGGGCGCAGCGCCCGGCAACGCAAAAGCAACGAAGCGTAGCCCGTCTTTACAGCGACGGCAGCCAGTCGAACCAGCCGCTGCCCTTCTTGCCTTCCGCCTCTTTCTTGAGACGGCGTTGCTTCTTGTATTCGTCCTCGCCAAGCTGATCTTGCGGCGCGGTGCTGGCCGCGACGCGATACTGCACCGGCGGTTCGCTCAGATATTTGCGGGTGTTCGGGTCGCCCTGCTTGCTTTCGGCAAGGCGGCGCTGGATCTCGGCGGCGCGGCCCGTGTCGGAATCGGCTGGACTCCAGCGCGGCGGGTGGCTCGAGCCTGAATCCGCCATTGCCTTCTTGATCGATGCCGGATCGGTCTGCACGTCGTCGACGATCTCTGACTGATAAGCCGGATCGTTCTGATGGGCGGTCGCGTCGGCGCGCAGGCGGGCGCGGCGCTGCTCCGGCGATTCGGGCCATTCGGCGCTCGCCGTCTCGATGCTGTCCTGCGGCGCCGGCAGCGCTTCCTTCTGGCCTGGCGCCGGCTTGACCAGCGTCGGACGCGGCTTGTAGTCGATCTGTTCCTTGCGCTTCGGCGCAAACGAAAAGGCGCTGGAAATATCGCCGGCCAGCTGTTCGCCGGCGGTCTTGTCGGTGCCATAGGTCGGAGAGCCCATGCAGCCGGACAAAGCGAGGCCCGATGCGACAAGCGGCGCCAGCAGCGCCAGGCGCGCGTTATATCTCTCGGTCATGCCAAAAAGTCCCACTCTAGACAGCCTCTCGATTGCCACCGGCCTTTATGTCCGGTTCCCCATCGTCCAAGCACTTGCGACGGAAATCCGGCGACAATTTGTCTTCCGGAGTTTCGCGTGTTTACCTCAACCACTCGTTAAGGGCAACGCGCGGGCGGATTTCGCCCGCCCGGCGTGGCATTTGTGCACCGACAGAGCCTTTCTGATCGCCGGCCTATCAAAGCCGGCCAAGCGCCTTCAACTCGTGCAGCACCGCCGCATCGCGCGCCGAAACGTCGGGAAACGCAGCGTCCTGTCCGACATCGGCGGTGTAGCGCCAGGACCGTGCGCATTTCACCAGGCCACGGTCCTCGGCCTTCTCGACCACCACGGCGACGCCCCTGACGTCGTCGAGCGTGAAGGCACCAGCTGGCGCCTCGCCATGAGCGATGACCAGATCGCTGGTGATCGCCATCTCGGCCATGTCGACATCGGATATCGCCGCTTCGAGCGCTGCATCGTTGATGTTGACGACCGGCACCGCTTCCAGCGACGAGCCTATCACCTTCTGAGCACGTGCGATCTCCAGCGCACCGGTGACGACGCGTCGCACCTGCCGCACCTTGCGCCACTTTTCCGCCAGCGCTTCGTTCTTCCAGTTCGCCGGGATTTGCGGGAACTGGTCGAGATGCACCGAGACGGCGTCCGGATGACGGTCGAGCCAGGCTTCTTCCATGGTGAAAGGCAGCATCGGCGCCAGCCATTTCACCAGGCAGTCGAAGAGATGGCGCACGACCTGCACCGAGGCCCTGCGCTTCACGCTCGACGGCCCGTCACAGTAGAGGGCATCCTTGCGGATGTCGAAATAGAAGGCCGAGAGTTCCACCACCATGAAATCAAGCAGCGTGCGCGTGATGCGCTTGAATTCGAAAGCGTCGTAGCCCGAGCGCACGACTTCATCCAGCTCGGCCAGCCGGTGCAGCATCAGCCGCTCCAGCTCCGGCATCTTGTCCAGCGGCACCTCCTCGCCATCGTCATGCGCAAGCGTGCCCAGCATCCAGCGGATGGTGTTGCGCAGCTTGCGATAGGCGTCGATGTTGGTCTGCAGCACATTCTTGCCGAGCCGCTGGTCTTCCCAGTAGTCGGTCGTCACCACCCACAGGCGCAGGATGTCGGCACCCGACTGCTTGATGACGTCCTGCGGCACGACGGTGTTGCCGAGCGACTTCGACATCTTGCGCCCGTCCTCGTCCATGGTGAAGCCATGGGTGACGACGGTGTCGTAAGGCGCCCTGCCCCTGGTGCCGCAGCTTTCCAGCAGCGAGGAGTGGAACCAGCCGCGATGCTGGTCGGAGCCTTCAAGATAGACGTCGGCCGGCCATTTCAGGTCAGGACGATCCTCCAGCGTGAAGGCGTGCGTAGAGCCCGAATCGAACCAGACGTCGAGGATGTCCATCACCTGCTTCCACTTGGATGCATCGTGATTGCCAAGGAAACGCTCCTTGGCGCCGGCGGCGAACCAGGCGTCGGCGCCCTCCTGCTCGAAGGCGTCCATGATGCGCTGGTTGACCGCCTCGTCCTTCAGCACATTGCCGTCGGCATCAGCGAAGACGGCGATCGGCACGCCCCAGGCGCGCTGGCGCGACAGCACCCAATCGGGGCGCTCCTCGATCATGGCGCGGATGCGGTTCTGGCCGGCGGCGGGCACGAAACGGGTGTCGTCGATCGCCCTCAGCGCGCGGCTGCGCAACGTCGAGCCGTCGCCGAGGTCCTTGTCCATATAGACAAACCACTGCGGCGTGTTGCGGAAGATGATCGGTTTTTTGGATCGCCACGAATGCGGATAGCTGTGCTTCAGCCGGCCACGCGCAAACAGCGCGTTGCGCTTGATCAGCTCATCGATGACCGCCTGGTTGGCGTTGCCCTTCTTGCCATTGTCGTCGATGACGCGTGCGGCTCCGTCCTCGCGGTCCGGGCCAAAACCCGGCGCGTCCTTGGTGAAGAAGCCGCCATCGTCGACGGCGAACGGAATGGCGCTGTCGATGCCGCGCGCGCGCAGATCCGCCGCGGCATCCATCCAGGCGTCAAAGTCCTCGCGGCCGTGGCCGGGCGCGGTGTGGACGAAGCCGGTGCCGGCGTCGTCGGTGACATGGTCGCCGGCGAGCATGGGCACGGGGAACTCATAGCCGCCGCCAAAACCCTTGAACGGGTGCGAAAGCGTAAGACTTCCAAGCTCTTGCGCCGAAACACTGCGAAGCCGATCCAAGGTGACCTTGGCCTTGGCAGCGGACTCGTCGGCCAGCGCGTCGGCGAAGATCAGCTTTTCGCCCGGCTGTGGGCCGAACGCATTCTCGGCCGCCGTGACCTCGTAGAGGCCATAGCTGATGCGTGGCGAATAGTTGACGGCGCGGTTGCCTGGGATCGTCCATGGCGTCGTCGTCCAGATGACGACGTGGGCCTGCAACAGATCCAGCGTCCCCTCTGTCAGTTTGGTCGCGCCATCATCGACAGGCCGGACCAGGCTGACGACGGGAAACTTCACCCAAATCGTGTCGGACTCGTAATCCTGGTACTCTACCTCGGCCTCGGCAAGTGCCGTGCGTTCGACCACACTCCACATCACCGGCTTGGAGCCGCGATAGAGCTGGCCCGACATGGCAAACTTCAGCAGTTCGCCGGCGATGCGTGACTCGGCATGGAAAGCCATCGTCGTATAAGGATTCTTGAAGTCGCCGATGACGCCGAGCCGCTGGAACTCGCCGCCCTGCACCGTGATCCAGTGCGCGGCGAACTCGCGGCATTCCCGGCGGAACTCGTTGACCGGAACCTCGTCCTTGTTCTTGCCCTTGGCGCGATACTGCTCCTCGATCTTCCATTCGATCGGCAGGCCATGGCAGTCCCAGCCTGGCACGTAGTTCGAGTCATAGCCGCGCATCTGGAACGAGCGGGTGATGACGTCCTTGAGGATCTTGTTCAGCGCATGGCCGATATGGATATTGCCGTTGGCGTAGGGCGGACCGTCATGCAGCACGTATTTGGTGCGGCCGGCCGCGCTCTCGCGCAGCTTGCGGTAGAGATCCATGTCCTGCCAGCGCTGGACCAGCAGCGGCTCCTTTTCGGGCAAGCCGGCGCGCATCGGGAAATCCGTCTGCGGCAAATAAAGCGTCTTGGAATAGTCGATTGTTGAATTACTGGGCGTTTCGTCGGTCATTGGTCTGCCATGTGCATGCCCGGCGGCGAAGGGCTCGGGCGTTGAAGTCTTTGCTTTGACGCATATCGATTTCCCAAAACCGAAGCCACTTTTGGGCGAAATGCGTTGATGATCTGGAAAAAGCGCGAGAGGCCGCGCGCAAGATTCCCGGCGGCTCCGGCGACCCTCAGGCCGCCCGGAACACCGGGCCGGTAATTCGTATCGTCAGCGCGTGAAGGCGCGAAAAGCTCGTCATCGGTGGGCTTTTAGCGGAGATAGGCGCAGGAATAAAGTGTCTCTCGTTCGATTCGATTACATCGTAAAATCGAAGCGGTAGGTGGTCGACACGCCGATCATGAACTGATTGCGGTCGCCGCGTTCCCTGACCAGGCTGGAATCGGCCGCCGGTCCCATCAGGCGCGAATATTCACCGAACAGGCTGGCGGTCATCGGCTCCGTCACCTTCCAGGTTATGGCGCCACCGAGGCCGGTCGATTTCAGCCCGCCGCCGGGATGATATTCGCTGAGGCCAGAGGCGACGGCCTCCTGCGCGTCGACGCCATAATAGGCGTCGAAATACTTGGCCGAGGCGAACGACACACGCGGTCCGCCCGAAATCCTGATTGTTGGCGTCACATCGTAGAAGGCGTCAGCGGCGATATCGGCGACAAAGCCGTTATGGGCGCGAATGCCGTGGCGCAGTTCGGCGCGGGCGCGCAGCCAATCGGTCGGATAGAATTCGAAGAAGCCGCCGACCTCGCCACCCCAGCGAACCGGATCGAGGCCCTTCAGTTCATCGGCATTGTCGTCGTCACGGGAAAACAGGAACTTGCCGGTCAGACCGGCGCGAACGCCGCCATCGTCGATCAGCGCCAGCGAGATGTTGTCGTTGCGTGAGGTGAAGCGGGCCGCCGGTCCTGCCTTGCCCAGCGAGATGATCGGCGAGGCGCTGAGCAGGTATTTCTTGCCGCCCTCGAAATTCGGCGCGATCATGCCGGTGGCGCCAACGGTCAGATACCAGTCGCCGGACAGCCAGCTGCCCTCGCCCGCATTGGCAGCGCCCGCGCCACCCAGCACCGCAGCGGCCAACACCACAGAGATTTTTCCGACCGGACTCATGGCCACTCCACTAACACAACGCACACGGTTTACCGATGAAAGCTTTGGCCGTCGTTTGGTAAAATTTGATTTAAACGCGAGACATCCGATCGCGGTTTGCGGCGATCCCGCCATCGGCTGGACGTTGGCAGGCGCCGGGACTAACCTCCAGGGCGCAGTATCCCGCGAGCCCGATGGAGATGGCGACAATGACCCTGCATGGCGACACCTTGAAAACCGCGATCGAACAGACACGGACAAAATGGGGATGGTTCGTCGCGCTCGGCGTGCTGCTGCTCATCTTCGGCGGCATTGCCTTCGGCAATCTGTTCATCGCCACCGTGGCTTCGGTCTATGTCGTGGGATGGCTGATGCTGATGGCCGGCGTCATCGAGATCGTGCATGCCTTCGGCGTCAAGACCTGGAGCCGCTTCTTCTACTGGCTGCTCAGCGGGCTGCTCTATGCCATTGCCGGATTTTTCGCCTTCGACAATCCGCTGCTTGCTTCGGCGGTGTTGACGTTCCTGCTTGCGATCGCGCTTGTCGCTTCCGGGGTGCTCCGGGCCTGGGTCGGCTACAGCCACAGGCCGGAACGCGGCTGGGGCTGGATCGTCGCGGCCGGTGTGATCAGCGCGCTTGCCGGCCTGATCATCGCCATGGGCTGGCCGGTCAACAGCCTGTGGGTGCTGGGGCTCTTTCTGGCCATCGACCTGATCTTCCAGGGTTGGACCTTCATCGCCGTCGGCTTGGCACTGAAAAAGTAGATTTTTGCCTGAGCATGATCTTATCCGAAAACCGGTTCCCACTTTTCGGGATCATGCTTAGAACGCCATGGCCGCGTCGAGCACGGAGAGCGGCCTGACGCCTGCAAGCAGCGCGCGCGCTTCGGCTTCATCGCGCTTCATCTGCGCGACCAGCGCATCGAGCCCTTCGAACTTCACCTCCGGGCGCAGGAAACCGAAGAAGGAAACCTGGCAGACCTCGCCATAAAGGTCGCCTGAGAAATCAAAGACGAAGGTTTCCAGCAGCGGCGCTCCATTGTCGTCGACGGTCGGGCGGCGGCCGAAGCTGGCGACGCCGTCGTGAAGCGTGCCGTCGGCGCGACGAAAGCGGACGGCATAGATACCCTCCTTGAGCGCAGCTTCCGCGGAAAGCCTCATATTCGCGGTTGGAAAGCCAAGCGTGCGGCCGAGCTGCTGGCCGCCCATCACCTCGCTTTCGACGGTGAAGCGATAGCCGAGCAGTCCGGCGGCCTCGGCCACCGCGCCCTCGCTCAGCAAGCCGCGGATGCGGCTCGACGATACCACCTCGGCGCCCTCGTCACGAAAGGCGTCGACGAGCGTGACGCCGAAGCCATGACGCTCGCCGGCCGCCATCAGGTAGGCCGGGCCGCCCTGACGGTCCTTGCCGAAATGGAAATCGAACCCGGTCACGGCGTGGGTAATGCCAAGGTTCTTTTCCAGCACATCGGTCACGAATGCTTCCGCCGACAGCGAGGCGAAGTCGCGCGTGAACGGCTGCTCGACGAGCGCGGCAAACCCCAGCAACGACAGGAGCCGCGCCTTCATCGGCGGCGGCGTCAGCACGAACAACGGCATGTCAGGCCTGAAGACCTTGCGCGGATGCGGTTCGAATGTCAGCACCAATGCTGGTACTCCGCGCCGCCCGGCCTCGGCCAGGGCTCGCTCGAGCACCGTCTGATGGCCGCGATGGACACCGTCGAAATTGCCGATCGCCACCACGCCGCCACGCAAATCGGCGGGCAGCGGCGCGGTTGCCAAAATGTGCTGGAAGGCCGCCATCGTCACCTACCGCAGTCTGGGAATGACAGCCACCGGACGATACCCATGCTTTTCCAGGAAGGTCGCCAGCCTTGCCGGATCCGGTTGCAATGCATCGCCATAATCGCGTGCATGGATGCCGCCGGACACATAGAGAACGTCGAAACCATTGTCGACCGCGCCCTTCACGTCGGTCATCATGCCGTCGCCGATGGCCAACACCTGCGAACGCTCGAGCGGCCGGCCAAGAAGCTCCACAACCTCCTTCATCGCGACGTTATAGACCGGCGCGTAAGGTTTTCCGGCGATCAATGTGCGGCCGCCGAGCTGGGCATAGTCGCGTGCCAGCGCGCCGGCACACCAGATGATGCGCTCGCCGCGCTCGACCACGATATCGGGATTTGCACAGATGAAGGGCAGGTTCCTGGCGCGCAACCGCCGCAGAAGCTCCGTGTAGTCCTCGGGCTTCTCGACCTCGTCATCGAACAGACCGGTGCAGACGACGCCGGACGCCTCGAATTCCTCGACAAGCTCGACGTCGAGACCGTCATAGAGCGTGAAATCGCGGTCGGCGCCAATATGGAAGATTTTTCGGGGGCCCTCGGCGATCAGGTCGCGGGTCACGTCGCCTGATGTGACGACACGGTCGTAGGCTGATGGTGGCACGCCGATCGCGTTCATCTGCGCCACCACATCGGCACTTCTGCGCGGCGAATTGGTGATCAGGACAACGGGGATTGCTGCCCCTCGAGCCCTCGCCAGCGCCAAGGCTGCGACAGGAAAGTGCCTCTCGCCATTGTGCACCACACCCCAGACATCGCACAGGATTGCCGAATAAGCCTTCGACACGTCTTCGAGCGAGCCGATGATTTCAGGCGAAGCCGCCATGCCGTTTCCTTCAGTCATGATCATTGCGAGCACCGCGGCCGACGGTTCGCCGCAGCCGGTTCGGATTAGCCGAACCGCCCCGACCTGTCACCAGCTTTCGCCCGGACGCCTGCGTATCATCAGTTGATCGGCCTTTTTGCCAACGCGAGATGTCCACAGGCCCGTGAGGTGATCCACATCGGATGATGAGCAAGGTTGCCGGATTGGTTAGCGGTTGGTGAAGCGCGGACCAAGCAATCGAGCGGTTTCCCAAACCCGTCCTTCAGCGTTTTGTGGAAAGTTGACGCCTGGTCAAGAATCCGCCGGCGGGGGCCGCAGCAATACATGCATGAACTCTGGCGTCGGTTCTGCCGCGACAAACGCGGCAACTATGCTCTTATGACGGTCGTTGCGATGGTTCCGCTGATGGGCGGCCTGGCGATGGCGGTCGACTTCACCGAGATGAACCGTGAAAAGCAGGCGGTGTTGAATGCGCTCGATGCCGCCAACTTCGCCACGGCGCGACGGTTGACGGAAGGTGCGACCGACGACCAGTTGAGAGCCTATGCGCTCGACTTCTTCAACGCCAACCTCAACAACGTCGATGCCGCCAATACGACGCTCAACGTCACCTTGCCGAGCAACACCACCGGCGGCGGCTTGCTCAAGATGAGCGCGCGGCTTGACTACAAGCCCTATTTCTATCCTGCCTTCGGCCAGCTCGTCGGCAAATCCCAAACCGACGCGAACCAGAAGATCAGCTTCGACGTCACCTCGGAAGTGCGGTTGAAGAACACTCTGGAAGTTGCCCTGGTGCTCGACAATTCCGGATCGATGACCACCACCGGAACCGGCTCGGGGCAAAAGCGCATCGATCTTCTCAAAACTGCGGCCAAACAGCTGGTCGACACGCTGGCCCAGCAAGCGGCAATGATCAAGCAGGTCGACAAGCCGGTGCAATTCGGCCTCGTGCCGTTTGCCGCCTCGGTCAATGTCGGTGCCAGCAACGGCAATGCATCCTGGATGGACACCGAAGGCCTGTCGCCGGTATCGAACGAGAACTTCGACTGGTCGACGCTGAACACGGCCGCCAAATACGCCCAGCAGACCAACGGCATCTGGTACAAGCGCGGCTCCGGATGGGGTGCCGATGAAGGCCAGATGTTGACCCGGTTTTCGCTCTACCACGACATTAAGGTTGTCACCAACCACGAGCGTGTCACCAACAGCAAGCGCGTGGTGTGCGACGAGTACAACTCGAACAACACCTGCAAACGAAACCACGACGAGTATGACTACATCGATTCCTATGGCCCGTTCGCCAGTTGGCAGGGCTGTGTCGAGGCCCGCCCCTACCCCTACAATGTCAGCGACGCGCCGCCGTCCGGCGGCTCGGCGAACACCGGCATAGGGGTCGGCGATCCGGCAACGATGTTCGTGCCGATGTTCGCCCCGGACGAACCCGGCAACCATTGGAAGCTCACCCAGGATCCCGATGAGGCCATGCCGACAACCTATGGCGCTGTGAACAGCTGGTGGAATGACGACCCGACGAGCAGCACCGGCCAATCCCGGCTGCGCAACATGGCCAAATATTTTCAGCCGCGGCCGATCGATGCGCCGGCGCTGCCGGCTGGCAACGGTCCGAACTACAGCTGCACCACCAACCCGATCACGCCATTGACCGATGTCAGCGTCGCCGACGGACTCACCTCGATCAAGGCCGCGATCGACCTGATGCAGCCGAATGGGGGCACCAGCGTTCCCGAGGGCATGGCCTGGGGCTGGCGGGTGGTTTCGAGCGGCGAGCCGTTCACGCAAGGACGCCCGGAAGCAGAACGAGGCAACGACAAGGTCGTGATCGTGCTGACCGACGGCGCCAACACCTACTACACGCCTTCGTCGCTCGGCTACTCCGACCCTGCCGATTCGAAGTCGACCTATGCGTCCTATGGCTATCTCAACCCCGGCTACAACGGCACTTCGGTCGGCCGCCTGTTTCTGGGCACATCGAGCGCCATTGGCCAGTTGGACTATTCGAACGGCAATTACACAGGCGCACTCAACGAGCAGATGGCGACGCTTTGCAACAACGCCAAGGCCGCCAACATCATGGTGATGACGGTGGCGCTCGACCTGTCCACGACCAAAACCGCCGATCAAGCGGCGATCGCGGCGCTGAAATCCTGCTCGTCGAACTCGCGCTTCCGCAAGGATCCGACGGACGCGAGCAAGCCGGCCAAGCTGTTCTGGAACGCCACCGGCGCCACCTTGTCGAACGATTTCAAGGAAATCGGCAACGAATTGTCGAACCTGCGCGTCGTCAGCTGATCCGAAGGCACTAAAGCGCGTCGCGTTTGAACGGATTCAGGCGACGCGCTTTAGGTCTTTGTTTTTATGCATGTCGTTCTCCCAAGACCGGGCCACTTTTGGGCGACATGCACTGGCAGCCCTCTGGCGCAACGGCTGGCGCGGCCATGCTCTTGCGGGCGCCTGCCGGTGCGGGCAGATATTGGCCGCTCGCTTTCCGCACATCCACAGCGGCGCGCAGGGGAACGAACAGATGCCCGAAACCGCCAACCATCTCGCCTTCGCGCTGGTCTGCCTCGGCATGGTGCTGACGCCAGGCCCCAACATGATCTACCTGATCTCGCGTTCCCTGTCGCAAGGGCCAAAGGCGGGGCTAATCTCACTTGGTGGCGTGGCGCTCGGCTTTGTCTTCTATGTGCTGGCGGCGGCATTCGGCATCACCGCGCTGCTGCTTGCCGTGCCCTATGCCTATGACGCGCTGCGCTTTGCCGGCGTGCTCTATCTCCTGTGGCTGGCCTGGCAAGCGGTGAAGCCGGGCGGACGCTCGCCATTCCAGGTGCGCGAATTGCCGAGGGACCGGCCGCGCAAGCTGTTCGCCATGGGCCTGATGACCAATCTGCTCAATCCGAAGGTGGCCGTGCTCTATCTGTCGCTGCTGCCGCAGTTCATCAGCCTGGACAAAGGCCATGTCCTGTCGCAGCTTCTGGTGCTCGGTGCGACGCAGATATCGATCAGCCTCAGCGTCAATGCCATCATCGCGGTGACGGCCGGTTCGATTGCCACTTTCCTCGCCGGACGGCCGCTGTGGCTGGTCATCCAGCGCTGGATGATGGGCACGGTGCTGATGGCGCTCGCGCTGAAGATGGCTACCGACGCGCAGCGCTGAGAGCAAAACTGCAAAGCAGCGGTCGCATCGGCTGTGTTGCCAGGATCTTACGGCTTGCCTACATCGGCCGCCGGATTTGCTGCGCCCGCTCCGGCTCGACCACCTTGCGGTAGAGATGCCAGGTGGCATGGCCGAGCACCGGCATGACCACTGCGAGCCCGGCAAACAGCGGGATCGAGCCGATCACCAGCAGCACGGCAACCAACAACCCCCACAGTGCCATCTGCAGCGGGTTTGCCATCACCGCGCGCGCCGAGGTCTCGATGGCCGAAACGGCGCCGACATCGCGGTCGAGCAGCAGTGGAAAGGCAACCACGGTGGTGGCGAGCACGACCACGGCGAAGACGAAACCGGCGGCGTTGCCGGCGAGGATCAGCGTCCAGCCCTTGCCGGTCGTCAGCACCTCGCGGACAAAGCTGCCGATCGATGCCGGCGGCTGGTCGCCGAACAGACCGGTGTAGATCGACTGCGCGGTGTAGAGCCACAACAGGAACAGCGCCACCAGCATGATACCGATCACCGCGATCGACGGAATCGCTGGCGAGCGGCGCACGTCGAGAGCATGCCGCCAGGAAGTGTTCATGCCGAGCTCGCGCCGGCGGCTGATCTCGTAAAGACCGAGGGCGGCAAACGGACCGACCAGTGCGAACCCCGACATCAGGGGATAGATGAGCTGGATGGCGTTGGCGCCGGACGTCCATCGCGTCAGGATCAGACCGACGACGGGGTAGATCAGGCACAGGAACACGTAGTGCGACGGTTTTGCCCAGAAATCCTCGGCGCCGAGGCGCAGCGCATCCCTGAGATCCGCCGTGGTGATACGGCGCACCGTGGGCTGCACGTGCATTCCGCGTGCGTCCGCCATGACATGAAAGCCGGCCATAACCTTCCTCCCGTGAGTCGGGGGCGGTCATCGCCTGGATGGCCGCCCGCAGCTGCCACTAGTAGAACGAGAGTCACGATAACAGACTTGGCGCTGGTTGTCGCCGCGTCAGTGGCCTGGAGCAGTTCCTGGTTATGTTCATCCCTCCCTGGCGCCTCTCATATGGCCGTGCCTTGGCAGGCTTTCGTTTTTGGCCGACCATTGCGCTGCATTTTAGCATTTCGCATTTTAGCATTTACTGAAATGGCCCGTAGAGACCCCTGTCGTATCGCTTGGGCTTTACAAGGTTTGGCGAGGGGCGATGTTCGCATTGAAAGGCTTCTGGTCTTCGGAGCGCGGCAACTTTGCCATGGCGACCGTTGTAGCGACGCTACCGATGATACTTGGTGTGGCCGGCGCCATTGATCTGGTCGGCACGAGCCATGACGCCGCGCAACTACAGAACTCCCTGGACGCGGCGGGGCTGGCCATCGGCACGAAGTTCTCTCCCGATATGACGGCTGACGATGTTCGTCAGTTTGGGCTGCAATTCTTCGCCGCAAACATGAGCGCGGCCGACCCGCAGGAATATTCGGGCAGCGTCTCCGCTTTCGCGGCAACGGCCAGCGGCAGCCCAAGCGCCTACTTTATCTCGCTGTCGTCCAGTATAAGCCGCCCAAGCTTCATCGGTGACTCGGCCCCCTGGCAGGCCTACCGCACGGCCTCGGTCAAGATAAAACCTGGCGCGCAGGCCTGCGTGCTGGCGCTCGATCCGCATGCGTCCGCCGCCGTGAGCCTGCAAGGCTCGACCAATGTCTCGATGGACAGTTGCGTGATCGCGGCGAACTCGGACGCGTCCGATGCCGTCAATAGGGGCGGCTCCGCTCTGGTTTCAGCGGGCTGTGTCTCAACCGTCGGCGGCACCAGCGGGCTCTTGCCACCCAGCGCCAGTCTCACCTGCGGAACGCCGCACGAACATCAATACGCATCTTTTGATCCACTGGCCGACGTCATTCCTCCCCCCTACACATTGTGTTTGCCGGTCCCGAACGGCAAAACCTACACGCTGTCGCCCGGCACTTACTGCGACAAGACATTGTCGGGAAATATCACGCTCAATCCGGGCGTCTACATCATGCGCGGCACCACCATCAAGCCAGGGGGAAACGGCAGCCTGACTGGCCAGGGCGTGACTATATTCCTCATGGAAAGCGCGCAGATCTACATAAATGCCAATGAGACGGTGAACCTGTCCCCGCCGACCAGCGGCACTTATGCCGGCATCACTATTTTTCAGGATCACGGGAATACGTCTGCCTTGACGTTGAACGGCGGCGCAAATTCCGTGCTCAGCGGTTTCATCTACGCGCCGGACGCGCCGATTTCCTACGCCGGTAATTCTGATATGAGCGGCCAGGGCGACTGCCTCAGGCTTGTCGGCATGACGGTGCAGATGACCGGAAACTCATCCGTCAAGTCGGACTGCGCGGCGGCGCTTGGAAATCGCGCAATGTATGCCGACCGGATGATCACTCTGGTGAAATGAGAGACGCCTCCCACGTTTTGACCTGACGTCTCGGCGGCGCCGGCCGCTCAAACGGAAAGGCATCGATTGAACATCAGCGGCATAACCCAACCAACACAAGGGTTCCAATCGCTGTGCAGTTTCGCAATTTGACGGCCCTGCCCGGCAAAAGCCATGATCGCGACTATGTCAGGCAGGCATGAGCGTTGCAAAAACCGAGAATCAACAAGCAAATTTGAACAGGCGTGTGCTGCTCAAGGCTGCCGGCCTCGTCGCGCTGGCTGGGCTGGCTGCTTGCGCCACCACGGTGCTGCCGACCGGCGAAGGCGCCGGGGTCTCCTCTTCCGCCACCAGCACATTGACCAGTATCCGCGCTTCGGCGGGGCTGCCGCCATTGGTTACCGACCCACAGCTCGAGCAGGCCGCCCTGCAGCAGGCCGGCTATATGGCGCGGCGTGGCCGCATGAGCCACACCACCGGCTGGGGCAAGGATTTTGCCTCGCGCGTCAAGGGCAATGGCATCGCAGGCGCGGCCGCCGAGAACATCGCCGAGGGCCGCTTCGATCAGCAGAAACTGTTCGATATCTGGGTTCATTCACCTGGCCATCGCCGCAACATGCTCGACCCGCGCTTCACCCGCTTTGGCCTCGCCTACGTGCGCGACGGCCGCGATAGCGCCCTGCGCTACTGGAGCCTTGTGCTCGGGAAATAGGGAGCCGGCATGTCGTCATCGGCCGCTTGTCTTCTTCGTCAAGCTGCGTGGTAGGCCGACGGCTGATCCATCAATCCTTGTGGTTGAGCAAATTTTCGATGTCCCGTGCGGAGACCGGTTTGCTGAAATGATAGCCCTGCATTTCATCGCAATTGTTTTTGAGCAGGAAGGCGATTTGATCGTCGGTTTCGACGCCTTCGGCGATAACCCTCATGTTCAGCTTTTGACCCAACGAAATTACGGCGCTGGCAACAGCCTGATCGTTTTCGTCTTCGGCGACGTCGTTGATGAAGGATTTATCGATCTTTAGTCGCGCAACCGGAAACGTCTTGAGTGCGCTGAGGCTTGAATAGCCCGTCCCGAAATCGTCGATGGAGATCTGAACGCCCAGGCTTTGCAGTTCGTTCATCGTCGCGACCGCCAATTCTGTGTCTTGCATGATGAGGCTTTCGGTCAATTCCAGCTCAAGATAGCTTGCCTCCAGGCCACTGTCCCTGAGTGCATTGACGACACGTCCGACCAGGTTCTTTTCCTTGAATTGTCGTGCCGACACATTCACGCAAACGGTCATCGGCGGCAGACCCGCGTCCTGCCAGGCCTTGTTCTGTCGACAGGCTTCATGCAGAACCCAGTCGCCGATCGGCACGATCAAACCTGTCTCCTCGGCGGTCGGGATGAACGTCATCGGCGGTACCACGCCCAGTGTCGGATGGTTCCAGCGTATCAACGCTTCGACCGCAAAGACGCGCCCCGAGCGAAGATCGACCTGCGGCTGATAGAGCAGCACGAATTCCGAGCGGGCCACGGCATTTCGCAATTCCCCCTGAAGCACGAATTTTTCATGCGCCCTCGAGTTGAATTCGGGAGTGTAAAACTGGAAATTGTCGCGGCCGAGCTCTTTTGCGCGATACATGGCCGCATCGGCATTGGCCAGGAGTGCTTCCGGGCTCGCCCCATCGTTGGGGTAGTTTGCGATGCCGATGCTGGCCGTCGTCCTCAGGTGATGCTCTCCGATATGAACCGGCGCTGCAATCGCTGCCCGGATCATTTGCAAGGTCTCCGAAATGAGATCGACATTCGTAGGCTGGTCGAACAGAACGATGACAAATTCGTCGCCGCCAAGCCGCACGACGGTATCGGTCGCCCTTACGCATTCAACCATACGGCCGGCGACAGTCTTCAGCAGTTCGTCTCCGGCATTGTGGCCCAGCGTGTCATTGACGAGTTTGAAATTGTCCAGATCGATGAACACCACTGTCACCCAGCGATCGTATCGCTGCGCGTACAAGATCGCTTGAGAAAGCCGGTCCTCCAGCAAGGCGCGATTGGGAAGCCCCGTCAGCACATCGTGATTGGCCATGAAGTGGATCTGATCTTCAGCCAGTTTGCGCTCGATCGCGATCCCGGCGATGTGCGTCGTGAAGTCAATCAGCCGAGTCTCGGCCTCGATCGGTTCACGCACCGTCATCGAATACATCGCAAAGACACCCAACACGGCACCTTGATGCGACAGGATCGGGGTCGACCAGCACGAACGATAGCCGTAGGGCACCACCAGCTCGCGGTAATCTTCCTAGAGGGGATCCTGCAGGATGTCGGCGACAATGACCGGCTCCCGCCGATAAACGGCGGTTCCACAGGACCCTACCTTGGGACCGATGGCGATCCCGTCGATGAGAACGGTATAGTCTTTCGCCAGGCTCGGCGCGGCGCCGTGCCGCAAATGGCTGCCGTCCTTGTCTAGCAGCAAGACGGAACCGAATATCCCCGTCAGCTGAGATTCAACGAGGCACATGAGGCGGTCGAGCACATCTTCGAGCGGAGCGCTCGTCGCTATCATCTCCAGGATGTTCGCCTGCCCGTTTCGAAGGATGTCCGCCTGCTTGCGGACCGTGATGTCGTGGGCGATGCCAACCAGACCGAAGATATCATTCTGGACATTGCGCAACGGCACCTTCGTCGACGAGAGCCATTTGCCGGCGCCTGACGCATCGACAACAAACTCCTCCTCGTCGATCATCGGTTGTCCGCTATTGAGGACGTTCTGCTCGATCAGGCAAAATTTCTGCGCAAGTTCGGGGGCATGGAGATCAAAATCGGTCAAACCGATCATGTCGCTTGTCTGCTCCCGGTCACTGTCGGACGCAAGGGCGCTGTTGACCACGACGAAGCGGCTTTCGGTGTCCTTGACCCACAGATAGGCGGGCACCCAGTCGATCAGTGTTTGCAGCGAAATGCGTTCGTCCGCAATCAGACGATTCGCCGTGAGTTCCGTAATGTCCTCATGGGTGGCCACCCAACTGCCATCGGGCATAGGTTGGTGGCAGACCTGAATTGTCCGACCGTCGACAAGGTTGGCTGTCCAGACCCTCGAAGCCTTGCCCGAATTGACCGACCGGGCCAACGCGAGATAGGCGTCGGTAGCCATCGCAGATGTCCTGGCAGCGACGCGGCGTTCGATGATTTCGCTCAATATCAGGCCCGGCTGCAATTGCTCGGGCGCAATGCGGTAGATCTCCGCATAGCGACGGTTGGACAGGATCAGCCGTTCATCGGCGTCGAAAAAGCAGATGCCTTGCGAGATGTTGTCGATCACCGTCTTGAATCGGAGCGCCTGCCCTTCGAGTCCGACGATCGTAGCCCGAAGCTCGTGCTCAAGGGTTTCGTAGGAAGCAGTCGCCAGTTTTGCCAGTACGGCCAGACCGTTCGACTCGGGCGCCTTGGTGGCCAGCCTGGATGATTTCGTGACCAAACAGAGTTCCTCCGGTTTGGTGTCCGGAAAAAAATACCGCTCGCTTGCAAACGGAAAGTCTGCCCATAGTGTTACTGAAATACTAATAGCAGATGAACCAGATAGAAATCGGAGCCGTGGATCCTGGATACCTGATCAAAAAGGACTGTTCTCGAACCTATTTTGAGCTTCCAGGCTCAGTATTCTTCGATATCAGGATGAATTCGGCCGACAATCGCCGCTACATGACCGTGCCTAGCCCTACTTGATTGTCGCCTTGAACTTCGGCGCCGAGCGCCTTTTCTCCTCGGTGCCGGAGTTTTCGAACCGCCCGAGATCGAACACCGGGAATGCAGGCTGCATGATCATGATCTCCAGACTGGTTGCCATGGAGACTTACAGCCTTGAGGGCGACGGCATCTAGTCCATGTGGGCGGCGGCGGGTGCGCCACCGGCCGGCGCCTGTTTTGGCTTGCGCAGCAGGAAAACAAACGGAATGGAAATCAGGGTCATCACCATGAGTATTTTGAAGTCATTGACGTAAGAGATCATCATCGCCTGCAGATTGACCATACGATCAACCTCCGAAAGCGCCATTGGATCGCCGCTTGCGGCCGCCGGCGAGACCGCCCACAGATTGGGGTTGAACGGATTGATGAACGCCGAAAGCTCGGTGTGATTGACCTGCGTGTTGCGCACCATCAGAACCGTCACCACCGACACGCCGATGGACGAGCCAAGATTGCGCACCAAGCTGAACAAGGCCGTGGCATCGGTGCGGAAGCGCACGTCAAGCGTGGCGAAGGCCACGGTCGACAGCGGCACGAACACCATTCCCATTCCCAGGCCCTGGATGACGCCGGAGCTGATGATCAGCCAGTTGTCCATCTGCGGCGTGAAGCTGGACATTGTGTAGAGTGATTGCGCGGTCAGCAGAAAGCCGATGACGACGAGTATCCTGGCGTCGATCCTGCTCATGAGCCGCCCGACGACGAGCATCGAAATCATCGTGCCGACACCACGTGGCCCAAGGACAACGCCAATGGTGATGGTCGGATAGCCGAAGATGGTCGACAGCATCGGCGGCAGCAGCGACATGCTCGCCAGGATGAGTACACCCATGACGAAGATGAACGCCAGCCCGGTGACGAAATTGCGGTCGAGGAATATCTTGGGATCGATGAAGGGATGTTCGGCCGTCACGGTGTGGATGATGAACACCCAGAAGCCGGTCAGCGAAAGACCAAGCTCGATCCAGATCTCATTCGAGGAAAACCAGTCGACCTCGCCGCCCCGATCGAGCAGCAGCTGAAGCGCGCCGACGCCGAGCGATATCATGGCGAAGCCGAAGAAATCGAAACCGCGCACCCGCCGAGCAACAGCCGGCAAATAGGCGGCCATGCCGAGGAAGGCGACAATGCCGACCGGCAGGTTGATGAAGAACACCCAGCGCCAGTTGAAATTCTCGGTCAGCCAGCCACCGAGCGTCGGGCCCAGAATTGGCCCCAGCATGATGCCGGCGCCCCAGATGGCCATCGCCTGGCCATGGCGTTCCCTCGGGTTGATGTCGAGCAGGAAGGTCTGCGACAACGGCACAATCGCGGCGCCGAACACGCCTTGCATCAGCCGGAAGAACACTATGCTCTCCAGGCTCCAGGCGATGCCGCACAGCATCGAGAACACCGTGAAGCCGACCACCGCCGTCAGGAACAGTTCCTTGCGGCCGAAGCGGTCGGCCAGCCAGCCGGTGACCGGCGTCATGATGGCGGCGGCAACGATGTAGGAGGTCAGCACCCAGTTGATGTTGTCCGGGGAGGCGCCGAGATCGCCGGTCATGGTCGGCAGCGCGACGTTGGCGATCGTCGTGTCGAGCGCCTGCATGATCGTCGCCAGCATGAGCGCGACCGTGATCAGGCCACGATGCGGCACTTCTTTGAACGGTTCGGGCGTGCTCATGATGCGGAACTTCCGGCAGGTAACAAAATCGTGTACGGTGGGTTTCCGGGCGGCAAGGCCTTCCGTTGAGAGACCCTCATCGCGGTGGGACGCGATTTATCGATGTGGGGGTTACATCGACCGAAAGTCTCGATTGAGCGGATGCCTGCCGCCCGGAAACATGAGGACCGACGGGTCCGTGTCGAAGATTTCAGATTCCGGCCGAGTCGCGACGCGGCTCCAACCAAACGCTGATCCTTCCCACTCCTTCCTTCAGACCAATCCTGCTACCGGCTTCCACCCGCTTGGTTCCCCACGGGCTTCCGCCGATTTTACTCCGCCGCCTCGCCCGCCGTGGCGTGGCCGAATATGGTGGGAAACCCGCGGGCAACGCCGGTGTCGACGGTAACGGTCGCGCTCATGCCGGTGCGCAACGCCATCTTGGCGTCGGCATCGGTCAGCTCCAGGCGCACCGGAATGCGTTGCGTGACCTTGACCCAGTTGCCGGTGGCATTCTGCGCCGGCAGCAGCGAGAACTCGGCTCCCGTGCCGGCACCTATCGCCTTGACCGTCGCCTCGAAGGTGCGCCCCGGATAGGTGTCGACCACGATCTCGGCCTTCTGGCCGGGCTTCATGTGGGTGAGCTGGGTTTCCTTGAAATTGGCTTCGATCCAGGTATCGCCGGTCTCGACCAGCGCAAACAGCGGCGTGCCTGAGCCGACATACTGACCGACCTTGAACGACGAGGCCTGGCTGACGACACCGTCGGCCGGCGCCTTGACCGTGCTCTGCGCCAGGTCGTAGGCCGCCTTGTCGCGCGCGGCGAGCGCGGCCATCACGGTCGGATGCTTGTCGGTCTCGATGTCGGGATTGCCACCAAGGGCTGCCTTGGCGCTGATGATGCCTTGCTCGGCAACGGCCAGCTGCTGCTTGGCCTTGTCGAGATCGTTCTTGGCCTGGTCGAGCGACGACTTGGCGTTGATGCCCTTCTGGGCAAGGTCGGCGGCGCGGTCGAACTGCGACTGGGCGAAGGCGACCTCACTGGCATCGGACTTTTGCTGAGCCATCGACTGGCCATAGGCCGCGCGCAGCTGCTCGACATTGAGACGAGCGCCCGCCACCGCCGCGTCGGCCTGAGCCAGTGCGATCCGGTAGGGCTCAGGGTCGATGGCAAACAGCACATCACCTTGCTTGACCAGCTGGTTGTCGGCAATGTCGACCTGAACGATGCGGCCCGCCGTGTCGGAAGCGATCGACACCTTGGCCTGCTGCAGATTGGCGTTTTCCGTTTCCTGGTAGCGGCCGCCGGTGACCCAGACGTAACCGCCGCCGATAGCCAGCGCCGCAGGCAGCGCAACCATCAGCAGAGAGCGGCCCAGCCGGCGCTTTTTCTTCATCGGCGCCGGGGCCGGCTGTACCGGAGGAGCAACCGCCACCGGGGCCGTGGCCGGCTGCGCCGCCGCGTCCATTTCCAGCTCGGTCACCTTCTCGTCTATCTTGGCTACCGCGTTCATGCTGCTGCGCCCTCTGTATTCTTCACTTTTTCTATGGACGGCGTCTCGTCGTCAGTCAGGTTGCGGACCATCGCCTCAAGCCCCTCGATAAGGACGCGACGGGCTTCCGGCTTCACGCCGACCAGCGATTCCTCATAAACCTCTCCGGCAATGCTCTTGATCACGGCGTAGGCGTCACTCGCCTTGGGCGTCAGGAAGATCATGCGGACGCGGCGATCGGCGGCGTCGGAGCGACGCTCGATCCAGCCCCCCTCCTCCATGCGGTCGACCAAGCGCGAAACGCTGATCGGCTCGATTTCGAGAAGTTCGGCCAGCCGCGCCTGCGCGACACCGTCTTCCTTGGCAACGCGGACCAGAAGCCGCCATTGCGCCGAAGAAAGCCCCAAGCCACTGGCTCTCGCCTCGAAGCGCTTGCGCATCAGGCGCTGCACGTCGTGGATCAGGAAGCCCAATCTGTCTATGCCATCAGAAACCATGAGCGGCATATATAATAAGCGTGCTTATTATTCAAGATGCTGCGTTGCACCAGAAGCCGGCAAATGTGCATGACAGTCGTGCTTCGCAATCATGGTTAGCGAGTGGTGAACGTCTGGCCGGTGGCCATGGCAGTCGGCATGACCCTTCCACCGTATCGGGGTGTGCGCACTGGGAGGCGCAGCTTCGACCGCAGCGGTCTATACTCTGGTCGCGTGTGACATATTGATGTACAGCCGCTGGTCAGGATCGGGGGATCAACGAAATGCCGACGCTTTACGCTCTCAAGCCGGCTTTCCAGGGAAGGTTGCGGCCTCTGGTCAATCGGCTGGCGGCAATCGGCGTCACCGCAAACAGCATAACCATCCTGGCGGCCCTGATGTCGATCGCGGCCGGAACGGCCATCGCGATCCTGCATGAATGGCGCTCGCTGCTGCTGCTCGTTCCCGTCGTGATGTTCGTGCGCATGGCGCTGAATGCCGTGGATGGCATGCTGGCGCGGGAACACGGGCAGGCCTCGACGCTCGGCATGTATCTGAACGAGATTTGCGACGTCGTTTCGGACCTTGCGCTGATCCTGCCGTTCGCCGCCTTTCCAGAGTTCAGCCCATGGGGCGTCATCGCCTTCGCCCTGACCGCCGTGCTGACAGAATTCGCCGGCGTGCTCGGCATCGCCGCCGGGATCGGGCGAAACTATGCCGGGCCGTTCGGCAAGAGCGACAGGGCGCTGGCGCTGGGCGTGGTCGCCGTGCTGTGCGCCGCCGGGCTCTGGCCGGCTTCCATCGCGCCGCTTGTGTTTCCAGCCATGGCAACGCTTTCGCTGTTGACCGCCATAAACCGGATACGCGCCGGCCTTATTGGCAACGCCAGCTAAGCATCGAGGCTTCGCCATGTCGCCAGAGGGAAAGACCATGATGCACGAACCAATCGCCGCCGCGGCTGCGGAAAACCTTGAGCGGCAAGCGCAAGAGCGTGTCTTCCGCAGCCATGACGGGACGGAGATTTTCTACCGCTTCTGGCCGGCAGCTTCCGCCAATGCCAAGGGTGCGGTGGTGCTCTTCCACCGCGGCCACGAGCATGGCGGTCGCATGGCCCATCTCGTCGACGAATTGCAGATGCCGGATCACGCCTTCTATGCCTGGGATGCCCGCGGCAATGGTCGCTCGTCCGGCGAGCGCGGCTATGCTCCTTCCTTCTCGGCCCTGGTGCGCGACATCGACTGCTTCATGCGCGAGATCGCCGCCAGGGATGGCTTTGCCACGCAGGATGTTGCGCTGATCGCGCAATCCTTCGGCGCCGTGCTCGCCGCCGCCTGGGTGCACGACTATGCGCCGAAGCTGCGTGCCATGGTGCTGGCCTCACCAGCCTTTTCGGTCAAGCTCTACGTGCCTTTCGCCAAGGAAGGCATCGCGTTCTGGCAGAAGATCAAAGGCCGCTTCTTCGTCAATTCCTACGTGAAGGCGAAATTCCTGACCCACGATCCCGTGCGCATCGCCTCCTTCGAGAGCGATCCGCTGATCACGCGGCCGATCGCCTCCAACATCCTGGTCGAACTCTATCAGCACGCGGCCCGCATCGTTGCCGACGCCCGCGCCATCACCGTGCCGACGCAGCTTCTGCTTTCGGGGAGCGACTGGGTGGTGCGCCACGGCCCGCAACACGAATTCTTCGTCAATCTCGGCAGTCGTACCAAGGAACGCCATGTGCTGCCGGGTTTCTTCCATGACACGCTGGGCGAGCGCGACCGGGCGCAGGCCCTCGACCTGATCCGGCCGTTCCTGGCAAAACAGTTCGCCGCGCCGGATGCGCCGGTCGACCTGAAGCAGGCGGATATCGCCGGCTACACGCGCGACGAGGCCGACAGGCTTGCCTCGCCGCTCGATCTTTTGTCGCCCAAGGGCCTCTATTGGGCTTTCAGCCGTGCCTCCATCCGCATGGGCGCCTGGTTCTCGTCGGGTATGAAGGCGGGCATCACCACCGGCTTCGATTCCGGCTCGACGCTGGATTACGTCTACGAGAACGACGCGCGGGGTCTTACACAGCTTGGCCGCGCCGTCGACCGCATCTTCCTGGAAGCCATTGGCTGGCGCGGCATCCGCCAGCGCAAGCTGCATCTCGAAGAACTGATCGGCTCTTGCCTGGCGACGCTCAAGGCCGCCGGCCGGCCGGCGCACATTCTCGACATCGCCGCCGGCCATGGCCGCTATGTTCTCGATGCCATCGTGAAGAGCCCCGACCAGCCGGCGAGCGTGCGCCTGCAGGATTATTCCGACCTAAATGTCCAGCTCGGCCGCAAGCTGATCGCCGAGCGGCAATTGCCGGCCAGCGTCTCGTTCCAGCGCGCAGACGCGTTTGATGCCGACATGTTCGCCTCGATCGATCCGGCGCCCGATCTCGCCATCGTTTCCGGCCTCTACGAGCTGTTCTCCGACAATGCGATGATCGCCCGCTCGCTCGGTGGGCTTGCGCACGCCATGCAACCGGGCAGCCTGTTGCTCTACACCAACCAGCCCTGGCATCCACAGCTCGAGATGATCGCCCGCAGCCTGACCTCGCATCGCGGCGGCCAGGCCTGGGTGATGCGCCGGCGCACGCAAGGCGAGATGGACCAGCTCGTCGAAGCCGCCGGTTTCGACAAGCTCGACCAGCGCATCGACCAATGGGGCATCTTCACCGTCTCGGTCGCACGGCGCCGCTGAACAGGATGGTGTCATCGCTTGCATCCACGGTGCGTGCCGAACCTTATGGCCGGGTGGTCGTCAGGGCAGCGCTTTGGCTGGCCTTCCTGGCGCCGTTCTTCTACCTCTCCTACGGCTTCGCCAACTGGCTGGCGTCGCGGCGCGACGACGTCGGCAGCATCGTGTTCTCCTGGGAGCACAGCATCCCCTTCCTCGCCTGGACCATCGTGCCTTACTGGTCGATCAACCTGTTTTATGGACTGTCGCTGCTGCTCAACGACAGCAGGCAAGGGGTCGACCGCCTAGCAGGGCGTTATCTCACTGCGCAGATCGTCGCCGTTGCCTGTTTTATCCTGTTCCCGCTGACCGCGACTTTCGTGCGGCCTGCAACGACGGGCCTGCCGGGTTTCCTGTTTGCCGTACTTGGCGGTTTCGACAAGCCGTTCAACCAGGCGCCCTCGCTGCACATCGCCCTTTTGGTGATCATCTGGGACCACTGGCGCCACCGGCTCGGCGGCATTCTCCTGCCGCTCTGGCATGGCTGGTGCTTCCTGATCGGCGCTTCGGTGCTGACGACATGGCAACATCATTTCATCGACATCCCGACCGGCGCGCTGCTCGGGTTTTTCGCCCTGTGGCTGTTTCCGCGCACCGGCGAGTTGCCGTTTTCAGGCGCCCGGCTGACCGGCGATGCCAAGGCGCGTCGGCTGGCGCTGTTCTATGCGCTGGGCGCTTTCCTTGCGCTGGCCGGTGCCGCGCTCGGCGCCTTCTTTTCCGGCGTCGCGCTCTTCCTGCTCTGGCCGGCGCTGGCGCTGGCCATCGTTGCCTTCGCCTATGCCGGGGCCGGCGCAAAGGTGTTCCAGAAGACTGCGGAAGGCTATGTGTCCCTGGCAAGCCGGGTCCTGCTTTGGCCCTACCGGCTCGGCGCTGGCGTGAATGTCGCGATATGGACGCGCAAGCTTCCGCCGCTCGTAGCCGTCAGTGATGGCGTCTTTCTCGGCCGCTTTCCAACGGCAAGCGAAGCCAGCGGCTTCGGCACCGTGATCGACCTCGCCGCCGAACTTGAAAAACCGGCAGGAGCGGATTGCCGCTGGATCAGCTTTCCGATGATCGATCTGTTGCCGCCGCCAGTGACGATGCAGCAGCAGGCAGCCAGCGCGCTGGAGAGCGTGCGCCGCGACGGTACCGTGCTGGTCTGCTGCGCGCTCGGTTTTCAGCGCAGCGCAGGCGTTGTCGCCGAATGGCTGGTGGCGACCGGCAGGGCCAGGACGCCAGCGGTTGCCCGCGAGATGCTGATGGCCACCGGCCGGCCGGTTCATCTTGCCGAGGCCACGGAGCGGGTGGCGTCATGACGGGCAATGCCTACCGGGAACGCGCCGATCGCTTCGCCCGTATGCTGATGCAGCAGGCAGCATGGCCGGCTGCGGTTGTGGTGGCCGCCAATAGTCTTGCGCCCCTGGCGGCTTCGGCGCGCGGCGCCTTCGAGACCTTGCCTGCGGCCATTGCGCTGTCGGTCTCAGCCGCGAGCGCCGTTGCCGTGCTGGCGCTGTCGGCGCTTCTGGTGTTCGACGCGCTGTTGTTCCGGCTAATGGCCAGCCACAATGACGAGGCTTCCGGTGGTGCCGCGGTGGATGGCATATTGGCACGCATGCGCCTGAAACCCTCCCCGTCCACGACACGCCCGCTCGACGACCGCATGGCCGGGACGCGCCGCTTGCTGTTCAAGCAGCGCGCGGCCCTGGCCCTGTTTGCCGCAGCGCTTCTGACGGCGGGGTTTTGGGCGCCGCGATGAACAAGCTTTCGCTCAAGACCTTCACCTTGCTGCAGACGGTAACCTCCGTCGGTCTCTCGGCGCTGGCCTGGGTGGTGACCGGGGTGCGTCCGATCTGGAATGGCAGCCTGCCGTCCGACCGGCAGCGCATCTATTTCGCCAATCACACCAGCCATGGCGACTTCATCCTGCTGTCGGCCTGCCTGAGCGAAAAGGAGCGCGCGATCACCCACGCGGTCGCCGCCGGCGAGTACTGGGGAAAGTCGCGGCTGCGCCGCTTCATCGCCGAGGACATGCTGTCGTCGGTGCTGATCAACCGGCAATGGACGAAACCTGAAGAAAACCCGATCGAGATCATGCTGTCGGTTCTCGACCAGGGCCATTCGCTGATCCTGTTTCCCGAGGGCACCCGCAACATGACCGAGGAGCCGCTGCTGCCCTTCCGCTCCGGGCTCTACAACCTGTCGATGGCGCGGCCGGAGGTCGAGCTGATCCCGTGCTGGATCGAGAACATGTCGCGCGTGCTGCCCAAGGGCCAATTCCTGCCGGTGCCGCTGCTGTGCCGCGTCGTCTTCGGCGCGCCGGTGGCGGTGGCTCCGGGCGAAGAACGCCGCGCCTTTCTCGAGCGCGCCCACGCCACGCTTCTGGCGCTCAACCCGCGCCCCGAGCGAGACGATTGATGCGCCACGAGATCTCTATTCTGATTATCGGCCTGCTGGCGGTGCTAACCACTGCCAGCATCGTCGCAGCCATACTTTCGGCGCGGGCGCCAAAGCCGCTCAGTTCAACGCTGGTCAACCTCACCCAGCGCATCAACGCCTGGTGGGTGATGGTGGTGCTGATAACGGTCGCCTTCTTCTTCGGCCGCTACGGCATGACCATCCTGTTCGCGCTGATTTCCTTCGCTGCGCTGCGCGAATTCGTGACGCTGACGCATACAAGCCGCAGCGACCATTGGGTGCTGCTCGGCATGTTCGGCATCATCATACCGTTTCAATACTGGCTGGTGTGGACCGCCTGGTACGGGCTCTTCGTCATCTTCATTCCGGTCTACTGCTTCCTGCTGATGCCGGCCATCACAGCGCTGCATGGCGACACCGAACGCTTTCTCGAGCGGATTGCGGCGCAGCAATGGGCGGTGATGATCTCGGTCTATTGCGTCAGCCATGTTCCGGCGCTGCTGACACTCAATGTGCCTGATTTCGAAGGCCGCAACCTGTTGCTGATCGCCTTCCTGATCATCGTCGTGCAAGGCAGCGACGTGCTGCAGTACATCTTCGGCAAGCTCTTCGGAAAACACCGTTTTTCGCCGAACGTCTCGCCGTCGAAAACCTGGGAAGGCCTGATCGGCGGACTGGTGTCGGCGAGCCTGCTCGGCGCGCTGCTGTCGTTTGTGACGCCCTTCTCGCCGCTGCAGGCGGCAGCCGTGGCCTTCATCGCCTGCTCAATGGGTTTTCTGGGCGGGCTGGTCGCCTCGGCCATCAAGCGCGACCAGGGCGTCAAGGACTGGGGCCACCTGATCGAAGGCCATGGCGGCATGATGGACCGCACCGACAGCCTGGTCTTCGCTGCCCCGGTCTTCTTTCACATCGTGCGCTATTTCTGGACGGTCTGAGTCGGCAAACTCTTGCCCACCGCGATCAGGCCCACCGCGATCAGAGCCGGTTGCGGATGAGCATGGTGACGGCCGCGACAGATGCGGGTCATCAGTCCGACGAAGCCGATGACACCAGCTACCTAGACCAGGATCGCCGTCGAGAACGCGGCGACGAGAAAGGTCATCCTGCGCAAACCCTGAGGGACGCAGCAGACGTCTCCATGAGTAAGTGCCGACGCGACAAGGGTGAGGCTCATCGCTGAACCTAGCCCTTGATGGCATTATTTCCGTGCAGCCGCGCTTCTTTGAAAATCATCTGCTTTGCGTTCGCGTCGGGTGATTGCCGTGATCTCGACAGTGACGTCGGGTTCAACCGAAGAGCCGCAATCGGGCAGGACCTTCTTTGCCATGTCGACCGCTCCTTTGCCGCCCGCCGGACAGGTGAAGGTCGCGGCCCAGTCGACAACGCGGATTTCGTCGGCCGGCCTGGAGATGCGACAGAAAAAGATGGAAATGGTCAATCGAAGCGCTTGCGCAAGCGCTTCGATTAGATTAATTCATTCTCCGTGACGAATTTGGCAGCATAGAACCCACGCCGCCGCGTTCGCCTTCGGAGGACCAGCAACAGCCATTGTGCACACGTCGCGCCCGCGCTTCGTGGCGGCCTGGTGCTGCCTGTCATTTGTCAGATTGAACCGGGAGGAAAACGATGAACATCAAGCAGAATGGACTGTCTCGCCGCACCTTCATGAAGGCTTCCGCTGCACTTGGCGCGACCGCCGTGGCGGCGGCGTCAGGGGTCAAGATGGCGCGGGCCGCGCCAGCCGAACTCAGGTATTTCTACCGGGCGCCATGGCCGTCTTCGGAGGTCTACGCCAACTGGCTGATCGACGAATGGAACAAGAAGAACGGGGATCGGGTCCATGTCACCGGCGCCAGCGTCGACGGCGAGACCTACAAGACCAAGCAGACCATCGAGCTGTCCTCGAGCAATCCACCGGACCTTTTCTATTCCTGGGAAGGCGGACGCGGCAAGGAAATCGTCGACAATGGATTCTCGGCGGATCTAACGCCCTATTATGAAAAATACGGCTGGGAAAAGAAACTCAACCCGGCCGGCGTGACGTTGTCCATCTACAACGGCAAGAAGCATTTCGTGCCGACGGAAATGTGTGCTTCCGTGGTCTGGTACCGGAAGGACATCTACGAGCAGCTTGGCCTCAAGGTTCCCACCACATGGGACGAGCTCATGGCCAACGCGCAGAAGGGCAAGGAGGCCGGCCTCGCCGCCTTCATGCTGGCCAACCAGAAGAAGTGGCCCTCGCAGTTCATGTGGTCGGCAATCCTGGTCAACAAGCACGGTCTGGACGTCTATGACGGGTTGATCAACGGCACCATTCCGTGGACCGATCCGCGTGCCGTCGATGTCACGGCCATGATGCAGAAGCTGGCCACGGACGGCATGTTCGAGCCGTCGTTCAACTCGATCGATCTCGGACCTGCCATGGTGCCGTGGACGCAGGGCAAGGGCCTGCATTGGTATCAGGGCTCGTTCAATCTCGGCCGCTTCCGTGGCGACCAGCCGCAATGCTGCGTCGTTCCCATGGATTTCTTCCCGATGCCGGCATTTCCGGGCAAGAAGCCGGTGATGTCGGTGTTCGCCGAAGACACAATCATGATCCACGAAAACAGCCCCAACAAGGATGCCGCAGCGGAGTTTCTCGACTGGATGGTGTCCGACGAAGCGATGAGCAAGAAGCTCGAGATCGACAAGCCTTTCCCGTCGAACGTCAATTCCAACCTGTCGAAGCTGAGTGAAATGGAGCAGCGCCTCGGCAAGGCGATGGCCGAGTCCGGCTCCTTCACCTTCATGCATGTCGACCATGCCACGCCACCAGCGATTTCGGACAAGTTCCTCGATGGCGTCCAGGGCGTTCTGGCCGGCGCCATGTCGCCTGAAGACGCGATGAAGCTGACCGAGGACGAGGCGGCGCGCGTCAAGAAGTCGTAAGCGCGGACGAACCGGGAGAGGCGCCATGCGCCTCTCCCGTGTCTGCCACGACAGACATGTGCTTCATCGCCAAGGCCGCTATCCGAACCGCCGGAGCCGGGATGTTGGCGACGCCGCATCAACGACGCTGCCCAACCCGTTTCCTGAACCACGGGCCGTTTCCTGAACCAATCGAAAGGCGTGACACCATGGCCAGCAGCGCAAAGCGCTTCGATGATGGCACCTTTATCGGCTACGCCCGCCAGCATGTGTTCGTAACCGTGTTCGGCGTCGCGGTGCCGCTGCTGGTGTTCGCCTGCTTCATCGGCTACCCGATCATCTACACGATCTATCTCAGTTTCTTCGAATGGAACGGCATGGCGCCGCAGAAGAAGTTCGTCGGCTTCGCCAACTACGCCTACCTGTTCCACGACAAGTATTTCTACATAGCGCTGGTCAACAACGCCAAGTGGCTGGTCGTTTCGCTGGTCTTCCCCGTCTCGCTCGGTTTCCTGATCGCCTATGTGATGAAGGCGCGCCTGGTGTTCGCCCCATCGCTGTTGCGCACCATCGTCTTCTTTCCGGTGACCATGTCGCTGATCGCGGTCGGCCTGATGTTCCTCCTGATCCTCAATCCGGTATTCGGCGCCTTCGACACCTTGCTGCGGTCGGTCGGCCTCGGCTTCCTGGTGCATGAATGGTTCGGCGACTACCGCATCGCGCTCTATACGCTGGCGGTCATTTCCGGCTGGGCATTCACCGGCATGCCGATGATCTTCTACTTCGCCGGCCTCGGCGACGTTCCGAAGGAAACATTCGACGCCGCGCGTATCGAGGGCGCGGGACATTGGCGCATGATCCGCAGCGTCGCCCTGCCCCAGCTGCGTCCTGTCACCGCGATCATCGTCATGCTCACGCTGTTCGAATCGCTGCGCGCTTTCGACCTGATCGCCGTGCTGACCAAGGGAGCGCCTTTCGGCATGACCAACGTGCTTGGCTATCTCGTCTACATGGAGAGCTTCTGGAATTCCCGCTTCGGCTACGGCGCAGCGCTCAGCGTCGTCATCCTGGTGATTGCCGGGTCGCTGGCCGCTGTCCTGCTCGGCAAGGTCCTGAAGGGTGCTTTCGATGTCTGACACGACCATGAACGCCGCTGGCCGCAGCCGCCTCCTTGCGGTTTTGCCCAAACTCGCCGCAACCGCCCTCATGCTGGTGCTAGCTGCCGTATGGCTCGGACCGCTGCTGTTGATCGTGATGACGTCGATCAAGTCGAACGCCGAATTTCTGGCGGGGCCGTTCGCCTTGCCGAAGTCGCCGACGATCCAGCCCTACATCGACGTCTGGTTTGGACTTGGGTTCGGCACGCTTTTGAGAAACAGCCTGATCTATGCGACGGCCGGGTCGGCGCTCGCGGTGGCGCTGGCGCTGGTACCCGCCTTCGCGCTCAGCCGTATGAACGTTCCCGGGCGCAAGTGGATATTCGGCCTTTTGCTGACCGGCCTCATGCTGCCGCAGCAGACGGTGCTGATCCCGCTCTACGACACGCTGCGCACATTCCACCTGCTGGATACCAAGATCGGCCTGATCATCGTTCACGGCGTCTATGGAATGCCCTTGCAGGTTCTGATCCTGCGCGGCTTCATGACGACAATTCCACCGGAAATCGAGAAGGCCGCCTATGTCGAGGGCGCGACCGACTTCCAGGTTTTCTGGAAGGTGATCCTGCCGCTGTCGGTTCCCGGCATTCTCGTCGGCTACACGCTGAACTTCATCGCCATCTGGAAGGAATTCGTGTTCGGGCTGGTGTTCCTCAACAGCGAGGACAATTTTCCGGTGACGGTCGGCATGCTGAAACTGAACAGCGACCGCTACCTCGCCGTCTTCAACCTGCCGGCCGCGGGTCTCGTCATCTCGCAGTTGCCGATCGTCCTGTTGTTCATCCTCACCTACCGGCAGATCTCGGGCGGCAATCTCTCGGGCGCCGTGAAGGGCTGATGTCCGCGGGCTTTTTGCAATAAGGAATTTGTAATGGCTGAAGTGTCCCTGAAGGATGTCGAGAAGCGCTACGCGATGGTACCGGTTCTGTCCGGGTTGAACCTGGACATAGAAGATGGCGAATTCACCGTGCTGGTAGGCCCGTCCGGCTGCGGCAAGACGACGACGCTGAACATGATCGCCGGGCTCGAATCGATCACCAGCGGCACGCTGCGCATCGGCGCGCGCGACGTTACCGGGCTGCCGCCGAAGGATCGCGACATCGCCATGGTGTTCCAGTCCTATGCGTTGTTTCCGCACATGACGGTTCGCGACAACATAGCGTTCGGCATGAAGATCAGGAAAACCCCGAAAGCCGATATCGAAACGCAGATACGGCAAGTGGCGCAGCGGCTGCACATCTATGACCTGCTCGACAGACTGCCCAAGGCCCTCTCCGGCGGTCAGCGGCAGCGTGTCGCACTCGGGCGCGCGCTGGTTCGCCGCCCCGGCGTGTTCCTCATGGACGAACCTCTGTCCAACCTCGACGCGAAAATGCGCATCGAGGCGCGCAGTTTCCTGACCAAGATGCATCAGGAGATCGGAACAACGACCGTCTATGTCACGCACGACCAGGCGGAAGCCATGACCATGGGCAGCAAGATTGTGGTCATGAATGGCGGCAAGATCCAGCAGGCGGCAGCGCCGCTCGAAGTCTACAATCGGCCTGCCAACCAGTTTGTCGCCGGCTTCATCGGGTCGCCCGCCATGAACTTCCTGCGCCTTGTGTACGATGGCAGTTCCCTGTCGGACCAGGCCTGCGGACTGCGGATCGCGGTTCCGGAGAACCGGCGCGCGGCGCTTGCTGGCCAGAAGGGAACGATGGTCACGTTGGGCGTGCGCCCAGAACATTTCAGGATCCTGCAGCCCGGCGCCATCCCAGGCGTCGATTCGATCGCGTTCAATGTCGATGTGGTCCAGCATCTCGGCCACGAAATTCTTCTCGACCTCAGCATCGGCGATCACAGGTGCATCGCGCGGCTGCCGCCCAGCGACCGTTCCAAGCTTGGGGAAAGCCGGCTGTTTTCCATCGACATGGACCATGTCCACTATTTCGACGGCGAGAGCGGCAGAAACCTCATTGATTATGGCCGACAACAATGAATAGTCGGCGCGCGGATCGGCGGCCGCGGGACGTTCCCGGGCAGACCGGCGCCGGATTGAGGTGAGGGATGGCGAGAGCGACTGTAACGATCAGCGACGTCGCTCGCCGTGCTCGTGTGTCCACGTCCACCGTATCGCATGTCATCAACGGCACGCGCCTCGTCAGCCCCGAAAAGACCGCCTTGGTGAACGAGGCGATCGCTGCAACGGGATATCAGCCGAATGCGCTGGCGCGGTCACTCGCGCGCAACGTCAGCAACTATGTCGGCATTGCCATATCGGCGATCACCAATCCCTATTTCAGCGACATCATCTGCGCCATCGAGAGCGAGTGCGCGCGCCTCGGCCTGCTGGTCTTCCTCGCCGATACGCGCGACGAGCCCGGTCATGAACTCGCCGTGGTCCAGGCGTTGCAGGAGCGAAGGGTCGACGGCATCATCCTGGCCCCGTGCGGCGATCCCGAAAACAAGACTGTCCGCTATCTGGAGAAGAGCGGCATTCCGACCGTTCTCGTCGACAGGTTTGCCGAGTCCGCCTTCGACCATGTCGGCGTCGAGAACAAGCAGGCCGTCGCCAATCTGGTTTCGCACATGGCGGGACTTGGCCACAAACGGATCGGCATGATCGGGGCCCAGGCAGGGTTTAGCACCACCAGGGAGCGCATCGAAGGCTATAGACTAGGGCTCAAACGGAACGGTATCGATTTCGATGCGGATCTCGTGCAGCCTTCGAACCAGAATTTCGAGGCCACCCAGAACGCGGTGGCAACCTTGCTGAGACTGGCAAATCCGCCGACCGGCATCATCACCGGAAATAACCTGACAACGATCGGAGCCGTGGCAGCGATCCGCAAGGCAGGCCTTAGAATACCGCAAGACATATCGCTTGCCGGCTTCGACGATTTCGAATGGGCGGATTATTTCGAACCTCGGCTGACCTTGATCGCGCAGCCCTGCAACGAGATCGGCCACAGGGCCGCGCAGATGCTTGTCGAACGGATCAACGGATTGTCCGCCGCACCACGTTCTGTAAGGCTGAAATCAACCCTTGTTGTCAGAGATTCCTGCGCCGCCCCAGCTGTTTCCTGATCCCGCATTGCGGAAGACTGATGGTCGACCGCCTTGCGCCATCCAGAGATCGCAGTCGCCTTCGATTGCACGAGAGGCGCAATTTCGATCAAACTGGCCCCGCAGAAAGACGGCAAGATGATCTGGCCAATGCGGGAAAGAGCTCGATGAACCCGACCGAAAAAGCGCTGTGGTTCGTCGAGAGCCATCTGCCCGAAGCGGTCTCGCTCGACGATGTCGCGCAAAGCAGCGGCGTGTCGCGCTTTCATGTGACGCGGGCTTTCGGTGCCGCCACCGGCCGTTCGGTTATGGGCTACATGCGCTCGCGCCGGCTGACCGAGGCAGCGCGCAAGCTGGCTGGCGGGGCGCCCGACATCCTCTCGGTCGCGCTCGACGCCGGCTACAACTCGCATGAGGCTTTCACCCGCGCCTTCCGCGACCAGTTCTGCACCACGCCGGAACTGGTGCGCGCGCAAGGCACGCTCGACAACCTTGACCTCGTGGAGCCAATCCTGATGAACCAGTCCGTTCTTGCCAACCTCGAACCGCCGCGCTTCGAAACCAGCCGGCCGTTCCTGATCGCCGGCCTCGGCGAACGCTACAGCTGCGAAACCAGCGCCGCCATTCCGATGCAGTGGCAACGTTTCGGCCCCTATATCGGCAACATCCCTGGCGAGACCGGCAACGTCGCCTATGGCGTCTGCGTCAACGGCGACGATGCCGGCAATTTCGACTACATCGCCGGCGTCGAGGTTTCCGACTTTTCCGACCTGCCGAAGGAGCTCAGCCGTGTGCGCGTGCCGGCGCAGAAATATGCCGTATTCGCCCACCGCGAGCACATCTCGACCATCCGCCGAACCGTCAACACGATCTGGAACAAATGGTTGCCGGCCTCCGGCCACGAGATCGCGGATGCTCCCGAATTCGAGCGCTACGGCCCCGAATTCGATCCGCGCAGCGGCAATGGCGGGCTGGAGATCTGGATACCTGTGAAGGCGTAGGCGAGATCACGCCATAGGCAATGCCGGCCAGCGATCGACTATCCTGCCGCTGGAAAACACGGCGATCGATCCGAACTGCTGCAGCACGGCCTCGCTCTGCGTCGGGCGCAGGAACGCGTAGTCGCCGGGCTTTGCGGTCGCATCGTGGGGAAGGCCCATGAATTGCTGGTTCGAAGAGAGGCCGAGCAGGCCGCTCGTCTCCATCCCTTCGGGAAAGACCGGCTCGGCCATCCATTTGCCGCCATAGAGATAGCACCCCTTGCGCGGAAACCGGCCGAGCCCCTGCAGCAGGCGGGTGACGGCCGGCGGGCCGGGCAGCATCGGCTCGACGACCTTCAGGATCGGCGTCGCGATAAAGGCTGCCGGCTGGAAGCCTTCGAGGCCGGGCGTATCGAAATCGCTGGGCAGCACAAAGGCCGAGCCCATCGACACCTCGTTGGCCACGCTGCCATGATGAAGCAGCGCGGTCTTGCTGCCGCCGATGTTGAGGATACGGCGCTGCTCGGCGCCGAGGCACGCAACGAAGGCGGTGGCCTGTTCCGAGGCTTTCGCCAACGCCTTGGCGGGCCCGCCGAACAGGCCGGGAATATGCGGCGCATGCGCTTCGTAGGCCATGACGCCTTCGCAATGCAGCCGTTTATGAGCCGGCAGCAACTTAAGAGCCTGCGACAAGGCCTCCGGGCTGGCAAATCCGCCGCGATGCAGCCCGACATCGATCTCGAAAGCAATGCGCAACTCAGTGCCGAGTTCGGCCGCGAGCGCGCCATATTCGGCCAGCCGCTCCTGCGTATCGATCAGCCAGCACACCCGCGACCAGTCGGCGTCCCCTTTCACCAGTGCCGCCCTTGCCGCGTGGACCGGCATCGGCTTGCCGTACAGCATGTCGGCTTTGGGAAATGCCTTCAACACCGCTCCGCTGATCGGCGGATGGAAAGTCATGAAGCGATTGGTGCCTAGAGCCTTGCCGATGTGCGACAGCAGAGGCAGGCAAGCGAGCGACTTGTCGACAAGCCGCACGGCAAGGCCGGGGTCAAGCCTCTCTTTCACCAGTGCAATGTTGCGGTCCAGCCGGTCGAGATCGAGCAGCAGGCAAGGCTGGAAGATGCCGGCTTCCTTCAGCGCGCCCGAAAGAGTGGCGAAATAGGCGCTCATCGTTCGATGCCGAACAGGCCGGCTATGTAAGGCGAGACGAAGCGGTTCTGCGGGTCGATGTCGCGGCGTACCGCCATCGCGTCGTCCCAGCGCGGATAGAGCTTTTTCAGGTCCGCCGCCTTCAGGCTGTGCATCTTGCCCCAATGCGGCCGGCCGCCATATCTGCGGAAGATCGGCTCGGCCGCCCGCATGAACGGCAGCGGATCGCTCGCCGCATCGTGGTGGATGGCGATCGAGCAGGTTTGTCTGTTGTAGAATGGCGAAAGCCAAAACTGGTCTGGTGCGACCGAGCGCACCTCCATCGGGAAATAGACTTCGGGAAAGCGCTTCTCCGTCAGTTCGATGATCTCGGCCAGTACCTTCGGCCCCTCATCGAACGGCAGATGATATTCCATCTCGTTGAACTTGGTCTGCCGGTCGCTGGCATAGACGTTGAGCCAATCCTGCACATAGTCCTCGGCCGGCACCTTCGCGACGGCGTCGCGGATCAGCCGGCGGCGGAGCGACGGTAGCCAGGCGAGCCCGGTGCGCAGCCGGCGCAGCGTCCTCAACCCACCCTCGTCATCCTCGGTCGGACGCGTGGTGGTCGCCGCCGTGCTGAAGTCGCTGGCGATGAACTGCGCATAGCCGGAAAACGGAATGTAGTAGAATTCGGCCGAACGATGCGCGGCCATCATCGTTTCGAAATCGCGCAGCATGTCGGCGATCGGCAGCACCCATTTGCGGCGGCGCAGCCGGTAGGTCGCAATGTTGTTCAGCGTCACCTCGGTCATCACGCCAAAGGCGCCAAGCGCGACGCCGACGGCATGGATCGTCTCCTGATCCCCTGCCCGCTTGAAGTCACGCAACTTGCCCAGCCCGTCGACGATCTGCACCGTTTCAAGCTGCGTGTGGTAGGCGCCGAGCGTAGGTCCCGAGCCATGCGTGGCGGTGCCGAGTGCGCCACCAATCGCCTGGCGATCGATGTCACCCATATTGGGCAGCCCCTGGCCGATGTCTTGCAGGATGTGCATCAACGAGCCGAGCCGGGTCCCTGCCCGCACGCGTGCCTGATGTTTTTCGGTGTCGTGCGAGACCAGCCCTTCCAGCTTCTCCAGGGACAGGATCGTGCCCTCGGATTTCACCAGCGGCGTGAAGGAATGACCGGCGCCGACAACGCGGACCGGGCCGGGTGCGGTGCGAACAAGATCGCCAAGCGCGCCGGCATCGGCGGGACTGGCAACCAGCCGCGGTTCTGCGGTGACGTAGCCGGACCAGTTGCTCCAGGTGTTCGACATGTCGCCTCCTCAGGCAACGGCGCGGCGATGCCGCGACACGAGGAGGAACAGGCCGAGCAGCGCCACGCTGGCAACGGCGCTGGCGGCGGCGAATTCCGGCACCGGGCGAAAATCCTTGCCGTCGATGAGCAGCGACGCCGCGATCGGGCCGATCGCCAGGCCAAAAAGCTGTGCGGCCGGCACCAGCAGCACGGCGGTGCGCGTCTCGTCGGCGGTGATCGCCAAGCGGATCTGGTAAGGCACGATGAACAAGAGGATGAAGCCCATGACCAAGGCGGCAACCCAGAATGTGGTGAGGCCAGGTCCGCTGGCGAGGACCAGCGCGCTGACAAACGCGACGGCACCGATCACGGCGATGGCAAGGCGGTAGTCGATGCGCGCCTCGAACACGGTCGCCGTCATCGCGCCCAGGACCTGAACCGCGAGGCTGGCCGAGACGATCAGGCCGACGGTGCGGCCATCGATGCCGTATTGTGCGCCAAGCGGCTCCAGAAAGGCCCAGACTGCGCCGAAGAACATGAAGTAGCAGAAGACCGACAGCAGCGCGGTGATCGAAGGAACAGTCAGCACATTGGCCAGATTCTCTTCCTTGGGCAGATCGGCATAGTCACCAGGGACCGTGACGGCGACCGCCAGCGAAGCAATGCAGACGACGGCGAGAACGATGAAGCCGCCCGCCGATCCTGCGGCCGGGATGACATAGAGCGCCAGCAGCAGGGCAAGCGCACATTGCGCCAGGGTCTGCATGGTGACGAAATAGCCGCCGATGCGCTCGGCCCGCCGCGAACGCGCAATCAGTTCGGTGGCGACCGCCACCAGGCCGCCCTCGGCGAGGCCAGCCAGGGCGCGGGCCGCAATCAGCATGTTGGCGCCAGCGGCATAAGCCGTCCAAAAATTCGCCAGCGCCAGCAGGAGCAAAAGGATCGCACTTTTCCAGCGCATGTTGCGGGCCGAAAGCAGCATTGCCACAACGGCCGAGCCGATGGCGATGGCGATCATCTCGGCGGTGGCGACCAGCGCCAGTTCGTCGCCGCTGACATGGCCTTCGGTGTAAAGGGCGCCGAGCAGCACCGGCTGCAGGCCGAGGATGAGCAGGCCGACCGAGCCGATCCACAGGGCCGAGGCAAGCTGTCCTGCGGTCGGATTGCCGACCAGCCAGTCGCTGTTTCCGGTATGCGCGTCACCAGATGCCAAAACCGCCTCCCAACGTCCCTTGCCGTGCCGCAAAAAAGCTGACAACCTATCAGTATTCAAAAACTGATACTTGATCATATTATTTTGTCAACCATGGAGCCGGAATTGTCGCGGAAGATCGGTGCATGACGGAAGCAAGGCGAACAGTGACAAGGCTCAGGCGCAAACCCAAGCAGGAGCGCAGCCGCGAGCGCATCGACGCGATCCTGTCGACAACCATGCGGCTGATCGGCGAAAAGGGCATCGACGCCGTCACCATGAAGGAAGTCGGCATGCTGGCGGGCGGGCCGATCGCCACCGTCTACCACTATTTTCCCAACAAATCGGCGATCCTGGCGATGCTCTACGAGCGGTTTTCCGAAGTCAGCCGGGCACGATTGACTGCGATCATCGCCGACATCCGCGAGGCCAAGGACGTGATCGTGGCTGCCGACCGGTTGCTTGACGACTATCTCAGCCGTGTCGCCGGCGATCCGGCCATCCAGGATCTGCAGAACGCCATCCAGGCCGACAAGGCGCTCAAGAATCTCGACATCGCCGAAACCCGGCATCAAGCCAAGATGTTCTGCGACCATGTCGTCGCCCTGCTCGAACCCGAGAAGCGCGAGCAGTTCGAACGCATGGTTCTCCTGATCTTCCAGCTAGCCGGTGGTGTAGTGCGCCTGGCGCTTGCCGAGGGCAAAGCGGAAAGTCGCCAGACCATCGAGGACTACCGGTCGATCATCCACACCCAACTGCGGCTCTTTCTCTAAGCAGACTCCGCTCGCTTCGCCATCGCGCTGTCTGCTTAGGTTTCTTTGTTTGCCGCAGGTTCTTGTCGCAAAACCGTGGAACACTTTTGCGGAACCTGCTCAGTGGTCGTGGCGACACCGCCCCGTGCGAATTTCGCGCGTTTCGACAGCGTGTCGCGCCTTGACACTGGCAGGCCAGCGGCCTATTTCAGCGCCACGTTAGCACTCGCCATTGGTGAGTGCTAACCATACGTCCGGCGCCGCCGGATGGAGGAACTGTTCTCACCGTTCTCATCGAGGAAGAAAAAATGGCAAAGTCGAAGTTCCGCCCGCTTCATGACCGCGTGGTCGTTCGCCGGGTCGAATCCGAATCCAAGACCGCCGGCGGGATCATCATCCCCGATACGGCAAAGGAAAAGCCGCAGGAAGGCGAGATCATCGCTGTCGGCTCCGGCGCTCGTGACGAAGCCGGAAAGCTCGTCCCGCTGGACGTCAAGGCCG
>NZ_MZXV01000019.1 GCF_003253745.1 Mesorhizobium kowhaii
GCCCACAAGCTTGGTGCCCAGAAAAGCCTCCGCCAAGCTCAACTGACCCGTCCGCTTCACTGCCATCCTGATGTCCTCCGAGCTTCTGTCTCAGAGAATCACAACCAGCGAATTACGCAACAGGCCCCATGTGGGGGAGATGCCCGGCAGGGTAGAGGGGGGCGCTGTCCCGCCGACTCCTCCTTCGAAGCCCCCAAGCCTCAATTGCTCGCCGACAGCACCAGCACCGGCTTGTCGCTGTACAGTGCCGGGAACAGCTGCTTCAGGTTCGCCACCTTGGGCAGGTCGTTGTAGACGATGTAGGGATAGGTCGGGTTCAGGGTCAAAAAGTCCTGGTGGTAGTCCTCGGCCGGATAGAAGGTCTTGCCGGTTTCCAGCGTGGTGACGATCGGCTTGGGGAAGACCTTGGCCTGGTCGAGCTGGGCGATGTAGCTCTGCGCGATCTTCTTTTGCGCATCGTTTTCGGCAAAAATCGTCGAGCGGTACTGCGTGCCTGAATCGGGACCCTGGAAATTCAGCTGGGTCGGGTTGTGGGCGACCGAGAAATAGACCTGCAGCAACTGGCCATAGGTGACAACAGACGGGTCGTAGGTGATCTCGACGGATTCGGCATGTCCGGTGCGGCCTGAGCCGACCGTCTCGTAGACGGCGGTGTCCTTGCTGCCGCCGGTATAGCCGGACACGGCCTTGCTGACGCCCTTGACGTGCTGGAAAACGCCTTGCACGCCCCAGAAGCAGCCGCCGGCGAAGATCGCCTTCTCACTGCCGCTGGCCGCCTTCTCGTCGATCGACGGCGGCGGGATGACCACCGCGTCCTCGGCGGAAACCGCTGGCGTCAGCCAGAAGGCGGCGCCCGCGGCGGCAAGCGCCAACGCGGCGAGCGCGCTCCTGAGAAAATTCGACGACGATCTGGCGGCTGGTTTTCGAATGTCGGTCATGGCTGAGCTCCTGTGACGTCCATCATGTGGAGTCTATTGGATAAGAGTGGATCATGCGACGGGTGAGTTGCGGCCGAAGCCTCACTTTCGCGTGCGCCCGGATCCGGTCCTGGGGTCAGGACCGAAGCCGGAAACAGCGCTAGTTGGCCGGGACCATGGCATCCGTCGCCGGCTTCATGGCATCGGCCGCTGGCTTCATCGCATCGGCGGCGGGCTTCATGGCGTTCGTGCTCATCGCGTCGGGCGCCATCGCGCCGGCCGGCTTCATCGCATCGGTCGCCGGCTTCATGGCGTTGGCGGCGGGCTTCATCGCGTTGGTCGCGTCGTCGGCTCGGGCGGCGGCAACCAGCGCCGTCGGGCACAAAGCGAGAGCGAGCGCCGGCAGCGTCAGGCGGGAGAGAATGGTCATGGATAGTCTCCTGGTTGGTGGGGATGATGGCGCACTTCTTCGGTGGCCGGGTTGTTGCGGCGCCGCTCGTGCGGCGTTGCGCGGTCTGCGCATGATCCTTTCCGGGATCATGCGCGGGGAATTTCAGTTGGTCGCGGCGGCGAGGATCGGTCCGCCGCCCGGCGACTGGACGAGCACGGCGGTGCTGAGCCCGTCCGAGGCTGCCGGCACATCCAGCGCCGTGGCGTCGCCGGTCCAGCTGCCGAGCTTTTCCAGCGAGTGCACGACATTGGCGTGCGGCAAGGTGCGGCCGGTGTTTTCGCCGCGCGCCACCGGCACCTCGACGACACCCTTGGCATAGCGCACCAGCCAGACATCGGCCCGGCCGCCCGGCGCCGAGCCGGCGCCGATGCTTATCTTGCCACTGTCGAGCGACAGCGACGGCCCGCTGGTGTGGCCGGCGCTCGAGATCAGATGCTGGATTTCGCCGGGTGCGGCGCCGACGACATCGGCACGGCCGTTGACCACCACTTGCGGGGTGAACGGGCCGTCATGGCCGAGCGGCGGCTCGTAATTGACCTGGCGCTGGGTGAATTCCTGGCGGCCGAACGTGTCCTTCCAGCCGAGATAGTCCCAGTAGGTGACGTTGAACGACAGCGCCAGCACATCCGGCTGGTCCTTGACCTTGATCAGATTGGCGTTGGCCGGCGGGCAGGACGAGCAGCCCTGGCTGGTGAACAGTTCGACCACGGTGAGCGGCTGGGCTTGCGCCGCACCAAGCGACACCGCCAGCGCAAGCGCGCCCAGGCTGGACACGACGATAGACTTGCAGGATCGCGACATCGGCTGGCTCCGTGGGTGACGGCGCCTGGATGCACCGCTCATGTCCCCACTTCGCCGCCGGCCAAGGCTTCGTTACAGCGCTCACCGGTTTGTGATCGTTGGCGCTCTTTCCTTCTCCCCGCTGTGGGAGAAGGTGGATCGGCGCGCAGCGCCGAGACGGTTGAGGGGTGCTGGCCGGATCGCCGTCTTTGCCAAGCTGGAACACCCCTCATCCGACCGAGCTACGCTCGGCCACCTTCTCCCACAGGGGGAGAAGGAAGAGAGCGCCCCTACCGCCACGGCTGCAGGCTCGTATCCCGTACATAGGTGATGATCGTATCGCAGACGGCGTTCAAGTCTTTCAGAACATCGTCGTTCCAAAAGCGCAGAATGCGAAAGCCTCGCGCCTTTAGCTCAGCCTTGCGGATCCTATCAGAATCCGACTCCGCGTGCTGGCTACCATCGACCTCGATGATCAGGCCAGCTTCAAGGCAAACGAAATCGGCAATGTATTTTCCGAGAGGGACCTGGCGCCGAAATTTTATCCGATCGAGCCTGCGGTCACGCAGTTCATGCCACAGCCTGTCTTCCGCCTCCGTCATTTCGCGCCGGAGCGAGCGGGCAAAGCTGAGCTTGGCAGGGGAGACGGGTTGATGCGGCATGGCGCCAGATTAGCCGCCCGTTGCGTTCCGTCCAGCACCCGTCTCGGCGCTACGCGCCGATCCACCTTCTCCACAAGGGGAGAAGGCAAAGAGCTCCACCCTTACTGCGTCAGCACCGTGTTGGAGGGCCGCTTGTTGAAGTCGCACTTGCCGGTGACGGAGTAGGAGAAGTCGGTATTGGAGACCGGCGCCGGCACCGGGTTGCCGCCATCCTCCCAGGCCTGGGTGCTGGGCTGGCCGCAGGGCACGGCGGAGAAGATGTCGACGACCGTGCCGTTGGGCACCTCGGTGCCGTCGATGTAAAGCCGGTTGGAGGTGGTCGCGTCGTTCGTACTGAGGTTTTGCGGATTGCCCTGTGGCACGTTCATCTGCAGATTGAGGCCGCCCATCAGGCTGACGTCGATCGCCGCGCCGGCGCTGTTGGCTGGAACCATCGTGTCGACACAGTAATATTTCGTGCCATACTGGTCGGTGTTGAGCGTCACCCCGCTGGGGGGTTTTTTGCCGACCTTGCAGACCTGCGTCTGGACCACCGTGGAGACGCCCAAATTGTTGATGGTGCTGACGGTGGTGGTGCCGTAACCTTTGGGATCTGTGCCGCCGCCGTAGAGGTAATCGATCGTCATCAGCGGCTTGGCAACCGCCGCACCGAATTGCGTGCCGTATAGCGTCATCGTCTTGTTCCAGTAACCTGACACCCCGAGGACCTTGAAAGTGGACGTCACCAACGCCGGTTTCTTGCTAACCGCCGCGGCGACGGCGACCGGCACGGTGTTGATCCTGGCGATCTGCATGAAAACGGTCGGCATCGAGTAATTTGCCGTGGCCTGCGCGGTGGCGGTGCCGCCGGCGTCAACCACGAAACTGTTCAGCGTTGCGGTGGCCGCCGCCGGTGCACCGTTGGCGGCGAAGGAATCCTGCAACACCACCTGGCGCTGCGCCAGCGTCGAGGTCGTATCCATCGTGGTGATCGACAGGATCCCGGCATCGAGCGCGGACTGCATGTCCGCCCTGGTCTGGACCGCCGAGGTGTAGTCGACCGAGAAGCCGATGGCGGCAATGAGCGGCATCATACTAAGGATGAGGATCGGCGCAAACGAGCCGCTCCTCGACCTGACAAACCTGCCTGCTAGCCCCCGCATACCGTGATCCTTACAAACGAATATCTCCACCGGCTAACATGGCAGTCACAAATTATGCTCTAACGCACGTGGTTAAAATTTATCGATTTTTCGGGAACTCGCCCGATAAAGCCGACAAGTCCCCGCGCCGCTTGCCCCAGCAGCGGGCGGGGAAAGCGCTTCAGGTTTGGATTCGCACCCCACCCTTCTCCAGTCGTCGCGCCGGCTCGACAATTGGTCTCCGCCACAAGTTGGAACACTCATAGGTCTGCAGCGATTGCCCCGGCAGCGGGACGCCCCGCTTGCCCGGCAGCGGTACACCGCTTGCCTTGGTAGCGGCTGTGCCGCTTGCCGCAGCAACAAGCCCCTGCTAAACGCGCGCCATGAGCACGCCCCTCGACCACATCCGAAACTTCTCCATCGTCGCCCATATCGATCATGGCAAATCCACGCTTGCCGACCGGCTGATCCAGCTGACCGGCGGGCTCGAGCTGCGCGACATGAAGGAGCAGGTGCTGGACTCGATGGACATCGAGCGCGAGCGCGGCATCACCATCAAGGCGCAGACCGTGCGGCTGAAATACCACGCCAACAATGGCGAGGACTATATCCTCAATCTGATCGACACGCCCGGCCATGTCGACTTCGCCTATGAAGTGTCGCGCTCGCTCGCCGCCTGCGAAGGCTCGCTGCTGGTGGTCGACGCCAGCCAGGGCGTCGAGGCGCAGACGCTGGCCAATGTCTACCAGGCGATCGACAACAACCACGAGATCGTCGTGGTGCTGAACAAGGTCGACCTGCCGGCCGCCGAGCCCGAGCGCATCCGCGAGCAGGTCGAGGAGGTGATCGGCATCGACGCCTCCAACGCCGTGCTGATCTCGGCCAAGACCGGGCTTGGCATTCCCGATGTGCTGGAAGCGATCGTCCACCAATTGCCGCCGCCGCGCGAGGGCGACGCTTCGGCTCCCTTGAAGGCCATGCTGGTCGACAGCTGGTACGACGCCTATCTCGGCGTCATCGTTCTGGTGCGCATCATCGACGGCGTGCTGAAGAAGGGCCAGACCATCCGCATGATGGGCACCGGCGCCAAGCACCTGGTCGAGCGCACCGGCGTGTTCACCCCGGCCCGCATCAATGTCGACGAGCTCGGCCCCGGCGAGTTCGGCTTCTTCACCGGCTCGATCAAGGAAGTGGCCGACACCCGCGTCGGCGACACCATCACCGAGGACAAGCGCCAGACGGCCAAGGCGCTGCCCGGCTTCAAGCCGGCACAGCCGGTGGTGTTCTGCGGCCTGTTCCCGGTCGACGCCGCAGATTTCGAGGATTTGCGCGCCGCGGTCGGCAAATTGCGCCTCAACGACGCTTCCTTCTCCTATGAAATGGAAACCAGTGCAGCGCTTGGCTTCGGCTATCGCTGCGGCTTCCTTGGCCTCTTGCATCTGGAAATCATCCAGGAGCGGCTGGAGCGCGAGTTCAACCTCGACCTGATCGCCACCGCGCCGTCGGTCGTCTACCGGCTGCTGCTCACCGACGGCTCGATGAAGGAACTGCACAACCCGGCCGACATGCCCGACGTGGTCAAGATCTCGGCCATCGAGGAGCCGTGGATCCGCGCCACCATCCTGACCCCCGACGACTATCTCGGCGGCATATTGAAACTCTGCCAGGACCGGCGCGGCATCCAGGCCGACCTGTCCTATGTCGGCAAGCGCGCCATGCTGATCTACGATTTGCCGCTCAACGAGGTTGTTTTCGACTTCTACGACCGGCTGAAGTCGATCTCCAAGGGCTATGCCTCGTTCGACTATCATTTGACCGACTACAAGGAAGGCGATCTGGTGAAGATGTCGATCCTGGTCAATGAGGAGCCGGTCGACGCGCTGTCGATGCTGGTGCACCGCACGGCGGCGGAAAAGCGCGGCCGGCAGATGTGCGAGAAGCTGAAGGAGCTGATCCCGAACCATCTGTTCAAGATCCCGATCCAGGCCGCGATCGGCGGCAAGGTCATCGCGCGCGAAACCATCTCGGCGCTGCGCAAGGATGTGACCGCCAAATGCTACGGCGGCGACGTCTCGCGCAAGCGCAAGCTGCTGGACAAGCAGAAAGAAGGCAAGAAGCGCATGCGCCAGTTCGGCAAGGTGGATATCCCGCAGGAGGCGTTTATCCAGGCCTTGAAGATGGGCGATTGATCTCCTTAGCTTCCTCAATCAGCTGAATGACGGCATCCGTCCTATCAGTCTTTTCATAAGCCAGAAGTTGGCCCTTCCGCGCAACCCTATGGGCAAAGATCGGCAAGGACTTCAGGGCCCGGTTCACGTTGTATTTTCGAATACGCAATCGGCCCTGGTCCGTTGCAGCTGAGATTTCATCACAAGTAGCCGGCCGATCGAACTCAGCAAGTGCCAGAAGGCTTCTTGACGCCTCGGAACGCGTGACATCGGGTCTTGGAAGCATCTCAGCCCCGTCTATGTTAACAACAAAATCTCTAACCTTCCGAATGTAATCTTGGAGGGTCCCGTCGTTACCGATGGAAACGTCCGAAACGTCGTCCATTACGTCCACTAAACCGAACAAGGAATGGGATACGTCATTCTGTTTAAATCGCTGATAGTTATCGATGTCTAACTCTCGGCCGCGCTTGATGTGCCTCTCGTATCGAATACGCTGGTCTGCTGAAACACTAACGACAATCATATTGTCGTATAGTTTTCGAAGAAGAAGAATTTCCTCCGGCGTTCTAAAACCCGTAATTATTATCGCTCTGTCTGATAAGCTGTCTATGTGCTCTATCATACTCCGAGCTACGGCATCGTAGCCGGCAGACTCCATATACCTTAAGGTATCGGCCTCACTAGTTATGATCAGGTCTTCCTCTGAGATGCGGTTTCGAAAAAAAGTGCTTGCCTCAAGGTGTACGATTTCCCGTACGCTTTGAGCGATATGCGCAAATGTTGTTTTTCCAGAGCACTTGTAGCCGACAACGCATATGATTGGAGGCACTTTTGACAGACCCAATTCGAGTTGAGGGCTGTCCCGGAAATTACTCGATCGATTTGATACGAAGTTATTCGATATGTTGGCAGCTGCGTTGAGACGGTCGTACTGATCAAGAAGCAAGGAAAGTGACTTTGCGCGAAAGTCGTACTTCATCGACTCCTCAAATTCCATCTCCCCAAGAGTTTTGGGAATTCCTATCTGGCCGTCCGGGATAAACCAGCCGTTAAAATTCATTGGAGAAAGCCATGGATACATGGCGGACTGCTCGAATGAAGGTGGAGTGTCGGCGACACGTCCCGTCGTTTCTCCATGAAAAAAGATTGGCTCAAAAATATTCGGAAGCTTGAGCGCGATGTCTGACTTCACAATAGCACTCCGCCTCTTTCCGGATTTGCGGATGGCCTCATCAAGCTCCAAGAACGACGTCGATGCAAACCACTCTTTTACTCGCATTCCCGGAAAATCGGTAGATTCACTTAGAGCTTCAATACGGAGCGAGGTATCTTCGATGAAGTACGCCCCCCGTACGATCCGCTCTTTGTCAATAAATCTGACGGCGTTTGTCAAAAGAAAAGCTGTATCCGAACTATAATCCTCTTCATACGCCTCTTTATTTCCGCGAGTAAAATACAGACTGTACCCACGTCGAGAAAATATTATTCGAGCCTGCAGGAGCTTGTCTATACTTGTCGTGTTGAATGTTAACCTTATCAGGCGTGTAAACCTCAATGAATCAAACAGGCTCATGTTATTCCTCGATCTGATAGCCTGTATTGGATATATGGGATATAAATACTCCATCGACGCCGGTTATTCGAAGCACGGCTTCGCGAAGCTTCTCTGCGTCACGTCGATTTGGATCGAATAGACAGAACACAAGCGGCCCGAGGCTGCTCATCCCGCATGGCATACCAAATAGATCGTCTATTTGTTTCATGATTGCGGCGACCGTCTCTCCATAGATACCTATCTCTCGCTTTTTGAAGGCAGTTCCATTTATGCCTGCGAGCGCATCTCTCAGACTGGAGAAGTCGCGACTTATAAACGCCGGAATGAACCCTCCGAAGACATACGTGTTGAGAAGTCCGAGCTCTTCCGGGGTTATGTCCCTGTTTCGGGCGATGAAAGCGATTTCCTCTTCGTGATCTAGATGCCGAGTCCGCGGCATTACAAGCAATACACCGTAGTTGGGGGCTTCCCAGCGAGATATTAATAGCGGGGGTACGGTCGGGTAGGTAACGGAAGACGGCTTGATCCGTGTATCATCGTTCCGCCTACCGCCATCCCAAATTAGCCCGCCGTGCCGGAATGAATGGTAGCCTACGCCAGACGTGCCACCGCGTCCTGTTAGCATCTGAGTCTGGTCGTCATCGAGACCCAGTTGGTGAAAGGCTCGATACCCAAATGCTATCGCCGACAGCAATGCAGTCTTTGAGCCAAAGCCATGGTTTGCTGGTGGCAATTTTCGGCAGATCAATCTGTAGCGACGACCGTCGGAGATCACCTCAAGCTTCGAAAGAAGCCGCCTGACATCACCAATTGCCCGAGAATCTAAGGTTCCAAAATCGTGGGCATCGTTTGATACCTGGTCAACAAATTGGATCTCGGTCGACGGCTCTGACAATGAGAAGCCAAGACCGCCAGGGATATAGGATGAAAATCCAAGCGTATCCAGCAATGTTATATGTATCCGACTATGACACTTTATTATCATTTGGACTTGGGCGTGCTCTCACAAGGGACGCTCAAATCGTCGGAATTCCAGAGCTTTTCGAAGTGGTCACTTAACCTGTCAAAAAGAAAATCCCCTCTGGCAACCAAAAAAGTCGGCATATTGCGACTTTGATTGGCTACCAGATACGGCCCCCACAATAACTCGTTGTCGAAGCGAAAGTAGTTAACTGATGGAAGGCATCGAAGAAGTCGAATCTGAAAATTGTTCGGATGCGAAGCTCGAGCCTCAGAAGACCTAGCAATAAACGCCTCAACGTCCCGAGCGATCGTGCCTCTAGAGTTACCCTCCTCCAAATCTCTCTGATCTGCATATGAGTTATCGAAGTTCGGAAAAGTTGGGTCGAGCAAAAGTATCCTAACCTTCATCGATCTTGCCAAAAGTGTAAACTTATCCCCATAATCCTCTCTGAAAGAGGATAAGCCAAACCCGATCACGTCTATACGGGAGGATGATTTTAGCCGGGTCGCGTACTCTGATTTTATGACGATACTCCGTCCGTCGAAAGCAGCTCGCATTCCAGAGTCGTACAACTCGTTTATTTTCTTCTCCCTGCTGTCTATAAAGAAGTTATGAAACAAAAGGACGAAGCCGCTGATGCCAGCGGCAACTAGGGATGCCGATGCTCCACCTGCGAGATCCTTGCCGACGATTGTAACAAGAAGCGGGGAACTGGCGCCCATGAAGCCAATTATGACTAGAATGAGGTGAACCAAGAACCAAATTGCGTAGCGCAACAATACCCTCCCCCAGCCCCCCAGGAAATATTCCACCATACTAAATGAGCTACGAGAAAGTCTATGGTCAAATGTCGTGGTGCGGCTTTCCCAGTGTCGGGGTGATGCGGGTCCGCTAACCGAGAGAACAGCCCGAGGCATTGACCTAGGGGCTTAAGGCCTTTTGGTCGGCTCGCAACGCCGCGTCGCCTCAGGCGAAATCCACAACAGCACCTCCGGCAAGCTCTTTCCGGCGCTTGGGTCCTTCATCGGCGCGGCGCTCTTTGGCTTCTTCATGCTGAAGGGGCTGGCCATCGGCGTGCCGGGCGGCAAAGTATTCGTGCTGGGGCTGGTGGCGCTCGGCTGTGTCGGCTTCGGGCTGTTCATGGCGCAATAACAAATGATGCCAGGGAAGGGTTGGTACGCGTCCGCACCAACCCTGAGTTGGTTGATCCTGCAGCACCGGAGCGGTAGAAAAATCGGGCGGCGGACCTTAATCAGTTCGCCAGTGGCCGGCGCGAGGCTCAGGCAACTGCCCTCACCGGCATTCGCGCCGGCCATTTCCCCGGACGGTGCGGGGTGGGTGGCAAGGGCCGGATTACCCGAGGCGAAAAGCACCTCTTGACGCCTCTGCCGCATTCCGCTTCGCGCTGCCCTCCGGACAACTCTTTGAGAACGCCCCGCCTGGGAGTATCCTCCGCACGGCTTGGGGGAGATCTCAAATGCGTTCCAGCCCTCTGGACACCGTCGCCGCGATTGGCCTTGCCATCGGTGGCGCGTTTGGACTTGCCGGCACCTTCGTGGGCGGCGACGCGCTGCGCGAAACGCTGTGGACGATCGACGGCGTGGCACTGGTGGTCGCGACCGCGCTGCTGACGATGAGGTATCAGCGGCTGGGCAATGACTGCGTGGCGGCCGGATTCCTGACCTTCCTCGCCGGCGAGAGCCTGCTGCTTGCCGGCAACGCGGCAGGCCTTCAGGCCAGCGTTCCCTCCTATGTCGGCGGCATCTCGCTTTGGGCGGCGGCGCTCGTCATGGTCAGCGCGCCGAAAACCTTCGCCTTGTGGATGCGGCTGACCGCCGTCGTAGCTGCCGCGCTGTTTGTCGCCTCGGCAGGCCTTATCCTCTGGGGCGCTCCCTTGCTGCCGACCTCGTCGCCGCTGCCGGCGGGCGGCTATCCGTTCCTGGTGTTTACGTTCATCGGCTGGATGTGGACCTTGCTGAGGCCTGGGCGGCGATGAGGGGGCGGCGTGCCTGCGCCGCTTGCCTTCTCCCCCTGTGAAGGGAAGATCGCAGGGCAGCGAATCCGGTTAACGGGTCTCTTCGAAGCCTTCGCCGACGCGCTCTTTGACGACGCATCAAACGTAAAAACCCGCCTCGGCAGCGGGTCATTGGCGCAAATCAGCACCATGCGGAAATATATAGCATAGCTGCCCTCACCCTGTCAAGAATAAATTCCTATCGACGTGAGAACCTACCGGCACAAAAGGCGCTGTTGCCCGCCGCCGGCTATCCGTTCCTGGTGCTCACGTTTGTTGGGTGGATCTCTACTGCAGGGCGAGCGGTGACGCTGCTGACCTTCTCCCCTTGTGGGAGAAGGTAAGATCGCGCTCCGCCTTCACCAGCGATGAGGACCTAAGTACAGATCAGGACTCAATCCACACTTTCTCAAAATGCTGCTCCAGCGCCTGGTGCTGTTCGCAGCCTTCGACGCCCTTGCGGTAGGTGCGGTAGACCGAGCGCCAGTAGGGTTGGATGATGATGCCGGAGTCGCGCAGGTTCTGCTCGATCTTTCCCATGATCTCCTTGCGCGCCTTGGCGTCCGGCGTCGCCAGCGCCTTGTCGAGCAGGGTGTCGAACTCGGGATTGGCGTAGGCGCTTTCGTTCCAGGCGGCGCCCGATTTATACGCCAGCGCCAGCACCTGGACGCCGAGCGGGCGGCCGAGCCATTCGGTGCAGGAGAACGGGTATTTGCTCCAGTCGTTCCAGAAGGTGGCGGCGGGCAGCACGGTGCGCTTGATCTTCAGGCCGGCCTCGCGCAACTGCGCGGCGATGGCGTCGCCGGTGCTCTTTTGCCATTCGACATCGACGGAGATGAGGTCGAATTCGTGGTCGGCCTTGCCGGCCTCGGCGAGCAGCTTCTTCGACCCCTCCACGTCACGCTTGGCCGGGCCGATATCGGCATATTCGGGGTGCATGGGACCGACATGGTGGTTGTCTGCGGGCTTGCCTCGGCCGCCGAGACCGAGCGTCAGCACCGCCGAATTGTCGACCGCGAGTTGGGCAGCGCGGCGCACCTTGGCGTCGTCATAGGGCGCGTTGCCGACATTGAAGCGGGCGACGATGGTGGAGCCGGTGGCGATCTCGGAATTCTTCAGCCCCATTTGATCGGTCTGCGAGACGGCGTCGGAGGCGGTCTCGTGGTCGGTGTCGATCTCGCCGGATTCGAACGCCGACAGCATGGCGTTGGGGTCGGAGCCGTAGTCGACCCATTTGATGCCGTCGAGCCAGAACTCGCCCTTCCACCACGGCTTCTCCTTGCGCTTCACCTCGGCACCGGTCTCGGCATCCCAGCTGACCAGCTCGCACGGGCCGGTGGTGATGGAAAGCGCCTTCATCGGGTCGCCGTCACCCTCATAGGAGCGGTGCATGATCAGCGCCGGGTAGTCGGCCATGCCGGCGATCAGCGAGATGTCGGGTTTTGGCAGATTGAGCTTGATGGTGAAGTCGTCGACCCTCTGGATGCCGCCATCGACCAATTTCTTGGTGTCGACATTGACCAGCGCGCCCATGCGCGCGGCGACCGAATTGCCTGCTACCGAGGCGTCGCACCAGCGGGTGAGATTATGGATGACATCGTCGGCGTTGAAGGCATCGCCGTTCGACCAGGTGATGCCCTTGCGCACATGCAGCGTCAGGGTCTTGGCGTCGTCGCTCGCCTCCCAGCTTTCGAGCAGCCAGGGCTCGAAGGAGAAGTCGGTGTTCCAGCGCACAAGATATTCGTTGCAGTGGCGGGCGACATTCGACATCTCCACGCCGTCGAAGGTGCGCGGGTCCTTGAAACCCTTGACGTTCATGGCGACGCGCAAGGTGCCGCCACGCTTGGGCTCAGCCGCGCGGGCAGGGGTGGGGGCAAGGCCGCCCAGCGCCAGCGCGCCTGCGGCGCTGACGCCGAGGCCGGCCATCAGCGCCAGATATTCGCGGCGGCTGATGCCGCCCGTCCTGAAATCGTCGGCGACGGGTTTTGCCTTCGGGTGCAATTTGCGGTCGGTCAGCATGAATTTCATCGTCGTTCCCTCTTGTTGGGCGCCCGGCGGAACGCGGGGCCGGACGCGACCGCCGGGACGCCATTGCCTCTGGCGATGATAGGGCGAGGTGACGCCGGGGAGTGTTCGGTTTTCCGCAGTGATTGTGCGGTGCTCCGCAGGGCGTACAGCCGATCTCCCCCCTTGTGGGGGAGATGTCCGGCAGGACAGAGGGGGGCGCTGTCCCGCCAACCTCTCAGCCAAGTTCAACTGAGCCCTCAAAGGATTTCGGAAGATCAGAGGATCGAAGGTCGCGATCCTTCGCGCCCCCCTCTGCCCTACCGGGCATCTCCCCCACGAGGGGGGAGATTGGCGCTTCACCGTTGGCGTTTCAATACGGCCACTCGCCCTTACCCAGCGCAGCAACCGCGGCAATGATCCGCGCAAACGCCTCCGCTGCCGCCGGCACGGTCGTGCGGGCGCGCAGGAAGCTGTGCACCAATCTCGGCTCCTCGTGCCACCATGCCTTGCCGCCGCTGGCCAAAATGCGGTCGCGGTAGGTCTCGCCATCCGACGACAGCGGGTCGCATTCGGCGGTGACGATCATCGTTGGCGGCAGGCCGGAGAAATCGCGGTCGCGCAAGGGCGAGAAGGTCGGATCGTCTGATGATTGCGCCTTGGTCGAGCGGACGTCGCGGTAGAAGGCGATGTCATGCAGCGACAGCAGCGGCGCGTCGGCGTGCTCGACATAGGAGCCGGTGCTCTCGTCGCCGCCAAGCTCGGGATAAATCAGCACCTGGCCGATCGCGGCGCCGCGGCGCGTTGCCTGCGCCACCCCTGCCGCCAGATTGCCGCCGGCGCTTTCGCCACACAGCACGAGCGGCAGGCCGGTGGCCGCCGCCGCCCATTCGAAGGCAGTGACCGCATCGTCGAAGGCGGCGGGATGCACATGCTCCGGCGCCAGGCGGTAGGCGACCGACAGCACGTCGAAACCGGTGCCGGCGCAGATTTCGGCGCAGATGTCGTCATGGCTTTCGAGCCCGCCGAGGATGAAGCCACCGCCATGATAGTAGACCACCATCGCCGCTGCCGCCTTGCCGGCGAGCTGATAGCGGCGGACCGCGATGTCGCGGCCGGCGGCGGCAATCAGGCCGTCTCTGGCTTTGACCCCTGGCGGGCGGCCCTGGTGGAAGGCCCGGCACATCTTGTCGTAGACGGCGCGCTGCTTGTCGATCGGCAAGCCGATGATCTCAGGGGGATGCCAGGCGTTGACCGCGTCGATATAGGCCCACAGGGCCGGGTCGAGCCGGGTTTCGTATTTGCCGCGGCTGGTCATGTCCGTCTTTGCCGGTAAAGACACATCAAAGCTCGCTGTAAAGATCGGCCGCGTTTTCAAAAGTGAAGCGCAGCGGCACCGAGCCCTCGACCTGCCAGGCGGTGACGCTTTCGCCCGCCAGCAGCCGGCAGGCGCCGTCGGTGTCGGTGACGGCGCCGCCATAGAGCCGGTTGGCGAGGTTGAGGATGCCGGTCTGGTGCATGGCGGCACTGCCGCTGCCGCAGGCATCCTTGACCAACAGCACGCGAAAGCCTTTCGCGACAGCGTCCTTCACCGTGGCGTCGATGCAGGCCTCAGTCCACACGCCGGCGACGACCAGCCATTCGATGCCGACCGACTTGAGGTCGCGGGCCGCCGGTCCGGTGCGGAAGGCGCTGGCCTCGGCCTTGATCAGCAGGGCCTCGCCATTGGCGGGCGCCACCTCATGGCAGATTTCGGTCAGCGGGTCGCTCTTGTCGGAAAAGGCCGATTTGCCGTCGGCACCGATCGGATGAAACGGGCGATCCTGCTTGTCGAGATCGACGATATAGGCCCAGTGGTAGAGCGGCACATGGTTTTGCCGCGCCGCTGCCTGCAGGCGCTGGACGTTGGCGAGGATATCGCCAAAGCCCTCGACCAGATAGCGCTGGTCCTGCCGGTGCTCTTCCTGCAGGTCGATGAAGACCGCGGCTACCGTGCCGCGCTTGAGGGAGATGGGGGTTTTCATGGGGCAGTGCCTGAGAGAGGCGACGCAGTCGCCTTCAGCGGGCTATCGCCCTTGGGGGTTGGCCGAAGCGCCCGCGACTTCGTCATCCACGGGCGGAGCGGGAGCGAAGCGGACGCGCAGACCCGAGGATCCATGCCGTGACGTTGATCGACGGGTGCAGCGGAGCAGATCAGCACCGCAGCAGCGCTCTGAAGTCGCGGCATGGATCCTAGGGTCTGCGCCGCGTCGCTGCGCTCCTTGCTTCGCCCTAGGATGACGAAGCGATGGGCGCTGCGGCTATTCCCAAAGGCCGGCGATGGTTCATTGAGGCGGGCAACCTTCATCAAACCTGCTTCTCCAGAAACTCGTCCTCATAGGGGAAGCGCGACAGGAGTTCGGTTCCGGTGTCGGTGATCAGGATCTCGTCCTCCAGCTTGACGCCCTCGCGGCCGCCCTTCTCGCCAATATAGCTTTCCACGCTCACCACCATGCCTGGCACGATATGGCCGTCGCGGCCATAGGTCTCGTAGTCCATGGCATGGGCGATGAACGGCGTTTCGCCATGCATGCCGACGCCGTGCATGACCGAGGTGTAGCGCTGGTCGACGAAACGGTCGGGGATTTTCCAGGCCTTTTCGGCGATCTCGCGGAAGGCCATGCCGGGTTTGACGACCCCGATGTTGTGCTGAACCTGGTCGTGCGCCATGCGGTAGAGCGATTTCTGGTAGGGGGTCGGCTTGCCCGGCCCGCAGCGGAAGGTGCGGGAGAAATCCGAATAATAGCCGTAGCAGCCGATGGTGTCGGTATCGAGCGCCAACAGTTCGCCGGGCCGGATCTTGCGGCCGCTGGCTTCGTTGAACCACGGGTTGGTGCGCTGGCCGGAGGTCAACAGCCGGGTCTCGATGAACTCGCCGCCCTGGCGGATGACCTCGCCATACATGATGGCGAACAGGTCGTTTTCGGACACGCCGGGCTTGATCGCCTCGCGCACCGCATAGACCGCCGCTTCGGCGCCGGCCATCGACACCTGCAGGCATTTGACCTCCTCCGGCGTCTTGACGGCACGCACCGCGAGGATCTCGCCCTGGCAATCCCGGACCTCGCAGCCGCGCTTTTCGAGCGCCAGGGCCTGCAGATGGCTGCAGCGGTCGAGGCCGAGCTTCATCGAGCCGCCGCCATGCTGCTTCAGGAGTTCGGCGATCTCGTCGGCGAACGGGCCGGCGGTCTCGTCGTCGCGGCCGGAGACCGACGACCAGACCAGCTTGGAAGGACGCGCCTCGTCGATCGTGTCGAGCACCATCGAGACATGGTAGCTCTGCGGGTATTCGAACAGCACGATCGGCCCGACGGTGGGGATGAAGAAATAGCGGGTCGAGTTGCGCAGGAAATAGCCGAACATGTTGCGCGAGCCGGTGGCGTAGCGCTGGTTGTAGGGGTCGAACAGCACGACGCCGCCATAGCCGGCCTCGCGCATCCAGCCACGCAGTTTGGCGAGCCGGCCCTTGCGCAAGGCATCCGCGTCGATGAAGGACGGCTCGGTGTCGGACAGCCACATGCCGCCGGCCGGATCGGCCGCCGCCGGGTGGCGCATGCGATCCTTGAAGTCGACATCCTCGGTGCTGTCGGGATCGAATACGACGATGCTCATGGGTGTGCGGCCTAGGCTGGGTTGCGAGTGCTGACCATGGCGCAAGAGGGGCGGAGGGATTGTGCGGAAAACCGCGTGTGTTGTGCGGGATGCCGCTGGATGCGTCGCGTTCCTTCGCGCCCCCCTCTGTCCTGCCGGACATCTCCCCCTCGAGGGGGGAGATCGGATGTCACTTCTGCTTTCGCCAATTTTCAACGTTGAAGAAAAAGCTGCGAAGACGAAGCTGCAAATCTCCCCCCTCGAGGGGGGAGATGCCCGGCAGGGCAGAGGGGGGCGCTGTCCCGCCAGCATCAGCAAGCTAATGCCGTCTCGCCAGCTTCGGCGGATGCCCGTGCTCCTCACGAAACGCCCGGGCAAAGCTCGACATCGAGGCAAAGCCGCAGGCCAGCGCCACGTCGCGCACGGCGAGCGTCGAGTGCGCCAGCAGGTCGGCGGCGCGCTTCAGCCTGAGCCGCCGGTAGTAGCCATTGGGCGAGATGGCGAGTTCGGAGCGGAAGGAGCGCTCGAGCTTGTCGGACGAGACGCCGAGCCGCGCCGTCAGCTCGGCCATGCCGAGTCGCTCCTCGACCTCGTCCTCCATGATGGCGATGGCCGACAGCACCAGCTCGTTCTGGACGCCGGTGCGCAGGCGCAGCGGCATCATCTTGCGGTCGATGCTGGAACGCAGCTGGCAGTGCACGAACCATTCGGCGACGCCGGCGGCGAGCTCGGCGCCATAGTCGCGGGTGATGATCTCCAGCATCATGTCGAGGCTGCCGACGCCACCGGCCGAGGTGAAGCGCTTGCGGTCGATGACGTAGAGGTCGCGCCTGAGCTCGATGTTGGGGAAGGCCTCGGTGAAGGCGGCCTGGCTGGTCCAGTGCAAGGTGCAGGCATGGCCGTCGAGCAGGCCGGCGCGCGCGAGGAAGAACGCGGCGTCCGCGACCGCGCCGATATGGGCGCCGTTGCGCAGGCTTTTGCGGATCCAGTTGGCGGCGTCCTCGGCGACGAGGTGATCGGCATCGCCGCCCGAACAGACGACGATGCGGTCGACCTTGGGTGCGTCCTCGGCATAAAAGCCCGGCTGGATGACGACGCCGTTCGAGGCCTCGACCGGACCCGGGGTCGCCCCGACGATAATCCAGCGATAGCACTGCCGCTTGGCCAGCACATTGGCGGCGCGCAGGGGCTCGATGACCGAGCTGAACGCCATCATCGGAAAGCCTGGAAACACCAGCACGGCGAAGGTGAGGGGTGCCTCGGTGGGTTTGGGTGGGGCGTGCGCTGCCATGGGGCGCTACAATTCGGGCAGATGGGGTTCGGGGTCAACCGGGTGGTGGAGGTTGGCGCCGCCCCTCACCTGCCTGCCGGCATCCTCTCCCCGTATAGTGACGGGGAGAGGGACGCTGTCATCGATGGTTTCGCCAATCACCAGCATTGCAAGGATGACGACGGCGTTGCGACCAGCCTCTTTCTCCCCGTCACTATACGGGGAGAAATGCCCGGCAGGGCAATGAGGGGCAGCGCCGACATTGGTAAATATTCACGCGTGCGAGCTGCGGCGTGCCTAACCCCCCAGCGCCTGGTCCAGATCCGCGATCAGATCGTCGCCATCCTCGATGCCGGCCGACAACCGCACCAGCGAATCCGAAATGCCGATCTCCGTCCGCTTCTCGGCCGGGATCGAGCCATGCGTCATCAGCGCGGGGTGTTCGATCAAGCTCTCCACCCCGCCGAGGCTTTCGGCCAGCGTGAACAGTTGCGTGCGTTCGAGGAAGCGTTTGGTGCCGGCAAGGTCGCGGTCGAGCACGGCTGATATCATGCCGCCGAAGGCGTGCATCTGCCTGATGGCGATATCGTGCTGCGGATGGCTGGCGAGGCCGGGATAGATGACGCGGCGCACGCCTTTGCGGCCTTCCAGCCATTGCGCGATCTTGAGGCCATTGGCGGAATGGCGCTCCATCCTGAGCGCCAGCGTCTTCAGGCCGCGCAGCGCCAGAAAACTGTCGAACGGGCCTGAGATGGCGCCGATGGCGTTCTGCAGGAATTTCAGCTGGGTGGCCAGGTCCTTGTTGTCACCGACCACGGCAACGCCGCCGACCATGTCGGAATGGCCGTTGAGATATTTGGTCGTCGAGTGGACGACGATGTCGATGCCGAGCTCCAGCGGCCGCTGCAGATAGGGGCTGCAAAAGGTGTTGTCGGCGACCGTGAGAACCCCCTTGCGTTTGGCCAGTGCGGCGACACCTTCGAGGTCGACGATGCGCAGCAGTGGGTTGGTCGGCGTCTCGACCCAGAGCAGTTTCGTCTCCGGGCGGATCGCCGCCTCGACGGCGGCAAGGTCGGTGAAGTCGACGAAGCTGACCTGCAGGTTGGCCGAGCGCTTTCGCACCCGCTCCATCAGCCGGAAGGAGCCGCCATAGATGTCGTCGGTGGCGACGATATGGGCGCCGGCATCGAGCAGCTCGAGCACGGTGGCGATCGACGCCAGTCCCGAGGCGAAGGCGAAGGCTGCCGTGCCGCTTTCGAGATCGGCCACCGCGCGCTCGAAGGCAAAGCGCGTCGGGTTCTGGCTGCGGGCGTATTCAAACCCCTTGTGCACGCCGGGCGACTGCTGGCCATAGGTCGAGGTGGCGTAGATCGGCACCATCACCGCGCCGGTCAGCGGGTCGTGGCTCTGGCCGCCATGGATGGTGCGCGTCGAGAAGGCCAGGCGGTTCTTGCCGGGAGGTGGGGTGTGGGTGGTCATCGTGCGCGCCTCAGATGGTTGATCAGGTCGATGCGGGTTATCAGGCCGACGAACTCGTCGCCGTCGAAGATGATGGCGACCTCGTTGCGGTCGAACACCGGCAACAGCGCGTCCAGCGTCTGGCTCGCCTGCAGCGTGTGCAAATTGGAGGTCATCGCCGTGCGCACCGGGCCGTTGAAGCGCTCCCAGCGGCCGTCATAGGGACCATCGACATGGGCGAGGATATCGCTCTCGTCGACGATGCCGACGAGCTTGCCATTGTCGAGCACCGGCAGCTGCGAGACATCGGAGCGGCGCATGCGGCCATAGGCGTTGAGCAGGCTTTCGTCCGGGCCGACATAGACGGTGTCGCCGGTGCGGTGCGTGCGCATCACCAGGTCGCGCAGGTCGCCATGTTGCTCGTGCTCGGCCAGGCCTTGCTCGGCCAGCCAGAAATCGTCGAACACCTTTGACAGATATTTGTTGCCGCTGTCGCAGACGAAGGTGACAACGCGCTTGGCGACAGTCTGCTCGCGGCAATAGCGCAGGGCGGCCGACAGCAGCGTACCCGACGACGAGCCGGCCAAAATGCCTTCCTTCGACAACAGGTCGCGCACGGCCAGCATGCTCTGCTTGTCTGATATGGAATAGGCCTTCTTGACCAGCGACAGGTCGGCATTGGGCGGCACGAAATCCTCGCCGATGCCTTCCACCGTCCAGCTGCCGGCCTCTTCCATCTTGCCGGTCTTGATCAGCGGCGCCAGCACCGAACCGACCGGATCGGCGAGCACCATCTCGGTCTTCGGCGACATTTTGGCGAAGTAGCGGCCAAGCCCGGTCAGCGTGCCGCCCGAACCGACGCCGACGACCACCGCATCGACGTCGCCGTCGAGCTGGGCGAAGATTTCGGGACCGGTGGTGGTTTCATGCGCCAGCGGGTTGGCCGGATTGGCGAACTGGTTGGCATAGAAGGCGCCGGGCACTTCGGCGGCGATCTTCTCGGCCATGTCCTGATAATATTCGGGGTGGCCCTTGCCGACATCGGAGCGCGTCATATGCACCTCGGCGCCGAGCGCGCGCAGATGCTGGATCTTTTCGCGCGACATCTTGTCGGGCACGACCAGCACGATGCGGTAGCCCTTGGGGATGCCGACCTGGGCGAGGCCGAGGCCGGTATTGCCCGCGGTCGCCTCGACGATGGTGCCGCCGGGCCTGAGCTTGCCTTGTTTTTCAGCCGCCGCGATCATCGACAGCGCGATGCGGTCCTTGATCGAGCCGCCGGGATTCTGGCTTTCGAGCTTGATGAACAGCCGGCATTTGCCGGTGTCGAACTTGGTCAGCTCGACCACCGGCGTCTGGCCGATCAGGTCGAGAACCGACGAATAGGGCGGACGCAGGCGGGACGTTGTGCTTCCCAAGGGGGCGCTTTCCGGGGGCGCGCTGCCTGCTGCGGCGATCTTCTGCTCGCTCATATCGATGCTCCATGATCAAGCGACCGCCTCGGGGCAGAGCGGCAGCGTATCCTCTTTTCCAGCCCTTTGCAGTTGGAAAGAAGATAGATCGTGCCAATCAACCGGCCAGATGGAGAATGTCATTCCAGGTTTGGGGTCAGAATTTGCGGCTTGGAGCGTTCTGCCCTGAGAAGCTGATTTCCTCGGCACGCCACCGGCCGTTTCCACGCACCATCTCGTTCGTTGCGAGCTGCGATTTCCGCATGCTAGCCGGGAGGCATGAGGCGCTGCGGATGGCGTCGGGTCGGGTCGGCGGCCAAACGCAGGGAACCCTTCGATGAAGATCATCGCCTATGACAACTTCAAGCCCGGCGTCACCATCGACGATTTGAAACCCTATCTGCGCGACGAGGTCTCGAACGTCTGGCGCCTTTGGAAGGCGGGGATCGTGCGCGAAAACTACGCACGCGCCGATGTCGGCGGTGTGATCATCGTCTTCGAGCTCGACAGCGTCGAGGCGGCCAGGCGCTACACAGACGACTTTCCGCTGTCGAAGGCCGGGCTGCTGGAATGGCATTTTCTCGCCTTCGACGCCGCACCATTGCCGCTCGAATATCTGTTCGATCCTACCGTCGACATCGCCCAACCCTGGGACCGGACGGCGGCATGATCCGGTCAGGCGAAGGCATCGAGATCCCGACCAGTCTGGCGGAGTGGTGCGATCCGCGCCGCATGGCGCTGGTGATTTACGACATGCAGGTCGGCATCTGCCGTCAGATCGCCGGCGCGGCTGATATCGTCGAACGCACCGGCATCGTGCTCGAAGCGGCCCGCTCGGCAGGCATGCGGGTGGCGTTCACGCGCCACTTGTCCCTGCCGCGCAAATGGATGGGCGCAAACCAGCTGCGCACCGCCATGGCCTGGCAGCGGCGCGACAACCCCGACATGGTCGAGCCGTGGTTCCCGCGCGATGCCGAAGCCACGCAAATTGTCCCCGAACTCGCGCCACGCGCCGATGAAGCCGTGTTCGACAAGCTGGCCATGTCGGCCTTCGATTCCACGGCGCTGAGCTTCGCCTTGCGCGATTGTGGGGTGCGTGCCGTCGCGCTCGCCGGAGTGGCGATGGAAATCGGCATCGAGCCGACGGTTCGGCAGGCGACCGACAATGGCTTCGTGGCGGTGGTGATCGAGGACGCCTGCGGCTTCGGCAACCGGGAAGCGCGCGACCGCTCGATGGCCACGCTGGGCTTCCTTGGCGAGGCTGTCATCACCGATGTCGCGAGTTTTTGCGGCGCGCTCGCCACTGGGAGATGAGCGCCTTGTCAGGCCTCGATCTCGGTGCGGAAGCGGACGCCGACAGCGCGTCCGTGCACGTCACCCCAGTCATAGAGCGCCTGCAAGGTGGCCGCCAGATCGCGGCCACGGTCGGTCAAGGTGTAGCGCCCCTTGCCATCGGGCGACGCCTCCAGCACGACAAAGCCGATGTCGACGAGATCGGCCAGCCGCTGCGTCAACATCTTGTCGGACAGCGACGGGATCGTCCGCCGCAGTTCGGAATAGCGCATCGGCTGTTGCTTGATCCGCGCCAGGATCACCGTCTTCCATTTGCCGCCGAGCGCATCGAGCGCGAACTCGACCGGACAGCCGTAAAGTCTACCGCGTTGGGTCATGCGCGCATCGTAGGCAAGGCCGGGAAGCGACGGAAGCAGAATTTGCCAGGCCATGTGGCCAGCTAGGCGCCGCACGGCCGCGTCCGTATCTGTCGGCAACAGGCTTCAAGGGGAGAGCGACGATGAGTGTACGCGATGCCAATCCGGTCGATGCGCTGAAGCCTAAGCGCGTGGCGATCGTTATCGCCAACCCGGCTGTCTCGACCACGACCAGATGGCCGGTCGGCTTTTGGTGGAGCGAGCTCACCCACCCGTGGTTCGCCTTCACAGAACGCGGCTACGCGGTCGAGATTTTTTCGCCCGATGGCGGCAAATGCGAGGCCGATGCGCTGAGCGACCCGCGCGATCCATCGGGCTATTCCGAGACCGACCTTATCTCGCTCGGCTTCCTGTCGAGCCCGAAGCTTGCGGCCCTGGTCGACAACACGCGGCCGGTGGCGGAGATCGAGGTCGAAAGTTTTGACGCGATTGTCGTCGCCGGCGGCCAGGCGCCGATGTTCACCTATGAACACGCGACAGGCCTGCAACGGACATTCGTCGCCTTCCATGAAGCCGGCAAAGTAGCCGCCGCTTTGTGCCACGGCACCGCGCTGCTGCGCTATGCCCAGCGCGCGGACGGATCGCTGCTCGTGGCCGGCAAGACGGTGACGGGCTTCGCCAATGTCGAGGAGGATTTTGCCGACAAGGCGACCTGGGAGATAGGCGCGCTCGAGCGTGGAAAGCATCTGATGCCGTGGCGGATCGAGGATGAGTTGAAGGCCCTCGGCGCCAACTACATCCACGCCGGGCTGTGGCGCGGCTTTGCCGTGCGCGACGGCAATTTGATCACCGGCCAGCAGAATTTCTCGGGCGCGGAGACCGCGCGCGTCGTTTGCGAAGCGCTAGGCGGCTAGGCTTCTAGCCGAGCAGCCGCTTGCTCAGCCTGGCGCATTGAACGCGGATGTCGGGAATGGCGTCGATCTCGAAGAAGGTGCCGCGCGTCAGCGGGCCGACGGCCAGGATCTTGGCCGAAACAGTGCCGTCGCTGGCGAGGATCTCGCAATTGGCCGACACGTCGAGGCCGATGCGCAGCGGATCCGGTCGCGCCAGGCCGCGGTCGACCAGCGAGCGCACGACGCTGTTCGACGAGGTCGAGATGTCCCTGACGATGCCGGCGCAATCATAGATACGGGCGACCTCGAATGTCTCGAGGCGCTGCGTGTGGCGCGACTGGACCTCGACCGTCAAGTCGCCGTCCCGCGCGATGTCGACGACGCGCCCGGCGACCAGGCGGATCCGGCCGGATTGCACGGCCTCGGTCACGCGGGCATAGACTTCGGGCGCCATGCGATGGCGGTGGATGTCCCACCAGGCCTTGGTGTGTTCGACGAAGCGGCGCTTGGCGGATGCGGGCCAGTTCTGCCAGATCTTCTGGTTGAACGGCCGCAAGCCGTCGACGACGTCGCGCCAGTCGATGCCGGCCTTCTGGTTCTCCTTGATCAGGTCGCGGAACCAGCCGACGAAATAGGACAATTGGGTGCCGAGCGGAATGTCGGCGACATCGAGCTTGATCGGATTGCCCTTGCGATGCGGCGAGGGCAGCAGGCCGCGCCGCGACACCGCGATGATGTCGCCGCGATGGCCGCGCTGCTCCAGGGAGAGGAAGGCGTCGACCATGCTGAGACCAGTGCCCAGCACCATGACGCGGCTGTCCGAGGGCAGTGCCGTGTCGGCTTCCGAGCCCATCCTGATCGCATGCCCCTGCGCCGGCTCCTCGTCATGGCCGGTGGCCAGCACGGCGAGATGGGCGACGACGCTGGTGCCGTTGGCCAGCGCGACCTCGACGCCGGAGGTGGTCGGCGTGATCGAGAGGCTCTCCTCGCGGATCAGGCGCAACCGGCCGGTTTCGCGCTCGCGCGTTTCCAGCTCGTCGAGCAATTCCTTGAGGTAACGGGCATAGAGGCTGCGCGGTGCGTAGACCGGCGCCTGGTCCGGGGCAGCCAGGCCGCGCTCCAGCAGCCAGCGCCAGAAATTGCCGGGATCGTCGGCATAGGCGCTCATGCCGGCGGCACTGACATTCAGCACATGCGCCGACAGCAGCGTCGAATAGGCGATGCCCTGGCCGAAATGCGGGCGCTTTTCGATCAGCGTGACGCGCAGATCGGGATTGGGCGATTTCAGGAGATGCGCGGCCATCACCACGCCGCTGGCGCCGCCGCCGACAATGATGATCGAGTTGGCGCGCCCGGTCATGCGCCCGCCCTTGTGCGAAATGCGCGCGTCAGGCCTGGACCTTCACCGGCAGGTCGTCGATGCCCTTCGCGACCGGAAGGTCGTCGATGGCGATATCGCGCATCTCGGCGAGGCTGCGCTGATCGAGCACCTCGGCGATCGCCTGCCGGACCTCGAGCATCAGATGTCGGACTTGGCATGTCGCCTCGTTGCAATCTTCACAGCGCTGGTACTGGGTGCGGCTGGCGCAAGGAATCGGCGCCAGCGGCCCGTCGAGCACGCGCACGACATGGCCCACCTTGATCTCGTCGGCAGGCCGCGCCAGGCGATAGCCGCCCTCCTTGCCCTTGCGGCTCTGGACGAAGCCGGCATTGCGCAGCTCGCCGAGGATGGCGTCGAGAAATTTCTTCGGGATGTTGTTGCCGGTGGCGATGTCGTTGACGAAAGCGAGCTGTCCGGCCGGCAGTTGCGCGAGGTGTACGAGCGCCTTGAGGCCGTACTTGCCCTTTTTCGTGAGCATGAGATCAAAGTTTCTCTGTCATGCGACGGCGCGGAACCATCGGTTGCGAAACGCCTGGCGTGCGTTCCCGCCGCGTCCAAGCCCACATGACACATAAATTCTAGTGACATGATGTACAAGCCGAGAGCTGTTGATTTAGCTTCGTTTTCAAGCCGCTATGGCCATTTTGTCAGGACTTTGTGCCCGCAGGGACACAACGGCACGGCTTTGACGGCCAAAGCGCGTCGTCAGCGATCATCGCGATACGGTGGCCGCTCATCGTCGCCTCCAGTTCCCAATGTCGATAAGATTACTATACTTACCTTCGAACACGCGGAACAGGTTTTTAAATCCATGGCTATTTGAGGCATGGATTTGCCTGGGATGGGGCAGGACAGGAATTCTCGTTCATTCTGGATGGCGTCCCCAGCTGTCGACAGTCCCGACTTCGTCATCCACGGGCGGAGCAGGAGCGAAGCGACGTCGCGGAGACCCGACGAAGCTGGTGGGCTTCACCGACCTCCAAAGACCGCAGCCTCCTTGTCCGCTTCGGCACCGCACCGCCGATGCATTTTTTCTAATAAGCCTGTCCTGGCTGGAAGGATTTAACTCTACAAGAACGATAGAATTAGCGGACTATCATAGGGCATTCCGGTTTTCTCTTTTTCAGGAGCCCTTCATGTCCACAATTTCGCGACGCATCATTCTGCTTTCATCGGCGGCCCTTGCGGGTGCTGCCTTCCTCGGCCCGGCCTTTGCCGACGACCTCAAGATCACCATCGGCTACCAGACGGTGGTCGAACCTTCGAAAGTGCCGCAGGCCGACGGCACCTATGAAAAGGCGACCAAGGCGACCATCGACTGGCGGAAATTCGATTCCGGCGCCGATGTCATCGCCGCGGTCGCTTCCGGCTCGGTCGACATCGGCTATGTCGGCTCGAGCCCGCTGGCGGCTGCGGCGAGCCGCGAGCTGCCGATCCAGACCATTTTCATCGTCGGCCTGATCGGCGAGTCCGAAGCGCTGGTCGCCCGCAACGGCGCCGGCATCGAGAAGGTCGCCGACCTCGCCGGCAAGAAAGTAGCCGTGCCTTTCGTTTCGACGACGCATTACAGCCTGCTCGCCGCGCTGAAGCATGAGGGCGTCGATCCTAAGTCGGTCGAGATCCTGAATCTGCGGCCACCGGAAATCGCGGCGGCCTTTGCGCGCGGCGACATCGATGCGGCCTATGTCTGGGATCCTGCGCTCGGCCAGATTAAGACGACGGGCAAGGTCGTGCTGGACTCTTCGCAGGTTGCCGCCTGGGGCGCGCCGACCTTCGATGCCTGGATCGTGCGCACCGACTTTGCCGAGAAGAACCCGGAAGCGGTGCGCGACTTCGTCAAGGTGACGGGCGCGTCCTATGCCGAATTCCTGGCCAAGCCGGATGCGTGGTCGGTGTCGTCGCCGCAGGCGGCCAAGATTGCCAAGCTCACCGGCGCCAAGCTGGAGGAGGTGCCGCAGCTGCTCAAGGGCTATGTCTTCCCGACGCTGGAAGAACAGGCGTCGGACAAGTTCCTCGGCGGCGGCACGGTCAGGGCGGTCGAGGCAACCTCCGCCTTCCTCAAGGAGCAGGGCAAGATCGACGCCGTGCTGCCTGACTATTCCAAATACGTGTCGTCGAAATATGTCACCGAGGCACTGGCCTCAAACTGAGCGCAATGAACCCGACGCGCGCGGATTTTCTTCCCTGACGCCGCGTGCTGACTGCCCCGGGACTGCTGACGAGGAGCGGTTCCGGGGCAGTCGGATTCTCCATTCGTTTGAACATGATCTCTAGCGAAAACCCGACGCCACTTTTCGGGATCATGCTCTAGAACCTCCTGCGAGGGCTCCATGTCGCATCTCGTGCTCGAAGGAATTTCGATCCACTATGACGGCCAGCCGACGCCCGCCGTCGAACGGGTGTCGATCGACGTTGCCAAGGGTGATTTCGTCGTGCTGGTCGGCCGCTCCGGCTGCGGCAAGACCTCGCTGCTCAATGTCGCCGCCGGCCTGGTCGCGCCGGCGCGCGGCTCCGCCACCATCAATGGCAAGCCGATCACCGCGCCTGGCTCTGACCGGGCGGTGGTGTTCCAGAACGATGCGCTGTTTCCGTGGCTGACGGCGCGCGAGAACGTTGCCTTCGCGCTGCGGCTGCGCGGTGTCAGGCCAGCCGAGCGGGCGCGCCGTGCTGATGAATTGCTTGATCTGGTGAAGCTCGCGGACGCCGGCGACAAGCGCATCTGGGAGCTTTCCGGCGGCATGCGCCAGCGTGTCGGCCTGGCCCGGGCGCTGGCCGCCGAACCCGAATTCCTGCTGCTCGACGAACCGCTCGGCGCGCTCGATGCGCTGACACGCGAGCGCATGCAGACGACGCTGCTCGACCTGTGGGCGGCAAGCGATGTCGGCGTGCTGATGGTGACGCATGGCATCGAGGAGGCGCTGGTGCTCGCCACCCGCATCGTCGTGCTGGCACCCGGACCGGGCCGAGTGGTGCAAACCTTCGAGCCCGGCTTCTCCAGGCGCTACGCGGCCGGCGAGGCCATTCGCTCCATCAAGGCCGACCCGGCCTTCGCCGCGGCGCGCGGCGAGCTGACCGACGCGATCTTCGAAGGAGAAGCGGCATGACCATTTCCTCCTATACGGAACGGCCGGGCCACAAGGTCGACGAGGCCGACGGCCTGTCGGTGCCATGGTCGCGACCCAGTCCGAAGCGCAAAGGCGTTTCGGCGCGCATGGTCAGCGCGGTCACCATCCTGGTGGTGCTGGCGGTGTGGGCGCTTTCGGCACGCCTGCAACTGGTGTCGCCGGTTTTCCTGCCTTCGCCTGCCGCCGTGTGGAACAAATTCATCGTCGTCGCCCGCGACGGCTTCGTCGATGCGACGCTGCTGCAGCATGCCGTCGCCAGTCTGGCCAGAGTGTTTGCCGCGCTGATCGCCGCCATCCTGATTGGCGTGCCGGTTGGTCTGGCCATCGGCATCAGCACTGTCGGGCGCGGCATCTTCGATCCGCTGCTCGAATTCCTGCGGCCGATCCCGCCGCTCGCCTATCTGCCGCTGGTCATCATCTGGTTCGGTATCGGCGAGCCGTCGAAGATCCTGGTGATCGCCATCGCCATGCTGGCGCCGGTCGCGCTGTCGACCGCCTCGGGCGTGCGCGGCGTCTCGCAGGAGCGCATCAATGCGGCGCGCTCGCTTGGCGCGACGCGCGCCCAAGTGGTCCGCCATGTGATCCTGCCCAGCGCGCTGCCGTCGATCCTGACCGGCTTGCGCATCGCGCTCGGCGCCGGCTGGTCGACGCTGGTCGCCGCCGAACTGGTGGCGGCGACGCGCGGACTTGGCTTCATGATCCAGTCGGCCGCCCAGTTCCTCGTCACCGACGTGGTGGTGATGGGCATACTGGTGATCGCGGCCATCGCCTTCGTGCTCGAATTCACCATCCGCAGGATCGAGCGCGTGCTCGTCCCGTGGGCGGGAAAGGAATGATCGGAAAAGGGAGAATGACGATGACCCATTCCACCGCCGTGCTGTTCAGCCATTTCGGCGCCTGGCTGCTCAGCCTTTCCAGGGACAAGGCGCACAGGCTGCAAGAGGACGGCCCGGCGTCGCCGACGCCAGTCCAATTGCAGGCCAGGCACAACCGCCTGCCACCGCGCGACGAGAGTTTTTACTGGGCCTGGCAATATTGGTCGCAGTGAAGGGCGGCGGTGCCGGTTGGCGTCGATCGGCAGCGAACGTCGACACTCAGCAGCCAGTCGCACGCCCTCTTCGTCATCCACGGGCGGAGCGGGAGCGAAGCGGACGCGCAGACCCGAGGATCCATGCCGTGACGTTTGAGCGCTGCGGCGGTGCAGAAGTTTGTGCGATGTCGGCAGGACAGAGGGAGTGGGAAGGATCGCTACAGAGCAAGCTTCTCTTCTGCGCCGCTGCATTTTCCTCGTCGTCACGGCATGGATCCTAGGGTCTCCGCGACGTCGCTTCGCTCCTGCTCCGCCCTAGGATGACGAAGGCATGGGGCTTCCAGCAAATCGCCTGCGTTGGTGATTTGCGCCGATCGGCAGCAAAACAATTCCATCTTTCCCACCTAACTCGCAAAATCGTTTCTCTACTAAGTTTATAGACCTACCTAGCCTGACCCATCTTCCACCCGGCGAGGACATTTCCCGACGCCGATCCGCATCGAAGGAGAGGGATCATGTTCAATCTAACAAGACGTGTTTTCGGCATCGGCCTGCTGGCGGCCAGCGTTGCCATGTCGTTCGGCGCCGCGGCGCCGAAGCTGAAGCAGTTCAGCATCGGCTATCAGAAGACCGGCCTGCCGGTGATCGCCAGGCAGCAGCAGGTGATTGAAAAGGCGCTGAGCGACAAGGGCGTCACAGTGAAGTGGGTCGAGTTCACCGCCGGTCCGCCGCTGGTCGAGGCGCTCAATGTCGGCGCCATCGATGCCGGCTGGACAGGCGACGCACCGCCGATCTTCGGCCAGTCGGCCGGCGCCAACATTGTCTATGCGGCAGCACTGCCGGCCAACGGCGACGGCGAGGCGATCTTCGTCAAGCCGACGTCGCCGATCCAGTCGGTCGCCGACCTCAAGGGGAAGCGCGTCGGCGTCGGCAAGGGCACCAGTGCGCATAATCTGCTCGTCGCGGCTTTGGAAAAGGCAGGTGTTCCCTTCGACCAGATCACGACGGTCTATCTCAGCCCGGCCGATGCGGCCGCCGCCTTCGCCAGCGACCAGATCGACGCCTGGGCCGTCTGGGATCCGTTCTTCGCCATCGCCGAAACCCGCTACCAGCCGCGTGTGCTGGCCCGCTCCAGCGAGGTGCTCAAGGTCAACACCTATTTCCTCGCCAACAAGGATTTCGCCAAGGCGCATCCCGAGATCGTCACCACGACGATCACAGCCCTTGGCGAGGCGGCGAAATGGGCGGACCAGAACCGCGACAAGGTGGCCGCGGCGCTGCACGAGGTGACCGGGGTGCCGCTCGATGCGCAGACCATCGCCGCCAACCGCACCAAGTTCGGCATCTTTCCGATCACCGACGAGATCATCGCCGGCCAGCAGGCCACCGCCGACCGCTTCTACAAACTCGGGCTGATCCCGAACGCGGTGCGGATTTCCGACGCGGTGTGGACCGCACCGGGCAATTGATTTTTGTCCAGGCGGCGCCGGGTGAGACCACCCGGCGCCGTCTCCCGTTTTCGCCTGCATCTCCGAGAGGCCTGCCATGACCGCGTTAGCCAGCCCACTTGATTTCTTCTGGTTCATCCCGACGCATGGCGATGGTTCCTATCTCGGCTCCGAGCAACAGCAGCGGCCGCCGGAGTTCGGCTATTTCAAGGAGATCGCCCAGGCGGTCGACCGGCTCGGCTTTCCCGGCGTGCTGTTGCCGACCGGGCAGAACTGCGAGGATTCCTGGATCACCGCGACAGGCCTCGCGACACTGACCGAAAAACTCAAATTCCTCGTTGCACTTAGGCCCGGCGTGACGCTGCCGACCTTCGCCGCCCGCCAGACGGCGGCCCTCGACCGGCTGAGCAACGGTCGCCTGTTGCTCAATGTCGTGGTCGGCGGCAACCCGACCGAACTCGCCGGCGACGGCGTCTTCCTGCCGCATGACGAGCGCTATGCCCAGGCGCATGAATTTTTGACCATCTGGCGCGGCCTGGTGTCGGGCGAACGCGTCAATTTCGACGGCAAATACTACCGCGTCGAGAACGGCCGCCTCGACCTTCTGCCGCTGCAGGAGCGGCCGCCGCTCTATTTCGGCGGATCGTCTGACGCCGGGCAAGATCTCGCCGCCGACCTCGTCGACATGTACCTGACCTGGGGCGAGCCGCCGGCACAGGTTGCCGAGAAACTCGCCTCGGCACGCAGCAAGGCGGCGCTGCGCGGCCGCACGCTGCGCTTCGGCATCAGGCTGCATTTTATCGTCCGCGAAACCGAGGACGAAGCCTGGCGCGCCGCCGACCGGCTGATCAGCCACGTCACCGATGCCCAGATCGAAAACGCGCAGGCGCGCTTCCTCAACCAGATGGACTCGGTCGGCCAGCGCCGCATGGCCGAACTGCATGGCGGCCGCCGCGACCGGCTGGTGGTGTCGCCCAACCTGTGGGCCGGCGTCGGGCTGGTGCGCGGCGGCGCCGGCACGGCACTGGTCGGCACGCCGGAGCAGATCACCGAACGCATCCGCGAGTATCAGGCGATCGGCATCGATACCATCATCGGCTCGGGCTACCCGCATCTGGAGGAAGCCTATCGCGTCGCCGAGCTTCTATTCCCTCGGCTCGGGCTCGGCACCAGGCGGCTCAGGGCGCGCGAAGACATCGCCAACGAATTCTCAGTCGGCTTCCATGGCGCGGCTCGCCTGCAGGCCGCGTCATGAGCTTTTCCACGAGGCTTGCCACCCCTTTGGCCACCCGTTTGGGCAGGAACGGCATCGGCTGGCTGCTGCCGGTGCTGGTGATTGCCGGCTGGGAAATCGCCAGCCGCGCCGGTTTGATGCCGCCCAACGTGCTGCCGGCGCCAAGTGCCGTCGCCGAGGCCTTCTGGCGGCTGACGCTATCGGGCGAACTGATTCGCAACATCGGAGTCAGCACGGCGCGCGCGCTTGCCGGCTTCGCCGTCGGCGGCTCGATCGGCTTTGCGCTCGGCCTTGCCAACGGGCTGTCGACGCTCAGCCGTGGCCTGACCGACACCACGCTGCAGATGATCCGCAACATCCCGCACCTGGCGCTGATCCCGCTCGTCATCCTGTGGTTCGGCATCGACGAGGAGGCCAAACTGTTCCTGGTGGCGCTTGGCGTGTTCTTTCCGATCTACGTCAACACGCTGCTGGGCATCCAGAGCGTCGACCCGCAACTGGTCGAGATGGGCCGCGTCTACGGCATGGATCGCCGCGCACTGTTCTTCCGCGTGATCCTGCCCGGCGCGCTGCCGGCGATCTTCGTCGGCCTGCGCTACGCGCTCGGCATCATGTGGCTGACGCTGATCGTCGCCGAGACGATTTCGGCGAGTTCCGGCCTCGGCTACATGGCCATGCAGGCGCGCGAATTCCTGCTGATCGACGTCGTCGTGCTGTCGATCCTGATCTATGCGCTGCTCGGCAAGCTGGCCGACAGCCTAGCCCGCCTGCTCGAGCGACTGTCGCTCGGCTGGCATCCCGCCTTCCAGAACGCCTGAGGTTTTCGATGCCCGCAGCCAGCCTCGCCGCCGTCCGCTCGTTTGTCGCCGCGCCGCAGCAGCCGCAGCCGGAACAGACCATCGAAAGACCGCGCGCCTTTGCCTTCCAGGGTGTCGGAAAATTCTTTGGCGACAAGGTCGTTCTCGACGGCATCGATCTGGACGTGCCGGTCGGGCAGTTCGTCGCCGTCATCGGCAAGAGCGGCTGCGGCAAGAGCACGCTTTTGCGGCTGCTGGCCGGGCTCGACCGGCCGACGGCCGGGTCGCTGACGTTTGGATCAGAAGAGGAAGGCCACAGCCGCACGCGCTTCATGTTCCAGGAGCCGCGACTGCTGCCCTGGGCCAGCGTGGTGAAAAACGTCGAGGTCGGGCTGACCGGCATCGCCTCCGGCGCCGACGCAAGGCAACGGGCGCTCGCCATTCTTGGCGAGGTCGGGCTCGCCGATCGCGCCGACGAATGGCCGTCGGTATTGTCCGGCGGCCAGAAGCAGCGCGTGGCGCTGGCCCGCGCGCTGGTCGGCCACCCGCAGATCCTGGCGCTCGACGAGCCGCTGGGCGCGCTCGACGCCTTGACCCGCATCGAGATGCAGCAGTTGCTGGAACGCATCTGGCTCGCCCAGAAGTTCACCGCCGTGCTGGTCACGCATGATGTCGCCGAGGCCGTCGCGCTCGCCGACCGGGTCGTGGTGATCAGCGCCGGCAAGATCGCGCTTGACCTCGATGTGCCCGTGGCCCGGCCACGCCGGCGCGGTTCGGTCGAGCTTGCCCGGCTTGAGGGCAAGATTTTGGATCGGCTGTTCGGCTAGCTTTATCGGGGCAGCACAACCCTTCGAGAGGGGGGGCGCGAAGGATCGCTAGCGCTTGTCCTGCACAGAGCAGCTCACCCCCGCGAACGGTTTGCCCAGACCAGTCCCAGCAGGCCGACCAGCATGGTGACGAGGCCGACATAGAGCCATTGCGACTGGCCGGTCATGAAGCTGCCACCGACCACGCCGATGCCCTGCAGCGACCACAGCGCGCCGATGGCAAGCACAATCAACGCCAGCAGATTTTTGGTCAGTCTCATTGACGGATCTCCCTTTCAAAGTCGATCGGTTGCGGCGCTGTGGGCGCGATGAATGAACTGAAGGAAGGGACCCGACCGCGTTCACTTCTACTTGGATATCAACGCTCGATCTTGTCAAACAAGTCCCCGACTTCAGCATGAAGATCATCGAGAATTGATCACCGGCCTGCCGAAAATCCCTAACAGACTGTTACCCAGCGACTCCAAACGTGTGCCATCGCCATGGAACCGCCAGATACTTGCCGCATTTGTCGCCTTATTCGACACATAACGGCTGGGGTCTGTCAAAAACGGAGCCATCCCCCAAATATGAATACTACAAAACAGACCGCGCTTGTCGCGGTAACGATCGCTGCTGGCCTGATGGCCGGCGCATCTTCGGCGGCCGCCGCCGGCCAGTGTGGCCGTGCCTCCTGGTACGCCCTGCACTCCAGGACCGCATCGGGCGAGCGCATGAACCCGTCGGCGATGACCGCCGCCCACCGCACCTTGCCTTTCGGCACCAAGCTTCGGGTGACCAACCAGAACAACGGCCGCAGCGTCATCGTGCGCATCAACGATCGCGGTCCGTTCATCAGGGGTCGCGTGCTCGACCTGTCGAAGGGTGCCGCCGGCCAGCTCGGCTTCATCGGTTCCGGCCATACCGCCGTCTGCATGGCGCGCGTTTGATATTGCTATTGCTTGGACCATGATCTTTCCGAAAACCGCAATCCACTTTTCGGGATCATGGTCGGGTGTCCGGCGCGAAGGCCGGACACATTTCGTACACACTTCGCACCGCACAGTGAGCCGGCTGCGCCGTTCGGGCCGGATTTTCAAGGCTTTGGACGAAAGAAGCGTTAGTCACGCCACGTGACGTATTGCATCGCAGCAATTAGTTGTTAACTTCCCCGCGAGATATATCAAAGGCATGGCGCTGCTCGTCGTCCCTTCGGTCGCAGGCAGCAGCGGGGTTCTCGATGTTCTACCAGCTCTATGAAATGAACCACGCCGCCATGCAGCCCGCGCGCCTTTATGCCGATGCGGTGCGCCTGTTCTACACCAATCCGCTCAATCCGTTTTCGCACACGTCCTGGGGCCGTTCGGTCGCGGCGACCGCCGAACTGTTCGAGCGCACCACGCGCCGCTACAGCAAACCGACATTCGGCCTGACCAAGACCGTGGTCGACTGGAAGAGCGTCGAGGTCACCGAGAAGACCGTGTGGTCGCGGCCGTTCTGCAATCTCGTCCGCTTTGAACGCGCTGTTCCCGCCGGGCGCCGGGCGGATCCGAAGCTGTTGATCGTGGCGCCGATGTCGGGCCACTATGCGACGCTGCTGCGCGGCACGGTCGAAGCGATGCTGCCCTATGCCGACGTGCACATCACCGACTGGGTCGATGCGCGCATGGTGCCGCTCGCCGACGGCAGTTTCGATCTCGACGATTATATCGACTACATCATCGACATGCTGCACGCGCTCGGCCCCGACACCCATGTGATGGCGGTGTGCCAGCCTTCCGTGCCGGTGCTTGCCGCCGTGGCGCTGATGGAAACGCGCGGCGACCCCTTCGTTCCCTCGACCATGACCTTGATGGGCGGCCCGATCGACACCCGCCGCAACCCGACCGCGGTCAATCTCCTGGCCGAGGAAAAGGGCATCGAATGGTTCCGCGACAATGTCGTGATGCAGGCGCCCTGGCCGGTGCCGGGCTTCGGCCGCGAGGTCTATCCCGGCTTCCTGCAGCTGTCCGGCTTCATGAGCATGAATCTCGACCGCCACATCATCGCCCACAAGGACTTCTTCATGCACCTGGTGAAGCATGATGGCGACAATGCCGAGAAGCACCGCGATTTCTACGACGAGTATATGGCTGTCATGGACCTGACGGCGGAATTCTACCTGCAGACCGTCGACACCGTCTTCGTGCGCCATGCCTTGCCCAAGGGCGAGATGACCCATCGCGGCATCAGGATCGATCCGTCGGATATCCGCAACGTCGCGCTGTTCACGGTCGAAGGCGAGAACGACGACATTTCCGGGCTTGGCCAGACCAAGGCGGCGCATGATCTGTGCCCCAACATCCCTGCCGACAAGAAGGCGCACTACATGCAGCCGGCGGTCGGCCATTACGGCGTGTTCAACGGCTCGCGCTTCCGCTCCGAAATCGTGCCGCGCATCGTCGACTTCATCACCAGCTATGGTCGCCAGGACCGTGTTGCGGTGAAGCCGAAGCTGGTCCGCGTCGCCAGAAGATAGATCTCGCAGCGACAATCCGCGCCAGTTCGCCGGCAAAAGGCGGCCGGCCGGCCGATTCTGTTGCAGCCGATTCTGTTGCACAAGTGCCGCTGTCCTACCCCTCGGGTAACCATGCCAACAATCCGACCGTCGTCGTAATTGACACGGACTGTAAATCCCCCTTAACCTTTCGTTAATAACAAAGGGTGGACGGGGACAATGATATCCTCATCAATGGCGCGAAGGCTGCGCGTGTATGTGGCAGCCGGGCTGGCAGTAACGGGAGGCTGGGTGGCACCGGCTTTGGCGGCTGGAGCGATGGCGACCGGGGGCCTCACCTCGCAGCCGATCGGCCACTATGATTTCTGCAAGCTCCATCCGGGCGAATGCTCGATCCGCCCGAGCAATCTGGCGCCGGCCGCGATGACCGACGGGCTGATGCGCAAGCTGATCAACGTCACCGCCAGGGTCAACGCCGCCGTCAAGCCGATGAGCGACATGGAAATCTACGGCAAGGACGAAGTCTGGGCCTATCCCGACAAGGGCGTCGGCGACTGCGAGGACTACGTGCTGGAAAAGCGGCGCCAGCTTTCGCGCATGGGCATATCGCTTGCCGACCTTCTGATAACCGTCGTGCGCAAGCCCGATGGCGAGGGCCATGCGGTGCTGACGGTGCGCACCGACAAGGGTGACTATGTGCTCGACAATCTGAACGACAAGGTCAAGTCGTGGGACCAGACCGGCTACCGCTTCCTCAAGCGGCAGGCGATCGACAACACCGGCCGCTGGGTCTCGATCCGCGGTGGCCAGCAGGTCCTGGTCGGCGCGGTTCAGTAGCATACGGGGCGCGGTGGTTTCGAAGCACGATCGCGTCTTCAGCTGCTTTCGGTAGATACCGGAACTCGTCGCGCCGCCCCTCATTGTCCTGCCGGACATTTCTCCCCGTATCGTGACGGGGAGAAAGACACTGTCATCAATATTTTCGCCAATTGTCATCGTTGCAGAATGGGCGCCAACCTCGCGGCTGTCCTCTTCTCCCCGTCACTATACGGGGAGAAGGTGCCGGCAGGCGGATGAGGCGCGGCGCGGCGCTACAAGCACTTCGCGCGCTTCCAACAATTCCGCATTTCTCCATGAACCATTTCCTCCCGGCCAACGACACACAGCCGTGGACAGAAACCAACCATGGAGACTTCAGATGACTGCACTTTTGCGAAATGCCCTTCTCGCCGCAGTCGCGGTATCCGGCATGGCCGGATCCACTTTGGCCGATCAGACCTTCACAAGCTGCGCCAAGACATCAACCAACGATTTGTGGAGCGGGCGCTGTTGCAGCGCCGGCGACTCGAACTGCCTGGGCGGCGGAAACGGCGGTCAAAACCATGGAGACAAGGGCGGCCGGGGAAATAATGGCGGTGCGGCCGGCAAAAAATGATCTCATCACTGCTGACCGCCGGCGGCCAGCCGGCGGGCAGCTCTTCGGGTAAAGCGGACGCCTTCGCGCGCGCAGGCAAACGCGCACCTCTGGCGTAGCTAGGGCTGCCGGCCCAGCGCCGCGCGGATCGACGCGGTAATGCGGCGCAGTTCCGCCTCGTCGAGTTTCTCGATGTTCTCGGCCAGCAGATTGGCAAGCTCGGTGGCGGCGGGACTGAGGCCCGACGTGTCGAGCTTCACGCGCGGGTGCGAGGCTTCGGCCAGCCGCGCCAGCTCCTCGGCGTCATCCCAGATGATGTTGAAATAGCCGATGATCTTCTGGATCAGCGTCCAGGTCGGCGCACCCCGCCTGCCATGCTCCAGCGCCGACAGATAGGCGGCGCTGACGCCGATCGCCGCCGCCATGTCCTTCTGGCTGACACCGCGCTCGCTTCTGAGCGCCCGCAGCTTCTCGCCGAACGGGGTCATGCCGCCATCCTCATGCGCGCAGCCGCCGCAGCCGGATATAGAGCGCACCAGAACCGCCATGATTGCGGGCGGCGTGGTCGTGGCTGGAGACGAGCGGCCGGAAGGCGGGCGTCGACAGCCACGCCGGTACCGCGCGCCGCAGCACCCCGTCGCCGCCGGAGGACGAGCCCTTGCCGGTGATGACCAGCACGTAGCGGATGCCGCCGGCATGCGCCCGGTGCAGGAACGAGAACAGCAGCGAATAGGCCTCGTCCTGGGTCAGGCCGTGCAGATCGACGCGGCCCTCGATCGGCAGCCGGCCTTTCGACAGCTTGTCCAGCGTCGGTTCGTCGAGCGCATGGGCGACATGCTGCGTCTTCGGCTTTGCCGTGCCTGCCTGGTTGGCAATGGGCTGGGCCGGCTGCGACGGTGTTGGCCTGGCTTCGGCAGGGATGTCGGGGATATCGACGGCAATCCAGCCCTTAAGCGGCTTGGCGGTGCGCGCCACCAGGTTCCACAGAACTCGGTCGTCCTCGCTGAGCTTGGCTTCGCTCAATCTGTCCGGACGCCGGATCATCGATTCGCACCCGGAACAAGCGCGCGCGGGATCAGCGCATGAAAATCGGCCGCATGGCGCACCACGCCGGCGATCTCGCCGGCCGCGTCGCCCGAGCCGGCGAACAGGTCGCCGCGCGCCGGGCCGGTGATGGCGGAGCCGGTGTCCTGCGCGATCATCAGGCGCCGAAACGGTTTTGCGTCGAAAGCGATCAGCGATGGCGCGTCGATGTGGAACGGCGTGCCGAATGTGTGCAGCAGGCGGTCGACGGCGATGGAGCGGCCCGGTGTCAGCGGCACCTTGGCGGCGGCGATCGGACCAAGGGCGGCGTCCTCGACATCAGCCTCGCGGAAGAAGATGTAGGAGCGGTTCTGCCAAAGGATCTCGTCGACACGATCCGGATGCGCCTTGAACCAGGCGCGGATCGACTGCATCGTCACCTTTTCCAGCGGGATTGCGCCGGTCTCGCTTAAAATCTTGCCGGGTCCGGTGAAGCGCTGGCCGGATTTGGCGGCGTAGGTGACACGCCGAAGCCGGCCATCGGTCATGTTCAGCCGCGCCGCACCCTGCACATGGATAAAGAAGGCATCGACCTTGTCGGCCAGCCAGGCGATTTCCAGCTCTTTGCCGGCCAGCGCCCCGCGCTCGATGTCGCCGCGGTCGAAATACTCGACCGGTTCGTCCGGCGTCTGGCGCGCGAAGGCGAGGTAAGGATCCATTCCCTTAGGCCGGTTGCTGTCGTCGATATCGACGAGATCGGCCGGACGCGACAGCAGCGGCACCGAAAATCGCTCCGTCCGCACCGGCGACGCTTCGACCTCGGGCTCGTAGAAGCCGGTGACGAGGCCGGCGCCACCGTTCTCGGCGCGGATAGTCATCGGGATAAAATAACGCTCGAAGAAGGCGCGGGCCTGTGACCGATTCGCCGGCGAAACAATGCGGGCCTCGGCGTAGGCTTCCGCGAAAGCGCTGAAGTCGACACCGAGCGCGCCGCTGCGATAGGGCTTGGTCAGGACATGGAAGGCCGAGCGGCGAAAGGCCGCGAAGGCCGCCAGATGGTCGTCGTCACCCCAGCCGGGCAGGTCGCCAAAGGATTTCCCGACAAAGAGAGGCGATAGCGACACCGGAGCCTCGCCGCTTGTACCGGGTTCAGTCTTCTTCCTCGGTGGCGACGAGCTTCCAGTTCGGATCGCGCGAGCGCGTGTCGCGGGCGAAGGTCCAGACGTCCTTGACCTCGGCGACGGTTTCGGGGTCGCCGTCGATGACGGCGCCGGCCTTGTCGCGGGTCGCCGAAATCAGCTCGCTGATGATGCGCAGCGTGACATGCGCCTCGCCGCCCTTCATCTCGGCCGAGACGATGTCGGCCTTGTCGATGCCGACGAAAGAGGACTGGATCTTTTCCGACTTGGCCTCGCGCTCGCCGATGGCGGCGACAAAGCCGTCAAAGACCTCGCGCGACAACAGGTTCTTCAGCGTTTTGCGATCGCCGTCGGCATAGGCCATGACGATCATCTCGTAAGCCATCTTGGCGCCGTCGACGAAACCCTTCGGCTCGAAGGACGGATCATTGTCCTTGATCGTGCGCAGACCCTTGTTGAGGTCGGTGTCGGGTTTGGCGAAAGCGTCGATTGCCGCATAGGTCTCGGCCGCCGGCTCGCCCGGCAACCGCTTGCGTGGCAGCGAAACGACATTTTCGGGTTTCTGGGCAGCATCCTTGTCGCCGCTGCGGGCCGCCGTGTAGGGGTCGAAGGGCGGCCGTTCGCTGCCGGTGCGACGGCCCAGCACATTGCGCAGCTGGAAAAAGATGACCACCGCCGCAATCAGGAAGAAAATCGTGCCGAAGTCGAAGAATCCCATATCTTCCGCCAATCAATCCCTGCCCTGTCGCCAGACCGTCAGCCCCAGGGGCCACGGTCGCATAGCGTTCAACATTCAAAGCATATAGAACGCAAGGCGCAATCATTCAAATCAAAGGCAGGCATACCTATCTAACAGGCTCAGTGCCAGCGACGATTGCTCGCCGGCGGCCAAAACATCGAAACGGCCAAAACGATCGAGAGAGTTTGCAAGACTTGCGCATTTCGTTCCTTCCCCTTTTTGTCCTCGCGCTGCCGCTGCTGGAAATCGCCGGCTTCGTGGTTGTCGGGCGCCAGGTCGGCGCCCTGGCGACGGTCGGCCTGGTGCTGGCGTCGAGCATCGCCGGCGCGCTGCTGCTCCGGCACCAGGGTTTCAGCGTCATGACGCGGATCCGGGCCGAGATGGACGCCGGCCGCGATCCGAGCCGCCAGCTCGCGCATGGCGCGATGGTCGTGCTGGCGGCGATCCTTTTGATCATCCCCGGCTTCATCACCGATATTATCGGCCTGCTGCTGTTCCTGCCGCCGGTCCGCGATCTCGCCTGGCGGGCATTGAAGGGCCGCGTCGTGCTGGCCACCAATTTCAGCACCGGCGGATTCCGCGGCCGGCAGCGCGACAAGACCATCGACCTCGACGATGGCGATTATTCGCGCAGCGACGACTATGCGCGCGGCCCGGACCACAACTCTCCCTGGCGCCGCCTCAAGGACGAGTAAGGCGGCGTTCCCGGAAGGGAGGCGGCAAACCTTGTCTTGTCATGCCGACCATGGTAGCGAACGCCCGATTTCAATTCGGTCAGCGTTGCTGCCCAGGCAAGAGGACAAAGGCTTATGGCCAGCAAAGATGACGCGCCGGTCGGCGCAGCCAACGGAAACGGCAACACTGCGGCGCAGCCGTCGCTCAACGTTCTGGCCCAGTATGTGAAGGACCTGTCCTTCGAAAGCCCCGGCGCGCCGAATTCGCTGCGCGGCCGCGACAAGGCGCCCGGCATCGCCATCAACGTCAATGTCAACGCCAACCCGCTCTCCGACAAGCAGTTCGACGTCAATCTGACGCTGAACGCCAAGGCCTCCTTCGACCAGGAAGTGCTGTTCAATGTCGAGCTGGTCTATGGCGGCGTGTTCGCGATCAGCGGCTTCCCGCAGGAACACATGCTGCCGATCCTGTTCATCGAATGCCCGCGCCTGCTGTTCCCGTTCGCCCGGCAGATCATCGCCGAGGCGACGCGCAATGGCGGCTTCCCGCCGCTGATGCTGGACCCGATCGATTTCGCGCAGATGTTCCAGCAGAAGCTGGCCGAGGACCAAGCGGCGTCCAAGGTCCAGGTGAGCTGAAGCCTGCCTTGCAGAATTCATGAAAAGCCCGGCCTTGTGCCGGGTTTTTTGTTTGGGATGCCGGCCATCGGTAATCGGCTCGCGCGACGGGCAAGCGGCTGTATGGCAAGCGTGAGTTCATTCCTCGAACCCAGTCGAATTGAGCAGGGCGACCTGTTTTCCATCGATGAAAAAGCGGATCGCATGCGCACCGCCGTCGACTTCGATGCGCGTCGGCTCGACGGCCTGCGCTACGGGGGTGCCGTTGACATGCCGCTCCTGAATTTCTCCGGTCGGTCCGAAGTTCAGGAGCAGCAGAAGCGCGGCGCATCCAGTCGCGACCGCGACGTAGGGAGTTGCGGGAGAAGTGGACCAGGACATCTAATCGTTCCTTCCTTGTGAGAGGCGACATTTGCGGTTGGTATGATCATTTTGAAAGCTCGGCGTCGGCAGTGCTCGACGGCCGTGTCACGACTTTGGCCAAAGGAAGGGGATCGGCCCGGATAGTGCGAGTTTCGTGAAGGTTTTTTGCCCCTTGCCGCCGCCAGCTTAGCGCCAGCCCCCAAATGGCAAAGGGCGCGCGCGTGGAACAGCGTGGAATTCTGCGGATTTCCTGGAATACAGGCCTGTGGAAAAGCTTTGGGTGCCAATGCTGGCACGTGTTATGCGTGCAAAGGGCAAGTGGGGCGTCGGATGGCACAGCATATCGCGCAGAAGCTAAGGCTGACCTCGACCCTGCTCGGAACCGCCTCCCGCAAGGATCTCGCGGCTGCATTCCGCGCTGTCAACCCGAAGACCGCTTTCGATGTCGGTCGCGCCGACAAATGGCTGCAGGGCCGCGCGCAGCCGCGCGAACTCAGCGTCTATGACGACTGGTCGAAGCTTCTCGGCCTGGAGCAGCCCGGAGCCTGGGTTGCCGCGAGCGACCTGCCAGCCTTCACCGCGGCGATCTGCGCCCGCCACGGCATCGACAGGGCTGAGCTGGAGCGCCGTGCCAGTGCGCCATCGAAGGGATCCTTGCACGAGGATGGGAGTCTTGGCCTGGCCTTGGTCGGCACCTATGCCTGCTATTCGCGCGCCATGTCGCCCTATTATCGCGGCCAACTCATCAAAGGCAGCATGTCTATAAAAGCCGGGCCGGATGGGCACGGCCTGATTGCAGCCTATCGCGAGATACTGCCGACCGGGCAGCTGCTGATCGGCGGGCCGGTCACGCCGGCAAAACGCGGCCTCTATGCGCATCTGAAGGAACCCGGCGGCGACGCTCATTTCTTCTTCTGTCTGTTCCCGCAGTCGCAGCCGGGAAGCGTGCTCGGCGGCTATCTGTGCGGCGGCGCCATCATCGGTCCGGAGCCGCAGCCGTCACTGAGCAGAATCCTGATGATCCGCTTGCCCGATCCGCCGCACGGGACCGAGTTATGGGGCGGATATCTGGCGTCCGACCGGTCGATCGTCGCGGATCTGGCAGCACTCGGCTTGATCATCGATCAACCGGAAACCGTCAACCGGCAGCTCGCGCAGTTCCTAGCTGGAGACAGCAGCGACGGCGGCGCGCTCCAGATCCCGCCGGCCGAGTTCCACGCCATCCTCGACGTGTTCGACCGTCAGTGGCTGCGGTACCCGGCATAGTGTGCTGATTCCGAGGTTCGGGACCTTCGCCCATCAACGCTTTAAGTCTTTTGATTTCGATCTGGCGGACGTTCTCGCCGCCCTGTGCGCGGTTGCGCTGTCGAGGATGAGTGCCGCCTGCTTGCTGCCGATCAGCTCGACATAGACTTCGGCCAGCAGCTCAGAATCGAGCAAGGCGCCATGCTTGGTGCGCCTTGTGTTATCGATGCCGTAGCGCCGGCAGAGCGCGTCGAGCGAATTGGGGGCCATCGGGTGTTTGCGGCGCGCCAGCGTGTCGACGACACGGCCATTGTCGATGACCGGATGACCCAGCCGCCCGAATTCGACATTGAGGAAGCCGGGGGCGCCACAGGAATATATCGAGGGCGCGTAATTTGGAATGCGCTGCCCGCCTATGCCTCGATTGAGGCAGCTGCAAGTCGCGCAACCGTGGCCGTTATCGAATTCCTCCGACGCCGGGATCGTTGGTGGACCTACCCGTGAGGAAGAAAAGTGGCATTTGGCCCTTACCCTTCACGTTGACCGTTCCACGCTCCTCGAACGTGTAGCTTGCTCCCAAGACGCGCTTCACTTCTGGTGTAATTTGAATACGCCCGGGCACGCCGGAGGACTCCATCCGAGCCGCTACGTTTATCGTATCACCCCAAACATCGTAGAATGGCTTGCGACGGCCTATGACACCTGCGACAGCAGGTCCGGAGTGGAATCCGATGCGAACTGCGACTTCCTCACCGAATTCGACGGTCAGGCGCCCTGCCACTTTGATCATGTCCAAAGCCATATTCGCGACCGAGTTTGTGTGCCCTTCAGCAGGAATCGGCATTCCTCCGGCCACCATGTAAGCGTCGCCAATCGTTTTGATTTTCTCCAGGCCGTGCTTTTCTGCCAACAGGTCGAATTCCCCAAAAATGCGCTCAAGGAATGCCACCAGTTCCTCTGGCCGCTTGCGCGCTGCACTTGATGTGAAACCGACAACATCTGCGAAAAGAACGGTCACCGAATCGAACTTGTCCGCAATGACGCTGTCAGGACGCTCCTTGAGGCGCGTTGCTATGGGATTTGGCAGGAGGTTCTGCAGGAGAAGCTCAGACCGAGCGTATTCTCGCTGTAGGGATGCTTCGGCCGACTCCGCCAGGCGGAAGGCAACGAACGTTGTGCAGGCCAAAATTGCCTCAAGGGCGAACATCGACAAGATGAAGACGCTATCGTCAAATCCAATATCCAGCGACTCGGAAAACGGATTGCGTATTTGCGGAAGCCAAGGGCGCCCGGGGAACACCAGCGTCGGTAGTGTGAATTCAAGCACCAGGAACGTCGAAATGGCGACAAATGTAAGCGCTGCAACAAGTATCGGCCGCCGGGTACCCAGCAGCAGCGGAAGAACCGGTCCGGCGGAAATTAGAAAGAAATGTGCCCCGGAATCCCTCCCAGACAGCAGCGCCAACAGCACCACAATCGCGAACATTAACGCTAGCAGAAGGTATGCTGCAGCGGCGTTTGAGAAGCCATTTGTGAATGGCACCGACAGAAATAGCAAACTGGCGACAAAATTTATCGCCAGGAACCTATCGTGATGAACGGCCCCTGCCGCGAAATTGAAGCCGCAGAAAAACAGACAGATCGAAGCCGCTCCCAACGCCACCACGTTTACCAGATAAACGCGCCGGCCCGATGCCACTCCGTCTTGCGGAATCCCTCGGCGCAGCACCGCTTGGAGGACCGCATTGAACCGCATGACCAATCGACGGATGTGAGTTTTCATCGGCCGCCCAATCCGCACAAGCGCTCAGAGTGGCGCCCTAACGGAAATTTCGCCTCCTATTCCATTGCTTTGCCTCTGAGGGATCGACGGGAGCGGCTCTGCCCGACCGATACATGTACTCCACATTCCAACCCGCGGATGTGTTGCCATTCTTCGCCGCTTGTCGGTACCAGGCAATCGCCTGATCATCGTTTGGCGAAGTACCAAGCCCGGTTTCGTACATCCAACCCAGTTCATTCTGGGCAAATGGCAGACCCTGATCGGCAGCCAATTGCATCAGACGAAATGCCTCGTCTGCGTTTTGTCGGACGCCGCGGCCGTCAAGGTGAGCGAAACTTAGTTCAACCAGCGCCCACGGAAGACGCTGGTCAGCCGCAGCGCGAAGCCAAGTTGTCGCTTGGGCTTCATCAGCGCTAACGCCGCGGCCATTCAGATACGCATCCCAAAGGTTCAACTGCGCAGCCGGCTGGCCTTGGGTTGCGGCCTTGAGGAACCAATTCACCGCACGGGCTTCATCGCGAGCGACGCCTAAACCTTCATAGTAGAGCCATCCAATATCATTCTCAGCCACTGCGTCCCCAGCGTCTGCAAGCGGCTCCAGCATTCTCATTGCGGCTGCATAATCTGCGCGCGCGATTGCGTCTTCAGCATCGTCTAAGATGGAAGCGTGCGCGAACGACGAAACGCCGATCAATACAGCCGCAATGATTTCTCGCCGCCAGCTCATGAGTGGTAGTCCTTTAACGCGGGACAACCTGGGCGCAAACTTATGGCATAGCCAAAACTAGTTCGATCATGATCTCGCTCTAGGTGGTCGGTCAAGGCGCAAATGCGACCCAAGGCTTGGTCGAGGCGACGGCCGACTTCCGGTCCGAAGCGCAGCGTCAGCGGCGCGCGGGGTGTCCGCGCGAGTTCAGCGACGCGCTCATGACTGCGAGCCAGAAGGGCGGCACCTATAATCGGTGTCACCAACGATCTCGGCCGCCGCATGCCAGAACACAAATCCGGCGAGGGTTCGGGTTCTACCTGTCGCTACGGCGTCCAACGGCTGGTTTGGTAATCGGCAATTCGCCAGAAGAACAGGCCTGTCTCGAAGGTCTGCTTAACCCCGCGCTGCCAACCAACCTCCAGCTGGTCGCTAGTTCCCAAGAACCTTCAACCACAGCGCCTTTTCGCCGAGCGTAGCGACCATGCCTGCGTGCGCGCCGCGCTCGGCGTCGGTCAGGCGCGGCGGCAAGGGCGCAGGGCGCTGGCTGATGGTGATTTCGATCTGGCGGATATTCTCGCCGCCCTGGGCCGGCGCGGTTGCGCTGTCTAGGATGAGTGCCGCCTGCTTGCCGCCGATCAGCTCGATATAGACTTCGGCCAGCAGTTCGGAATCGAGCAAGGCGCCGTGCTTGGTGCGCCTTGTGTTGTCGATGCCGTAGCGCCGGCAGAGCGCGTCGAGCGAATTGGGGCCCATCGGGTGCTTGCGGCGCGCCAGCGCCAGCGTGTCGACGACACGGCCATTGTCGATGACCGGATGACCGAGCCGGCCGAATTCCACATTGAGGAAGCCGACATCGAACGTCGCATTGTGGGCGACCAGCTTGGCGCCGTCGATGAAGTTGAGCCACTCCTCGGCAATCTCGGCAAAGGTCGGCTTGCCCGCCAGGTCCGCCATGCTGATGCCGTGAACCGCCTGCGCTTCGGCGTGGATCGCCCTCCCTTGAGGGTTGATATAGTGGTGGAAGGTCTTTCCGGTCGGGAAGCGGTTGACCAGTTCGATGCCGCCCAGCTCGATGACGCGGTCGTCACGCGAATCAAGGCCGGTGGTTTCCGTGTCGAAGATGATCTCACGCATCGAATCAGTCCGCTCCAAACGAGCAGAATCATGAGACCGGAACAAAATGGCAATGGGCAATGCTGACGGCCTGCCGTCAGGAGCCTGCCTTGCCAGACTTATCCCCGGAGAGTTCGGCAATGATCGCGGCGACAGCGGCGCGGGCGGCGTCCATCCCCTGTCCGGTGTCGATGATAAAATCGGCCTGACGGCGCTTTTCCGCATCCGGTACCTGCTTGGCCAGGATCGACGCCAGTTTTTCCTCCGTCATGCCCGGCCGCGCCAGCACCCGCTGACGCTGCACTTCGGCCGGCGCGGTGACGACGACGACCTTGTCCACGCGGTTGCGGCCGCCGGTTTCGAACAGCAGCGGAATGTCGAGGACGGCAAGCGGCGCGCCGGCGGCGCGATGCCTGGCCAGGAAGGCATCGGCATCGGCGCGCACCAGCGGATGGATGATGGCCTCGAGCCGCTTCAGCGCGGTGGCGTCGCCGAGCACACGCTCGCCAAGTTTTGCGCGATCGACCACGCCGGCACTAGTCGTGCCGGGAAAGGCAGCCTCGACCAGGGGGGCAGCCTTGCCGGCATAGAGGCGATGCACCGCCTCGTCGGAATCGTGAACCGGCACGCCGGCCTCGGCAAACATCTTTGCCGTCGTCGACTTGCCCATGCCGATCGAGCCGGTGAGACCGAGCACGATCATAGTTTCGGCACCAGGTCCGCCACGATGAGCGCGCGCAGTTCAGCCGTCACTTGCGGCCTGACGCCGAACCAGCGCTCGAAGCCGGGCACGGCCTGGTTGAGCAGCATGCCGAGACCGTCGACGGTCTTCAGCTTCCTTGCGCGGGCCGCGGCAAGCAGCGGTGTCTCCAGCGGCACATAGACGATGTCGTTGACGATGGCGTGGTCCGGCAGCAGCGCCGGATTGGCGGTAAGGGTCTCGTCCCCTTGCATGCCGAGCGCCGTGGTGTTGACCAGCAGGCCGGCATCGGCAAGCAATTCATTGGTTGCCGCCATGCCATGCGCCGAGACGCCGGCGCCGAAACGATCGCGCAATTCCTGCGCCCGGGCCAGCGTGCGGTTGACGATGCGGATGTCGGCGACACCGCGTTCTTTCAGCGCATGGATGACGGCGCGCGACGCGCCGCCGGCGCCAAGCACGACCGCCGGGCCGTTGCTCGCCCAGCCGGGCGCATGATCGTCGAGGTTGGCGGCAAAGCCGTGACCGTCGGTGTTGCCGCCCCACAAGGTGCCGTCCTCGAACCACAGCGTGTTGACGGCGCCGATCTCCTCCGCCGCCTCATCGCGGCGGTCGACCAGCGCGAAGGCAGTCTCCTTGTGCGGGATGGTGACATTGCCGCCTCGGTATCCGTTCGCCTGCAGCGTCGCCAGGAATTCGGCAAAATCCTGCGGCGCCACGTCGATGGCCTGGTAGCTGCCGTCGATGCCATGTTTGGCCAGCCAGTGGCCATGGATCTTCGGCGAACGCGAATGCCGGATCGGATGGCCGGTGACGAAGGCCTTTTTCGACGCCTCAGCCATCGATTGCTCCAAGGTCACGAAGTTCGGCCAGCAGCGGCAGCAGCGGCAGGCCGACAATGGTGAAATGGTCGCCCTCGATTTTCTCGAACAGCTCGATGCCTTCGCCCTCGACCTGGTAGGCGCCGACACTTGCCAACGCCTTGGCGCCGACACGGGCGAGATGGCGGCCGATGAAGGCAGGGTCGAGCTTGCGCATGGTCATGCTGGCGATGCCGACATGCCGCCAAAGCACCTGACCATCGCGGACCAGCACGGCGGCGCTGTTGAGCTGATGGGTCTTGCCCGACAGCGCCAGCAGGTGACGGCGCGCGCCCTCCATGTCGGCCGGTTTGTGGAACACCTCGTCGCCGAGCGACAATGTCTGGTCGCAGCCGAGCACCAGCGCACCACGCCTGCGCTCGCTGACTTCGGTGGCCTTGGCCTCGGCCAGCACCAGGGCGACATCCTCCGGCGAAACACCGCTGTCCTGCAAGGGTGCCTCGAGCGCGCGCTCGTCGACAGCGGCCGCAACCGCCTCGACGTCGACACCGGCATTGACGAGCATCGCCTTGCGGAACGGACTGCCCGAAGCGAGGATGATTTTCTCGGTCATGATTTTTTCGCGCCTGGTTTTCTGGCACCACCTAGGGGTGTTGAGATTCAGGTCAGGCCGCGCCGAAAATGGTGGCTCCCGAGAACCGGAGCGGAGCGTACTTTTCGTACGTGAGCACCGGAAGCGCAGGAAGCCGCCGTTTGCAGGTCGGCATCACCTGAATATCGACACCCCTAGCGCGACTTCCCGCGCAGGGCAACGATCGCCGCCGCGGTTTCCTCGATCGAGCGGCGGCTGACATCGATCATCGGCCAGCCATGCCGCGTGCAGATCTTGCGGGCGTAGGCGAGCTCCTCATTGATGGCGGCACGGTCGACATAGTCGCTCGCCTCGTAGGTGCTGCTGTTGCCGAGGATGCGGTTTTGCCGGACATGCGAGATGCGCTCGGCGGTCGCGATCAGCCCGACGATCAGCGGCGTCTTGGCGTTGACCAGGCTCTCCGGCACCGGCACGCCGAGCACGATCGGAATGTTGGCGGTCTTGATGCCGCGGTTGGCGAGATAGATGCTGGTCGGCGTCTTCGACGTGCGCGAGATGCCAACCAGCACGATATCGGCATCGTCCATATTGGCCGGCAGCTGGCCGTCATCATGCTCCATGGTGAAATTGAGGGCATCGATGCGGCGGAAGTATTCGGCGTCGAGCACATGCTGGGCGCCGACGCGGCGGCCGGCCGGCGTGCCGAGATAGGACTGGAACACGGTCAGCACCGGCTCCAGCACCGACACACAGGGCAGGCCCATGGTTGCGCAGCGCTCGTCGATGCCGCGCGCCAGCTTCTGGTCGACGACCGTATAGAGGATGATGCCCGGCTCCTCCTCGATGTCCTCGAACACCTTGGCCACCTGCTTTTCGGTGCGGATGAGCGGGTAGATATGCTCGATGGCGCGCGCATCCTTGTATTGCGCCGAAGCCGCGCGGCCGGCGGCGAGCAGCGTTTCGCCGGTCGCATCGGAAATCAGGTGCAGGTGGAAGAAGCTCTGGGGTTTGTTCACAGGGGGTCACTCCAGGCTGTGGGCGGCTGTGGATAAAGCGGGATGGAAAGACCGGCCCGTCACAGGCGACTGTATCAGATGGCAGTTTGTCCACAATTCGTTGTGCTGTCAGCTTTGTCGGGCGGCTGGGGACAAGTCTGGGGACGGCTGCTTTTGCCTCTCGTTCGTCCACAGGGACGGCTTTTCCCGACACTTCCTAACGCCTTGACTCCAGTGATGGATTCCCGGCTTTCCCCAGAACCCTACAGTTTGGCTGGGCAAGCGCGCGACAATATGCTGGCTGGTGTTTTTCGAGGCAAAGCGGGACAGGAGACAACCACCAGAACCAACAGACTCTTAGAATCAGAAGAATCTTAGATATAAAGATATTTGATTATAGAGAGGCTTGGAGAAGCGAGCGCTCGATGCCCCAGAACCGGATCATGCTGGACGTCCTGAAGGGCAAGACGGTGTTCCCTCCCCCGCTCTGGATGATGCGTCAGGCCGGGCGTTACCTGCCGGAGTATCGGGAGACACGCCGGCGGGCCGGTTCGTTCCTCGACCTTTGCTACGATCCCGACCTTGCCGTCGAAGTGACCATGCAGCCGATCGAGCGCTTCGGCTTCGATGCATCGATCCTGTTCTCGGACATCCTTGTCGTTCCGCATGCGCTAGGCCGCGACGTGCGCTTCGAAGAGGGGCGCGGTCCGCTGCTGACGCCGATCACGGCGGCCGAGATTGCGGCTCTGGAAAGCAAAACGTTTCACGTGAATCTCGAACCGGTCTACGAGACGGTTCGCCGGCTGCGGGCAAAACTGCCCGACGAGACAACGCTGATAGGCTTCTGCGGTGCGCCGTGGACGGTGGCGACCTACATGATCGCCGGCCATGGCACGCCCGACCAGGCGCCGGCGCGGCTGTTTGCCTATCGCGAGCCGGCAGCCTTCCAACACTTGCTGAAAGTGCTGGCCGATCATTCGGCTGCCTATCTCATCCGCCAGATCGAGGCCGGTGCGGATGTGGTGCAGATCTTCGATTCCTGGTCAGGCGTGCTCGATGATGCATCGTTCGACCTGTTCTGCGTTCAGCCGGTGTCCGAGATCGTTGGTCGGGTTCGGGCGGTTCATCCCGATGTTCCGATCATTGGCTTTCCCAAGGGAGCCGGTGCGCGCTACCGGACGTATCGCCAGAAGACCGGCGTAACGGCCCTGGGGATCGACTGGACGGTGCCCCTGATAGCGGCGAAGGATTTGCAGCGCTTGGGTGCGGTCCAAGGCAACCTCGATCCCTTGCGGCTCGTGGCTGGCGGCAAAGCACTTTCCGATGGTGTCGAGGCCATCCTGAAAGCGCTGGGAGACGGGCCGCTGATTTTCAATCTCGGCCACGGCATCACGCCGGAGACGCCGATAGCCCATGTCGAGGCAATGGTGAAACTGGTGAGGAGCGCGACACGCTGATGACTGATTCAAACAGCACTGGTAACACGAACAGCACCGGCCAGGCGATGATGCGCATGATATCTGGCATTGCCGTGCTGGTCGTTCTCACGGCACTTTTGTATTTCGTCGCGCCCGACAGTTTCTATCCATGGGCGAAGGCGATCCACATCCTTGCCGTCATCGCGTGGATGGCCGGCATGCTTTATCTGCCGCGGCTGCTGGTCTATCACGCCGATGCCGAGAAGGGCTCGGTGCAGTCCGAAACCTTCAAGGTGATGGAGCGCCGCCTGCTGCGCGGCATCATCAATCCGGCGATGATCGCTACCTGGGTGTTTGGTCTGTGGCTCGCCTGGAAAGGCTTTGGTTTTCACGGCGGCTGGTTGCACGCCAAGATCGGTGCCGTGCTTCTGTTGTCCGCCGTTCATGGCTATCTGGCTGGCGCGGTGCGCAAATTCGCCGAGGACCGCAATGAAAAACCGGCGCGGCACTGGCGAATCGTCAACGAGATCCCCACATTGCTGATGATCGCAATTGTGATCCTGGTTGTCGTCAAGCCGTTTTGATGCATGTCGCTCAAAAGCGGCTATGGTTTTTGAGACCACGGCCTGCATGATGCGGTAAGGCCCACAGGCCCATAAAACGCAGCTTGCTCTTTCACCCGACCGACGATAAAAGACGGGTCTTCCTTCCCGTCATGCGCCGCCCTTCGTTGCTTTCGGCCGCGCCCGGCATTTGTCGCATCCCGCCGATATTTTTCCCAAAGCTTACCCAGACTCCATCTATTCAAGGTCCGTCTATGCAAGAAATGAAACTCGCCGAGTTCAAGAACAAGAAACCGCCAGAGCTGATCGCTTATGCCGAATCGCTCGAGGTCGAAAACGCCAGCGTCATGCGCAAGCAGGAGTTGATGTTCGCGATCCTGAAGAAACTGGCCGCCCAGGACGTCGAGATCATCGGCGATGGCGTGGTCGAGGTGCTGCAGGATGGTTTCGGCTTTCTGCGCTCGGCCAATGCCAACTATCTGCCAGGTCCCGACGACATCTATATTTCGCCGTCGCAGATCAGGCGCTTTTCGCTGAAGACCGGCGATACCGTCGAAGGGCCGATCCGCAGCCCGAAAGAGGGCGAGCGCTATTTCGCGCTGCTCAAGGTCAACACCATCAATTTCGACGATCCCGAAAAGATCCGTCACAAGATCCACTTCGACAATCTGACGCCACTCTATCCCACCTCGCGGCTGAAGATGGAAATGGAGGTTCCGACCTCCAAGGACATCTCGGCCCGCGTCATCGACCTGGTGGCGCCGCTCGGCAAGGGCCAGCGCGCCCTGATCGTGGCGCAGCCGCGCACAGGCAAGACGGTGCTCTTACAGAACATCGCCCACTCGATCACCACCAACCATCCCGAATGCTACCTGATCGTGCTTCTGATCGACGAGCGGCCGGAAGAAGTCACCGACATGCAGCGCTCGGTGAAGGGCGAGGTCGTGTCCTCGACCTTCGACGAGCCGGCGGTGCGCCACGTGCAGGTCGCCGAAATGGTCATCGAAAAGGCCAAGCGGCTGGTCGAGCATGGCCGTGACGTCGTCATCCTGCTCGATTCGATCACCCGTCTCGGCCGCGCCTACAACACCGTGGTGCCGTCATCCGGCAAGGTGCTGACCGGCGGTGTCGACGCCAACGCTCTGCAGCGGCCGAAGCGCTTCTTCGGTGCCGCCCGCAACATCGAGGAGGGTGGTTCGCTGACGATCATCGCGACCGCGCTGATCGATACCGGCAGCCGCATGGACGAAGTCATCTTCGAAGAGTTCAAGGGCACCGGCAATTCGGAAATCGTGCTCGACCGCAAGGTTGCCGACAAGCGCATCTATCCGGCCATGGACATCCTGAAATCCGGCACCCGCAAGGAAGACCTGTTGGTTGCCCGCCAGGACCTGCAGAAGATCTTCGTGCTGCGCCGCATCCTGGCGCCGATGGGAACCACCGACGCGATCGAGTTCCTGATCGACAAGCTCAAGCAGACCAAGACGAATGCGGATTTCTTCGATTCGATGAATACGTAAGGGGCTGGGGGGCAGGCGTTAGCGATCCTTCGCGCCCCCCCCTCTGTCCTGCCGGACATCTCCCCCTCGAGGGGGAGATCGGATGTCACCACCGCTTTCGCCAATTTCCAATGTTAAAAATGTTAAAGAAGGCGAGCCGGCGCCGAAGCTGCCAATCTCCCCCCTCGAGGGGGAGATGCCCGGCAGGACAGAGGGAGACGCTGTCCCGCGGCCGTCTTGCAAAGTTCTAAGCCGGCCTTTCGGGAGGCACCTTACCGCCGTCGCAACAGACGCTCGAGCTCTTCAGCATCCGTCACCACCGGCAAACACACCTGCCCCGTGCACAACCATGCACCCGGCCTGTCGGTTGGCGGCAAGATACCGCCGGGCAGCAAGGGTCGATTCGCTTCCGAACCGACCGAAACGACAATATCGACCCGACGCGGGTCCGGACTTCGATTCGCAACCGGTACAAGCCCGGGATTGGCCAGGTCATCGATCAGCACGAGCTTAAGTGGCTCGATCGCAAGCGCGCAGGCGTTGACGATGCCGGCCTGGCCATAGGCTTGCTGCGCGGCGCGGCCGGCAGCGTGCTCGGCGACTGTCAAGGCTTTCTCCTGCAGGTCTAGATCGCCGGTGACGGAAGCGAGCCGAACCAGCGCTTCGATGATCTGGCCGGTCGCGGAAGGAATGGCCTCGTCGACATCGCCCCTGATGCGGATCGGCACGTCGGTGCTGTCGGAGGCGGTCAGATAATAGCCGGTCCTGTCGGCGTCGGCGTGCCAATGGTCGAGCTGTTCGACGAACTGGCTGGCCTGCTTGACGTAGCTCCAATCGCCGGTGGCTTCGAACAGTGAGATCGCCGCATTGCTCATGGCGGCATAGTCGCTCGACAAAGCAGGGAACAGTTTCCTGGCGCCGAGCATCGAATGCGGCAAGCGGCTGTCGCGGCTGGCGGCGCTGATATGGGCAAAGGCCTTTGCCGCCGCATCGATCCAGTCGCGCCGCGCCAGCGACCGGCCGGCCTCGGCAAGCGCTGCAATCATCAGGCCATTCCAGTCGGTGAGTGTCTTTGTGTCCAGGCCGGGCCTGACTCGCTCTTCCCGGATGGCGAGAAGTTTCGCCTTGAGAGGAATGAGTTTTTCGCGCTCGGCCACACTTTGGGACTGCTGCGAGCGGGTTTGATGGACAACCGGCTTGCCTTCCCAACCGTGCGGGCTGGAGAGCGTGAAGTATTTGAAAAACAACGTGGAATCGTCGCCGAGCGCGGTTTCGATCTCTTGCCCACTCCAGGTGTAGAACAGCCCCTCCTCGCCGTCGCTGTCGGCGTCGAGGCTGGCGGCAAAAGCACCGCCGTCAACGCGCATTTCGCGCAACAGCCAGTCGACCGTGTCTTCGATTCGTATCCGGAACAAATCATTTCCGCTCGCCGCATAGGCCCAGTTGCAGAAGCGGATGAGCTGGGCGTTGTCGTAAAGCATCTTCTCGAAATGCGGCACCAGCCATTCGGCGTCGGTCGAGTAGCGGCTGAGCCCGCCGCCAATGTGGTCGTAGATGCCGCCGCTCAGCATCCGGTCGAGGCTGAGCAGGACATCGTCGCGATGCGTGGCATTGCCGTCGCGCAGCCAGGACAGCCAGAGGGTGAGCATGAACGGCGCGTTGGGGAATTTCGGTGCGCCGCGCAGGCCGCCGAGATCGCGGTCGATCATGCCGTCGATGCCCCCGGCAAGGTTTTCCAGCGTGTCGCGATCAAGTGCGGTTCTGGCATGCGAACCGGCAAGCCGCGCCTCGACATGCGTGGTCAGGCCGTCGGCGCTCTGGTTCAGGCTCGCCCGCTTCTCGCGCCAGGCCTTGTCCACCGCCTGCATCACCTGGATGAAGCCTGGACGGCCATAGCGCGGCTCGCGCGGGAAATAGGTGCCGCCCCAGAACGGCTTGCCGTCCGGCGTCAGGAACATGGTCAGCGGCCAGCCGCCCTGCTCGCCCATCGATGACAGGGCGGCCATGTAGATCTGGTCGATGTCCGGCCGCTCCTCGCGGTCGACCTTGATATTGACGAACAGACGGTTCATGACGGCGGCGACGTCGTCATTCTCGAAGCTTTCGTGTGCCATGACATGGCACCAGTGGCAGGCGGCATAGCCGACCGAGAGCAGGATGGGCCTGTCCAGAGCCCTCGCCTCTTCAAGCGAAGCCGGCGACCAGGCCCGCCAATGGACGGGATTGCCGCTGTGCTGCTGCAGATAGGGGCTGGCTTCTTCGGCAAGCAGGTTTTGCGAAGGCAATGTCACGATCAGGCACCCCGGCAATGAGTGAACGGGAAGCTAGGGCGGTTCGGTAGAGTGGGCAAATGATTTCAAGGGATTCGATTGTCGCGCTGTCAAGCGGCCGGCTTCCGGCCGGCGTTGCCGTCATCCGCATTTCCGGCCCCCAGACTCGATTCGTAGTCGAAATGATCGCCGGTGGTATGGTTAAGGACCGGGCGGCGGTTCTGCGCAAGCTCAGGGCGGCGAACGGAAGCGTGCTGGACAACGGCCTGATGGTCTTTTTTCCTGGCCCCGCAAGCTTTACCGGCGAGGATGTCGCGGAATTCCATGTCCATGGCGGACGTGCCGTGGTGGCCCGGATGCTGGAGACGATCACCGGCTTTGACGGCGTCCGACATGCCGAACCTGGTGAATTTACGCGCCGCGCCTTCCTCAATGGCAAGGTAGACCTGGTCGAAACCGAAGCGCTGGCCGATCTCGTCAATGCCGAGACCGAAGCACAGCGGCGCTTTGCGGTCCAGAACGCCGAAGGCGTGCAGAGCGAACTCTATCTCAGATGGCGCCGCCGACTGGTCCATGCCCGCGCCATGATCGAGGCCGAGATCGACTTTGCCGACGAGGATGATGTACCGGGTTCCGTTTCGGATACGGTCTGGTCCGACGTGCGGGTGATGATCGGTGAGATAGACCGGCACGTCGCCGGGTTTCGCGCCGCCGAAATCATCCGCGACGGGTTTGAGGTTGTTATTCTCGGTGCGCCCAATGCCGGCAAATCGAGTCTGTTCAATGCCTTGGCGCGGCGCGATGCTGCTATTGTAACGGATGAGCCCGGCACGACCCGCGATCTGCTCGAGGTGGTGCTGGATCTCGATGGGCTGCGCGTCCGGCTGACGGACACCGCCGGACTGCGCGACGCGCCGGGGAAGGTCGAGGCGATCGGCATCGAAAAGGCGAGGGCCAAGGCCGACCGCGCCGACCTTTTGCTGCTGTTGCAGGACACAGCCGATCCGCAGGAGGTCGACTCGCTCCCGATGGCGATACCAACCTTGCGCGTCGGCACCAAGTTCGACCTGCTGGACGGGCAGGCGGCTCGCGATGCCGACAAGCGCTACGATCACGCCATCTCGGTTGTGGAGGGGACGGGCGTGGGGGCACTGCTGGCGGAAATCGGCCAGCGCGCGGCGAGCGCTGCCGGCGACGTCGGCGATATTTTGCCGTCACGGCTGCGCCATGTCGAACTGCTCGGCGAGGCGAACCGGCATCTGCGCCGAGCCGTTGACGACCGGGCTATCGGGCAGGAACTGCGCGCCGAGGAGTTGCGGCTGGCGGCTGATCGGCTCGGCCGAATCGTAGGCGCCATCGACGTCGAGGACATGCTGGACGTGATTTTCTCGCAGTTCTGCATTGGGAAATGACTCACGTGAAACACAACGGTGCCGAATATCTCATTTCACGTGAGGCAGTCCCGGGCAACTTAGGAGATAGCGGCCGATCTTGGCGCCGACCCTCATCGCCCTCCCGGGCATTTCTCCCCGTATAGTGACGGGGAGAAAGAAGCTGGCCGTAGCGCCGACGCCTTTCTTGCAACGCTGGTGATTGGCGAAGCCCGCCGGCGACAGCGTCCCTCTCCCCGTCACTATACGGGAGAGGATGCCGGCAGGCAGGTGAGGGGCAGCGCTGACCAACAATGGATTGCCCCCTTGCGCTGATTCACGTGAAACATGGCTGCGAGGCCGTCGTCGCACTGTTTCACGTGAAACGACTCGCGGAGTTTTCTTGACAGCATCGTCTTGCGGGGACATGTGTCGCACAATCCTTTTCTGAGTCCAGGACGTTTGGAAATGACCGATCACTATGATGTGGTTGTGGTGGGCGGCGGCCATGCCGGTTGCGAGGCGGCCAGTGCTGCCGCGCGCGCCGGCGCTAAAACCGCGCTGGTGACGTTGCGCTTCGAGACGATCGGCGTGATGTCGTGCAATCCGGCAATCGGCGGGCTCGGCAAGGGCCATCTGGTTCGTGAGATCGATGCCATGGACGGGTTGATGGGTCGGGTGGCGGATGCCGCCGGCATTCAGTTCCGTCTGCTCAACCGCCGCAAGGGGCCAGCGGTGCGCGGGCCGCGCACGCAGGCCGACCGCAAGCTCTATGGCCTTGCCATGCAGGAAGCGATTCGGCTCCAGAACGATCTCGATGTGATCGAGGGCGAGGTTCTCGACTTCGAGATCGTCGATGGCCGGATCGCGGCTGTCCTTCTGGCCGATGGCCGACGGCTGGCCTGTGGCGCCGTGGTTCTGACGACCGGGACGTTCCTGCGCGGGCTCATTCATATCGGCGACAAGAAGATCGTCGCCGGGCGCATGAACGAGCAGGCGAGCATCGGCCTGTCGGCGACGATGAGGCGCGTCGGTTTCGCGCTCGGTCGGCTGAAGACCGGCACCCCACCGCGGTTGGACGGGAAAACCATTGATTGGGCGTCGCTGGACAAGCAGGCGGCGGATGAGGATCCGGTACCGTTCTCGCTGATGACCGATCGCATTGAGACACCGCAGATCGAGTGCGGCATCACGCGCACAACTGCGGCCACGCATGATTTGATCCGCGCCAATCTCGGCCGGTCCGCCATGTATTCCGGCTCGATCGAAGGCGTGGGACCGCGCTATTGCCCGTCGATCGAGGATAAGATCGTCAAGTTTGGCGACCGGGACGGACATCAGATCTTTCTCGAGCCGGAAGGGCTCGACGACGACACGGTCTATCCAAATGGCATTTCGACCTCGCTGCCGCAGGATGTGCAACTGGACATCCTGAAAACCATTCCTGGGCTTGCGCGCGCTGTCATGCTGCAGCCGGGCTATGCCATTGAATATGATCATGTCGATCCGCGCGAGCTGACCACGGGCCTGGAGACCAGGCGCCTCAGCGGGCTCTTTCTCGCCGGGCAGATCAACGGCACCACCGGCTATGAGGAGGCGGCCGGACAAGGCCTGCTGGCCGGCCTCAATGCGGCGCGGCGGGCGGCGGGCAGCGAGCAGATCGTGCTCAGCCGCACCGAGGCCTATATCGGCGTGATGGTCGACGATCTGACCAGCCGCGGCATCAGCGAGCCCTACCGGATGTTCACTTCGCGGGCCGAGTTCCGGCTGTCGCTGCGCGCCGACAATGCCGATGAGCGGTTGACGCCGTTGGCCGCGAAGCTGGGGATCGCCTCGGTGCAGCGGATGCAGCGCTACGGCAACATGATGCGGCAGCTCGACGAAGCGCGTCAGTTGGCGGTGTCGCTCGCCATGACCCCCAATGAAGCGGCGCGTCACGGGCTGGAGATCAACCGGGATGGCGTGCGCCGCTCCGGCTATGAGTTGCTGGCCTATCCCGGTGTCGATGTGGCCTGGCTCGCTCGCGTCGAGCCGAGATTTGCCGATATCGACGCCAAGACGGCGGAGCGTCTCGAAACGGAAGCGAAATATTCGGTCTATCTCGACCGTCAGAAGACGGACGTGGCGCAGATCCGGCATGAGGAGAGCCGGTTGATCCCGGAGACGGTCGATTTCGGCGGCGTGCCTGGGCTCTCCAACGAGCTGAAGCAGAAGATGCGGGCGCGGCGGCCTCGCTCCATTGCCGATGCCCAGCGCATGGAAGGCATGACGCCGGCGGCGCTTGCAATCATTGTCGCGCATGTCCGGCACGCCGAGAGCGAGCAGAGGCCCGAGACTGATCAAGAGCCCGAGGATACCCAAAGGATTAAGGGTACTCAAAGGATTGTTGCGTGAGCTCTTTCTCCTGGAAGAGCCTGCAGGACGCCGCCGGCCCGGTTTCACGTGAAACATTCGATCGCCTGGTCGCGTTCGAGCAGATGTTCCAGAAATGGAATCGCAGCATCAACCTCGTTGCGCAGTCGACAGCAGGCGATGTCTGGCAGCGTCACATCCTGGACAGCGCGCAGCTTGGACGCATCGAGCCTACCGCGAAACATTGGGTCGATATCGGTTCGGGCGGCGGATTTCCGGGCCTTGTCATGGCCTTCCTGCTTGCCGAGCGCGACGGAGCCAGCATCGATCTGGTCGAAAGCAACCGCAAAAAGGCGTCGTTCCTGCAGACGGTCATCGGCCAGTTCGGCCTGCCGGCGCGGGTCGTGGCGCGCCGCATCGAAGACAGCCATGCGCTGGTTCCGGCGCCGCAGATCGTCACGGCGCGCGCCTTGGCCTCGCTTTCGACCTTGCTGGACCTGTCGGCGCCCTGGCTTACGTCAGGCGCACGCGGCCTGTTCCACAAAGGCCGGGATTACCGCGCGGAAGTGCAAGAAAGCGTTCACCGATGGGCCTTCGATCTGGTAGAACATCCAAGCGTGACCGACCCGCATGGGGTCATCCTTGAACTGTCGAATCTGCGACCTGTCTGATTTGCTCCAGGCGACCCAAAAATGAATTTCTGGCATAGATCCATGATGAAGAATGGCCCCCGAATCATCACCGTAGCCAACCAGAAGGGCGGCGTCGGCAAGACGACCACCGCCATCAATCTGGCCACTGCGCTCGCGGCAATCGGTGAAAAGGTGCTGATCGTCGACCTCGATCCGCAGGGAAATGCGAGCACCGGCCTCGGCATCGACCGCAAAGATCGGACGGTCTCGTCCTATGACGTGCTGACGGGCGAACTGGATCTGGAAGCCGCGGCGATCCCGACGGCCGTGCCTGGCCTGTCGATCGTGCCGTCAACGCTCGATCTGCTCGGCATCGAGATGGAGATTGCTTCGGCGCCGGACCGGGTGCTGCGGCTGCGCAACGCCTTGCGTGCCTCGGCCGACCGATCGGCCGGCTTCGGCTATGTGCTGATCGACTGCCCGCCGTCGCTCAATCTTTTGACGCTGAATTCGATGGCAGCGGCCGATTCGGTGCTGGTGCCGCTGCAATGCGAATTTTTCGCGCTGGAAGGTCTCAGCCAGTTGCTGGAGACCGTCGAGCAGGTGCGCCGTTCAATCAATCCGGATCTGACCATCCAGGGTATCGTGCTGACCATGTATGACGGCCGCAACAATCTCGCCAACCAGGTGGTGCAGGATGTGCGGGCGCACATGGGCGACAAGGTCTACGAGACCATCATTCCGCGCAATGTGCGGGTGTCCGAGGCCCCGTCCTACGGCAAGCCGGCGATCCTTTACGATTTGAAATGCTCAGGCAGCCAGGCCTATCTGCAGCTTGCGTCGGAAGTGATCCGCCGCGAGCGCAAATTGCGCGCCGCTTGATTAGCTGGAATGCATAATTAAAAGCCGATTCGATACCGAAACGATCAGGAATGTTAACTGGAAGTGTTATGAGCGAAGACCTTTCGAGAAAAAGACTGGGGCGTGGACTGGCAGCACTGATCGGCGAGATCGATCGCCCGGCCGCACCTGAAAAGCCTGGTATGAGCGCCGACGGCAAGGTACCGATCGAGTTCCTGACCCCCAATCCGAAAAATCCGCGCCGGCATTTCGGCGAGGCCGAGCTGACCGACCTCGCCCAGTCGATCCGCGAACATGGCGTGGTCCAGCCGGTGGTGGCGCGGCCGTCGCCGACGCTGGCCGGCCGCTACGAGATCATTGCCGGCGAGCGGCGCTGGCGTGCGGCGCAGCGCGCCGGGCTGACCGAGATTCCGGTCATCATCCGCGAGGTCAACGACCGCACCGCGCTCGAGCTGGCGATCATCGAGAACGTCCAGCGCACCGACCTCAATGCGGTCGAGGAAGCGCTTGGCTACCAGCAATTGATCGACGATCACGGCTACACCCAGGCCGACCTCGGCCAGGTGATCGGCAAGAGCCGCAGCCATGTCGCCAACACGCTCAGGCTGTTGAAGCTGCCGGATGTGATCCGCGACATGCTGGTCGACGGCGCGCTGTCGGCGGGCCATGCCCGCACGCTGGTGACGGCGGAGGATCCGGCCGGCCTTGCCAAGCGCATTGTCGAAGAAGGACTCTCGGTGCGCCAGGCCGAGGCGCTGGCGCAGATGCCGGCCGGCAGCACGCCAAAGGAAGCCAAGCCGGCGGCAAGCCCTGAACAGAAGGATGCCGACACGCTGGCGCTGGAAAAGCTGCTGACCGACACGACCGGCATGATCGTGTCGATCGACCACAAGAGCAAGGGCGGCACGCTTCGTGTCTCGTATCGGTCGCTGGAGCAGCTTGATGAATTGTGTCGCCGGCTGAAACAGGAGCGGTAGTTAGCCGGCGAAGTTTCTGGGTCCCACAAGGGGAGAAGGGAAGAAACAACTACCGTTGCGCCAGTCGGCTGCTTTCCACGACAATGCCGAGCAGCGCTTGGCGCGCCAGTGCGACGGAAAGATCCGGCCGTCGCCGCGTCTGCAGCACCGCGGTCTGCAGCCGGGTCAGTGCGCGGCCGAGGGCTTCGCTGCTCCAGCGCTCCAGCGCTTTCTCCACCAGCTTGCGCCGCGAGAAAAACACCGGCGGGCGGGCCGCGGCAACCACCGAAGCCGCGTTGCGGCCGGCAGAATCCATCTGGCCGCGCATGGCCTGGATCGACTGCAGCTGCCGCATCGCCGAGGACAGCACCAGGAAGGGCTGGCCGCCGGATTGGCAATGGCGGGTGAAGGCGGTGTCGAAGTCGCCGACCTTGCCTTCGAGAAGCGCGTCGACGGCGTCATCGAAAGAGGCACCGGACACATCACCTGACATCGCCCTGACCTCTTCCAGCCCGATCTCCTTCTGGCCATGCGCGTAGAGAATGAGCTTTTCGATCTCGCCGCGCGAGGCCAGCCGGTCGCCGCCGAGATTGCGGCGCAGCGCCTGCCTGGCTTCAAGCGTCATCGACATGCCGGCCTTGCGCAGTTCGTCGTCGATGACGGCGTCGATGTCACGGGCCTCGTCGGCATAGCACGGCAGCGCCATGGCAATGTCCGCCGCCTCGACGATGGCACGCAGCCCGACGCCCTTCTTGAGATCGCCGGCCTCGATCAGGATGATGGCATCGCGCGGCGGCTCTGCTGTCAGCGCCTTGACGTCGTCGGCCAGCGCCTTCTGGCCGCTGGCATTGCGCACCCATAGCAGCCGCCGGTCGGAAAACATCGGCACGGTGCGGGCCTCGTCGAGCAGCCGGCCCTCGTCGCGGTCGACCTCCGAGCCGTCGAGCCTGACCACCGAGAACGGATCGTCGAGCGGCAGGCCGGTCTTTTCGGCAAAGGCCTTGGCGCGCTCGGCGACGAGGCCGCGATCGGGGCCATAAAGCAGGACGATCGAGATGCGCTGGTCCGGCCGGGCCAGCCAGGAATCGACCTCGAAAGCTTTCTTCTGTGCCATGGGGGTTGGTTAGCACAGCACGAGCGCCGGGTGAACGGCGATCAGCACCGACCCTCCTCCCTTCTCCCCCTGGGGGAGAAGGTGGATTGCCGCAAAGCGGCAAGACGGATAAGGGGTGTTGGACGGAGTGAGACGTTGGCGTTCCCTGGAACACCCCTCATCCGTCGCCTTCGGTGACACCTTCTCCCACAAGGGGAGAAGGAAGGCCGCGCCAAGTCATCCGCCCCCAATCGCCTTATCTGGCGGCAAACCCGGCCCAATCTTGCCCCTAATTGCGCGTCGCTGCCCAACATCGACAAGAAATTTCGCGGACATATCTTCATCCTGTGCTGGGGAGGCTGCATCGGCCGGCGCGGCCGGGACCGAGGCCCGAAGGCTTGCCCGACGAATTCGCACTGGTCTGGCGGCGCAGATATGCAAATATCCTTGGCCAGGCAACATTGGAGGACAAAGGTCATGGCCGATGCTGGGATGTTGCGTTTTCACGTTCCGGAACCGGAAGTGCGGCCGGGCGGAACGCCTGACTTTTCCAACGTGCCCATCCCCAAGGCCGGCTCGGTGCCGCGCCCCGACATCGATGTCGATCCGCGCACCATCCGCGAACACGCCTTCTCGATCATCCGGGTGCTGAACCGCAATGGCGAAGCCGTCGGCCCCTGGGCGGGCCTGCTTTCCAGCGACGAGATTCTGGCCGGCCTGCGTCACATGATGACGCTCAGGACCTTCGATGCCCGCATGCAGATGGCGCAGCGCCAGGGCAAGACCTCCTTCTACATGCAGCATCTGGGCGAAGAGGCGGTGGCCTGCGCCTTCCGCAAGGCACTTGCCCCTGGCGACATGAATTTCCCGACCTATCGCCAGGCCGGCCTGCTCATCGCTGACGGCTATCCGATGGTCACGATGATGAACCAGATCTACTCCAACGAGGCCGACCCGCTGAAGGGCCGGCAGCTGCCGATCATGTATTCGTCGAAGGAGCACGGCTTCTTCTCGATCTCCGGCAATCTGGCGACGCAGTATATCCAGGCGGTCGGCTGGGCGATGGCCTCGGCGATATCGAACGATTCAAAGATCGCCGCAGCCTGGATCGGCGACGGCTCGACGGCCGAGTCCGACTTCCATTCGGCGCTGGTGTTCGCCTCCACCTACAAGGCGCCTGTCGTGCTCAATGTCGTCAACAACCAATGGGCGATCTCGACCTTCCAGGGCATCGCGCGTGGCGGTTCGGGCACCTTCGCTGCCCGCGGCCTCGGCTTCGGCATTCCGTCGCTGCGCGTCGACGGCAATGATTATCTCGCCGTCCATGCGGTGGCCAAATGGGCGGCGGAGCGTGCGCGCAGCAATCTCGGGCCGACGCTGGTCGAATATGTCACCTACCGCGCCGGCGCGCATTCGAGTTCGGACGATCCTTCGGCCTACCGGCCAAAGACCGAATCCGACGCCTGGCCGCTCGGCGATCCGATCGTGCGGCTGAAGAACCACCTCATCCAGCTCGGTGTCTGGTCAGACGAGCGGCATGCGCAGGCCGAGGCGGAAATCCTCGACACGGTGATCGCGGCGCAGAAGGAAGCCGAAAGCCACGGCACGCTGCATGCCGGCGGCAAGCCGTCGACGCGCGACATGTTCGAAGGGCTCTATGCCGAGATGCCGCCACATCTGCGGCGCCAGCGCCAGCAGGCGGGAGTCTGACCATGCCAAGACGGACCATGATCGAGGCCATTCGTGATGCCATGGATGTGTCGATGGGGCGCGACGAGCGGGTCGTCGTGTTCGGCGAGGATGTCGGCTTCTTCGGCGGCGTCTTCCGCTGCACGCAAGGCTTGCAGGCCAAATACGGCAAGAGCCGCTGCTTCGACGCACCGATCAACGAATCCGGCATTGTCGGCTCGGCCATCGGCATGGCCGCCTACGGGCTGAAGCCGTGCGTGGAGATACAGTTTGCCGACTACATGTATCCGGCCTACGACCAGCTGACCCAGGAAGCGGCGCGGCTGCGCTACCGCTCGAACGGCGATTTCACCTGCCCGATCGTGGTGCGCATGCCGACCGGCGGCGGAATCTTTGGCGGCCAGACGCACAGCCAGAGCCCGGAGGCGCTGTTCACCCATGTGTCGGGGCTAAAGACCGTGGTGCCGTCCAACCCGCATGACGCCAAGGGGCTGCTGATCGCGGCGATCGAGGATCCCGATCCGGTGATCTTCCTCGAGCCGAAACGGCTCTACAACGGGCCGTTCGACGGCCATCACGACCGGCCGGTGACGCCATGGTCGAAGCATGAACTGGGCGAGGTCGCCGACGGCCACTACACCGTGCCGCTCGGCAAGGCGGCGATTCGAAGGGCGGGCTCGGCGGTCACCGTGCTGGCCTATGGCACCATGGTCTATGTCGCGCAGGCCGCCGTCGAGGAGACCGGCATCGATGCCGAGATCATCGATCTGAGAACCCTTTTGCCGCTCGATCTCGATACGATCGTCGCTTCGGTCAAGAAGACCGGGCGCTGCGTCATCGTGCACGAGGCGACGCTGACCTCCGGCTTCGGCGCCGAGCTGTCGGCGCTGGTGCAGGAGACCTGCTTCTACCATCTGGAGGCGCCGGTGACGCGGGTCGCCGGCTGGGACACGCCCTATCCGCATGCGCAGGAATGGGACTATTTCCCCGGTCCCGCCCGCGTCGGCCGGGCCCTGCTTGAAACCATGGGAGCTTAAGATGGGCGAACACATCATCAAGCTGCCCGATGTCGGCGAAGGCGTCGCCGAGGCCGAGCTCGTCGAATGGCACGTCAAGATCGGCGACATCGTGCGCGAGGACACCGTGCTCGCCGCCGTCATGACCGACAAGGCGACGGTCGAAATCCCGTCGCCCGTCGATGGCGAGATCCTGTGGCTGGGCGCCGAGATCGGCGACACGGTAGCGATCGGCTCGCCCATCGTGCGGCTGAAGGTGGCGGGCGAGGGCAATGTGAAGCCGCAAGGCGGCGACGTGGAAGCGGTGGCCGCTGAACCGCCGGCGAAGCTGCCGACTCCGAAGCCCGAGACTGCGGCGCCAGCCGCGAAGGCTCCGCCAAAGGCGGGCGGGACAGACGTGAAACCTGCTCCCGCCGTTTCGAAAAGCCCGCAACAGCCATCCGTCCCCGGCGCGCCACGCCCCGAAGGCGAAAAGCCGCTGGCCTCGCCGGCCGTCCGCCTGCGGGCAAAGGAGGCCGGCATCGATCTGCGGCAGGTTTCTGGAACCGGTCCGGCCGGCCGCATCGGCCACGAAGACATCGACGCCTTCCTGGCGCGCGGTCCGCAGGTCGCCAGGACATCCGGCCTCGCCCGCAACGACGCGGTCGAGGACATCAAGGTGGTGGGCTTGAGGCGCAAGATCGCCGAGAAGATGACGCTGTCCAAATCGCGCATCCCGCACATCACCTATGTCGAGGAGATCGACGTCACCGCGCTCGAGGATTTGCGCGCCGCGCTCAACAAGGAAAAGCGCGCGGGCAAGGCGGAGCGGCCCAAGCTGACGCTGTTGCCGTTCCTGATGCGGGCGATGGTCAAGGCGATATCGGACCAGCCCAATCTCAATTCGCTGTTCGACGACGAGGCCGGCGTCATCCACCAGCATGGCGGCATCCATATCGGTATTGCCGCGCAGACGCCGTCGGGGCTGGTGGTGCCGGTGGTCAAGCATGCCGAGGCACGCGACATCTGGGAGTGCGGCGCCGAGGTGATCAGGCTTGCCGAGGCGGCCAAGTCGGGCACCGCGACACGCGACGAGCTGTCCGGATCGACCATCACCATCACCTCGCTCGGCGCCATGGGCGGCGTGGCGACGACGCCGGTCATCAACCATCCGGAAGTGGCGATCATCGGTGTCAACAAGATGATGGTGCGGCCGGTGTGGGACGGCACCCAGTTCATCCCGCGCAAGATGATGAACCTGTCGTCCAGCTTCGACCACCGCGTCATCGACGGCTGGGACGCCGCCGTCTTCATCCAGCGCATCAAGACGCTGCTGGAGACGCCGGCGCTGATTTTTGTGGATTGAGGGAACGATCGAGATGCCGGCGGGACAGCGCCCCCCTCTGCCTTGCCAGGCATCTCCCCCACAAGGGGGGAGATCGGACGTCACGCCGGCTTTCGCCAATTTTCACCGTTTGAGGAGTGAGCGGAGCGCCGATGCAGCCAATCTCCCCCCTCGTGGGGGAGATGTCCGGCAGGACAGAGGGGGGCGCGAAGGATCGCGGCAGAGTGTTCTTTCCGATCCAGCGCGACAACGAGTTAGGGTGCCATGATGAAAGAAATCTCCTGCAAGCTGCTCGTCATCGGCGCTGGGCCCGGCGGCTATATCTCAGCCATCCGTGCCGGCCAGCTCGGTGTCGATACGGTGATCGTCGAGGCCGGCAAGCCCGGCGGCACTTGCCTCAATGTCGGCTGCATCCCCTCCAAGGCGCTGATCCACGCGGCGGAAGAGTTCGAGAAGGTGTCGCACATGGCCGGCGGCAACAGCCCGCTCGGCATCTCGGTCACGGCTCCCGTGCTCGACCTTGCCAGGACTGTCGCCTGGAAGGACGGCATCGTCAGCCGGCTCAACAGTGGCGTCGCCGGCCTGCTCAAGAAGGCCGGGGTGAAGACCGTGCATGGCTGGGCGACGTTCCGCGACGGCAAGACCGTCGCGGTCGAGACCGAGACCGGCGTGCAGGTGATCCGGGCCGAGGCGATCGTCATCGCCACCGGCTCGGCCCCTGTCGAACTGCCGTTCCTGCCGTTCGGCGGCCCGGTGATTTCCTCGACCGAGGCGCTGGCGTTGAGCGAAGTGCCGAAGAAGCTCGCGGTTGTCGGGGGCGGCTATATCGGCCTCGAGCTCGGCATCGCCTTTGCCAAGATGGGCGCTGAGGTGACCGTGGTCGAGGCCTTGCCGCGGGTACTGGCGCAGTATGATGCGGAGCTGACGCGGCCGGTGGTCAAGCGGCTCACCGCACTCGGCATCGAGGTGATGCTGGGTGCCAAGGCCAAGGGGACCAAGGGCGACGCGCTGCTGGTCGAGACTGCTGACGGCAAGAATACCAAGGTCGCCGCCGACAAAATCCTGGTGACGGTCGGGCGCAAGCCGGTGACCGAAGGCTGGGGGCTCGAGCAGATCGATCTTGATATGGCGGGAAAGTTCATCCGCATCGACGATCAGTGCCGCACCTCGATGCGCGGCATCTTCGCCATCGGCGACGTCACCGGCGAGCCGATGCTGGCGCACCGGGCGATGGCGCAAGGCGAAATGGTCGCCGAGATTGTCGCCGGCCACAAGCGCAGCTGGGACAAGCGCTCAATTCCCGCCGTCTGCTTCACCGATCCCGAACTGGTGACGGCTGGTCTCTCGCCGGAGGAGGCGAAGGCTCATGGCGGTGAGATCAAGATCGGGATGTTCCCGTTTGCCGCCAACGGCCGCGCGATGACGAGGCTCGGCGAAGACGGTTTCGTTCGCGTCGTCGCCCGCGCCGACAATCACCTGGTGCTCGGCATCCAGGTGGTTGGGCAGGGCGTGTCGGAACTGGCGGCGGCTTTTGGGCTGGCGCTGGAGATGGGCGCGCGGCTGGAGGATATCGCCGGGACGATCCATGCGCATCCGACGCAAGGCGAAGGGTTCCAGGAAGCAGCGCTCAAGGCGCTGGGGCACGCGCTGCATATCTAATTCGCGACGGCGCAAAACGCAGTGATGCCGGCGGGACAGCGCCCCCCTCTACCCTGCCGGGCATCTCCCCCACAAGGGGGGAGATCGGCTGTTACCGCCGCTTTCGCCAACCTTCCAACATTGTAGAATGTGCGGAGCGCCGAAGCTGCCAATCTCCCCCCCTTGTGGGGGAGATGCCCGGTAGGGCAGAGGGGGGCGCGAAGGATCGCGAACCTATCTTGTTCCAGACACTCAGCTCGCGAGCCGGCTCACCATCTCGTGTTGCGCGTAGGCGCGACCAAAACGGTTGGCGAGGAAGGCGTCGAGCGCGATGTCTTCCTGTTTGACGAAACCGGTCGCCGGCAGGCTGCCGTCGGCCAGCATGTCGAGCACGGCGCAGATGCCGGAGGCGGTGGTGATCTGGATGGCGCTGCGCACGACATCGCCGACGCGCCTGGAGTAGATCTTGTTGGCGTAGGTTTCCTGCAGCAGGCGGCCGTTCTTGCGGCCAGAGACGGTGACGAAGACGATGACGACATCCTGCAGCGTCGCCGGCAGGGCGCTTTCAAAGATGTCCTTCAGCACGTCGCGGCGGTGGCGCAGGCCAAGGTCATTGAGCAGCGCCTTCATGATTGCGGCGTGGCCGGGATAGCGGATGGTGCGGTAGTTCAGCGTGCGCACCTTGCCCTTCAGCGTCTCGGCCAAAGTGCCCAGTCCGCCCGAGGTGTTGAACGCCTCATAGGTGACGCCGTCGAGCGAGAATTCCTCGCGCTCCTCCAGCGGCGGCACTTCGATCAGCTCGCCCTCGACGATCGCCTCGCAAGGCTCACAATATTCGTTGATGACGCCGTCGGTGCTCCAGGTCAGATTGTAGTTCAAGGCATTCGACGGATACTGTGGCAGCGCGCCGACGCGCATGCGCACGCTTTCCAGCGAATCGAAGCGGCTGGCGAGATCATTGGCGACGATCGAGATGAAGCCCGGCGCCAACCCGCATTGCGGGATGAAGGCGCTCTTGCCCGAACGCGCCAGTTCCTTGACCCGCCTGGTGCTGACGACATCCTCGGTGAGGTCGAGATAATGCACGCCGGCGTTTGCCGCCGCCTCGGCGATGCGCGTCGTCAGGTGGAAGGGCGCGGCGCTGAGCACCGCGAACTTGCCGGCCAAAACCGCTTCAAGCGTGCCTGATGCTTCGATGTCGAGCTCCAGCGTGGCAACCGTTGCCGGCAATTCGGCAGCGGTGAGTTGCGCCGCCGAGCGGTCGACGAGGGTGACGTGGTAGTCACCGGTGGCGGCGAGCATCTCGGCAATGGTCGAGCCGATCTTGCCGGCGCCGACTACAACAATTTTCTTCATGACCGATCCCTCACGCAAATGCCTTTGTTCCCACTAGATTCGCAGCTTGCCCGTCGAAAGGAAGCGTGGAATTGTTCGAAACGAAACTCTGATTGCGCACTCTGCCGATGGGATTCGTCGAAATGCTTAGTGAAGCCGAACAGGCCCTGCTTTCCCTGCTGCGCGACAACGCCCGCGCCTCGACCGCCGAACTTGCGCGCAAGCTTGGCGTGTCACGCACGACGGTGCAGAGCCGGATCGAACGGCTGGAGCAGCGCGGCATCATCACCGGCTATGGCGTCCGGCTGGCGCCGGATTACGAACAGGGGCTGGTGCGGGCGCATGTGCTGCTCACCGTGACGCCCAAGCTCGCCGACAAGGTGGTGCGCGGCCTGCAGGCGCTGGCGCCGGTCAGGACGCTGCATTCGGTCAGCGGCAATTTCGACATGATCGTCATCGTCGACGCGCCGTCGATCCGGGACCTCGATATGCTGCTCGACCAGATCGGCGCCATGGACGGGGTCGAGCGCACCTTGTCGTCGATCATCCTGTCGACGCGCATCGATCGGTGAGCGGGCTTGCCGAAAGTTTGCCGGCTAACCCGGCGCTAGCGGAAAACTCACCACCACGGCAAGCCCCGGCCGGCAATCGTCAAGGGCAATGGATGCGCCATGCAAATCGGCGATGGCCCGCACAAGGCTGAGGCCGAGGCCGCTGCCCGGCGTCGACCGGCTGTGGTCCAGCCGGTATAGCCGCTGAAACACTTTCTCGCGCTCGTCGGTGGCAATGCCGGGCCCGTTGTCGGCGACGCCGGCGACAATGCGTTCGCCCTGGCGCGTCACCGACAGTTTGACGGTCGTACCGGGCGGGCAATGGCGCAGCGCATTCTCCACCAGATTGGCGAACATCTGCGTCAACAGCTCGCGATCGCCATGGATCCGGTCCGCCGTTTCATGCAGTTTGGTCGATGACAGCACCTTGCCGTCGTCCTCGGCAACGTCGGTGTAGATCTCGGCGATGGTTTGCAGGATCTCGCCGAGATCGACATCGGTAAAGCGCGCCTTGCGGGCGCCGGCCTCGATCTGGGCGATCCGCAACAGCGCATCGAAGGTCTCGTTGATCTGATAGCCCTCGGCGCGCGCATCGGCCAGATCGTCGGAGACCTCCTGACCTTGCGCGGCTTTGTCGGCGGCGCCTTCCAGGATCATCTGCAGCCGGTTGAGCGGCGTCTTCAGATCGTGGGCGATGTCGGCGCTGACCTGTTTCATGCCTTCGACCAGCGCCGACAGGCGGTCGAGCGCCGCATTGATCTGGCTGGAGACGATGTCGATATCGTCGTCCTTGCCGGTCAGCGGGATGCGGGTGTCCAGCCGGCCATGCGAGACGTCAACCATGGTGGCGGCGATGCCGTCGAGCCGGCGCTGGACGCGCGAGGCGAGCAGTGCGCCGCCGGCGACCGCCAGCCCAGTGATGATCAGGGTTGCCCAGCCGAAGCTCATCATCGCCACCTTTTCCAGCTCCTCCGTTTCGGAAAGGCTGAAAGCGACCGTCAGATTGTTGCCGCCGACCGAGCCGGAATAGGCCCGGTACTCGGTGTCCGGCGGCACGCCGGGCAGTACGGCGTCGAACATCGAGAAGCCGTCGGGAAGCCCCGCCGCGGTGAAGTTGCCGGCCAGATGATTGCCGGCCGCGTCGGTCAGCGAAAACAGCTGCTCCTTCCTGGGGTTGAGCTTTGCATGGCTTTCGATCGTGGCAACCAGGTCCTCACGATCATTCCCGGCGTAGGTCGCCGTCACCACCGAATAGGTTTCCTTGATGGTCTCGTCGAGCCGTTCGGCAAGATCGGCGCTCATCATCTGATAGACGATGGCGCCCGACAGCACGAAGGCCAGCATGAACAGGAAGGCGAACGTCAGCGCGAGCCGGAACGGCGTGCTGCGCAGCAGGCGGGACCATGTCTCCGTCATGGCGGTGCGTGCAGGCTGTAGCCGGTGTTGCGGACGGTGTGGATGAGCTGGGTTTCGAACGGCTTGTCGACCTTGGCCCGCAACCGGCTGATATGGGTTTCGACGACGCTGGTCCTGGGATCGAAATGAAAATCCCAGACGCGCTCCAGAAGCATGGTGCGGGTGATGACGCGGCCTTCGCCGCGCATCAGCACCTCCAGCAGGCTGAACTCCCGCGGCTGCAGGTCGATCGGCTGGCCCCGCCGCGTGACGCGGCGCATGATCAGGTCCATTTCGAGGTCGGCAACCCGCAAAACGGTCTTCTGCTCCTGCGCAGCCGGCCGGCGGCCAAGCGCGTTGATGCGGGCGAGAAGCTCGGAAAAGGCGAAGGGCTTGACCAGATAGTCGTCGCCGCCGGCCTCGAGCCCTTCGACGCGGTCGTCGACGCCGCCGACGGAAGTGAGGAAGATCGCCGGTGTGCGCACCCCGGCGGCGCGCACCGCCTTGATCATCGACAGGCCGTCGAGATCCGGGATCATGCGATCGGCTATGATCACGTCGTAGCTGCCGCTGGTCGCCGCGAAAAGCGCGTCATGCCCGTTGCGCAGCAAGTCGCAGACATGGCCGGCCTCGGTCAAACCCCGGACGATGTAGTCGGCCGTCCTGTGGTCGTCCTCGACAAGCAGAAGTCGCATGGCTGTTCCGGTCCGTGATCGGCGACAGGCTAGCACCGGCATGGGTCTGTTCCTAGGATGGCAGGAGGCCGCGGGCATTTGGGGCGCCCCCCAACTTCGTCATCCTCGGGTCTGCGCTGTGTCGCTGCGCTCCTTGCTCCGCCCGTGGATGACGAAGCGATGGGCCTAGTCCGACTCCAGCAGGATTTCGTCGGCCTCGTCGGCTGTCTTCTTCAGGGTCATGTAAAGAACAAGTGCGATGATGCAGCCAAGGAAGATCAGGCTGGTGAAAATGGTGCCGAAACCCAAGCCGCCCTGTTCGACCGGTTGCGACAGCAGATCGCCGAAGGAGGCGCCAAGCGGCCGCGTCAGGATGTAGGCGAGCCAGAAGGCCAGGATGCCGTCGAGATGGAGCAGGTAATAGGCAAGCGCAATGAGCGCGATGACGCCGCCGAACAGCAGGCCTGACGTCAGATAGCCCATGTCGAAGCTCTCGGCGACCAGGTCGCCGGCGGCGGTGCCGAGCGAGAAGGTGAACAGGATCGCCAGCCAGTAGAAGATCTCGCGACGGGTGGTGACGATGGTGTGGATCGACAGCGTTCTTTCGCTGGCATACCAGACCGCGAATGTCGCGGCGAGCGCCACCGAGAAGGCGATGGTCGTCGTCTGCAGGCGCACACCGAAATTGTCGACCAGATTGTCGGTGATCAGCGTGCCGACGACGCTGATCAGCACCACCGCCAGCCAGTAGGCCCAGGGCACGTAGCGCTTCTGCGCGAACTGCAGGACAAGGGCAGCGATCAGCACGCCGGTCATGATCAGCGAGGTAACCGTCAGCCCAAGGCCGAGGTAGACGGCGAGATAATCGGCCGCCGTTTCACCCATGGTCACCGCCATCAGCTTGATCAGCCAGAAATCGACGGTGACGTCTGGGACCCGGTTGTGGCTCGGTGCGGCGGGGTGTTGCGTAGTGGGAGAGAGCATGGCGGACGTCCCAATGGATGCGGCGGAGCGAAGCGATCCGGCATCCGCACAGTAGGCAGCAGAGTTCACGCTCGCCTGTCCGGCGGCTTACAAATTCGTAAGAATGGGCGCGGACCGCGCGAAAAGCCTTTACGAACGCCTCGCCGTGCGCTGATAGAGGCCGATGCCATGCATCCGCCATCAATGGGGTGGCCCAGTGTCCGCAAGCTTGCCAAACGCCCGCTTGCCAGCGCGCCAGGAAACACGATGACCTACGCTTCCCTAAAACCGGTTTCACGGGCCTTCGACCAGCGCAAGCGGCTGATCTTCGTGCGGGTTGCGGCGGTGCTGGCGGTGCTGCTGCTTTTTCTCACCAAACCGGCTTTTAGCGAGGGTTCGAACGGGCACGAGACGCTCGAATTCTTCGGCTTCTGCCTGGTGCTGGTTTGTGTTGCCGGACGGCTGTGGAGCATCCTTTATGTCGGCGGCAAGAAGAACGAGGAGCTGGTCTCGACGGGACCGTTTTCGATAACCCAGAACCCGCTCTATTTCTTCTCGACGGTCGGGGCGGTCGGCGTCGGATTGCTCTACGGCTCGCTGCTGGCGGCCGTAGCGCTTGGCCTTGCCAGCTTTTTCATCTTTCGAGTCACGGCGCGCAAGGAAGCCGGATTTCTGCTGGGCAAGTTCGGCCCGACCTACCTTGCCTATGTCAAGAGCACGCCCCGGTTCTGGCCAAACCCCCTTCTGTATCGCGACCATGACCTGATGCAGTTCTCGACGCGGGCGCTGAAGCGCACGTTCTTTGACGGGCTCTATTTCCTCGCTATCTTTCCGGCCATCGAACTGGTCGAGCATTTCCGAGCGACCGGCCTGCTGTTTCCGGCCTTCATCACGCTCTACTGATCGGCGGCGGCGTACCTCGCGCTCTAGCCGCCCAGCGGATGCGGCATGTAGCCGACGAAGCCCGCGATCTTCCAGCTTCCGCCGACCTTGGTGCAGAAATACAGCGTCTGCCATTTCAGCCTGTCGACGCTGCCGTCGGCCTTGGCGACCGAGCCGTCGAATTTCTTGTGCAGCACGGCGCGGTCGCCGTCGACATCGATGTCGCGCATGTTGGTGACGCGAAACAGCGCCTCGCGCAGCGGCTCGGCGAATTTTGTCGTTGCCGTCTCCTTGGCCTGGCGCAGCCACTCGTCGCGATAGATGTCCAGCCGCGGAAACTGCAGCCGCCAGGCGTCGGCATTGCTGAGGAAATGCGCGTGCATGCCGAAGAAGCTCGAGGCCACGAAATCATCCTCGACCATCGACCAGTCCTGGCCGATGAAGGCGTCGATGTCGCGCCGTACCAGCATTTCCCAGAGCGCGTGGCGATCGGCATCGCCGGCCGGAAACGGGTTCTTGTCGTAGGTCATCTTTTTACTCTCCCGGTCTGGAAAATGCGTCTGTGCGTTGCAGCGCCATAGCCGCTGACGGCGCGCACGATGCAAGCGCTTCTGTAATAAAGCAACATGAATTCCTGGGAATGTTGCTTTCCAACAAGGCCCTATGAGGATCGCCCCGATCGCGGTAAATGTCGACCGAAGCGGGCGCCGCCACGGCATCCCGCCCTGTCATCAGAGGAGGTCACCCCTTGCCCAAGCAGTGTTTTGGAACGTCACATGTGCCGTTGTCACCGGCAGTGCGCGCCGGCGATTTCGTCTATGTCTCGGGCCAGGTTCCCGTCGGCAGCGACGGCATCGTGGTCAAGGGTGGCATAACGGAACAGACCGAACAGGTGCTCGCCAATGTGAAGGCCGCGCTGGCGCTGGCCGGCTGCACCCTGGACGATGTCGTCAAGACCACGGTCTGGCTGGAGGACGCGCGCGATTTCGGCGCCTTCAACGCCGTCTATTCCAGGCACTTTCCGAAGAACCCGCCGGCCCGCTCCACGGTCGAATCGCGGCTGATGATCGACATCAAGATCGAAGTCGAGGCCGTCGCCTACCGGCCGGTGTGAGTCTCTGAGGCGGCAAAACAACGAACCGGAGGTGACCTCAATGCAATTCGACCTCCTGCTCAGGGGCGGACGGCTGATCGATCCGGCGTCCGGCCTCGATGCGCCGCGCGACGTCGCCATCGCCAATGGCCGCATTGCCGCGGTCGATGCCGATATCCCGGCCGACCGCGCCGCGCAGGTCGTCGATGCCAGCGGCTGCATCGTCACGCCCGGCCTCGTCGACCTGCACAGCCACGTCTATTGGGGCGGCACCTCGCTCGGCGTCGATGCCGACCGGCTGGCCGCCAAGAGCGGCACCACCACCTTCATCGATGCGGGCAGTGCGGGTGCGGGCAATTTCCTTGGCTTCCGCCGCCACGTCATGGAGCGCTCGAAGGTGCGCATCCTGGCCTATGTCAACATTTCCTTTGCCGGCATCTTCGGCTTTTCGCAGACGGTGTCGGTCGGCGAGTGCAGCGATCTCAGGCTCTGTGAGCCGCGCGAGGTCGTGGCTGCGGCGCGCGAGCACCGCGATGTCGTCGTCGGCGTGAAAGTCCGCTCCGGCCGCCATGCCGGCGGCACCAGCGGCATCGCCCCGGTCGACCTGGCGCTGGAGGCCGCCGACCAGGCCGGCCTGCCGCTGATGGCGCATATCGACGAGCCGCCGCCCGGCCGTTCCGAAGTGCTGCCGCGGCTGCGCAAGGGTGACATCCTCACCCATTGCTTCCGGCCGTTCCCCAACGCGCCGGTGTTCGCCTCCGGCGCGGTGCGGCCGGACATGCGGCTGGCGCGCGAGCGCGGCGTCATCTTCGACCTTGGCCATGGCATGGGCTCGTTCGATTTCACGGTCGCGCGGGCCATGCTCGAGGAGGGGCTGGCGCCCGACGTGATCAGCAGCGACGTGCATCTCTACTGCGTCGACGGGCCGGCCTTCGACATCCTGGTCTGCATGTCGAAGCTCTTGGCGCTCGGCATGCCGCTGGTCGAGGTTCTGCGCGCGGCGACGCAAGCGCCGGCTCGGGCGATCGCGAGGCCTGATCTCGGCACACTGGCGGTTGGCACCGTCGGCGATGTCGCCGTGCTCCGGCAGCCCCCGGGCCGCTTCACCTTCGTCGACGCGGTCGGCGCCTCGCTGGTCGCCGACCAGCGGCTGGTTTCGGAAGGCATCGTCATCGGCGGCACCTGGTGGCCGAACGAAGCGGTCAACGATGCCAGCGAGACCGAGCGTTTCGAGGCGCATGCGCACCACACCCATGTCGAGGTCGCGGCCCGGCATTTCGGGCACCGGCATGAGTGACAGCTTACGACCGGCCGGAATTGCTCGGCGCCCCATAAACCGGCGTTGCGATGCCTTCCATCCGTGCCTTGATCTGCAGCGCGACGTATTTCGAATAGAAGCGCGATAGAGCCAGATTGCCGCCGTGGAACCACAGCGCCTCCTGCGCCGTCGGCTTCCACATATTGCGCAGCTCGCCTTGCCATGGTCCGGGGTCGCCTTTCACGCCCGAGCCGAGCCCCCAGCAGGGGCCGACCTTGTCGGCGACCTCGCGCGAGACGATCGCGGCCACGGTCTCGTTCATCGACTGATAGCCGGTGCAGGCGATGATCGCGTCGGCGGCAAGCTCGCTGCCATCCTCGAAAAGGATGCCGGTCGGCGTCAGCGACTTGATGGCGACGCCGCTGCGGACGCCGATCTCGCCGTCGATGATCAGGTCGGAGGCGCCGACATCGATGTAGAAGCCGGAGCCGGTGCGGTAGGCCTTCATCAACAGGCCGGTCTCGTCATCGCCGAAATCGATGGCGAAGCCGGCGGCGCGCAGGCGGTCGTAGAAGGCCGCGTCGCGGGCCTTGATCACCTCGTAGAGTGCCCGCTGGCCCTTCGGCACCAGCGCGAAGGGCGTCGAGGCGACGATCATGTCGGCCTTCTCGGTGCTGATGCCGCGCGCCAGCGCGTTCTCCGAGAAGATCTCGAAGCCGATTTCCATCAGCGTATCCGATTTGACCACCGTGGTCGGCGCGCGCTGGATCATGGTCACCTCGGCGCCGCTCTCCCAGAGATCGACGCTGACATCATGGCCCGAGCTTGCCGCGCCGATGACGGCAACGCGTCTGCCACGGAATTTCTCGCCGCTGGAATACTGGCTGGAATGCAGCAACTCGCCCTTGAATTGATCGGCACCCGGCAGATCGATACGCCGTGGCGGACCATAGGCGCCGGTGGCGAAAACGATGTGCTTCGGCTTCAGCGTGATGTGGCGGCCGACGCGGTCGACGACGACGGTCCAGACCTTCTCGGCCTCGTCATAGGAAGCGCTGAGGCACTTCGTGGCGACCCAGTAGTTGAGCTCCATGACGCGCGTGTACATTTCCAGCCAGTCGCCCATCTTGTCCTTGGGCGTGAACACCGGCCAGTTTTCCGGAAACGGAATGTAGGGCAGATGGTCGTACCAGACCGGGTCGTGCAGCACGAGCGAGCGGTAGCGGTTGCGCCAGGAATCGCCGGGCCGCGCGTTCTTCTCGATGACGATGGTGGGCACGCCGAGCTGGCGCAGCCGTGCGCCCAGCATGATGCCGCCCTGGCCGCCGCCGATGACCAGGCAGTAGGGCTGTTCCCCGGCGCCGAGGTCGCGCGTCTCGCGCGCCCGTGCCTCCGACCAGGTTTCGCGGTCGGGGTCGGCCTTGTGGCGCACGCCCAGCGGCCGCGCCGGTCCCTTGCGTTCTTCGAACCCCTTGAGGTCGGTCATCGCCGTGAACAGGGTGCGGCAGCGGCCATCGTGCAGGCGCATGACGCCCTGGCCAGAAGCATCAGCTGTTTCGAAGCTGAACCAGGCCTCGATGCCCTCGTCCGAGGTCGCCTCGCCGGTCAGCTGCCACGCGGCCGGCTTCGTCGTCGCCAGCGTCGACGCCAGCATGCCGGCGATCGCCTCGCGACCTTCCATGGTCGTGATGTTCCAGGTGAAGGTCAGGAGATCGCGCCAGTAGCAGTCGTCGACGAACAGGTTGCTTGCCGCTGTCCCATCGCCCGCTTCGAGCGCCTTGGCAAAAGATCCGAGCCATGCGGCTGCCTGTTTCGATGGTGCCATGTCGAGCATTTCTGTCCTCTTTCTGCCATGTTGCACGGCCCGGTCTTCCCTTCTCCCACAAGGGGAGAAGGAAAAGGCCCCGCCTCAATCCCCGAGCGGCTCCATCTCCTTGCCGGTGCGGTGGATCTGGGCGTTGTACTTGATGCGGCGCACGGTCTCGCGGGCCGAGCCTGTAGGCGGACGCCACCGCCAGCAGGTCGATCGCCGCCAGGAAGGCGAATCGCGAGGCCGTCGGCTTCAGCGTGTCGGGATATTCGGGCACTGCCACCCGTCAGCCGGATATCGCAGGCGCGCGCGAGTTCGGTGTCGGGCGCCGTCACGGCGATCGCGTTGGCGCGGTAGTGCTTGGCGAGTTCGACGGCCTCGATCACTTCGCGCGTGCGTCCCGTCGCCGAAATGGCGATCACCAGGTCGCCCGGCTTCAGGGTCGAGGCGGTCATGCGCATCAGATAGGGGTCGCACTGGGCGCTGATGGTGATGCCGTAGCGAAACAGCCGGTACTGGGTTTCCTGCGCCAGCGCCGAAGAGCTGCCGCCGAGGCCAAAGACGGTGACCTGGCGTGCCTTGGCGATCAGCTCGGCCGCCTTCTGCAGCTGTGCCGGGTCAAGCTGCCGCTCGGCCTCCTGCAGCGCCCGGCGGGCTTCGCCGAACACGGCGTTCCAGAATGGCATGCCATTGTCGCCGCTGGTCGGCAGTGGCTTGCTCAGATAGAGCGCGCCGACAACGAGGCTCTGCGCCAGCTTCAGCTTGAAGTCGCGCACGCCCTCGCAGCCGATGGCGCGGCAGAACCGGGTCACCGTCGGTTCGCTGACCCCGGCACGCTGGGCCAGGGCGGCGTTGGAAGCATCGACGGCGTATTTGACGTCGTCGAGCACGACATCGGCGACGCGGCGTTCGGCCGGGCGCAACTCGCTGTAGGAATCCTTGACCATCGAGATGATGTCAGGGATGCGCCGGACAGGTTCGCGCCCCTCCGCATCGTGGCTTGGAACAGGCTCTTCCTGGCTGCCAGCTTCGGTCATGAAGTCATGTCTTTCCCGGCGTTTCACAGAGCTGGCTTCTTACCATGTTTGCACGCCATGGCTCCATGTCGCGGGCTACGATCTCTTCGCCGGCGCTAGGGACTGGCCTAGGCTACCCAATCGTCTCCAGCCGCCTTGGCAAACGGTTCATGGCAACAGGCCCGTCCGGCATGATCAGGAACTGGTCCTCGAGATTGAAGCTGGCAAGGCCGTCGATGTAGAGCGGGATTTCGAAGGCCAGCACCATGCCGGTTTCGATCACGACATCGCTGCCGGCCGCAATGAACGGCCATTGTTCGGAAAAGACCGACTGGCCGACGCCATGGCCGAAATGGCCACGGCGGTAGGAGCGTAGCCCTTGCCGCGCCAGGCTGTCGCTGGCGATGCGGTGCACGTGGCCGAGCGCGTTTCCCGGAACAAGGGCCGCCAGCCCATCCGCGAAGGCCCGCTCGGCGATCGCATGCAGCTCGGCCTGTTCGGCGGATGGCGGCCCGAAAATGAAGTTGCGCGACATGTCGGAAGCATAGCCGCCGACGGTGCAGACCATGTCGCACTTCAGCGGATCGCCGGGCATGGCCTTCGCATCGGCGCCTTTGGCCCGGGCGCCCAGCGTCACATATTCGGCTGTCGCGACCGGATGGGACAGGCCGGCCGCGGCCGTGGCAACACCTTCCCGGTAGAGGGAAATGAGATCGGCCTGGCGCATGCCGGCCATGGCATCCACCTGCAGCCGGTCCAGCCCGGCTTCCGACAGGATGATGCCTTGCTGGAGCAGCTCGATCTCGCGTTGCGACTTGATCGCCCGCAACCGATCGAGCACCGCCGAACCGTCGACCATCGAACAGCCCGGCAGCATCGCCTGGAGGACCGAGAAATCGGTGACGGCGATGAAATCGAGATCGACGCCGATCGTGGCGTGGTCAAGCCCGAAGCCGGCGAGGATCTGCTTCAGCTCGCGGACGGAATTGGCCAGCTCGAATGTCGCCGGCCGGGAAAAGTCCGGCGGCCGACCAGAGGATGCGAGACCGGCCTCGATGCGTTGCGCCAGCGCGGAGGTCGAGGCGTCAAGCGTGGTGGATTCTATCCAGATCGGGTGGCTGCGGACCACGGCGTCCGGCAATGCCGCCTGCAACTGAGCCGCGTTGAAGTCTGCCACCACGACGCCGATCGGCAGCTCTTGCCGGACCGGGATGACGACGAAGCCGGCGCCCGCCCGCCGGAACAGTCCCGCCGGGCCGATCCAGGCACCGGTCGCATAGTGGAAGGCCTCGGGCGCGCAAAGCACCAGCGCCTCAATGCCGGCGCGTTCCATCAGTTGCGTCGCGCGCAGGCGGTCGACAAAGCCCGTCATGAATTTTCTCCGGATGTCCGAAGCAGCAACGGAGCATTCCGAGTATGGACAATCAAGCGGCAAGATGCTGCGGGGGCTGACCGCCGCTATCGCCTCGGGTTTGGATTCACACCCCACCCTTTTCCAGACGTTGGCGCTGCCCCTCACCTGCCTGCCAGCAGGGCGATGAGGGGCGGCGCCGACTCGACAATTGGTGGCCTCCGCCACGACGGCTGCAAGAAACACCGGCCGGGTCAGCTATTTGATGGATTCCAGCTTGGCGACGGCGGCCGTGAAGCCAGCCAGCGAGACCGGAATGGTGACCGGCTTGCGGGTGACCGATTCCATGCCGATGTTCAGATTGGTTCCCGACTTCATGGCCTTGGCGCGTCCGCCACGATGTTGAGCAGATCGCGTATGGTAGTGGCAGTGGGCTGCCCATGATCTTAGTCGCCGCCACAATCACGCCCGATAGGATCTGTTTCGATGAAACTTCGAAGATGAATTTCAAAATAGGCCTAGGCCGACCCCAAATGGGCCCTACCAGACCGTGCAGGTAGCCTAGGCGCCTAGGGTAATCGTTTGACCTACCGTTGGCCTAGTCACCGCGAAGCATGAGCATTACCGAAACCGGTGCAGTTGAACCTTCCCCTGTGGAAGGTGAACCGTTTCGGAAGCGAAAAAGACGCTGAATCCCTTGCATTCTTGCGTCATACGTTTTACCAGCCGTTGGCTACGGCAGCCTTGCCTGCTTCCACCAAACCGTTCCAGGCTTTCCGACTGATCGGAGACACTCACATCCCCATGCTTCTCGGGTTTCCGACCTTCGTCGCGTCTGGGACACGTAGGTCTAGATCATACATGAAGGTGCTCACCGAACACCAACGACACTGGCCCTTCAGCTGATGCACTGGACATAAAGGCTGTCGGGCCAGGAACGGACCTGCCCTCAACCAGCTCATTTTCTGGGCTTCATATTCAGGGTTATTGCTTCACTCTCCTCGTGGCCTGCTGACATTCGAGCACCAGTCGCGGCTATTTGGGCCTCTATCCGATTGACAAGCGCGACATAACGGGGATGAGCGCGGAGCGAGTCGAGGTCACTATCCTGACGCATCCAAGGCATGCGCAAAATGAGGTAGGCATGTGATGCAGTTAGCTGACGTTCCAGGCAATCGATAGCCTGCTCCGTCTTGCCCAGCTTCGCATAAAAACAGCCTATGTTGTACTGAACCGCAATGTTGTCTCCGGCGAACATTTCAGCACGGGAGGCCCACGACAGCGCGCGTTCAATCTCGCCAATTTCCACCAGCATTGTGGCGCCGTAACATAGCGCGGTGGCATTGTCGGGATGCGCTTTGACTTCCTTTTCCACTCCCAGCACACCTTGCCTTGCTGCTTCCTTGGCGTCGTCGCTGCGGCCAAGTGAAACATAGACCATCACTAGATTGGTCCAGACCCGATAGTCATCGGGTGACAACGATGCGGCACGCTCGTACAGAGCGGCAGCTTTCTCGTATTGACCTTGAATGAAACAATTCCGGCCGTAAGAGAAATAGGTATCGGAAGAACTGGCGTCTAACTCTAAAGCTCGCTCGAACTCCACTTCCGCCTCGGCATACCGGCCATTTACGAACAAGGCCCCGCCACGTGATGCGTGGGCGTCGGCGAGACCTGGCTCAAGTTCCAGCGCCCGTGTGCTGTTGGAAAGGACTGCCTCGAAGCTGGCGTCGGGATCGTTGCAAGTCAACAGAAGCCACTCACAATCAGCCAAAGCGGCATAAGCGCGCGCATAATTTGGGTCAATTTCAACAGCTCTGGCAAACAGTCGCTGCGCTGTTTTGATAAACTTGGTCTCGACTCCCCTATTGAGGAACGACCTGCCCATCAACAGCGTCTCGTAAGCCTCTGGGTTGTCGGTCGAGCGGTTTGTAATTGTCGCCAGTTCTTCGGGCAACAGCTTCACTTTGAGCACGTCGACAATGCTTTTGGATATCTCGTCCTGAAGGGCAAAGATATCGTCCAGCGTCCGGTCATACCGCTCGGCCCAGATATGGTCACCGCCACGACCATTGATTAGCTGAGCCGTGATACGCACTCGCCCTCCAGCCTTGCGTACACTTCCTTCCAGGACGTAGGCGACATTCAGCTTCTTCGCCACCTCCTCGATCAATACCGCCTTGCCCTTGAAGGTAAAGACGGTATTGCGCGCGACGACGGAGAGTCCGGACGCTTTCGAAAGGTCGGTGATAATGTCCTCGGTGATGCCGTCGGAAAAGTACTCCTGCTCGGGATCGCCGCTCATATTCGCAAAGGGCAGGACCGCAATCGAGGGTTTTTTCGGGAGTGCAGCCGCGGGTTGCGCCGCACGTCTGCCGGTCCCGCCTGTTCCGGCGCGATAAACCCGCACTGGCTTTGCAATGTTCTTGAGTGTGTGCTCGCCCAGATCATCGAACGCCAATGCCAGCTTGCCGGTGACATGATCGTGCACGGTGGCGGAGACGTAGATGCCGCCGGGCTCAGCCAGACCCTCCAGCCGCGCGGCCACGTTGACACCGTCGCCATAGAGATCACTGCCCTCGACGATGACGTCGCCCAGATTGATGCCGATACGCAGGACGATGCGGTAGGCCTCCGCCACGCTCTCGTTGGCCCCGGCAAAACCCTTCTGTAATTCGACGGCGCATTGGACGGCATCAACCGCACTGCCAAATTCCACCAGCACACCGTCGCCCATCACCTTGACCACGCGGCCGTGGTGCCGGGCAACTACTGGAACCAGAACATCGCGCCGCCGCGCTTTGAGAGCGGCCAGTGTGCCAGCCTCGTCGTGCTCCATGAGGCGCGAAAAGCCAACGACATCAGCAGCCAGAATCTCGGCAAGGCGGCGTTGGGTTCGAATCTCGGCCATGCGGGTTGAATACTTTCAGAAAGCCCGGCACCTGGGATTGTATGATACAGGCTAGGGTTACTAACTGCCATTGAAAAGCCAGGCAGATAGATCAAGGGCATTTCCATATAACTAGAACACATGACCCGCGCGCCAGGAAGTTCGCGCAGGCTACGTGGTCACCCGGTGGACACCGAAGAGAAAATGCAAAACGGCCACCTCTCGGCAGCCGCTTTAATTGCTTGATTTCCCTGGAGGAAATTGGAGCGGGTGAAGCGATTCGAACGCTCGACCCCAACCTTGGCAAGGTTGTGCTCTACCCCTGAGCTACACCCGCTCACACGGCGTCTTGGCCGCAAGCCGGGCCTATATGGCTGAAGAGCGCGGCGATTGCAACAGGGAAATGTCAGGCATTTTGCAATGCGGCAGGCGATGCCGGCAAGCCGCCAGCGCTAATGCATGTCGCCCAAAAGTGGCCCCGGTTTTGGGAGAACGACATGCATAAAAACAAAGAGGCTAAAGCGCGTCGCCTGAATCCGTTCAAACGCGACGCGCTTTAGTCGGCGGGTGCGTTCACCGCCATGTCGCATGACGGTCTTGTGTCGGCCGCCCCATTGGCCGTAAACGGCTTGGCAGGAAACGGGACGAAGACGAAAACCGATGCCGAAGACCGAAGCTGACCTGATGGAATTTCTTGCCGAACTCGGCATCGCTGCCTCGACGCGGCGCCACCCGCCGCTGTTCACGGTTGCCGATTCGCAAGCGCTGCGCGGCGAAATCGCCGGTGGCCACACGAAAAACCTGTTCCTGAAGGACAAGAAGGACAATTTCTTCCTGGTCACCGTCGGCGAGGAGGCGGTCGTCGACCTGAAGCAGATCCACCAGGTGATCGGTGCCGCCGGCCGCGTTTCCTTCGGCAGGCCGGAGATGCTGATGGAGCTGCTCGGCGTGGCGCCGGGCGCGGTCACGGTCTTCGGCCTGATCAACGACAGGGCGGGCCGGGTCAAGGTCGTTCTCGACAAGGCGCTGATGGATCATGCGATGATCAACGCGCATCCGCTGACCAATGAGGCGACGACGTCGGTCGCGGCGGGCGACCTGATCAGATTCGTCGAGGCAACCGGGCACGATGCTGTTATCTTGAAAGTCTCCGCGTGATCGCCACATGGATGGCTTAAGTCAGATTGTCTGAAAGGCGCCTAGCCGCCGCCGGCCGCGCCACGGAAGGGTAAAGAGATGAGCGACAACAATCCGTTTGGCAGCAATGGCGGCCAATACTCCACCACCGTGCAGTATGGTGGAACCGGGGCCCCGCGCGCGAAAGTCGCGCTTGGCGAGGCGCCGCCGGCCCCTGCCGCCCCAGGGGCCACCGACGTCATCAAGGATACGACGACCGCCGCCTTTGCCGCCGATGTCATCCAGGAATCGCGCCGTCAGCCGGTGCTGGTCGATTTCTGGGCACCCTGGTGCGGGCCTTGCAAGCAGTTGACGCCGCAGCTGGAGAAGGCGGTCAAGGCCGCCGGCGGCAAGGTCAAGCTGGTCAAGATGAACATCGACGACCATCCCTCGATCGCCGGCCAGCTCGGCATCCAGTCGATTCCGGCGGTCATCGCCTTCAAGGACGGCCAGCCGGTCGACGGCTTCATGGGCGCGATCCCCGAGAGCCAGATCGCCGAATTCATCACCAAGGTCGGCGGCAAGGGCAATGGTGCGCCGCCGGTGGCCGAGGCCCTGGCCGCGGCAGCCGAGGCGCGCGAGGCCGGCGACATGCAGACCGCGGCCGACATCTACGACGCCATCCTGGCGCAGGCGCCGGATACGGTCGAGGCGATTGGCGGGCTGGGCGACCTGATGTTCGAGGCCGGTGACATCGAAGGCGCCGAGGCCTTGCTGGCAACAGCGCCGGAGGCGAAGAAGGATGCGCCGCCGCTGGCAGCCCTGCGCGCCAAGATGGCGCTGGCGGCGCAAGCTGCCGCCCTTGGCAACCCAGCCGAGTTCGAGCGTCGCCTGACTGAGAATCCCAAAGACCATCAGGCGCGCTTCGACCTTGCCATGATCCAGAACGCCAACGGCGATCGCACGGCGGCGGCCGACAATCTGCTGGCCATCATCAAGGCCGACCGCGCCTGGAACGAGGACGGCGCCAGGACGCAATTGCTGCAGCTGTTCGAGGCCTGGGGCATGACCGACGAGGCGACGCTTGCGGCGCGCCGAAAATTGTCTGCCTTGCTGTTTTCCTGAGCGGTTGTTTTTGCCGTACGGGCTTGCGGCCGGCGATGATTGCGCCAGATTACCAAACTTCAATGCATGTCGCGCAAAGTGGCCACGGTTTTGTGAGAACGACATGCATAGAAACAACACCCGCTTCCCTATGGAAGCGATCGGAGGAATGAGGTGCAAGCGGGAAACGCGCATTACCGGCTCGCCAAGCATTTGCCGTCGACGATCCCGATCTTTCCGCTCGAGGGTGCGCTTTTGCTGCCGGGAGGCCGCATGCCGCTCAACGTCTTCGAGCCGCGCTACCTGCAGATGGTGGACGAGGCCATCACCGGCTCGCGGCTCATCGGCATCATCCAGCCCCGCCTCGACGGCGCGCTGCGCGACGACGGCGAGCCGGAACTCTGCAATGTCGGCTGCGCCGGGCGCATCATTGCCCTTTCCGAGACCGGCGACGGCCGCTATCTGATTTCGCTGCAGGGCGTGTGCCGGTTCCGCATCGCCCAGGAGCTGACGGTCAAGACGCCGTTTCGCCAGTGCAAGCTGGCGCCGTTCCTTACCGATCTCGACGAGGACCAGGCGGCTGATGAGATCGACCGGCCATCGCTGCTCAGGGCGTTTCGCGCCTATCTGCAGGCCAATGATCTCGAAGCCGACTGGGAAAGCGTCAGCCGGGCCGAAAACGCCATGCTGGTCAATGCGCTGTCGATGATGGCGCCCTATGGGCCAGCCGAGAAACAGGCGCTGCTCGAAGCGGCGGATTTGAAGACACGGGCCGAGACGCTGATCGCCATCACCGAAATGGCGCTGGCGCGCGAGAATGAGGACTTTGGTTCGAGCCTGCAGTAAGATGCATTGATATTCAGGTGATGCCGGCCTGCAACCGGCGGCTTCCTGCGCTTCCGGTGCTCACGTACGAAAAGTACGCTCCGCTCCGGTTCTCGGAACCCACCAGTTTCGGCTCGGCCTGACCTGAATCTCAACACATCTTAGGCCTGCAGTTGGCGAGAAAGAGGAACTGATGGCAGCGGACGGACGTGACGGGAAGAAGATCAATGTCGACCCCAAGCTGCTGGAGTTGCTGGCCTGCCCGCTGACCAAGGGGCCGCTGACCTGGGATCCGGAGCGCGGCGAACTGATTTCCAGGGTCGCCAAGCTCGCCTATCCGGTGCGCGACGGCATCCCGATCATGCTGCCCTCGGAAGCGCGGACGCTCTCCGTGGAGGATGTGTTGACCCCGCCGCGCCTGAGCGGGCCTTCCTAGGGTATGTTGATATTCAGGTGATGCCGGCCTGCGAATGGCGGTCTTCTGCGCTTCCGGTGCTCACGTACCCAAAAGTACGCTGCGCTCCGGTTCTCGAAGACCATCATTCTCGGCTCGGCCTGACCTGAATCTCAACATACCCTGCCGCCCAACTGACGAGGTCCAAGAAACGTACTTGGGCTCTACTGAAAATTGCGGCCCTTGGGCATGACCTTTTCCGCCTCTTCCGACAGCGTTGCGAGGTCCTGTCCGATCGGCGCGTTGCGTAGCCCGGGCAGACTGTCTCGATCCGGACCGCTGGCGTCCGGCGAACCGGCGACCGGCAGGCGGGCCTGGCCGACCCTCTCCAGAAGCACGGTCAGCCAGGGCGTCAGGTCCTCGATCTTCTCGGCGACGATATGGATGACATCCGATTCCGACTGCAGTTTGCCGGTGACGCGGACGAACCTGGCGCCCATGATGACGGGCCGATAGCGGTCGAAGGTTCTCTGCCAGATGATGATGTTGGCGACGGCCTTGTCGTCCTCCAGCGTCAGGAAGATCGCGTTGCCCTTGCCGGGGCGCTGCCGCACCAGCACGAGGCCGGCGACCGAGACACGCCTGCCATCGCGCACGGATGGCAATCTGGCATTGGGCGTGACGCCGGCCCGGTCGAGCCGCTCGCGCAGGAAGGCGACCGGATGCGCCTTCAGCGACAGGCCGAGCGAGCGGTAGTCGTGAATGACATGCTCGCCGAGCGGCATTTTCGGCAGCTTCGTCTCGGGCTCCAGCTCGCGCAGGCGGATATCCTTCTGGTCGAACAGCGGCAGCTTTTCGGCGGCGCTCTTGCCGTCGAGCGCGCGCACCGCCCACAAGGCTTCACGACGATCGAGGCCAAGCGAACGAAAGGCGTCGGCCTGCGCCAGCCTTTCGATCTCGTCGACATCGAGGCCGGAGCGCAGCCAGACGTCCCTGACGGACTCATAGCCTGAACCGCGCCGTTCGACGAAAGCGTCCATGCGCTCCTCCGACAGGCCCTTGATCTGCCTGAAGCCGAGCCGCAGCGCATGATTTGTCGCGATGACGCCACGCATCGTGGCGTGGCGTTCAAGGATGCGGGCCGGATCGAAAGATGCCTTCTCCAGCGTGCAGTCCCAGACGGAGAAATTGACGTCGACCTCGCGGATGTCGACGCCGTGGTCGCGCGCGTCGCGGACGAGCTGGGCCGGCTGGTAAAACCCCATCGGCTGCGAGTTCAGGATCGCGGCGCAGAACACGTCGGGATAGAAGGTCTTGAACCAGCAGGAGGCATAGACGAGCAGGGCGAAGGACGCGGCGTGGCTTTCGGGAAAGCCATATTCGCCAAAGCCCTCGATCTGCTTGAAGCAGCGCTCGGCGAAGTCCTTTTCGTAACCCTTGCCGACCATGCCGTCGATCATGCGCTGGCGGTAATTACCGATGGTGCCGGTGCGCTTGAACGTGGCCATGGCGCGGCGCAGTTCGTCGGCCTCGCCTGGCCTGAAACCGCCGGCGACGATGGCGATCTTCATCGCCTGTTCCTGGAACAGCGGAACGCCCAGCGTCTTGCCGAGAATTTCCTTCAGCTCCGGCTTGGGGTATTCGGCCTGCTCCTTGCCTTGCCGGCGGCGCAAATAGGGGTGGACCATGTCGCCCTGGATCGGGCCCGGCCGCACGATCGCCACCTCGATGACGAGGTCGTAAAAAGTGCGCGGCTGAAGGCGCGGCAGCATCGACATCTGGGCGCGCGATTCGATCTGGAAGACGCCGAGCGTGTCGGCGCGGCAGATCATGTCGTAGACGTCGGCATCTTCCGGCGGCAGGGTGGCCAGCACATAGGGTTGCCCAAACGCATCCCGCGCATCTGGATAGTGATCCGTAAGCAAGGTGAAGGCGCGCTTCAGGCAGGTCAGCATGCCGAGCGCCAGCACGTCCACCTTGAGGATCTTCACCGCGTCGAGATCGTCCTTGTCCCATTCGACCATCTTGCGCTCGGCCATCGCCGTCTTGACGATGGGCACGATCTCGTCGAGCCGGTCCCTGGTGATGACGAAGCCGCCGACATGCTGCGACAAATGACGCGGAAAGCCCATGATCTCGTTGGCGCGTTCGATCACGTGCCGCGACACCGGATCGGTGCGGTCGAGGCCGCCGGCGCGGGCTTCCTTCTCGCCGAGCTCCGAGGTCGACCAGCCCCAGATCGAGCCGGACAGCGATCCCCTGACGTCCTCCGACAGGCCCATCGCCTTCGACACTTCGCGCAGCGCCGAGCGGCCGCGATAGCTGATGACGGCGGCGGCCAGCGCGGTGCGCTTGACGCTGTATTTCGTATAGATGTACTGGATGACGGTTTCGCGTTTTTCATGCTCGAAGTCGACGTCGATGTCGGGCGGTTCGTTCCTCTCCTCGGAAATGAAGCGCTCGAACAGTGTGTCGATCCGCTCCGGCCCGACTTCGGTGATGCCGATGCAGAAGCAGACGATCGAATTGGCGGCCGAACCACGCCCCTGGCAGAGGATATCCTGGCTGCGGGCGAACTTGACGATGTCGTAGACGGTCAGGAAATAGCGGGCGTAGTTGAGGCGCTCGATCAGAGCGAGCTCCTCCTCGATGCGCTTGGTCACGGACGCAGGCACCCCCGCCGGATAACGGTTGGCCGCCCCCTCCCGCGCCAATCGTTCCAGCTCGGCCTGCGGCCCGAGACCCGATTCCGTCGGCTCGTCGGGGTAATTGTACTGGAGGTCGCTGAGCGAGAAGGTCAGCTCCTGCGCAAAGCGCAAGGTCTCGGCCAGCGCCTGCGGATGCCCGCGGAACAGGCGCGCCATTTCCATCGGCGGCTTCAAATGGCGCTCGGCATTGGCGGCCAGCTGCAGCCCGACCTCGGCGACGGGCGTGTTGAGGCGGATCGCGGTCAGCACGTCCTGCAACGGACGCCGCTCAGTCGTGTGGTAGAGAACGTCGTTGGTCGCCATCAGCGGGATGCCGGCACTTTCGGCAAACGCCGCTGCCTGCTCGATCCGGAAACGGTCATTGCCCGCATAGTCCGGCGAAACGGCCAGACGGAGATTCCTCCCGAAACGACCCTTGAGCTGGCGAAGCAGAGCGAGACTGTCTTCCGTCCCCGCCGTCAGATCGGGCAGGACCGCCAGCGACATCAGATCCCCCCATTCAAGCAAGTCGCTGCGCTGGAGAAGGGTGGCGCCCTTTTCGTTCTCGTCGCGCAGATTGGCTTGCGTCAGCATGCGGCAGAGATGCCCCCAGCCCTTGCGGTCCTGCGGATAGGCGAGAATGTCAGGGGTGCCGTCGCCAAAAACCAGCCGGCAGCCGGGATGGTAGGAGAGCGTCTCGACCTTGGCCTGCTGCCAGGCGCGCACCACGCCGGCCACCGTGTTGCGATCGGCAAGCCCGATCGCGGAAAAGCCGAAAAGCTTGGCCGCGACCACCAGCTCCTCCGGCTTGGAGGCGCCGCGCAGGAAGGAGAAATTCGACTGGATGCCGAATTCGGCATAGGGAATGACGGTCAGCGCGTTCATGCGAAGACCCCGTGCATGAACCAGCGCGGCGGCACCTGGGTGCCGCCATAAAGGCCCTGCCGGTAGAGCCAGTAGCGGCGGCCGTCGGCATCCTCGATGCGGTAATAGTCGCGCGTCGATGCCGCCTCGTCGCTCGCGGCCTCGCGCCACCATTCGGCGGCAATGCGTTCCGGCCCCTCGGCGCGCATCACCCGGTAGAGCGCGCGCCGCCAGCGGAAGTTCAGCGGCGGGCCCTCCGGCATTTCGGTGGCCGGCACCTCGATGGGTTCGGGCGAGCGGAACAGCCGGATCGGCCGTTCCGGCGGGAAGATGGTCATCGGCGCCTGCAGCCGGTCCGGCTTCTTCGGCGGCGTGGTCCGGCGCGGGGCCGCGGTGAAGGGGATTGTCGCAACCGCACGCTCCGGCAGATGGCTTTCCACGGTGACCGGTTGCAGGACCGCGCCCTCGCCGAGCCGGGCGCGGATGCGATCGGCGAACAGCGCGATATCGGCGCCGTCGTCGGTCACTTCGCCGGCAAGGTCGGCCTGCTGCATGTCGAAAGCGGCGGCCGTCAGCACCGAGAGCCGCACCAGATCGAAGCCATAGCCGGCATCGATATCCTGTTCGAGCGCGGCCAGCCTTTCATGGAACAATTTCTGGATCAGCTGGGGTTCGCGCATCGGCCGCGAGGTGCCGATGGCGATGCGGCTGACGGCGCCGTCGACGCGAAAGAGCAGCAGCGCCAGCGTCCTGGCACCCTCGCCGCGACGCTCGAGGTCGGTCTTCAATGCCGCCGCCAGCATGCCCACCAGCCGTTCGATGTCCTCGGTCAGGGTGACGGGCTCGCTGAGATGGCGTTCGACCGAAAGCGGTGCGACGGGAAGGCGCGGCGACACCGCCTCGTCGAGACGGCCAAGCGCCTGGTCGAGGCGCAAAAGCAAGGAGGCGCCGAAGCGGCGGGCAAGCGGCGCGCGCGGTGCCGCCATGACGGCGCCCGCCGTGCGCAGGCCGACGCTTTCCAGGCTGGTGCGGGTCGCGGGCTCGATGCGCAGTGCTGCCAGCGGCAAGGGCGCCAGCAGCGCCTCCTCCTCGCCGCCTGCGACAATACGGTCGCCGGAAAAGCGTGCCGCCGCCCAGGCAGCACCCGGTGTCGCGGCAAGCCCGGCGCGGACATCGAAACCCTGATGGAAGAAGCGCGACAGGATATCGTCCAGCATGGCGCGTTCGCCGCCGAAAAGATGGGTGCAGCCGGTGACGTCGAGAAACAGGCCGTCTGTTGCGTCCAGCGCGACCAGCGGGGTGTAGCGGTCGCACCAGTCGGCAAGGCCTTCAAGCAGGCGGCGGTCGGCCTGCGGATCGGCCTCGACGATGTCGATCGTCGGATGCATGGCGCGCGCATCGGCGATGCCCATGTCGCGTTTCAGGTGCAGCGCCTCAGCCCGCTCGTCGAGGGCTGAGATGCGCTGCGCGTTCCCACGGCGATGGCTGATCACCAGCGGCAAGTGATCCGACGGCCGGGAACGCCAGGACCGCCCCAGACGCTGCCGCAGGATCCTTTCCACTGCCAGATAGGGAAACCACAGGGACAGGATTCTTTGCTCTTTCCTCGCCTCTTCTTTCCTCGCCCCATCTTTCGTCGCCCCATCTTTCGTCGAATGCGCGTTCATCGGGGTTCCACTCCAGTGTGAATTGTCCAGGCAGGGCCGTGCGGCTCTTGCCGATGGTGATGGTGAAGGCCGGGCGGCCGATCGAGCCGGCGAGTGGCCCGGCGATGGTGTGGCGCGGCACTGCCGGCGCTGACGCGACGATGAGACGAACCGGTGCCGCCGTCGGTTCGGGCCCGGCAGCCTGCCGCAGCAGGAACACCGGCCGGCCGGCACTCTGCGCCCGGGCATGCAGCCGCCGCGTCGCGGTCAGGTCGAGCCGCTGCGGATTGCCGCGGATCTCGAGGATGACGGCGGCGAGTGCCGTCATCTTTGCGGCCTCCTCGGCGATCCACAGCGCATCGACAAGCCTTGGCGCCTCGGAAAACAGCAATTGCTCAGGTTCGATGCCGAACGAGGCATGAAGCCCCCTGGCGTAGGGAAAGCCCGCCTCGCGAAAAATCTCCGATGTGCCGATCCACAGCACCGGCAGCCCTTGCGTCTGCTTGAGGATCAGGCTTGCGAGCGACAGGGCAAAGCCGGCGACGGCTCCGGCATCACGGGTTTCAGTGCCATGGATTTCGCTCAAGGCAGCTTTCGGCAGGCCGCCGCTCAGAGCGGTATCGAGCCGCTCCACGCCGGTGGGCAAGAACGTATCCGGCAAGGCCGCGGCAATGCCGCGCCGGATGATGGTGAGATCGGTGTTGGGCGAGACGCCAGCATCAGGGGTCGCGGCGACCGGCGCCTGCAGGCGCTCGGGCAACGTTCCCTCGATCTTCGCGATCTGGCGGCGCAGGGCAAAAACAGTCTCCCGCGCCACGGCGGTCATCGCCATGACGGTCAGCTTCCACTCACAATTGTTCCTGTTATGTTCCTATAGATTCCAGAGGGGACCCCAAGAGTCAAGCAGAGTCATGGGGAATTTATTCCTCTGCATTCGGCCAGTAGCCTGAAGGCGGGAGTCGTCGTGACGAAGCGATAGGCGTTTCCGCTCATCGCCAAGGTACGAGGTCCGTCAAGGCAAGCACCACCGACCCCATCGTCGAGAAGCTAGCGCTGGCTGCCGAAGGCGAGCCGTGCCGCAAGCCCTGCAAAGACGGTTCCCAGCAGGATCTGCGGCGCCCGCCGAAACCGCGTGCGCCTCGACAAGGCTGCACCGATCCGGCTTGCGGTCAGGATGACCAGGCCATTGACCACCAGTCCGATCAGGTTGAGCACGGTCGCCAGCACCAGGATCTGCGCCGCCACCGAACCAGCCTGCGGCTGCACGAACTGCGGGAACAGCGCCAGCACGAACAGCGCCATCTTCGGGTTGAGCAGGTTGGTCAGCAAGCCCTGCCGGAAGATGCGGCCTTGCGAGTAGCGCGGCAGGCCGGCGACCGGTGCAAACGCTGTTCCATTGGAGCGGAACGCCTTCCAGGCGAGATAGGCGAGGTAGGCCGCGCCAGCATAGCGGACGATGTCGTAAGCGATGGGTGCGGCAAGGAACAGTTGCGACAGGCCGAAGGCGGCGGCCAGTGCATGGCAATAGGTGCCGGCGGCGATGCCGGCATAGGTCGCCAGGCCCGAGGCGCGCCCCTGGCTGGCGCTGCGGGAGGCGATCAACAGCATGTCCGGCCCCGGCGTCGCGGTCAGGGCGAGGCAAGCAATCGCGAAAAGTCCAAGAGTGGAAAGGTCCGGCATGAGAACTCCCTGTTACATGGCCGGAACTGACCCCTACGCGATTCCCCCGCGGCGGCAAAGCATCTGAACCAGGAATTGCCGCGCCATTTGCCGATTCCGGCGCGAAAGCCTATATGCCGGGATCAAAGGACAAAGCATGGCCCGCATCTACAAGACCCGCACCTGGCACGACGAACTTTCGCCCTCGATGGAGGAAATGGAGTTCCTGGCGCTGGAGGCTTACGCGCATCTGCCGGAGGATTTTCGCAAGCTGACCGGTGAGATCGTCATCCAGATCGCCGAGTTCCCGACCGACGAGATCATGGACGATCTGTCGCTGGAAACGCCGTTCGACCTGCTCGGCCTGTTCGAGGGACGCGGCATCGCGGAGCGCTGGAACCCGCAGACCGGCGAAGGCCCGAACCGCATCACGCTCTACCGCCGCGCCATCCTTGACTACTGGTCCGAGAATGAAGAGACGCTGGGCGACATCGTCACCCACGTGCTGATCCACGAGATCGGCCACCATTTTGGCCTGTCGGATGACGATATGGAAAAGATCGAAGAGGCTGCTGAGTAAGGCCCTATGCTTCGTCATCCCAGGGCGAAGCAGGAGCGAAGCTCCGTCGCGAAGACCCTGGGATCCATGCCGTGACGTTGGTGCAGTGCTCCGGCAGAACAGAACTGGGCGGCCATCCCGATCGTCGGTCTGATCGCACCAATCCTCGTCCGTCAGGATCTTCGGCGGAGGTAGCGGCATGGATCCTAGGGTCTCCGCAGTCGCTTCGCGACTACTACGCCCTAGGATGACGAAGGAAGGAAAAGCTCAGTGAAAGCCTACCAATCACTCAGCTTGGTGTCCGGCCCGTACTCCTGGCCGTCGATGTCCTTGACCACGGCCTGGCCGCAGCACATCGTCTTGGCTTTCTTGTCGTAGGCATAGGTCGGCGAGCCGAACAGGTGCCAGCCCTTGTTCAGGGCCGCAGTCACCTTGTGGCAGAAGCTGGCATCGTCCGGGCCAGTCAGAAAGCGGTAGAGTTTCATGTCTCAAGTCCTGTCGTGAGTACCTTAGCCGGCAAGCATGGGCATGATATCATGCGCCGATGGCGGCCGCCTTCGCCAGCAGTTTTTCAGCCTGCACCAGGTGCAGCCGCTCAACCATCTTGCCATTCAGCGCGATCACGCTTTTGCCGGCATTTTCCGGAAGCGCAAAGGCATCCTTCACCAGGCGCGCCTCGACCACGGCTTCCGCGGACGGCGCGAAGGCGCGGTTCGCCGCCTCGATCTGGGCCGGGTGGATGAGGCTCTTGCCGTCGAACCCCATGGCGGCCGCTTCCGTGCATTCATGGGCAAAAGCGTCCAGGTCGCGGAAATCGTTGGAGACGCCGTCGAGCATGTCGAGGCCGCCGGCGCGCGCGGCCAGCACCATCTGCATCAGCCACGGCACGAGATAACGCCGGTCGGGCGTTGCCAGAACGCCGGTGTCGTTGAGCAGATCATTTGTTCCGGCAACGAAACAAGCCAGGCGCGAAGCCGGATCGCGGCCGAGTTCGGCAATGGCGCCGATGTTGAGCAGCGCCTTGGGCGTCTCGATCATCGCCCATAGCTTCACGCTGTCGGGGGCAAAATTGTCGTCGAGCACGTCGCCGGCCTCGAGCAGGTCGCGCGGCGTGTCGACCTTGGGCAACAGGATGCCGTCGGGCTCGCAGCTTGAGGCGGCCAGCAGGTCATCGGCGCCCCATTCGCTGGCCAGCGCATTGATGCGCACCACCATCTCGCAGCGCCGGCCAATGTGGTTGGCAACTGGGCGGTTGGCGAAAATGCCGGCCAGTTTTTCACGCGCGGCGATCTTGTCGACCGGGGCCACGCCGTCTTCCAGGTCGACGATGACGGCATCGCAGGCAAGCTGCGCGATCTTGGCCAGCGCCTTGTCGTTGGAGGCCGGGATGTAAAGCACCGAGCGGCGCGGGCGATAGGTTTCCATGGCTGATCTATGCCGTCTGTGGTTGGTCGAGGCAAGCGCGCAGGGCAATCGCTTTTGAGTCCACCAATTGTCAGAGTTGGCGCCGCCCCTCATTACCCTGCCGGGCATTTCTCCCCGTAAACGGGGAGAAAGAGGCTGTCCGCATCTGCTGCGCCCAATTGGCGAAACCATCGACAACAGCGCCCCTCGCCCCGTTTACGGGGAGAGGATGCCGGCAGGCAGGTGAGGCAGCGCCAACCTGCAGCGTTTGCCCTGCACGAAAACTGCACACGCTTGCGGAAAACCTCCTCGGATACGCCCCACCGTCTCCCGGCCGGTCTGCGAGACAGGCGGCATGCAAAAGCGAGCAATACCCCGTTGGTTCCTGCCTTACCGGCTGCGCAGCGAAGGCTGGTGGCTGGTCGATCCGCCGCGCGCGAATTCGGTGGCGACCCTCATCCCTTTCGCCCGCAAGTACCCGCCGATCATCCGGCTGGAAGTCATCCGGAGAGCCAGGTCATGACAGCGTTCTTCTCTGCCGCGCCGAGCTATTGCGCCCGTCTCGGTGTTGCCGTGGTGCTGGTCGCGCTGGCGGATTTTCTCTTCTACGGCCAGCCCGCCGGCATCACGGTTTTCCTGTTCGCCATCCTGATGGCCGCCGCGGTCGTCGCCGTGCATCCCGCTGCCTTCAGCGACGGCAGGCTGTGGCTCAAGCCCGTCGCGCTGCTTGTCGCGTTGCTGCCGCTTGCCGAAAACGTCAGCGCCCTGTCGGTGTCAACAGCGCTTGCGGCCATGATCGTCTTCGCGCTTTCGCTCAGCGGACGTCTGCGCCATCGCATCGCCCGCATTGCCGGCCAGATCGCGCTGTTCGGGCTGGCGGTGCCGTTCCGGCTCATTGGTGATTTCATCCGCTGGCGCAAGACGGCGCGCCGGTTCGGCCGGCGCCGCGTCCGGCTGGCGGCCATCGCCGTCTGGGTGATGCCGCTGACGCTCGGCGCGGTCTTCCTGGCCCTGTTCGGCGCCGCCAATCCGGTCATCGACTACTGGCTGTCGCTGATCGACCTTCTGAAGCTGCTCGATCTCATCCAGCTCACGCGGATTGCCTTCTGGCTGTTCGTGCTGGCCTGTGTCTGGGCCTTTCTGCGGCCACGCCTGCCTCGCCTGTTGCGCCGCATCCCGCGCGCGATGCCGCCAGCGGCGGTCAGCGCTCAATCCGAGAAAACCGTCACCACCATCGAGGACATCCTATTCGGCAAAGCCGCCATCCTGCGCGCGCTTGTTATCTTCAACATCCTGTTTGCGCTGCAGACCGGTCTCGACGCCACCTATCTGTGGGGCGGGGTGGCGCTGCCCGACGGGCTCAGCTACGCGGCTTACGCGCATCGCGGCGCCTATCCCTTGATCGTCACCGCGCTGCTTGCTGCCGGCTTCGTGCTGGCGGCGCTGCGGCCCGGAAGTGCTGCATCAGCCGATCCGCTCATCCGCCGGCTGGTCTATGCCTGGGTGGCGCAGAACATCATGCTGGTCATCTCGTCGATCCTGCGGCTCGACCTCTATATCGGCATCTATGCGCTGACCTACTGGCGCGTCGCCGCTTTCGTCTGGATGGGGCTGGTGGCGGCCGGCCTTGCCCTGATCATTGCCCGCATCGCACTTGGAAAATCCAATGAATGGCTGCTGTCCGCCAATCTTCTGACGTTATCTCTGACGCTTTATGCCGGCTGTTTCATCAATTTCGCCGCGCTGATCGCCAATTACAATGTCGACCATTCCTTCGAAATGACCGGCCAGGGCATCTCCCTCGACGCCTGGTATCTGCGCTCGCTTGGCCCGGGTGCGTTTCCGGCTCTCGATCGCTTCCTCGACCATCAGAGCCGGACGGCTGCCGCCAACGATCCCGTCTTTCGCGAACTGGCGGGGCTGCGCGGCAGCGACGAAGGCTGGTATCGCACCCTCCAGCAGAGCTGGCGGGCCTGGAGCTTTCGCGACTGGCGGTTGCTTGCCTATCTCGACACGAGGGGCCCTGTCGTGGTTCCTGACGCCAGCAAACCTTACGTGCCGGGCCGCTGATCCATGCCGCATCACATCCTCGTCGCCGACGATGATCCGCATATCCGCGAGGTGATCTGCTTTGCGCTGGAAAAGGCCGGCATGAAGACGCAAGCGGTGGCCGATGGTGCCGCCGCTCTGCAAGCGATCGGACGGCGCACACCTGACCTGGTCGTACTCGACATCGGCATGCCGGAGATGGACGGGCTGGAAGTCTGCCGGCGGCTGCGGCACACATCCGATGTGCCGGTGCTGTTCCTGTCCGCGCGAGATGAAGAAATCGATCGGGTGCTGGGTTTGGAAATGGGCGGCGACGACTATGTGACAAAACCGTTCAGCCCGCGTGAGCTGGTCGCCCGCGTCAACGTCATCCTGCGGCGCGCCCGCCCAGCGCCGCCCGAACCGGCCGACGACAGGCAGTTCGCGCAGGAAAAGCTCGCCTTGGCGCCGGCCAGCCATAGCGCCAGTTTCGACGGCAAGCCGCTTGCCCTCACGGGCATAGAATTCTCGATCCTGAAGGGGTTTTTGGCGCGGCCGACGCATGTGCTCGACCGTGATGCGGTGATGGCCAATGCCTATGCCGCCAACATCCATGTCGCCGACCGCACCGTCGACAGCCATATCCGCAACATCCGCGCCAAGCTGGCGGCGGCGGGCTGCCTGGATGCCATCGAGACCGTGCATGGCGTCGGCTTCCGGCTCGGCCGATGCGGCTGACGGCCTCTCGCAAATGGATCGGCCGCAAATGGCGGCCACGCCTTGCCACGGTTGTCGTCGCCATCCTGATCCTGGTGATGGCCTTGCCGCTGGTCGGCCTGTTCTTCTTCCGGCTCTACGAGAACCAGCTGATCCGCCAGACCGAGGCCGAGCTGATCGCGCAAGGCGCTGCCATCGCCGCCATCTATGCGCAGGATGTGCGCGACGCCGGCATCCCGCCGGAAAAGCTCGGCGCGCCGATACCGCCGGCAAACGGGGATGCGAGCCGGAGCGTCGATCCGGACCCTTTGTACCGGCCGATCGAACCGCGTCTCGATCTCGCTTCCGATTATGTGCTGCCGACGCGGCCGGCGGCGATGCCTGCCACCATCGATCCCGCCTTCGCGGCGATCGGCGCGCGCCTGTCGGGCATTCTCGATGCCACGCAGAAAACCACGCTGGCCGGCTTCCGGCTGCTCGACCCCACGGGTGTCGTCATTGCCGGGCGCAACGAGGTCGGGCTGTCGCTTGGCGGGGTCGAAGAGGTGCGCGCCGCCCTTGCCGGCCGCTATGCCAGCGCGCTCAGGCTGCGCATCCCCGACCAGCCGACGCCACCGCTCTATTCGGTCAGCCGCGGCACCAAGGTGCGTGTCTTCGTCGCTTTGCCGGTGGCCGTCGACGGCAAGGTCGCCGGCGTGGTCTATGTGTCGCGGACGCCCAACAACATCGTCAAGCATCTCTATGGCGAGCGCGGCAAGGTGACCCTGGCGGCAATCGCCATCCTCGGCGGCACGCTGCTCATCGGCCTGGTCTTCCTGCGCACCGTCAGCCGGCCGATCTATGCGCTGATCGACCGCACAGAGCGTATCGCCGCCGGCGACCGCGCGGCGATTAGGCCGCTCGACCACCACGGCACCTACGAGATGGCGGAGCTTTCCGCCGCCTTCCTCGACATGGCCGAGAAGCTGCAGGCGCGCTCGGACAGCATCCAGACCTTTGCCACCCATGTCTCGCACGAGCTCAAATCGCCGCTGACGGCGATCCAGGGTGCGGCCGAGCTGCTGCGCGATTCCGGTTCGGCGATGGACGATGCCGAGCGGCGGCGCTTCTCCAACAATATCGTCACCGATGCGGGACGGCTCAATCTGCTGGTTCGCCGGCTGCTCGACCTGGCGCGTGCCGAGAATCTCGCTCCGAGCGGCGAGAGCACCTCGATCGGCGCAGCGCTGGCGTTGCTTCCCGTCGACAACAGGCTGGCGGTACGCGTCGAGGCGGGCGGCGAGATCGGTTTGCGCATATCGGCCGAAAACGCGGCAATCGTGCTCGTCAATCTCATCGACAATTCGGCCAGGCACGGCGCGACGCAGGTTTCGGTCTCAGCGGCGAGCACCGGCGGCAAGGCGACCATCCTGGTCGGCGACGACGGCGCCGGCATTTCGCCCAGCAACCGGGCGCGCATCTTCGAGCCGTTCTTCACCACGCGGCGCGATTCCGGCGGCACCGGCATGGGACTCGGCATCGTGCTGGCCCTCCTGAAAGCGCATGATGGTATGATCCGGCTGGTTGACTCCGAACGCGGCACGCGCTTCGAGATCATTCTGCCGGTTGTATGAATTGGAGCATGATCTTATCCGAAAACCGGTACCCACTTTTCGGGATCATGCTCTAGGCTAGGAGAGGCAAAAAGCGTGCGCTACGACATCGTCATCATCGGCGGGGCCATCGTCGGGTCCTCGATCGCCTATTATCTGCGCGAGGAGGGGTTTTCGGGCTCGATCGCGTTGATCGAGCGCGATCCGCAATTTGCGCATGCGGCAACGACATTGTCCTGCGCCTCCATCCGACAGCAGTTTTCCATCCCCGAAAACATCCGCCTGTCGCAGTTCACGCTAAAGCTGTTCCGGCGGTTGAAGGAAGAGTTCGGCACTGATGCCGATATCGGCTTTCGCGAAGGCGGCTATCTCATCCTCGCCGGCGAGAACGGCTTGCCGATCCTGAAAGCCAATCACGACGCGCAGTTGGCCGAGGGCGCCGACATCGTGCTCGAGGATGCGGATCAGCTGGTGCGCCGCTTTCCGTGGCTGTCGGCCGAGGGCATCACCGCCGGCGCCTACGGCCGCACAGGCGAGGGCTGGTTCGACGCCCATGCGATGCTGATGCTGTTCCGCAAGGCCCTGCGGGGCAAGAAGATCGATTTCATCACCGCTGACGTCACCGGCATCGAGCGGCAGGGCGACCGTGTCACCGGCGTCAGCCTCGACAATGGCGAGACGCTCGAAGCCGGCACCGTCATCAACGCCGCCGGGCCGAATGCCGGTAAGGTGGCTGATATGGCCGGACTGGCGCTGCCGGTCGAGCCGCGCAAGCGCAACGTCTTCGTTTTCGAGGCGCGCGAGAAATATGCCGACATGCCGCTGCTAGTCGATCCCTCGGGCATTTATGTGCGGCCGGAAGGCTCGGTCTACATCACCGGCGGCGCCGAGCCGGAAGAGGGCGACGGTCCTGCCGATCCCGCCGATTTCGAGCCGGACTGGCCGCTGTTCGAAGAGGTCATCTGGCCGGTGCTGGCGACCCGCATTCCGGCCTTCGAGGCGATCAAGCCGACCCGTGCCTGGGCCGGGCACTACGACTACAACACGCTCGACCAGAACGCGGTGATCGGCCCGCATCCTGAGGTCGGCAATTTCCTGTTCGCCAACGGATTCTCCGGCCACGGCCTGCAGCAGGCGCCGGCGGTCGGCAAGGCGCTGGCCGAGCTGATCGTACATGGCGGCTACCGCACGGTGAACTGCTCGGCGTTCGGGTATGGCCGGGTTGCCGAGGGAAGGGCGTTCCGGGAATTGAATGTGATTTGACGACGGCGCTGCAGAATAAGCCGTTCCGTCGAGTTCCCGCCCACCCCCCTCTGTTCCGCCGACATCAAAAGGGTCTGCATCGCCGCCAGTCGTCTAAGCTGCCGCCGGCCTTCCAGCGTCGACATAAGCCTGCAGCCAGCTCAGCGCCCGGCCCCAGCCCTCGGCATGTTCAGCCGCCGCGTCGCTCAAGCCGGCAAAACCGCCATGGCAGATGATGATGCGCGTGCCGGTGGCGATCGGCTGCAGCAGCCAGGCGACCGTCGTTTGCCGCCGGCCAAGCGTCGGATGATCCCACGCATAGGCCCGCGTCTGCACGATCCGGCGCGGCGCCTCGATGTCGAGGAATTCGCCGCTGGCCGGCAGGTCCTTGCCGTCAGCCGTTCGGACGGTGACCTTCCAGCGGCCGCCGACGCGAAGATCGGCTGACCAATCGACCATCCGGTAGGTGTCGGTGGACCCCCACCAGCGCTCGACCTCGTCTGTGACCAGTGCGCGGAAGACACGCTCGGCGGGCGCACCGACGTCGGCGCTTGCCATGACGGTCTCGCCGTTCGTCATGCTGTGCACGACAGGGACATGCATCATAGGTGCCTCCAACAAGATCGTTTCGCTATCGAAACGAGGGCATCAACCCTTCGACGCCGGGCGCGACAGACCCTTGCCGGTTTCGAGCAGGCTCTTCAGGCTTGACAGGATCAGCGGCCAGCCGTTGGAGACATGCTCCAGCAATTTGTGCGGACCGTCCGCCCCGTGGGTGACGGCAAGCTTCATCATGTCGCCTTCCTGCTCGATGACGAAGGTGCAGCGCGTGTAGCCGTCGGCCTTCACCTCCGGCATGAACTCGTTGCGCCATTTGATGACGATCCGCCTGGGCGGATCGATCTCAAGGATCTCGCCACTGTCGGTGACGCGGCCATCGGCATAGACCATCTTCCACGTCGAACCTTGCTTCCAGTCGCTCTGCATCTGGGCGCCGAGGAAATACTGCTGGTGGAACTCCGGCTCGGTCAGCGCTTCCCAGAGTTTTTCGGGCGTGGTGCGGATGTAGGTCACGTAAACGAAGGCGTTGCTCATCAGTCTTCCCTTTCGAGGCGTTTCTTCAAATCGCCAAGCGCGTTCAGCCGCCCGCGCTCGAATTTGCCGATCCAGCGGTCGGCGATCTCGTTGATGGGAACGGGGTTGAGGTAGTGCTCCTTCTCGCGCCCCTTGCGGATGGTGGTGACGAGGTTGGCTTCCTTCAGGATCGCCAGGTGCTTGGTCACCGCCTGGCGTGTCATGTCCATCTCCGCGCACAGCGCGTTCAGCGTCTGCCCGTTCCGGATATGGAGGCTGTCCAGCAATTGCCGGCGGGTCGGGTCGGCCAGGGCGCGAAAGACGGCATCCATACTCATGGCTTAATATGCAACCATTTGGTTGCATGTCAAGCGGCAAGGCTTTCACGCCGAGAAGGCGACCACGTCAGTACTTGCGGGAGAACCAGAAGGCGTCGGGCATGCGCATCATGCCGATCCGTTCGTAGAAGCCGACGGCGTCGGGCATGGAGATCAGGCTGATGGCGACGGATGGCCCGAGCTGCCGTCGCGCCTCGTCCATCAGGCCCTTGCCGATGCCGAGCCCCTGCGCCGATTGGGAAACGGCGAGTTCGGAGATGTAGCAGACCCAGGAGAAGTCGGTGAGGGCGCGGGCAACGCCGATCAGCGGCTTGCCCTCGACATCGAGACGCGCCGTCAGCACCAGATTGGCGCCCGCAAGCATCGCCTGCAGGCGGGCGCCGTCATCGACGGGGCGTGTCTCGCCGAGGCCGGATTCCACCAGCACACGGCGGAATTCGGCGATGTCGAGCGCGGGCTCGCGGGCATAGAGGACGTGGAAGTTTTGCGCCATGATCGCCAGACTGCACCATCGGGCGGCGAATTCGAAGCCGTTTTACGCAGCTGGCCATCCTGCACAAACAGTTGCCTTTTATTTGCCCGCGGCTTTGTGTAAACCGTGCCTCAGCAATTCCCCCGAAACAAGAACACGGGCAAAAGCCATGGAAAAATTCACCAAGCTCACCGGCGTCGCCGCACCGATGCCGATCGTCAATGTCGACACCGACATGATCATCCCCAAGGATTATCTCAAGACGATCAAGCGCACCGGGCTCGGCACCGGCCTGTTCGCCGAAATGCGCTACAATGACGACGGTTTGGAAAATCCGGATTTCGTGCTCAACAAGCCGGCCTACCGCAAGGCGCAGATCCTGGTCGCCGGCGACAATTTCGGCTGCGGTTCGAGCCGCGAGCACGCGCCGTGGGCGCTGCTCGACTTCGGCATTCGCTGCGTCATCTCGACCTCGTTCGCCGACATCTTTTACAACAACTGCTTCAAGAACGGCGTGCTTCCGATCACCGTCAGCCCCGAAGACCTCGAAAAGCTGATGGACGACGCCTCGCGCGGCTCCAACGCCACTCTGTCGATCGACCTCGAGGCCAAGGAAATCCGCGGCCCCGATGGCGGCGTGGTCGCGTTCGACCTCGACGACTTCAAGCGACACTGCATGCTCAATGGTCTCGACGATATCGGCCTGACCATGGAGAAGGCCGGCGCCATCGATTCGTTCGAGAAGAGAAACGCCGAGCAGCGCCCCTGGGCCTGAACGCAGCGCCGACGGTGGGTCTTCGCTTCGGGTAGAACGAGGACTTGTCATGACACGCTTGCTTGTTGCCGTCGCCTGCGGGCTGGTGTTGATCTTGCTTCCGGCGACGAGCCTGTTTGCCCAGGCGCCTGTCATCGACCAGCAGGCGCCGATCCCGTTCGAGGGTGGTCAATTTACCATCACCCAGCAGGAGGCGGACGGCGAAAAGGTGCTCGCCTATGACGGCCAGAGGCTGGCGAGCAATTATGACGTCTTCTTCGACAGGATCATCGACATCGCCGGCGCTGAGGTGGCGCTGGTCGATGTCGGCGACGGCAACATCGACCATCTCTGCAGTCCCCCGGTGATGATCGTGTGGAAGCCGAAAGGCGGCACGATCCAGGGCATCACGGTCGAGCAGGACGGATGCGGCGCGCCGGCGTCGGTGACCGACGATGTCATCTATTTCGTCCCCTATCTGCTGCCGGGCGCCTCGAAGCGGGCGATGCAATGGTCGCCGACCGACGGTCTGACGATTGCGGGCAATCTCACCTACATGCCGGATCCAGGCACGGACTGGAAAGATGTCGACGTGTCGAAATACGAGGACATGATCGACGCCTTCCACAACGAGGCCGTCTACAGGGACGCCGCGGCCTTGCTTGGCAAGGACATGACCGTTCTTGCAGCCAGCTTTCTGGCCGCCGGCGGCACGAAAACAACCGCGTCCGGCATCGTCTATTTCGACGGCTGCGCGCCGCACAATTGCGGCGGCAATCACGGTTTCATGGCGGTCGATCAGACCAACCGCAAGCTCTATTTCGCCCACAGCGGCGACAAGCCCAGGATGGATGTATGGCCGCCAGACCTGGCCGGCCGAGGTCAAGGCGACGCTGGACGAGGCGATGGGGTCGCCGAACTAGGGGCGGTGTAAAGGCCGTTCTGTTCTGTCGCGATCCTTCGCGCCCCCCTCTGTCCTACCGGACATCTCCCCCTCAAGGGGGGAGATCGGCTGTCACATCAACCTTCGCCAATCTCCACCGTCGCAGGATTGAGCAAGGCGCTGAAGCTGCGATCTCCCCCCCTTGAGGGGGAGATGGTCGGCAGGCCAGAAGGGGGCACTGTCCCGCCGGCGCAAAACGTTCTGCCACCTCTTCGCGCGCAGTGGTGCGGACTCTGGCGTTTCATGTCCGGCTGGCTATGATCTGACGAAACGGAGGATCACCATGACACGTTCGCTTCTTGCCGGCGCTTGCGGGCTGGCCCTTTTGCTGCTGCCTGTGACGAGCGCTTATGCCCAGACGCAAACGCCGGCCGCGCAGCTGGCGCCATCGGCCGAGAAACCCGCCACCGATCAGGGGACGGGCGCCGCCGATGCTTCCGACGACGACAAGCAGGCGCCCGTGCCATTCGAAGGCGGCCAGCTGACCATCACCCAGCCGGAACAGGACGGTGAGAAAGTGCTTGCCTATGATGGCCAGCAACTGGCGACCAACTACGACGTCTTCTTCGACAGAATAGTCGAGGTCGGCGGCGTCAAGGTGGCGCTGTTCGATGTTGGCGATGGCGGCAATCAATGCGGCCCGGCCACGGTGATCATCTGGAAGCCGGAAGGCGGCACCATCCAGAGCACGACGGTCGAACAGGACGACTGCGGCGCACCGCCCTCGGCGGTGTCCGACAACGCCATCTATTTCGTGCCCTATCTGTTGCCGGGGGATGAGAAGCCGGCTTTGCAATGGTCGCCGACCGACGGGCTGACGATTTCAGGAAATTTGACCTACATGCCGGAACCCGGCACGGATTGGAAAGACATCAATCCGGAAAAGTACCAGAACATCATCGACGCCTTCCACAACGAGGCTGTCTACAAGGAAGCGCAAAAGCTGCTCGGCAAGGACATGCCCGACATGGCGACCAGCCTGCTGGTCGGCGGCGGCACGGAAAAGACCGCCTCGGGCGCCTTCTACGCCAGCGGCTGCGTGCCGCATGACTGCGGCGGCAATGATGGCTTCATGGCGGTCGACCCGGCCCAGCACAAGCTCTATTTCGCCCGCCGCGGCGACAATGGCCAGCCGAACGCCTGGCCGGCGGTGGCGACATGGCCGGCCGATGTGAAGGAGGCGCTCGACAAGGCGCTGGGGTCGGCGAATTAGGATATATTGATATTCAGGTGATGCCGGCCTGCAAACGGCGGGCTCCTGCGCTTCCGGTGCTCACGTACCCAAAAGTACGCTCCGCTCCGGTTCTCGGAGCCCACCATTTTCGGCTCGGCCTGACCTGAATCTCAACATATCCATCATCGTCGCGACAACAGCCAATCCCGTCTGGCCTATGGCAGGCGCGACCTGTCCCTTGCTAGATGGCGGCGGCAACTGCGAGGACAACCATGCGAAAACTGATCTCCACCGGCTCGCCGTTCGAAAAGACCGCCGGCTATTCGCGTGCGGTGGTGCAGGGCGACTGGTGTTTCGTGTCCGGAACGACCGGCTATGACTATGCGACGATGACGATGCCGGACACGGTCGAGGCGCAGACGCGCAACTGCCTGGCGACGATTTCCAAGGCGTTGCAGGATGGCGGCTTCGAGACGGCCGACGTGGTGCGGGCGCATTACTACATCACCGATGCCGCCTTCGTGGATATCGTCTTCCCGATCCTCGGCGAGACGTTCGGCGATATCAGGCCGGCGGCGACGATGATCGTCTGCCAGCTCAACAAGCCGGAAATGAAGATCGAGATCGAAGTGACGGCGCTGCGGCGCACGGCATGAAGGCGGCAGACGATGAAAGTCCGGCGGATCGTTGCCAACATCGAGACATCAGACATCGCGGCGGCGAAGCGCTTCTACCAGGACGTGCTCGGCCTCGACGTGCTGATGGACCATGGCTGGATCGCGACCTTGGGCTCGCAAGAAAAAATGGACGTCCAGATCAGCTTTGCCGCCGAGGGCGGCTCCGGCTCGCCGGTGCCGGATCTGTCGATCGAGGTCGACGATGTCGATGCGGCGCTCGACGCCATGGAGGCGGCCGGCTTTGCCATCGAATACGGCCCAGCCGACGAGCCCTGGGGCGTGCGGCGCTTTTATGTGCGCGATTCGTTCGGCAGGCTGGTCAACATTCTCTCGCATCGGTGAACGGTGGTTCTGAACCGCAGGCTTGCGCGCCGGGCGCTTGGCGTTTAGCAAGGCCGCGGTTCAAATTCTTTCCAGGACGGTTTTCCCATGGCAACGAAGCATCTTTTCCTGCTCGCCGGCGACGGCATCGGTCCGGAGGCGATGGCCGAGGTCAAGAAGCTTATATCAGCCATGAACGACAAGCTCGGCAGCGGCTTCGTAACCGAGGACGGTCTGGTCGGCGGCTGCGCCTACGATGCGCATGGCGCGGCGATTTCCGATGCCGACATGGCAAAGGCGATGGCTGCCGACGCGGTGCTGTTCGGCGCCGTCGGCGGGCCGAAATGGGATGCCGTGCCTTACGAGGCGCGCCCGGAAGCCGGCCTGCTGCGCCTGCGTAAGGACATGGAGCTGTTCGCCAATCTGCGCCCCGCCATCTGCTATCCGGCACTCGCCGCATCCTCCTCGCTCAAGCAGGAGGTGGTCGAGGGCCTCGACATCTTGATCGTGCGCGAGTTGACCGGCGGCGTCTATTTCGGCGAACCGAAGCAGATCATCGATCTCGGCAATGGCCAGAAGCGCGGCATCGACACCCAGGTCTACGACACGTTCGAGATCGAGCGCATTTCGGGCGTCGCCTTCGAACTGGCGCGCACGCGCAAGAACCATGTCACCTCGATGGAAAAGCGCAACGTCATGAAATCGGGCGTGCTGTGGAACGAGGTCGTCACCCAGACCCACAAGGCACGCTATGCCGACGTCAAGCTCGACCACATGCTGGCCGATGCGGGCGGCATGCAGCTGGTGCGCTGGCCAAAGCAGTTTGACGTCATCGTCACCGACAATCTTTTCGGCGACATGCTGTCCGACATCGCGGCTATGCTGACCGGCTCGATCGGCATGCTGCCGTCGGCCTCGCTCGGTGCGCCGGATGTGAAGACCAAGAAGCGCAAGGCGCTATACGAGCCGGTGCACGGCTCGGCGCCGGACATTGCCGGCAAGGGCATCGCCAACCCCATCGCCATGATCGCCTCCTTCGCCATGTGCCTGCGCTATTCCTTCGGCATGGTCGAGGAAGCCGACCGTGTGGAAGCCGCGATCGCCGCCGTGCTCGACCAAGGCCTGCGGACAAAGGACATCCTGTCCGAGGGCATGACCGAGGTCGGCACCGTTCAGATGGGCGACGCGATCATCGCCAAATTCCTCGGCTGATACCGTGCCGGTCGACGTCCGCTGGGCGACGACCGGGGATGCGATGGCGCTCGCCGATATGCTGTGCGAGATGGCTGTTCACTACCGGCAGCCGCCTCTTGCTGCCGACCGCGCCTTGTCGGCGGCACGAAAATGGCTCGGCGAGGAAAGTCCGGCCTATCCGCATTTCGCGCTGGCCTTCGTCGCGGGCGAGGTCAGCGGCCTGGCGTCGGTGGCGATCGCGCATCCCGGCATCGATCTCGAGCGGTTGCTGTTCCTCAAGGACCTGTTCGTGCGCGACAAGGTTCGCAACGCCGGCGTCGGCCGGGCGCTGATTGGCTTTCTCGCAGACCATTGCCGGCGCCATGGCATCGGCCGTATCGACCTGACCACCGAGGACTGGAACGAGGGCGCGCTGCGGTTCTACGACCGGCTCGGCGCCGAGCGCCACGGCCAAAAGGTCTTTCTCAGGCTTTCGGGAGAGGCGCTGAAGGCGGTCAAATCCTGACGCCCGCCGGTACCGGTCCCCACTTGTTTTCCCTGGCCTGCGTCGGAATCAGCGCGCAGACCAGGATGATCAGGCTGCCGATCGTGGGGATGAGGATCACCAGGCAGAGCCAGCCCGTCACGCCAATATCGTGCAGCCGGCGCACGATCATGCCGAGGCTGGGCAGGAACGTCGCCAAAATGAAGGTGCCGCAAAGCCCAACCGTTACCGCTGCCGACACATCGCTGTCGAAATCGCCCATATCCATATCGGTGAACAGGCCGATGCCGCCAATGATCAGCAGGCAAACCGTCCAGAACAGGCAGTAGCCCCAATATTCCTTGCGCCGGGCGCGGCCGGCGAAGTTGAAGTAGTTCCGCGTCACGCCGCGCCAGAAATAGCCCCACAAATCGGTGGGTTCGGCCGGTTCGGCGGAGCGGCCGAAATTCTGTGCCTGGGGTGCACCGGCGGCAGCTTTATTGCCGGCTTGAGCCGGTGTGGCGCTCGTGCTGGCGTCGGCGGCGGGGGCTGCGGTCTGGACGGCGATCGAAAAGACGTCTCGCGCCTGGCCGCCGCCCGGCTGGAACTCGACGGCCGTGCCGTTGGGCATCGCGGTTTGCCGGCGCAGGTTCTCGCGGGTGAAGGTGTAGCGATTGCCGTCGGCTCCGGTGATGAAGCCGAAGCCCTGCTCCTCGTCATAGTGAAGCACTTCGCCGCGCATATCCTGCCCCCGCTTGCCACGTCCCCGCCAAGGTGTGGCACAGGGCCGAGCCCATGGGCAAGACCATGCCCATGGCTACCGTCTTCGCCGCGAATGAAGCATAAGACGGAAATTGCAGTCGTCTTCACCAAACGCGGACAATGTCAGCCAAGAGTGCCGATGCCAAAATTGTGAATCGACCCGGTAGGGTGCGGACAGTCCGTTGGAGGCAAAATGAAGAGAAAACGGCTCGCTTTGTACACGTTCGGTATCTTCCGCGCGCCAGCCAATGACGCGGTGAACCAGGGCTTTCATGACCGCAACGATCGCAATTTTCTGGTTGCCGAAACCAGCGAAGGGTTCATCGCCAGGTCGGGCTATGCGGAAGAACCTGGTCCCGAAAGCTGGGGCGAGCAGGTTTTTCCGCGCTTCTACAGTGAACGAGGGGACGGTTGGTCGCCATCGACGTTGTCGCTGTGGAAAGACCTGACATCGCCAATGGCATTCTCTTACGCGGGAATTCATATGGAGGCGATGAGGCACGGACGAGAATGGTTTCTCAAACCCGCCTGGCCACCCTATGTGCTTTGGTGGGTCGAGTGGGATCATGCGCCTACCTGGACGGAGGCCGTGGCCCGACATGAATTTCTTCATGACCACAAGGCCAGCCCTTTCGCCTTCGATTTCAAGACATGTTTCGACGAAGATGGCCGCCCAACGACAATCGATAGGCAGGCGGTCAAGCGAAACATACGTCTGAATGAAGAGCGGCAGCAATTGATCTGACCAGGCGCGCGGACGGCAATCCGCCCGTCCCGGCCATTTGGCGCAGCCCAGCTGATTTCGACCCTAGGCTGGCCGCTTCTTCGCCTTCTTGTGCTTCGGCGCGCCGGTGTTTTCGAACTTCGGCTTGCCCGGCTTCTTGGCCCATGGCTTTGCCTCGAATGCGGCGGCGGGGCGCTGGTCGGCCGATGCCGGTGCCCGCTTCTCGAATTTGCGCTTCGGCGCGTTGGGGTCGAAAGGCGCCTTGCCGCGATGTGGTTTCTTGTCCGGGCTTGGCGGCTGATAGCCGGCCCGCGACAGGTCGGGCGTGCCGTCGAGCCGCTTCACCACGATGTTGTTCTGCAATTTGCGGTCGGGACCGATCGCCGCCAGGAAGCGGTCGGCCCAATCCGCCGCGATCTGCACGAAGGTCTCTTCGGGCTGCATCTTGATGGCGCCGATCTCGCGCTTGCTGATGCTACCGGCACGGCACAGCATCGGAATCAGCCAGCGCGGCTCGGCATTCTGCCGGCGTCCGATCGACAGCGAGAACCAGACGCTGGCGCCGAAATCCTCGCGGCGGCTGGGCGCCTCGTCCCGGCGTGCGAAGTTTTCGCCCGCCTGTTTTTCACGCGATGGCGTGAACGGTGCGATCTCCATGAGATCCTCGGGCGCCGAGCGGCTGGAACGGCACAGGCGCACGAAGGCGGCGGCCACCTGTTCGGCGCCATGCTTGTCGAGAAGCTCGCCGATGAAGCCGCGTTCCTCATCCTTCACAGGCTCGCTGAAGGCGGGGTCGGCAAGGATGCGCTCGTCGTCGCGGCGCAGCACGTCGTCGGCCGAAGGCGGGCTGGCCCATGTCGCCTTGAGCCCGGCGTTCTGCAACAGCCGTTCGGTGCGCTTGCGGGCGCTGTTGGGCACGATCAGCGCGCTGACGCCCTTGCGCCCGGCGCGCCCGGTGCGGCCGCTGCGGTGCAGCAGCGTCTCCGGGTTGGTCGGCAGGTCGGCGTGGATCACCAGTTCGAGATTGGGCAGGTCGATGCCGCGCGCCGCGACGTCGGTGGCTATGCAGACTTTTGCGCGGCCGTCGCGCATCGCCTGCAGCGCATGGCTGCGCTCGTTCTGGCTGAGCTCTCCCGACAGCGCGACGACGGAAAAGTTGCGGTTGTTGAAGCGCGCGGTCAGATGGTTGACGGCGGCGCGCGTGTTGCAGAACACCAGCGCGTTCTTCGCCTCATAAAAACGCAGCACGTTGATGATGGCGTTCTCGCGGTCGGCCTGGGCAACGCTCAGCGCCCGGTATTCGATGTCGAGATGCTGCTTTTCCTCGCCGGCGGCCGAAATGCGCACGGCGTTGCGCTGGTAGCCCTGGGCGAGCGTTGCGATCGAGCGCGGCACGGTGGCCGAGAACATCAGCGTGCGGCGCTCGGCCGGGGCGGCGTCGAGGATGAATTCGAGGTCCTCGCGAAAGCCGAGATCGAGCATCTCGTCGGCTTCGTCGAGCACCACGGCCTTGAGCGCCGACATGTCGAGCGAGTGCCGCGTGATGTGGTCGCGCAGGCGGCCTGGCGTGCCGACGACGATGTGGGCGCCACGCTCCAGCGCGCGCCGTTCGGTGCGCATGTCCATGCCGCCGACGCAGGACGCCACCGTGGCGCCGGTCAGCTCGTAGAGCCATTCCAGCTCGCGTGTCACCTGCAGCGCCAGTTCGCGCGTCGGCGCCACCGCCAGCGCCAGCGGCGCCGCGGCGTGGGCAAAGCGCTCCGCGCCGCCCAGAAGGGTCGGCGCCAAGGCGAGGCCGAAGGCCACCGTCTTGCCGGAGCCGGTCTGCGCCGACACCAGCGCATCGGCCTCACCGAGTTCGGGAGCCAGAACCGCCTTTTGCACCGGCGTCAGTTCGGAATAGCCGCGTTTTTCCAGCGCGCTGGCAAGCGCTGGAACAATAGCTTCGAAGTTGGACATCTTACTCTTTCGGAATTCAGGGCCTGCCCATCGGGCAACAATGCCGGGGCTGGCGTCGCGCCTGCCAATGATCTCTGGCCGTTCGTACTTCGCGCGGCCGCTATTGTACAGGGCAAGCAGCTCTCGGAGGCCAGCCAATCGCCGGCGCTGCGGGTTGGGCAAGCGGAAAACTCAAACTTCGAGCGATTGGCCCACGCCGGTCGGCGATTGACTCCTAGCGCAAACCGCGTAAAAGCCGGCACCGAACAGGACAGTTTTCGATGCGCGGCCTTTTGATGGCGGTTCTTGCATTCGATTTCCCTGGCCACAATGCAAATCATTGGGCCGGGCGCGTCGGCGCGTCTCCTCGTTCCACCAAAACCATGGCCAAAACCACCACCAAAACGGTGTGATTCCCTTGGCCTAACCACCCTCTCCCGGGTCCGGCCCGGGGGACGGAACCCGCTTCGGCCGGCGGGTTTTCTCCAAAAACCAAGCGGAGAGGGACAGGAGATCTTTATGAGTTTCAAGGTTGCGATCGTCGGCGCCACGGGCAATGTGGGCCGGGAAATGCTCAACATACTGGAAGAGCGCGGCTTTCCAGTGAGCGAAGTTGTGGCGCTGGCCTCGCGGCGCAGCCAGGGCACCGAAGTGTCGTTCGGCGACCGCACGCTGAAGGTCAGGACGCTTGACCAGTATGATTTTTCCGACACCGACATCTGCATCATGTCGGCTGGCGGCAACGTCTCCAAGGAATGGTCGCCGAAGATCGGCAAGCAGGGCTGCGTCGTCATCGATAATTCGTCGGCCTTCCGCTACGACCAGGACGTGCCGCTGATCGTGCCGGAAGTGAACCCGGACGCGATCTCGTTGTTCACGCGCAAGAACATCATCGCCAACCCGAACTGCTCGACGGCGCAACTGGTGGTGGCGCTGAAGCCACTGCATGATTTCGCCACCATCAAGCGCGTCGTCGTCGCCACCTACCAGTCGGTTTCGGGTGCCGGCAAGGAAGGCATGGACGAGCTGTTCACGCAGACCCGCGCCGTGTTCGTCGCCGATGGTGTCGAGGTCAAGAAGTTCACCAAGCGCATCGCCTTCAACGTCATTCCGCATATCGACGTCTTCCTCGACGACGGCTCCACCAAGGAAGAGTGGAAGATGGTGGCCGAGACCAAGAAGATGCTCGACCCCAAGATCAAGCTGACGGCGACCTGCGTGCGCGTGCCGGTGTTCATCGGCCATTCGGAAGCGGTCAACATCGAATTCGAAAAGCCGATCACCGCCGACGAGGCGCGCGATATCCTGCGCGAGGCGCCGGGCTGCCAGGTCTTGGACAAGCGCGAGGACGGCGGCTACATCACGCCGCTGGAATCGGCCGGCGAGGACGCCACCTTCATCTCGCGCATCCGCGAGGATTCGACCATCGACAACGGTCTGTCGATGTGGATCGTCTCGGACAATCTGCGCAAGGGCGCGGCACTCAACGCGGTGCAGATCGCCGAGCTGCTGGTCGAGCGCGGCCTGATCCAGCCGAAGAAGAAGGCGGCTTAATCTCGCTCGAGTTAGGTTTCGCTCACGGGCCGTATCGCCGCTGCCGCGGCGGGCCCTCCGCGGGGGCGCCGGAAGGCCGGCGGCCCGCGGTCGCGGGCTTAGGGCGCCCTTTCCTTCTCCCCTTGTTGCGGGAGAAGGAAAGCGCGCACCTGCTCTTCAGATTGAGCTCATCTCATGAACGGTACTCGGCCTGCTGATATTGTGCTGCGTCCGGCCACACGGTCGGATGCTGTCTCGATTGCGAAGGTCCTGCGGGCGGCGCTTGGCTCGTTCGACTGGATGCCGGTCATCCATACGCCGGACGAGGACCTTGCCTTCATCCGCGACATCGTGCTGCCACGGCAGCAGGTGACGGTCACTGAGGCCGGCGAGGACATTGTCGGCCTCATTGCCGTCAGTGGCGAATGGGTGGAGCAGCTCTATCTCGATCCGGCCCGGACGGGACAAGGCATCGGCAGCCGGTTGCTGACGGACGCGACCGCTGCCCTGTCGGTGGTCAAGCTGCATTGCTTCCAAGCCAACACCGGCGCCCGGCGCTTCTATGAGCGGCATGGGTTCATTGCCGAAGGTTTTGGCGACGGCACCAACAACGAGGAGGGCCTGCCTGACATCCTCTATGTCCGCAGGCGCTGATTCAGCCGGCGTTGTCCTTGGCCAACTGGCGCAGCAGTTCCAGCGCCTCCTCCGCCCGCTCGGCGGGTACGAACAGATGGTCGTGGTAGAAAGCCGAGACCGGGTTGACGCCCATGCCGGCAGCAGCCAGCCGCGTGGTGATGGCGGCGAGGAAGCCGACGGCTTCCAGCGACGAATGGATGTTCAGCGTCACCATGCGGCAGCGGAAGGAAGCGGTCAGTCCCGCGGCGCTGGCCGCATCCTCGGTTACGATCAGCGTCACGCCCTCGCGCTCGCGAAAGATCATCACCGGTTCGAGGCTTTCCGGCTGCGCGACGCCAGGCGCCAGCGTGGCGAAGACATAGGTGCCGGCCAACAGTTCCGGCGTCATTGTCGCCAGCAGCTTTTTCAGATCGGTCTCGCCAGTCATTTGTCTTCTCTCGTCCGATGCAGGAACGGGCCGCAGCCCGCGTGCTCCTCAATATCCGCGACAGGCGGGTGCCGATAGCCTGCACGCTGCACGGGCGACATGGCGATGTCGCTGACGGCTGAGCTTGCCGGCTTGTTGCCTCGCACAATAGAGAGGCTGAGGACCAGTGCCGGTCCGTGAAAGGCCCTTGATGATCGTTCGCCCGCGCCCGACGTTCCTGCAGTTGTTCTTTGTCATGCGCGGCTCGGTGGTGCCACGCATCCTGCCGCAGATCCTGGGTTTTGCGCTTTATTCCGCGGTCATCCTTGCCGTGGCGCGCCAGTTCCATCTCGATTTCAGCATCTTCAACATCACGCCTTTCGGACTGGTCGGCGTGACGTTGTCGATCTACCTGTCATTCCGCAACAACGCCGCCTACGACCGCTGGTGGGAGGCGCGCAAACTATGGGGCACGCTGGTTTTCGAAATCCGAAACCTGGCGCGCGCCACCACCAGCCTCATCGCCGATCCGGCCGAACAGCGCGCGCTGCTGATGGAGGCGCTTGCCTTCTGTCATTTCCTGCGCGGCCAGTTGCGCAAGATCGACAGCATGAAAGACGCCCGCGCTTTCATCGAGGCCGAGGCGGATACGGCTGCAAACTTCGCCAACCCGGCGGACGAGATGGTCAGGCGCATGGGCCGGCGCGCCAATGAGCAGCGCCGGGCCGGCGAGGTCGATCCGATCGGCTTTCGCATTCTCGATGAAAGGCTGGCATCGATCACCGCCATCCAGGCCGGCTGCGAGCGGATCGCGGGCACGCCCTTGCCCTTCGCGTACACACTGCTGGTGCATCGCACGGCCTACATCGTCTGCCTGCTGCTGCCCATCGGCCTGATCTCAAGCACGGGCTGGGCAACGCCGCTGTTCACGGCGCTGATCGCCTACACCTTCTTCGGCCTCGACGCGCTTTCGGAAGAGCTCGAGGATCCGTTCGGCACCGAGGCCAACGACCTCGCCCTCGACGGCCTCTGCCGCGTCTGCGAAATCTCGGTGTTCGAGGCGCTGGGCGAGACGCCGCCCAAAATGCTGCCGGCCGAGAAGTTCTATTTCTCGTAGACCTGCAGTGCTGTAGCTGTCGCCGGCGCCAAAAAGAATCCGGACCGTGTCGGATTGCCACCTCATGCCGCGTCCTTGGTTCGACCCCGCGAAAAAGGGCTCGAAACATCAGGAGGAAACACCATGAGCATTTCCGAAACCGCGCCCGCCTCGACGGGCGCCCTGTGGACAGGCCGCACCCTCAGCGGCGTCATTGTGCTGTTCATGATCTTCGACGGCGTCATCAAGTTACCGCCGCTCGACATCGTCACCCAGACGATGGTGCCGCTTGGCTGGTCGGCCGACGCGAATGTCGCGCGCATGCTCGGCGTCATCGGTTTGATCTCGACCGCGCTCTACGCCTTGCCGCGCACCTCTGTGCTCGGCGCCATCCTGCTCACCGCCTATATGGGCGGCGCCATCGCCACCAATGTGCGTGTCGACAATCCGCTGTTTTCGCACACGCTGTTCGGCGTCTATCTCAGCGTCATCCTGTGGGGTGGCCTGTTCCTGCGCGACCCCCGGGTGCGCGCACTGATCCCGTTCAGCCGATAAGCACGAAGGAGAGAAAAATGTTCAGCACCATCCTCATTGTCCTGGTCGTCATCATCGCCGCCGTGCTCATCTATGCCGCGACACGGCCGAACGACTTCGTCACCACCCGCTCGGCCAATATCAACGCCGCGCCGGAAGCGATCTTTCCGCTGATCAACGATTTCAGCCGCTGGCCGACATGGTCGCCTTACGAAAAGCTCGACCCTCAGATGAAGCGCTCGCTCTCCGGCGCGACAAGCGGCAAGGGCGCGGCCTATGCCTGGGAAGGCAATTCCAAGGCCGGCAAGGGACGCATGGAGATCATCAATTCGGTGCCGTCCTCGCTGGTGTCGCTCAAGCTCGATTTCGAAAAGCCGTTCAGGGCCAACAACAGCGTTGACTTCACCCTGACGCCTTCGGGGGAGAGCACCGCCGTCACCTGGGCGATGCGCGGCAGCCGGCCCTTCATCGCCAAGCTGATGGGCCTGTTCATGAACTTCGACACCTTGATCGGCAAGGATTTCGAGGCCGGCCTCGCCAATCTGAAGCGCCTCAGCGAAAAATAGACTCGGGCGGGCGGCATTCAAACAAAAACGGCGGGCACAGGCCCGCCGTTTTCGTGAATGCGATACGGCAATTTATTCGGCGGTGGCGGCTTCCGCCTCGGCCGGTGCGGCAGCGGCAGCGGCGACAGCAGCAGCGGCGTCTTCCTGCGCCTTCTGCAAAAGGGCAGCGCGTTCCTGCGCCTTCTTGCCCGGCTCGGCCTTCTTCGGGTTGGAGCGGGCGTCACGCTTGGCAATGCCGGCCTCGTCGAGGAAGCGCAGCACGCGGTCGGTCGGCTGGGCGCCGTGCGACAGCCAGTGCTTGACGCGGTCGGCGTCGACCTTGACGCGCTCGCCGTCCTTGGGCAGCAGCGGGTTCCACGAGCCGAGCGACTCGATGAAACGGCCGTCGCGCGGCGAACGGGCGTCGGCGACGACGACGTGGTAGTAAGGACGCTTCTTCGAGCCCGCACGGGCCAGTCTGATCTTCAATGGCATTTCTTTTCTCCTAAAAACTCTGATTTCGTTGGTTGGTTTGTGGTTTTTGTTTTTGTGCAGGTCGTTATCCCAAAACCGCTGCGCACTTTTGGGCGACATGCACTGGTTTCTCAGCCGGCTTTCATCACGCCGTTGGAAGCGGCGATCTGTTCGTGGTGGCGGATCACTTCGCGGACGACGAAGTTGAGGAATTTTTCCGCGAAATCCGGGTCGAGATGCGCATCCTTCGCCAACTGGCGAAGGCGGGCGATCTGCTGCTGCTCGCGCGCCGGGTCGGCCGGCGGCAGCCCATGCGTTGCCTTCAGCACGCCAACCGCCTTGGTGCAGCGGAAGCGCTCGGCCAGCATGTGGATGAGTGCTGCGTCGATGTTGTCGATCGAGGCGCGATAATCGGCCAGGATGGTGCGTGCGTCGGCCATGTCCTTTTCTTCGTTCATCGCGTCCTCACTTCTTCTTGCCAAGGCCGGGCAGGCCGCCGCCGCCCATGCCGGGAAGTCCCGGAAGCTTCATGCCGCCGGGCAGACCGGGCAGGCCACCGCCGCCTGGAAGACCGCCGGGCAGGCCCTTCATGCCGCCGAGGCCGGCCGCCTGTGCCTGTTTCTGCAAGGCTTCGAGCTGCTTGGGATCCATCTTCGACAGGTCGGGCATGCCGCCGCCCATGCCGCCCATGCCCGGCATCATGCCGCCAAGGCCCATCTTGGAGGCAAGGCCGCCCATCATGCCGCGCATCAGGCCGCCGCCTTTGCCCTTGCCGCCCATCGCTTTCATCATGTCGGCCATGCCGCGATGCATCTTCAACAGCTTGTTGATCTCGGCCGCGTCGGTGCCGGAACCGGCGGCGATGCGCTTCTTGCGCGAGTGCTTGAGGATATCGGGGTTGGCGCGCTCGGCCTTGGTCATCGACGAGATGATGGCGAGCTGGCGGCCGAACATCTTGTCGTCGAGACCGGCGGCGGCCATCTGGTCCTTCATCTTGCCCATGCCGGGCATCATGCCCATGATGCCGCCCATGCCGCCCATTTTCGACATCTGCTGAAGCTGGCCGGCGAGGTCGTTCAAATCGAACTTGCCCGACTGCATCTTCCTGGCCATCGCCGCCGCTTGCTCGGCGTCGATGTTCTCGGCGGCCTTTTCGACGAGCGAGACAATGTCGCCCATGCCGAGGATACGGTCGGCGATGCGCTTGGGGTGGAATTCCTCCAGCCCGTCCATCTTTTCGCCGGTGCCGATCAGCTTGATCGGCTTGCCGGTGACGGCGCGCATGGAAAGGGCGGCACCGCCACGGCCGTCGCCATCCATGCGGGTCAGCACCAGGCCGGTGATGCCGACGCGCTCGTCGAAGCTTTTGGCCAGGTTGACGGCGTCCTGGCCGGTCAGCGAGTCGGCGACCAGCAGGATTTCGTGCGGGCTCGACACCTTCTTGATGTCGGCCATCTCGACCATCAGCGGCTCGTCGATATGGGTGCGGCCGGCGGTGTCGAGAATGACCACGTCGTGGCCGCCGAGCTTGGCCGCCTGGACGGCGCGGCGGGCGATGTCGACCGGCGACTGGCCGTCGATGATCGGCAGCGTCGCCACCTTGACCTGCTCGCCGAGCTGGCGGAGCTGCTCCTGCGCGGCGGGGCGCCGCGTGTCGAGCGAGGCCATCAGGACCTTCTTGTTCTGACGCTCGGAAAGGCGCTTGGCGATCTTGGCCGAAGTGGTCGTCTTGCCCGAGCCTTGCAGGCCGACCATCATGATGACGACCGGCGCCGGCGCATTGAGGTCGATGGCGACGCCTTCGGCGCCGAGCATGTCGACCAACTCGTCATGGACGATCTTGACGACCATCTGGCCGGGCTTGATCGACTTGACCACGGCGGCGCCGACGGCCTTCTCTCGCACCTTGTCGGTGAAGGAGCGTACCACTTCCAGCGCCACGTCGGCTTCGAGCAGCGCACGGCGCACCTCGCGCAGCGCGGCCGAGACATCAGCCTCCGACAGCGCGCCGCGGCCGGTCAGGCCGTTCAGGATGGAGCCAAGACGCTCCTGAAGCGATTCAAACATTCTGTTTCCTTTTCCCTGGCACCCGGATGGTGCCCGAGAGGTAATGCGTTCGCGCCCAGTGTCCAACCAAAAGCTGGTCCAAGCAAAAGCCAAAACCAAAAAACACCCGGGGGCGCTCAGCGCTGCCGGGTGTTGGCCTCCAGGATCGGTTTACAGCACTTCACCTCAAAGAGGTTTCGGCGTCCTGGTCGGCTTGCTCGGAGGGATACTCGTCGCGGAATTCGGGGCGTGTAGACAGGAAATCGGCCGCAGAGTCAAGGTCCGGGGCCGAATGCGGCAGTTGCGTCAGGTCTGCGCTGCCAGGCGGCCGCTGCAGTCGCGGCGACCGCGGCGACCGCTTGGTGCAAAATCGATATCAGCGCACCACGTACATGACGCGCCGCGTCTGCGGATCGATCAGCGCCGGCTGGCCGTTCACATAGACATAGCGGTAGTTGTAGTCCGGAATTTCGCGCAGCTCGACGGTGTCGGGCAAGGTCGCGCCGGTCACCACCTCGCCGTCGAGATAGACGGGGTCGAGGCGATGCGTGTCGACATAGGTTCTGACTTCGGCCGGAGGTGGGGGGAAGGCGTCATTGAGCGGATCACTGGCGATGATTGCTCCGGTGTAATCGGTCGAGTAGTCATCCGGCGGCGAGACGACAGCAATGCTGGAACCGTGCGGGCGCTGCGTCAGCACCACCCGGCTGCCGCCGAAATCAGCCGTCACATAGTCGGAATAGACCCAGCCCTGGCCGCCGGCCTCGGCGATGGTGCACCATTTGCTGTTTTCGATGCAGCCATTGAGTGTTGCCGACTGGCCGGCGGCGAGCACGCCGATCACAGGATATTGCGGACCGGGGCCGGCGCGCACGTTGAGATCGGTGACGGCGGAGACGGCGGTGTCCGCAAACGCGGCGCCCGACAGGATCGTCAGCATTCCCGCGACTACGGGAAACAATACGGATTTCATGGTTTTCTCTCCGTTTTCATGGTCCCTCACCAGCGAAACGGGGCAGTGGCGCATGCGTTCCCGCTAAAATGCCTGCGCCAACTCACGATTTATTCCCCTCTCCTTTGGCAAACCGGTCAGAAGGTCGTGAACGAAGGCCAATTTCCGCGCCGTGACGTCTGAAATGACGAAGGGGTAGAGGTCGGGCAGGCCCATGCAGCGGTTGATCGAATTGGAGGCTTCAGACAGCACCAGCCAGCGGGCAAGGATCCTTTCGAAAGGCTCAGGTGCTGCGGCAGGCTCGGATGGCGCCGGCTGCAGTCCACCGCCGGTGTCGCCTTGCGGCAACTCGTTGGCTTCCACGGTTTCCAGCCGGCCGAGCGGGAAGTTCAGCGCATGGACCATTTCCAGCGTGTCGGTGATGTGCAGATGGTGGGCCCAGGTTTCCGCCCAGTCCTCCCACGGATGGGAGGTGGCATAGGCCGAGATGTGGCTTTGCTGCCAGTCCGGCGGCGCGCCATTGGCATAATGGGCCTCCAGCGACTGTTCGTAGTCGGCGCGATCGTCGCCGAACAGCGCGCGAAAAGCCTCCAGCCTTTGCGGATCGTCGCGGATCAGGCGGTCCCAGTAGTAATGGCCGAGTTCGTGGCGGAAATGGCCCAGCAGCGTGCGATAATTCTCACCCATCTCGACGCGCCGCTTTTCGCGCTCGGCTGAATCGGCCTCGGCGACGTTGAGCGTGATCAGGCCATTGTCGTGGCCGGTCAGGATGCGCTCGCCGCCGGGACCGCCACCGATCGGATCGGCCAGGAAGTCGAAGGCAAGGCCGACCTCGTCGGCGGGGTTCTGCTTGGGCGCGACCGGCAGCCCGAAGGCGAGCAGCGAATAGATGGCGCGCTTCTTCGCCGCCTCGACGCGGACCCAGCGGCGGCGATTGCCGTCGACTGAGAGATCAGGGATCAACTGGTTCAGCACGCAAGCGCGGCAAAACGCCTGTCCCGGCTCGGCCATCCAGTTGCAGGCGCATTCATCGGCGTTGGTGCACTGGAAGATGCCGCCGACACCCGACAAGGCAAACTGCGCATGCTCGGGATCGTAGAGCACGAGGCTCGAGCAGTTCAGGCACTGGGCGTTCTCGAAATAGAGACGGTGACCGCAATGCGGGCAGTCGAAGAGTTTCATGTCGGTCTCAAACCTTCAGAGCCAGCATATAGGTGCGCGGCGGCAGGTGCCCAACGCCAATCGCCGGCCGGCGTTCCGCATTCGATCGGGGCTATTTCGTCGCAAGCTGGGCGGCGACCTGTCTGGCCACCGCTTCGCCAGACAGCCTGGCGCCGCCGCAGGTCTGGATCAGCGGACCGGCGAGGTGCTCGCCGGCGAAGAAGATCTTGTCGGCCACCGGCTGCATCAGTGCGGCGCGCGCGCCCGAACGGCCCGGGCGGGCCGCCGCATAGGCGCCGCGCACGAAGCGCTCGCCGCCCCAATTGGTCATCATGGCGCGTGCCACGTGCTTTCGTGTCTCGCTGCCGAAAATGCCGCACAGCCGGTCGACGACGAAGTCGATGCCCGCCGCCTCGCCCGCTGCCGACATCTCCCAGGCGAAGTCGCCGCCGACGAAACCGACCATCAGGTCGAGGTCGAACGGGAAGCACAGGAAATAGATGTCGTGCCTGGCCATGCGCTCGATCAAAAGGTCGTCGAAGGGCTGCAGCCCAAGCCTCGTGCCCCGGATCTCGACCGGCAATTTGGTCAGCATGCCCATAGGCAGGTCGAAGAAGGCGCCAAAATGCGTGTCGGGAAATGCGGGCGAGAATTCGATCTCCTCAAAGGCGAGCACCGCCGGCGAGGCGGTGACGATGACCGCCTTGGCGCGGATGGTGCCGCGATCGGTGACGCAGGCGACATCAGGTCCGTCCCAGAGAATCCTGCGCACCGGCGTCGACAATTCGACCGGCAGGTCGGCGCCGAAACGGGCGACCAGCGCGCCAAAGCCCTCCTTGCTGAAATAGTTGGGGTCGAGATCGGCGGCTGCCTGAAAGTCGCGGATCGAAATCTCGTCCTCGTCGGCGCCGAAATCCATCGGCCCGGCGAAGGTTGCCGCGGCGCGCGGCGCATGGCCCTTGGCGAGCAGCGCCGAAAGCCGGTCGTCGTCGCCCTCCTTCACCTCATGCTTGGCCAGCAGTTCGAACAGCCGCGCGTCGGCGGCCTTCATTTCGGCTTCCTCGGCCTCGCTTGCCTTGCGCTTGCGATAATAGAGATGGTCGACATTCATGTCGTGATGATGCAGCGTCCAACCGGCAGCCTGGGCTTCGGGAAAATAAGGGTTGCGGTCGGCGGCATGCAGCCAGGCGCAGCCGACGTCGAAGGGGACGCCGAAATGCTGGTCGCTGGTCCATGCCCGGCCGCCGATGCGGCCCATCGCTTCGAGCAACTTGAAGGAGAGACCGGCTGCCTGCAAGATCCTGGCCGCGGCCAGACCCGCCGAGCCGGCGCCGATGATCACGACATCAACGTCTTCCATGGCTATTTCGCCCCCGCCACAATATTCACTTGATCGTAGGCAAATTCCCCGGCATTCGCCAGCACTGCAGCAGAGACAGTGACAAGTGCGGGTTTCGCTGGCAAATTCGCAACCGGGACGTGATTCAGACAATCAGGAGAGAAAAGCATGGCATTACTTGCCAAGGGTAGGATTTTTGTAGCCGCGGTGGTGGCGGTGCTTGCACTGGCGACGGGCGCGCAGGCGGGGGCCAGCTGTGGCAAGACTGGCGCCGGCTTCGAAGCCTGGAAGCCGGAGTTCGCAGCGGAGGCCAAGTCCGAAGGTGTCGGCCCGAAAGGTCTGGCCGCTCTGGCTGGCGCGACCTATGCGACGAAGACGATTAGCGTCGACCGCGGCATTCACAAGGCTTTCAGCGGCTCGGTGGAAGATTTCATGAAGCGCCGTGGCGGCGCCGCGATCATTTCCAAGGGCCGTTCGCTGAAGAAGTCGAACGCGGCGCTGTTCGACAAGATCGAAAGCAACTATGGCGTGTCGCCGGGAGTGTTGCTCGCCATCTGGGGTATGGAGACTGGCTTCGGTTCGGCCATGGGCAACCAGAATACGGTTTCTGCCATTTTGACGCTTGCCTATGATTGCCGCCGCCCGGAGTTCTTTTACCCGCATGCCATTGCAGCCCTGAAGCTGGTCGATCGTGGAGCGTTGAGCGCCTCGTCGGTCGGCGCCGCGCATGGCGAGATTGGCCACACGCAGTTCCTGCCCGGAAATGTCTTGAAGTATGGCGTCGGCAGTGGAAACCTGCGCGACAAGGCCACTGCGTTGGCTTCCACAGCCAACTTCCTCAAGGGTCATGGCTGGCGGGCCGGCGCGAGTGCGCAGTCGAATCTCGGCGCCATTGCCGGCTGGAATTCCGCAAGCGTATATCAACAGGCCATCGCCCGCATCGCCACGGCGATCGACGGCGACTGATAGAAATCTCTATCTCTTTGTTTTGGCGACAGAAAGCCCGGCCATGCGCCGGGCTTTTCATTTCACGTCGAGCGCGTTGTCGCCGGGACATCGAGCTCTCTGGCCAGGTCCGGCGCGGCAACGCCGTCAAGCACGGCCATCGGCCCGGTCGCGGAAAAGACGATGGAAGTCGTCTCGCGCCCGAAGGCACGAATTTTGGTCGGCAGTTCATACTGAACGAGGAACGGGTTGCCGGCCGCAACCTCTTTCCAGCCCAGTTTCCCCACGGCGCCGGGCTCACCGGCCAGCCAAAGCGCAAAACCGTTATAGGCCGGCACGTCGGCCCGGCATTCGATCAGCGCGGCAAGGTCGAGAGAGGCGGGGTCGAAATCCTCGGCCATGGCCGGCGTCGCCAGAAGAACCAGCGGCGCCAGGCATCGACCGAGGCGACGCATCCGAATTATTTGTTGCGGCTACGTGCGGCAAGTGTGCGCAGCCTCAGCGCGTTGAGGCGGATGAAGCCGGCGGCGTCCTTCTGGTCATAGGCGCCGCGGTCGTCCTCGAAGGTGACCAGCGCATCGGAATAGAGCGTCTTCTTCGACTTGCGGCCGGTGACGATGACGTTGCCCTTGTAGAGCTTGAGGCGCACCGTGCCTTCGACGTCTTCCTGGCTCTTGTCGATCATCGCCTGCAGCATCAGGCGTTCGGGCGCGAACCAGAAGCCGTTGTAGATCAGCTCGGCATAGCGCGGCATGAACTCGTCCTTCAGGTGCGCGGCACCACGGTCCAGCGTGATCGATTCGATGGCGCGGTGCGCTGATATCAGGATGGTGCCGCCGGGCGTCTCGTAGACGCCGCGCGATTTCATGCCGACGAAGCGGTTCTCGACCAGGTCGAGCCGGCCGATGCCGTTGTCGCGGCCGAGATCGTTGAGAGCAGCCAGCATGGTCGCCGGCGACAGCTTCTTGCCGTTGAGGGCTACGGGATCGCCCTTGAGGAATTCGATCTCGATCTCGGTGACGGCGTCCGGCGCATCCATCGGCGAAACGGTGCGCTGGTGGACGAATTCCGGCGGCTCGCTCCACGGGTCTTCCAGCACCTTGCCCTCGGAGGACGAATGCAAAAGGTTGGCGTCGACCGAAAACGGCGCGTCGCCCTTCTTGTCCTTCGGCACCGGGATCTGGTGCTGTTCGGCGAAGTTGATCAGGTCGGTGCGCGACTTGAACGACCAGTCGCGCCACGGCGCGATGACCTTGATGTCGGGGTTCAGCGCGTAAGCTGAAAGCTCGAAGCGAACCTGGTCGTTGCCCTTGCCGGTGGCGCCGTGCGCAATCGCGTCGGCGCCGGTCTCCCTGGCGATCTCGACCAGATGCTTGGAGATCAGCGGTCGCGCGATCGAGGTGCCGAGCAGATAGGTGCCTTCGTAGACGGCATTGGCGCGGAACATCGGGAAGACGAAGTCGGAGACGAATTCCTCGCGCACGTCGACGACGCGGATATCCTTGATGCCCATCATCTCAGCCTTGCGGCGGGCCGGCTCGAGTTCGCCGCCCTGGCCGAGATCGGCGGTGAAGGTGACGACTTCGGCGCCGAGTTCGGTCTGCAGCCATTTCAGGATGATGGATGTGTCGAGGCCGCCGGAATAGGCGAGCACGACCTTCTTGACGTCTTTGGCTTTTGACATTTGACGGTTCCGCGACAGGAGTTCTCGGCGGGCGAGGTATCACGGGGTTTCCGGCTTGCGCAAGGGACCAACTCGTTACGGGCGTTAGTGCTGCCCCTCACCTGCCTGCCGGCGTTCGTCGTTCGCAAAGCCAAGCAATTGGCTTTTCGTCCACTGCGCGGACCACTTGAAGCGATTGCCATGCTGGATCACCTCTCTATCTGGCACCGGCGCGGCGCGTCCTGTATAGGCGCATTTATTCCCCGGGGCCGTCCATGCCGTTCATTCCAGACACCACCACACTGATCCAGTTCGCCATCGCCACCGTGATCCTGGCGATCACGCCCGGGCCGGACATGACCTTGTTCGTCTCGCGCACGCTGAGCCAGGGCCGCGCCACCGGCTTTGCCTCGATGGCCGGCGCGCTGTGCGGCACGCTGATCCACACCACGCTGGTGGTGGTCGGTGTCTCGGCGCTGATCGTCGCCTCGCCGATGGCCTTCTTCGTGCTGAAGATTTTTGGCGCCGGCTATCTCGTCTTCCTGGCCTGGCAAGCGATCACCAGGGGCTCGGCCTTTTCGCCGGAGAAGAAGACGGGACCCGAGATTTCGCTTTTGCGCAGCTGGGCGGCGGGGCTCGGCGTCAATCTGCTCAATCCGAAGATCATCCTGTTCTTCATGACCTTCCTGCCGCAGTTCGTCTCCGCGCATGACCCGGGCGCGCCGGGAAAGCTGTTTTTCCTCGGCTCGATGTTCATCGTGCTGTCGATCCCGGTGACCGTGCCGATGGTGCTGGCAGCGGAAAAGTTCTCGGCGGCGATGAAGGCCAGCCCGCGCGTCACGCGGGTGGTCGACTATCTCTTTGCCGGCGTATTTTCGGCGTTTGCGCTCAAGATTCTGAGCGCCCAGGCGAAGTAGAATCGCGCCAGCTCCCCGCCCAGCGCCCGGCGCTAAGCCAGTAGAAGATGCCGCCGACCATGCCGCTGCCGATCACCGCCAGGATGGCGCTGGTGTTCCTGACCGCGAACGTTGCATCACCGGCATGGTCGATCAGGCCGAGGAAAACGGCCGCAACCACCGCGCCCGCCAGGGCATAGAACAGCCAGTCGCGCCGGCCGAGGATCTCGGCAAGCACGATGACGATCACCGCCGGCATGAAGCCGAAATAGGCGACGAACAGGGCGACGAAGGGAATTGAAAAAAACAGGGAAGCGGTCGCCGTCGGGTGAGTGTGCTCCGGCATGTAGCCGAGCGAGGCCAGGAACAGGATGTTGAGGAAGGCGCTCGCCGCCAGCGAAGCGACCGCATAGCCGAACAGGATGACGGCGAAACGGATGAGGTAGCCAATGAGGCGGCTCATCCCAAATCTCGGCGTGTGCCAGACTTGCGTCCGGCCAAGAGCCAGTAGACCGAACCGGCAGCAATGCCGGCCGTGGCCAGAAATCCGAGATAGCCCGGATTGAAAACAAAGCCTCCGGCCGAGCGTGGCATGGAAACACCAAAGGCGGTGGATGTGACCGCTCCCGTGGCTGCAAAGTAGAACCATCCTCGAAGCGACAACCGTTCGGCGACAAAGATTGCCGGGCCGACGATCAACAGCGCGCCGACCATCACGGTCAACACGGCGAGCGGGAACGAGCCCAGCCAGTCGAATGCGAAAATGATGGACCAGTTGCCATCTTCTATACCTTCCAGAAGAGCGATCAGCAGCACAGGCACCAGGATCGAGGTCAGCACAGCGAAGAGATAGCCGACTGCTATCATGGCGAGGTGCTTCAGCCAGGCGAAGGGACGGGTCATGGCGAAACGATCTCTTCCTTGCTGAGAAGAGATCGTCTGACCACCGCCCAATAAGCAAACCCACCGGCAAAGCCACCTGGCAGACAAGGCAACAGTATCTGGAGCGGCGTTTCGAACGGACGGTTCTGCACCAGACTGATGTTGAGGATCACCAGTGCGAGAATGGCATCCAGGGTTCCGGCGCAGGCAAATGGCAGCCATCCGACCCAGCCTCTTCGGCGCGCAACAAACAGCGTCAACAGAAAACCGGGCAGTGCCGTCAGAAAGGTGATCATGAGCGCAAACGGGAAAATATCTCCCAGACTGCGGCTGGTGGCGTAGTAGGATCCCCAGGCGCCATCATCCGGCAAGACTGTCGGGAGCAGCATGGCAAACATGGTGGCGGTGACCGCAATTAGGACGGCGGCGAGATAGCCAAAGAATGCATAACCGATGCGGCCCCAAGGAAGATCGCGGCTCACGCCTCGCCGTGCCCCGCGATCATCATGGCTTCCAGCGCCAGCCGGTCGACCTTGCGCATGCGCTCGGAGTCCGACTTGAGCTGGCCGCAGGCGGCGAGGATGTCGCGGCCGCGCGGCGTGCGGATCGGCGAAGCATAGCCGGCATTGTTGATGTAGTCGGCGAATTTCTCGATCGTCTCCCAGTCCGAGCACTGGTAGTTGGTGCCCGGCCACGGGTTGAACGGGATCAGATTGATCTTGGCCGGGATGCCCTTGAGCAGCTTGATCAAGCCCTTGGCGTCCTCGATGGAATCGTTGACGTCCTTCAGCATCACATATTCGAAGGTGATGCGCTTGGCGTTCGACAGGCCGGGATAGGCGCGGCAGGCGGCGATCAGGTCCTTCAGCGGATACTTCTTGTTGATCGGCACCAAAAGGTCGCGCAGGTCGTCATTGGTGGCGTGCAGCGAGATCGCCAGCATGACGCCGATCTCCTCGCCGGTGCGGAAGATTTCCGGCACGACACCGGAGGTCGACAGCGTGATGCGCCGCTTCGACAAGGACAGGCCGTCGCCATCGGAGGCGATCAGCAACGCCTTCTTCACCGCCTCGAAATTGTAGAGCGGCTCGCCCATGCCCATCATGACGATGTTGGAGACTTTGCGGCCCTCGGCCGGCACGATGGCGCCGTCGGGCGTGTCGCGGTCGGGGAAATCGCCGAGCCGGTCGCGGGCGGTGAGCAACTGGGCGAGGATTTCCTCGGCCGTCAGATTGCGCACCAGCTTCTGCGTGCCGGTGTGGCAGAACGAGCAGGTCAGCGTGCAGCCGACCTGCGAGGAGATGCAGAGCGTGCCGCGGCCTTCCTCGGGGATATAGACGGTCTCGATCTCGACCGGCCGGCCGGCGCCGCGCGGCGGAAAGCGAAACAGCCATTTGCGGGTGCCGTCGGCGGAAATCTGTTCCTCGACGATCTCCGGCCTGGCGACTGTGAAATGCTTGTCGAGTTCGGCGCGCAGATCCTTGGAGATGTTGAACATGCCGGCAAAGTCGGAAACGCCGCGCACATACATCCAGTGCCAGAGCTGCTGGGCGCGCATCTTCGCCTGCCGTTCCGGCACGGTGCCCGATGCCACCAGGGCCTCGCCGAGCTCAGCCCGCGTCAGACCGATCAGCGACTGCTTTTCCGGCTGTGTGGCGCCGGCGCGCAACGCGTCACGGGCGCCCTCGGTGGTAAGATCGAATGAAAGGGTCATGGTTGCACAGACATAAGCAGTTTGCGGCCGATTTCATCCATCGTGCCGGAAATGAAGCGCGGCGCATAGCACAGGTTGGGGCCGGAGTCATGCGGGGGGAACGCAACCCCATGCACGCCGGCTGACAAGCCGCTACGACTATCTGGTAGCCTTGCCCTGTTCTCCCGCTGCAAAAGAACCGATCACATGGTCGTGTTCGCGTAACGATTCCCATCGCGGCTTCGAAGTCCGAGGGGGCAACTATGCCCCTACAAAATGGGAGTATGCAGAATGAACTCTATCAAGCTCGCCGTCATTGCCGGCCTCGTTGGCCTTTCCGCCTCGCAGGCATTTGCCGAAGACGCGATGGGTACGATGACCATGATGAAGGGCGGAGAAGTGATGGCGATCATGCCGGACGGGCATATGGGAACCATGATGCCGGATGCAAAGATGGGCGCCGAGATGATGAAGATGGCAAAGCCAATCAAGCACTGCATGATGATGATGACCGACGCCAAGGGCAAAGCCTTCATGATCGATACGTCGACCAAGAAGGCTCAGGCCGAATGTGAAAAAATGGCCATGTAAGACTGAACCGCCGGCACACACGCCGGCCTGAAAAAGCAAAAGGCCGGGCTTTGCGCTCCGGCCTGTCATTCAAAACGAAGCTTTGGCAAAACGAAGCTTTGCCTTTTTGCCTATTTGCACTTGGCGATCGAGGACAGCGCCGCCGAAATGCCCTTCAGCGAGAAGACATAGGAGGTGGGGTTGCCGCGGCCGGACTTCGCCGTCACCTTCATGTCGGTGCCGGTCTTCATGGCGGCGATCAGCACCGGCTCCTCGGCGGCGTTCTCGACCCAGGCCGACTTGCCGCGCGTGAACATCGAGAACGACTTCTTGTCGATGGTGACGGTGGCCTTGGAACCTTCCTGGAAGGTGTAGCCGGCGATGAATTGCGGCTCATAGGACACTTGCTGGCCGGGCCGCTGGCTGACGAAGAAGAACATGTCGCCATGGTCGAGCGTCGGCGGCTGCTTGTCGGTCGGCACGGTCAGGACATAGCAGACCTTGCCGCCCGATGCCTGGTAGCTGTAGGTGCCCCAGGCATTGTGCTGGCCGATCTTGGTCGCCGACTGCGCCAGTGCCGGCGCTGCCACGGCTACCAGGGCCAGGCTCGAAACTATAGCAATCAATCCGCGCATCGCTTTTCCCGTATTCCAAAGGTGCGGCGGCAGGCCGGCTTGGCGTCCTGCCCGTCGCTTCATTTTGATTTAATTTGGGTTACCAAACGGTGAACTTCCTTTGAGAAAAGGACCCTCACCCCAGGAAACCGCCGCCTTTCCCGCGCCGCCGCCTTGCGAGCGGGTGGCGCGACGTCCCTTCGGCGACTTGGAGGCCACGAAAGCGGCAAGAGTTTGACTTTTTGTTTTGCCGCCAAACGCCGGCTTCAAAGGCGTTTGCACGGCGACAGGGCCTGCTCAGGCCTTGTCGGCGATGGCGTCCTTGGCGGCCTGCCGGTGCGCCGGCGTGATGTGGGCGCTGACGGCGGTGATCGCGGCGGTGAGCACGGCGATGTCGTCGGTGAAGCCAAGCCCTAAGACGAAGTCGGGGATGACGTCCACCGGCAGCACGAAATAGCCGAGTGCGGCCAGCAGAATGCCCTTGGCGCGCAGCGGCGTATTCTTGTCCATGGCGCAGTAATAGGCGGCCACGACCTCTTCCATGAAGGGGATCTGCCGTGCGGCTTTCTTCGCCGTGCGCCAGAATTTCTCGCGCACTTCGTTCTCGTCGCCCAGCTTGCCGCCAAAGCCGAAGAAATCAAAACCGGATTGTTGCGCCATCAGTTTCTCCTTGCAGCACGCCTGCGCATCCAAGCGCATGCCCGCGAGCGAAAATGTGGTGAAACCCGACCCCCGCTGCAAGATGCCGGCGCCGATTTGGCAACCGCCGCCCGTTCAGCCACCGAAAAAGCGGTTCATCTTCTTCGCCAGATCGATATCGAGCGCGGTCACGCCACCGGCATCATGGGTGTTCAGCGTCACGTCGACGGTCCTGTAGACATTCGACCATTCGGGATGATGGTCCATCTTCTCGGCGGCAAGTGCGACGCGGGTCATGAAGGCGAAGGCTTCGGAGAAATTGCCGAATGTGAATGTGCGATGGATCGAGGCACCATCGGCGGCCAATGCCCAGCCGTCGAGACCGGTCAATGCGGCTTCAGCGGCTTCCCGGCCCAGTTTCTCTCTCGTCATGTTCGTTTCCCGTGCTATTTCCAGAAATGACCTTCACCATAATGCATGTCGCCAAAAAGTGCGTTGCGGTTTTGGGATAACGACATGCCCAAAAACAATTCCGGATCGATGAGCGCGAAGCCCGTAAATTCCATTCTTTTCGTCTGCCTCGGCAACATCTGCCGGTCGCCGCTGGCAGAAGGCATCTTTCGCGCCGTGCTGGCGGAGCGCGGATGGGGCCGGGATATCCTGCTCGATTCAGCCGCAACCAGCGGCTGGGAGGTCGGCTCATCCCCCGATCCACGCTCGATCGCGGTTGCGGTGCGTCACGGCATCGACATTTCCCGACAGAGGGCGCGCAAGGTCACGCCAGAGGATTTTCACCGCTTCGACCTGATCCTCGGCATGGACCGGTCGAATGTTCGCGACCTGAAAGCGCTGGCGCCGGCGGCCATGCACGACCGGGTGCACCTGTTCCTGGAGTTCGCCAAGGGCAATGCGCGCGACGTGCCGGACCCCTATTATGACGGGGCGGAAGCCTTCGCGTCGGTCTACCGCATGATCCGCGAGGCGTCGGAGGCGCTGGCGACAAGGCTGGAAGCACGGGCGTCCGTGCCCGACAGCGGCCAGGCTTCCTCGACGATGTAGGGGCCGCCGCCGACCGAATCGCGCGACGACATCAGCACGAAACGGCCGATGCGAAACGGCAGTGTCGAGAAATTGCCGCGTGCCGACAGATACTGGGCGACGTCCAGCGGGGTCGAATTGCGCAAGCGCGCCAGCGTCACATGCGGCATGAACTTGCGCGGGTCGGCGGGGATGCCGAGCCGCTGGCAGATGCGGTCGATTTCACCTTGAAGGGCGGCAAGATCGGGCGAGGCGGAGGCACCCGCCCACACCGCGTGCGGCTTCTTCTGGCCGAAAGCGCCGACGCCGGACAGGGTCAGCGAGAAGGAAGGGCGGTGGACACGGTCGAGCGCGTTGGCGATTTCGTCGGCGACGTGACCCGGTACATCGCCGATGAAGCGCAGCGTCAGATGGTAGTTCTCGACGTCGATCCAACGGGCCCCGGGCAGGCCGCCCCGCAGCAGGGACAGCGAAAGGGCGGCGTCACGCGGTATTTCGAGGGCGGTGAAAAGACGCGGCATGAAGAGCCTCCCTTCCTCGAATCGAACTGTACCCCTAGCGAATCATCGAAAATCAAACGGAGCAAGAGGTTTGTTGGTCGCAGGCTTTGCTAAAAGCTTCCCCTGGGGAAAACATCAGCCTGATCTCACAAACCTCCCGGCACCGCGGCGATCGCTTTTTCGACCGTCGGCAAGATGCGTTCGACCATCTGGTCGACGCCTTGCGCGCTCGGATGCAGGCCGTCTTCGAGTTGCATGCCAGGCTGGCCGGCGACGCCATCGAGAAAGAACGGGTAGAGCGAAACTTCGTATTTCTTGGCAAGGTCCGGAAAGATGGTGTCGAAGGTGTTCTGGTAGTCGGAGCCGAGATTGGGTGCGGCGCGCATGCCGGCCAAGAGCACGGCAATCCTGCGCTCCTTCAGCTTGCCCAGCATCTCGTCCAGGTTCTTTCTGGGGATGTCTGGCGAGACGCCGCGCAGCATGTCGTTGGCGCCGAGTTCGAGAATGACCAGCTGCGTGCCGTCCGGCACTGACCAGTCGAGCCGCGCCAGGCCGCCGCTCGTCGTGTCGCCGGAGACCCCGGCATTGGCGACCGTCACATCGTGACCTTGGGCGCGAAGCGCGGCCTGCAGCCTGTCGGTAAAGCCCAGGCCCGGCCCAAGGCCAAAGCCCGCCATCAGGCTGTCACCGAAGCCGACGATCTTGAACGGCTCGGCACGCGCCGACGAAATGGCGCCGCAAATGGCGAGGAAAACGATGAAGCCTGCGGCTATCTGGCGTTTGAAAGACATGCGGCAGGCCCCATATACCCGAGGAATTCTTCCGACGGCATCCGGCAAGCAGAGCCTTCATCCCTTGATATAGGACGCTTTCATTTTGACAGAAGCCGTCATCGCGCTGAAAGACGTATCGCTGACACTTGGCGAAGGGGCGTCCTCCGTGCATGTGCTGAAAGGCGTCAGCCTCGATGTGGCGCCTGGCGAGGCGACCGGCATCGTCGGTCCCTCGGGCTCGGGCAAGTCGACATTGCTGATGGTTCTGGCAGGCCTGGAAAGGGTCGATTCGGGTACGGTTCGAATCGCCGGCGAGCTGCTCAACGGCAAAACCGAGGACCAGATTGCTTCGTTTCGTGGCCGAAACATTGGCATCGTGTTCCAGTCGTTCCATCTCATTCCGAACATGACGGCGCTCGAAAATGTCGCGGTGCCGCTGGAGCTCGCCGGCCATGCCGATCCGTTTTCGGTGGCGGCGCGCGAACTGGCGGCCGTCGGCCTGAGCGATCGCGTCACCCATTATCCCGGCGAATTGTCGGGCGGCGAGCAACAGCGCGTGGCGATCGCCCGGGCGCTGGCGCCGTCGCCGCGCATTCTCATTGCCGACGAGCCGACCGGCAATCTCGACCAGGCGACGGGGCGGCAGGTCGCCGACCTTTTGTTTGCCAAGGCGGCCGAGCGCGGCATGACGCTGGTGCTGGTCACCCATGATCCGGCACTGGCGGCACGCTGCTCGCGCCAGGTGTCGATGCGGTCGGGCCGGATCGAGGCGCCGGCACCCGTCAAGGTGACGGCCTGATGCCGTTGTCGCAGACGTTGAAGCTTGCGGTCCGCTTCTCGCTGCGCGAGATGCGCGGCGGTCTGTCGGGCTTCCTGATCTTCCTTGCCTGCATCGCGCTCGGCGTCGCGGCCATCGGCGGCGTCAACTCGGTGGCGCGTTCGATCACCGCCGGCGTCGCCAATCAGGGCCAGACGCTGCTTGGCGGCGATCTTCGCTTCCAGATCAACCAGCGCGACGCCAGCCAGGCCGAAAATGGTTTTCTTGACGGGCTGGGCGTCATTTCCAGAACCGCCAGCATGCGCTCGATGGCGCGTCTCGCCGACGGAACCGACCAGGCGCTGGTCGAGGCCAAGGCGGTCGACCATGCCTATCCGCTCTACGGCGCGCTGGAGACCGAGCCGGCACTGTCGAAGCAGGAACTGTTCGGCGAAGAGTTCGGCGTTTTCGGCGCCGCGGCCCCCGATCTGCTGTTCGAACGATTGCATCTTCAGATCGGCGACCGGCTGAAGCTCGGCACTGCCACTTTCGAACTGCGCGCCAGGCTGGTCACCGAACCGGATGCGGTGTCCGACGGGTTCGGCTTTGCGCCGCGGCTGATGATCTCGACCGACGGGCTGGCGGCCACCGGACTGATCCAGCCGGGCAGCCTGGTCGAAAATGCCTATAAGGTCCGGCTGCCCGCCGATGCCGATGAGGCGCGGCTCAGGGCCATCCAGGATCAGGCGGCCAAGGATTTTCCGCAAGCCGGCTGGTCGATCCGCACGCGCAGCAATGCCGCCCCGGCGCTGTCGTCCAACATCGAACGCTTCTCGCAATTCCTGACGCTGGTCGGGCTGACGGCGCTGGTGGTCGGCGGTGTCGGCGTCGCCAATGCGGTGCGCGCCTATCTCGACGGCAAGCGCGGCGTCATCGCCACCTTCAAGAGCCTGGGCGCGTCGGGCGGCTTCGTCTTTGCCGTCTATCTGGTGCAGATCCTGATCATCGCCGCCCTGGGCATTGTGCTCGGCCTGGTGCTCGGGGCGCTGATGCCGTTCGCGGCCGGTGCCGCCCTTCATCAGGTCATTCCGGTGCCGGCGGAAGGCGGCTTCTATCCCGGCGCGCTCGGCATGGCGGCGCTGTTCGGCCTTTTGGTGACGCTGGCCTTCGCGCTTTTGCCACTTGGCCGCGCCCGCGACGTGCCGGCGACGGCGCTGTTTCGCGAGATGGGGCTCGAAGGCCGCGGCTTTCCGCGCCCTGTCTATATTGCGGCGGCTGTCGGCATCGCGCTGCTGCTGGCGGCGCTGGCTATCCTGTTTTCCGGCGACCGTCGCATCGCCTCGATCTTTGTCGGCGCCACCGTCTTCGCTTTCCTGGTGCTGCGCCTGGTCGGCGCGCTGGTGCAATGGGCGGCGAAGAAGAGCCCGCGCGTGCGCTTCGTGGCGCTGCGGCTCGCCGTCGGCAACATCCACCGGCCCGGCGCCTTGACGCCATCGGTGGTGCTGTCGCTGGGGCTTGGGCTGACGCTGCTGGTGACGCTGGCGCTGATCGACGGCAATCTGCGGCAGCAGATCTCCGGTAGCCTGCCGGAGCGGGCTCCGAACTTCTTCTTCGTCGACATCCAGAGTAGCGATGTCGCTGCTTTTTCCGCGCTGATCGGACAGCAGGCGCCGCAGGGGACGCTGGCCAAGGTGCCGATGCTGCGCGGCCGGGTGATGGCGCTCAACGGCGTCGATGTCGACAAGGTCAAGGTGCCGGCCGAAGGCGCCTGGGTGCTGAAAGGCGATCGCGGCCTGACCTATGACGCCAGACAGCCGGACAACGCGACGCTGACCGAGGGCAGCTGGTGGCCGGACAATTATACCGGCGAGCCGCTGGTCTCGTTCTCGGCCGTGGAAGGCAAGGAGATCGGGCTGAAGCTTGGCGACACCATCACCGTCAACGTGCTCGGCCGCAACGTGACGGCGAAGATCGCCAATTTCCGGCAGGTCGAATGGGAGACGATGGGCATCAATTTCGTCATGGTGTTCTCGCCCAACACATTCACTGGGGCGCCGCATGGCTGGATGGCGACGCTGACCGAAAAGACCGCCTCGACGGCCGACGACGCGCGTATCCTCAATGCCGTCACCCGCGCCTTCCCGGCGGTGACGACGGTCCGGGTCAAGGATGCGCTCGATGTCGTCAACCGGCTGGTCGGGCAGCTCGGCACGGCGATCCGGGCCGCGGCCGGCGTGGCGCTGATCGCTTCGGTGCTGGTGCTGGCCGGCGCGCTTGCCGCCGGCAACCGGGCGCGCATCCATGACGCGGTGGTGCTGAAGACGCTGGGCGCGACACGCACGACGCTGATTGCCGCCTTCTCGCTCGAATACATGCTGATCGGGCTCGCCACCGCGATCTTCGCCCTGGCGGCAGGTGGTGCTGCTGCTTGGTTCGTCGTCGCGCGCATCATGACATTGCCGTCGCATTTCATGCCCGAGGTGGCGGTGGCGACCATTCTGTTTTCGCTCGTCATCACGGTCGGCATCGGCCTCGCAGGCACCTGGCGGGTGCTCGGCCACAAGGCCGCACCGGTGTTGCGCAACCTATAGAGCGGTGAACCGCTCTAATTTTGTTGCGCAATTCCGGACGGAAAACCGCTGAACACTTTTCCTGGAATTGCTCTGAATTCCGCTGGCCGGGGACCCGGATTTGGTTAAATCGACGTAATGTTGCGCCGCCAAAGGCCGAAAAACCGGACCGTGTGCGTCTCACGAAGCATTACACCCGGTTACGGTCTTGTTCTTGACGCGAATAACCATCATATTTCGCCACAGGCATGCTGGAGCCCCGCCAGCGGCGCCTGGGTCCGGTGGACCTGACACCCGACGGGGCAGAAGCAATAGAGGACTCCCATGGCTGAACCCATTCGCAACTATCAGACGCGCGCCGTGCCCGGCGCCGGCGTTGATGCAGGCATCGATCAGGGCCTGCGCGCCTATATGATCAAGGTCTACAATCTGATGGGGCTTGGCCTCCTCATCACCGGTCTTGCCGCCGTAGGCACGATCATGCTGGCCACCACCACCGATCCTGCCTCGGCTGTCGCAACGCTGCCGAGCGGCGAGATGCTGACCTCCTTCGGCTACGCGATCTTCGGCTCGCCGCTGCGCTGGGTGGTGATTTTTGCCCCGCTGGCCGCCGTGCTGTTCCTGTCGTTCCGCGTCCAGTCGATGAGCGTTGCGGCGGCGCAGACGACGTTCTGGGTCTATGCCGGCCTCGTCGGCCTGTCGCTGTCGTCGATCTTCCTGGTCTACACCACGGCCAGCATTTCGCAGACCTTCTTCGCCACCGCCGCGGCCTTCGGCGCGCTGTCGCTCTACGGCTACACGACCAAGCGCGACCTGACGGCGATGGGCTCGTTCCTGATCATGGGCGTGTTCGGTCTGATCATCGCAATGGTGATCAACATCTTCCTGCAGTCGTCGGCGCTGTCCTTCGCTGTTTCGGCGATCGGCGTGCTGGTGTTCGCGGGCCTCACCGCCTACGACACGCAGAAGATCAAGGAGATGTATTTCGATGGCGACGCTTCGGATGTCGCCGGCCGCAAGGCGATCATGGGCGCGCTGAGGCTCTATCTCGACTTCATCAACCTGTTCATGTTCCTGCTGCAGTTCATGGGCGATCGCCGTTAGTTAGCTGCGACGCTGGACCATCGAGTTCTTGAAGGGCGGCCCAACGGCCGCCCTTTGCTTTTGTGTCTGTTTTTGCTGTTATTGCGGGCAGAACAACGGCATGCATAAATAATGAGCAGTATCATCATCCGGACCGCGACAGCGGCCGATCTCGACCGGATCACGGAAATCTATGCCGACGCGGTCACCCAGGGCACGGCGAGCTATGAGCTGGAGCCGCCCAGCCGCGCCGAGATGGGCGCTCGCTTCGACACTCTGATGGCTGGCGGATTTCCCTATCTGGTGTCGGAAAAGGACGGCGCCGTGCTCGGCTATGCCTATGCCGGCGCCTTCCGGCCGCGCCCGGCATACCGCTTCATCGTCGAGGATTCGGTCTATGTCGCGCCCGAGGCCAAGGGCCAGGGGGTTGGCCTGTTGCTGATGCAGAGTCTGATCGAGGCATGCCGAGCGGCGGGCTTTCGCCAGGTCATCGCGGTGATCGGCGACGGGCGGGCGGACAGCGCCTCGGTGCGGCTGCACGAAAAGCTTGGCTTCCGCCATTCGGGACGCCTCGAAGGCTCCGGCTACAAGCACGGGCGCTGGCTGGACACGGTGTTCATGCAGCTCTCGCTGAATGGCGGGGCGCTCGCTCCGCCTGATCCCGGTTCGCTGCCGGAGCGAAAATTCCGCCAGCAAAAATAAAGGGTTAAGCCTCGACGAGCTTCAGCTTGCCGTCGAAGATCCCAAGCACGCGGCCGAGCTCCTGGCCGCGCTTGAGGATGCGGCCGCCGGCGGCAATGACGGCAAAGGCGCCCTGCTTGCGCGCCAGTTTCGGGTCCTTGACGATCTGGAACAGCGGCACTTCGCTGGCGCGGCGGAACACCGAAAACACAGCCCTGTCGGTGAGATGATCGATGGCGTAGTCGCGCCATTCGTTGGCGGCGACCATGCGACCGTAGAGCCTCAGGATCTGGTCCAGTTCACGCCGGTCGAACCGCACCGGCTGATCGAGGCGCTCGCGTCGCGCCTCGTGCAGCGGGATCAATATTGCGGATGCGTCCCCATCCCCCATCCCGCCGCTGTCGTCGGTCATGCCTCGATCCTTCAAAATGAATCTTTGCCAACCAAAGTTGGCGCGTTCGCAGCTGAATTGCAAGACCTCGCGAAGGGAGGGCGGCGCCGCGCTGTTTCTGCAACGTCCAGTCACTTTTATGAAACGCCCTGTTGGAATTGGTGATGCTTCGCCACATTCTCGCCATTTTTTATCCGCGCTCATGCCCCAATGTCCGACGAATTTACCGGCGTTGCCTGAGACGGTTCGGTCCGGCACCGGCTCGTAAACCCCAAGCCCCCCGCCCACGGGTCTGCGTCGGATCGAACCAACCTCGGTCTTTCTTCGGAAGGATCGGGTGCGACGATCCCAAAACCTAAATGACCGACGTCAGAAGCAAGCTGACGTCGGTTTTTTGTTTTCCGGGTGGCGCGCGGGGTGGAAGCCCCCTCGCATTCGGTTGTTCTATCCGCTGACATCCCAACGCAGGCGGTCCTTCGCGCCCCCCTCTGTCCTGCCGGCGTTCGTCGCTCGGAAAGCCAAGCAATTGGCTTTCCGTCCGCTGCGCGGACCCTCCTCAACCCCACAAGGAGGGAGATTGGCCGTCATCTCCACCTTCGCCAATCTTCAACGCAGAAAGACGGGCTGGACGGCGAAGCTGCCGATCTCCCCCCAAGTGGGGGAGATGTCCGGCAGGACAGAGGGGGGGCGCTGTCCCGCCGACATCTCAACGGAACGCCTCAATCGAGATCTGAAAGCTTCTAAGGTTTGTGAATGAAGGCGGCGCCCAGAATGGGGCCGGGCAGGCCATCCTTGCCGACCGACTGCAGCAGCACGGCGCAGCCGCCCTTTTTGGAAATCTCGCTCATCGGCAATTCGTAGCGCTGTGCCTTGCCGTGCCACATGCCGGCGGTCTGGATGCCCGAGACCGCGTTCCAATAGGTCATCTTGCGGCCGGTGTTCTCACCCTGGCCGATCTTGACCGTCTGCGGCGGGTCGAAATAGACGATGACGACATGGGCGTCGCTGGGGCCGTTTCCGGCATCGCCGGCGTCGATCATCACGCGGTCGCTGGTCCGGCTGACCTTGACGGCGACCCGCATGCCTTCGCCGCTCTTGGCCATGCGGGCCAGCGCGCCGTCGACATCGACGCGGCTGGCGCCGTTGACATGGACGCGGCCGTTGATGACGGCCTGCGGTGTATAGACGGAGCGGCTGCCGAAGGCCCGCATATAGTCATTTTGCCGCTCGGTGTTCTCCTTGCGGCTCAGCGTGTCCTGCCAGCCGAGATAGTCCCAATAGTCGACATGATAGGCGAGCGCGACGATGTCTTCCTTGGCGGCAAGCTCGGCGAACAACGCATCGGCCGGCGGGCAGGAATTGCAGCCCTGGCTGGTGAACAGCTCGACCACGCCCAAGGGCCTGTCGATCTGGGTTTTGTCGGCCTGCGGCTTGCCGGGCTCGGCGGTTTGGCCGGCGCCGGCAAACGCCGAGAAGGCCAGCGCAAGGGCTGCCAGCCACAATGATTTTCGCGAGGCCATAACCATTCCGATTCCCGCCGGTGGTGCCGGCTTTATTGTGATTGCTGAAATATGTGGCAGAACCGGAAGTCAACGGGAAGTCACGTTGCGGTGAAATTTTGCCATTGCAACCGACCACAACGGCGCAATAGGAAAAGGGCTTGCACTTCAGGGTAGAAATCGATTCGGGCGGCAATCACGATGTGGCAAACTCTTTTGGCGCCGATCGATCTCTATTGCGAGCGGACCGGGCCGGAACTCTGGTCCGAGCCGGTCAATGCCCTGTCAAACCTCGCCTTCATCGCCGCCGGCCTGTGGGGCGTGCGCGAGGTGCGCAGGCTGCGCACCGGCACCTTCGCCGAGGTGCTGGCGTGGTGGGTGGTGGCAATCGGCATCGGCTCGACGATCTTCCACACCTTCGCCACCAGGGGCACGGTCTGGGTCGACGTGTTGCCGATCGCCGGCTTCACGCTCGCCTATACGCTGTTCAACCTGCGCCGCTTCCTCGGCATGCGATGGGGCAAGGCGATTGCCATCTTCGTTGTCTTCTACGCTGTTGCCGGGACGATAACCTTCGCCGTGCCGGACTGGCTGCGCCAGGCCTCGAACGGCACGACGGGCTATCTACCGCCGTTCCTCGCGCTCGCCTTCTTCGGCGCCCTGGCGGCGGCGAGCGGCAACCGCGCCGGCTGGTACAATCTGGTGGGGTCGGCGATCTTCGTCGTGTCCGTCATCTGCCGCATGATCGACCCGCTGGTCTGCGGCAGCTTTCCGCTCGGCACGCACTTCCTCTGGCACATCTTTAACGGGCTGATGCTCGCCGTGCTGCTGGCGGCAACGGCGCGGTTTGGAAAAGGCAGTAGGCAGTAGGCAGTAGGCAGTAGGGGTGCCTTTCCCTATTCCCTTATTGCCTACTGCCTGCCCTTAAGCCGCCAGATCGCGCAGCACGTATTGCAGGATGCCGCCGTTCTTGAAGTAGTCGAGTTCGTCCAGCGTATCGATGCGGCAGATGATCGGCACGTTCTTCACCGTGCCGTCGCCATAGGTGACCTTGGCGGTCATCGTCTGGCGCGGCTTGATGGCGCTCAGCCCGTCGATCTCGACCAGCTCGTCGCCTTTCAGGTTGAGCGAGGCCCAGGACGTGCCGTCCTCGAAGACGAAGGGAATGACGCCCATGCCGACCAGGTTCGAGCGGTGGATGCGCTCGAAGGACTGGGCGATGACGGCGCGGACCCCGAGCAGATTGGTGCCCTTGGCCGCCCAGTCGCGCGACGAGCCGTTGCCGTATTCGACACCGGCGAAGATCACCAGAGGCACGCCTTCCTTCTTGTACTCCATTGCCGCGTCGTAGATCGATTCCTCTTCCTTCGACGGGTAGTGGATGGTGTAGCCGCCCTCGCGGCCATTCTCGCCCAGCATATGGTTGCGGATGCGGATGTTGGCGAAGGTGCCGCGCATCATCACCTCATGGTTGCCGCGCCGCGTGCCGTACTGGTTGAAGTCGGCGACGCCGACGCCATGGTCGGTGAGGTATTTGCCGGCCGGTGAGGCCGCCTTGATCGAACCCGCCGGCGAGATGTGGTCGGTGGTGATCTTGTCGCCGAACAGGCCGAGCACGCGGGCGCCCTTGATGTCGCCGATCTTGCCGAAACCGGCGGTCATGCCGGCGAAATAGGGCGGGTTCTGCACATAGGTCGAATTGTCGTCCCAGGCATAGGTCTGGCCTTCCGGCGCCTTGACGTTCTGCCAGTATTCGTCGCCCTTGAAGACGTCGGCATATTTGCGGGCGAACAGCTCGCGGGTGACGTTCTTCTCGATGAACTCCTGGATCTCGGCCGAACTCGGCCAGATATCCTTGAGGTAGACCGGATTGCCGTTCTTGTCCTCGCCGAGCGGCTCGGTGGTGAGGTCCTTGGTGACGGTGCCGGCCAGCGCGTGGGCGACGACCAGCGGCGGCGAGGCGAGATAGTTGGCCTGCACGTCGGGCGAGACGCGGCCTTCGAAGTTGCGGTTGCCGGACAGGACCGCGGCGGCAATCAGGCCTTTTTCGTTGATGGTCTTCGAGATCGGCGCCGGCAACGGGCCGGAATTGCCGATGCAGGTGGTGCAGCCGAAACCGACCAGGTTGAAGCCGATCTGGTCGAGCTCCTTCTGCAGGCCGGATTTCTCCAGATATTCGGCCACCACCTGGCTGCCAGGGGCCAGCGAGGTCTTGACCCACGGCTTCTGCTTCAAACCGAGGCGGTTGGCGTTGCGGGCCAGGAGGCCGGCGCCGATCAGCACGCTCGGGTTCGACGTGTTGGTGCAGGAGGTGATGGCGGCGATGACGACGTCGCCATGGCCGAGATCGTGGCTGGTGCCTTCAACGGCGTAGCGCTTGTGGATCTCGGCGGCCTTCTTGTATTCGGTCTCCATCGCCTTGGCGAAGCCTTCCGGAATGCCTTCCAGCGCGACGCGGCCTTCGGGCCGCTTGGGGCCGGCCATCGACGGCACGACGGAACCAAGTTCCAGCTCGAGCAGGTCGGTGAACACCGGATCGGCCGAACCGGTGTCGCGCCACAGGCCTTGCGCCTTGGCGTAGGCCTCGACCAGGGCGATGCGGTCCTCGCTGCGGCCGGACATTGTCAGGTAGCGGATGGTCTCGCTGTCGACCGGGAAGAAGCCGCAGGTGGCGCCGTATTCGGGCGCCATGTTGCCGATGGTGGCGCGGTCGGCCAGCGTCATGTTGGACAGGCCTGGGCCGAAGAACTCGACGAACTTGCCGACGACGCCCTTCTTGCGCAGCATCTGGGTGACGGTAAGCACGAGGTCGGTGGCGGTGACGCCTTCCTTCAGTCTGCCGGTGAGGCGGAAGCCGACGACCTCTGGCAACAACATGGAGACGGGCTGGCCGAGCATGGCCGCCTCGGCCTCGATGCCGCCGACGCCCCAGCCGAGCACGCCAAGGCCGTTGATCATCGTGGTGTGCGAATCGGTGCCGACGCAGGTGTCGGGATAGGCGGTGGTTTCGCCGTCCTCGGTGTTGGTCCACACCACCTGGCCGAGATATTCGAGGTTGACTTGGTGGCAGATGCCGGTGCCGGGCGGCACGACGCGGAAGTTGCGGAACGCCTGCTGGCCCCATTTCAGGAACTTGTAGCGTTCCTCGTTGCGCTCGTATTCGAGCTCGACATTGCGGGCGAAGGCCAGCGGCGTGCCGAATTCATCGACGATGACGGAATGGTCGATGACGAGGTCGACCGGCACCAGCGGGTTGATCTTCTGCGGGTCGCCGCCGAGCGAGGCCATGGCGTCGCGCATGGCAGCAAGGTCGACCACGGCCGGAACGCCGGTGAAATCCTGCATCAAGACGCGGGCCGGGCGATAGGCGATCTCGACGCCGGCGGTGCCTTTGTCGGTCAGCCAGCCGGCAACCGCCTGGATCGATTCCTTGGTGACGGTGCGGCCGTCCTCGTTGCGCAGCAGGTTCTCCAGCAGCACCTTCATCGAATAGGGCAGCTGGGCGATGCCGGTGAGACCGTTCTTCTCGGCCTCGATGAGATCGAAATAAACATACTCCGTACCGCTTGCGGTCAGCGTGCGGCGGCAATTGAAACTGTCTAGGGATTTTGACACGTGCGATCCTTGTCTGTTCAGCCTGAAAGGGAACGGACGCCGATGGCATGCAATCACGCGCAAAGGTGCGGGTACGGCCATTTCCGCTGTCCGTTCCCAAGCAACCCGAGCCGTTCAAGGCGGCGCGTGCGCTGGTTCGGCGCTAATTCTGTTCCCGCGCCGACCGCTGGCACGGATGCACCGCATATAGAGAATTTTCTGGAATAGTTCTAGACAGTTGCAAAGCAAATTTGTGCGATGCGGCGGCTGTCGCGACACATGGTTTTCAGGGCAGGCGAGGGATGCGGCTGATCGCCGAAAATCTGGGCGGCGAACGCGGCGGCGATATGGTGTTTTCCGGCATCGATTTTGCCCTGGAAGACGGCCAGTCGCTGGTCGTCACCGGGCCGAATGGTGCGGGCAAATCGACCTTGCTGCGGGTCATCGCCGGGCTGCTGCCGGTGGCGGAAGGCAGCGTGCGGATCGAAGGCGGCGGCGAAGCGTTTCCGTCGATCGCGTCGGCCTGTCATTATCTTGGTCACCAGAACGCAATGAAGCCGGCGCTCAGCGTGGCGGAAAACTTGCACTTCTGGCGCGACTTCAATGGCGATGGAGATGTCGGCGTCGAAGAGGCGCTGGAAACGGTCGGGCTCGGCGGCATCGGCCATCTGCCGTTCGGCTATCTGTCGACCGGGCAACGGCGCCGCGCGGCGATCGCCAAGCTTTTGGTCAGCCATCGGCCGCTGTGGCTGCTGGATGAGCCGACGGCGGGATTGGACAAGGCCTCGGAGGCGCGGTTTGCGGGGCTGATGGGGAAGCATCGTGGAGAGGGTGGGATCGTCGTTGCGGCGACGCATTTGCCGCTGGGATTGGATGGGGCGAAGGAATTGAGGATGGGGGAGTAATGTCGGTATTCTTTCGCGACCCCCTCTGGGGGGTGCCTGGGCAAAGGCATCTCAAATCATGCTAGCCCTCTTCCTGCGCGATATCCGCCTCAACATCCGCGCCGGCGGCGGCGCGTTAACTGGCGTCATCTTCTTCCTCGCCGTCATCGCCACCATTCCGTTCGGCGTTGGGCCGGATCTCAAGCTGCTGGCCCGCATCGGGCCGGCGATCCTGTGGATCGGCGCGCTGCTGTCCTGTCTGCTCGGCCTCGACCGGCTGTTCCAGGCCGACCGCGAGGACGGCTCGCTCGATCTGCTGGTGCTTGGCAACGACCGCCACATGCTGGCCTTGACGGTGCTGATCAAATGCCTGGCGCATTGGGCGGGCAGCGTGCTGCCGCTGGTCATTGCCGCTCCCTTGCTCGGCCTGTTCATGAATATGGAGCCGGCGGCAATAGGCGCCACGGCGCTGACGCTGCTGGTCGGCACGCCGGCGATCACCTTCATCGGCGCGGCGGGTGCGGCGGTGGCGGTGGCGCTGCCGCGTGGCGGGCTGCTGATCTCGGTGCTGGTGCTGCCGCTGACCATCCCGGTGCTGATCTTCGGCGTTTCGGCGAGTTACGGCGCGACGGCCAATCCCGATCCGTTTCTGCAGCCCTTCCTCATTCTTGCCGCGCTGACCCTGTTTCTTGCCGTGCTGGGGCCGGTCTCGGCGGCGCTGGCGCTGCGCCACGGAACGGATTGAGTGACGTCAGTCGTGGTTTGCGCGACGTCAAAGGCTGCGGCGCGGCGACCGATTGCGAAGCCGATGGCGCGAGGCTAAGGGAAGGCATGTTCGAATTGGGCGAAATGACCGGTTTGGAAAGCGGCACTTTGGCGAGGCCTGCCGCATGAGCGCGCACGCACTCTACGTCACCGCCGCCTACGCGATCACCGCCGTGGTGCTGGCCGGGCTGGTCGGCTGGATCCTGCTCGACCAGCGGGCGCGCAAACGCGAACTTGCTGAACTCGAAGCGTCAGGCGTGCGGCGGCGTTCCGACAAAGGCGCCAAGCCATGAGCACAGAGATGGAAACGCCGACGCCCCGTCGCCGCCTGTTCGTGCTGTTGCCGCTGCTGGTCTTCCTCGGCTTGGCCGGACTGTTCCTGGCGCAGCTGTTGTCGGGGCGCGACGTTTCGGAAGTGCCGTCGGCCTTGATCGGCCTGCCGGCGCCGCAGACCAACCTGCCGCCGCTGGAGGGCAGCAACCTGCCCGGGCTCGATTCGAAATCCTTCGCCGGCAAGGTCACGCTGGTCAACGTGTTTGCGTCGTGGTGCGCGCCGTGCCGCGAAGAGCATCCGGTGCTGCTGGCGCTGGCGCAGGACAAGCGTTTCGTCATGGCGGCGCTGAACTACAAGGACCAGCCGGAAAACGCCCGGCGTTTCCTCGGCGATCTCGGCAATCCGTTCCAGGCGATTGGGGTCGACGAAGCCGGCCGCACGGCGATCGACTGGGGTGTCTACGGCGTGCCGGAAACCTTCGTCATCGGCAAGGACGGCAAGATTGCCTACAAGCATGTCGGCCCGCTGACCGCCGAGGCGGCGCGGACGGTGCTGTTGCCGCAGATCGACAAGGCATTGGCGGCGCATTGATATTCAGGTGATGCCGGCCTGCAAATGGCGGCTTCCTACGCTTCCGGTGCTCACGTACCCAAAAGTACGCTCCGCTCCGGTTTTCGGAACCCACCTTGTTTGGTCTTCGCGCCCGTCTTTCGACTCCGGCTCGGCCTGACCTGAATCTCAACGCGCCTGGGTGGCGCCGAGTCGATGGATCTTAAGATCAGCCGTAGATCTGCTTGTGGACCTGGTAGAGCATTTCGCTGCGGTCGGCGCGCATGTCGGCCAGGTCGCGGCTGGAAAAGCTGTCGATTTCGGCGACAAGGCGGTTGTAGTGCTTGCGCTTGGCAATGCTGGTGCGAGCGCGGGTCATGAGATCGTTGAAGATCATAGCGAGTTTCCTTCTGTGCCGCATTTTTGGCAGCCGGTTCTTCCTCCCTTGATCAGTACGAAGCATGACATAGTTATGGTGCATTGCAAAAAGAAGATGTTGCAATGCACCATTGCACGTAGCGCATAGCCGGTTAAGCCAGCTTAACCCGGGTTAACCTGGCAGTTCCAGCAGGTAGGTGTTGCTTCCCATCTGCCTTGAGACGTCAAGATGCGGTGAAGCACTCATCATCGATCTTGCCAGATCGATCTCCGGCTGGCTTGATCGCGCCCGACCTGATGCCAGGAGGAAAAGCATGGCCGCCGCAGATTATTATGAAGTTCTTGATCCGCGTTTCGCGCGGCTGTTCAATTCCAACGCGCAAGTGGAGAAGCTGTTCACCGGATGCCAGTGGGCGGAGGGGCCAGCCTGGTTCGCCGCCGGCCGATATGTCGTCTGGTCCGACATCCCCAACAACCGCATGCTGCGCTACGACGAGACCGACGGCAATGTCAGCGTCTTCCGTCAGCCGTCCGGCAATTCCAATGGCAACACCGTCGACCGGCAGGGCCGGCTGGTGACCTGCGAGCACTCGGGCCGCCGTGTCAGCCGCACCGAGTTTGACGGTTCGGTCACCACCATCGCCGCCAAATGGCGTGGCAAGCGGCTGAATTCGCCCAACGATGCGGTGGTGAAGTCGGATGGCTCGATCTGGTTCACCGATCCGAGCTACGGCATCGACACCGACTATGAGGGCGACAAGGCCGAAAGCGAGATCGGCGCCTGCTACGTCTACCGGGTCGATCCCGGCACGGGCGAGGTCGAGGCCGTCATCACCGACATGGTCAGGCCCAACGGCCTTGCCTTCTCGCTCGACGAGAGCAAGCTCTATGTCGTCGACACCGGCCGCACGCATGGCGCGCAAGATCCTGCCCATATGCGGGTATTCAATGTCGGCAAGGGCGGCAAGAAGGTTTCCGGCGAAAAGGTCTTCGCCGACTGCACGGCCGGCATGTTCGACGGCTTCAGGCTCGATGAGGACGGCCGCATCTGGACCAGTGCGGCCGACGGCATCCACTGCTACGATCCGGACGGGACGCTGATCGGCAAGGTCAAGGTGCCGGAGGTCACCGCCAATTGCGTGTTCGGCGGCAACAAGCTGAATTGCCTCTATATCGCCGGCACCACGTCGCTCTATATGGTGAGGCTGATGGTCAACGGCGCCAAGACCTATTGAGCGACCGTCAACAACATCGAAGGGGAGGACGCCATGCCATTCGTGAGCATCCGCATCGTCAAGGAAGTGATTGCCGCTGACCCGGCGGGCAAGAAGGCGGACATAGCCAAAAGGGTCACGGCGGCCATCATGGACGCCACCGGACTGGGCAATGACGATGTCTGGGTGGTCTTCGAGGAGGTCAACGCCCGCGACTGGTACGTCGGCAAGACCGATGTCGAGACGCTGAGAAGCAAGAAGTAGCCTCAGCGGTCGGCGATGAAGCCCGCGAAAGCGGACAGCACATCGCGCATTGCCAGTCGGTTTTCCGGCTCAGCCAGGATGTTCTCCACCTCCGGCGGCTTCTTGCCGAGCAGGGCGATCTCCAGCACATCTTCGCAAAGCGCGAACGACATGGTGCGCATGACCTCGGTCAGCGCGGCGCGGGCAAACAGCGAACGCGGCGAGGCGTGCACCAGCATGGCGGGCTTCTCGACGGCGGCGTCGCGCGACACCAGCCAGTCGAGGGCGTTCTTCAGCCCGCCCGGCACGCCATGGGCATATTCCGGACAGGAGACAATGACGCCATCGGCTTGAGTGACGGCGTCGATCAGCACGGAGGCTTCTTGCGGCGTCCGCTCGCCCTCGTCGTCGGGATTGAAGATCGGCAGGCGGCCAAGTCCACCATAGACGGTGACGTGGCAGCCGGGCGGGGCGTTGCGCGCCAGTGCCGCGACCAGTGCGGAATTGGTGGAGGCCGCCCGCAGGCTGCCGGAAATGGCGAGGATTTCGATCAAGGGAGAGCGGCCGGATACAGGTGAATCGTGACGCGAAAAACTACCACAAGGTCTTGCGGTAATCCTGGTCCAGCTCGCTGTCGATGCTGCCGGCAGTCTCTGCCAGCGCCAGTTGGTCGCGCAGGATCTGGCCGAGCGTCGGCAGCGTTGCGCGGTCGTACCAGGTTTCCGGCTTCCACAGATCCGAGCGCATGAAGGCCTTGGCGCAATGCATGTAGGCGGCCTTGACGGTGACCACGACGACGCTTTGTGGTTCCTTGCCGTCGACGGCGAGCCGTTCGCGCAAGGTCGCGTCGACGGTGATGCGGGCGTCGCCGTTGACGCGCAGCGTCTCGTTCATGCCGGGAATGAGGAAGAGCAGCCCGACCGACGGGTTGAGGAGGATGTTCTCCAGCGAGTCGAGCCGGTTGTTGCCGGGCCGGTCGGGAATAGCGATGGTCGTGTCGTCGAGCACGGCGGCGAAGCCCGGTTTGTCGCCCTTCGGCGTCACGTCGGCATTGCCGGCGCCGTCGGATGAGCCGATCAGCACGAACGGGCTCTTGCCGATGAAGGAGCGGCAATGGCCGTCGAGCGCCTTCAATTCCTTGCGGATAGAGCCGTCGGTCGGTCGCGGCGTCTTGTAGATCGTCCTCAGCTCATCGCGCGTGGTGACGAATTCCATGACCCTCTCCCTGGAGCGGTTCATCGTTTCACGAAAACGCAGAACCGCTCTTTCTCTTTGTTTGACGCAATTCCGGACGGAAAACCGTTACACACTTTTCCTGGAATTGCTCTATTTCCCGGCCTTCTCTTCTTTCCCGGCTTTCTCGTCGAGCGAATGGTGCAGGATCAGCGGCATCTGGCTGAAGGTGAATAGAAGCGTGATCGGCATGATGCCCCAGACCTTGAAGGTAACCCAGGCGTCGGTGGAAAAATTCCGCCACACCACTTCATTGGCAAGGGCCAGGAACAGGAAGAATAGACCCCAGCGGAAGGTCAGCTTCCTCCAGCCCTCGGCGTCGAGGCTGAAGGCCGAATCGAAGACATAGCCGAGCAGCGATCTGCCGAAGTAGAGACCGCCGAGCAGCACGCCGCCGAACAGCGTGTTGACGATGGTCGGCTTCATCTTGATGAAGATGTCGTCCTGCAGATAGAGCGTCAGCGCGCCGAAGATGAAGACGACGACGCCCGACACCATCGGCATGATCGGCAAGGTGCGCATCAGCAGCCATGAGGCGATCAGCGCGATCGCGGTGGCGGCCATGAACAGGCCGGTGGCGACGAAGATCGGGCCGCCCAATTCGGCCAGGACAGGGAATTTCCGCACCAGCCATTCGCCGCGCGCATTGGCGAAGAAAAACACCATCAACGGCCCCAGTTCCAGCACCAGCTTGAGCAGCGGATTGACGCCTTCCTTCTTCTCTTTTTGCGGGTCGGACGGATCGCGTTCGAGAATGGGTGGGTTCATAGACTTTCTTTCTTACGCATAATCTGATCCAAAAAGTCTGCAACTTTTTGGGATATGCTTGTTAGGCAACTCCGGCGATCGCCCTGGCGAATTCGCTTGCCGAAAAAGGTTCGAGGTCATCGACCTGTTCGCCGACGCCGATGAAATAGACCGGCAGTTTGTGCTTTGCCGCGATCGCCACCAGAATACCGCCACGCGCCGTGCCGTCCAGCTTGGTCATCACCAGGCCGTTGACGCCGGCGACATTGCGGAAGATCTCGACCTGGTTGAGCGCGTTCTGGCCGGTGGTGGCGTCTACCGTCTGCAAAACGGTGTGCGGCGCTTCCGGGTCGAGCTTGCCCAGCACGCGGACGATCTTTTCGAGCTCGGCCATCAGCTCGGTCTTGTTCTGCAGGCGGCCGGCGGTGTCGATGATCAGCACGTCGGAGCCGGCTTCTTTTGCTCGTTCGAAGGCGTCATAGGCCAGCCCCGCGGCATCGGCGCCGATCTTGGAGGCGATGACCGGTGATTTCGTCCGCTCGCCCCAGATCTTCAATTGCTCGATCGCGGCGGCACGGAACGTGTCGCCGGCGGCGAGCATCACCGACAGGCCGCCATCGGTCAGTTTTGCCGCCAGCTTGCCGATGGTGGTGGTCTTGCCGGTGCCGTTGACGCCGACCACCAGAATGACATGCGGCTTGTGCGAGAGATCGAGTTCCAGCGGCATGGCGACGTGGGCCAGCACCTTTTCCACCTCGGCCGCCATGATGGCGCGCACTTCCGCCTCGGAAACATCCTTGCCGTAGCGGCTGGAAGCCAGCGCATCGGTGACGCGCAGCGCGGTTTCCATGCCGAGATCGGCGCGGATCAGCACATCCTCGAGGTCCTGCAGGGTCTCTTCGTCCAGCTTGCGCTTGGTGAAGACGCCGGCGATGTTGCCGGTGAGCTCGCGCGACGAACGGGCAAGCCCATCCCTCATGCGCTGGAACCACGAGCGCCTCGGCGCCGGTTCCGGCGCTTTCTGCGGTTCGGCCTTCTGCTCGACCTTCTTGGTGACGGTCACCTTGCCGGGAGCGGGAACGGGTTTTGGCGCCGGTTGCGGGACGGCCTGAGGTTCGGGCGCGACCTCGGCAATGACAGGCTGTGCTTCAATCGGAGCCGGCTGGCGAATGGGCGGCGAAACTTCGGCCGGCGGGATTTCGGGCGCCGGCGTTTCGGCGGGAGTCTCGACCGGCGGTGCCGGCACTTCGACTGGCGCAGGTTCTGGCTGTTTCTCCGGTTGCGGCACGATTTCCGGCCGCTCCGGCTCCGGAATTTCGCGCGGCTCCGGTGCAGGAACCGGCTCCGGCACCACAGGCGCGGGTGGGATTTCCTCTGGCGCAGGCTCCTCGGCGGGCGCTTCCGGTTCAACCGGCTGCGGCTCTTCAACCGGGGCAGGCTCAGGCCGGATTTCCGGCTCGGGCGGAATGATCGGTGCCGGCTCGGGCGCTGGTTCCTCGACAGGCGCCGGCTCCGACGGCACTTCCGGCTCGGCCGGCAGTGTCGGTACAATTTCCGCCTCGGGCTGCGGCTCGTCGCGCTTCAGAAATTCCGGAACAACCTGTTCGGACGCCGGCTTCAGCGCATCGAGCGCTTCCCATTTGATCGGCGGCAGCGGGGCGGTCTCGTCGACCGGTTCCTCGACCACTTCCTTCTTGCCGAACGAAAATATCTTCTTGAAAAAACCAGCCATGCTTTGCGGTCTCAGGCGGCGCGGGCGGCAAGCGGCGCCGCGATCAGCCGGGCGCCATCGTGGCCGGTGATATCGGCCGCGACGATCTCACCCGGCACGCCCGCGCCGAGTGCGGCAAGCGTAAAACCTTCGGTGCGGCCAAGACCGTCACGCTCGATCAGGATCGACTGGCGCGTTCCGGAAAGCGACGACAGATGGCGCCGATACGCAGCTTCACCCGCGGCGCGCAACCGGGCGGCGCGCTGCTTGACCAATTCGCGCCGCACCTGCGGCATACGCGCGGCGGGCGTGCCTTCGCGTGGGCTGAACGGGAAGACATGCAGATGGGTCAGTCCGCATTCCTCGACGATTTTTTCCGAGTTTTCGAACATCTCATCCGTTTCGGTCGGGAAGCCGGCGATGATGTCGGCGCCGAAGACGATGCCGGGGCGCAATTTGCGCACATCCTCGCAGAAGCGGATCGACTGATCGCGCAGATGGCGGCGCTTCATGCGCTTCAGGATCATGTCGTCGCCGGACTGGAGCGACAGATGCAGATGCGGCATCAGCCGCGGCTCGGTGGCGATGGCGTCGAGCAAATCGTCGTCGGCCTCGATCGAATCGATCGAGGACAGCCGCAGCCGCTTCACATCGGGCACCTGCTTGAGGATTGTTTTCACAAGCTTGCCGAGCTTTGGCGCACCCGGCAGGTCGGCGCCAAAACTGGTCATGTCGACGCCGGTCAGCACGATCTCGGCATAGCCATTGCCGGCGAGCCGCTTGACCTGCTCGACCACGGCGCCCATCGGCACCGAGCGCGAATTGCCGCGACCATAGGGAATGATGCAGAAGGTGCAGCGGTGGTCGCAGCCGTTCTGCACCTGGACGAAGGCGCGCGCCCTGCCCTCGATGGCGTCGACCATGTGGCCGGCGGTCTCGCGCACCGAAAAGATGTCGTTGACGCGTGCCTTCTCGGTGTCGTTGACGCCGAAATCCGGCAGCGCCCGATAGGAGTTCGCCTTCAGCTTCTCCTCATTGCCAAGCACGAGGTCGACCTCGTCCATGGCGGCGAAATTCTGCGGCTCGGTCTGCGCGGCGCAGCCGGTGACGATGATGCGCGCTTCGGGGTTGTCGCGGCGCGCCTTGCGGATCGCCTGCTTTGCCTGGCGTACCGCCTCGCCGGTCACGGCGCAGGTGTTGAAGATCACGGCGCCGCCTTCCAGCGCGCCAAGGCCGGCGCTTTCCGCCTCGCGCCGCATCACCTCGGACTCATAGGTGTTCAGCCGGCAGCCGAAGGTGACGACATCGATACCCTTGGAGAGGGAGGCCATCAGGCCGCGCTTTCGGTGTCGCGGGCCCAGGTGCCGGTCGACGGATCGAAGCTGCCGGAAAATTCCCATTCGGCGGCACCGGTGAGGATGACGTGGTCGTCGCCGCGCCATTCGACATGCAGCGAGCCGCCGCCGGGCGTCACCAGGCTGACGCTGCGGCCGGTCCGGTTGGTGCGGGCCGCGGCGACCACCGATGCGCATGCGGCGGAGCCGCAGGCCTTGGTCAGGCCGGCGCCGCGCTCCCAGGTGCGGATGACCATGGTGTCGGGCGAGGTGACCTCAGCGATGGTGATGTTGGCGCGCTCGGGAAACATCGGATGGTTCTCGAGCAGCGGCCCGAAGCGGTCGAGCTCATAGGACCAGACGTCGCGGTCGACCCAGAATATGGCGTGCGGGTTACCCATCGAGACCACCGAGGGCGAATGCAGCACCGGCGCGTCGATCGGACCGATCTGCAGCTCGATCATGCGGGTATCGTGGAACTCCTCGGCCAGTGGAATGTCCTGCCAACCGAAACGCGGTATGCCCATGTCGACCGAGATTGACCCGTCGGCATGTTCGCGTGCGTTGAGGATGCCGGCGACGGTCTCGAAGGTGAAGGTCTTCTGGCCGGTTTCTGCGGCGAGCGCCTGGACGACGCAGCGCATGCCGTTGCCGCAGGCCTGAGCCTTGGAGCCGTCGGAATTCAAGATGTCGATGAAAAAGGCGGTGCCCGGCGTCCGGGCGTCGTGGATCGCCATGATCTGGTCGAACCTGGTCGCGGCATCGGCGTTCAGCGCAATGGCGGCAGCCGGCGTCACCCGATCGGCACGGCTACGCATGTCGGCAACGATGATCTCGTTGCCGATGCCGTTCATCTTGGCGAAAGGGGCAGTGCTGGCCATTGCTCCGCGAATTCCGTGTCCGTTTGGCGCTATATGGCGGAAACGAGCGGGAATTACCAGTGCAGAGCAGGGTTACGTCACTGCGAAGATGCCAAGCACGACGAGCAGGAAGATGACCAGAACGATGCCGATGAGGATGCGCGCGCCGGTGGCGGCGGCTCCTGCCAGCGCCGGCATGCCGAGCAGGCTCGCCGCCGCGGCGACGATCAGCAGAATGATGACCCATTTGATCATGGAGAGGCTCCCAGCCAAATTGCGTTGGGGAAGCACGCGTTTCAGCAATCTGGGTTCCTTGGCGGGCTGCTTGGCTAGATGGCGGGCACGTCCCAGACCTCGCCGGGCCGCAAGGCACGAAAGCGCTGCCGCGGGATGCCTTGATCGTCGAGCGCCTCGGTCAATTTCCGCGCCGGCTCGTCGATCGGTTCGTCGGTGAGCCGGAAGGTGCCCCAGTGGCAGCCGGCGGCATAGGCGGCGTTGCACAGTTTCATGCCTTGCACGGCTTCTTCCGGATTCTGATGCTGCGGCGCCATGAACCAGCGCGGCTCATAGGCGCCGATCGGCAGGATGGCGAAGCGGAAGCCGCCATGCTTCTCAGCCATCAGCCGGTAGTTGATGCCATCGTGGAAGCCGGTGTCGCCGGCGAAATAGACCTTGCCATTCGGCGTCTCGATGACGAAGCCGGCCCACAGCGCCATGCGTCGGTCGCGGGCGCCACGCGCCGACCAGTGATGCACCGGCTCGACATGGACGGCGACGCCGTTGCCGATCTCGACCCTGTCGCCCCAGTCATGCGCCGACAGCCGCATCCCGGGAACTGCTTCGCCAATCAGGGCATCGTTGCCGAGCGGGGTGATCACCAGCGGGTCGTGGCTGGCCTTCAGCTGCTTCAGCGTGGCGAGGTCGAGATGGTCGTAATGGTTGTGGCTGACCAGAACGAGGTTGATCGGCGGCAGGTCGGCGAAGGCAATGCCTGGCGGCATGATGCGTTTTGGCCCGGCGAAGGCGAGCGGCGATGCGCGCGGAGACCAGACCGGATCGGTGAGGATGTTCAGGCCGGCCGTCTGGATCAGCAAGGTGGAATGGCCGACCATGGTCACTTGCAGCGCGGCGCTTTCGACCCGTGCCGCCGGTTTTGCCTGCGGAAAAGAGCGCGGAGCGGTCGCCGGCCATTTCGAGCGCTTGCCACTCAACTGCCATTTCAGCAAGTCGGCGAAGCGGCCGGGTGGCTGGCCGTCGGGATTGAAGAACAAGGTGCCGTCGAAATGATCGCTGGGCGGGCCGCTGTAGTAGCGGTTGGCAGCTCTCTTTCTCGCGGCCAATTTTGCAGCTCCGGCAGGTTTCGGTTTCCAAGAGATAGGACCAATGCCGGCCGGCGCAAGCATTTGGAAGACCGCAAGCGCGGCTTCCGGCTTGCCGGGTGCCGGGGGCCGCACCGATCCCAAGGGTTGGAGCGACACGCGGCCAGTGCCGCCAGGATTGCGATAAATTTGCAACAGATCTTGCTGCAAACCGTATTTTAACCATATCGGGTTGAAATTTCGCCACCTTCTCCATCTTGGTGGAGGTGAGATTGTGCGGACGGCGTCCCCGAGCCGGATCCGACGGAGGTTGGAATGATTTTTTCGAAAAGCGGCCTGGTGGCCGTATCGCTGGCGGCGCTCGTTGCGAGTGGCTGTTCGACCTCACGCTTCTCGTCGATGGATGACCAGCAGCCGGCACCGCTGCAGCCGGCACCGGCAGGCCAGGTGACCGCCAATCAGCTGCCGCCGCCAGCAGCACCGGGCGCCACCGACCCGTCGAAATTCCCGACCGCGCCGGCGAATACGCAGGTTGCGTCCTTGCCGCCGGACGGCTCGGCGCCCGCCGGCGCCACGGATCTGACCGCGGCCGCCGTCGCCGGTGTCTGGAATGCCAGCGTTTCGGGCCAGAGCTGCAAGGTGGCGACGCCGCAGACCAAGTTCGGCGCCGGCTTCCGCGCTGGACCGTTGCACTGCCCGGCGCCGATCGACGGCATCAAGTCGTGGAATGTCGCCGGCAAGCAGCTGACGCTCTATGACGAGAATGGCGGCACGCTGGCGCGGCTCTATTCGTCGGGCGGCTCAAAATTCGACGGCCAGACTTCCAACGGCCAGGCGATTTCGCTTACAAGATAGGCTGACCCGCCCCCTATTTGTTTTTACGCAATTCCGGATGGAAAACCGCTACACACTTTTCCTGGAATTGCTCTAGAACGACGTGATCGATGCATCTGCGTGACGGCCTCCAGACCCATGCGACCGTCAGGCAGCGCTACGACCATCTGGTGGAAACCGGCGCGATCGAACGCGATCCGGCGCAGGAACGGATCGCCGCCGCGCTCGACCGGCTGACCGACGAGATCTCGGCCAAGCGGCTGGCGCAGAAGTCCAGCGCGCTTGGATGGCTGTTTGCCCGCAAGCGCGAGACGCATGAGGCCGTCAAAGGCCTCTACATCCATGGCGGCGTCGGCCGCGGCAAGACCATGCTGATGGACATGTTCTTCGAATTGCTGCCGGTGCGGCGCAAGCGCCGCGTCCACTTCAACGACTTCATGGCCGATGTGCAGGACCGCATCCAGAAGCACCGGCAGGCGCGCAAGAACGGCTCGGTCAAGGAAGACGATCCGATCCCGCCGGTGGCCAAGGCGCTTGCGGAGCAGGCCTGGGTGCTGTGCTTCGACGAGTTCTCGGTCACCGACATTGCCGACGCCATGATCCTGTCGCGGCTGTTTTCGGCGCTGTTTGCCAGTGGCGTGGTGCTGGTCGCCACCTCGAATGTGGCGCCGGAAAACCTCTATGGCGATGGGCTGAACCGGCAGCTTTTCCTGCCGTTCATCGGCATACTGGAGCGGCATGCGCGGGTGCTGTCGCTCGACGCCGACAAGGACTACCGGCTGGAAAAGCTCGCCCGCACACCGGTCTATGTCACGCCGGCCGATGCGGCGGCCGACCAGATGCTCGACGAGGCCTGGCAAACCATGACGCACGGTGCGCCGACGGCCGAGACCTCGCTGACCCTCAAGGGACGGCAGGTGGTCGTGCCGGCTGCTGCCGGCGATGCGGCGCGGTTTTCCTTTGCCGATCTCTGCGAAAAGCCGCATGGCGCCCGCGATTTCCTGGCGATTGCCGGCCGCTTCTCGACCGTCTTCATCGATCATATCCCGGTGCTCGGCGAAGGCAAGCGCAACGAGGCCAAGCGCTTCATCCTGTTGATCGACACGCTCTACGATCATCATGTGCGGCTGGTGGTCAGCGCCGAGGCCCCGCCGCCGCAGCTCTATGTGGCAAAGCGCGGCGTCGAGGTCTTCGAGTTCGAACGCACGGCATCACGCCTGATCGAGATGCAAAGCCGTGACTGGCTGGAGGATTGGGCGGAACGGCAGCAGGTCAAGGGTCAGACAAAGAAGCCGGAAGGCCGGCACGGGGAGTCTCCTGTCGCTACGGCCTGAGCCTTTCAAGCGGGTGGCAAAGTTCCGGCAACAACTGTGTAGTGATCGACGAATTCGGATTTCTCCAGGAGGTAGCGATCGTCTTCCGGATAGTAGCGGGCCAGTTCCGGTGCATCGCCGGCAAAGCTTCGCACGGCGTCCATCGATGACCACCAGCTCAACGTGACGACCTCCGTCGACCCATCGCCACGATCGCGCATAAGCATCTGGAAGCCGCGATTGCCTGTCGTAGCCGCGTAATCAAGGCCCCCTGTCCTCTCGACATAGGCGGCATAGGCAGCGCGATCCTGTGTGCGGATGACGGACGACCAGCGGCGCAGAATGAGCGGTTCTGTTTCGGTCATGGCTAACTCCTTGTTGTCGTGGCCGCAAAGCGAATCCACCTGCAATGGTCTAGAGCCTGTAAATGTACATCACGAACGGCTCGGCCACCGAATTGCGCGAGTCATAGAGCGCGCGGGCGGCGAGATTGTCCGGCTCGGTGCCGACCCAGGCCTCCTCACAGCCATGCTCGCGACCAATCGCGAACATGGCGTCGAGCATGTCTTGCGCGATGCCCTGGCGCTGAAAGGCGGGCGATACGCCGACCTCGTCGATATAGAGTTCGCTGACCTTGTCGGGATGGCGGTGGACGACGGCCGCGCATTGTCCGACGACCAAGCCATCGGCGAGCGCCACGATCATGAAATGGCCGGGTTCGCGGAGATAGGCTGCCAACCGATCCGGCCTGACCGGCTCGTCGAACACATTTTCGGCGACCTGCATCACAAGGGCGTCATCGCCGGGGAACAGCCTTCTGATTTCCATCTTCATTGTGTAAATTCTCCCAAGTCGGCTTACAAACTTTGACGTTTACGTAAGTCCCGATCTATCTAACCGATTGAAAATGCTGGCTCCGAAATAATCGTTTGAATTTATCTTGCACCAAGGCTATTGGGTGCGGCGAAAACTCGCGGTTTCCTCGCAGCATTCCGGCCTCTTCCTCGACGCCGCCAACCAAGTCGCCAAGGATTTGGGCGTCGTCACTGACAAAGGGAAAATATCCTGACATGGCACGCAACAAGATAGCGCTTATCGGCTCTGGCATGATCGGCGGCACGCTCGCCCACATGATCGGTCTGAAGGACCTCGGCGACGTGGTGCTGTTCGATATCGCCGAGGGTATCCCGCAGGGCAAGGGGCTCGATATCGCGCAGTCGTCGCCGGTCGATGGGTTCGACAGCCGCCTCACCGGCGTCAACGACTATGCCGGCATCGAGGGCGCCGATGTCTGCATCGTCACCGCCGGCGTGCCGCGCAAGCCGGGCATGAGCCGCGACGACCTGCTCGGCATCAATCTCAAGGTCATGGAACAGGTCGGCGCCGGCCTGAAAAAATATGCACCGAAGGCCTTCGTCATCTGCATCACCAACCCGCTCGACGCCATGGTCTGGGCGCTGCAGAAGTTCTCCGGCCTGCCCAACAGCCATGTCGTCGGCATGGCCGGCGTGCTCGACAGTTCGCGCTTCCGCTATTTCCTGGCCGAGGAGTTCAAGGTCTCGGTCGAGGACGTCACTGCCTTCGTGCTCGGCGGCCACGGCGATTCCATGGTGCCGATGATCCGCTATTCGACGGTTTCCGGCATCCCGCTGCCCGACCTGATCAAGATGGGCTGGACCTCGAAGGAAAAGCTCGACCAGATCGTCCAGCGCACCCGCGATGGCGGTGCCGAGATCGTCGGCCTGCTCAAGACCGGCTCGGCCTATTACGCGCCGGCCGCCTCGGCGATCTCGATGGCGGAAGCCTATCTCAAGGACAAGAAGCGCGTGCTGCCCTGTGCGGCGTACCTCTCCGGCCAGTATGGCGTCAAGAACACCTATGTCGGCGTTCCCGTGGTGATCGGCGCCGGCGGCGTCGAGCGCATCATCGAGATCGACCTCAACAAGAGCGAGCAGAAGATGTTCGACGCTTCGGTGGCGACGGTGCAGGGCCTGACCGAGGCCTGCGTCAAGATCGCGCCGCATCTCGCCTCGAAGTGACCCCCCAGCAGTCGACCCGGAGACATCGAAGATGAACATCCATGAGTATCAAGGCAAGGCGCTGCTGAAGAGCTTTGGCGCGCCGGTGGCCGAAGGTGTGCCGGTGTTCAAGGCGAGCGAGGCGGAAGCCGCCGCCAAGGCGCTGCCCGGCCCGCTCTACGTGGTGAAGAGCCAGATCCATGCCGGCGGCCGCGGCAAGGGTAAATTCAAGGAGCTCGGCCCCGACGCCAAGGGTGGTGTCAGGTTGGCGAAGTCGGTGGCCGACGTGGTCGCCAACGCCAACGAGATGCTTGGGCATACGCTGGTGACCAAGCAAACCGGTCCGGCCGGCAAGCAGGTCAACCGTCTCTACATCGAGGACGGCGCTGACATCGAACGCGAGCTCTATCTGTCGATCCTGGTCGATCGCTCGGTCGGCCGCGTTGCCTTCGTCGTCTCGACCGAAGGCGGCATGGACATCGAGGCGGTCGCGCACGACACGCCGGAAAAGATCATCACCGTCGCCATCGACCCGGAAAAGGGCGTCACATCTGCCGATCTGAAGGCGCTCAATGGCGCGCTGAAGCTCGACGGCGACGCGGGCCGGGATGGCGATACGCTGTTCCCGATCCTCTACAAGGCCTTTGTCGAGAAGGACATGAGCCTGCTCGAGGTCAATCCGCTGATCGTCATGAAGAACGGCCGGTTGCGCGTGCTCGATGCCAAAGTGTCGTTCGACAACAACGCGCTGTTCCGCCACCCCGACGTGCTCGAACTGCGCGACACCACCGAAGAGGACGAGAAGGAGATCGAGGCGTCGAAATACGACCTCGCCTATGTCGCGCTCGACGGCAATATCGGCTGCATGGTCAACGGCGCCGGCCTCGCCATGGCGACGATGGACATCATCAAGCTCTATGGCGCCGAGCCGGCCAACTTCCTCGATGTCGGCGGTGGCGCGTCGAAGGAGAAGGTGACGGCGGCGTTCAAGATCATCACCAAGGATCCGGCGGTCAAGGGCATCCTGATCAACATCTTCGGCGGCATCATGAAGTGCGACATCATCGCCGAGGGCGTCATTGCCGCGGTCAAGGAAGTCGGCCTCGAAGTGCCGCTGGTGGTGCGCCTGGAAGGCACCAATGCCGAGCTCGGCAAGAAGATCATCAACGACAGCGGCCTCAACGTGGTGTCGGCCGATGATCTTGACGACGCGGCCAAGAAGATCGTGGCGGCGGTGAAGGGCTGATCTGGTGCCTCCGCGCAAGATAAACCTGGTCGAGGCGGCGGATCAAATGATCAAGAAAGTCTTCGATCCGCACATCGCTGGCGACGTGAATGACAGCCAGGCGAAAGTCGCCAAGTTCGGCGAGGTCTTCGACTGGCACGCGCATGACAATGAGGATGAAGCCTTCCTCGTGCTGCGCGGCCGCATTGCCATCGATTTCCGCGACGGTCCGGTCGAACTCGGCGAGGGCGACTTCATGGTCGTGCCGCGCGGTGTCGAGCACCGGCCGCGCTCGCTCAGCACGGAACCCGTGGTGCTGATGTTCGAGCCGGCGACGACGCTCAACACCGGTAATGCCAAGAGCGACCTTACCGTCGCCGATCTGAAGCGGCTTTGACCATGAACGCGGCACCGTCCTTCTCGCTCTCGGCTGATCATCAGCGCCTGCAGGCGTTGGTCGGCGCGTGGCGTGGCGAGGAAGAGGTGTCGGCGACGCAATGGACGGCAGCCGGCGCCGCGACGGCCGAAGTGCTTGCCGAGGCCGAGTTCGGCGGGCTGTTCGTGGTGCAGCGCTATCGCCAGAGCCGCGACGGCACGGTTTCCTTCGCCTCGCACAATGTGTTGGGCTTCGACCAGCAAGACAGCGTCGTCACCATGCATCAGTTCGATTCGATCGGCTTTGTGCCGGCCGCACCGGCAACAGGTACGTGGGGTGGCAATACGCTGACGCTGCTGCGCTCGTCGCCGCGCGGGTCGGCGCGGGTGACCTACGATTTCGACAGCAATGACAGTTACCGCATGAGACTACAGTTCCAAGCCGCCGGCAGCGATGCCTGGCAAGACATGGTGAGCGGCGTCTACAGCCGTGTCTCACCTTCCTCGATCAACGACTTCTAAGAAAAAGGGCCACCATGTCCATTCTCGTCGACAAGAACACCAAGGTGCTGGTGCAGGGCCTGACCGGCAAGACCGGCACGTTCCACACCGAACAGGCGTTGGCCTATCACGGGACAAAAATGGTCGGCGGTATCCATCCCAAGAAGGGTGGCGAGACCTGGACCGGCTCGAAGGGCGAGAGCCTGCCGATCTTCGCCACTGTCGCCGAGGGCAAGGAAAAGACCGGCGCCAACGCGTCCGTCGTTTATGTGCCGCCGGCGGGTGCCGCCGAAGCCATCCTGGAAGCGATCGAGGCCGAGATCCCGCTGATCATCTGCATCACCGAAGGCATTCCGGTGATGGACATGATCAAGGTCAAGGCCAGGCTCGACCGTTCGACCTCGCGGCTGATCGGCCCGAACTGCCCGGGCGTGCTCACCCCCAATGAATGCAAGATCGGCATCATGCCCGGAAACATTTTCCGCAAGGGCTCGGTCGGTGTTGTTTCGCGCTCGGGAACGCTTACCTATGAGGCCGTGTTCCAGACCACCAATGTCGGCCTCGGCCAGACCACAGCCGTCGGCATTGGCGGCGATCCCGTCAAGGGCACCGAATTCATCGATGTGCTCGAGATGTTCCTAGCCGATGACGAGACCAAGTCGATCATCATGATCGGCGAGATCGGCGGTTCGGCCGAGGAAGACGCCTCGCAGTTCCTCAAGGACGAAGCCAAGCGTGGCCGCAAGAAGCCGATGGCCGGCTTCATCGCCGGGCGCACGGCGCCGGCCGGCCGCACCATGGGTCATGCCGGCGCGGTCATCTCCGGCGGCAAGGGTGGCGCCGAGGACAAGATTGCGGCGATGGAATCGGCCGGGATAAAAGTTTCGCCCTCGCCGGCACGGCTTGGCACGACGCTGGTCGAGGCGATCAAGGGTTAAGGCAGTAAGGGAGTAGGGCAGTAGGGGAATAGGAAGAACGGGACGAGCGCGGCAACCGCCTGCTTCCCCTACTGCCCTACTCCCCTCCAAAAACAGGAGACGGAGCGCGGCTCCGCTAAGTGACATGGCAAGACAAGATCAGGCCAACGACCAATTTTCGCTCACCTCTTTCCTCTATGGCGGCAACGCCGACTATATCGACGCGCTTTACGCCGCCTATGAGGACGATCCGGCCTCGGTCAATCCAGAATGGCAGGAGTTCTTCGCCGGGCTGAAGGACGACGCGGGCGATGTGCGCAAGAACGCCAAGGGCGCCTCCTGGGCGAAGCCCTCCTGGCCGCTGCAGGCCAATGGTGAACTGGTGTCGGCGCTCGACGGCAACTGGGGCATCGTCGAGAAGCATCTGGAAAAGAAGGTCAAGGACAAGGCCGTCGTCAACGGTATCGTCCTTTCCGACGCCGACGTGCACCAAGCGACGCGCGATTCGGTGCGCGCCATCATGATGATCCGCGCCTATCGTATGCGTGGCCATCTGCACGCCAATCTCGACCCGCTCGGCATCGCCAAGCCGCTCGAGGACTACAACGAATTGTCGCCGGAGAATTACGGCTTCACCGCCGCCGACTACGACCGGCCAATCTTCCTCGACAATGTGCTCGGGCTCGAATTCGGCACCATCCGGCAGATGCTGGAGATCCTGACGCGCACCTATTGCTCGACGCTCGGCGTCGAGTTCATGCATATTTCCGATCCTGAGGAAAAGGCCTGGATCCAGGCGCGCATCGAGGGCGCCGACAAGGAGATCTCCTTCACCGCCACCGGCAAGAAGGCGATCCTGCAGAAGCTGGTCGAGGCCGAAGGCTTCGAGCAGTTCATCGACGTCAAGTACAAGGGCACCAAGCGCTTCGGCCTCGACGGCAGTGAATCGCTGATCCCGGCGCTGGAGCAGATCGTCAAGCGCGGGGGCCAGCTCGGCATGAAGGAAATCGTGCTCGGCATGGCGCATCGCGGCCGGCTGAACGTGCTTTCCCAGGTGATGGCCAAGCCGCACCGCGCCATCTTCCACGAGTTCAAGGGTGGCTCGGCAGCACCCGACGAGGTCGAGGGCTCGGGCGACGTCAAGTACCATCTCGGCGCCTCGTCGGACCGCGAGTTCGACGGCAACAAGGTGCATCTGTCGCTGACCGCCAACCCCTCGCATCTGGAAATCGTCGATCCGGTGGTGATGGGCAAGGCGCGCGCCAAGCAGGATTATCTGTTCGGCCGCAGCCGCGAGGAAATCGTGCCGCTGGAAGAGCGCGCCAAGGTGCTGCCGCTGCTGCTGCACGGCGATGCCGCCTTCGCCGGCCAGGGCGTGATCGCCGAAATCCTCGGCCTGTCCGGCCTGCGCGGCCACCGCGTCGCCGGCACGCTGCATTTCATCATCAACAACCAGATCGGCTTCACCACCAACCCGCGCTTCTCGCGCTCGTCGCCCTATCCGTCCGACGTGGCCAAGATGATCGAAGCGCCGATCTTCCACGTCAATGGCGACGACCCGGAAGCCGTGGTCCATGCCACCAAGGTGGCGATCGAATTCCGCATGAAGTTCCACAAGCCTGTTGTGGTCGACATGTTCTGCTACCGCCGCTTCGGCCACAATGAGGGCGACGAGCCGGCCTTCACCCAGCCGATCATGTATCGCAACATCCGCATCCACAAGACGACGGTGCAGATCTATGGCGACCGGCTGATCGCCGAGGGCCACATCACCCAGGCCGAGCTCGACCAGCTGAAGGCCGACTGGCGGGCGCATCTGGAATCCGAGTGGGAAGTCGGCCAGCACTACAAGCCCAACAAGGCCGACTGGCTCGACGGCGCCTGGTCGGGCCTGCGCACGGCCGACAACCAGGACGAACAGCGGCGCGGCAAGACCGCCGTGCCGGTCAAGACGCTGAAGGAAATCGGCAAGAAGCTGACCGAGGTGCCGAAGGATTTCGAGGCGCACAAGACGATCATCCGCTTCCTCGAGAACCGTCGCCAGGCGATCGAATCCGGCGAAGGCATCGACTGGTCGACGGCCGAGGCGCTGGCTTTCGGCGCCATCCTGCTCGACGGCAATCCGATCCGCCTGTCGGGCCAGGATTCCGAACGCGGCACCTTTTCGCAGCGCCATTCCGTGCTTTACGACCAGCGCGACGAGACCCGCTATATCCCGCTCAACAATCTGTCGGCCGCACAGGCCGGCTACGAAGTCATCAACTCGATGCTGTCGGAAGAGGCGGTGCTGGGTTTCGAATATGGCTACAGCCTGGCCGAACCGAAGGCGCTGACTCTGTGGGAAGCGCAGTTTGGCGACTTCGCCAACGGCGCCCAGGTGGTGTTCGACCAGTTCATCTCGTCGGGCGAACGCAAGTGGCTCAGAATGTCGGGCCTCGTCTGCCTGCTGCCGCATGGCTATGAAGGCCAGGGTCCAGAGCATTCCTCGGCCCGCCTCGAGCGCTTCCTGCAGCTTTGCGCCGAAGACAACATGCAAGTGGCGAACTGCACGACGCCGGCTAACTACTTCCACATCCTGCGCCGGCAGCTGAAGCGCGACTTCCGCAAGCCGCTGATCCTGATGACGCCGAAGTCGCTGCTGCGCCACAAGCGGGCGGTGTCGACGCTGCCGGAAATTTCCGGCGAAAGCTCGTTCCACCGGCTTTTGTGGGACGATGCCCAGCTCTTGCCCAACCAGGCGATCAAGCTCACCAAGGATTCGAAGATCCGCCGCGTCGTGCTGTGCTCGGGCAAGGTCTATTACGACCTCTACGAGGAGCGCGAGAAGCGCGGCATCAACGACATCTATCTGCTGCGCGTCGAACAGCTCTATCCGTTCCCGGCCAAGGCGCTGATCACGGAACTGTCGCGTTTCCGCAATGCCGAGATGGTGTGGTGCCAGGAGGAGCCCAAGAACATGGGCGCCTGGTCGTTCATCGACCCGTATCTGGAATGGGTGCTGGCGCATATCGACGCCAAGCATCAGCGGGTGCGCTACACCGGCCGTCCGGCAGCCGCCTCGCCGGCGACCGGACTGATGTCGAAGCACCTCGCCCAGCTCGCCGCCTTGCTCGAAGACGCGCTCGGTGAATAGAACAGATCCGGGCTGACAAAACAGAACCGAAAGAAACGGACAGGCACAATGGCTACCGAAATCCGCGTTCCCACTCTCGGCGAATCCGTCACCGAAGCGACCGTCGGCAAATGGTTCAAGAAGGTCGGCGACACCATCGCCGCCGATGAGCCGCTGCTCGAGCTCGAGACCGACAAGGTGACGGTGGAGGTGCCTGCCGCAGCCGCCGGCACGCTGGGCGAGATCACCGTCAAGGAAGGTGAAACGGTCGGCGTTGGCGCGCTGCTGGGTTCGATTTCGGCGGGCGGCGGGGCTGCCGCTCCAGCGACCAAGCCACAGGCGGTGTCGCAGGCCTCGTCGCCGGATGCGGCATCGACCGGCAAGCAGGCCGCGGCCGAGACCGCCAAGATCGCCGGCGACGCCGGCGCGGTCGAGCCGCGCAGCATGCCGCCGGCCCCGGCCGCGGCAAAACTGATCGCCGAGCACAATCTGGCGGTCGACCAGCTCTCCGGTTCGGGCAAGCGCGGCCAGGTGCTGAAGGGCGACGTGCTCGACGCGATCTCCAAGGGTGCACCGTCGCAGCCGGCCGAGACGCCCAAGGCAGCGCCGGCGCCGGTTGCGGTGCGCGCGCCGTCCTCGGGCGACGATGCGTCGCGCGAGGAGCGCGTGCGCATGACCAAATTGCGCCAGACCATCGCACGCCGCCTCAAGGAAGCGCAGTCGACCGCCGCCATGCTGACCACCTTCAACGAGGTCGACATGAGCGCGGTGATGGCGCTCAGGAGCAAATACAAGGACGTGTTCGAGAAGAAGCATGGCGTGAAGCTCGGCTTCATGGGCTTCTTCACCAAGGCCGTCACCCACGCGCTGAAGGAAATCCCCTCGGTCAACGCCGAGATCGATGCCACCGACATCATCTTCAAGAACTACGCCCATATCGGCGTCGCCGTCGGCACCGAAAAGGGCCTCGTCGTGCCGGTCGTGCGCGATGCCGACCAGATGTCGATCGCCGAGATCGAAAAGGAAATCGGCCGCCTGGGCATCGCCGCGCGCGACGGCAAGCTGTCGGTTGCGGATATGCAAGGCGGTACGTTTACGATTTCCAACGGTGGCGTTTACGGGTCGCTGATGTCGACGCCGATCCTCAATGCGCCGCAGTCGGGCATTTTGGGCATGCACAAGATCCAGGATCGGCCGGTGGTGGTCGGCGGCCAGATCGTGATCCGGCCGATGATGTATCTGGCACTCAGCTACGATCACCGCATCGTCGACGGCAAGGAAGCGGTGACCTTCCTGGTGCGCGTCAAGGAAAGCCTGGAGGATCCGGAACGGCTGGTGCTCGATCTCTGACCGCCGGTCTGAGCGAGAGGGGAGTTCTATGAGGTACTTTCTGCAGGCGCTTTCCTCGGCTGCGTTGGCCGCAGGGTTTACCGCCTTCAGTCCTCAGGCCCAGGCGGACGAGGTACCGCCATCGCAGTACCTCCCTGTACTGGATTTCTATGCCGATTCGCTCGTGACGGCCCGCTCCATTGCGGCAGTCTGCGCGCCGCCATCCTCACCTGCTCGCGACGACAAGGCCTGGGAGGAAGCGGCAGAGATCCTCGTTGCGTCGCTCTGGGCCGACGGCTTTCCCGCCGACTTCGTCAGGAGTGTCAAGGCGCGGCTCGATCACCCGCTGATCCCTGCGAAAATCGACTGCAATAACGGCAGCAAAATCGACGAACTCGCAGGCTCGGAGGATGAGGGGTGGGTTCAACTCATCAAGGGAATGCTGAAAGGCACGGGACTCCGGGCGGTCGAAACGCCGGTTTCCGATGCCCAGTGGACAGAGATCAAGGCAACGATCGAAGGTGATCTGCCGGCGCAGACAAAGCTGTTCGATTGCGTCGGCGCTGTCGGGTTCGGATTGTTACCTACCTTGATCCATGACTGGAATGGCATGCTGATCGAAGTGGGGCAGAAGCTGATCGCAGCCGGCCTGCCGCGCGACGAAGTGAGCGCGGAACTGAACGCAGCCGACGCCAACCACCTCTGGCACAAACCGGATGCGGCGACGCTGGCCTCGCTGAGACGGAGCTGCAAGGAGGACAAGGGCTGGTACGAAAGGCTTGCGACGATGAGCTATGCCGGCATCAGCGTGGAGGTGGGCAAACGCCTGCCCGCCCTTTCGACCTCAGAGACGGGAGACCAGTAGGCATGGCCCTGAGCACGGCTGCGTCGGAGTGCCGGCGGGGTGGCGATGTCGCCCAGGCATTGGCGCCCCGAACGCGATGACGATACGTGTCGGCGGTTCGCTGGTTTCCTTCGCGGTCGGCCTCGGGTGGCCTCTGGCTGCCGTAGCCGGCTGCCCGATCGAGCTTGCCGTCTATGGCGAGGCCCAAAGCGGCAGCGAGATCGACTTTACCCCGACCGGCACCTCGGCGACGGTGACCAACAGCTTCCGGATGATCCTCGACAATAATGTGGTGCTGAACGGCATCGTCATGTGGAACGAGGGTGTGTCGCGGCCGAACGGCGTGCTGATGTACAAATGCCCGGAGGGCGACGTCACCGGCGAGGAGCTTGCCGCCTGCACGTCCTGGCACGGCGTCATCTACACGTCGGATGACAAGGGCAGCATCGGGCTGCTGCCGGCAGAAGGCGTCGAAGCGCCGAAGACGCTGATCCTGCCGGATCTTGGTCAGTCGTTGCGCCAATCCTCGGCCTATGGCGGCAGCGGATTTTCGAAAGTGCCCTGGGATGTGTTTGCCTTGAAGGGATGCCAGGAATGAGCCGGTCGCAAAAGGTACTGCTGGTCACCGGTGGCAGTCGCGGCATCGGCGCCGCGATCTGCCGGCTCGGCTCGAAGGCCGGCTATCGCGTCGCGGTCAACTACGCTGCGAATCAGGACGCCGCCGATGCGCTGGTCGCCGAAATCCAGGCCGCCGGCGGCGAAGCTTTTGCGGTCAAGGGCGATGTTGGCGTTGAGGCCGATATCGTTGCCATGTTCGCCGCCGTCGACCGCGCCTATGGCCGGCTCGATGCCTTCGTCAACAATGCCGGTATCGTCGACGTCAAGGCGCGCGTCGACGAGATGGACGTTTCGCGGCTGGAGCGCATGATGCGCATCAATGTCGTCGGTTCGTTCCTGTGCGCCCGCGAAGCGGTCAAGCGCATGTCGACCCGCCATGGCGGCGAGGGCGGATCCATCGTCAACATCTCGTCGGCGGCGGCGGTGCTGGGCGCGCCGGACAACTATGTCGACTATGCAGCGTCCAAGGGCGCCATCGACACCTTTACCATCGGGCTTGCCCGCGAGGTGGCGTTGGAAGGCATCCGCGTCAACGCGGTTCGGCCGGGCATCATCGACACGGAGATTCATGCTTCCGGCGGACAGCCGGACCGGGTGACACTGATCCAGGACACCCTTCCGATGAAACGAGCCGGCACAGCGGATGAAGTCGCGGGCGCGGTTCTCTATCTTCTATCCGACGCGGCGTCCTATACGACGGGCGCGATCCTGAATGTAAGCGGCGGCCGCTGAGCCCCAATCAAGAAGGACAGTATCATGGCTTATGACGTCGTTATCATCGGATCGGGACCGGGCGGCTATGTCTGCGCCATCAAGGCGGCGCAGCTCGGGCTGAAGACGGCGGTGGTCGAGAAGAACGCGACCTTCGGCGGCACCTGCCTCAACATCGGCTGCATTCCATCGAAGGCGCTGCTCCACGCCTCCGAGATGTTCGCCGAGGCCGGCCATTCCTTCGACACGCTCGGCGTCGAGATATCAGCGCCGAAATTGAACCTGAAGAAGATGATGGCGCACAAGGACGCGACGGTGTCGTCGAACGTCAACGGCGTCGCCTTCCTGTTCAAGAAGAACAAGATCGATAGCTTTCGCGGCACCGGCAAGGTGATCGCGGCCGGCAAGGTCTCTGTGACCGGCGAGGACGGCAAGGTCGAGGAGATCGAGACCAGGAACATCGTCATTGCCACCGGCTCGGATGTCGCCGGCATTCCCGGCGTCAAGGTCGAAATCGACGAGAAGGTGATCGTGTCGTCGACCGGCGCGCTGTCGCTGGACAAGGTGCCTGGTCATCTGGTGGTGGTCGGCGGCGGTGTCATCGGCCTCGAGCTCGGCTCTGTCTGGGCGCGGCTTGGCGCCAAGGTCACCGTCGTCGAATTCCTCGACACCATCCTGGGCGGCATGGACGGCGAGGTCTCCAAGCAGTTCCAGCGGCTGCTGTCGAAACAGGGTTTCGAGTTCAAGCTCGGCGCCAAGGTCACCGGCGTCGCCAAGGCCAAGAAGGGCGCGACCGTCACCTTCGAGCCGGTCAAGGGCGGCGCCGCCGAGACCATCGAGGTGGACGCGGTGCTGATCGCCACCGGGCGCCGCGCCTATGCCGACAGCCTCGGGCTGAAGGAGGCCGGCGTCGAGGTCGACGAGCGCGGCCGGGTCAAGACCGACGGGCATCTTCAGACCAACGTGCCCGGCATCTACGCCATCGGCGATGTCATCGCCGGGCCGATGCTGGCGCACAAGGCCGAGGACGAGGGCGTGGCGGTGGCGGAAACCATTGCCGGCCAGGCCGGCCATGTGAACTATGACGTCATTCCAAGCGTCGTCTACACCAGCCCGGAAATCGCCTCGGTCGGCAAGACCGAGGAAGAGCTGAAGATGGCCGGCATCGAGTACAAGGCGGGAAAATTCCCGTTCAGCGCCAATGGCCGGGCGCGCGCCATGCTGCACACTGACGGCTTCGTCAAGATTCTCGCCGACAAGGCCAGCGACCGCGTGCTCGGCGTTCATATCGTCGGCTTCGGCGCCGGCGAGATGATCCACGAGGCGGCGGTGCTGATGGAATTCGGCGGTTCCTCGGAAGATCTCGCCCGCACCTGCCATGCGCATCCAACGATGTCGGAAGCGGTCAAGGAGGCGGCGCTGGCGACCTTCTTCAAGCCGATCCACATCTAACGTCGTCATCCCAGGGCGGAGCAGGAGCGCAGCTCCGTCGCGGAGACCCTGGGATCCATGCCGCGACATCAGAGCGCTGCAGCGGTGCAGATATTTCTGTTCCGCTGCGTTCTTCGGCTGACCTCGCGGCATGGATCCTCGGGTCAAGCCCGAGGATGACGAACGTGTGGCGACACCACCCAAAGCAAAACGGCCCGCTTTTCAGCGGGCCGTTCGTATTTGATATCAAGCCGACCAGTTGGCCGACCAGTTGGCCGATCAGTTGGCCGGTGCGGCAGGAGCCGGTGCTGGCGCTGGAGCCGGCGCAGGCGCCGGGGCAGGTTCTGCAGGGGCAGGCGCCGCCGGAGCGGGTGCAGCCGGAGCTGGTTCGGCTGGCTTCATCGGTTCCGCAGGAGCCGGCGCAGGCGCCGGCGTGCTGGCCGCCGGCGGCTCGGCAGTTGCCGGATGCTCACCGCCGCTTCTTCCGAAAACATAATACGCGACAACCGCCAGAATAACGACGACCAGCGCAATCAGCCAGGTGCTACCGCCGCCACCGCCGCTTGGGCGTGGGGCGTTGGTGGACGAATTGAACGGGTCGTTTGGATTCGGTGTGTTCGCCATAAAAGTGTCCTCCGTGGATGAAAAATATCAATCAACACGACTCAACGCGCAATCGTTGAACAGGTTTCACGCTAGTCGAGGAAAACGCCGAAAACACGACGCCCGGACTATGCGACTCAGTTGACAGCGGTGACAGTATAGCCGGCTTTGCGGAAATCCTCGACCAGGCCCTCGGGACCGGGAAGGTGGAGGGCGCCGACCGCCATGAACGCATTGCCCCTGGCCAGGATCGGTTCGGCGTGCTCGACCATCACCTTGTTGCGGCTGGTGATCATGGTTTCCTCGAACGCCGCATAACCCGCGGGGTCGTCCTGCTCATCGGGCATGGCGGCGCGGAACAGCGGCCAGAACATGCCGGTGTCGCCGCGCTGGTAGAGAACAATCATGGTTTCGTTGATGTCGTTGACCTTGTCGCCCAGCTTCAGCGTGTCGACCAGACCCTTCATGTGAAAGGCGAGCGGCAGCGAGGCCATGGCGCGCAGCTGGCTGGCAGCCGTTTCCAAGCCTTCCACCGGCTTGCCGGCGGCCTTGGCACCTTCCGCAAGCTTGACGTCGAGCACCGGGGCGCCGCCGGACTGGCGGGCGAGTTCGCAAGCCGGAAGCGCCATCATGGCCGAGAGCATCCACGGCTTCATCTTGGCAACGGTTGCCGGCGGGATGCCGCGCGCGTCGAGGGCGGCATTCATGGCCGCCGCATCGTCCGGCGACAGCAATGACGACAGCGTCGTAGAGTCGGTGAACATCATCAGGTCCGGCTCCTTGAGCATAGCCGCCATCATCTGCTGCTTGTCGAGCACGTCGGTGGTTTCGATGACGATGGTGGCGGCGGCGTCATAGGCCTTCTGCGCAGCCGGCGGCAGCGCAGTGACGCGGGGGTCGGTCATGTGCATGGTGCCGAACAGGAAGGACGGTTTTTCGCCCGGCTTTTCCAGCTTCCACAGCAGGCCCTTGCCGTTGGGCGTGGCGGCGGCCTCCGCTTCGATCTTCTGATAGGCCGCCAGATCGCTCTTCTGCAAGGCCGACAGCATATCGGCGCCGGTGCAGGTTGGGATCTCGGCATGAGCCCTGCCGCCCGCGAACAGCAAGACGGCGAGGAACGACAGGAAAAACAGGACATTGAGCGCAACAAGCAGCTTCAGCGATACGGAAGCTGCACGGTCGGCGATGGCGATGACGCGTTTCATGGCCCTTTCCTAAGACCGAAAAGCGGCAAAACGGTTAACCGGCACTGCAAAATTGAAGCTTCATGCCCTTGGATGGGCTGATTCGTAGATTTCGAGCAGCCTGGCGGTGTCGACGCCGGTGTAGATCTGCGTCGTCGACAGGCTGGCGTGGCCAAGCAGCTCCTGGATGGTGCGCAAATCGCCGCCGCGGCCGAGCAGATGCGTGGCGAAGGAATGGCGCAGCGCGTGCGGCGTCGCTGTATCGGGCAGGTTGAGCGCCGAGCGCAGTTTGGCCATGTCGCGCTGGACGATGGCCGGGTTGAGCGGGCCGCCGCGCGCGCCGCGAAACAAAAGGCCCTTCGGGTCGAGGTGATAGGGGCACAGCCGGCGGTATTCGGCGATCGCCCGCAGCGCCACCGGCAGCACCGGCACCAGCCGGGTCTTGCCGCCCTTGCCGGTGACGCGCAGCACGGTGTCGGTCGCCAATGCCAGATCGGCGCCGGCGAGGCCGAGCGCCTCGGAAATGCGCAGGCCGGAGCCGTAGAGCAGTGTCAGCACGGCGGCGTTGCGGGCTGCGATCCATGGCTCTTCCGCCAGTTGGCCTTCGACGGAAACGATATGCTTTGCATCGCTTGCGGTCAGCGGCTTGGGCAGCGATTTGGGCTGGCGCGGCGCGCGCAGCGCGGCAGCACCCGCCGCATTGACGAGGCCGCGCCGTTCGAGGAACCGCAACAGCGAGCGGATACCTGCCAGCCCGCGGCCAAGCGTGCGGGCGCCGGCGCCGGCGTTGCGGCGGGCGGCGAGGAAACCGCGCAGATCGGCCGGGCGCAGATTGGCGATGTCCGAGATGCCGGGCGAGCCGCCACAATGGCCGGTAAGGAAATGCAGGAACTGGCGTGTGTCGCGCTCATAGGCTTCGACCGTCTCGGGCGACAGCCTGCGCTCGCGCGCCAGCATCTTCAGCCAGCTTTCACGCGCCGCCTGGAGGTCGGGTTTTGCCGGGATGAGGAATTCCTGCATGGCGTGCTTCCAATCTTTGTTTCATGCATGTCGTTGTCCCCAAAACCGGAGCTACTTTTGGGCGACATGCATTTGTCTTTATGCATGTCGTCATCCCAAAACCGGGAGCCACTTTTGGGCGACATGCATTGGCAACCATTTTCCGGCAGCCGGGTTAGGAAGCGGTGAAGAGCACGTCATTGAAATGACAATCGGGGAGGGTTAGAGCAAAGCCAAAGGATGTCGCGCCATGAGCAAGCCCCAGAACCCCGTCCAGATGGCCGTGATCGGCGCCGCCCACGGCATCAAGGGCGAATTGCGGGTGAAGACCTTCACCGGTGAGCCGCTGGCGCTGGCCGATTATGGGCCGCTCTATGCCAGGGACGGCCGCGCCTTCCAGATCATCGACATCAGACCCGCCAACACCGTCGTCGTGGTCCGCTTCAAGGGTGTTGCCGACCGCAACGCCGCCGAGGCGCTGGCCGGCACCGAACTGTTCGTCGACCGTTCGATGCTGCCCGACGATGGCGAAGAGGACGAATTCTATCATGCCGATCTCGTCGGCCTCGAGGTCCGGGACGACACCGGCGCTGCCATCGGCAAGGTTGTCGCCGTGCACAATTTTGGCGGCGGCGACATTCTCGATGTAACGCTGGGCGGACGCAAGGGCGTGCTGATCCCGTTCACGCAGGCCGCCGTGCCGCAAGTGTCGATCGCCGAGGGTTTTGTCCGCGTCGATCCGGCGGCGGCCGGGCTTGTCGAGGACGAGGATGGCGATGGCCCTCGCGAAGAAGACTTCGACCCGAAGGGCAGGCCGCGTGGACCGAGCGATGCCGGGGGCAACCGGTGACGTTCAAAGCCTCGGTGCTGACGCTCTATCCCGAGATGTTTCCGGGCGCGCTCGGGCTGTCGCTCGCCGGCCGGGCGCTGGAGGCCGGCACATGGTCGCTGGAAGCGATCCAGATCCGCGACTTCGCCACCGACCGCCATCGGACCGTCGACGACACGCCGGCCGGCGGCGGCGCCGGCATGGTGATGCGCGCCGACGTGCTGGCCAAGGCCATCGACCACGCCTCGCCAGAGGGCGACGCGCGGCCGCGCCTGCTGATGAGCCCGCGTGGAAAACCGCTGAGGCAGGCGCGCGTGCGCGAACTGGCGGCCGGGCCGGGCGCGGTCATCCTGTGCGGCCGTTTCGAGGGTGTCGACCAGCGGCTGATCGAGGCGCGCGGCCTGGAAGAGGTTTCGATCGGCGATTTCATCCTCTCCGGAGGTGAGCCGGCGGCCCTTGTGCTGCTCGACGCGGTGGTGCGGCTGTTGCCCGGTGTGATGGGCAATGCGGTGTCGGGCGAAGAAGAGAGTTTCGAGAACGGCTTGCTCGAACACCCGCACTACACCCGGCCACAGGAATTCGAGGGGCGCGAGATTCCCGAGGTGCTGATTTCCGGCAATCACAAGAAGATCGCCGCATGGCGGCGGGCGGCGTCCGAGGCGCTGACGCAGGAACGGCGACCCGACCTGCCCGGCGCTCAGCCCTTGCTGGAGTAGTAGAAGGTGAGAAACAGGCCGACCGCGACGACGAAGCCGCGCACCAAATTCTGCGGCACGCGCTTGGCGATCCAGACCCCGGCATAGCCGCCGAGTGCGCCGCCCGGGATCATGATGATGGCTTGCGGCCAGGCGACGACGCCGCCCGAGACGAAGACGACGATCGCGACCGCGGCGACGACTATGGCCAGCATGTTCTTCAGCGCGTTCAGCCGATGGTAGTCGCCGGCCTGGGTCAGGCCGAGCGTCGCCAGCATCATGACGCCCATGCCGGCGCCGAAGAAGCCGCCATAGATGGCGGTGAGAAACTGTGCCAGGGAACCGGCCAGCGACCCGACGGCCGCTTCATGCCCCGGTTTTGGCGCCGGCTTCAGCCATGGCCCGGCGGCGAACAATGCGGTTGCGCCTAACAGCAGCCATGGCACCAGAACGCGAAACGACGGATTGTCGAGCGCCAGCAGGATCAGCGCGCCGACCAGCGCGCCGACCGCCGAGATCAGGCAGAGCAGCAGCGCGCCGCGCCAGAAATGCCGGATGTCGGCTGAGTAGGCCAGCGTCGAGGTGATGTAGCCTGGAAATTGCGTCACCGAGGAGGTGGCGTTGGCGACGATCGGCGGCAGGCCGACCAATGTCATGGCGCCGAAGGTGATGAATGTGCCGCCACCGGCTACCGCATTGGCGGTGCCTGACAGAAAGCCCGCGAGGAAAAGCAGGATGGCGTCGAAGATAGACATGGAAATGCCGCCGCAGAAAACTGTGCTGCGCCCGGCTTAGGAAGCTTGTAAGACGGACGCAACCCGGCACCGGAAGGTTATGATGGTGCCATGCGACCAAAAAAGACTCGGGATCGGGCGTGACAAAGCGTCGAAATAGCTGTATGTGCCCGCCGAACCGGAAGAACAATCTACCGGACCCGTCAACAATGACGGTGTAGTCGCCCCTGCCCGATGTCTTGGACACCCTGTGTCCTGGGACAAAGGGCATAGCCGAGCGGTCAGTGGAACTGCAAGGCGAGTGTCGGACGCTCTGACTGTCGGAAGAACAAGAAGTGGATTTTTGAGATGGATATTCTCCGTCAGCTCGAGGCCGAACAGGCCGCCAAGATCGAAGCCAAGCGCAAGCTTCCCGAATTCCAGCCCGGTGACACCGTGCGCGTCCAGGTCCGCGTGACCGAAGGCACCCGCACCCGCGTCCAGGCCTATGAGGGCGTCGTCATCGCCCGCGCCGGCTCCGGCTTCCAGGAAAATTTCACCGTCCGCAAGATCTCCTACGGCGAAGGCGTCGAGCGCGTGTTCCCGGTCTACTCGCCGATGGTCGAAGGCGTCGAGATCGTTCGCCGCGGCAAGGTGCGTCGCGCCAAGCTCTACTATCTGCGCGATCGTCGCGGCAAGTCGGCCCGTATCTCGGAAAACACCGGCGTGCGCGCCCGCAAGCTGAACGATGAGGAGCGCGATGCGCTGAACGCCGAAAAGGCCCGCATCGAGGCCGAGAAGGTGGCAGCCGCCGAGGCTCTGGCCGTCGAGAAGGCCGCCCAGGACGCCGCCGAGAAGAAGGCCGCCGACGAGGCAGCCAAGGCCGCGGAAGCCGCGACCGCCGAATAAGGTTTTCGACAAGCATGGTTTTAAAAGGCGGCTTCGGCCGCCTTTTTTCGTTTTGGGCGTTTCATGTCCTGGTAGAAAATCCGCGGTTGACTCAATTTACATCGTGTACTAAATAATCGTGCACAATATAAATGGAGACACGAGATGACCGCATTGTATTCCACTCAAGCTCGGGCCGTCGGCGGCCGCGCCGGCCATGTCCAGAGCGGCGATGGCCTGCTCAGCCTCGACCTTGCCATGCCGAAGGAACTGGGCGGCAAGGGTGGCGCCACCAATCCCGAACAGCTTTTCGCCGCCGGCTATGCCGCTTGCTTCGAAAGCGCCATGCGCTTCATCGCCGGCAAGCAGAAACTTCCGCTGCAGGACGCCTCGGTGACGGCCAATGTCAGCCTGCATCCCAATGGCCAGGGCGGTTTCCTGCTCGGCGTTTCGCTCGCGGCCGAGACGAAAGGTCTTGATCAGGCGGCAGCAGAGGCGCTTGTATCGGCGGCGCATCAGGTTTGCCCCTATTCCAACGCCATCAAGGGCAACATCGAGGTGGCGCTTTCGGCAAAGGCGCTTCCGGCAAAGGCAGCATGACCACCAGAACGACCCCTTCGCCCCTGGACGTCCCGGCGGATTTCGCCGGGATACCGAAGCTCGAGCAGCATCTCTGCTTCGCGCTCTATTCGGCGAGCGGGCTGATGACACGGCTCTACCGGCCGCTGCTCGAGCCGCTCGGCCTGACCTACCCGCAATATCTGACCATGCTGGCGCTGTGGGAGCATGCACCGCGCACCGTCGGCGAACTCGGTGATGCCTTGGGGCTCGATTCGGCAACGTTGACGCCGCTGCTCAAGCGCCTCGAAGCCAACGGCCTGGTCACACGCCGGCGCGATGCCGCCGACGAACGCCGGGTGCTGGTCGAACCGACGCATCAGGGCCAAGCACTGCGCGAGGGCGCCAAGGCGGTATCGGCCGCGATGCGTTGCCATTCAGTGCTCGATGGCGACGAGCTGAAATCCCTGCATCACTCCCTGACCCGGCTGATCGACGGTTTGCGGGAAGCGGGCGCCGATTGACGGGAGACCGCAAGGATCGTCCAGGAATTCCCGGATTGAAGGCACTGGAATCCGTTTTCGCGTCAGCTGACGCAGTGGACCGTCTTGCATGGCGCTTGCGGAAAGCTAAAGTCGGCGCCGGATTTCCTGCAAGCCCGGCCCCTGTCCGGGCCATTCAATTTCCGGGAGTGTGTCATGACCAAATCGAAACTGCTGCTGGCCGGCCTGCTTGCCCTCATCCTGGCGCCCGTCGCCGCATTCGCGCAGGCGCTGCCCGATCTCGGCGGCAAGAAGGTGGTGGTGGTGACCGAAAACGCCTATCCGCCGCTGCAGTTCATCGATGCCAAGACGGGAAAACAGATCGGCTGGGAATATGACGCGATGAACGAGATCGCCAAGCGGCTGAACTTCACCGTCGAGTACCAGAACACCTCCTGGGACGCGATGATCCAGGCGGTTTCCGACAACCAGTACAACATCGGCATGACCGGCATCACCATCAAGGACGACCGCAAGCAGAAGGTCGATTTCTCCGACCCCTATATGCGCTCGGAACAGTTCATGCTGGTGCGCGGCGACGAAAGCCGCTTCACCGACGCCAAAACCTTCGGCGCCTTCAAGGACGGACTGATCGGCGCCCAGGCCGGCACGACGCCCTTCTACACCGCCGTCTACAGCGTGCTCGACGGCAATGAGCAGAACCCGCGCATCAAACTGTTCGAGACTTTTGGCGCCACGGTGCAGGCGCTGAAGTCCGGCGACGTCGATGTCGTGTTGACAGACGGCACCGCGGGCAAGGGCTATGTCGACGCTTCCGAGGGCAAGCTGAAGCTGATCGGCGGGCCGCTCGGCACCGAGGATTTCGGGTTTATCTTCCCGAAGGGTTCCGATCTGGTGAAGCCGGTCAACGCAGCAATCGCGGTGCTGAAAGCGGACGGCACGTTCGACACGCTCAACAAGAAATGGTTCCTTGATTACAAGATGGGGCAGTAGTTCGTCTTGGTGCGCGCGTGGGGTGATGCTAGCGCGCTGACTCTGCGCTTGAACACCCCCCTCTGTCCTGCCGGACATCTCCCCCGCAAGGGGGGAGATCAGATGTCGCCTCGACTTTCGGCAATCGCCTATGTTGTAGCGCCGCCTGCGGAGCTGCCGATCTCCCCCCTTGCGGGGGAGATAGCCGGGAGGCCAGAGGGGGGTGCCTTGGTGCAGTCCTTCTGATGCAGGCCCCTTCCTCTTCCAAATCCGACTTCCCTTGGTGGCTCGTCGTGGCCGTGGCCATCGCGATTGCGGTGGCCGTCTTCGTCGCGACCAGCGACCTCTACGCCCAGGTTTTCGCCACCGTCGCCAAGGGCATCGGCATCACCGTCTTCGTCACCGTGGTTGCCTTCGTGCTGGCGTCCGCCATCGGACTGGGCATTTCGCTGATGGGGCTGTCGGGCTCGCGCTGGCTACGCCAGGTCGCCCGCTTCTATGTCGAGATCATCCGCGGCGTGCCGATCCTGGTGCTGTTGTTCTGGATCGCCTTCGTCGGCGCGCCGGCCTTTGTCGCGGGTTGGAACGCGCTGACCGCGCCGCTGCAGAATGCCGGCCTGCTGGGCGAATTGCTGGTGCGCGACGTGTCGCTCTTGTGGCGCGCCATCATGGCGCTGACCATCGGTTACTCGGCCTTCATCTCGGAGGTCTTTCGGGCCGGCATCCAGGCGGTCGAGAAAGGCCAGATCGAAGCGGCGAAAGCTCTCGGACTGACACGCGCGCAACGCTTCCGGCTGATCGTGTTTCCGCAGGCGATCCGCACCATCCTGCCGCCGCTCGGCAATGATTTCGTCGCTCTGGTCAAGGATTCCTCGCTGGTCTCGGTGCTCGGCGTCGCCGACATCACGCAGATGGGCAAGGTCTATGCCGCCGGCTCGTTCCGCTTCTTCGAGACCTATTCGATCGTCGCCTATGTCTATCTCATCCTGACCGTCGGCCTGTCGCTGGCTTTGCGGGCGCTGGAACGGCGGTTGCGCCGCCAGCACGAGGAATAGGTTTTGAACCAGGACAGCGGTATCTTGCTTTTATGCATGTCGTCGTCCCAAACCGCTGCGCACTTTTGGGCGACATGCATTAGCTGGGAGAAGCACGACCTATGATCGTCGACAAAGCCAATGCGGCGCTGGATTCCGTCTACACGGCCGATACGCCGGAAGCGCTGGCCGAGGCCTATGCCGCATGGGCCGCGACCTATGACAGCGAGACCGCGTCGCTCGGATATTTGCTGCCTTTCCTGATCACCGCCTGGGTGGCGCGCCACGTGCCGGCGGGCGAAGGGCCGCTGCTCGATGCCGGTTGCGGCACCGGCCTGTCGGGACCGTCGCTGAAGGCGCTCGGTTACAACGATATTGCCGGTCTCGACCTCTCCGACAACATGCTGAAAATCGCCGGCAGCCGCAATGCCTACAGCGAGCTCAAACAGGCGATGCTGGGCGGACCGCTGCCGTGGCCGGATGACCATTTCCGCGCCTTCTTCTCGACGGGCGTGTTCACCATCAGCCATGCGCCGGCATCGGGCCTGCATGAGCTGGTGCGCATCACCAGGAAGGGCGGGCACGCCATCTTCACCGTGCGCGACCAGGTTTTTGCGAACGGCGGGTTCCAGGCTGTTTTCGACGAACTGGAGCAGGCGAAAAAATGGCGGCCGGTCGAGCAGAGCCCGTGGTTCCGGTGCTACGCGATCGCCGAGCCCGACGCGCTGGTGAAGACTTTTGTCTTCGAGGTAGTTTGAGGGACGCATCTTTCCTTCTCCCACAAGGGGCCTGTTGCGTAATTCGCTGGTTGTGATTCTCTGAGACAGAAGCTCGGAGGACATCAGGATGGCAGTGAAGCGGACGGGTCAGTTGAGCTTGGCGGAGGCTTTTCTGGGCACCAAGCTTGTGGGC
>NZ_MZXV01000010.1 GCF_003253745.1 Mesorhizobium kowhaii
CGTCGCGACAGCCCCTCCCGCTCAACCGACGCAACAACCCGTTCGCGAAGATCCATCGAATAAGGCTTGCCCATCCTTACCAACCTCCTTGCCTAGCAAGAAGGTTGAATCAGATTTGCCACCCTAGGGGAATCCCTTCGATTCAGCCTCAATTCATCCCGCTCTAGGGCGAGAGAAAAGGTATGACGAGCTCAGATCTTTCCTGGATGAGGAATTCGGGAAAGACACAGATGTTCGGCATGCCCATGAGTGCGAGGTCATCTGGGATGAGGGGCAAAAGATAGGGCGCTGAATGAAGTTATCACCAGATTGAAATCAGGGGATTATGTAATTAACCACCAGTTTTTGGGCGCTTCCTATGCCTATAAATTAAATAGGATTGATGTCTCTGACTATCTGAAACATTCTTTTGTATCCAAATACCAGGAAATTTCTTCCTTAGATCTTATAGATTTTGTTCACTTAACCTTGCATGGAATAGAGCGGTCAGAGGAACTAAAGAGAACTGCAAAAATAGTTTTGCATGACTGACCAGCTTTTCGGATGGCACATTCGAGGTGGCTACGGCGCGAAGATCGACCAGTTCATCATCCTGGCCAGCTTTTCCAGCGCGATCGAGCCCAGCTTGGAATTGCCGTTGGCATTGAGGCCGGGCGACCACACGGCAAGCGACGCCACGCCCGGCACGATGCCCAAGATGCCGCCGCCAACGCCGCTCTTGCCGGGAATGCCGACGCGGAAGGCGAAATCGCCGGAGCCGTCATAATGGCCGCAGGTCAGCATCATCGCACCAATGCGCCGCGCTCGCTCGGCCGACACCACGGAATGCCCGGTCGCCGGGTTCTTGCCGCCATTGGCGAGGAAGCGGCCGGCGAGCGCCAGTTGCCGGCAACTCATGGCAATGGCGCAGTGGTGGAAATAGACGCCCAGCGCCAGCTCCGGTGCATGGTTGAGATTGCCGAAGGATTTCATGTAGTTGGCAAGCGCGAAGTTGCGATAGCCAGTGGCCCGTTCGGAGGCCGCGACCTCGCGGTCGATAATGATCGTCTCGTCATCGGCCAGGAATTGGATGAAGCGCAGGATTTCGCCGATCGCCTCGCGCGGCTGGTGGCCGCCAAGCAGGATGTCGGAAACGACGATGGCGCCGGCATTGATGAACGGATTGCGCGGAATGCCGTTCTCATGCTCGAGCTGGACGATCGAGTTGAACGGATTGCCCGACGGCTCGCGTCCGACCCGCTGCCACAATGCGTCGCCGACATTGCCGAGCGCCAGCGTCAGGGTGAAGACTTTCGAGATGCTCTGGATCGAAAAGGCTTGATCGGCGTCGCCCGCCATCAGCACGCGGCCGTCATTGGTGACGGCGGCAATGCCGAACTTCTTCGGGTCGACCTTTCCGAGCTGCGGAATGTAGGTGGCGACGTCACCACGATCGGTGCGTTGCGCCATTTCAGCGGCGACTTCGGCCAGCGCCTGTTCGAGTTCCGGCATGGCTCTACCTCAACCAGCGTTCGATGCGCGCCATCGCCTCGACCATGTCGTCGTGGCTGCCGGCATAGGAGAAACGCATCGTGCGGTGCCCCGCCTGGGTGTCGAAGTCGCGGCCGGGCGTCGCCGCGACATGCGCCTGCGCCAGCATCTTTCGCGCGAAGGCCATGCTGTCGTTGGTGTGCCTCGTGACATTGCAAAAGGCATAGAAGGCGCCATCCATCGGCGCCGCCAGCGGAAAGCCGAGTTCCGGCAGGCGTTTCATCAAGAGCTCGCGATTCCAGGCATAGCGGCCTTTCACCACTTCCAGCTCCTCAGTCGCCTTGAACGCCTCGATCGCGGCGATCTGCGACAGTTCCGGCGGCGAGATGTAGAGGCTCTGGGCGACGCGCTCGACCGGCCGCACCAGTTCTTCGGGTAGCACCATCCAGCCGATGCGCCAGCCGGTCATGCAATAGTATTTAGAGAACGAGTTGATCACCGTCACGTCGCCGCCATAGGCAAGCGCCGTGGTGTCGGGGGCGGCATAGGCCAGCCGATGGTAGATTTCGTCGGAGATGACGGCGATGCCGAGTTCCTGCGCCGCCCTCACCAGGGCCGCCAGCTCATCGGCCGGTATCACCGCGCCGGTCGGATTGGCCGGACTGGCGAACAGGACGCCTTTCAGCGGTTTTTCGCGTTGCGCGGTTTCCAGATGACCGGCATGCAGATAGGCGGCGTCGCCGAGCTCGATCTCGACCACGTCGATGCCGAGTGCGGCCATAATGTTGCGATAGGCGGGATAGCCGGGCGCGGCGATGGCGACGCGGTCGCCCGGATCGAACATCGCCAGGAAGGCGAGGTTGAAGGCGGCCGACGATCCGGTGGTCACCGCGATCCGGCTCGGCGGAATGTCAAGCCCATAGTGATCGCCGTAGTGTTCGGCAATCGCCTTGCGCAGCGCGGCGAGGCCGAGCGTGTCGGTGTAGCCGATACGTCCGTCCTGCAAGGCCTTGGCCGCGGCCACGCGAACGCCGATCGGCGCCGGGTCGGAGGGCTGGCCGACGGCCATGGAAACGACCGGCACGCCCTGGGCCTTCAGGCGGTTTGCCTCGGCCAGAATGTCCATGGCATGGAAGGGCTCGACATTTCCACGACGTGAGAGCGAAACGACCATTTAACCAGTATTCCCGATGGTTGAGGGCGCCAGGCTCTGGCGCATGCGCCGCACAAATGCCCGATTGATGTGAGGATCACAAGTTGAGGAAGTTTCCGGCGCCGACTTTTCATCTTTCGCCCGCTCGTCTACCAGTGGAACCGTCATGTTGAGCCTACCCAGATCGACGATTGCCCAGGCAGCGCGCGTCTTCGCGACGCTTTCGCTTGGCGCCGCCGTCGCGGTGGCGAGTTCGGTCAGCGCCTTCGCCCAGAACGTGCCTGTGGTACGCGACGCCGAGATCGAAGCGCTGGTGCGCGACTATGCGCGGCCGATCTTCAAGGCGGCGGGGCTGGCGAATGACGGCATCGACATCGTGCTGGTCAACGACCAGAGTTTCAACGCCTTCGTCACCGGGCGCCGGCTGTTCATCAACACCGGCGCGCTGATGACAGCCGAAACGCCCAACGAGATTATCGGCGTCATTGCCCACGAAGCCGGCCATATCGCCGGCGGCCACCAGCAGAAGCTGCGCGACCAGCTCGAACGCGCCAAGACGATGGCCATCATCGCGACATTGCTTGGCGCCGGCGCCATGGTCGCCGGCGCCACCACCAACAGCCGCGGCCTTGCCGGCGCCGGCATGGGCGTGGCGGCGGGCGGCGGCGAGATGGCGCAGCGCAGCATCCTCGCCTATCAGCGCACGGAGGAGATGACGGCCGACCGCTCGGCGATCACCTATCTCAACGCCACCGGCCAGTCCGGCATGGGCATGCTGAAGACGTTCCACCGTTTCCAGACGGCGCTGTCGCTGTCGGGCGCGCAGGTCGATCCCTACCGGATCAGCCATCCGATGCCGCAGGACCGTATCGCCAATCTCGAAGTGCTGGTGAAACAGAGCCCCAATGTCGACAAGGTCGACCCGCCGGCACTGCAGCAGCGGCACGACATGATGCGCATGAAGATCGCCGTCTACATGGAAGGCCAAGCGGCGGCGGCGCGGCTGATGCGCAAGATGCCCGGCAGCCTCGCCGCGCAATATGGCGAAGCCCAGTCGACTTACCTGTTCGGCAACATCGCCACCGCGCTCGCCAAAACCAATGCACTGATCAAGGCGCAGCCGAAAAATGCCTATTTCCAGGAACTGCGCGGCGATATCCTGATGAAGGCGAACAAGCCCAAGGATGCCGCGGATGCCTATGCCAAGGCGGTCAGCCTCGACCCGGCGCGGTCCGGCTTGCTGCCTGTCTCCCTTGGCCAGGCGCTGATGGCCGTCGGTACGCCAGAATCCCTGAAGAAAGCCGTCGTGCAGATCAACAATGGCCTCGGGCGCGATAAGGAAAATTCCGCCGGGTATCGCTATCTGGCGCAGGCCTACGGCGAACTGGGTGACATACCGGGCGCCGAGCTTGCCACCGCCGAAGGTCATTTCTATTCCGGCAACTACAAGGATGCTAAGATTTTCGCCATGCGGGCACAGCAGCAGATGAAGCGCGGCGAACCGCGCTGGCTTCGCGCCCAGGACATCATAAATTACGCACCATCAACCAAGATCAAGTGAACCTTCCGGCCGCGCGCTGCGACACAGTCGGAACCGGGCCGGAAAACAGGTAGAAGGAACAGGAACGATGAAAAAGGCACTGCTGCTGGGCACCACGGGGGTTGCGGCCGCCCTGGCCATGCTGGCTTTCGGATTCGTGGCCGGAAACCCGCAGATTGCCAAGGCCGGTACGGCACAGCCCGCACAGACGGCGGCGGCCGACACCAAGATCGACCGCACCGAGGTCGAAGGCATCATCCGCGACTATCTGCTGAAGAACCCGGAAGTCCTTCTGGAGGTCCAGGACGCGCTCGAAGCCAAGCAGAAGGAAGAGCAGCGCATCGCCCATCTCGGCGTCATCAAGGATGCCAAGGACCAGATCTTCAACTCGGCCTTCGACGGCGTCGTCGGCAACCCGAACGGCAAGGTCACCATCGTCGAGTTCTACGATTACAATTGCGGCTTCTGCAAACGCGCCATCGACGACATGCGGGCGCTGACCAAGTCCGATCCGGACCTGCGCTTCGTGCTCAAGGAATTCCCGATCCTCGGACCGGATTCGCAGAAGGCGAGCGTCGTTTCGATGGCCTTCCACCTGATGAAGCCGGAAAAGTATGGCGAGTTCCACAACGCGCTGCTCGGCGGCCAGGGACGCGCCACCGAGGCGGCGGCGATCAAGATCGCGCTTTCGCTCGGCGCCGACGAAGCGACGCTGCGCGAGAAGATGAAGGATCCGTCGATCACCGAGGCCTTCTCCAAGACCTACGATCTTGCCAACAAGCTGGCGATCACCGGAACGCCGTCCTATGTGGTCGGCAACGAGGTCGTTTTCGGGGCGCTTGGACAGGAAGTACTGGCTGAAAAGATCGAGGCGGCGAAAGCCGCGCTCTGATTTTGCTCACGAGCACATTCTCACGGGCACATTTCCGCGCGTTGTGGACAGTGAAAGATCGCACTTGCGCTCTTTTCGCAGGCGTCTATGCCCATTATAGAGGGCCCAGCGCGCCGGCTTGATGTCGGCGCCGGGAAAGGTCGGCTTTTTTGAAAACGGTTTTCGTCCTGAACGGTCCCAATCTCAACGCGCTCGGCAAGCGCGAGCCGGGCACCTATGGCGGCAAGACGCTTGCCGCGATCGCAGACGACTGCAAGCAGGCCGGCGCGGCGCTTGGCCTCGAGATCGATTTCCGCCAGTCGAATCACGAGGGCGACCTTGTCGACTGGATCCAGGAAGCCGGCGACAAGGCTGCCGGTATCGTCATCAATCCGGGTGCCTACAGCCACACCTCGATCGCTATTCACGACGCCATCCGCGCCATCGCGCCGCTGCCCGTCGCCGAAGTTCATCTTTCCAACATCCATGCGCGGGAACCATTCCGCCACGTGTCCATGGTCGCGCCGGTTGCCGTCGGCATGATCTGTGGCTTTGGGCCGCTCGGCTACACGCTGGCGCTACAGGCGCTGGCCGCACGCCTATGACCGGCCAACAAACAGAAGGCTCGAAAATGTCGATAAAGAAGACCGGTGTTGACCAGCAGCTGATCCGCGATCTGGCGGGCATACTGAACGACACCAACCTCACCGAGATCGAGGTTGAACTGGGCGACCTGAAAGTGCGTGTCTCGCGGCAGGCACCGGCCGTGCACGCGATCGCGGCACCCCAGCCGGCCTATGCGCCGTCGGCCGGTCAGCCCATTGCTGCGGCAGCCCCGGCGGTGGTCGACGTGTCGAAGAATGCGGTAACCTCGCCCATGGTCGGCACCGCCTACCTGGCGCCATCGCCGGACGCCAAGGCGTTCATCGAAGTCGGTCAGAAGGTCAAGGAAGGCCAGACGCTGCTGATCATCGAGGCGATGAAGACGATGAACCAGATTCCCTCGCCGCGCACCGGCACGGTGACGGCGATCCTGTTCGAGGATGCGACGCCGGTCGAATACGGCATGCCGCTCGTCGTGATCGAGTAGAGCGGGCCGGATGTTTCAGAAGATCCTCATCGCCAATCGCGGCGAAATCGCGCTTCGGGTGCTGCGCGCCTGCAAGGAACTCGGCATCCAGACGGTGGTGGTGCATTCGACCGCCGACGCCGATGCCATGCATGTGCGGCTGGCCGACGAGAGCGTCTGCATCGGGCCGCCACCATCGCGCGACAGCTACCTCAACATCCATCAGATCGTCGCGGCCTGCGAGATCACTGGCGCCGATGCCGTGCATCCGGGCTATGGCTTCCTGTCGGAGAACGCCAAGTTCGCCGACATCCTGGCCGCCCACAACATCACCTTCATCGGCCCGTCCGGCGACCATATCCGCATCATGGGCGACAAGATCGAGGCCAAGCGCACCGCAAAACGTCTCGGCATTCCGGTGGTGCCCGGTTCTGACGGTGCGGTTACCGATGAGAAAGAGGCCAGGCGCATTGCCGGCGAGATCGGCTATCCCGTGATCGTCAAGGCGTCGGCCGGCGGCGGCGGACGCGGCATGAAGGTGGCGCATACCGAGGCCGACCTCGAAGTCGCCTTGCAGACGGCGCGCTCGGAAGCCGGTGCTGCCTTCGGCGACGATGCCGTCTACATCGAGAAATACCTGGAAAAGCCGCGCCACATCGAGGTGCAGGTGTTCGGCGACGGCTTTGGCCGCGGCGTGCATTTCGGCGAGCGCGACTGTTCGCTGCAGCGTCGCCACCAGAAGGTCTGGGAAGAGGCGCCCTCGCCAGCCCTCAATGCCGAGGAGCGCGCGCGCATCGGCGGCGTCTGCGCCAAGGCGATCGCCGACCTCGGTTATTCCGGCGCCGGCACGATCGAGTTCCTCTACGAGAATGGCGAATTCTATTTCATCGAGATGAACACGCGCCTGCAGGTCGAGCATCCGGTGACCGAAGCGATCACCGGCATCGACCTCGTGCACGAGCAGATCCGCGTGGCGTCGGGCGGCGGACTTTCGGTCAAGCAGGAAGACATCAAGTTCAACGGCCACGCCATCGAATGCCGCATCAACGCCGAGGATCCGCGGACCTTCACCCCCTCGCCCGGCACGATCACCCACTTCCATACGCCGGGCGGCTTGGGCATCCGCGTCGATTCCGGCGTCTATTCCGGCTACAAGATCCCGCCCTACTACGACAGCCTGATCGGCAAGCTGATCGTGCATGGGCGCAACCGCGTCGAGTGCATGATGCGGCTGCGGCGCGCGCTGGACGAATTCGTCGTCGACGGTATCAAGACGACGTTGCCGCTGTTTCGCGATCTCGTCGGCAATGCCGACATCGCCAACGGCGACTATGACATCCACTGGCTGGAAAAATACCTGGCCAAGGAAGAGTAGTCCGGGGAAGCGATGACCCGTCCCTACGCGCCCGGCTATCGCATCCCGACCGACCTTTTGCTCAAGGCCTATGCCTCGGGCGTCTTCCCGATGGCTGAAAGTGCCGGCGACCCGGAGGTGTTCTGGGTGCGGCCGGAAACGCGCGGCATCATCCCGCTTGATGGTTTTCATACGCCGAAAAGCCTCAGGAAAACGATCAAGAAGCATCCTTTCGACATTCGTTTCGATTTCGATTTCGAAGCGACGATCGACGGCTGTGCCGAAAAGCGCGAGGAGCGCCGGTCGACCTGGATCAATGCGCCGATCCGCGAAGCCTATGTGCAGCTGCATCGGATAGGGCATTGTCATTCGGTCGAGGCATGGCGCGAGGATCGGCTGGTCGGTGGCCTCTATGGGGTGTCGCTTGGCCGGGTGTTCTTTGGCGAAAGCATGTTCGCCAGGGAGACGGACGCTTCCAAGACCTGCCTTTATTATCTCGTCGAGCGGTTGAAGGCGCGAGGCTTCGCGTTACTTGATACGCAGTTCACCACCGAGCACCTCAAGCGCTTCGGCGCGGTCGACGTGCCGCGCGGCAAGTATGAGAAGATGCTGGCCGACGCGCTGAAGGGCGAGGCCGTATTCCATCCCTGACGATCGAGCCTCTTACTTCCCGGCCGCGGCTTCCAATGGCGTCTGCGAATGGAACATCATCTTCCAGCCATTGACGCGATGGACGTAGCCGGTGCTGACCAGCGCTGCGTAGGGTTCACCGTTCTCCCGCGTTGCATGCGCCTCGTAGGTCAGCATGATGATGTCGCTGCCGGGTTCGATTATTCCCTTGAGCTCGATGTCGAGATCGCGCCAGCGATTGGGTTTGGTTGCGGTCTTGGCGAGATCGGCATTGTCCATCGCCTTGGCCATCTGCGGAAATGCCACCAGGCATTCGGTGTCGGCATTTGCCACGTAGTAGGCCGCGTCGCCCGTCCAGAACCCCTTTTCGAGTTCGAGCAATTCCGCCTTGCCGGCGGTGATCCGCTTGCTGTCTGACATTGGAAGATCCTCCATACGCATGAATGCGCCGTCATCCGTGCCCAACGCATGGTGGCCCGGACGGTTCCGGAGGATCAATTGGCTTCGGTGGTATCCGGTTCGGTGGTGTCCGGCTCCGTGGAATCGGGCTGTGCCATATCCGGAGTGGCAGCAGGCTTCGGCTTGGCCGCGGCAGGCTTCGAAGCGTCGGCTTTGGTCGCGTCAGCCTTGGCGGCGTCGGGCGCCGGCACATCCGACTTCTGCTTGCATTCCTTCAGCCAGACGTCATAGACGGCATGTTCGACGGCGTTGAGGCCGGGGCTTTCGGCAAACATCCAGCCGGTGAAGATGCGGCGGATCTTTCGGTCGAGCGTGATCTCGTCGACCTCGACGAAGGAATCAGTCTTCGGCTCTTCGGTCTGCGGCCGCGAATAGCAGACGCGCGGCGTCACCTGTAAAGCACCGAACTGCACCGTCTCGTCGATATAGACATCGAAGGTGATGATGCGGCCGGTGATCTTGTCGATGCCGGCAAACTCAGCGACGGGATTGGTGACCCGGTCCGCTCCCGCGGGCGCCGCCGGCGCCGGTGCAGCGGGTGCGGGTTCAGGCGAAGCGGCAAAGGCCGCGGTGCTGACGGCAAGACCGGCGGCTAGCGTCAGGGCGCCCGTCGATATTCGGTTGAAAAAGCTCATCTAGGGGTACCGGTGGTTCGCGCCCGGGTGATTCTGTCGATCGCCAAGGCTAGTCGCCGTTTTCTGATCAGCAAGCAGCTAAACACCAATTGTGGCGATAAAGGACCGGCCTGCACCCACCCGTTACGACCCGGGTGTCCAGGCGTCATAGTCGCCCGTGACCTGCGGCCGATGCTGATTGGTCAGCACCGAGCCCTTCGGGCGATAGGCTGAAGGCGTGCCGGTCAGATTGGGCTGATGTGGCTTCTGCCAGTCGCGCGGCTGGTAGTCCTCGCTGGTCGGCGCGACATCGACACGGTGATGCATCCAGCCATGCCAGCCGGGCGGTATCGCGGAGGCTTCCGAATAATTGCGGTAGATCACCCAGCGGCGCGTGCGGCCTTCCGAATCGATGCCGCCTTCGTAATAGACGTTGCCCGTCTCGTCCTGGCCGACCTTCTTTCCATGCCGCCAGGTGTGCAGGCGCGTTCCCAGCGTCTGGCTGTTCCACCAGGTGAAAAACTGCGTAAGGAAAGTCTTCATCTCAGAACCCTCGCGCTGGCAGCGCCCGTTTCCTGCTTATGGCGTCAGGCCTTCGGGAAGGCAAGGGTTTTGCCGCAGGGAGCACGCAAATGGCTTGCCGGGAAACCCGACACAAGCCCGTGATCTTCTCGACCGCAAGATGCGCGCTTGCCAAGCCTTTGCGGTCTTTCTAAAGCTTTGCGCGCCCAAGCAGGTATCCAACCCGCCGCAGGCCGAAGGGGGTGACGATTGGCCACGGAATTGCCGACCACCGACATTCGCATCAGCGCCGACACGATTCGCCGCCGCAAGGGCGGCACACCGATTGTCTGCCTCACGGCTTACACCTATCCCATCGCCCGCTTGCTCGACGACCATGTCGACCTGCTTCTGGTCGGCGACAGCGTCGCCATGGTGCTGCACGGGCACAAGACGACGCTGGGTGCCTCGCTCGAGATGATGATCGCGCATGGGCAAGCGGTGATGCGCGGCTCGGCCAAGGCTTGCGTTGTCGTCGACATGCCGGCCGGCAGCTATGAGGAATCGGCAGCACAAGCCGTCGCCTCGGCGCGACGGATAGTCGACGAAACCGGCTGCCAGGCGGTGAAACTGGAAGGCGGCGTCGACATGGCCCACCAGATCGCGGCCATCGTCGCTGCCGGCATTCCGGTCATGGGACACATCGGCCTGCTGCCGCAATCGGTCGAGAAGGACGGCGGCTACAGGATCAAGGGCCGCACGGACGAGAATGTGGCAGCGCTGTTTGGCGATGCGCAAGCGGTCGAAAGCGCCGGGGCCTTCTCGGTCGTCATCGAAGGCACGGTCGAGACCGTCGCCGCCGACATTACTCGCCGCATCGCCATTCCAACCATCGGCATCGGCGCCAGCGGCGACTGCGATGGCCAGATCCTGGTCATCGACGACATGGTCGGTCTGACCGTCGACCGGGTGGCGAAATTCGTCAAGGAATATGCCGACCTGCGCAGCGTGATCTCGCGTGCCGCCGAGCACTATGCAGCGGAGGTACGAAGCCGGACATTCCCTGGCCCCGACCATGTCTTTTCGGCGACAAAGCGCGGGGATGACGCATGAGCCGGCCCGTCGTCGTCGACAGCGTTGCCGCACTGCGCGCGCAAATCCGCGACTGGCGGCGCGACGGCCTTCGTGTCGCCATGGTGCCGACCATGGGCGCGCTGCATGACGGGCACATCTCGCTAGTCAGAATCGCGCTCGAAAGAGCCGACCGCTGCGTCGTGTCGATCTTCGTCAACCCGACGCAGTTCGCGCCGACGGAAGACCTAGACAAGTACCCGCGCCAACTCGCCCACGATCTCGACCGGTTGGGAATGGCCAGAGCGGACCTTGCCTTCACGCCGACGGTTGGCGAGATGTATCCCGCCGGCTTTGCCACCAGGATCTCGGTGGGCGGCCCTTCCGCCGGGCTCGAATCGGACTTCCGGCCGACGTTTTTCGACGGTGTCGCCACCGTGGTGGCAAAGCTCTTCCTGCAGGCAACGCCTGACTGCGCGATCTTTGGCGAGAAGGACTACCAGCAGCTTTGCGTCGTCAGGCAACTCTGCCGCGACCTTGATCTGCCCGTCGAGATCATCGGCGCACCGACGATACGCGACGCACATGGTCTCGCCATGTCGTCACGCAACGCCTATCTCGGCGAAGCCGAACTCAAGATCGCCCGCCAGTTCAACGTGATCCTGAGAAAAACGGCTACTGACCTGGCAGCCGGCGCGGATCAAGGCGACGCGACCGGCAGAACCAGCCGTGCCCTGATCGCGGCCGGTTTCCGCGAGGTCGACTATGTCGAGGCCCGCGAAAGCCTGACGCTCGCGCCATGGCGTCACGACCGCGATGGGCGCCTGCTTGCGGCCGCCTGGCTCGGCAAGACCAGGCTGATCGACAATGTGGATGTTCCCTCCGCCTAGCGCGGCATTTTGCTGCTCTCTCTCATTCGTCCGCTGGTCCTGACGAACAGTTGCCCCGCAACGATCCCAATAACCCCGGCTGATGCTTTCACGAGTGCATCGGCAAACTGCGCGTGGCGGCCGGGATCAATGATCTGAAGCAGTTCCAGGACGCCGGCGGTCGCAACCACAAAGATCGCTGCTTGATACAGGCGATTGGGGAAGCCGAGCGCCAGGACGAAGCCCAACAGCACATACGCCAAGGCGCGCTCAACATTCGCCTCGGCTATGTGCGGCCGCATCTGGATCGGCGACAGGGTTGCGAAAATGATGATGGCGAGCAGCGCCGACGCTGCAATGCGGGACAGTTTGGTCATGTTCCTGCATATCCGTCGTAAGCCGGCACAGCAAACGCTGAGATGACGCATGGCCGGATACGGAACCGATGACGGCCAGCATCGACGGCGCTTTGACGTTTGCGACGGACCCACGGGTGACTTTTTTCGGACCGGACCTGACGCACCCTGATTGTCGCCTATTCCTCGGTCGGCATGTGCAGATACATCGACTGGATGCCGACTCGGCCTGGACCGGTGAAGCGGTTGACGATGAAATTCATGTTGGCGCCGAAGAAGCCGCTCGACAGGCGATCGATCTTGGTCTCCATCCTGACCGAGACATCCTTGAACAGCCAGCCGCCGGGCTCGATGTCGATGGTCTCGCCAGCGGCGAGCGTCTTTTCAAAGACGTTGCCATAGCCATGCAGCCAGACGATGCCATCGCCGGCATCGCCGCGAAAGCGATCGATGAAGAAGCCGCTCTGGCCAAACAGCATCGTCGCCAGGCCGCGCACGCGCTCGAAGCTGTAGTCGACATTGCCGGTGGCGGCGAGGAACTGGTGCTCGCGCACCTGGATCTCCTCGCCACGCCTGAGATGGATCGGTACGATGTGGCCAGGCCCATCGCGGCTGAAGGCGATGATGCCCGCCCCCGACGCTTCGGTGACGAAGATCTGCATGCCGGCCATCATGCGTTTCAGCGCACCCTTCAGCGATTTCAGGCCGATGCTGATGGTGGAATTCTTCCACAGCAGGATGTGGTGCTCGAAATAGACTGGCATTCGCGTCACGTCGACCGAAAGCACCGGCACCAGTTCGCCCGCGATATGATAGGTGACGTCGCCAAAGGTTTCGTCCGACACCTGTGTCGGCATCAGTTCCGGTAAGCTCGGCATGAAAATCCCCCGCGCGCCGCCTGCGTACCGGCTCGTTCCAGCTTCCGCATGGTCAGCTAAAGCAGCTTTGGTGCCGGACCCTCGGGCCGTCAAACGAAAACGTCCCCTCCATCGCACCGCTCGCGCGAAGGTGATCATACGTATGCCAGCAGACGACGGTCAGCCGACAAGAGGCCTGTTGTAGACGAGCGTCGGCTTTCCCGAGGCATCGGTGTGTTTGCCGACATCGGCGGATCGCACGAAGCCGTTCGCCTCGTAGAAGGCGATGGCGCGCGTGTTCTGCTCCTCCACCTCCAGACGGACGGCGCGGGCTTCTGGGAAACTCTCGATGATCTCATCGAGGAGCATACCGCCGATACCTCGTCCCTGCAGGCTAGGAAGCACGTAGAGCTGTTTCAGGACAACCAGTTTGCCGCTGTCGACGCATTCGGCAAGAGCCATGCCGCCGATGCGCTTGCCATCATCGGCAACGAGGAACTCGCTGACCGGCTTGGTCAGCCGCGACCGCAGCGACGCAATCGAGTGCCAGTCGTCGGTGATCTCGGTCACCTTGGCAGCGCCGTAGATAGCGTCATAGGTCGCATGCCAGGTCTCGACCAGCAGCGCGCGGACGGCAATAAGATCGCGCTCGCTGGCGGTGCGGACGAACACCGCCTTACTCGATGCCCAGCTTGGCCTTGACGAGGTCGTTCACCGCTTGCGGGTTGGCCTTGCCGCCGGTCGCCTTCATCACCTGGCCGACGAACCAGCCTGCCATGCTCGGCTTGGCGCGAGCCTGTTCGACCTTGTCGGGGTTGGCAGCGATCACCTCGTCGACTGCCTTCTCGATGGCGCCGGTGTCGGTGACCTGCTTCATGCCACGGCTTTCGACCAGCTGGCGCGGATCGCCACCCTCGTTCCAGACGATCTCGAACAGGTCCTTGGCGATCTTGCCGGAAATGGTGCCATCCTTGATCAGATCGATGACCGCGCCGAGCTGATCGGGCGAAACTGGAGCGTTTTCAATATCCTTGCCGGCCTTGTTCAATTGCCCGAGAAGATCGTTGATGACCCAGTTTGCGGCAAGCTTGCCGTCGCGGCCGGCAGCCACCTTCTCGAAATAGTCGGCGATCGGCTTTTCCGAGACCAGGATCGAAGCGTCATAGGTCGACAGGCCGAGCGACGCGATCAGCCGCGCTTTCTTGTCGTCGGGCAATTCCGGCAATTCCCCAGCCAGCGCGTCGACATAGGCCTGATCGAATTCCAGCGGCAAGAGGTCGGGATCGGGGAAATAGCGGTAGTCATGCGCCTCTTCCTTGGTGCGCATCGAGCGCGTCTCGCCCTTGACGGCGTCGAACAGCCGCGTCTCCTGGTCGATCTTGCCGCCATCCTCGAGAATGGCGATCTGCCGGCGTGCCTCATAGTCGATGGCCTGGCCGATGAAGCGGATCGAATTGACGTTCTTGATCTCGCAGCGCGTACCGAACTCGCCGCCCGGCTTGCGCACCGAGACGTTGACGTCGGCGCGCATCGAGCCTTCATCCATGTTGCCGTCGCAGGTGCCGAGATAGCGCACGATGGTGCGCAGCTTGGTGACATAGGCCTTGGCTTCATCGGCCGAGCGCATGTCGGGCTTGGAGACGATCTCCATCAGGGCCACGCCGGAGCGGTTGAGATCGACATAGGACATGGTTGGATGCTGGTCGTGCATCGACTTGCCGGCATCCTGTTCCAGATGCAGGCGCTCGATGCCGACCTCGATGTCCTCGAATTCGCCCTGACGGTCCGGGCCGACCGAGACGATCACCGTGCCCTCGCCGACGATCGGCTGCTTGAACTGCGAGATCTGGTAGCCCTGCGGCAGATCCGGATAGAAATAGTTCTTCCGGTCGAAGACGGATTTGTGGTTGATCTGCGCCTTCAGGCCAAGGCCGGTGCGGATCGCCTGCTTGACGCATTCCTCGTTGATGACGGGCAGCATACCCGGCATGGCGGCGTCGACGAGGCTGACATTGGCATTGGGTGCTGCGCCGAAAGCGGTCGAGGCGCCGGAAAACAGCTTTGCTTCCGAGGTGATCTGCGCATGGACCTCGAGCCCGATGATGATCTCCCAGTCGCCGGTGGCGCCGGGGATCAGGCGTTTCGCGTCAGGGGTACGGGTATCGATGAGGGTCATGGCGGCCTGCGAATTGCGGTGACTGAACTCACATTTGAACGTGAATTTCACGTCGAACGTGGAAGTCATTCGCTAGTGCAAACTGCCAAAAGAGACAAGCGTAAAGCCACAGGCTGGCCTTTTCAGCCGCTTCGCCCCCGCGCGGGCTTGAATTCGTCCGTTCCGAACTCGACAACCGGTAGACTATGGCTCCGCCGGTCGGTTCACCGGCCGGCGGTTTCGTTCATCGCTCAAGCGGTGGCGATGTAGGCCCTGATCTCGTCGGCCTCGCGCTCGACATCCTCTATGCGGCGCTTGACCACGTCGCCGATGGACACGATGCCATCGAGCATGCCGTCTTTTTCCACCGGCAGATGGCGGAAACGGCCCTTGGTCATGATCTCCATCACCTCGTTGACGGTGTGGTTCTCATTGCAGATCTTCACCTTTGGCGTCATTGCCGAGCGCACGGCGATATCGAGCGCGGCTGCGCCTTCCCTGGCGACAACCCGCACGATGTCGCGCTCTGAAAGAATGCCGACGATCTTGTGATCACCATTGGTGATGACCAGCGCGCCAATCTTGTGTTCGGCAAGGATGCGGATGGCTTCGCTAAGCTTTTCGTTCGGCCCGAGCGTCAATACGTCGTGGCCTTTTTTCTCGAGAATTGCCTTAACCGTCATGGCGTCCTCCTCTGCTTTGCCTGCCGGTTTCCTGCCCTGACCGGCTTTCACATAAGAGTGAACATCGTGCGCCGTGATCGGTTGCATTTCAAGTGCGGCGGTCGGTGGTCTCCCATTCAGGCGCCTGCCATCGTCGGTCGAACCAGCGCAAGCCGAAGAAGCCGGCGACGAAGCCGCCAATATGGGCCTCCCAGGCGATCTGGCTCTCAATTCCCGGGGCAAAGCCGAGAAGGCCGGTGGCGAGATTGATGATCATCCACACGGCAAGGAAGATCACGACGCCGCGCGAGCGCAGTACGATGGCGATTGGCAGCACAGGGCCGGCGAAGGCGGCCTTGCCAGCCGACGAGCGGTCGGTGCGGAAACCGAAACGCGCGGCAGCGCCCATCATGCCAGAAATAGCGCCCGATGCCCCGACGAGCGGCGCTTCTCCATACGGATGCATGGCCCAGAAAAGCGCAACCGAAGCCAGCCCGGTCACGGCAAAGAACAGCGCGAACCAGAGCGTCCCCAGGCGATTTGCCAATGGCGAACCGAAAGCGGCGAGCCAGACCATGTTGATGGCAATATGGGCAAAGCTGCCATGAAGGAAGGCGTAGGTGAACGGGCGAGAGAAAAGGAACCAGTCGAAGCCGTATTGCCCGGTGTAGAGAACAGGGATGAAGGCCCCGTCGTAAAGCAGCGTCAGTTGCTGTTCCTGCGTCAGCACGTACTGCTGCAACAGATAGACGACCGCGCAGATGCCGATCACCGCCAGCACGACAGGTGGCAGATTGAACACCGGCTCGCGCCGCTGTTCGGGTTCATCCTCGATCGGCTCGATTTCCGAGGGGCCTTGCGGTTCGCTCATATGAAATTGCACTCAGCACGGGATTCGGGTTCGAGCATCTAGATCACCCCCGAACGAACCGCAAACGGCGAATCGCTCCATCGCGAATCAAAAAAGAAGCCGTTCAAGGTTTCCCTTGAACGGCTGGTCGAGCCCCATGCTCCCCTAAAACTCTTGACTGAAGTGCTGCCGATCGTCGCGAAACGACCGCTTCTGGAGTGGTTTTTGTGTGCCATGGGGGCCGCTTCGATGCAACGTAAACCACTTGTTAACCTTAACGGCCCCGACCCGTGAACAAGTGTTAACGACGCTGGCACGCTTCCTGCTCCGCAACGCATGTAGGTCATCGGAGGGCGCCCTTCTGTTCACCGATGGGACATCAGACGACAGATTGCGCGGAGCAGCATAGCATGAACCAGAACGGATCGATCACGCTGTTCCAATATTGGAACCGCCTGCGTGACGGACGCCCCGCCCCGAAGCGTTCGGAGGTCGAGCCCGCCGACATCAAGTCGCTGCTGGCCGATACTTTCATCCTGGAAAGGGACACGCGCGGGCAAGCCGTCTTCCGGCTGGCCGGCACCAGACTTTGCGCCTGCTATGGCCGCGAACTCAAGGGGTTCTCCTTTCCGTCGCTGTGGCGCGAGAAGGATCAGCGGCTCGTCTCGCGGCTGATCCATGGCGTCTTCGACCAGAAGTCGGTCGTGCTCATCGCCTTTGAGGGTTTCAGCCGCAACGGCCGTTCTAACAAGTTCGAACTGCTTGCCCTGCCGCTTGACGGCGGCGTCGAAAATCCGCGCTGCCTGGGCGTGATCAGCGCCGTGGAGAAGCCCTTCTGGCTGGGTGCCGATCCGATCACCGACGCCTTGATCGATTCGATCCGCGTCATCGATCCGGAGAAGGAGCTCCTCAACAACCGTCCGGCGATCGATGTTCCCTCGCTCGTTCCCGACCAACTCGAAGCACCCGAGACGATATCGGCGCTCGGCCGCGCGCGCCGTATCCGCCATCTCGTCGTCTTCGATGGCGGGCGCGAGGAATAGACGGCAAATCTCGCAGCAACAGGACCTGCTTTTCCCCTTTGTTAACCCCCATTGTTGTACTTCTCTGATGAAGTTCCTCGCATCGACGCGCGGGATGCCAAACAGGGTGTAGGCAGTCATGAGGTCAGCGGCGATCGACTATGCGCCGTCCCAAGCTGAAAGGCGTAACTTTCAGCGCGTCCGGGTCAAGATTTACGGGCGCTTCATGCTGGAAGACCGCACCGAACACCCTTGCCAGGTCGTCGATATGTCACCGGGCAATGTAGCGTTTCGCACCGACCGCATCGGCATGCCCGGCGAAAAAGTCATCGCCTATATCGACCATATCGGCCGCATCGAAGGTGTCGTCACGCGCACCTTGCAGGACGGTTTCGCGATGACCGTCATCGCGTCCGACCGCAAGAAGGACAAGCTTGCCGCGCAATTGACCTGGCTTGCCAACAAGCACGAGCTCGACCTGCCGGAAGACCGCCGGCACGAGCGCGTAGCGCCACGCAATCCGACCAGCGTGCTGCAGCTTACCGACGGCCGTCAGTACCAGTGCCGTATCATCGACCTGTCGCTTTCCGGCGCCGCGATCGAGATCGACGTCAAGCCGGCGATCGGCATCCAGGTCATGCTCGGCACCATGCGCGGGCAGATCGTTCGCCATTTCGAGGACGGCGTCGCCATCGAATTCGCCGTCATCCAGCGCCCCGAAACGCTCGATTCCGAATTCAACACGCCGCGCACCTGACAAGGCCGACAGAGCGCTCCAGGAAACCGGCCCCTAGGGGCCGGTTTTTTTGTTTTTCATGCCTAGACGGAGAAGCTTCGACGGTCCGAGGCCGTTCCCGACAAGGCCTGCGTGACTTAGGGGCTCGCCGAGCCGAGGTCTCAAAACTCCAAACGATTTAATACTCAAATGATTCAAATTTTATGTTTATTCTATTGGCGTTTTACTCAATATCTACTTCGCGCTTTTGCCGCAAATAAATCCACATGTGGCAATGTCTCCTTCGAACGGGGAGACTACAACAATGAAGAAGACGAGGGGCAAGCTGTTGCTGGTGGCAATGGCGATGCAGCTTTCCGCTTGGGGATCAGCATATGCCGCGGGACCGGCCTATATGCACACCGGCGGACGCACCACGCAGCCTGTTGGCCATTATGAATTCTGCCAGCGCATACCTGGCGAATGCAACGAAAGAACCCCCAAGGGCGCGCCGGTCGAACTGACCCGCAAATTGTGGGCGACGATCGTCAACATCAACAATTCGGTCAACACAAGGGTCAAGCCGCGCACCGACATGGAAAATTACGGTGTCGAGGAATACTGGGCCTATCCCGACAATGGCTATGGCGATTGCGAGGACTACGCGCTGGAAAAGCGTCGCGAATTGATGGATGCGGGCGTGCCGGTCGGCAATCTGCTGATGACGGTCGCACGCCAGCCGAATGGCGACGGCCACGCGGTGCTGACCGTGCGCACCAGCCTCGGGGAATTCATCCTCGATAATCTGGAAACCAAGGTGCTGTCCTGGACGGACACGGACTACACCTACCTCAAGCGCCAGTCAGATCAGAACTCTGGTGTTTGGGTGACGATCAACGACGGCCGCTCCGACGCGGTCGCCAGCGTCCGCTAAAACAGAGGTCAAGCGCGTCGCATGAATGCGACCGCTTCAGGAGAAACCCGGTCGAGTCCCCACCCTCCCCGTCCCCAACGACCGGGTCAAAGGAGCCGGCCCCGTCCCCGGGCCGGCTCCGCCATTTCTGGCGGAGGCTCGCAGGTTCCGGGACGTCCCTTTCCACGGGCAGGAGATCGAGGCACTATAGGCCGTTGGTTTCGCCTTCTGGATCACGGCGATGTTGGAAATCCCGGAAGATCGATGCGAGCGTCATCGCCTGTTCAAGGCTATCGACGATGCCTTCAAGGCCGGCGATTTCGAGGGCCTCGGCTTGGCCTTGGGCGGCTCGCCCGGCTGGTTCGACGAGCGCATGCCGTTCGAGTTCGGCCTCGGGCATCCGCTGGAATATGCGATCTATTGGAGCCCCGTCGGCTTCATCTCGACCTTGCTGGATGCGGGCTCGGATCCGAATTATCAGGATCACGGTGGGTTTCCGGCGATCATTGCCGCGCTGTCCACCGACCGGGCCGACAGACTGGAAATCGTGCGGGTGCTGATCGAGGGTGGCGCCGACCCCAATATGCGGGGCGTGAACGACTGGACGCCGCTTCACTATTCAGTGGCCATCCGCAGTGTCGACGCGATCCGCCTGCTTTTGGCGGCGGGCGCCGACCCGGCGCTCGAAACCCGCATCGATGACGACAGGACAGCCGCCGAGGAAGCCGACATTGCCGGGTTTGAAGCCGGCGCTTCCTTGCTGCGCGATGCGATGGCCAGGCGCAGATCTAACCGACAGTGAGTTGGTGCGCGATGAAACGACCGGCGGGCAAGGCTGGTCTCAAACCCTCTTCAATCCGGCCTTGAAGCGCTTGCCGTTGGCGACGTAATGCGCCGCCGAGCCGCGCAGTCTGGCAACGGCCGCCTCGTCCAGCACCCTGATCGCCTTGGCCGGCGAGCCGACGATCAGCGAATTGTCCGGAAATTCCTTGCCTTCGGTGACCAGCGCACCGGCGCCAACCAGCGAGTTCCTGCCGATCCTGGCGCCGTTCAGCACGATGGCGCCCATGCCGATCAGGCTGTTGTCGCCGATCGTGCAGCCATGCAGCAAGGCGCGGTGGCCGATCGTGCAGCCTTGCCCGATGGTCAGCGGAAAGCCGCGATCGGTGTGCATGACCGTGTGTTCCTGCACATTGGTGTCGGCACCGATGACGATCGGCTCATTGTCGCCGCGGATGACTGCGCCAAACCAGAAGCCGGCATTGCGGCCGACCCGCACGTCGCCGATCAGCGTCGCATCGGGCGCGATCCAGTTTGAGTCCGCGTCCGCGAAGCTGGGCTCTGTTCCATCGATCGCATAAAGCGGCATTTTCGGTCTCCGAATCGTCTCAGGCTGGAAGGCTGGAGCCTAGGAGACCGATCGACCATGAGGCAATGGCAAGCACGACGACGCCCAGCGCCAGTGACCAGGCGATCGCCGTGCAGCCGCAGGACATCAGCGCCAAGGTCGAAATGCGGCGCTCACGCCGGGCATCGAGGGCGTCGTTGACCAGCATGAAGGGCCCGGCACAAGCGGTGGCGAGCAGCGAGCGCAGCACATGCGACGGCGTCACGTAGGGCTCGGTGAAGGCGACCTTGCGGCCCGACACCAGTTCCATCATCGATCCAGCCAGCCCGCAGGCCGTCAGTCCGACGACAAAAGCGAATACGGTGAGTTCCAGCGGGCCCATCTTTACGTTCCATTTACCATGAAATTGCACAGTCGTTCCATGGAGGCTGCAAGAGCCGTGCCGCGCGATGTGTGCCGCCCAAGGACACCCAAGGCGGACAGCAGCCTAGATCCGAGGACTGAGATGAAGCAGGCAACGATCGCCGACGGCCCCCAACTCACCGTGGTCGATTCCGTGCTGATGAAGCGGGTGTTCTACGCATTCGCGGCGCTGGCGCTGCTGTCGGTAGCGATCAGCGTTGGCGGCAAATGGTTCGGCCATTCGATCGCCATGGCCGGATACACCGACGACGCAACGATCCAGCAGGTGGTGATCGGCAACAATGTCATCGCCGTGCCGGCCAACGCCATCCGTTTCGCCCAGGCCCGGCGCGACGGCATCGCCTCGCGGCTCGACCTCTATCTGCGCTATCCCCAGATGGACGGCTACAGCGAGCCGGCCCGCGACGATTTCAATCACACGGGGGCAAGCAGAAACATCATCTTCCTGTCCCTCGAACAGCAGATGATGTCGCGCGACATGAGCGGCCGCTTCGCGCCGATCTACAGCGCGTTGATCACCCAACCCGGCATTGCGGGCCCCGGCGGCACGATGGTGTACGGCTTCAATGAGAAATCAGGCTACCTGAACGAGGTGCTGGTTGTCGGCAAGCGCCCCGGCAAGGACCCGTTCGTGGCCCGCTGCCTGAGCGGGCCGAGTGCCGAGGAATCGCTGGCGCCTTGCGAGCGCGACATCCACGTTGGCGAGGAACTCAGCCTCACCTATCGCTTCCCCAGGGAGTTTCTGGGCGATTGGCAGGCGCTCGACGCGGCTATCGCCACCGAGGCCGCGCGCTTCCTGAAGACAGGACATTAGGAAAGCTCGAGAGATCGGGCTGGCCGGCCGCATTCGAGGTGGAGCCGGCCGAGCGCAATATTGCTGGCTCAGGCCAGATCGATGTCGAGGATCGCCATCGAAAAATTGTAGTCGCCGTCGTCCTCGTCCTTGAAGACGATGCCGAGGAACTCGTCGCCGACATAGACCTCGGCCGAATCTTCCTTGCGCGGCCGTGCCTTGACCTCAAGCTTGGGGTTCTGGAAGACGCGCTTGAAATAGGCGTCCAGCTTTCTGATTTCGTCCGGCTTCAACAGTCTTCTCCGATCATCGGGCTTGCTCGATTGAACGCGCTTCTGGCACGTCGACAATGGCGATGTAAAGGCGAGCGGCCTGATAAGACGAGAACAACCGCCCGCTCCTGCCCCGCGGCCGGCAACCGGCCACAGGCAGTGGGCGGATGAAAATCAGATGTCGAAGCTGACGACCTGGTCCATCGTCTGCGACGGCAGAAGCTGGTCCATCTGGCGCGACGGCTGATCGCAGCCGGTCTCGCCGACGACGCGGGCCGGCACGCCGGCAACCGTCTTGTTGTGCGGTACGGGCGATAGCACCACCGAGCCTGCCGCGATCTTCGAGCAATGGCCGATTTCGATGTTGCCGAGGATCTTGGCGCCGGCGCCGATCAGCACACCGTAGCGGATCTTGGGGTGACGGTCGCCGCCGGCCTTGCCGGTTCCGCCCAGCGTCACGCCGTGAAGGATCGACACATCATCCTCGATGACCGCGGTCTCGCCGACGACGAGGCCGGTGGCATGGTCGATGAAGATGCCCTTGCCGATGCGGGCGGCCGGGTTGATGTCGGTCTGGAAGACCGAGGACGAGCGGCTCTGCAGGTAGAGCGCGAAATCCTTGCGGCCCTGGTTCCACAGCCAATGCGCCAGCCGGTGGGTCTGGATGGCATGAAAGCCCTTGAAATAGAGCACCGGCATGATGAAGCGGTCGCAGGCCGGATCGCGATCGTAATAGGCCTGGATGTCGACACGCACGGTCGTCGGCCAGTCCTTGTCGTCGGCCAGCATCGACTTGAAGGTCTGGCGGATGAGATCGGAGCCGATATCCTGATGGTCGAGCCGCTCGGCCAGCCGATGGATGACCGCTTCTTCCAGGCTGTCCTGGTTGAGGATGGTCGAATAGAGGAACGCGGCAAGCAGCGGGTCGCGGTTGACCGCTTCCATCGCCTCGTCGCGGATCGCGCGCCAGATCGGGTCGACCGGCTGCAATGCGCTGTGTCGGGAAATGCTGATGCTGTTCATCGCCGTCTCGTCCTGCGTCCTGCCGGGCTTGCCTGTTGTGCTTGCCTGTTGTCCGGCCGCACATATAAGCCAGATCATAGCACGATTGAACTCAATTTTCCTTAGTGCTGTGTCAAATGGATTTGGTTCGCGGGAATTCAAGCAGCCATGGAAAACGAACCCTTGATCGACGAGGCGCTGAAAAGCGAGCTTTCCGGCCTGACCGGGCGGAAGGCGTAGCGATCTGGTGGCCGGCAAGCTCAAGCTCACCGCGACGTCGATGACACCGCGCTGCGATGGCCGCTGTTCAAGTCGGCAGTGGCTTGCCGGCCTGTTCCGCTACCATGTATTCGGCGTACCAGTCGGGCCAGTTCTCATCCCTCTGTCCGCCGGTTCGCTCCTCGTGCTCGCCATGCGCGGCAGCCGCACGCCGCAACCCGGCGGCAAGCTCGGTCGACGAGGTGAATGTCGTGTCGTGGGCATCCACGCGCCCAGGCAATCGCTGGGTGATCTCCTGCAGCAGCCAGCTGTTGCCGTCCGGGTCGCTGAACGAGGCATAGGAGGAATAACTGCGCCCCTCCGGATGTCTGCCGCTGATCGGCGGCTGCCCAGGGCCCGCACGATGAAATACCTCGCTCGCATCGACCCCGCGCGCCACCAGTTCGGCACGCGCCGCCTCGATATCGGACACAACGAGATAAAGTCCCTTTGCCGAACCTGGCGCGGCGGTCGTGAGCCCCTTGCCGAAATGGATCGAGCAAGGTGAACCCGGAGGCGTGAACTGCACGACCCGAAACGCATCGCCAACGACGAAGTCGGCGTCGAGCCTCCAACCCAGGCCACCATAAAAACGCTTGGCCCGATCGGCATCTGAAACGGAAATGATGACGGCCTCGAGCTTCATGTCGATAGTCCCCGGTCTAGGGGTCTCGGTAGCGGTCTCGTTACGCTGCTGGGTACTGGTCATGTCAAGGCTCCTTGGGTTTGCGTGCTTTGAAAATGACAACATGCGTCCTGGCGGGTGACCGCGCGGATCCTGCTCATGCCAAGGAGCTTCCCGCCGTCATGCGATTTGGTCAATCGGGTGCGGCACCATGACTCCCTCGCTGCCTTCCGCTGTGTCGTGTTTTAGCCCAGGATGCCGGGACTATTTCATTGGGTGGATCTGGACGCCGCCATGGAAAACGAACCCTTGATCGACAAGGCGCTGAAAAGCGAGCTCTCAGCGCTCTACAAGGCCAAAGGCCGCCACTATCACAACCTTGCCCATATCGAGGCGATGCTGGCGCTCGCAGGCGACTATCGAGGGTTGCTCGGCGATGCCGAAGCCGTCCAGGCGGCGATCTGGTTCCATGATGCCATCTATGACAGCAAGGCCAAGGACAACGAGGCGCAAAGTGCCGCCCTTGCCGAGAAAAAGCTCGCGGGCCGCGCTGAAGCCGGGCGCCTCGACCGCATCTCGGCGATGATCGTCGCTACCGCCACGCACCAACTGCCGTTGTTTGACGACGCGACGGCCGTACGGGACGCCGGTCTTTTCCTCGACATGGATCTGTCGATCCTGGGGGCTAAGCCGGACGCCTTCGATGCTTATGAACGCGCCGTGCGGCGCGAGTATCATTGGGTGGAGGAGCCGATGTGGCGGACCGGCCGCAGCGCGGTCCTGAAGAATTTCCTCGCCCGCCCGCACATGTTCCACACCGAAGAGTTTCGCCAGCGCTTCGAACCACAGGCCAGACTGAACATGGCGCGGTCGCTGGCGGCTCTCACCACAGGCTAAGAGCAATCAGGTAAAAGCGCCAATCGTCGACGCCATTGCTGCTAGGAGAACCAGCCCTGCCATCACCGACAGGCCGTTGAGCACGATCCCCAGAAGGCCAAACGCACGATTGTCATTCGAACGCACGAGCGCCATCACGCCGAAAACCGCGCCGGTGATATGCGCCAGCGGTGCGGCGAGCAAAAATACCGCCATGAAGAAAACCGTGCCGATGTTCTGGGCCAGCTGCGACGCGTCGCTCGGCATCGCCACCAGGATGGTCATCGCAATCGCCCCTGCAGCGAAGGCTGCCAGCGCCAGGATGACGGAACGTTTGCCGAGGTTACCCTGCGCGACCGCACCCGGTATGGCGGCCGCGCTTCTCCCCCATTGTGCCACTATTGCCCGCTCCCCGTCGCCGTCCGCTCAGAGCGGATTTTCGGCATAGAACTCCAACACGCGTTGCTTGAAGGTCTTGTCCCCGACCGCCAGCATATGGTCCCGGCCCTCGATGTGAAAGGCCCTGGCGTTCGGCATCAATGCCGCGAGTTCATCGGGCGAACCGCCAATGTCGTCCGTCGTGCCGACGGCGATCAGCGTCGGCTGGGCGATGCGCGCAATATCGTCCTCGCTCAGCAATTCTCGCGACCTGGCGATACAGGCGGCCAGCGCCCGGCGGTCGCTGCGGGTCTGGTCGGCGAAGGCGCGAAACGATCGGCCGCGCGGATGACTGGTCGCCGCTGGATCGTCGGCAAGGAGGGCCGCGGCGATCGGATCCCAGTCGCCGACGCCGTCGATCATGCCGATGCCGAGACCGCCGAAAACCAGCGTCGCCACCTTGTCCGGATCGGACAGCGCCAGGAACGCCGCGATGCGCGCGCCCATCGAATAGCCCATGACATGGGCGCGCTCTATGCCGAGATGGCCAAGCAAGGCGGCGGCATCCGAAGCCATCTTGACCGGCGTGTAATCGGCCTCGTCATAACTCTTCGACGACGAACCGTGGCCGCGATTGTCGAAGGCGATGGCGCGGTAACCGGCATCGTTCAGCGTCTTGAACCAGCCCGGCGATACCCAATTGACATAGTGGGTCGAGGCAAAGCCATGGATCATCATCACCGGATCGCCTTCACCCGATGCGGGCTGGCGGTCGAGGAAGGCAAGATCGAAGCCGTCATGGGAAAAAAACTGCATCGGTTATCCCGCTCGCACGCTCAACCGGCACCACCGTTGGGCGCATCGCCATTGTCGGATGGCGGCACGCCCGGACCAGACGCCGTGCCAACGGCCGGATGGCGCAACAGGTCGCCATATTCGATGCCGTTCCTGGCGGCGGTGCCAGCTTTGAGCTCGAGCACGAAACGCACTGGCACACCAGGCGAAATGATGGCCTCGGATTGCGGCTCGCCATGCTTGATCGCCCGGATCTTGCCATCCTGGCCGACGAAAATCAGGTCCAGCGGCATCGGCGTGTTCTGCATCCAGAAGCTGACCTGCTGCTGGATCTCGAAGACGAACAACATGCCATGGTCGTCCGCCATGTCCTGGCGGTACATCAGCCCAGCCTCGCGCTCCGCGGCCGTGTTGGCGACTTCGATGGAAAAAGAACGATCGCCGCCTTTCGTCACCACAACCAGCGGCGCCGGATCGACCGGAAGGATCATCGCCCGGCTGTCAGCCGCGGTCGGTCGGTCGGAATAGAAGTAAGCACCTGCGGCCACGACCACGGCGACAATGGCGCACACCACACCCGCCGTCAGCCAGTTCCTGTGAGCCATTCAAAGTCCTCGACCGAAATCGTCCTAGTGCGAAACCGGCAAGGTGCCCATATCGGGGTGAATTTCGGCAGCCATAAGGCCTTTGTCGCCGCGTCCAAAACGAACCAGCACGACCTGCCCCGGCCGAAGCTCAGTGATGCCGTAACGGCGCAAGGTCTCCATGTGGACGAAGATGTCCTCGGTGCCCTCGCCGCGGGTGAGAAAACCAAACCCTTTGGTGCGGTTGAACCATTTTACCAAAGCGCGTTCGAGGCCGCTTTCCGGCGTCACCGCGATATGAGTGCGCTGCTCCTGCATTTCGGCCGGATGGACCGCCGTGGTGACGTCCATCGAGAGCACCCGGAAGGCTTGCAATCCGCGATCGCCATGCTTGACGAGGCAGACCACGCGCGCGCCCTCCAAAGCCGTCTGGAAGCCGTCCTTTCGAAGACATGTCACATGGAGGAGGATATCGCCTGAAATGCCGTCATCCGGGAGGATGAAACCGTAGCCCTTGGCCACATCGAACCACTTGATGGCGCCGGCAATTTCGAGCAGATCGGCAGCATCGCCGCCTTCGTCACGATGCAAGGCGTCGTCAAGGGTTGCGTCCCGCCCCGTCAAAGAGGCCTTTTCCCCCATAAGAATGCCCCCTTTTTTCAAGAACACCGCAACTGATTCTTGATACTAGATTAACACCGCGGCTTCCGGTGAGTGCAAGACCTGACGTGCCTTTTTTCACGGTTCATTGGGGGAATACCGGATTTGTTCTTTGCCGGCATTGCGCAGTGCCGAACGATTGCCCTTTGACCGGGTCGACCCTATGTTGCGCCGCAACGCAATTTATCGAGGAAATCACATGCGCTATCTGCACACCATGGTCCGCGTCGCCGACGTCGATGCCTCGCTCGATTTCTACTGCGCCAAGCTCGGTCTCAAGGAGGTGCGCCGCTACGAAAACGAGCAAGGCCGCTTCACGCTGATCTTCCTCGCCGCGCCGGAGGACGAGGAGAGCGGCGTCAACGAAAAGGCGCCGCTGGTCGAACTGACCTACAATTGGGATCCGGAAGACTACAAGGGCGGGCGCAATTTCGGCCACCTCGCCTATGAGGTCGACGACATCTACGCCACCTGCCAGCATCTGATGGACAATGGCGTCACCATCAACCGGCCGCCACGCGACGGCAACATGGCCTTCATCAGGTCGCCGGACGGCATTTCGATCGAGCTCCTGCAAAAGGGTCCGGCCAAGGCCAAGGCCGAACCGTGGGCTTCAATGGCGAACACCGGAAGCTGGTAGGTCTCGACCGGGGCGGAAAATCGCCCGGCAGCCTTTGGCGTTTTGCGCGACAGCACCTATCTACCGGGCTGTCGCGCCAGCCTGGCAAGTCTGGCACGCCATATCAAGCAATGGGCGCCTGCCCTCCCGGAGAATTCACTCATGCCGACCAGCCATGCCGATGTCGCCACCGAACACGCCAGCCGCTATTTGCAGCAGCTTTGCAAGCACTGGGCGCATAAATTCCCCGTCGAGTTCGATCCCCACCATGGCACGATCGATCTTTCGCTCGGCCGCACCGTCATGGATGCCGATGCGAGCGCGCTGCATATCACGGTGTCAACCGAGGAAGGCGGATCGCTCGAGCGTATGGAAAGCGTCGTTGCCGATCACATCAAACGCTTTGCCTTCCGCGAAGAACTGACCTTCGACTGGAAGCCCGCCACGGCAGCGTAACCGGCCTAAACTCCGTCGGCCTGACCGGCCATTTCCCGCAGCGCCAGCACCGAGCGCCAGTTGCGCGCGGTGCCCGGCACTTTCAGCGTGCGCGGGATCAGCCCGGCAAAAACCGATTTGCCGAGCCCGTCCGGGGCGTGCAAATAGAGCACGTCGCCTTTGATCTCGAACCGTTCGGGACCGGTGCACTTTTCGGCCAGCCGCGCCACCTCATCGCCGGTCGGCTCGCGCTCCAGCACATAGGCATGGAGCTTGGTCGGCTCTTCGGCGATCTCCGGATATGGATTGTCCGCTATCAGCCGCTCGAACCAGCCGAGATCGCGCACCATGATGCGCGAATGAAATCCCCATTTCTTCTCGAAGGCTGCTTCGATCTGTTTCGTCAGCGTCGCCGCGTCACCCTTCTTCGCCCGGAACACGGCATTGCCGCTCTGCACATAGGTGGCGACATCGGAAAAGCCGAGACCCTCGAGGAACGACCGCAGCTCCGCCATCTTGACGATGCGGTTGCCGCCGACATTGATGCCCGAAAACAGCGCGACGAAGGTTTTTCCTCGATCAGTCATATGATGAACCCGGCCAGCGTCTCGTTGTCGGTGATATCCTGGTACTGGACGCCTTCGGCCTCAAAATTCGCCTTGAGCAGGTCGAAATTGCGACGATCCTTGGTTTCGATGCCGATCAGCACCGAGCCGAAATTGCGTGCCGATTTCTTCAGATATTCGAAGCGGGCGATGTCGTCGTCGGGTCCGAGCATTTCAAGGAAATCGCGCAACGCGCCCGGCCGCTGCGGAAAGCGGATGATGAAGTATTTCTTCAGGCCCTCGAAGCGCAGCGCCCGCTCCTTGACGTCCGGCAGCCGCTCGAAATCGAAATTGCCGCCCGAAACCACGGCGACGATCGTCTTGCCCCTGATCTCCTTCTTCGAAAAATCCTTGAGCGCGTCGATCGCCAGCGCGCCCGCCGGTTCCAGCACGACGCCTTCGACGTTGAGCATCTCGATCATGGTGGCGCAGAGCCGGTTTTCCGGGATCAGCCGTACAGTGTCGGCCGGAAAATCCTTGAGATGCCGCAACGGCTCGCGGCCGATCTCGGCCACCGCGGCGCCATCGACGAAATTATCGACCTTGGTGAGCTTCAGGCGCTTTCCGGCAGACAGGCTCTCGCGCAGGCTTGGGGCGCCGGCCGGTTCGCAGAAGACGAAGCGCGCTTCCCGGCCCTGATCGGCGAAATAGTGGGTGACGCCGGCGGCGAGCCCGCCGCCCCCGACCGGCAGCATGATGATGTCGGGCATGCGGGCGCCCGGGATCTGGTCGGCGATCTCATAGGCGACCGTCGCCTGGCCCTCGATGATGTCCTTATGGTCGAAGGGCGGCACCATGTGGGCGCCGGAACTTTCGGTGAATTCGAAGGCGGCGCGGTAGCAATCGTCGAAGAAATCGCCGACCAGCCTGATCTCGACGAAATCGCCGCCGAACAGCTTGGTCTTGTCGATCTTCTGCTGCGGCGTCGTTACCGGCATGAACACGACGCCCTTCTTGCCGAAGTGGCGGCAGACGAAAGCGAAGCCCTGCGCATGGTTGCCGGCGGAAGCGCAGACGAAGAGTTCCGCCTCGTTGCCGGCCGCGAGCGTCTTGCGGAAGAAATTGAAGGCGCCGCGGATCTTGTAGGACCGCACCGGCGACAGGTCCTCGCGCTTCAACAGCACCCGTGCCCCGGTCTTTTTCGACAGGTAGTCGTTCTCCTGCAGCGGCGTTTCCGGAAAGATCTGGCGGATCGCGGCGGCAGCGGTGGCGACGCGGGAAGAGAAACTGTTCATCGGAAAACCACCTCGCACCGCCTGTTGTCGCGGACCTCTATCATCGATCGGGCCGCGCAACGGCTGTTTGTTGCACGCCCTGTCGTCGTGCGGCCGATCCCGCCTATTGCATATCCAGGCCCGTGACGCCATTGTCCGGCCATTCATGCCCCTCCAAAACGGGCATTCGCAGAATCCTTGCAAGCACTTGGAGGCGTTTGTTCATGCCTGTCGCATCGGTCGGCCTGAAATCCATGTCCTTGCCGGAATTAGGCGAACCGACGGTGATGCCGCTCATTGCGCGCGCCACCCACGAAGCCCGCATCGCGGCGCTGACGGCATTGGGCGTCAAGGCCGGCCTAGATGCTTTCGCCATCTATGGCGACCGCGAACACGCGGCCAATGTCGCCTATCTCTCAGGCTATGATCCGCGTTTCGAGGAAACGCTGCTTGTCGTCGTTCCCGGCCGGCAGCCAAGACTCCTCGTCGGCAATGAAGGCTGGGGCTATGCCGAACTCTGCGGCGGGCCGTATGAGCGCGTCCTCTACCAGACCTTTTCGCTGCCGGCGCAGCCGCGCGATCGCTCGGACGCGCTTCCCGACATCCTCGCCGATTGCGGCCTGAAGCCCGGCCAGCGCATCGGCGCCATTGGCTGGAAGCCGTTCGGCGCGGGTGATGCCGGCTTTGGCGAGACGGCGCTCGACCTGCCCTCCTTCATCGCCGATACGCTGCGCGCGCTTGTTGGCGACAAGGGCGCGGTTGTGAACGCGGCCAATCTGCTGATGAACCCCACCGACGGGCTGCGCGCCATCAACGAGGCCGACCAATTGGCTGCCTTCGAGTTCGCCGCGACCTTCACCTCGCAGGGGCTGCGTAATGTCCTGCAAGGCATCGAGCCCGGCATGACCGAACTGCAGGCGGCTCGGCTGATGGGCATGAACGGGCTGCCGCATGGCTGCCACCCGATGCTGTCGGCGGGCAAGCGCGCCGCCTATGGCCTGCCCAGCCCGCGCCTCGACATCATCCAGCGTGGCGACCCGATCACCATGGCCTACGGCATCCAGGGTGCGCTCAATGCACGCGCCGGCTTCGTCGCCGAGGAGGCATCCGAACTTCCGCATGCTATCCGCGACTATGTCGAAAGACTGGTCGCGCCCTATTTTGCCGCCGTCGTCGACTGGTACGAAGCGATCGGCATCGGCACCACGGGAGGCACGCTGTGGAAGGCTGTGCATGACCGCATAGGTGATCCGTTCTTTGGTGTTTCCCTCAATCCCGGCCATCTCGTCCATATCGACGAATGGATGCATTCGCCGGTGTTTCCCGGCTCCGACATCAGACTGAGATCGGGCATGGCGCTGCAGGTCGACGTCATCCCGGCGACCGGCAGCGCCTATTTCACCACCAACATCGAGGACGGCATCGCGCTTGCCGACGAACCTCTGCGCGAGGAGATCGCGGCGCGCCATCCCGAGGCCTGGAGCCGCATCGAGGCGCGGCGCGGCTTCATGGCGGATGTACTCGGAATCCGCCTCAAACCGGAGGTGCTGCCCTTCTCCAACATTCCGGCGTTTCTGCCGCCGTTTTGGCTTTCGCGCAACAGTGCGATGGCCGTAACCGGGCGCTGACCACATTTCGGCTGGACACGACTTAGTTCTGCCGCACTCTGGCTGTCCGGGATGTCGCGGGGGTAGGCAGGCCTTTTGGCCGGAGTTGGAATTTCTGAGTGCCTTTGAAGAAGATCTTTGCCGTTGTCCTTGCCTTGCTCGTCGCCGGCTGCGCCGGCACGCAAACACAGGAACTGCTTGGCAGCGCCATCGTCGCGACGCCGGTGACGGAGATCGCCGGCAACCACAGCATCTTCATCGCTACGACGCGCAAGAAATCCGACGATCCCAACAAGGTTTTCGACGGCGAGCGCTCGGCAACGCTGAATTACGCCCGCGTCACTGTCACGGTGCCAGGTTCTCACCAGACCGGCCAGATCGAGCGCCGTTCGCGCGGCAAATCCGATGACCCGGCGAAGTATTTCATGGCGTCCGAAGTCGTCGGCTACGACACACAGCCGAAGTTCTCCAGCGCGCTCAATGCCGACATCGCGGCGCGCGGCGGCCGCGTCATGGTCTTCGTCCATGGCTACAACACCGGCTTCGATGATGCCGTCTACCGCTTGACCCAGATCGTCCATGATTCCGGCTATCCGGGCACACCGGTGCTGTTTTCCTGGGCGTCGGGCGCCAAGACCACCGACTATGTCTATGACAAGGAAAGCGCCAGCGCGGCCCGCGACCAGCTCGAAGTGACCTTGAGGATGCTGGAACAGTCCGGCGCGCGGCGCATCGACATCGTCGCCCATTCGATGGGAACCTGGGTGACGATGGAAACGCTGCGCCAGATGGCCATCAGCGGCGACCGCGATCTCGGCGGCAAGCTCGGCGATGTGGTGCTCGCCTCGCCCGACATCGATGTCGATGTGTTCAAGAGCCAGATGCGGCGCTACGGCAAGCCTGACAAGCCGTTCATCCTGCTGCTCTCAGACGACGATCGGGCGCTCAGGCTCTCCGGCCTGATCGCCGGCTCGCGGCCACGCGTCGGCGACTACAAGGACGCCGCCGATCTTGCCTCCTACGGCGTGACGGTCGTCGACCTCTCCAAGGTCAAGGGAAGCGATAGCTTCAACCACACCAAATTCGCCGACAATCCCGAATTGGTGAAGATGATCGGCCAGCGGCTGCGCGACGACGACGGTTTTGCCAGCGATCGCGACGTGACCGATCGCATCGGCCTGCTCGGGCAATAGATGCGGTCCCGCGGTTCTCGCCGTGCCTTTTCACCATTGCGGAAGTATCGGCTTACTTTGAACTGGACCGCGGCGGCCTTCGGCTTTATCGGAATATCCGGCGACGTCATGCGTTTGACGTCCCCCTTTGCGGGAGCCGGCGTGTGACCGTGCGTTCGAAGAGTTACCTCGTCGTTGCGTTCGCGCTCGCTGTCACCGGCTGCGCCGGCCAGAACACCCATGATCTGCTCAACAAGACGACGGTCGCCGCTCCGGCTTCCGACATCGCGGCGACGCATGAGATCTTCGTCGCCACGACACGCCAGAGGGCAACAAAGGACCCGCGGCAGGTCTATGATGGCGACCGCTCGCTGACCACCAGCTTTGCCCGTGTCGACGTGACCGTTCCCAAAAGCCATCAGGTCGGTGCCATCGAGCGGGCCAAGGGATCCGCAAACAGCAATCCGGCCAAGGAATTCACCGCCAAGGACGTCACCTTCTACGACGGCGCGCCGCAATTCGCCAAGGCGGTCGGCGCCGACATCGCCATGCGCGGCGACCGTGCGCTGGTTTTCGTGCACGGCTTCAACAATGGCTTCGACGACGGCATCTACCGGCTGACGCAGATTGCCCATGACACGAAATATACCGGAACGCCGGTGCTGTTCTCGTGGGCGTCGAGTGGCAAGACGACGGGCTATATCTACGACAAGGAAAGCGCCAACGCGGCACGCGACGACCTCGAGGCGACGCTCAGGATGCTGGCCAAGACACGGGTCAAGAGCATCGACATCATCGCTCATTCGATGGGAACCTGGGTGACGATGGAGGCGTTGCGCCAGCTCGCCATCACCGGCGATCGCGATCTCGGCGGCAAGCTCGGCTATGTCGTCCTGGCTTCGCCCGACATCGATGTCGATGTCTTCAAGAAGCAGATGATCCGCTACGGCAAGCCGGACAAGCCGTTCGCTATCCTGCTCTCGGGCGACGACCGAGCGCTCAAGCTGTCTTCCCTGATCTCTGGCGACAAGCCGCGCGTTGGCGATTACGGCAATGCCGCCGACCTTGCCAGCTATGGCGTGGTCGTGGCGGACCTGACCAACACCAAGGGCGGCGACCGTTTGAACCATGCCAAATTCGCCGACAACCCGATTCTGGTGCAACTGCTCGGCGACCGGCTGCGCACACCGGCCGCCCTACGATCGGACGAGCCCGACGCGGCGCAGTTCGACAACATCGGCCAGGGTCTAGGCAAGGCCGTCGGCTCGGTCGCCGAGATCGTCATCACCACACCATTCAAGGTGCTGACCGTCGCCACCGGCGGGTAAACAGCCGAGCGCCGGCGGCTGATCTCAGACGAAAAGATCGACCTTCTGGAAGGTCGTCACGTCGATCAGCCCGACGTCGGAAATCCTGAGTTCGGGAATCACGACCAGCGCCAGAAGCGAGTGCTGCATATAGGCGTTGTTTAGCGAACAGCCCATCTTGCGCATCGCTTCGGTGAGCTTCTCGGCCTTGGCGGCGACTATTTCCGCCCGCTCGTCCGACATCAGCCCGGCGATCGGCATTTCGACCAGCGCCAGCTCCTTGCCCTTCGAGAACAGCACGACGCCGCCGCCGACCTCGCCCAGTCGATTCACGGCCAGCGCCATGTCCTGCTTGTTGGTGCCGACGACGATGATGTGGTGGGAATCGTGCGCCACGCTGGAGGCCATGGCGCAGTCGCCCATGTAGCCGAAGCCGGAGACGAAGGCGTTGGTGACACCGCCGGTGCCCTTGTGGCGCTCGACCAGCGCGATCTGGCAGACATCGTTGCGGCGATCCATGGCGACCAGCCCGTCCTCGACCGGCAGATCCGCTTCCAGCGCCCGCGTCGGCGCCTGGTTCTCGATGACGCCGATCACCCGCACACGCACCTCGTTGGCGCCCTTGGGGGCCGCGATGTTGAAGTCAGCGGCCTTGAGTCTCTTGCCGAGCTTGACGGTGTTCTTCGCCGTCTTCGGGTAATCATAGGCCGGAATGTCGATTTCGAGCTTGCTGCCCTTGGCCAGCCTGACGCCACGCGCGTAGACCTCATCGATGGTCATCGCGGAGAGATCCGAGACGATCAGCAGGTCGGCCAGCCGCCCCGGCGCAATCGAGCCGATCTCGCGCTCCAGTTTGAAATGCTGGGCGGTGTTGAGCGTCGCCATCTGGATTGCCGTCACCGGCTTCAACCCCTGTTGAATGGCGTGGCGCACCACCCGGTCCATATGGCCTTCATGGACAAGCGTGCCGGAATGGCTGTCGTCGGTGCACAGGATGAAGTTGCGCGGATCGATGCCGCTCTCGGTCACCGCCTTGATCTGCGAGGCGACGTCATACCAGGCCGAGCCTAGCCGCAGCATCGCCTTCATGCCCTGGCGCACACGCGCAATGGCATCCTCGGCGCGCGTGCCCTCGTGGTCGTCTTCCGGCCCACCGGCGACATAGCCATGGAACGGCAGGCCGAGATCGCGCGAGGCATAGTGCCCGCCAACCGTCTTGCCTGCCTTGACCGTCGCGGCGATCTCGCCAGACATGACCGGGTCGTTGGCGGCGACACCAGGGAAATTCATCACTTCGCCCAGCCCGATGATGTTCTCCCAGGTCATTGCTTCCGCGACATCGGCGACCGTCAGCTCGGCGCCGGCATGTTCCAGCCCCGGTGCTGAAGGCACGCAGGACGGCATCTGCACATGCACGTTGATGGGCATCGCCACGGCTTCGTCATGCATCAGCCGCACGCCCGGCAGGCCCAGCACATTGGCGATCTCGTGCGGATCGATGAACATCGAGGTGGTGCCGTGCGGAATGACGGCACGGCAGAACTCGGTCACCGTCACCATGCCGCTCTCGACATGCATGTGCGCGTCGCAGAGGCCGGGCACCAGATAGCGCCCGCCGGCGTCGACCACCTTGGTGCCCTGGCCGATGGCATGGCTGGCGTTCGGCCCGCAATAGGCGAAGCGCCCGCCGGCAATGGCGATGTCGGTGCCGGCAATGATCTCACCCGAATGGACGTTCACCCAGCGCCCGTTGCGGATGACGAGATCGGCGGGCTTGCGCCCCATCGCGACGTCGACCAGCTGCGTCGCCATCTCGGTCCAGGGTTTGGGTTTCGTCGCATGCGCCGACGGCTTCTTGGCCATGAAAGACTCCTGTTTGCCCGACTGTGCCAAGCCGGTGTGGTTTTGACCAGCGTCAAACAGCGGGTAGCCTGGGACCTGCTGCGCCTTCACGAAGGCTATTCAGCCTTCACGAAGGCTACTGCGCGCTCACGTCGACCGTGACTTTCGCCTTTCCGGCCGAAATCCGTTCGGCGAGGCGCCTCAGTTCACCCTTGCCGAATTTGCCGCTGATCATGACCTCGCCGCCGAGGATGGGTTCGACCAACCGCGGCGACATCACGACGCTGCCGCCGACGCTGAGGTCGATCGTCTTTCCGACATTCGCCTTGGTGAAAGCGGCGAATGCTCGCCCACTGTCCGGCGTCATCTTGAGGTTGAGCGCCACTTGTCCTGGCGCCGGATCGTGTACGACCACGGCCTTGGCAATGGCCAGCGTCAATGGCTCGGCCATGGCGAGGCCGCAGGCGACCAGCACGATGGTGCTGCGGCGATCGGGCGAAACAGGACGCGCATCAGGATTTTTCTCCGCAAACCGCCGATCTTGCACGGCGACGCTGCCGCGGCAATGCTGCTTGTCTCCGGGGTGCCGGCACTGGGCATGGCGAGCGACATCGGCCAGAAATAGGATTCCGTTTTTGTCGCAAATCGGGTTACCTTCCCAGCAAGGACCTTTCTGAACCGCCATTTCGGAGCGCTCGATGCGTCGCTTGACGCTTGCCAGTGCCGGCTTTCTTGCCCTCACGTGCGTGCCGGCTTTCGCAGCCGACCCAACGGTCGACCTGCCGATGACCGCGCCCGGCTTCGACTGGACCGGCTACTACGCCGGCCTGCAGGCCGGCTATGGCTGGGGCCAGTCCGATATTACGGGGACAGAGGGCGAGCCATTTTCCGTCTCACCCGACATCGACGGCGGTTTTGTCGGTGGCCATATCGCCGGCCTGTGGCAGTTCGACCAGGCGGTGCTCGGCGCCGAGGCCGACCTCAATTATTCGTCTGTCGACGGCACGACCGAAGCGGAGCCGGGAAATACGTTCGGCACCGACATCAAGTGGTTCGGGTCGATCAACGCCAAGGCCGGATACGCAATGGACCGGCTGCTGGTCTACGGCATTGGCGGCATCGCCTTTGCCGGCATCGAAACGTCGCAAGCGACAGGCACGGCGTTCGACAGCTCACGCACGAGTGTCGGCTGGACCGTCGGCGCCGGCGTCGATTACGCGCTGACCGACAAGTTCGTCGTCGGCGCGCAGTATCGCTACTACGATTTCGGCTCGGAGCACTATGATGCGTCCGGCGATTTCACCGACCGCGACCAGGATGTGAAGCTGAACACGGTCGGCATCAATTTGAGCTACAAGTTCTGAGCCTCGCCAGCGGCCTGGCGCTACCCGGCCAAGGCCGTCGCTTAAGGAACTCTCTTGGTGGAAGGGGCGGCCGACGCCCCCAGTTGGGCGGGGTAATGGGTTGGGCCTGAGAGGCGCCGGCCTGGGCGGGTTTGATCCGCCAAGGAGTATCCTACCAGTATCTGCGGCGCGCATAATTCCGTGATCGCACCAGTATCATCAAACCGCCTGGTCTGTTTTTCGTATTCAGACGTGGCCAAGAACACGACTTGACGGCCTGTGTCTGGCGTTTGAAAAGGGCTGGCCTGCGGACGTGGCGGAATGGTGGACGCAAGGGACTTAAAATGCGGGCTACGCCATCCCGACACGTCCCGCGCAGTCCTGACTAGCCTTGTTTTCCGGGCTTCTCTGGCGGCAGACTGAGCCATTCATATCGCTCGGAACGATATCGCCCGCCACGGGTTAGAACCTCATGGACACCATGGAACCCCACGGTCACGGGATGGCGGCCGATATTTTGACCTCGGAAGTCGCCAATGCACGGCAGCGCATCAACCGCACCGAGCTCGCGATTCAACGCACAAAAGAAATGCTGGCCGAAAACATCGCGATGCAAAGCAGGATAAGAACCGCGCAACGGCGTTTGGTCGAGGCCGCCCGCTGGGTGAAGACCGATCCCTAAACGACCGCCACGCCGTGGCACCGGAACCAAAGCGGTCGCGCCATGTTACCCCACGAAGGGCAACACATCTTTTTGGAGAATTCAAAATGAAAGTCATGATCTTGGGCGCGTTGGCGCTTTGCTTGGCCCTGCCTGCGGTTGCTTCCGCAGATGAAGCCATCGTCATTCAGACCCACCGACATCACCGCCATCATTGGAACAACAACGACGGTGCGGTCATCTATCGGGACGGACAGCGTCTCCATCACCGCCACCATGGCGAGCAGGCGTTTTACGACAATGGCGAGCGCGCCTGGCGCCGGCACCACCACCGCTCGGATGCAGTCATCATCAGCGGTTCGATCGACCGTCCGATGCATCGGCATCATCACGTCATCGTCCAGCAGGACAACAACAACTACTGATCTTAGCCCTATGGCCCGGCTGCTCGATCGCGAGAGCCGGGTCATCTCGGCTACCCCAACTCTTTGAGGTTCCTGGCCGGCGACGATGGTCATCCGCCCCTCGTCCTACCGTCGAGTTTCCCAAGGTTCGGTTCCACGACCTCAGACACACCCATGCATCTGCACTGATCGCCAGCGGGATCGACGTGGTTGCAATCAGCCGTCGCCTAGGGCATGCGTCACCTGTAGTCACGCTGTCAGTCTACACCCATCTGTTTACACGGTGGGACGAAGGTGCTGCAGCGGCGATTGAAGCTGCCATGAGAACGGGCGCAGAACAATAATCCGGCCTTTCGGTGCCAATCCGGTGCCAACAGGGCTCGAATGGCTGGACCTATGTTCGCTTAAGTGCTTGTAATCGCGGACTGCGGACGTGGCGGAATTGGTAGACGCAAGGGACTTAAAATCCCTCGATCTCTGATCGTACGGGTTCGATTCCCGTCGTCCGCACCATGTTGAAATCAAACAACAATCTGGCTTTTAGGAACTTCGCGGATACCCTGATCAAACCGCGCTTGGGTAGCCCCCCGGTAGCCATTCAATGAAAAAGCCCGCCACCGTCAGGCAATCGGCCCTTGGTCGCGCCTCTGCGATTAGGAATTCTTATCGCCGTTTGGATTTGGTGCCGGTGCCTCCCGCACGTCTCGCGGCGGCGGATCGACATGTTCAGGCTCTGGCGATGCTTCCTTGTCGGGACGACGGAGTGTCTTCTTCGTGTCAGGCTTCGGTGGCGGATCTTTGACTTTGCTTGGCATATCCACTTCCTCCCATCCCCCTGAAACCGGATCACCGCTCTCTTGTTCCGTGGCCCGTTAAAAGGCTAGCCACCGTGGGGCACGGCTGTACCTCATCCGGGTGTACCTCATAGAGCCATCTTGCATTCCGCGTTCGTCTCCGCACTCCAACGGCAGCGGCCCGCTTCAACCTTTCGGAGGTAGCCCTTCATGCGGATGCGCTCTGGCTCTTGCATTAGAGTGAGCGCATGTTTCGGGTCAGCCAGCACTGCGCCTCCTCGAGCCATACTGGTCAGGCCCAGCGGCCACCGCTGCTAGTCCCCTAGCAAGTCGCTGGGCCGCCCCGGCAAAAAATCCGCTCCCGTCAGCGCTTCACCTTCGGCGTGATCTCCTCGACCCTCACCTTGTCGCCGATCTCCTTTGCCGCCGCCAGCGCTTTGGCCTTGTCTTAGGTGGTCAGCACGATCCGCCAATGCGGCTTCTCGAAAACGCTCACGATGTAGGTCGTGGCCGGTTGGTGCTCCACCTTTTGGCACTTCCTTCGTTCATATGGGTGTGTTCCGCTTATATTAGCAGCAGCATATATATTCGCCAGCCGGCGCCGCCCCCAACCCGCCCCGCCGGTCAGGCCCAGCGGCCTAGCTGCCACACCTAGCAACCAGGCCGCTGGGCCGCCCAGTGCCGGGCCGTTTCGCACGGCAAAGCCGGCATCATCGAAACGACAAAATGCAGACCCCGCCCCCTCTCGCGCTGACATCGTCAAACACTCCCGCGCGAGGAGCCCGCTTGCACTCGCCTTCGGGTTGCGCGACTATTGCCCTGGGGACGGACGAAGGGGAATCAAATGGCGGCCGAAAAAAGGGCAATAGCTCTCGCAAAAAGGACAATAACTCTCGCAAAATGGGATGTAACCATGAGCGAAGAGATGGGCCAAGTCGTCTTGCGCATGTTCCCGACGACAGGTGAACCGTTCCCGATCCTCCTTAGCCCTGGTCAGGCAACGAGATTGGGCCATGATCTACAGGCTCCAATGTTTCTTCCGAAAATTACGGTTCAATGACTGCTTAGCGCTACCGCTTGGCACTATCGAAAGTCGGCGTCCAGTCGCGATTCCACTCCTGCTGGCGGCCCTCGTAGTCAGGGTGAAGAACACCGGCCGGCGATCACGGCCCGCGGCCTTGCAATCCGAGCAGCCAAAGCGCCCGACCAAATTCCAGTGCATTGAGCCGTGCTCGGGCCCGAGCCTGTCGATCAGCGCTTGGACATCCAGCTTTGTGGATTTGCAGCACAGCGGCCAATAGCGGGGGAAAACGTCCGAACAGGGTTCTGTTGCAGGGTTGCTAATATTAGGGTTGGCTTCAGCCGGCTTGCCCCAACAAAAAGCCCCAAGCCGGTTAGGCTCGGCGGCCTCTCGTCACCCCGATCGGCTGTCGAGCCGCCTGAAGGTTGATGGCTGAATGAAAAGCCTCGCCGCTCCATTTGCGAAGCGGCGAGGCCCCCACCCGCCCCGATGCCGGCCCCAACACCCGGCATTGCTGACACTGCAATTCTGGTGCCAGCGCAAATGACCCATTACGGGACATCCGCGTGCGTCGGCTTAGGCGGAGTCGATTGGCCCGACGGGAAACGTGAGCGGGGCAAGCTTGGCACGGCTCTTGCATCCATAGCTTCAGGCATGCCGGGCGCAAAGACGCTGTTCCACATCGACACTGGCGTGTGAGGTTGGGGCAATGATGTCGCGCAAGCTTCTGTTCGGCCTTCCCGCAGTGTTCCTGGTCACGGCCTTGGCGGTAGCCCTCTTGTCGTCCGAGACCTCATGGGAATTTCTGACTGCGACCCAATCCGATTCGGTCTTTTGTTCAAGCGGTCCATCACGCGAGACCGTATCGGCGTCGGCTTCAACGTCGAGGACTTTGCCATCATGTGGATAGCACAGACAAAATTCGGAAATGAACAGCCTCGTGTAGCGGCGTCTTGCAGAGATTGGGCCATGGAGCAGTGGGCTTTGATCACTCGGTTGGCATCAGCCTTTCGCGAATTCATCCCGCGCTACCGGCCAGAACTTCACTATATGCGCGGCCCCGGGCCGGCCTGCGCGCGCCGCGTGAGCGCAGGCCGAATATCCCACGGCCAACCATCCCTATTCGGCATTGATCCGAGAGCCAAACCAGGCGGCAGGATGCAAGTCGCCAGAAAGCAGGGCGCCAGAAAGCCGGTATCGATCAAGTAGGGATCGGATTCAGCTTCAGGTGCTGGATCAGGATGATGGTCTTGGCGTCGATGATGCGGCCATCGGCAATGCCGGCCAGCGCCTCGTCGAGCGGCATTTCCAGCACTTCGATGTCCTCGCCCTCGTCGGGCGCGCCGCCGCCGGCCGAGATGCGGTCGGCGGGCGAATAGCGGGCGATGAAGAACCAGAGCCGTTCGGTGACGCTGCCCGGGCTCATATAGGGTGAAAACAGCCGTTCCACGTTCTGCAGCCGGTAGCCGAGTTCTTCCTCGGCTTCCTTGCGGATGCAGGTTTCCGGATCGTTTTCGTCCAACAGGCCGGCACAGGCCTCGATCAGCGGCTCGCGGTGGCCGGTGACGTAGGCGGGATAGCGGAACTGGCGCACCAGAAGCACGGTCGAGCGCAAGGGATCGTAAGGCAGGATCACCGCACCGTCGCCGCGATCATAGGTCTGGCGAATCTGTGTCTCCCACTGTCCGTCACGCCGGCGGTAGTCGAGGACGGTCTTCTTCAGGACAGCCCAGTCGTCGGAGAGGATTTCCTCCGAACGGATGCGAATGCGATCTTCCATCATGATCTCCATGCTACCGGTCGAGGCGTAGCCGCGAACCGGCATTTGCGCAATGCAGGCAATCGGTCCAAAAAGGCGTGTCACCTTCTCGTGTGTGGCGCGCCTTCGATCCACTACCTAGATAGCGGCTTACCCCTCTCGGAGCCCTTTCCCATGACCTCATCGCTTTTTCAGCCGATCACTCTCGACGGCCTCACCTTCCCCAATCGCATCGCCGTCGCGCCGATGTGCCAGTATTCCGCCGAAGACGGCTCGGCCAGCGACTGGCACCTCTACCACTGGATGAACCTTGCGATGTCCGGCGCCGGCATGGTCACGGTCGAGATGACCGATGTCGAACGGCGTGGGCGTATCACGCATGGCTGCCTCGGCCTTTATTCCGAAGACAATGAGGCGTCCGCCCGCCGCACGCTGGATGCGGCCAGACGCGTCGCCGCTCCCGGCACGAAGTTCGGCTCGCAGCTTGCCCATGCCGGCCGCAAGGCCTCCAACCGCAAGCCTTGGGAGGGCGGCGGGCCGCTGCAGCCAAACGAGGATCCCTGGCAGACCGTGTCGGCCTCGGCCATCGCCTACGACACCGGCTGGAACGTTCCGCGAGCGCTGGAAGACGAAGAAATCCTGCAGCTCATCGAACGCTTCGCCGAGGCGGCAAGGCGTGCCGAACGCGCCGGCTTCGATTTCCTCGAACTGCACGCAGCGCACGGCTATCTGATCTTCCAGTTCCTGTCGCCACTGTCCAACCAGCGCACGGATCGCTGGGGCGGGTCGCTGGAAAACCGCATGCGTCTTGCCGTCGAGATCGCCAAGGCAGTGCGGAAAGCAACGCCAAAGCTAATGCTCGGCGCGCGGTTGTCGGTGAAGGACTGGGTCGATGGCGGCTTCGACGTGGAAGACGCGATCGAAGTGGCGAAAGCACTCAAGGACGTCGGCGTCGCCTATCTCTGCTGCTCGAGCGGCGGCAATTCGCCCCTGCAGAAATTGCCCACCGGACCCGGCTACCAAGTGCACCTGGCGGAAGCCGTGCGCAAGGGCGCCGGCATTCCGACCCGTGCGGTTGGCCTGATCGACGACCCGAAGCAGGCCGAGGCAATCGTCGCCGAGGGCCGCGCCGACATGGTGGCGCTGGCACGCGCCTTCCTGGCCGATCCGCGCTGGGGATGGCGTGCCGCCGCCACGTTCAGCGAGACAATCCACCCGGCACCACAGCTTGCCCGTTCGGTGACCACGATGCAGCACTGGATGAAGGCGGCGGGCTGATCGGCCCGTTCTCCTGATCCCGGCGCGGTCCGCAGTCTGGACAGTTTGCCACTGCTTGGCTTCAATTCTGCTCGCAAACTGTTACGTTGGGTGAGGCTGCGGCGGGCGCGGCCGGGCTTGGGAGGAAATCATGTCGTTCAGGGCATTCTTGCCGGTTGCAGCGCTGACAGCCGTGGCCGGCCTTTGGATTGGCACGTTGACGCCGGCCGGTGCGCAATATTGCGAAGGCACGGTGCACGGCCTGTCCGGCCGCTACAATCTGGCGACCGGCAGCGGCTTTCTCGCCGTGCGGACGCGGCCGAACTCGTCGTCGCGGATGATCGGCCAGCTGTTCAATGGCGATCACACCGAGATCTTCGACCGCCGCGGCAACTGGTATCAGGTCGAGATCGGCGGCAGGACCGGCTGGGCAAATGCACGCTGGCTGCGCAACGATTGCGGCTACTGAGACGCCCGTGCATGTCACCCAAAAGTGGATCCGGTTTTGGGATAACGACATGCATAAAACAAAGACCTAAAGCGCGTCGCAAACGCGACGCGACTTTTGGGCGCAGGCTGAAGGCCACGGTTGCAACCAAATTGGCTGCTTTGCGTTGCGGCCATGATGGACAACAAACCTTTTGAAGTGCCGGTCGTCGTCGAACTTGGCCACGTCGGCAAATATCGCCATATCCGCAGTGCCCAGGAGGCGGCGGAATGCCTGATGACCGTGTGGCCGCTCAATCGCGGCCCGCGCCATCGTGATGCCCTCGACACTTGCCTCAAAGTGCTGGAAGGTTATCGTTCGACAGCGGATGCGCGCCGGGCGCTGATTGAAGCCGCCAAGGAATCGGAAGTCCTTGTGCCCGACGACAGACTGTCAGACGACCGGCTGCATTGAGCAGACGGACCTTTCAACTGGAGGTTTTCATGGCGAAGCTGACTTACAAGATCGTCGAGCATGACGGCGGCTGGGCCTATAAGGTCGGAGAGACCTTCTCGGAGACGTTCCCCACGCATCAGGACGCGTTGCGCGCCGCCGAAATCGCTTCATCCGAGCAGCAGGTTGCCGGGGCCACGGACGGCATCCAGTACGAGGACGCCGAGGGCAAATGGCACGAGGAACTGGCCGACGGTCGAGACCGGCCGCAGACGGAAGTGTCAGACTAATTTCAATATTGGGCATGCAGGACGCCGACCGCAGACGTCCGGAGAGAATGACGTTCCGCGGCCAGCGACTGCCCTGCGGGCTCTAGCTTTTGAGCATTATCTTTCCCGAAAACCGGTAACCACTTTTCGGGATCATGCTCTAGCTTTTGGGCACGATCTTTTCCAAAATCGGTAACCACTTTTCGGGATCGTGTTTTGACTATTTGCCGCAGTACTGATCGTTCACGTTCCCTTGGGCATTCGCATCGGCGGTGCTGGAGGCACAAGGTCCGGCCGGGCCGGTATTACCCAGGGTGTTCAATCCTGAGCTATCGCCATTGATGCTTCCGGTGGTGCTCTGATCGACAGCCGAGGAATTCTCGTTGCCGAAGAGCCAGTTGTGGTGGTTGGAATAGGTGCTGTCCGACGACTGCGCCATTGCCGATGTGGCGAGACCGATCGTCAAAACGGATGCAGCGAGAAGTTTCGTGACCATTGAATTACTCCGTGTCTTGGCCGCCTTGGGTGCGACACCGGTAAAACCGGCAATCAGCCGAATGGTTCAGTGAAATTGTTGTGAGCCCGCGGTGATGTCCCGACCTGCGAAAGCCCGGTTGGCGACGCGCTCGATGAAGGCCACGATCCGCTCCGGCGCGACGAATTGCGGCATGTGCCCCATTCCCTCGACCACTTCGAAATCGAGCCCCTGGATCCTCGACCTCATCGGCGCCCCTGGGTGTGAAAGCGGGTCACGCGATCGGCATCGCCGAAGAGGATGCCGGCAGGCATGGCGATCTCGCCATAGCGCCCCTCGATGCGGCCAAGGTCGCGCTCTATCGCCACGACATCGGAGGACATGGCATAAAAATGGGCCGGCCTGAGCCCGAGCCAGCCGCCGGCCGCGACCATGTAGTCGCCAGGCAGGATCTGCGGCGCGAAGATGAACTCCATTGTCGGCCGCGCATATCTGAGGCTTGTCGGTATCGCCACCGTATAGCTCATGATCCAGCGCCACAGGCGTGACGGAATATAGAGTGAGCCGAACTTTTCGCGCCCATCGGCTTCCACATGGGTCAATGGCGCCAACAGGGCGATGCCGGAAATCGCCTCGGGATGTTCCACGGCCAGCGTCAGCGCGATGGCGCCGCCCAGGGAATGACCGACCACCAGCGGCTTTTCCAGCCTGAGAGCTTCAATGAAGCGGCGCACGATCTCGGCCTGTTCGGTCAGCCGCCCCGTCGCGCCGCTCGCCCGCACCGAATAGCCCGCCCCCGGTCGATCGAGCGCGATCAACCGGTAGCCCGGACCAAGCCGCCCGAACAGAGTGTGCCGGAAATGGTGGAGCTGGGCGCCAAGCCCGTGCAGGAAGACGATCGGCCGCCCCTCGCCCTGGTCGACATAGTGGATGCGGTTGCCGTCTATCTCGATGAATTTTCCGACCGGCGGCACCAGCCTTTCGGCCTTCGCCGCGATCCACAGCGTCGCCAACACCAGACTGGCGATCCCCAGGACCGCCAGCGACAACAGAACGGCAAGCAGCCACGACAGAATCGACAGGAACATTGTTCACCCGCACCAGAGCCAGCTTGAGCTTAGCCGCATCCGGTGCCGCTGCAACCTTGCATCGAACGGGCGGCGCAAGGACCGCCCGTCGATATGATTTGCTGGTCCTCTCAGGCAGCATTGCAGCGGTTGCCGCGCCGCGCTATCTGAAGCGACCCGTCTTGCCGGAGTCTTCCATGCCCGAAATCGTTACCGCCGCCATGCTTGTCATCGGCGATGAGATTCTGTCCGGCCGCACCAAGGACAAGAACATCGGCCATCTCGCCGATATCATGACGGCGATCGGCATCGACCTGAAGGAGGTGCGCATCGTCCCGGACGAGGAAGACGAGATCGTCGCGGCGGTGAATGCGGTGCGCGCACGCTACACTTATGTGTTCACCACCGGCGGCATTGGCCCGACGCATGACGACATCACGGCCGATTCCATTTCAAAAGCCTTCGGCCTGCCTTGCGAATACGATGCCAAGGCCTATGCCCTGCTCGAGGCAAGCTATGCCGCGCGCGGCATCGAATACACCGAGGCCCGCAAACGCATGGCGCGGATGCCGCGCGGCGCCGATCTCATCGACAATCCGGTGTCGGTTGCGCCCGGCTTTCGCATCGGCAACGTCCATGTCATGGCCGGCGTACCGTCGATCTTCCAGGCTATGCTCGACAACGTCGTCCCGACGCTGAAGGCCGGCACCAGGATGCTGTCGGCAACCGTGCACTGCCCATTCGGCGAGGGCCTCATCGGCGGACCGCTGGGCGATATCCAGAAAGCGCATCCGGACACGATCATCGGCTCCTATCCGAAATATGGCGATGGCAAATTCTGGACCGAACTGGTCGTGCGTGCCCGCAGCCAGGACGCGCTGGACGCAGCGCGTGCCGATGTCGAGGCGATGGTGGCCGGGTTCGCCAGCAATCCCGGATGATCCGGTCCAGACCGGAACCAAGCACGACGCTGGAACGTTTCCTTCGCGCGAGTTCGATCGCTTGCAAACTGAGGGATTACCATGCGATTCAAGACCATCGTCGCCATTCTGCAAAACGAGCAGGACGCCGAGCGCGTGCTGGACTGCGCCATTCCACTCGCCAGCCGATTCCAGAGCCATTTGATCGGTATCCATGCCGAAACGCTTCCGGTGCCCTACACCTCGGCCACCGGCTTTCCGGACACCGAGTTCCTGCAGGTTTCGGCCGACATGAACCGGGAGCGCGCCGAGAAGCTGCAGGCCATTTTTCTTAAGCATATCGAGAATTCCGGGCTTTCCTTCGAGTGGCGAAGCCTTGAGAGCTTTTCGGGCGACAGCGCGCTGACCGGTATTTCCAGCGTGCGCGCCGCCGATCTAATCATCGCCGCGCAGCGCGAAACGGGCGGCGACCCGGGCGCGGATGTCGACACGTTGGTCTATGACGCTGGCCGGCCGGTGCTGGTGGTGCCGCATGCGGGTCCGTTGATCACCAGCTTCAAGCATGTGCTGCTGGCCTGGAACGGCAGCAAGGAAGCGGCCCGCGCCGCCTTTGACGCACTGCCGTTCATCATCGAAGCCGAGAAAACCGACATATTGGTCATCGATCCACCCGACACGCTCGACGAGAGCCCGGAAGCCGCCGGCGCCGAAATCGCGGCCGCGCTGTCGCGCCACGGCGCCACCGTCAGCGTCTCGGTGCAGAGGTCGGGCGGCAGTTCGATCGACGACATCATCCAGACCAGGATCGCGGAAACCGGCGCCGATCTGCTGGTGCTCGGCGCCTACAGCCACTCATGGTTGCGCCAGCTTCTGTTCGGCGGCGTGACGCGCACTGTGCTCCGCACGTCGCCGGTGGCCGCCTTCCTGTCGCGTTAAGTCCACAACGATCGCTCAGGCCGCCCTTGCCAAGGCCAAGGCTTTCCAGTTAATTCCGCGCGCATTCCCCTGTTTTCCTGCGCGCGATCCCCGCGTGCTGCGGAGTGCGCGACATGTCCCTTCCCGAAAAAGCCTTTCCGGTCTCCTGGGACCAGTTCCATCGTGACGCCCGGGCGCTCGCCTGGCGGCTTGCGGGTGCCAACAAGGGGCAATGGAAAGCGATCGTCTGCATCACCCGTGGCGGGCTGGTTCCGGCTGCCATCATCTCGCGCGAACTTGGCATCCGCGTCATCGAGACGGTCTGCGTCGCCTCCTATCACGACTACACCAGCCAGGGGCAGCTGCAGGTTCTCAAGGAGATCACCCCCGCCCTGCTGGCCGACGACGGCGCCGGCGTGCTGATCATCGACGACCTGACCGACACCGGCAAGACGGCGGGCATCGTGCGGGCGATGATGCCGAAGGCGCATTTCGCCACCGTCTACGCCAAGCCGAAAGGCCGGCCGCTGGTCGATACTTTCGTCACCGAAGTCAGCCAGGACACCTGGATCTATTTCCCGTGGGACATGGGCTTCACATATCAGAAGCCGATCGCCGACGACCACGCCGGCTGATTCGCAACATCTGCCTTTTCCAGATCAGCCGCCACTGTCGGGCATCATTTGCTTCCGCAAATGGGCCTTGCGGGCCAGACATTTTGCGAAATCGACGTTCATTGGCGGAAATTGGCCAGACGGGTCAAAGTTTTTACTTTTATTGCTTATGATTGGCCGTAAGATTCGTGAGACGGCAAACGATTCTGGAGGCTGGGGCTAGCTTCTCCGATGTTGACGAGGCCAACGACGCACAATCATCTGGCCGAAAGGGTCCGGCGGCTCTTCGGCACGGCGCCGTGCCGTCTGCAGGTTGCCGCCCTGCCCTGGCGCGACAACGGAAACGGTGTCGAGATCATGCTGATCACCAGCCGCGATACCGGGCGTTGGGTTATTCCCAAGGGCTGGCCCGAGGCCAAAGAGCCACTCTGTGAGGCCGCGGCGCGCGAGGCCGGCGAGGAAGCCGGGCTGCGCGGAACGGTGTCGCACCTTGAGGCCGGCCGTTACTTCTACGCCAAGGTGTTGGCTTCCGGCGAAGAAGTGCCGTGCGAAGTCCTGGTGTTTCCGCTGCACGTCGACAAGATCGCCGATCGCTGGAAGGAAAAACACTCGCGCACCCGCAGATGGGTCAGTTCCAGCGAAGCGGTGCGCATGATCAACGAACCCGACCTTTGCCAGATCATCGCCTATTTCTGCGCCGACCCGCACAGGTTCCCCTGATCGGTCGCCCTTCTGCCGTAAGAGGTCCAGCCCACAACCATAGAGTGCACAGGCCCAGTTCGATGCGGCGCTGTGAATGGTTTGCTAATCATTGGCGGGTAAGAATCGGGTCGATCGGGCGCTCTATCGATGGCAAACCCTGTAAACCCAATTCAGCAAGATTCCGGCGAGCCTCAGCGCGAACGTCGTCCGCGCGTGCTCAAGGGCGGATCGATCATCACCGGGATTCAGAACTCGGAGGTCGGCTGCACGCTGCGCAATCAGCACGACAGCGGCGCCGAACTGAAGATACCGCTCGAGTCACGGGTTCCCGATCGCTTCCTTCTCTACGTGCCGCTCGACGGCATTGCCTATCGGTGCGAGGTTCGCTGGCGCCGCAATGACCGCGTCGGGGTGCAGTTCACCGGCACCGAGCCAAAGCCGAAATTGCATTACGGTTGATCCCTCCGGATGCAGCGGCGAAGCGATCGCCGCGCTGCAATTCTATCCCCGTTATCCACATATGTGACACACAAGATGTTGGGGTCACAAAAGCTACGCAAACGAATCCTTGACGGCGCAAAACGAGTCGCCTTTTATAGGCCATGCGCTCCTGTTGAGAGTGCGACCGGAAAGTTCTGAGCCCGGTCTTTTTCCCGGATTATGTGTGTTTTTTCCCGCATTTCCGCCTGTTTACGAGGCCGGCGGAAGCGTTGGGATTGCGGGGCGGTTGGGGACGATAGGGAGAATTGTCGGACTGGAATAAATTGTCTGTTAACACTATATTTAGTGTTTGCAGGCAGGTTCGGCGCTAGATAGTGTGAACTTCCCTCGAGTGAGGGAATCGGAAAAAAATCAGTTTTGAGGGACCCGCGGGTTCGTCGGCGCGTTGGACAGGCACTTCGCAAGGAGTTTGACCAGCAGGCCGGCGGAGACTGCAAAATGGAGAGCCGGCCGTTTTCGAACGCCGGCAGGCGGCGGACATGCGCGTTTCGCATGGGGGGCAGAAATCCCCTGACGAAAGCGCTATATATAGACAAAAGGGACCGGACCAATGCGCATCGAGCGTCGTTTCACCAAGCCAGGACAATCTGCCTACGCGGAGATCGAATTCCGCAAGGCGCTTTCGGAGATCAAGAATCCGGATGGTTCGGTGGTGTTTCGTCTCGACAACATCGATGTGCCGGCGCAGTTCTCCCAAGTCGCCGCCGACATCCTGGCGCAGAAGTATTTCCGCAAGGCCGGTGTCCCCGCGCGGCTGAAGAAGATCGAGGAGAACGACGTCCCCTCCTTCCTGTGGCGCTCCGTCGCCGATGAGGCCGAGCTTGCCAAGCTGCCGGAAGCCGAGCGCTACGGTTCCGAGATCGACGCCCGCCAGGTCTTCGACCGGCTTGCCGGCACCTGGACCTACTGGGGCTGGAAGGGCGGCTACTTCAAATCATCCGAGGAAGACGCGCGCGCCTTCCGCGACGAGCTCGCCTACATGCTGGCCACGCAGCGCGTGGCGCCGAACTCGCCGCAATGGTTCAACACCGGCCTGCACTGGGCCTATGGCATTGACGGCCCGAGCCAGGGCCACTTCTATGTCGACCCGTTCACCGGCAAGCTGACCAAGTCGAAGTCCTCCTACGAGCATCCGCAGCCGCATGCCTGCTTCATCCAGGGCGTGCAGGACGACCTCGTCAACGAGGGCGGCATCATGGACCTTTGGGTGCGTGAAGCGCGCCTGTTCAAGTACGGCTCCGGCACCGGGTCCAACTTCTCGCTGCTGCGCGGCGAAGGCGAAAAACTGTCCGGCGGCGGCCGTTCGTCCGGCCTGATGAGCTTCCTCAAGATCGGCGACCGTGCGGCGGGCGCCATCAAGTCGGGCGGCACGACGCGCCGCGCCGCCAAGATGGTCATTGTCGACGCCGATCACCCCGATATCGAGGAATTCATCGACTGGAAGGTCAATGAAGAGCAGAAGGTCGCCTCGCTGGTGACCGGCTCCAAGATCGTCAAGAAGCATCTCGAAGCGATCATGAAGGCCTGCGTCAATTGCGAAGGCCAGGACGACGACTGTTTCGACCCGTCGATCAACACCGCGCTGAAGCGCGAGATCAAGGCGGCCAAGAAGTCGGCTGTGCCGGAGAACTACATCTACCGTGTCATCCAGTTCGCCAAGCAGGGCTACACGTCGATGTCGTTCAAGACCTACGACACCGACTGGGATTCGGACGCCTACCTCACCGTTTCAGGCCAGAACTCCAACAATTCGGTTTCGCTGAAGGACAATTTCCTGCGCGCCGTCGAGGACGATGCCGACTGGCACCTCACCGCCCGCAAGGACGGCAAGGTGTTGAAGACGCTGAAGGCCAGGGATCTCTGGGAAAAGATCGGCTACGCCGCCTGGGCTTCCGCCGATCCGGGCCTGCATTTCAACACGACGATGAACGACTGGCACACCTGCGCCTCCGCCGGTGCGATCCGGGCGTCCAACCCGTGCTCGGAATACATGTTCCTCGACGACACGGCCTGCAACCTGGCCTCGATCAACCTCCTGCCCTACCGCAACGCCGACGGCACGATCGACATCGCCGCCTACGAGCACACCGTGCGGCTGTGGACCATCGTTCTCGAAATCTCGGTGATGATGGCGCAGTTCCCGTCGAAGGAGATCGCCAAGCAGTCCTACGAATACCGCACGCTCGGCCTCGGCTACGCCAATATCGGCGGCCTGCTGATGACATCCGGCATTCCCTACGACTCCGATGAAGGCCGCGCCATCTGCGCCGCGCTCACCGCGATCATGACCGGCATGGCCTATGCCACCTCGGCCGAGATGGCCGCCGAACTCGGCGCCTTTGCCGATTACGACCGCAATGCGCAGAACATGCTGCGCGTGATGCGCAACCATCGCCGCGCCGCCTATGGCGAGAAGCAGGGCTATGAGAAGCTCGCCGTCAACCCGGTGCCGCTGGTCGCCTCCGACCTGAAGCAGCAGGATCTTGCGGTGCACGCCAAGGCCGCCTGGGATCGCGCCATCGAGCTCGGCGAGGAGCATGGCTACCGCAATGCGCAGGCGACCGTCATCGCGCCGACCGGCACGATCGGCCTGGTCATGGATTGCGACACCACCGGCATCGAGCCCGACTTCGCGCTGGTGAAGTTCAAGAAGCTCGCCGGCGGCGGCTATTTCAAGATCATCAACCGCGCCGTGCCGGAAGCGCTGCGTACGCTCGGCTACTCCGAAGCCCAGATCGCCGAGATGGAGGCCTATGCGGTCGGCCACGGCAATCTCAACCAGGCACCTAGCATCAACCCCGGCGCACTCAAGGCCAAGGGTTTTACCGACGACAAGATCGCGGCACTCAACGCAGCCTTGAAGTCGGCCTTCGACATCAAGTTCGTCTTCAACCAGTGGACGCTCGGCGCCGACTGGGTGAAGGAGACGTTTGGCTTCACCGACGAGCAGCTCAACGACTTCTCGTTCGAGATCCTGCCGGCGCTGGGCTTTTCCAGGAAGGACATCGAGGCCGCCAACATCCATGTCTGCGGTGCGATGACCCTGGAAGGCGCGCCCTTCCTCAAGGCCGAGCACCTTGCGGTGTTCGACTGCGCCAGCCCGTGCGGCAAGATCGGCAAGCGCTCGCTGTCGATCAACAGCCACATCCAGATGATGGCGGCAGCACAGCCCTTCATCTCCGGCGCCATCTCCAAGACCATCAACATGCCGAACGATGCGACGGTGGAAGACGCCAAGGGCGCCTACATGCTGTCGTGGAAGCTGGCGCTGAAGGCCAACGCACTCTACCGCGACGGCTCGAAGCTGTCGCAGCCGCTCAATTCCTCGCTGCTCGCCGATGGCGAGGACGATGAGGACGACGCCATCGAGCAGCTGATCGCCGCACCGGCGGCAGCGCGCGCCGCGCAGATCACCGAGCGGATCGTCGAGCGCATCATCGAGCGCGTGTCGCGCGAGCAGGAAAAGCTGCCCGGCCGCCGCAAGGGCTACACCCAGAAGGCCAAGATTGGCGGCAACACCATCTTCCTGCGCACCGGCGAATATGACGATGGCCGTCTCGGCGAGATCTTCATCGACATGAACAAGGAAGGCGCGACACTGCGTGGCCTTCTCAACAACTTTGCCATCGCCATCTCGCTCGGCCTGCAATACGGCGTGCCGCTCGACGAATATGTGCACGCCTTCACCTTCACCAAGTTCGAGCCGGCCGGCATGGTGCAAGGCAATGATGCCATCAAGAGCGCGACGTCGATCCTCGACTACGTGTTCCGCGAACTGGCTATTTCCTATCTCGGCCGCAACGACCTCGCCCATGTCGACCAGTCGGACTTTTCCAACACCGCACTTGGCCGTGGCATCAGCGAAGGCAAGACCGACGCGGTCTCCAAGGGCCTGACCCGTGGCGCTTCGCCGGTGAAGCTGGTGTCGCGGGTGAGCGGCAATGATCCGAAGGGTTTTGCGGCTCCCTCGAGCGCCCCTGCCCGCTCGGCACCCACAGCCTTCTCCGGCTCCAACGTGCTGGCGCTGAAACCGGCCAGTGACGAAGCGGTCGCCTACAAGCGCGACTATGAAGAGCGGGCAAAGGAATTGGCTGAGGACATCGCCTTCGAGGAAGCGGCGGGTGTTGCTTCCGACGCCACGGCGGCGCTGTTCACCGACGCCGCCGCCAATGAAGCGGCCGAGGCGAAGAAACTCGCCAACGACCGCCGCGCCAAATCACTGCTGCAGGGCTACACCGGCAATTCCTGCTCCGAGTGCCAGAACTTTACCATGGTGCGGAACGGGACTTGTGAGAAGTGCGATACGTGCGGCGCGACGAGCGGGTGCAGCTGAGAACTGATGCCGCCTCGGCTTACGGTCCGCGAAGTCATTCGCCTGCTGGAAGCTGACGGTTGGTATCTGGTTGCAACCAAGGCAGTCATCGCCAATATAAGCACAAGATCAAAGCCGGCCGCGTCACCGTGGCCGGCAAGCCGTCTGATGAGGTTGCGCCAGGGACACTGAACAGCATCCTCAAGCAGTCTGGTTTGAAGGAGTGATGAGATGCGTTACGCGGTGGTGATTGAAAAAGCAGGAAACAATTTTTCCGCTTACGTGCCGGACCTACCCGGCTGCATCGCGACCGGTGCGACTGTGCCTGAGGTGGAAACCGAGATTCGCGACGCGATACGCTTTCACATTGAAGGTTTGCGAGCCGATGGGCTGGATGTGCCCAAAGGTGTCAGCCTCGCAGAGTACGTAGAGGCATAGAAGGCAGCTCCCGCGATCCACTCGATGTGGATCAGACTCTGACCTCAGCGCCTCACCCCTTCGGCAACACCTGCAATGTCTGCTCATCGAACAACGGCTCGTCCTGGCCGATGCGGACGAACAGTAGCTTGCGCGCTTCCCCAGCCGGCACCTCGAAATACTGGCCATGGCTTAAGTGCAGCGGTCAGCGTCATCCGGGAATGGGCATATGAAAACATCAAGGCCATAGACGCAGCGCGGGACGAATATGATCAGCGGGTCGCAGAAGGGTGAGATCGGGTTGACGTGCTGAAGGCCCGCCCCCTTTGGATTTCAGCCGCCGCAGCGGCTCGTTGATGCCATCGTCATTTCACCCGAAGCGCTGCACCATAAAGTCGACAAAGCTGCGGAGCTTTGGGCCAGGCCGCTCGTCGGGCGCAAAAAGAATATGCATGGACCGCGACGGCGGTTCATAGTCGCACAGCAGTTGGACCAGCCGTCCGGCTTCAAGGTCCCCAGCCACCAGCGCCAACGGCTGCAGGATAATCCCAAAGCCCGCAAGTGCCGCCGCGCGGAGGGCTTGCCCGCTGTTTGTGGTCAATCGGGCAGCAATCGCTGCCGTTCTCGTGGCACCATTTGCATCTTTGAATTCCCAAGAACCGCGCGGCGCCCAATGAACGAATCCAAGGCATTCGTGATCACCAAGGTCCATGGGTGACGATGGCGAGCCGCGTTCAGTCAGATAGCTCGGCGCGGCGCAAGCGACTAAGCGATAAGGCGCCAGAGGACGCGCAATCAAAGTCGAGTCCGACAAGGCCCCGACCCGGACAACCGCATCGTAGCCCTCCTCGACAAGGTCCACGATGCGATCGTTCAAGCCGAGATCGACCGACACCTCCGGATAGGCCCGCAGATACTCAGGCAGGATTGGCGCGAGACAATGAGCACCGAAAGTCACGGGTGCATTCACACGCAGCCGGCCGCGCGGCATCGCACGGCTTTCCGCCGCGCAAGCCTCTGCCGCTTCGACCTCCATCAACACTGTCTTGCAACGCTCGTAGAAGCACTGCCCGGTTTCGGTCAGACTCTGACGGCGCGTCGTGCGGTTAATGAGACGGACGCCCAGATGGTCCTCGAGCATTTTGACATGTTTTCCGACCATAGGGGCAGATAGGTCGAGTGCGTCAGCCGCCGCGGCGAACGAGCCGGCTTCGACGGCCTTTACGAAAACAGCCATGCTGGATAATCGATCCATTACAAACCATTGGTTACGAGTAAGTGGCGCATTCCGCTATTTATCTCTTAATTGCTATCGGATCAATATTCAGGCGGATCCGCGCCGGGCAAAAACGCTCCCACCGATATCCGGCCGGTCACATTCAAACAGAATCAACGAAATCGGAGACCTGAGATGTCGACATTGGATAGACGATCACTTTTGGGGCTGGGGGCGGCGGGAATCGGCAGTGCGTTGCTCACGAACCGCGCCGCTGCTCGGGCGCCTTTTCTCGGCACCCAAGCGCCGGCTTTCCATCGTTTCATGATTGGCGCAATCGAGGCGACGGTCGTCTCAGATGGACCGTTGCCGATGGGCAAACCCGCAGCCAGCTTCAACGGGTTTCCTCCGGGGGAGATCACCAAGCTCCTGCAGAGTAATTTCTTGCCAACCGATGACATCGTCCTCGAGCAGAACGTCCTCGTTCTCAACACCGGAGAGAAACTCATCGTCTTTGATACCGGGGTTGGAACTTCTAAAAGCTTTGGGCCGCTTCCTGGCAAGTTAGCCTCAACGTTGGTGAAGGCTGGCATCGCGCCCGGCGATATCGATGCCGTGGTGATCAGCCACGCTCACCCCGACCATTGCGGTGGTCTCGTCGATATCAATGGGCAGGCGGTCTTTCCGAACGCTCAAATTTATATCAGCTCGGCCGACCTGGACTTCTGGACCGACGAAGTGAAGCTTGGCTCTCAACTCAAGCCGCTTATCGAAACTGCCCGCCGGAACCTATTACCTTTGCGCGACCGGATCGTCTTTTATAAGGATGGCCAGGAATTTCTGCCTGGCGTCCAGGCACTTGCGGCTCCGGGGCACACTGTAGGACATTCCATGTTCATGATTACCTCCAGCTCCGAAACCTTCTGCTACGCCGCCGATCTCGCCCATCACTCTGTTCTGCTGCTGGAAGATCCTCGCGGGACATTCGTCTTTGATACGGACGCCAAGCAGGCAGCGGCGACGCGCGTTCGAATGCTCGACATGCTGACATCTGACCGTACGCGGATGATGGGATACCATTTTCCCTGGCCTGGCCTTGGCCATGTCGTGAAGCACGGCGAAGGCTTCCACTACATTCCCGAACCTTTGAAGACAGTTCTCTAACCTCCGCCTCAGAGCGAGTTGTCCATGAGGCCCCGGCCCCTACCCCGCCGGCAAAACCTGTAGCGTCTGCTCGTCGAACAACGGCTCGTCCTGGCCGATGCGGACGAAAAGCAGCTTTTGTGCCGCACCCTCCGGCACCTCGAAATACTGGATGCCGTCGGGCATTTCGCCCCAGTCGCCGCAGGGCGGGTCGGGAACCTCGTTGGGATCGGCTAGCGCTTTCAGCTCTTTCGCGTAGGCGGCGTCGGGGCTGAAGGTATAGCGTTTGACGCCGGCTGGCACGGTGCCCTCGGTGTAGGGCGCCAGCACGCAACGTGCGCTGACGGCCTTGTCGGTCTTTTCCTGGAAGAGTCGCAGCAAGGCAGCCTCGGCGGTTTCGCCGGGCTTAATGTCGAAAACCTCGACCAGAGGGTCGGCCGCACCGCCATCGCTGTATTTGATGGCGAGAGCGTTGCCGGCGAACTCGAAGTGGATCTGGCGAAAGCCGAAATCGCAGCGCTGCACCCAGGCGGCAAGGCCGACATTTTTGTCCGTCAGCCTTTCCCAGACGCATTTGTCGATGGGCGGGCGCGACGGCACCGGCTCGTCCGCACGCGCCACTGCGGATATCGTCACGGACGCAAACAGGGCACCGCCCCAGACGATTGATTTCATGGCGCTATTCATCGCTGCATCCTGTCAAAGTGAAGGCATCCCATGCCGAGCCATCTGGATTGGCGTTGGCGAAGTCGGCCCATTCGGTGAAAGCGGCGCCGAAATCAGGCAACAACAGCCCTTTCGGCGCCGGCGTCGCTTCGCGCGAATTCAACTGCTCGGCGCCGCCGCCGGTCAAGGCATAGACCTGCCCATCCCATATCCTGCACAGGCCGCTGCCGTCCTGCAGCCCCGCTTCGCGATCGTCGTCGGTGCAAGGGTGGCGGATGGTGCCGAGCGGAAACGAATTCTTGCCGTTGGTCCAGGTGATGTCGGCCGGCAGGTGAGTGTCGGTATGGGGCACGGTCAGCGAAAACACCTCGGCCGTCAGCGCCGCCGGCTCGTTGTCGAGCGGCCGAAATTGCATAATCGCGCCCGAGCGCGGTTCCCGATAGGTGGCGTGGCTCAGCAGACAGTCTTTTGCGCTCGCTGCCTGCATCGGGCCGAGCAGGCCCAGGAAGAGGAAGGCCAGTTTGCGGGTGATCATCAAATGTCTCTGGGAAAGTGTTGCCTGGGCGCGGACTGGCCCGCACAGTCGCACCATCCGCGCAAAATCATAAGCGAAATTCCAAACGGCGGCGTTTGTCCCCTCCTGATGAAAACTTGTCCCTCGCAAACCCCAACAGTCTGTATGGTCGCGCGCACTGACCGAAGGAGAAAGCCTAGTGATGCGGCGTTTGGCGATGACGATTGCAATATCCGCATTCGCGGCTGGTCCGGCGCTGGCGGTGGCGCCCTATGTCGGGGCATGGTCCAGCGACAGGCTGAACTGCCACGCGGCCGCCGACGTCCAACGTCAGACCATGTTCACCGTCGATCAGTCGGCCCTGTCGCTTCCTGAGTTCGGCTGCGAACACGCGATATTTCGCAAAAGCCTGACCGGCTGGGTGGTGCATGCAAGCCAGTGCTACGGGTCGGACCCATCGCTGGAGGAGCCGTTCACGCGTGTCATCCACATCGTCAGGCATGGCGCAACGGTTCGCTTTACCTGGCCTGGCTTCGACAGCGGACGTCTTGTGCGCTGCTAAGGCGCCCACTCCTCAAGGCGTTCGGGCCTCAGACCAGCCCGACCAGGAAGGCGGCGCCACCGAGAAAGCCAAGGGAACAGACCCACAGCACCCACAACCCGAGCACCCTGCATTCGAGCACCGCCGAGGCGGGGTTGGCGGGATCATAATGCACGTCGACCTTGCTGCCTTCCACATAGCGCCGCGCCTGAGCGCCGACGAGGCCGGGCAGCGACGCCGTCACGCTGGCGCCGAAGGCCACGCGGTCGGCGCCGTAGCGCTGGCCGGCGACGCCATAGCTGTAGACGATGCGGGATTTGAAAACAGTGCGCCAGGGTCGATAGCCTCCGGACCGCTCGCGGGTTTTGATCGCCTGCAAGCCTGACGCGTCGATGCGGCCGGCGGCGACCGGCCATTTTGCCGCCTGCTCTGCCATCGATTTCTGGACGAAGCCCATGCGCAGGACAAACAGGCCCATGAACAGCAGCAGTGCCGCCGCACCGACGTTCTGCGGCTTGGGCAAATGCGGCCCGATCGCCTCCAGGACACCGCCAACTGAAAACACCAGCACCAGCGCGCCGATCACCAGCCCGGCCGAAAGCTGGATCATGAATTTGAAGGCGCCTTCCGGCATGGTGCGCTCGATCACGGCCTTGGCCGGGTCGCCAGGGTTATAGAAGACGGTCACGGCGGCGCCGCGGGGAAACCGCGCTAGCGTCTCCGTGACTTCGAAATTTCCGAGGTTCTCCTGCACGCTGTAGCGCGAACTTTGGAAGGTCTTCTTGCCCACCTTGTACTCGAAGGTGATCGCCGGAAAATTGCGGATCTCGGTGGCATCGCTGCTCTCCGAGCCGGAGCCAGAGCTTCTGACCTCACGCGCCTCGACGCGCGAGGTGATGATCTTTCCCGGCGCCGGCAACCAGCGGCTGACCGCTTTCACCTCTCGCCATTTCAGAAAAGTAACAATCGACAACCCGCCGGCGACCACGCAGGCAAAGCCGACCAACAGTAATTTGAGTTCCAACTCCGATCCCCCCAGGAGTGCAGCAACCCCTAGACATAGACAGCATGGCAATGGCAATGTCTTGTTTATTCGCAAAAGTGCTGGAGTAACTGGCCCGGCAAGTCCCAACGGCGCTGCGCAGTTTGCAGCAGGCCCGGCCTTCATGCCGGCGAGTGCCTGACATACGGCATCCCATGCCGTCCGCGCTACCTCATGACGGCCTTACGGCCAGGAACGTGTTCCATTCTTCGCGATCGCGGCCGACGTTGAAATCGTCCCTGATAAGGACCAGCCCGGCGCTTTCGACACGGGCCGCGAAGTCGTCCCTGCGCCAGTAGACCGTATGATATTTGCCGCCCGTCTCGCCATCGCCATTGCGCATCGATACGAGGAACGCGCCGCCTGGCCGTAGCGACCCGGCTATCTTGGCAAGAACCTGATCGGTCTGTTCGCGCGGCACATGGATCAGGACGCACAGGGCCAAGACTGCGTCATAGGGGCCGCCGAGATCATCGGTGATGAGATTGAGTAGCTCACCGTGCTTGCCGCGCGCGGCCTGCAGCTCAAGAAACCGCTGTGTTGCGTCGGTGCGCCGAACCTTGACGCCTAAACTCTCCAGAAAGTCTGCATCGTATCCCGGCCCTGACCCGACTTCCAGAATCTGGCCGCCTGTGCCGGCGATCGCCACAAGGCGCTTTAGCGCTGCCTGCTCTCTCGGGTTGGGAACATGCCGCACGATTGCATCATACTGCTCCGCATAATCCTCGTAGGAGTCGATCGTTTGACGGTTCTTTGCCAGAGCCTCTACAGACACGCTCATCTTTTCCTCCCTTGTATCCATGTTGGTCAAAGAGCCGGACACTGTCCTCAGCGGATGCTGCCGGCGGAAGCGTGGCCATCGAGCATCCCGATATCGCGCAGGAAATGATCCGACAGCGCACGGTGGTCGAGCAGGCCGCGTGACCGAGGCCTGAAGGGAGCGGCGAAGAGGTCCAGGATCGGACGACGAAAACTGTTGTGCAGGATGGTGGTCATTGCCATGTCCTTCAGGTTCGAGTTGATGAAGAGAGCATGCCGTTTTCCTGGCTTGGTTTCCAATCGAACGTCGCGTACTATGCATCAGGAGGATTGATGCGTCATGAGCTGGGAACTGCCGCCGCTGGGCGCCATTCGGGTGTTTGAAGCCGCAGCGCGGCTGGGCAGTTTCACTAAGGCGGCCGAAGAACTCGGCATGACCCAGTCGGCGGCCAGCTATCAGATCAAGGTGCTGGAAGAACGCGCCGGAACACCGCTTTTCATAAGAAAAACAAGGCAGATCGCCCTGACCGAGGCCGGAGAGCAGCTGGCGCCGCACGCAACCGGCGCGTTCTCAGCTTTGGCGGATGCATGGCTCGCCACCAAAGGTGGAGCGGCCGGCGTGCTTTCCGTGACGACCATGGAAACATTTGCATCGAACTGGCTGGCCGTGTGGCTTGGAACATTCCAGCTCATGCATCCCGACCTCGCCGTGAAGGTGAATACATCGTCCCGGCTGGTCGATTTCACGCGCGAGGACGTGGATATCGGGATCAGAACCGGCACCGGAAAATGGCCGGGCCTGACAGCCCACTATCTGTTCAAGGCGGACTATACGCCCATGCTCAGCCCAAAACTGGCCGAGAGCGTGGGCGGTATTCGCCACCCCGAGGATCTCTACAAGGTGGCGCTATGCTGCGCCGCCGATCCCTGGTGGAAAATCTGGTTCGAAGCAGCCGGTGTACCGTTCGATCCCGACCGCGTCATCGCGGGTCCGACGCTGGGGTCGCAGGCTTATGATGCGATGGCGGCACTGACCGATCAGGGCGCTGCTATCCTCACCCGCAACATCTACAGCGCGCTCCTGGCAAAGGGGCAGTTGATACAGCCATTTGAAGTCCTCGGGTCTGACGGCGATGGCTATTGGCTGGTGCACTCCGAAAGCCGCCGCAACACGCCGAAGATCAAGGTGTTCCGGGACTGGGTGCTGGCCCAGACGGCCGACATCCGGGAGAGCGAAGCACGCCAGGCCTGATGGGCTGCCTCAGTCGGCGTCGGCGATGGAAATCCGTCCGCCGGCCCAGGCGCGCCATTGCCGTTCGTCGCCGTGGAAGACGTTGAGGTCGATGCGGCCGGTGACGCCGTGCGACAGGCCGGAGCCGGAATACTGCCAGAACAGCCATTTGCGGTCGGGGTAGACCTTCGACGGATGGCGCGCCACCGCGCGCAGCCAGAACGGATAATCGAGGAATTCGCCCCGGAGGTTGTCGCGGTAGAAATCAGGCGCGGTGTAGATGATGGGCCGCTGGCCGTAATGGCGCTCCAGCTTGTCCATGAACACCTGCATCTTTTCCAGCACCTTTTCGCGCGACGGCCGCCGCTTGCAGCTGGACTCACCGTTCCACTCGACATCGATCACCGGCGGCAGCGCGCCGTCGACCTTGGGCACGTTGCGGATGAACCAGTCGGCCTGCTCGCCCGCCGTGCGGCACCAGTAGAAAAAATGATAGGCGCCGCGTTTCAGGCCGGCGGCGTCGGCATTGCGCCAGTTCCTGGTGAACATCGGATCGAGATGGTCGCCGCCATCGGTCGCCTTGATGTAGGCGAAATTGGCGCCCTGGGCGCGCAGCTTGTCCCAGTTGACGTTGCCTTGCCAGCGCGAGACGTCGACGCCGTGCACGGCAAGGTGCCGGGGCGAAGCCTTGCCGAAATTGATCGGCTTGGCATCGCGAAAGCCGTAATGGGTGACCGGCCCGGCAAGCATCGGCGGGGCGGCGCGGCTCAACAGCCTCGGCGGCGACACCAGGGCTGCCGGCTCGACCGGCGGCTCGGCGCTGTCGGGCAGTTCAGGTGCCGGAAACGCCACCGTCTCTTCCTCCGCCAAGCCGAAAGGCCGAGTATTTTCGGCCGGAGCATCGTCAGCCATGGGCGCCATTTCGTCGCTCGGTGCACTCCTGGCCATTGCCTTCGGAGCGGCGGTGATCGGCGCCGGCGGCCGTATCACGGAACTGGTGGTTTCGTTGGACGGTTTCTGCAAATCCAGCGCGTCGACGCCGGCCGTCGATGTGCAGCCGGCAAGGCATAGCGATGCGACCAAGAAACTGATGACGCCCGGAATCCGCATCTGGACCTGTACTCAAAACACAACAGACCGAGGGCAAAACGACAGCCGACGGACAAACCAGATCAGTTATGAACGAGAAATTACCAATAAAGTTTGAATCAATTTTTTTCATGCACGCCAAGCGGCGCGATCTGGCTCTCGGCGCAAGTGATCGGCCGCGGCGGCAAGCGGTTGGTAAAGCCGCTAGGACTTTCCGAAGACGCCGATCATCGGCCCGAGATTCCAGTAGTCATCGTTGCGGCCAATGGCCGGAGCGAACAGGCTGGATATTGTGCCGTCGAGGAACAGCGCGTTGTCGCAGCCGAGCGCGTCGCGGAAAAGACGGGCGAAGGCATGGAAGGTCACCGTGCCTTTGGAAATGGCGAAGACCGCGACACCGTCCTTTCGCACGCCGACACCGTCGCGGGTCTTGCGCGAGGTGCTGTCGGCCTGGAATTTCGGATGCAGCTTGCCGTCGATCACCAGCATCGGCCCGGATTGCGTCGCATAGTCGAGCGGCGGCTGTCTTTTCAGAAAGTCCCTGGTGGAGCGGACCGCAGCCTTGCCGTTGCTCATGTAGAAAATGCCGTTCGGCTGCATGGAAAAATTGCCGCTCCCCGATCCCGTCTTCACCGACGCCATTTCCTGGCCATGCTCGACATAGAGACCGACCGGATCGAGGTTGGGGTGATACATGCCGGCATTGATGGCAAACAGCATGGTGCGCCCGGCAGCCTGCTGCGAGGCATTGAGATTGTGCAGCGATTGAAACGGCTTGCCCGCCGGATCTTTCCAGAACAGTTCGACCTGATATCGCTTCGGGTCGACCTCGCAAACGAGATAGCTGGTCGCCTCAAAGGCGAAGTCACGACATGGCGGCAGCGAGGCGACCCATTGGCCAAATCCCATGCCGAGTGCCGCCACCGATGGCAGCGCACCCTTGGCGAGCGCCAGCAATAGCGGCAGCGATTGCAGGAGGGTCAAAAAAACCATGCGCGTACCGGAATCCAGTTTGATGTTCCGGTACGGATATAGCCTGTTTCAAGCGATACTGTGGACGGACACGCCTCAGACAAGCCATCCCATCGCCACACTCAGCAGCAGGACGACACCGAGCACACCGCGATAGATGACGAACGGCCAGGCCGAAAAACGCTCCAGCACGCGCATCAGCCCCCATATGGCGAAGAAGGCGGAAACCGAGGCGACGACCAACCCCACCGCCAGAACCGACCAGCCATGCGCGTCGAGATGGACCTTGTGCAGCTCCCAAAGCTCCTTGAGGCCGGCGAGCGCAATCGCAGGCAGCCCAAGCAGGAACGAGAAACGCGCCGCTTCGGCTCGCTTGAAGCCGAGCCCGAGCGCGGCCGTCAGGGTCGAGCCCGAGCGCGACACACCAGGAATCAGCGCGCCGATCTGGGCGACGCCGACGAGCAGCGCATCAGCCAGCGATGCCTCGGCGACGGTGCGCCGGTGGCTGGCGAAAATCTCAGCCAGCGCCAGCAGGATCGCCATGGCAATACAAGCCCAGCCGATCACCGTCAGGCTGCGCAGCGGCGAATTGCAGGCGTTGAGCACGCCCGAGAGCGCCACGCCGGCGATGACGATCGGGATCGTCGCCAGCACGATCCACAGCGCCAGCCGGAAATGCCGGTCGGCGAAATCGCGTCGCGTCAGGGCGTCGAGCGAACCAAACACGATCTCCCTGACGTCACTCCAGAAATAGCTGACCACCGCGGCCAAGGCCGCAAGCTGCATGGCGGCGGAGAAGGCAGAACCCGGATCCTGCCAGCCGAGCACGGCCGGCACGATGCGCATATGGGCGGTCGAGGAAATCGGCAGCAATTCGGTGATGCCTTGCACCACGCCGAGGAACGCCACCTTGGCATACCCCAGGCCGACGAAGCCCGTGTCGACGCCTTGAGTGCAGATGTCAGCCAATGTCGAATTCCATGTGTGAGAGATCGGGCTTGCACGGACCGACCGGTGTCGGTCAATCCCGGGCAAGCCTTATCGTCATGGACCGGATAATCAATTTACGGATTTGTAAGCTGGCGCCGGTGCGCCGAAATGCGCACCGTTCAAAGCCGGCCCGCCGCGGGCAGGCTTGAGTGTTCATGCGGGAAATCGCAACGCGACTATGGGCACAGCCAGAGTTTCTGGCACGTCCTGGCGATCACATGCGCCGGCGGCACGACGGGTTCATCGACGGAAGGCCGGCGAACCCGTTCGAGCAGCATGCGCACCTGTTCGGGGCGCACACGATCGCGCTCCATCACAAGCAGGACCATCGGATCGCTCAAAAGCTCGTCCAGGGTGCTGATGCTGTCGTTCATCCGTCGTCTCCTCGAATACCGTGCCCGCGCCCCTTAAATAGGAAGACAAAGATGGCCCGCCAATGACGCTTTGCCGGCTATCCCGTGTCTCTTTCGATTAAATTTTGGTCATGCTTGCGCTCTCGCTTCGCCCGCTTGGGAGAAGGGAAACCCTAGCTTGGCGGCGGTGCGCCTTCATACTGCGGCAGGCCGTCGTCAAGCATAACCCAGGGCTGCTTCGAGGCCGTGAAAATATGCATTTGCGGCCTGAAGACCGTGGGATCGTCGAGCGAACCGGTGGTGATGCCGATGATGCCGGCGGAATCGCGCCGGGAGAACATCGTCGTGCCGCAGCTTGGGCAAAAGCCGCGCTTGAGCTCCGGCGAGGTGTTCACCGTTGCCAGCGGCCCGTCGATCGTCACATCGTCGATGCGAAACAGCACGCGTGCGTTGAAGGCGGCGCCAATCACCTTTTGGCACAGCCGGCAATGGCAGATGCGTTCGTTGATGGGGGCTGCCTCAGTGTGATAGCGCACCGCCTTGCACAGGCATCCGCCCTCGTATCTTGTCATAGCCCTAATCCATTGGTGGAGAGAATAACCGGCAAGGTAATGGCGGGGCCGATTGGGTCAATTGAAAAGCTTTGATACAACGCCATCGCTTATCGTGATGCGGTGGACCTGAAGCCATGACGCCTGACATCGAAACCATCGGCATTGCGGATCTGTTCGAACCGTCCTCGTCCGCTCGCGACCGCACCGACGCCAGGATCATGGCTGCCGCCGCCGGGATCGGGTTCATGGCGGTCCGGGACTTTCCCGGCGATGACTGGCTGACGCCGGACAAACGAGCACAATTGCTGCGCCTCTTCGCGCTTCCCGACGAGGAGAAGCAGAAATTGCTGCGCTGGAATTTCGACCGCAGCAAAAAGAACGTCTATCGCGGCTGGTTCCCGCTGCAGCCGACAGCCGTTTCCTACAAGGAAGGCATCGACATGGGACCGGACCTTGCCGATGCGGCGGATGCCTCGGTTTCCGACGATCCGCTGTGCGAGCCGACGCCCCTGCCGGCCGAAGATACCCTGCCCGGCTGGCGCGCGGCGGCCGCGGATTACTACCGCGCGATGGAGACGGTGGGCAACGCGCTGATGCGCTCGATCGCCCGCGGGCTTGGCCTGCCGGAAACAATCTTCGATGCCTATTTCGATCACGGCATCTCGACGCTGCGCCTGATCCGTTATCCCTTGCGGAACGCCAATGCCGGCGTCGACATCAGAGGGCCGGAGTTTTCGGTGGTGCACAAGGGCGAGACGCGCACGATCATCGGCCGCGAGCATGCCGATTCCGGCTTCGTCACTTTGCTGGCGCAGGACGGCGTCGAGGGCTTGCAGGCAAAGAACCTCGCCGGCGAATGGATCGACGTGCCGCCAGCCAACGGCACGCCGGCGATCAATTTCGGCCAGTTGCTGGAGCGCTGGACCGGCGGGCGCGTCCGGGCGACGCGACACCGGGTGATCGCGCCGAAGACGGCGCGGTTCTCGATCCCGTTCTTCTACGAGCCGCGTGTCGATGCCGAAATCACGCCGTTGCCATTGGATGGTGCGGAGCCCTTCGAGCCGTTTCTCTATGGCGACTATCTCTGGGAGTCAGCAACGAATTTCGTCGAGATGAGCGGCATCAAACATCTCAGGCAGCCGCGCAGCAAAAAGGCTTCATAAACAAAACCACCGGCCGCCTCGATCGAGACGGCCGGCGGGGAACGGCAGGGTTATTCGGTTTCGCTGACGACCTCGTCCCAGGTCTTCACCTTGGTTTCGCCGTTGAGGAACGGCAGTGCCGCGGCCGTCAATTCCGGGGCGAAGAAGACGTCGTAATGAGTGCGGTTGGGCAGGATCGCCAGGCGGTTCTGCGACAGGTTCTCGCGCATCCAGCCGGCGTCCTTCAGCCCGCCACCGAGCATCTGGTAGAATTTGATCTCATGCTCGGGCCGGTACATGTCGCTGTCACCATAGGCCAGCATGACCGGCATCTTCAGCTTGGCGACATCGGCCGAGTAGTCGCGGTTCTGACGCATGAAGTTGCCCAGCGTGTCGAGGAGCTTTGGGAAGTCCTCGGGATGCGGCGCCACCGCGACGTAGGATTTGTGCATCGGCGTGTCCTTCATGAAATCGGCCGCTGCCGCACTCACTTGCGCCTGCTGACCGCGCATCTCGGCGTAGAAACCATCCGTGGCATAGCCGGTCGAAACCAGTACGAGGCGACGCACGGTTTCGGGATGCTGGACCGCCATGCGGAAGGCGACGCCGCCACCCAGCGAATAGCCCATGACGTCAACCTGCTGATAGCCGAGCGCCTTGACGATGGCGGCCATATCGTCGCCCATCGCCTCCACGGTGAATGGCCGGTCGCCGAGTGCCGTGCGACCGTGACCCTGCATGTCGACGCCGATGACGGTGCGGTTCTCGGCAAGCTTGGGCAGGATCGGTGCGAACATGTCGGTGGAGCCAAGACCGCCATGCAGCAGAAGCAGCGGCTCGCCCTTGCCGTAGACGGCATAATAATAGTTCAGCCCGTTGATCGGCAGCAGGCCGGACTTTTCCGGCTTCGGTAGTGTCTTGGTTTCAGTCGTCATGGCAGGTTTTGCCTCCTCTGCATTGGTGAAGCCCGGCGCTGCGAACAATGCCGCGGCCGAGACGAAAATTGCAAAAAACGTCGATCTGAGCATGTCAGCCTCCTCCAGCCCTGCCTGTATCAAAGCGTCTTGGCGAGTTCTTCGAGTTGGTCGGTGCACTGGCCCCAACCCACGCGAAAACCCATTGTCTCGTGCTGCTCGCGGTCGGCGACACTCCAGTGCCTGACCCGTGCAATGTAGCGGGTCTTGCCATTGCCCTCGTCCTCGAAGGTCAGCACGCCGGTCATGAACGGCTTTTCCGATGGCTCCCATGCCTGGGTGTAAGCGTCGGTAAAGACGATCTTCTTGCCGGGAATGACTTCGAGGAAAACGCCGGGGTTGGGGAATTCATTGCCATCGGGACCGGCCATCACGACCAGGCTCGAGCCACCGGTGCGCACATCCATCTCGGTGCGCGGCGTCGTCCATGGCTTTGGCGCAAACCACTGCGTCACCAGTTTCGGATCTGTCCAGCAGCGATAGACGCTCTCGCGCGGCGCATCGATGATGCGGGCCAGAACAAGTTCGCGGTCGTTGGCGGGGGCGATGTCGAGCTTGGTGGTCATGATGGTGTCATCGGTGTGCGTTTGATCTGGCTTCCGTCCCAAGGACGAACCGATGAACCGCAGACCGACACCGCGAGCGAAAAATTCTGGGCCAGCGAAAAATTCTGGAGAATGCGTCTGCTGGATAGAGACCAAGAACGAAGAAGCGTCAGTGGCGCTTGGCTTGCACCAGATAGGCATCGATCTCGGTCTCGCCGAGCCATTTTGCCGCCTCCAGCCGATGCAGGCCTTCGACCAGGACATGACGCTTGCCGTCATGGCGGACCTGGATCGGCGTTTTCATGCCGTTTTCCAGAATGTCCTCGGCCAGATGCCGGACGGTCTCGGGATGCAGCGTCTTCTTGCGCGCCGTCGGCACGTAGATGTCGTCGACCTTGACCTTCTGGACTCTGAGCATGCCGCCTCCCCGTGGCGGAAAACGCCGCCCTCCCCTGAGATAGTCGGTTTGTTCAAGAGGGCCAAGGGCGCGGCTAACGAATGCTGGCCCGATGGTTTCCATTTGACGCTCGACCGGCAGATCGCCGAAATGGCGCCTTCGAACGTTCAGGGCTTCATGATCAACCTTCCGACCGAATTCCCCGATTTCGGACTGACGCCGGACCAGCGCCGCCACGCGGTACGCGGCCACTACTATGAATGGCCGGGCATGGACGGCGAGCGCGGCGAGATCTGGTGTTACAGCGACCGGTTTTCCTATCGCGCCGGCGAGACAGTGGCGTTGCATGTCAGTTCGACGGCTCCGGCATTCAACATGGCGATCGTCCGCGACGGCAGCACCGAGACGAAGGTGTTCGAGAAATCGGGCATTGCGGCGCGCTGGCAGGACAGTCCCGACCAATGCTCGGCCGAGGGCTGTGGCTGGGAAGCATCGTTCGAATTCCGCGTTGGGGCGGACTGGCCGTCGGGTGCCTATCGGCTAACGCTGACTGCAGACGGCCGCGACGGCAAGCCGATCCATTGCCACCATCTGTTCATCGTCAGCCCGCAGCCCGGAAAGAAACCCGGTCGTGTGCTGCAGGTGGCGGCGACGGGAACCTGGCTCGCCTACAACACCTGGGGCGGCTCCAACCACTACCAGGGCATCACCGGGCCGGACCGCAACCAGTATTCGCCCATCGTGTCGACACAACGCCCCTGGTGCCGCGGCTTCGTCGTGCTGCCGAAGGATGCGCCGCGCGTGCCGCTGGAAGTGGCCGTGCCGCCAAAGACGGTGCCGCGCTACCCGCATATGGAGTGGGCGCTGGCCACCGGCCATTCGAAGAAATACGCCTCGTCGGGCTGGGCCAGTTACGACAGCCACTTTTTCCGCTTCGCCGAGCGGGCAGGCTATGGGGTCGACCTCGCCAGCCAGCATGATCTGCACTTTTCGCCCAAGATTCTCGACGGCTATGACTGCGCCGTCTTCGTCGGCCATGACGAATACTGGACCTGGGAAATGCGCGATGCGGTCGACGCCTATGTCGAGCGCGGCGGCCATGCGGCGCGCTTTGCCGGCAATTTCATGTGGCAGACGCGGCTGGAGGACGAGGGCCGCCGGCAGGTCTGTTACAAATACCGCGCGCGCGCCGAAGATCCAGCCTATCTCCGCGGCGGCGACGTCACCCGCGCCACCAATTCCTGGGAAGCACCGGAAATCGGTCGCCCGGGCTCGGCAACCTTCGGGCTCAACGCGACACGCGGTGTCTATGCCGGCTGGGGCGGCTGCGCGCCGCGCGGCGTGCGCGGTTTTCCGGTCTACCGGCCCGAGCACTGGGCCTTTGCCGGCACCGGCATCTACTATGGCGACCTGCTGGGCGCCGACAGCCATGTCTATGGCTATGAGGTCGACGGGCTCGACTTCGAGATACGCGGCGGCCTGCCCTACCCCACCGCCACCAGCGGTGCGCCCGACGGGTTGCAGGTTCTCGCCGTCGGCATGGCATCCCAGGTCGAGGAAAGCGCCGACATTCCGATCGAGGATCAGTTCCTCACCGACGAGGATGGCCGCTTCACCGCCGAAACGCTGTTCGGTGAAGCGAGCGACGCAAATCTGGAAAAGGTCAAACGCGGCAACGGCATGATCGTCAATTTCCCGCGCGGCAAGGGCGAGGTATTCCACGCCGGAAGCTGCGAATGGGTCGCCGGCCTGCTAAGACAGGATCCGATGGTCGAACGCGTCACCAAGAATGTCCTCGATCGTTACCTCAGAAAGTCCTGATATGTCGAAAGTCCAGACCGCCGCTCAAGACACTGACGCCCGGCGAGAATCGCATCTGTTCTATCTCTCCAGCCTGCGCCGGCCATTGGTCGATCGCGCCGAGGGCATCTACATCTGGACGCAGGATGGTCGCCGCTTCATCGACGGATCGAGCGGCCCGATGGTCGCCAATATCGGCCATTCGAACCGCAATGTGCTCGACGCGATGAAACGGCAGATGGACCGCGCCACCTTCGCTTATCGGCTGCATTTCGAGAATGAGCCGGCGGAGGAGCTGGCACGCGAACTGGCCGGCAAGCTGCCCGAGGGCATGGACCGCATCTTCTTCGTTTCGGGCGGCTCGGAAGCGACGGAGTCCTGCATCAAGCTGGCGCGGCAGTGGGCGGTTGCCACCGACCAGGCCAGCCGCTGGAAGGTGATCACGCGCTTCCCTTCCTATCATGGCGGCACGCTGGGTTCGCTTTCGATCACCGGCGACGATGCGCTGGCCGAAACTTTTACGCCGATGATGCGGGTGATGCCGACCGTGCCGGCGCCGACGGCCTGGCGCGATCGCGACAACCTTTCGATGGAACAGCGCGGCATCCGCTACGCCGACATGCTGGAGGAGAAAATCCTGGCCGAAGGTCCGGAGAGCGTGGTTGCCTTCATCATGGAGCCGATCGGCGGTGCCGCCACCGCCGCCCTGGTGGCGCCGGACAGCTATTATGCGCGCATCCGCGAGATCTGCGACCGCTACGGCATCCTGCTCATCCATGACGAAGTGATGAGCGGCGCCGGCCGTACCGGCAAATTCCTCGGCGGCGACCATTGGAACTGCAAACCCGACATCGTCGCGCTGTCGAAGGGGCTGGGCTCGGGCTATGCGCCGCTCGGCGCGCTGGCCGCACCCATGCGGCTGGTGCAGCCGCTGCTTGCCTCTGGCGGCTTCCAGCACGGCTACACCTATGCCGGCAATCCGCTGGCCTGCGCCGCCGGCCTTGCCGTGCTCGGCGAAATGGACCGGCTCGACCTGATCGCCAATGCGGCTGCGATGGGCGATGTGCTGATGGACGGGCTGAAGGGGCTGGCCAAGCGGTTTCCGTTCATCGCCGACGTGCGCGGCAAGGGCCTGCTCACCGGCGCAGAGATGGTTGCCGATCCCGAGACGCTGCGGCCGATCGACCAGAACAAGAAAGCCACGCAGCGCCTGCTCGACCTCGCCTATGAGCGCGGGTTGATCATCTATGGCCGCAGGGTCAAGGGTGGCGTCGACGGCGACAATTTCATGGTCGCGCCACCGATGATCGTCACGCGTCAACAGGTCGGCGAGATCGTCGCCATCATCGGCGACTCGCTGGAGGTTCTGGCGTCCGAGCTCGACCTGCCGGTGGAAGGCCAGGGGTAAGAAATGGCGCCGCGAAAAGTCATCATCACCTGCGCCATCACCGGCTCGGTGCACACGCCGTCGATGTCGCCCTATCTGCCGGTGACGCCGGACCAGATCGCCACCGACGCGATCGCGGCCGCCGAAGCCGGCGCCTCGATCCTGCATCTGCACGCCCGCGATCCCAGGGATGGGCGGCCAACCGCTGATCCGGACGTGTTCATGCAGCTCCTGCCGCGCATCAAGCAGGCGACCGATGCGGTGATCAACATCACTACCGGCGGCTCGTCGCTGATGACGCTTGACCAGCGGTTGGCAGCGCCGCTGCGAGCCGAGCCCGAAATGTGCTCGCTCAACATGGGCTCGATGAACTTCGCGCTTTTTCCCATGCTCGACAAGCCACGGGAATGGCAGCACGAGTGGGAGCCGAAGCTGCTCGAAGCCACGCGCGACACCATCTTCAAGAACACCTTCGCCGACATGGAGGGCGTGCTTGAGCGGCTGGGCAAGGGCTGCGGCACGCGATTCGAATTCGAGTGCTACGATGTCGGTCACCTCTATTCGCTGGCACATTTCCGCGACCGCGGGCTGGTGTCGGGACCGCTGTTCATCCAGTTCGTGCTGGGCATATTGGGCGGCATCGGCGCCGATCCGGACAATCTCGTCCACATGAAGCGGATCGCCGACAAGCTGTTCGGCGACAGCTACCAGTTCTCGGTACTGGCCGCCGGCCGCAATCAGATGCCGCTGATCTCGATTGCCGCGGCGATGGGCGGCAACGTCCGGGTCGGGCTGGAAGACAGCCTCTATGACGGCCGCCAACTGGCGAAATCCAATGCCGATCAGGTGCGCCGCATCCGTGGCATTCTCGACGGGCTGTCGCTGGAGGTTGCCACGCCCACCGAAGCGCGCGACATGCTGGCACTCAAGGGCGGCGACCGGGTGGCGTTCTAGGGGAGCACTGGAGGTCGAGTGGCAAAGGGAGGAGCTGATATGGAAAGGGTTCTCGTTTCAGCCTGCCTGCTCGGCAGCAAGGTTCGCTACAACGGCTCCTACCGGCTCAACGACCATCCCGTTCTTGCGCGATGGCAGGCAGAGGGGCGGATCGTGCAGATCTGCCCGGAGGTTGCCGCAGGCTTCTCCACGCCACGTCCTCCGGCGGAAATTCGAGGCACAGGCGACGGCCGCGCAGTGCTTCACGGCCAAGGCCAAGTGGTCGAGCAAACGGGAAACGATGTGACCGGACTCTATCTCGAAGCCGGGCAACTCGCGCTCGATCTCGCCCGAGAAACAGGGTGTCGGTATGCGGTTCTTACCGACGGCAGCCCGTCCTGCGGCAGCAGTTTCATCTATGACGGGAGTTTCAGGGGTAACCGGGTGGCTGGCCATGGCACGACCACCGCGCTGCTGGAAGCGAACGGCATTCGCGTCTTTTCGGAAGACGGCATTGACGAGCTTGATGACCTTTTGACCAGACCGGGTTCGGCCGGCGCCGCGGCCTGATCCATGCGAGAGAAAGCCCAAGCCACCGACACCGTTATCCGGCCCGGCCGCATCGACGATGTCGATGCCATCCACGCGGCGATCCTGAAACTCGGCACGCACATCGGCGCGCCGGAGGAGATCACCTCGACAGCAGACGATCTCAGAACCTACGGCTTTGGCGAAAAACCCGCCTTTTCCACCCTGATTGCCGAGGTGGACGGCGAATTCGCCGGTCTCTGCCTCCATTTCCCGATCTTTTCGACCTGGATGGGGCGGCCTGGCGTCTATGTGCAGGACCTCTATGTCGAGGACCGATTTCGTGGCCGCAAGATCGGCGAGCGCCTGCTGCGGCACGTTGCGGCACAGTGCCGAAAGGAAGGCGGCGTCTATCTCCGGCTGTCCGTCGACACCGACAATGAGGGCGCCAAGGCGTTTTATGAAAGGCTGGGCATCGCCTGGTCGAGCTACGAGCAGACGCAGAAGATCATCGGCGATGCCTTCCTTGCCTTCGCCGACGCGCCGCAGAATGGGGAGCAGGAATGAAAGCCTTCTATGCCGAGGAACAGAAGCGCCATGACCCCAAGGCCTTTCTTTCGAGCGGTGCGGCGAAGCCCAATCCGGAAATGCCCGAACGGGTCGAACGATTATTAGCCGGCGCAACATCTGCCGGCTGCACCGTCGAGCGACCGCGTAATCATGGGCTCGGCCCGGTCGCGGCGGTGCACACGCCCGAATATCTCGACTTTCTCGAGCATATCTTCGAGCGCTGGCAGCGCATCGAAGGTGCGTCGGCGGAAGTGATCCCCAACATCCATCCGATCGCGCGGTCAGGCAGCTATCCGGCCTCGGCGGTCGGCCAGGCCGGCTATCATATGGCCGACACCGCTTGCCCGATCTCGGGTGAGACATGGCAGAGCGCGCTGTGGAGCGCCTGGAGCGCGGTCGAAGCCGCTGAAGCCGTGATATCAGGCACGCCGGCCGCCTATGCGCTGTGCCGCCCGCCCGGCCACCATGCCTTTGCCGACGTTGCCGGCGGCTTCTGTTTCATCAACAATTCGGCCGTTGCAGCTCAGGTTCTGCGCAAGCAGGCGGCGCGGGTGGCGATCCTCGATGTCGATCTGCATCACGGCAACGGCACACAAGGCATCTTCTACGCGCGGCCGGATGTGCTCACCGTGTCGCTGCATGCCGATCCGGTGCGCTTCTATCCGTTCTTCTGGGGCCATGCCGACGAGCGCGGCGAAGGTCCGGGCCTCGGCTATAACTTCAACCTGCCGCTGCCGCGCAAATCCGCCGATGCGACGTTTCTCGAAGCGCTTGTGGTGGCATTCCAGCGCATCCGCGCCTTTTCGCCGGACGCGCTGGTCGTTGCACTTGGCCTCGACGCGTTCGAGGGTGATCCGTTCGGCGGGCTTTCGGTGACGACACCAGGCTTCTCACGCATTGGCGAGGCCATCGCCAAGCTCGGCCTGCCGACGGTCATCGTCCAGGAAGGCGGCTATCTCTGCGACGAACTCGGCGACAATCTCACCGCCTTCCTCACCGGTTTCGGTGGCAAGGAGCGCTGAGGATCCAGACTGGCGTCAGGAGCGCTGCTGCCTGAGCATAGCGATCACCCGATGCACGCTCTCCAGCGTCTCGTCGATTTCGGCTGCCGTGTTGTAGTGGGCGATGCCGATGCGCACGACACCCTGTTCGGCCGGAATGCCGAGCTGGTGGACGATCTCCCAGGCGTAGTTGTGGCCGGACCACAGGAAGATGTTTTCGGCATTCATCTGCCGAACGATCGTCTCCGGCACGATGCCGTCGACGGTGAAGGACACCGTCGGCACGCGCTCGGCGACCCGCTTCGGATCGGTGATGCCGTGGATCGTCAGGCCTGAGATGTCGGACAGGCCGTCGATCAGCCTCTGCGCCAGCGGGTTTTCATAGGCGATCGACACCTCGAACGCCTTGGCGATCTTCTGCCGTCGCGACCCACCCTCGCCCGCTGCCGCACCCAGTTCAGAGAAATAGTCGACCGCGGCCGTGAGGCCGGCCATCAGCTCGATCTGCGGCGTGCCGAGTTCGAACCGCTCCGGCAGGCCATTCGAAGAACAGCGGCATTTGTAGGGTTTCAGGCCATCGATGATACCGCGCCGGCCCCACAATATGCCCATATGCGGACCGAAGAATTTGTAGGCCGAGCAGATCAGGAAATCGCAGCCGAGATCCCTGACGTCGATCAGGCCGTGCGGCGCGAACTGCACGGCGTCGACATAGACCAGGGCGCCGGCATTCCTGGCGATGGCGGTCAACGCCTTCACCCGGTTGATCGAGCCGGTCAGGTTGCTGGCGTAGTTCAACGCGACCAGCCGGGTCTTCTCCGTGAGCAGCGCGGCCAGCACCGCCTCTTCGACCTGCCAGCTCTTTTCGTCGAACGGCAGCCAGCGCACCACCAGGCCAAGGTCCTCGGCCAGTTGCAGCCAGGGCGACACATTGCCCTCATGGTCCATGCGGGTGAGGATGATTTCGTCACCGGGCTTCAGCGTGCGGCCGAGCGTGCGCGACATGTGATAGGTCAGCGTCGTCATGTTGGCGCCGATGATGATTTCCTCGGTGCTTTCCGCACCGAGGAAATCGGCCATCGCCTGATGCGCCTCGTCGACGACGGCCTGCGCGGCAATCGTGGTTTCGAAATAACCGCCAAGGTTGGCGTTGGTGGTCAAAAGGCAGCGCGACACAGCGTCCGCGACTGCCTGTGGCACCTGCGTGCCGGCCGGGTTGTCGAGATAGATGCGCCGCCGCCCCTTGTCGGCCAGCGAGAGGGCCGGAAACCTTCCACGCACTGGCTCGATCGGAAAATCCACCATCGTCTCCACCCCTCTGTCATTCCTGGATAATTCTACCCCCGGAGCCGTTCAAGGACAGGGATTGCCGACGCGCTGATGGATCGCGTCCACCGCCTTCTGCATCTCTTCGGTCCAGACGACATCAACCGAAGACAACGCCATGTCGAGCTGCGCAAGAGTGGTCGCGCCAACGATGTTCGCGGTGACGAAGGGCCGGCTCGAGACATAGGCATTGGCAAACAGTGCCGGCTCCAAGCCAAAGGAACGCGCCAGCTCAATGTATTCGAGCTGAGCCTCGGCTGCGTTGGGGGTCTCGTAGCGCTGGCCGCGGTTGAACAGCTGCGTACGCGACCCCGGCGGGCGGGCGCCATGGTCGTATTTGCCGGTCAGGTATCCCTGCGCCAGCGGCGAATAAGGGAGCAGCGACACCTGCTCGCGCTCGCAGACCTCGGCGAGATTCACCTCGAAGGTGCGGTTGACGAGATTGTAGGCGTTCTGGATCGACGCGACGCGGGGACCGATCCCTTTGTCAGCCTCGGCAAGAAACCGCATCACGCCCCAGGAACTTTCGTTCGACAGGCCGAAATGGCGGATCTTGCCGACCTTCATCAGTTCATCGAACACGGCAAGCGTCTCGGCGATCGGCGTTTCGTCGGTTGGTGCGCCCACAGAATCGGCTCGGCGCGGTACGGCGCCGACGCGCGTCGGGTTGGCGCCCCAGGGAATGTCCCGTTCCGGCCAGTGGATCTGATAGAGGTCGAGATAGTCGGTGCCAAGCTTGGCCAGCGATTTGTCGATGGCATCAAAGATGTCGGCGCGCACCAGTTGCGACGGCCTGTCGCCGCGGAACCAGCCGTTGGCCGTGCGGCCGACGACTTTAGAGGCCAGGATCACCTTGTCGCGGTTGCCTTTGGCCTTCATCCAGCTGCCGATGATCTTCTCGGTCCGCCCTTGTGTCTCCGCCTTGGGCGGGATCGGGTAGAGTTCGGCGGTGTCGATGAAATTGACGCCGCGCGAAAAGGCGAGGTTCATCTGGGCGTGCCCATCGGCCTCGGTGTTCTGCTGGCCCCAGGTCATGGTGCCCAGGCAGATCTGGGTAACAAGAAGATCGGTCCGACCGAGACGGCGTTTGTGCATGGACTTCTGCTCCGGAGGGAAAGCTTGCGTGGCGGCGCGGGAAGGAAGCCGCATCTATAGGGAAAGCAGAGGCGCTCTCCAAGCCTCGCCAGACCGACTTTTACGTGAACCAGCGGCGTTTAGCGGCGGGCGCCGGCCAGCGCGCGGCGCTTGGCCTCGTCGATCAACATGTTGGCCACCTGCATGCGGATCATGGCGCGCTGGCGCAGATGCGGAGCGACACGGTCTGGATGGTTGGCGAAGGCAAAGCTGCGGCGCATGCGGCCAAAGTCGGCGACCTGCTTCGGCTGATTGAGGCCAAGTTCGACGGCAATGGATTCCGGATCGATCGGCGGCAGCTTTTCCTCGGGCTTTAGCTCTTCGCCAGCGAGAGCCAGTTTGGCATGATCGAGCAAAGCAGCGAATTCGGTCGCCAGATCGGCGCCGGCCTCTCGATATTCGGTGGCAAAGCCGCTGCCCGATACCTTGATGCGGCCGGAATGGAGTTCCTCCGCCACAGAGAGATAGTCGAACGGGATGGACGGACGAGCGCTGGTCTCTTCGCCCTCAATTGCGTCGCTCTTGTCGGAGGCGACGAAAAGGTCGTCGAGCAACGAAGCGAAATCACGCTTGGCGCCAGTAGCGATGTCAGCCTCCTCCTTGCCCGACTGTGCAAGCTTCAGACCATAGAACCGGCTCGTTAAAAATGCATGCACCGATGTTAACGAATTTAGCCGTTGCCTGGTTCGACGCTAGCGCATTCGCAATCCCAAAACAAAAAGCCGGACTGCATTTTCAAGCAGTCCGGAATTCGCCAGGAGTGGCGAGGAAAACCGGCTATGTGCCAGCGTTCAAGCGTACGGTGCGCGTCGGGCAAAAGTTTCACCCGCTCGCAAAAGTATGTTCAAAAAAGTCACCAGCGCATGGCTGGCATGCAAATGCTGCACTGCACAATTGTCACGATTCACCTATATTGGCAGCCGTGGAGGACCAACCAGGGGCTGAATCATGGGTTTCTTCACTGAAATGTTTGCCCGACCGCGGCCGCAGGAACATCTGAGATACCGCTCGGCGCTCGCACTGCTTCATTCGATGAGCAATGCCGACCGAGCCGACATCGGCATCAAACCCGCCGACTTTCCGCGCATCGCCCGCGAAATGTCCATTCGCTAAATATATACGCCGCGAGATGTCCCGGATCCGTCCGGGACATCTCGAACATCTCAATTCCTTCAGCGCGCGCCCAGGAATGTCGCCTTGCCCAACGGCACGCCATTGTGGCGAAGGATGTCGTAAGCCGTGGTGAGGTGGAAATAGAAGTTGGGCATGGCCACATGCAGCAGATACTGCAGGCCGGGCATCGAGGTTTCGCGCCCGCCAAGCTTCAACTCGATCACCTTGTCATCCGAACCGTCGAACTCAGCAGCTGAAAATGTCGCCAGCAGGTCCAGGGTCTTGGTGATGCGCGCCTGGATATCGGCAAAACTCGCCTCGTTGTCCTCGTATCTCGGCACTTCGCGGCCGGCGAGCCTCGACGGCGCACCCTTGGCATGGTCGGTGGCGATCTGTACCTGCCTGGTCAGCGCATACATGTCGGGGGCCAGCCTGGAGGTCAGAAACACCTGCGGGTCGATCTTGCGCTCAAGCGCATTCTGTTCGGCTGCCGCCAGTATGGTGGAAAGGGCTTTCAGCCTCTCCGAAAACACAGGCACGGATGCCTCATACATCGATATCGTCACGTCAAATCTCCTATCCGGCCGGAACGCCGGCGGACGGACGTAGCGCCTTCAGGCACGATTCTTCAAGCACCACCAGCGCCGCGTCACCACGTTGCCGCAATCGCCATAGTAGAATCTCCTCATCGAGCGGAGATTCCCGATGAGACGCGCCCTTTTCGCAGCGACTGCCTTTCTCTCCCTTGCTACAACAGGCCAGACGGCACTGGCAGCCGACGATACACCCGAAGCGCCTTATGTCGACGATCGATCAAGCGCCGATGCCGTCGTCCGCTCACTTTACAGCGCCATCAACCGGCATGAATTCGCCCGCGCCTGGGGTTATTTCGGCGATACAAAGCCAGCAAAAGACTTCGACAGTTTCGTCAAGGGCTTTGACGGCACCGACAAGGTCGAGGTCGAGACCGGAGCGGTTTCAGACGAAGGCGCCGCCGGCAGCATTTTCTACAACGTCCCTGTCGCCATTCGCGCCACCGACAAGACCGGCGGCGAAAAGGTCTTTGCCGGCTGCTATACGCTGCGCCAGGTGAATGCCCAGATCCAGGCGGCGCCGCCTTTCGATCCGATCCACATCGAAAAAGGTGCGCTGAAACCCTCCACCGCCGATTTCGAGGAGGCGCTGCCGCCAAGTTGCGGCGACGGGCCGCAGCCGCCGAAGAAGGACACGGCACTGGAGCAGGCCAAGAAGGCGTTCCTGGCGACCTATGGCGACCAATGCGACAAGCAGTTCCTGGCCGATGAGCCGACCGTTTTTTCGATCAAATACAAGGACAAGGATGCGGCGCCCGGCGATCCCGACAAGGAAACGCGGCTGTTCCATTTTTCCTGCTCGGCTGCTGCCTACAATGAAAGCTCGATCTACTACATGACCGACGAGGTGTCGGGCGTGCAGCAATTGCAGTTCGCCGAACCCAAGATGGACATCCGGTACGAGAACAATGACAGCGACGGCAAATTGCTGGGCATGAGCATCGTCGGCTTCCAGACGTCCGGCTGGGCGGTCAATTCCGACTATGACGAGGAAGCTCACACGATCACCACTTTCAACAAGTGGCGCGGCATCGGTGATGCATCCGACGCAGGGACGTATCTGTTCCGCAATGGCAATTTCTCGCTGGTCCAGTTCGACGTCGATGCGTCCTATGACGGCGAGGAAAATCCGCAGACGGTTGTCGACTACAACACCGCGCCATGAGCGTTGGACGGGCTTGCCCGCACGTCGATCACGGCGCCTTGGACAGCATCCAGTTGAGCGTGCCGCGCCAGTCGGTCATGCGGATCGGCGTGCCGTGGGTGCCCGTCTCGAAGCGGACGAAGCGGGTCGGATAGGTCTTCGATTTGGCCAGGATGGAGCGGAAGAAGGCTTCCTGGGTTGCCACTGGAAAGACCACGTCATGGCTGCCCTGGCCGAAGAAGACCGGTACGCGACGCTTGAAGGCGGGACTGGCGAAAAAACTCTCGTCCCACAGCGAGCCGAGCAGCAGCAGGCCGTTGATACGACCGCCGGTGTCCTTGCGAGCGGCAAGTTTCCAGCACAGCGCGCCGCCCATCGAGCCGCAGGCGACGAAGATCTTCGCGCCGGGCGATTGTTCGGCGTAATGGTCGATCAGTGCCGCCACCTGGGACGCGCCGGTGTCGCCGAAATCGGGAAAGTCCGGACTGAGATAGAGGCCGCCATTGCCGGCCATCAGGTTCTTGAGCCGGTTGAAATTGCCGCCAAAAGTGAAGTCGTCGACGCCTTGCTTGCGGCTGCCGCCCTGCCCGTGCAGGTAAAGCACGATGATACCGGCGCCCTCGGCCTTGCCGACGGCAACATGCCTGACATCGCCGGCATCGGTCTTCAGCAGCAGATCCTGCTGCACCTTGCGCACACCGGTGTCGGTGTATTGGGCGTGCACCCGGCGCTCGGGCACCTCGTCACGCTGGTTGATGTCGCGCAGCTCGTGGTAGTCGAGGACCGTGTAGGCGCCGTTGGTCTCGGACGACAACGTGGCCGGATAGGCGAAGAGATCGTCCTTGAAGGGTTTTAGCGACAGCGGCTGACTTTGAGCGACCGTCGACAACAGGGCTGTCGCGGGTACAAAGACACAGAGAAATCGGAAGCGGAAAGACATGCCAGCAGGCATGCGTTTTTCAGCTTCGGTTTGTCAATCCTGCAGCACGCCGCCGGCGTCTTCCAGCGCTTCGCGAGTGTCGACATCGACGGACGCCCCTGCCCCGATCTCGACATCGATGACATCGAGCCCTTCGGTCTCAACCAGATGGCGTGCACCGGTATCACCTTCCAGATGGGCGATCGCCGGAAACAGGGAGCGCGGCAAGAGCACCGGGTTGCCGCGCTTGCCGTCGTGCGAGGCGCGGACCACCGAATTGCCGCCGGCCTTGCGGAACGCATCGATCAACCGGTCGAGATCGTTCGACGAGACACCCGGCATGTCGCCGAGAACGATCATCACACCGGCGGCGTCTTCGGGCAGATAGGCAATGCCGGCTTTCAGCGACGTGGACAGGCCGTCGGTGAAATCGGGATTGTCGGCGAAGGTCACATCCAGCCCCGCCAACGCCGCGTGCACCCGCTCGCGCTGGTGGCCGGTGACGACAATCGTGCCCGAGGCCTTCGAGCCGAGCGCGCGCTCGGCGGTGCGGCGCACCAAAGGCTTGCCATCGAACAGCGCCAAGAGCTTGTTCGGCCCGCCCATGCGGCTCGACCGGCCAGCCGCCAGAAGGACGATGCCGACCTTGAGCTGGCTTTTGGGTGGCAGCGGTTCACGCGGCTGCGGCCGGGTCGGGATTTCCATCAACAGCCCGCCGACGCCCATGCCGGCGATATCCTTGGCGGTCACGTCAAGGCCAGCGATCAACCGGTCCAGCACCCAGTCGAAGCCGTTCTCCTTGGGACTGCGGGCGCAACCGGGCGCACCGATGACGCGCTTGCCACCGAGCGTGCCGAGCACCAGCAAATTGCCGGGATCGACCGGCATGCCCGCGCGGATAACAGTACCACCCGCCCTCTCGATCGCCGCCGGAACGACATCGGCGAAATCACTCATCGCCGAGGCGCCGAAGATCACCACCATGTCGTTGTCGCGCGCCAGCGAAGCCGCGGCCTCCGCCACCGGCGCGATCTCATGCGGCGTGCGGCGCTCCGCTGTCAGCCTGCCGCCGGAGCGCGCCAGCCGCGCTTCGGTGACGCGCAGCGTCTTGTCCAGAACGCTCGGCTTGATGCCCGGCAGAACGGTCTGGATGACGCCGACACGCACCGGCTGATAAGCATTGACGGCAAATATCTCGCCGCCGGCGCAGATTTTCTTGACCGCATCGACCAGCGCAGAGCTGACCGCGAAAGGAATGATCTTCACCGTCGCGACCATCTGGCCCTTCTCGACTGGTGAATGCTGGGCCAGCGTGGCGATGGTGATGGCGGGATCGACGGCGTTGATGGCGTCGATCATCGCGGCATTGACGGTGAAGATACCCGCTGACCCGGCATGGAGATTGACCCGCCCGGTCGCGGCCGACCGGGCGTCGATGCCGCGAAAGGCCATGCTCTCGGCTATTTCCTGCGCGGCGGCGTCCTCGCCGAGGTCGTCGGCAGCCAGCACGGCCGCAACCACCTGCGAAATGCCGGCGGCCCGCAGCAGTGCCACGTCTTCGGCGTTCAGCCTGTGCGCCTTGCGAAAGCGCCGCTCTCCGGCGGTGGTGGCATGCGCCAGCACTGCACCTTCGGCCGCTTCGATCGGGATCGGGCCGAATTTCACGCCGCCACGCCCGTAGAGCGCCGCGCGTCCTTTTGGACGCGCAAAGGACGCTCTACTATTTTGAATCTACGCATCGTGCTTCTCCAAAATCGATTGCGATTTTGGAGCCGATGCGGCGGCTTCCAAGCCGCGCGAGCGGAAGGCATGAACGACCTGCGCCAGCACCGCGACAGCGATCTCGGCAGGGCTGGCAGCACCAATGTCAAGCCCGATCGGCGCGTGGATGCGGGCGATCTGGTCGGCGCTCGCGCCCAGCGCCAGCAATCGTTCGACGCGCTTGGCGTGGGTTTTGCGGCTACCGAGCGCGCCGACATAGAAGCACCTGGCGTCGAGCGCTGCCTTCAGCGCAAAATCATCGACCTTCGGATCGTGGGTGACCGCGGCAAGTGCCGTGTAGCTGTCGAGCGGCTGGCGTTTCAGCACATCCTCGGGCCATTCGGCATGCAGGGCGACATCGGGAAAGCGGTCTGATGTGGCGAAGGCGGTGCGCGGATCAATGATCTCCAGGGGATAGCCGGCGATCCTGGCCATCGGCGCCAGCGCCTGGCTGATGTGCACGGCGCCGATCACCACCAGCCGCGGCTGCGGCAGATGCGCGTTGAGAAAGAAGGTCCGCCCCTCGGCCTCGACCGAACCGGAATTGCCGGTGCGGAACGCCTTGGCGATCGCAGCGCCGAGATCGCCGGCAACCGGATCGCCTTCGCGCACGATACGGTCGCGGCCGTCACCGAGATCGGTGACAAGGATCGCCGCGCGGCGGGCGCGGCGTTCGGCGTTCAACGTTTTAAGCGCATATGGGTCCATAAAAAGTCAGCCCAATCTTTCAACATAGACCTTGATACGGCCACCGCAGGACAGACCGACCTGCCAGGCGGTTTCGTCGGCAACACCGAACTCCAGCATTCTGGCCTTGCCTGTGTCGATCACATCGATCGCTTCGGTGACCACCGCGCCTTCGACGCAGCCGCCCGAGACGGAGCCGTGGAAATTGCCGTCGGCGTCGATGACCAGATGGCTGCCCACGGGGCGAGGCGCCGATCCCCAGGTCTCGACCACCGTGGCGATGGCCACATCCTTGCCGTCCTTCATCCAGCCTTCCGCGATGATCAGCGGGTCGCGGGCCTCATCGAGATAGATGCTGTTTTCCATGATCGCTTCTCTCAGAGTCTGTTTTTCAGAGGGAACTTGTTTTCCCGGGAAAGATATGGTTATGCGGCGTGCCTCGTGCCAGCGTCCAGCCATCGGCGCGGATCGACAGACTGCGCCGATTTCTTGTCTAGCGATGCGCAGAGATCGGCGAGTGCATCGAGATTGTGCACCGAGCGGAATTCGTCGACATGCGGCAGCATCGCCTTGACGCCGCGGGCGCGCGCCTGGAAACCGTCGAAGCGCAGCAACGGGTTCAGCCAGATCAGCCGCCGGCAGGATTTGTGTAGGCGCTCCATTTCCTCCGTCAGGCCGGCGACATCGTCGCGCTCCAGCCCGTCGGTAATCAAAAGCACCACCGCGCCCTGCCCCAACACGCGGCGCGACCACAGCCGGTTGAACTCTGCCAGCGTATCGCCGATGCGGGTGCCGCCCGACCAGTCCTTAACCGCCGCCGAACAGTCGGCAAGTGCTGCATCGGGATCGCGATGGCGCATCTGCCGGGTCAGGTTGGTCAGCCGGGTGCCGAAGACGAAAGTGTGCACGCGCCGGCGCTTTTCAGTCAGCGCATGCAGGAAATGCAGGAAGATGCGCGTGTATTGGCTCATCGAACCGGAAATGTCGGCCAGCACCACCAGCGGCGGGTGAACCTCGCGCGGTGAGCGGAATTTCGGCAGGATCAGTTCGCCGCCGGTGCGCGCGGCCGAACGCATCATGGCGCGCGGATCAATGCGGCGGCCATGCGCATCGGCCTTGAAGCGCCGGGTCCGCACCATGTCAAAGGGCAAGCGCAGCTGCGCAATCGCCTTCCTGGCGTCGGCCATCTCGGCGGCGTTCATCTGGGCAAAGTCCTTGCCGCGCAACACCTCGTTGCCGGAGAAGGTGAAGCGGGCGTCGACCTCGATTTCGGGGATTTCCTGCGTCGGCTGGTTCTTCTGATGGCCCTCGAACATCGCCTGGCTGACGCGGTTCTCCGCGGCGCGCGGCTTCTGCTTCTCCCTGGTGTCGGGCGCCACCGGCGAAAACATCGCCAGCATCTTTTCGATCAGCTCACGCGACTTCCAGAACAGCCGAAAGGCTTCGTCGAAAGTGGCATGATCCTCGTGCCGCGACACCAGCACGGCATGTAGCGTCCAGTAGAAATCGTCGCGCGAACCGATGCCGGCGACGAGCACCGCCTCGATGGCGTCCTTGACCGAGGCCGGTCCGACCCGCATGCCGGCCTTGCGCAAGGTACGGGCGAAATAGACGATGTTGTCGGCGATGCGTCCGTCCGCTGTCGCCTCTTTCGGTTCGGGGCGCGGCATCGCCTACTCCGCCGCCGAAAGCTCGGCCTTCACCTCGTTGAGGATGCGCCGGCCTTCGCCCTGTTCGATCCGAGCAATGTCGTCCTGGTATTTCAACAACACGCCGATGGTGTCGGAGACGGTTTCCGGATCGAGCGCCACCTTGTCGAGTTCCGTCAGCGCCCCGGCCCAGTCGATAGTTTCGGCGACGCCCGGCACCTTGAACAGCTCGATCTGGCGCAGCTTCTGGATGAAGGAGACCACCTCGGCCGAAAGCCGCTGGTTGGCCTGCGGCACCTTTCGGCGCACGATCTCCAGCTCGCGCTCGGCATTGGGATAGTCGACCCAGTGATAGAGACAGCGCCGCTTCAGCGCGTCGTGGATCTCGCGGGTGCGGTTGGTGGTGATGATGACGATCGGCGGTTCTTCCGCCTTGATCGTGCCGAGTTCAGGCACCGTCACCTGGAAATCGGACAGGATTTCGAGCAGGAAGGCTTCGAAGGCTTCGTCTGTGCGATCGAGCTCATCGATCAGGAAGACCGGCGCGGCACCCGTCTTACCGGTCAGCGCATCGAGCACCGGGCGACGAATCAGGTATTTTTCGGAGAAGACGTTGCGCTCCATGTCGGAGCGATCGACCTTGCCGGCCGCCTCCTCCATGCGGATCTCGATCATCTGCGCGGCATAGTTCCACTCGTAGACGGCAGACGAGACGTCAAGACCTTCGTAGCACTGCAAGCGGATCAGCCGACGGCCAAGCGCCTGAGCCAGCACCTTGGCGATCTCGGTCTTGCCAACACCGGCTTCACCTTCCAGGAACAGCGGCCGCTTCATGCGCAGCGACAGGAACAGCACGGTTGCCAATGACCGGTCCGCCACATAGTCCGCGCCGGTCAGGAGATCGAGCGTCTCGTCGATCGTCCGCGGCGCGGCGCGCGGTTTCAGCTCGTTCATTCTTTCTCCGTGAACGCCGGCGCTCCGCTGTCCAGAACGTGGTAGCCGCGGGCGTGGTAGATCAGCGGCCGCAAATTATCGCCGATGCGCAGGCCTGTCACCTTGCCAAAAAGCACACGATGCGTGGCCAGATCCTTGGTGTCGATCAGTTCGCAGTCAAACACCGCGAGCGCGCCCTTCAGCGTCGGCGCGCCGGTTGAAATCACGTCCCATTCGCCGAGCGCGAAACGCTCCTCGACCGGCAGGCCGGTGATGCCGGAAAATCCGACCGAGAGCGGTTCCTGGTGCGAAGCCAGCGTGTTCAGGGCAAATCTGCCGTTTTTCACGAACGGCTCATTCTTGGGGTTTTCACTGTTGAGGCAGACCAGAATCGTCGGCGGCGTGTCCGAAACCGAACAGGCCGCGATCACCGTCGCGCCGCGCTTGCCCGCCGGCCCATCGGTGGTGACCACATGGACGTGGCCGGCAAAATGGCTCATCGCGTCGCGATAGGCCTGCGGCCCAATGTCATTCTTCTTCAGCACGGGAAATTGTCCATAGCCAGAACCCTACCGCTATATATGGCCACATACGACATGCCACAAGCGAAGTGCTTGGCCCATATCGCGAAATTCGCGTGTTGCACCAAGGCCGGCCAGCCTTTAGGTCTTGGCGGAGTTGGCGCCTGCGGGATGTCGCCAGCTTGGAGGGATTCTTCACCAGGATGCGCCCCAGGGTAACGATATCTGTCGCACTGGCCTGGCTGTTCATGGCCAGCGTCGCCAGCGGCCAGACGCTGCTGGTTGGCGTGGCCACGCCTTTGTCCGGACCATCAGCCATCCTCGGCAAGCAGATCGACGCCGGCACCGGTCTCGCAGCCGAAGCGAATGGCATCGAACTCAAAACCGTCGATGACGCCTGCACCGCCGATGGCGGCGCCGCTGCGGCCAGGGAATTGGTGGCGGCCAAGGTCAACATCGTGGTCGGCTTCCTCTGCACCGACGCGATCGAGGCGGCGATGCCGATCCTGAAAGACGCCAACATTCCGGTCATCACCGTTGGCGTGCGAACCGAAAGCCTGACCGACCGGCGCGCCAAGACCGGCTGGCCGGTCTATCGTCTCGGGCCACGCGGCGACGATGAGCGCAATGCGGTCGCCTCCAACCTCACCCATCTGTGGCAGAACGAATTGTTCGCCGTCATCGATGACGGCACCATCTACGGCCGCGAAATCGCCGAGACGCTTCGCGCAGCGGCCGAGCAGGCGGCGCTGAAGCCGGTTTTCGTCGACACGTTCCGGCCGCAGCTCGACAACCAGATCGGCCTGGTCGGCCGGCTGAAGAAGGCCGGCGCGACGCATGTCTTTGCCGGTGGCGACGGCGACGACATCGCCATTATGGGCCGTGACGCGGCGCAACTCTCTGCCGGTCTCGTGTTCGCCGGCGGGGAAAATCTGCGCACACCGCCCGGCGATGTGCCCTATGCGACGGGCACGCTGATGGTCGCGCCGCCGGAATGGGCCGATGTCGCCGATCCAAAAGTGCTGGAAAGCTTCTCCGCACAGAAGATCGTGCCGGACGGCTACACGTTGCCGGCCTATGCGGCGGTCGAGATCGCCAAGGCAGCGTCAGGCTTGTTCGAAACTTCGGGCAAGCCGCTGGCCGACGCGCTGACCGGGCATGATTTCACCACGGCAATCGGGCCGATCCGCTTCGACGCGAAAGGCGACCTCAGCCAGAGCCCCTACCGCGTCTTCCGCTTCGACGGCACGCGTTTTGCGCCTTTGGAAAGCAACTGATGTTTCGCACCGGCCCGCGCAATCTGATCACCGACGTTGCCGGCCTGCGCGTCGGCAACGCTTCCGACGCCAGGCTGAAGTCGGGCGTCACGACCATCCTTTGCGACGGGCCGGCGGTGGCCGGCGTCCAGATCCTGGGCGGTGCGCCGGGCACCCGCGAGACCGATCTGCTCGAACCGCACAATTCGGTCGAGGCGGTCCATGCCGTGGTGCTTTCAGGCGGTTCTGCTTTCGGCCTCGATGCGGCATCCGGCGTGCAGGCGGCGCTGCGCGAGCACGGCATCGGACTCGAAGTCGGTGGCTTTCGCGTGCCGATCGTGCCGGCGGCGATCCTGTTCGACCTGCGCAATGGCGGCGACAAGGATTGGGGCCGTTATCCACCCTATCGCGACCTTGGCTATGAAGCCGTACAAGCCGCCAGCACCGATTTCCAGCTCGGCACGATCGGCGCCGGCACCGGCGCGCTCACCTCGGGGTTGAAGGGCGGCCTCGGCTCGGCCTCGACGCTGCTCGACAATGGCATCACCATCGGCGCGCTGGCGGCCGTTAACCCGACTGGCTCGGTGACCATCAGCCAAACCCGGCATTTCTGGGCGGCGCCATTCGAAATCGGCGACGAATTCGGCGGACTTGGCTATCCCTCGCCGATGCCGGACGACGCGAAACGGATCCTGTTGAAATACCGCGACAAGCGTGTCGGCGGACAGATGGAGACCGGTGGCAACACCACCATCGCCGTCATTGCCACGGATGCGGTTCTCACCAAGGCCGCCGCAAAACGACTGGCGATATCAGCGCATGACGGGTTCGTGCGTGCCATCTGGCCGACGCACACGCCGGCCGATGGCGACCTGGTGTTTGCGCTGGCGACAGGCACGAGTGGTGTCGAGCTTTTGGCCGACGCGGCAATCGATCTTTATGCCGCGGCCGGTGCCACCATGGCGCGCGCGATCAGTCGCGGCGTGTTTGCCGCGACGCCTGCCGATGACGACTTGTTTCCGGTATGGTCGTCGCGCTTGGGGTGAAGCAGCCGATCAGACCGGATCGGACTTTTCTTCCTCGAAGGTCACCGCGACATCGGAATTCGCCGACAGCCACACCTTCTTGCCATCGACCTCGGCAACCAGAGCCAGGGAAATGTAATGGTGATGGCCTTTGTGAGCGCCCTCGCCGCTGTCGACCTTGGTCAGCTTGATCCGCTTCCCGTCGACCTTGTCGACGGTACCGATATGCACGCCATCGGCGCCGACGACTTCCATATGCTCACGAATTTTGCTGGTGTCGGTCATGGTGGTTCTCCTTTGGGATTGCCGACAATAACAAATGAGGGGCCGATTGGATGCATCGGCTTTCGGACTGCACGACGTTTTGATTCCGTCGTGCTAATGCATGTCGCCCAAAAGTGGTCCCGGTTTTGGGAGAACGACATGCATAGAAAGAAAGATCTAAAGCGCGTCGCCTGAATCCGCTCAAACGCGACGCGCTTTAGGGGATTGAAACGATCACGGCTGCCGGAGTGAAAACCGATGCGACTGCTCTTCCTGTTTGTCGTTTCCCTGCTTGCACAGTCTGCGACGTCGATCGCCCATGCCGGCGATGTCGCCGAACTCGAAATCCTCGGCTTCACCAAGGACGGCAGCGTCTTCGCCTTCGAGGAATATGGCGTCCAGGACGGCTCGGGATTCCCTTATGCCAACCGCTATTATATCGACACGAACGACGACAGCTTTCTCATGGGAACGCCGATCAGGGTCCGGATCGACGATGAGAATGCCACGCTCGAAGCGGCCCGCCTCGAGGCCCGGCAGAAAGGCGAAGCGATCGTCAAACAGGCTGAGTTGACTGCGAACAAGGGCATCACCGCGGGCTTCAACCCGGTGACCGAACTTTCGGCCGATCCGCATCGGATGGCGGTCAACCCACGCCCGATCTTTTCGCCGGTCGACCAGCCGCTTGAATTCCGGCTCGACGAGATCGGCATGAACAACACCGAAGGCTGCGAGAGCCAGGGCGAGATCAACGGCTTCCGGTTGCTGCGCATCGAGGCGCAGGATGGCGGCACGACCAAGCTGCTGCAAGAGGACAAATCGATCCCCAAGAGCCGGGGGTGCCCGAACGGCTACCGGATCGGCGCGGTGCAGACATTTTCAATGGACAGTCTCAGCTTCTATGCGGTGCTGATCAGCGTGCGCCAATACGGCTTCGAGGGGCCGAACTTTCGCTGGATCGCAGTGACCGGCCGCCTGTGACACTGCTTGTTCAACCCGCTGGGCGCAATCGTGCCCTGAGCCGCATTCGCCGCGCCCTACCGACGCCGCGTACAGCGCTTTTCGGCGCCTTGTTGTGGGCCGCGACGATGGGCGCCAGCGCGCTCGTCAACCTGCTGTTGGATGACTGGGAGACGCCTGAAAAAATCCGCACCGTGTCGCTGCTCTATGCCTGCGGCGGAGCACTCGCCTTTCCGTTTGGCCTGTTCGCGGCGCGGCTGGTCTCGCTCGGAAGGCGCTGGGAGGTTGCCTTCGCGGCGGCGTTCGTGTGTCTGCTCGGCGCGACGATCGGCCTGACCGGCGGGCTGTTTGCCCTGCAATACCGCTCCTACTACGCCGAGTGGCATGCCCCGGCTTTCACCCACACCTGGGCCCTCCAGTTCGTCTTCACAATGTTGATTGCGCTCTACCAGTTCGTGGTGCTGGGCATCCGGCTTTATTTTCCGCTCGGTTTCGTCGCCTTGTTTGCCGCGAGCGTCTGGTTTGCGCGGCAGCAGCGTTGAGCATTTTGCCCGCCTCTGGTAGGACGCGGGCAAACTCCTCGACAAATCAGGACTGACCGATGATCCCTCGTTATTCCCGGCCGGAAATGGTCGCCATCTGGTCGCCCGAAACCCGGTTCCGCATCTGGTTCGAGATAGAAGCCTATGCGTGCGACGCGCTGGCCGAACTCGGTGTTATCCCCAAGGAAGCGGCAAAAACCATCTGGGAAAAGGGCGGCGCGGCAAAATTCGATGTTGAGGCGATCGACGAGATCGAGCGCGTCACCAAGCATGACGTCATCGCCTTCCTCACCCATCTTGCTGAATTCGTCGGACCCGACGCCCGCTTCATCCACCAGGGCATGACCTCGTCGGACGTTCTCGACACCTGCTTTGCCGTGCAGCTTACCCGGGCCAGCGACATCCTTCTCGCCGACATTGACGGCCTGCTTGCGGCACTCAAGCGGCGTGCCTTCGAGCACAAGGACACCGTCACCATCGGCCGCAGCCATGGCATCCATGCCGAGCCGACGACCTTCGGCATCAAGCTGGCGCAGGCCTATGCCGAGTTCTCGCGTTGCCGCGAGCGGCTGGTGCACGCGCGGGAAGACATCGCCACCTGCGCCATTTCGGGCGCGGTCGGGACCTTCGCCAACATCGACCCCTATGTCGAGGAACATGTGGCGGCAAAGCTCGGCCTGAAGCCGGAGCCGGTGTCGACGCAAGTGATCCCGCGCGACCGCCACGCCATGTTCTTCGCCACGCTTGGCGTCATCGCCTCGTCGATCGAACGGCTGGCGATCGAGATCAGGCATCTGCAGCGCACCGAAGTGCTGGAGGCGGAAGAGTATTTTTCGCCGGGCCAAAAAGGCTCGTCGGCGATGCCGCACAAGCGCAATCCGGTGCTGACCGAAAACCTCACCGGCCTTGCTCGCATGGTGCGGTCCATGGCGCTGCCGGCGATGGAGAATGTGGCGCTCTGGCACGAGCGCGATATTTCGCATTCGTCGGTCGAGCGCATGATCGGCCCGGACGCCACCGTGACGCTCGATTTCGCTTTGTCGCGGCTGACCAGCGTCGTCGACAAGCTGCTCGTCTATCCCGACAACATGCTGAAGAACATGAACAAGTTCCGCGGTCTCGTGCATTCGCAGCGCGTCATGCTGGCGCTGACGCAGGCCGGCCTGTCGCGTGAAGATTCCTACCGGCTGGTGCAGCGCAACGCCATGAAGGTGTGGGAACAAGGCGCTGATTTTCTTGAGGAATTGTTGGCCGACAAGGAAGTGACCGCCGCCCTGCCCGAAGCCGAGATCCGCGAGAAATTCGACCTCGGCTATCACACCAAGCATGTCGACACGATCTTCAAGCGGGTGTTCGGGTAAGCCTGAGCAGTCCGATATAAAAAGAGGCCCGGCTCGGCCGTTGGCCGCGGGCCTCTCTTTGGTATTCCAGAAAACCTGATCAGGCCTTGCCGGGAACGGTGTTGATCACAGTCCCCCACGGGTCTTCGCGGGTTACTGGGCTGGTCACGTTGTCCGACCGCATCTCGACCCAGGCCAGACCGGACCGGCTCGGATCGCGGCGCCCGGCGCCGGGGCTGCGCCAGGCATTGGCGCCGATATGGTGGTGATAGCCGCCGGACGACAGGAACACGGCCTGGCCGCCATATTTCGCCACCGTGTCGAAGCCGAATTCCTGGTTCCACCACGCTTCGGCGTCTTCCGGCCTGCCGACGCGCAGGTGGACATGGCCGACAATGCTGTTTTCCGGCGCGCCCTGCCAGCCCGCATCACCCGCCGGCACTTCGGCAACCACAGACGGAATGTTCAGCCGTTCGGTCGCCATGGCAATCTTGTCGCCATGCCACTTCCAGTCCTGCGGACGGCGGTCGGCGTAGATTTCGATGCCGTTGCCTTCGGGATCGGTCAGATAGAGCGCTTCGCTGACCAGATGGTCCGAAGCACCCTCGATGGCGATCTTGCTGGCGATGGCGTGGTTGATCCAGCGGCCGAGATCGGCGCGGCTGGGCAGCAGGAAAGCGGTGTGGAACAGGCCGGCGCTTTGCGGATCATCCGGCTTTGCCGCCGCATCCGCCTCGATGACCAGCAACGGACGGTTGGCGGCACCGAGCGTGATCGCGCCATCGGCGCGGCTCAACTCCTGCAGACCGACGACGCTGCGATAATAGGCGGCAAGACTTTCGGCGTCGCGCGCCTTCAGCCCGACGCGGGCAACGCTGACCGGGGTGGTGGCGGCAAAAGGCAATTCGCTCATTAAATGCTCCGTTCGGCCGGCCCGCGGTGAAACTCCCAAGGCAAAGAGCCTCCGTGCCGCCAATGATTTTACGCCGTGCGGGGGTTCCCGCACACAGCTGTTTCTCTTCCTCACGACAAATCGTCCATCGGCATCGTTCACACAAGACTTGAAGAAGCGAACATCGTGTTCACCATTGTGATGAAGAGCGCGGTTCATGGCCGTTGCACGAAGCGACGCCGCTCGCTATTTCAGCGCCATGAAGGTCAAAGACGCAGATATTCTCATCGTGCCGGGCTACACCAATTCCGGCCCCGACCATTGGCAGAGCCGCTGGCAGTCGAAGCTGTCGACGGCGCGCCGCGTCGAGCAAGCGGAGTGGTCTAAACCGGTGCGCGAGGACTGGACGGCGAGCGTGGCCAAGGCGGTCAACGAGGCCGAGCGGCCGGTTGTCATCGTTGCGCACTCGCTTGGTGTCGCCGCCGCAGTGCAGGCCATGCAGCAGTTCCAGAAGCCGGTCGCCGGCGCCTTCTTCGTCGCTCCGCCCGATGTCGCCAACCCCAAGATCAAGCCCCGGCACCTGATGACCTTCGGCCCCTATCCGCGCGAGCCGTTGCCCTTTCCTTCGATCGTGATCGCCAGCCGCAACGACCCGTTCTGCGCCTTCGATGTCGCCGAGGACATTGCTGGCGCCTGGGGCTCGCTGTTCATCGACGCCGGCGAGACCGGTCACCTCAACGCGGATTCGGGCTTTGGTCCGTGGCCCGAAGGCTCGATGACCTTCGCCAAGTTCCTGACCGACCTGAAACCCTGAGCTTCCTCAGAGACCGCTTGGAAATTATACTCTTGCGGCCATCTGATGGCGTTTTCTGTGCTTCCGGTGCCCGCGGACCTGATGTCCGCTCCGCTCCGGTTCTCAAAACCACCACCATATGACTCGCCAGAGCGAATTTCGAAACAGTCTCTCAGGCGCCGATCGAATCCCTGACGCTCTTCAACAGTGTTTTTGCGCCGAGCCCGATCAGCGCGTGTTCCGAGCCCATGGCCAGCAGCCGGTAGCCCATCGAGACGACGCGGCCGGCAATTGCCGGCTCGACAACATAGATCGCGGCATGTTTTCCAGCCTTGCGGGTGCGTTCGGCGACCGACGCCACAGTTTCCATCATGCTTTCCAGCGTCGAATTGATGGTCGCGCCGTTGCTCCAGGCGATCGAGAAATCCGACGGGCCGAGGAAGATGCCGTCGATGCCCGGCGTGTCGAGGATGCCGTCGAGCGCGTCGAGTGCCGCGCGGGTCTCGACCATGGCGAAGGCCATCGTGCGCTGATTGGTGTCGCGCAACCATTCAGCCTGGTCGCCCTTGCCGTGACGCGGAAACGCATAGGTCGGGCCCCAGGAGCGCTCGCCAAGCGGCGGATACTTCATGGCGGCGGCGAACAGTTTTGCATCGGCCACCGAATTCACCATCGGCGCAATGACAGCCTCGGCGCCGAAATCGAGTGCGCGGCTTGCCATGTCGAAGCGGCCGACCGGAATGCGCACCAGCGCCGGCTTGTTTGCAGCGAGCACCGGCACCAGCCCGCGCAACACGCTGTCCTCATGATGGCCGCCATGCTGCATGTCGAGGGTGACGGCATCGAAGCCCTGCTTGGCGACGATCTCGACGGTCAAGGCATCCGGCACGCCGGACCATGCGGTGAACAGCGTTTCATCGGCGGCAAGGCGGGACTTCAGGGACATCTAATCTTTTCCTTGTTAACGTCAGCAGTTTCAGCCGGAAACCGCTGCAAAGGCAAAGAAAAACCGCCCGGATAGGTCGGGCGGTCGATTGGTCCAGCGTGTGGTCGGATCAGGTGTTCTTGATCTGCTCGATGGCCTGCGCCATCAACTCGTCCATGGTGCGGCGGATCTGGTGGTCCGACTGGTCGACACCGGCGGCGTCGAAATCCTTGCGGATCTTGCGGAATACGTCGTGATCGCCGGCTTCCTCGATATCGGCGACGACCACTTGCTTGGCATAGGCGTCGGCATCGGCGCCCGACTTTCCAAGCTTTTCGGCGGCCCACAGACCGAGCTCCTTGTTGCGGCGCGCCGCGGCCTTGAACCGAAGTTCCTCGTCGAATACGAATTTGCGTTCAAAGCCCTCTTCGCGATCCTTCATGCTGCTCATGGCATCCCTCCGATGGAAATCGATTCGCTGGTGATGACGTATATGTGTTGACGAAGCACAAACCAAAAGGTCGCGAGCCGGTCAATACGCTTCGTTGCATGCTGCGCTGCGGCATTTCAGTCCCGAAAGCGGTTGATTGGAAGGAATTGCCGATTGAGCAAACGATGTGATTGGGATAGACCCGGCATTGAACCCTACCGTAGCCGCACTATTTCAGGCAGACGGACAGGAAATGGTCGCTTGCCGCCTGCCCGGAACTCCAGAGAAAAAATCAGATGAAAAATCGCCGCCGCATTTATGAAGGCAAGGCCAAGATCCTCTATGAGGGACCCGAGCCGGGTACGCTCATCCAGTTCTTCAAGGACGACGCAACCGCGTTCAACAAGAAGAAACATGAAGTCGTCGATGGCAAGGGCGTGCTCAACAACCGCATTTCCGAGCACATCTTCAACCATCTCAACCGGATGGGCATCCCGACCCACTTCATCCGCCGGCTCAACATGCGCGAGCAGCTGATCAAGGAAGTCGAGATCATTCCGCTCGAAGTGGTGGTCCGCAATGTCGCCGCCGGTTCGCTGTCCAAGCGCCTCGGCATCGAGGAAGGCACCGTTTTGCCGCGCTCGATCATCGAATTCTATTACAAGGCCGACGCGCTTGACGATCCGATGGTGTCGGAAGAGCACATCACGGCGTTCGGCTGGGCGAGCCCGCAGGAGATCGACGACGTCATGGCACTTGCCATTCGCGTCAACGACTTCCTCTCCGGCCTGTTCATGGGCGTCGGCATCCAGCTCGTCGATTTCAAGATCGAATGCGGCCGCCTGTTCGAAGGCGACATGATGCGCATCGTCGTTGCCGATGAGATTTCGCCGGATTCCTGCCGCCTGTGGGACGTGGCGACGCATGACAAGCTCGACAAGGACCGTTTCCGCCGCGATATGGGCGGTCTCGTCGAAGCCTATCAGGAAGTTGCCCGCCGCCTCGGCATCATGAACGAGAACGAGCCGCCGCGCCCCACCGGCCCGGTGCTTGTCGCCTCCACCGAAGGCGTCAAAGGCAAGCCGCACTGATAGCGGCTTGCGACCCGATATTTGAGAACAGGAGCATGTCCAGCGTGATCAAGGCCCGCATTACCGTCACCCTCAAGAACGGCGTGCTCGACCCGCAAGGCAAGGCGATCGAACACGCGCTGTCCGGACTGGGTTTCGGCGGCGTCGGCGCGGTGCGGCAGGGCAAGGTGTTCGACGTCGAACTGGCCGAGAGCGACAAGGCCAAGGCCGAGGCCGATCTGAAAGCCATGTGCGACAAGCTGCTGGCGAATACGGTGATTGAGAATTATAGTGTGACGCTGGTGTGATGCTGATAGCGCCCGCCGGTTGGCGGGCGGTGATCCGGTCTAGATCGGGCGTGGGCTCTGCGGCCTGCGAAACCAAAGATAGTAGATCGCGACGGCGCCTGCGATAATCATGAGCAGTTTGTAGAACATTCGTTTGACATCACCGCCGTCGAAAACCTTGTCGATCCCCTCGGGACTGGCCGGATTTCGCAACACCTCGATCTCGGTGCCGACCGACGTCGGCATTTTCACATAGAAATCTCCGGTCACCTCAAACGAATATTCGCCACCTCCCGGAGGGCGATAGGTGAGCTTTGCGGTTGGAATTTTCGTAATGCGCCAGGCACCCTCGCCCGGCGCCGGGGTCGAAGGAACTGTCACGGCAACTGAAGTGCAATCGGCGCGGGACCGCTCTACCCAGCCGCGCCTGACTTTCACTTCCAGCACACATTGCATGCCGGTCTCGACCACGTTCGCCTTTTGCCGCTCCCAGGTGAAAGTGTGAATGAACCGGACGACAGCCGGCTTCATCGACCATGCGCCGAAATAAAACATCGCAGCCGCTAGCACCGTCATCGCAACCTTGAATACGATTCGCCCGCTCGTCTGGCGTCGTTGAGCCAATTCTATGACTCGCAGCTGCATTTCCCGGGTCCGCGGATCGTCAGAAAGCTGGCTCGGATCGCGCCCGTCGGCGATCGCGCGTCGCAGAACCAACTGCACCAATATGCTTATCCAGCCAGCAAACACGACTATCAGCAGGCGGCCATGCAGCCTGTAGAAAGTGGTATCGTGGCTGGCAATGCAGGCGTTCGCGAGATCGATCCGCGACACTCCGTGATGGCCACCCCTGTCCCAAGTGCCTTTTCCAAAAAAAAGAGGCAGAAGGAAAAATATCGTCAGGCCCACTCCGAGGAGCAGAAGCTTGCGGTAGACCCTGAAGCTTCTCTTGTAGCTGAAGACATCAACTGTGTTCGACACGACAAGGCCCGCCGAAATGATCCCCAGGCCAATCGAAAGAGCCGTCGCCACCATCAACAGGCGTGCAAAAGAGACGGCGCAACCACCCAAATCCGTATCGAGAGAGAGCCACGTCGAAAACAACGATCGCATGGATTCCGAAGCATCCCAGAACAACATGAAGGCGAAGGCAGCGAGTGCCGTTACGATAGTGGCGGAAGTCCACATCGCGCGCCGACTGTATTCGCGCGCCCTAATCTTATCGTAATCCACCAGAGCCTCGAGTTGCTGCAGAAACATTTCTTTTGCAGCTGCGATCGTTAACAACGTGGTTTTCTACTGAACAATTCCCCTGGATATCGATCCTCGAGACAGATCGAGACAGATGTATACTTAACCAAGTGCTAAGCACCTGCATTGATTCGCCACCTTGGCACTTGCTTGTCGAGCTCTGTGCCCGTTTGACCGACGTCCGCGACCTCGCTACACACGGCATGCGCAGTCAAAATCGGCCGCGCCTTCGAGACGCCGCCGTCGACACTTGAAAACCGCCTTGTTGCGATGCCGAACGACACACAGATTTCAAAGTTCATGAGCCTGGTCCTGCGACACGCTCCGCACGAAGCGGGACTGTCACTCGACGAAAACGGCTGGGCCGATTTCGACGCGCTCTGCGCGGTGATACAGTCGAAGTTCGGCGCATCGGTCGCCGATATTGCGAGCATCGTCGAAGAGAACCCGAAAAAGCGCTTTGCTATCGACGGCAATCGCATCCGTGCCGTGCAAGGCCACAGCGTCGATGTCGATCTCGGCTTATCGCCATCGGTCCCGCCGGTAACCCTCTACCACGGCACCAAGGAAGAGTTTCTCCCCAGCATTCTGCGCGAGGGCCTGACCAGCCAGTCACGCCAGCATGTTCACTTGTCAAAGGACGTCGAAACGGCTCTGATCGTCGCACGGCGCCGCCACGGGAAAAGTGTTATCTTGCAGGTCGACTCGGCAACCATGACGAAGGACGGAGCGTCATTCTTTCTCTCCGATAACGGCGTCTGGTTGACCAACCACGTTTCACCCCGGTATCTGGTTCAGATGCTCGAACGGGAATTGCCATGAAATCCGCCGTCGTCCTTCTGCCTGGCCTCAATCGCGACCGCGACATGATCGCGGCGCTGACCAAGATTTCGGGAAAACCACCGGTCACCGTCTGGCAGACGGACACCGAAATCCCGGATGTCGACCTGATCGCCATTCCCGGCGGCTTTTCCTTCGGCGACTATCTGCGCTGTGGCGCGATTGCCGCGCGCATGCCGGTCATGCGGGCGGTTGCCGAAAAGGCTGCCAAGGGCGTGATGGTCATCGGCGTCTGCAACGGTTTCCAGATCCTGGTCGAAGCTGGCCTGCTGCCAGGCGCCTTGATGCGCAACACCTCGCTCAAATTCGTCTGCCGGCAGGTCAAGCTGCAGATCACCAACGCCAACACCATGTTCACCCGCCGCTATCAGCCGGGCCAGATCATCCGCACGCCGGTGGCACACCATGACGGCAATTATTTTGCCGACGCCGACACACTTTCCCGCCTCGAAGGCGAAGGCCAGGTGGTGTTCCGCTATGCCGACGGCACCAACCCCAACGGCTCGATCAACGACATTGCCGGCATAATCAACGAACGTGGCAATGTGCTCGGCCTGATGCCACATCCGGAAAACCTGATCGAAGCAGCCCACGGCGGCAGCGACGGCCGCGCGCTGTTCGAAAGTGCCCTCGGCATTGCTGCCTGATATTATCGAACAGCTTGAAAACAGCCGGACATTCCAGCCCATTTTCTTGGGCAAGTCCGCTTCATGGGGAGAGAGACGGTCATGAAACTCTATTCGCGACCGCTGTCGCCCTACTCGTCGATCGTGCGGGCACTGGCCTACATCAAGGATGTGCCGCTCAAGATCATCGCGCCGCCGCCCGGTTTTCCGATCCCGGAAGAGTTTCGCGCCATCTCACCGCTCAACCGGATTCCGGTACTGATCACCGGCTCGGGCGAAACGATCGTCGAATCGGTGGTCATCGCCGAGTATCTCGAGGAACGCTTTCCGGAACCGGCGCTGCTGCCTCCCGATTCCAAGGATCGCGCGCTGGTGCGCATGTTCGCCCGCATCACCGATCTCGACGTGCTGACCCCGACGATGAAGCTTTTCGAGCTTCATTTTGTGCCGAAGCGAAACAATGCCGAGATCGACGCTCAATTCGCCCGCCTGCACCACGGATTGGCGGCGATCGAGGCGCGCATGGCGCAAGGCCCCTTCGCGCTCGGCGACGATATCAGTTTCGCCGACGCCTGGCTGACGCCGACGCGGTTCATCTTCAACCAGTTCCGGGCCATGACGGGACGCCACGACCTGCTCGACGCCTATCCCAAATTCGATGCCTATCAACAGATCGCCTCGCAGCATCCGGCATTGTCGCGGGTGTGGGGCGAAATGACCGACGGCTTGAAGATTTTTCTGTCCGAACTTGAGATGGGTGCCGCTTGATCAACAGCAAGACGATCGCGCTGGTTGCCGCGGCAGGCTTCGCCCTGGCATCCTGCCAATCGAGCCCGAAGAGCACGCCAGTCCCCACGGGCAAAAGTGCCGCGTTGCTGGCCATGGAACAAGTGGCGATCGCCGCCCACAAATGCTGGATCGCCAGCAAGGATCCGGCCTTCAAGCAGTATCAGATGGCCAACGAGCTGAATTCGTTCAGCGGCACGCCGCGCTTCCTGCTGGTGCCGGCCAAGCATTATGGTGGCAAACCGTTGCTGGTCGTGCAGGCGCAAGGCAATTCGAGCCGCGTCGACGTGTTCGGACCGCTCATGAACGACCCGCTCGGTGCGCGCATCGGCTCCGACATCGCCCGTTGGCAGGCGGGCAATCCCTCCTGCGCGGCGGCTGCATAGGGCAATGGGCCGGTTCCTGCAGATCGCGGGTCTGGTCATCGGTCTGGCCGGGCTTTTCCTGCAGTTCTGCATCAGCATTCCGGCGTCGATGGAAGCTGGCCGCAGCCTGCTCGGTTCCGTCGTCTTCCTTTTCAGCTTCTTCACCATCCTGACCAACATCGGCGCGGTGCTCGTCCACACCTCGCTGCTGTCGCCCACCGGCTATGCGTGGCTGCCTGCCTTCGCGGGATTCCGGATACGCGCGGGCATCGCCGTTTCGATCACTCTGGTCTTCATCGTCTATGCAACGGTGCTGTCGCAGTTGTGGCACCCACAGGGCCTGTTCCTGCTCTGCGACGTCCTGCTGCACTATGCGACGCCGGTGCTGTTCGTGCTGTGGTGGCTGGTCGCAGGCGCCGACGGCAGGACGCGGTGGAGCGACATTTCCTGGTGGATGCTCTATCCCGTGGCCTATCTGATCTATGCGCTGGCGCGGGCGCCGTTTGCCGGCGAGGTGCCCTACCCCTTCCTCGATGTCGCCAAGAACGGCGCAGCCAGCGTCGCCATCTCAGCGGCGGCCGTCACTGGACTTTTTCTCGTGCTGTGCGTGGTTGCCGTCCTTGCGGATCGCGGCGTTTCACGCATCAGGGCATCAAGCGTCCGTTAGGCGATGCGCCATTTTTGGGATCACGGTCAATCCCAGAACGGCCTGATACCCTCGCGGTGGGCATCGCAGCGCGAGACGCCGATGTCCTTGAGCTGATCATCGGTCATTTCCAGCAGCACCAGCCGGCTGCGCCGACGCTCCAGCAGATGGTCGATCCATTTCGCCAGCGACCTGACCACATGCACCAGCCGGCCGGCAAAGCCGCGCCGGCCCGATGGGCGTGTCGATTGGCCTGACAACTCGGCTCTCGAAGGGCGGATTGTAGCGATTGTATTCATTTTCTTTCTACCAGAATTCTCAATTGCACCCTTTTTGGCGCAGGGCTGATATGTATTGACTCACAATTCGGTGCAATATAGAAAATTGTCACCATGACAAATTGGCTTCCAGATCTCACCGCCGGCTCCGGGCCGCTGTATCAGCGGCTTGCGGATTCCATCGAAACGGACATCGACCGGCGGGTGATCGACGCAGGGGCAAAGCTGCCGCCGCAACGCGACCTCGCCTACGACATCGGCACCACTGTCGGCACGGTCGGCCGGGCCTATCAATTGCTGCGCGAGCGCGGGCTGGTGAGCGGCGAAGTCGGGCGTGGAACCTATGTGCTCGGCCAGCGCGCTGACGGCCCAAAGCCGGACTTGCTAGCTCCCGACGTCAGCGGCGAAGGCACACGCTATATCGATGCGCCGCGCGGCAAGCTGCGTTTCGACAGCACGGCAGCGCCCGACATCGGCCAGGGCGCCGTCGTCGCCGATGTCCTGTCGCGCACGGCGCAGGACCATCCGCATGAGATTTCAAGCTACACACGGGATTTTCCGGACCGCTGGTACGAAGCCGGCGCCCGCTGGCTGTCGCGCAATTCCTTCCGCCCAAAAGCCGACGCCATTGTCCCCACGCTCGGCACCCATGCCGCGGTGATGGCGGCAATCGCAGCGCTGACAACGCCCGGCGATTATGTCGCCTTCGAGCACCTCACCTACTCGCAGATTTCCCGCAGTGCCGGGCTGATCGGCCGGCGCACCGCGCTGGTGGCGTCGGATGACCAGGGCATCGACCCGGCCGATTTCGAGCGCGTCTGCGCGCAAAAGCATCCCAAAATGATCTTCCTGATGCCGACGGCGCAGAATCCCACCCTGGTGACCTTGTCGGCGTCACGTCGCGAGGCGATCGCGCGTGTCGCGCGCGAATACAATGTCGTTCTCATCGAGGACGATCTCTACGGAAACTTGACCGATGATCCGACGCCGCTGCTGGCCGAATACGCGCCCGAACGCACCATTGTCGCCGGCGGCCTGTCGAAATCGGTGGCGGCGGGTGTGCGCGGCGGCTGGCTGTCCTGCCCGCCCGCCTATCGCCATCGCATCCGCGTCGCCCACAAGATGATGACCGGAGGAATGCCCTTCCTGCTGGCGGAGGTGAATACCCGGCTGGTGCTGTCCGGCCAGGCGGATGAGATACGCAAGCGCAGTATCGCCGAAATCGGCGCCCGCATCGCCATCGTGCGCGAGACACTGGCCGGCTTCGCGTTCAAGTCACACGAAAAGGTGCCCTTTGTCTGGCTGACCCTGCCCGACCCGTGGCTTTCCGGCACCTTCAAGAACGCCTGTCTCGAACATGGCGTGCTGATCGACGACGAGGACGAGTTCAAGGCCGGCCGCTCCGAGCAGGTTTTCCACGGCGTCCGCTTCGGCGTTTCACAGCCGAGACAACGCAAGGACATCGCCGAAGGCGTCGCGGTCATCAGGCGTCTGCTGGATGAGGGCCGCGCCGGCTACGACAGCTTCTCCTGAGCCATGAGGCGCCTCGCGCGCGAGGGATCGCTACCCGCTGGGGATTGCCCTGTGGCTTTGTCCGGCTTTCGCGCGTTTTTCGTCGATCCATGGGTGTATCGGCCTCAAAGCTTGCGATAAGACGGGACTCAAATCCCAACGCCCCGGATACAAATCGCCGCCCATGACCATTTCCAATTCCGTGCCGATCACCCCCGAGCTCATCGCCGCGCATGGGCTGAAGCCCGACGAGTATCAGCGCATCCTCGACCTCGTCGGGCGCGAGCCGAGCTTCACCGAACTCGGCATCTTCTCGGCGATGTGGAACGAGCATTGTTCGTACAAATCCTCGAAGAAATGGCTGCGCACCTTGCCGACGACAGGCCCGCAGGTGATCCAGGGGCCGGGCGAGAATGCCGGCGTGGTCGACATCGGCGACGGCGACTGCGTCGTCTTCAAGATGGAGAGCCACAACCATCCCTCGTTCATCGAGCCCTATCAAGGTGCGGCGACCGGCGTCGGCGGCATATTGCGCGACGTCTTCACCATGGGCGCGCGGCCGATCGCGGCGATGAATGCGCTGCGCTTCGGCGCGCCTGACCATCCCAAGACCAGGCACCTCGTCTCCGGTGTGGTTTCCGGCGTCGGCGGCTACGGCAACGCCTTCGGCGTGCCGACGGTCGGCGGCGAGGTCAATTTCGACGCCCGGTACAACGGCAACATCCTGGTCAACGCTTTTGCTGCCGGCATCGCCAAGACAGACGCGATCTTCCTGTCGGAAGCCAAGGGCGTCGGCCTGCCGGTCGTTTATCTCGGCGCCAAGACCGGCCGCGACGGCGTCGGTGGCGCCACCATGGCGTCGGCCGAATTCGACGACAAGATCGACGAGAAGCGCCCGACCGTGCAAGTCGGCGATCCCTTCACCGAAAAGTGCCTGCTCGAGGCCTGCCTCGAACTGATGGCCTCGGGTGCGGTCATCGCCATCCAGGACATGGGCGCGGCCGGCCTCACCTGCTCCGCGGTCGAGATGGGCGCCAAGGGCGATCTCGGCATCGAGCTCGATCTCGACAAGGTGCCGGTACGCGAAGAGCGCATGAGCGCCTATGAGATGATGCTGTCGGAAAGCCAGGAGCGCATGCTGATGGTGCTGCGCCCCGAAAAGGAAAAGGAAGCCGAGGCGATCTTCCACAAATGGGGGCTCGACTTCGCCATCGTCGGCAAGACCACCGACGATCTGCGTTTTCGCGTGCTGCACCAGGGCGACGAGGTCGCCGACCTGCCGATCAAGGATCTTGGCGACAAGGCACCGGAATACGACAGGCCTTGGGTCGAATCCAAAAAGCCGGCGCCGCTTGCCGCCAACGACGTTCCGCAGGCCGATGTGGCCGATGCGCTGTTGAAGCTGCTCGGCGGACCGGATCTTTCGTCGCGCCGCTGGGTCTGGGAGCAATATGACACGCTGATCCAGGGCAATTCGCTGCAGCTTCCCGGCGGCGACGCCGGCGTGGTGCGCGTCGACGGCCATCCCACCAAGGCGCTCGCTTTCTCCTCCGACGTCACGCCGCGCTATTGCGAAGCCGACCCTTATGAGGGCGGCAAGCAGGCGGTGGCCGAATGCTGGCGCAACCTGACCGCCACCGGCGCGCTGCCGCTGGCGGCCACAGACAACCTCAATTTCGGCAATCCGGAACGGCCTGAGATCATGGGCCAGCTGGTCGGCGCGGTGAAAGGCATCGGCGACGCCTGCCGCGCACTCGGCTTCCCGATCGTCTCCGGCAACGTCTCGCTCTACAACGAGACCAACGGCCAGGGCATCCTGCCGACGCCGACCATCGGCGGTGTCGGTCTGATCGCCGACTGGTCGAAGATGGTGCGAACCGGCTTTGCGGCGCAAGGCCAGATGATCCTGCTGGTTGGTGCGCCCGCTTTCTGGGGAACGCATCTCGGCCAATCGGTCTATATGCGCGATATCCATGGGCGCAGCGACGGCCCGCCGCCCCCGGTCGACCTCGAGCATGAAAAACGCGTCGGCGACCATGTGCGCGCGTTGATTGCGTCCGGCATCGTCACGGCGGCGCATGACGTTTCCGACGGCGGCATCGCCGTGGCCCTGGCCGAAATGGCGATGGCGTCCGGCATCGGCGCCACCGTCCCCGGGCTTGTCGGCACCGATCCGATCCCGGTCTGGTTCGGTGAGGATCAGGGGCGCTATCTCCTGACGCTGTCGATCGATCCGGATAGTGATGAATGGGACGCCATCCGTAAGCAGCAAGGCGAACTCGGCATCTTCGCGCCATGGATCGGCTCGACCGGCGGCAGCGCGCTGAAGCTTGGCGAGGCGCGGGCGATCCCGGTCAGCGAACTGAGCGCCGCGCACGAAGGCTGGTTCCCCCGCTTCATGGATCAGGCCAGTTGACGAGAGCATGATCCCGAAAAGTGGAAACCGGTTTTCTCGGACAAACGGAAAACCGTTTTGTCCAGAGATCATGCTCAATCACAGGAAACTGGCTGCCCAGGCGCTGCTTGCAGTCGTTTTCTGGCCGTCGCTGTTCTTCTTCTGGTTCCTCGGGCCGTTCGTCTTTTTCCTGCTGTCGACGACCTCGAGCGAGGTTTGCGCCCGGCTGGAAACACGTGCCGAGTTCCTCGCCGCGGCCAACGGCACCATTCCGATGCTTGCGGTACAGAACTTGATCTATGCCGTTCCGATCCTGTGCCTGGTGCTATGGGGCCGGCTTTTGCCGGAGCCCGCGCGAGCAAGGCATATTGTCACCTGCATCAAGCTTTTCGCCGCCGCGGTGGTCGTTGGAGCGCTGTGGGAATACGGCTCCTCGCTTGTCTGCGATGGCTACGGTCAGCCATTCTTCTCGCCGTTCTGGCGAATGACGAGCTATCTCCCCATCGTCAGCCTGATTATCAACGTTCCGCTCTATGTGCTGGCCTTTAGCCTTGGCCGCGCTTTTTCGACGCGCGAGGATGCTGCCGAGGACGAAGCAAGCCCACCAGCCTAGGTCTGCCCTTGAGGGCTCCGGGTCTTCTTGCCTGTGGCAGGACTGAACGGCTTCAATCCGGACCAGAAAGGCTTTAGGCTCGCCCGACTCTTATCAGATGGTCGGCTACCGGCCGCTCGAAACAGGATTTTGCCATGGCAATGGATGCCCACGACATCGAAAAACTGATCAAGGACGGCATTCCGGACGCCAAGGTGACGATCCGCGATCTGGCCGGTGATGGCGACCATTACGCGGCCGAGGTGGTGGCAGAGAGCTTTCGCGGCAAGAGCCGCGTCCAGCAGCACCAGATGGTCTATGACGCGCTGAAGGGCAATATGGGCGGCGTGCTGCACGCGCTGGCGCTGCAGACCAGCGTTCCCGACTAATCCGCATAAACCGCCGCCCCCCGGTTTTGCCGAACTGAGCCTAGCGCCGGCGTTCATCTGCGTGCGTGGCCAGCAAATAACATCGGCACGCTGACATCCGATTGGAGACCGGTGTCGCAACAGCCGCTTGGCCCAACACGGCCCATCCTTTGCGCCATTTCAGCCGCGGCACGGCTAACGTCTTGTTTCGAGCAATCGTTGGGTTTATTTGAAAGGTATGTTTCGAGCCTGACTCCCACAGGCGGGAAAGGATGTTCCATGAGCGGTATCAACGACTACATCGACAACGAAGTGAAGGGCAACGACGTCGTCCTTTTCATGAAGGGCACGCCCGGTTTTCCGCAGTGCGGATTTTCCGGCCAGGTCGTCCAGATCCTCGACTATATCGGCGCCGACTACAAAGGCGTGGACGTGCTGACCTCGGCCGAGCTGCGCCAAGGCATCAAGGAATATTCCAATTGGCCGACAATCCCGCAGCTTTACGTCAAGGGTGAATTCGTCGGCGGCTGCGACATCATCCGCGAGATGTTCCAGGCAGGCGAACTGCAGACGTTCCTCGTCGAGAAGGGCGTAAGCGTCAAAGGCGCCGCCTGATTTCAGTTTCTTGCATGAACCGAAAATCGATGTCGATTTTCGGTTCGTGCACCAGGCGCCAGGGCAGCCCCACCTCGGCAATTTTATGTCCCGGATATCGGGACCAGGACGAGCCAATGCGCCGGCCCGCCGGCGCGTTTTTCGTTTGAGAGATCGGACTTGCCGTGGACCAGCCATCAGTAGCGCCGCAATCGGCGAGCAAGCTGCCCATTCCGCGCTGGGAGTTCATCGCGCTGTGCGCCGCGCTAATGGCGCTGAACTCGCTGGCCATCGACATCATGCTGCCGGCCCTGCAGCAGATCGGCGCTTCGCTCGGCGTCGAGAATGAAAACCATCGGCAATATGTCATAACAGCCTATATTCTGGGCTTCGGCGGCGGCCAGCTTTTCTTCGGTCCGATCTCGGATCGTTTCGGACGGCGCGCGCCGCTGGTTGCCGGGCTGGTGATCTATGTCGCCGCCGCCGCAGCGGCCGCTGTTGCGCCAAGCTTTGAAACGCTTCTGCTGTGCCGGGCCGTGCAAGGCATTGGTGCGGCCGCGACCCGCGTCATTGCCGTCTCGATCGTGCGTGATACGTTCGATGGCCGGCGCATGGCCGAGGTGATGTCGCTGATCTTCATGGTGTTCATGGCGATACCGGTCATTGCTCCCGGCATCGGCCAGTTCATCATGCTGTTCGCAACCTGGCATTGGATCTTCGTCACCATGGCGGTCGGCGCTCTGATCGTGTCGGCGTGGTCGCTGCTGCGCCTGCCAGAAACGCTGCATCCGGAGTATCGCAGGCCACTGACGGTTTCATCCGTCGTCGGCGGGTTCCACATCGTGCTGACCAATCGCATAGCACTCTGCTACGCCTTCGCCAGCACTTTCGTCTTCGGCGCCATGTTCGGCTTCATCGCCTCGGCGCAGCAGATTTATGTCGACATGTTCAACGTCGGCGAGATGTTCCCGGTCATCTTCGCCGGGGTTGCGGGCGTGCTTGCTTTCTCCAACTATCTGAACTCGCGCCTTGTCGGCCGCATCGGCATGCGCCGCCTGTCGCAGAGCGCGCTGCTGTTGTTTCTGGTCATCAGCCTCGCCTGGCTGGTCGTTTCGCTTGAAATGAAGATGCCACTCTGGCTTTTCATCACCTTCTTTGCCGGCGCCATGCTGCCGTTCGGTGCACTCGGCGCCAATTTCAACGCGCTTGCGATGGAACCGCTCGGCCAACTGGCCGGCACGGCGTCGTCCATACTGGGCTTCATGCAGACCTTTCTCGGTGGCATTCTCGGCACGCTGATCGGTCAGGCTTTCAACGGCACGGTGACGCCATTGGCCGCCGGCTTCTGCAGCGTCTCGGTCGCAGCGCTGCTGATGATTTTCATTGCCGAGCGCGGCAAGATGTTCCAGCCGCACAACCCACCCGTCTCAGGGCACATCACCGACTTGCATTAAATTATTGTTTCGATCTTTCAGCCGAACAACCTGCCGGTTCAACGCTGACCGCAGGAATCTATTCTGCCCAGAGTTCGCGGCGTAGAACCTGCCAGCTTTCCCTATCCGGTGCGACAAGCAGACCACCGCCGAGATGCGAGGGCAGATAGGCGCTGCCGTCGAAACGCGCGGCGTGGCCGCCGGCCTCGGCATGGATCAGCACACCGGCCTGATGATCCCACGGCATCAGCTTGTTGTAGACGACGAAATGGGCATGGCCGCTGGCCAAGAGGCGGTATTCGTGCGCCGCGCAGCGATAGGCGAATTGCGACAGGATCTTCGTCTGGTTGCGCGCCAGCCGCGACCGCTCCGGCTCAGGCATGTATTGCCAGGAGACAGAGCCGGTCATTTCCGAGATCGGCGCAGGCGCCGCTACGTGCACCTTTTCCAGACTGCCATGCGCATGCCTGATATGGCTGCCGGCGCCCTTGGCGCCAATCAGCCAGTCCTTGCCGACCGGATCGTGGATGATGCCGACAACGGTTTCGCCCTTGACCACGACCGCCAACATGACGCCGAACAGCGGCACGCCGGATGCGAAGTTGAAAGTGCCGTCCACCGGGTCGATGACGAAAGCCAGATCGGCATCGCCCAGGCCATCGAGCAGCGCCGGATCGTCGGAACAGGCTTCCTCGCCGACCACCATCGCCGAAGGATAACGCTCGCGCAGCCTGGTGGTGATCAGGCGCTCGGCATTCACGTCGGCCTGGGTCACCAGATCGGCGGCCGAGGTCTTCTGCCGGACGTCGCCGTCGCCCAGCCGGCGAAAGCGCGGCATGATCTCGGCCTGGGCTGCCTCGGCCAGAATGCCGGCCAGCCAGTCGATCGCGGTGTCGTCAAATGTCATTGGAAATATCTTGCCTGGTGGTGAGGGTGTCGTTGAGCGCGGCGAAGTCGAACAGTTTTCTGTCGAGCAGGTGCGATGGCCTGCCGTTGGACAGCGCACGCAGCATGGTGTCCTTGCGGCCGGGCATGCGCCTTTCGATATCCTCGAGCATCGCCTTCATGGCGTTGCGCTGCAGGCCTTCCTGACTGCCGCAGAGATCGCAGGGAATGATCGGGAACCGCATCGCCGCGGCAAATTTCTCAAGGTCGGTTTCGGCGCAGTAGCTCAGCGGCCGCAGCACCATGACGTCGCCCTCGTCGTTGAGCAGTTTTGGCGGCATGGCGGCGAGACGGCCGCCATGGAACAGGTTCATGAAGAAGGTCTCCAGAATGTCCTCGCGATGGTGGCCAAGCACCAGCGCCGAGCATCCCTCTTCCCGCGCGATGCGATAGAGATGGCCACGCCTGAGCCGCGAGCAGAGCGAGCAATAGGTGCTGCCCTCGGGCAGCTTGTCGGTGACGACGGAATAGGTGTCCTGATACTCGATCCGGTGCGGTATGGCGTGGCTGTCGAGATAGTCGGGCAGGATGTGTTTGGGGAAATTCGGCTGGCCCTGGTCCAGGTTGCAGGCCAGCAAATCGACAGGCAACAGCCCGCGCCATTTGAGGTCGAGCAGCACGGCGAGCAGCCCGTAGGAATCCTTGCCGCCTGAGAGGGCTACGAGCCAGCGCTGGCCGGGCTTGACCATCGAGAAATCCTCGATGGCCTGGCGGGTGAGACGCAGCAGCCGCTTGCGCAATTTGTTGAACTCGACCGAGGACGGCACATCGGCAAACAGCGGATGGAAGCCGCCTTCGCTGTCGGCAATCGGGTCAAGCGTTTCGATGTCTGGCAGCATGTTCATGGCATGTCGCTTTCGTGGACACTTTGTTCGGAGCAATTCCGGACGGAAAACCGGTTCCCACTTTCCTGGAATTGCTCGGAGCGCCCGGATTAGCGGACATGGCAGACAAAGAAAAGGCCGCCTCGACGGGCGGCCTTTGGATGGTGTCGCAAATGCGTTCGCTCAGCGCGAATTGAATTCGTCGCTTAGCGCGAATAGAATTCGACGACCAGGTTCGGTTCCATCTGCACGGCGAACGGAACGTCAGCCAGGCCGGGAATGCGCGAGAAGGTCGCGACCATCTTGTTATGATCGGCTTCGATGTAGTCCGGCACGTCGCGTTCGGCCAAACCCACCGATTCCAGAACGATGACCAACTGCTTCGACTTTTCGCGGACTTCGATGACGTCGCCCGGCTTGCAGCGGTACGAGCCGATGTTGACGCGCTTGCCGTTGACGTTGACGTGGCCGTGGTTGACGAACTGACGGGCGGCGAAAATCGTCGGCACGAACTTGGAGCGGTAGACGACCGCGTCAAGACGCGACTCGAGCAGACCGATCAGGTTCTCGGAGGTATCGCCCTTGCGGCGATCGGCCTCTTCATAGACCTTGCGGAACTGCTTTTCCGAAACGTCGCCATAGTGACCCTTCAGCTTCTGCTTGGCGCGCAGCTGCAGGCCGAAATCGGAAAGCTTGCCCTTGCGGCGCTGACCATGCTGGCCGGGACCGTATTCACGCTTGTTGACCGGGGATTTCGGGCGGCCCCAGATATTTTCGCCAAGACGGCGGTCGATCTTGTACTTCGCGGATTCGCGCTTGCTCATCGCATTCCCTTTTCAAAACAACACACCCGGAACCTCATGGTCCGGGTGAAGGAAACGCGCCCTCCTCTGGCCTCCGTTTTCGAGACCTGACAGGGTTTTCCCACGCAACGCGGCGGAAAACCCACGGGACACGTCATTTCAAACAAGATCAGAAACGACTAGGCACTCTGATCTTGCGCATACAAAACAAACACCGGACATCGCTGCCCGGTGGTGGCGGCTGGTTAAACCGAGATTTAACCGGTGTCAAGCTTTTGAATAGCGCAACGGAATGCAACCCTATACCGATCTGAGCGTAGATGCGATGCCGGATATGGCGGCAGGTTTGCGCCAACGGCACCAGGAAGGGACTGGAGCTAGAGCAGCATGATTCTTGTGAAGAAATTCTTCCTTACCCTGGCAGGCGCTGCGGTGCTTGCGGGCTCGATGGCGGTGGCGCCGGAACCGGCGATGGCGCGTCATTGGCACGGACACCATCAGGTTTGCCGCATCATCGTGACGAAGAGAGTGGTGTGGCGGCATGGTCACCGCAGAGTGATCGTCCACAGGGTACGGCGCTGCCACGGCTGGTGATATCAGTCCGGGCCCGGTTGACCGGGAAATAACCCATCCATCGCAATGATCGAAGCCCGCGGTTTTATCCGCGGGCTTTCACTTTGGTGCTTCTCTCCCACACGACACGCGACCGGGGTCAGCTGTCCGATTTCCTTTCCGGCAGACCCTTGCGCTTCGTCTCGGCGAATTCCTCGAGCTGCTTTTCGCTCATCGATTCATACATTCCCTTTGAAGCGCCTTTGAGCTCGCTCTTTTTGGTCTCGCCGCGCTTGGCCGACAAAGCGGCGCCGGCGGCTTTCTGCTGGGCTTTCGAGGTGGCTGGCATGGCTGTTTCTCCGTTGCTCTCAGAAGAAACGCCCCGCTTCGGTGACGGTTCCAGCCCCGGTGGCTCGGTTCCCGGCCCGCTTGGTGCCAGTTCGCCACGTGGTCAGGCCTGGCGATTTTCGTTGGCAGCCTTCCCGTGTCTGGAACCCCAGTGTAGGACGGCTGAATGAAATCTCTGACCGATCCCTCACAAGCTCTCTCCACTGGCCTGGCGAAAATCCGCACCGAATTCCACGTGCCAGATGGATTTCCGGTAGTCGTAGTGGCCGCCGCGGAGGCGGCGGCCAAACGTGTGCCCAACCAGCATGCCGATCGAACAGCGATGCCCTTCGTCACGCTCGATCCGGCGAGCTCCACCGATCTTGATCAGGCGTTCTCAATCGAGGCGAGTGGCGGCGATCTTCTGCTGCATTACGCCATTGCCGACGTAGCCTGGTTCGTCGAGGACGGTGACGCGGTCGATCTCGAAGCCTGGACGCGGGGCGAGACGCTTTACTTGCCGGACGGCAAGGCCGGGCTCTACCCGCCGGTAATTGCCGAGGCTGCAGCGAGCCTGTTGCCGGATGGATCGCGGCCAGCGGTTGTCTTCACGGTTCGGGTTGCGCAGGACGGTGCGGCGAAGTTGGACGGCGCGGAGCGGGCAATCATTCAAAGCCGCGCGAAGCTCGCCTATGACAGTGTGAAGGCCTCCGACGTTCCGGCCGGCTTCGCCGAAATGGCGCGACGCATGGCAATGAACGAAAAGCGTCGTGGTGCTTCGCGCGTCGACCCACCCGAGCAGGAGGTTGAAAGGCTCGCCGATGGTACATTCCGGCTTTCGTTCAGACCGCTGCTGCAATCCGAGCAAGACAACGCCGCGCTTTCGCTGGCTGCAAACATGGCGATTGCCGACGCCATGTTTGCGCATCATACCGGGTTGTTTCGGGTGATGTCGGAGCCAGATGCTTTCAGGGTCCAAAGACTGCGCAGCGCGGCACAGGCTCTCGGGCTGTCTTGGCCGGCCTCCACCAGCTTGCGCGACTATCAGCGAACCCTTGACCCGACCGATCCGCAACAGGCGGCGCTGATGTTGGAAATCCGCCATGCAAGCGCCGGCGCATCCTACCAACCCTACAAAGAAGGTGTTGTCCCTTGGCATGAGGCGATGGCAGCGACATATGCCCATGCAACGGCGCCACTCAGACGACTGGCCGATCGCTACGTCGTGCGCTGCGCGCTGGCCATCGCCAATGGCCAGCCGGTGTCCCAGGCTGTCACCGACGCGTTCGCCAGATTGCCGCAGGTGATGGGGCGTGCGGATAGCCACGCTTCGCAGATCAACCACGCGGCCATCGACCTTGCCGAGGCGGTAATGCTGAAGGGACGCGAGGGCGAGACGTTCAAAGCTGCTGTCACCGACGTCGTCGACCATGGCGTGCGCGTTCAGCTTGCCGACATGCCTGTCGTTGCCAACGTAAAGGCCTCCGGGCTTAGACAGGGCGACGATCTGACGCTAAGGCTGGTCTTGGCCGATCCAGATCAACGCAGCATCGTCTTCGAACCTGTTTAAGTGGCAGACGTTTCCGCCGCCATCTAGCTCACGACCAGCCCGAACCCCTGCATCAGCCGGCTGGTGGCGAAATCCACCTTGCCGGAAGTGAAGACCGCAATATCAGGCTCACCCACCGGCAATGGCCCGTCGACCGGTGCCAGCAGCGACATGGCGCGGCGGGCGATCGCTTCGGCCGGATCGATCCAGTCGACCGGCCAGGGCGCGGTCTTGCGCATGCGATTGGCCAGGAACGGATAATGCGTGCAGCCGAGCACGACGATGTCGGTGCGGGCGCCGTCCTTCTCGACGAAGCATGGCGCGATCTCCTTGCGGACGATCTCCTCGTCGACGAACCCCTCGCGCATGTAGATTTCCGCCAGCGGTGCCAGCCGGTCCGAGCCGACGAGCCGCACATGGCATTTCTGCGCCCATTTGCTGATCAGGTCGCGCGTGTATTGACGCTTGACCGTGCCCGGTGTCGCCAGCACCGAGACGAGCCCTGAGCGCGTACGTTCCGCCGCCGGCTTGATCGCCGGCACCGTGCCGACAAAGGGGTGGCCGGGGAATTTCTCGCGCAACGCGTCGATCACCAGCGTCGAGGCGGTGTTACACGGGATGACCGAAATCTCGGGCTGGAATTTTTCCAGCAGCGCGCCGAACAGGTCAAGGATATGGGCGTTGAGGGCCGGTTCCTCCCAGGCGCCATAGGGAAAGGCGGCATCATCGGCGACATAGACAAAGCGGCGGTCAGGCATCAGCACGCGCGCCTCGCGCAGCACGGTGAGCCCGCCGATGCCGGAATCGAACATCAGGATCGGCCGCTCAGTCATTGTCGGTTCCCTTTCCACCGAGCGGCGGCATGTCGTCGTCTTTACCGGTGCCGGTGGCCTTGTCTGCCAGGCGATCGCCTTCCGCCTTGCGGGCGCGCGCCACGGCCGCCGGCAATCGTCTTGGATCGTCGCCCGGCGATCCCTCGCCACGCGGCATCGCCGGTGAAAACCTGTCCAAGGACGAAATGATGCCACGCAGCACCTTCAGCTCCGGCTCGGCAAAGCCGGCGCGCGTCAGCACGGCGCGCAGATTGTCGACCATCTTCGGCTTTTTCGCTGCGGGACGGAAATAACCGCGCGCTTCCAACGCGCCTTCGAGATAGGCGAACAGGCCGTGCAGTTCTTCCTTGCTTGCCGGCTTCATGTCCGGACCGGAAAAATTGGTTCTGGTCTCGTCTTCCAGGCCGGACTTCATCCATTCATAGGACATCAGCAAGGCCGCCTGGGCGATGTTGAGCGAGGAGAAATCGGGATCGACCGGGAAGGTGACGATCTCGTCGGCAAGGCCGACCTCGTCATTGTAGAGGCCGAAGCGCTCGCGGCCGAACAGGATGCCGGTGCGCTGCCCCATTGCGTGACGGGTCCGGAGCACCCTGCCCGCTTCCACAGGGCCGCGCACGGATTTGAAGCCATCGCGCTGCCTGGCCGTGGTTGCGAAAACAAAGTTCAGATCGGCGAGCGCCGAGGCCAGATCGTCGAACACTTTCACGGCGTCGATAACATGGTCGGCGCGGCTGGCGGCCGCGCGCGCCTTCTCGCTCGGCCAACCGTCGCGAGGGTTGACCAAGCGCAGCTCCGACAGGCCGAAATTGGCCATGGCACGAGCCACCATGCCGATGTTCTCACCGAGCTGCGGCTCGACGAGGATGATCGCCGGGCCGGCGAGGCCGCGCTGAAAGTCCGTTCCTGCCATGTGTTCCAGGTGATTGCGCCACGAAGTCTGCGCGTCCTGCCATATCGATGCGGCTTTTTGAAGAGTTATCGGCCGTCTGACTGACAAATACCCTTATGTCGCTCCCCCTGGTTTGCGCGAAAAATCCAGATGCGCGTCACCGGGGGTTCGCGCAGATGCCAGGCTTGTACAAGCAGATGAGCTGCGCACTCCGTCCCTCAAGAGATTGGTGGGATGCGGCACCGCACTCGTGCTGTTAGCGACAAGACATCTGGTCTCATTGCGGCAAATGGCTCAACCATGACGCCCCCAAACCGCTGACAAATGGATCGGCCCGTGCTCGCTGTTGCTATTGACGATATTTTCCATTTGTAGAAATCATCTACGATCCGAATGAACATTTATTTACGATGACGCATCGCGTGACTGGGAAACCAATTTAGAAAGCGGTAATATCGAAACCGCTTGGGTTCAATTTTTATCGACGAATAGTATTTTGAACGATGGAGTGTGTTTTGCACGCTCCTGTCATTTAGCTATGCCCCAAGCATCCAACACGGGATTCAATGGCCGACGAAGCGTCAGCCAAAACCTAGGAGGGGTAAATGAACGTCGTACGGGTTTTCCTTTCACTCGCTGTATTGGTTCTGGCGTCGATCTTCCTGATTGCGCCAGCTTCCGCGCAAGCGACACGGACGTGGGTTTCCGGCGTTGGCAACGACGCCAATCCGTGCAGCCGAACCGCACCTTGCAAGACGTTTGCCGGCGCCATCTCGAAGACGGCGACGGCCGGCGAAATCGACTGTCTCGACCCGGGCGGCTTTGGCGCGGTTACCATCACCAAATCCATCACCATCGACTGCAAAACCACGGAAGGTGGTGTGCTCGCGTCCCTCGTGAACGGCATCGTCGTCAATACGCCCGTCGGCTCCTCAGTGCATCTTCGCGGCATCAGCATAAACGGTGTGGGCAACGGCCTCGACGGCGTGCGTATGATCGGCCAGGGTCAATTGCATATCGAGGATTCCAACATAGAGCGGATGGCCGGCAACGGCGTCGAATTTCTCGCCAACGGGAACAGCGAACTCTACATAACCAACACGCGCATAGCCGAGACAGGCGCTGAAGGCGTTCTCATCAAAACGACTGGGGCCGTTGGGATCAATGCCATCCTTTCGAGGGTGGAAATTACCAACAGCGCCAGTGGCATTCTTGTCGACGGCACCGGCAACACCGTGGCCATGAACATGACACTGACCAACAGCCTTATCAGCGGCAATACCGGCAGCGGCGTGGTGGTCAAATCCGTCGCCGCGGCATCGCCGGTGCGCGCGACGATTACCGGCAACACGATCAGCGCCAATGCCGGCACCGGTGTCAACGCGAACGGTGCCGCTGCCAGCGGCAACGGAAGCGCCATCGCCTTTCTCGGCGGATCGACGGTGTTCGGCAATGTCACCGGGGTCAGCAATACCGGGAGCGGCGCCGTCCAGTCGTTCAAGAACAACATGATCTCCGGCAACTTAACCGACGGCACACCGCTCACCGCCTTCGCGGGCCCTGGCGGTACGCCGCTGCAATAAGCGACCGCCGCCTCCGCGGCAGCATGAACAAAGGCGATGCCGGCTGCCCTCACGGGGTAGTGCGGCATCGCCTCTTTGTTCCCGACCGCCACAGCAGAAGCCTGCGTCTTCCGCTGCCCGGTTGCACCGCTCGACCATGGCGGCCCAAACCGTCGACAAATGGACCCGCCCGTGCCCGCTGTCGGTATTGACGATATTTTCCATTTGTAAAAATCATCTACGATCCGAATGCATATTTATTTACGATGACGCATCGCGTCACTGGAGAATCAAATTAGAAAAAGGTAGGCTCCCAGCCGCTTGGGTTTTCAATCTGTATCGACGGTTGGTATTTGGAAGATGGAGTGTGTCTTGCACGCTCCCGTCATTTATTTATGCCCCAAGCATCTCGACACGGGTTTCCATGGCCGACGAGGGCGTTGGCCAAAATCTAGGAGGGGCAATTGAAAATTGTACGGTTTTTCCTTTCACTCGCTGTGTTGGCACTGGCGTCAGCCTTCCTGATTGCGCCAGCTTCCGCGCAAGCGACACGGACGTGGGTTTCCGGCGTTGGTGACGACGCCAATCCGTGCAGCCGAACGGCACCTTGCAAGACATTTGCCGGTGCTATCTCGAAGACGGCGGTAAGTGGTGAAATCAACTGTATCGACCCTGGCGGTTTTGGCGGGGTCACCATCACCAAATCCATCACCATCGACTGCAGGAACACTGAAGCGGGTGTGCTCGTCAGTGGTACGAACGCCATCATCGTCAACGCGCCTGCCGGCGCCGCGGTTCATCTTCGCGGCCTCGACATATTCGGTGTGGGCACCGGCCTCGACGGCGTGCGTATGGTCGGTCAAGGTCAACTGCATATCGAGGACTGCAACATCGAGCGGTTTGCCAGCAACGGCGTCGAATTTCTTCCCACCGCAAACAGCGAACTCTACATAACCAACACACGCATAGCCGAGGCAGGCGCTGAAGGCGTTCTCATCAAGACGACTGGGGCCGTTGGAATCAATGCCATCCTTTCGAAGGTGGAAATTACCAACAGCGGCAGCGGCATTCTTGTCGACGGCACCGGCAACACCGTTGCCATGAACATGACGCTGACCGGCAGCCTTATCAGCGGCAACACCGGCAACGGCGTGGCGATCAAATCCATCGCCGCGGCATCGCCGGTGCGCGCGACGATTGTCGGCAACACGATCAGCGCCAATGCGGGCACCGGCGTCAACGCGAACGGTGCCGCTGCCAGCGGCAACGGAAGCGCCATCGCCTTTCTCGGCGGATCGACGGTGTTCGGCAATGTCACCGGGGTCAGCAATACCGGTAGCGGCGCCGTCCAGTCGTTCAAGAACAACATGATCTCCGGCAACGTAGCCGACGGTACACCGCTCACCGCCTTCCCGGGCCCTGGTGGTACGCCGCTGCAATAAGCGCCTGCCGCCTCCGCGGCAGCATGAAACAAAGGCGATGCCGCCTGCCCTCAAGGGGTAAGTGCGGCATCGCTTTTTTGTTACCGATCGCTACAGCAGAAGCCTGCGTCTTCCGCTGCCATCGGTTTGCACCGCTCGAATCGCTTTGCTATAGGCGAAGTCCCTACCCTGGCGGGGTCGGCCCCGCCATCACCCAACTGTTGAACGAGGCATTCTTTCCATGGCGAAGATCAAGGTGGCGAACCCGGTCGTCGAACTCGACGGCGACGAGATGACCCGCATCATCTGGCAGTTCATCAAGGACAAGCTGATCCACCCTTATCTCGACCTCAAGCTTGAATATTACGATCTCAGCGTCGAGCACCGTGACGCTACCAATGACCAGGTGACCATCGATTCGGCCAACGCCATCAAGAAATACGGCGTCGGCGTGAAATGCGCGACGATCACGCCCGACGAGCAGCGCGTCGAGGAATTCAAACTGAAGAAGATGTGGAAGTCGCCGAACGGCACCATCCGCAACATCCTCGGCGGCACGATCTTCCGCGAGCCGATCATCATGAAGAACGTGCCGCGCCTGGTGCCGGGCTGGACCAAGCCGATCATCGTCGGCCGCCATGCCTTCGGCGACCAGTACCGCGCCACCGATTTCCGCTTTCCCGGCAAGGGCAAGCTGACGATCAAGTTCGTCGGCGACGACGGCAAGGTCATCGAGCACGATGTCTACGATGCGCCGGGCGCCGGCGTCGCCATGGCCATGTACAATCTCGACGATTCCATCCGCGAGTTTGCCCGCGCTTCGCTGAACTACGGCCTGCTGCGCAACTATCCGGTCTATCTGTCGACCAAGAACACCATCCTCAAGGCCTATGACGGGCGCTTCAAGGATATTTTCCAGGAAGTCTACGAGGCTGAATTCGAGGCCGAGTTCAAGTCGAAGAAGCTGTGGTACGAGCACCGGCTGATCGACGACATGGTGGCGTCCAGCCTGAAATGGTCGGGCGGCTATGTCTGGGCCTGCAAGAACTATGACGGCGACGTGCAGTCCGACACCGTTGCGCAAGGTTTTGGTTCGCTCGGCCTGATGACCTCGGTGCTGATGACACCGGACGGCAAGACGGTGGAAGCCGAAGCCGCGCACGGCACGGTCACCCGCCACTACCGGCAGCACCAGAAGGGCGAGGAGACCTCGACCAATTCGATCGCCTCGATCTTTGCCTGGACGCGCGGCCTCGCGCACCGCGCCAAGCTCGACGACAATGCCGAGCTCAAGCGCTTTTCCGAGACGCTGGAAAAGGTCTGCGTGCAAACGGTCGAGAGTGGTTTCATGACCAAGGACCTGTCGCTGCTGATCGGCCCCGACCAGCCCTGGCTCTCGACCACCGGTTTCCTCGACAAGATCGACGAGAACCTGCAGAAGGCGATGGCGTAACCGGCCGAGACCTGGACCATGGGGAAGCCCGTCGTCTACGGCGCGGACTACAGCGTCTATGTGCGCATCGTCCGCCTCGTGCTCGCGGAAAAGGGCTACGAGCTTGTGCCGGTCGATGTCTTTGCCGCCGAGGGCATTCCCGCCTGGTATTTCGAGCATCACCCGTTCGGCCGCATCCCGGCCTTCGAGCATGACGGGTTTCGCCTTTTCGAGACGAGCGCGATTGCGCGTTATGTCGACGAAGCCTTTGACGGGCCGGCGCTGCAACCGAAGGATCCGCGCGGCCATGCGCGGATGAACCAGATCATCGGCATGCTCGACGCCTATGCCTATCGGTCGATGGTCTGGGATGTCGCCGTCGAGCGGCTGGAGAAGGAGGCACCCGACGAGGCGCTGATCGCCAACGGGCTTTCGCAGGCGAGCAAGGCGCTTCAGACGCTCTCGTCGCTGAAAGCGCCGGGGCCATGGTTGTTGGGCGACCAACTGACGCTGGCCGATCTGCATGCCGCCCCGATCATCGGTTATTTCATCAAGGTCAGTGCGGGGCAAAAGCTGCTCGCCGAGTTCCCCGAGATCCAGACCTGGTGGGACCGGATCGCGGCCCGTCCAGGCTTTGCCGCGAGTGGTCCGGCGGCCTGAACGGCCTCCGCCCGCCGTTCATTCCTGCCCGCCGTCTATTATGGAAGGTAGATTTCCGCCTTCATGAAGGTCTTAGCGCGGCCCAGGATCAACACGCGATCTCCAGCCAGATCACACAGCAGATGCCCGCCGCGCTGTGAGCACTGGAACGCCGACAGATGGGTCTTGCCGAGTTTTTCAGCCCAGTACGGCACCAGCGTCGCATGAATGGAGCCGGTCACCGGATCCTCGGGGATGCCAGCTCCAGGAACGAAATAGCGGGATACAAAATCATGCGTTTGGCCGCGTGCGGTGATGACCAGGCCAAGCGGGTGGAAGGCTCCGATCCTGAGCAGATCGGGTACGAAGGACCGGACGGATGGCTCGTCGGCAAGCTCGACGAACAGGTTCTCGAAATTACGAAAGCCCACAACCGGATGCGGGGCCAAAATCTCCCGCAGCGCCAGCATGGTTTCGCCATCGACAGGCTGCGGCGGAAAACAGGGCAGATCGAGCTGGTAGGCGCCTTGCCGCTGAGAGACCCGCAACTCGCCCACACGCGTGGCAAAGGCCATGTCATCAGCCACGTTGTGTTGCGAGGCCAGCACATGGGCGGTCGCCAGGGTGGCGTGTCCACAGAAGTCGACTTCGTGAACCGGCGTGAACCAGCGTAAGTCCCAGCCCTTGCCGTTCGGCCGCGCAAAGGCGGTTTCGGCAAGATTGTTCTCGTTTGCAATGGCCTGCATCACATCGTCCGCCAGCCAGTCCTGCAAGATGAGGACGGCAGCGGGGTTGCCCTGAAAGGCGCTCTCGGCAAAAGCGTCGACCTGGTACATGGTCAGCGTGGGCACATCATCCCCCAAAAAAACTGATCGCCGGCCGGGCGACCATCAGCCAAAGGATGGCAAGCACGGCAGCGAAAGCCGGGAAGCCGCAAGCAAACCAGATGCGAAAAAGGCGCTTTTCCTCGGCGGGCAGCGGTCGATTTTCGATGGCCGCCTGTCGCGCCAGATTTCGCATCCGAATCTGAATCCAGACCACCGGCAGCCAGAACAGACCCGTCACGACATAAAGCAGCAAGGACAGCACAATCCAGCCCTCGGACAGCGGCCATCCCGTTGCCCGTGCCAACAGCACGCCTGATATCGGCTGCACCACGACAGCCGTTGCCGTGAATATGGTGTCGGCGACGACAACCGTGCCCGTGACATGGGCGACGAGGTCGGCGCGACCGGTGCGCTGTGCCATCAGCATGAAGAAGGCGATCCCGGCGCCGGTGCCAAAGAGAACCGTGGCGCCAATGACATGCGTCCAGCGCAGTATGTCGGCCCAGAGGTTCATCGCTCGTCGAGGACCGCCAGCGCCACAAGCACCAGGCACAGCATGGGGATCGTCTTGACCAGCGGCCCCAGCGGCGCGAGCCAAAGCTCAGGAACGAGAAGCGTCGCCGCCGCCAGGTAAAACAGCGTGATGGCAATCATCGCCAGCAGCGCTCGCCGCGCCAAAGGCCGGACCAGAACCGCCGCGCCGACAAGGATATCGGCAGCACCGCCGGCAAGAACCGACATATGGGCGAAATTTGCCGACACGCCGCGTGAAACAAGAATAGAAGCGGCCTCGTCTTGCCGGATCAGGCCGATGATGCCCGAAGCAAGCCAGAACAGGGCCAGGCAGCCGAAGATGACCGGTTTTGCCAGCCAGAGGCGCGCGAACCATCGCTCCTGAACATGGGCCGGCATGGCGGCCAGCGTTGCTTCCAGCGGCTGCAGCGGATGATCGGAAAGTTCGTTCCAGGGCCCGGCATGGCCCGTCACGCCACGCGCCAGCGCGCCAAGAGCTGCGGTGCGCAAAGGCGATCGCCAGCCAAGGAGGCCAAGGCCATCGGCAATGGCGGCCGCAAGCCGGCCGACAATGGCCGGTATCGGCTCGATCTTCGCCCGCGGCAGGCCAAGCCATGCCCGAAAGGCTGAGAGAACATCGGCGAGCGGTCTGGCCTCGGCTTCGACGAGATCGACGGCAGAACGGGGCGGCAGCGATCCGGCGACCGCGCGCGAGACCGCTTCGGCAACGTCGGTGACCGCCACGGTCTGGATCGGCTGGCGCGACATGACGGCAGGGATAAAACCGGGGAAGGCCGCAAGAGCGCGCAAAAGTGCCGTCCCGCCATAGGCGGCGGGCGCGACCACCAAACCCGGACGCAGGATCGTCCACTCCAGCGAAGAGCTTGCGACAGCCTTGTCGCCTTGCGCCTTGGTGTCGAAGAAAGCGTCGGCAGAGGAGTGGTCGGCACCGATCGCGGAAATCTGCGCAAAACGGTGCACGCCGGCCTGTTCGCATGCCGCGACCAGCGCCACCACCGACTGCCGGTGGATGGCGTCGAGGCGATCGCGCGGGCCGTCCTGCAAGGCGCCTGCCGCATTGACGATTGCGTCCATACCGGTGACCACTGGTAGCCAGTCCTCAGCGGCAAGCAGTCGCGACATGTCGGCGGCGATCCAGCGCACCGCCGGCCAGCGCCGCTCGGCATCCACAACATCGCGACCAAGGCCGGCCACATGATGACCGTCGCGAAGCAGACGGCCGACGACGGCTTCGCCGATCAGACCGTAGCCGCCAAGGACGAGCACCTTCATGCAGGGACTTTCAGGCTGCCTCCAGCGCCGCCTTGACCGCGGCGATCGCATCACTGGCTTTCGAAGCGTCGGGGCCACCGGCCTGCGCCATGTCGGGCCGCCCGCCGCCGCCCTGACCGCCCAATGCGGCGGAGGCCACGCGCACCAGATCGACGGCGCTGAAACGGCTTAACAGATCATCGGTGACAGCGACCACGACGCTCGCCTTGTTGTCCTCGCCGGCGCCGACGAAGACGACGACGCCGGAACCGAGCGAGCTCTTGCCGGCATCGGCCAGCGGCTTCAGATCCTTCGGCGAAACACCCGAGACCGCCTTGCCGAGGAAGCCGACGCCCGCCACCGTCTCGTTCTCGGCCGGCGCACCCGCCGCGGCTCCGCCGCCCAGCGCCAGTTTCTTGCGCGCTTCGGACAGTTCCTTCTCGAGCTTCTTGCGCTCGTCGAGCAGCGCCTCGACACGCGCCGGCACGTCGGCCGGCGAGATCTTCAGCGTCGCGGCGACCGATTTCAAACGCCGGTCCTGCTCGTCGAGATGCTTGCGTGCGGCTTCGCCGGTCAAAGCCTCGATGCGGCGCACGCCGGCGGCGACCGCGCTGTCCGACACGACACGCACCAGACCGATATCACCGGTCGCCCTGACATGCGTGCCGCCGCAGAGCTCGACCGAATAGGGCCGGTTGGCCTTGGCGCCATGCAGGCCGGTGCCCATCGACACGACGCGCACTTCATCGCCGTACTTCTCGCCAAACAGCGCCATGGCGCCTTCGGCAATGGCGTCGTCGACCGACATCAGGCGCGTGCTCACCGGGCCGTTCTGGACGACGATCTCGTTCGCCATGCGCTCGACCTCTTCGAGATCCTCTGCTGAAATCGGCTTGTTGTGCGAGATGTCGAAGCGCAGGCGCTCGGGCGCGACCAGCGAACCCTTCTGCGCGACATGGCTGCCCAACACCTCGCGCAGCGCCTCATGGATCAGATGCGTCGCGGAATGGTTCGCGCGTAGCCTGGAGCGCCTGATATGGTCGACCTTCAGCTCGACGGCAGCGCCCGTCTTGACTGTGCCGCTGACCACCTTGCCGAGATGGACGAACAGCCCATCGGCCTTCTTCTGCGTATCGGAAATCTCGATCGAGAAGCCCTCGCCAGAAATGACGCCGGTGTCGCCCATCTGGCCGCCGGACTCGGCATAGAACGGCGTCTGGTTGACGACCACGGCAACCGCGTCACCCTTGCTTGCGCTGTCGACGGTCTTGCCGTCCCGGACAAGCGCCTGGATGAGGCCTTCCGCCTGCTCGGTCTCGTAGCCGAGGAATTCGGTGGCGCCGGCCTTCTCGCGCACCGGGAACCAGACACTCTCGGTGGCCGCGTCACCGGAGCCTGCCCAGTGGGCGCGTGCTTCGGTCTTCTGCCGCTCCATGGCATTGGTGAAACCGGCAAGATCGACCGAGATGCTGCGCTGGCGCAGCGCGTCCTGCGTCAGGTCGAGCGGGAATCCGTAAGTGTCGTAGAGCTTGAAGGCCGTCTCGCCATCCAGCATGTCGCCTGCGTGCAGCGTTTCCGTCGCCTCCGCAAGCAGGCCGAGGCCGCGCACCAGCGTCTTGCGGAACCGCGTTTCCTCGAGTTTCAGGGTCTCGGTTATCAACTGTTCGCCGCGCACCAGCTCCGGATAGGCCTGGCCCATCTCGCGCACCAGGGCCGGCACCAGGCGCCACATCAGCGGATCGCGGGCACCGAGCAACTGCGCATGGCGCATGGCGCGGCGCATGATGCGACGCAGGACATAGCCACGGCCTTCGTTCGAGGGCAGCACGCCATCGGCGACCAGGAAGGAGGACGAGCGCAAATGATCGGCAATGACGCGGAAGGATGCGACCGTCTCCTTGTCGGGACCGTGCCCGATGGCGGACGACGCCGCGTCGATCAGGTGACGGAACAGATCGGTCTCAAAGACGCTCTCCACCCCTTGCAGGATGGACGCCATGCGCTCCAGGCCCAAGCCGGTGTCGATCGACGGGCGCGGCAGGTCGATACGCTCCTCCTTCGTCACCTGTTCATACTGCATGAACACCAGGTTCCAGAATTCGAGGAAACGGTCGCCATCCTCCTCCGGGCTGCCTGGAGGGCCGCCCCAGATGTGTTCGCCGCGGTCGATGAAGATCTCCGAGCACGGCCCACAAGGTCCGGTGTCGCCCATCGCCCAGAAATTGTCCGAGGTCGCGATGCGAATGATGCGGTCGTCGGAAAACCCGGCGATCTTCTTCCAGAAGCCGGCCGCCTCATCGTCCGTGTGATAGACGGTGACCAGCAGCTTGTCCTTGTTCAGCCCGAATTCCTTGGTGATCAGGTTCCAGGCGAGCTCGATGGCGCGCTCCTTGAAGTAGTCGCCAAAGGAGAAATTGCCCAGCATCTCGAAGAAGGTCAGATGGCGCGCGGTGTAGCCGACATTGTCGAGGTCGTTGTGCTTGCCGCCGGCGCGAACGCTCTTCTGGGCGGTCGAGGCGCGCGAATAGGGCCGCTTCTCCAATCCAGTGAAGACGTTCTTGAACTGCACCATGCCGGCGTTGGTGAACATCAGCGTCGGATCGTTGCGCGGCACCAGCGGGCTAGACGCGACGATCTCGTGACCCTCCTTGCGAAAGTAGTCGAGAAATGTCGACCGGATCTCGTTCACGCCACTCATGAATGCTGCCTTTTCGAGAGAACCGCCGGCGAACCGGCGGAAAATGGGCTCTGGGTATCAAAGCGCGTCGCGCTGAAAACGGATTCAGTCGACGCGCTTTAAGTTTTTGCTTCTATGCATGTCGTTGTCCCAAAACCGCTGCGCACTTTTGGGCGACATCCATCAGAAAATAGACTTGGCCTTTTAGCGGTCGCACCGCACCCTGTCCAGAAACACGGAATTGGTCCAAATCGCGACTTTTACCAGCCGTTCGAACCGGGCTGCCCACGAACCCAAAACGAAAAACCGCCGGCTCGAAAGCCGGCGGTTTGGAACGCGAAAACACAGAACTCAATTACATAAGCTTGAGATAATGGAACAAGATTATGGCCGATCTTCGGCCGGCATCTTGCGCACGAAGTTGTTACATCGCGCCGGATTCCTCCTCGAAACCGTCGTCGCCGCTCTCGGCGCCGCCATTCTCGAGGAATTTCTCAGCGATCAACCCGGCATTCTGCCTGAGCGCCAGTTCGATCTCGCGCGCCGTGTCGGGATTGTCGCGCAGGAACAGTTTGGCATTCTCGCGGCCCTGGCCGAGACGCTGCGAATTGTAGGAGAACCAGGCGCCCGACTTCTCGACCACGCCGGCCTTGACGCCGAGGTCGACCAGTTCGCCGGTCTTGGACACACCCTCACCATACATGATGTCGAACTCGACCACCTTGAAGGGCGGCGCCAGCTTGTTCTTGACCACCTTGACGCGGGTCTGGTTGCCGACGACCTCGTCGCGGTCCTTGACCGAGCCGATGCGGCGGATGTCGAGGCGGACCGAAGCGTAGAATTTCAGCGCATTGCCGCCCGTCGTGGTCTCGGGCGAACCGAACATGACGCCGATCTTCATGCGGATCTGGTTGATGAAGATGACCATGGTGTTGGAGCGCGAGATCGATGCGGTCAGCTTGCGCAGCGCCTGGCTCATCAGGCGGGCTTGCAGGCCGGGCAGCGAATCGCCCATCTCGCCTTCGATTTCGGCGCGCGGCGTCAGCGCCGCGACCGAATCGACCACCAGCACGTCGATGGCGCCGGAGCGCACCAGCGTGTCGCAGATTTCCAGCGCCTGCTCACCGGTGTCGGGCTGCGAGATCAGAAGGTTTTCCAGATCGACGCCAAGCTTGCGGGCATAGACCGGATCGAGCGCATGCTCGGCATCGACGAAGGCGCAGATGCCGCCCTTCTTCTGGGCTTCGGCCACGGTGTGCAGCGCCAGCGTCGTCTTGCCCGAGCTTTCCGGCCCGTAGATCTCGACGATGCGGCCGCGCGGCAGGCCACCGACGCCAAGCGCGATGTCGAGGCCGAGCGAGCCGGTCGGCACGGTTTCGATCTCGACGACCTGCTCGTTCGCGCCGAGCCGCATGATCGAGCCCTTGCCGAAAGCCCGCTCGATTTGCGACAGCGCCGCATCCAGAGCCTTTGATTTGTCCACCGCTTTGTCCTCTACCAGCCGCAAAGAATTCTGAGCCATGATACATCACCCCTTGGTCGTCAATGAAGGCCGGACAATCCGTAATCCCTGCCTATTTGTACCTTTTTTGTTCTCGTTTGGCAAGGGGGTTCAAATATCTGAAAAACAATCAATATCCGGATTTGTTCTTTTTTTGTCCTAGGGATTCGATCAGGAATGCGCCTCGCATTGGGCCAGACGGTGCAGTCGTTTCGATCTGCCGAATCGCGGGCCTGCATGCGAAGCTTCATCACACAGCCTAGCGCTTGTGCGGCTGGAATAACAAAGGTCATATCGCCGGCATGCTGAAATCTCCAAGAATTCTGGCAGTGGGCGGCGCCCATATCGACCGGCGTGGCCAGGTGTCCGGCGCTTACGTGCCGGCCGCGTCCAATCCCGGCACGATGCGCGAGGATGTCGGCGGCGGCGTCTTCAATGCTTTGCGCAATGCGGTCCGGCGCGGCGTTTCGGCCTCGCTGCTGTCGGTTCGCGGCGGCGATGCCGCCGCCGATACGGTTTCACGAGCCATCGCCGAGGCCGGGATTGCCGACCTGTCCGCCGTGTTCCTCGATCGCACGACGCCGAGCTATACGGCGCTGATCGACCGCGAGGGCGAATTGATCGTCGGCTTTGCCGACATGGCGCTCTATGAACTGGCGTTTCCCAAGCAGGTCAGGCGCTCGAAGGTGCGAGAGGTTATCGCTGCCGCCGATGCCGTCTTCTGCGACGCCAATTTGCCGACGGCGGCACTGGAGCGGCTTGTGGCACTCGCCGCCGGCAAACCCGTCTTCGCCATTGCCATTTCGCCGGCCAAGATCGTGCGCCTGAGGCCGGTGCTCGGTAATCTGGCCGTCGTTTTCATGAACCGGCGCGAGGCAGTCGCACTGGCCGGCCTGGACAGTGCGGCCTCAGGGCAGGACATCGTAGACGGGCTGAAACGCGCGGGGCTCAAAAGCGGCGTGGTGACCGCGGGCGGCGCTCCCATGCTGGGCTTCGATGAAGCCGGCAGCTTCTCGATCCTGCCGCCGACGCCAAGAAAGGTCGCTGACGTCACCGGCGCCGGCGATGCGCTGGCGGGTGCAACGGTCGCTGCCTTGCTGCGTGGCATGCCCTTCCGCGCAGCCCTGCGCGAAGGCATTGCCGCAGCGACGCTGGCCATCGAAAGCGCCGACGCCGTTCCCGATTTCACTACGGCGGCTTTCACCGAGGCGCTGGCTCTTGTGCCGGATGCGCAGGAAGTGGCATGAGACCGGCCAGTTCATAGTGCCGGAGTGTTTTCGCGCGTCCAGATGGATGCGCATCGCTCCGGATTGGAGATCAGGATGACACCAGAAACCGCCCGCCCCTTTATCGATATCCACGTGCCGGTTGCACAGGCTCTGGCTGCTGGCCGGCCGGTGGTGGCGCTGGAAAGCACCATCATCACCCATGGCATGCCCTACCCCGACAATGGCGCCATGGCGGCCGATGTCGAAAAGATCATCACCGATGGTGGCGCAGTGCCGGCGACGATCGCCGTGGTTGGCGGCCGCATCAAGATCGGCCTGTCGGACGGCGAGCGCGAGTCCCTGGCCATGACCGGCGACGCCATGAAGCTGTCGCGCGCCGACCTCGGCTTTGCGGTCGCGCAAGGGCGCACCGGTGGCACCACGGTCGCCGCCACGATGATCGCGGCGCATATGGTCGGCATCAAGGTGTTCGCCACCGGCGGCATCGGCGGCGTGCACAAGGGTGCGGAAAAGAGTTTCGACATCTCAGCCGATCTCGACGAACTGGCCCGCGCGCCGGTGATCGTCGTGTCAGCCGGTGCCAAGGCCATCCTCGACATCGAAAAGACGCTGGAAGTGCTGGAAACACGCGGCGTACCCGTGGTTGGTCATGGCTGCGAGATGATGCCGGCCTTCTGGTCACGGCATTCGCCCTTCCGTGCGCCGCTGACCTTGCAGACACCGGAAGAGATCGCGCATTTCTACCAGACGCGGCAGGCGCTGGGGCTCGCCGGCGGCATGCTGATCGCCAATCCGGTGCCCGAGAACCACGAAATCCCCGCCGAAGAGATGGCCGGCTATATCGAAGCCGCGCAAAAGGCCGCGGAAGCGCTCAACGTGACCGGCAAGGCGGTGACGCCGTTCCTGCTGGGGAAACTCTTGGAACTGACCGGCGGCAGGAGCCTGAAGACCAACATCGCGCTGGTTGAGAACAATGCGCGGCTGGCGGCGAAGATCGCCAAGGCGCTGTAGGACACCAGTACTTCAGCCTTTAGCGGCGAATGCCCCCTCACCCGGATTGCCAAAACCGAATTGCGAAGGGCAATTCGGGGCAATCCGGCCTCTCCCCGAGGGGAGAGGAGCTTGCCAGCGCCGACGCCAACCTCTTCTCCCCAGCGGGGAGAAGGTGGCCGCGAAGCGGCCGGATGAGGGGGCGGCCTCGCGCTTACGGGCGCTATTTCCCCGCCCGCCGCCCCGCCTCATAAGCGCGGCGTGCCCAGGCCGTCATCTCGTCGGGATCATCAAAAGCGCTGTCGGGAATGCTCCAGTAGGGCATTGAGACCAGCTTGCCGTGGCGAGAGCCGGTATAGGTCCACTGCCGACAGCCTGCGGCCTCGAAGTCGGGCGCGCTTTGCGCGTCGGCCTTCAGCATCAACTCGCCGCGCAGCACGATGGCGACGATGACGCCATCGAAATAGATGCCCTTGCCGCCGAACAGTTTGCGGATGCTGACCGGGCCGAGGCCCTCGAAGAGTTCTGCGATGCGTTCATTGTCCATGCCGCGATCATGTCATCGCGCCTGGGACTTGTCATGCCGCAACCAAAATGCTGCTGACAGGTTGAAAGACGTCTATCGGAGTTTTCCCATCATGCCGCTTCTGCTCAAGGGTTCCTGCCGCTGCAATGCCGTCCGTTTCGAGGTGGAGAGCCACACGCCGGCGCCGTTCATGCTGTGCTACTGCTCGATCTGCCGCAAGCAGCAAGGCGGCGGCGGCTTCGCCATCAATCTCGGTGCCGACAACGAGACCCTGAACATCAGGGGTAAAAGGAACCTTGGCGTCTACCGGGCCGAGATCGAGGACGATGAACATCCGCAGTGCGAGGTGTCATCGGGCGAGCGCAATTTCTGTCGCAAATGCGGGTCGGCACTGTGGCTCTACGATCCGACCTGGCCGGAGCTCGTGCATCCCTTCGCCTCGGCGATCGACAACGACCTGCCCATCCCGCCAAGCCGGGTGCATCTGATGCTGAAATACAAGGCGAACTGGGTCGAGCCAGTGGTTGGCAAGGGCGACAAGACGTTCGATGTCTACCCGGAGGAATCAATCGCCGACTGGCACAAGCGGACGGGGATGTGGGTGGAGTAGCGTCCTTCACCCCGTAAACGGGGCGAATAAGAGCTCAGGCGGAAGCGCGCGCCTCTGCCAGCGCCTTCAGATCGGCCGGCTTCAGTTCGACGGATTCGCCGCAGCCGCAGGCCGAACTCTGGTTCGGGTTTCGGAAGGTGAAGCCGGTGCGCAGTGTCGTCTGCTCGAAATCCATCTCGGTGCCGAACAGGAAAAGGGCAGCCTCCGGCGCCACATAGACATGGGCGCCGTCGCGCTCGATGTGGTCGTCCTTGGTGTTGGGCTCGGTCACCAGGTCGACCGTGTATTCCATGCCGGCGCAGCCGCCCTTCTTGATGCCGAGGCGAATGCCATGCGCGCCGTCGCGCGTGGCGACGATCTCGCGCACCCGGTCGGCGGCCTTTTCGGTCATCGTGATGACGGCAAAGCGTCCCATATCGTTCTCCACTTTCACGCGGGTTCAAGGCCTGCGGATCATTCTCACCTAAGATGGTGAACATTTCCAAGTGCTGCAAGCCCGTTCAGTGTTCGCTATCCAGCAGTTGGCTAGCCGTATGCTGCAGAACGGCATGCATCCCTGTTGCATGATTCTCCTCAGCGACGTGAAATCGATCAGTCGCCTCATCGAATGCCGTCTCCGGCAATTCCTCCATCCTGTCCATTCTAGCTAGGCGATCCTCTGGGAAGTCAGCGCCAAAGACCATCAACGCGCGTGTGGCAGCTTCCGCATGATCCGCCAGGCCAAACGACTGCATGGCAGAGATAGCGCGGGTGATCGTTATTCCGAATGAATTGTGGAAGTATTGGTCAAAACCTCCATTCATGACATCGCGAAGCAACGAATCCGCACAAAGGACATCGGCAACGTCGGCGGGCAGATCGCTCAGGAATGCATGAAACTTGGCGGACGTGTCGCAGGCATACAGAAAGCTGTCACCGCCCCAACGCTGCATAAGTTTCATGGTTGCCGGTGGCACGAACTCGGGAACGTCTATCTCCCACTCCTCCACCTGCAGGCCTCTCAATACCAACCCACCGCCACTTGCGCCTCTTCCGACATGCGGTCGGGCGACCAGGGCGGATCGAAGGTCATGTTGACCTCGACGCCGGAAACGCCTTCGACGGCGCCGACGGCGTTTTCGACCCAGCCGGGCATTTCGCCGGCGACTGGGCAGCCCGGCGCGGTCAGCGTCATGTCGATCTTGACTGAGCGGTCGTCCTCGATGTCGATCTTGTAGACGAGGCCAAGCTCATAGATGTCGGCCGGAATTTCCGGGTCGTAGACCGTCTTCAGCGCCGAGACGATGTCATCGGTCAGCCGCGCCAGTTCGTCGGCGGGGATGGTCGAGGCGGAAACCACGCTGTTGGCGGCGGTTTCCGGAGTGGTTTCGGCAGCGATGCTCACATCATCCATGGTCGTCACCCAAAAAACTTGCGCGCTTTTTCAAGCGCCTCGGCCAAAGCATCAACTTCGGTCCTGGTATTATACATGCCGAACGATGCCCTGCATGTGGAGGTTACGCCAAAGCGTTTCAACAGCGGCTGGGCGCAATGCGTGCCGGCGCGTACGGCAACGCCTTGCCGGTCTATCACCATCGACACGTCATGCGCGTGAATGCCCTGCAGTTCGAAGGAGATGATGGCGCCCTTGCCTGGGGCGTCGCCGAAGATGCGCAGCGAATTGATGGCCCGCAGGCGCTCATGCGCATATATCTTGAGGTCTTCCTCATGCGCGGCGATGCGTTCGCGGCCGACCTTTTCCATATAGTCGAGTGCGGCGCCGAGCCCGATCGCCTGCACGATCGGCGGCGTGCCGGCCTCGAAGCGATGCGGCGGCTCGTTGTAGGTGACGATGTCCTCCGTCACCTCCTCGATCATCTCGCCGCCGCCCATGAACGGGCGCATGCCCAGGAGAATGTCCTTCTTGCCGTAGAGCACGCCGATGCCCGACGGACCGTAGACCTTGTGGCCGGTGAAGACGAAGAAATCGCAGTCGAGATCCTGCACGTCGATCGGCATATGCACGGCGCTCTGGCTGCCGTCGACCAGCACCGGAATGCCGCGTGCGTGCGCGATGCGCACGATCTCCTTGATCGGCGTCACCGTGCCCAGCGCATTCGACATCTGGGTGATGGCGACCAGCTTGGTGCGGTCGGTCAGCCGCTTCTCGAATTCCTCGATGTGGAAGAGGCCGAGATCGTCGACCGGCACCCAGACCAGTTTCGCACCCTGCCGCTCGCGGATGAAATGCCACGGCACAATGTTGGAGTGATGCTCCATGATCGACAGCACGATCTCGTCGCCCTCGCCGATGTTGGGCATGCCATAGCCATAGGCGACGGTGTTGATGGCCGAGGTCGTGTTCGAGGTGAAGACGATGTTGTCGGTGCTCGGAGCATTGAGGAAACGGCGCACCGTCTCTCGCGCCTTCTCATAGGCGTCGGTCGCCGCATTGGAGAGGAAATGCAGGCCGCGATGGACGTTGGCATATTCCTGGGAATAGGCGTGCTGGATGGTGTCGAGCACCACCTGCGGCTTCTGCGCCGAGGCGCCATTGTCGAGATAGACCAGCGGTTTGCCGTAGACCTCGCGCGACAGAATCGGGAAGTCGCGGCGGATCGCCTCGACGTCGTAGGGGATGTTTTCGACTTTCTGGTCCATTTCGAAGTCCTTGCCGCTCTAGGCCGCGTTCCTTCCAGCACCCCTCATCCGTCTTGGCGCTTCGCGCCAATCCACCTTCTCCCACAAGGGGAGAAGAGAGGGAGCTTACCCGTGTGTCACAAACCAGTCGTCGAGCTTCGCTTCCAGCGCCTCGACGATCGTCTCGTCGTCCAGTTCCTCGATCACCTCGGCGACGAAGGCTTTGACCAGAAGGCCGCGAGCGGTCTTCTCGTCGACGCCGCGCGCCATCAGGTAGAACAGATGGTCGTGGTCGATTTCGGTGACCGTCGCGCCATGACCGCAGACGACGTCGTCGGCGAAGATTTCAAGCTCCGGTTTGGTCGAGAACTCGCCATCGTCCGACAACAGCAGCGTGTTGCAGGCCATCTTGGCGTTGGTCTTCTGCGCATATTGATGAACGTTGATGCGGCCCTGGAAAACTCCGCGCGCCTTGCCCGTCACCACGTTGCGGATCACTTCCGTCGAGGCCGTATGCGGCACGGTGTGGTCGAGCACCATGGTCACGTCGGTGTGGGTGTCGCCGGCCAGAAGATTGATGCCGCGCAGCGTGAAGTCGGCGCCTTCGCCTGTCGTCCTGACCATGATCTCCTGGCGCACAAGCTTGCCGCCGGCATTCATGACGAACAGCGTCAGTTTCGCGTTCTTGCCGATATGGGCCTTGAACTGCGCCAGATGCGTTGCCGTCTCCGGCTGCTCCTGGACGATCAGCCACGTCACCTCTGCGCCTTCGCCGAGCACGAGCTGGCTGACCGAGCTGACCAGAGCAGCCCCCTCGCCGGCCTGGCGCTCGACAATGGTTGCCCTGGCGCCAGCGCCGACACGCACCGGCAGGCGCACATGCGTCTGGCCGCCGGCCTGCCGGTTCTGCAGTTCGATCGGCTTTGCCAGCTCGGCGCCATCGGCGATGTCGACAAAGTAACCGTCGGCAACGAAGGCGGTGTTCAGCGCGCCGATGGCATCATCGCTGCCATAGGAATCGAGCCCCGGCGCGATGCTGCCGTCAGTCAGCTTCTCGGACAGGCGCTGCACGGTGACGCCCTCGATATCAGGCAGTTTCGCGCTCGACACGCCGTTCAGGACCGCCAACACGGCGGAGCCTTCCACGATCGGTGCAACGGCTTTGACCGCTGCGGCCGGATCGAAATCCGGCACCGCGTTCAACAGCCGGCGCAGGTCGGTGTAGTGCCAGGATTCGATGCGCCGCGTCGGCAGGCCGTGCTTGATCGCCTCGATGGCGTCGTCGCGCTTCAGCATCACCGCGCCGTCGCCCGGCAGCAGCGACAGCCGGTCGCCGAACGCGTCGATCAACGCTGTCTCGGCCGGTGTCCGCTGCGGTTGTGTGTGCATATTCATCAGTTTCGCCTTGCCTTCTGGCATCTCACGCGGCTTCGCCGATCACGCCGGCATAGCCATTGGCTTCCAGATCGAGCGCCAGCGACTTGTCGCCGGACTTGATGACCTGGCCCTTGTAGAGCACGTGCACGGTATCGGGCACGATGTGTTCGAGCAGGCGCTGGTAGTGGGTGATGACCAGGAACGCACGGTCGGGCGCGCGCAGCGCGTTGACGCCCTCGGAAACGATCTTCAGCGCATCGATGTCGAGGCCGGAATCGGTCTCGTCGAGCACGCAGAGTTTCGGCTCCAGCAGCTTCATCTGCAGGATCTCGGCGCGCTTCTTCTCGCCGCCGGAGAAGCCGACATTGAGCGGCCGCTTCAGCATCGCAATGTCCATGCTGAGCGAGGCGGCGGCTTCCTTCACCCGCCTCAGGAATTCCGGGATCTTCAGCGGCTCCTCGCCGCGCGCCTTGCGCTGCTCGTTCATCGCCACTTTCAGGAATTCCATGGTCGCCACGCCCGGTATTTCCATCGGGTATTGGAACGCAAGGAAGATTCCGGAAGTGGCGCGCTCGGCCGGATCCATTCCGAGGATCGACTGGCCGTTGTAGAGGATGTCGCCCTCGGTCACCTCATAGTCCTCGCGGCCGGCGAGGATGTAGGACAGCGTCGATTTGCCCGAGCCGTTCGGCCCCATGATCGCGGCGACCTCGCCGGCTTTCACCGTCAGGCTCAAGCCGCGGATGATTTCGGTGCCGTCATCAACGATGCGGGCGTGCAGGTTTCTGATTTCAAGCATCATTTTCTACTTTCGTGTTCTTGTTGTTCTCGACGCTCGGTCCTTGACGGGATCTCCCTAAAAGCGCGCCCGCAAGATCGCCAGCAACGAACATCCAGCCAAAAAAGCCAACCGCGCCTAGGCCCGCAATCGAACCACCAATATTCTTTACCGAACTCAAGCCAAGCATTGCGCCTATCAGAGCCACCACGGCACCTCCAATAGCCAGCGTCAACAAGAGCATCAGAACGATGACTATCAAGCTCTCGATTCGCTCGGAGAATTTCCAAGAGCGCCGTTCCATCTAATCAACCCACGCTCCCTTCAAGCGAGATGCCGATCAGCTTCTGCGCCTCGACCGCGAACTCCATCGGCAATTGCTGGATGACATCCTTGACGAAGCCGTTGACGATCAGTGCGATCGCTTCCTCTTCGGGAATGCCGCGCTGCATGACGTAGAATTTCTGGTCCTCGGAAATCTTCGAGGTGGTCGCCTCGTGTTCGAACTGCGCCGTCGAATTCTTGGCTTCCATGTAGGGCACGGTGTGCGCGCCGCATTGATCGCCGATCAGCAAACTGTCGCAATTGGTGAAGTTGCGGGCGTTGGTCGCCTTGCGGTGCGCCGAGACCTGGCCGCGATAGGTGTTTTGCGAGAAGCCGGCGGCGATGCCCTTGGAGATGATGCGGCTCGACGTGTTCTTGCCGAGATGGATCATCTTGGTGCCGCTATCGACCTGCTGGTAACCGTTCGACACCGCGATCGAATAGAACTCGCCGCTGGAATCGTCGCCGCGCAAGATGCAGCTCGGGTATTTCCAGGTGATGGCCGAGCCGGTCTCGACCTGCGTCCACGAAATCTTCGAACGGTCGCCACGACAGTCGCCGCGCTTGGTGACGAAATTGTAGATGCCGCCCTTGCCCTCGGCGTCGCCGGGGTACCAGTTCTGCACCGTCGAATATTTGATCTCGGCATCGTCGAGCGCCACCAGTTCGACGACCGCGGCATGCAGCTGATTCTCGTCGCGCTGCGGCGCCGTGCAGCCTTCGAGATAGGAGACGTAAGCCCCCTCCTCGGCGATAATCAGCGTGCGCTCGAACTGACCGGTGTTCTTCTCGTTCATGCGGAAATAGGTCGACAGCTCCATCGGGCAGCGCACGCCCTTGGGCACGAAGACGAACGAACCGTCGGTGAACACGGCGGAATTCAGCGTGGCGTAGTAATTGTCGGAGGTCGGCACGACCGAACCGAGATATTTCTTCACCAGTTCCGGATGCTCGCGGATGGCTTCCGAGATCGAGCAGAAAATGACGCCGGCCTGCGCCAGTTCCTTCTTGAAGGTGGTGACGACGGAGACGGAATCGAACACCGCGTCGACGGCGACGCGACCCGATTTGTAGACATTGTCGCTGACTTCCTCGAGTTCCGAGGCATCGGTCTTCTGCACGCCGGCGAGGATTTCCTGCTCCCTCAGCGGGATACCCAGCTTTTCGTAGACCTTCAGCAGTTCGGGATCGACGTCGCTGAGCGACGTCGGGCCGGGCGTGCTCTTCGGCGCCGCGTAGAAGTAGATGTCCTGAAAATCGATCTTCGGGTAGTGAACGCGCGCCCAGGTCGGCTCGTCGAGCGTCAGCCAGCGACGATACGCTTCCAGGCGCCATTCCAGCATCCAGGACGGTTCGTCCTTCTTGGCCGAAATGAAACGGATGATGTCTTCGCTGAGGCCCTTGGGGGCCTTGTCCATCGCGATTTCAGTTTGGAATCCGTATTTGTATTGGTCGACGTCGATCTTTCGGACCCGATCGATCGTGTCCTGCACAGCAGGCATATGCGTTCTCCATCCACGCCGGGGTCAAGGCCCGACAGTTTTCAAACTATGGCACCGCCAAAACGAACGCCGAAGGGCATTCGCGGCAGCGTAAGTTCCATATAGTGCGCTTCGACCGGAAATTCACCCGGCCAGCATAAAACGCACGGCTCTACCAGGCCGAAGGCCTGTCGTTAACCGGCCGCTGCTCATGCGGCCTTTTCCCTGTTCGCACGACGCGCGGCGATTCCAGCCAGCGCGGTGCGGAACAGCTCGATGTCCTGCGCGTCGGTCGCGGCACCGATCGACACGCGCAAGGCGCCAAGACTGTCGCCGTAGCCCATGGCTTTCAGCACATGGCTCGGCCCGACCTTGCCCGACGAACAGGCAGAGCCGGCCGACAGCGCCACACCGGCCAGATCGAAGGCGATCTGCGCGGTTTCGGCTTTGATGCCCGCAATAGCGAAGAATGTCGTGTTGGCAAGCCTTGGCGCGCCGGTTCCAAAGATTTCCGCGTCCGGCACCAGCATTTTCACGATGGCCTCGATCTCGTCGCGGCGATGCCGCACCGCGTCAATGGCCTGCAGTCCGTCGAGAGCCTCGCGTGCCGCAGCGCCAAACCCGGCGATGGCGGCGAGGTTTTCCGTGCCGCCGCGATGGCCCTTTTCCTGACCGCCGCCATTGATCAGCGGCTTCGGCATCATCAGATCGGAGGCGGCGACGATGACGCCAACGCCCTTGGGGCCGCCAATCTTGTGCGAGGATAGAATCAGATAATCGGCGTAACGCGCTGACAGATCGATCGAAACGCGTCCCGCCGCCTGGACCGCGTCGACGACGAGGACGCCGCCCGCTGCCTTGACGATCTCGGCGATACGATTGATCGGCTGGATGACGCCGGTCTCGTTGTTTGCGGCATGGATGGCGACCAGCGGCAGGCCCTCGGCCTTGTCATGATGGGCGAGTGCGACCGCCAATGCGTCGAGATCGGCGATGCCGTTGGTGTCGACGCCGATCCGCGTCACCTGCGCTGCCGGGAAGCGCCCGCCATTCAACAGGCAGGGATGATCGGCTTCGGACACGTAAAGGCGGCTCATGCGCACGCTGCCGCGCCCCATCTGCCAGTCGGGCGTCAGCAGCGTCGAGGCAGCTTCCGTCGCGCCGGAGGTGAACACGACATGCTCGGCCTTGGCGTTGACCAGCGCTGCCACGTCACGCCTCGCGGTCTCGATCAGGCGGCGTGCGGCGCGCCCCTCGGCGTGGACCGATGACGGGTTGGCGGCGACATCAAGTGCGGTGACCATAGCCTCGCGCGCCGCGGCAAGCAGCGGCGCACTGGCATTGTAGTCGAGATAGGCGCGTATTCCGGCCATTTTCGTCCAGTTGGTCCCGTCAGAAGCCATTCCGCTGTCGTATCGCGTTATTTCCTTGAAATTCCAAGGCGAGCCGTCCTATTTACGCGGCTTGCGGCGCGGGTGGCCGGGCTCGACGTCTGGCCACTCAGTTTTGAACAATTCTAAACTAGCTTCTAAGAAGACGCTCGCCCTGCGTCAAGGCCAGAGGAAGGTTCGTTCCGGACGCCGCGCATTCGTATACCAAGTGGAGTATTTCATGCCTGAGGTCATTTTCACCGGTCCTGCCGGCCGTCTGGAGGGACGCTACCAGCCTTCCAAGGAAAAGAGCGCGCCGATTGCCATCGTCCTGCACCCGCACCCGCAATTCGGCGGCACGATGAACAACAAGATCGTCTACGACCTCTTCTACATGTTCCAGAAGCGGGATTTCACCACGCTTCGCTTCAATTTCCGCGGCATCGGCCGCAGCCAAGGCGAGTTCGACCACGGCACCGGAGAGTTATCGGACGCCGCTGCCGCGTTGGACTGGGTGCAGTCGCTGCATCCGGATTCCAAGAGCTGCTGGGTCGCCGGTTACTCCTTCGGTTCCTGGATCGGCATGCAGCTCCTGATGCGCCGGCCGGAGATCGAAGGCTTCATCTCGATCGCGCCGCAGCCTAACACCTATGATTTCTCGTTCCTGGCGCCCTGCCCGTCCTCGGGCCTGATCATCCATGGCGATGCCGACAAGGTGGCGCCACCGAAGGATGTGCAAGGCTTGGTCGACAAGCTGCACACGCAAAAGGGCATCACCATCACGCAGAAGACCTTGCCCGGCGCCAACCATTTCTTCTCCAATGATGCCGACCTGCTGCTCGAGGAATGTGCCGACTATCTCGACCGTCGATTGGCCGGCGAGTTGTCGGATCCGCGGCCGAAGCGGTTGAGATAGGCAGGGAAGCGGGCAGCGATGTACGAGCCTCCTCATTTCAGGGAAACGCGGCCGGAAATCCTGCACGGGCTGATCCGGGCGCATCCGCTCGGCCTGTTGATTTCCAACGGAGCCGAGGGGCCGGTCGCCAACGCCATCCCGTTCCTGCTCGACGCCCCCTCTGGGCTTAATGAAGACGTGCCGCCGAACGGCAGGCTGCGCGCTCATCTGGCGAAGGCCAATCCGCAATGGCAGCTGTTGGCCGACAATCCGGCTTCACCCGTGCTGATCGTCTTCCAGGGCACCGATGCCTATGTGACGCCGTCCTGGTACGAGACCAAGCGTGAGACCGGCAAGGTGGTGCCGACCTGGAATTATGCCATCGTGCAGGTGCGTGGCACCGTCAAGGTGATCGAAGATCAGGACTGGCTGGCGCGGCAGATCGCCGATCTGACCGCGTCCCAGGAGGGCGCCCGCGCGGCGCCCTGGGCGGTGACCGATGCACCGGCGCCCTTCATCCAGGCGCAGATCAAAGGCATTATCGGACTGGAAATCGAGATCAGCGAAATCCACGGCAAGTGGAAGGTCAGCCAGAACCGGCCGGTCGCCGATCGCGCCGGCGTTGCTGAGGGGCTCGAAAACGAAGACCACCAATCGCCCGACATGGCCCGCCTGGTGAGATCCTACGGCGGCCTGGACGGCAACTAGGTCCGAACGGTAGCCGCTCCAATCAGCCGAAACGTCTTCTTGCGGACCGGCAACCCCGACGGCATCGGACGAAAGATGAAGCCGAGCCGGGCAAAGACCAGCCCGCACTCCAGCGCGAAGGCGCAGCCGAGGCCGAAGCCGGCGACGGTGTCGCTGGGATAGTGCGCGCCGACAAAGACGCGCGTCGAGGCGATGCAGGCGGTGATCGCCAAGGCGATGTACCAGCGCCGCGGAAACAACAGCAGAGCGACCCCGAACACGGCGCCCATGGTCGTGGCATGGCCGGACGGGAAGCCGGCGAAGCGCGCATCGAAGGCAAAAGGATGCAAGGCCAGCACGCCAAAATCGTCGAAATACAGCGGACGAGCCCGGCCGATTGCATATTTCAGCACATTGACTGCGAGGCCCGACAGACCGGCGGCACTCAGCACCAGAAAAGCCAGGCAGGTCCAGTTGTAGACCAGCATCAGCGACCGCCTTGAAAGGCTTCGCCAGTCCGTCAGGTTGGCGGCGACGAGCAAAAGCGCTGATGGAATGAGGTACCAGCCACCCAGGCCGAACTGCGTGAAGAAGTCGGCCAGATGGACGAACCCCGGCGACCACTGGCCATGAAGCATTCCTGCCGGGGTGTCGAGGCGAACAAACGCTGACGCCGTCAGCAAAACCCAGACCAGGCCCCAAACCGGCCACGCTATGTTCGGGTATTTGGCGGGACGAGCGGCAAAGCGCTTTTTTGCGATCTGCATCGTGTCGCGAAAATTGTCGACCGATCGGCGCCCCACTCCAAGGAGCATACCGGAAACGGAAGGGCGTGATTTCACGAGCATAGGAAATTCGACCCTGTCATCGACGAGCCGTCATTGCGCCACACGATAAAGCCCGAGCGACAGTTTGTCTCCCGACGAATAGTTGAGGCCGTCGATCCGGGCAACGCGGTTGGCAGACTTGCCTTGTGCCGCAAGCAACCCATTCAGTTTCTGCTCGTCCCCGATCGGTGCCAGCGCCAGCGCGCAGGCCGGATCGACAAGCAGATGGTTGGCGACGCCACCGATATCGGTCAGCACCGTTTTCGTGCCGACCAGGAAAACCAGGCTCGGTTCCTGAAATCGCGATGAGGCCAGCACCGTGGTGTCGCAAGGTCGGTTGGCGCGGACCGCCGCCTCGATCGCCGGGCTCAGCCAGATCGGCTTCAGCGACGGCGCGATGACGCCGAACAACAAGGCATAGGTGATGCCGGCACAGACCGCGACAGCGCCGATGCGGCGGAGCGGCACTTGCAGCTGCCGCGAAAAGGCGAAGTAGCCGGCGCCCAGCGCTGCCGCCGCAGCCGGAATGCTCCACCAGGAGAAGCTGCCGGTGAGGTAGATCGGCGCTCCGACGCAGACCGCCGCCAGACCGAAGCTGACCACGGCGAGACCAAACGCGGTCGACCACCACAACCAATCCTGCCACCGCCTGAGCGGCGCGTTCGCATCCTGCGGCGACAATGTCAGCAACCAGCCGATCAGCAGTGCCATGCCGGGATAGGCCGGCAAGACATAGTGCGGCAGCTTGGTCGGGATCAGCTCGAACACCAGCCAGAACGGAATGTACCAGGCGAGGCAGAAGCGCAGCCGGGGATCGTCGCGCAGCCGGTTGAGCGCCTGGAGCCCGGCGCCGACCGCGATCAGGCCGAAGGGCCACATGAACAGCGAATAGGTCAGCATGTAGAAGCCGGGCGGCAGGCCGTGCGATTCCTCGCCCGACGCGACCTTGCCGATCATGTCTTTGCCGACGGCCTGCTGCAGGAAGGCGCCGCCGCTCTTCCAGGTAATCAGCGCGATCCAAGGCAGCACGATCAGCACGACCAGCGCCAGGCCGCGCCCCACTTTGAGCCTCGACAGCCAGCGCCCGTCACGCTCAAATGCGAACAGCACCGCGATGGTTAGTGCCGACAGCAGCGGCGCGATCGGTCCCTTGATGAGGATCGCCGCACCCTGCGCGATCCAGAAAATCCACCAGAGATGGCCGGCAACAGGTTGGTTGCGGCGCGACGCCAGATAGATCTGCGCCAGCGCGCCTTGCGCGGCCACGCAACAGGCCAGCAGCATGGCGTCGGTCTTGGCGTCGCGACCTTCGAAGGCCGTCGCAAAGATCGCCGCCATGACCAGGCCGGCGGCGATGCCGGCATTGGCCCCAAACAGATTGGTGCCTGTCCAGGCGATGCCGACAACGGCAATCGCAATGCCAAGCGCCGAGACCAGGCGATAGATCCAGATCGGAGCGGCAGCGCCCTCGCCGCTCAGCGCCACGGCCGCCGATTGCAGCCAGTAGATGCCGATCGGCTTCTGGTAGCGCGAGGCCTCCTGAAAACGGATGTCGACATAGTCGCCGCTCTCTGCCATCTGCTTGGTGGCCTGGACGAAGCGCGACTCGTCGCGGTCGATCGGCGGCATCGACGCCAGCCCCGAAACCGTCATCACCAGGCTGAACAGGAAGAGAAGGATGTAATTCCTGTTCACCGCCATGTCTCAGCCTTTGTGACTATTTTCTCTTGATGTGCCAGGCTGCTCAATCGACCGCCGCTCAATCGACCTTGCTCATGGCGGTCTTGCGCTCATTGGCGATCAGCCAGAGATTGCGGATATAGATGAACAGGCCCATGGACTGGCCGGCGATGAACACCGGATCCTGACGCTGGATGGCATAGATCAAAAGCAGGCCGCCGCCGAACAGGGAAAAGAACCAGAAGGCGACCGGCACCACGCTGCGCTTGGCCTTTTCCGAGGCGAGCCACTGCACGACAAAGCGCATGGTGAAGAAGAACTGCGCAACGAAGCCGAGCAGGATCCATGCATCGAACTGCTTGATGAAAACCTGGTGAAGCCAGGTCACCAATTCCTGAAGCACGTTAACCACGGCTGATTTCCTCTACTTTGGGCATTCTGCGGCGCCGGCGGCGCAGCCACCAGACACCAGCGAGATCGAGAACCCCCTGCAGGCCGCGATCGAAAATGCCGTAATTCGACTTGCCGTGCCGGCGCGAGCGATCGACGACATCGCAATGGACGACGCGATAGCCCTCCTGGATGACCAGGGCCGGAACAAAGCGGTGGGTGCCGTCGAAGAACGGCAATTTGCGCAGGATATCGGTGTGGACGGCCTTCAGGCCGCAGCCGGTGTCGCGCGTCTCGTCATGTAGGATGGCATTTCTCAGCCAGTTGGCGAAACGCGACGCCAGTTGCTTGATCTTGCTGTCGCGGCGCTTGAGGCGCTGCCCCTGTGCCGCGCCGAAATCGGGGCCGGCCTGCCGCAAGGCATCGATAAGCAGCGGAATGTATTGAGGATCGTTCTGGCCATCACCGTCGATCGTGGCGACGATGCTGCCACGCGCCGCCCAGGCGCCCGAACGCACCGAAAGGCTCTGGCCGGCGGATTTCTGGTGCCGCAATTCCCGGACCGGAAACGGGCGAAGAGCTGCTTGCGCTGCGAGCACCGAAGCGGTGTCGTCGGTCGAACCATCGTTGACGACGATCAGTTCGAAGTTGCGCCCGGCCATGGCGGCCCCGATCTCGTCGATCAACAGCGGCAGATTTGCCGCCTCGTTCCTGCAAGGAATGACGATGGATATCAATGCGTCCGGCATGTCGCGTCGGGGCTCTGTCGTCGGATATGGCATTTTATGGATGCCGTGCGGTGCCGCTTGAGGTCGTGGACTGCAAGAACCTTTGGCGCGGCGCCTCATTACGCCAGCCGAAACGATGAAGCAAGCATTGGAGCCGGATCGTCGCTGATGCCATCCGCGTGGGCCGCAAAACCGGAATCCACTTTTGCTGATCGCGCTTGGGTGCTAAACGCGCGCCTTCATGCACGCCACGCCCGCGCCAGATTGGCCGGACGCTTTCGGGAAACAAAAAATGCCTGCCTTCAAATCCGATTTCCTGCGCACGATGAGCGAGCGCGGTTTCATCCACCAGACTTCGGATGATGCCGGCCTCGACAATCTCTTCGCCACGGAGACGGTGACTGCCTATATCGGCTTCGACGCGACCGCCAGGAGCCTGCACGCCGGTTCGCTGATCCAGATCATGATGCTGCACTGGCTGCAGCAGACGGGTCACCGGCCGATCGCGCTGATGGGCGGCGGCACCTCGATGATCGGCGATCCGTCCTTCAAGGACGAGGCGCGCAAGCTGCTGACCCCACAGGACATCGACGACAACCTCGCCGGCATCCGCCGCAACTTCATGCCTTACCTCAAATTCGGCAGCGGGCCGAATGACGCGGTCATGATCAACAACGCCGACTGGCTGATGGAGATCAACTACGTCAATTTCCTGCGCGATGTCGGCCGTCACTTTTCGGTCAACCGCATGCTCGCGTTCGATTCCGTCAAGCTCCGGCTCGATCGCGAACAGTCGCTGTCGTTCCTCGAATTCAACTACATGATCCTGCAGGCCTATGATTTCGTCGAGCTCCACAAGCGCCTCGGCTGCCGCCTGCAGATGGGCGGCTCCGACCAGTGGGGCAACATCATCAACGGCATCGATCTCGGCCGCCGCATGGAGGACGCGCAACTCTATGCGCTGACCACGCCGCTGCTCACCACCTCATCGGGCGCCAAGATGGGCAAGTCGGCGTCGGGCGCGGTCTGGCTCGATGCGGACATGCTGAGCCCCTACGAGTTCTGGCAGTACTGGCGCAACACCGAGGATGCCGACGTCGGCCGCTTCCTGAAACTCTACACGGCGCTGCCGCTGGACCAGGTCGCGCGGCTTGAGCAGCTCGGCGGATCCGAGATCAATGAGGCCAAGAAGATCCTCGCCACCGAGATCACCGCCTTGCTGCACGGTCGCGGGGCGGCGGAACAAGCCAGCGAGACGGCGCGCAAGACGTTCGAGGAAGGCGCGCTCGCCGAATCGCTGCCGACCGTCGAGGTGGACAAGGCAGCGCTCGAAGCCGGTGTCGGCGTCCTGTCGCTGCTGGTGACCGCCGGACTGGCGGGGTCGAACGGCGAGGCGCGGCGGCATGTGCAGGGCGGTGCGGTGCGGCTGAACGATCAGCCCGTCAGCGACGAGCGCCGGCTGGTGACACCTCAGGATTTGAGTCCGGAAAACGTCGTAAAGCTTTCACTCGGCAGGAAAAAACACATTCTGGTGCGGCCGATTTGAGGTCGGTCAGCGATATTCGAAGATCGACCTGAATATCCCGGGCGCGATCACCGACAGCGGATTGATGTCCAGCACTGGCTTGTTGGCGTTGCCCTTGAGCCGGTAGGTGACGCCGATCAGGCCGCGGTCGCGGCCATTGCCGAGAAGCGCGCCGACCAACGGCAATTCGCCGAAGATGCGATTGAGGCCATAGACCGGCATGAACGTGCCGGTCATGTCCATGTTGTTGTCCTGGTCGTAGAGCGTGCCTTGGAACGTCGTGCCGATGCGCGGACCGCGCAGCACGCCATTGGCCAGTTTCAGATAGCCGCTGCCCTTGTCGATCTCGGCGTAACCGCGCTCGAACTTGACCCGCGAGGTGTCCAGCTTGCCCTTGACCGCCTGATTGAGGCTGCGGTTGTCGCCGGCCGGCGTGGTCGAGACCATGGAGGCCAGTTTCGGTTCGTTGACCACGAAAAAGTTGCTGGTATCGACCTTGCCCTTCAGCGATCCGTCGCTCGGCCCCGCCAGCGCCAGGGTGATCGCTCCGCCTTCCATATGCTCGTAGATGTTGAGGAACCTGAGTATGGCGCCAGCGTCGGCGGACTGCATGTTGAGCGTGCGCTGGCCGGCGCCGGTGGTGTTGCTGATGGTTATGGCGGCACCCGAACTCGCCGTGGCGCTGACCTTCAGCCCGTTTACCCGCGAGCCGGCAGCGCTGTAGTCGAGCTTCAGGTTGGACAATTGCTCGTCATGGAAGCCGGTCAGCTGATCGACATCGGCGCTGACGGAAATAGAGTCGGAACCAGTGGTCTTGGTTGCCGTGTCGACGTCCGAGGTGAACTGTTTGATCAGCGAGCGGGCATCCAGCGCGTTGCCTGATATGTTGACCGCATAGCCCTTGCCGGATCGCTTCACCGACACGGCGACATCGTCGCCCCTGTTCAAACTGACCTTGCTGAACTTTGCGGAAGACAGAGCGCCATTGACCAGCACAATGCTGCCGTCGACGGAGAAGGTCTTTCCGTCGAGATTGAAGTCGGACAGCGTCGTGGTGTCGTCGGCCTTGGTCATGACGAATGTGACGTTGGCGGGAACCCCTGCCCCCTTGCTCCAACCTGCCCATGGGATGTCCAGCCTGGCGTTGGTCAGATCGGCCGAGACGTTCTGGTCGCCGCTGCCGCTCTTGTCGATCGCGACCTTTACCGTTCCGGAAAGCATCGGCGTCAAGCCGGGCATTGCGGCGGCACGGATCTTGTCGTCGAGCACCAAGGCCACCTTGCGACTGGCCGGCGGCCCGTCATCCCTGAGCGGCTCGATCAGGTCGAGTTCGGCCGGAATGCCGTTCAGCGATGCCTTAGCGGAGATCACCGCCTTTTCAGGGTCGACGGTGATCGAACCATCGGCATCGGTCACGGTCTGGCCCTCGAAGGGCTTGGCCAATGACATGCCGCTATAGTCGAGCGACACCAGCCAATCGAGCTTCGAGCTGTCGACGCCGGACTGCAACGGAATGTCAGCCCTGACATGGCCGGTGACGCTGCCCGTCAGGTCTTCCGGCAAAAGGCCGACATGGCGCATGGCGTTGATCGGCTCGTAGGAGGCGAGTTCGGCAACAGCGGACGCGTCGCCCTCGACGTCGATCTCGAGCGCGCCGATGACCGGCGGGCGGTTGGCCGCCTTGACCGTCAGCGTGCCATTGCTGGCCGCGACGGTACGGCCGCTGGGCATGTAGACGGTGCCCGAGGACAGGGAGACGTCGACATCATTGCCATGGAAACCAACAACGCCGACAGCGTCGCGTATCGGCGGAATGCGGCCGGCCGTGTCAAAACGCGATCCCTCGATCTGGAAACGGCCGAACACCTCGTCGGCGGACAGCGGCACGCCGTTGCCAAGACGGCCCGGCACGACCTGGAACTGGAGGTTGGCGTCGACGACGCGGCCGCCAAACAGATTGGCCAGCACCCACAGCCGGGCGTTGCGTGCCGAAAACCATGGCCAAAGCTGCTTGACGTGGGAGACCGGCATGTCATGGACGTTGAACGCCAGATTGATCCCAGGCGCCTTGCCGTCGACGAACTCCACGGCGGCGGTTCCCAGAATCTCGCCGCCGGCGCCGGAACGGACAGCGATCTGCTCGGCCACCAGCCTGTGGCTCACTGTGTCGTAGGCACCGGCGATCCGGGCGAGGAAGGCGAGCGCAGGCTCAGGCGACTCCGAAGGCGCCAGCGAGGAACCGTCGCTGGTCAGGTCGTAGCGATAGGACGGTTCCTCACCTGCCGTTCCGGTTGCCGGCTTCGGCCCGATCGAACCGGCGAAATCGAATGTCGACCGGCCGGTCTTCAGCAGCAATCTGTCCACCTGGACCTTGTTGCTGCCCGCAACCAGCGTCGCATTGACATCGACGTCTGCCGGCAGCAGCCCACGCGTGCCAAGATCGAGGATGGAACCCGTCGATGACAGAGCGGCTGTCAGCCGCGATGCATTCATGCCGGACCCTTCCGATCCCATCAGCTTCAGCGCAACCACACCCAGCTTTCCGGCAGCGGCCGTGGTATCAGCAGCGCCCGCGACAACACTGGCATCCGCCAGATCGATCCTCGCATCCAGCGCCGTCACGCGGTGTGCCGCGACATCGCGGGTGGCGGAAGCGGCAATGGTAACCGCCCTGCCGTCAACATCCGCTTCAGACGAAAACTGCATGCCGCCCGGTCCCGACTGCACGACGGTGGCGTCGGTGACTTTGACCAGTTTGATCGTTCCCGTTTCGGGCAGCACGAATTCGACATTGCGAAGATCGATCTGGCGCATCGACTCTTCCCGCACCGCGTCGAGCGCGCTGTGGATGTTGCCGAACACCGCAGCGGACAGTTTCTCCGGATCGACGAGGCCATCCTGATTGCGCAGGGCCGCGGTCCAGTCGCCGCCGGACGGCATCGCCGCCACGACGATGCGCGCGTCGGAGATCCTGGCACTGGTCAGCCGCACATCCCCCCACAGCAGCGGTATCAGGCGCACGCCGAAGCGCACGCGGCCCGCATCGGCCATCGGCTTGCCGTCGGCGGTCTTCAGGCTGACGTCGCTGACCTGCAACGCAATGAAGCTCGATCCATCAAGGGTGATGCGCGCCGGCCCGACCGAAACATCGACATCGACGCCGGCCAGTTTCTCGATGGCGGTTTCCGCTTCCGCCCGAAGCCGCTCGGAGCCAACGCCGGACGCACCGACCAGATAGACAACGACTGCCACCAAGAAGACGAGGCAGGCGAAACCGGCGAACACCCTTGCCAGGATGCGAAAGCCGCGTCCGATCGACGCCTGACCGAGCGGCGGCACGCGGCACGCGGACGGAAAGGTCCCCAGGTCGGTGATCTCATCCCGCCTGAACCGGATCTTCTCGTGCTGCGGTTGCTCCTGATCCACGCAATTTTCCGTTCTACGAACTCGATCGTGGACGAATCCCCGCTCGACACTATATCGGTGTGGCTTGGCGCGTAACCACAAACAAGGGCATCGGTATGGCTGACCTCGACGTAGGCGATCTCGCGCCGCAATTCGATTTGCCGCGGGACGGCGGCGGATCACTCAGCCTTGCCGCATCCTCCGGCAAGCCCATTGTGCTCTATTTCTATCCGCAGGACGACACAACAAGCTGCACGCAAGAGGCGATCAGCTTTTCGCAGCTGAAGCCGGAATTTGAGAGGGCCGGCGCCGTGGTGATCGGCCTGTCGCCAGACACAGTCAAGAAACACGACAAGTTCAAGTCGAAATACAGTCTCACCATCGACCTCGCCGCCGACGAGGAGCGCAAGGTGATCGAGGCCTACCATCTGTGGGTCGAGAAATCGATGTATGGCCGCAAATACATGGGTGTCGAGCGGGCGACGTTCCTGATCGGCCGCGACGGGCGGATCGCCAGGATCTGGCGCAAGGTCCGGGTCAAAGGCCATGCCGAAGAGGTGCTGGAGGCTGTCCGCGCGCTTTGAGATCCTTGTCGGCACGGCCGACTGCCCACAACCTTATGCCCGCCTGACGGGCAATCGTTACCGGAAAGCCCGCACCGCAAAACTTTGTTAACCCTAATAATGTGTAATCAAGCTGTCGTGGTGTCGTAAACGAAAGCTTGGTCCCGTGAACGCAACCGGTCAGTCAGCAGTCTTCGGCAGGCGTAAAGAGCCCCACACGATCATCATCGCCCGAGGCAACGAGATCCGGCACTTCACGATCCGACCCTGGCTCGCAGCCTTTGTCGGCTCGGCGCTGGCGGCAATCGCCATTGGCTACCTGCTGGCCACCTCCTATCTCGTGCTGCGCGACGACCTGATCGGCGCCACCACGGCGCGGCAGGCACGCATGCAGCAGGCCTACGAAGATCGCATTTCGGCGCTTCGCGCCCAGGTCGACCGCATCACCAGCCGCCAGTTGCTCGACCAGCAGCTGATGGAAACCAAGGTCAGCGAACTGCTTGAACGCCAGAGCCAGTTGAGCCAGCGTCATGGCCGCCTCGGTCCGCTGCTCGAACGCGCCGAGAACGAAGTCGGAGCGGCGCCTGCCGAGGATCCGTCAGCGGCCGGCAAGCCGGACAAACGCGCCGAGGTGACCGGCAGCATCAACCCGCCTGCGCAGACCTACGCGGTCGCCAGCCTGCGCGCCGACCTCGGTGCCGGCGACACCAGGCCGTTCTCGTTGTGGTCGACCCGTTCCGATCCGCTGCCCAACGATTCAGCCGCCGATCGTGCCGACAGGCTGTTCGTCTCGATCAACAAGTCGCTGAAATCCATCGAGAGCGATCAACTGACCCGCATCAGCACGCTCGCCGACAATGCCTACAAGAGCGCCGACGCGATCACGCAGGCGCTTGCCGCGGCAGGCCTGCCGGTCGACAGCGATTTCGGCAAGAACGAGAGCGACGTCGGCGGACCGCTGATTCCACTCGACAGTTCGATGATATTCGACAGCAAGGTCAAGGAACTGGACGAGGCGCTGGACACGCTCGACCAGCTCAAGAAGGAAGCGCGTCAGCTGCCGCTGACCAACCCAGCTCCGGGCCATTCCGTCACCAGCCCGTTCGGTGTGCGCACCGACCCCATCCTTGGCACCGCCGCACTGCATTCCGGGATGGATTTCAGGGCGCCGATCGGCATGCCGGCCAAGGTCACCGCGCCCGGCGTCGTCACCAAGGCAGGCTGGAACGGCGGCTATGGCCGCATGGTGGAAGTCGACCACGGCAATGGTTTTGCGACGCGTTACGGACATCTCAGCGAAATCGACGTGACCGTGGGCGAGAAACTGGATGCCGGCGCAGTCATCGGCAAGACCGGCAGCAGCGGCCGCTCGACCGGCCCGCATCTGCATTACGAAGTCCGCCACAATGGCGAAGCGATCGATCCCCTGCGCTTCCTCACGGTCGGCAAGAAGGTCGCCCAGTATCTCTGAGGCGCGCAGGCCCTGAGCTAATCGGCGGCCCTCTCCAGACCCAGCGCGCCCTGAAGGCCCGAAAGGTGACCCGACAGCCACGCGGAAGGGCAATCGCTTCAGGTTTCGAATTCGTCTCGTCACCCTTTTCCGGAGGTTGGCGCCCCCTCACCTGCCTGCCGGCGTTCGTCGTTTGAAAAGCCAAGCAATTGGCTTTTCGTCCGCTGCGCGGACCACTTCTCACCTCCCCGTATAGTGACGGGGAGAGGGACTCCGTCATTGATGGTTTCGCCAATTGTCAGCGCTGCAGAAAAGGTGCCGGCGCTGCGGTTCGTCACTATACGGGGAGAAGTGCCCGGCAGGGCGATGAGGGGCGGCGCCGACTTCGACAATTGGTGATCTCCCCACAAGTTGGAAACTGTCGTCGGTCTGAAGTGATTGCCCTGGGCCATGCGGCTTGCCCGTTGACAGCATTCCAGTTGTAGGATGATATGTATAACCATACACACCCGCATCAAAGCCGGCCCGACAATGACCATCCACCACGGCATCTCGCCTGACGTTCTCGCTGCCCTGGAGGGTGTTCTGGGGCAGAGCGGCGTGGCAGCCGACGCTGCGGGCATGGCCAGATATCTCGGAGACTGGTCTGGCGATCATCATGGCGGTGCCCTTGCCGTGCTGAAGCCGGCTTCGGTCGCGGAGGTGCAGGCCGCTGTGCGGCTGTGCGGCACGCTGGGGCTGGCGATGATCCCGCAGGGCGGCAACACCGGGCTGGTGGCGGGTGCGATCGACATCGGCACGAGCCGGGGCGCGGTGGTCATCAGCCTGGAGCGGCTGAACAGCATCCGCCTCGTCGACGCCGACAATTTCATCTTGCAGGCCGATGCCGGCTGCATCCTGCAGCACATCAAGGATGCCGCCGAAAGCCAGGATTGCCTGTTTCCGCTGGCGCTCGGCGCCCAGGGCAGCTGTCAGATCGGCGGCAACGCGGCCAGCAATGCCGGCGGCGTCAACGTGCTGCGCTACGGAATGGCCCGCGATCTCATTGTCGGCCTGGAAGTGGTGCTGCCGGACGGCGAATTGTGGAGCGGCTTTTCCGGCCTGCGCAAGGACAATCGCGGCTACGACCTGAAGCAGATTTTCATCGGCAGCGAAGGAACGCTGGGCATCATCACCGGCGTCGAGGTCAAGCTGTTTCCGAAACCCGGCCGGGTCGAGACGGCGTATCTGGGCCTTGCCTCGTTCGAAGCGGCCATCACGCTGTTCAGGCAAGCCCGACGCGGATGCTCGGACCTGATATCCGCCTTCGAGATCATCGGCTCGGAATGCATGGGGCTTGCGCGGTTGGTCGATCCGAACATCGTCGCGCCGGTCACTGCCCCTGTTCATGTGCTGATCGAGCTGTCGTCGAGCGCTGCCATCGACCTGCGCACCCTGCTGGTCGACTTCCTTGCCGGTGCCATCGAAAAGCATCTCGTCACTGACGCCGTTCTGGCCGAAAGCGGCGCACAGGCCATGGCTTTCTGGTCCATTCGCGAAGGGCTGGTCGAGGGCCAGGCCAAGCGCGGCTACCACGTGCGCACCGATCTTTCCGTGCGCATCTCGGACATTCCCACGCTCATCGCTCAGGCCCGCCAGTTTGTCGCGCTGGAGCATCCGGACTGGCTTCCCCAGGCCTACGGCCATGCGGGCGACGGCAACATCCATTTTAACGTGCTGCCGCCGCTCGACCTTGCCGAGCCCGAGTCGCGCGCCAGGGGCGTCAAGATCACGGCTGGGCTCTACGACATCGTCAACGCACTTGGCGGCTCGATCAGCGCCGAACACGGCATCGGGCGCACCCGCCAGCGCGTTTACTGGGCTGGACTATCCCCCGTCCACCGCCGGCTCGTCGGCGCACTCAAAAATACCCTCGATCCGAACGGGCTGATGAACCCCGGCTGCCTCTTTCCCTCGATGGAGACCGTTTCATGAAACAACGATTGGCTGCCATCGGCACTGTCGAGGCGCTGCCGCACCGGGTCGCGGCTTTCCTCAGCCGCGAGATCGAGTCCGGCGACCTCAATCCGGGCAGCCTGCTGCCAACGGAGCAACAGCTTTCCGAAAAATTCGGCGTCAGCCGAAACGTGGTGCGCGAGGCGATCGCGCAATTGCGCGCCGACGGCATGGTGGAGGCGCGACAAGGCATCGGCTCTTTCGTCCTGGCGCCGGAGCAGCGGGCGGCGATCCGCATCGATCGTGAGACGCTGAAGGAAGGGCAGAACATGGAGCGGCTCTTCGAGCTGCGCTGCATCCTCGAGGCCGAGTCAGCCGCGCTTGCCGCCGAGCGGCGCGGGCAGGAGCATCTCGACGCCATCAAGGCAGCGCTCGACCGCATGAGCGGCGAGGAGCGCTGGGAAGACGGCAGCATCGATGCCGACCTTCTGTTCCATCGCGAAATCGCGCGGGCGACGGGCAACAGCTATATCCACACCTTCATCTCCTTCGTCTGCGAACAGATCCGGCGCTCGATCTACTACGCGCGGCTCACCAACCCCTTGCACGACCTGGTGGAAGTCAATGTCGGCGAGCATGTGCGCATCTATGAGGCACTGGTCGCCGGCGACCCGGCGGCTGCCGAAGCGGCGATGCGCGCGCACATCATCGGCGCCGCCGACCGTGTCGGCGTCAAGCTGCCGACGTCGCGCGCCCAGCGCGCCGACGGAAGGAAATAGCCATGGCGCTCGGCACCGCATACCGGATTTCGGACGTCTGCCTGCTTGTCGAGGACATCGATCGCACGGTGGCGTTCTATGTCGACAGGCTCGGCTTCCGCCTGCGCCGGCGCGCCGAGGGTTTTGCCGATTTCCATGGCGAGGGCGTGACGCTTGCGGCCTGGGAGATCGACCATATCAGCCAGCACACCGGCGTGTCGAAGCTGCGTTCGCCGCGCCTTGCGCACAAGGTTTGCGTCGCGGTCAAACTCGACGCGCCCGGCGAAATCGACCGCCTCTATGCCGATCTGACGGCCAAGGGCGTGCCCTTCCAGGGCCCGCCTGGGGACTATGTCTGGAACGCGCGCTGCGCCTATTTCACCGACCCGGACGACACGCTCTGGGAACTCTACGCCTGGCTCGACGGCGGCCCCGGCGACTACCACGAAGAACGGCCGTAGACGACAGCGCGCCCAAGGGAACGGCGCGCAATGAAGAGACAGACAAGTCTTGCAACAGGAGCGAAAAATGAGTGGGAACAAACATTACGACATGAACCGCCGCAGCTTCATGATATCAGGCATAGCAGCCGTTGCCGCCGCATCGGCCGGGATGCAACTGGTGCTGACGCCGGGTGCGAAGGCGGCCGGAAAGGTCGTCATCCAGTATGACTGGCTGATGTCCAACGGCCAGATCGGCGACATCGCGGCTGTCGCCAATGGCTACTTCGAGGATGCCGGGCTCGACGTGGAATTCAGCCCGGGCGGCCCCAACGCCGCGACGGTGCCGCCGGTGATCTCCGGCGCCGCGCAGCTCGGCCAGTTTTCCGAAACGCCGCAGCTTTTTGCGGCGCGCGCCAGCGGCGTACCGATAAAGATCATCGCCTGCGGCTTCCGCACCGGCCCCTACGCCTTCACCTCGAAGGCAGCAAACCCGATCCGCGGCATCGCCGACCTCAAGGGCAAGAAGATCGGCATCCAGCCAACCGCGCGTTTCGTCATTGATGAGATCCTGGCCAAGAACGGCATGAGCCCGTCCGATGTCACTGTCGTCAATGTCGGCTTCGACAAGGCGCCGCTGGTGCGCGGCGATGTCGATGCCATTGGCGGGTGGATCACCAACACGCAGGCCTTGAGCGTCGTCGGCGACGACCGCATCGACCTTCTGGTGCGCGATCTCGGACTGAATTCCTACGCCGACGTCTATTTCGCCACCGACGCCGCGATCGAAAAGGATCCGGGCACGCTGGCGAAGTTCATCGGCGCGGTCGCCAAGGGCTGGGGCTGGGTGCACGCCAACCCGCAGGAGGCCGTGAAGAAGATGGTCGCCGCCTATCCGGAAATGGACCTCGGCTGGGAAGAGAAGACCGTCAACCTGGTGCTCAAGCTCTCCTTCGATGCGGCAACGGCCAGGGACGGTTGGGGCACCTTCGATCCCGCCTCCATCGAGGAGCAGTTGGCGTTGCTCGACAAGGTCGGACAGTATCCGAACGGCCGGCCGGCGGCGGCCGACGTCTACACGACCAAGATCCTCGAACTTTCGGCCGCCGACCGGCCGAAGCTCGACGCGCCCGCCGCCTGATGGCGAACGCGATCGAGACCCGCGGCCTGGATGTCGGCTATGGCGGCCGCCAGGCCGCCGTCAAAGTGCTTTCCGGTCTCGACCTCAACGTCGAGGCCGGATCCTTCCTGTCGATCCTCGGACCCTCGGGCTGCGGCAAGTCGACCTTGCTCCGGGTGGTTGCCGATTTGCTCGATCCGCTCGGCGGCACGATCAGTGTGCTCGGCGACACGCCGCATGCGGTGCGATCGCGCCGCGATGTCGGCTTCGTCTTCCAGGACTCGACCCTGCTGCCCTGGCGCACGGTGCGCGACAATGTCCGCCTGCCGCTTGGCGTCGGGCAGGTCAGCCTGACCCGCAGCATCGAGGATCGCAGCGACGAATTGCTGGAACTGATGGGGCTTGCCGGCTTCGGCGAGCGCCTGCCGCACCAGCTTTCCGGTGGCCAGCGCCAGCGTGTGGCAATTGCCCGCGCGCTGCTCGGCCAACCGAAGCTGCTGCTGATGGACGAGCCGTTCGGGGCTCTCGACGAGATCACCCGCGACCGGCTCAACGACGAGCTGCTCACTTTGTGGAGGCGCACCGGCACGACGATCCTGTTCGTCACCCATTCGATCGCCGAAGCCGCCTATCTCGGCGAAAGGGTCATCGTTCTCGCCGCCAATCCGGGGCGACTTGCCAAGGACATCGACATGCGGCCGTTCAAGCAGGACGGCAACCGCTGCTCGCGCGAAGATCCGGCGATCGTCGCCGCCATGGCCGAGCTGCGGACCGCGCTGGAGCGCGCGTCATGAGGCCGGCACCCCTGTCTCCGCAGGCTGCCATCGCCCTGCCCGTTCTCGGTGCGGCGTCGATCCTTCTCACCTGGCAGTTTCTGCTGCCCGTTCTCGGCGTGCCGGCCTATATCGTGCCGACGCCAACGGCGATATTCGGCGTCTTCCAGAGGAATTTCGCGCTGCTCGTCGACAATCTCAGGCCGACGCTGATCGAGGCGCTGGCCGGCTTCGTCATCGGCAACCTGGCTGCTGTCCTGCTGGCCGTTCTGTTCGTGCACAACCGCATCCTCCAGGCGGCGTATTTTCCGATCGTGCTGTTCTTCAACACCATTCCGATCCTGGCGCTGTCGCCGATCATCATCCTGATCTTCGGGCTTGGCATGACGCCGAAGATCGTCATCGCTGCGGTGATCTGCTTCTTCCCGACGCTGGTGAACATGATTCGCGGCCTGGATTCGGCCAGCGACAACGAGCATGAGCTGTTCCGGGTGCTGTCGGCGACGCGCTGGGAAATTTTTCGCAGCCTGCGCCTGCCCCGCGCCTTGCCGATGCTGTTCTCCTCGCTCAGGATCGCATCGGCGACGGCGGTCATCGGCGCCATCGTCGGCGAATGGATCGGCTCGGACAAGGGCCTCGGCGCGCTGATCATCCAGGCGAGTTTCAACTACCAGTCCGACCGGCTTTACGCAGCGATCGTCTTGTCATCAGGCCTATCGATCGCGCTGTTTTCCGCCGTGGTGCTGATCGAGCGCCGGCTCGTCAAGTACTGAACAGGCGATCCGCCTCGCGCATTGGTCAGTCGAGACTGTCTCGTGGCATCGACAGAAACGTCGTGGCTGCCGAAACCAGGGTGGCTGCGCCGACTTTCAAGGCGGCCTCATCGACACGAAACCTGGAATGGTGAAGCGGAAAGACCGATCCGACATCTTCATTGCGGATTCCGAGCCGAAAGTAGACCGATGGGCGTTTCTCGCTGTAGTAGCCAAAGTCGTCCGCAATGGTCCATCCAGCTATGTTGAGAACATTGTCGGGCCCGATACAGGCCCTGGCACTGGCGACAATCAGCTCAGTCATCTCGATATCGTTGACGACCCCCGGTTCGCCCTTGTGGATGTCGAGTTGCACGCTGGCGCCGTGGCTCGCCGCAATTCCCTCGAGTATCGCACGGACGCGGCGCCAGGCCCGCTCACGCGTGGCGTCGCTGCCGCCACGGATGGTGCCTTTCAATGCGACCTTGCCGGCAATCACATTGTAGGCGCTGCCGCCGCTGATCCCGGTTACGGATATGACCAGGGGATCGTACGGGTCGATCTCGCGCGAGACGATCTTCTGCAGTTCGCTCACCATGGAGCAGGCCACGGCAATCGCATCGATGCCCTCATACGGCTTTGCCGCATGAGCGGCCTCGCCTGTGACGAGAGCGTCGAACGTATCGCACGCCAGAGTGTACGGACCAGGGCTGACCGCGATCTTGCCGGACTGTGTGTACGGATCGACGTGAACGCAGATGGCAGCGTCGATATCGTCGAGAAGCCCCTCTTCCACCACGCGTCTGCCGCCCGACGGCTCGCCCTCCTCGGCCGGCTGGAAGATGAGGCGGACAGTTCCGCCGAACTCATCCCGCGATCGGTGAAGATGCGCGGCAACCGCGAAGGCCATCGATGCGTGGGCGTCGTGACCGCACGCATGCATCACACCTGGATTGATCGACGCATAGTCGACGCCGGACTCCTCCTCGATTGGCAAGGCATCGATGTCGGCGCGTATGGCCAACTTGCGATTTGACGGTTTGCCGGTGCCGACAATGTCGACGGCCAGGCCAAAGCCCGCGACGTCACGGATGTCGGCAATTCCCTGACCAGCCAGCATCTGCCGCAAGTAGCGCTGGGTGTTGGCTTCGTGGTTCGAAAGCTCCGGATTGCGGTGCAGATGGCGGCGGACCTCGATCATCCGATCGAGAATTCCGGCATCGATCTTGATCGTGCCGGCATTCGCACTCTCAGGATTTGACATGAATCTCTCGCGGGAACTTCGTCAGCGTCTCGTGGCCGGTTGCGGTAACCAGGATGGTCTCGCTGATCTCGATGCCCCAACCGTCCATCCACATGCCAAGAATGGAATGAACGACGTTGCCGGGCTCCAGCACTGTCTTGTCGCCCGGCCTGAGGCTGATCGTGTGTTCGCCCCAATCCGGCGGATAGGCGACGCCGATCGAATAGCCGATACGCGACTCCTTCTTCAGTCCATAGCGTTGAATTACCTTGCGCCAGGCAGCTTCGACCGCTTCAGCTGATATCCCCGGCCTCACCGCGTCGAGCACCGCGTCCATGCCCTCGATCACTGCTTTGGCCGTGTCCGCGACATTTGTCGGCGTTTTGCCAAGCTGCAGGGTTCTTGCCAGCCCGGCAGCATAGCGACGGCAGACGCCGGCGAGTTCCAGGGCAATTGTCTCGTTGTCTCCGAACCGCCTGTCGCTCCACATGATGTGCGGCGCGGAAGCATTCTCGCCGCCGAGGATTGTCGGCGGCAGGGCGGTGATGTCACCGGCGAAGTCCGGGCTGCCGGCGATCTGCGCCGCCTGGATGGAGGCAATGGCATCGCACTCGCGAACACCCGGAGCGATCACCTCGAAGGCCCGCGTGACCGCCGCCTCGGCCAAGGTTGACGCCTTGCGCAAATAAGCGATCTCGGGCGCCGATTTGACCGCGCGGATCCAGTTCACCAGCAGATCGGCGTCGTGCCATTTCGCATTGGGAAGCCCGGCGACAAGCCGGGCATGCGCCTTCGCTGAGAAATAATAGGCTTCGAGCTCGATGCCGGTGTGCCTGATACCCCAACCCTTGGCGACGATCCAACTCGCGATCCAGTCCATGGGATGGCGATCGAAACGCTGCACATGGTCTTCCGGGAAGCCAACCACGTTCTCGGGCTTCATCCAGGCGGTCAGAAGGCCACCGGCCGCATCCATGGCGCGCCCGATCCAGACCGGCTCGACCGCTTCGACAGGAACGAGGACCACCTGAGGCGTGTAGAATGACCAGCCATCATAGCCAGTGATGTAATGCTGGTTGGCAACGTCATTGACGACCAGGAGTTCGAGACCGCGCTTCGCCATCTCGGCGCGGATCTTTCGAAGCCGCTGCTGGTACTCGTCGCGGGCAAACGGCAATTCGATCATCTCTGCTCCAGGCTTGTTGACTCAACGGTTGCGGGCTCACCATTGAAACGGTTTCGACATGGCGGCAATCAGCCAAGGACAGCATGTGAGCAGGTCCTAAACCGGACGGGATTCACGGACTTCTTCCGATTTTGGTTTTGTCTCGATTTATTTTTGAATTCCATTTGACTGAATAAATAAGCGGTGCGAAGCTGCGCTCTCCTAAGGGGCGCACGTAATGGCACTGAGGGGGACCAATCAGGAGTTCGGGCGGCCGTACAATCGGCGCATCGTGCTTGAATCCATCCGCCTGCAGGGACCGATCGCCCGTGGCGAGATCGCCAGGCGCGTCGGGCTCACCGTCCAGACCGTATCGACCATCGTTCGCGAACTGGAAGAACAGGGTTACATCCTGTCCCTGCGTGAAGAGCCGAAGGGCCGCGGCCTGCCGCCGGCGACCCTGCGCATCAATCCCGAAGGCGGCTATGCCGTCGGCATCCACATCACCCCTTTCGGCATCAGTGCCGCCTTGATCAATCTAAGCGGCGACGTGATCGAGAGCACGTACCGCGAAGCCCCGAATGCGACGCCCGACCATGCCTTCGACCTGATCGGAGCGATGGTGGTTGAATTGACCAGATTGCGGGCTGGAGGTCGGGTTCTCGGGGTCGGCCTGGCCCTGCCCGGCCCGTTCGGCGTCGAGTCCATGAGTTTTGTCGGCCCGACCACGATGACCGGCTGGAAGGATGTGGCGCTGCGCGAGCGGCTGGCGACGTCGACCGGATTGCCGGCCTTCTTTGAAACCGACATGGCGGCCGCCGCCATGGGCGAGCGCCTCTACGGCCTCGGCGCGCAGTTTTCCGAGTACTATTACCTCTATTTCGGCGTCGGCCTGGGTGGCGTCATGGTTCACGACGGCAGCGTGTTGCGCGGCGCCTGGGGAAATGCCGGCGAGGTCGGACACATTCCCGTCGTTCCAGGCGGCGAGGCTTGCCCCTGCGGCAACAGCGGCTGTCTCGAAAGATACCTCTCGCTCGAGGCGCTCCGGCGCTGGAATGGCAGCGAGGCCGATTGGGTGGCGGAAGTCGCCCCGATCTTTCGCAATGCCGTCGCCATCATCGAGAACCTGTTCGACCCCGAGACGATCATCCTCGGTGGGCTGGCCTCCACCGATCTGCTCGAACGGCTGGCCAGTTCGACCGAATGCCTGCACAATTCCGTCTCGGCGCGAAAGGACCGCACGACGCCCCGTGTCATGGTCGCGCGTGGCGGGCAGCATTCGGTGTTGCGCGGCGCCGCCGCCCTTGCCGTATCCGGGGTGCTGTCACCGCGCTTCGGCCAGATCTTCACGGCTGAACGCGAACGCGGGCGCGATCTCCTGAAAAGTGGAGGGATTGCGGCATGAGCGAACCCCTGCTGGTGCTCGACAACGTCACCAAGAACTACGGCGCGATCGAAGCGCTGAAGGGGATCAGCTTCTCGATCGGCCGCGGCGAGGTCGTGGCGCTGCTGGGCGACAACGGTGCCGGCAAATCGACGCTGGTCAAGATCATCGCCGGCGGGCTGGAGCCGACCTCGGGCCGCATGCTGTTCGAGGGCAAGGAGTTCCTTGCCAGGTCGCCCGCCGAAGCCAAGGCGGCGGGCATCGAAACCGTCTACCAGGACCTGTCGCTGTGCACCAATGTCGACGTGGTCGCCAATTTCTTCATGGGGCGCGAGATCACCAGGAAGGTGCTTGGCATCCCGGTGCTCGATGAGCGTGCGATGGAAGTTGTCGTCGAAAAGGCGCTGGCCAGCGCCGGCACCCGTATCCCCTCGCTGCGCACCAATGTCGAGCACCTTTCGGGCGGCCAGCGGCAAGCGATCGAGCTCAACCGGTTCGTGCATTGGGGCGGCAAGCTGGTGCTGCTCGATGAGCCGTTCGCCGCCCTTGGCGTCGAGCAGACGCGACGCGGCCTCGACATGATCCGCCAGGTGGCGAGCCAGGGCATCGGCGTCGTCATCATCACCCATATCATGCAGCAGGCCTTCCAGGTCGCCGACCGGATCGTGGTGATCCGCCAAGGGGTCGTGGCCGGTGATGTCGCACGCAACAAAACAAGTCCCGACGCGGTGATCAACATGATCACCGGGGAGACGCTTGCCGGTGCCGGACCGGGAAGCTGAGGGACAAAGAGGGGTCCGGCTTAACAGGAGCGAACGACATGAAGCGAATACTTCTTGCTGTCTTCGGTATCCTGGCACTGGCCTTTGCCACGCTTATGCCGGCATTCGCCCAGTCCAAAGGTACTGTCTACTACATGGTGCCGACATTGCTCGACGAGTTCCAGACCGGCTCGGTGAGTGCGCTGGAGCTGTTCCTGAAGCAGGTCGGCTACGAGATGAAGGCGCTGAACGCCGACAACAAGACCGACGCGCAGCAGTCGCAGATGAACGACGTCATTGCGCTGAAGCCGGCGGCGATCATCCTCGCCGCCGTCGATTTCAATGCACTGAAACCGTCCATTGAAGCGGCACGCGCGGCCGGCATCCCGGTGGTCGAGTTCGACCGCCAGATCACCTCGACGCCCTCCGACTTCACCTCGGTCGCTGGAACGATCGAGATCGGCTACGTCGCCGCGGACCAGGCCGAGAAACTGCTGAAAGCCAAGAACGGTTCGGTGAAGGGCAAGGTGCTGCAGGTGCTCGGCGACCCCGGCGACCCCTACACGCTCGACATCCAGAAGGGCTTTGAGGAGAAGATGAAGGCGTTCCCGGACGTCAAGATCATCTCGCTTCCGGCCATGCAATGGGCGGCGGATGCAGCCGGGACCATCGTCAACGACCAGATACTGGCGAACCCCGACATCGACCTGATCTTCAGCCATGCCGCGCACCTCTCGGTCGCTGCCGTCGCCTCGCTCGAGGCTGCCGGCAAGAAACCGGGCGACGTCATGCTGATGAGCTCGAACGGCGCTCCGGTCGGCCTCGACCTGATCCGCAAGGGCTGGCTCAACGTCGAAGTCGAGCAGCCGCTCTACGCGCAGGCCGCGGCCGTTGCCATGTTCATGGACAACGTCGTCAAGAAGGAAGAGATCAAGCCCGGCGAATATGACGTGCTCGGCCTGAAATCGACCGTGACCAAGGAAGCCTGGGGGCCGAACATCAAGATCCCCGGTGCCGCCATCACCAAGGAAAACGTCGACAACCCGGCTTTCTGGGGCAACCAGAAGCCGCCGACGGACACCGTCAAATCGGTCGAATAGGCACGCTGCTGAAAAACGCTCCGGGCCATCTCGGTCCGGAGCCAATCCTCCGCAATTCCAACCGCGCATGATCGTTTCCGAAAATCGACTTGATTTCGGGGTCATGCGCCAGCCGGATCAGCCCATGAACCCCCGCACGCGCCACGCCCTGGAGTTCGTCCTCGACAACCTCGTCTGGTTCATGCTGCTGTTCGTGCTGGTGGTGTTTTCCATCTTCATCCCGAACTATTTCCAGCTTGGCATCTTCGCCAACATCATCGAGGCCTCCAGCGTGCTCGGCGTCATGTCGATCGGCCTGGCGCTGGTCATCATTGCCGGTCACATGGACCTCTCGGTCGAATCCGTCGCGGCGCTCAGCGCCATGGCGGTCGGCATCCTGTTCTGCTCGTCGGGCATCGGGCTTGGCGTGCAACTGCACCCGGAATGGCTGATGGTTCCGGTGTCGCTGCTGCTGGCGCTGGCGGTCGGCGGCCTGATCGGCGCCTTCAACGGCTATCTGGTGGTGCGGGTGAAGATGAGCGCCTTCATCATCACGCTGGCGTCCTACATCTGGGTGCGCGGCCTGGTGCTGGTCATTTCCGGCGGCCGCTCGGCGCAGGACCTTGCGCCGGCCATCCGCTGGTTCGGTATCCAGCGCCTCATCGGCCTGCCGCTCACCGCCTGGATCACGATTGCCTGTTTCGTCGTCTTCTCGCTGATCATGGCCAAGACGCCGTTCGGCCGGCACCTCGTCATGATCGGCGGCAACGAGACGGCAACCTTCCGCGCCGGCATCCGGGTGAACCGCAACCTGATCATCGCCTTCGTGCTGGCCGGCGCCATTGCCGGCCTTGCCGGCTGGCTGCTGGCGATCCGCACCTCGGGCGCCACCGCCAATCTCGGCGTCGGCCTGCTGTTCAACGCTTTTGCCGCCGTCGTCATCGGCGGCGTCAGCCTGAAAGGCGGTGTCGGCACCCTGCCCGGCGTCTATGCCGGCGTGCTGCTGCTCTCGGCCATCAACACGGCGATCAACCTGATGGGCCTGCCGGCCAACTTCACCCAGGTGATCCATGGCCTGCTGGTGCTGGCCGCCGTGCTGCTCGACGCTTTCAAGCAAACCATTCGCCAAAGACTCGCATGACAGGACGGCTCGCATGACTGGACGACTACAAGACAAGGTGGCGCTGATCGTCGGCAGCGCCCGCGGCATCGGCAAGGGCATCGCGCTGCGCTTCGCCGAAGAGGGTGCGAGGCTGGTGCTCGCCGACACCGAGGTTGCGGCCGGGCAAGCGACTGCGGACGGACTGAGCGTCCCCTTCATCCGCACCGACATTTCCCTGATGACTGAGGCCGAGGCCGCGGTGGCGCTGGCGCTCGAACACCACGGCCGCCTCGACATCGTCGTGCAGAATGCCGGCATCTATCCCTGGCAGTTGATCGAGAACACCAGCGCCGACGACTGGGACCGCGTCATGGCGGTCAATCTGCGCGGCACCTTCAATGCCACCCGCGCCGCCTTGGTGCCGATGAAGGCGCAGCACTACGGGCGCATGCTCTACACCTCTTCCATCACCGGCCCGCACGTCACCAGCCCCGGCCACGGCCACTATTCGGCCAGCAAGGCCGGCATCAACGGCTTCATCCGTGCCGCAGCGCTTGAATTCTCCGGCTACGGCATCACCGTCAACGGTGTCGAACCCGGCAACATCCTCACTGAGGCGATCGAGTTGCATCGCGGCGCGGCCTATATCAAGAACATGGAAGACTCCATACCGCTCGGCCGCCTCGGCAGCCCGCGCGACGTCGCCAATGCCTTCCTGTTCCTCGCCTCCGACGATGCCAGCTACATCACCGGCACGACCATCATCGTCGATGGCGGGCAGCTGCTGCCCGAGGGCAACGACTTCCGGCTCCTGCCGCCTTGAGCATAGAACCCCACGGCGCTCCCAAGCTGTAACGCTTCCTCGAAAAAACTTCGCTGCTGTCCAACAATACTATTGAACTCGAATTTCGAGGCACCTCGTTGGCGCTGAACAGCATGGCGCTATGGTTCTTTATATAAGATGACTCTAATGCAACCTTCGGATACAACTATCCTTGGGACAATGCCAAACAGCGGGAGGACCAAATGGCTGTCATCAACGGAACCATCGGCAACGACATCAATCCCGGCATTCAGGACCTGGTCGGCGACGACACCATCAACGCATTGGCCGGCGACGACTACATTATCATGGCGATTGGCGGCAATGACCAGGTGAATGGAGGGGATGGAATCGATGACGTCATCTACGAGAACTACACAAACGGCCTGACCATCAACATGCAGACCGGTGTCGTCACCGACGGGCTGGGCAACACCGATACGCTCAACAGCGTCGAGGGGCTGAACGCCAGCTACTTCGCAGACAACATCACGATGGCAAATGTCGCCTTTTGGGCGTTTGCGAGGGCGGGTAACGACATCATCCATATGGGAACAAACGGTGGCACAGTATTTGCGGGAAGCGGCACCGACACCATAATCGGCGGCGCCGGCGAAGATATGGTTTCCTATAGGGACGACGGTCTTGACTATGGAATTGACGTCGACGGCGGCGGCATCATCACACATGGTGCAACGATCAATTTGGCGACCGGCGTTGTAGTTGACGGCTGGGGCTTCACGGATACGCTGACCAGCATCGAGGATGCTGAAGGCACCCAGTTCGCCGACACCATCACCGGCACAACCGGCAGCAACTATCTTGCGGGCGGCGATGGCGCCGATACAATCAATGGCGGCGTGTCGGCCACTGTGGACGTTTACGATTTCTTGCGCGGCGGCAACGGCAACGACACCTTGACGGTGGTTTCCGGTACCGTGTTGGGGGACCAGGGCAATGACAGAATCATTGCACAGACATCCGGAAACACCGACATCGACTATGTCGAGACCCGCTATGACGACGCGACGACTGCCGTCGTGGCCAACCTCACGGCACAGGCCCGCGCTGGCCTTGCGGCCGGATCGAATGCCATCGGTTTTGCCATCGCAGATGGGCAAGGTGGTGTCGATCGCGTATCCGGCATTCATGCCATCGACGACACATCCTTTGGCGACACTTTCATCGTCGATGCCTCCTTTACCAACACGTTCGGCGGCTACATGGATTTCTACCTCACGGCCGGGAACGACGTTGTAAAATTCCTGGCTGGGGCGGGAGGCCGGGTCAACTACAACGGGGCGGACGGCGCGGTTCTGGTCGATCTGCAGGGCGGCTATGCCCACGACATGGATGAGAGCAACCTCTTCATCGGCTACGACACATTGGTCGGCGTGAACGACGCGCGTGGAACCACGTTCAACGACGCGCTTTATGGCAACGCGGCTGACAATAAGATGCGTGGCCGCGGCGGCAACGATGTTCTGATGGGCCACGACGGCAACGACACGCTCTGGGGCGATGAACGTGATGGTTCCAACGACACGCATTACGGCAATGACTCAATTTACGGCGAAGCTGGAAACGACACGTTGAACGGCGGCCGGGGAGCCGATCTTCTGGATGGTGGCACAGGCGTCGATACCATGCGTGGAGGTGGCGAAAACGACACCTACTATGTCGACAATGCCGGCGACCAGGTCATCGAAATCAATGGCAAGGGCACCGACAATGTCCAGGCCTACGTCTCCTTCAACCTGTCGGGTCAGGAGCTGGAGAACCTGGCGCTGAGAGGTGGCACCTCGATCAATGGCACCGGCAACTCGATCGCCAACATCATCACCGGCAACAGTGGCAACAACATCATCAATGGTCTCGGCGGCGCCGACACAATGAGCGGCAGCACCGGCAACGACACCTACTATGTCGACAATGCCGGCGATCATGTCATCGAAGCCAATGGCGGGGGCACCGACAATGTGCAGGCCTATGTCTCCTTCAATCTGTCGGGACAGGAGCTGGAGAATCTGGCGCTGAGAAGCACCGGCAACATCAACGGCACCGGCAATTCGATCGCCAATGTCATTACCGGCAATTCGGGTGCGAATGTCATCAACGGCCTCCTCGGCAACGACACGCTGTCCGGCAGCACCGGCAACGACAGCTTCGTCTTCACCACGGCGCTCAACGCTTCGACCAATGTCGACCGCATCACCGACTTCTCGGTGGTCGAGGATACCATCCAGGTCGATAATGCGATCTTCGCGGCGCTTGGCGCCAACGGCACGCTGACGGCCGCACAGTTCGTCAAGAACACCACCGGTCTTGCCGGCGACGGCACCGATCACATCATCTACGAGACCGACACCGGCTGGCTCTACTATGACAGCAACGGCAATGCAGCAGGCGGCTCGACCCACTTCGCCACGCTGGCCGCAAACCTCGCGCTGACAAACGCCGATTTCGTCGTGGTGTGACGAGGGCAATGCAAACGGCCCGCCACATTGGAAATGTGTGGCGGGCTCTCGGCGCCAGCGGGCAGCCCGCGCCACGTCGCCAATGCCTTCCTGTTCCTCGCCTCCGACGATGCCAGCTACATCACCGGCACGACAATTGTCGTCGATGGCGGTCAACTGCTGCCCGAGGGCAGCGACTTCCGGCTCCTGCCGCCGTGATCAGATCAAAATTGGTCTGCACCCGGACTGAGCGGCGCACCAATATCAGAGACAAGCTTGACGAGCTCCGCCTGCCGCGTCGTGTTGGTCTTGGCAAAGATGCGGCCAAGGTGGGTCTTGATCGTGTTCTCACCGACCCCGAGCGACAGCGCACTCTTCTGGGTGGTCAGTCCGCCGCCCACGGCCAGCAAAACCCGCACTTCCGCTGGCGTGAGATCGAACAGTGTCGTCAGCACCGCCTCCGAGGGCGGCGCGGCCGAGATTGTCATCGAGATGAAGACGGCGGCGCATGCGGGACGGAAAGCCGCGCGCGCGGTCCCCTCGGCCAGTGGCAATACATAGGCAACGGCTGGGGGCTGGCTGGCCGCGGATAAGGGCAAGCCGATGCCGCGCGCGCCAAGCGAGGCATCGGCTTGAGCGGCTCCCGATATCGCTTCCAGCAGGGCGCGGCCCGATATCGGATTTTGTGCCTGGAGGATGCCGTTTCTAGAAAAGATGGGTTGCTGCGTCGAGAGCATCGCCTCGGCACGGCCGTTCGCATAAAGGATCGCGCCATCCGCGCTGGTAAGAACGACGGCGGCTGCAAGATTGTCGAGCGTCGCGCGATAGAGACTGGCGGTCACGCGCGCCTTATCGAGCAGGTCGCCGATCAGCGAAGCGCGGCGCAAATGAGGAGAAAGCAGCGCTATAAAGCGCTGCTCCTCAGCAGTGACCGCACCCCTGCTCGCGCGTGTCGTGAAGCTCACGAGGCCGATCCGATCCGAGGTGTGCACGAACTTGGTGATGCAGCCCTCGCGCAATCCCTGCGGGCCAGCCCAGTTCCGGTAGAAAGGTGATCGTTGAAGTTCGGCTTCAGTCATGCTCGACAATGTCGATAACGGTGTGTCGATGTCGCCGAAGACCACGGCTTTCAGACCTGGAATGTCCTCGAAGCCGTAGTCCTGCTGCAGAACGCGCATTTGCTCCGAATCCCAGGGCGACTGGGCCGCAAAACGTCCATGTTGATCGCCGGGATCAGCCAGCGCGATGGTTGAATAGGCGGCGTCCACGGCCTCCGTGAGCCGGACCATGACGTCGGTCCAGAACTCCGAATTGAGCGCGCAATCGTAGATGTCGCCTATGATCGACGAAAGCAAGTCGTTGCTCAGCCTGCCCATTCACCCCTGCCCAATAGCGCCTCCCTTTTCCGTCAGTCAGGGATACCGCACGTCCCTGCCTATATCAGCTTGGCCTCGAAAAGCTCAACGCAAGCCGAAGGATTTCTGAGACCTCATTCTTTCGGGTGACGACATTTGCAACACGCTAGGCCAAGTGGGCGGCGCAAGGCAGGTTCCAGAGCGCGCCAATTCAGGCGCCCTGGCCCTGAGTAGCGTTGGATTCCAAGACTGCGTCCAGCCGCAACGACTCAGGAAACTTCTGCTTCAATTGAGAATCTGTTTCGGCGGGGGTCAGCATGTCGGTTTGGAATGGTCTTGCAGGTGGCGCGTGGTTCACCGCTTCAAATTGGACCGGCGGCGTGCCTGACGCAATCGGTGCTACAGCCGATTTCAGCAATCTCGCCGGTGCCAGCCTCACGCATCACATCGACCTGGCGGTTCAAGGTCCATTCACGGTCGGCACCTTGAATCTGGCGAGTTCCGCCACCGTGAATTACAGTCTCGAAAACGGCTCGCTCATCATGAACAACGCGGGCGGTGCGATCATCAGCGTAACGTCGACCGGCAATCCACTGGCAAGCATGCTGGCGTCGTCGCTGACGCTGCAGCTCAATGCGGCAACGTTGATTGCAACAACCGGAAGCAACACGACCCTCGACGTCCAGGCGCAGATTACCGGAACGGGGCTCCTGACCAAATCCGGCGTCGGCACCCTGAGGCTGTCTGATGCGACCAACAACTGGTCGGGCGGAACGCAAATCAATCAAGGCACAGTTTCGTTTGGCGCCGCTGCGTTCGGAACGGGAGACATCGCGTTCGCCGGCGACAGTGTGTTCCGGTCTACAGGCGGCACGACGCTTGCCAACGATCTGGTCGAACTCGCCGGCGTTTCAACATCTATCAGGACACAGACGGGCACGTCACTTTCGTTGACCGGTACCTTCGCAGCGCTCGGCGGCGCCGGGACCGCGGTGCATTTTGGCAGCGCAACGGATGCGGGAACGATTTCCTTTGCCTCAAGCAGCATCACCACCAATGATGCGGGCTCGCTTGCCATTGACGGCGGCACGCTGAAAGCGGGCGCGGCGTTCGCGTCCTTCACCAATGGGCTGGCCAACACCAATATCGCGGCCGGAGCGGTTCTCGACGCCAATGGCTTCTATCTGGAACTGAACCATCTGACCGGGGCGGGCGTGATCACCAACGACGGCGCTTCCGATGTTGTCGCGAACGTCTATGAGGCCGGCAGCTCTACCTTCTCGGGCGTTTTCGCGAATAGCTTCAGCCATATAGGATTGAACAAGATCGGCACCGGGACCCTGACATTGTCAGGCGCCAATACTTACTCCGACACGACCACTGTCGCGATCGGAACATTACGGGCGGGAGCCGACCACGCCTTCAGCGCCACTAGTGTCGTCGACGTAAAAGCTGGCGCGACGCTCAATATCAGCGCTTTCGACCAAACCATCGCCGGACTGACCGGCAGCGGCGAAGTCCGGGCCGATACTGTTACATCGGCCACCTTGACGACGAGCATAAGCCTTGGCGACGTGAAGGAGTTTGCAGGCGTGATCTCGAACGGCTCGGCGGTATTTGGCGAGCTCAACCTAATAAAAAGCGGCGTGGGAACCCAGATTCTGTCAGGCCTGAACACCTATACGGGCCATACCACGATAACGGCGGGAACATTGGTGCTGTCCGGGTCGGGTTCGATTGCCGATTCATCCGGACTGGCGATTTCCGTAGGGGCCGCTTTCGATCTCGGCGGGCTGTCGGGAAACGGCGCGTCGGTACAGGCATTGGCGAATGCCGGCACCGTCAGCTTCGGCGGAGAGATGTTGCATCTGGTCGATCAGTCAGCCGCCCTGGGAGGCACATATATAGGGTCGGGCTTAACCGATGGTCTTCACATAGACCTCGATGCGACAGCGTTGAATTTCAGCCTTTCGACCGCAACTTTCACCAACTGGGCAGATTTTACTGACGAAATCGCCATCGTTGGCAATGGCCTTGCCAATACGATTACTGGGTCGTCCCACGCTGATACCATTGGTGGCGGCCTCGACAACGACGTGCTGATCGGCGGAGGCGGCGAGGACAATCTGAATGGTGGCGACGGTTCGGATACGGCCTCTTATGCAAGTGCTGCCGCAGGCGTCATTGCGAACCTCTCAAATCACAAGGTCAATACCGGTGACGCCTACGGCGACAGCTATTCCCTCATCGAAAACCTGACCGGATCGAGCCATGCGGACCAACTCTACGGCAACGATGTTGCCAATATTCTGGATGGCGGTGCCGGCTCCGACACCATGCAAGGCGGCATCGGCAACGACACCTACTGGGTCGACAATGCCGGCGATCATGTCATCGAAGTGAACGGCCAGGGTACCGACAATGTGCAGGCCTATGTTTCATTCAACCTGTCCGGACAGGAGCTGGAGAACCTGCAACTGCGCAGCGCCGCGTCCATCAACGGCACCGGTAACTCGATTGCCAACATCATCAATGGCAACAGTGGCAACAACATCATCGATGGCCTTCTCGGCACCGATACGATGAGCGGCGCTCAAGGCAACGACACCTACTATGTCGACAATGCCGGTGACCATGTCATCGAGGTCAATGGCCAGGGCACCGACAATGTGCAGGCCTATGTCAGCTTCAACCTGTCCGGCCAGGAGCTGGAGAACCTGGCGCTGCGCGGCGCGGCTTCCATCAACGGCACCGGCAACTCCATTGCCAACATCATCACTGGCAATTCAGGCAACAACATCATCAACGGGCTCGGCGGCGCCGACACGATGAGCGGCGCGCAGGGCAATGACACCTACTATGTCGACAATGCCGGCGATCATGTCATCGAGGTCAATGGCGGCGGCACTGACAATGTGCAGAGCTATGTTTCTTTCAACCTCTCCGGTCAGGAGCTGGAGAATCTGGCGCTGAGAGGTGGCGCCTCGATCAATGGCACCGGCAACTCGATCGCCAACATCATCACCGGCAACAGTGGCAACAACATCCTCGATGGCCTTCTCGGCGCCGATACGATGAGTGGCGCTCAGGGCAACGACACCTACTATGTCGACAATGCCGGCGATCATGTCATCGAAGTGAATGGCCAGGGCACCGACAATGTGCAGGCCTATGTTTCATTCAACCTGTCGGGTCAGGAGCTGGAGAACCTGGCACTGCGCAGCGCGGCCTCGATCAACGGCACCGGCAATTCCATTGCCAACATCATCACCGGCAACAGTGGCGCCAATGTCATCAACGGCCTCCTCGGCAACGACACGCTGTCCGGCAGCACCGGCCACGATACCTTCGTCTTCACCACAGCGCTGAACGCCTCCACCAATGTCGACCACATCACCGACTTCTCGGTGGTCGACGACACCATCCAGCTCGACAATGCGATCTTTGCAGCGCTTGGCGGCAACGGCACGCTGACGGCGGATCAGTTCGTCAAGAACACCACCGGCCTTGCCGGCGACGGCAACGACCACATCATCTACGAGACCGACACCGGCTGGCTCTATTATGACAGCAACGGCAATGCCGCGGGCGGCTCGACCCATTTCGCCACGCTGGCCGCCAACCTCGCGCTCACCAACGCAGATTTCGTCGTGGTGTGAAGGAGACCCTGTCGGTCCGCCCGAAGCGGATCGGGAAACATCTACCTGACCATCAGCGCAATCGTGCCATCGAAGAACTGCGGTCTGTTTCAAGACATATTCTCAGAAAAATTTCGGCGACATCGGTCAGATACAGAGCGCACATAGACCGCATCGCTCTAGTTGCACTAAAAGAAATTTAAAATGGCACCGCTGATGGATGCCACCCCAGTGTTTTGGAGAACATATGTCTGCCCTCAACGTCACCACAACACATAATTACGGCCCAGACGATTTGGCTAATATTACTGCAATCAATTTCACGGGGCCGGCGTTTGCGTCGCCGTGCTGTCTTATGATTCTGTAACGATCTTCACCGCGCATCACCGAATTCCATTTACGCCAGTACGCGATGCCGGCTGCTGGCCATTTTCCACCACGCCGGCAGCGAAAGGGAACGAGCCATGACTATCGGACGCATCGGACAGGACTTCATCGTCAATTCGACGGCAATAAACGTTCAGTATACCCCCGTGATCACGGCGCTGGCCGATGGCCGCTTCGTGGCCACCTGGTCTTCCACTGATACCGGCGATGGCGATGGCTATTGCGTCCGCGCCCGCATCTACAACGCCGACGGTTCAGCGGCCGGCAGCGACTTCATCGTCAATTCGACAGCAACCAGCAATCAGTCTAGCCCCGCGATCACGGCGCTGGCCGATGGCCGCTTCGCGGCCACCTGGCAGTCCGGTGACACCGGCGACGGCGATGACGATTGCATGCGCGCCCGCATCTACAACGCCGACGGTTCAGCGGCCGGCAGCGACTTCATCGTCAATTCGACGGCAACTGGCTTTCAGACTAGCCCCGCGATCACGGCGCTGGCCGATGGCCGCTTCGTGGCCACCTGGGAATCCTATGACACCGGCGACGGCGCTGGCAGCTGCATTCGTGCCCACATCTACAACGCCGACGGTTCAGCGGCCGGCAGCGATTTCATCGTCAATTCGACGGCAGCGAACAATCAGGTTAGCCCCGCGATCACGGCGCTGGCCGATGGCCGCTTCGTGACCACCTGGCAGTCCTATGATCCTGGCGACGGCTCTAGCAGCTGCATCCGCGCCCGCATCTACAACGCCAACGGTTCAGCGGCCGGCAGCGACTTCATCGTCAATTCGACGGCAACGAGCAATCAGTACGACCCCGCGATCACGGCGCTGGCCGATGGCCGTTTCGTGGCCACCTGGCAGTCCTATGATCCCGGCGACGGCGACGGCACCTGTATCCGCGCCCGCATCTACAACGCCAACGGTTCAGCGGCCGGCAGCGACTTCATCGTCAATTCGACGGCAACGGGTAATCAGTATAGCCCCGCGATCACAGTGCTGGCCGATGGCCGCTTCGTTGCAGCCTGGAATTCTCTTGACACCGGCGACGGCGACGGCAGCTGCATCCGCGCCCGCGTCTACAACGCCGACGGTTCAGCGGCCGGCAGCGACTTCATCGTCAATTCGACGGCAACTGGCCTTCAGTATGACCCGGCAATCACGGCGCTGGCCGATGGCCGTTTCGTGGCCACCTGGGAGTCCGTTGATACCGGCGACGGCAGCGGCAGCTGCATCCGCGCCCAGATATTCGACCCGACTGTCTTCGTCGGCACGGCCGGCAAGGACATCTGGCAGGGCAGCAATGTCTTCGCCGACCATATCAACGGCGGCACCAGCGCCGACACGCTGTCGGGTCTTGGCGGCGACGATACGATCAGCGGCGATGCCGGCAACGACATGCTCGACGGTGGCGCCGGCAGCGATAAGCTGTTTGGCGGAGCCCATAACGATACACTCAACGGTGGCGCCGGCGCCGATCTGATGAGCGGCGGCACCGGCGACGACACCTACTGGGTCGACAATGCCGGCGATCATGTCATCGAGCTCAACGGCCAGGGCATCGACAATGTGCAGAGCACCGTCTCCTTCAACCTCTCCGGCCAGGAGCTGGAGAACCTGGCGCTACGCACCGGCGCCTCGATCAACGGCACCGGCAATTCGATTGCCAATGTGATTACCGGCAATTCGGGCGTCAACATCCTGATCGGCCTTGGCGGCAACGATACGCTGGACGGCAAGGAAGGCGCCGACACCATGCAGGGCGGCATCGGCAACGACACCTACTATGTCGACAATGCCGGGGATCATGTCGTGGAGAGCAATGGCCAGGGCGCCGATAATGTGCAGGCCTATGTCAGCTTCAACCTGTCCGGCCAGGAGCTGGAGAACCTGCAACTGCGCAGCGCCGCGTCCATCAACGGCACCGGTAACTCGATTGCCAACATCATCAATGGCAACAGTGGCAACAACATCATCGACGGCCTTCTCGGCGCCGACACGATGAGCGGCGCGCAAGGCAACGACACCTACTATGTCGACAATGCCGGCGACCATGTCATTGAGGTCAATGGCCAGGGCACCGACAATGTGCAGGCCTATGTCAGCTTCAATCTTTCCGGCCAGGAGCTCGAAAACCTGCAACTGCGCAGTGCCGCCTCGATCAACGGCACCGGCAATTCCATTGCCAACATCATCACCGGCAACAGTGGCGCCAACGTTATCAACGGGCTTGGCGGCAACGACACGCTGAGCGGCAGCACCGGCCATGACAGCTTCGTCTTCACCAGTGCGCTGAACGCCTCGACCAATGTCGACCACATCACCGACTTCTCGGTGGTCGACGACACCATCCAGGTCGACAATGCCATCTTCGCAGCGCTTGGCGGCAACGGCACGCTGACGGCCGCACAGTTCGTCAAGAACACAACTGGCCTTGCCGGCGACGGCAACGATCACATCATCTACGAGACCGACACCGGCTGGCTCACCTATGACAGCAACGGCAATGCGGCTGGCGGCTCGACCCACTTCGCCACGCTTGCCGCCAACCTCGCGCTCACCAACGCCGATTTCGTGGTGATCTGAACACGGCTTGTGCGCAATCCCGACAACGCACCTTGTAACGATCCTCACCGACACCGCGCTCACCGAATTCCATTTATGCCAGTACGCGATGCCGGCTGCTGGCCGTTTTCCACCACGCCGGCAGCGAAAGGGAACAAGCCATGCCTATCGGACGCATCGGACAGGACTTCATCGTTAATTCGACGACAATAGACAGTCAGTATACCCCCGTGATCACGGCGCTGGCCGACGGCCGCTTTGTGGCCACCTGGCAGTCCACTGACACCGGCGACGGCAGCGGCGGCTGCATCCGCGCCCAGATCTACAACGCCAACGGTTCAGCGGCCGGCAGCGACTTCATCGTCAATTCGACGGCAACGGGTGATCAGTATGATCCGGCAATCACGGCGCTGGCCGATGGCCGTTTCGTGGCCACCTGGCAGTCCGTCGACACCGGCGACGGCGACGGCATCTGCATCCGCGCCCGCGTCTACAACGCCGACGGTTCAGCGGCCGGCAGCGATTTCATCGTCAATTCGACGGCAACGGACTTTCAGTATAGCCCCGCGATCACGGTGCTGGCCGATGGCCGCTTCGTGGCCACCTGGGTATCCAATGACCCCGGCGACGGCAGCAACAGTTGCATCCGTGCCCACATCTACAACGCCAACGGTTCAGCGGCCGGCAGCGATTTCATCGTCAATTCGACGACAGCGAACAATCAGGTTAGCCCCGCAATCACGGCGCTGGCCGACGGCCGCTTCGTGACCACCTGGCAGTCCGATGAAACCGGCGACGGCAGCGGCTATTGCATCCGCGCCCGCATCTACAATGCCAACGGTTCAGCGGCCGGCAGCGACTTCGTCGTCAATTCGACGACAGCGGGTGATCAGTATAGCCCCGAGATCACGGCGCTGGGCGATGGCCGCTTTGTGGCCACCTGGCAGTCCAATGATCCTGGCGACGGCGACGGCAGCTGCATCCGCGCCCGCATCTACAACGCCAACGGGTCAGCGGCCGGCAGCGACTTCATCGTCAATTCGACGGCAACGAGCAATCAGTATAACCCCGAGATCACAGTGCTGGCCGATGGCCGCTTCGTGGCCTCCTGGGGGTCCTCTGACACCGGCGACGGCGACGGCAGCTGCATCCGCGCCCGCGTCTACAACGCCGACGGTTCAGCGGCAGGCAGCGACTTCGTCGTCAATTCGACGGTAACGGGCTTTCAAGGTACCCCAGCCATCGCGGCGCTGGCCGACGGTCGCTTCGTGGCCACCTGGGAGTCCGGTGATACCGGCGACGGCAGCAGCGGCTGCATCCGGGCCCAGATCTTCGACCCGACCATCTTCGTCGGCACGGCCGGCGCGGATATCTGGCAAGGCAGCAATGTCTTCGCCGACCACATCAACGGCGGCGCCAGCGCCGATACGCTGTCGGGTCTTGGTGGTGACGATACGATCAGCGGCGATGCCGGCAACGACATCCTCAACGGTGGCGCCGGCAGCGATAAGCTGTTTGGCGGAGCCGACACCGATACACTCAACGGTGGCGCCGGCGCCGACACGATGAGCGGCGGCACCGGCAACGACACCTACTGGGTCGACAATGCCGGTGACAAGGTGATCGAGCTGAATGGCCAGGGCACCGACAATGTGCAGAGCTATGTCTCCTTCAACCTCTCCGGCCAGGAGATCGAGAACCTCGCACTGAGAAGCAACGGCAACATCAACGGCACCGGCAATTCCATTGCCAATGTCATCACCGGCAATTCGGGCAACAACGTCATCAACGGGCTCGGCGGCGCCGACACGATGAGCGGCGCTCAAGGCAATGACACCTACTATGTCGACAATGCCGGCGACCATGTCATTGAGGCCAATGGTCAGGGCACCGACGGCGTCTTCAGCTCCGTCTCCTTCAATCTCTCAGGCCAAGAGCTGGAGAACCTGACGCTGACCGGCGCAGGCAATATCAACGGCACCGGCAATTCGATCGCCAACATCATCACCGGCAACAGTGGCAACAACGTCATCGACGGCCTCGGCGGTGCCGACACGATGAGCGGCGCTCAGGGTAACGACACCTACTGGGTCGACAATGCCGGCGATCATGTCATCGAGCTCAATGGCCAGGGCACCGACAATGTGCAGGCCTTTGTCAGCTTCAACCTGTCGGGTCAGGAGCTGGAGAACCTGGCGCTGCGGACCGGGGCCTCGATCAACGGCACCGGCAACTCGATCGCCAACACCATCACTGGCAACAGTGGCGCCAACGTCATCAACGGCCTCGGCGGCAACGACACGCTGTCCGGCAGCACCGGCAACGATACCTTCGTCTTCACCACGGCGCTCAATGCCTCGACCAATGTCGACCACATCACCGACTTCTCGGTGGTCGAGGATACCATCCAGGTCGACAGTGCGATCTTTGCGGCTCTCGGCGCCAACGGCACGCTGACGGCCGCACAGTTCGTCAAGAACACCACCGGTCTTGCCGGCGACGGCAACGATCACATCATCTATGAGACCGACACCGGCTGGCTCACCTATGACAGCAACGGCAATGCGGCGGGTGGCTCGACCCATTTCGCCACGCTTGCTGCAAATCTGGCGCTGACAAACGCTGATTTCGTCGTGGTGTGAGAGAGAGCGGTTACGCCCGGCCGCTCTGCTTCATGGCGGCCGGTGCGATCAAGCGCTTTTTAGACGCGCCGCCTTTCGCCTATGGGCGGTGGTTTTCGCCGGCCAGAACACACACTCCACACGCACTTCGCCGGTTCAACGGATCTGCCCAGTGGCGGACCTACGAAGATTGTACAGTATCTCTGAGAGACCGATCCTGCGATTTCACTCGATGCATGCAGAGATCCGCTCGAAAGGCAGTACGGAACGCAAGCGCCTCTCAAAGGTTGTTGGTCAGACAACAACCGGCAGAGGGGCTGGAAATGATCAATCCACTCAGAACCGACCACATCTTTCAGCGGGCGCATGCGCTGGCGGAAAGCGGTACCCATGGCAGTCCGGCCATCATCATCGCCACACTGGTTGCCGAGGGCTATCCGGAGGCGACCGAGCTGTTGAACTCCGACAATATCCGCGCCGACCTCAGCCGCGTCTGTGGAGCCGCCGCCAACGGGCGACCGGCCGCACCATATCGCACGCTTCGCCATTGACGCGGCAGCGGAAGGATTCTGTGGATTGGTGGGCGATGACGGGCTCGAACCGCCGACATCTTCGGTGTAAACGAAGCGCTCTACCAACTGAGCTAATCGCCCGCTCCGGGGCGGACCTTTAAGCGGTCAGGGTCGGCTTCGCAAGGCCAAATGAGTGCGCGACGCCCTGGTTGGAGGCCGGTTTTGCCAACAAAACGCCGGCTGTCAAAAAACCTTCTCCTGTTTGCTGTTATGCTGTCCTGTCGCGCTTGACACCCGGTGGCGAACCCCTTATCCAGCGGCCCAACGACGAACACGGCTGACACGTGCTCGTCAATGCGCGGGTGTAGCTCAGTTGGTTAGAGTGCCGGCCTGTCACGCCGGAGGTCGCGGGTTCGAGCCCCGTCACTCGCGCCATTTAACTTACTGATAGTTAAATGGTCTTCGCGCTAAGTAGGCTTCGGCCATGTCAGGCAAATCTGCCATGTAAGCACCATGTAAGCAGCGGGATTGATAGGCCCGCTGGCGCTAGCTGCAATTGCGATGGTCGTGCAAACTAGCGAGTGACGGGCTCCTCTTCCAGCGGGAGCCCGATTACGACATACCCTCCTTTTGGTTCGAACTTTGGCGTGGCGCCCCCCTATGACAAAGAAATCGAGAAAACTGACTGAGCAGGAAGCGCTTGTCGCAGGCTGGCGATTGGAATTGGGATAGCGGTCGGTCGCGCGCTGGCGGGTTGATAGAGCAGTCCAAGTTCAGAATGACTTGGGCGGCACGTATAGACAGATCGTAATGTCAGGGTTGCTAGATGGTTTTTGACGATGCCGGCCTGCCTTTTGGGCATGGCACCAATGGAAACGCATGTCGTGTGACTGACGCACCCTGCCGTCCGCGTAAGGCAGCAATTCACCAGACGGCACCTTGAAGCCCTTGCTTGTTTCGCGAACGGCACCGTCTGCCATCGGCTTGCAATGCTCGTCCTGACAGCACTGTTTTTCGTACCAGCTATGTGCCGATGCCAACGGCATTCCGAAAGCGCAGGTTGCGGCGATGATAGCGCCCAACCCGGATGCGCCGCCGCGCCCGCTCCATGGCCAGTTCATGAATTACATTAGGCCTATCTGATATAATGGCGCAAGCTGGGCTGTGTTCTGCTAATTTGTGCAAGGGTGGGCACCCTCCCTAGCGCCGTTTCATCTTCGGGGTGATCTCTTCAACCCGCACCTTGTCGCCGATCTCCTTTGCCATCGCCAAGGCTTTGGCTTTGTCCTTGGTGGTCAGCACGGTGCGCCAATGCGGCTTCTCGAATACGCTGACGACGTAGGTTGTCACTGGCTTGTCGGTCATCCGAATGCTCAGTCGGTTCCGCGCGTGCTCATCCAAACCAAAAAAAGCAAAGCCCGCTGCCTCGGGGGGAAGCAGCGGGCAAATGCAGGGCCGGAAGGGCCTGTGTGCAAGTTTCCGGCAGCGCCCGACACAAACGGCGCGGCTGGAGGTTGGTTCCCTGATCAAATA
>NZ_MZXV01000055.1 GCF_003253745.1 Mesorhizobium kowhaii
AGGGTTCGCAGGTTGCCCATGTTTCGGTTGCCTGTCGATGCCGAACGGTCCGGTCGCCCTTTGTCGGGCGCAACTCGGTCAAGCCAATATTTATGCACAGCCCGCGCGTCGTCGCGCGTGATCTCGCTCATCGGCTTATCGGCGACCAGGCCGATGAAGACATCGACGCTCATTTCGCGCTTTGCCTTCCAGCGCTTCTTCTGGTCAGGGCTTTTGGTGCGGATTTCGTCGCGAGCAATCTCGTTGAAATAGAGCTTCAGCGCTTCCGATATCTTGTCGTCAGGGCGGGCGACGGTTCCGCCGACTGCGTCGACAGATGGTGATTTGGCAGGCTCCCCTATCGTGCTCTCGACCCGCTGCAGGATTGTATCGAGCGGCTCAGCGACAAGGATCTCGGCGAGCGGCCGATAGACGAATCCCAGCGACTCGGCGCGCTTGATGGCTTGGTGGTATCGGGCGCGCGCTGCCTGTGGATTTTCACCCAGCATCAACGAAGCCCACAAAGCATTGTCAGCAGCCTCGTGGAGATCTCGGGCAGTGCGGGCCTTTATGCGGTCAGTGGTGCCGAGGGCGCGGCGCACCAACACACCACGCTCGTCGAGGTCCCGGACCACCCTGGGCACCCGGCGGTAGTAGTGGAAATGATCGCCCCTCAGTTGCAGGAAGCGGTCAGGATCATGCTCTTCGCGTCGTCTTCCCACGCCCCAAATCACCATTTGCATCACAATAGGTAACGCAACTGGTAACACAAAATAGCCAACAGTCGCAAGGCCAATCGCCAGATACTCAAAATTCTATAATAGATTCAATGATTTAGTGAAGGTGCTGATGGTACCGTTGGCTGGGATCGAACCAGCGACCTCCGGATCCACAATCCGGCGCTCTAACCATCTGAGCTACAACGGCACGTTTGCTGAGCCAGACCAAGGTGGAAAGTTCACTTTCCGTGATCCGCTCTGTCGTTCGGCGATGCGTCCTTACGGGCTAACGGATCTTAATTCAAGACTTTTGCAAGGCAAAGGTCGCTTCCCCACAAACAGCATCGACTTTTCGCCGGGCAAAGAAAAAGGCCGGCGGGAGGAGGTGCCGGCCTTTTCCTGTTACGAGCCAGCGGGAGGAGGTGCTGGCTGGTCACCCCGAGGAGCAGAGGGAGGAGGTTCCGCTCGCCGGGTATTCCTTGATGGCTGCCATTATACGCCTGATCGTTTTTAAGAAAATGCGACCTTTTGTTGCATCTTCAGATCATGCGTAAATGTTAGGCAACCTTGATTTCCTTCATCGCCTTCTCGAAGGCGGTCTTGATCGGCTTGGAGACGTCCTCTGCCGCCTTGGAGGCGACGGTCTGGAAGTCCTTGGCCTGCTCGACGGTCATTTCGACGCGCTTGCGCAGGAAGGCGGTCTGCAGCTCGACGACTTCCGACAGCGACTTGGCGCCGATCAGGGCTTCGAGATGCGAGAAACCAGCCTCGGCATTGGCGCGGAGAGCGGAAATGGTCTTGAGCGACAGGTCGCTGGAAACGGTCTTGGCGGTCTCGTAGGTCGACTCCAGAGCCTTCTGGGTCTCCTCGGCACCGGTCTTCAGCTTGGCATAGGCTTCCTTCGACTGCTCAACGCCCTTTTCGGCGAAAGCGCGCATCTGGTCAGTGGCCTTGGAAGCGTCGAAGCTCGGGAATTCAACGTTTTCGATCGTGTCGGCAGTTTTGGTCCTGGACATTTTCCATCCTTTTCAGCGTCAGCGGCTTTGACAGAAAGCCGTCTCGTTCATGTATGATGGCAATATAAAGGCAAATTTTGTGCATTGCAATATCTTTGTTGCAGTGCACCATAAGTTTCTTTGGGCCGTTAACCAAGAGCCCAAATTCCAGCCTTTGCACGTTCTGGCTTGTGGACCTTCGCGCCGCCGGCTTTTATTAACAAAGCGTTAACCGCAATTTGCCGCTCCGTGAGGGTTCGCCAAGCGCATGCCGTCCGAATATTCCTTCCTTGACGTCGCCGTGCTCGACGCGGTCCGCCAGCGCTTTGCCGCCGGCGACGCGATCGCGATTCTTTCGACGGATCTGGAGCAGGTGATCTGGGCCAATGGGCCAGGAGCCGCAGTGTTCGGCTACCCCGATATCGAGGCGATCATCGGCGCCTCCGCGCAGCTGCCGCTGATCGCCAGACGCCAGATCATGGCGACCAGCGGATTTCCAGAGATCGGCCGCGACCGCGCCATCATGGTGCGGCTGGCAACCGGCATGACCAGCCGTGCCGTCGGCTTCCTGGCCAGTGCCGTGACCATGCCGGACGACGAAAAGGCGATCATGCTGACCGTGCCGGCGGCACAGACGGGCTCGCGCAGCGCCAGCGAAATTGCCGCTCGCGCCATCGGCGGCCTTACCGAAGACGGCCATTTCATTGCCTTTGTCGATGCCGCAGGCAACGTCGAGGCCGCCTCGGAAGGATTTTCGGCACTGGGCATCTTGCCGGAGACGCTGGCGGCGCTGGTTGCCGACGTCGCGGATGGGAGCGAGCGGATCGTCAAGCGCCTCGTTCCCGGCGGCGCGACCTCCTATCCGGCAGGGCTGGCAAGATTGACCGAGGAACGGCATCTGCTGGTGGTGATCGACGAGGACCAACTTGACGGCAAGGCTCCTGCCGAAGACAGCGTCGTGGAAGCGCAAGCGCCAGCCCAAGTAGAAACCGCGGCTGCGGAAAGCACGATTGCCCAGCCGGAACCGTCCCAGCACAACAGACCGGCAATCGACATCGAACACCCGGCCGTGGACGAACCTAGCGTTCCGGAAGCCGCCGAGATTATCCCGATGCCGACAGCGCCTGAGAATGCCGATCCAGCCGGGCAGCCGGCGGAGGCGGCGGATAACGACCCGGGGACTGCCGGCGCTACGCCAGCGCAGCACGATCATTGGTACTTCAATGCCGGTGAGGAGGATGCGCAACAGACCGACCGGGCCGCTGCAGCCGAGACTGTTGAGCCCCCTGCCGCCGTCGCGGAGGGTGCGGCGGAAAATCCGACGCAGCACGATACCAAGGCCGCCCCGGTCGAACGCCCGGCCGTGCGATCGATCGACCGCACGGCTGCGCCGCTGCGCTTCGTCTGGCGCACCGATGCCGAAGGCAAGTTCAGCACGCTGTCTCCGGAATTCGCCAACATTGTCGGCAAGCCGGCCGCCGATGTCATCGGCCGGCGCTTCAGGGATGTGGCGGCCACCTTCGGCCTCGATCCCTCCGGTGAGATCGCCGGCTTGCTGGAACGACGCGATACCTGGTCCGGCCGCTCCGTGCTGTGGCCCGTCGCCGGCACCGATCTGAAGATCCCTGTCGACCTGGCGGCGCTGCCTGTCTATGGCCGCAGCCGTGCCTTTGAAGGCTTCCGCGGCTTCGGCGTTGCCCGGGCCAGTGACGCGGTCGTCGATCCGGAAGCCATCGGCATGGCGCTGGTGCCCAACGGCAAGGCCCCGGCGACACCCGAGCCGCAAGCCGTCGAACCCGTACCTGAACAGCCGAAGGCTGAAGAGCCGACGGCCGAGGAGCCGAAGGCATCGGACCCGTTCAAGGGCGAGGTGCCGGCGCTAACCATCGTGCCGAAACCGGAGCGGCGCTTTGCCGACAAGGTGATCCGGCTGGCCGAACATCGCCAGCCAGCCAACGACAAGGGCCTGTCGACGCTGGAGCGCAGCGCGTTCCGCGAGATCGGCGAGCGGCTGAAGAAGGACAGTTCGCCCGCCGAGCCGCCAGAGGCCGAGAAGCCCAGCCTCGACAATCCCAGGGAACAGGCGACCGAGGCACCTGCCGAAGCTGTGGCGGACGTGCCGACGGCGGAGACGGAAGCTCCGGCAGTCGGCGAGATTCCGTCAACACTCGATGCCGCCTCCGAGACCGATGTCGATGCCGAGGACGAAGCGGACCTGGCGCGGCTTGACGGCGGTCACCCGGACGAAGCAGGTCATGAGGAACCCTCCGACACCCTGCCGGGCTCGTTGCTCGACTATGCCGACCGTGATGACGGACGCGGTCCTGTCGCGGACAACAGTGACCTGGCCCCGGTTTCCGAACCGGTGACGGCGCAACCAGAATTGACCGAGCCCGTCGCCACCGGCGAAGAGCCTGAAGCCACTGACGCGACACATGACTCCGTCGATGACGACAGCATGACATCGGCAGATTTTCGCGACGCCGAGGACAGTGAAGATTGGGTGCAGCCCGACGAGGAAGCCGCGGCCCCTGACGAACCGGCGGTTGCCTCCGCCGAGGCACGCGTCGAGCGCCCACGCCTTAAAGTGCCGCCGCTCAAGGTCGAAGGGTTCGTGCCGTCGGCCTTTTCGGCCGGAGATGAGCACAAGGCTCCCGATACCTCGCTTCTGAGCAAGCTGCCGGTGCCGTTGCTCATCCATTCCGGCGACCAGTTGCACTATGCGAACGAGGAATTCCTCAACCTGACCGGCTATGAGGCGCTCGACGACCTGGCGGATGCCGGCGGCCTCGGCGCGCTGTTTGCCGACCCCTACGCCGACGATGGCACCTCCGACGGCACCGATCGCGCGTTGCGACTGAAGACACGTGATAGGCAGGAATTCCCGATCGAGGCGATTTTGCGCTCTGTCCCCTGGCGTGACGGCAAGGCATTGATGCTGGTCGTGCGCCGCTCCGGCGAGGATGACGCGCCGGCGACCCTGCATGTGGTTGGCGACGAGCAGACGCAGCCCGACATTCCCGAGCTGAAGGCACGCATCGCCGAGATGCGCACCATCATCGACACCGCCACCGACGGCGTCGTGCTGATCGGTCGTGACGGCAGCATCCGCTCGATCAGCCGGCCGGCCGAGGCGCTGTTCGGCTTCGACAGCGACGAAGTGACCGGCAAGCCGTTCGCTTCGCTGTTCGCGATCGAAAGCCAGCGCGCGGCGCGCGACTATCTCAACGGACTGTCCGAGCCCGGTGTGGCGAGCGTGATGAATGACGGCCGCGAGGTGATCGGGCGCGAGGCGCAGGGGCGCTTCATCCCGTTGTTCATGACCATCGGCCGGCTGCCCAACGACAGCGGCTTCTGTGCCGTCGTGCGCGACATCACACAATGGAAACGGGCCGAAGAGGACCTGACGCAAGCACGCGCGGTGGCCGAGCGCGCGTCCTCGCAAAAGACCGATTTCCTCGCGCGCATCAGCCACGAGATCCGCACCCCGCTCAATGCCATCATCGGCTTTTCCGAATTGATGGTCGACGAGAAATTCGGTCCGGTCGCCAATGACCGCTACCGCGACTATCTGCGCGACATCAACCGCTCTGGCAACCATGTGCTCGACCTCGTCAACGACCTGCTCGACATTTCGAAAATCGAGGCTGGCCAGCAGGAGATGGCCTACGAGGCGGTGTCGCTCAACGACACGCTGGCCGAGACCGTGGCGATGATGCAGCCGCAGGCCAACCGCGAGCGCGTCATCATCCGCTCCAGCTTCGCTTCGCGGCTGCCGGAAGTGGTGGCCGACCTGCGCAGCGTGCGCCAGATCGCGCTCAACATCCTGTCGAACGCCATTCGTTACACGCAGGCCGGCGGCCAGGTGATCGTCTCGACCGCCTATGAGACATCAGGCGACGTCGTCATGCGGGTGCGCGACACCGGCATCGGCATGAGCCAGGCCGAGATCGAGCAGGCACTGAAGCCGTTCAAGCAGATCAACGCGCTGAAGCGCGGGCGCGGCGACGGCACGGGGCTTGGATTGCCTTTGACCAAGGCGATGGTGGAAGCCAACCGCGCCCGGTTCACCATCAACTCGACACCGGGTGAAGGCACCCTGGTCGAGGTCGCGTTTCCGTCGACCCGCGTGCTCGCGGAATAGGCCGTGGACCCATGAATATGGTCGAGGAGCGCAAAGGTCGCCTCCGGCTGAGCGGCTTGACATGGCAACTCGCAGCCGTTTCGGCGTCCTTCGGATATAGCGTATCTGCTCGGATCGGTTGCCTGGCGCCACAACCAGACTTTGCGGTTCCAGATCATAGGCACAGTAGCCGATTCAGGCTCGATGCCGTGATCGTCTCGACCTGACGGTCAGAATGGCAACAAGCAGGCAAACGGCCAGAACCATAAAGGGCGGCATTGCATGAGCGTACTCGCCATGGAGTATCACCGTCCCCGCAGCGGCCAGCATGACGGCACTCCCGAGCAGCGATCCGTAGAGGCGGAGAGGCCTGAAGATCAGCATGACAGCAGTCGTGAATTCGAAGATTGCCGTTAGATAGTGGAAGCTTTGCGGATAACCCCACCGGGCGTAGTCCGCGGCAATCTCGGCAGTGACGAAGGTGTTCCCGTAGGCTCCAACCAGGAAGAACGCCGCAAGCAGCCAAGCGGCTCCGTTTCCCCAACGAATTTCAGGCATGGACGGCCATTCTCCACAGGATTTTGGTCATCAACAGGCTGACCGCAGACATGCCGCGCTTTTCAAGGCGACGCGGGTTGAAGAGCGAGTACGCGACTCGCCAAACGCCAGCCATCCGGCGTCCGCTGGAGCCGATCCGTGTAGGTAACGCTCGCTACCGAGCCGTCCAACAGCAAGCCAAGGCCTTTCGACATCGCGTCGATCTCGTCGTTTGGGCCCTCCTGAACATATACGTTTGTCGTGTGATGGGCCTTGGCGTGGCCGTCCTGGCTTGCCATATGGCGGATCGCTTCAATTCCGGTGACGGGAGCAAATCCGAAAACGCTCGAGTCAAAGTGGGCATCCTCGGTGAAGACTTCGCCGAACCGGTCCCACGCGCGCTTGTCGACAAGGTGTCCCCAGAGCGACAGGATTTGATTGACCTCAATGATGTCGCTGATGGACGGTTTCACCGTTCATACTCCTTGAGTTGGGATGAGAGTCAAAATCCGGAACCTCTGGCCATCACCAGTTGATCAGTCCGTTAGTGTTGAAGAATTGGCCAGTCGGTCCAGCATCATCCAGCAAGGCGTATTTGACAGATGCCCGAACGCCGTCCTCGATCGTGACGTAGCCGCCACCTCTATTTAAATCCGTCATGACGTAGCCGGGGCAGACCGAGTTCACCTTGATCGGTGTATCGCGCAGTTCGAAGGCCAACTGTACGGTCAGCATGTTGAGCGCCGCCTTGGAGGCAGCATAGCCAAGCCATTTGATATCGGGCGATGGATTGGCGGGATCGCCATTCCACCAAAGAGACCCGACGCTGCTCGACAGGTTGACGATGCGGCCGCTGGCCGCCTTGCGGATGAGCGGCAACAGTTTCTGCGTCACGAGCACGGTGCCGATGAAATTGACCTCATACGTTTCACGCAGGGTCTGCGTTGGGGCCACGCTTGGAAAATCGTCGGTGTCGAGCAGCAGAATTCCGGCGTTGTTGATCAGGATGTCGAGCCTGCCGAATTGTTCATCGATTGTTGATGCGGCTGCGTCGATGGTTTCCGGTCGATTGAGGTCGATCTCGATTGCCTCGACCGCCAACCCTTCCGCGCGTAGTGCTTCAGCCCTCTCCTGGCCAGTTGCAAGATCGCGTGCGCCCAGCAGGACAAACACTCCGTTTCGCGCAAGTTGGCGAACCGTTTCAAAGCCAAGACCGCGGGTCGCGCCCGTTACGAGCGCAATCTTTTCGTATGTGGACATCCATATCTCCAACGAGCGTGCCCCTCATGGGCAGCGCCTTTTCGCAAGCTGCCTAGCAGCGGGCGCTGGATCGCATGGAATTTTATGTCTGTCAACGACAAATGTCACTCAGTGCCATTTGTCTCGAAATGCACGACGGTGGCGGCCTGGTCGAAGATATCGGGGAGTGACATTCCCTCTCGTCCTTCTACCCAGCTGCTGATTGTCGCCCGAATGAGCGCGAAAACGGTTCCTGATACCGTATAGGCGACAACACCGGGGAGCCGACACGGTCTGTCCGGTGAGGCCAGAATTCGAGCGACTTCGTCGATCAGCTCAGCGATCATCTGTTCCTTGCGCGCGGAAATGCTCCTGTTGGAACGGATCGCAGTCTCGATGGCGAGGAAGAAACGAGATTTCTCCTCGAAAACCGCGAGCATCGCCCGCGCTGAGGCGAGAAGCGCGACAACCGGCGGCTCCGACTTGAGCCGCTCCTCGAGTTCCTCCCGGATGATCGTCATACCGTCCTGCACCCAGCTGACGATCACATCTTCCTTGGTCGGGAAATAGCGCAACAGGGTACGAGGCGAAACGCCGACAGCGGCAGCGATATCGGCAACAGTAGTCGCCTCAAACCCGCGCTTGTGGATCAAGTCCAGCCCAGCCTCAAGCAACTGAGTCCGCGTGCGATCCTTCTTGTCTTCCCGAAGACCCAAGATTTTCTCCACACCGAAATGAGTAGAATTTCTTTTTGACACGCAATGCCATTTGTCGTCCAGAGACAGAAAATTGGAGGTGATTGCGGGCAACACTCAAGCAATTGCGGCATAGTCAAACCTTGGCCTGGAACCCAGCCCTGGAATCATAAAGAATTTCCAAGGGAGGTCTGACTTGATTCACAAGGCCCTTGCGGGGCCTTCGATGACCTATCGCCAGTCACCTGACTGATTTCCAATGGAGGATCATCCAGCCCTATATCGCCGGACAAGCTACTTGGTGTTGCACGTGTTCCGTCCTGTTCGATGTGGTTGGAGCACAAAGAAAAGGCGCCCAAGAGGACGCCTTAAGAGATGGGATTGCTGTCACAACGGGGCTTGAGCGAATTCAGATCCTCGGGGGCTGAGGAACGGGATTTCTCCCTCAAGTTACGTGCGACTATCGACGCCGGGCCTTAACAACTCCTTACCGGGCTGCCAAAAAATTTACGAATGTGTACCACTCGTGAAATCTAGGTAAATTCTCGCGACATATTTGGTTAACCATGCCTGCCCGGTCACTCGGCCAGCTGCGGCAGGTTCTTGAACAGCTCCAGCGCCTCGGGGTTGGCGAGCGCTTCCTTGTTCTTGATGGCGCGGCCGTGCACCACGTCGCGCACCGCAAGCTCGGTGATCTTGCCGGACTTGGTGCGCGGGATGTCGGTGACGGCGACGATCTTGGCAGGCACGTGACGCGGGCTCGCCCCGCTGCGGATCTTGGAGCGGATGCGTTTTTCCAGATCGTCATCCAGTTTGACGCCCGTGGCCAGCCGAACGAACAGCACGACGCGCACGTCATTGTCGAAATCCTGGCCGATGCACAGTGCTTCCAGAATCTCGGGCATCTGTTCGACCTGGTTGTAGATCTCCGCCGTGCCGATGCGCACGCCGCCCGGGTTGAGCGTCGCGTCGGAACGGCCATGGATGATCATGCCGCCATGCGCGGTCCATTCGGCGAAATCGCCGTGACACCAGATATTGTCGAAACGCTCGAAATAGGCCGCCTGGTATTTCTTGCCCTCGGGATCGTTCCAGAAGCCGATCGGCATCGACGGAAACGCCTTGGTGCAGACCAGCTCGCCCTTCTCCTGGCGGATCGGTCTGCCATCGTCGTCCCAGACGTCGACGGCAAGGCCGAGGCCAGGCCCCTGGATTTCGCCGGTCCACACCGGCTGCGTCGGCACGCCGAGCACGAAGCAGGAGACGATGTCGGTGCCGCCGGAGACCGAGGCCAGGTGCACATCCTTCTTGATGCCGTCATAGACGAAGCGGAAATCCTCCGGCGACAGCGGCGACCCGGTGGAAGAAATCGCCCTCACGCTCGACAGATCATGCGTGCGGATCGGCTTGAGACCGGCCTTGCGCACGGAATCGATGAACTTGGCCGAGGTGCCGAAGAAGGTCATCTTCTCGGCATCGGCGAAGTCGAACAGCACATTGCCGTCGGGGTAAAAGGGCGAGCCGTCATAGAGCAGCAGCGTCGCGCCTGAAGCGAGCCCCGACACCAGCCAGTTCCACATCATCCAGCCGCAGGTGGTGAAGTAGAAGAAGCGGTCGCCGTCGGTGAGACCGGCATGCAGCCGATGTTCCTTGACATGCTGGATCAGCGTGCCGCCGGCCGAATGGACGATGCATTTGGGGATGCCGGTCGTTCCCGACGAGAACAGGATGTAAAGCGGATGCGCGAACGGCAGCCGCTCGAAAATGACGGGCTTGACGGCGAAGGGCGACAGCGCCTCTTCCATCGCCACCGCCTTGTCGATGATATCAGCGACATCGCCCGAGGTGCCGAGATAGTCGACGACCAAAACCTTGCGGACCGTGCCGAGCTTGGCCGCAACCGCCGCTATCTTGTCGGCGACCTCGATCGCCTTGCCATTGTACCAGTAGCCATCGGGCGCGATGAAGACGACAGGCTCGATCTGGCCGAAGCGGTCAAGCACGCCCTGCTCGCCGAAATCGGGAGAGCAGGACGACCAGACGGCACCTATCGAGGCGGCAGCCAGCATGGCGGCAACGGTCTCCGGCATGTTGGGCATCATCGCAGCGATGCGGTCGCCCTTCTTCACCTTGAGCGACAGGAAAAGCTGCTGCAGCCGCGAGGTCAGCGCATGCAGCTCATTCCAGGACAGCCGGCGCTCGACCTTGTCCTCGCCGCGAAAGACGATTGCCTCGCCCGAGCCGATCTTCTTCAGGAGATTCTCGGCGAAGTTCAGCGTCGCGTCGGGAAAAAAGGAGGCACCGGGCATCTTGTCGCCATCGACAAGCACGGGCTCGCCCCCATCGGTCCCCTTGTCGCCGACGATGCCGGAGAAATCCCAGACCAGGCTCCAGAACCCCTCGCGGTCCTCGACGGACCAGCGGTGAAGCTCCGAATACGAAGAAAACGCTGCGCCGGCTTTCACTGCCGCGGCCTTCATGAAAGCGGTCAAGGGTGCTGCATCAATCTGGTCTTGCGTCGGGGTCCAGAGCGGTACTTCGGCAGCCATGATCGTTCCTCCACGGTCGCCACCGCTTATGCATATCGCAGCGCAGCAGAGCAAGATTTTGTTCGGCCAATGCGACCAGATGTGCGCAAATGCCATCGCCGGGCCATAAAGACTTGAAATGCCTCAGCCCTAAGTCGTAGTGACGACTGGAGTTACACCCGTCGGGCGATTTTTGTCGGAATGGAAGCATACGGAGCGATATGCCATCATCTTTGATCCGGCGCGGGATATGGGCGATCGGCGCTGCCGTGATCGTCATCGCGTTGGTCGTTGCCGCCCTGCCGCTGATCGCCTCCACCCGCATCGTGCGCGACCGCATCGCCTGGGAAATGAGCGCGTGGAGCGGCTTTCGGGTCGCCATCGACGGCTCGCCCCGCATCGAGGTCTGGCCGAAATTCCGCGCGATCCTGACCGATGTGACGCTTTCGCAATGGACCGACACCGAGGCGCCGCCGGTGGTCGAGGCCGAACGGGTCGAGATTGACCTTTCCGCCATGGCGGCCTTGCGCGGCGACGTGGAGTTTTCGACGGCGCGGCTGGTGCGGCCGACGATCCGGGTCCAGCGAACGCCGGCAGGCTTTTTCCTGCCCGCCGTCCCGACCGGCGGGCGCATCACGCGTTCCATCGACACGGCGAGGGGCGTGGTCAATGCCGACCCCGCCAAGCCCGACCTCGACAAGCTGCCGGCCGACACCTTCGGCACGGTGGAGTTTCGCGACGGCCGCATGGTGGCGTCCATCGCCGGCAAGGACGTCGAGATCCTGAGCAGCTTGTCCGGCCAGGCGAATTGGGCCGCGATGAACAGCAATGCGACGCTGTCGGCAACAGGGATCTGGCGCGGCGAAAGCGTCGCCCTCGACGTCGCCTCGCCGAAACCGCTTGTGCTGTTTGCCGGCGGTACGGCGCCGATCACACTGTCCTTCAAGGCGGCGCCCGCCACCTTCTCGTTCGACGGCACGGCCAGCATGTCCGAAAATGCTTATTTCGACGGTCAAGCGAAATTCTCGGCACCTTCGCTGCGGCGTGTCCTGGAATGGTCGCAGGCCGGTATCGCTCCAGGTGCTGCTATCGGCTCGGTCAGCATTTCGAGCAAGATCACGGCGACCGCAGGGCGCGTCAAGTTCGACAACACCGCACTTGCCCTGGACAACAATCCGGGAATGGGCGCGCTGGACCTCACGCTCGGCGAGTCGCAGCCAGTGATCTCCGGCACGCTCGCCTTCGACACACTCGACCTCAGATCATTTCTGTCGGCCTTCACGCCGCTGGCGCCGACCGGAGGCGCAGGACCCGGCGACATCGATACAAGCTTTGCCGACAAGATCAACCTCGATCTCAGGCTGTCGGCAGCGCACGCCACGGCGGGGCCTATCCAGCTCGCCGACGTCGCCGCCACCGCCCAGGTCAAGGACGGTCTTTCCGTCTTCGATATCTCCGATGCCTCGGCGTTTGGCGGCAACATCCAGAGCAGCCTTCGCTTCGACCGCAAGCCGGAAGGCTCGCAGGTCGAGATCCGGCTGCTGGCGTCCGACATCGACAGCGGTGCTTTCGCCACGGCGGCCGGGATGACGCGGCTGGTGCCGGTCGGCACGGGGACCATCTCGGTGATCCTCAAGGGACCGGGCAGAACCTGGGATTCCATCTTCGACAATGCCGACGGCTCGGTCTCTGCGACCTTCGGACCGGGAGCGTTGAGCAAGCTCAACCTGCCTGCCTTCCTCAAGCATACCGAGCAAGGCGGCTTCTTCGCGCTCGACGACGTTTCCGACGGAACGCTGCCGATCGACGGTGCCGAGATCAAGGCCAGCATTTCGAAAGGCGTGGCGCGGATCGACAAGGCCGAAGCCAATTCGGCGAAGTACAAGCTCTGGCTGTCCGGGATCGCGTCCTACGCCGGACGGGGACTGGCCTTGTCCGGCGGCGTCATTCAGGCGGACCAGGCGGCAACGCAGACCAATGGCCAGCAAGGCCCCAACCAGTCGTCGTTCTTCGTCGGCGGGACGTGGAGCACGCCGTTCATTTCCCCGATCAGCCGTGGCGTTTCGGGGGAATAGGCCTCAGCCTCTTTGTCCCAAGGGAAAGCGCTACGCGCTTCCCGGGAAAACCGCTTCACACTTTTCCTGGAATTGCTTCAGCCGCGTTGTGCGGCCCGTTCGTCGAGTTGGCGCTGCACCTCACGCCGCTTGTTGGCGACCGAAGCGATGATGACGCCGACCGCAACAACGGCGATCAGGATGGTGCAGGCGGCGTTGATCTCCGGCGTCACGCCGAGGCGCACCTGGCTGTAGATCTTCATCGGCAGCGTTGTTGCTCCCGGCCCGGAGGTGAAGCTGGCGATGACCAGATCGTCGAGCGAAAGCGTAAAGGCCAGCATCCAGCCGGACACGATCGCCGGCATGATGACCGGCAGCGTGATCTGGAAGAAGGTCTTCACCGGCGTTGCGCCAAGATCCATCGCAGCTTCTTCCAACGAACGGTCGAAGCTGACCAGGCGCGACTGCACGACGACGGCGACGAAGCACATGGTGAGCGTAATGTGGGCGAGCGTGACGGTCAGGAAGCCGCGGTCGAGACCGATGGCGACAAAGAGCAGCAGCAGCGACAGGCCGGTGATGACTTCCGGCATGACCAGCGGCGCAAAGACCATGCCTGAAAACAGCAACCTGCCCCTGAACCGCGTGTAGCGGGTCAAGGTGAGCGCCGCCAGCGTGCCGAGCACGGTTGCCACCGTGGCCGAGATGACGCCGACGCGGGCCGTGACCCAGGTGGCGTCCATCAGGCCCTGGTTGTGGAACAGCGAGACGTACCATCTGGTCGAGAAACCGCCCCAGACGGTAACCAGTTTCGACTCGTTGAAGGAGAAGACGATGAGCAGAACGATCGGCAGGTACAGGAAGGCAAAGCCCAGCACGATCGAGGTGACGTTGAAGCGGCTCCAGGTGGTGTTCATTTGTCCTGCTCCTGGGCGCGCGCCTGGGCCCGCTGGAAAAGCACGATCGGCACGGTCAAAAGCAGCAGCAGGATGACGGCCACCGCCGACGACACCGGCCAGTCACGATTGGCGAAGAACTCGTTCCACAGCGTCTTGCCGATCATCAGCGTCTGCGATCCACCGAGCAAATCGGGAATGACGAACTCGCCGACGGCGGGGATGAACACCAGCAGGCAACCAGCGATGACACCGGGGAGCGACAGCGGAAAGGTGATCTTCCAGAACGCGCTGGTCGGCGGGCAGCCAAGATCCTTGGCGGCCTCGATCAGCGAATAATCCATCTTTTCCAGCGACGAATAGAGCGGCAGCACCATGAACGGCAGGTAGGAATAGACGATGCCGATGAAGATCGCCGTGTAGGTGTTGAGGATGATCAAGGGCTGGCTGATGACGCCTGTGGCAAGCAGCAGCTGGTTGAGCAGCCCCTCGGGCTTGAGGATGCCGATCCAGGCATAAACGCGGATCAGGAACGAGGTCCAGAACGGCAGGATCACCAGCATCAGCAGCGTTGGCCGAATTGTAGCCGGCGCACGCGCCATGCCATAGGCGATCGGGTAGCCGACGATCAGCGTCAGGACAGTCGAGATCGCGGCAATGATGACGCTTGTCACGTAAGCGTTGAAGTAGAGGGCGTCCTGCGTCAGCCAGGCGTAGTTGTCGAAATTGAGCGCGCCAAAGCCGGCGAAAAATCCGGAGATGCCGTCGTTGAAGCCGAGCACCGGCGTGTAAGGCGGCATGGCGATCGCCGTCTGCGACAGCGAAATCTTGAAGACGATGATGAAGGGAATGAGGAAGAAAAAAAGCAGCCAGACATAGGGGATGATGATGACCAGGCGGCCAACGAAGGCCGCCCCCAGCCTGGCAACAATGGACTTGCCGGCATTGGTTGCCGGGGCTGATGCGGCGGTGACGGCGGCATTCGACATGACCGCCCCCTACCGCGTCAGCACGACGCCGGCGTCGGGCCGGAAGGAAACCCAGGCGCGGTCGTTCCAGCTCAGCGGATCCTCGGTGATGCGAGCCGCGTTCATGGTGCTTGCCCGCACCACCTGGCCGTCGTCGAGCCTGACATGGAAGACGGTCATGTCGCCGAGATAGGCGATGTCATAGACCTCGCCTTCGATGGCATTGACGGCCTCTGCCGGCTTCTTCGACGACACCTTGATCTTTTCCGGCCTGATGGCGAAGGTGACGGCGGCTCCGGCGGCGGCATTGCCGGCATTCTCCGTCCGAATGGTGATGCCGTTGCCGGCATCGATGCTGGCAGTGCCAGCCTCGCCGCGCGCGATCTTGCCCTCGAACATGTTCACATTGCCGACGAAACCGGCGACGAAGCGCGATCCGGGCGCCTCGTAGACTTCGGCTGGCGTCGCCACCTGCATCACCTCGCCTTTGTCGATAATGGCGATGCGATCGGCCATGGTCATCGCTTCTTCCTGATCGTGGGTAACGACGACGAAGGTCAGGCCGAGGTTCTGCTGCAGGTCCATCAGTTCGAACTGCGTTTCCTCGCGCAGCTTCTTGTCCAGCGCGCCGAGCGGCTCGTCGAGCAGCAGCACCTTCGGCCGCTTGGCGACCGAGCGGGCGAGCGCGACGCGCTGGCGCTGGCCACCCGACAATTGATGCGGCTTGCGCTTGGCGAACTGTTCGAGCTTGACCAGCTTCAGCATCTCGGCGACGCGGGACGCGATCTCGGGCTTCGGCATGCCGTCCTGCTTGAGGCCGAAGGCGATGTTGTTCTCGACCGTCATATGCGGGAACAGGGCATAGGACTGGAACATCATGTTGACCGGCCGGCGATAGGGCGGAATGCCACGCAGATCCTGGCCGTCGAGCAGGATGCGGCCGGCTGTCGGCTCCTCGAAGCCGGCGAGCATCCTGAGCAGTGTCGACTTTCCGCAGCCCGAGGCGCCGAGCAGGGCGAAGAACTCACGCTCGAAGATGGTCAGTGACAGATTGTTGACAGCGGTGAAGTCGCCGAACTTCTTGGTGACGTTGTCGAACTGGATGTATGGCTTGGCGTTCGGGTCGTTCCATGGCGCGAAATCCCTGCGGATGCTGCCAAGCGATTTCATGTCCCACTCCGTCCTGTTTCTTGCTTCTTGCCCCAGAAAGAATCGGTCCCGGCAGGTGACTGCCGGGACCGATCAGATTGCTTATTGGCCGGTGACGATCTTGGTCCAGCTGCGTGTAATCAGACGCTGGGTCTTGGGGTCGTAGGGAGAGACCGTGTAGAGCTTCTTTATCGTCTCGGCATCGGGATAGACGGAAGGATCATCCAACAGCGCCTTGTCGACGAACTGCTGCGAAGCCTTGTTGCCGTTGGCGTAGAGCACATAGTTCGACGATTTGGCGATCACTTCCGGCGTCATCATGTAGTTGATGAATTCGAGCGCCTCTGCGACATGCGGCGCATCGGCGGGGATCGCCATCTGGTCGAACCACATCTGGGCGCCTTCCTTCGGCACGGAATAGCCGATTTCCACGCCTTGCTTGGCCTCGACCGCGCGGTTGCGGGCCTGGAACACGTCACCCGACCAGCCGACAGCCAGGCAGATGTCGCCATTGGCGAGTGCGTTGATGTACTCCGAGGAGTGGAACTTTCTGATATAGGGCCGGACCTTGAGCAGGGCCTCCTCGGCCTTGGCGATATCGTCAGGCGAGGTGCTGTTGGGGTCGAGACCGAGATATTTCAGCGCCGCCGGGATGATGTCGGCCGGTGAATCCAGCACGTAGACGCCGCAGTCCTTCAGCTTGGCCAGACTGTCGGGATTGAAGAACACATCCCAGCTGTCGATCTTGTCGGTGCCGAGTGCTGCCTGCACTTTCTTGATGTTGTAGCCGAGACCAACCGTGCCCCACATGTAGTTGACCGAGTATTCGTTGCCGGGGTCGTATTTGGCGGTTCGCTCCGTAACCGTGTCCCACATGTTGGAAATGTTTGGCAATTTCGACTTGTCGAGCTTCTGGAACACACCGGCCTGGATCTGGCGCGCGAGGAAGTTGCCGCTGGGCACGACGACGTCATAGCCGCTGCCGCCGGCAAGCAGCTTGGTTTCCAGGATTTCGTTGGAATCGAAGGTGTCGTAGACGACCTTGATGCCGGTTTGCTTGGTGAAATCATCGATGATCGAACTGTCGATATAATCCGACCAGTTAAAGACGTTGACGACGCGGTCTTCGGCATGGCCGCCGGCGGTGAAAAGCGTCAGAAATACCGAGGTCGCCGAAAGCCAGAGCGCTTTGCGGATCATGCTATTCTCCTTTGATGAGTGTTCCTTCGCCGGCTCGTCGCGGACCCCACGCGGCCGGGCATTTGTTTCAGACTATTGAGCTTCCCAGCAAGCAACAAGCACGAACTGCCGACATTATGCAGGCGGTTCGATAGGCGGCGGGTGGTGGCTTTGTGTCCCTGTCGCGGCCTGGGAGGCGTGCGGGTGCCGTCAAGGGCTTTCGCCGTGGCGGGGGCAGAGATACGACGATGTGGTCCGGTCTCGATCTGACCGGCAGGGAGACTTGGCAAGATACGCCTGTCTTGTTGTTGCCGTAGTCTCAGCCTGCCCGCGCGGCAGCGAATTTGTCAATGGCAAAGCTGCACGCCGCATCAATTAGGCGATGGCACCCCGGTAACCCCGGCGCGCTCGGGCCGTGTCTGGCGCTTGAATTCGAGCCCGATATGAACGAGCAGCGCCGTCACCACCACCGCGCCGCCGATGATGGTGCGCCCCGACGGCACCTCGGAATGGACCAGCCAGACCCATATCGGGCCGAGGATCGGCTCGAACGTGCCGAGCAGTGCGGCGACGGCCGCCGGTATCAGCCGCGCGCCGGTGGCGAAGAAGGCAAGGCCAAGACCGAGATTGACCATGCCGAAGGCAAAGAGAAAGCCCATGTCACTGGCCGACACGGCGAATGTCGACGCCTGCGAGGCGGCAAAGCCCGCCGCAAGCATGGTGCCAAGGCAGGTTGCCGGCGTCATGCGCACGCCGGAAAACCGCCGGGTGATGACGGTGGCGATCGAGAACATGACCGCAATCAAGAGCGCCAGCCCGTCGCCTATCGGTGAGACAGCGCCATCAAGCGATTCTGACACCATGATGGCGACACCGGTGATGACGGCGGCAATCGCCAGCCAGGTCGCGACGGTCACCCTTTCGCGAAACAACGCCCAGGCAAGCAGCGCCGCCAGAAGCGGCACGCCGGCCTGCATCAGCAGGATGTTGGCGACGGTGGTGTAGGCAAGTGCGACGACGAATGCGGTCGATGCGGTAGCGAAGCAGACCCCGACGGCCAGGCCCGGCAGACCCATGTCGCGGAACAATTTCAGCGTGCCGCGCCAGCCGTCGCGCCAGGCCATGAAGCAGATCAGGAAGGCCGCTGCCCAGACGGAGCGCCAGAAAATAACCGTCCAACTGTCGCCGACGGTGATGAAGCGGGCAATGGTGCCGCCGAAACTCCACATCAGCGCCGAAAGGAACACCAAAAGCATGCCGACGCGTTCCTCGCGCGGCGAGACGGCTGATAGAACAACGCTCGGCGATGATGCTGTGTCGGTCATGGGCGCGACTGTCGGGCTTTTGTGGACGGGACGATGCGCAAGGGACGACAAAAAGATACTCCGTTCGCGTAACGCAAAGGCGAAGGCCGGGGGTGAGCCAGAGACCGACGACAATTGTGGCACCCAGCCCGGCATCACGGCTCATGTCGTCACTGGAAGTCGAAGGCACTCAAGCCCGTCACCATCTCGTCGAGGCCGAGCGGACGCGTCACCGGCGGCTCGGCGCGCGCCAGACAGCCGACGCGTTCGCAAAGCCGGCAGGCGGGTCCGACCGGCGTCGCCGTGACGCTGCCCGCCTTCGTGGTGGTTGCCGCACCGGGAAGTGCCGCGCCATAGACGATGTCGTCGCGAAAGCCGATGTCGCACCCAAGCAGCAGCGCCGTGCGGCGCGGACGCTCCGAGAAGGCGCCTTGCGGTCCTTCCAGCGTGCGGGCGATGCACAGGAACTCGGCGCCGTCGGGCATTTCCACCGCCTCGACGAAGATCTGCCCGGGCTGGGTGAAAGCGACATGCACGGGCAGCTTGGGACAGCCACCGCCGAAGCGGCTTTGCGGAAAGCCCTGGCTGCCGGCCTTGCGGAAGCGGTTGCCGGCATTGTCGACCTCCAGCATGAAGAACGGCACGCCCAGTGCGCCCTGCCGCTGCAGCATGGTCAGCCGGTTCGCGGCCTGTTCGAAAGAGACGCCGAAGCGCGAACGCAGAACGTCGATATCATAGCGGGCGCGCACGGCGGCCGCATGAAAGGCCTGATAGGGCATCATCAGCGCATGCGCGGCATAGCGGCCGAGTTCGAAGCGGGCAAGACGGCGAGCCTCGTCCGTGGTCAATTTGAGCGCCTGGATCTCGCCGGCGACCGCGACCGTCATGCGGATCAGGCAGGCCTCCATCGCGACTTCGCGCAGCTGGTCGAACGGAGACAGCCGTTCTGATAGGAACAGGCGCTGCGAGTGGCGATCATAGCGGCGGCGCCAGTTCGGCATGGTGGCGACCGGCAGCACCTTGACCACGATGCCGTATTCGCGCTTCAGCCAGGCCTTCAACGCGCCGAACAAATCGTCGCCGGGATCAAGCACCGAGGTGAACGCCGCGGCCTCTTCCTCGAGCGCCGCGAAATGGTTGGGCCGGCGCTCGAAGATCTCGTGCACCTCGTCGATCGGCAGGCGGGCGCCGGAAAGCGCGGTCGCCCGACCTTCGCGCGCCAAGAGCTCGTTGAGGTCGGACAGGCGCTCGGCCTGCTCGCGATAGGCGCGGAACAGTTTTATCACCGCCGCGGACGCGTTCGGCGCCGCCTCGGCAAGCTCGATCAATTCCTGATCTCCCGGCAGCTCACCGACCAGCAGAGGATCGGTGAACACTTCCTTCAAGGCAGCGACGGACCCCCTTGCCTCGCCCTGCAGTTCGTGCGGATCGACCTTGTAGACGGACGCCAGCTTGAGGATCAGCTGCACCGTCAGCGGCCGCTGGTTGCGCTCGATCAGGTTGAGATAGGAGGGTGAGATACCGAGCCCCTCGGCCATCGCCGTCTGCGTCAGGCCCTTGGCATTGCGGATGCGGCGGATGCGCGGCCCTGCAAAGATTTTCTGGTCAGCCATCGACTGTCCTTGACAAGAATTTACATAACTTTCACGGCAATCTCGCTGCGCCGCCTTTTACAATAATGACAAATTTACAGCGGCCCGCTGTCAAACGCAATACAGGTTTTCCCTTATGCTCGGTCGATTTTCTTGATTTTTCTGGCCAATTGCGCACCGCAATGTAAATTCAGTCATATTCCGGCGCGCAGATGATTGGTGCCCGGACACGGTGTAGCAATCCTTCGGAGTGACCCATGACTGATTTTTACAACCTCGTCCCATCGGCGCCGGAAGGCCGCTTCGACGGCATCGAACGGCCCTATTCTCCGGAGGATGTGAAGCGGCTGCGCGGTTCGGTGCAGATCCGCCAGAGCCTCGCCGAAATGGGCGCCAACCGGTTGTGGAAGCTCATCCACGAGGAGGACTTCGTCAACGCGCTCGGCGCCATGTCCGGCAACCAGGCGATGCAGCAGGTGCGCGCCGGGCTGAAGGCGATCTACCTGTCGGGCTGGCAGGTTGCCGCTGACGCCAACACGGCTGGCGCGATGTATCCGGACCAGTCGCTTTATCCGGCCAATGCGGCGCCCGAACTGGTCAAGCGCATCAACCGCACGCTGCAGCGCGCCGACCAGATCGAGACCTCCGAAGGCAACGGGCTTTCGGTCGAAACCTGGTTCGCGCCGATCGTCGCCGATGCGGAAGCCGGTTTCGGCGGGCCGCTCAACGCCTTCGAAATCATGAAGGCCTTCATCGAGGCGGGCGCGGCCGGCGTTCACTATGAGGACCAGCTGGCTTCGGAAAAGAAGTGCGGCCATCTCGGCGGCAAGGTGCTGATCCCGACTGCAGCGCACATCCGCAACCTCAACGCCGCGCGCCTGGCGGCGGACGTGATGGGCACGTCGACCCTGGTCGTCGCACGCACCGATGCGGAAGCGGCAAAATTGCTGACCTCCGATATCGACGAACGCGACCAGCCCTTCGTCGACTACGGCGCCGGGCGCACCGTGGAAGGCTTCTATCACGTCAGGAACGGCATCGAGCCCTGCATCGCCCGCGCCGTCGCCTATGCGCCTCACGCGGATCTGATCTGGTGCGAGACCTCGAAGCCCGACCTAGCGCAGGCCAAGAAATTCGCCGAGGGGGTGCGCAAGCATCACCCCGACAAGCTGCTCGCCTACAATTGCTCGCCATCGTTCAACTGGAAAAAGAACCTCGACGACGCGACGATCGCCAGGTTCCAGAAGGAGCTCGGCGCGATGGGCTACAAGTTCCAGTTCATCACGCTCGCCGGCTTCCACCAGCTCAACTACGGCATGTTCGAACTGGCTCGCGGCTACAAGGCACGGCAGATGGCGGCCTATTCCGAGTTGCAGGAGGCGGAGTTCGCGGCTGAGGCCAATGGCTACACCGCGACCAAGCACCAGCGCGAGGTCGGCACCGGCTATTTCGACGCCGTGTCGATGGCGATCACCGGCGGCCAGTCGTCGACCACCGCCATGCATGAATCGACCGAGCACGCGCAATTCAAGCCGGCCGCCGAATAGCGAAAGAAAACACAGAGGAAACGCCCAACAGGGCTTGGAACACAAGGAGAAGACCAATGGCATCGATAAGCCGTGTCAAGGAACGCGCCGAAGAACAGTCCACCACGATGACCGTCGACCAGCAAGCGACGATCCGCATGCTGGCCAACGATCTGCACCGCCTCAACCAGTCGGTGATGAAAGCGGTCGAGGCAGGCGTCTCGGTCGAGCTCGTGCGCTCGGCACGGCACCACGGCGGCGACGGCAACTGGGGCGATCTTTTGATCCCGGTGATCGTCACGCAGCAGAGCCACGGCTGATCGAACTTACACAACCGACACCTCACCTGCGCAGTCTCTGCGCAGGTGAATTTTCTTTTTATGAAACGCGCCCGTGGACAGTTCAGTACAGTAGCGTTGCTTGAAATTCACTGCTGCCGGAGATGATTTCGGGCCCTTTTATTTCAACTTGACATGGGCCGCGATCTCACGCCAATTGCTCCTGAGATTCAACTCTGCATTGAAATAGGGGCGAGCTTCTTGGCCGACTTGTGTGCCCATTGAACCGCGAAGGCGAGACTCCAAGACACCTGAATTTTGTTACCCGCGACTCGAACACCGAGATGATCCGCGATCCGTCGCGAGTGCTCGTCGTCGGCAGATCGCCAATCAATCGCGTGGTGATTTCGAAGATCGTCGAGCGATCCGGGCTCAAGCCAATCTCGGAATCTCCCGACATGGCGGCAAAGATCTTGCGGTCGCTCAGTCCCGGTGTGGTTGTCCTTGACGGCGGCGCCGACAACAAGGACTGCGACAGTCTGATGTCCAGCATCGACGCGTTGCGGCGGGCCTCCAGCAAATCGCTCCCGGCGGTGATCCTGCTTTCAACCAAGAATGGCACGCCGGAGAGCCTGGGCCTGTCGAGCGTCATCGACGTTGTGGTCGCCAAGCCGATTACACCCGAACGGCTGCAGCCAGTGATCGATCGGCTGCTCAGCCGCTAGAGCGGTTCATCGTTTCACGGAAACGCGGAACCACTCTGTCTCTTTGTTCTGACGCAATTCCGGACGGAAAACCGCTTCACACTTTTCCTGGAATTGCTTGAGATCTTGTTCTGACGCAATTCCGGACGGAAAACCGCTTCACACTTTTCCTGGAATTGCTTGAGATCAGCCCGGGTTGGCGATGCTTTCGACCAGTCCGGGCAGTTGTCCGAGATCGGATATCTGATGGAACCTGGGTTCGGCCACCGGAGCCTCGACATGCTCCAGCACCCAGGTCAGTTCATGCGGCACATGGACACCCCAACCGCCGGCCTCGATGGCCGGCACCACGTCCGACTTCAGCGAATTGCCGACCATCATGCTTTTTGCCGGACCATCGCCGTGGCGACTGAACAGGCGGGCATAGGTGGCGGCACTTTTGTCGCTGACGATCTCGACCGCGTCGAACAGATCGCCGAGGCCTGACCCAGCCAGCTTGCGCTCCTGGTCGAAGAGGTCGCCCTTGGTGATCAGCACAAGGCGGAATGCGCCGGCAAGCCTCTCGACAGTCTCGCGCGCATGCGGCAGGGCCTCGATCGGATGGCTCAGCATCTCGCGGCCGGCATCGAGAATCTCTGATATGACCGAAGCCGGCACGCGGCCTTGCGTGACCTCGATCGCCGTTTCGATCATCGACAGCGTAAATCCCTTGATGCCGAAGCCATAGACGGCAAGGTTACGTCTTTCGGCCTCCAGCAATCGTGCCGAGATGTGCTCAGCTTCGCCATGATCGGCAAGCATGGCGGCGAAGCGCTTCTCCGTCATGCGGAAGAACTGCTCGTTCTGCCAGAGCGTGTCGTCGGCATCGAAGCCGATCGTCGTCAGTTTGCTGTCGTGTGGCATTCAACGTCTCGATTGGATTGGGGCGGCCGAAACTAATCCGATTGGCGTGATTTTCAACCGTGTCGGCCAACGCCCGATGCGGCTCCCCTTCCCTTCCATAGTGGGGCACGGCTATACTCCACAATCCGCAACCCAATCTGGTGAATGATGCCGCCTGCAAAAAAGGAAGTCCGTCCGTCGAGCCGCGGAGGACGGGCTCGCACGCCTGCCTTCGTGAAAAACCAACGTGGCGTCAAGAACTGGAAGGAAGTCAGCGCCTGGCTGGAATGGCGCGGCATCGAGGACATCGAGTGCATCACACCTGATCAGGCCGGCGTTGCGCGCGGCAAGATGATGCCATCGAAGAAATTCACCTCCAACACCTCGCTGGCGCTGCCGTCGGCTGTCTTCATGACGACGATTTCCGGCGGCTATCCCGAGGATGGCAACGGCTTCCATTATCCCGAGGACGACGGCGACCTCAAACTGATGCCGGACCTGTCGACGCTGACGGTGGTGCCCTGGGAAGAAGACCCGACGGCCGCGGTCATCTGTGACCTCGTCCACCAGGACGGACGTTCGGTCGAGTTCACACCGCGCAACGTGTTGAAGCGCGTTGTGGCTGCCTATGACAAGCTCGGCCTGAAGCCGGTGGTGGCGCCCGAGATCGAATTCTATCTGGTGCGCAAGAATCCCGATCCGGACTATCCGCTGACCCCGCCTGTCGGCCGCTCGGGGCGCGCGATCGGCGGCGGCGCCGGCTATTCGATCGCCGGCGTCAACGAATTCGACGAACTGATCGACGACATCTACCATTTCTCCGAGAGCCAGGGCCTGGAGATCGATACGCTGATCCATGAGGAGGGCGCCGGGCAGCTCGAGATCAATCTGCGCCACGGCGACCCGATCGAACTGGCCGACCAGGTGTTCATGTTCAAGCGCACCATTCGCGAGGCGGCGCTGAAGCACGAAATCTACGCCACCTTCATGGCCAAGCCCATCCAGGGGCAGCCGGGCTCGGCCATGCATATCCATCAATCGATCATCGACAAGAAGACCGGACAGAACATCTTTTCGGCTGCTGACGGTTCGGAAACCGAAGACTTCTTCCATTTCATCGGCGGCATGCAAAAGCATGTGCCGAACGCGCTTGTGATGTTCGCGCCCTATGTCAATTCCTACCGCCGGCTGACACAGGCGGCGTCGGCTCCGGTCAACAACAAATGGGGCTACGACAACCGCACCACGGCGTTCCGTGTGCCGCGCTCGGATCCGGCGGCACGGCGCGTCGAAAACCGCATCCCGTCCTCGGATGCCAACCCCTATCTGGCGCTGGCGGCATCGCTTGCCTGCGGGCTGATCGGCATCACCAACAAGGTCAAGGCCGAGCCTCCGGTGCTGACCACAGCCAACGCCGACGAGATCGACCTGCCGCGCGGCCTGCTCGAAGCCGTCGACCTGTTCGAGGGCGACGAGGAACTCTGCGCGCATCTGGGCAAGTCCTTCGCCGCGACCTATGCGGCGATCAAGCGGGCGGAATTCGAGACGTTCATGGAAGTGATCAGCCCTTGGGAGCGGGAGTATCTGCTGCTGAATGTTTAGGGGAGTAGGGGAGTAGGGGAGTAGGGGAGTAGGGGAGTAGGGGAGTAGGGGAGTAGGAACAGATGGCCGAAAAAACAGGTTCCTACAAGGACTTGCTGGTTTGGCAGCAGGCAATGGACCTTGCAGTGGCGATTTACGGCGCTACGAAATCCTGGCCTAAGGAAGAACTTTATGGACTGACCAGCCAGGTGCGGCGCGCGGCAAGCTCGGTGCCGGCAAACATAGCGGAGGGGTATGGCAGAGAAATCCGAGGTTCCTATCTGCAGTTTCTCCGCATCGCTCAAGGATCGCTGAAGGAACTGGAAACTCAGCTTCTGATCGCTGAACGTACCGGTATCGCGCCGAAAGCGACGACGGCTTTATTGTTGGCGAGTACCGAAAGTGTGGGAAAGCTTCTTCGACTTCTAATCCGCAAACTGTCAACCGACTAGCTTACATATTCCCCTATTCCCCTATTCCCCTATTCCCATTGAGTATCATGCCCTACCAATCCCCAATCTCTCCCGGCCGTTCCTGGTATGAGGACACCACCGGCCCGCGGCCGGAATATTCGGCGCTGGACGGTGACCGGACATGCGACGTCGTCGTCATCGGCGGCGGTTTCACCGGCCTGTCGGCGGCTGCTCACCTTGCCAAGTCAGGCACCAATGTCGTGCTGATCGAGGCGCATCGCTTCGGCGATGGTGCCTCTGGGCGCAATGGCGGCCAGCTCGGCACCGGCCAGCGCGCCTGGGTCGAGGACCTGGAAGCCGAGTATGGTTTCTCCCGCGCTAAGGCGCTGTTCGACCTTGCCGAAGAGGCGAAGGCGCATCTCCTTGAGTTCGCCGCCGCCAACCAGATCGATATCGACTATATGCCGGGCCAGCTCTCGGTGGCGCACAAGCCGCGCTTTGTCGACGACTACAAGGCGCATGCCGAGATCATGGCGAGCCGTTTTTCCTACCCGCATATTTCCTTCATGGATGCCAAGGAAACGGCGGAGCGGCTGGGCTCGACCGCCTATTTCGGCGGCACGCGCGACACCGGCACCGGCCACATCCACCCGATGAAGCTGGTGATCGGCACGGCGCAGGTGGCGGCGCAAGCCGGCGCGCAGCTGTTCGAAGAGACGCCATCGACCGGCATCATTTCCAGTGGCGGCAAGGTCAAGATTTCGACACCGAGGGGCACTGTGACAGCGCAGAAATGCCTGATCGCGGTCAACGCCTATGGCGGCACGCTCGAACCGGTGAGTGCTGCGCACATCATGCCGATCGGTTCGTTCATCGGCGCGACGGTGCCGCTGGGCGCGGACTCGCCAGTGCTGCCAGGTGGCGAGGCGGTCGACGATTCCCGCTTCGTCGTGCGCTACTTCCGCAGATCGAAGGACGGCCGGCTGCTGTTCGGCGGACGCGAGGTCTATGGCGTCAACGATCCGAAGGATATCCACATCCACATCCGCCGCCAGATCGTAGAACTCTACCCGGCGCTCAGGGATGTCGAGATCACGCATGGCTGGGGCGGCTATGTCGGCATCACGATGCCGCGAAAACCGTTCGTGCGCGAAGTGATGCCCAATGTGATCTCGGCCGGCGGTTATTCCGGCCACGGCGTCATGCTGTCGAACTTCTTCGGCAAGCTCTATGCCGAAACCGTCGCCGGCAACCGCGACCGGCTGAAGCTGATCGAGGATCTGAAAATCCCGCCATTCCCCGGCGGCCGGCGCTTCCGCGCGCCGCTGCTGTTCCTGGCGCTCAACTGGTTCGCGCTGCGAGACAGGATCTAGAAGCCGTTCTGTCTCGATCGAATCGGGACGGGGCTCCATCTGATTTGTTGGATATCTCCAAAACCGGATGCCACTTTTCGGGATCGTGCTCCAGACGGACAGGATCGCTCTCATCTATGTAATATTGTTGTAATATTTGTTGCCGTAACGGCACATTGCAGAATCCCCGGCAAAGGAGCAGAATCCCTCATAAGGGCGTAGTGATGCCACAATCACCGATATAAAGATGCCGGTTGTGGGTGACTGACGGGGAATTCTGCGGGCTTGCCCGCTTCGGTTCTTGGGACTGATGCAGATCTGGCGCCAAGTTCTTGGCATTCGATCGAAAGAACATCGGCCCGCTTATGGAGGTGGCAAGAGTGAGAGAGCCCTTCAGTTTCGGTACGCCGGGACGTCGGCGCTTTGCCATGCAGTTCGGATATGACATGCGGCCGTCCTTCTGGCAGGAGGTCCGCTCGAATTCGCATCTGGTGATCGCCGCGATCGGCACCGCCGCACTGCTTGGCGTCGCCGCGGTGGCGCTGTGGCTGGCATTGCCGGCCAATGACAGGCAGGCGGCGGCGAGCCCTGAGCAGACCATTCCAACCATTCCCGTGAAAACGACGAAAATCGCTCCGGTGGGAGCAGCTGTGGCTGCAGCAGCCGTGCCCCAGGCGGCGCGCAAGTCGGACAAGATTTTACCGACCGTGGCGGCCGCGCAAGCCACCATTCCGGCGCTGCCCGCCAATGATCCCCGTTGGACCGGTTCGCAGTCGAAGGCCGCGTCCGCTGCCGGTACGCCTGCTCCCGGCCAAGTGGCGAACCAGGCTGAACAAGCGCCGGACAAAGCCGCTGCAGCATTCGCGCAACCGGCAGCCGATACTGATGCCAGCACCGAACTTGACAAGGTTGCCACACCTACTGCGCCGGCGGGTAGCCATACCGATGGCGCGAAAACCGCCGCCATCCCCGCGGTTGAGCCGCAAGTGCCGTCAGACCAGCCCGAAGCGGCAGAAGACGACGACAGCCAGGCCAAGGCGAAGCCACGCAAGGTCGAGGCCGCCGGAACCGGACGGATCTTGCGGGCCGTGACCATGCGCAGCGGCCCGAAGAAAAATGCCGCCGCCATCGTCACGGTGCCAGCCAAAAGCTCGGTGCAAGTGATGAGCTGCAAGAAGTGGTGCCAGATCACCTACAACGGCAAGACTGGCTGGATCTACAAGAGCTACATCAAGACCGGCGCCTGACGTCTGTCGCGACCCGCGCCGAAACGCCGTGCAGCATTTTGATTTGCGTCGGCGCTCTTAGATGCAGCGTCCGCCGTCAACCTCCAGCGCCACACCGGTGATGAAGGCGGCTTCGTCCGACGCCAGCCAGAGTGCGGCGTTGGCGATGTCGAGTGGTGTCGAAAGCCGGCCGAGCGGGATCGATGCGCGGAACTTCTCGCGGATTTCAGGCGTGTCGGCGCCCATGAACTTCTCCAGCATGCCGGTCTCGCCGGCAACCGGGCAGAGGCAGTTGACGCGGATGTTCTTCGGCGCCAGTTCCACCGCCATCGACTTGGTGGCGGTGATCGCCCAGCCTTTCGAGGCATTGTACCAGGTGAGGCCGGGCCGCGGCCGCAGACCAGCGGTGGAAGCCGTGGTCAGGATGACGCCGCCGCCTTGCCGATCCATGATCGGCACCACGGCGAGTGCGGCGTGGTAGATCGCCTTCATGTTGACGGCGGTGATCAGGTCGAAGGTTTCCTCGTCGACGTTGAGCATGTCGCCGTTGCGATGGGTGTAACCGGCATTGTTGACCATGATGTCGATGCGGCCGAAGGCGCTCTTGGCGGCATAGACCATCTCGTCGAATTCGGACCGCAGCGAAACATCGGTCTGGGTCCAGATCGCCGCCTCGCCGATTTCGCTGGCGACACGCTCCGCGCCCTTGGCGTTGAGGTCGGCGACGACGACCCTGGCGCCTTCCTGCGCAAAGCGCCTGGCGATGCCCTCGCCAAAGCCCGATGCCGCACCGGTGATGACGGCAACCTTGTTTTCCAGACGCATGCTTTTCCCGCTCATGATTGGTGACGATCGACCGGTGTGCCTGCGGCACATGCAAAGCCACGACTTCTAACCGGGCCACGACTTCTAACCGGGTTGGTCGAAAGATGTGCGGCCATCGCCGATTTCTCCTTTGGCTTTCGCTTCGATCCCGCTCTATGCTGCAACTGCGAAGGCTTCCGGAGCCGCGCCTGTCGACAAGCCTCCGAGGTATCGGGCTGTCAAGAGGCAGGCGCAACACTCAGATGTGACACCATGGCACTGGAAAATTTAAATCGATTAGATTATATCAGCCGCGTCACAGCGACCGGCGTCAGAGCGGACAGACCATGACCAGCCAGATCATCCCCGTCGATCCTTTCGACTTCATCATTTTCGGCGGCACCGGCGATCTGTCGGAACGCAAGCTTCTGCCGTCGCTCTACTATCGCCAGCGCGACCATCAGTTCTCCGAGCCGACGCGCATCATCGGCACATCGCGCTCGAAGATGACCGACGAGGAATTCCAGGCCTTCGCCAAACAGGCGATCTCCGACCACGTCAAAGCGGCCGATATCGACGCCAAGGAACTGAAGACCTTCCTTGCCCGCCTTTCCTACGTTTCGGCCGATGCAACGACCGGCGCCGGCTTCGACAAGCTGAAGAAGGCGATCGGCGAGAGCGACCGCATCCGCGCTTTCTACCTGGCGGTGGCGCCGGCGCTGTTCGGCGATATCTCGCACAAGCTGAAAGAGTACAAGCTGATCACGCCGAACTCGCGCATCGTGCTGGAGAAGCCGATCGGCCGCGACCTCGCCTCGGCGCGAGCACTCAACGACCTGGTCGGCGACGATTTCCACGAAAGCCAGATCTTCCGCATCGACCACTATCTCGGCAAGGAGACGGTGCAGAACCTGATGGCGCTGCGCTTTGCCAATGCGCTCTACGAACCGCTGTGGAACTCTGCCCATATCGATCACGTGCAGATCACCGTGGCCGAGACCGTGGGATTGGAAGACCGCGTCACCTATTACGACAAGGCCGGTGCGCTGCGCGACATGGTGCAGAACCATATGCTGCAGCTGTTGTGCCTCGTCGCCATGGAAGCGCCGTCGTCGATGGACGCCGACGCCGTGCGCGACGAGAAGCTGAAGGTGCTCAGGGCACTGAAGCGCATCAACGGCAACGAGGCGCCGAAACATACGGTGCGCGGACAATACCGTGCCGGCGCCTCGGCCAGCGGAGCTGTAAAGGGCTATGTCGAGGAGCTTGCCCACGACAGCAACACCGAGACCTTCGTCGCCATCAAGGCCGAGATCGGCACCTGGCGCTGGGCAGGCGTTCCGTTTTATCTGCGGACCGGCAAGCGGCTGGCGACGCGGGTTTCGGAGATCGTCATCGAATTCAAGCCGATCCCGCATTCGATCTTCGGCGACAGCGCCGGGCCGATCTTCGCCAACCAGCTGGTCATCCGGCTGCAGCCGGACGAAGGCGTCAAGCAGTTCATCATGATCAAGGATCCGGGTCCGGGCGGCATGCGGCTGCGCCAGATCTCGCTCGACATGAGCTTCGCGCAATCCTTCGACGGCCGCGCGCCGGACGCCTACGAACGGCTGATCATGGATGTCATCCGTGGCAACCAGACCCTGTTCATGCGTCGCGACGAAGTCGAGGCGGCGTGGAAATGGATCGACCCGATCCAGAACGCCTGGGAAAGCGCCAGACAGGAAGTGCAGGGCTACACAGCGGGCACCTGGGGACCCTCGGCCTCCATTGCGCTGATCGAACGTGACGGGCGGACATGGCACGAGAGCAATTGAACAGCGCCGCCTACAGCTGGAACGGCTTCGCCGAGCGTCAGGAGTTGGCGGCCGCCCTTGCCGGTCATGTCGCCGGCCGCCTGACCAAGGCGATCGCCGAGCGCGGCACAGGGCTGCTCGCCGTCTCCGGCGGCACCACACCGGCAAAATTCTTCGCCGCCCTTTCGGCGATGCCCATCGCCTGGGACAAGGTGATTGTGACGCTTGTCGACGAACGCTTCGTGCCGGCCTCCTCGCCGCGCTCCAATGCCGGGCTGGTGGCCGCCAATCTCTTGCAGAACGCGGCAAAAGCGGCACGGTTCGTGCCGCTCTATCACGAAGCCGTCGGCATCGAGGATGCGGCGGCGTCCGACAATGCGGCGCTGCAGTCATTGCCCTGGCCGCTCGATGTCGTCGTGCTCGGCATGGGACCGGACGGCCACACCGCCTCGTTCTTTCCGGATGCCGACGATCTGGCAAAGCTGCTTGACCCGTCGTCCGACAGGATCGTGCTGCCGGTTCATGCGGCCAGCGCCGGCGAGCCGCGGCTGACCTTGTCGCTGGCGCGCATCGTCGATGCCGGCTTCATCGCGCTGCACATCGAGGGCGAGGACAAGCGCACCGCCTTCGACAGCGCGGTTGCGCCTGGACCGCGAAAGCCAATCCGCGCCGTGCTCGACGCCGCAGCGAAGCCCGTAGAGGTTTTCTGGGCGCCCTGATTTGAACTTGCTGAGGGTCCCGGCAGACAGCCGGAGGGTGTTCCGGGACCTCGCCTGAAAGGACCGAGACCATGACCGCCAGACGCGACATCGAAGCCATCACCGAGCGCATCCGCCAGCGTTCCAGACTAGGCCGCGAGCGCTACCTCGGCCGTATCGCCGAAGCGTCGAACCGCACCGCCAACCGGGCCGTGCTGTCCTGCGGCAACCTCGCTCACGGCTTTGCGGTGTGCAGCCCCTCGGAAAAACTGGCGCTGGGCGCCGACAAGGTGCCGAACCTCGGCATCATCACCTCCTACAACGACATGCTGTCGGCGCATCAGCCGTTCGAGACCTTTCCGGCACTGATCAAGGACGCGGCGCGCGAGGCCGGCGGCATCGCCCAGGTGGCCGGCGGCGTGCCGGCAATGTGCGATGGCGTCACGCAGGGCCAGCCCGGCATGGAGCTGTCGCTGTTTTCGCGCGATGTGATCGCCATGGCCGCGGCGATCGGCCTGTCGCACAACATGTTCGACGCCGCCGTCTATCTCGGCGTCTGCGACAAGATCGTGCCGGGGCTGGTGATCGCGGCACTGACCTTCGGCCATCTGCCGGCGGTGTTCATTCCGGCCGGGCCGATGACGACCGGCCTGCCGAACGACGAAAAGGCCAAGGTCCGCCAGCTCTATGCCGAAGGCAAGGCAGGACGGGCCGAACTGCTGGAAGCCGAATCCAAGTCCTATCACGGCCCGGGAACCTGCACCTTCTATGGTACGGCGAACTCCAACCAGATGCTGATGGAGATCATGGGCCTGCACACGCCCGGCGCCTCCTTCGTCAATCCCGGCACGCCGCTGCGCGAGGCCTTGACCCGCGAGGCGACGAAACGGGCGCTGGCGATCACCGCGCTCGGCAATGCCTATACGCCGGTCGGCCGGATGATAGACGAGCGTTCGATCGTCAACGGTGTCGTCGGCCTGCATGCCACCGGCGGCTCGACCAATCACACCATCCACCTGATCGCCATGGCGGCGGCGGCCGGCATCGCCATCACCTGGCAGGACATTTCCGACCTGTCGGAAGCCGTGCCGCTGCTGGCTCGGGTCTATCCGAATGGTCTCGCCGACGTGAACCATTTCCACGCCGCCGGCGGGCTCGGCTTCCTGATCCGCGAACTGCTCGACGAAGGCATCCTGCATGAGGATGTGCAGACGGTGTGGGGCGAAGGCCTGCGGCCCTATGCGGTCGAAGCAAAGCTCGGCGCTGATGGCAGCGTGGTGCGCGAAGCCTCGCCGCGTGAAAGCGGCGACGAAAAGGTGCTGGCGCCGTTCAACAAGGCGTTCCAGGCAACCGGCGGTCTGAAGGTGCTTTCGGGCAATCTCGGCCATGCCGTCATCAAGACCTCGGCGGTAAAGCCGGAGCGGCGCCTCATAGAGGCGCCGGCCAAGGTTTTCGACAGCCAGCAAGGACTGAACGAGGCGTTCAAGGCGGGCACGCTGACCGGTGATTTCATCGCCGTCATCCGCTTCCAGGGGCCGAAGGCCAACGGCATGCCGGAACTGCACAAGCTGACCACGGTGCTCGGCATCCTGCAGGATCGCGGCCAGCGCGTGGCGCTGGTCACCGACGGCCGCATGTCGGGCGCCTCCGGCAAGGTGCCGGCGGCGATCCATGTCACGCCAGAAGCGGTCGAGGACGGGCCGATCGCCAGGATCCATGAAGGCGACATCATCCGGCTCGACGCCGACGCCGGAACGCTGGAAGTGCTGGTGCCGGCCGGCGACTTCGCATTGCGCCGGACGGCGGATGCCGACCTCATCGGCAATGAGTTCGGTTTCGGTCGCGAGCTGTTTGCGGGCTTCCGCCAGTTGGTCGGTCGTGCCGACCATGGCGCCAGCGCCTTCGGCACGGCGTGACGGTATCGCTCTAAACTGGAAGGGCGGCTGATGGCCGCCCTTTTTGCCACCGGTCAGATGGCGGTCACGGCGTAACGGTGATCTCTGTCCGCTCGCCAGCCTTCACCGTCACCGGCATTTCCTTGTCATGGCCTTCATCGGACATGTGCCGGACGACCACATAATCGCCGGCCGGAATGGCCTGCTGCCAGGTGTCGCCATAGTTCAGGCCAAGCGCCTTGCGGTTGCCCTCGATGTCCTTTTTCGGCGACAGGATCTCGATCGAGTAGGCGCCGGGGGCCGACATGGCCAGAACGCCGGCATTGAGCGGCACCTTGATGTCCTGATTGTCGCCGACCTTGATGCTGAACGGCTCCTCGACGGTCGCGAGATCAAGCGTGGTGACCGCGACATATTCGTCCGGCGGCAGCCAGAACTTGCTGTCCGGTCCATAGGAATGCTCGACATCGTCGCGTGAACCATCGATCTTCTTCTTCGCCTTGACGATTTCGAAGCCGAGGCCGGAACTGTCGGCCTTGTCGCCGCCGGCGATATAGTAGGCGTTGAACACGACATGCCCGACGCCGACGATGACGTCCTTTTCGATCTTCTGGCCGGCGGTGAGTTGGATGGTCTCGGTCACCGAGCCGCTGCCGATCTGGACCGTGACCTTCTGCTCACCCGCCGGCACGATGATTTTCGTGTCGCCATAGTGGGTGGTGTTGCCGCCCGGATAGGTGAAATCGACATGGGCCTCGTCACTGATGTCGGCGCCCTGGCTCGACCGCGGATGAATGAGCATAGTGCCTGCGTTCAGTGTGAACAGCGGCTTGTAGACCTGGCCGGCCTCGATCTTGAATTTCTGCTCCACCTTGGCCTCGTCGTCGCGTGCGACGACGATATAGTCGCCGGGCTCGAGATTGCCGTTGTAGGTGCCATATTCAGTGGTGACGGAATCGCCGCGTGAGCCGTCGGAGTTCGCCTTGTAGATCTCCCAGGCGTTGCCGTCGGTGATCGGCTCGCCACCTTCGGCCATCACCACCGTCGGCTGGAAATTGAATTCCGGTTTCGCGGGCTCAGGCGCCGGGGCGGGAGCGGGAGCCGGTTCAGGAGCTGGTGCTGGCGCCGGTGCCGCCACGGTCTCGACAAGCGCCTCCTGCAACGCCTTCTCGTCGGAGGCCTGGATGTATTTGCCGCCGGTGTTGTCGGCGAGGCAGGCGATCTGCTTGCCTTCGTCGGCGGTGAGGCCGAAGCCGACGACGTCGGCGGTGAAATCGACGCCGGACGCTTCGAGTTCCTTGCCAAGCGCGCAAGGGTCGCCACCGCATGTTTCGAGCCCGTCGGTGATGAGGACGACGGTCGCCTTGTCCTCGGTGTATTTCAACGCTTCGGCCGCCTGCTTGACGGCAGCCGTCAGCGGCGTCTTGCCGAGGAATTTCAGGCTGTCGGCGGCGGCCGAGATGGCGCTTGCCGAGCCTGCCTGTGGCGGCACGATCAACTGGATGTCGTCGCAGCTGCCTTTTTCGCGATGGCCATAGGCCATGAAGCCGATCTCGTCGGCGGCGGGGACCGATTGAAGCACGGTTCTCAGCGATTCACGGGCGATTTCAAGCTTGGGCTTGCCGTCGATCTGCGCCCACATCGAGCCGGAAGCATCGAGAATGATGATGACCTTGTTTGCGGCAAAGCCGAATGTGGTCATCGACAAAAGGAGGATCGCCGCAGCGACGCTCCGTGCTAGTCCCGCCATCGAAATCTCCTCAAGTCCGCCCCGGTCAGGGCGGGAAAGCTATTTGACGCCACGTCACGACACAAGTCCGGGTGCGGGTGTGAGGCGGCGGAATGTCAAACTTTTGAGCGGAAGCGAAAATCCGCTCAGTAGGTCGTGCGCCGCTCTTCAGAAGGCGGCCTGCCGAATTGCAGCCGGTAGCTCTGGGCAAAATAGGAATGCGAGGTGAAGCCCGTGGCGATCGCCACATCGAGGATCGGCATGTTGGTCTGGCGCAGCAATTCGCGCGCCCGCTCCAGCCGCAGCCGCATGTAATAGCGGCCAGGCGTGACGCTGAGGTGGCGCAGGAACAGGCGCTCGACCTGACGCACCGACAGGCCGGCGGATTTGGCCAACTGCACCGCCGACAGCGGCTCGTCGAGGTGGTCGGCCATTAGTTCGACGATGCGCCTGAGCTTCTCCGACTTGCCGGTGAGATCGCGTTCGGGCCCGACACGCTGGCGGTCGCCGGCCGAGCGGATGCGTTCGTGCTGGAACTGATTGGCGACGCCATTGGCGAGATTGGAGCCGAAATCGCCGCGCACGATCTCCAGCATCAGGTCGATCGAGGTGGTGCCGCCCGCGCATGTGTAGCGCTTGCGATCGATCTCGAAGACGTTGCCGGTGCAGTTGATGTCGGGGAACCGTTCGACGAAGCCGGCGCGGTTTTCCCAATGGATGGTGCAGCGATAGCCTTCGAGCTGGCCGGCCTCGGCAAGCAGGTAGGATCCAACCGACAGCGCGCCGAGCGCGTTGCCGCGCCGGCCCCAGCTGCGCAGCGCCGCCAGCACCTTGCTCTTGCCGGGAAATTCCGTCGTCAGTCCGACCGAAACGAAGAGGATGTCGACCGGCGGCAGGTCGGCAACGGCATAGTCGATCTTGAGCGGCAGGCCATTGGAGGCCATCACCGGATCGCCATCTGCCGACACCGTCGTCCAGCCGTAGAAGTCGCGGCCAAGCAAACGGTTCGCCGACCGGAACGTATCGATCGCCGCGGCCAGCGAGAACATGGAGAACTTGTCGACCAGCAGGAAAGCGAACTGCCGGCCACCTTGAACGGGATCAGTCATGACCGGCCGTTCTACAGGAACAGTTGGGTTCGGCAAAGCTGCGGCTTTCTGGTGGGTCAGAAGGACGGCCGTTTCAATCCGGCCGCAAGGTAGGCAGAGGCTAACGTATTGGCCATCAGCATGGCAATGGTCATCGGCCCGACACCACCGGGCACCGGTGTGATGGCGCCGGCGGCCCTCGCCGCTTCGGCATAGGCGACATCGCCGACGAGGCGCGACTTGCCCTCGCCCCTTTCCGGCGCCGGAATGCGGTTGATGCCGACATCGATGACGGTGGCGCCGGGCTTGACCCAATCACCCCTGATCATCTCCGGCCGACCGACGGCCGCGACGAGGATATCGGCGGTGCGGGCGAGCGCCGGCAGATCCCTGGTGCGGCTGTGGGCGATGGTGACGGTGCAGTTGGCGGCAAGCAGGAGGTTGGCCATCGGCTTGCCGACGATGTTGGAGCGACCGACGACGACCGCGTTGAGGCCGGACAGGTCCTTGCCGCGAACGCGCTCGATCAAAAGCATCGAGCCGGCCGGCGTGCAAGGCACGAAGGCGGTTTCGAGTTCGCCGGTGCCGAGCTTGCCGACATTGATGAAATGGAAGCCATCGACATCCTTTTCCGGCGCGATGGTCTGGATGATCTTGCCGGCATCGATATGGGCAGGCAGCGGAAGCTGCACCAGGATGCCGTTGATGGCCGGATCGGCGTTGAGATCGCCGATGATCTTCAGCAATGCCGGTTCGGACGTCTCGGCCGGTAGCGTGTGCTGGACGGAGTGAAAGCCGCATTCCTTGGCCGTGCGCGACTTGGAAGCGACATAGACCTGGCTGGCCGGATCCTCGCCGACGATGACCACGGCAAGACCGGGCTTGGCCTTGCCCTTGGCGACAAGTTCGGCCGTCAGGATCTTGACCGTCCGCACCACGTCTTCGGCGACGCTCTTACCATCAATCACTTCGGCCATGGACCACCCTCAACACCGTTCCGCCCAAAGCGGCCGCATCCGAAAACATGAATGCGTCGCCCTGGATCCTTGTCTGACGCAGGCCGCGAAACCCGCGCCCCCGGATCAAGCCCAGGAGCGTGCCTTCGGCAACATGCAGCGCGGCATTTTCACGAAAATTCCAACACGCAATCCCGTCAAAGCGCCGTCCCATGCCGTTTACGCGAAACCGGCATGTTTTTGTTCGGCATCGCGACGTATTTTGTAGCTCAGAAGTAACGGCGACGCGTGCGGGTCTCGGTAAGTTCGCGGACCGCTTCGCGGAATTCGCGCAGGCTGGCGCGGATTTCGTCGATTGGGGCGTGCTGTTCGACATCCTCGGCGGCCCGCGGCGCCTCCACCGACGGCTCATGAGGCTGAGCTGCCTGCTGCGGCGAGGTGGGCTGTTGCGGATAAGGCGCGGAAGCGGGCTGAGGCGGATAAGGCAGCTGCCCGGCATGGGGACCCGGCTGCGGATAGGGATAGCCCGGCTGCTGCGGCACCTGCCAGGGCTGCGCCTGCGGATAGCCTATCGGCTGCCCATAGGGATAGGCCTGCGGACCCGAATACGGTCGCTGCGGCACCATGTGAGGAGGCAATGGCGGCTGCGCCGTCGGTTGCGGATAGGGGACATGGCCACCGGGCCGGAAAGGCGGCGGAGGATAGGCTGCCGCAGCCGGCTGCCGAGGCGCAAAGGCCGCTGCCGACTGGGAATAGGCGGGGTGCGTCAAATCTTCCGTTGGTTTCCCATCGGCAAAGGGCGAGACCCACTCACCGGTATCGACGGTGTCCTCAGGGGACTGCTTGCGGGACATGGCCTTGCGCAGCATCGACAGCAGCGCACTGATCCGACCGGGACCTTCGTCCGGCGTGATCTCAGCCTGCTGAACAGGCGGGGGTGGTGCAGGAGGTGCAGGTGGTGGCGGTGCCGCCGGCTGCGGTGCCGGTGGTTTTGGTGGCGTTGGGGGTGCTGCCTGATATGGCTTGTCTTCGTAAGGCGTCCGGCGTTCGTCCATCCGGGGGTCGCGGCGCGAGCGCGATGTCGCGGTGTCACGCAAGCTCTCATAGGCGCCACGCATGACGCCGAGGCCGACGCCGGAGGCAAAGCCCAGCAACAGGCCGGCAAGCGCCACCACGACCCGCGATGGCCCGTTCGGCTCGAGCGGCGCGAACGCCTTCGAGATCACATTGATGTTGGCGGTGTTGATGTCCTTCTGCTCGCCGGTCTCCTTGGCGCGCAGCAGATACTGTTCATAGACGGAACGCTTGGCGGTGGCCTCGCGCTCCAGTTCGCGCATCGACACCAGATCGCTGTTGACGTCGCCGCTGCGGACTTTCAGTTGCGCCAGACGCGAGGCGAGATCCTGTTCGAGCTGGACTGCGCGCTTGAGGTCGACCTGCAGCGACGAGCCGATGCGCTGCAGCTCCGCGGCGATGCGGTCGCGTGCGCCGGCAAGCTGGGCATTGAGCGCCTGGAGTTCGGGGTGCCGCGGACCTAACCGGATGGCGGCGCGGTCAGCCTCCTGCTTGAGCGACGCATATTGCGAACGCAGATCGCTCATCGTGTTGGAGTTGATCTCCTCCGGCAAGGTGCCGGTGAGAACCGAGTTGACATCGACCGAACGCGCCGAAGCCGCCCGGGCATTGAGCTCCAGGGTGCGGGCGCGCGCAACCGACAGCTGCTCGTTGAGCTTCAGCATCTCATCGTCGCTGATGAGGTGGCCCTGCGCGTCAACGAGGTCGTGCGTGGCCCTGAAATCCTCGACCTTGCGCTCGGCCGCCTCGACCCCCTTGCGCAATTCATCAAGCCTGGCCGTCAGTTCGTCGGTGGCGCGGCCGGCGGTATCGGACTGGATCTGACCGAAGGTCTGCAGGAAGACATCGGTCATCGTGTTGGCGATGAGCGCCGATTTCTCGCCATTCTGCGTGGTGGCGCTGACGGTGATGACGAAGGTCTTGCCGCCGCGCTCGACCGAGAGGCTTTCGGCCAGATTGCCGACAGCAAGCGCGCGGCGACGGGTGTCGTCGACACCACCCGGGCTGTCGTGCCGTGTCAGGATGGAGCGGATGAGCGACATGACGCCGAGGCCGCCGCTGCCTTGCCCATTGAATTCCGGGTCGTTGACGAGATTGAGCTTGTCGACGACCTTGTTCAGAACAGTACCGGACGTCAGCACCCGGACCTGGTTTTCGACGATGGCCAGCGTGGCGTCGGAGGCGACGACCGACTGGGTGAGGTCGCGATCGGTGAGCTTCAGGTCGCGCGGATCGACGATCAGTTCGGTGGTGGCTTCGTATTTCTTCGGCGTCGACAGCGCGATGGCAATGCCGAGCCCGGCGCCCAGTATCGTCGTCGCCACGATCAGCAGCTTCGACTTGCCAACACCGCGAACGACCTGCATCGGATCGATCAGCGGCTTCCATTGCTGGCTGTCCGCGCCGTCGTTGCGGGACGCCCGCGCATCGCCTGAATGGTAAGGTTCTGATGTGCGATCGGGGCGATAGGCGCCTGCGGTTTCAGCAGCTACAGACCCTGTCCGCGACATGGTTTGCGCGTAGCCTGGTGATGCCGATCTGGTTGCTGAAAAATCGCCGGCGGATTGACCCCGTTCAGGCGGCACCTGCGCTGACGAAGCGGGCTCATAGCCAGCCTGATATCCATCTGTTCCGGCAGCATCCGACAGCTTCGGGTTCGACAGCGCCTCGCGCTGCGAAGGGTTCGTCCGCGCCTCGCGCAGTGACCGGGCGAGACGATGGCGCGTGGCGGCATCCTCGCGCCATGACGGATCCGCCCGGTCCCCGATCGAGACCAGGGACGCGTCGGATTCGTCGTCGCCGCGCACAGCCTGGCCAAGCGCCAGCAGCGAACGCTCGCGCTTCCAGTCTTCACGGTTTTCCCTGTCGACCATCGTCTGGAGCTTTACCCTTGGCGACCTGCAAACGGCGCTTCGCCATTCGTTAAGCCACGCTAAACAGGCATGGAAAACAAAAGGTTAATTTTCGCCCGCCGAAGCCGCGGTTTCACTCTCCGCTGGCACCTATTTTTCAACACGCCCTTGGGCTCCAGAACGGCGCGTTAAGTTTTCCGACCTAAGCTCTCCTTAGAGACATGACGCAAGCCAGTGACATACCGCAAAGGCGGCCCCTCGCCCGGATCGGCACTTTTTTTGCCGAACGACGGGGGCTTCTTCGCGACTATTTTTCGGCGATTAGCGGCGCCGGCGGGCGACTGGTGTTTTCACTCGCCTATTTCATCGCGCTGGCCAACACGCTGTCCATTTCCGAATTCGGCATGTTCGCCACCGCATCGGCGGCCGGCGTCATGCTGTCGCGCATCCTCGCCTTCGGCTTCATCTCGGCACTCTATCGCACAGCCACCATCCGCCCCAATCTGATCGGCACCTTCACCGCCGGCTTCCTGCTGCTCGGGTTGCTGTCACTGCCGCTGCTGGCCGCGGCCTCGTTCGGCGTCTACCTGATCTTCTTCGCCGACACCGTGCCGCTGTCGGTGTTTGCGGCAATCGTCTTTGCCGAAGCGCTGTTGTGGCGGCCGGTGGAGGTGGCGCTGATCGTCAACAATGGTCAGGGCAAGTTCGGCCGCGCTGCCCTGCTGGCCATCCTGGCGACAGCGCTGCGGGCGCTCGGCGCGGTGCTGTTCATGTTCTGGGCACAACACAGCGTCTGGATATGGTCGTGGTTCTATATCGGCGCCAATGCCGCCTCGCTGCTGATTGCATTCGGCTTCTTCTACCCGCGCCAGCGGTTGCGGCTGCGCATCGAGCTTTATCTCCGGCGACTGGCCGACTCCATCTACGTGGCCGGGGCCGAAGTGCTGTTTTATCTGCAGATGGAGTTCGACAAGCTGCTGGTTCTGGCGATCGGTGGACCGCATCTGGCCGGCATCTACGCCATCATCATGCGGCTGGTCGACCTGACGGCCATTCCGATCCGCACCTTCTCGATGATGCTGGTGCAGCGCATGATGCGCGCGCCGGACCTGCTGTCGCGGCTGGCGGTCAAGAGCGGCATCGAAGGCGGCGTGTTCGCGGTCTCGACGCTGGCGCTGCTGACGCTAGGCATCGTGCTGCACTTCTTCCCCAATGCGCTCGGCAAGAATGTCGCCGAGGCCGCCCCCCTGGTGGCGCTGGCGATCTGCGTTCCGGGACTGCGCAATCTGGTCGAATACCAGGCCGAGCTGCTGTTCGCCCGCGGCCAGACGTTGGTGCGGGCGCTCAATCTCGGCCTGCTCGCCGGGCTGAAGGCGGTGCTGCTGATCTATGTGCTGACGACCATCCTCGATACACCGAACCTGGTGCTGTCGCTCAACGTCGTCTTCCTGCTTCTGTATCTCGCCTCGACGCTGCTCACCTATTCGGCGATGCGCAAGCCGGCAAAGCCAGTCTAGGAACCGCTTCGTTCGAGCATGATCTTTTCCGAAAACCGGTTCCCACTTTTCGGGATCATGCTTTAGTTAAGCCCGATCAGACGGCGGATGCGGCCGATATCGGTGCCGATGAAGGACTGCATGCCGATCGCCACCTGCTCCGGCGCCATGCCGGCAACGAAGCGGCGGAACTCGTCATCCGACAGCGCTTCGCCCGTCCAGTGGACGCGACAGAACTCCTCAGAGCCGTGGAAGTGGCCGGCACCCTCCAGCAGATCATCGACGTAGCGGCCGTAGATCATGCATTCGGAGAATTTGCGCGCCGAGCCGACGACCTCGACCCAGCCGCGCGCGTGGACCTTCTCGATCTCCCCGCACATGGCCAGCACGGTGTCTCGCCGCCACGCGATCAGCGTCGAGATATAGTCATGGACCGATGTCCGGGACGGGTCGATGCCGAGTGCCGCACCGGCGTTGCGCGACCAGATGCGATGCTCGTCATGACCTTCATCTGCCAGCACTCCGTCGCGGCGGAACAGCCGCGCCTTGCCGTCGCGCCAGAAGGCGCCGCAGTCGAAAGGTTTGAGGAAGGCGACGTCGGAATCGCAGAAGATCAGCACGTCTTCGCCGGCATGCGCTGATATCGCGATACGGCGCAACTGCTGCACGTGCCAGCCGCGCAGCGGCTGGGTCTTCAGGCTGAGCCAGACGCGCCGGCGAAAAAGGCTGAGCGGATCGTCGAAGGCGTGCAGCCAGCGCGGCAGCAATTCCCGCTCATCGACGACGCTGCGACGGCCGTTTTCCAACTGACGGAAAAGCTGGATATCGCGATGTTCGACCAGGATATAGTGGTGCGCCGCACCGGAAACGTGGAGGTCAAGCGTTTCGCACAACAGCCGGCAGCGCTCGAAATCGGGCGCATAGCTTGCCGTCACTATTGCCGCCGTGGGTATCCGCCGAAGCAGGCTTGGCTCGACATCGGCGCCTGGCACGAACCGGCTGTTCAATGGATGCCTCCCGCAGCTTCCGGTGTGCGCGAGAATTTCTGCCTGACAACGCGTAGCAGGAACAGGGGATTGCCGACCACATAGCGGCGCCACAGGCGACCCGGTTCGACGGTCAACCGAAACAGCCATTCGAGCCGCAACCGGCGCATCCACAAGGGCGCCCGCGGCACCGCCCCGCTCAGGAAATCGAGCAATGCACCGACGGCGATCGGCAGCGTGCAGTGACGCGCGTCGATATGGCGTGCGATCCACAATTCCTGGCGCGGTACACCCATGGCGACGAGCAGCACGTCCGGCCGCAATTCTTCGATCCGGTCGACTATTCCCGCCTCCTCGGCAGCCGAGAAATAACCGTCATGGATGACCACGAACCTGTGCTGCACTGCAAGCGCCGCAAGCTTGGCCGACGCCGCTTCGGCATTGACGCGCGTCGCGCCGAGCAGCCCGACCGTCAGCGGCGTCGTCGAGGCCTGCAGGAAGGCGGGGACGAAATCGGTGCCGTTGAGATTGTCCGGAAATGGCGCCCCATAAAGAAGTTTCGCCGCCAGATCGACACCGATGCCGTCGGGCAAGATGAGGAAATCATCGAGCGCCTCGGCAAAGACCGGGTCGGTGGAGGCGAGGTTGGCGTTGTGGGCGTTGAGGAAACTGACCTTGGTGAACCGCCGCTCGGCAATCAGGCGGTTCAGCAGGCTGACCGCATCGTTCCAGCGGATGGCGAGCACCGGTATACCGAGGATCGTCTTCAAGGTGTCGAGCCCCGACGCGGTGCGGGCGGCATGCATGTTCATGCAAATGCCTCCTGCCTGACCGGCCCGAGCTTCTCGACGCCGAGCCGGATGGCGGCATCGAGCGCCTTGACCTGCGAACGACGGAATGCGCTGCCGTCGACGTCGTGGATGTCGGCCGCCGCGGCCTCCAGGGCCCTGGCGAAGGCGGCCGGATCGTCGGTGACGACGCAATTGGCCGGGCGATGGTCGATGCCGCGCAGCGAGCGGCTGGTGACGACGGATGGCAGGCCGAGTTCGAAGGTTTCGATGGTCTTCAACTGGACGCCGCTGCCGGCGGTGCTGATCAGCGGAATGACGGCAGCGCTACGCACAAAGGCCTGGGCGTCCGGGACGCGACCGACAAATTCGATACCGGGATGCTTCGACGTGACGCCCGAAGGCATGCTGCCGGCGATGCGGATGCGGAAACCGGGCCGCAGATACGGCACCACCTTGCCCAGGAACCAGTCGAGGCCGATGCGGTTCGGCTGCCAGGTCCAGGTGCCGATCAGCGCCGCGTCGCAGTCGATGCGGCGCAAACCTTTCTGGGTCGACGCCTCGGTGCCGGTCACCAAGGGCAGCACCGCCGAGCGGTCGTCGGAGGCGACACCGAGTGCCACGCGGTCTTCCTCGGCCAGCGTGAAGACGAAGCGCGCGCGGCGGCAGAGACGCTCTTCCATGGTCTTGAGCAACCTCGCCTCGCGGCGAAACAGCAGACGCTGCAACAGGCTGCCGGCGGCAGCGGCATTCTCCTGCGCCGAAAGATGCTCGACATTGTGGGCGACGAAGATCGACGGCCGGTCGGCGAACAGCTTTTCGAAGGCACCGGCGAACTGCACGGAATTCAGCACATAGCCGTCGAACGGACCGGCGCGTGCGACCGCGGCGAGAACGTGGCTGTCGGGCACTGCGCGCAGCTTGACCGAGGCGAAAGTTAGGCCCGAGAGCAGCGCCTTGCCGACCCAGGCCAGCTTTTGTCGTGCAGAGGCATTGTCCGTGCGCACGTCGATCGCACCCAGCACCACGGTGTTTTCGGGATCGTCCGCGGGTTTTCCCGGCCAGGTGAAGCCGATGACGGTGACGCGCGCGCCAGCGCGCCGCAAAGCAGCGATGATTGCAGCGTTGGCGATCTCATAGCCCGAGGCAAGAGCGCCGTCGGGCACGATCGATGTGGCGAACAGCAGATGCATCTCACCTATCCTGTGGTGTAGCCGGTAGCAAAGTGCGGTGAACCCTTGATTAAGCGAGCACGATCAACGAGCGAAAGCCGCTGCCCTGGTAGGCTTCTCCGTGTAAGGTGATTAACGAAACCTTATCACCGTGGTGCTACCAGAACCCAACTCACCATGTGGCTGAACACGGATGATCCCTTTGCCATCGGACGGTTCGGTATCGATCGCGGGGCGCTCGCCCCAGCTTGACGCCGAGGCTGTCGAAGCCGTCGTCACCTTGCCGACCTTCAAGCGGCCCGAGCAGGTGCTGGAAACGCTGGCGTCGCTGCGTGCGCAGCAAACCGGCAGGCGCTTTGCCGTTATCGTGATGGAAAACGAAGCCGAGGAGCGCGCCGGCGCCAAGGCGGCGCTGCCGCTGTTCGAGCGCGGGGAGATTTCAGGTCTGGTCATCATCGCGCATCAGCGCGGCAATTGCAGCGCCTACAATGCCGGCTGGCAGACAGCGATCCTGCAATTCCCCAACTTCAGGCATCTGCTGGTCATCGACGATGACGAGATCGCCGATCCGCAGTGGCTGGAACGGATGTGCGGGGCAGCCGAAACGCTCGGCGCCGATATCGTCGGAGGTCCGCAAGTGCCCGACTTTGCCGACCCGGCCCATGCGCAATGGGCCGAGCATCCGGTGTTCGCGCCGCCCTACCGGGAGACGGGGCGGGTGCCTGCGCTCTATTCGTCCGGCAATCTTTTGGTCGGACGCAACGTACTGATCGCCATGGGCCCGCCCTTTCTCGACCTGAAATTCAACTTCATGGGCGGCGGTGATTCCGATTTTCTCAGCCGGTCCGCGCAGAGAGGCTTCGTGCTTGGCTGGTGCGCCGAAGGACAAGTGCATGAAACCGTTCCGGCCCGGCGTGTCGAGGCCGACTGGATCCGTGCCCGCAGCCTGCGCAACGGCGTGATCTCGACACTGGTCGAAAAGAAGAAACGCGCCGGCACGCCGCTGGCCGGCGCCATGGTGTTGCTGAAGAGCCTGGCGCTGCTTGCCGCCTCGCCGTTTCGCGGCATGCTCCGGCTGGCGCGGACAGGATCGCCGGCGATCGCCATCTACCCCGTCCATGTGGCGCTGGGCCGCGTGCTGGCCGAATTCGGATATGCCAATGAGCAATACCGCCAGCCTGAGAAAAACTGAGCGCGCCCCGCTCAGCGCCGCGTTCACGCGCGAAGGCGTGGCGACCGCGATCGCGGCACTGCTGTTCACCGTCATCATGGTGTCCTTCCGCCCGTTCCAGCCGGCCGGCGCCGAACTGACCGGCGAAGGCGGCGACATCGTCAACCAGCTTGGCTTCGGCTCGCTCGGCGCCATGTCGATCTTCTCGCTGATGGCCTTTGCCGATCCGCGCGTGGTGCGCTCGCTGCTCAGCCCGTCCTGGGTGCTGATGCTGGGCTTCTTTTTCCTGTCGGTGGTGCTGGCAACCGACCCGCCCTCGGCGATGCGTGCCGCCTCCTTCACGCTAATCGGCATTTTGACGATGGCGACGATCCTGGTCTTGCCGCGCGACGCCGAGGCTTTCTCGAAGGTCATCATCTTCACCGCCGTCGTGGTCATGGGCCTGTCCTATCTCGGCCTCATCGTCTTTCCGCACGAGGCGTTGCACACCGCCGACTCACAGGAGCCTGAACATGCAGGCCTGTGGCGCGGCGTGTTCACCCACAAGAACATCGCCGGCCCGATCATGGCCTGTTTCAGCTTCGCCGGCCTCTACCTCTACCGGCGCGGGCAGCGGCTTTGGGGCGGGGCGATCTTCTGCGCGGCGATGATCTTCATGCTGCACACCGGCTCCAAGACGACGGCCGGCCTGGTGCCGTTCTCGATCCTGATCGTGATGTTTCCGAGCCTGATGGGCATGCGGCTCGGCACGCCGATCCTGTTTGCGCTGGCGATGATCGGCACGGCGGTCGGCACGCTCGGCATCGTCTTCCTGCCGCCGGTGAAACATCTGGCGGCGATCTATTTCCCCGATCTCACCTATACCGGGCGAACGACGTTGTGGGAGTTCGCCGGCTCCATGCTGGCGAAGAGACCATGGACCGGTTACGGCTATGAAAGCTTCTGGGGCACGCCGCTGCTGCTCAACCAGGACCAGCCCTTCGACCGGCCGTGGGACATCAGAACCATCGTGCACGGCCATGACGGCTATCTCGACATCGCCGTGCTGATGGGTATTCCGGCACTTTGCGTGGCGGTCTACACCTTCCTCATCGCGCCGTTGCGCGACTACATGCGCATCCCGCTGCGCAAGGAGAACATCTATCTCGGCGACTTCTTCATGATGGTGGTGCTGTTCACCGCGCTGAACGCTTTCCTCGAAAGCTTCTTCTTCCACCGCGGCGATCCTGTCTGGCTGTTCTTCGTGCTCGGCGTGCTTGGCCTGAGGCAAGTGTCGCTGCGGCCGATGGCAGTGCGCGATCCCGATCGCGGTCCGTGATCCCGATCGCGTTGCGTGATCCCAATCGCGGTCCGCGATCTTCCCGTTCGTCCCGACGGGGCTTCCCCACTGAACCGCGAGCGCCTATGTGAAGGCCTTCCTTCGGAGGGTTCCATGACGATCAGGCTTATTCTCGCCGGCTGCGGCAATATGGGTTACGCCATGCTCTCGGGCTGGCTGAAATCCGGCAAGCTTGCGCCTTCGGCGGTCTTCGTGGTCGAGCCCAATGCCGACCTACGCAATCGCGCCGCGGCGCTGGGCTGCGGCGCGGCAGCCGATGCCGGCGGCATTCCGGCCGATGCCGTACCCGATCTCGTCGTCATCGCGGTGAAGCCGCAGGTGATCCGCGACGTGACGGCCGCCTACAAGCGCTTCGGCGACGGCCGCACCACCTTTGTCAGCATCGCTGCCGGGACACCGGCTGCCACCTTCGAAGAAATCCTGGGCAGTCGCGCACCGGTGGTGCGCTGCATGCCCAACACGCCCGCGGCGATTGGCAAGGGCATGATGGTGGTGTTTTCCAACAGGCTGGTCTCCGACGAGACCAAGCATTTCGTTGCCGACCTTTTGTCGGCAAGCGGCGAAGTAGCCACCATTGACGACGAGGGCCTGATGGATGCGGTGACCGCCGTGTCCGGATCGGGGCCGGCCTACATCTTCCATTTCATCGAAGCACTGACCGTCGCCGCCGAGAAAGCCGGACTGCCGACGGCGACCGCCAAGCTGCTCGCCATGCAGACCGTCTACGGTGCTGCCTCGCTCGCCGCCGAAAGCGGCGAGGAGCCGGGCGTGCTGAGGCAGCAGGTGACCAGCCCCAACGGCACGACGGCAGCCGCGCTTGGCGTGCTGATGGGCGAGGACCGGCTGACCATTCTGCTTACCCAGGCAGTCGAGGCTGCGCGGCTGCGGTCGATCGAACTGGGCAAGTAGACCTCAGTTCGTCCCGTACAGCATCTCGTCCTGCAGCCGGCGCAAGGCGAACAGCCTCGTCGACTGGTCGGGCGCGGCATTGTCGGCGCTCAGCAATTCGCCTTTCCTGACCGGCTTCAGCACCTTGCCACCCTCGAGCAGGCCGACCGGCACGGCGCGCTGGGCACGGGCTTCGCCGACGGTCATGGTCCAGGAGCGGTAGCAGGTCTCACCGATCGCATCAAAGGTCTCGCCGGCGGCGAGGTCGCGCTTGGCGACCGCGCACACCTCGGCCACCGGCCTTGGCAGCGGCACCATGTCGGGCTTGCCGAAAAGCACGATGCGGGCGGCGGTCAGCGGCACTTCCAGCGAGGTCAGATGATACGGCCGGAACAGGCTGTAATAGGGGCCATGGCCGATATGCAGATCGTCCATGCGCTCGATGATGCGCGGATGCGTCGCCTCGACGATGACGAAGACACCGGGCGCGACGCCCTTGCCGACCGTGTAGTCGACGACGCCTTTCTTCAACAGGAGCCCGCCATCCTCGCGCGGGATGAGCACCTTGGCGAGGTCGTCGCGATCGGCCTTCGGGCCGTGCATGCCGGGCACATCGGGCACCAGCCCGGTGGCGTTGGCGATGGCGCACATCTCGACCATGGTCTTCGAGCCGTCGACGAACTCGACCAGCATGCGCGGGTTCATGTTGCGGCGGATCGCTTCCGCGCGATAGTCATCCGGCACGGCATCGTGGTTGAGCGGATTGTTCTTGCCCTTGCCGGCCGAGACGATGGTTAGCCCAAGCGCCGACGCAAACTCGATCAGTTCCATGCAGCTTGACGGCTCGTCGCCGGCACCGACCGAATAGACGACGCCAAGCCGGTCGGCCTGCTGCTTCAGGTAGCAGCCGATGGTGACGTCGGCCTCGACATTCATCATCACCAGATGCTTGCCGTGCTCCATCGCCATCAGGTCGAAATCGGCGGCGACGCCCGGCTTGCCGGTGGCGTCGATGACGACGTCGATCAGCGGGTTGGTGACCAGCATCTCGTTGGAGGTGACGGCGATCTTGCCGCTCTCGATGGCGCCGGTGACTTTCGACGCGGTGTCGGCTTCGACCGCCATCGCTTCATCGCCATAGGCAATGCGGATGGCCTCGCGCGCGGTGTGCGGGCGGCGTGTCGAGATCGCGCAGACCGAAATGCCCGGCATCAGCATGCCTTGCGTGACCAGATCAGTGCCCATCTCGCCCGAGCCGATAACGCCGATGCGTACCGGGCGGCCCTCGGCGGCACGCCTGGCGAGATCGCGGGCAAGCCCGGTCAGGGCGACGTTGGTCATGCTGGAGCGTCCATGCTTCTCGGTTTGGAGGCGGCAATAGCAGGGAACCGCCCCCCTTTGCCAACGAAACCGCAAGCAGGCGGCAATTTCTCGTCGGTCAAAGCAGGAGCACGAAGGCATGACGATGGGGAACAGAGGAAGGCACGTCGATCGCGTCGTCGGCCGGCGGGGCTTCAGACCACCCTGACATAGCTCGTCATTCCCGACTTCTGATGCTCGATGATGTGGCAATGCAGCAGCCAGTCGCCGAGATTGTCGGCGACGAAGCCGAGGCTCACCTTTTCGTTGGGTTGGATGAGATAGGTGTCCGAAATCAGCGGCTGAACCTCGCGCGTCGAGGACGACAACACCTTGAAACTCATACCGTGCAGATGCATCGGATGCGATTGCGGCGTCAGGTTTTCCATGTCGATGACATAGCTTCTGCCGAGCTTCAGTTCGGCCAGCGGCGCGGTCGGATCGGGCGTATCGCCTGGCCACGGCACCTTGTTGATTGCCCAAAAACTGTAGCCAAGCGAACCGCAGATACCATCGCTCGGGACGTTTTCCGCCGTGGCGCTGAGCGCCAGGGAAATATGCTGGGCGGCGGCGAGATCCACCTCCGCCACCGGATTGACCTCCAAGGGTGCAACGTCGCGAATGTCACGCTTGAGCGAGCTTCCAATCGCGCGCAGGGTCGCGAGCACCTTGGGCTTGGTGCCCCTGACGTCCCGCAGGCTGACGATCGCGCCCTCGTCGTCGGGCATGCGGACGGCCAGCTCCATGCGCTGGCCGGGTCCAAGCAGCAGAGCATCGGGAGAAAAGCGCTGCGGCACCGGATTGCCGTCCAGCGCCATGACTGTCGCCTCAGCGCCGTCGATGCGAAAGGCATAGATCCGCGTGACGTCGGTGATGGCAACCCTGAGTCGCACCAGCCCACCGGCCGGCGCGTCATATTGCGGCTGATCGAGCCAGTTGGCGGTGCGCACGGTGCCGTAGGTGCCGGTTCTTGCCGCATCGCGCGGCCGGAACTGGTCGATGAACTGGCCGTCGTCGCCGAGGCGCCAGTCGCGCAGATTGATGACAATCTCGGCATCGAATGTCGGATCGCCGGGGTTTTCGACCACGATCACACCCGTCAGGCCGTGGCCCATCTGGGTCAGCGTGTTGCAATGCGGGTGGTACCAGAAGGTGCCGGCGTCGGGCGGCGTGAAGGCGTAGTCGAAATGATCGCCGGTATAGACGTAGGGCTGGACCAGAAACGGCACGCCGTCCATCTTGTTCGGCACGCGAATGCCGTGCCAGTGGATCGTCGTCGGATCGTCGATGGCGTTGACGAGACGCGCGGCGAAGGGCTCGCCTTTTCTCATTCTGAGCACAGGCGGCATTCCGGCGTCGCCATAGGTCAGCACATCCCTGGTCTGGCCGACATCCATCAGCTTCGCCTTGATTTTGGCCGTCTGCAGCACCACCGGCTCAGGCCTGGCAGCGGCCCAGCCGCCAAACCTGCCCATAGCCGAGAGCCCTACCCCGCCGGCGCCGGCAATCGCTGCCGTTTTCAAAAGCCTGCGGCGTGTGAGTACAGTCATTTGGCGCTCCAACTGCAAAGACGACTGCCCCGAAGGTGTAACCGTCACGCCATGGATCACAAGCCGGCAACCAGCGCAAATGCTGTTGACGGCATAGCGTGAACCAGGGTTGGACACCGGCGTCCATGCGAAAACGACACGGTCGGAGCGAAACGACGACAGAGCTTGCCGCGCTACTCCGCCGCCTCGGCATGGGGCACGGGAACATAGTTGAGGATCGGTCCGAGCCAGCGCTCGACCTCGGCCAACGGCATCGCCTTGCGGCGCGCATAATCCTCGACCTGGTCGCGTTCGACCTTGGCGACGCCGAAATAATAGCTTTCGGGTTGCGACAGATAGATCCCCGACACCGACGAGCCCGGCCACATCGCATAGCTTTCGGTCAGGCTCACCCCCGCATTGCCCTCGCCGTCAAGCAGCCGGAACAGTGTGGCCTTCTCGGTATGGTCGGGCTGCGCCGGATAGCCGGGCGCCGGACGGATGCCGCGATAGGGCTCGCCGATCAGTTCGTCTGGCGCCAGATTCTCGTCGGCCGCGTAGCCCCAGAATTCCTGGCGCACCTTCTCGTGCATGCGCTCGGCGAAGGCCTCGGCGAAGCGGTCGGCCAGCGCCTTGACCATGATCGAGGAATAATCGTCGTTGGCGCGCGCGAAGCGCTCGGCGATCGCCACTTCCTCGATGCCTGCGGTGACGATGAAGCCGCCGATATAGTCGGGCTTGCCGCTGTCCGACGGGGCGACGAAATCCGACAGCGCGACATTGGCCTTGCCGTCGCGCTTGGTCAGTTGCTGGCGCAAGGTGAAGAACGTCGCCAGCTCCTGCGAGCGTGCCTCGTCCGTGAACAGTTTGATATCGTCGCCGGCGGCATTGGCCGGCCAGAAGCCGATGACGCCGCGTGGCGCGAACCATTTCTCGGCGATGATTTTCTTCAGCATCGCCTGCGCATCCTCGAACAGCTGGCGCGCCGCTGGTCCCTGCGCCTCGTCTTCGAGGATCTTCGGATAACGTCCCTTCAGCTCCCAGGTCTGGAAGAACGGCGTCCAGTCGATGTAGCGCGCGAGTTCGGCAAGGTCCCAGTTTTCAAAAACCTTCACGCCTGTGAAGGAGGGCTTTGGCGGCTCGTAGCTCGACCAATCGATCCGGTGCGCGTTGGCCCTAGCCTTGGCCAGCGGTAGCCGCTGCTTGTCGGCTTCCGAGCGGGCATGCGCATCGGCGACCTTCTTGTATTCGGCGCGCACCGCGTCGACATAGCCGCCCCTGGTCTCGTTCGACAGCAGGGAGGACACGACGCCGACCGCCCGGCTGGCGTCGGTGACATAGACCGTCTGTCCCCTGGTATAGCGCGGGTGGATCTTGACCGCCGTGTGCACGCGGCTGGTCGTCGCCCCGCCGATCAACAGCGGAATGTCGAAGCCTTCACGCTCCATCTCGGCGGCCATGTGCGCCATCTCGTCGAGCGACGGCGTTATCAGGCCGGACAGGCCGATGATGTCGATCTTCTGCTCGCGCGCCGTCTGCAGGATTTTGGCCGCCGGCACCATGACGCCGAGATCGATGATCTCGTAATTGTTGCAGGCGAGAACGACGCCAACGATGTTCTTGCCGATGTCATGGACATCGCCCTTCACCGTCGCCATCAGGATTTTTCCCGCCGTCTGGCGCTCGCCATTGTCGATGCCGTTCGCGGCGTTCGCCACCTTCTCGGCCTCCATGTGCGGCAATAGTCCTGCGACGGCTTGTTTCATCACCCGCGCGGACTTCACCACTTGCGGCAGGAACATTTTTCCCGCGCCGAACAGATCTCCGACGACATTCATGCCGGCCATCAGCGGGCCTTCGATGACATGCAGCGGGCGCTCGGCCGCCAGCCGCGCCTCCTCGGTGTCGGCATCGATGAATTCGGTGATGCCGTTGACCAGCGCATGGCTGATCCGTTGTTCGACCGGCAATTCGCGCCAGGCGAGATCGCGCTCCCTGGCCTCCTGGCCGGCCGTGCCCTTGAAGCGTTCGGCGATCTCCAGCATGCGTTCGGTGGCGGTACCGCCGGCCTTGGGCACGCGGTTGAGCACGACATCCTCGCAGGCCTCGCGCAGTTCCGGCTCGATCGTGTCGTAGACCGCAAGCTGGCCGGCATTGACGATGCCCATGTCCATGCCGCGCTGGATGGCATGGTAGAGGAACACGGCATGCATGGCCTCGCGCACCGGCTCGTTGCCGCGGAACGAGAAGGACAGGTTCGACACGCCGCCGGAAATGTGGACATGCGGCAGGGTCCTGGTGATCTCGCCCGTCGCCTCGATGAAGTCGACGCCGTAATTGTCGTGCTCCTCGATGCCGGTGGCGATGGCGAAGACGTTGGGGTCGAAGACGATGTCTTCCGGCGGAAAGCCGGCCTGTTCGGTCAAAAGCCTATAGGCGCGGGTGCAGATCTCGACCTTGCGTGCTTTGGTGTCGGCCTGGCCGTCCTCGTCGAAGGCCATGACGACCACGGCCGCGCCATAGGCGCGCACCAGCTTCGCATGATGCAGGAACGCCTCTTCGCCTTCCTTCATCGAGATGGAGTTGACCAGCGGCTTGCCCTGCACGCATTTCAGGCCGGCCTCGATGATCTCCCATTTCGAACTGTCGACCATCACCGGGACGCGGGCGATGTCCGGCTCGGCGGCGATCAGGTTGAGATACTCGACCATCGCCTTCTTCGAATCGATCAGCCCCTCGTCCATGTTGATGTCGATGATCTGGGCGCCGTTGGCGACCTGGTCGCGCGCCACGTCGAGCGCGGCGACATAGTCGCCCGCCGTGATCAGCTTGCGGAATTTGGCCGAGCCCGTGACATTGGTCCGCTCGCCGACATTGACGAAGGGGATCTCGTCAGTCAGCGTGAACGGCTCCAGCCCGGAAAGGCGCATCTTCGGCTCGATGTCCGGAATGGCGCGCGGCGGATATTTCCGCACCGCCTCGGCAATCGCCCGGATGTGATCCGGCGTCGAACCGCAGCAGCCGCCGACGACGTTGACCAGGCCCTCGCGGGCGAAATCCTCGATCTGCGCGGCCATGAATTCCGGGCTCTCGTCATACTGGCCGAATTCATTGGGCAGGCCGGCATTCGGATAGGCACAGGTGAAGGTGTTGGCGACGCCTGAAATCTCGTCCAGATGCGCGCGCATGGCCTTGGCGCCGAGCGCGCAGTTGAGGCCGATGGTGAAGGGGCTGGCGTGACGCACCGAATGCCAGAAGGCGGTCGGCGTCTGGCCGGACAGCGTGCGGCCGGACAGGTCCGTGATGGTGCCGGAGATCATCACCGGCAGGTGGACGCCTTTCTCGATGAATATCTCGTTGCAGGCGAAGATCGCCGCCTTGGCGTTCAGCGTGTCGAAGATGGTCTCGATCAGGATGATGTCGGCGCCGCCGTCGATCAAGCCGCGCAACTGCTCGCCATAGGCAAGGCGCAGATCGTCGAAGGTCACGGCGCGATAGCCGGGGTTGTTGACATCCGGCGACATCGACGCGGTGCGATTGGTCGGCCCCAATGCGCCGGCGACGAAACGGCGCTTGCCATCCTGCTGCTGCGCCCTCAGCGCGGCGCGCCGCACCAGCCGCGCACCGTCGCGGTTCAGTGCGTAGACGGCATCCTCCATGCCGTAATCGGCCTGGGCGATCGAGGTCGAGGAGAAAGTGTTGGTCTCGAGGATATCGGCGCCGGCAACGGCGTACTGATAGTGGATTTCCTCGATCGCCCCGGGCTGGGTCAGGATCAAAAGATCATTATTGCCTTGCTGGTGGCAGGCGCAGCCGGCGAAGGCCTCGCCGCGAAACTGGCCCTCGTCGAAGCCGAGGCCCTGGATCTGCGTGCCCATGGCGCCGTCGAGGATGAGAATGCGTTCGCGCGCCGCCGCCGTCAGCGCGGCCAGCACTTCCGAACCGTCGGGCTTTGCCGCGACGGGGCCGAACAATACGTCCAGCGATGCAGAATTCTGCGACATTTTTTATCCCTTTGGCGACAAGCCTATTTATGTCACATAAGGATATCTTTATGTCAATATACGCCAAACGATCGACCGTGTCACGCGGCTGGCTGACAGCCATCGCGGCACCATGATGGCCGGCGCATGGCAAGCCCCGGGGGCAAGCGGCGTTCTTGTCGTGAACCCAGATGCCGGCTGGCTTTCAGGCGACGACCGGATAGTGTTCGGCAAAGAGACCCGTCACCATCCGCGATGGTTTCGGCCAAGAGCATGATCCCGAAAAGTGGAATCGGTTTTCGGAAAAGATCATGCTCAAACACTGAGATTGAACCTTTCAGGGAGGGTGCAATGACAACGGAATTCACGCCGAAATTCGATCTGGCCGGCAAGGTGGTGCTGGTCACCGGCGCCTCGCGCGGCATTGGCCGCGCCTGTGCGCTGGCTTGCGCCGGCTGCGGCGCCGACATGATCGTCGGCGTGCGCAGCAAGGCCGACGGGGCGGAGCTTGTCGCCGAGATCGAGCGCATCGGCCGGCGGGCGCTGGCGGTGCAGATGGATTTGACCGATCTCGCCACGATGCGGGCCGCTGTCGCCGAGGCGCACGCCGCCTTCGGCCGCATCGACGTGCTGGTCAACAATGTCGGGCTCGGACCGGAAAACCTGGCCGAAAACGTCACCGAGGAAGATTTCGACCTGACGGTGAACGTCAATCTCAAGGGCACGTTCTTCACCACCCAGGCGGTCGGAAGGCTGATGATCGCCCAAAAGTCCGGGCGCATCATCAACATCAGTTCGCAGGCCGGCACGGTGACGCTGAAGGGCGAGGCGATCTACTGCATGAGCAAGGCGGCGATCAACCATTTGACTCGCTGCCTCGCCGCCGAATGGGCGCAGCACAAGATTGCCGTCAACAGCGTGGCGCCGACCTTCATCTGGACCGACGGCACGCGGCCGTCACTCGCCGAGCCGGACTTTCACGCCCATGTGCTCGGCCACATCCCGCTCGGCCGCATCGGCGACCCGGTCGATGTTGCAGGAACCGTGGTGTTCCTGGCCTCGCCTGCAGCGTCGATGATTACGGGAGCGAATATACTGGTGGATGGTGGGTGGTCGGTGGCGTAGGTCAGCCGGGTTGTGGGCGAATTCGAAAAGGGCGTAATCGAAGATGTAGCTCGTTCAGTCCATCCTCTTTTCGCGAGATGCGCGTATACTTTTCGAAAGCGAGGCGACATGTCCATCAATCGCAGGATCAAAGAGGCGGGCAACTTCACGCCATCCGAGATGGGACTTCTTGGGCGTGTCTTCGAGCAGGCGAAGCGCGAGGGCGACTCCGACGCCAGCCGAGAAGCGCTGGCCTCTCGCATCATCGCCAACTATATGGCCGGAATCACCGACGAGGCCGAACTCCTCGCCTTGTCACGGCAGCCGCTTGGTCGGTGACGCAGCACTGTGATTTCAAGGAGATGGACTGGTGCTGCAAATGGCGCCGAGGCCAACCCTGATCTCGGCAACCGAGCGAAGCTGCCGCCCGGCGTCGAAATTTCCGGGATCGAGCCAGGCCTCAAAAGCTGAGCGATGGTCCGGCCACTCGCTGGAAAGCATCGAATAGACGCAGATGTCGCAAGGCTTGCCCTTCAGGAACAAGCCCTGGCGCTGCGTGCCCTCATAGACGAAGCCGAGCCGATCGGCCGCCTTGCGCGAGCGCTGGTTGGTCGAAGTGCATGTCCATTCGAGGCGCCGGTAGCCGAGGTCGTCGAAGACATGGCGCAGGATCAGGTAGAGCGCCTCGGTGGCCAGCCGCGTGCGCTGCAGCGGCGGCGTGTAGAGCACATAGCCGAGCTCGACGACATGATGGGCGGGTCTTGCCTCCATCAGGCAGAGCCACCCCAGCGGCTTGTCGTCGAGGCCGGCGACGGCGAAGAAGGCCCGTTTCTTGTCGGCCACCAGTTCGGCGACGTGGTCGGCGAACGCTTGCTCACTGGCGAACGGGCCGACCTTCATGTCGACCCAGATGGCATTCGTATGCTCGTCATGCGAGAGCGGGTAGAGACAGGACGCGTCGCGCTCGGCGTCGAGCGGGCGCAGGCGACCCCAGCGACCGACCAGCACGACGGCGGCGGGAACCGGAGCGTCGCCCGGCGGGATCTCACTCGGTTTCAGATCTGATGACATGGTCGCCCCGACGCGCTGGCTAGTTCCAGTAGCGGAATACTCTGCCCATTCTGTTCGGCATCATGAAAATCTCCTCCGCACGGCGAAACCCGGCATTCCGCCCCATGCCGAGCCATGTGTCGGCGGTTTCAGGGAAATCTGCCAGAAGCATATGCCGTTCCATGGAAGCGAACTCCTCGTCGGAAACGGTCGACCATTTATCGCGCAGCAAGGAGAAGCGGGCGAGCCAGGCGGCGCGATCCTCTCCCTCGAACAGGGCCGGCTCCCAGATGACGAACAGGCCCACGCCGCCCAAAGCCCTGCGGGCGTGCCGCATCAACCTCGCCTTGCCCTCGGTCGCCAGGTGGTGCAGCGACATGCCGATCCAGATCACGTCGACGGGTTCCGACCAGTTCGCCATCGCTTCCGCGAAATCGCCGCAGCGCAGCTCGACCGGGCACGGGAGCCCCTCGAGCGCGCGATCGGCCAGCCTCAATGACGCTTCCGACAGGTCGATGCCGACATAGCCGCCAATCGCGGTCGTCTTCAGCATCGCGGCCGAGGCAGCGGCATCGCCGCACGCCACGTCGAGGAATCGAAACGACCCTGGAGCATGCTCGACGAGCAGATCGCGCAGGAGCCCGTAGACCTCGCGATGGAACATGAGGTTTGCGGCCACGATCCTGCGATAAGTCTCCAGCTCCTTGTTGAACATGTCCTGGGAGCCGGTTGCCTCGTTAGCTGTCGTCACCGGCATGCTCTTGCTCGACGAACTTGCCATGTTATCCTCCCAAGGAACATTGATTGGACACTGCTAGGGGGGCGGCACCCGCTGCGTAGAGATGCAAGGCGCGGAAGACCGCCGTGTGGCCAGGGGTCGCAATACCGAACTTGATGCCCAACTCGTGCATCCGCCCGGACAGCCAGGCGACCTCGATTGGCTTGCCCCTTTCGAGGTCGTTGGCCATCGACGATTTTACGTTCGGGGGGAATGCGGTCCATCTGGTCATGACGCGCCCTTCGAACCCCTCGGCCATCGGATGGCCAGCCGCCGCCGCAACCGCCATCCCCTCGTCGCGCAGCTGCTCGACGAAGATACGTGCCTCGGGGTCGTCGAGGATCGGACCGATCCCGGAGCGCATGAGCGACGTCCCTCCGGAAAAGGCCGCGAGCGTCACGAACTTCTCCCACAGCACATTGTCGATGTCGGCAACCGGCTTCAGCTCGAGCCCGACAGCACGATCGCAGAGCGCCTGAAGGTCCTTGATGAGAGGTTCGCGGTGCCCGCCGACCAGGATGTGACGCAGCCCGCCAGCGTGAACGACTTCTCCGGGCTGTTTGATGAATGCGGACAAGTAGGTGGCTCCGCCAATCACCTGGTCGCCAGGAACATGACGACCGAGCGTCGCGACGCTGTCGATGCCATTTTGCAACGTCACGATACGCGTATTCCTGCTGATGAGCGGTCCCAACGCTGCGGCGGCCTTCTCACTGTCGTAGAGCTTGACCGCAAAAATCACGAGATCGACGGGACCGATGTCGGCCGGCGCGTCGCTCGCGGACACACTGGGGAGAAAGACGTTGCCGATATCGCTTTGAATTCGCAGGCCGGCCCGGCGCATTGCCTGCAAGTGGGCACCGCGAGCAATGAAGCTGACGTCGCCCCCCGCCTCGGCGAGCCTTGCGCCGAGATAGCCGCCGATGCCGCCCGCCCCTATCATTGCGATCCGCATGCCGTCCCCTCGACGCCAGCTGCCGCCATTAGCCGCGCGAAGCTGGAATGGCATCCGCCGGCCCGGTCAATATTAGCATTTCCTTGAATACAGGGCCAGCCGACAACCCTCGCCTACCTTACCGCCCGCCACGCCGCGATCATGGCGTCGGCGGCAATTTCGCCTTGCCTGTCGTCGGTCGACCAGGAAATCACCGACACCCGCATGACCTGGCGGCCGTGCCATTTGGCGCCGCCTGCAAAACAGATCCCATCGGCCTGCAGGCGGGCAATCGTCTGCAGCGTCAGCCGGTCGGCCTCCTCGTCCGGGTGGTCGGCGCCGAAACGCACGACGAACTGATTCAGCACCACGTCGTTGGGCACGGCAATGGCGTTATCGGCGCGCAGCCTTTCGGCCATCGCTTCCGCCACCTTGCAATGGCGAGCGACCATCGCGGCGATGCCGTCGCGGCCGAGATGCTTGATCATCGCCCAGGTGGCGAAGCCGCGCGCACGTCGCGACAGTTCGGGCACGTAATGGCTCGGGTCGCGCTCGTCCTCGAAGGTAGGTGGCAGGTAGCTAGCCGCGATCGTCATGGCACGGCGATGGGCCTGTTCGTCGCGCACGATGGCGTAGCCGCAATCATAGGGTGTCTGCAGCCATTTGTGGCCGTCCGTCGCCCAGGAGTCGGCGGCATCGGCGCCCTCGGCCAGATGGCTGCGCTCGGGGCAGGCACGCGCCCAGAGACCAAAGGCACCATCGACATGCACCCAGGCACCGATGCGCCGGGCGATGGGAACGATGCCGGCAAAATCATCGAAGGCGCCGGTGTTGATCTGCCCAGCCTGCAGGATGACGATGCAAGGGCCGGAGACCGTGGCGGCGGCAACGGCAAAATCGCCCGCCGCGATGCGGCCATTGTCGTCAGTCTTCACACGCACGACGCGGTCGTGGCCAAGGCCGAGGAACTGCAGCGCCGAGAACACCGTGGCATGGGCATCGTCGCCAATCAGCACCGTGATCGGCGGCGCGCCGAACAGGCCTTGCGCCTCGACATCCCAGCCGGCCTGCCGCAGGACCGCACCGCGCGCCGATGCCAGGCAGACGAAATTGGCCATGGTCGCCCCGGTCACGAAGCCGATGGAACTTGCACGCGGCAGGTCGAGCAGCTCGAGCAGCCAGCCGCCGGCGATCGTCTCGACGGCCGAGGCCGACGGCGTGGCGTGGTGATTGCCGGTGTTCTGACCCCAGGTGCTGGTCAGCCAGTCGGCACAAACGCCGACCGAATGGGAATTGCCGCAGACCCAGGCGAAGAAGCGCGGACCTGTCATCCTGTGCAGGCCGGGCTCAGCCTTCGCGGCAAGCTCGTCAACCACAACGAGCCCAGCGCTGCCCCGTTCGGGAAGCGGCTCGCGGAAACTGTCCAAGGCCTGCCGATAAGACATCAGTGGCCGCTGCGGCCCGGAAGCAATGGCATCGCGAAAACGCGTGGCGTGATCGGCGGCACGCTGAAAGAGTTCGCCTGTGGAAGCCTCGCCCATGCCGCCATCCTCCGTTGCAGAGGGCCGCCGGCTCTCCAGGGCCTGCAACATTGGGCCGACGATCAGGGCGTCCAGTGTCATGACGATTTCTCCTATAGCCAGTCGATGCCGTATTTGCGCGACACGGCCGCGTAGGCTTCGGGCATCGCGGCGCCGCTCGCCTCAGCGGCGGACAGCTCGCGGAAGAAGCCTTCGAAGCCGGCCGGCGAGGTCATGGTGAGAAACCGGCCGGTGCGCGGCACGACGCGCTTGTGTGCATGCGGCACACCGCGCGGCGCAAACATCGCTCCGCCCGGCCCGACGCGGAACTCCTGATCGCCGCAGCGGAAGACATGCTCGCCCTCAATGACATAGAAGAACTCATCCTCATTGGCGTGCCTGTGCAAAGGGGTGTCGAGCGGATCGATCTCCTCGACGATCGAGAAGGCGCCGCCGGTTGTGTCGGCCGCGGCCTTGACCAGGAAATCGGCGCCGCTGAAGCGCAGCCGCTCGCCCTGCCCGGCATCGAGCTTGTAGGCGGATGATCTTGCCATGCCGCTTGTCCCCTCCTCCGCTTCGAGTGAGACGCCGCTCAATTCACCCGAAAAAGGCTGCTCCGCCAGCCAGCGCTCGCCGAGGTGTCGAACGAGCCCTAAGCCCGGTTCCCGGCCGATCAGCCATCCCCATCAGAGTGCGTCGCGCCCCGCCACCCGATTCCTGCATCGATGCGCCCACGGGTCCAGAAACCTTATCACGCCAGTATCGTGCTTGGGCCCTGATGAATCCAATGATATCAATTCAGCATCATGCTGAATGAAATCGACCTATCCCGCGCCGATCTCAATTTGCTGAAACTGTTCGAGGTGGTGCTGCAAGAGCGCCATGTCGGGAGAGCCGGCGACCGTCTCCGGCTGTCTCCCTCGGCGATCAGCCACGGCCTGCGCCGGCTGCGCAAACTGCTCAACGATCCGCTCTTCCTGAAGACGCCCAAGGGGGTCGTGCCGACGCCGCGTGCGCTGCAGGTGGCCGAGCCTATCGCCAATATTTTGACGCAGGTCCGGCGAATGGTGGTGGCGGTTGAGCCGTTCCGCCCCAAGACATCGAACCGGACCTTCACCATCAGCGCCGCCGACGCGCTTTCGGCGGTGTTCCTGCCGCCACTTGTCGAGAAGCTGGCTGTGGCCGCGCCCAATATCGACCTCACGGTGCTGCAAATGCTGCCCTATCGCAAGGGCGGGCCCATCGAGCGGACCTGGCGGCCGGTGCTTGCCGAGATCGACGCCGGCCTGGTGGATATCGCCGTCGCGCCGCTGGATGACGTGCCGGCGCGCTTCAACCGGCGCGCGATGCTCAAGGAGCGTTTCGTGGTGGTGATGCACGCCGGTCATCCCTTTGCCGAGCAACCGACGCTAGAGCGCTACTGCACCATGCGTCATGTGCTGGTGTCGTTCACCGGCGACAGGAAGGGGCTGATCGACGAAACTCTGGAAGCGTGCGGCCTAGCGAGACGTGTGGTGCTGACGGTGCCCAATTACACCATGGCGCTGGCAGCGGTCGCCGAGTCCGACCTCATCGCCGCCGTGCCGGCCGTGCTGGCGGCGAGGCAGGGACCGCGCTTCGGCCTGGTCAGCGCCGATCTACCCATCGACACCGGGCATGCCCCAATCAGTGTCATCGCACAGAAGGCGGTCATGGCGGACGCCGGCCTGACATGGATGTTTGAACAGGTCTGCGAGGCGGTCAAAACGCACTATGTCGAACCTTCCTCCCAACTGCCGGACTAGAGTCTTACCTGAGGGAGGCGACTACGCATCAAAAAAAGCGCCAATGGGTAAGCCACCAAGCCGCAGTTCTGGCAGCCACTATGCAGATGGTTACGATTGCGACTAGACCAGAATAGCCCGTTGAACGTCCCTCATAAAAAAAACCCCGGCCTCGTTCCAGGGTTTTCGCTTCAAGGAAGGGTCCTCCCCGCCGGTCCACTCGCTAGCCGGCTTCGATCGCCCGTTCACGGCACAGTGGCGGTCAGGCCATCTTTGCCATTATCTTGGCCATATCTGCCGCGTCGAACGCTCTCAATGTCTGAGTTCTGATGTTGCCTAACGATGCTATTGATAAGGCTAGTGCGGTCGCAGCAATGTCGTCGTCGGCTTCGGCAATCGCCACAACATCATATTGACCAAGCGTCCACAACAGGGTGTGAACCTTGATGCCGTTCTTGCTGGCCATCGCCTTGAAGGCCTCAGCACGTTTCTGGGTATCCTTTATGCTCTTGATACCTTGATCTGTGAAACTCGACAGCAATACGTAATAAGCCATTGGTTCCTCCCACAATAGGAGCGGGCGGGCGCTCACGGCGCGTCCGCCGTCTCCCGGAACTACGATAACACGAGTCAGGTGCGCGAACCACTTGCGGCAGGGAGGCTGGCCTGCCGAGTATCAACGGTCCGCTCGTTCGATCTCCGGACCACGGAAGAGCCTTCAGAGCCGTGCTATATGAGGCCCAAGGCGTGTTCGCAGCTCTGTCCTACGCTGCGCGAGGGAAAGACCGTTACCACGGTAGCCACCAACTGCTCTGGCACGGCCAACTCACGCCGGCAATCCGGCCTTGATGAGCCCTTCGCGGAGAAGCTCCCTGTCTTCGGCGTGTTCAAGGAGGACGCTCTTGCGCATGTATTCGGCCGTCGAGAAATCGGGCCGCAACCGCAGGACCTCTGCCACTGCTGCCTGTGCCTCTGCGGTCCGTTCAAGCTGGGCGTAGCAGGCCGCGAGCCGCGCACTCGACCACGAACCTGACAAGGGCATCCGCTTGAACGCCTGTGCGGCCTCTGCAAAGCGCCGGAGCGAATAGAGCGCGATGCCGAAATGGGCATCGTACCAACCAGGACGTAGTGGGTTGAGGCGACAAGCAGCCTCCAAACTAACCAGTGCGTCTTCGGGCCTTCCACGAAAGGCCAGCAATCGGCCCTTCATGATCAACCCGTCTGTATCATTGGGGTTCAGGTCGAATGCCCGCCGGAGGTGTTGCTCGGCCATGTCGTACTCACGGCGGTAGAGACAGATCGTCGATAGTATTCGGTGGCAGCGGCTTTCCAGGGGGTCGAGTTCGAGCGCGTGCTTTGCCTCGGTGTACGCCGCGTCCAGCACCTCGGCCGGTGCCGCGGCGTGACCGTTCTGTGCCACCTTAACGAACGCACTATACGACCGCGCCACCGCATACCGCTCATCGAGAGCAACCGCCTTCTCGAACATCTCACGAGCTTGCTGATTGGCAGTTTCGGTGTCGTTCCGGAAATGGGCAAGGCCGCGCAACAAACAGTCGTAGGCCGCCAGGCTGGTTGTCGGCCTTCGGAGCGATTGCTGAAGCATTGCATCTTCAATTCGCCCAACCAGCGTTGATACAATGGTCTGCGCGACTTCGTCCTGCACTGCGAAGATGTCATCGAGACTGCGGTCATAACGTTCAGCCCAAAGATGCGCCCCGGTCGCCGCCTCGATGAGCTGCGCGGTGATCCGTACGCGTGCCCCGGCCCGCCGCACACTGCCTTCGAGGAGATATGAGACGCCAAGCCGGCGGCCGATTTCCGCCATCTCGATAGACTTGCCGCGAAAGGCGAAGGACGAGTTGCGGGCGATCACGAACAGCGAGCGGAAGTGCGCCAGGCCGGTGACGATGTCTTCGGTGATGCCGTCGCTGAAGTACGTCTCCTCCGGCTGCCCGCTCAGATTGTCGAACGGAAGCACTGCGATTGAGGGTCTGTCGGGCAAGGATAGCGGCGCACCGGCGGCAGGCGGTGCCGATCCCTTGGACCAGCACCAAACGCGGACCGGATGCGCGATGTTCTTCAGCTTGCGCTCGCCGGTGTCTTCAAAGGCGAAGTCAGTCTTGCCGGCCAGCTGCTTCTGCACCGCATCGGCAATGCAAATGCCCCCAGGCTCCGCCAGTGCCTCAAGCCGTGCCGCGATGTTGACGCCGTCCCCGAGCAGGTCGCCGTCCTCCACGACAACGTCACCGACGTTGATGCCGATGCGGAACACGATGCGGTTCTCGGGCGGGACCTCCCGCTGATGCGCCGCCGTCCCTTCCTGCATTGCGACGGCACAGGCCACGGCCTCAACAACGGAGCCAAACTCCACGATTGCGCCATCGCCCATTAGTTTGGCAACACGGCCCCTGTGGTCTGCGATCAGCGGGTCTACCACTTGGGAGCGAAGGGTCCTGATCGACGCGAGTGTACGGGCCTCATCTGCTTCGATCAGGCGTGAATAGGCCACGATGTCGGCGGCCATGATCGCAGCGAGCCGCCGCTCCACCCGAACAACTGGCATAAGATGCCTTCCAGTACATCGCTAAGCGAACGCCCAATCTTCGCAGCTTCAAGCACGACCCGCAATCCGAACGGTAATGGGTTCAAGGTACGCGCTTCGCCAGCTTCGCGAGCGTCGAGCGTGAGCAGTTGGTGGCCTTCACGATAGTGTTCCAGCTCTGCCCCTTCCGCAGCATGTCCAAGATGGCCTCGTTGCGCTCTGCGTCCTCGGGCCGGCCCTTCATGCGCCCTTCAGCCTTGGCCTTGGCGATGCCCTGGACGAAACCACCGCTCCAGGTCGGCGCTGTCCTGCTTGCCTTGGTTGAGCCGAAGGACTTCCCTCCAGATGCCTTCGCTGTCCATCATGTCCACGAGATCGGCATTAAGCAGCCCAGCCAGTGCCAGAACCTGCCTATGAGAGAGGGGCTGGGGTCCTTCCCGGTGCTTTTGCAGAACTCTTGGAGTGCCGCGTCGGCGTAACGGTGACGGAACTTCGCCTCGGAGGGGTCTTTTGTCGCAAGGCTGACTTTGACCTCACGTCCAACTTTGCGACTTTTGTGACCTCGCCTACCGGTATTGCGACCGGAACATCAATCAGAACTGACGTCAGATCGGAGGGAACCCGTTGCCGAAGGTAGTAGACGCCAGTGTCGAGATGCTTCCAAGGTCCGGGCTTTCGCAAGCTCATGTGCACAGACGGGCGGCAAATAGATCAACAAATACAGAAACTTGTTGCCAATCAAGGGGATAGGCTGGTGCTGCGAGAGAGGATTGAACTCTCGACCTCTCCCTTACCAAGGGAGTGCTCTACCACTGAGCTACCGCAGCCGCCGATGGCGGGGCTTCTGCCATATCGAACCGGCAAGCGCAAGGCCAAGTGCAACGCTTCTGTGAAAGCCTTCGGCACCATGCGCCGTTTTGGCTCACCGGAACCAAAGTGGCACCATGCAGGCACGGAACGACCAGCAGCCGACACCATTCGAGCGAGAGCTACACCGCTTTTGCAACCATGATGGTGCCAATCTTGTTGCGAATTGAAATAGAGGGCGTGCCCTGGCCGCCCGCTCAGGTCTTCAGCTCGCGCTTGAGTTCGTTCAGGAAGCGCCAGTCCGTACCTTCCGCGATAATCCTGTCGGGTGTGGAGCTGATCAAACCGACTTCTTTCAGCCGCAGCGAATAGAAGCGGACGGCGTCAGTGGAATCGTAGTCCCGCCATTTCCGGTAAGGCAGCTCGCTGATCGCTGCGAACGCATCATCGTAGTGGCTGGCGAACCCGCCCGCCACCAGGCGCTCGGCAACCTGGGCCGGCGCGGCGGTGCATAGATCCGCAGCCTTGAGGATGGCGCGCAGCACACGCTTGGTAGCAACGGGATGCGCCGCCACAAAATCGCTGTTGGCGGACAGCATGCAGCAGAAATATTGCGACCAAGGCCGGTCCACAGTGCTGTTGATGATCACGTTCCCGACCTTGCTGCGCCGCAATTCCTGCGGGTCCGGCGGAAAGCCAAGGAACGCATCCACGTCACCGCGCGCGAACAGCTCCTTGGGCTTGATCGCCGGGTTCACAACCCAGTTGATGTCGTGCGCCGGATCGAGCCCGACATAGGCCGCGATGCTGGCGAGGAACAGATGCGGGCCCGTACCGAGCCCTTGGACGCCGACGTTCCTGCCTTTCAGATCGACGACGCTGTCGATCCCGCGCTTGGCAAACAGCTCGAAGCAGCCGGGATGGACGCCGCCGAGCAGAGTGATCCGCGCACCGGAGTCCAAGGCCACGATCAAATTTGTCACGAAGTTGAGGGTAAAGTCGATCTCGCCATTCGCCACCGCGGAGGCCTGGGCCGCACCGGCGCGTGAGACGACATAGTCAACCTCGGTGAAGCCCTCAGCACGCAGAAGTTCCTCTGCAACATACTGTGGCGCCACGCAGATGCTAGGAATCTTCGCCAAGCGAATGCGCGTGGTCTCCGGCGGTGGCTCGGCAAGAGCTCGAGTTGGAGCGCCGACGAGGCTGGCGGCGCCGGCGGCCGTCAGGCCGGCCAGGAAACGGCGGCGGTTCTGGATGCTCTGCATCGGAAAGCTCCCTCTCTTCCAAACCGCAAAAGTCGACTGCGGCCGGAATCGAGCAAAAGAGATTCCGGCAGAGGCGGATAGTCGCGGGAGCGCGCCGAGTAGTTGCGAGTTGGAGCGCGCCCAGTCTCAAAACGGGAGTCTTACGCTCTCAGTCGCTGGCTCCGTTAGGCCCTGGCCAGCGATGAGCAACGATACGCCTTATCGGCGTTCGTGGCGAGGGCAAAGCTCTCAGCCAGCAAGATGCTCAGGTGGAACCCTCGCAGTTTCCAAAACGCGGGCAAACTGATTGTTTGGTTGAACGCCAAATGGCGGCTTCGGGATACCTCTTCGAGACGTTCGAGCTCACCTCAGTGGGCGCCTGGAAAGGGTGATGGGCGTGAATTCGGCCGAGCGCGAACGAGCTTCCGCAATGGTCGAACTCGGTCGTTCCGATTGATTGGGTTTTGACCCTAGGGCTCAATCGCGTGCTGCCTTCGCGCACGAAAACTGAGGGGGAAATGAAACTAGTTGGGCTTTGATCGCTGCAGGGCTGTTTTCATCAAACGCTTCGGCAGAACAGCCCAACGTCCAAAGCCTATTGGATCAATGTAACGCTGAAATGGCCACTGTCGAATGGATGTATTGCCTTGGATATGTCGGGGGGCGTCTGATATCATGGTCTTGAACGGGGCAATCATCGAAAACAATCCTTCGATAGACCCCGTTTTAAAACGGCGGCCCCTCGATGAGGCCGGCATCGAGTTCCTGAACCATGGCAGGCCGGGCGTCAGGTTGCGCACTTAAGAGCACCCTAATAAGACATTGATCAGATAAACGAAGGGGCCAGCATATGACCGACGAAGCCGACCATCGCGCCGCTTAGTTAGCAGAACTAACCGTCGAAATTGTATCGGCATTTGTCAGCAACAACCCAATTCCAGCCGCAAGTCTGCCGGAACTGATAGCCTCGGTTCACCGGGCAATGTCCGGCCTCAGCCAGCCAGTGGCAGGGCTAGCCGATCCGCAAATCCCAGCGGTCAACCCTAAGAAGTCCGTGTTTCCCGACTACATCGTGAGCTTGGAAGACGGCCGCAAGTTCAAATCGATGAAACGCCACCTTGGTTTGCTTGGCATGACGCCAAAAGAATATCGCGCTAAATGGAGCCTGCCTTCCGACTATCCGATGGTGGCGCCAAACTACGCCGCGACACGGTCTGCCCTGGCAAAGGCAAGTGGTTTAGGTCGCAAGGCTGCGCCGGACACGCCAGCCAAGAAGGCGCCTGCGACGCGGTAGGCGAAGTGACACGTCTTTCCACCGCCGAAGAGCTTGAGAGCGGCGGCGCCGGCTGAGGCTGCGGAAATAGAGGAAATGCGTCGGCGGGCGTGATCGCCACGGCTGCAGCGATTGAGGATGTTTCTGCGTTTGCGCACAGCGCCGGTAAGATTCCCAGCATAACCGTAACACCGCGACCCGACGGTTACGTGATCATCTTGCGGCCAGGCGACCATCAGAAAGTCACCCACCAAAACCGGTACTTCGTCCCCTACGACAGTGTCATTCCGTCCGGCGACGACAACTTCCACATCTGCCTGCATCCGACCGAGGAAGATCAAAACTGCTTTTTCGCGCCTGCAGACGCGATATAGCCCCCTGTAGGTTTGGTACTCACCTATCAGCGTCCACCCCGTCTATATTACGCCGGGATCGACAAAGTTCCCTGCCCACAAGTTGCGTTTGGCAATGCGGGCTTCGCGCTCTTCGGCAAGGTATCGAGGGGCCTGTTTGTCGGCGACCGCCAATCCGTGTTTCACCAGGTCGCGTCCGAGATCGATGCCTCCCACGAAGCAAACGCCGACATCGTTGTCATAGCGGTCCTTGCCTTCGATGATGCAGGATACATCCCCTGTGGCAATGAGATGGCGAATGTGGTCACGCGCATACCTGCCGCAGGGCCAGATATTGTCAGCGGCATCAAGACACGCCTGCGAAAGTTCGGGGGCATCGATACCGCGCAACTGAACTCGTTTCTTGTCATGCCACAGCGTGTCGCCGTCATGAGCAAACCAGTGCTCTGCTGCGGACACGGGGCCACAGGTGAGCACGAAGGCGAGAGCGAGGGTCAACCTACACATGGCAGAGCAATGTGATTATTGCGCATTCTCGTCGTATCCGCGCTCCTGCTACTACTCCTGATTGGCTTGAACTGACTCTTACACACGCGCGACAGCGGGAGGCGTTTCGTCCCGTTATCTCAACTTGTCACATGCGCCCTCCTAACCTCCGAGAATACTACTTCACCGGGCCACGTGTGATGGTCGTGAGTTCCGCGATCACGTCAAACGCCTTGATGCTCAACGTCGGGTCACCTTTCATCTCCGCAATAATTGGCCCGTCCACGAAGGCTTGCACTGCGGCGTCATCGTCGAATAGGTAGATCCCGCCGGCTTCGCTTTGGGCCTCGTTTATGATCCAGACCTTCCAGCGCAGGCCAGGTATGTCCGCGATGGGTTGAGCATAGGGCAGGTTTTCTCTCTCATACTCGGCCCTCGGCCCATTGAGCTTGTAGTTGATTTGCAGGATTTTGGCCAACATGTCTTTCCTCCCTTATTGGGCCGAATTCACGGTCAATCCATAAAATTAGCACGAGCTATCCTATTAGAAAGGGCTAATGTTGCTGCCAGCCGGCAGTGACAGAATGCCGGTAAGGCCCGATGGCTTGTTGGTCACCCCCGAAAGGCTGTCGGGCCGCTACTGTGGACGCTAACCAGCGTAGGAAATGGCAGCGCTTCACGGTTGGAGCGTTGTTTTATAGCTTAACCCCGGAAATGAAACGGCGTCGGGCATCAGCGCTGGCCTGCCGGCGGGATGGCCCTTGAGGATGTCGAGAAAGAACGCGGTGGTCAGCGCGTTCGCCTGCTTGAATGCTGGCTCCGAGGAGTTCATGAACATCATGTGCCCGCCACGATCGAACACGGCCAACGCCTTGTCTTGACTGCTGATTTCGTCATACGCCCACAGAGCGTTGTGTTTAGGCGATACCGCGGCATCGTCGGAAGCGAACATTATGAGCGTCGGCACCTTGACCTCCGCAATGCCCGTGTCGCCAAAGGCATGCAGCTCGTCCGGAGCTCCGGCGACAAGAGCGGCTACGCGTCTATCCCAGATGGGCGGCATGGGCGCCGCAATCGGATCAGCGACACCATAGTGCGTCGCGACCGATTGCTCGTGGCCTACGAATTGGCATGTATCAGAGGCGTATGGGTCCTTTTTGTTTACGGCGCACCAGGCATCGAGTTCTCTGAAGTTGACCCGGGCGCCTCCCGCCTGGAACACAGTGGTTCCGCCGCTCGAATGTCCCCAAACACCGATGTGGGAGGTGTCGATTGTCCCGGCCAGCTTGCCGCCCGGGGCGGTCAATGAATCAGTGTATTCGATCACCCGGACCACATTGGCAGGGTGATCGTAGAGCAGCCAGATCGCCCTCCCATCTTCCCGGCTAACTCCTTCATCCAGTGGTCCGCCGAGTCCAGTATCATAGTCCGCGGCAGCGACGACGAAACCATACGATGCGAGTTGTCGACCCAACGTGCCGTATAAAGAGCCGTTACCGTCGAGCCCGTGGATCAAGATCACCAATGGATAGGGACCGGTTGTTGCCGCAGGCGCATCCATCGACACCATCAAGATTGCGGCGTTGGGATCGGGGGCGGGACCGGCGGCGGGATACCAGACCATGGTCGCCATGGGATGCTTGCCGGAAATGTCGGGGATAGTGAACTTCTGGAGACCGACTGCAAATGGCCCTGGCTTCGTGAAGTCCGCGGCGAACACGGGTGAAAGACCGGCCACTAGCCACAACACGACAAGCCCAGCCAACCGAAGGCTCAACCGGCCCATATTCTCACCTCTTAGCCGGCTCCGTATCGTCGGCCTTCGGATAATTTGGCGCAAATTGCTTTCATTGATCAGGCCGGGTTTGACCCATTGCGTAGCCGGCCGCAAGCGAGAATTTTTAGAGATCGCTAATGTTCCGTCAAGCCCGACCTAAGCGTCAGCCCTTCTTTATCGCCTCTCTCCGCACATTAGCTGACTCGGACCGACCGGCTGTTTGTTGGCTTCCGGGAGTAATCTCCTCCGCCTGCTGTTCGATGTTTTTTTGTCGCCCATAGACAAGCCTAAACACAAGCGCGAAATACCCGACTTGCAACAAAACAGCGGCGATGACACCCCAGGCTACACCCTTCCAGATGGACCCCGTGTCGAGATAGGCCCAAGCCGCGACGACGACAGACGTCGTCAGCATTCCCACCAGAAACTGCGGAAAATACATCGCGCCAACCCACTTGCCGTTCCCCAACGGACCCCTTCAAAATCCCATTATTTTAGCAAGCGCGCAAGTATCACAGTCCGAGCTTGCGCAGCAGCTCGTCGACAAGCACGAGGAGGCCCGCCGCCCCATTTGCGAAGCGACGGGACCCACCCCAACCCACATACCCGTCATTGCAATTGCGGTGCCAAGCCTATTGACCCATTGCGGGGCACTTTAGGGCCTACGGGCTTCGCCAGCGCGAGCCAACATTAGGCGGGTCGCACCGGCCCTGTGCCGTTCCACGTAATGAACGGCGCATCCTTGCCGGTGATCTCCGGGATCGACCTTAGCAGCGCTTCGTGCGTGCCCTGGAGCGCTCGATAATGTTCGGAGGTTGGCGACAACAGCGGCTGCACGATACTCTTGTGCAGCCGTTCCGCTTCCACCAGGAACCGGTCGATTTCTGCCTGTGAGAGCTGCTTTGAGAGTTTGGTCCTAGCCATCGCGACACCTTTTGAAAGTCGCCCCACCCAAGGACAATAGTCCTATTCTAGTGCGGGCTTGTAAAGCTCTCCAGTCCGCCTATCCACCGGCCCGGTGCTGTATGGCGTGAAAAAACCCTTCGGTTCCGCGTCTTATTTTGCTGTTCGGTCAAGTAGGACAGCGAGCCCGCGAGACGCGGCCATCTCGATCACAAGTTCCTCGATATCAAGGTCGGTGAGCGCGGTTGTGTGCTCTTTGCGGATTTGCAGCACCGAATCCGCGAGCGAGACCGACGCCAGCTTTGCATGGTCGTCGAGCATCCGGCCAATGGCCAGCACCACGTCGGCATCGATGTTGCGTGGCAGTTCGCGCATCGTCCCCTTCCCCACAAAAAATATTGCGCAGAAGGAGAAAGTTGACAAGTCGACCTACTCAGACTGGTTTGCTGATCCCAGCTTCGTCGAGTTCCGCTTCCAGTTGGTCGCTTACCGGCTTGGTCTTGCCGCCGGTGAGAGCCTCGCCATCAAAACCCTGCAGCCAGGCGTCGGCGTATTCGTCCCAAGACTGTGGCACGGCGCGCTCCTTGCCGTCCTTGCGAGCCTGAGCACCGTACATCCACGCGTATGTGATGCGCTCCTGGTCCTTCTTAGCTACAGCCATCATCTACCTCCCGGAAATCCTGCAATGAGGCATGCCGCAAATCTTCCTCGCCGCGCAAGTGCTTCACGCGACCAATGATGCCCGGCTTGACCCATTGCGTCGCCGGCCGCTTCGATCCCTTCGGCGCCGGCGCGGCGTGATCCTGGACCTGCTTCCATAACCGTTCCCGGATGGCACGGTTTGCAGTGATGAAGGCCGAACCGACATATTTGCCCGTGCCAGGCTCGGCCATGAGAGCGAATGCTGGCTTGCCTGCCTCGCGCTCGATGCCCAGCAGCTCGAGCTCGCTCACCGTGTAGCACTTGATCTTCCACCAGGCGGTAGAGGGGCCGCTGCGATACCTGCTGTCGCGCCGCTTCGAGACCATCCCCTCGAGTCCGGCTTGGTCGATGACGTGGAAGATCGCCTTGGCGTCGCCGGGCAGCGCCTCGCTAAATTGGATGCGGCCGCCAGGCTCGATCAACCCCTGCAGGATCTCGCGGCGGTCCTCCAGCGGCATGTTGCGCAGATCGTATCGATTTTCAGCGGATAGGTGATCTCGGTCAGGCGAAATGGATGCATCTATTGAAACGGATTGTCTGCGGGCGGTTCGCCTGGGTTTGCTAAGAACCAGAGCCGTCTGTTGGCCATTCTCAAATTGATCTGCAGGTTTCGGATTTCAATAAACGTCATGTGGAAGCCCGCTGCAGCGGCAATTGCCGTGTACGTGTAGTGGCTCTCAAACTCCATAAAGTTGACGAATTGCGCTCCGCCGTAGAAGAACGCCAGCGGCCAGATATCCCTCGGCATGCGACCCCTTCCTGTCTTTGACGGAAGACTAGCCGCGATCTGGATCGCGATGCCACAGCTCAGTCGGCTAAGCCGGCGTCGTGATGCACGATGGCATCAAGGATCGCCTCGTAGACGCTGCTGGTGTCTTCCTCGATCTCGGTGCTGCCGATGCCGACCGCCTTGGCGTCGGCGAACAGCTTCTGAGTGAGTTCGGCAACCGAGATCATATCAGACCCGACCGTTTCGGGGACGTTGTTGGAAATCCATTTGTACAGAAAATCGGTGCCTCGCGCGCTCATGACGAAACAATTTCGCCGACCGGGTTAGGTTCCGTTCGATTTTAGACGGCCCGGCCTCCCATCTCATCCCAACAAGGGGTGCCGGGCCGCTAATCCAATTCCGTCATGGATCGAAGGCCCCGCCGTCCCGTTTGCGAGACGACGGTTCCTCCGCCCCAGCCCATGGGCACTAGCTCTCCCACAGGTAGGTGCTAATACCGAAACACGACCCCAGCACGCCTGCGGTAGCACCGGACGCGCCGGCGACCATGTCGCCAATAGCTATGGCAGACCCTTCTCCAACCCCGGCGGTAGTAGCGGCGATAGTAGCGGCGGTGGTAGCGCCGATAGTAGACCTGCTCCACTTCTGCCGGAGTACCTTCGTCGTCGAAGGTCTCGGCCTCTGGCGCCTCGAGTTCATCGAGAATGCCGCTTCCGGCGCCTGGAACGCCGGCCACCGCGTTGATAGGCCGAACTGCGGTTGCAAAGACCGCTGCCCCTGCAACGCCAAGCATTGCTGTCAAGAAGGATCGCCGATCCATAGAAAACCTCCCGCTCTCGCCTGCAGGAAGAGCAGGCATTTCCATGCAACGCATCTAGTCAGGCGTAGTTCCCGATCACGCCTTGCGGGTCTTCGCGCTTCATAATCTAATTGTTTGCATGGTTAATTTTGTCACGGTCAGCGCCCCTTCTTCACCTTCGGCGTGGTCTCTTCAACTCGCACTTTGTCTCCGATCTCCTTCGCCATCGCCAGCGCTTTGGCCTTGTCTTTGGTGGTCAGGACAGTGCGCCAATGTGGCTTCTTTAATACGCTCACCACGTAGGTTGTCACAGGCTTGTCGGCCATCTCTTCCCCTGGCAGTTAAAGCCCGCGCCTCGGCAGAGAGCGCGGGGGGAGAACGTGCATGGCTGATTTCAACGTCGGCTTCGTGATCTTCCCGGGGATCACCAACTCGACTTCACCGGTCCGTTTGAGGTTTTGAGCCGGCTGGGAACGCCGCCTTCGCTCTCGGCTCCCAGCAAATTTGCCCAATCCAAAGTCCACGTTATCGCAAAAACAGTGCTCCCGGTTGTGAGCGACCGCGGCCTCGGCATCTTACCGACCTGCACCTTCGAGAACTGTCCCCCACTCGACCTGATTTGCGTGCCCGGTCGCGGAGGCGTCGTGGAAGCCCCTCGCCGACGTCGAGACGGTCGACTTCATTCGCCGCCAAGGTAAGCGCGCAAAGTATGTAACCTATGTTTGCACGAGCGCCTTTCTGCTTGGTGCGGCCGGGTTGCTGAAGGGGCGTCGGGCTGCCACGCATTGGGCCTATGTCGACCTGCTCCCCTTGGTCGGCTCCAGTCACGAAAAGGGACGCATCGTGCGAGATGGCAATGTCTTCACGTCGGGTGGCGTTTCGGCAGGAATTGACTTCGCATTTGTGGATCGTCTTTGATTTTGATTGCATTAGCATTTTAGGAGCCCCTAATATCGAACTCGTTTGAATTCGGCGTTTTTTGGGGAGAAGTGTCATGCCTAAGGTTTCGGATCTCTTCTTTAAGACAGCTATTGTGTGGCTCATTTTGGGTATCGGCGCCGGCTTACAAATGGCGATCTCGGGCGACCACAGTGCCTTTCCGGCACATGCACACATCAATCTGCTCGGATGGGTCACAAGTGCAATCTTCGGCGGCTACTACGCCCTTAACCCGACAAAAGCAGCGCGGAAAATCGCGATGGTCCACTACGGCCTCTATACGATCGGGTTGGTGGTGATGCTGCCAGCACTGTATCTGATGCTCGCAGGCAATACGGCGCTTGAGCCGATCGTCGCTGGCGGCTCGCTGATCGTAGCTGCCGCTGTGCTGGTATTCGCTTTCGTGGTTTTCTCAACCGGAACAGTGCGAACAGTGTCGGATCTGTCGCCAGCCACACGCTGAAATCTACAGTTGAAAAGCAGCGGGCGCCGGAGCGGCCATCTCAGCATACGCCAGGGAATGACCGTATTTGGGCCGACAGCGGAATGGCGGCTTTTGGCGTCCGAAGAACGATAGCGGACGTTCAGCCCAGTGGGACCAAGGTCTGAAGCTGACCCTGGGCGGAAGGTCGGCCGATAGACTCCCGCAAGTGTCGCACGTACATTTGCTTTTTCGGTGTCCCTTGGATGCAGTCAGGTGCAAATGGCCGAAGAGCGCGTGCAGCGGCGCCTTGCCGCCATCCTTGCCGCCGACGTGGTCGGCTATAGCCGCCTTATGCAAGTGGACGAGGCCGGCACACTGGCGAGTCTCAAGGTGCGGCGAGGCGAGATACTAGGTCCACTCGTCAGGCAGCATCAGGGCAGAATTGTCAAAGTGATGGGCGACGGGGTGCTGGTCGAGTTCGCGAGTGCCGTCAACGCTGTCGCCTGCGCCGTCGAACTGCAGCAGGCAATGGCGAGCGCCAGCGACGGTTTACCGGAAGATCGTCGAATCGTACTGCGCGTCGGTGTCAATCTCGGTGATGTATTGGTGGAGGGAAGTGACCTCTATGGAGACGGCGTCAATATTGCCGCTCGGCTCCAGGCGTCGGCAGAACCCGGCACCGTTTTCGTATCCGAGACGGTGTTCAATCATGTTCGCGGCAAGGTCCAGGTCGGATTCGAGGACCTTGGCGAACACAGCCTCAAGAACATAGCGGAGCCGGTGCGGATATATAAGGTCTCGAGAGCAGCCGCTGTCGCCGGTGCTCCACGCCGGACCGACCGACCTTCAAAAATTTCCATCGCCGTGCTGCCCTTCACAAATCTTAGCGGCGATCCCGAGCAGGAATACTTCAGCGACGGCATTACCGAAGACATCATCACCGATCTTTCGAAGGTTTCTGCTGTTTCGGTCACCGCGCGGAACACAGTCTTCGCGTTCAAGGGCAAGGCAGTGGACGTGTCAAAGATAGCCGGACAGTTGAACGTCAGTCACGTCCTAGAGGGCAGCGTGCGCAATGCGGAAGGCCGCGTACGGATCAGCGCACAGCTGATTGATGGTAAAGTAGGCGATCATGTCTGGGCAGAGCGCTACGACCGCGACCTGAAAGACATCTTCGCGCTGCAGGATGATATCTCGCACTCAATCGTGGCGGCGCTGAAGGGCAAACTGCTCCCGGAGGAAAAGGAGGCGATCGAAACCCGCTCGACCCACAATCCGGAAGCCTACAAGCTCTATCTCTTAGCCCGTTATTATCAGAGGCAGCGCAGCACAAGAAATCTGCAGATAGCCATCCGGTTCTGCCATCGCGCACTGGATGTCGATCCCAACTATGCCCGAGCCTGGGGATTGGTTGCCCTATGCCAAGCCATGCTGAATATGACTGGAAGGTCGGAAGAGACTGGCCTATCCGCGGCCGAAAGAGCCCTCGCGCTCGATTCAGGTTTGGCTGAGGCTTACGCGGCCAAGGGACGGGCATTGGCGAAGCTTGGCCGCGTGAACGAAGCTCTCGCCGCACATGAGGAATCGCTCCGCCTCGAGCCTGACTCGAATGACGTGCGGCACAGTTTCGGCTTGACCTGCCAATTGCTCGGCCGTCATGAGGAAGCGATAGTACATATGGAGTGTGCGACACAGCTCCTCGATACGGACTACCTTTCTCCGGGCTTAATTTGCCAAAGTTACAATTCACTTGGTCGACACGATGAGGCCAGGTCTTCCGCGCGCCTGGAGCTGGAGCGTATCGAGAGGGAAATCTCGCTTCGACCGGACAATGCCAATGCAATGATACGGGGGGCTGTTGCATTGGCTCTGTTGGGAGAGAAAGAGCGCGCCAGAGAATGGGCGTCGCGCGGCCTGACCATTGAACCCGACGATCCGTCGGATCAGTACAATATAGCGTGTGCTTTCGTTTACATGAACGAGCCGGACCAAGCTGTTGATCACTTGGCGTCTTGTCTTCCGAGGATGTCGGCCGAGCTCATTCTGTGGGTGAAACAGGACAGCGATCTGATTCCGCTTCACGGTCATTCGCGCTTCCAAGCCCTGATTGCAACTGGAGAAGCAAGGCTGGCAGCGGCGCGAACCGAGCAGGCAGGCGAACACGCCTGAAATCTACTTAATCGCTACTCTTTCCGAAACGCTGTGTCGCCGTCGGCTCGAACGTCTCTCTTTGGCGCAAAGCTGCCGCTGCCTCTGCAATAGCAACGTCCGCTTTTGGTTAATGGACGGAGCCGTGGGAATGACTGTCATGCGGCGCAAAGCTGCCGTTCCGTCAAAGAGCTACACTGAAAAATACGAGTCAAAGGTGACTCTTTCCGGCGGACGATCGATGCTGACGTTGTGGCTAATTAAACGGCGCCATGATCGAGGGTCGGAAGGCCCGTAAAACGACACCAGCGGTCATCCCTGACGCGGTGATGAAATGACGTGGATGGGGCCAATATCGGCAGTCTCTTCCCAAGCGGATAGTACGAGAAAGCTGGCCTGTCGAATTACCCAGGTTGCACATTCAGAAAGCTGACATCCCCGCTCGAACAGTCCATGTGTACCATGTCGCGCTGAGGATGCAGCACCTCCGCCGTGCCCTTGACGGGATTGGTCTTGCCGATCACTACGGTGAGGACGCCCGCGTCATCGATCGCCAAGCTGAAGGGTGATCGCCCTCCCTACAGCTGCTTGTGCGATCAGCTCTGACTTGCCGTTAAATATCATGAAGAATTTCACTGTGTCTGGCTCGTCCGGATAGATCGACGCACGAACACCGTTGCAAAAACAGTCGGCGTTCGTCGGGAGCTTGGAGTCGGTGAACGCAATGTGCGCCACAGGACTCCAGTGGTCACCGAACTGTCCGCTGTGAAACTGGATTCGCCCGGTCAGAGAATGCACCCCAGGTGAAATCGATTGCCGATTTGCGGAATATCGGCCGTTTTCTACGTTGTATCGCCACGTCTCCTGGTCTTGCCCGAACGCAGGCGAGCAAACGGCCGCACCCGCAATAGCAGCGAAAATGGCGGTGAGAAAAGCCCTAGTCTTCATGCATCGAAGATCGCATGAATGCCTTTCCCATGCGTTGCACTGACTATGAGAATTGGGCTTTAGCTGGATACGTTTCATTCACGGCGACTCATGCTGACATTGTGGCATATTAAACGGCGCGTCATGATCGCGGCCCAGAACGGCGGGTAAAGCACCACAAGCTGACCCTCGACCTGTCGCTTGCGAATGGCATCTTCTGGCCAGAAACCGGCCCCCCGGACCTCGCGCCGTTCATAACCACACACCTGCGTCCTGCATACCGCTTGTTGCGGCTCGCCTAGGAGCATAGCCTGTGGGATTTCAAGGGAAGGGTCAGAGCGTCAAAAAGTCAGGATTTCGGCGATAACGGGCAAGATCGCTCTGCAAACCGAAACGGATCGCTTAGCTTATATTCGAGCGATTAAATCAATTTGAAAGGTCGTGTCATGAGGCTTGGGTTTGTTGGCACAGGCACAATTTCGTCAGCTGTCATCGCAGGTTTGATGCAGTCAGACCTCAAGATCGAGCAGATCACTGTCTCTCCCCGCAATTCCGAAACTGCGGCCAAACTCGCCGAACGCTATTCGCGCGTCTCCATTGGACGTGACAACCAGGATGTCGTGGACACATCTCAAGTCGTGTTTTTGGCCGTCAGATCCCAGGTTGCGGAGGCGATCATCAAAGAAATCCGCTTCCGGCCAGAGCAACATATCGTCAGCTTCATCCCGGTGTTTTCCATCGAGACAATTTCCGAATGGATTGGGGTGCCGGCGAAGCTCACGCGAGCGGTGCCACTTCCTTTTGTGGCGCAGGGGATGGGCGCGACGGCATTCTATCCGTCGGACGAAACGATTTCCGCGGTCTTCGCCGAGCTTGGCACCGCTGTTGCCGTCACCGACCTGCAAGAATATGAGGTGCTGACAACCAAGCGGTGCTCTCATGGGCACCTATTTTGGCATTCTTGAGAATGCTGAGTTGTGGCTGACCGGGAACGGCGTTCCATCCGCTCAGGCTCATGCATATCTACGGCAATTGTTTGCAGGCCTCGCCCATGCAACATCGTCGTCACCGCATTCCTCCTTTTCGGAACTGAGAACCGAGTTCTCAACAAAGGGCGGTTTGAATGAGCAGCTCTTCGCGGATTTTCAGAAGGCCGGCGGCACGACTGCGCTGACGAACGCGTTGACTGTCGCCCTGGAGCGCATGCAAGGAAAGGTGAAGCGAGAGCAGTGACTTGTCTGTAATCAGGCTGCGGATAGGGTCCTGGAGCAGACTTTTGCGGCGTCTCGGAATTCAGGATTCGCGACAGTTCGCTCCCGATCAATGTGGACGACTGTCGCTTTGTCAGGCTGTGATCCGCAAATGGGTGGTGGGCAACGCATCGACGATCTGAAACGATTCTACTCCGCCATTATCGGCCTCATCGAGGCGATCCCCGTCGCGGAAGCCGGCTGATCGATCCTGCTGACATGTGGCTATTAAACGGCGAGCGATGATCGAGGCGCGGAAAGGCCGCTGAGGGCCGGAAGCTGACCGACTGGTTTTAGGTCAAGGTGCGAAGAAGCGGACACTCCGCCTACGACCCCATCTCGGACGTATTCCCTATCTGCAATAGCTCCGAAAGCCGGCGCTCAGGTGCATCACCAAAGCGGCCGCGCTGCGTGACGAACGGACGTTGCAGGTCACCAAACTTGACGCTGGGCTGGCCAAAGCCGACACTGAGCAGAGAAAAACAGGAGCACCCAGTGGGAGGGCTCGACTCCGACTCTGAGATGACGATCAGCTCGCTCCGATCCGAGTTGACAGCGGCGCGCGAAGAAAATCAGGTACGCTCCGCGGAGGTCGCCAATCTCCTTGAACAGCAGAATGCGACGAGTGCGATCCTCAGGGTGATCGCCGCATCGCCGACCGACATCCAACCCGTCCTGCAGGTCGTGGCGGAGAGTGCTGCGCGCTTTTGCGACACCTACGACGCCGGCATTTTCCTAGCGCGAGACGGGACACTATTCCCCAAAGCGCACTACGGCCCCATCGCCTTCGACTTCGAACCGATGCCGATCGCACGCGATTGGGTCTGCGGTCGCGCCTTCGCCGACTGCAAGACTGTGCATGTCAACGACATAGCGGTTGCAGGTGCGGAGTTTCCTGTCAGCCAAACACTTGCCGAAAGGCTTGGCCACCGCACGATGCTCGCAACACCTCTCATGCGTGACACCGAGGCGATCGGCGCGCTCGTCATCAGGCGCATAGAGGTCAAGCCTTTCAGCGAGAAGCAGATCAAGCTGCTCAAGATTTTCGCCGACCAGGCGGTCATCGCCATCGAGAATGTGCGCCTGTTCGACGAGGTGCAGGCGCGCACCCGGGATCTCGGCGAGGCGCTGGAGCAGCAGACCGCGACCGCCGATGTGCTCAAGGCAATCAGCCGGTCGGCCTTCGATCTCCAACCGGTACTGCAGACGCTGGTCGACTCGGCAATACGCCTGGCCGGGGCGGACATGGGCGCAATCACGTTGCGCGTTGGCGATACGTTGCGGTTCATGGCAGGCGGCGGGCAAGCTGCTGAGCTGCATGCATACGAACGAGCCAACCCGCATGTCGTGGGACGAGGGACGTTCCAGGGCCGCGCCGCGCTGGAGGGATTGACGATCCACGTGGCGGACGCGCTTGAAGACCCGGAATACGAAAGGCCGGAAGCGGCAGTCATGGGCAGTTTCCGCGGAGTACTTTCTGTTCCGCTGAAGCGGGGTCAGGAGACCATCGGCGTATTCGGCATGGCGCGGCGGACGATCGGGCTATTTTCACCGCGTCAAGTCGAACTGGTCGAGAGCTTCGCCGACCAGGCCGTGATCGCCATCGAGAATGCCCGGCTGATCGAGAAAGTCGAGGGGCACAATCGTGAACTGGCCGAGTCGCTGGATCAGCAGACGGCGACGGCCGAAGTGTTGAAGACGATCAGCAGTTCGGTGTTCGATCTCGATTCCGTGCTGCATACGCTTGTGAAGTCCGCGTCCGACCTCTGTCATTCCGGGATGGGCTACATCTATCTGCGCCAGGGCGACGTGTTGCAGCCGACGGTACAGATCGGATGGAGCCAAGAATTCCAGGACCACATGAACAACCTCCCGGTCACGCCGGGCCGGGGCAGCATCGCCGCCCGCGTTGCCCAGAGCGGGTCCGTAGAGCAGATTGCCGACGTTCTCGACGATCCGGAGTATACCAACATCGAAGGCCAACGGCTCGGCGGCTTCCGCACCCTGCTGGGCGTTCCGCTGATGCGTGACGGCGCCGTGACCGGCGTCTTCGTCCTCGCCCGCTCGTCGGTCTCGCCGTTCAGTACGCGCGAAATCGAACTGGTGCAGACATTTTCGGATCAGGCGGTCATCGCGATCGAGAACGTGCGGCTGTTCGAAGAGGTGGAGTCCCGCAACCGCGACCTAGCCGAGTCGCTGGAACAGCAGATGGCCACCGGCGCGATTTTGCAAGTGATCGCCGGGTCTCCTACGGACATTCAGCCTGTGCTGGACGCCGTCGCTGAAAGAGCCGCTCGGCTCTGCGACGCCTATGACGCAACGATCTATCTGCTGCGCTCCGACAGGCTGGCTGTGGGAGCGCATCACGGACCGATTCCGATTGACGGCACTGGCTTGCCGGTCGCGCGCGACATCGTTACCGGCCGCGCCGTATTGGATCGGGTGCCGGTCCACGTTCACGACTTGACCATCGCTGGAGAGGAGTTTGCAACTGGCCGAATGATGGCTCAACTTCTTGGTTTTCGCGCGATTCTCGCCACTCCGCTGTTGCAGGAAGGAAAAGCAATCGGAGCGCTTATGATCCGGCGCATCGAGGCGCGGCCCTTTAGCGACAACCAAATCGGCCTCCTCAAAACTTTCGCCAACCAGGCCGTCATCGCAATCGGCAATGTGCGGCTCTTCGAGGAGGTGCAGGCGCGCACCGCCGAGCTTGGCGAAGCATTACAGCAGCAGACGGCGACGGCCGACGTCCTGAAGGCGATCAGCCGCTCGACGTTCGACCTACGGGCAGTGCTCGACGCTCTGGCCGAATCGGTGACCCGGCTGTGCGAAGCGGACAACGCCTCGATCGTGCGTGAGACGGACGGCAAATTCGTCGAGGCTGCGAGTTACGGCTATCCGGCCGAGCTCGAGGAATATTTCAGCGGCTTTGTGCACGTCCCGGGGCGCGGCACCGGGGTCGGCCGAGTCCTGCTCGAAGGCAAGGCCGTCCAGATTCCGGACGTGCTGGCTGACGCCGACTACACGCTGTGGGAAGGACAGCGGCTCGGCGGCTACCGCACGGTGCTGGCCGTGCCGCTGCTGCGCGAGGGGGTTCCAATCGGCGTTTTCTCGCTCACCCGCTCGACGGTGCGGCCCTTCACCGAAAGGCAGATCGAACTTGTCGAAACCTTTGCCGACCAGGCAGTGATCGCCATCGAAAATGTCCGCTTGTTCGACGAGGTGCAGGCGCGGACGGCCGAACTTGGAGAGGCGCTGCGGCAACAGACGGCAACGGCGGATGTTCTGAAGGCGATCAGCCGTTCCACATTCGACCTGCAGCCGGTTCTCGACACACTGGTGGATTCGGCTGCAAAGCTCTGCGATGCCAGCCAATGCGTGATTTACTTGCGGGAGGGCGACATGCTGCGTGCCGGCGCTACTGTCGGTGCCAACCCGCAGGAAGCGAGTATCATCAGGAACCAGCTTCTTGCGTTCGATCGCAAGACCATCTCGGGTCGGGTCGCACTTTCGGGTCGCGTTCAGAACAACCCGGATGTGCTGTCCGATCCTGAATACGATTTCCCGACCCTGGACGAACACGGCACGGTCCGCGCAGCGCTCGGCGTGCCATTGCTCAGGGATGGGAAGGTAGACGGAGTGTTCTTCATCGGCCGCACTGAGGCCGGCCTGTTCACGGAACGACAGAGTGAGCTCGTGCAGACCTTTGCCGACCAAGCAGTGATCGCCATCGAAAATGTCCGCTTGTTCGACGAGGTACAGGCCCGCACGGCGGAATTGAGCGAGTCGCTGCAGCAGCAGACGGCGACGGCCGATGTGCTGAAGGCGATCAGCCGCTCTACGTTCGACCTGCAGCCGGTTCTCGACACGCTGGTGGAATCAGCGGCCAAGCTGTGCGACGCGGACACGAGCGTCATCTTCAAGCGCGACGGCGATCTCTACCGGTGGTCGGCCGAGTACGGCAATTTGCCTGAAGCCGCGGTTTTCGCCAAAGCCAATCCCTTCGCCGCCAGTCGCGACAGCGTCACCGGAAGGGTGGCCCTCGAAGCCCGCGCCGTCCACGTTTCGGACGTGCTCGCCGACCCGGACTACGGGGCAACGCAGCTTCAGAAGCTCGGCGGCTACCGGACCATTCTATGCGTTCCGATCTTGCGCGAAGGCGCGCCGGTAGGCGTGTTCGCGCTGACGCGGTCACAGGTGCGGGACTTCACGCCGAGGCAGATCGAGCTCGTCGAGACGTTTGCCGACCAGTCCGGCATAGCGATCGAGAACGTCCGGCTGTTTGACGAGGTGCAGGCGCGTACCCGCGAATTGTCACGCTCGCTCGAAGATCTGAGGACCGCGCAGGACCGCCTCGTGCAAACGGAGAAGCTCGCCTCACTCGGCCAGTTGACCGCCGGTATCGCCCACGAGATCAAGAACCCGCTCAACTTCATCAACAACTTCTCAGCGCTCTCCGGCGAACTCATCGATGATTTGAGCAGTGTGCTGGCCGGAGCGCCTTTGGAGGCATCCGTGCGCGAAGAGGTCGCCGAGCTGACAGGCATGCTCAAGAGCAATCTCGACAAGGTGGTCCAGCACGGCAAGCGGGCCGATTCCATCGTCAGGAACATGCTGCTGCATTCGCGCGCGGGCTCAGGAGAGCATCGTCCGATCGACATTAATGCCGTCGTGGAGGAGAGCCTGAACCTTGCCTATCACGGGGCGCGCGCCGAAAAGCCGGGATTCAACGTCACGCTGACGCGGAATTTCGACCCGCAGGCGGGGGATGTCGATCTCTACCCGCAGGAGATCACGCGGGTGCTTCTCAACCTCATCTCCAACGGCTTTTATGCAACGGCCAAGCGCAGCGCCGCGGCGAATGGCGCGGGCTATGAGCCGACGCTCTCCGCTACCACCAGGAGTCTCGGCGACTGTGTCGAAATCAGGATCCGCGACAACGGCACCGGCATTCCGCCAGAGGTGAAGGAGAAGATGTTCAATCCATTCTTCACGACCAAGCCAGCCGGCGAGGGCACTGGGCTCGGCCTGTCGCTCAGCCACGACATCGTCGTCAAACAGCATGCCGGCACGATCGACGTCGACAGCCAGCCAGGCGAGTTCACCGAGTTCCGGATTGTGCTGCCGCGCGCTGCGGCCTCGCTCGCAAAATCGGGAGGTGAAGTATGAGCCTCCTCATCCTGGTCGTCGACGACGAGCCCGACGTCGAGCCGCTGTTTCGCCAGCAGTTCCGCCGCGACATCCGAGCCAGCCGCTTCACCATGGAGTTCGCGCAATCGGCGGTGGATGCGTTGGAGCAGATCGACCACGCCGAAGGGGTGACACTGATCCTGGTGCTGTCCGACATCAACATGCCCGGCATGAGCGGGCTCGAGCTGCTGCCGAAGATCAAGGTGCAGCGGCCCGACGTCCCGGTCATCATGATCACCGCCTATGGCGACGCCGAAACCAAGCGCAAGGCGTTGGAGAACGGCGCCGAAGCGCTGCTGACCAAGCCGATCGACTTTGCGGCGCTCAGGCAACAGATCGAAACGCGGCTGGGAATGGTGGCGTGACGGCGCGCATCCTTGTGGTCGACGACGAGCCCGACCTTGAGGTCTTGATCGTCCAGAAGTTCCGGCGTCAGATCCGCGACGGCGCGGTCATTTTCCTGTTTGCCAGCGATGGTGTGGACGCCCTGTCCGTCATCGACGGCAACAGCGACATCGACATGGTGCTGTGCGACATCAACATGCCCCGTATGGACGGCCTGTCGCTGCTGGAGAAGCTGCAGCAGGCCGAGGGGCAGCAGCTTTCGACGGTCATCGTCTCCGCTTACGGTGACATGGCCAACATCCGCACTGCGATGAACCGCGGCGCCTTCGACTTCATCACTAAGCCGATCGACTTTGCCGACCTGGAGACCACGATCGCCAAGACCTTGAAGCATCGCGAGGTGCTGCACGAGGCGCATCGGCGGCAAGCGGTCGCGGAGCGCGCGCATGCATCGCTGTCGCGCTACTTCTCGCCCAATCTGGCCGAGCGGCTGGCTGGCGACGCCGACGGGTTGGCGCTAGCCGGGCAGTGGCGCGAGGTCGCCTCGCTGTTCACCGACATTACCAGCTTCACCACGCTGGTGGAAACGATCGACCCTGCCACGCTAGGCGCGCTCCTCAATGACTATTTGGCCGGCATGACCGACGTCGTGTTCGCGCATGAAGGCACCGTCGCCAAGATCGTCGGCGATGCGCTGCATGTGCTGTTCGGCGCGCCTGGCGAGCAGCAGGACCATGCGGCGCGCGCGGTTGCGTGCGCGCTCGAGCTCGACGCGCTGTCGCAATCGTTCCGCGATAGCTGGCGCGACAAGGGCGTCGCGGTCGGTACGACGCGCATCGGCGTCCATGCAGGTCCGGCGCTGGTCGGAAATTTCGGCGGAGGCCGCTTCTTCGACTACACGGCCTATGGCGACACCATCAATATCGCGGCGCGGCTGGAAAGCGCCAACAAGCAGCTGGGCACGCGTATCTGCGTCAGCGGGAGCGCGGCTGCAAGGGTCGACGGCTTCCGCGGACGGCCGGTCGGCGATCTGATGCTGCGCGGCAGGGCCGAGGCGCTGCGCGCGTTCGAGCCTTTGTCGTCAAAGCAGTATGATGATCCTTCGACGGCGAGCTATCTCGAAGCCTTCGGCAGATTGGAGGCCGGCGATGCAAACGCGCTTACGGCTTTCGCCGCGCTGATCGGCAAATGCCCGGACGACCAGCTCGCCAGCTTCCATCTCAAGCGGCTGCTCAACGGCGCCAAGGGAACGCGGATCAGCCTCGACTGATCTTTGCGCCTGTCGCGACCGCGACCGTCAAGCCTCGTCGCCGTCAATGTCTGCTTTCACGAGGTGGCAAAGGTGCCCTCAACGGCCGACAAGGGGCGCGCACCAGACATTCATTAGCTGACCTTCCGCAGCTGACCTTCTGCGCGCCGATCGTCTCACTCCTTCCACATCGTCGATCGGAGAACAGCCGGCATATGCTCTGCGAGGTCGAGTTCGCCGCGCGCCTCAATCTCTAAAAGATATCCGGCCTTGGCCACGCGATCCCCTTCACCAAGAAGGACCGGGACGTCAAGAAGTCAGTGACGCCACCAAAGCGCGCGGTCGATCGGTCCTACATCGACGCGTTTAGGGAGCAAAGTGACGACCCGCGTCTCAGCGCCCTAATGCTGTTCATTTTCCAGACGGGCGCGCGTGTTTCCGACGCGCTCGACCTGGAAGACAATTCTCCGGACATCGACCTAGTCAACCGCAAGGTCATCTTCCGCGACATGAAGAACGGTGAGGACGGCGAAGCTGACCTCACCATCGAAATGGTCTACGAGATCCAGACGCTGCGAGAGTGGAAGCAACGCAGGGCTGAGGAGTGGCTGGAAGCGAGGCGGCTTTGGGGCAAGCACCGCAAGCGCCAGGACGATACCGGGCGCGGCGGCAAGAAGCCGAACGGCCGGCTATTCGGTTTCATCGGCCGCGCGTCGATCTGCCGGGACATCTGGCGAATGGTGACAACGCAACCAAACTGGTTCCGAGACCTTACACCAGTCGAAAACCGAAGGCGGGTTAAGTGGCTGATTTGGCGGCGGAAAAGGGTGTAACCGAATGGGCACCGCTCCCTTACCAAGGGGGTGCTCTACCACTGAGCTACCGCAGCCGCCGATGGCGGGGCTTCTGCCATATCGAACCGGCAAGCGCAAGGCCAAGTGCAACGCTTCTGTGAAAGCCTTTGCCGGATCGCTTTTGATGACATGGCGGCGCCACAATGTTGGCTATCCCTGATTGGCGGGTTGGCTGGTCGCCAGCCGGGACGGGACGATGAACGACAAGACAATTCCAGTGAAAAAGGGCGGCACGAACCGCAAGGACCGGCTCGCAGAGCAATTGCGGGCCAATCTGCAGAAGCGCAAGGCGCAGTCGCGCTCGCGGCGCACCGGGGACGCTGACAAGCAGCGCACCGGGGACGCCGACCAGCAGCCGGACAGGCTCGGCGCGGCAAAGGAAATACAAAAAGATTAACTCAAATCGGCCACTCTTGGCTCGGATACCAGGAAATCCTATTTCTTGAACCAAGCCGGTCAATGGTCTAGACGGGCCGATACTCAACCGATTGAACCGGCCTTTTTGGCCGAGAGGGACGTTCTTCCATGGATCGCATCAGAATTGTCGGCGGCAACAAGCTTGCCGGAAGCATCCCGATCTCGGGCGCGAAAAACGCGGCCCTGCCGCTGATGATCGCCTCGCTTCTGACCGACGACACGCTGACGCTGGAAAACGTGCCGCATCTGGCCGATGTCGAGCAGCTGATCCGCATCCTCGGCAATCACGGCGTCGACTATTCGGTCAATGGCCGCCGCGAGAAGCAGAATGAGGGCTATTCGCGCACCATCAATTTCTCGGCCCGCAACATCGTCGACACCACGGCCCCTTACGAGCTGGTGTCGAAGATGCGCGCGTCGTTCTGGGTGATCGGCCCGCTGCTTGCCCGCATGGGCGAAGCCAAGGTGTCGCTGCCGGGCGGTTGCGCCATTGGCACGCGCCCGGTCGATCTGTTCCTCGAGGGCCTGCAGGTGCTGGGCGCCAATATCGACGTCGACACCGGCTATGTCATCGCCAAGACCCGGAATGGCCGGCTTGTCGGCAACCGCTACGTGTTCCCGAAGGTCTCGGTCGGCGCCACCCACGTGCTGATGATGGCAGCGTCGCTGGCCAAGGGCGAGACGGTGCTCGAAAATGCCGCCTGCGAGCCCGAGATCGTCAATCTCGCCGAGTGCCTCAATGCCATGGGCGCGAAGATTTCCGGCGCCGGCACGCCAACCATCACCATCGATGGCGTCGAATCGCTGTCGGGCGCCCGCGTTCGCGTCATTCCCGACCGCATCGAGACCGGCACCTATGCCATGGCCGTCGCCATGACCGGCGGCGACGTCGTGCTTGAAGGCGCACGCCCCGATCTGCTGCAGACCGCGCTCGACGTGATCGCCCAGACCGGCGCCGAGATCACGCCGACCAATTCCGGCATCCGCGTCAGGCGCAACGGCGCCGGCATTTCGCCGGTCGACGTGACGACGGCACCGTTCCCGGCCTTCCCGACCGATCTGCAGGCGCAGTTCATGGGCCTGATGACCATGGCCAAGGGCAAGTCGCGCATCACCGAGACGATCTTCGAAAACCGCTTCATGCATGTGCAGGAGCTGGCCCGGCTCGGCGCCCACATCACGCTTTCCGGCCAGACGGCGATCGTCGACGGCGTGCCGAAGCTGAAGGGCGCGCCGGTCATGGCGACCGATCTGCGCGCCTCTGTCTCGCTGGTCATTGCCGGCCTGGCGGCCGAAGGCGAGACCACGGTCAACCGCGTCTACCATCTCGACCGCGGCTTCGAACGGCTGGAAGAAAAGCTGTCCAACTGCGGCGCAGTGATCGAGCGGATTTCCGCTTAGGCCAATCGCCAGGCCTAGCGGCGCGGTTGCGCGGACGGGAAAGACCGCCTGGAGCCTGTTTCATCTCGATTGGGATCGAGATGAGGCTCCAGATTCCTGTTTGAGCATGATCTTTTCCGAAAACCGGTTTCCACTTTTCGGGATCATGCTCTAACAGAAGGCTGAACAATCAACCTTCAGGTGCGAAATCCGCATGACCGCCCTTAAGCTTATCGCACTCGACGATCAGGATCTGAGCATCGTTTCGGCCCATGTCCAGGACGCCGTACTGAAAGTCAGTGACCTCGAATTCCTGCCTTCGGCCAAGCGTTTCGTGCTGACCATGAACCGCTTCGTCTGGGAGGCCAAATCAAGCCTGTTTCGCCAGCACAATGAGCGGCGGCAGGCGGTGCTGCATTTCGACCGCGTGCTTGGCGCCAAGACCAATGGCATCGCCCGCGACAAGCCGGCCGAAATCCTGTCGCTGCTGGCGGTCAGTTTCATCGAGATCAGCAAGCCGGCCGGCATCGTCGAGCTGATCTTTTCGGGCGGCGGCACCATCATGCTCGATGTCGAGTGCATCGAGGCCCGCCTTGCCGACATCGGCGGCGCGTGGGAAGCCACCTCGCGCCCTGTCCACAAGGCTTGAGCGTCCGATGGCCATCACGCTTCGTCAGTCCGATGCCGATTTCGAGCAGCGTTTCGCCGCCTTCCTTTTGACCAAGCGCGAGGTGTCGGCCGATGTCGATGCCGCGGTGCGCGACATCATTGCGCGCGTGCGCGCCGAGGGCGATGCGGCGCTGATCGACTACACCCGGAAATTCGACCATGCCGACCTCGAAAGTCTCGGCATTGCCGTATCAAAGGACGACATCGCCCGGGCTTACAAGGCCGCCGACCCAAAGACGATCGAGGCGCTGGAATTCGCACGCGACCGTATCCGCTCGCATCATGAGCGGCAGCGGCCCAGGGATGATCGCTATACGGATGCCGCCGGCGTCGAGCTCGGCTGGCGCTGGACGGCGATCGAGGCGGTCGGGCTCTATGTGCCGGGCGGCACGGCGAGCTATCCAAGCTCGGTGCTGATGAACGCCATACCGGCCGGGGTGGCCGGCGTCGAGCGCGTCGTCATGGTGGTGCCGGCACCCGGCGGCATCATCAATCCGCTGGTGCTGGTGGCGGCCGATATATCAGGCGTGTCGGAGATCTATCGCGTCGGTGGCGCGCAGGCGATCGCCGCCCTTGCCTACGGAACCGAGACCATAAAGCCCGTCGCCAAGATCGTCGGCCCGGGCAATGCCTATGTCGCGGCAGCCAAGCGCCAGGTGTTCGGCACCGTTGGCATCGACATGATCGCTGGCCCCTCGGAAGTGCTTGTGGTGGCCGACGGCAGCAACGATCCGGACTGGATCGCCGCCGACCTGCTGGCCCAGGCCGAGCACGATGCGTCGGCGCAGTCGATCCTGGTCACCGACGATCCGGCCTTCGGTCGTGCTGTCGAACAAGCCGTGGAACGCCAGTTGCAGAGCCTGCCGCGTGCCGAGACGGCAGCGGCCAGCTGGCGCGATTTCGGCGCGGTGATCGAGGTCGCCACGATCGTCGCCGCGCTGCCGCTGGTCGATCGCATCGCCGCCGAACATGTCGAACTCGCCATCGACGATGCCGAGGGTTTTCTGGCGCGGATGCGCAATGCCGGTGCTGTGTTTCTCGGCCGCCACACGCCGGAAGCCATCGGCGACTATGTCGGCGGCTCCAACCACGTGCTGCCGACGGCACGATCGGCGCGCTTCTCGTCGGGGCTTTCGGTCCTCGATTTCGTCAAGCGCACCTCGATCCTGAAGCTTGGACCGGAGCAGCTGCGGCTTCTGGCGCCGGCGGCGATCGCGCTGGCCAAGGCTGAAGGCCTTGACGCGCACGGACGCTCCGTCGCCATACGGCTGAACATGTAGGCCAATATGTCGGACTACGATCGAACCCGCGCCAAGCTGATCGATGTCGAACTCGACGAATCGATCGGCCGTTCGACGCCCGATGTCGAGCATGAACGCGCGGTGGCGATCTTCGACCTGATCGAGGAGAACAGCTTTCAACCCGTCAACGACGGAGGCGCCGGCCCCTACCGGCTGAAACTGTCGCTGGCCGAGCAACGCCTGGTCTTTGCCGTGGCGCGCGAGGACGGTGCTGCCGTTGTCACCCACATCCTGTCGCTGACGCCGCTCAGGCGCATCGTCAAGGACTACTACCTGATCTGCGAAAGCTATTACGACGCCATTCGTTCTTCGACGCCGAGCCACATCGAGGCGATCGACATGGGCCGCCGCGGCCTGCACAATGAGGGTTCGCAAACGCTGATGGACCGGCTCTCCGGCAAGATCGAGATCGATTTCGATACGGCGCGCCGGCTGTTCACGCTGGTCTGCGTGCTGCACTGGCGGGGCTAGCCCTGACACCCGGCGCCCTGCCCCGCTCGATCCTGTTCCTGTGCGGCATGAACGCCGTGCGCTCGCCAATGGCAGAGCTGCTGGCGCGGCGGGCGCTTCCGGCCACCATCTTCGTCGCCTCGGCCGGCGTTCGCGCCGGCGAGCGCGATCCGTTCGTCGATGCGGTGATGGCCGAGGAAGGCCTGTCGCTGGGCGAGCGCCATCCAAGGACGATGGACGATCTCGAGGACGACTATTTCGACCTGATCGTCACGCTGGCGCCGGAAGCGCATCACGCCGCGCTCGAACTCACCCGCTCGCTCGCCGTCGAGGTCGAATATTGGCCGACGCCGGACCCGACCAATGCCGGCGGCACGCGCGAACATATCATGGCCGCCTATCGCGATGTGCGCGAGCGGCTGAAAGCGCGGATCAGCCGCCGTTTCGCCGCTCCGGTGGCTGCCGATTAAGCGTGTTCACAAGCGGGCGATTATCATATAGGTTCCGCCGAAATTCCGGCCAGGCGCTGGAACTACCATCCAAGCAAAGGTATCGAATGCCGAAGGAAGAAGTCCTCGAGTTTCCGGGTGTCGTGACGGAATTGTTGCCCAACGCGATGTTCAGGGTGAAACTCGAAAACGAACACGAGATCATCGCCCACACGGCCGGCCGCATGCGCAAGAACCGCATCCGCGTGCTGACCGGCGACAAGGTTCTGGTCGAGATGACGCCATACGACCTGACCAAGGGCCGCATCACCTATCGTTTCAAGTAAGCAAAGCGCGACTGGTCCGCGATGAGCATTTTGCAGAAGCTGGTGCTTGCCTCGGGTTCGCCGCGCCGGATCGAGCTGTTGCAGCAGGCCGGCATCGAGCCGGACCGCGTGCTGCCTGCCGATGTCGACGAGACGCCGCTGCGTGCCGAGCATCCGCGCTCGCTGGCCAAGCGGCTGTCGAAGGAAAAGGCCGAGAAGGCGTTCGCGTCGCTGAAGGCTGAGGCCGACTATGCGCCTGGCTTCGTGCTGGCCGCCGATACGGTGGTCGCCGTCGGGCGGCGCATTCTGCCCAAGGCCGAAACCCTCGACGACGCCGCCAACTGCCTTGGGCTGCTGTCCGGCCGTTCGCACAGGGTCTATTCCGGCATCTGCCTGATCACGCCGGGCGGCAAACTGCGCCAACGGCTGGTCGAGACGCGGGTGCGCTTCAAGCGGCTGCCGCGCGAGGAAATCGACGCCTATGTGGCCTCAGGCGAATGGCGCGGCAAGGCCGGCGGCTATGCCGTACAGGGTCTCGCCGGCGCCTTCGTCGTCAAGCTGGTCGGCTCCTACACCAACATCGTCGGCCTGCCGCTCTATGAGACGGTGGCGCTGCTTTCCGGCGAAGGCTTCAAGGTGCATGGCGGTTGGCTGGCGGGTGCACGGCCGTGAATTCCGACTCCAAAGTCACGCCACTGCGGCCGAAGCGGCCCTGCCCCGAATGCGGCAAGCCGTCGGCGCGCGACACCTTTCCGTTCTGCTCGACGCGCTGCAAGGACATCGACCTCAACCGCTGGCTCAAGGGCGCCTATGTCATCTCCGCCCGCGACAACGAGGAAGAGCCGGACAACGACGGTCCGAAATAAGGCGGCGCCGCCGGTCAGGCGGCCTCGGTCTTGCGCCCCACGCGTGCCCAAGCCGGCAGCCAGTCGCCATGAGCGGCGAGAAGATCGTCGACCAGTGACCATATCTGGTCGAGATCAAGCTCGGCGGCGGTGTGCGGGTCCATCATCGCCGCATGGTAGATGTGCTCGCGGTTCTCTGTCATCAGCGCGCGCACCGTCAGTTCCTGCACGTTGATGTTGGTGCGGATCAGCGCCGTCAATTGCGGCGGCAGGTCGCCGATGTAAGTCGGCTGGATGCCGGAGGCGTCGACCAGGCACGGCACTTCGGCAGCGCAATCCCGGGGCAGCGAGGTGATGCAGCCATTGTTGCGGACATTGCCGTAGATCACCGAGGGTTCGCCTGTCCACACCGAATTCATGATCGAGGAGGCATATTCCTTCGACTCCTCGACCTCGATGCGCTGGGCCGAGCGGTAGGCCTGCGCCTGGTCTTTCCAGCGCTCGATCTGCTCGATGCAGCGTTTGGGATATTCGTCGAGCGGAATGCCGTATTTCTCGATCAAGTCGGGGCGGCCTTCCTTGATGAAATAGGGCGTGTATTCGGCGAAATGCTCCGAGCTCTCGGTGACGAAATAGCCCAGCCGCGTCAGCATCTCGTAACGCACCTTGTTGGGGCAGCGCGGATTCCAGCCGGGCTTGGGAGCGCGACCTTCGCGATAGGCGCGCACGAGATCGGGATAGAGGTCGCGGTAGGAACCGTCCGGCTGGCGATGCTCGAATTTCAGGTAAAAGGCCATGTGGTTGATGCCGGCCGAGCGATAGCGGATCTCTTCGTAGGGAAGGTCGAGGTCATGCGCCAGTTCCATCGCCGTGCCCTGCACCGAGTGGCAGAGGCCGACCTGCCTGATCTCAGGGTATTTCTCTGATATCGCCCAGGTGTTGATCGCCATCGGGTTGACGTATTGCAGCATGATCGCCTGCGGGCAGACGGCGAGCATGTCCTCGCAGATGTTCCACAGATGCGGCACGGTCCTCAAGCCGCGCATGATGCCGCCGACGCCGAGCGTGTCGGCGATCGTCTGGCGCAGGCCGTATTTCTTCGGCACTTCGAAGTCGGTGACCGTGCAGGGCTCATAGCCACCGATCTGGAAGGCGACGACGACGAAGTCGGCGCCCGCCAGCGCCTTGCGCTGGTCGGAATGGGTCTCAGCCTTCGCCTTGACGCCGATCGTCGCGATCAGCTTGTTGACGACGATGGCGCTCTCTTCCAGCCGCTGCGGATTGATGTCCATCAGCGCGATCGTCGCACCCGAAAGCGACGGGCGCTGCAGCACGTCGCCGACAATGTTCTTCATGAACACCGTCGAGCCGGCGCCGATGAAAGTGATCTTGGGATTTCTTGCCACGCTAACCTCCGGCATATGTTCAGGCCACATCGAAAGCGGCCCTGACGAGCCGTTCGGTGTAGGCGGTCTTGGGATTGGACAGGACGTCGTCGACGGGGCCCTGTTCGACGATCTTGCCGTGCTGCATGACGATGACGCGGTGGCACAGCGCGCGCACCACCTTGAGGTCGTGCGAGATGAAGAGGTAGCTCAAGCCCCGCTCGTCCTGCAGCTTGCGCAAGAGGTCGATGATCTGCGCCTGGACGGAGAGGTCGAGCGCCGAGGTCGGCTCGTCGAGCAGGATGAATTCGGGCTCCAGGGCGATGGCGCGGGCGATCGCGACGCGTTGGCGCTGGCCGCCCGAGAATTCGTGCGGAAACCGCGACAGTATATCGCCGGGCATGCCGGCGCTGACCAGCGCCTCGCGCACCCGTTCGACCCGCTCGCGCCGCGTCGCTCCGATGCTGTTGACGATCAGCCCTTCCTCGATGATCTGCCCGATCGTCATGCGCGGGTTGAGCGAAGAGAACGGGTCCTGGAAGACGATCTGCATGCGCGAGCGCAGCGGCCGCATCTCGGCTCGCGACAGGCCGTGGATCGGCTTGCCGTCGAAACGGATCTCGCCGCGCTTGGCGTCGATCAACCGGAGCAAGGCCTGGCCGAAGGTGGTCTTGCCGGAGCCGGACTCGCCGACCAGCCCAAGCGTCTCATGGCGGCAAAGTTTGAGGCCGAGATCGTCGACCGCGACCAGTTCGCGCCAGTCCGGTTTCAGGAAGCTGCCGTGGCGCAGCATGAATGAGACGCGCACGCCGCTCGCCTCGAGAATGGTGCCGCAGCCATCGGGGAGCGGTTTTGGCCGCCCGCGCGGCTCGGAGGCAAGCAGCCGCCGCGTATAGGGATGCTGCGGATCGGCGAAAAGCCGTTCGGTGACATTGTGCTCGCACATTTCGCCATGCTGCATGACATAGACGTAGTCGGAGAACTGGCGCACCACGGTCAGGTCGTGGGTGATCAGGATCACCGCCATGCGCAGCTCCTTCTGCAGGCTGCGGATCAGGTTCAGGATCTGCGCCTGGACGGTGACGTCGAGCGCCGTGGTCGGCTCATCGGCAATCAGCACATCGGGATTGTTGGCCAGCGCCATGGCGATCATCACCCGCTGGCGTTGCCCGCCCGAGAGCTGGTGCGGGTATTGCCTGAGCCGCGCGACGGGGTCGGGGATCTGCACGTGCTGCAGAAGCTCGAGTGCCCGCGCCTGCGCCTGCCGGCGGCCAATATTGCGGTGCACCCTGATCGCCTCGACGATCTGGCTGCCAACCGTATAGATCGGGTTGAGCGAGCTCATCGGCTCCTGGAAGATCATCGAGATGCGGTTGCCGCGCAATTTGCGCCGGGCACTCTCGGGGAATTTCAGGATGTCTTGCCCGTCGTAGCAGACGCTCGACCCGGGCGACACCGTGGCGCGCCGCGACAGCAGTCCCATGACGGTGCGCGCCGTCACCGACTTGCCGGAACCGGATTCGCCGACGATCGCGATCGTCTCGCCGCGATAGAGCTGGAACGAGATGTCCTTGACCGCTTCGACGACGCCATGCTCGACCTTGAAGGCCACGGCGACATTGCGGGCGTCGATGATGGGCTGGTCCTGGCGTCCGTCATGGTCGTGACGGACGATGGGCGCGAAGGATTCGGCGAGCGCGACGGTCATCTCTGCCACCTCAATAGGGGTCGACGGCGTCGCGCAAGCCGTCGCCCAGCGCGTTGAAGGCAAAGACGGTGGCGAGCACGAAACCGACCGGCGACAGGATCCAGGGATAGGTGCCGATGACGGAATAGGTCGCGGTGTCCTGCAGCATCAGGCCCCACGAGATCAGCGGCGGCTTGACGGCGAAGCCGAGGAAACCGAGGAAGGATTCGAGCAACACCACCGTCGGGATCGCAAGCGTCACGGCGACGATCACATGGCTCATCACATTGGGGAAGATGTGCTGCATGATGATGCGCCGGTCGGTGGCGCCAACGGCCATGGCGGCGCGCACATACTCGATGCGCGCCAGGGCCAGCGTCTTGCCGCGCACCTCGCGCGACATCTGCGCCCAGCCCAATGCCGACATGACGATAATAACGAAAGCGAGAAAGACGTTGGTGGGGGCGGTAACCGGGATCAATGTCGTCAGCGCCAGGTAAAGGGGTAGCTGCGGGAAGGCGAGCACCAGGTCGACGAAGCGCTGCATCCAGATATCGAACCGGCCGCCGAAATAGCCAGAGACCATGCCGACGGTGGTGCCGATGACGGTGATGATGAAGACGACCGTCAGCGCGATCATCAGCGAGACCCGCGAGCCATGGATGGCGCGCGACAGTACATCGCGGCCGAACTTGTCGGTGCCGAGGAAATGCACCGGCTGGCCGTCCAGCGAGCCGAACAGATGCCGGTCCGCCGGCAACAGACCGAAGAGCTTGTAGGGCGCGCCATGCGCGAAGAACCCAAGCAGCCTTGGATGGTCATAGTCGGGACCGACGACGGGCTGGAAGGTGACTGGATCGAGGTCAGCCGAATCGGCCAGCGCGTAGACCCTCGGCCGGGCGACGAAATTGCCGTTCTTGTCGTGGAAAGCAGGCATCTGCGGCGGAGCGAAGCCGACATCCGTAACCTTCGGGTCCATCGGCGCCAGGAACTCGGCGAATACGGCCATGACCAGCAAAAGCACGACGAGGCAAAGCCCGGCCATGCCGGTCCAGGAGCGCTTCAGCCGGCGCCAGACCAGCGCGATGTAGCTCTCATTGCCGCGCTGCGGCTTGCTGATGGCTCCCTCGGCGGGCAGCGGCGGTGGCAGATTGTCGAGAGCCAGCATCTCAGCTTTCCCCGAACTGGCGCACGCGCGGATCGAGCAGGACGAGCAGCATGTCGGCGATGATGTTGCCGACGATCAGCGTCGCCGACAGCACCATCATGAAGGTGGCGGTGACATAGACGTCGCCAACAGCCATGGAGCCGACGATCGCCGGGCCAACGGTCGGCAGCGCGAAGATAATCGCCGTCTCGATCTCGCCGGTGAGCATATAGGGCAGCACCACGCCCTGATACATGACGAGCGGGTGCAGCGCGTTGGGCACGGCGTGGCGCATGACGACGGCCGCGCCTGTCAGCCCCTTGGCCCTGGCCGTCTCGACATATTGCGCGTTCAACGTGTCGAGCAGATTGCCGCGCATGACGCGCATATTGTAGGCGAGGCCGCCGAAGGTGGCGATCGCCACGACCGGCCAGACATGCTTGACGAGGTCGACGAACTTGGCCCACGACCACGGCGCGCCGCCATATTGCGGCGAGAAGAAGCTGCCGATCTCCGACACGTTGAACTGGAAGACCAGCAGATAGACGATGATCAGCGCCATCAGGAAGCGCGGCACCGTCATGCCGAGGAAGGAGATGGCCGACAGCGTCGAGTCGATCCAGGTGTATTGCCGGGTCGCCGCCCATATGCCAAAGCCGATGCCGAGAACCGAGGCCAGCAGATGGCAGACCAGCGCCAGAAGCAGCGTGCGCGGCAGGCGTTCGCCGACCACATCGGCGACCGGCTTGTTGTAGTAGAGGCTGTAGCCGAAATCGCCGCGGGTGATGATGCCGCCGATCCAGTTGAGATACTGGACGGGCAGCGGCTTATCGAGGCCATGCTCGATGCGATAGGCCTGGGCCTGCGCGTCGGCCTCGGCGAACGAGGCTCCACCCTGGTTGATCAGCTGCGAGCGGATGTAATCGGCATAGTCGCCCGGTGGCGCCTGGATGATGGCAAAGGTGACCAGGCTCAGAATGGCGAGGACCGGTATCGCCGACGCTATGCGCGTGAGCAGGAATCGCAACATGGACGGTCCGCTTCCTTGTCTCGCCGATCGCGCCCTTTGGTTGCGTCCGGAGGTTGGCTTTGTCCGGCCGCGCCAGCGGCGCGGCCGGAGTTCTCTTGGTCAGGGAGGTAAACCTAATTCATCAACCTAATCCATCGGGCCCTTGTCTCCGGGTTTGCCGGGAAGTTCTTCCGGGAACAACTCGTATTTCGCCTGCTTGTCGGCCGCGACAAAGACCCGTTCACGGATGATCGAATCCTCGGCCCAGTTGAACATGAAGATCGGCGTTCCCTGCGGAATGTTCGAGAAGCGCTTGTTGACGATCAGCGCGCCGGGATATTCCGTCAGGCCGACATTGTAGACGTGTTCCGTCGAGATCTTCTGGAACTGCTTCATCAGGCTGGCGCGCTGGTCATTGTCCTGCGTCGAGACGAACTTGTTGACGATGTCGACGAGGTCCTTTTCGAAAGGCATCAGATCGACCTCGCCGTTTTCCGGCGCGCGATGGTTCCAGCTGGTGCGCGGACCAACCGGGGCAAGTTGCTCGGTGTTCTGCACCACCGACGTCAGCTCCTGGTCGTTGCGTCGGACCAGCCAATCGAAGCGGCCGGAATATTGGGAGGCATCGCGCTGGGTGCCGTTGAGGCCGTTGAGCACGACCCGAAGCCCGAGCTTTTCCATCTGGCCGACAACACCTTCGGCAAGGCTCTTGTCGGTTGTGTAGTCGTTGTTGACCAGCATCACGATCTCGACATTCTTGCCGCCGGCGGTACCGGCCGGGAAGTTCACGAAACCGTCGCCGTCCGTGTCCTTGAGGCCGGCCTTAGCGAGCTCGGCCTTGGCGCCCTCGAGGTCGAAGGGGTAGTAGACGGTCGAATCGCGGTCATAGAAGCTGGTGCCTGACGACAGGCCGCCGGGATAGATGGCGGTGAACGGACCCTTGACCAGCGAGTCGCCGAGCGCCTTGCGGTCGAACGCCATGGTGACGGCCTTGCGGAAGTCCTCGTTGCGGTTCAGCTCGCGAACCGCCTGGCTGCGTTCGTCCGGGTTGCCCCAGCCATTGGCGGAAAAGTTCATGCGTAGATTGTAGCCGATGAGCCGCGGGCCGAATGCCAGGCGTGCGGGCGCATTCGCCTCCGCCGCACGCTTCAGCGAGGCGACGAAGTTTTCCGGCTGCTCCAGATTGGAGAAGTCGGCCGAGCCGGCGACCGCCTGGACGTCGCGGTCGGCCCAGGTCGACAGCTTGTACTGCAGTTCGTTGAGGTAGGGCAGCTGGTTGCCCTTCTCGTCGACCTTCCAGTAATAGGGATTGCGGCGCATGACGATGATGTCGTCCGCCCGGTATTCGACCGGCACCCAGGCGCCCATGACCGGCATGTTCATGAATTCCGGCGGGAAGGCATTCTTGAACTGGTCGTAAGTGTTCTTTGAATATTTCGGATGCTGCGGCTTTAGAATGTGCGCGGGGCCGGGACAGAAGGTGCCGTAGGCCATCGCATACAGATACTGCTTCGGGAAGGCTTCCTTGAAGGTCCATTCGACGGTGTAGTCGTCGATCTTCTTCAGCGTCGTGCCGACACCGAAGGTTTCCGGCGTCGCGCCGTTCAGCGGCGAGACGTTGGGATCAACGACCTCGTCGTCCCAGTAGAACATGACATCGTCGGCGTTGAAGGGCACGCCATCCGACCATTTGGCGCCTTCGACAAGGTGCATGGTCAACTTGTGACCATCGCTCGACCAGTCCCAGCTCCGGGCCAGGTTCGGCAGCGGTTCGGTGTCCTTCGCCTCGACCTGGAACAGCGGCGCGGTGCGCGTCAGGCATTCGGAAAGACCGATATCGATGCCGCCCCACCCTTGGGTCTGGCCGGCGCCGTAGTTCCAGCCTTCCGGCCGGCCGCCGATGACATGGCGCATCGTATCGCCATAGACGCCGATGCCGTCCTGCATGTTGCCCGTCTTGAAGACCAGCGGCTCTTTCGGCAGCCTGTCTTTCACTGGCGGCAGCTTGCCGGTCTTGACGTATTTCTCGGTGACCCAGTCGGGCTCGTGATATTCGGGGAGCGCCTTGAACTCCAGAATGGAGTCGCGCGCCACATATTTGATCTTGCCTTCGGCTGGGAACGGTGTCGGCGCAGGTGGAACCGTCGGCTCGGAAGCGTATGCATTGAGTGCCGAGACCGAGACGCTCAGCGCCAGTCCGGCAGCAAGGCCGATATTGCGTAAATTCCTCACTGTCTCTCTCCCTCTTGTTTGTTCCGGAGCGTTTTTCACCTGCTCCGCTTCTCCTCGAATTCAAACGGCTTCGTCGCAGTGGATCTGCCTCCCGTAGATCCACCATCACCGCATGAGGTTTCAGCCGGCTTGTTTCAGCGCGGCCTTTTCGGCGCGCAATTCCTCGATCGAGCGCACACTGCGCCGCGCCGCTCCCGCCCATTCGCGGGTCTTCACCCCAGATGTCGACAGCCGCTCCTTGGCGGCTGGAACCGCGTGCGCATATTGCGGCAGCCAGGCTGCCTGGGCGACGACCATTTCGTCGACCATCTGCCAGACCTCCTCCGGGGTTGAAACCGCGCCGACCAGCGGGTCATGCAGCACGGCGAGCTTGAGCAGATCGATGTCGCCCGATATCGCGGCATGGACCGACATGCGCTGGACATTGATCGAGGAAATGCAGGTGGCGGCACAGGCTTCCGGCAAGGTGATGTCGGCGGCCATGTTGATGCCGAAGCGGTCGACGAAACCGGGCGACTCGATGATGGCGTCCTGCGGCAGGTTGGTGATCACCCCGTTGTTCTTGACGTTGAAGTGGCCGCGATAGACGCGGTTGGTCTCCAGCGCCTCCAATATGTGGCTGGCATGCTCGTTGGAGCGTTTCCCGGGATCGATCGGCTGTGACGCCGCTTCGAGGAACTGCGGATATTCCGTTTCGAACCAGTTGCGGGTTTCGGTCGAGTAGCGGAGATAGCCGCCCGTCTCGCCATGGATCCAGTCGGACATGTCGATCCAGCGCGTGATCTCGTCGGGCCGTTTGCGATACCAGGGCAGATATTCTGAAAGATGGCCGTTGCTTTCGGTCGAATAGACGCCGAAGCGCTTCAAGACATCGATGCGCAGCTTTTCCTGCCTGGAATAGACCGGATGCGCCTCGAAGGCGGCGACCAGCTCGTCCTTGCCTATTCTGCGGCCGTTGAGCCGCAGATCGATGAACCAGGTCTGGTGGTTGATGCCGGAGCAGACATAGTCGAGCTCCTGCCTGGACTTCGCGCCCAGTACCTCGGCGATCTGCTCGGCGCCGTGCTGGACGCCGTGGCAGAGCCCGACGGTGTCGACCTTGCCATACTCGATCGCTGCCCAGGTGTTCATCGCCATCGGGTTGGCGTAGTTCAGGAATTTGGCGTTCGGCTCGGCGACCTCGCGTATGTCCTTGCAGAAATCCAGGATCACCGGAATGTTGCGCTGGCCATAGAGAATGCCGCCGGCGCAGATCGTGTCGCCGACGCATTGGTCGATGCCGTATTTCAGAGGAATTCTGATATCGTCGGCATAGGCTTCGAGGCCTCCGACCCGCACGCAGCTGATGACGTAGCGCGCGCCTTCGAGCGCCTTGCGGCGGTCGGTGGTCGCCGTCACCCTGGTCGGCAATCCGTTGGCCTCGACGATCCTGTCGAGGATCGCCTTGATCATCTGAAGATTGTGCGCGCTGACGTCGGTCAGCGCGAATTCGATGTCGGTGAATTCGGGCACGCACAGAATATCGGTGAACAGCTTCTTGGTGAATCCGACGCTGCCGGCACCGATGATAGCGATTTTGAAACTCATCAGCCGGACCTCATTTCATTCGAATGGCAGGCAAGGAACGACAAGGAAAGGTTCAGCCACATGCCATGACATGCGCACAGGACAGACCGGAATCCAGCCTGCCGACCTCCCTGTCCGCTCCTCGACTGCGGATCTCTCTCGCTTTTCGAGGGGGAGTATGCGCTTATTCGCGAGCGCGACCAGAGAAGGATTATGCTTTCAGGGGTAATTTTGTGCTGCATGATTTGATAGCCAACGGACAGTCCATGCGGACGATCTCGCTGCCACGCGGCCGCCAGCGCCTGCACGCCATGCCGACGAGCACGGGCTATGAAGTGCGCGAGGACGAGATCTACGACTGGGATGGGCGCAGGCGCGGCCAGACACCGTTCACCGTGCTCCAGCACACGATCAGCGGGACCGGCCGGCTGCGCTATGAGAACCGCAACTACCGCCTGCAGAAGAACGACACATTGCTGGTGCTGGTGCCGCACAACCACCGCTACTGGCTGGCCAAGGACGAGCGTTGGGAATATTTCTGGATTTCGATGAACGGCGAGGAGGCGCTGCGCATCCACAAATCCATACTCGGCACATCGGGTCCGGTGTTTCGGCTGCAGCTGGCGACGATCGACCATCTAGCCGATTGCAGCCTGCGCCTCATCAAGGGGGCCGCTTCGCCGGGTGCTGCTTCCGCCGTCGCCTACGAAGCCGCGATGGCGCTCTATGACGATGTCTTCGGCTCACATGCCTTTGCTGAAAAACAGAGCGCCATGCAGCCGGTCATCGACCACATCAGTGCCAATCTCGACAGGCCGCTGCCGGTGGCGGACCTGGTCCAGATCAGCGGCCTCAGCCGGGCCCATTTCTCGCGCTGTTTCGCCGAGAGCGAAGGCCTGCCGCCCGCCGAGTTCGTGCTGCAGCAGCGCCTGCAACGCGCGGCGAAGCTTTTGACCAAGGCGGATTTCCTGCCGGTGAAGGAAGTCGCCATCCTGTGCGGCTTCGAGGACGCGAATTATTTTTCGAAGGTCTTCCGCCGCTGCTACGGCATCACGCCCAGCCAATTCCGCACCACCGGCATGTATGCCAGCATGAGAACACCGGCCAGACGCGGCGCCAGGATGCCGGACGACGAGACCTGACGCTGCCTTTGGGTCCTTGATGCATGTCGTTATCCCAAAACCACTGTGCACTTTTGGGCGACATGCATTAGGCGGCGTGCCGGCTGCCGCCATCCAGCCACTCGAGATCGGCCGGCGAAAGCGTGATGTCGAGGGCGCGCAGGCTGTCGTCCAGTTCGCCCAGCGTGCGTGGCCCGATCAGCGGAATGGATGGGAAGGGCTGATTGAGCACATAGGCAAGCGCAATATGGATCGGGCTCTTGCCCAGCCGCGCGGCAAGTTCGATCGCCCGGTCGCGGCGGCCGAAATTCCGCTCCGAATACCAGACCCGCACCAGTTCCTCATTGTCGTGCCTGTCGCGCCCGGCGCGATCAGTGAAGAAGCCGCGCCCCTGGCTTGACCAGGCGAAATTCGGCATCTGGCGGGACGTCAGCCAGGCCTTCCATTCGTCGGTCGAAGAGGTCACGCAGCCGGCCCAGATCGGCTCCAGCATTTCGGCCAGCGAGAAGTTGTTGGACAGCGCGCCGGGCTTATGTTTGCCGGTGCGTTCGGCATAGGCGATAGCCTCGTCCATGCGCTCCATGGTCCAGTTCGAGCCGCCGAACGGGCCGCGGATGCGGCCAGCCTTGACCTCTCGATCCATCGCATCGACGAATTCGCCCACCGGCACATCCGGATTGTCGCGATGCATGAAGTAGACATCGACATGGTCGGTTTGCAGCCGGTCGAGCGATTGGGCAAGCTGCCTGCCGATCACGTCGGGATAGCAGAGCGGCGAATGCGCGCCCTTGGCGATGATCACCGATTGCGCGCGCACGCCACGGTTTTTCAACCACTCGCCAAGCAGCGCCTCGGTGTAACCGGCACCGTAGACATAGCCGGTGTCGAAGAGATTGCCGCCGGCCTCGAAAAAGGCATCGAGCAGGATCGAGCCCGAGGAAAAGGTACGGAAATCCTCGAAGCCGAGCGCCACCACCGACGCCGGCTTCGACAGGCCCGGAATGGTGCGCTTGCCGATTGCCGTTCCGCCGGAGCGCAAAGGCCGGCCGGAGATGGTGTTGGTGCGCTGCGGGGCCTTCTCGATCCCGTATTCCAGGCCCGCCGCCGCCCGCCATCTGTCGAGGACGCGCAAGGTGCCGAGACTATCCGCCCAGCCCATGCCCGGCCAGGCGAATTCCTGCCGCCCAGCGAGGATGGCCTCGCCGGCGGCGTCGACCTCGAAGGAATAGACATGGCGCTGTTCGTTGACGCTGATGGTCTCGCGAGCGCCATCGGATCCGATCACGTCGATCCGGCCCAGGCCGACATCGCGGTTGCCGCCGGCGAACCAGAAGTCCGGCACCTCGATGCGGCCGCTGGTGCCGAAGATTCTGAGCACATTGTCCTGGTTAAGCGAGATGCTGCAGGAAACTTCAGCAATGATGCCGCCTGGGAAATGCAGCAGTGCCGAGGCCCATTCGTCGACGCCGGACTGGCCAAGGTGGGCAGCACCAACCACCTTGTCTGGCTCGGCGAAGGGGAGGCCTGCCGCCGCCCCGGCAATCAGCCGCACCATCGAGACGGGGTAGCCGCCGACATCCAGAATGCCGCCGCCGGCAAGATCGTTGGCATAGAGCCGGTGCTCCGGCATGAAGCCCGCCATGGCAAAGCCGAAACTCGACTTGATCATCCTGATATCGCCGATGACGCCCGACCTGATCAGCTCCACCAGCTTCAGCGTCTGCGGGTGCAACCGGTACATGAAGGCTTCGCCGAGAAAGGTGCCGGCCTTGCGCGCGGCATGGATCATGGCGTCGGCCTCGAAGGCGGTCAGCGCAAGCGGCTTTTCGCACAGCACGTGTTTGCCCGCTTCCGCTGCCCTGATCGCCCATTGCGCATGGCCGGGATGCGGTATCGAAATGTAGATGGCGTCGATGTCGGGATCGGCGAGCAGCGCATCGTAGCCATCGAGGATGCGGGCGCCGGGAAAACTCTCGGCGAGGCCTGGCTTGGCGGGGTTGCGCGCGCCGATGGCAACCAGCTTGCCAGTGCGCGAAGCGGCCGCGCCACCGGCAAAGGCCTGGGCGATGCTGCCCGGGCCGAGGATGCCCCAGCGAATGGGCGTGGTTGAAGTCATTGTCATTCTCCTTGAAGGCTGGAAAGGGCGGCCGGTCAGCGCAGCCGCAGCCCTTTTTCGTCGAACAGGTAGGATTTGCGGATGGAAACGGTGACCTCGGACGTATCGGGAACCTTTGCCGCGTCGCGCTGGATCACCACGTCTTCACCATGCGCCGTTCTGGCATAGAGAAAACTTGTGCCGCCCAGGTGCTCGACCACGTCGATGCTTACCACAAGGTCGGTGTCGCCCTCTCCGGCGCTGCCGAAATGTTCGGGACGCACACCGACGATGACCTTGCTTCCTGCTTCGGGTGCAGCACCCGTCAGCGGCTGCGCGATACGGGTCTTCTCCTGACCCGCCAGCTCGACCACGACGCCTTGTGCATCACGCCCGACAATGCTGCCGTTGATGAAGTTCATCTTCGGCGAGCCGACAAAGCCGGCCACGAACTGATTGTCGGGATTGTCATAAAGATCGAGCGGCCGGCCGATCTGCTCGATATGGCCGGCGCGCATCACGACGATCCTGTCGGCGAGTGTCATCGCCTCGGTCTGGTCGTGCGTGACATAGATCATGGTGGTGCCGAGTTCCTTGTGCAGGCGCGATATCTCGACCCGCATCTGCACTCTGAGCTCAGCGTCGAGATTGCTCAGCGGCTCGTCAAAGAGGAACACCTGCGGTTCGCGCACGATGGCGCGGCCAATGGCGACGCGCTGACGCTGGCCGCCCGACAATTGCTTGGGACGCCGCTTCATCAGCTCGTTAATGCGCAGGATCTCGGCGGCTCGCTTGACGCGCCGGTCGGTGTCGGCCTTCGGATTGCCGGTCATTCTGAGCCCAAAACTCAGATTCTGCTCGACGCTCATGTGCGGATAGAGCGCGTAGGACTGGAAGACCATGGCGATGCCGCGGTCGGCCGGCTCGACATCGTTGACGAGCTTGCCGCCGATGGCGATCTCGCCGCCGCTGATGTCCTCGAGCCCGGCGATCATCCTGAGCAGCGTCGATTTTCCGCAGCCGGAGGGGCCGACGAAGACGACGAACTCGCCGTCCTTGACGTCGATGTTGGCGCCATGGACGACCTCGAATACGCCGAAGCGCTTGATGACATTGTTGAGCGTGACCGTTGCCATGCTAGAGCGAGATGAGGTTGGATTGGATCATTCTGTTTCCCGATCGGCGAGGCAACCCGGTAGGAGAGGCGCGAAGAGCGATGGGGTTCCATCGCTCAAGCGGCTCGACGCCGCGGGTGCCCGCCGACGGGAAACGTGAAGGGCCGGGCTGGTTTGGGCCAAATCCATCGGCCTTCGTCTTGGCCGTACTTCCAGTACGGCCTGCGACAAAGCCCTCGACCTTGGCCCAAACCATCACCGGCAGAATGATCCAATCCAACCTCATCTCGCTCTATCCTTACTTGACCGCGCCGGCGGCGATGCCGGCGATGAAATGGCGCTGCAGGAGCACGAAGACGATGAGCATCGGCACCGTCAGCATCACCGCGCCCGCCATGATGCCGCCCCACGACACCTTGGTGAGGCCGATCAGTGTGCCGAGCGCCACTGGCGCCGTCATCGAACCCGGCTGGCTGTTGATCAGGAGCGGCCACAAATAATTGTTCCAGGAGGCGAGGAACAGGATGATGGCGAGCGCCGCCAGCATCGGCCGCGCCAGCGGCAGCGCGACGAAGAGGAAGATGCGCCATTCCTTCACCCCCTCGACGCGCGCCGCATCGAAAAGGTCGTCCGGCATCATCGAGAAGCTCTGCCGCATGAACAGCACGCCCAACGAATTGAACAGCGGCGGCACGATCAGCGCCACCCAGGTGTTGGCGAGCTTGAAATCGCGCGCCACCATGATGAATTGCGGGATCAGCACCACCGCATAGGGTAGCGTGATGGTGCCGAGGATGATGGCGACAACCACGCCCTTGCCGAAGAACCGGTAGCGGGCCAGCGCCCAGCCGGCCATCGACGTCAGCAGCACCGACAGGAACGTGTAGGTCACCGCCACCGAGACCGAAATGCCGATGGCGCCGACGAAGTCGGTGTCGCGCTGCAGATTGTTGAAATTGTCCATGAAGTTGCCATGCGGCAAAAGCTCGATGCCGGGGCTGAAGATGCCGTTGTCCGGCATGGTCGAGAACACCACCATCATCCACAGCGGAAACAGCCAGATCAGCGCCAGCGGCGTCAGGAACAGATGCAGCGCGATGCTGCGTCCCAGCCTGGCGGAGGAGCGCGAACTCATTTCGGTTCCCTCGTCAGCCACAGCTGCACCAGCGTGATCGCGATCGCCAGTCCGGCCATGGTGTAGGCAACGGCCGACGCGTAGCCGAAATTGAGCGACCGAAAACCCTGGCGGTAAAGCAACAGGCCAAGCGTTTCCGTGCCGCCGCCCGGTCCGCCGCGCTCGGTGATCAGGAAGGGCTCGGTGAACAGCTGCATGGTGCCGATGATCGACAGCACAAGGCAGAACACGATGACCGGCTTCAACAGCGGCAGAGTGATGAAGAAGAACTGTTTGAGCTTGCTGACGCGGTCGAGCGTCGCCGCCTCGTAGACATCTTCGGGAATGGATTGCATGCCGGCGAGCAGGATGATGGCGTTGTAACCGGCCCAGCGCCAGGTGACCGCGATCATGATCAGCGCCATCGCCGGCGTGACGTTGGAAAACCAGTCGACGCTGGGCAGGCCGACGCTGTTCAGGAGCTTGTTGATGATGCCGAAATTGAGATTGAACATCAGCCGGAAGACCGCCGAGTAGGCAACTTCGCCGACCACGACCGGGGCGAAGAAGGCGAAGCGGTAGAGACCCCTCGCCTTGAGCAGCGGCGAATTCAACAGCACCGCCATAACGATCGCCAGCGTGATCATCACCGGCACCTGGATGACAAGGATGAGCAGCGTGTTCTTCAGTGCGTTGAAGAAGGCGGGGTCGCCGATCAATCGGCCCCAGTTGAAGCCGGGGGCGAACCGCCATGGCACGGTGCGCGTCGCCTGGAAGGAGATCATGAAGGAATCGATGATCGGCCACACCCAGAAGACTGCAAAGATCAGCAGATAGGGCGCGAGGAAGCGATACGCCGTGGCATTCTGATAGCGCATCGTTGCCTCCTTTCCGCGTTCAAGGGGGTGGCGCGCCCCTGCTGAAACACGTGGCGCGTTCGGTCCCGGACAGCATCAATGGCGCCCGGGACCATCTCGGTCCAGATCAAGATTTGACGGGCAACCCGGTCGCCGCGGCGATCTGGCTTGCGGCATCGTCGAGCGCTGCCTTGGCGTCGGGATAGCCACCGGCCAGATATTTGGTCTGCACGGCGCGGACGATGATTTCGGCGTCGCTCTGGAATTGCGTGCCGCGGCTTGGAACAACCTTGGGCAAGGTGCCGAGGATGTCCTTCCACACCGCCTGGCCGCCCCAGTAGGGCAGGCCTTCCGAGACATAGGGGTCATTGAGCGCCGAGATCAGGGATGGCACCAGGCCGAAATCCTTCAGCATGGTGATCTGGCCTTCATTCGTTCCGAGCGTGTATTTCATATAGGCGTAGGCGGCTTCCTTGTTCTTGGACGCCGAGGTGATGGCCAGCGAGGAGCCGCCGAGATTGGCGGCGCGCGGGCCGTCGGCGGTGAGGCTCGGCATCAGGTAGACGCCCCATTTGCCGTTTTCACCGGCCGATTCGGTGCGAACGGTGCCTTCATACCAGCCGCCATAGACCTGCGTGGCGACGGTGCCGGCGGTGTTGTTGGTGATCTTGGTGCCCCAGTCGGCCGAGGAGATGATGCCGGCATCCTTCATCTCCTTGACCTTGGTCATGGCATCGATGCATTTGGGTTGGTTAACCGTGATCGACTGGCCGTCCTCGGCAAAGTAGGCGCAGCCCTGTTCGTTGGAGATCATGCGGAAGAATTCGCTGTCGCCATTGAAATCGGCATTGGTCATCGAGACGCCAGGGTTGGCGGCCTGGATCTTCTTGCCGGCGGCGATGAAATCGTCCCAGGTCTTGATCGATGCCGGATCGACGCCGGCCTTTTCGTAGAAGTCGCGGCGATAGAACGCGGCGACCGGACCCGAATCCCACGGCATCGCATAGGCCTTGTCGCCGACTTCGAGCTCGGTGCGTTTGAAGTCGGGGAATTTCTTCTGGTCCTCGGCGGTATAGCCCAGCGTATGCAGGTCGACGAAGCAGTCGGGGAACTGGCTCCAGTAATTCTCGGCCTCGCCGTTCTCGATGGTGACGATATCAGGCAGGCCGACGCCGCCGGCGGCGCAGCCGGCGATCGACTTGTCGTAGGTCGGCTGGTTGCCGAGATCCTGGACCGTCACCTTGACGTCGGGAAATTGCTTGTTGAAGCCGGCAACGGTCGCCTTCAGCGATGAAGCCGCGACATTCCAGCTCCAGATCGTGATTTCGCCGGATTGCGCAAAGGCCGGGGCAGAGCCCAGGGCGAGCGCGAGCGCGGCGCAGGTCATTGTGATGCGCATTGAAATCCTCCCATTCCATTTGCTCTCTCACTGTGAGCGTGGCTAGACTATGCAGTGGGTGGGGCCTGTCGCCGTCAAAGGGAATATGAAATTGGCGGAAAGTAAGATGCCGGAACGGCCGTTTTACCAGCCTGGAGCCAGCAGCGTGGAAGGCCTGCCGCTGCTGCTGCAGATGTTTCACACCAATCCCCTGGTGATGCTCAAGCCGCATTGGCACGCCCAGGTCGAGGTGAATTTCATTGTGCGCGGCAGCGTGCACTACCGCATGAACGACCACGAGATTTCGCTTTCGGCCGGCGAGATGTGCCTGTTCTGGGGTGGCCTGCCGCACCAGATGGACGATTTGTCCGACGACGCCGTCTATGCCGGAGCGCATCTGCCGCTGGTACATTTCTTCCGGCTGCACCTGCCCACGGATATCCGGCACCGGCTGATGACGGGTGCCACACTGGTGACCGGCGCCACCGATCAGTCCGACAACCATAATTTCGAGCGCTGGAACCGCTACGCCCGGTCCGGCGACCAGGCCAAGGCGGAACACGCCGTCAACGAATTGCTGCTGCGGCTGGAGCGGGTGCGGTTCGAGCCTTACCGGCTCGTATCCGCAACCCCGATCGGCCAGGAAACGGGCAGTCCCTTCGACCAGCAGTCGTCGCGCAATGTCGGGCGCATGTGCGATTTCATCGCCGAGAATTTCCTCTACGACATCGATTGCGTGAACATAGCGGCGGCCGCCGACATCCACCCCAAATACGCCATGAGCCTGTTCAAGAAGTCGACCGGCATGACGCTCAACGAATATGTCAACCTGCTGCGGCTGAGCTACGCGCAGGCGCTCTTGATGCACCAGGACGCCAATGTGCTGCGCGTCGCCATGGATTCGGGCTTCGGCTCGCTCAGCGCCTTCAACAAATCGTTCCGCAAACTGGCCGGCATGTCGCCCTCCGATTTTCGCAGAGGCGTGTCCGGCGCCAGATAGAACGCGGCGGCCAGGCGGCGGTGCTGCCCGGCGCTGCGAATGCATTGCCGCATCTCGATCGTCGGCTAAAAGACGGGTCATGCCGTTGCGCCCCGCGATCGCGACGCGGACAACGACGCCGCCGGCCGAAATAGGACCGCGCCGCGCGCCGTTCCGGCCGTCGCTGCGGCATCGGAACCGGGCCATTGCACGGCGTCTCATTTCCTGTCTGAAATTGCCACCTGGGCGCTGGACAGGCCGGATTCCCGTGCTATAACCCACGCGCTTTCAAGGGGCGCCCATGGCGCTTCATGAGATCCGGTGTATGAGATTTCGTTTGCCGGAACAGGCCCAGATAGCTCAGTTGGTAGAGCAGCGGACTGAAAATCCGCGTGTCGGTGGTTCGAATCCGCCTCTGGGCACCATCTCCCCTTCTCCCCACACTCCCTTCCGCCAAGCGTTCTACGCTGCTGTTCGCGTAAACCTTTGAAAACGATTGCTTTTTTGACGGCCTGATCGCGCTTTGGCGTATTCCGAAGCAGGTGATCGCATTTGGTCCAACGGCGCGTGCTGTTGGTTTCTTCGTTGGTATCCGTCTACCCTGTTGGTATCACCCACCAGCAAAAAGCATCGGACAATGACACTCTCTGACGTGAAATGTCGAAATGCCCGCCCAGGGCCTAAACTCCGGAAACTCTCCGATGGAGGCGGTCTCCAGCTATGGGTACAGCCTACCGGCTCGCGCCTGTGGCGCCTTGCCTATCGCTTCGATGGCAAACAGAAGCTCCTGGCTCTCGGAAGCTATCCGCTTCTCTCCCTGGCGGAGGCTCGACAGGCACGAGATGAGGCGAAGCGGCTGCTAATGAAGGGTATAGACCCCGTACGTGAGAAGCAGGAGAAGAATGCTGACACGCGCGATAGCTTCCGCGTCATCGCAGACGAATTCATCGCTAAGCTCAAGAAAGAGGGGCGCGCGGAAAGGACCATCACTAAGAACAAGTGGCTGCTCTCTTTCGCCTATCCGACTTTGGGCGACCGGTCGATCAAGGAAATTGATGCGCCATCCGTTCTCGATGTGTTGCGGGAAGTGGAAGTTCGTGGCCGACACGAATCGGCCCGTCGGCTTCGATCAACAATCGGGAGTGTATTTCGCTACGCGATTGCCACCGCTCGCGCCAGTGCTGATCCAACCTTGGCGCTCAGGGACGCTCTTGTTAGGCCAACAGTAGCACCGCGAGCTGCAGTTACCGACCCGAAGGAGTTCGGTGCTCTTTTGCGCGCGATTGATTCGTACGATGGGCAGCCAGGCACCCAAATTGCGTTGAATTTGATGGCGCTCTTGTTTCCCCGCCCCGGAGAATTGCGCGCCGCTGACTGGTCGGAATTCGACTTCGACAAAGCAGTCTGGACGATCCCAGCCGCTCGAGCAAAAATGCGGCGACCGCATAGTGTTCCTTTGTCGACCCAGGCGCTCAACCTCCTCAAGCGGCTCCGCGAGGTTTCTGGACACGGTTTGCTTCTGTTTCCCAGTGTCCGCGCGATCACACGCCCGATTTCCGACAACACCCTCAATGCCGCTCTGCGCCGTCTTGGCTATCGCAAAAACGAGGCCACTGCGCATGGTTTTCGGGCGACAGCGTCGAGCTTGCTCAATGAGAGCGGCAAGTGGCATCCCGATGCTATCGAACGTCAACTTGCGCACGTCGAGGGCAACAATGTCAGGCGGGCTTATGCCCGCGGCGAACATTGGGACGAACGCGTGAAGATGATGCAATGGTGGGCCGACCATTTGGATACGCTGAAGCTGCCCCGTGTTGGCTCGCATCAAACTGATAAGATGAAGCTTTATATTGCGGCTGATAATGAACGCCGCACCGTCACGTTCCCGCGACAGTTACAGCATCGTTGAATTGCGTCGTCGCCTCACCAGGCTGTATGAACGGATTGCATATGGGGGGTGTAGTTGCGTGAAGTACTATATCTACGAGAACCAGAGGCTCGGTCGCGGGCGTGTCCACAGGGCAGACTGTGGTTTTTGCCAAAACAAGGAAGCCACCTTGCCGGCGAGTCCCAGCAGAAATGGCACCTGGCACGGTCCGTTCAATCGCTGCGATGCTTTCGCGAAAATCAAAGTGCTTGGCGTTACCGACATCAAGGCTTGCTCGGCATGCGACCCTTGATCTGACCTAGCTTTGTTTCGAGCGCCAGCTTGCGCTGCTGGTTGTTCCGGTCGCGCTCCGGGTCGAGAACCAAACATTTGGCGTCCACAGCGGGCTGTCCGGTTGCCGGAGCGGACGGGCTCGCAGCGGTCGTGGTCGTGCTGCTGTTGGCTAGCTGGAGAAAGACGCCGGCTTCACGCGCTTCAATCGCCTGCTGGGCACGGCGCTGCTGTTCGGCTTCCTCTGCCTGATCCTCATTGTTCGGACCCGGCGCCAAAACCCCAATTGCCGCTGGCGTTCCAGGATCGGCCGGCCGAGATCGCCAGACGCTTCCTCGATGCAGTGAGCGATGGCGGGTGGCGGTCACAACTCCTTCGCGTGCTCTTTTGGCGCCAAATCAAGCGCTTGGCTCAGAGGCACCGCCTTGGAGAATAGGAAGCCCTGAGCGGTTCTGCAGCCAAGCTTGTGCAGAGTTTGCCGATCTGCCTCCGTTTCGACGCCCTCGGCCATGACCTGATCCCGAGCGTCCTACCAAGATCGATGACCGTTTTGACAAGCAGCCGGTCCTCTCGGGACTTGGCTAAGCCGCGAATGAAGCCCTGGTCTATTTTCACCTTGCGTATCCGACTGTCCTTGAGCGATGCCAAGGTGGAAAAGCCGGTGCCTAAGTCATCGAGCGCGATGGAAATGCCGGCATGTGAAAGCCGTCCGAGCTTTTCATCCACTCTGTCCAGGTCCACCGGGGATTCCTCGGTAATCTCGATTTCGAACATCGTTGCAGGGAGGCCTTTTGCCGCCAGACCCTCCAGAATCATGTCATCGATGTCACCGGCTTCCAGTTCGCGCGGTGAAACATTCATCGCCACACGAACATCACGACGGTCAGCTTTCACCAAGCCGTCGATAAGCGCGCTTGAATCAGCTTTCCGGCTTGTCGTCCCGGTCGATGAGGATCCGCTCAGCGGCCCCGTCAAGATCCTCATATTGACCACTCCTCAACGCCCACAGAAAGCCGGACAGCCCAAGCGCGCCCAGGAGCAGTGCCACCGGTATGAGGTAGACGAGCGTCGTCATGACGGCTGCACTGATGCGCGAATGCCGGAGCGCGTTGCCGAAGGAGCCCTCGTCACCTCGGTGGGTGCAAAGCCTTGCAGGCGCAGCGCATTTCCAATGACAAGCAGTGACGAAGCGGACATGGCGATCGCCGCGATCAGTGGAGTGACGTTCCCCAGAATGGCGATCGGCACGGCGACGGCGTTGTAGACGATCGCGATGGCGATGTTCTGCCGGATCAGCCGCCCAGCCCTCCGCGAGACGTCCAGGGCAAGGGGCACTGCCAAAAGGCTTTCGCGCAGGAACACGAAGTCCGCCGCGTTGCGGCCAATGTCGGCGGCGGTGGCCGGAGCGATCGAGACATGCGCTGCGCTCAGCGCAGGCGTGTCGTTGAGCCCATCGCCAACCATCAGAACCTTGTGTCCGGATTTCGCCAGCGCTTCGATGCATTCAACCTTGCCGGACGGCAGCAGGGCCGGAACAAAGCGGTCGATGTTTAGCATTTCCGCGACTTCGCCACAGGCGCCTGCTGTATCGCCCGACAGCATTTCCACCGACACCCCAGCATCGTTCAATCGCTCGGTCGCCGCCCTGGCGTCGGCACGCAGCGCATCCTCGAAATCGAAGGTCGCGACAATGATCCCGTCTTTCGTCAGGACCGTCCCGCCGTAGCCATGTTTGCCTTCGCCGCCGGTCCGGGCCTTCCATCCAGCCCATCCGCGCCGGCCCAGCCGCCAGATACTTCCGGCGACAGTGGCTTCGATTCCAAACCCCGGATGCTCGGTGACGGCATCGAATTTGTGCTGCCCGCCAGCAGCGGCAAAACCGGCTATGGCCTTTGAAAACGGGTGACGCGAGTGCGCGGCCATGTCGGCGGCGATTGCCAGCATGGCCGGATCGATCGAGGTCGCATTGACCAGCCGGGGCTGGCCGAGGGTGAGCGTTCCGGTCTTGTCGAACACTGCTGTATCAATCGTTGCCAGGCGCTCCATGGCCGAACCGTCCTTGACCATGATGCCGTTCTCAAACAGGCGCCGCGCGGCGACCACCTGCACGATCGGCACGGCGAGGCCGAGCGCGCACGGGCATGTGATAATGAGAACGGCAATGGCGATGGTTATCGCCCGGTGCCAGTCGCCAGTCGCCGCCATCCAGCCAAGGAACGTCACGAAGGCGGTCAGATGAACCACCGGAGCATAGAACGCCGAAACGCGATCGGCGATCCGGCGATAGTGCGCCTGCCCGCCCTCCGCGGCCTCCATCAGGCGAACCATTTGCGCCAGGAACGATTCCTTGGCGGCCGCTGTCGCCTCGATCGTCAGCGAGCCGGTAAGATTGAGGACACCGGCCTGCACGAGTCCGCCTGGCGCCACGTTTCGGGGCGTGCTCTCGCCGGAAACCAACGAGCAGTCCAGATCCGACGCCCCCTGAATGATCTTGCCGTCGACGGGGATCCTTTCGCCGGCTGCGATCAGCAGCAGCATGCCTGGTTCGATCTCGCCAACCGGCAGGTAGTCGCGGGCGCCGTCGCCGCGCAGCACCATGGCGCCACGCGCCGCCAGCTGCGACAGGCCTTTCACGGCGGTCCGGGCACGCTCCCGCATGACATGATCCAGCGTGCGGCCGATCAAGAGGAAGAACAGCAGCGATACCGACGCGTCGAAATAAGCGTGATCGCCATGATTGATCGTTTCGTAGAGGCTCATGGCGTAGGCAAGCGCCACCCCGACCGCGATCGGCACATCCATGTTCATGCGGCCGTGGCGCAACGCATTCCAGGCCGAGCGGAAGAAGATGCCGCCGGCGAAGGCGAGTGCAGGGATGGCGATAAGCGCCGAGACCCAGTGGAACAGGTCGCGGGTAGCGCCTTCGGCACCGGACCAGACAGAGACCGAAAGCAGCATGATGTTGCCCGCCGCGAACCCGGCAACCGCGACGGCGCGGATCAACTCCGAAAGCGTCCTGTCCTTTTCTTCAGCCTCGGGGGCGAAGAGATGCGCCTGGTAGCCGAGCCGTCCAAGCGCGGCGACGAACGGTGGAACCTCGTCGCCGCGCCAGCGGACCGAGACCCGTTTCGTCGACAGGTTGACGCGGGCGCTCTCGACGCGATCGAGCTTTCCCAACGCCGTCTCGATCGTCTGGATACAAGCTGCGCAATGAACGCTCGGCACCGAAAGATCGGTCTGCCGAAGATCATCGCCAAGCGATCGGCTGGCCAATTTGATTTCCTGGCTAGACGGCAGGACCGATGTGGTGCTGCCCATATCCAGCGCCATTTCAGCGCCCGGTGCACAACAGCTCATTGCAGCGCTCCATGGGAAATCATGACCCGCCGGACTTCCCGATAGGGCTCTGCAAGGCCGGCATCGGCGTCGACTTCGATGATCCAGACGCCCTCTTTTGGCGTGTGCTGTCCCACAAACTCCTGATCCGCAGAAGGCGCCAGGACGATGGATTTGTCTTCTGCCTCATAGGCTGGATGACGAAACAGCACCTTGACGCCATGCAAGGGAACCGGCTTGCCGGCGGGGTCTGTAAGGCTGTAGCGAACTTCGCCCCATGTGATCGTCAGTTTGCCGGTCCAGCCAAGTGCTGCCTGCGCGCGCCCTTCCTCGGCCTTCTTGTTGAATTGCTGGCTCGCCACATAGGTGTTTTCGACGACAAGGCCGGTCCAGCTCGTGTTGGCGAGCGTGGCCATCGTCAGGTTGACCGCGATCACTACGCCGAAGAAGGCAAGGATGGTGAGCAGCATGTGCCTGCCGGTGAATTCGCGGTTTTTTTGCGTTCTGGCGCTCATTTGGCAGTCTCCGGTGCGTTGAACGTGGCGGTGTATTCGTCCGCCTCGAAACTCGCCTTGTCCTCGACACGGAACTTGAAGGTCTGCGCTGTGCCGCGGATCTGATCCGCCGGCTGGCGCACGAAGACCTTGAGCATTTTCAGGCGGTCGGGTTCGACCGGAATGGCGAAAGAACGGCCTGCCGGGATGTCGTCGCCGACCACGCTCATCTCGGCGCCCTGCAAGCCCTGCATCGTGACGACAATCGTCCTTGGCTCGGGGATCATGTTGAGCAGCTTGACGGTGTAGCCGTTGCGGATCGAACCGTCGGACAGGGTGACGAACTGCGGATTGCGGTCATGCAGCACGTTGACTTCGAGCCGGTCGCGCGTCAGCAGCGAATAGAGCAGGCCCAGGCCGATCAGCGACCACAAACCCATGTAGACATAGGTGCGGGGCCGAAAGATCTTGCGAATATGGAAATGGGCCACCTTGTCGGAGAACTGGCCATCAGCGGTCCTGACGAGCGACGGATTGACTAAACCGGATCCGCCCGCGGTCGCCAGCATCATGTTGGCGTTGTAGTCGGAGAGCGTTGCGTAGGAGATCAGCCCGCGCTCCCTGCCGAGCTTGTCCATGACGCCGTCGCAGGCGTCGATGCAAAGCGCGCAGGTGATGCATTCGAGCTGCTGGCCGTCGCGAATGTCGATCCCCATCGGGCAGACCGCGACGCAGGCATTGCAGTCGACGCAGTCGCCTACGGGCTGCCCTGCTGCTTGCACCGTCTTGGCGTGGCGTGAGCGCGGTTCGCCGCGCCAGTCATTGTAGGTGACGGTGAGCGAACTCTCGTCGAGCATGGCCGCCTGGATGCGCGGCCACGGGCACATATAGGTGCAGACCTGCTCGCGCATCAGCCCGCCGAGCGTATAGGTCGTCGCCGTCAGCACGGCGACGGTGATGTAGGCGACAGGTGCCGCGGTGCCAGTGAGGAGCTCGCCGGCCAACGTCGGCGCATCGGCGAAATAGAAGATCCAGGCACCGCCGGTCGCCGCACCTATGACCAGCCAGATGGCGTGCTTCGATACCCGCAACGAGAGCTTGCGAGCGGTCCAGGGTCCGGCATCGAGCTTCATGCGCGCGTTGCGGTCGCCCTCGATGGCCCGCTCGACGACCAGAAACAGATCGACCCATACGGTCTGCGGGCATGTATATCCGCACCAGGCACGGCCAACAGTGGATGTGACCAGGAAAAGACCGACGCCGGCCATGACCAGAAGGCCGGCCACATAGTAGAATTCCTGCGGCCAGATTTCGATGAAGAAGAAATAGAAGCGGCGGTTGGCAAGGTCGACCAGCACGGCCTGGTCCGGGGCAAACGGTCCCCGGTCCCACCGCAGCCAGGGCGTCAGGTAGTAGATGCCCAGTGTAATCGCCATCACCAGCCATTTGAACCGGCGAAAGCTGCCCGAGGCGCGCTTCGGGAAGATCTTCTTGCGCGGGGCATAAAGCGGCTGGCGGGTTTTGGCGGAGTGGACCGCTACGGCTTCGATCTGCGTTTTATCCAGCACGTGCATCTCCACTCGCGCGCAGCCGATGACATTGCGTGCAGCCGGACTCGTCTGCTTTGGCTAACGTCCGGAGTGCTAGGTTGAGCAAGCTTTCCGAATGGCGGGCAGCGCCGTTGGTGCAGGTCAATCCCAGCCTGCCGGGAATGTGTCGAGGCCCGGCGCGCGCCGGGCCTCGTCGCTTGGCGGGGAGGGGCCGAGAATAGGCTTCCGTTCCTATTCTCCGCCGCCAAGCGAATGGACATAGACCGCGAGCTCCTTGACCTTGGTTTCGCCAAGACGACCGATCCAGGCCGGCATGACGCCGTGCTTGGGTGCGCGGACCTGCGCGGCGATAGCTGTCTCGCCCGATCCATAGAGCCAGATCGCGTCGGTCAGGTCGGGTGCGCCGAACTCCTTATTGCCTTTTGCGTTGTCGCCATGACAGGCCACGCAATTTTCGGCAAAGACCTTCGCGCCAGGCTCGATCAGACTGGCGTCCTTGACCTTGCCGGAGAGGCTGGCGACGTAGGCACTGACCTGGGCGATCTGGTCAGCAGTTATGATGTCACCGAAGGCCGGCATTTCCGACAGGCGCGTGTCGGGGTCGGTCGCGAAGCGGATGCCATGCGTGATCGTCTGCTGGATCTGCCCGGTCTTGCCGCCCCACAGCCAGTCGTCGTCGTTGAGGTTTGGGAAGCCTGCTGAGCCTTGGGCGCCCGAGCCATGGCACTGCACGCAATTGACCTTGAAGGCGGCGCCGCCGGCAGCGACGGCGAATTCGCGCAAGGCATCGTCCGCGGCAATCTCCGAAACGGTCTTCGACTCCACCGCCGCGACATATTTGCCCTTGGCGGCTTCAGCCGCGGTCAGTTCGTTCTTGACCTCGTTGCGGCTGGAATAGCCGAGCACACCCTTCGTCGCCGAGTGCAGCAGAGGCCATGCCGGATAGGCGATGGTGTAGCCGATTGCCCAGACAATGGTGACGTAGAACGTTACGACCCACCAGCGCGGAAGCGGGTTGTTCAGCTCCCGGATGCCGTCCCATTCGTGGCCGGTGGTCGAGACGCCAGAGATTTCATCGATTTGCTCGCCGCTCATGATCAATCGTCCTTGAGGGGAATCCGGGCGGCTTCGTCGGCTTGCCTGCGGCTGCCGGGACGAAGTGCAAAGGCAATGCATCCGATGAAGAACAGCGCCATCGCGAGCAGGCCCCAGCTGTCGGCGAATTTCCGCATCAGATTGTAGTCCATGGCCATTCTCCTCAGCGGTAGCCGGCGGCTTCGTCATAGTTTTTGAAATCGACCAGCGTGCCGAGCATCTGCAGATAGGCGACCAGGGCATCCATTTCGGTGACCTGCTGCGGGTTGCCGTCGAAGTCACCGATCTTGGCTTTGGGGTAGCGGCTTTCCAGGCCGGACGTGTCGGCATTGGGATCAGCCTGCGCCATCAGGTCGGCACTGGCCTGAGCGATCATGTCATCGGAGTAAGGGACGCCTACGCGCCTGTTAGCGATCAGATGCGTCGAGAAGTCCTTCACCTCGATCGACGTGTCCTTCAGGAACGCATAGCTCGGCATGATCGATTCCGGCACCACCGAGCGCGGATCGGCTAGATGCTGCACATGCCATGTGTTCGAGTAGCGGTCGCCGACCCGGGCGAGGTCAGGTCCTGTGCGCTTCGAACCCCATTGGAAAGGGTGATCGTACATCGACTCGGCCGCCAGGCTGTAGTGACCGTAGCGCTCGACCTCGTCGCGGAACGGCCTGATCATCTGGCTGTGGCAGAGGTAGCAGCCCTCGCGCACATAGATATTGCGCCCGGCGAGCTCCAGCGGCGAATAGGGTCGCATGCCTTCGACCTTCTCGATCGTGTTGTCGAGATAGAAGAGCGGTGCGATCTCGACGATGCCGCCGACCGTCACCACCAGCAGGGAACCAACGAGAAGAAGCGTGGCGTTCTTCTCGATGACCGCGTGTTTGTCCATCAAGCCCATTTTCTGGCTCCTGATCGCGCACGCCGGAGGGCGGGGACGGAGCCCGGCATCGGATCCTGCTCGCGCTGGTATCCGAGGATGGTCATGGCGATGTTCCAGGCCATGATCAGGGTGCCGGACAGGTACATGGCGCCGCCGATGGCGCGCATGACATAATAGGGGTGCACGGCGGCGACGGTTTCGGCGAAGGAGTAGACCAGGAAGCCTTGCTCGTCGTACTCGCGCCACATCAGGCCCTGCATGATGCCGGAGACCCACATTGCCGCGGCGTAGACGACGATCCCGAGGGTCGCCAGCCAGAAGTGCCAGGTGACCAGCCGCAGCGAATAGAGACGTTCACGGTTCCACAGCTTCGGCACCATGAAATAGATCGCGCCGAACGAGATCATGCCTACCCAGCCGAGCGCGCCGGAATGGACATGGCCGATGGTCCAATCCGTGTAGTGCGACAGCGAATTGACCGCCTTGATCGACATCATCGGGCCTTCGAAGGTCGACATGCCGTAGAAGGCGATGGCCATCACCATCATGCGGATGATCGGATCGGTGCGCAGCTTGTCCCAGGCACCGGACAACGTCATCAGACCGTTGATCATACCGCCCCATGACGGCATCCAGAGCATGATCGAAAACGCCATGCCGAGCGTCTGCGCCCAGTCGGGCAAGGCAGTGTAATGCAGGTGATGCGGCCCGGCCCAGATGTAGAGGAAGATCAGCGCCCAGAAATGGACGATCGACAGGCGGTAGGAATAGACCGGCCGGTTCGCCTGCTTGGGCACGAAATAATACATCATGCCGAGGAAGCCAGCGGTGAGGAAGAAGCCGACGGCGTTGTGGCCGTACCACCATTGCGTCAGGGCGTCCTGGACGCCGGAGAAGGCGGAGTAACTTTTCGAGCCCAAGAACGAGACGGGCATCGACAGGTTGTTGATCAGATGCAGCATCGCGATGGTCACGATGAAGGACAGGTAGAACCAGTTGGCGACGTAGATATGCGGCTCCTTGCGCTTCAGGATCGTGCCGAGGAACAGGATGAGATAGGCGACCCACACGATGGTCAGCCAGAGGTCCACGTACCATTCAGGTTCGGCGTATTCGCGGCTCTCGGTGATGCCGAGCAGATAGCCGGTCGCGGCCATGACGATGAAGAGCTGGTAACCCCAGAACACGAACCAGGCGAGATCGCCGCCGAACAGCCGCGCGCGACAGGTGCGCTGCACGACATACAGGGACGTGCAAAGCAGCGCATTGCCGCCGAAAGCAAAAACGACGCCCGACGTGTGCAGGGGCCGCAGGCGGCCGAAATTGAACCAGGGCTCGATGTTGAGATCCGGATAGGCAAGCTGCAGGGCGATGACCACACCAACCAGCATGCCAACGACACCCCAGAACATGGTGGCGATAGCACCATAGCGGATTGGCCCATCCATGTAAGCGGACGGGTGGATGGGGGCCGTCGCCGCGAAGCTCGTGTTGCGCAGAAGGATGCCGAGAAAGCCAAGCAGCACGATCAACAGCACCCACATATGCTGCCGAAAAGGCTCGTCCACGCCAAAGCCGGCGGCCACCAGCGCCACAAACGCGAAAAGGCCCAAAGCGACGATTTGTGTGCCGAACTTCATGACATTTCCCGACCTCGGATTCCGATGCGCGGACGCCAAATCCGCGGTGCATTAATTCCTCAGCCGCGGCCTGCTCGCCCTGATCCATGTCAGGGCCACACGATTTTGCTTCGGGCAGATCGAGCTCGGTGCAATCAGAAGGTGGCGATTGAACTTGGAAAGGCAGCACGGGCCGCCCCGCTAATGGACAAGTCCGGCGTCCGCCGGGCCTGGCCGAGCGGAGGCGGTCCGGGCGATGTAATTAAGCGCCCATTGGGAAAAACTGCGGCTCTGCGACGCGCTGGAAAGTATTGCCGATGCCTTGCCGAGCGTCGATCGCTTCAAATGCCTTGGCACAGCCAGCGCGGTCGTTCGCTGCTTCGTGACATCCATCGGTTCGACGAGACGGTCATTTTCCCCGTGGATGAGGCGTACTTGACCTCAGCCGAGGCCAATCTTGCCTCCACCAGCCGGTTGCGCGCCGAGCATGTCGAGGATAAATGCTTCGCCGACGAGGTGACCGAAACGCTCCTGGCGATCGGTCATGGTGATCCGATAGAGACTGCGGAAGCTTTCGGGTTCATGCTACGCGGCTTCTTCGAAGGCGTGCGGCGACACATCGCGTTCGAACGCGAGCATGTCCTGCCGCGGATCGGAATAAGCGACGTAGGCCCGGCGCTTAGGTCTCATTCCAAGGGCGGTTACCGCGCGCCTCGGCCGCCGCAGCGCTGCTCCAGCCGGCTCATGCTGTCCACGGTCACATGGCGGTTGTTCTCGATCCGGATCACGCCGTCAGCCCGCAATCGCGTCAGCTGGCGGCTCACGGTCTCGTTCGTAAGTCCGAGGAAATCAGAGATGTCGGCACGCGTCAGCGGCAGATCGAAGCACGCCGACCTGGCCGCCGGGTCAACATTGGGGTCGATATTCCGGGCGATCATGAGGAGAAAGCTCGCCACCTTTTCCGATGCGGTCTTGCGCCCCAGCGTCACCATCCATTCGCGTGCTTCGTCGAGTTCGTTCAGCGTCTGCTTGAGCAGGCGATGCTCGAGTTCCGGCGATTCCTTCATCATCCGTTCAACGGCCGCCTTCGGAAACGAACATAGCGAGACAGCTGTTGCCGCTTCCGCGTTGATCGTGCTTTTCACCTTGAAGGGCCGTCCCAGAAAATCCGGTGCGAACTGGAGACCGACGATCTGCTGGCGGCCGTCCGAAAGGCTCTTCGTGAGCTTCACCACGCCTGAAAGCACGTTTGCATAGCTGTCGACGGCCTCGGCGTCGCCGATCAGCTCGACCCCTGGCTCGATTCTGTGTCGCGACGAAGTCTTGGCGAGCCCAACCAACTCGTCTGGATTGAGCGCACCGCAGACGCCACGATGCCGTGCCTCGCAAGACAGGCAAAGGACGGGAATGCCGGAACTGTGAATGTCCTGCCGTACTGTCATTTCGTTCGCTTTACCGGTCCCAAGTGCCAGTAGGATAGCAATCGACGACAGAGAAATCCTTGCGGCAGTTTGTCCGTGCTGAAGGTTGACCGAAATCAGGGCTTTGGCTCTTCGATGCGTCCAGAGGTCCGGCGACGAAAACACGGTGGACCACGACATGCGACCGGAATTAGCTGCCAGACTTGGCGAGAACGTCCCGCGCTATACCAGTTATCCGACCGCGCCGCATTTCCATGCGGGCGTCGATGCTGCCGTTTACCGTGGCTGGTTGGAGGCGCTCGAAAGTGGTGACGAGATATCGCTCTATCTGCACATCCCCTATTGCGACAGACTCTGCTGGTTCTGTGCGTGCCATACCAAGCAGACGCGCCACTACGAGCCGGTGTCTGCTTATCTCCGCACGCTGCGCACGGAAATCGCGACGATTGCCAGCCTTGTCAGCGGCAAGGGTCGTGTTCGGGCGGTCCATTTCGGTGGCGGTTCGCCGACGATGCTGAAGCCCGAGGACATGGTGGCACTGGGCACGGTCTTGCGGGACAGCTTCGATTTTCTTCCGGACGCGAAAATCAGCGTCGAAATCGAACCCAACGACATGGATGAAGCACGCCTGGATGCACTCGCCGAAATCGGCATGACGCGGGCGAGCCTCGGCGTGCAGGATTTCGATTCGAAAGTGCAAAAGGCGATCAACCGCGAGCAAAGCTTTTTGCAGACCAAAACAGTCGTCGACGGAGTTCGTTCGCGCGGCGTTGAATCGATCAATCTCGATCTGCTCTACGGCCTGCCGCACCAGACCAGGGAGAGCGTCTGTTCCACAATAGCGCAGGCGCTGACCCTGGAACCGGACAGGATGGCTCTGTTCGGCTACGCTCACGTGCCCTGGTTCAAGAAAAATCAAACGATGATCGACGAGGCATGGTTGCCCGGTCCCGCGGAGCGGTTTGCTCAATCGCAACTCGCCGCGCGCGCGATCGTGGACAAGGGATATGAGGCAATCGGCCTCGACCATTTCGCAAAACCGGGCGATGCGCTGGCGCTCGCGTCCCGCGCCGGAACCTTGCGCCGGGACTTCCAGGGCTACACCGAGGATCGCTCCGAAACCTTGATTGGCCTTGGCCCATCTTCGATCAGCCAATTTCGCCAGGGCTATGCCCAGAACATGCCTTCGACCGCCGAGTATGGTCGCATGGTTGCGGATGGCGGACTGGCCGGTGTCCGCGGCATCGTGCTCTCCGACGACGATCGCGTCCGAGGCTGGATCATCGAGCGGCTGATGTGCGATTTCGCCTTCTCGGCGATCGATCTGGTGGAGCGCTTCGGCTCAGCCGGCCAGAGGCTCCTTCTTCAGTCGAGTTCCATGGCCCTAAACGATCCCCTTCGATTGCTCGAACTTGATGGCGAAAGTTTCGTGGTGCCGGCTGAACGTCGCCCCTTCGTCCGAAGCATCGCGGCCAAGTTCGACAAATATTTCGAAAGCGGAACGGCAAGGCACTCGGTGGCAATCTGAGCACCACAGACGAGCGGTCACCGTTTTCAGTCGATCGCGAACCGATTGAGATACGTTTTTGACCGTTCATGGGCGACCGTCGCATCACGGACCAGATACGAAGGTCTCTGGCCATAGGCGACGATATCGTCCGGTCGTGCCTTCCGGCGTCCCCACCTCGTCCCTAAGGCAAATTCCTACTTTCGCGTACGGAAAAGTTAAACACGCTTGCCAAACGAACGGCGATGCGCGCCATTGACCAACTCTATGCTTCGGTTAACCTGACCCTGGTTGGCGTCGCGATTTCTCCGACATGCTGGCGGCCGGCAAACTTTCCTTTCTGGCTTTGGCAAACCCTCGGTCGCCTTCCAGAAACCCGGCCAGCATGAAGGGGATGAGCTCAGCTACCGACTCAGAATCGCCGTAGGTCTGACGGTAAAGCGCCGCATAGTCCTTGAGTGCTTGGCTCAGGTCGGCGCTGACGGTGATGGTGATCTTCGAAGGGGTCCGGTCCGGAAGCTTTCCAAGTTTCAGGTTGGCCATGACTACTCCTGTTCAATCGGATACGGCCGCAGCACGAGATCCTTGTGTACGACGACGCGCAACGGCCAACCGGGGCGGACCGTGATCGTGGGCTGAATATTGAGGTTCTTTTCGGTGATGCGCTGTCCGGCCCGACTGACGTTCTGCTGGGCGGATTCACGGATTGCCTTGACCAGATCGCTTTCGTTTTCCCCGAGGCTCAATTCCGTACCGACGCCTAGCAATGTGGCTAAGGCAACTCCCTTGATCAGCTGCCAGGTGTGGAAATCCACCTTGTCCTCAAGGCCAGCATAACCGGCGGTGTCTGTCGCGGGCAGATTGTCGATTTCGATTGACGAGCCGTCGGGCAGCAGAATGCGTTGCCAGACCAGCAGCGCGCGCCTTTGTCCAAAGGCGACAACGCTGTCATAGGTGCCGATCAGACGTGAACCTTGCGGGATGAGCAAAGTGTTGCCAGTGACTGTGTCATGCACGGTCTCGGTGACCTGTGCGACGACGAGGCCGGGCAAGTCGGAATTGATGCCGGTGATGAGGCTCGCTGCAATCACGCTGCCGGCCATCAGCTGATACGGCGAAGCCGGCGTCTGCAGCGCATGCGGATTGTAAGTCCCGCTTGTGTTCCGCTGGCTGACAAAATCGAGCTTGCGTTGTTGATTGTTCTGGTCGCCCTCGGCCGGCGCAACTGAGGCCGAGGCCCGTGCTGCCTCGGATTGCGGAAGCGGTGCCTCAGACGGCTGCTGCACACTGTGCCCACTGCCGGCGACATCCGACTGCCGGAGTCGATTTTCGATCTGGAAAAACACTTTCGATTCGCGTGCCTCGATCGCCTGCTGGGCAAGGCGCTGCTCCTCGTCCGAAACCTCGTGCCCTGGCGCGATGCCGAGCTGGCGTTGGCGTTCGAGGATCGGCCGGCCGAGATCACCTGGCAATGGTGGGCCGAGCACCAGCGCCTTCGGTTTGATCCCGGAGTAGTCTTTGGGGAGCGTTTCAAGTCCCTCGGCGGTTGGCTTGCGCCCCGTGTTGTAAAGCTCTTCCGCCTGCTCCTTGATGCGCAGAGCCGGTCCCTGAAGCGCGATCATGGTGACGCCGAGCACGGCGCCCGATCCGAGTGCAGCGATCGTGATGATCACGCCGCGCTTGAACCGCACCGCACGACGGGGTGAGGCCCGTAACTGCAGTTGCTCGGGATCGAGTTTCGGCGGAGCATTGGAGCGGGAAGTATCGGTCATGAATTTCCCCCCCTCACCTGCCGGAACGCGCAAAAAGTGGGATCCGCCGTGGCAGTTGCCGGCCGTCATTCCTCGTAATGCGCACCACTTGCTGCTGCTTGGTGCCGAGCCGCAGTTCGGCCGCGGCAAAGAGGCGATCGACGATGTAATAGTTGCCGCGCATGCGGTAATTGACGAGCTGGCTGTCCCCGTCAGCACCAACGACGAAGAGCGGCGGTGCCTCGCCCTGATCGATGCGGCGCGGGAATTCGATATAGACCTTACTGCCATCGTCGAAGGCGCGCGTCGGCCTCCATGGCGGTGTGTCGCCGGCAATCGAATAGCGGAAGCGAATATTCTCGAGCGCCACGTTCGACGCTACTGGCATGGCTGCCTCGGCCTGAGTGTTGCGCTGGCGAAGCGCGATGATCTGGTCCTCGCTGTAGGTCCAGGAAATCGCCGCCATAGCGGTCTTTTCCGTGCTTTGAAGCTGCAGGTGGTAGGTCCGCCGGTCAGTGCTGATGACCAGATTTGTGCCAAGCCCTGGTGCGAAGGGCTTCACCAGCACATGGGTTCGCTGGTTGTCGCCGGAACCACTGACGGTGTCGCCAATCACCCAACGCACTGTGTCGCCAGCCGACACGGATGAGAGTTTCTCGCCTGGCTGCAGGGCGATGTCGACGACGCGCTCGGGTGCTGCGTAAAGTTGGTAAAGCGCGCCTTCCGTGTAGGGATAGACTTGTACCGCGTTGATATAGCCATACTTGGTGGGTTGCTGTGTCGCCGCCTTGTTGGCATCCGCGACACGTTCTTCAGGGGAGCGTTTGTCCTCGACGGCTTTGCCCGGAGCGGGCTGTAGCTGGCCGGGTAGCGGCAAGGGCTTTGGAACTTCGACGATCCTGACCGGGTTTTCCGGTGCCTTCTCAACTGCCGCCGGTTTGAACTCAGCAGCGTCGTAGGAAATCTCAGGTGGCGGCACCGGCTTCGACGCGCAAGCCGAGAGGACGGCGGCCGACGTCGACATGATCAGCACGGCACGGAACAATGGCGTTCTATTTGTCATTGGCGGGCTCCTTCGGGGAAACGGATGTCGGCGCGGCACTGTCGAGCTCGCGCGACCAGTCGATGGCGTTGACGAAAACGCCGAGCGGGTTGTTGCGAAGCTGATCGGTATTGCTCGGCGGGCGGATCACGATGGTGAGGATCGCGGTCCAGCGCGTCGTGCTGGCCAGGCTGCCGCGCTCAAAGACCTGCTCGGTCCATTTGACCTGGAACGAGCTGTCAGAAGCCTTGACCACACTAGTCACCTGCACCGACACGCTACGCGTGCCGATCTGACCAAAGGGGTCGTTCGACTTGGCGTATTCGTTGAGAAAGATCGCTGCTCGATCTGTGGCAAAATCATAGGCTACCAGCCAGTTCTGCCGCACCAGCACCGGATCGGTGGAGACGGAACGAACATTCTGGATGAAACGACCGAGGTGCCATGCGATCTGGGCATCTGAGGGCTCGTAGTCCCGGATTGCCGGCGCAACGGCGCGCGCCTCGCCGAAGCGATCGACCTCAACGACGTAAGGCACGACGCGGCTCTGCATCGACTGCCATACAAGTCCGCCGGAGAGTCCAGTTGCCAAAGCCAGACAGCCGAGGGCCATGAGCCGCCAGTTGCGGGCCTGTACTCGAGATGAGCCGATCCGCTCGTCCCAGAGCTGGGCGGCCTTCTGATACGGCGTAACCGGTTCGGGTGTTTTGCCGTAACGTTGAACGGGTCGCTTGAAGAGCATCTAGTCGTCCTTGTCATTGAGAGAGGGATTGGCGCTGCCTCCAGGCCTGTCGCCATCACGGACTGCCTGCATGGCGGCGTGTCGATGCGCGCGAGCGGTCTGTTCGGAACGCAAGCGCCTCGCCCATGTCGGCGCGGCATTAGCGGCCGTACTGGCTGGACCTCCGACCATTGACGCGGTCGGCGTACCGCCAGTCGCGATCCAAGCGGCTTCCCGACCGGCATCGGCGCTGCGTCCGAATGCTCCGGTGGCAGATCGCGCTGCCCGCATCGCGGCGCCGCCGGCGGCACCCGCCACACCCTGCATTCCAGCAGCAACACCGGGCAGGCCAGAGTCGGGCGAGGTTGCACGCCCAATCTGCCATGCCGAGGAAGCAGCCGATCTCATGGCTGTGCCGGCCCGGATTGCCGCTAGACCGCCGCCAGCTGCCATGCGCGCACCGGCAAACGCAGCGCCTCCGGCAACGAGTGCTGAACCGGCGGCCGCCGTGGTGGTTCCGAGGGCAGCGCCCGCGCCAAGCTGCGGCGCGCCGGAAACAAGCCCTGAGGCGATCCCAGGCCCAAAGATGCCGAGCCCAAGCAGCGCCAATGCTCCCAGCACCTGAGACATGGCGGCAGCCAAGTCCGGCTCCTTGCCTTGCAGCGCGGACGCGAACTCGCCGAAGAGCGTGGAGCCGATGCCAACAACGACGGCGAGCACCATCACCTTTATGCCCGATGAGATCACATTGCCGAGCACACGCTCAGCGAGAAACGCCGACCGGTTCCAGAGCGCGAAAGGGACTAGAGTGAAGCCCGCCAGTGTGGTGAGCTTGAACTCTAGGATGGTGATGAAGAGCTGGATCGAGAGAATGAAGAAGGCGATGATGACCAGGAACCAGGCCACGAGCAGGACGAAGATGGTGAGCGCATTGCCGAAGATTTCCGGGAAGCCAAGAAGCTGGCTTGCCTGATCGAGCAGCGGCCAAGCGCCCTCGAAACCGGTCGCGGCAATGCGGCCAGGATGCAGGAGATTGTCGGCGGACAGATTGCCGGAGGAGGCGTTGATGCCGAGACCGGCAAAGGACCGATAGATGATGTCTGCGAGGTTCTTGAAATTGTTCAGAATGAAGGCGAACACGCCGACATAGAGCACCTTGCGGATGAGCCGGCCGAAAATGTTGGGCTCGCCTCCAAGCGCCCAGGCGAGACCCGCAAGTGTGATGTCGATGCCGATCAGGGTGGTGGTGAGGAAGGCGACGTCGCTCGAGAGCAGACCGAACCCGCTGTCGATATAGCGGATGAAGGTCTCCATGAAGCGATCGATGACCCCAAGGTCGTTCATGCCGCCGCCTTTCTCGTCGTAGAGAACTGGTGATCAGTTGCCGGGATAGGCTGTACCGGTGCCCAGGAAGCGCTTCGTCGTCTGGCGGGCGGCTTCCTCGGACTGCGCCTTTCGGGCGGCATCTTCAGCCTCAGCCCGAAACTGCGTCGCGAGCAGCGTCTGAATCTGCATCTGCTGCTTGGTCGAAAGCGCGATCAGCTGATTGGTGGTCTGGCTTGCTTCAAGCGCGCCAGCCGCGCCTTGGCTGCGGTTGACGAGATCAGCAAGCAGGTCGCCGTCGCCACGGACATTCCCGACGATCTGGGATTGCACACCCATGGTCTGGCGGAACCCCTGCATGGCGCTCTGCCAACGTTCGCGCGCGGCGCTCGCTAGGTCGCTGACCTTGATCGTGGCGTCGTAGCTTTCCGGATATTGCTGGCGCCACTGGTCCTGAAGCTGGTTCAGATCGAAGCTTAGGCCACTTGCCTGATCCATCAGACCATCGATTCGTTGGAGCGAACCGGTGAGCTGGCCCACCGAAGAGAAATCCAGGCTCTGGAGGTTGCGCGCCATGTTCTGTAGCATGGTGGCCTGGTTCTGCAGCGACTGGATCTGGTTGTTGATCTGTTCCAATGCGCGCGCCGCCGAGAGCACGTTCTGCGTATAGTTCGACGGATCGAAGACGATCAGGGCATAGGCTGGCTGAACATAGTCGGCCATCGGCTTGGCGATCAGAGAGACGGTGACCAAGCTCGTGAAAAGGCGGCGTCCCATCATGATGATTGCTCCTTGTCTGGTTGAGGGAATTGCAGAAGAAGCTCGGCGGCCCAATTAAGGCCCCGCGCGCTCAGGAAGCGGGAGGCAAAGCTGCCCTGCCCGTCCTTGGACAGGACGTTGCCGATCAGGGTCTGCGTGGATGGATCGGAGGCACCACAAAACGCGAGCGTGATGGGGCCGAGCCCGAGCTCGAACAGACGGTTTCCACGGCCCGATTGCAGATAGTAGTGCCGTTTCGGCGTGGCGCGGGCGACCAGTTCGATCTGCCGCTCGTTCAAACCGAAGCTCTCGTAGGCTGCTCTCGACTGCGGTTCCACGGCACGATCATTGGGAAGGAAGATGCGCTGTGGGCAGCTCTCGATGATTGCGGGCGCGATTGTAGAGCCCGCGATATCGGCAAGCGACTGCGTGGCGAAGATCACCGACACATTCTTCTTGCGCAGCACTTTCAGCCATTCGCGGATGCGGGCGGCAAACAGCGGATTGTCGAGATAGACCCACGCCTCGTCGAGCATGAGCAGTGTCGGCCGTCCGTCGAACCGCTCCTCGAGGCGATGGAACAAATAGGTGAGCACAGGCAGGAGAGCGCCCTGGCTGTGCGTCAGTTCTTCGGTCTCGAAACACTGCACATCCGACAAGGCCAGCCGATCATCATCGGCGTCGAGCAATCGGCCGAACGGGCCCTCGAGCGTGTACGGCATCAATGCGGACTTCAGCGCATTGGACTGAAGCAGGACCGAAAGGCCGGTCAGCGTGCGTTCCTGCGCCGGCGCGGTGGAAAGGCTGCTCAGTGCCGACCAGATTGCCTCCTTTACCTCAGGGGTGACGGTGACGTTCTCATGGGCAATGAGGCCTGCGATCCATTCGGCCGCCCAACTGCGGGTAGCCTGGTCGTTGATGTTGCGCAGCGGCTGGAAGGAAAGCGCCCCGTCCGCGCCGAGCGCGTGGTGCTCTCCACCCATGGCGAGTGTCGCCACGCGGGCTGAATTGCCCTTGTCGAAGACATAGACCTGCGCGCCGGCGTAGCGTCGGAACTGAAGAGCGATCAGCGCAAGCAGCACCGACTTGCCGGCGCCGGTCGGTCCAACGATCAGCATGTGGCCGACATCTTCGACATGGGTGGAAAGCCGAAACGGTGTCGACCCGCTGGTCTCGACGAAGAGAAGCGGAGGTGCCACTCCCCGGGTGACCTTGGCGAGATGCTCGTTCTCCGACGGACCGGCCCACGCCGACGACAGCGGCATCAGATGGGCAAGGTTCAGTGTATGAATGAGCGGCTGGCGAACATTGGCATAGACATGGCCGGGCAACGAGCCGAGCCATGCCTCGACCGCGTTGACGCTTTCGCGGATTGTGGTGAAGCCGAGCCCGTTGACGATGCCCTCGACCGCGCGAAGTTTCTCGGCGGCGGCTTGGCGGTCCTCGTCCCACACCGTCACGGTCGTGGTGAGATAGCCGAAGCCGACATGATCGCCGCCTAACGCCTGAAGTGCTTCGTCGGCATCGAGTGCCTTGTTGTCGGCATCGCTATCAACGAGCGGAACGGGTTCGTTGGTCACAACCTCGCGCAGGATCGCGGCGATCGATTTGCGCTTGGCAAACCATTGCCGGCGGAACCGCGTCAGCGTTTTGGTGGCGTCCGTCTTGTCGAGCGGAATGAAGCGCGCCATCCAGCGATAGGCGAAATCCCGGTGGTTGAGTGCGTCGAGAATTCCCGGCCGCGTGACGTTCGGGAATCCGAGGATAGTGAGCGTGCGAAGATGCTGCTCACCCAGCATCGGCTCCAAGCCACCGGTAAGCGGCGCATCTATCAGGATGCCGTCCAGATACATGGGCGTTTCTGGTACGGTGACGGGATGGCGGCGGGTGGAGATTGTGCCGTGCAGGTAAGCCAGCGTCTCGGCATCGTCGAGCATGCGCACTTCGGGCATAAAACCCGACAGAAGATCGAGGACGCGGTCGGTCTCGTCACGGAACCTCGCTAGCTCCTGGCGCCAGTCTCGTTCGCCTTCGGAATGATGAGAGTCGACGAGCGCGCTTTCCGCCCGCGCCTGGCTGTCCGGCGGCGACATGAACAGCAAGGTCAGGTGATAGCGGCTCTCGAAGTGCTCGACCTGGCCCTCGAAGGCCGCACGCCGTTCTTCATCGACCAGCCATGACGCCGCGTCGGGAAAGTGTGAATTCGGATAGCCCAGCGCTTCGACGCGCTCGGCTTCGAAGAACAATGCCCAGCCGGAGCCAAGCCTTCTCAGCGCATTGTTTGCCCGCGCGCAGATGCCGACAAGTTCGGCCTCCGTCGCGCTTTCCAGATCGGGGCCGCGGAACTGTAAAGTCCGTTGAAAGCTGCCGTCCTTGTTGAGCACGATGCCCGGAGCGACCAGTGCGGCCCAGGGCAGATGATCGGCAAGCCGATCGGCTTTGCCGCGATATTCCGAAAGGTTCAGCATGCGAGCCACCCCTTCAGGCGAAGATGACGGACAAGCACGCCGGCGAAGTCCGGATCGCGGCGAGCGGCAAAGACCGCGAGCGTGTGGCCGGCGATCCAGAGCGCCAGCCCGGCAATCCACTGCTGCAGGCCAAGGCCTATTGCCGCGGCCACCGTGCCATTGAGGATCGCCACCGCTCGCGGTGCGCCGCCTAACAGGATCGGCTCGGTCAATGCCCGGTGAACGGGAACCTCGAAGCCCTCGATATGCTGCTCTCCGGCGACCATCAGACGAGCGCCCCGCCGCCGAAGGAGAAGAAGGAGAGGAAGAAGCTCGACGCCGCGAAGGCGATCGACAGGCCGAAGACGATCTGGATCAGCCGGCGGAAACCGCCTGCAGTGTCGCCGAAGGCGAGCGTCAGGCCGGTGGTGATGATGATGATCACCGCGACGATCTTGGCAACCGGTCCCTGCACCGATTCCAGGATCTGCTGCAGCGGTTGTTCCCACGGCATGCCGGAGCCGGCCGCGTGAGCCTGGGCTGTAAGAAGAAACGCGAGCGCGGTGGACGAAAGAAAGCGAAGCTTCTTGCGCATGAGGTGACCTTTCAAAGCTGCTGGAGTTGCGGAGGCGTGAGCGGGGCGACGGCGTAATCGCCGCTGCCGTCGAGACCGGTGACCTCGGCGATCGCGTCGATGCGGCGCGAGGATCCGCGCCCGGCGATGAAGACGATCAGATCGATGGCATCGGCTATGAGTCGGCGGGGAACGGTGACGACGGCTTCCTGGGCGAGTTGCTCGATCCGGTAGAGGGCGGAGCGCGCCGAATTGGCGTGAACCGTGGCGATGCCACCGGGGTGGCCAGTGTTCCATGCCTTCAGCATGTCGAGGGCTTCCGCCCCTCGGACTTCGCCGACGATGATGCGGTCGGGCCTGAGCCGCAGCGTCGAGCGTACGAGATCGGCAAGCGTCACCGAGCCCCGTCTTGTCCTAAGCGCAACGCAGTCCTTGGCAGTGCACTGCAGCTCGCGTGTGTCTTCGATCAGGATCACCCGCTCGTCGCATTCGACGACTTCGGCCAGCAGCGCATTGGCGAGCGTCGTTTTGCCCGAGGACGTGCCGCCTGCGACCAATATGTTGCGCCGCTCGCGTACCGCCTTCGCCAGCGCATCGGCCTGCAGCGGCAGCATGATGCCGTCGGCTACATAGTTGGCCAGCGTGTAGAGTTTTGCCGCCGGCTTGCGGATGGCGAAGCATGGCGCCAGTGCGACCGGCGGCAACAGCCCCTCGAAGCGCTCGCCCGAGGGCAGTTCGGCGCTGACGATCGGATTATCCGCATGCGCCTCGGCGCGCACGTGGGAGGCGACGAGGCGGATGATGCGTTCCGCCTCGGAAGGGTGCATGTGCACACCGGTATCGACTCGGCCTTCTCCCAACCGGTCGAGCCGCAGCGCACCATCGGGATTGACCATCACTTCGATAACGGCTGGATCGGCAAGGGCCTCGGTGATCGCCGGCCCCATCGCGGTGCGCAGCATGGTACGGCGGCGATGGTCGGCCTCCGGATGAGAGCTCATCCTTCTCCTCCCACGACATTCTCCTTGCCGAGCGACCGTTTCCCGGAGGCGATCTGGCGGCCGACCTGCTCGACGAATTTGTCGAAACGCTCCTGGGCAATGGCCTGCGTTGCTTTGTCCGGAACCGGCGTGTGGGCATGAAGCGTGATCGAGAAGCGGATGAAGAGCGCCAGGCTCTCCAGGATCATCTCGGCATCGCGCCTAACGTGAGCGAGGTCGCGGGAAAGACGGTCGAGCCTCACGCCGTAGCGGCGGTCGAGCTCATTCTCGCCACGCCGCTCGATGAAGGCCTCGACCGCCTTCGCCACGACCGCGGACTTGGTGGTCGATGGATCACGGCTGAGGTTTTCTAGTTTCTCGCTCAGCCCAAGCTCGAGCAGAAACTGATGACGAATGCGGTGGGGCTTCATGCGGCTTGTTCTCGACAGGCCGGCGTTGCGCCGGCGGCGGGAACAAGCATCGGCCAGACGCCAGAAATCGCTTATGGCCGTTATCTACGCTGAGATGCGCTCTGCCATTGAGCAGCCTTCAGAAGCCGGGGACGATGTCGTCGCCCCTGCCCTCGTTGATGCCATAGGCGCGTGCCGCGGTGGAAATCCGATCCATCACGCGCTTGTCAGCGACCGTCTCGCTATCATCGTCAGCGGGGTTGAATAGATCTTCCTGATCGGGCTCCTGGGTGACGGCGGTCTGTTCTTCGGGCAAACCGGGATGGCGCTGCTGTTGGACGCCACCCTCGGCTTCGATTGTCGCGCCGGCGCTTTCATCGTCGGCGGCAAGACGGCGGTCGACGCTGCGCACCTGCCCAGTCCAATCGTCTTGGCGCGGCGCAGGGCAGTCCCCGTAGGCGCCGTCGCGCAGCACTGGCGAAGGCAGCACTCGCTCGGTGAAATTCTGATCCTGGTAGTAGCGCAGCTTCTTAGCGCGGATCGGCGGCAACCCCGAAACCAGTACGAGTTCGTCTGTCGGTGGCAGTTGCATCACCTCGCCCGGAGTCAGGAGCGGGCGAGCGGTCTCCTGGCGGCTCACCATGACATGCGAAAGCCATGGCGCGAGCCGATGACCGGCGTAGTTGCGCATGGACCTCAGTTCCGTCGCCGTACCGAGGGCGTCTGAAATGCGCTTGGCCGTACGCTCGTCATTGGAGGAGAAGGCAATCCGCACATGGCAGTTGTCGAGTATGGCGTTGTTCTCGCCATAGGCTTTCGAGGTCTGATTCAGGGATTGCGCGATCAGATAGGCGCGGATGCCGTAACCAGCCATAAAGGCGAGTGCGGTCTCGAAGAAATCAAGGCGCCCGAGTGCCGGGAATTCGTCCAGCATCATGAGAAGCTGATGCTTTCGGCTCTTCTTTGGATCACCCTCCAGGCGCTCCGTCAGCCGCCGGCCGATCTGGTTCAGGATTAGTCGCACCAAAGGCTTGGTGCGCGAGATGTCGGATGGCGGCACGACCAGATAGAGCGAGATGGGTCGCTCGGCATCCATGAGGTCAGCGATGCGCCAGTCGCAGCCCGATGTTGCAGCCGCTACCGTCGGATCTCGATAGAGCCCGAGAAACGACATGGCTGTCGAAAGAACGCCCGAACGCTCATTCTCCGACTTGTTCAGCACCTCACGCGCGGCTGAAGCTACGACCGGATGGACTTGGGGCTTATCCGCCGCGCCCAGGTGGTTGGTTGTCATCATTCGCTGCAGCGTTGCTGCAAATGAGCGCTGCGGATCGGACAGGAAGGTGGCGACGCGGGCAAGCGTCTTTTCCTCTTCGGCGTAGAGCACATGCAAAATAGCGCCGACCAGAAGTGAATGACTGGTTTTCTCCCAATGATTCCGTCGTTCCAGCGCACCCTCCGGATCGACCAGAATGTCTGCGATATTCTGGACGTCGCGAACCTCGTTCAGGCCCCTGCGTACCTCAAGCAACGGGTTATACCGCGCTGATCTCGGATCGGTCGGATTGAACAAAAGACAGTACGAGAATTTCGACCGCCAGCCGGAAGTCAGCTGCCAGTTCTCTCCCTTGATATCGTGAACAACAGCCGAGCCTATCCAGGAAAGAAGAGTTGGAACAACCAGGCCTACACCCTTGCCGGAACGCGTTGGAGCAAAGGCCATGACGTGTTCTGGCCCGTCGTGTCGTAGATACCGGTCCTTGAGCGTGCCGAGGAAAACGCCTGCGGGCCGAAACAGTTCTGCCTTCTCGATCTCCCGTACGGCTGCCCATCTTGAGGAGCCGTAGGTGGTCACCAACCCGCGTTGTCGCGCGCGCCAGACGGAGCCGCCGATCGCGGCAGCACAGCCCATGAACCCGCTGGCGCCGGCAAGCGCGCCAGCCTTGTCGAAGACCTCAGGTGCATACGCGTCGAAATGGAACCACCATTCAAACAGTTTCCACGGCTTGTAGATTGGCCAGCCGGAGGCGATGAACCAGGGCGCGCCGAGCGGCGCCTGATGGCCAAGCATGTGGGCGCACCATTGTGTCGCAGCCCACACGCCAAGGAGGACGATCGCAAACACAACGGCGATCTGCCCAATTAGCAGCTTCGTGGGTGTCACTGGCTCGCTCCACTGTTCTGGACAGGTGGATCAAGCATGGCGCTGCACGGCGGAAACCGGAATGCGCCCTACATACGATGGGGTGCGATGAACGCCCTGCTATTTAAATGGTCGTCCGTCCGGCAGTTCCGGACAGCCAATTATGCGACTTTTATTTGTAGCAGCTAAGTTAAAATGTCCGGATCTGGCAAAGTAGGAATGTCGCTCCTGCCTTGCCAATCTCCCCGCGTTCGAGAGCGCGGGAGATTGCAGATTGGGACTGGTTCTGAGGAGCGAACGCGAGCTGCGGCGTATCGAGGTTCTGTCGAAGGTTATTGAGCAGCGAATGACAGGCGTTGCAGCGGCAAACCTGCTCGACGTTTCAGTTCGTCAGGTCCAGCGGCTGTTGAAGACGTTCCAAGCGGATGGCGCTGCGGCTCTCCGGCACAAGGCGCGTGGCCGGTGTTCCAACAATCGCATTGTCGATGGTGTTCGCGACTTCGTGCTTCAGCTGATTCGCGAACACTACATCGACTTCGGTCCAACGCTTGCCCGAGAGAAGCTGATCGAACGGCATCAGCTCGCGGTCAGCAAGGAGACGCTCCGCAAGTGGATGACGGAGGCTGGAATCTGGACGTCGCGCCGTGAACGCAAGCAGCGGCTGCATCCGCCGCGCGGGCGACGAGACTGCTTGGGCGAGATGGTGCAGATCGACGGCTCGCATCACTGGTGGTTCGAGAACCGTGGACCCAAATGCGCCCTGCTCGTCTTCATCGACGATGCGACCGGCAAGCTGCTTCATCTGCGCTTTGCCGGCTCCGAGAACACGTTCGACTACTTTCATGCGGCAAAGGCGTATCTGCGGGAATGGGGCAAGCCACTTGCGTTTTACAGCGACAAGCATGGCATTTTCCGAGCGACCCATGGTTCCGAGAAGGATAGAAGCAGCGGCCTGACACAGTTCGGCCGGGCTCTTTATGAACTCAACATCGATATCATCTGTGCCAACACCCCACAGGCCAAGGGTCGCGTCGAGCGCGCCAACCAAACGCTCCAGGACCGGCTTGTGAAGGAACTGCGCCTGCGCGACATCAGTACGATCGAAGCGGCCAATGCCTAACCAGATTCGCGAGTTCGTCCGTTCCACATGGGGTAATCGCGGGAGCGTGTCGCCCAGAGAACCAATCATATCCTTGGAAGGTGGCTGTTCCCCGATAAGATGGAAATACGGGCTCACGACCTGACGCCGGGCCCAAGCATCTGATGGAG
>NZ_MZXV01000017.1 GCF_003253745.1 Mesorhizobium kowhaii
TTGTGCAGGTGGTGGGGTCGTGGTTGGTTGCTGTCCAGGGGTGGGAGCGAGTGTTCTGGGAGGGGGGGTTCGGAACGGAGCTTAACCTCGCGGGCTGGGCCCAAAAGCTTTCGGGTAAACCAGCTATCACTGTCGGTTCGGTGACGCTCAAGCGCGATGTCATTGATAGCCGCGGAGGCTCGGGCAGTGAGGCTGCCGACAATCTTCCTCTACTCTTTGAGATGATGGCGCGCGGTGACTTCGATTTCGTTGCGGTCGGACGCGCGCTGATCGCAAACCCGTCCTGGCCACAAAACGTACGCGACGGGCAGCCGATTCAGCCCTTCTTGGAAAGCGCGCTGGCGCAACTCAGCTAACGCTCAGACCCGAACCCGTCTTTTGCCGGCGTGAGATCAGCAAAAAATGCATTTGTTGCGTGAACTTTTGGAAGCGACGTCGCACGCCCAAATCTCGCCCGTTTCTGTTCGGCCCGCTGCTTTGGACGGGAACGCCTGTCTCCGCGTTGCATGGTGAATGGCCAATAACCATCGCGTTTTTCGATAAATCAAATCAGAAAATATTGTCTTCCTAGATGCATTGGCAGGAACCATATGGAAAGTGGAAGTAAACACGAAGCGGCCGAGGAACCGTTTCTGAGCCACAACCTTCGATATCAGGAGTATTTAAAATGACCAAAATCGCTCTTACCGCCGCCGCCATCCTGGTTGTCACTGGCAGTGCCTTTGCCGGCAGCGACAACTATGGCTCAAGCAATTCCCACGGAGGTCACGTCGACAGCACTTCCACGGCCTCCGTTCGCGCGCCCGCGACCGGCGTTGACCACAACTCCAACGGTGTCCGCGAATCCGGCCAGCGCATTTGGGGCCGTTGAGGCGCCTCGTTTAACTAGACGGGAGCTAACCCCAGATCAAAAGTCCGTAAGGCGACCGCGGTCGCTTCCACTACCACTGCCACCACTGCGCTTCTTGTTGCCAGCAACGCCGCGTTTACAGGCGCGGACCGTTCATACGGCTCGGCCAACGCCGCTTTGGTTGACAGATCATACAGCGTCCCAATCAAGAATCCGGACGCAATGCCCAGAAGCGTTGATCCGGGGCAGCGACCGCGATTTGTTCGGCACCACCAATGAGAGAACTTTCTGGAGAACTTTAAAGCGGTGGGATCGTCCCGCCGCTTTAAAGTCGTTTCCCAAACCAAACCACGGATCTGGCGGCGTAGAGCTACGGGCCCGAAGAAGATAGAAACAGGCGGTCCACACACCAGTCAATTAGAGGGCGTCCTGCGCACGGCCATTCCTCGTCACGCTTCACCGAAACGCAATCAAATGGGCTCGAGAGGTGTTGATATGACCGAGGTCAGCCACAGGACGGTGTCCCCCCTACTAGCTGCAGTTGAACAGCGCGCCTGGCGCGGCGAGTTCAGCCATCCCCGTCGGAGGCCACTGCCATCGGCTGTTACCAGGGGAGGGAAAGGAACCTCCGACCGCGAGGGGCGCTATCGGAGGTTCCAGGATCGGCATTTTTCCATAGCGGGATGCGCCGACCCCATGCACTTTCTTCCTCTGTTGGGGACCAGAGCGCGAGAGCGTAAATTGTCAATCCAAATTGATATTTCCAATGTCTATAAAATAGCATCGAGCGTGCATCGTGATAGCCTCTATCATTCGATACAACATATCACCTTCGCCGATACACGGTCGTTGATCACGTCCGAGAACCCCAGGACCATCGTGGAAGCGAACATGCAAGGTTGTTCCGCTGCGTTACGCAACGATCACAGCGTCCCCTCGCCCAGCGCCTTTCCGATTTCCTCGGCAAAGAGCCGCATCCTGAGATTAAGCCGGCGGTCTTCCGCGTGTACCAGAAAAATCCCCCATTCCGGCACGCCGAGATCCGGGAGAACGGTTACAAGGTCACCGGTCGACAGAGCGCCGGCCGCTACAAAATCGGGAAGCCGGCCGATACCCATACCTTTGCGGACGGCCTCCAACAGGAAAACGCCGCTGTTTGAATTCAGGAAGGGTTGACACTCGAATATGATCGGTTTTCCATTCTCAGTGATGAAATCCCAAGAGGCCCGCCGCGCATTGCCGAAGTACAGCAGCTTGTGCTGTCGCAAATCCTCAAGGGATGTCGGTTCTGAGTTTACTTCGAGATATTCGCTACTTCCGACAAGCAGATGCTGCATCCTGCCAATCTTTGTCGCCGACGCGTCTATTTCTTTGCCCGATGCGATACGGATTGCAAAATCATAGTTTTCTCGAGCCAGGTCGACTTTGCGATCGTCGAAATCGATCGTGAGTTTGATTTCGGGATGCCTTTGCTTAAAGGCAATCAGGGTCGGATTGAGGAATGCAAGGCCAAATTCACGGGGAACGGAGACAGACAAGGGTCCGGCAAGATTGCGTGGCGCATTTGCGAAGTCGCCGTCTATTTCTTCGACATCCCCAACGATACGAACCGCACGCTGGAAGAGCTCCCGCCCCGTCTCGGTGAGGGCCCAAACCCCCGGCGCGCGATCAATCAGTCGCGTACCGTATCGTTCTTCTAGCAAGTTGAGCCGCCGACTGACCGCCGACTTAGCGATCCGAAGCTTATCCGCAGCCTTCGAGATGCTGCTGTTCTCGACCACAAGCACAAACAATCGGAGATCTTCGACCTGTCCCAATCCGCTCTCCTTTTAGGCTCCTCGCTGCCTGTTTTTTTCCCTTATCAAATGCTTGGAACCGTCGGTTCTGAGCGTCCAGAAGCGAAGAAGCCCCCGCCAAGAAGTCATCGTAGATCAATCGTTCTTGCCGACATTTTCGCCGCGAGCGGATCCGCGCGGTCGCATCCGAGGGCCAAGTGCCCAGCGACTGAAAACGGGCGCGAATAGGTCATCGGCTCACAGAATCGCACCTCCGAAAATAGGCGATCAGATGTTCTAAAAATTAGAACATATCGGCAGAATTTTAGCGACTTGTCGTGAAATGAGGTCGGTATAACTTTGAGACAATACAGATCGCTGAGCGCTGTTGATGATTGAAGGGTGAAGACCATGTCGCCGAAAACGAAGCAATACGGATTGACCGCAATCAAGGTCGTGCTCACGCTGGCTTTTGCTGCGGCGGGAATCGCCAAGCTAGCCGGCGTCGATATGATGGTTCAGATATTTGGTGCCATCGGCCTTGGCCAGTGGTTCCGGTATCTGACCGGATCGATTGAAATCATCGGCGTGGTGCTTCTCTGGGTGAACGGTACGCAGTTTATCGGCGCGGGCCTTCTGCTGTGCACAATGATCGGCGCGCTGGTGGCGCACACCTTTGTCCTCGGGCTCGGCTCGGCCCCCCCTGCCGTCGTCCTTGGCGTGCTGGCAGCTGTCTTGGTCTTCACCTACCGCAAACAGAATCCAGTCGCCGGATTTTAGCGATAGGGCCGCAAGGACCGCACAATGGGATTCAACCACATTCTGGCGTTTTGCATGCCCATCCAACCGGAGGATGACGTCGGGCTTCATGCCGGGTGCTTTTTACCGATACCAAGCTGAGCAATTGTTGTCAGGACAAATGCGATCACCCAAAGCAGAGGACCCGCGAGGCCCGGCCACGGTGGGATTAATCCCGGCATCAGCACGAAAATGACGAATGGGATATCGGCAACAGCCAGAAGAACCGCGTTAAGCCAATAACCTCGACGATCATTGCGCCAGTTCAGCAAAACCGCGATCACGATGGCCGCCAGAGCAAAGGCCAGAAGATAAAACGCGTCCTGCTGAAGGCGAGCTCGGATCATTCCGTCCGCCTGCCCCGCGAGCCCATTGACGGCTTGGGCTGCCATCAAGTGAAAAATACCCCACAAGATGTAGAAAACAGCGCCAATTCTTGCAGCCCATTTCGACAATTCCGGCATCGTCACTCCCATTTTCCGTGCTGCATCCAGTATGCCGGCATCCGTTCGATCGGCAAGGAGATCCGCAGGACGTTTCCGTGACTGGATCCAACGATAATCCGCTCCTGGAGATGATATACCTGCGAGGCTCACGACCATTCGAGTTATGTTGATGATGACCGCAAGGTTCGGAATTTCCCGCGCTCTAGAGCCATGCAGCCAGCCGCGGATAACGCCGCTTTTCCTACCAGGAGAGGCGCAAATCAAGCCGTAGCCGCGCCGTCGACCGCCAATTCAGCCCCGCTGATATAAGCGCTCGCGGGCGAAGCCAAAAATGACACGCTGCTGGCAACTTCCTTCGGCTTGCCCAGACGGCCAAGCGGAATTGAGGCGCGCAGGCTTTCCAGGAACTCCTCCGAGTTTTCGTTCGCCATTGGCGTATCGCAGAGGCCTGGGTGAATAGAGTTTACCCGAATTCCCAATTCCGCAAGCTCTCTCGCCGCAACTTTGGTCATCCCCCGGACAGCCCATTTTGTCGACGCGTAGGCGATGGTGCCAGGATAACCCGTTAATCCGCCCGTGGAGGAAACATTGATGATCGAACCCCCGCCCTTCCTTCGCATCAGGGGGATCGCCGTTTGGATCCCAAGCAGGACCGAGAGTTGGTTGACCCGAAATATCTCGCCAAATCCTTCAGACGTTTCATCGGCGATGGCTTTTGGCCGGTAGATGGCTGCGTTGTTCACGAGGACGTCTAGACCCTGAAATTGCTCATCGAGAACATGCGCCAATGCAAGCCAATCTTCGTTACTGCTCACATCCATCTTCACAAATGAAGCGCTCGGTAGACTTTCGGCTAACGATCTCCCTGTCGGCTCGTTCAGATCGGCCACGACAAGATGAAAACCATCGTTCGAAAGGCTCGCCGCAATTGCGGCACCGAGACCGGAGGCGCCGCCAGTCACAACCGCGACGCGTCCTGGCGTGTCATTGACCAAGATAGCCTCCGTCGACGGGCAGTTGGACGCCGGTGATGTAACTTGCTTCATCGCTCGCCAGGAAAAGCACAGCGTTTGCCACCTCTTCAGGCAGACCAATGCGGCCCAGTGGTGTGAGCGAAACTGTCTGCGCCTGTCCCTCGCCGTCTCTAGCCCTTGCCATAGGGGTGTCGATAAGGCCGGGATGGATCGAGTTGACCCGAATCTTGTCCTTCGCGTAGGTCATCGCGGCGTTTCGCGACATCATCGTGACCGCGCCCTTGCTTGCGTGATAGGCCGCAATGCCGGCGACAGCTCCTAGTCCAAAGATCGATGAGATCGTGACAATGCTGCCGCCGCCACCGGTCTTCATCACCGGGACCAGGGCGCGAAAGGCGCGCATCAACCCGTTTTGATTGACCTCTATGACCTCGTCCCAGACGGAATCGGTAACCTCGTGATAGGCCTCGTAGGCCGTTATCCCGGCGGCTGCGACAAAAATATCCAATCGTCCGTGGGTCTGTTGGATCGCCCGGGCAATTGCCTTCCATTGGCTGTCCGAGCGAACATCGAACGGACGATAGTCAATGCCAGGCACGGCGAAGTCGGGCCCGTTCGACTTGATGTCAAGGCCAATAACCGTCGCGCCTTCTCGTGCGAGAAGCTCCGCCGAGGCTTTTCCAATGCCACCGAACGCGCCGGTGACAAGGGCGACTTTGCCCGAGACCCGCGTCGTCAAAGTGTTGAATCCCACGCCCTTGAACGGGCCGGTCCGGCGCCATCGGGAAGGCTCGGCGTCTTACCCTTTCTCCATTGTCGGGTATAGGCGTCGCAGGTCGAGAAGGATACACCTTCGTGCTTCACGACATGTTCAAGGAAACGCTCGAGCATCAGCATACGATACCCTCTACCGATAACCTGCGGATGCATGGTTATCGTCAAGAGGCCGGCGCCGATGTTCTGATAGAGATAGTCGAATTCTTCCTTCCACACAGTGAGAGGATCATTAGGGTTGCGCAGACCAGTGGTCGTCCCCATGGGAGTGACAACAAATTCAAAATAGGGCCAATCATCGAGATGCCAGGCAACGGGTACCTCGACCAGATCGACGGGTTTCCCGAAGCGATACTCTTCCGTGGTCGACCATTCATCACCGATCCGACACCAGTATGGCGTGAAATCTGCACCCATCATGCTGCTTTCGTATTCGAATCCCATTTCCAATAGCAGCGGTATCGTCGACGGGCTGTTGTCCCAGGCAGGTGATCGATACCCAACCGGCCGAACACCAGCAATTTTATCAAGCGCTTCGAGTCCACGCTCCAAGACGGCGCGTTCCTCGTCGGGCGCCAGGGTGATCGGATTTTCGTGAACCCAGCCGTGATGGCCAATCTCGTGGCCGTTGTCGACGAGTTCGCGGACGTGGTCAGGAAAGGCAAGGGCAGTGTGGCCAGGCGTGAAAAAAGTCCCTTTGGCGTCGTACCGTTTCAGCAAAGCTTGGATACGACGAACGCCGACCGGACCGAATTCGCCGCGTGAAAGCATGCTCGGCGATGTCGCCCCGAACGTCCCTATCCATGTTGAATAAGCGTCAAAATCGAATGTGAGGGCAATCGTTACATTCTTATGCGGGGCCATGGCGCGTGCTCCCATCTCGTTTTGAATTGCTCATGGTTTGGAAAAACCCTTTAGAGGCTTCCGACCGGAGGTTTGCGAAGCCAGTTCCTTGGCGGTGCTATTTGCGTCCACCACGCACGCGGGTCAGATAACCGGAGAACGCCACGGCAAGAAGCAGCATCGCGCCGTTGAAGAGATCCTGAACCCAGGGCGCGAACCCAAGCTGTTGAAGCCCACTGACGCCGGCCCCAAGCAGGTAGACACCAACCAGTGTTCCCCAAACATTGAAACGGCCTGGCGTGATGGTCGTGGCGCCGAGGAAGGCACCAGCGTAGGCCGGCAAAAGATACCCGGCCGCGGCAAGAGGCTGCCCAGAGCCGAGTAGGCTGCCGCTGACGATCGCGCCGAGCCCAGCCAAGACTCCGGCGATGACGAAGGCAACCGTCAGCGCACGGGAAATACTGATGCCGGCAAGCCGCGCTGCAGCTCTGTTGCCTCCGACGGCACGCATGTGCCGGCCGGTGCTGGTAAATTCAAACAGCGTGTAGAGCAATATTGCGACGATCACGACATACCAAATCGGCATTGGAATGCCGAGCGGGCTGATTTGAGCGAGATTATAGAACGCGTCCGGAAGCGCGCCCGTGACAACCATGCCGCCAGAGTAGCCGACGGCCAAGCCTCCCACGACCGTGGAGAGGCCCATGGTGGCAACGAACGAGCTCACTTGCATTCGCACGACCAGGAAAGCGTTGATGAGACCAGCTGCCAGGCCTAAAGCCACAACCGCAACGCAGGCAGTTGGCCAGCTCCACGAGCTGTTCGCCATCAAACCGATGACCATGACTTGGCACAATCCGAGAATGCTGGCGAAAGACAGATCGAATTCACCGACGATCAGAACACCTAGGATAGAAAGCGCAAGCAGCGCGACAATGGCCTGCGACGTCGCTATGGACAGCAGGTTGTCGACGGTGAAGTAGGTGTCCGGCTTCAAGATCGCGAAAACGCCTATCATCAGCAGGACAACCAGCACCAAGCCGTAGTTGCTGACTGCCGTATCAACGAGCTGACCAAGCGCAAGTCTTTTCGACTGTGGAGATTTGGTGGCTATCGAGTTCATGCTGCCTCCTGCTGCGCCAGTGTCGCGATTTGTTCTGCATCAAGCGGGTGGTCATCAAGAATCTGCGCAATCCTTCCTGCTCGGAAGACGTACACACGATCGCAGACTGCGGCCACTTCGTCGTGGTCGGACGATGCCACAATGAAACTTATGCCTTTGCGCGCGTGATCCCGCATGAGATCGTAAAGTGCGTATCGTGTTGGCATGTCGACGCCAGCGGTCGGATCGTCGAGGACGACAAGCTTGGGGGAACTTTCCAAGCCACGTGCAAACACCACTTTTTGAGCGTTCCCGCCGGACAACTCGCCGATAGCCTTGTGAGGCGACCGAGGCCTTACATCATAGTCGCGGACCGCCTGCTCGGCGCGCTTGCGTTCCTCGGTGCGGTTTCTAAGCCAGGATGAAAGCGACGTTCGCGTGGGGTGTAAAAACAGGTTCTCCTGAACTGTCATAGTGCGAACGATCGCCGTATCGCGGTCCCCGGTAATAAATGACACGCCCTTTCTGAGGGCGTCATCCACGTTGCGTGGCTTGTAGGTCTTTCCGTCGAGGGAAACGTCCCCGGTGAAGGGTGTAATGCCTGACAGCGCTCGCCCCAAAACATCCTGACCAGCGCCCCGAAGACCCACGCAACCCACGATTTCGCCTCGGCGAACCTCAATCGCGATATCACTGAGATTGCTTGCCGAAAGGTGCCGACACGTCAGCACAATGTCTTCATCGCTGTCGGATTTTCCCGGCTGGCGCACATGCCTTTGGACGGCTTCGGCGCCGATCATATGTTCGATCAGGTTGGTTTCGGTCAGACCTGCGACAGGACCATGAAAGCTTCGCCTGCCGTCTCGAACAACCGTGACCTCGTCTGCAATTGTGAGCACCTCACGCAGCCGATGGCTGACATAAATCATTCCCATGCCAGCAGATTTCAACCGCTTGAGGACGGCGAACAGCTTTTCCACGTCGTTGCCCGGAAGCGTTGCCGTAGGCTCGTCGAGCACGAGGATGCGGGCATCGAGTCTGAGGGCTCTCGCTATGGCAACAAGAGCACGGTCGGCTACAGCGAGTTCCGTTACCGGCGTTGCGGGGTCGAAGTCGGCTCCCACCATCGCCAGGCTTTCGCGAGCGGTCTTGTAGACCGCCTTCCAGTCAATCAAGCCGGCCATCCTGGGATATTCGTGACCCAGGATGATATTTTCAGCTGCGCTCAGTTCAGGCACGAGTCCAAGATCTTGATGAATGAAGACGATTGCCGGGTGATCACGACTGGATTTGACAATTTCGATCGTCCCCTCGTCCGGCTTGTTGATGCCGGCCAGGACTTTGATGAAAGTCGACTTCCCTGCGCCATTCTCGCCGATCAGAGCGTGAATTTGGCCAGGCTTCACAGTCAGGTCAAATTCCTTTAGCGCAACGGTCGCACCGAATGTCTTGGTAACATTCCGAGCTACAAGTAACGGCCTCTCTTCAATCGTCCTGCTCATTGTCCCGTCCTCGCTTTACTTGGCAATTCCCCATAGTTTGCGATATTCGGCTTTGTAATCGAATGTCGAGACATCTTCCGCCATGCCCGAGCCGGTGCATGTTTGCTTGGTCATAAGGAAGGCTGGCACGGCCTGCGGAGCCGCCTTTTCGCCGTTGAACGCGCGGTTGAGCTGATCGACCGCTCCCCAACCGGTCCAAGCAAGCATCGTCACGGCGATGGCATTCACTTTCCCTTGTTGGCAGAGCTGCATCTGCTGTTTGTTTCCATCATAGCCGACAACTTTGACTTCACTCCTGCCCGCAGCGCGAAGTGCCGGCACCACAAGACCATCAACCGTCCCGAAGGGAGCGACGATGTAGGTTGCGTCCTTTCCAAAGCGGGCAAGCAGGCTCTGGACCTGCTGCTGCATCACAGATGGATTCGTCGCCTGCTGGATCGTCAGGCCGACCTCGTCCAAGACCTTGCAGCCTCCACATGTCGCGAGCACCTTGGAAACATTGTCCTGACGCTCCTTGACTCCGGGAAACTCATCATCCCGAAGGATGATCACGCCGGCTTTGCCATCGCTATCGGCAATGATCCACTTTCCGAGCATGACGCCCTGATCGGTCCATTGATGCTCGACGCTTCCGAAGATAAGCGGATCCTTGGAGATAATGTCTGCGGCGTTGATGACCGGAATCTTGTGCTGCGTGGCGTAGCGCAAACCATCCTGAATGAGGGCCGAAGGAAGAGAAATGTCGATAATCCCATCGGCCTTTGCGTTGGTGGCGGAGCGAAGAGCGGCATTGTAAAGGCTTGGATCGCCCTTGCCGTCGACGATCGTTGGCGTCCAGCCGAGTTCCAATGCAGCTTCGTAGGCAGACTGTGCGTCGACGCTGCAGTTTGACGCCTGAGCACACGAAATGATCGTTACGGATTTTCCCTTGGCTACGGTCGGGGATGTTTTGGGACCCGGCCAAGCGCCAGGCATCGCCGAGACTTTCTCCACGTAGGCCTTGGCTTCTGAGATGACCGACGGCTCGGTCCCCGCGGCCATCACCGCAGAACCCAAAGCGGCTATCATTGGCACAGCAATAGCTGCGGAAGCGATGAATCCTCTTTTCATTTCGTTACCCCTGAGTTTTGAGCGTTCAACTGCCATAGGCTAGCGTGAACGAAGATGCCCGATCGGTCAACATATTTTTGCCAATCTCGGTCATTTCGGGAAAAGTTATGACTGGATCGTCAGAATCAGCCAATTTTTTCAATGCCGAATGACCGAGTGTGATACCTTCGTCCGTTGGCGACGGGATGCGAAGGGGCTCGTATCGTGGAACGCGACGAATGCGTTCCGGCTTACGGTGAGTTCGCTGGCTGGAACTGCGTCAAGACTGAAGACGCTGCGATGTCATCCCAATCATAAAGCATCGGGATCGCCTTTCCTTCTGCCCACAACTGGTTTTGATCACCACGGTGCCGGCTGAGAGGCACGCCGGAGGCCCCCTGGAAGACGATCCAACTGCAGTTCTTCCAGGCTCCAACATCAAAATTTGTACGAGCAAGCGCTGAGTATTTGGTGCTGAAATCCTCACCGGCGCTGAAGCCTGTCGCGAACACGGTGTCGTTGTCACCGCCGATTGGACCGCAAGACATGTTCAATTCGTGAGATGCCTCCGGGAAGACCGACGCAAGCGGATGCTTCAGGCTTGGCGCGTGCAGATGCGACCAAGGCTCGTCATCCGCAACCGCCTCCAACATCGCGAGCGCCTCGTCGAAGACCTGCGACCACGTTAAGCCGCCGAGCAAGTCCTCGTCTTGAGCTCGCAGCAAGGAAGGTACAGTCCACCATAGATGCTTTACCAGGGCATCCTTACTGAGAAGGCTCGAGTATAGCGAAGCGGCTCCGTCAACGAGACCGCTGCGTTGACCGACAACCAGCGCAACGGCAACCCTGAGCCTGGCGTAAACAGTGGCGGCTTTGGAGCCTGCCGCCATATGCCCATCCCAGCCCATCAGCAATGCCAGAAGCTTGTTGGCCTTTTCAGTTTTTCCGGCGTGATTGCGCAGTTGTTCCTTGAATAGAAGTGCAGGAGCACTCAGGACGTCCATGTAGATTGGCGACATTGTATCAATCGATGGCCTGTCCATTGCGCTGAGAAGTTCTGATATTCGTCGCGCGCGATAGGGTGGGTGGCAATCTGTGCAGAAGTAATGCCCTTTGTCGTCCGCTACGACACGATTGTTGGCCGTCACAACAAGCCCGTTAAGCGGATCGACACATTCGGGCATCTCTTCATGAGGGATCATGCCCCCCCATTCATATTCCCCGGTCCAACCGGGGACAGGCAACCAGCCGTTCTCCCTTGGTCGAATTGGGACTTTGGCACGAACCCGATGGCCAATGTGCCCATCCACGTCCGCAGCGACCAGATTGTGGTCGATGATGCCCCAGCCTTCTATCGCTTGATAAAGCTCACGGACGCTTTGGGACTTAAGCATCCGTGGCAAACAGTCAAAAGACGTGTCGGTCTCGGCAAACTGGACTGTTTGGATTGCAAGTGCCGAACCATCGCCGGGATTTCCCGCGATGACAGGGCCGTGGCGCGTCACCACGATATCGACCGAAACGTCGCCCGCATTTCGAACTCTGATTGTTTCTTGCCACCGTGCTGTCGGTTCCCACTGGCCCTTAAATAGAGCAGCGGCTCCATCGTCACGGAAGCGCTCAACGAAGAGATCATGGATATCCATGAATGCGTGGGTAACGCACCACGCAACGTTTTCGTTGTGCGCCACATGCGGAAATCCTGGAACTCCCGGGACTGTCAATCCAACCGCATCAAACGTACCGCAAGCGACATGCGCCTGGGCGTACATCGACGGAACCTCGAGTTCACGATGCGGATCCCCCATAAGGATGGGCCGGCCGGTAGACGACAGATTGCCGGAAATGACCCAGTTGTTACTGCCGCCACCGGTAAGGTCGGCTGCTTGCGACGCAAGCAATGCTTCGATCGCCGGCCTCAGTTTCGACAGCGTTGGCCCGACTGCTCGACCGTATTCCGCGCCAGGAGGAATGCATAACAAGTCGATCCCTCCGTCGTCATAACGGAGCTTTCCGATATTCTCAGGCCCAACGGCAGGCAATGCCATTGCTCTAAACAGCTTCAACCAGAATGATCCCATCAAGAATCCGATTTGCCGCATTGCTGCTATCGAATTCCACGGCTGCCACGCCTCAGGTGCCTCGCCAAGCAGAGAGTATTCTCTGGGAAATTCCCCCCTGTCGATGAATGCGTTGACACCAGCTGCATAGGCATCGAGCATCGAGCGCGCCTCATCGGTTAATGCGGCGTAGTCGCGCTCAGCTGCGCGCCGCCCACCCAGGCGCCGGGCAAGTTTGTCTGCCTCGATGCCCGCTGCACCACCCCATTCTGACCAGCGGCCGACAGCTCGCCGTCTCAGCATGTCCATCTGCCAAAGCCGATCTTGTGCGTGGGCGTACCCAAGCAGAAGAAAGGCATCCCACTCGGTGTCGGCCTTGATATGGGGTATGCCCCATTTGTCGCGCCACAGCGCTCCGTTGGCCTTGAGGTTGGAAATAGAGTGTTTCTGGTCGGAGGAAGTATGCATTTCTTTCCGGTCCTCGCTGACAGCCTGCGAAGGCAAGCCGAGCGTCATTCAAAACCCAGCCCAGCCACTGCAGTGGAGGTGCCTCCATAGGCAGCGCCGCGCAGCCTTGGGAGGCCCTGCGCGCATGCGAGGAGACCTCTGCTTGCCCAGCTTCCACACATCTCCAAGGAATAGGCCCCCTGTCAGATTATGCCTTCCAGCTAGACGCGTTTGGTGACCGCGCCGATCGGACCTCGACTCCGCATGTTTCCGCTCGGAGAGCCCCCGCGATAAATCCTGCTTAAAACGGAACTGGCCCCGGGAAGCAAAGCCGGGGCCAGCGAACTTTACTCTCAGACGCTTTGGCCGACGGCCTTTTCAGCACTGGCGATTTCACTGGCGCGTTTGGCGATATCGGCGCCGACCGGCGGGCCCTTGAAGCGGCGGCGTTCAATGCCAAACCACAATGCCAGCATCAACACGATTGCACCGATCGCGTAGTTGATCAGGATATCGAAGGGCGGTTGAATGCCGGCATACATCAGCACAAGAACACCCAATAGTGAGATGCAGGCCAGTGGCTTCGACCAGAAGCCAAGGCGGAATGGCCCGAATTCTGTCCACGTCTTGCCCTCGGCAAACAGACCAGCAGCGATCGGCATGGCATAGGACACATAGAGGAACAGTGCGCAGCCGGCAGCCAGCGCAGCAAAGGCCGGAGAGTAGAGGGTTGCGGCGACCGACAGGACAGCTCCAAGCCAGATGGCAGCAACCGGCGTGCGCCATGTTGGGCTTACGCTTTTCCAGAGGCTCGAACCGGGCAGGCCGCCGTCACGCGCGAAGGCGTAGATCATGCGCGACGTCGAGGTCAGACCCGCCAGCGCGCAGACAAAGTTGGCGGCGACGATGCCAATTGCCAGAACATCCTTCAGCACGACTGGCGCCGGAAGATTGTTGAAGAGATTGAACCAGGCGCTCCCACCGTCCTTGGCCGTCGCGGCCAGATCCGGGCTGGCCATCACGAAGGATGCCGCCATGGCTAGGCCAAACACCAGCGACCAGAACACGGAGTGCAGCATACCGCGTGGAACGGCCACGCGCGCATTCTGCGTCTCCTCGGCAGTATGGGCCGACGCATCGAACCCGGTGATGGTGTAAAGCGGGTAGAGAAGGCCTACCAGGAAGGCGATGATCGCCGGCCGAGCCGCTGGCACATAGCCGCCACCAAGATCACCCGTCGTGTTGACGAAGGTAAAAAGGCGCGAGACATCCCAGGTCGCCCCCCATATCAGGAACGTGCCGGTGAGTACGATCGCGATCACAAAGATCATATAGCCCGAGAAATCCGTGAGCATCGTGGTCAGCTTGATGCCGAAATGATTGATCAGAGCCTGCGAGACCGTGATCAGCGACACAGCCACGATCTGCGCCCAAATCGCATGCGAATTGATGGCATTGGCCTGATCGACGGACATGCCGGCCGGCAGCGGATCGAGTGACTGTACGGTGAGGCTGGTCACATCAACATGAAAAACGCCTCCCATGACGAGATCGCGGAAGAGCAGCCAGACGCCGACATTGACTGAGGCAACCACGAAAATCAGGCCGAGAAGGTTGATCCACGCCGTAGCCCATCCCCAGCCGCGACCGCCGAGGGTCGAGGACCAGTGATAAAGACCGCCGGCGGTCGGATAGGCTGAGCCTATCTGGCCGAGGCAGGCGGCGACCACGAGGGCGAACAGGCCGCCCACCAACCAGCCAACAAAGGCTTCGAAACCGAGCCCGGTGCCGAGCGCCAAAGGGAAGGAGGTGATGCCGCCAGCCAGAATGCAGATGATCGAAAAGGAAATGGCAAAGTTAGAGAATCCGCCCATTCGACGCGCCAATTCCTGCGCGTAGCCCATTGAATGAAGGACCTTTACGTCCTCGTCAGTTGCAGTGCTCATCCCAAAGTCTCCCAGCTGTTGGCGCGCTCACTCAAGAGCGATATATTTGTGTATAGGTGGGTCGACAGAATTATCCTTTGAATACAGAGATTTTGTACCATCAACCTCGTGTTTCTTCGGTATGCTTTGTAAAATCTACTTTGTAAAATCTACTGTCATAGCTCGAAACATACCGAAACCTAGGGGCAGCCTTTTTAGGCCCGGCCGAGACCGCCGCTCCCTCGTTTCGCTTTCGAGCGCCGGCCCTCCCCTCGTTTGGCTCGAGTCGTTGGACTGGCGCCTATATCCTGTCAGAGGAATGCCCGAATAGTCAATGCAAAACGTCATAATTTTGACGATATGACTGTTCGGTCACATCATTTTCCACAATTATCGCCATCAGACCTCCGAGTCACGAGCTGCGGCGTACCAACTGGCGGCAGGCCGAGCGTGCGCCCGGTCCTTCAAACTTTCGCCTCGTTTTTCTGGGCATGCGCGCACCGACGGAACTGATGCTTGTGTTGGCTCAGCGGTTGGCTTCAATTTGACGGAGTTGCCAGGCAGGCGCTCCCGGCAAACAGCCGCTTGGGAAGCGCTGCGGGCCATATCAACATACGCGGCGACCATACAGGCAGGAGGCTTACTGCAGCAACGTCGAGAGGCGTTGTTGGGGGGCGCTGCGAGGTTCAGCCATCTGGATGCGCGTTTCGCTGCCAACCTGGAATCGGCCGCGATCGCGCCGATGCCGACAACCACCAACAGCTCAACGGCTGCGGCAACGCAGCTATGTCGGCATGACGAGAGGATGTCGTCGCCCGCCGCCGCGCCGGGGCCGGTGGTGTGGACCGAGACGATCGTTCCATACGGCCCCTGCGCTGGCTGGAGGTGTTATATGTGTGCCGGTTAGGAATTACATTTATGCGAGAAAGGCTCTCACCAGGTGAGCGGAATACTGAACTTGCCGAGGCGCGCCACCTCGGAGGCGATGTCAGCGATCGTGACTTTTGCCAGTTCGCCTTCCAGCGCCTTGCGTGCGCGCATCAAAGTTGGCTGAAGCGCTTCCAGGATGTTGCCACCCACTGCACATTTCTCACAAGGCGGCGTCCTGTGCAGAGAAAACAACTCTGTGTCCTCCATGGCCTCATAGACGTCGAACAGCCTTATCTTTTTCGCTGGCTTCGCCAGCAACGCACCACCGCCGGCGCCGAGCTGTGAACGGGTCAAACCCGCATCATTAAGGCGCGATAGCAAACCTCGGATTACGACCGGACTGGTGTTGACAGAATAGGCCAGGTCTTCAGACCGCATCGGATTGCCATCGCCAACTGCGAGGGCAGCGAGGGTGTGAACCGCGACGACAAAGCGTGTGCTCGTTGGCATAGTTGTCATCCTGAATGTGTGTCAGTGCCATTATTACATATTTTCATTGACGTCAACATGACCCTCATGCGCTCGTCCGGATCGCTTTAACTGCTCGATCATCCATCGGCCTGCGGGCCCAGGGGGCTCAGCTTCCCGATAAATGGCAAACATCGGCAGCGCCAGTCCCCCGGCGGGCACATCTTGGACTGAAAGCTCAACAAGTCGGCCTTCGGCAATGTCCTTTGCCACCGTGTGAACAGGCATGCCGCCCCACCCCAGGCCACCGACAATGAAGGTGTGCTTCGCGAAGAGATCTGCCAAACGCCATGTTGAGGATGACATCACTCCGAATTCGCGACCTTCCGAGAGATTGGACCGATCCGTCAGAACGAGTTGGATATGTCGTGCCAGCTCTTCTGCTGGGATCATACCCCGATACGAGGCAAGCGGGTGATTGGCGGCGGCAACCATCATAAAGGTGACTTCCGTTACGCGCTCCCTGACTAGTCCAGCCGGGAGAAGCGGCAGGGAACCGACGATACCGAAGCTCGCCCGACCGTCTATAACCGGTTGGACTGCACCCCCCAATGCTTCGACATACAGACGCAATGGGGTGGCCGGAAACTGGATACGAAACGCTCGCGCGGCTTCGGCAATCTCCGAGATGGGAAGGAAAACGTCGACCACAGCCGTCAACTCGGCTTCGAGTCCCGCCGCCATGCCTTTCGCTCGTGCTCTCATGGCATCGACCCCGGAAATGACCGCCCGAGCGTCCGCAAGAAGGGTAACGCCGGCTTTTGTCAGCTTCGGGTATCGGTTTGCGCGATCAAACAAGCCGACACCGAGCTGAGCCTCGAGGCTCGCCACCGCCCCGCTAACGGCCGATTGGGTTCTTCTGACGCGTCGGGCGCCCGCCGAGAAGCTACCTTCATCTGCAGCGGCCACGAAGATCCGCAATTGATCAAGTGATACAGCTTCCAGCATTTCTGTTCCTCCAATCGGTCTGTCCGATAGGTTCCATCGACATATGGCGGCTATTTCTGTTAATGCAATCGTGCCATTTACACACCACCCCTTCAAGAGAAATTGAGGGCACTTTGTGTGCCTGCCGGCGAGCGCCGGCGGATGGGGTGAACAGATCGGTCGATCTATCGGCTCGCAAAGATCAGGGTTTTATCACCGGTCAAGCGTTGCTGGTCGACGGCGGGCTCTACAAGATCGGCTAGCACCCGGGGAGGCTGCAAAAGTCTCCATCGGTCCAGCCGATGGACAGCATCGAAATATGTTGGCTATCACGCGTTGTGAGGTCATGTCACTGACACATGACCATATTGTCGATAAGTGGCGGTTGGGCAGACTGGCCGTCCACCGGCAAACTGGAAGCACCCAAAGGTTCCAAGGATGCGACTGCGTAACAAAGTCTCTGTGATCACCGGTACCGGCGGCAGCATTGGACGTGCGGCGGCGGTGCGTTTCGCCCAAGAGGGCGCGCTGGTTGTCGGCTGCGACGCAAATGCGGCCGCCGCTCAGGACACTCTGGAAATCGTGCAGGCTGCCGGCGGGCAGATGATCTCCCTCCACCCCGTTGATCTGACAACAGTGGCCGGCTGCAGGGAACTGGTCGATTTTGCGATTCGCCAGCAAGGGCGGATCGACGTGCTCTTCAACAACGCGGCGATAGCTCATTTCAATTGGATTGAAGACATCACTGAAGACGAGTGGCGTCGCAACAGCCGCGACGAAGTCGACCTGGTCTTCTTCCTTACGCAAGCGGCGTGGCCACACCTGAAAGAGAGCCATGGCACAATCGTAAACACTGCGTCCCTGACGGGGTGGCGCACCTTCCGGCTGCTGGGCGGCCTTGCTCATGCAACTGCCAAAATGGGTATCGTCGGCATGACGAGGCACTTGGCGATGGAGGGGCGGGAGCACGGCATCCGTGCCAATTCGATCTCACCAGGCGTGATCGAGACCAATCAAACGCGCGAACAGCTCAAGGACAAGGAATGGGCCGATTACATGCTCGGCAAGACCCTTCTTGGCCGCCTTGGCAGGCCCGAGGAAGTCGCCAATGCCGCGCTGTTCCTCGCATCCGACGAAAGTTCATTCGTGACCGGCATCGATATCAAGGTCGATGGCGGAATGGCCGTGTGGTGACGCAGACAAGGAGAAGAGAAATGACCGCTGGCAACAGCAAAATTGCCTTGATAACGGGCGGGAGCCGCGGCCTCGGCCGCAGCACCGCGCTTGCTATCGCGCGAAGCGGCACCGACGTGATCCTCACGTACAACAGCCAGAAGAACGGCGCCCTTGAGGTCGTACACGAGATCGAAGGTCTGGGCCGAAAGGCGAATGCGCTTCAGCTAGATGCAGCAGATCTCTCCACATTCCCGTCCTTCGTCACCAAACTTCGTGCAACCCTGAACAAGACTTGGGAACGAGATAAGCTCGACATCTTGATCAACAATGCTGGTTATGGGCTTACAGCACCATTCGTCGATACGACGGAAGAAATGTTCGATCAAATGATGAACATTCATTTGAAAGGCGTCTTCTTCCTCACGCAAGCTATGGTGCCACACCTCGCCGACGGTGGTCGCATCGTAAATCTTTCGACTGGCCTGACGCGCTTTTCGTTTCCAGGATATTCGGCCTACGCGGCGATGAAAGGCGGTATTGACGTCTTCACTCGCTATCTCGCCAAAGAGCTTGGCTCACGCGGGATCGCTGTCAATGCTGTCGCACCGGGCGCGATCGAGACCGACTTTGGCGGCGGTGTCGTCCGCGACAATGCTGGCTTGAACAAGCTGATTTCGGATCAAACCGCGCTTGGCCGTGTCGGAAAGCCGGAGGACATTGGACCGCTGATAGCTGCATTGGTGTCGGACAGCGGGCAGTGGGTCAATGGCCAGCGGATCGAAGCCTCAGGTGGTATATTTTTGTAATGGTGGATTGGATCGGCGGCGCTACGGCAGAAACTGACTTGATCATGGCGATGATGTCCAGGCCGCCGCTGTCGCGCCGGCAAAGCAACAAATCGAGACGCTCGCAACGTGAGCGGCCGGCATGATTGAGATTGGCATCGACAGCTTCGCTGCAACCATCCCAGATCCCGCAACTGGCAGGACTCTGCCGCCGGTTGATCGAATGGAGAAACTGCTGGCAGAAGTTGAAACTGCGGATCGGGTCGGACTCGATGTGTTCGGCATTGGCGAGCACCACCGAAAGGAGTTCCTCGATTCCGCGCCAGCCGTTATCCTCGCGGCTGCGGCGGCCCGCACCAAGCACATCCGGCTGACCAGCGCTGTCAGCGTCCTCAGCGCAGCCGATCCGGTTCGCATTTTCCAGGAGTTCGCGACGGTTGATCTTATCGCCAGAGGCCGCGCCGAGATCGTGGTCGGACGTGGTTCATTCGCGGAAGCCTATCCTTTGTTTGGGTTCGCCATGGAGGACTATGACGCGCTGTTTGCAGAAAAGCTCGATCTGCTCCTGAAACTGCGCGACGAAACTCACGTGACCTGGCGAGGCCGCTTTCGCGCGCCCCTCACCGGCCAGGGTGTTTTTCCAAGGCCGCAGCAGAAAAAGATACCGATTTGGCTTGGGGTCGGCGGGACCCCGCAGTCTTTCGTACGCGCCGGCGTTCTGGGGCTGCCGCTTATGATTGCCATTATAGGTGGCGACTTCCGCCGGTTCCGTCCGCTTGTTGATCTCTATCGCGAGGCGGGCCGCCGAGCGGGGCACGCGCCTGATTCATTGATCGTAGGCGTTCATGCCATCGGCTTCATTGGCGACACAGACGCAGCGGCAAAAGACGCCTTCTACCCGGGTTGGTCCTACATGTTCACCGAGATCGGCCGTGAGCGTGGCTGGTCAGCGGCGACCCGAGCGCAATTCGAAGCTATGTGCAGCCCTGCCGGTGCGTTCCTGATCGGCGCTCCGAGCACGGTGCGGGACAAGATCCTCAGCGCGCAAGAGGCCCTTGGCGGCCTGTCTCGCATCACCTTTCAGATGAGTTCGGCGATGCTGGAGACCGAGGCAATGCAGCGTTCCATAGAATTGCTCGGCTTGGAGGTCGCGCCGGCCGTTAAATCGGCATTGAGTCAGAAGGAGGCTGTCGGTGGGTGAACTGATAGCGGGAGTCTGGCATCGAAGTGGCATAGAGCGTGTGCTTGCGGATGGGGCGTTGCGGCGCCCGCCATCTGTCTTCCGCAATTGGATTGCCGATTATGACTCAAGCCCTTTCCAGCCGGAGCCCAGGCGCTACCATCTCTATGTGTCCCTCGCCTGTCCTTGGGCGCATCGGACCATCATCATGCGCAACTTAAAGGGGCTCACCGACCTGGTTGGCCTCTCGGTGGTGCATTGGTTCATGGGCGAGGATGGCTGGACGTTCGCGCCAGGCCCGAGAGTCGTTCCCGACACTGTTAACAGGGTCGACATGCTGCGCGATCTCTATACGCTTGCCGATCCTGAATGTACCTCGCGTGTAACAGTGCCGGTCTTATGGGATAAGAAGACTCGCCAGATTGTCTCGAACGAGTCTTCGGACATCATGCGGATGTTTAACAGTGCCTTTGACGGAGTTGGCGCTGCGGAGGGAGATTTTTATCCTCTTCAACATCGCGCCGAAATCGACGTCGTCAATGAACGCGTCTATAGCAAGCTGAACAATGGGGTCTATCGTGCAGGCTTCGCCACGACGCAGGAAGCCTATGAAGCCGCCGTCAGCGATGTCTTCAGCACCTTGGACTGGTTGGAGGGCCGGCTTGAAGAACGGCGCTTTGTAGTTGGTGATCAACTGACTGAAGCCGACATCAGGCTCTTTACGACGCTCATTCGGTTTGATCTCGTCTATCATCACCACTTCAAATGCAATCTGCGCGCTTTAGTCGAGTATCCGGCATTGTGGGACTACAGCCGTTTTCTCTACCAGCTTCCCGCGGTCCGTCCGACGGTCGATTTTGACCATATTAGGGGTCACTATTACCAGAGCCATCCATGGCTCAATCCTAGCCGTGTCGTTCCGATCGGTCCCCGTCGCAATTTCGACGGTCTGTCGGACCGCGACGACGTTAGATGGCGTTCTCTGGATCGCGGCGTTCGGAGCAGGCATGCCATCTCATCGCCCCAGGGCACAAAGCGGCGGCGAACCTCGAACACGACGCCGCCGGTCCTGACACCCTCGGCTGCGTCTGGCGCAACGGGAAGCGAGATGAACCCCGAAAGAGGCGACTGATCGCCCTGTTGTCAGAGGACTGGTCGATGCGGACCGGCGCGGCGACAAGCGCAGTGAATTGGTCTCCAAATTCTCCTGTATTTCTGGCAGTGGCGACCTGCCGGACCCGCTGGCTGGAGGGTGCGAGAGATGTGCTGAAACGAGATGGCAAGTCATCGGGCCATCAATGATCACGACAGCACAGAGTCAAGAACGCCGAACTCATCGCAATACCTGGTGCGGCAACTCTCAACCCGGCGAGCAGCGCAATTCAGCTCGTTGACGACAAACATATGCAACGCGATCTTATCTCGGCATGAGGACGGGGACTGTCGCAGCGGCTTGCAAAGGCGGCCTTGAGCATCGCCTTGGAATTCGGTTTCGCGATGGCACCGGTGAAAAAAGGGACGCCTTGAATGGTATTCAGGGCGCCCCTTCCTCGGGATGATTTTCAGCCATTCGGGCCGTAGCCGTTTGGATAGTAGCCGCCATCGGCGCCGTTGCCGATCAAGAAGGCGCTGCCGGTTTCAGCCCGGAGCTTCTGGCTCAGATCATCGAGCTGATGCAGCAGCTCCTGATATTGCGGAGTCGGTATTGTGCCATGTCCCGCCGCAGCCGTCCTTTTGGCGGCCTGGTTGATGTGAGCGGCCCGCGCATGCAGGCCCTGCGCCACGGCTGGCTCGATCTTGTTCTTCTTGCTCGCGGCCGTGATACCTTGGTCCACGCCCTGTATTTGATTGATCAAGGCTGTCACGCGCGGGCCAGTGATGTCTTTGTCCACGCCCTGTTCCTGACCAATCGAGGCGGTGTAACTGTTGTCGATCGTGGCGTTGGCAAATCCATGGACGGCGTTGGTAGAGCCGTAGTTGGCGTCAGCAGAGCCATAATGATCGCTGCCGGCGAAAGCGGTACTCGTGCCAACAAGAAGGGCGGCGGCAGTGAAAGCGATCTTGAACATTGCAATAACTCCTATTTGATGTTGCTTATTTCAGGAGGCTGCTTGACTGCCGCCTCCATGTCACAACTCAGATATGGATCGCCATATTCATAAAACAGGCAATATTGTCCGATGTCATCTATCGATAATTGAGATACATTACCCCGGAGCACGAGACCGACGCTGCCGTGAACAGGCGGTGACCCGTGTCTGCAGTGGCCAAAGCCGCTCGACCTCGAGATTCGGAAGGGTCGACACTTCGGCCGCCACGATCGCCTCTGTGCTACAGCCCTTGCTGTCTATCTTCGGGAGCGTTCATGTCGACAGAAATTGCTGTACTTTCGCGTTAAAAGTGACTGGATCGTCGATCTGGGCAAAATGCCCGGCGTTTTGCATTGTGAAAAGCTCGGCATTCGGTATCTGCCCGACAAAAGCGTCGGCATAGTTCGGCTCACGCAGATTGTCCTGCGCCCCGGCGACAATCAGCGTCCGGAACGGTATTTGACTATAGTCCGGTTCAGTCCTGAACTCAGAGGCCACGCGGCCAGGAGACTTGAAGCGGGCAGCGGCGGTGCACTCCCAGGCGCCAGGTATCAGTGACGCCCGGTAGCGGCGCTCGATATAAGCCTCGTCGGAATGATAGGCCTTATTGACGAGCAGACGTTGCACCATCCCACGCATATAGGCGAGGCTGCAGTCATAGCCGTTCATGAATTCGCGGGCATCGTTGTTGGGAATTTTTCCACCGCCTGAAACCACCGCCATACGGTCGATCGGCCAGGGGCACTCAGGCATGGCAGCCACCGCCAGCAACATGGTTCCGCCCATCGAATTGCCGATGAAATGTCCATTTTGAACACCAATGGCCAGCAGGAAATCGGCGATATGGCGTACCCGCTTGGCCCACATGTCCTCGAAAGAGAACAGCTTCTCTGTTCTGCCATAACCGAGAAAATCGGGCGCGATGACATGGAAGTTACGGCTGAGCGCGTCCAGATTGAATTGCCAGGTGATTTCGGCGCAGCCGCCAAACTCGCCACTGTGCAGCAGAATTAAGGTCGGCCCCTCTCCGCCTTCGAGATAGTGCGTACGGATGCCGCGTGCGGAAACTTGCCGGCTCACAATTCTCGCTGCGGTATTCTTGGCCATTCGCAGGTCTCTGCTAATTGAGTACGGTCACCTGAGTTCGCCGCCCCTGGCCCGATCAAAGACGTAAATTCCGGCACTTCCCGGAAGAGCCTCCACCGCTACACAACAAATGCAGAATCCGCTCATGGCCCTCGCGGCTCAACCATGGGAACGCTTTTTGATGTCCGCGTCCTGCCATTGCCCGCGCCGGCGGCATCGACAGGACACGGGACCAAATCCTGCAACGGCTGGCTTACGCGGGACCCGATGTCATCCGTTTGCCCATCCCTCGTCGCCTACGACCGCGGCATTGCTGGACCGTTGACCGAAAAGAGCATCAAACGGCCTGTTCAACTCAGTGCCTCGCTTGACCGCATCTTCGACGACGCTGTCATTGGCAATCACCAGCACGCGAGCCAGCACAGTTTCGGCTGACACGCTGTGGAGGACTCCAGCTGGAACATGGACCAGATCGCCTGCGGCCACCGCAAGCCGACTGCCGTCTTCAAGCGTCACGACAAACCGGCCGTCGAGCCCATAGAAAGTGGTGCTCTGACCGTCATAGCGAGCGTTGGGTAGTACCCATCCACCCGGCGCCTGCCATTCCGATACGCTGAAGCGATCTTCGGTCTGCTCGCGAGTTGCCTTGAACTGGATCAAGGCGCCGTTGAGGCCGAATGCCGGGCCGGTATAGGCAGGGGCCGAGAAAATGCGGGCGCGGATCGCGGCCGACAATTCCCGAGGCTCAGCTTCCTGTTTCCAGCCGAACTTACGGCCCACGTCGATCACGCGCTCCAGGGGCGGCACGCCTTGGCCGCCATCAAAGGGCCAGGTTGGCGCCTTTGCCGGGCCTTCCGAAAGGTCGCGGAAAAACTCCTCAAATCCAGCCGGCGTTATGGTAACAAGGAATTTTGCCGTAGCGGATTTGACTAGAAATTCGTGCGGAACTGTCTTTGGTACATAAACGAAGTCACCGCGATCGCAGTTGAAAGTCTGGCCGCCAACCGTGATATCGACATTGCCCTCAATGATGTAGAAGCCTTCGGCCTCAAAGGTGTGGCTGTGCGGCGGCGCCATCATGCCCTTTGGTCCGATCCATTCCGACAGGCCAAGCTTGCCAGCCGTATCGCTAGAATCCGTCAGTATTCCCACATAGGCGCCGATGAACCAAACCGCATTCCCAGTTGCCAGTGCGACCCGGTAAGCATTTGCTTTTCTTGAATCTTTCACGGCTATTCCTCCTCGTACCGTGGCTGGTACTAATTCGAACTTGGGTGAACCGCGCTCATGCATCCGCGTCCGGCTGGCGCGACGGATGGGCGGCGGCGAAGGCCGGCAGGGCCTCGCACCTGTCGCGTACCGCGCGCAGGCGCGGCATCCGTTCGAGATCCACCCCGAAACGGTCGGCTGAGTACATCTGCGGCACCAGGCAAATATCGGCGAGGCCTGGAGCGTCCCCGAAGGCAAAGTCGAATTCGTTGCCCGCGATCAATGCCTCGCAGGCCATCAGTCCTTCCCCGATCCAATGCTGGCACCAGCGGTCCAGCTGGGCCTGATCAAGCTCCAGTTCTGAGGTCAAAAACCGCAGCACACGCAGATTTTGCAGCGGATGGATGTCGCAGGCGATTGCCTGCGCGAAACCGCGAACGAGGGCGCGTTGATCGCTATCTGCCGGCAGCAGCGGTGGTTCAGGATACCTCTCGTCCAGCCACTCAACGATGGCGAGCGATTGCGTCAACACCAGCCCAGCCGTCTCCAATGCGGGCACCAAACCCTGCGGATTTAGCTGTCGGTAGTCCGGCGTGTTCTGTTCACCGCCGCCGCGCCGCAGATGCACCGGTCTCAAATCATATTCGACGTGCTTGAGGCCGAAGGCGATGCGACAGCGATAGGAAGCGGAACTGCGGAAATAGCCGTGAAAGCGGATCACTCGGCTGCTCCGATGGTCAGCCTTATTGGCTCGAGACCGTCAATGCCGCCGGTGATGACATCCCCGGCTACCACAGCTCCGACACCCGCCGGTGTCCCCGTCATTATCAGGTCGCCTGGCTCAAGGTGATAGTAGTGAGAAAGATGGCTGACAATCTCGTCGACCTTCCAGATCAGGTCGCTGAGGTGAGCTTCTTGGCGAGTCTCGCCGTTGACCTCAAGATGAATGCGCTGCGGCCCGATTGTTGCGAGACCGGTGGCCTTCGTGATCGACGCAAGGACCGCAGATTGCTCAACGTCTTTGCCGAGGTCCCAAGGACGCTGCTTGGTGCGTGCGTCCAGTTGGAGATCACGTCGCGTCATGTCCAGGCCGCAAGCGTAGCCGTAGATCGCCTTCTGCGCGGTGGCGCGATCGGACCGGAAGACCGGCTTGCCGATAGCGAGGACCAATTCCATTTCATAGTGGAAGTTCGATGTGCCCGGTGGATAGGCAACGACAGCGCCGGTGTGCTCGGTGGCCAGCGCAGATTTCGTAAAATAGAACGGTGCCTCACGATCCACTTCGACGCCCATTTCGGCGGCATGTGCAGCATAGTTGCGACCCACGCAGAATATGCGATGAACCGGGTAGGCGCTTGCCTCGTCCTTTACAGGCACCGTTGGCCAGCTAGGCGATGGGAAAAGATTCGCTTTCGTCATCGGATTCATCCCTTGCTCTATGTCGGCGATCGTCAACTTCCCAACTCGGAGGGCAGGTCGTGCAGTCGTGCACCACTGTCCAATTGGAACGCCCCGCACCAAAGTCGGCGTGCGCGCTCCATGGCTGTGGCGCGCAATCGCCGTGGAATGCCCTCGGCATCGGTCGCGACCGTATCCCAAGCTGGCCCTGGTATGTCGCGCCAGACAACATTGAGATGGACAGCCGCGTGGTCGAACAGATGCCGTAGCGCCCGGCTGGGTAGGGTGGCGCCAAGCTCGATTTGTCCGATCCGTCCTGCATCGTCGTCGTACATGGGAGGCAGCGCCTCACCTGCCACCGCCGCCTCTGCTTGCCGACTGATTGCCCGTGCCTGATACGCGATGTCACAAATCACATGTGCTCGTGTCCATCCGGGAACTTTGGAGGGCTCATAGAGTGCGTCATCGCCAAGTTCGTTCAGCTTTCGGGCGAAGTAAGCGGTGCCTGACCGGGCAAGCCGCAACTCCTTCGCCGGCGCCTCTGGGGCGTCGTATCGTGCGCCGGACCCCTGCCGTTCACGCAGAGCTTCGCGCGCTGCATCGAGGTCGCTTATCAATTGCCGCTCTCGACAAGTGTGCGGTTAAAGTTCAGCCGCTCGATAATGGGAGCGTCCGAGAACCGGAAGAGGTCGAACTGCGTTCTCGCTTCGAGCGACCAGGGTATCCACGATGGAACCACGAAGATGTCGCCTTTTTCCAGCTCGTACGTTACCCCGCCCATGACGACAGCACCGCGGCCGTCGAACACTTGAAAGACCGAGGATCCGACTTCCCGCCTCGCTGCGGTCTCCGCACCGTCGCGGAGACGGTGGAACTCAGCGCGGATCGTCGGCATGACGTCGCCGCCGGTCGTCGGATTGACGAAGCGGACCGCAGCGTGGCCCTGCTCGACGGTGGCCGGCTGCCCCTCCTCCTCGAGCAACAATTGTTCGGTGAGCGCCCGGTCGGTATGTTCCCAACGATAGGCTGCGATTGGTGAGGAAACAGTGTTCTCCAAACCTGACAGGGGACGCAAGCCAGGGTAGGTCCATAGCCGCTCGCTGCGGGAAAACCTTGGAGTGGCATAGTCGGTCACTCGCTCGGAACCGAACTCGAAGAACCCAACATCGTTGTTGTAAGAGAAAGGAATGTCGAGACCGTCGATCCACGCCATCGGCTGGTCGGTCTCGTTGTGATGGCCGTGGAAATTCCAGCCCGGGGTCAACAAAAAGTCGCCCCTGCTCATGCGAACCGGGTCGCCATTGACAACGGTCCAGACCCCCTCGCCCTCCACGACAAAACGGAAAGCGTTTTGGGAATGGCGGTGTTCAGGCGCAGTTTCCTTGGGGCCAAGATATTGGATCGCACACCAGAGAGTTGGCGAGACATAGGCCTCGCCACCGAAGCCGGGATTGGCAAGGCCGATAGCTCGCCGCTCGCCCCCGCGGCCAACAGGAACAAGATCTCCAGAGGCCTGCGCCAATGGAAAGAGATCCCCCCATTTCCACACATGCGGCACCGCCTTGGGGCGTGGCTGGCGCGGCATCAAATCACCAAGCTGCGTCCAAAGCGGGTTGAGGTGGTGATCCTTGAAATCCGCATAGAGCTTGCGCAGCGCAGGCGTGTCTTCAGGCTGCATCGCACTGGTCATTGGCGTTCTCCAAACGATATTAGTACGTATACGTACTAATTCCGTTTGTCAATTGTTGTCGAGGCGGAGCGCTGCTAGGAGACCATCATGGCAATCATCCATCAGTTTCCTGGCTACCTGATCCGCCGACTGCACCAGCTCTCTGTGTCGATCTTTACCCAAAGGACGCAAGAGGCTGGCTTCGATCTGACCCAGCTTCAGTTCGCTGTGCTCTCTGTGGTGGACGAGAACCCGGAGATCGATCAGGCGAAGCTGTCGATCTTGGTTGATATGGACAAGGTAACGATAGGAGACGTGGTTTCACGGCTCGAGACTCGTCAATTGATCCGCCGCCTCATCAAGACTTCGGATCGGCGGGCTCGCACCCTGACGCTGACGAAGAGCGGCAAGGCTTTACTGAGAGATGTACAGCCGCACGTGATCAAAATTCAGGATGAAATTCTGCGATCGTTGTCGCCCGAGGAGCGCTTCAATTTCGTAAGTCTGATCACCAAAGCATGCCGGCCTTCCGACTGACTCGCCCTTTTGCATGATGAAAACAAGGCAATCTCAACCAGCCGGTGCACAGTGGTGCGCCTCTTGGAAACCGTCCCGTTAATGCGGTGATTTTTTCAGATTTAAATGTAATTATGTCATTGACACATTAATATTCAATTGGCAAGGATACGCACTGAGGGGAGCGGACAGCGTTGAGGCGCTGCCGTTCCGCAACTCACCCCCCCAACATCAATAGGAGCAAGAAATGAGTATCGGTATTATCGGAGCGGGCGCCCTTGGTTCCAACGTGGCGCGCATGCTGGCAAAGAGTGGTGTCTCAGCAACGATAGCCAATAGCCGCGGCCCGGATTCCCTGGCGGGTCTCGTCGCAGAACTGGGCCCGTCGATCACGGCCGGGACCACAAAAGAGGCCGCCAGCGCTGACATTGTCGTCGTGGCCGTGCGCTGGGTCGATCTCCAGAACACCCTTGGCAATCTACCGGCTTGGAACGGCCGCATCGTGATCGACGGCACCAATCCGGTCGAGTTCCTTGACCCGAACTCGCCGGACGCGAAGGACCCGAATAATCCGCTTGCTGCCTACGGCATCAAGGCAATCGATCTTGGCGGCCTGCATTCCAGCCAGGTGTTTCGCAAATTGGTTCCCGGTGCTCGGGTCGTGAAGGCATTGAACCACTTCGACGTCAATCTTCTGCCGGAGCCGGCAGTATCGGGTGGGCAGAGGGTTCTGTTCTACTCGGGCGACGACGCCGATGCGAAAGCTGAAGTCCGCAAGATTCTCGAGCTAACCGGCTCTTTCCCGGTCGACCTCGGCGTGCTCGACGTCGGCGGGCCGCTTGCATCGCTGCCGTTCGGTCCTCTCGCGGCGATCAATTTCATAAAGATCTGACATCACATCTCTGAACAGCCAACCGGCCTGGAGCGCCCATCGAGCCGCTCCGGGCTAACCGGCGACTTAAGCCGTTGTTGAAATCGGCCTATGCGCAATGCGACTCGCAGTTTCTAACGATCTTCAAGAGTTCGGTCGAGACTGGCCCTGGGAACGCGATGCTAGCGCCCCAAAGTCAACTGCAAATCCGGACACAGCGCTCCAGGAACCGGGGCAATTATTTGTGCACGGCTTCAGAAGGCAGTCGATGAATCCAGCCTTTGCGTGAATGGCCCTTCGCATATCCATAGGCGAAGAGCGAGCCCATATAGCTGGTGGAAAGCCCGTCCTTTTCCTGATCGGTAAATTCACTGCCAATGTAGGTTAGATTGAATTTGAAATGCTTGCGCCGGGCTAGGTTGTGAGATTCGAAGATCGCCCACCGCGTTTGCTGCTTTACAAGTGTGCTTGCGCTCCGCGCGGCGATGGTTCTGGTGTCCCCACGAACGACCTGGAAATCGCGATGGATCTTGTTGTTGATCAATATATAGAGATTGATCGGCGGTCCTGGCAGGTGTTGCCCTCGCAACAGGAATGGTTCTGGCAAAGTCAGCACCGGAGCCGTCACGCTGCCGTCGACGTGCATCTCCTGAAAATGGCGGCCGCCGGCCTCAACATCGATTAGGACCGGCGGAAAAATGACGGGAATGCTTGCCGAGGCGGTGACCACGTTACGGAACAGGGCCAGAGCCTCCGGCGTACCCACCTCAGCGATTTTACCCATACTCCAGATGTTGGTTCGCTGTGTATCCAGATTGGTCGTGATGATGAGAAGAATCCGTCCTTTGGCGCTCTCGTCGGCGACGGCGCGGAGCAGCTTGTCGTCGACATAGTGATCGACGAGGTGTTTCAAGCGATTGTTGGCGAACGGCCCCGCCGTGGAGAGCATGCTGAGAGGTCCTTGTCCGTCCAGCAGATTGGCGGCGATGCCGCTAGTGTAAAGCTCTTTGAGCGTCCCGTCATACTGAGGGCCGAGGAAGGCAAACGGGGCGATTAAGGCGCCTGTGCTGACGCCCGATACAGCTGAGAATTGGGGGCGCGTTCCTGAATCCGACAGACCGGCAAGGAAGCCGGCGCCGAAAGCCCCGTGAGCCCCTCCGCCGGAAAGTGCAAGGTAGGTAATCTCTCCGTCGAAGGTCGCGCGAGGTCGGAGTTGGTAGAGCGTCCGGCTGGGATCGTCGACGAAATACCGCAGATTGGACACGTCGAGGACGTTGGGCCTGGCGGCCTCAACGGCGCTGTATGAAGACCGTTGAAGGGTGCCATAGCTGGCCAAGGACAAGACGACGGTTGAAGCCAGCGATCTCGCACCGCCTGATTGACGAATTGTCATCGATTCCTCCGCGTCAACCTTTCCGCTCAGCCAAGGGGACGATCCGATTATCCAGGGCCGCAGGAACAGGAGATCGACCTTGCTGATCCATGGCGCTCCCGAACTTACGCGATGCGGGCTTCCCCGCTCTCGGTGCCCTTTCATCGCCCTTGCCAAAGGCGACAATGTCAGCGACGAGCTGCCTGGGAGCTGTCGCCGCGAGGGGGATGAACCCTTCGCCAAACCAGGGAGCGTTCGCGATGTTCCAAAGGACTTGCAAGCGCATGATTAGCCCGACAGCCAACCCGCAGATTGCAAGTAGCAGTCCGATCATCCTGATCCTTGCGCCGATTATGACCGTCGCTGCCCTGCCCAGTTCCCAGATGCCGACAAGATAGGCGAGCATCCTCGCTTCTGGCACGTGCAGGCTTGCGAGCAATCCGGCAAAGCTGGAAGGGTCAGTCAGCTTCCCCAGCCCGGCCGAGAAGAACAGTATTGCGAACACAGACCGCACAACAAACGGCAAAAAATTGTCGCGCATCGCTATCGTCTTTCCTCGTCAGGCAGCGTGCCTCAGGCTCCGAGTGTGGCCTTGGATCTTTGACCGGGCCGCCGCGATCGCCTGTTCGCGCTGAGCCTTCCCGAGCGCCAACCCTTCCGCGCGGACAAAGGTGATGTCTGTGATGCCGAAGAAGTTGAAAACGCTGCGCAGGTAGGTTTCCTGATGGTCGAGCGCGGCCATCTGGGTTTCGGGCCCGTAAAGCCCTCCGCGCGAGGAGGCGATGATCACGCGTTTGTCACCGGCAAGGCCTACCGGCCCTTTTTCAGTGTATCGGAACGTCTTGCCGGCAACGGCAAGACGGTCAATCCAGGCCTTCAACTGACTTGGAATGCTGAAATTATACATTGGGGCACCGACCACGACCACGTCGGCGGCAAGAAACGCCTCGAGGGCATCGGCGCCGGCGGCGATGTCTTCCGCCAGTGCTGACGTTTCGGGTGCCGAGCCCTGCCCCGCCGCGAGATGATGGCCTGTTAAGTGTCCGATCGGTTGGGCTGCAAGATCAAGCCGCTCGACCTCGAAACTCGGTTGAGCCGCCACTTCGGCCGCCACGATCGCCTGCGACAGCTGCCTGCTGACCGAAGCTTGGCCGAGAATGCTGGAGTCCACATGGAGGAGTTTCATGGCTTCTTCCTCTGCAATCGAGTTGAACTACAGAGGAAAAATGGGCCTCAACACTCCATCCTGTTAGCCTGTATAATCCGATGAGAAGTATCGAATTTTGAGATGGTACGCTAGCTGATCCAAGCTTGGTCTTCCCAGTTCGAGGAGCAGAGGCGACGGCGCCTAGAAAGACTCCGAATGGCGGGGAAACAGGGCCGCAAGCCGGCAAGATCGGGCAGCAATCCGCGGTGGGCCGGACAATCTCAGGGCTGGAGACGCAGCTCAAGATGGTGCTTTTCGAGCGACTGGGACGAGGCCGTCGGCAATCGTTAACTCGCCACTCCTGCCATTGGGCATCCTAGGGCCGGATCGATGTTTTGTTCAGCGCGTAGCTTAGGTTGAAAGCGCACCGGCTGCAGCGGCCTCAGCTTTGATTTCGCCAAGATCGCCAATGGTGAACGAGTGGACCTCATCACCGCGCCCATCTCTCAGCTTCGCGACCCAATCCGGATCGGCTAGTGTACTGCGACCGACCGCGACCAGATCGAATTCGCCTGCATTGAAGCCGCGGAGCAGTTCATCGATATTGCCGCCCAGGTCCTTGTGCCCCTCTTTGCCGTGAAACGTGTCGAACATATCGACGTCTAGTCCCACGCTCCCGACTGCAATCACTGGCGCGCCGCTGAGGCGCTTTGTCCAGCCGGCGAGGCTGAGACTGGAAGTGGGCCATTCTGGTTGCCAGAAGCGGCGAGAGGAGGCGTGGAGTAGATCGGCTCCCGCTTCCTGAAAGCCGTTCAGCATAATTCCGAGCTCTTCGGGGGAATTGAACACCCGGGCCTCTTGATCGGGAATCTTCCATTGCGAGAAGCGAAGTGAGATCGGAAACTCGGCGCCGACCTCTGCCCGAACAGATCGCACGATCTCGACCGGGTAGCGCAGCCGGTCGGCAATCCCGGGGCCACCATATTCATCATCTCTGTGATTGGTTTCTGCCCAGAGAAATTGATCGAGGAGATATCCATGGCATGCAGGGATCTCGATGCCATCAACACCAATCCGCCTGGCCAGTCTGGCGGCCGATACAAACGCATCCCGGATAGACTTCAGGTCCGCAGCAGTGGCTGCGCGCCCCACAGCAACCCCAGCGCTTCTGAGTCCCGAGGGGCTCAACGTCGGGTGAATGGCATAGCTGTCGTCGCCGGTATCAGCCCTAAGCGCTCCCTCATGCCCAATTTGCAGAAAGATATGACCTCCGGCTTGATGCACGGCTTCTACACACCGAGCCCATTCATCGACTGTGTCTTCAGCCAGTCGTCCGTATTTCGACGTGCGTGTCGCCGAGGGATGATCAATTGCGATGCTCTCGCTGATGACCAACTGAACTCCGCCACGAACGCGTGCGGCATAGTACTCGCCCAGTTTGCGCGGCGGATGTCCGTTTACCGCCCATCCACGCTGCATGCTGGGCATAACGAAGCGATTGCGGAGGTTGAGGCCACGGATGGAAAACGGCTGAAACAGCGGCGTAACGTCCGTCCGATGGACAGCGGATGACTGCGACGCAACACCACGTCCTTTTGCTGTCGGTTTCTCATTCATTCTTCAAATCCATCTACAATCGCGACCTTGACCAGGCTGACCCAAACAGCGCCGTGACGCTGTTTGGGCGAGTTCAAGGTCTTCCCGCAGTCGCGCCATCGACAAACTTTCATTCTCAAAAGAATGAGCCGCCAGAGACCTCAATGGTTTGCGCGGTGACCCAGCGATGACTGTCCAAAAGAAGCGCTGCGATCATCGGTCCGACGTCGTCTGGCACTCCCACCCGGCCGAGGGCGGTCTGGGAGGCTACGAACGCATTGATTTCAGAGTTGTCCCGCACTGCTCCTCCGCCAAAGTCCGTTTCGACTGCACCGGGAGAAATCGCGTTCACAGTGATCTTGCGAGATCCGAGCTCTTTTGCAAGGAACCGTGAAAGCGCGTCGGTTGCAGCTTTCATCGAACCGAGCACTGAATAACCCGCAAAAGTAACGCGCGTCAGGTTCCCCGTTACATTCACAATACGCCCACCGTCAGCCAATGCGGGGAGCAAGTTTTGCGTGAGAAAGAAGACACCCTTGAAATGCACATTCAAAAGCTGGTCGAAGGCTTCTTCGGTCGTCTCAGCGAACGGCGCCGCGTAGCCAATCCCAGCGCTGTTGACGAGCGCATAAAGATGCTCCTGATCCCAGCTCCTGAGTATTTCCTGGACCGATCGAGTGAAGGGCTCGAATGATCGAATGTCCCCCGTGTCGAGACGAAGCGCAAAAGCCTTGCGCCCCATGTCCTCGATTTCAGCCACGACCGTTGCAGCTGCACGCTCATTGGAATGGTAAGTGATGATGACATCAATGCCCATTCTGGCGATACTCAACGCTGCGCTCCGGCCGATTCCGCGGCCGCCCCCTGTAACCAGGGCTACCTTCTGAAAAGCCACAGTTGCTTGTGTCATAAACTCGATCCTATTTGTTTTTTTAAGATTGCTTTGCGTATCTATTCAAGCGAATGCAGCATGCTGATTGTGTAGGCACGCAGTTGCTTACCTTCGCGAATTCTGCTGGCCCAATCCGGATTGGCGATCATCGCGCGACCGACCGCGACCAAGTCGAAATCGCCTCGCTCCAGGCTCTTGTAGAGTGGGGCGAGATTGTCCTCGGGGGTACTGCCCTTGCCCTCCATCATTTCCATCATGGAGTTATTCAGGGTCAGCGAACCCACCGTTATGGTCGGCTTACCGGTCAGCTTTTTGGTCCAGCCGGCCAGGTTCATATCTGTGCCAAACTCACCTTCCCAGTAGCGGCGCTGGGAGACATGGAATGCATCAACCCCCGCCTCGGCCAGAGGCGTAACGATGGCGTTCCATTCCTCAGGTGTGGTTGCAAGCTTCGCTTTGTAGTCCTGCTGCTTCCACGTTGAGATGCGCAGCACTATGGGGAAGTCGGGACCGACTCGGCGACGGATTTCGCGGATGACATCCACGCCAAACTGGCTGCGTCCGGCCACTCCACCACCGCCATAGCGGTCGTTGCGGACATTGGTCTTGTCCCACAGGAATTGGTCGATCAGATAGCCATGCGCGCCATGCACCTCCAGGCCATCGAACCCGATACGTTGAGCAGCTTCGGCCGCGATGCCATAGGCTTCTATGATTTCTTCAATTTCCGTTTGCGTTGCCGGCTCACGGACTTTCTCGAGGGGGAGGCCATTTCCACCGATAATCCCGGAGGGTCCCAGTCGCTTCGTATCGTTGGGGTCGCCGTCAAAGAATCCTTCCGCGCCTTCGAGCACTGGTTTGCGAACCAACCCGACGTGCCAGAGTTGAGGAAATATCTTGCCACCAGCCGCATGGACTTCTTCGACAACATGCTTCCATCCGGCCAGGGCATCATCACCGTAGAAGCGCGGGGCGTTTTCATCATGCCCTGCACTCCAATGGGGAATGAAGGTCCCTTCAGTGACAATAAGACCGACCCCTCCCTCGGCGCGACGACGGTAATATGCGGCGACGTTTTTACCGGGGACACCTTTGGGAGACATGGCTCGCGTCATCGGAGCCATGACGATCCGGTTCTTGAGTTCCAGCGTACCAATCTTCACCGGCTGGAAGAGCATATCCTTCGCCTTGGACCGATCATGCCGCTCTAACGTGATGGTTGTCGTTTGCTCGCTCATATTTTATCCTTTTGCCGGACTGGGTACGAAAGCGCGCCAGCGTCGGCGATTCCTCTTCGTAAATGCATCATTCAATGTTACATTATGGTTTCGGATAATGCAATCGTAATAATTGCATTATGGCGCGCTAACGAGAAATTCAAGGCAAGTCTATGATTGATGTACGTTTTTCGACCGCCGTTCAGATGGTGCTGAGCATCGCGCTCGCCGAGCACGATGGCTTTCGCTGTACGAGCCAGACGCTTGCGGACGGACTTGGCGCAAATCCAAGTTTTGTCCGGACGTTGATGGTGCCGCTCAATCGTGACGGCCTTCTCCTTTCGACGAAGGGCAAAGGCGGCGGGATTCGCCTCGGCAGGCCATCCGACAAGATCACGTTGCGCGACATCTATTGTGCCGTGACCGAGGACAAAAAGCTCTTTGTAGCGCGCCCGGATGTCCCCGCGCGGTGCAGGATTAGCGCGAACATCGGAGATTTCTTCCAGATAATCACTCAGGATGCCGAGGGCGCCGTCCTCCACTCGCTTGAAAATCGAACCGTAGCCGACAGCCTCAAGAAAATTTTGCAAATTGATCGAAGACGACAGGCCAAACTCTCGTCGGGCGCTCCCGCGAAGCTTATACGGACCGCCACCTGACGCCATGTCCGATCTGCACCAGCTTTCCGGTGCGGCTCAGACCGTTCCCTTGAGCTTCAACAGGCGATCGGCATTGCCGTGCGCGATCTTTGCACGATCGGAAGGCGAGACCGGCATGGCGTCAAAAAACACCCTCCCTTGCTCGGTTTGGCTGAAAGGATAGTCGATGCTGAACATGATGCGGTCAGCCCCGAATGTGGCCAGGGCCAGTTGCAGCGGCGGCGTCGTGAACATGCCGCTTGTCGTGATGTAGACCCGCTCGACAATCGTCTCGCTAATCGGCCGTTGCAGTCCGCCATGACCTATCAGAATGTCGTCGGCGCGCCCGAGCATAAAGGGCAACATCTCGCCCATATGACCGACGATGACGGTGAGCTTGGGATGTCGCTCGAAAACGCCGGTCAGCACCAAGCGCAGGATGTGAATCGCGGTTTCCGAATGCCAGCCGAACGCGCCGGAGGCGAGCAGGGCCCCCGCTGGTCCGGGAAGTCCATCATAGTAGACATCATAGACCGCCTTCGGGGGCACGTTGGGATGAATGTAGATCGGAACCTCCAGGGCCGCGGCCCGCTCGAGAACGGAGTCGAACCGAGGATCATCGAGGAAGCGGCCTTGAGTCGGACCGTTGATCATCGCGCCGCTGAATCCCAGCTCGCCAACCGCCCGCTCCAGTTCATCCGCGGCCGCTTGGGGCTCGCGCATAGGCAGATGGGCGAAGCCACCAAGCCGTTGCGGGTGCCGCCGTATCGCGGCGCCGAGCGCGTTGTTAATGTCGAGCGCGAGTTGGATGCCGTCCTTCCCATCAAGAAGATCGGCTCCCGGCATGGAGGCAGAAACCACCTGGAAGGTGACGCCATGTTCGTCCATCTCCCCGATGCGTCCGTCGTCCAGATCGGCCAGCCTTGCTTTCCGCGCCGGGGAAAAGCCTGGATTGGTTGTCAAGTCGAAATGGTTCTCGATGAGCGAGGGAACCATGAAATGCTCTTCAAGCGCGACAATCCGCACGGTCTTCGCTCCCAACGCAGACAACGTCCGCTTCTCTTTCGGTTTGACGTCAAAGTCCCGCGAGCTGACCGCGGCGCGCGGCCGGAATTGCCGGCCAAGCGCCGCAGAGACCAGTCTCGGCTGGACTTAGAACCTGATGCCGACCGCCTTGGTCTCTGTGTAAGCCTCCACGCCCGCTCGGCCGAGTTCCTGGCCGATGCCGGACTGTTTGAAGCCGCCGAAAGATAGGACGCCCAAGTCGCCGCCATTGACTTCGAGGATGCCGGCGTCGATCGTCCGCACCAGCCGATTTGCATGGCCGATGTCGCGCGTCCAGACCGAGGCCGCGAGCCCGTAGTCGGTGTCATTGGCGAGGCCGGCAAGCTTGTCGAGATCGTTGTCGGAGAAGGTGGCGACACAAAGCACCGGTCCAAAGATCTCCTCACGCACGACGGTCATATCGGGACGGGTATTGGCCAGCAGGGTCGGCTCAATGAAATAGCCCGGGCCTTCGATCGCCCGCCCGCCGGTCACGAGCTTAGCGCCTTCGCGTTGGCCTGCGGCGATGTAGCCGAGCACGCGATTGCGCTGAGACTGCGAGATGAGAGGCCCCATCTCCGTATCGAGCGCCAGTGGCGCGCCAATCCTCAAGCGCTTGGCGCGCGCCTCGAAGCCCTCCACGACGGAGTCGTAGACTTTCTCGTGGACAAACACGCGCGTGTAGGCGGCACAGAACTGGCCGGTCTTGAAAAAGATCCCCGACGAGATTGCATTGGTCGCAGCGTCGAGATCGGCATCTGGGAAAACGAAGACGGGCGATTTGCCGCCCAGTTCGAGCGTGACGCGCTTCAGCGTTCCGGCGGCATCGACCAGGAGCGACTTGCCAGTATCAGTGGAGCCAGTGAAGGCAATCTTGGCAACATGCGGATGCTTGGCGAGCGCACGGCCGGCGACCGGGCCATCCCCGGTGACGACATTGAAGACGCCGGGCGGAAGATCGGCCTCGACCGTCAGTTCGGCGAGGCGCAGCGCCGTCAAAGGCGCCAAGCCGGCGGGCTTGAGCACCATTGTGCAGCCAGCCGCCAGCGCGGGCCCGATCTTGAACATTGCCAGCAGGAAGGGCGCGTTCCAGGGGGTGATCGCTCCAACCACGCCGAGCGGCTGCCTGATCGAATAGGATATCGATCCAGGCTGGCTGTCGCTCATTGGCACCTCGCCGCCGACCTTGTCGGCCCATCCCGCGCTGTGGCGCAGAATGTCGATGGCGCGAGCAATGTCGCCATAGCGGGTGTGGCTGACTGGATTTCCGCCGTCGATCGATTCCAGCGTGGCCAACTCGTCGACATTGCGTTCGATGGCATCCGCGAGCGCCAAGAGCTTGCGGGTGCGTTCGCGCGCCGGCATCGAGCCCCAAGCGCCGTTGAAGGCTCTCTGCGCGGCGCGTACCGCCCGGTCGATGTCCTCGGCGTTGCCCGAGGCGATCGAGGTCAGGACCTCTCCGGACGCCGGCTCGATCACGTCAGTGCGTCCCTTGCCAAGCGCGTCGACCCACTGGCCGTCAATGAAGAGATTATGCTTTCGCCTGATGAAGTCGGAGCGCAGACGGGTTTCGTGCTCCGCGAACGGATTGCTTATTGAAGTGTCCATTGAATCGATCCTTTTCAAAGATGGAGATGCTGCGGTCCCAGGCGACAATCTCGACACCGGACAGGCCGCAAGCCTCAGGAGATCTTGTACTGGCCGCCGTCGACGACGAGCGCCTGGCCGGTCATGAAGCGAGCATCATCGCTGGTCAGGAAGAGGATTGGACCGGCAATGTCGGCGGGCTCGGCGAAGCGCTTGATGGCCTGCCCCTCCCAGATGTTCTTCTTGAACTCCTCCGGCACGCCGCTGGTGCCGGGGGTGTTGGTGAGCGCCGGAAGGATGGCATTGACCGTAATGCCGTCAGCGGCGACATCATTGGCCAGACCGCGCACAAAGCCGATCACGCCCATCTTCGCCGCCATGTAGTGGCTCAACCCCGTGATAGGCAGGCCGATCGAGTTCGACGACAGATTGACGAAGCGCCCCCACTTTTTCTTGCGCATCCGGGGGACAAAGTGCTTGGCGCTGTAGAAATGCGAATCGAGATTCACCGCGAAGGTGCGGCGCCAAGCCTCCAAATCAAGCTCGTCGATCGTGATGTTCGGATAGATCCCGGCATTGTTGACGACGATATCGGCTTCGCCGAGTTGCTTGTCGACGGTCGCCGCCAGCTCCGCCCAACCGCTGTCGACTGAGATATCGGCCTGAATCGCGATCGCGCCGTTGCCAATCAATTCGGCCGTCTCGACCGGCTTTCTGAGATCGACGAGCGCGAGCTTGGCGCCGCGCGCGGCGAGTTGAAGTGAAATCTCCCGTCCGATGCCCTGGGCAGCGCCCGTGACGATGGCGATCCGGCCTTCATGTGTCCTGTTTGCCATGAGAATCCGTTCTCCCTTGCTGCTGTTAAAAGTCTTTGTGCCTTCTCACCGGCGCCTCACGCGCCCTTGGTGGAGGCGGCCTTTGCCTCTTCGGCAATATCGCCGAGATCGGCGAACTCGAACTGGCGGATGAGATCGTAGCGACCGTCGCGGACCTTCCTGACCCACTCCGGATCGGCGATGTTGCTTCGGCCGACGGCGATCAGATCGAATTCCTTCGCTGCGAAACGTTCGGCCAAAGCACCGAAGTTGATCTCCGCAGGTCCGTCATTGTCCTTGCCGGAGAAAGTCTCGACCATATCGACCGTGAGGCCAACGCCGCCGACCGCGATGACGGGTCTATCAGTGACCTTGCGTGCCCAACCGGCCAGGCTCAGGTCCGAGTCCGCCCACTCTGGCTGTCCGAAACGCCGATTGGAAGCATGGAACAGATCCGCGCCGGCCTCCCTGAATGCCGTCAGCATTGTTGCAAGTTCATCGGGCGTCTCAGCCGACCGAGCGTTGTAGTCGGTCAGCTTCCACTGTGAGAAGCGGACCGAAATCACGAAGTCAGGTCCAACAGCCTCTCGCACCGCCTGTATGACTTCAGCAGGGAAGCGAACCCGCTCCTCCATGGAGGCACCGCCATAGCGGTCTTCGCGGATGTTCGTGCCCGCCCACAGGAACTCATCAAGGAAATAGCCATGGCAAGCGTGGATCTCCACGCCGTCCGCGCCAATATCCTCCGCGATCAAAGCGGAACGCACAAAGGCGTCCTTGATGGCCTGCAGTTCGTCAAGCGTTGCGGGACGTCCAACGACCGTCCCCGGCTTCGAAAGCCCTGACGGGCTGAGGATCGGCGCGTCGGCAAAATAGTCGCCCTCAGCCGCTCCAAGCAGCGCGCCTTCATGGCCGATCTGAGCGAAGAAGCGCCCGCCCGCCTGGTGGATTGCACTAACGCTCTTGGCCCAGCCGGCTGCGGTATCAGGAGCCAGCCGCCCATATTTCCGTGTCCGGCCCGCCGATGGGTGATCGACCGCGACGCACTCGCTGATGATCAACTGCACCCCACCGCGGACACGAGCGGTATAGTAGGCGGCGAGACGCTCGCCCGGATGTCCATCGACACACCAGCCCCGCTGCATGCCCGGCATCACGAAGCGATTGGTGAGGCTGAGCCCCCTTACCGACAACGGATGAAAGAGCGCCGACAGGTCGATGTCCTGGGTGTTCCGGTCGAAGTCTGGGGAGATGTTTTCGGCAAGCGACATGAGAAGTCCTCTCAGTTTTGAGGCGGAGCCCAGCGGTTCGAAGCCTTGGGATCCAACGGAAAATCAAAATGCAATTCCTACTAACACATTTAGCTCCTTAAAGGCAATAGTCATAATTTCATTAAGGTCATGGTCTCCAAAGCCGGTAGAAATCTTCTGAGAAAGAACGGCTCAGCGGTGGGCGTGCGTCGGCTCTAAAGACATGGCAGGACGCGGATCACACAGCCGAGCGATGAGTCACTTGCAAAAGCAATAGTTATTGATACATTTCTCCCTACTAAATGCAAGTATGATGATGGCATTAACACCACGCCGCATAACGGTGCGGGAACAGGGAACTTGCGGGGACGACACCATGATTGATTTGCGTTTTCCGACTGCGCTCCAGATCGTGCTTGGCATTCAAATCGCTGAAGAGGACGGCGTGCGCTGCACCAGCCAGAAGCTCGCCGATTCGCTGGGCGTCACTGCGAGCTTCGTGAGAAGGCTACTTGTTCCGTTGACCCGCGACGGCATCGTGGAATCGTCGTTGGGAAAACGTGGTGGAGTCCGCATGGCGCGTTCGCCAAAAAATATCACCCTTCGCGATATCTACTGCTGTGTCACTGACGATAAACGGCTCTTGACCGCTCGCCCGGACATTCCGTGCCAGTGCGTGGCCAGCGCGAACATCGGCGAGTTCTTCGAGGGCGTCGCCAGTGAGGCGGAAGCCCTGGTGCTTGATATGCTCGCGCGACGCACGGTGGCGGACAGCGTCACTGAAATCCGTAAGCTCGAACAGATGAGGATCGGGCGAGCCAGTGCCGTCAACTGAGGCAACGACACTGGCAGCGCCCTGATCGCACAGACCACCACAGCGCCAGCTGGCTAGGCGTCCCACTGCACCCTTAAGCTTTTCAGCGATGGCACGATTATGCTTTCGGTGTAGCGGAGCGCCTCGTGATTTGGTGCCAAGCGCAAGTTCGGAAGCCTCTCCAGCAGCACCTCGAGCGCTTTCATCATCTCGAGCCGCGCCAGAGGTGCACCCACACAGGCGCGATTGAAGCCGCCGAACGAGACGTGCTTTTGCGCGTTCGCCCGCTCCATATCGAATGTCTCCGGGTGCTCAAACAGGCTCGCGTCACGATTTGCCGATCCCAGGTGCACATAGATCTTTGCGCCCTGAGGGATTGCAACGCCGCTCAACTCAACGTCGCGCATGACGGTGCGGATCACACCGCGAATCGGCAACCGTAGTCGCAGCACTTCTTCGATCATGGGCGCGCGCAACTCAGGATGCTCGCGCAGCTTCTGGAACTGGTCCGGATGGGTGAGCAGCATATAGACCATCTGGGCAATGGAATTCGCCGTTGTGTCGGTGCCAGCGGCGACCATGCCGATCATATTGGTTACGATCTGACGGTCGGTGATCGCTCCTCCGGCCTGCTGGACCTCGATCAGCTTGGAGATCAGATCGTGCTGGGGGTCGGCCCGTCGTGCCTCGAGCAGATCATATGCCCATTGTTCAAAGTCGATAAACCCCATCCAGCAGGCTTCAGCGCGCTCTGGCGAGAGCTTGTCGGATCCGGTAAGTTCAAACCAGTTCTCGGCCCATTCGTTAAACCGTTCGGTCTCCTCGTCGGCCGCGCCGATCAGGTGGGCAACGGTGCTGACCGTGGTTGGCCACGTGAAATTGGCGACCAGGTCCGTCTCCCCATCTTTGACGAAGCGATCGACCAAGCCGTTCAGCTTTGTTTCAAGCCAAGTGTCCATGCCCGGCAACGCCTTGTGGAAGACGCTCATCACCAAGCGCTTCACCGGGAGATGCTCCGGCGGATCCATCACATTCAAGCTGCCATCGACGGGAATCGACCAGTCTTCTCCAACCCGGTCGATGACAGCCTGGCTCTTGGGCGAAAGCGACTGGTGGTTGTTGCCGTTGGAGTAGGTCGCCAAGTCCTTGTATATGGCGAGCACGTCGTCGCGACGCGTCACGACCCACAAATCGTACTTCTCCATATAGAAAACGGGCTGCTCCTCGCGCGCCTTCGCCAAAATGGGAAAGGGGTCCGCCACCTGCCCGGGAGCAAGCGGATCGAACGCGTCGAAATGCGGGCAGCCGCTTGGCTTTACTCCAGTCGGAACTGTATTCATTCTATTCTCTCCCTAACGTCCCGCAATGCCAGAATTCGCGGGTATCTTTCTATCGGTCGAAGCGCGAACCAGCGAAGGCGCTACAAACGGCCGCTTCCGTTTTGCAAATTTCATACACAGCAAGAGACTGTTTCAACCGCCACAACTGATTGTCGGCTAAAACATTATTTTGAAAGATTATATTGATCATCACTCATCATATCGACTAACGTTATCTAATCTATCGATAACTTTTTATGATCGCCGACACGTCTTGCGAGAACAGCGGGAGCTGTTTCCCGCAGGAATAGTCCGCATGATGCGACAAGCAGTGACAACGCGACCAAAATCCATAACGCTGCGGTCAAACCGAAGCTGTCCGCGGCCGCGCCGGCGATCATGGGCGTGAAGACGCCGCCAATGAACTCTCCCACGCCCATCGCCAAACCAAGTACCGTCGCGAGATGAAGTGGGCTCACCGATTCTGAGGGCACGGTCGCCATCACAATCGGGAATACCCCAGTGATCACCGCGCCCAAGGCGAACAAGACGAACAGATGCCATAACGTGCCATCGGCGAAGAGAACCCCGAGCGGAAGGAGCGCCCCTAGGGCCGCCATGGCCACGATGACTGGCTTGCGACCAGCGACATCGGAACCACCAGGCACGAGAACTGAGTAGAGCATCGATGCAAGCCCGAACGTCGCCATGAGCCAGCTCATCGTCGTCTGATCGATCGTCTGATCACTCAACAGCACCAGCGGCATGAAGGCGCCGAAGACCATTATGAACCCGACAAGAAACACTGACATCATCATGCACAGGAGCACGTTTCGGTCCGAGAGCATCTCCAGCAACGCGCCCGTCTTGCGCGTCTTGCGACCGTTTGAAGGCGCGCTGGGCGGGTCCTTGACCAGCAGTATCAACAGGCCGGCCATCACCAGCCCGGGTAAGCCGGCCAGGAAGAAAGCATTCCGCCATCCAAAAGAGAGCGAAACCGCCACAAGGATCAGCGGAGCGAAAAAATTGCCCAGCAGATTCGATCCGAAGTTCTGCATCACGCCCATCGCCAGGCCGCGGCGCAGCGGATCGACCTCCTGCACGATCAGAGCTTGGCTAATCGGCATCACTCCGCCCTCCGCAACTCCCATAAGCAGGCGCGCCGCAAGCAAGGCAAAAAAAGATCCCGCCAAACCTGACAAGAAGGAGGTGCAGGAAAAGCAAAGCGTGCACATCACAAGGATGAGTTTGCGCTTGCCCAGCGCGTCCGAAACTCTGCCGACGAGGAGACAAGAGAGCGCCCAACTCAGTGAAAGCGCGGACGTAAACGCTCCCACTTCCGTGTTACTCAGCTGTAACTCGGGTTTGATGAACGGCATGAGGAAGCTCAGCGCATTGCGGTCGAAGAATACGACGCCGAAATTCAGACTCAACAGGCCTGCCAGCATCCACTGATAACGCACGGTCGGGCGTGCGGCTTCGGTCATCATGATGGCATCGCCATGGGATATTGATGATTGGGTGGTCACGGCAGTCTCCTGCGATGTGCCGTCGCCGCCAGCCGGCATTGCGCGAGCCTGAACACGCGGATGGTGACTTCCGCATGCCAGCCCAAACAGCCGAGCCGAGGAGCGCGCCGGTTGTGCCCGGCAAGCGGTCGTCGTAAATGTCAAACAGCTACGCCGACAAACCGTTCACGGCTTTGAAGTTTCTCATTCAGAGCGGTGACCCCGCCACAACAGCGACGGGGTCAGGCTGATCAATTAGGCCAGCTTCCCTCGAGCGGCGGTGACATATGCCGCTCGACACCTTGTTCGGGCTTGCGATCCGTAAGGATCGGGATAACGTCGCGGAAGGCGCGCTTGATGCGGGTCTCGGGGTCGGTCCAGACGTCGATGATATAGCTGCCTTCGGCAGCAAGCGCGCGCTCAATGGCCGGACCGATGTCGGCTGCGTCGGTCACCTTCTCGCCATCGACGCCCTGGGCCTTCGCCAGCGCCACGAGATCGACATCCTTCGGCATGTCGACCCAGGGATTTTGAATGCCCCACAATGTCATACCCTGACGGTTTGCGTACAGGCAGTGATTGTTGTCGATAATGACGATGACCTTGATCTTGCGCTCCGCCAAGGTGGAGAGTTCCATGGCATCGTAATAGAAGCCGCCATCGCCATGATAGCAGACCACGGTCTTCTCCGGATCCGCGAGCTTCGCACCAGCGGCGATTGACAATCCGGCGCCCAGGGATTGATACCGGCCGCCAACGATCATCGGCGTCGATTCCGAGTACTGGAAGGCACGATAGAGCATATAAGCCTGGCCTCCGGAATCGCCGACGACGATTGTGCCCTTTGGAAGAATGTCCGACATCTTCTTCAGCACATGGTACTGATTGATCGGATTGCCGCCCTCTGCACTCAGGCGACCGAGATACTCCCGCCATTCCTGTTGGCTCTGGGCCACGTCCTTGCGCCGTGCGGTCGCGGTCGCTTCATCGGTAAGCGGCGGATTGAGCTGAGCAACCGCGTCGGTTAGCTGCTCAAGGACCACCTTGGCGTCGCCCACAACGCCGAGCGACGGTTGGAATATCTTGCCCAGCTGATTGGGGTCGATGTCAATCTGGACGATCTCCGCTGGTTTGGCGAGGTTCCAAGCGCCGGTCGTCATTTGCGAGAAACTGGTGCCGATTGTGATCCACAGATCGGCTTCTTGTGCGATCGTATTCGCTCCGACCCAGCCGAACGATCCCATTACGCCAGCATAGAGCGGATGGGAGTCGGCAAGAAGGCCGCGCCCTCCCCAGGAGGTGGAAACGACCGGAATGTTGGCTGCCTCGGCGAATTCGCGCAACTGTTCGGCGCCGAGCGCATGCTGTACGCCAGCACCTGCCAGAATGATCGGTCGCTTGGCCTTGCGGATCGCCTGGATAATCTTGTCGATCGTCGCCGCACTTGCAGCAGGCGGTTCGGGAAGGGTCAGCGGCTCGACGGCACATGTTGTGTTGTCGACGAGGACCTGAAACGCGAAATCGAGCACGGCCGAACCCGGCCGCCCGGTGCTCGCGGCAATGACCGCCTGGCGGATCGAAAGGGGTGCGTCGTCGGCGACCACCAGCTTGCGCGCATATTTCGCCAGCGGCTTCATCGCATGAAACACCTCGGTCGAATCTTGCAGGCCTTCGCGCAAGTCCAGAGCGCTGTCGAGGCTCACATAGCTCAGGATTAGCGGCGTGCTGTCCGTCTTTGCCGCCAGCGCAGCAGCGCTGGCGTGAAGAATCCCCACGCAATGGAACAGACAAGCCGACGCCGCCCGGCCCTTGATGCGGTTGAAGCCGTAGGACATCCAGGCGCCGGCGATCTCGGTGCGGGCGTTCATGTTTTTCATGCCGGTGGTGGCGATCTCGTGGATCAGGCTCCCGGTACCACCACCGCTATAGCCGAATACATATTCTATGCCGCTTGCATGCATCGCCTCGACGATCGCTGCTGCGCCACTGCGACTCTTGTTGCCGCCCTTGGTCGTATCATCAGTACCGACACGTTCCGCTTCCAGGAAGTCAGCCATGTTCTCTCCACCCACGTGTTTGCTGCTGTCATCAAAGGGAGCGTTGAGTCGGTTTGACCGAACCTCCCTGATTGACCGGAGGAGACACCTGGGTATCAGTCGTGTCCATTAATTGAATCTTATGGGCCAATCACATGTAGTTTTCGGTGATATTTGGTGATGCTGTGCAAGCGGCTAGCGATACCAAGAATCATTGGGTTTGGCCGACTTGCGCCCGCTCTCGCATTCCGGTTGTCGTGGTGGTTTCGGACACGGCGATGAGTTCTTGCCAGCCTTGCATGCGACATCGACGATGGGGGCGCAGCTATCGAAGACGCAATTCGAGAGGCTGTGGTGGCGTCTATATTGCGAGACGCTATCGACCGGGGTTCAACTCCGGCGTCCGCTGTGGCAGGAGGCGCTCCATGACGACGCGCTTCAAGTCAACGCGCCGTTATCGACCCTGGCGCTTCTCCACAGCGGACGTGATGAGCAACTTGGCGCGAAGAAGCTGAAGGGAGGATCAGGGCCATAACGGCGCCTGGCTTACCAACTTACCGAGCATTCCCGGCCGCCCGCGGTTCTGCAGACTTGATCGTGGCAAGTTGCCGCTCGAAGGTTGCCAAGTCGAAGTAGTCGCGCCACTCGCTGATCAGGCCGTCGCGAATTCGGAAGACACCCATGATCGGCACCGTTACCCGGTTCCCGTTCGGGTCGATGAATGAGTCGATGCGCTCGGTCATCACGATATCGCCCTGCTCGGCTATATGGACGAGTTCCCATTCGGCCTTCATCGTCGTGCCCACCCCGAAAGCCTCGGCGAACGCGCGCGCGGCACTGCGACCGTGGATCGGCTCCATTGGAATGTTATGATAGGCGATATCCTCGCTCATGAACGAATGGATGCGATCAACATCGTTCTCGTTCCATGCATCGAGAAATGCCTCAATAATTAGCCTCGGACTCATCACCAAATCTCCTTTGACCTACCAGGCAGTCATGCCGCCGTCGACCACCAGGTCGGAGCCCGTGATCCAGCTCGCCTCGTCCGATGCGAGGAATGTCGCCGCCCAGGCGACGTCCTCGGGACGCCCCAGGCGTCCAAGCATCACTTTGGCGTCGATGGCTTCGCGAAAGCCTGGGTTTTGTGCAAACGCGGCCTGGGTTGCATCGCTGACGATCAAGCCCGGCGATAGCGAGTTCGCCCTGATTTGATGGGGTGCTCCCTCCATCGCCAACTGCTTGGTCATGGCGTGGATGCCGCCCTTGCCGGCGGCGTGGGCGATGGCCGGCAGGGTGCGGGTTGCCTGATGTGCGGCAACCGACGCGAAGTTGATGATGGCTCCGCCCCCGCGCCGGACCAAATGCGGCCACACGGCGCGGCAGGAGAGGAAGACGATGTCCAGTTCGCCGACCATCGTCTTCCGCCATTGCGCCAGCGTCATGTCGGGTGTCCAAGCGAACTCGACGACCGCCGCGGCGCTCACCAGGATGTCGATCCCGCCATATCGCTCGGCTGTGGTCTTCATCAGTTCGTGAACCGCGTCTTCATCAAGCAGATCGACCGGGGTACGCAGATCGAAATCCAGTCCGCGGTCGCGCGCGATTGATGCCACCTGGGTCGCTCCGTCGACATTGATGTCGACGCCGACCACGGTTGCGCCCTCGGACGCAAAGGTGATCGCAGTTCCGCTGCCAATACCGCTGGCGATCCCGGTGACGACCGCCACCTTGTCCTTCAGTCGTCCCGCCATATCAGTCTTCCGCCGCTATGGTGACGCGAAGCCCGTCCAGTCTGCGGCTAAATGGGATTTGGCAAGACAGCCGGGAGGTCGCGTCGCGCGTCGATGAACCTTCCAGCAGTTCGTTCTCGTCGTCAGACATCGCGTCGAGCTTGTCGAAGTCTTCTGGATCGACGTGGACATGGCAGGTCGCGCAGGAACGGCATCCGCCACAAAGGGCAAGCAGTTCGTCGATTCCGCCGTCGCGGATGATCTCCATGACTGATAGCCCCTCTGAGGCCGCGAAGCTGCGGGTTTCGCCGCTGCGCGTCGTCACGTTGATCTTTGTCATGAGCTCCTCTCGGTGTGCATAACAAACATCTCCATTTTCTTCACTGTTCAGTTGGTTAAAGGTGTCCATAGTCTCCTCCGTTCAATCGCTTCTCGATCCTGATCGGCAGTTGGCAAACGTTCCATGGTGCACGGCGGTCACGGACGCGGCCGGCGATGTTCTCGCGCCGGTGTAGCGGTGCCGTCGTGCCTACGCCGCCGGCCTTGTCATGGTCGCTTCGGCGTTGAGGTCGACCCGTTTGCAGCCATCGTCATGAGTGCTCCTCGATGCTGTCCAATGTGCTGTCGATGCGCCGCATCGCTCTAATACCGGCCTGCTCCACATCGACCGAATTGCTCGTCCAGCCATGTTCAAGATCGATGAGGGTCTCGCCCAGCCCGTCCGAACGCACCTCGCGCAAGAGAGTCTCAAAATCGATGACACCTGAACCTGGCTGGACCCGCCCTGGCATGTCGGCCAGTTGCAGCAACCCGACGTGTCGACGCGCCTGGCGGTAAGCGCCGAGCACATTTCCATCCATCTCTTGAACATGACCGGTGTCGAAGATCAGTTGGACATTGGGGTGGCTGATCCGGTCAAAGACTCTGACCGCCTGCTCGGTGCTCCTCAAGAGCATGCCTGGGAGCGCCACCATATGCTCCACGCCTATAACGATGCCGGATTTGGCTGCGAGGTCGCCTGCGCGCCGCAGATTGTCGACCAGCACGTCTTCCTGACTGTCAACCGGCGCGCCTTCGATCCCCTGGACGAGCACGGCAAGCATCGGTGCGCCCAGCCGTTGCGCCAGGGGAACCGAGCGCTCGAAGTCGCGGGCGAGATCGTCCCAGCCGTCGGAGCGCACCCAGATAGGGGTCGTCACCCGCCCGAGTGGCGCATAGACGATGACGCTGGAAAGAAGCTGGAAATGCTCGAGCGCGGCGTGGAAACGGTCAACCTCCTCGGCCGGCCGGGATATCGCCCAAGGATAGAGCACACCCGAGAGACCGATGTCAGCTGCGAACGCTACGTGATCCCATGGATCGCGCGAAGGCACGCTCGCGCGAAACAGTGGCTCATCCGGGGACAGATAGCCCAGATGCGAAGCATAGGCGAGGTTCCAGTTCCGGCTCATGCTCGCGCCTCCGATCGCAAGGTCGCCGCGATCTTCTCCGCCGCCATAATAACTGGCAGATTGGTCCCCCCGGCCATCAGCGTTGGGAAGATCGACGTGTCAGCGACGCTCAAGCCCTGGATTCCGAGAACCCTGCCGTTGGAGTCGGTGACACTGGCTGGATGCTCGGGATGGCCCATCCGGCAGGTTCCCGCGACATGTCCGCCTGGCAGCGCACTTTGCACGACAGTTTCCACGAGCTTCCGTTGATCGGCCATCACCACGTCAAGTCTGGTTCCGGCCACTGCGAGTGCTCGCTTGCGTATTGGCTCCGGTCCGCTGAAAGCGGCCGCGCCGGCCACGCTCAACATCTGCGCCTTCCAATTGTCCTGCATGAGTAGGGCGGCGAGCGGGGTCATCGCCGGGAAGAAGGCGGCGTCGACAACGCCGTCACTCTTTGCTTGATCGAGCAGATCGGCGAGCAGATGCACGCTCTCGACCATCCGCTCTTTATCACGATGATCGCCAAGCAGGTTGAAGGAGACGTCGAGCGTGCGGTCGCTGCGCAATGCGACCTGACCCGCCGAAAAGACCTTGTTGATGATCACCATCACGTTTGCGATCTGCCGCCCCAGCGGATCCCAGGAGAGCGTATTCGGCGTTCGCTCCCAGACATTGAGCACCATGTCGGTTCTCGGCACGCCTGGAAACATCGAGGAATATCGCATGATGGCAGGACAGGGGGACAGCACGCCGGGTTGTTGGCGCCCTTGGGGTTTCAGATGGGCTGCCAGGATCAACATCGGATGGTTGATGAGGTTCGAGCCAACGCCGCGAAGGCTGTGTCGAACCGATATGCCTGCCTGCGTGAGTTGGTCACCAGGTCCTATGCCAGAGCGGAGCATCAAGGCAGGAGTATGAAGCGCTCCGCAGCACAGCACGGTCTGGTGCGCGCGGATTTCCTTTGCTTCCTCGCCTTCACCGAACACCGCGCCGAATACATGCCCGTCAGACAAGATCAGCTGGCTTGCGGTCGTTCCGGTTACGATCTTGAGATTGGAGCGCGCGCGCACGGTGGCCGGAAGATAGGCGCGGGCCGATGAGATGCGGTCCGCGCCAACCGAGTTGATCGGAACAGAGCCATAGCCGTCACCATCCTGCCCATTCAGGTCGGGGATGTAATGGATGCCTCTCCTTTCGAAGCTCGATGCTATGGACTTGGTGAGGCCGCTCCACTTCCCGCGCGGTACCCGGTAGAGATGAACGGGGCCTTCCTCGCCGTGCTGCTCGCCGGAGAAGTCGGCATCGGTTTCGAGACGCTTGAAGAAGGGTAGGACGTCCTCCCAAGCCCAGCCGCGTATGCCGAGCTGCGCCCATTCATCATAGTCCGCAGGCAGGCCGCGCTGCGCATGCATACCGTTCACCGAAGAACCGCCGCCCAAGATTCGCGCTTGGCCAAACGGCAAACCGGACGGTCCGTCTCGTGTGTAGGCGGCCGTCAGGTTCGGCCAGAGAAACCGCGGGTCATTGAGCGTCCTGAACCGGGCATCGCGTACCGCCTCCGGCTCAGACGCGCCATCGACGTCCTGTCCAGCCTCGACGAGAATGACCCTGTTCGCGCTGTCCTCGGACAGGCGCGAAGCCAGGGCGCAGCCCGATGAGCCGCCGCCGATGATCAGATAGTCGCAGGTATCGGGTTCACGGTTCATGCCGGGGTCCCGCTTCCCAGTTGAGTGTTGCGGCGCCTGCAGTGACCACTTGGCCCGTTGCGCCATTCGCTAAAATCCTGCACGGTCCCAAAGGCCTGCAGTTCCGATCCGTCCATGGTCTCCCCCGAGGTGAATGTGAACCGCCTCGGCGGTGAGGTTGAGATCCGCGTAGCCTTTGGTGGCCGCGAGGAGCTGGTACGATGTGTCACCACATCTCGGTATCGAGAATTCCTCCGGGCGATGGACAGACCGCGACAAACTCGTCGGCAAAACTACTGCCGCCGCAGCGCCTCCCGTCGCGACACCAACTCATTCACCAGCACTTTCGCCGCCACGGCGGGCCAATTCTAGGCTGTGCGCGCGGCCGATGCCTCGACCGCCGCCACTACAGCACGATCGGGAAATCAAAGGTCATGCATGGCTCGCTCGTTGCGGGCAGGGCATGGTCGTAGGTTGGCAAATAACGCCGTTTCCACGGGTTCACGGCGACTGTTTGTTTGTCCATTTTGTCTTCCGGCATCCGACCCGTCTTTGTTTAATTTCTTTACCGTCCAAAAGGAGCGGCTTGGACGAGGTGAAAGTCTACCCAGGGCCCGATTATGTCCAACAATTAGTTCTAATGGGGCGATCACGAAGCGCGATCGAGCCGGGGAATAGCTTCGGGCAGAGAGATGAGTTGTGCGGTGGCGCGTAGGCTCTCGACGGCCTTATTTGAGTTGTCCTTGCGCCAGGTGAACATCAGTTCATAGAATGCCGTCGGACGGTTAAGCCGAACAAACGAAACGGCATGCACCCCTTCGCGAGCGACCCAAGGCGGTACGAGTGTCACCCCCACCCCCGCATCCACGAGCGCCAGAATCGTGTGAATGTGGAGCGCTTCCTGGGCGACTTTCGGCGTGAAAGCCGCAGTCGCACATGCGGCGATGATCACTTCCAGCAACCGAGATCGCATCGTGGCGGGAAACAGCACGAAGCGGTCTTGGGCGAGTTGATCCAGGTTGATCACTTCGTGGGAGGCAAGGGGATGATTGCGCGGCACTGCCGCCACCAAGGGCGCCGAGACGAAGGGCTCAGAGAGAACGGAAAGGGGCGCTGGGCCAGGCATCAGGCCAATATCGATCCGCCGGTCTTCTAAACCTGCTTGCTGCTCGGCGCGGCTCAAGGATTGAAGCTGCACGTCGACCTCGGGATAGAGGTCGCGAAAGCTGCGCAAGAGCGGAGGCAGGAGAGCACAAACGGCATTGTCGACGAACGCGAAGCTAACCCTGCCACTTGTGCCTGTCCCTGCAGACTTGGCGACTCTGACGGTTTCTTCGGCCTGACGCAGCAACCGTCGGCATTCCGGCAGGATCTGGCGCCCGGCTTCGGTCAACCTGACCTCGTTTCCAATGCGATCGAAAAGCTCGACGCCGAGTTCCTCTTCCAGGCGTTTGATCTGTTGGCTAATCGCCGGCTGCACCACATTCATGCGGTCGGCGGCACGCCCAAAATGTAATTGTTCAGCGGCGGCTACAAAGTAGCGGACTTGACGCAAATCCATTTCATGAACCTCCCCAGATACCTTGGTCGTCGCTTTTGCGCGAGTCGCTGCGCTGGATGCCCAAAACCATCTCCACGGTGCGACATGCAGCGTCCTGCCTCGCTGAAAACAAGGACGCTATCGCATCTGGGTAGTTCGAAACAGTCAGATAAGACTGAACCGATCGTTCAAATACCTTGAACGACCTTGCTTGCTTGGAGGCATCGCGGGAATGGGGGACGGTTGTTTCTGCTACACGCTCGAGGTCCTTCTGCAGTGGATGGCAAACGACGACGGTGATTTGGTGCTGATGCGCCAGATCATCACGCAAGCGTTGCCAGGGCGATCGATGAATCAGCGATCTGACTAGGATTCGGCCGCGCTCCCGCCAGAACCAAGGCTCCGCCCTGAACATAGTCGCGAACCATGTTCACGCAGTCTAAGGCGATGACTTGGCCGTCGTGCAGATAAATGATGGAGAAGCGGCCCGACTCGGGATCTCCTCGAACTATCTCTTGATCGAATCCCGAGGAGATGCCGACCGTCTGCAGGCGGATATCGAACTGGTTCGACCAGAACCACGGCAAAGCCCGGTACGGCTCCGGCGTGCCTATGATGGCCTTGGCGGCGACGACAGCCATATCGTTCGCATTCTGGACGGATTCAAGGCGAATCTCCCGATCTTGCGCAAACCGGTTGCGATGCACTGCACAGTCGCCGATTGCGAAGACATCGGCCAGCGACGTGCGGCAATGCTCGTCGACGCGCACACCCGCGGCGGTTGCCGCCGCGCCGGCCTGCCGCAACGGTTCAACCGAGGCGTCTATGCCTATGCCTACGATGAGGATGTCGGCCGCAATCACCTCACCGCTGGCCAATTGGGTGAACACTCGGCCGTCGTCTGTCCTGCCTGCACGCTCGATAGTGCAACCCAAGCGAATATCGACGCCATGCGAGCGATGCGCCTTTGCGTAAAAGTCCGACAAGGTTTCGCCGCCCACCCTCGCCAGCAACCGGTTGGCTGCTTCCAGGACCGTGACCTGCTTTCCCAGTTTGTTGAGCGCCGCTGCCGTCTCAAGGCCAATATAGCCCCCGCCTATGATAAGAGCGCTCGACACGGCGGACAGTTGGGCAAGTAAGTGATCGACATCATTGCGCGTCCGCACGAACAACGGTTCGACATCCTGCCCCCCTGGGGATGAAAGCGCTCGTGCCCGGCCACCGGCTGCCCATATCAGCTGTCCATAGTGGAAGCGCTCGCCGCGACTGGAAACGATGACCTTGGCGACAGAATCGACCTGATCGATCCTGGTATTCGACAGGAGCTGTATTTCTCGGTCCAACCAGAAGCTGACGGGGCGCAAGAGAATGCGCTCGAAGGACTTTTTCCCTGCGAGGTACTCCTTTGAAAGAGGCGGGCGCTCGTAGGGCGGATGCGACTCTTCGCCGACCAGCGCTATGGAACCCTGAAAACCATGGTGACGCAGCGCGATTGCGGCTTGGGCGCCAGCGTGCCCGCTGCCGACAATGATCACGTCGAAATATTGCGGATCAGTATTGGACATAGTTGCTATCAAGCCTGATGCCGACGCTCTTCCATCTCTGTAGACTCCTCCACCGAGAGCCGCCGGAGTGCGTGGCGCTGCCGGGACGAGCTGAAGCCGCAAAATCCCCCGGTTCCACCGCAGCCAAATTTGGGATTTCGGCATCGCCAAAGCGAGCCGCATAGAGCGCCAGACCAAAGATTTCCTCGCGCACGATGCTCATGCTGGGGCGAGCGTTTGCCAACAGCAGCGACGTGAAATAGCCGAGACCTTTTGACCCACCTTCGCCGGAAACCAACTCGGCGCCAGGCCGTGCCTGTGCTGCAAGTGGACCACCGGCCACGACCGTTGCCAGAGCCATGGACCTCATTTTCGAGACGCCCGAAGTCGCACGTGGAAACGTCAGCAACTTATCTCCTCCCGCTTTTTGCTACCTCCGTACTGATCGCGAGGCTCAAACAGCGAGGGTCGAATTTAGGGACGATCATGTCCACTAAGATGTTTTTATCCACCGATCATGATTCATGATCACAAAGCGCTTACGTGCGGTTGCGAAACCTTAATCAGTTCTATGTTGCTGCAGAAACCGCTCGAGCAGCCACCTGCCCGCCGGCCCCGGCGGCGTCGCGGTCTTGTAAATCGCCTGGAGCGGATAGAAGCCGCCACCTTCTGGAATGTCCAGGCGGACGAGCCGCCCTTCCTCGATGTCGGAACGCACAAGCGGTTCGGGCATGTTTCCCCAACCCAATCCCGCGAGCAGCAGCGCATGCTTGGCTCCAAGATCCGCCAAGCGCCAGTTATTCACGCCAAACACGCCGAACCGACCGCCCTCGTCGTAGGACGATCGGACCGTCAGTATGAGTTGCCGATGGCGCCGGACATCGCCAGGTGTCTTGATACCGCTGCGCGTCAGCGGATGCGACGGCGTGGCAACGGGGATCATGTCAATTCCCCCTAGGTCGATGCGCTCCATGCCGTAGGTGTTCGTGTGCAAGGTGCCGCATATTCCGAGGCCCGCTACGCCGGCGGCGACGAGTTCGCCGATCACGCCAAGTGCTTCGACATAGAGCCGGAGCGCCACCGTGGGGAACTCTTCGGCGAAAGCCTTCAGCACGTCGGCCACGCGATCTGTGTGCAACATGACGTCGATTGCGATTGAAAGCTGCGGCTCTAGTCCATGTCGCAGCCCTATTACCGCCGCCTTGAAGTTATTCACCTCGCCGATCACTGCTGTGGCCTTTGCAAGCAACAATTGGCCCGCCTCGGTCAGCACGGGCTTACGGGGGCGGGTACGATCGAATACAGGGACGCCAAGTTGCGCCTCCAGGCTCGAAATCGAATAGCTGATGGCCGATGGAGCCCTGCCGAGTCTTCGCGCCGCTGCTGCGAATCCGCCTGCGTCAACGACCGTCAGCAGCACCGAGAGCTGATCGACGCTAGGTACTCCACCTTCCGACATGTTCAGCTTCCTTGAACAAGGTCATCAATAATATACGGCTACAGTGAATAGAGAGCCTTTTCCAGACTGATCCTGCGGCTCAGCACGATGGTCCGGACGTGGCGATGCCTCGTCGATGGCGAGCAAACAAAGATGCTCTAGCCTTCTAATTCGTTGGAAGCACTATGCATCGCACGGGTCATGGGACACAGTATCGACGACTTGGCTCCCCGACAAATCAAGCGGCCTGCTATCCGAGACTTCCCGCGCACCGTTCCGCGAGCCGCTGCCGCCTGAACTCATCCGCGACAAAATCAACAAAAATACGGGTCTTCGCGGGCATGAGCGTCTTTGAACTATAGTAGAGCGAGATTGCGCCAGCATCCGCATACCAATTCGGGAGCAGGCGAACCAACTCCCCGCGTTCAAGTTCGAGCAGTATGTCGGCGACTGCGATCATGGCGATGCCAAGCCCAAGCCGGACGGCCTCGCGCATGGCTGCGGGATCGTTGACGATGATCGTTTCCGCAAGTGGCCCGGCCATTTCCGACCCGGTTGCATTTCGTAGCGTCCACGGGCGAATTCGTCCCGTTCGCAGTGAACGCATTACGATCCCGCTATACGCGACAAGATCGGAAGGGTTCGTCGGAGGCGTCCGGCCCGCCATGTAACCAGGAGAAGCGACGGTGACAATATGGGCGGGCGCCAATGTACGCGACACGATTCCGGGCGCCAAATCGAAGCCGCCACCGATAGCAACGTCGTATCCTTCCGACACGAGATTAACCGCCCGGTTCTCGAAATGCCATTCGGGCTTCAGGCGTGGATGTTTGGCAAGGAAGGCTGGTAGCAATGGCATGATGTGCGAAAGCCCAAAGGTCGGACTCATGCTCACTTTAAGAACGCCCGCCGGCTCGTTGTCGTCGGCCGTAATGTCTGCAATTGCAGCTTGAAGTGCCTCAAGATTACCTCGGGTAGAGAAGAGGAAGCGTTCCCCGATCTCCGTCAGCACCAGTTTTCGTGTAGACCGCTGGAAGAGCCGCACCCCGAGGTTCCGCTCAAGCATGGCGACGTTCCGGCTGACCGCCGCGGGCGTCAATCCCAACTGGCGCGCTGCTTCCGAAAAGCTGTGGTTCTCCGCACTTCGGACGAAGGATTCAAGGTTCGCGAGAGTCTCCATGCAGCAATCATATTCAACGATTGCTTGATTCTAAATCAAGCAAATACCGCCTAATCATCCACCAACATGTACCCCAATCTTAGCTGCAGCGAGAGCACGATTGGAGCCAAACCAACAGCATCAAAAGAAAAACCCTTAAGCAAAGGGGCGCTCGCAATGGACGATTCCCCCTCTGTTGGAGCGAACATTGCCGAAGGGCTCGAGGCAAGCGGAGTAGCTGCTGCGCCATCCGCAACGCATCCCCCAAACGGCCGAAGGCCGACATCAAGATCACTACTGAAAAGGTCATCGCTGTCGAGGCGTATGGCGTGCTTTGCACGCCGTCCGAGCGCGATGACACGTCAAAAACGAGGAAATTGAAGGAGACGAACATGGGCAAAAAAATCGGAGTAGGCATCGTCGGCGCGAGTTCGGAACGCGGCTGGGCGGCTTTCGCCCACATCCCCGCACTGAAGAGCTTAGGGCAATTCGAGATCCGGGGTGTCAGCACGACGAAACGGGAATCGGCTGAGACAACGGCAAAATCCCTCGGGATCAAACTTGCCTTTGACAACCATCGTGATCTCGTTGAGAGGCCGGAAATTGACCTGGTCGTGGTCTCCGTGAAAGTGCCGGATCACTACGCGGTGGTCTCAGACGCGATCTCGGCGGGCAAGATGGTTTACTGCGAGTGGCCGCTTGGCCGGAATTTGACAGAGGCGCTCGACCTCGAACACAAGGCTCGAGAGGGAAAAGTCAAAACGATCATTGGCCTGCAAGGACGCTTTTCGCCGGGAGTCCAGTATCTGCGCGATCTCATCGCTCAAGGCTACATCGGCCAGCCGCTCAGCACGAACGTCAAAAGCTACACGCCGGATGATCAGTGGATGGGTCGCTTGGAGCCTGCCTATGAATTCATGGCGCTAAAGGCCAATGGGGCAACGTTTCTGACCGTCGTTTTGGGTCACGCTCTGGACGCATTCGCCCACGTTCTTGGAGCTTTTGAGTCCCTCTCCGCAGTCGCCTCCAACCGCTTGGGACAAGCTATCCGCACACGTGACTCCCAACCGATACCGTCAGACGTTCCCGATGAGGTGGCGATAACGGGAACACTCTCCGGAGGCATCGTGGCTTCTGTTCACTATACCGCCGGCCGGGTGCCCGCGCGCCCGTTCGTGTGGGAAATTACTGGCCGTGATGGAAGCCTTCTGATCGAGGCCACGAACGGCTATATCAACATGGCGGACCTCTCGATAAGAGGTCGCCGCGGCAACGGCGATCTTGAAGCGCTTCCTATTCCCGATTCCTACCAAAAGATCGACGGTGGCTTGGCCGGTCCTCCGGGGAACGTGGCGCGGGTGTATGCGCAATTCGATTCCGACGTGAAGACAGGCACCGCCTTTGCGCCGGGATTTGGCGCAGCTGTAATCCGTCATCGTGTGATCGATGCCATCGAACGCGCCGCTGATACCGGACAGCGACAAGACGTCAACCTGGGATAAGTGCCCTTGCCCTCGTGGCGTGCCTTGGACGGCAAGACAGCGGCATCTGTCCAGTCAATCCAATCGGACGTGTGCATAAATGCTTGGCGTAGGGTTGAAAGCGCCTCCCGACTTCCGTGCTTAGTGTGAGGGCTGGCGGACAGGTGTGAGCCGAGTCCTGCCGTCTGGCCACTCATTCTCGGGGATGTTGCGCGAGGGCGAGGCGCTTTAGGGTTGCCGCAGACGTACCCGCCGCGGTGTTTGGGGCAGCGCGTCGCTTGTTCGGCTTCTCTGTCGAATACGAGCTGCCGCTGTTGTCCGTAGCTAATCGCTTCGATTCAATGGCCGCTCAGTTATAGGCCAGCATGGTCAAGGCCTCGTCCCGCAAAGAACGCACCGCTACAAAGGCGGTGCGTTCTGGCTTCTACCCTAGACTAGCACCCTAGCCAGCTATTGCCCGTGCCTGGCTGAATTTCCAAAATAGAAGAACTCGCGATCATAATCCTTGATGCTGTCGGCGGTTAGGACTAGTCGAGACTCCGCAAGGTTCCGCTTCCGCTTTTGAGCGTTAACCCAGGAATCCGCCGCTTGCAGTGTCGACAGTGCGGAAGACACGCCTTTCTGCAGATAATGTGTGGGAATCACGATTTTTGGCTTCAAGCGCTCGACTATCTCGTTGCCTTGCTCGAAGCTGAGAACGTGCTCCGAACCGTCAACTGGTAGGGTAAGCACGTCCACCCGACCCCACCTCTTCCAAACGTCCTCCGGCGGCTTCGCTCGATTATCGCCCCATATGAGGGTTCGTATGCCAGCGGATTCTACCAGATAGGTTACATTGTCCAGATGGCCTGGATTGTTGGGCGGATAAGGGTCTGCACCGGACTCTTTCACAGCTTCAATCCATTTGTACGAACCAGGTTGATCGGTCGCGTGCTTGTCGGCAACACCCGTGATTTCAACATCGGCAAAAGAAAACTTGCCAACGAACCTGTCGAGCACGCTAGTCGCATCAACCTTGTCGATAGCGTCGTGATCGAAATGCGTATGGGTTGAAAGAGCCAGATCAACGACAATGCGCGGAAAGTCAGCCGGAAACCACAAACCCCATGCGCCAGATGGATCATTGCGCCAAGGATCAAAGAGGAGAGAAAGCCCTGCCGGCGTAGTTAGTCGGAACGCGGTATGGCCGAAATAATCTAAATGTAGCTCACCGCCGCCGGAATGGTCGGCAGACGTCTGAAGTGCGCGGACGTGCTCGTTATTGCCCTTCTGTTTCCATGCGACACTACCGCTTACCGGGGCGCAATTAATTTCTTGAGCTTCGACATCGGTTTCTGTTGCAAGACTTGCTGCCGCTAGTCCTCCGACGGCAGATAGAAGTAGAAATTTTCGGCGCGAGGTATCATGATTGTCTGCCTTTGGTTCATCAGTCATGGTCTTAAAGGCCTCGTTCTTGCTCGGTGTCCTCTTGGCCTCGCCGCAGTTACGAACGGCAATACCAAGCACGCAGAGCATATCGGGCACACGAAGGACCCAACGAGCCAAAAACTTCTATTTAATTGACCTGTTAGCGCTGAGATTCATCAGAAGCGCCTAATTGACGCAATGAGGATTCGGCGCTTCGACGGTCGAGACGGCGGGAGCAAGGCGTACGGCAGTCTGGGCGACACTAGCCTTGGTTGGCGTGTTCTAGCGGGAGGGACAGGCTGATAAAGGGCGACAAGCCGTCCTCCACCATCAGTCGGATGCCGAATAAAAGCCCTCCTCGGCGGCCGGTTAAGCAAACTCACTAGCGCGCGATTGGGATCAGATATTCATTCGTCGAGACCGTAATGGCACCGACGACTTCCCAAGACGCGGTTAGATATCAGGGCATTGGTTAGACTGTCTTCGGGACTCTTAAGGCCACGGCCTCAAACTTTGACCAGAAGTAGTTTCTGGCAGAATTCTCCAGATCAGCCGGCCGGTTGAGGAGCCCAGGCATCTGCGTTTCGCATTTTCGAAATCCAGAAAGCCGGTCGCCGGCCTAGCTGTGACCTTTTCGGCGACAGGGCGGCCGCTTACGCTCGCAATGATTTCGGCGACGGGAGTTCCGATTGCACTGACGCGTTCCGCAAACAGGTATCGTTCTTTAGGCTTGCTCTGCGCCGTTCTCGCCGATTCCCGCTCGGGTCAATATTCTCGCGACTACTTCCACTAGCGGCCCCTATCTGAACGAGCCTTACCGTATGCCAAGCCTCACCGAGGATGCGCCAGAACTGTTGATCTCATTGGCTTTTCGTCGACCAATCGTCTCGTATGGTGGCGCGGCTTCTGAGCTGACATTCGAGCGTCCACCCACCAGAGCCCCTCGCCCACAGTGCGTGGATGCAAAAGTTGACCAACTGCCAACCGACGGTGGTTCCTAGTCGATCTCAATCCGTCCGGCACGCAGCTAACCCTCTGCCTCCCTGAAGAACTTGATAATAGCGGAAAAGTCCTCACCGCCGTGGCCGAGTTTGTCGAATAAGCCGTAGAGCTGTGCAGCCTGCGAGCCGAGCGGCGTCGAGGCTCCGGCAGCGAGCGCCGCCTCCTGCGCGAGCTTCAAGTCCTTGAGCATCAGCGCAGTCGCAAAGCCCGGCCTGTAGTCGTTGTTGGCAGGCGAGTTCGGCACGGGGCCAGGCACGGGACAGTAAGTGGTGATCGACCAGCACTGACCAGATGAGGTTGAGGCCACGTCGAACAGCGCCTGGTGTGAGAGGCCGAGTTTTTCGGCCAGCACAAAGGCTTCGCCGACACCAGCCATGGTGATGCCGAGGATCATATTGTTGCAGATCTTAGCCGCCTGGCCGGCGCCAGCATCGCCGCAGTGGACGATACGCTTGCCCATGCTCTGAAGGATAGGTTCGCCGCGCTCAAAGGCGCCTTGCGTACCTCCCACCATGAAGGTGAGCGTGCCGGCAGCCGCGCCACCCGTTCCGCCCGAGACGGGTGCATCGAGCGACCGGAAACTATCGCCAGAAAATAGCCCATGTGCCTTGCGCGCGCTTTCGACATCAATGGTGGAACAGTCGATCAACAGGGTACCGGCTTTGACAATGCCTGCGAGCTCGGTCCAGACCGAAAGCACATGCTTGCCGCTCGGCAGCATAGTGATCACGGTGCCGGCCCCGGCGACGGCCTCGGCCAGGGTTTTGCAGATCGCGATGCCGGTCTTGGCAGCAGCTTCTAGCGAGGCTGCGGCGCGGTCGAAGCCTTGGACACGAAAACCCGCCTTTACCAAATTGGCCGCCATCGGCCCGCCCATATTGCCGAGCCCGATGAATGCGATGGTCTCAACCATGTGTTCCTCCTAAATCCTGGATGCACCGAACAGCGTTGGCGACCGTGGTTCCAAAGCAGCTTCGACCATCTCGTCGGTGACGTCGGCAAGGCTATCCGGCGACCATTTTGGGTTGCGGTCCTTTTCGATAATGGCCGCCCGTATGCCCTCGTAAAAATCATGCGTGGAGAGCATTTTCGCGCTGGCCGCGAATTCCCGCTCCAAGCATGCCTCGAGGCTGGAACTGGTGCGACCGAGCCTTAGCAGGCGAAGTGTGAGTTTGAGGCTGGTCGGTGATCGACCGAGCAGGGTGGCCCAGGTTTTTTGCGCAAACTCGCTAGCGTCGGTCTTCAGTGCCGAAACGATTGCTTCAACACTGTCGAACGCCAAGAAACGGTCGATCTCCAAACGATAAGGCGTCAACGTCCCAGCCGGAACCGGCTGGGAGAACCGCTGCAGCGCAATGTCAACGGTTTCGGCCTTACAGCCTGTGGGCAAGGCCGATAATTCGCGCACGAGATCTTCAAGTTCACTGCTTGAGACAAAGATGTCCGCCAGGTTGGCTTCGATCGAATCGGCCGCTCCTATGGATTCTCCCGTGAGGCCGAGATAGGTCCCCAATTCTCCCGCCCCTCGCGACAGCAGCCACGTCGCCCCGACGTCGGGGAAATAGCCGATGCCGGTTTCCGGGAGCGCCAGCCGCGTTCGCTCCGTCACAACTCGGCGGCTGCCATGGGAAGAAATGCCGACACCACCGCCCATCGTGATCCCATCCATAATGGCGATGTAGGGTTTCGGAAAATGGCTAATGGCGGCGTTGAGGAGAAACTCCTCGCGCCAGAACGTTCCGGCTAGTTCGGTCCCGGCGCTGCCGCTTTCATGAATCGCGCGAATGTCACCGCCGGCGCACAGGCCGCGATTCCCCTCTCCCGTGACAAGCACGGCCGCGATCGACGGATCATCCCCGAATGCATTCAGAGCCGCATACATAGCTCGCACCATCTCGAGCGTGAGGCTGTTCAGTGCCTTGGGCCGGTTGAGCCGCAACCGGCCGATCGCGCCAACGCGTTCGACGATGATTTGCGGATCGCCGGCGGTGCTCCCTGCCGTGCTCACCGTCCCCGATCCCCTGGTTCCTGGCGATAATCCAGCGCGCCACGCAGTTCGGGCGGGATGACGACGAGATCGCCGACGAAGCCGATCCTGAACAACGGCGCCTGCTCATCCTTGTCGATCTTCCTGGGAGCCTTGACGTTCGCATTCACAACCCGCTTCGCGGGCACACGGATCTTCATTTGCGCACTCCTATTCGAATTCCATGATCAGTTCGTCGACGGCCAAGTTTGATCCAGGTGACGCCGCGATATGTTCACCCTGCTCTTGCGCTCGGCGCGCTGCACTGGCGCTAATTCTCTTCCCAGGCGGGCCGGAGTTCGCGGCGAGGCAACAGTCGCTATGGTTGCTGATTGCGATGACACAAACTCGCGCCACATTCGCTTCAGGTAGCTTAGGTGTCCGGCTGCCAGAAACGCCGGCTTACGCGGTGTTTCGCCCTCTGCCCTCCAACAGATCAAGCACGGCGCGTGCGGCGTCGATAACATTGGTGCCGGGGCCGAAGATAGCTGACACCCCGTGCTCAAATAGCACCTGATGATCTCGGCGCGGCACGACGCCGCCGCACACTACGATGATGTTGCTCGCGTCCTTTTGCTTCAGCACCTCGACAAGTTGCGGCAACAGCGTCTTGTGGCCGGCCGCCAAGGAAGATACGCCGACGACATGTACCTTCGAGGCTATCGCCAAGTCGACCGCCTCACCCGGGGTCTGGAACAAGGGGCCAGTTATCACCTCGAAGCCGATGTCGCCGAAGGCCGAAGCAATTATCTTCGCGCCACGATCGTGCCCATCCTGGCCTAGCTTGGCGACCATGATCCTCGGCCTTGAGCCAAGCAAGGCCGAGACTTCCTCCAGGCGCGCAACCAGTGTGATGAATTCGGGTTCACGCTCATAAGCCTTGCCATAGACCTTGCTGACCACTTCGGGAATCGCTGAATGGTCGCCAAAGGCACTGCGTAGAGCATCGGAAATCTCGCCGACCGTCGCGCGCGCTCTGGCTGCCTCGACCGCGGCTTTCAGGATGTTGCCCTTGCCACTGGCCGCGACCTCGTCAAGCACGGCAAGGGCTGCGTCAACGCGCTTGGGATCTCGCTGACGCTTCGTCTGTTCAAGACGGGCGATCTGCGAACGGCGCACCGCCGCGTTGTCGATGTCGCGGCTGTCGATCCTGTCTTCCTCGTCGAGCCGGTATCTGTTGACGCCGATGATGACGTCCTCGCCCTTGTCGACTGCAGTCTGGCGACGGGTCGCAGCCTCCTCGATCATACGTTTGGGCAGGCCGGTGGCGACGGCTTTGGTCATACCGCCCAGGGCCTCGACCTGGTCGATTAGTGTCCAGGCCTTTTCGGCAAGTTCATGGGTCAGGCTCTCGACATAGTAGGAACCGGCGAGCGGGTCGACGACCTTGGTCACGCCAGTCTCATGTTGCAGGATGAGTTGCGTGTTGCGCGCGATGCGGGCCGAAAACTCCGTCGGCAGTGCGATCGCCTCGTCGAAGGAATTGGTGTGCAGCGACTGCGTGCCGCCAAGTGCAGCGGCCATTGCCTCGTAGGCGGTGCGCACGATGTTGTTGTAGGGATCTTGCTCCTGCAGCGACACGCCCGATGTCTGGCAATGGGTGCGCAGCATCAGGGAGGACGGCTTGCTCGGCTTGAACTCCTCCATGATGCGTGACCAGAGCAGCCGCGCGGCACGCAGCTTGGCAGCTTCCATGAAGAAGTTCATGCCGATGGCGAAAAAGAACGAGAGCCGGCCGGCGAAATCATCGACGTTCAGCCCCTTGGCCAGTGCCGCCCGGACATATTCTCGCCCATCGGCCAGCGTGAAGGCAAGTTCCTGCACCAACGTCGAGCCAGCCTCCTGCATGTGATAGCCGGAGATGGAGATGGAGTTGAACTTCGGCATTTCTTTTGCCGTGTACTCGATGATGTCGGCGATGATCCGCATCGAGGGTTCGGGCGGATAGATGTAGGTGTTGCGAACCATGAACTCCTTGAGGATGTCGTTCTGGATGGTCCCCGAAAGTCGGTCGCGCGAAACGCCCTGTTCCTCGCCGGCAACGATGAAGTTGGCCAGGATCGGAATCACGGCTCCGTTCATGGTCATGGAAACCGACATCTCTTCCAGTGGGATGCCGTCGAACAGGATCTTCATGTCCTCGACGGAATCGATGGCTACGCCGGCCTTGCCGACATCGCCCTCGACGCGAGGATGGTCTGAATCGTAGCCGCGATGCGTGGCAAGATCGAAGGCCACCGAGAGGCCCTTTTGCCCGGCGGCGAGGGCCTTGCGATAGAAGGCGTTCGATTCTTCTGCCGTCGAGAAGCCGGCATACTGACGGATTGTCCACGGCCGGCCGGCATACATAGTGGCGCGCGGTCCGCGCAGGAACGGCTTCAGGCCGGGCAGGGAATCGAGTTGCCCGATGCCGTCGAGGTCCGCGGCTGTATAGAGCGGCTTGATCGCGATGCCTTCTGGCGTCTGCCAGACAAGACCGTCCGGCGAGCCCTTCAGTTCGCGCTCCGCGAGTTTGCGCCAGTCCTCGTAACGCATCCGCTCGGTCATTGCCTTGCCCTCACGCGAATTCCATGATGAGTTCGTCCACGGCGAGGCTGGCGCCGGCTTTCGCCACGATGCGACGCACCGTAGCGCGGCGTTCGGCACGCAGCACGTTCTCCATCTTCATCGCTTCGACGGTGGCGAGAGCCTGTCCCGCCTCAACCGTATCCCCCTCCTCGACCGCAATGGCGGTGATGATGCCGGGCATCGGGCAGAGCAGCATCCGGGACGTGTCCTGCGGCGGCTTGTGCAGCATCAGCCGCGCAAGTTCGGCGACACGGGGCGTGTGGACATGGGCCACGACATCCATGCCGCGCCAGCGCAGGCGGATACCTGCCGCGACGAACGACGTCTTTACCCCAATGATCTCGTCTTCGACCGCCTCGATGCCGAGCGTGAACCGCGCGTGGGCGCGGCCCGGCAGCCAGTCGCTAGCAATCGCGACCGGTGGACCGTCGGCGAAGCTGACGACAATGCTGCCGTCCTCCTGCCTGGCCGTCACAGCATAGCGTTGGCCGGCAAGCGTCACGCCCCAGTCGCTGCCCACCACCCGGCGGTGATTGTCCAGCGCACCCGAAATCAGCACATCGCGCTGTTGCGTCCTCAGATTGATAAAGGCAGCAATCGCCGCAAGCTTGCGCGCATCTTGCGGCGATGGTTCGACACCGGAAAACCCATCCGGATATTCCTCGGCGATAAAGGCCGTTGTCAGCCGTCCCTCGCGAAAGCGAGGATGATCCATGACAGCCGAGAGAAACGGCAGATTGTGGCCGATGCCCTCGAGCTCAAAATCGTCGAGGGCGCGCCCCATCGCTTCGATCGCGGCCAGCCGATCGGGCGCCCAGCTGCAGAGCTTGACGATCATCGGGTCGTAGTACATCGAGATCTCGCCGCCCTCGAAGACGCCGGTGTCATTGCGGATGACGGTGCCGTCTTCGCGCCTTCCCTCGACAGGAGGGCGATAGCGTGTCAACCGCCCGATGGAGGGCAGGAAGTTGCGATAGGGATCCTCGGCATAGAGCCGGCTTTCGATTGCCCAGCCGTTCAACTTGACATCGTCCTGATTGAGACGAAGCCGCTCGCCAGCGGCGACACGGATCATCTCCTCGACGAGATCGATGCCTGTGATCAGTTCGGTCACCGGGTGCTCGACCTGAAGCCGGGTGTTCATCTCGAGGAAATAGAATTTCCGCTCAGCATCCACGATGAATTCGACCGTGCCGGCGGAGAAGTATCCGACGGCCCTGGCAAGCGCGACCGCTTGCTCGCCCATTGCCTTGCGCGTGGCCGTGTCGAGGAATGGCGAGGGGGCCTCCTCGATGACTTTCTGATTGCGGCGCTGGATCGAACATTCGCGTTCGCCGAGATAGAGGAGGTTGCCATGCTGATCGCCGAGCACCTGGATCTCGATATGCCGCGGCTGGGTCACGAACTTCTCTATGAAGATGCGGTCGTCGCCAAAGGAGGATTTCGCCTCGTTCCTCGACGACTGGAAGCCGTCGCGCGCCTCCGCGTCGTTCCTTGCAATGCGCATGCCCTTGCCGCCGCCGCCGGCCGAGGCCTTGATCATCACGGGATAGCCGATCTCGCCGGCGATGCTCACCGCCTCTTCAGCATCCTCTATCAGGCCCATATGGCCAGGAACCGTTGAGACGCCGGCCGATGCCGCGATCTTCTTGGATGTGATCTTGTCGCCCATAGCCTCGATGGCCACCGGCGGTGGCCCGATGAAGGCGACCCCAGCAGCTTTCAACGCCTCGGCGAAGTTGGCGTTTTCCGACAGAAAGCCGTAGCCGGGATGCACGGCATCCGCGCCGCTGTGCTTCACTGCATCAAGGATCTTGGCGATGACGATATAGGACTGGTTCGAGGGCGACGGGCCGATATGCACGGCCTCGTCTGCCATCCTCACATGCAGGGCCTCGCGGTCGGCATCAGAATAGATCGCGACCGTGGCGATGCCGAGCCTTTTTGCTGTCTTGATGATACGACAGGCGATCTCGCCGCGATTGGCTATGAGGATTTTCTTGAACATGGAGCGCCTATCGTTCGACACGGAAATTCATGGGGTCGCAATCGCGCTTCCATCTCAACCCGGCGCGGTTCAGGGTCTCGGGGACATCGATCACGCACAGGCACCAGTCCATTTCGTTATCGTGTGTCAGACCAACCCACCTGGCCCGCCGATGAAATCGGCGAGTTGTCCGGGTGTGGCGCAAGTCGTTGGCCCGCAGAACACATGGGTACACATCGTTTTGGCCTACAGCGGCATCGTGTCGTGCTTCCTCCAGCGCGGATCGACGCTTTTGCCGCGCAGCGCTGCGAAGGCGCGGGCAATGCGGCGGCGCGAGGAATGCGGCATGATCACTTCGTCGATGAACCCGCGCTCGGCAGCGACGAACGGATTGGCGAAACGCTGCTCGTAGTCCCTGGTACGCCGGGCGATTTTGTCCCCGTCGCCAAGTTCCGAGCGATACAGGATTTCTGTCGCGCCCTTGGCGCCCATCACAGCGATCTCCGCGGTCGGCCACGCATAATTCACATCGGCTCCGATGTGCTTGGAGGCCATGACGTCGTAAGCCCCGCCATAGGCCTTGCGCGTGATCAAGGTCACCATTGGCACCGTGGCCTGGCTGTAGGCAAACAGCAGCTTCGCCCCATGCTTGATAACGCCGCCATATTCCTGCGCCGTGCCGGGCAGGAAACCGGGTACGTCGACCAGGGTCAGGATCGGGATCGAGAAGGCATCGCAGAAGCGGACGAAACGCGCCGCCTTGCGCGAGGAGTCGATGTCGAGGCAGCCTGCCAGCACCATCGGCTGGTTGGCAACGACACCGACCGTCTGCCCTTCGATGCGCAGGAAGCCGGTGAGGATGTTCCTGGCGAAGGCCTCCTGGATCTCGAAGAAGTCGCCCTCGTCGGCGATCGCAAGGATCAGTTCCCGCATGTCGTAGGGTTTGGCCGCGCTGTCTGGAACCAGTGTGTCGAGCCGCATTTCGAGCCGCGACGGATCGTCGTGGAATGGGCGGACTGGGGGCTTCTCGCGATTGTTGAGCGGCAGGAAATCGAACAGGGCGCGAACCCGCTCCAGCGTCTCGATGTCGTTGTCATAGGCGCCGTCGGCGACAGATGACCTGGTTGTGTGCGTGCGCGCGCCGCCCAGCTCCTCCGCGGTAACAATCTCGTTGGTAACAGTCTTCACCACGTCCGGGCCGGTGACGAACATGTAGGACGAGTCACGGACCATGAAGATGAAATCGGTCATGGCCGGCGAATACACCGCGCCACCGGCGCAGGGACCCATGATGACGGAGATCTGCGGCACGACACCGGACGCATCGACATTGCGCTTGAAGACGTCGGCATAGCCGGCAAGCGAAGCGACACCCTCCTGGATGCGCGCGCCGCCGGAATCGTTGAGCCCGATCACCGGCGCGCCATTGCGCACCGCCATGTCCATGATCTTACAGATCTTCTGGGCGTGGGTCTCCGACAGCGAGCCGCCAAGCACAGTGAAATCCTGGGAGAAGACATAGACCAGACGGCCGTTGATCGTCCCCCAGCCGGTGACAACGCCGTCACCGGCTACCTTTTGGCCAGCCATGCCGAAGTCGACGGCGCGATGGGTGACGTACATGTCGTATTCCTCGAAGGAACCTTCGTCGAGGAGCACATCGAGCCGTTCGCGCGCCGTCAGCTTGCCCTTGCCATGCTGCGCGTCGATACGCTTTTGGCCGCCGCCGAGACGCGCCTCGGCGCGACGGGAGTCCAATTGTTCGAGGATGGCGCGCATCAACCGCCGCCCTGCGCGCCGAGCCATTTCAAGGTGGCGGGAAAGACGAGAGCCGCCAGCAATGCTTTGACGATATCGCCGAAGATGAAAGGGTATAGTCCAAGCTGAAAAAGCGGCTTGTCGAAGCCGAGCACGGCACCAAGCCACAGCAGCCCCGGCACATAAATGACAGCACCAGCAACCAGGGCCGCAGCCACTGCATAGAGCGGATCGCGATCCCAGCCGCGGACAGCGAGCCAACCGGCAAAGAGCACAGCCGGCAAATAGCCCAGGAGATACCCTCCCGTCGGCCCCATCATATAGGCAAGGCCGATGCCTTTTTCGGGTGTGCCGGCGAAAACCGGGAAACCGGCGGCGCCCTCGGCCAGATAGAGAGTAATGGCGGCGACGCCGCGTGCAGGTCCGAGCGTCAGTCCCAGGCCAATGACGACGAAAGTCTGCATGGTGATCGGTACCGGGTAGAACGGCACCGCAATCCCGGCCGAAAGAGCAAGCAGCAGCGAGGCTGCGAAGATGGTGGTTCCGTCGATGGCAAGGTTGCGCGTGCCCCACCGCCCGGCAATGACACTGTAGATCGTCATTTTGGCTCTCCTGCTTAAACGTCCTACTGCGTCATCAGCCTTTACGCGGCGCAATCGAATGAGAAAACGCTTGAACAGGCGGGACAGTGTAATATAGAAAGTTGCAATCTGTATTTTGCGAAATTGCGAACATGGCCTCGGGAAAACTCTTTATCGGCAGAAAAGTCCGCGAACTGCGCGAAAGCAGCAAGGCGACCCAGGCCGCCTTCGCCGAGCGCATTGGCATCTCGACCAGCTACCTCAATCAGATAGAAAACAATCAACGGCCGGTTTCGGCCTCGGTGCTCCTATCGCTAGCCGAGAACTTCAAGATCGATATCGGATCGATGTCCGGAAGCGATAGCGACCGTTTGCTCTCCGCACTCAGCGAGGCTCTTTCAGATCCGGTTTTCAATGCCTATTCGCCGAGCCTGCAGGAACTGAAACTGGTCACGCAAAATGCTCCCGGCTTTGCCCACGCGTTGATCGCCAGCCATCAGGCGTACCGACGAAACAGCGAGCAACTGGCGAGCTTTGACGATCACATGGTGCGGACCAACACGTTCAGCGATCCGACGCCATATGAAGAGGTTCGCGACTTCTTCCACTTCGTCGACAACTACATTCCGGACCTCGATCAGGCGGCCGAAAACCTGGCGACGAGCCTTGGCATTCCCGACCGCGATGCCGGGCTTGTCCTAGCGAACCATCTGGAGAGCCGGCATGGTGTTCGCATACTGCGCGCGGAACCCGATGAGGATGTGCTGCGCCGATATGACGGCACCTCCCGCGCACTCTTCCTCAATCCTTATTCGCCGGCGTCGACACGAACTTTTCAGATGGCGTTCCAGGTCGCCGCCTTGGAACTGGTCCGGGAGATCGATGCGATTGTCCAGCGGGCGAACTTCCGCACGCAAGAATCTGGTGAGATTTGCAAGATAGGTTTGCGCAATTACTTCGCCGGAGCGCTGATGCTTCCCTACCAGCATTTTCTGACGGCGGCGAACGCGCTCCGTCACGATCTTGAATTGATGGGAACGCATTTCGGCGCCAGCATTGAACAGGTCGCCCATCGTCTCTCTACCTTGCAGCGACCGGGCCAGAAGGGAGTGCCTGTGTTCTTCGCCCGTATCGATCGCGCGGGGAACATTACCAAGCGTCACAGCGCGGCGAAACTTCAGTTCGCCCGCTTTGGGGCAGCATGCCCGCTGTGGAACGTGCATCAGGCGTTTGAGACGCCGGGCCGCATTATCCGCCAACTTGCCGAGACGCCCGATGGCGCCCGCTATTTGAGCATTGCAACAGAAATTTCAAAGGGCAGCGGTGGTTTCAATGCGCCGCAACGACGATACGCAATCGCCCTGGGCTGCGAGATCACCTATGCGCAGGACTTCGTCTACGGCGACGGTCTCGACCTCACCAACCGTGCGGCGTTCGATCCGATTGGCATATCGTGCCGCATCTGCGAGCGCGCGAACTGTCTTCAACGGGCAGTGCCTCCACTGAAGAGCCGGTTGACCGTCGATCACCAACGGCGAGGAATACTGCCTTATCAGGTCTCTTGATTGAACTCCTAGCCAGCGGGTGACTGTCGGATCGAACACGCGGACGCACTGAGTTCAGGCGTGCAGGAATGTGGCCGACACGATCACGTACGGGCCGACCAAAGAACCCAGATTGAAGCAAGCGGCATGACGATGTCTTGTGTCGCTATCCGCCGACAGCAATGCCGCTGTTGTCGTCCCTGAGGCGCTCTGCGCCGATTGCCAACTCAGGCGGGATCTTCTCACCTCGGCGCGTCGCGACGTCATCCATAAGCGTGGACGATCGATAGTATCTGGATAAATCGTCTAACGCGACATGGAGACCCGATCTAACCTTGACTATCGCTAACCGACGAAGGGGAGAAGAGCGGAGCGGAGCGGAGCAATGAGTGGAACATCGCTCGAACATCGCAAGTCATTACCGTTTGGACGGCCTAAGTCGCGCGGAGGGAGCCGGCGTATCAATGATACACAAACGGAGATTGGCAACGCTTGCCGGCGACTGGAGCTCCTGGCACTGCAGGGAGCCGTCGCTGCCATCTTCTTTATTTCCGGTGTGGCCAAACTCACAGATGGATCGACTCAATGGTTTCGGCCGGTCACCGCAGTGATTGAGATCGTCGGGGCCATTGCCTTGGCCTTTCCGGGCCTGGCTGCCCTTGGCGCGCTTTGGCTTGGTTTCGCCATGCTCTGTGCAGCCGCCATGAACCTGTTCGTTTTGCATTCGAGCCCGATGCCGGCATTTTCGCTTGGGTTCCTTAACGCCTTGATCATTTACGCTCGCCGGGATGAGATCAGGGCGCTGGCCTCAAGAATTCGTGGCTAGGCCGGTGAGATTTAGACCCTGAATGCACTCGCTGGGTCTTAAGCATGATCCTCGCGTGGTTCCGGGCTGCATCCTGCGCACCGTCGCTATGTGGCAGTTAAGCTGGAACGCCCGGATCTGACAACATGGGAACATCGCTCCCCTGCTTGTGCCTTGCTTCCGGCGATAACGATTCCTTCTATGCTGCCGAAACCGCGAGTGCGCGATTGGGCCTCCGATTGGAATCAGAGCGTCGAAGACATCCCAAGCGAGACCTTGGACTAGCAAGCTTAGAAGAAGCCGTAACAGGTGCTGTCCTGCCAACGCGTTAGAAAGCTCGCGATTCAGACCGTATGACCGAACGGGCAACGGACAGGCCTTTCGGCATAGAGCGGGCAAGAGAAATGTACCGGCTTTTCCATGGCGAAAAAATAGCTGTTTAACAATAGCTTGGCGTGAAGCGACAGCCGCGAAACAAGCTCCGAACAATGGGGGAAAGGTTGACCATATGACCGAACTACCGTACTGACTTGATGATTCTTCTGGCAACCGCGCGTTGCGAACTGCGACCTCGATTGTTCAGCCTTGCCGGTTCGGTCCACGTTAGATTGAGAGGGGTATCAGTGCGACCTTCAGAGCGACACGACGAGATCACCTCTTTGCTCAACCATGCCGGTGAGATGACGGTCGAAGAGCTTGCAGAGAAGCTGCAGGTTTCGAGAGAAACGATCAGGCGGGATTTGTCCAAGTTAGATGCCAGTGGACAATTGAGGAAATTTCACGGGGGCGCCAGAGCATCGGCCGTGGCGAGCGAGCCCTTCGAGAAGGAAGGTCCCTTCCCGGTTCGCATGGCGCAGAACTCCGAGGCGAAGAAGAAGATTGCGGTCGCCGCTGCGCGCTTGTTCAAGCCTGACGACGCCATCTTTATCGACACTGGCAGCACCACGGTTGCGATGGCGGAAGAACTGGCGAAGCTTCAATCGCTTGTCATCATAACCAATTCACCAAGGATTGCCGCCACGGTTTCGACGAACCCAAGTCACCGCGTGTTTCTCATCGGGGGCGCTTATGGAGCGGATGCTGGCGAAAGTGTCGGACCTCTCGCCTTGGAACAGATCACGAAGTTCAGGGCGCGCTACGCAATCATCACAATCGGCGCGATAGATGCATCCTCGCTGATGGACTTCGATCTCCAGGAAGCAGAAGTCGCCAAGGCGATGATTTCGCGCGCTGACAAGGTGATTGTTCTCGCCGATCATTCCAAATTCGACAAGCGCGCCGTCTTCGAGGTTGCGCCGTTAGCCAAGATCAGCGCAATCGTCACAGACAGACCTCTTTCGGCTCAGCTTTCGGCCGCCTTTAGCAATCTGAGCATCGAGATGATAATTGCGTAGCGCAGTTCCTGGAACTGGCCGGTGGATCTTTAACACGGCGCGATAAAGTCGCCGTCGCCCAGAGATGCCAATCCAAAGTCAGTTTGCCATCACCGCCGCGGCTCCATGGTTTCAGTGGTTTGAGTGTCGCGAGATGCTCGAAAGCCTCACCCTCGCGACATTAGAAAAATCAGTTTTGTGGACGCGCAAGCGCGTCAGCCCCCGGTCCGCGCCTATGGGTCTCGGCCGCCTGATCCTCGTCGAACACGTCACTGAGGAGAGGTTGCTATCAATCGCATGCCACCTCTGCGCAAATGGTCTCAGATTCACGTCAAAAAAAGACCGAACGGTCAGAAATATATAAAATTCATATTGCTTACGGGCGTTAGTGTGGTACGTTCGGTCAATTACTACAGGATTGATGTGGAAGGGGGCAGAAACTGATCCGACGATCAGACTTCTGTCTATCAGATAGGCGCACTCTTTCTCGTGAAAAGCCGCTTTCCGTCGAGATCGGCCGGTCGAAAGAAGAACGGTTTTGAATCGGTATCGCAGCAACAAGAGCCCAAACAGGTAGCGAGGGTTCGTCACGCTGCGGCTCTGCGTCTGAGATTCGCTCAGCGCCGAACGGGAGGGGCGATTGTTTGCCGATCCAGGAACCCGACAAACGGTCCTGGCGAGATCAAAATTCAGTGGGACCAGACATGCGAAAAATCTTTCTCGCGTGCCCGTACGGGCACGCGGACAAGTCAATCGTGGAAAAGCGGTTCGAGGCTTCCAACGCCGTTGCGGCTCAGATCGCGCGTTCGGGGTCGGTGGTCTTCAGCCAAGTGTCGATGTCCCACCCAATCAACAAGCACCTGGCGGACCTCGACAAGGTCGGCATCGGCAGCCTGTGGGCCCCGATCGACCAAGTGTTCCTGGAGGCAATGGACGAGTTGATCGTGGTCGACGAACCCGGCTGGAAAGAAAGCGCCGGGATTGCTCGCGAAATCGAATTCTTCTCGACCCGAGACCGGCGCGTCAGTCTCTGGAGCGACGTCAAGACCGAGTTTGCCTAGGGATCTTTCAAACTGTAGGGAGAGGAAAATACCATGGGAATGTACCATAGTGACGATCGCCCACCGGAGTTGAAGGCGCCCGATCACATCACCTGAAGCGTACCGTTTCGTCGTATCAATCGTTCGCAATGGCTTTTGGATTCATTTCGATCGCCACCGGCATTTTCACCACATATGGCGCGATGCTGACCAGTTCCGGACCCATAGGAATCTGGACTTGGCCTGTTGTGGTCGTCGGTCAATTGATGGTCGCACTAATCATCGGATCGCTCTCTGCGCGGATTCCGGTGACGGGGTACATTTATCAGTGGGCCTCGCGGCTTACAAACCCGGTATTTGGGTGGATGATGGGTTGGCTTGGCTTTACATTTCTCGCCGTCGTGCTGTGCGCGGTGGACGATACCATTCCATCAACCGTGCTGCCGGTGTTGTTCGGATATGAAGGAACCGCGGCGAATGCCTGGGTCATCACCGGTTTGCTGATCGTTGCCCAGGCGGTGGTGATTGCCTTGTCGACCAAGCTTACCCAGAGGGTCAACTCGTTCGCGGTTACGATCGAATTGTTCGGGATGATTGCCTTGGTGATCCTGTTGTTCGCGGTAGGGTACTTCCGCAACGAGCTGAACTTCGCCGATCTGTTCAGCACCGGGACTGTTCCTGCCGAAGGCTATTTCTCGTTTGGTGGGCTGACGAACGCGGGCCCATGGATAATGGGAACGCTTCTTGGCGCCTTCACAATCGTTGGCTTCGAATCCGCAGCCAATCTTGCGGAAGAGACGCATCAGCCCGAGATCGTCGTGCCGCGCGCAATGTGGCAGGCAATAGTGAGCGTTGGCGTACTGGGGATGCTGTTTCTTATCGCCGTCACCGCGCTGCTCGGCGATCCCACGACCTTCAAGCCATCCGCCACCCCCATCGCTGACGTCATCAGCCATGTGCTCGGACCGATCGTCGGCAATCTTCTGCTGGTCATGGTTGTTATATCGATCTACGCCTGCGGTCAGATCATCTTCCTGAGCGCTACGCGCCTGGTTTGGGCAATGTCGCGCGACAAGCGGTTTCCCGGTTGGCGCCTTTGGCATCGCATTCATCCGACGTTTCACACGCCGGCCAATGCGACGATCCTCGTTGCGATCGTGGGACAAATCATCCTTGCGATCTTTGCGCACCAGACCGATGCGCTGTTCGCACTCTTCTCCGCGGCAACTATCTTGCCAGTCATCATCTACGCTGTGACGGTCTGGATATACGCCGCGAAACGAAACAGGCTTCCGGCAAGCCGTGGCTTTACGCTGGGTTCATTCGAACTTCCCGTCATTGCTATCGCGGCCGCCTGGATCATTTTTGAACTGGCGATTTTCAGGGATGCGTCCTTCCTGGTTCCATGGCTTTATGTGGCCGCGATGTTCGCGCTCGGCGCATTGTATCTGGCATTCATCGTGTTTGTGGATGGTGTCGCCAAGCTCAAGATGCCGGACCTGTCCTCCGTCGACGCCAAATTGGATGCTGACATTGAAGGCGCTCCGCTTCCAGCACCCGCGCGCTGACTTCGAAGACCGGCGCGCAGCCCTTCGCGCCGGCTTCCCTTTTTGGCAGTTTGGCCGCGGCAGGGTGAGCGTTCAACATGATAGCCTGCCCCCCTGGGACCTTGGGGCTGACATTCGTCCCGCTCAACCACCGCGAAACGATAGAACTCACAAGACGTCGGGATAGGCGTCGTCGAGGCGAACCGCTCGTCATGGCGCGAGCAGCCACGCTACAATCAACAAGCGCGACCAAACGGATGCTTTTGGACTCGCGCAACGCGAATTCGACCGAACGGGCAATATCTGGCTCTAATTTGTTGATATCGGGCAATTTGGTGGTATGTTCAGCCAAGCTGAGAGCATAGGAGGAATTTGATGGTCGACACGACCAGCGTTGCGTCCGGCGAACTTTTTGATGTCGCGATTATTGGGGCCGGCGTCGTGGGTTGCGCGACAGCCCGCAGGTTCGCAATTGCCGGTGCAAATGTGGTCCTGATTGAAAAGGGTTCCGATATACTTTCCGGCGCCTCGAAGGCGAATAGCGCGATCCTTCACACCGGGTTTGACGCGCCTCCAGGCAGTCTCGAACTTGAGCTTGTTCGGGCCGGCCGGCAGGAATATCTCGAGATTCGCGAGACGTTGGGGCTGTCACTTGTGCAGACCGGTGCCCTTGTTTGCGCCTGGAACGAACTGGAGGCTGACAAATTGGCCTCAATCGAGGCCCAGGGAAGAGGCAATGGCATAGAGGACCTAAAAGTCCTCAGCGCGACGCAGGCCCGGGAGACCGTGCCGTCGCTCTCAGGTCACTTGGTTGCCGCTCTGGAAGTCTCAGGGGAGCATGTGATTGATCCCTGGTCGGCTCCCCTCGCCTACCTAACGCAGGCCGCCGGGCTTGGGGCAACGTTCCTTCGCAATACGGAGCTTCACAGCGGGCAGTTTGATGGCCACTGGATATTGAAGACCTCGTCCGGTGTGATCAATGCCCGGTCGGTCATCAACGCAGCGGGCCTCTATGGCGACGTGGTCGACCAGAGGCTCGGATTTGAGGCCGAGTTTCGGATCAAGCCGCGCAAGGGTCAGTTCGTCGTTTTGGACAAGGCAGCATTTAAACATGTGCCGCGGATCGTCCTTCCTGTTCCCACGGAAATAACCAAGGGAATTGTCATTTGCCCGACCGCCTTCGGCAATGTGCTGATTGGGCCCACTGCGGAAGACCAAGACGACCGCGTTAGGGCCACTGTTGACACCGAGACGCTTCGGGCATTGCTCAAGCGCGGAGTGGAACTGGTGCCTGCTCTGGAGGGTATGCCGGTGACCGCCGTCTATGCAGGGCTGAGGCCGGCGAGTGAAAGCAAGGCTTATCGGGTTTTCTCGCGGCCGGCTCAAAAAGCGATCACGCTTGGGGGCATCCGCTCGACGGGCCTCAGTTCGTCACTGGGTCTCGCACAGCATGCTTTGAAACTCCACAACGCGTTTGGCGAGAAATTCGAGCCACGCCACGACATTCCAAACATCGGCGTTCCAAATCTCACCGAGACGCAAGAGAGGGACTGGCAGCGTTCGGATCATGGCGAGATCGTCTGCCATTGCGAACTCGTGACGAAGCGAGAGATCGAGGCGGCCCTCGAGAGCGTCGTTCCCCCTGGCGATTTCGGAGGATTGCGCCGCCGAACCAGAGCCGGGATGGGACGTTGCCAGGGGTTTTATTGCAACGCCCGTCTCGCCGAAATGACAAAAGGAAGGCTCGCTACTTCTCTTGCTGCGGCAGAGGAAGGGCAGGCATGAACATGCTCGCTGACGTTATCGTAATAGGCGGCGGCCCGTCCGGTGTAGCAGCCGCGCTTGAGCTGCGCCGCCAAGGCGTGGAAAAGGTCATTATCCTCGAGCGCGAGCCCTATCTTGGCGGGGCGACGCGCCACTGTTCTCATTCCCCTTTTGGGATGCTGGAATTTGGACGGGTCTATTTCGGCGAATCCTATGGCCGCAAGCTCGAAGACGAAGCAGCGAAAGCCGGCGTTGAAGTCCGCACCGGCTACTCGGTTGTCGACCTCGAAGACGATGGTACGCTGAGGGTGACATCGCCCCATGGCGTCGAGGAAATGCGCGCATCGCGTATCTTGTACGCGACTGGCGCTCGCGAGAAGCCGCGCTCTGCCCGCTTGATCACCGGTGACCGGCCGATCGGCGTCGTAACGACTGGAACTCTCCAATCCTATGTCGCCTTTCACGGCCTAATGCCTTTTCGAAAGCCGGTCATCGTCGGCTCAGAGCTCGTCGCGCTGTCGGCAACTCTTACTTGCCTGATGCATGGGGCAAGGCCGGTGGCCGTGCTTGAGCCTCGCCCGCACGCGCTAGCCCGCGCTCCCCTCACCTGGTTTCCGACGCTTGTCGGAATTCCTTTTCATCGCGGGACCGAATTGGTCGATATCAAGGGTCGCACCCGCGTGGAAGCGGTGACGATCCGCAAGAATGGGTCTGAACAAACACTGGAGTGCGACGGCGTTCTGCTGACAGGGCAGTTCACTCCCGAATCGTCGCTGTTTTTGAAATCTACCATGGGCATCGATCGTGGCAGCGATGGCCCGAAGGTGGATCAGAGCGGGCGAACGGTAAACCCAATATTCTTCGCTGCCGGCAACGTGCTGCGAGCCGTGGAAACAGGCGGTTGGGCGTTTTGCGAGGGGCGTGCGGTGGGAAAGTCGCTTGCGTCAGACCTTCAAAGTGGGATCAAGGCGAGTGATCACGTGCCGGTCACACATGACGATCCAATAAAGCTCGTTATGCCGAGCATCCTGCGACGCGCCGACACGACGTCGGCCGCATTCAATCAGTTCCAACTGCGGGTAACCCGTCGGGTGAAAGGTCGCCTTTCCCTCGAAATTGACGGCAAGGAGGTTTGGAGCAGCAGGAAGGTCTGGATGCCAGAACGAAGGATTTTGGTTCCCATCCCGCCGCAAGCGCTCAGCGCTCAGGCGGTTGGCTTTCGAATTGTGGAGGATTAGCAGATGCGCGTAGCTGCGATCGATCAGGGAACGACGTCAACTCGATGCCTCGTGGTTGAGGACGGAGGCACCTGGCATGTCGCGGGCAGCCGCCGTCACAACCAGTTCCATCCTGCACCAGGCCGGGTTGAGCACGACCCGGAGGAACTGCTGCGAAACATCGAAGCCGTCCTGCAGGCGGCTGGCCCTGTCGATGCTATCGGAATAGCAAACCAAGGTGAGAGCTGCCTGGCGTGGGATGCCCAGACGGGAAAGGCTTTTTCCCCAGTCATCGTTTGGCAAGATGCGAGGACGGCTGATGCGCTTGGACGGCTCGACCCTTCCGCCGAACGGCGTTCGAAAGAGGTTTGCGGCCTACCGCTTGATCCGTATTTTTCGGCCAGCAAACTTGCCTGGCTTCTAAACAATGTCCCTGCGGCCGCGGAAGCTCATGCGGTCGGGCGATTGAGGCTTGGGACGACAGACGCGTTCTTCCTGGACAGACTTGCGGGCTCGTTCGCCACAGACCTAGCCACCGCGTCGAGGACCGGTCTCCTGGACCTGAAGAGCGGTGCTTGGAGTCCGCAAATGTGCGAGTTGCACGGTGTGCCGATCGAGTGCTTGCCCGAGATCCGCACCGTCAATGGGGGCTTCGGAAGGATCGGCGAAACGCCTGTCAAAGTATCGATCGTCGATCAGCAAGGCGCCCTCTACGGCCACAATTGCCGGAAGCCGGGCGATTGCAAAATCACCTTCGGTACCGGCGCCTTTCTCTTGGCGGTGTCGGGAAGCGAGCGACCTCAGGATTCTGAGTTGCTCCCAACGATTGCTTGGCAGCTTGACGGCCATCCGCCGACCTTCGCAATCGAAGGCGGGGTATACGACGCCGGCTCAGCTTTGGAGTGGGCGCGTAGCATCGGTCTGTTTTCGGCATTGGAAGAACTTGGCACGTTTGAGGGACCTTCCGCGCTCAGCCGGGGCATCGTTTTCGTGCCCGCGCTCTCTGGTCTGGCTGCGCCATACTGGGATCGCAAGGCTGCCCCCCTGTTCATCGGGATGGACCATTCGACCGATCGGCGCGACATGGTTCGCGCCGTCTTGGAAGGGATTGCCATGCTGACGGTCGGGCTTGTTGACGCTGCCTCCAAGGTTGCCGAACTTGGTGCGAGCATCTCAATCGATGGTGGTCTGTCCCAGAGTTCCTATTTCGCGCAATTCCTGGCTTCGGCAAGCAAGCGAACCATCACGGTGCCGCCGATGCACGAATTGACCGCCCTTGGCCTGGCGGAATTCTGCGGTGTCGATGTTGCAGCGACGCGGTCCGCAGCGCAGAGCTTCGTACCTGACGGATCTGTCACGGACGAGGACCACCGTCGATTTGGTCAAGCCGTTGAACGTGCGCGTGGCTGGAAAGTATGATGTCTCATCCCCCGGCCGAACGCCTCGCGCCCCCAGCAATCAGGCGATCGGAAAGATGCCGCTTGGTTTTCAAACCCGGAGCTTAGTCTTTCGAGACCGTCCGGCCATCTGGGCAACCCCGAGGAATCGCTAACGCAGTGTGTCGTCTCCAGCTTCGCCGGCGATTGGTGTGTCACTGGTTCAGAGTTGATGGGGTGACGTCGCCACCACGGCTTTGACCGCGACAGATGCTGGCGGCCAGCGAACCCGGAACTCAGTTCTGCTTGCATAGGCCCGCCTGGAAATGCGGCGCAACAGTAGCGCATTCCGTTTACGCTGCTGCCGCGCCGCACCCGCCTGGGAGGCATGGCCCTATCTCACCGCCGCGCCCCCACATGGGAGTTTAGGGCGGCCGTAAACTCCGCAAAGCTGAAAAGTCGACAGTGGACCGGCGAACTGAAACCTACCGGATCTCGTTGTGGCGACTCTCAAGCGCGGGCATTTGCATTCCCGCAGAAACTGCATGGGTCGACGATCTGAAGAACTCCACGATTTCCGCGGCAACTTCTTTGCCCTGCAGCGACTCGTCGTTGGCGTTGTTCGCCAATGCACGCATCGCCACTGGCAGCTCAATCTCACGCAGCGAGAGCAGGTCACGCACATAGTCCGAGGTCAGTTCCGGATGGAACTGCATCGTGAAGGCCTTCTCGCCGTACCGAAGGACGGCGTACTCGCAGGTGTCAGACGATCCGACCACGCGTGCCTCGGGCGGCAGGCCAGTCACCTGGTCCTGGTGAAACGCAAGGACCTCCTGTTGCTGTCCATTGTCGAGGCGAGCATACTTCACCGGGCCTGCCGTCCAGCCGTCCTTGTAGCGCTCGACGCGACCGCCTAACGCGCTGGCGATGACCTGATGGCCAAAGCATATGCCCACCAGCGGCTTCTGAGCCTTGTAGATATCCTGGATGAGACCTTTGAGCCTCAATATCCAAGGAAGCTCTTCCCAAGCCGAGTGTTTGGAGCCCGTCACAAACCAGCCATCGGCATCCTCGATCGAGTGCGGGAAAACTCCCTCGAACACGGGATAGACCACGCACTCGAAGTCGCCGTCGGCCAGAAGCCGAACGTAGAATTCGTCATACCTGCCGTGGCGGGTAACCAACCCGCCAGGCGTTTCGTCTGCTTTCAGGATTCCAATCCGCATCGTCTAATCGTTCATCAATGGAGAAATCGATATCGATAGGCGTCGCGCGTTTATAGCCGGCCCGCCTCGACAATGTTTTTGAGGAACACTTGCGTTCTCTCCTTTATCGGTGCGCCGAAGATCTGCTTGGGCGGGCCCTCTTCATGCACGACGCCGTCGCACAGAAAGCACACCTTGCTGGCAACTTCACGGGCAAAGCCCATCTCGTGGGTGGCAAGAAGCATCGTCATGCCATCGCTGGCGAGCTCTCGGACAATGTTCAGGACCTCCGCGACAAGCTCTGGATCCAGTGCCGAGGTGATTTCGTCGAGCAAAAGGATCGACGGGTCCATCGCCAACGCCCTGGCGATGGCAACACGCTGTTGCTGCCCCCCCGACAGACGGTCGGGATACTCGGTGGCTTTGTGATCCAGTCGGATCCGCTTCAGCAACCTGTGCGCCGTCTCTTCAGCCTCACCTTTGGACTGCCCCAACACCTTCATCGGCGCAAGCATGACGTTTTCCATGACGGTCATATGCGGGAAAAGGTTGTAGCTCTGGAAAACAATGCCGACGCTTTGCCGGAGCTTGTTCACATCGACGCCCGGGCCAGTGATGCGATCCCCATTGATGCAAATCTCTCCGGAGTGAATAGGCTCCAATCCGTTCATGGTCCGGAGCAGTGTCGACTTGCCGCAGCCCGACGGCCCAATCAGGCAGACGACCTGGTGTTCCTCGACATCAAGGGACATGCCTTTGAATACCTGGAAACTTCCGTAATGCTTGTTGATGTTGCGAATCTCGATCATCGCCATTTGTACTACTCCCTTTCTAGCCAGCTCGGGTTCGGCGATGGTCGCGTTCGATCAGCTTGTCGACGAAGCGTGCCTGCGGGATCGTGATGAGGATAAACAGGAAGGCGACAGTGGTGACCGCCGACAGATTGAAGTTGTTGCTCGCGACGATCTTTGCCTGATTGAACGAGTCCAGCGATCCGATGACGTTCACAAGTGCGGTGTCTTTCTGGAGACCGATAAAATCGTTCAACAGAGGCGGGATAATCCGCCGTACGGCCTGAGGCACGACGACGTAGCGCAGCGTTTGAAAGTGCGAAAAGCCGAGAGAGCGCGACCCGGCAACCTGGCTCCAGTGAATGCTCTCGATACCTGAGCGATAAACTTCGGCGACGTAGGCACCATAGGTCAGAGTGAGGGCAAGGATCGCATAAAACTCAGGCGAAAAGTCCTTGAGAATAGGGATGCCTGTTAGCGGAATGCCAAAGCCAACCAGGTAGATTGAAATGATCGCCGGCATTCCGCGAAACACGTCCGTGTACACCGTCGCAATGGTCCGGATCGGTTTCGCCGCATCTCCAGGAAGCAGTCGTGCGATGGCGACGACCAGTCCCCAGACCAACACCAGCACTTCGGCGATTACGAAAATGTAGACGTTGACCCAGAATGCCTTGAGGATCAGCCAGAACGACTCGAACATCAGGGGGAAGTAGAAAAACGTCATCCCGACCGCGAGGTCATTGGCAAGGATGAAATTTGCAAACAACAGCGCAACTATGACGACAAAACCATACCCGAACGTATGATTGGCTTGATCCTTTGCCGAGACGGAGGCAATTCGTGCTTCAATAAGTGAATTTTCGGCCAGGTGTTTCTTCGTCTTGTTAGACGCCAGGAGGCTTCGCACGGCTGGCACAAACAGAGCCAGGCCGAGAGCCGCCACCAGGAGAAGTATGATATCGAGCGCGCTGCTGCCACCTAAGTTGGCTTGGAATGCCTGGCGAACGGCTCGCAGTGTCCACCAGGTAGCGACGGTTACGGCCGCTGCAAACAAAAGCGCGCTGAGGGCTGCCCCCACTCGAGCGGAGGGCCTGCCGGTTCCCGCAAATTTGCGCGAACTTTTACGGTCGACGGGCAATTGCCCGCCGACTGAAACATCTTGTTCCATGGACATGACCGATTCCGCCTCGGATCAGGGTTGCAGGTATGGAATTGCGGTCGGGTCGGCGCCCCAGACGCCGGTCAGATACGTCTTGGCGAGCTTATCAAGCGTGCCGTCGTTTTTCAGATCAGCGATGATCTTGTCCAGCGTTGCGGCATTGGGCGAGGACTTCGGATAGATTGCACCGTAGGTCTCGCCCGTATGGTACTGCCCGACCACTTCGAGCTTGCCATGTGAATTGGCCGCGTGCCCAAGCACGATCGAGGTATCGTGGATGAATGCGTCGATCTGGCCCGCCACAAGCGATGTGATCGCCGAGGAGTCGTCCGGGAAAACCTTGACCGCAGCTGGGTGCAGATTCTTGTCGGCGAAACTGGCGCCGGTGGATGCTTGCTTCACGCCGATTCGAAGGTCTTTCACGGTGTCCGAGGAGTAGGTTGTACCCTTCTTCACCACGACGCCGATGTCAGAATTGAAATAGGGCGCCGAGAAGTCGACGACCTTCTTGCGTGCGTCCGTGACCGAAATGGAACTGAGTGCCAGGTCGAAGTCCTTGGTACGGCCGGCAACGAGAGCGTCAAACGCGACATTGACGACGGTGACGCCGTCCAGGCCAGCACGGTTGGCGATGTTGGCTGCCAGGCAGTACTCATAACCATCCTTGATGGTGTCGGGCGTATCTCCGTTCCACCAGCCCGGCGATGGCAGGCTCGTCTCAACCGTCAAAGTGCCCGCGACGGCCGGCTTGAAGGGATCGCTGCCCTTCTTGCCTGTCAGTTCGCAAGCCGCCTGTGATGCGCTCGCGGTCGAGACCACTATAGCCGCGCCTACAATCGCCATCGCTGCGCGACGAGCCCACGTCAGATGGCTCTTCTTGTCATGGATGCTCATTCTGAACCCCTTATTTTTGTGTTTCCCGAGAGAGCAAACTGCTCCTCCCAACGTTTTTGTATCATAACCCCTAAAACTGTCAACTATTGGGAAACACGTTTCTTAAATGGAAACACTCGTGACGCGATGAGGCGCCGTCGAAAAAACAGCTAACCCATTGAAATCGTATTCATCATCAGCAGTTCGCAAGGGCCGTCGGGCGCCACATACGCGTGTGGTTGGTCGGCATCGAAGAGAATGCTGTCGCCAGGCTCCAGAACATATGGATTGTAAAACGCGGTGTGGATCTCAAGTTTGCCCGACAGGATGAAAAGGAACTCTTGGCCCGGGTGCTGCCGCATGCCGCCGCAGTCCTCGACAGAGGTCGCGGTTGCGGTCACTTTCCAAAAAAGATTGGTTTTCTCTTTAAAATCAGAGCACAAGACTTCCAGGCGCATCCCGGGGTTCTGATGGATGACGCCAGTGTCTTTGGGCGTGATACTACGACGAGCCAAGGCCTGAGGGGCCTTCTCGAGTAGAAAAAGCGATGCTGGGACATGCAGAATGCCTGCCAGACGGACCGCGATCTCGACCGTCAGCCTTGCCTTGCCAGATTCAATTTTCGAAAGCGCTGACGCAGATATCCCGGCCTCTTTGGCCAGCGCCCGGAGACTGATATTTTTTAGGGTTCGCTGATACCGGATTTGTTGCGATGCTGTCATAGGGCGTCCTCTGAGTGTTGCCGATATGGAAACATAGCGATCATTTGGGTTTTGTGAAACGCATTTGCGGCGTGAATCAGCAAGGAGTGCGTGCGCCGGCTGTCTGCGACTGCTTTAGGCGGCGGCCCTACGAGGCGAGAAGGGTCCTGGCGCCAAGCTCGCGGGTCGTGCGCCCCGGTGTTGGACCTGCCGCCGTCATGTTCATGGCGAGCCCGACCAGACGAAGGACAGCACGTTTTGAATTCGCGAAATTACCTGGGATGCGCTTATATGAAGATATCGATCTTCAACTGGCTCCAAGGTTCCTGACCGGGCCTTGAGTCAAAACGCGTTGTGCGGCCGACATTCGGCAACGCATTCATGAACATGAATCTCCGGCAGGCAACTCTGGATGCACTCAAGGCGCTGCGCCGAACTCGGCAACGCCAGGCAGACATCCATGTCGGTTCGTCGGTCGGAAGGCGAAGGTAAGATCCAAACGGGAACGACGTTGGAGTGGAAAAGCCAGAGCGCGTCCTTGTTTGGTAAACGGTAGGTGCGTTGCCCCACCCGAGGACAAGACACTATCTGCTCTGCGCCACCGCGAGCGATGAGGCCGTATTCGACCGCAATGTCAAATATCCGCGCCGGCTGCCACAGCCGGAAATCGACCGCCTTGGCGGCGATCTTGTTTGACGAGCTGGGTGGAGAGATCGACGCTCGGCGGAGGCAGTATCGCTCTTCTCATAGTTCTTGCCGACGATGACGGCGAGCCTGTCGCGGGTGACCGGCTCGCGGGCTGCGAAGATCGTTGCCTCTACACGGTTACTGCCACAGCTCTTCGCAGGACCACCGACGCCCACTCATCTGAAACGCGCCTTGAATCACAGTGCGCTCGACACGGCGCGCTACAGAGGCGCGGACCTCATCCCGGCTCATGATGATCGCTGACCAGCCTGCAGCAACGTGCTGTTGAAAAATGGCGTTGGGCGAAAGCCCCTTTAGCCCGCTCTGCTTTCCCATGGGCACGCTGTGATAGGCCTTTAGGAGACCGAAGAATGCCGGAACGAAATCTTCGAAGGTGCCATATGGCGCAACCGTCCGGCCGATCGCCTCCTGGCGCTTGTTCATACGGTTGCCGGCAATCCAGCCAGGCAGCGTGCTCAGATAGCGGGACTCGAAGTCGCCGAACCAACGTTCGATTGGCTTTGCTGGGGCGTTGTATGGTAAGGCCTTGATAACTCGCATCGAGCGACCTGGCCCATCGAACCCGGGGACCGTCAGCGTCATGGCGTCGTCCAGGTACGTCGCGAACCCGTATTCCTTGCCATTATCGATGTAGAGGGCTTCAGGCAGGCCAAAGGCTGGATGCTCCACCATGCCCGCAAATACTTCGATCACATCACGGTTGTTGACGCCGCCGCGCGTGTCGAATGCGATCAAATCACACCAGACGCGGCCAGTCGCCCAATCAAGAAACCCGATCAGCTTCGCAGTACAAGTCGAGCCGTCCGCCCGCGTCAGGTGGATGTCGATCGGGTGCACGTCTCCGACGACCAATTCCATCGGGCGCATGCCTTCGATGGAGCGTCGCCCGCGCGGGCGGCTGTCCTCGTAGGCTTTGCGGTTCGTGCGAAACTGGTGGACCTTTCGATACTGCAACTGTTCCGAAACGAGCGTCCACGGGATCGAACAAGCTTTCTCGAAACTCGCTGGATCACTGGGGCGGAACCCCCATGACCTGGTGGTCTCTATCAGGAAGTTGCGGGCCAGGATTTTGACATGTCCCCAGGCTGCGCCGACCGCCAGAAGGCCTCGGATTTCCTGTTTTAGGTCCTCTGCAATCCCGGCCTTGGTGGTAGGGTCAAAGGGTACCAAAGCATCCCACTGCCGGCTGATGACGACGCGTTTCTTGCCTTTATCCGCTCGGTCGCGCCGGCCTCGCCTTGCAATCGGCTTCGGACGGTTTTGAACCGGCTTTTCAATGGGCTTTAAACGGAGCTGCAACTCGAGTGGGAGGGAAGTTGAGTTGACAAGATACTGCTTGCCCGCGTTGCCGCCCTTACCCCGGACAACGCGCACCTCCAGGGAGTGCCCTCGCCAGTTGCCACGCTGGCAGGCCTTCCAAACTGCCTGCCGGGAGATTCCTGCCAACTGGGCGATCGCCGTGAGTGGCACAAACTCTTTGATCGTCATCGTGCTTGGTCCCTAGCGGCAGAACGGAACCATCGAGTACCAGCTGGAATTATATCTGGCGTGACACGCTCAACGTGCATCGCCACGCAGCCTGGAATAAGCCCCTAGGGAGCCGTGACCCGGTTTACCAATTCTCTCCGTCCCGGGTTGACCAATCCATTGTCGACCGTGAGCGGGTTGACCAACAAGGGCGGCTATATTTTACGCAAATCCAATCACTTAATGCCAATCCAGAATAAACTGTCATTGAGGCCATTGGTAAACTCGGTCTTAGGATCGGAAACCCCTACCCGCAGCCAGAAAACTCTCCTGTTTTCAATCGCATAGGGCACCCACCGGCGACCCAAAATGCCGTACTGGTAAACCCCGTGAAATGCCAAATAATTCCGGACATCACACCGTCAATGGTCGGTTCCTGACTGCCATTTATGCGACTTTTTGAGTACAAAGAGAGAACATCGATTTTGGTAGCCGTGTGGAAACGCGGCCGTTCCACGAGCTCGGTGAGCCCTTGATTCTTTGAAGATCGAGGAACCCCGCACTAAGCTCCCGATCTTGTGAGATTGCAGCGGATGGGCAAGCGATCCGACGACGAGCTGGGGAGTTTTTCTATAGTTAGGCACGGAGGGCATCCGCGCGGCGCGGAGGTAATCGTCTGGGTCTTGCCCACCACATAGCCAAAATCTTCGGATCGGCCAGCTGACATCGTGCTCAACCGAAGGTCGTCCTACTGGAATTCGTGGTCTCGAAGGCCAAGAACTGCGGCCTGTTGATGGCCAACTATCACAAGATCTTCGAGAAGACGACCGTGCCAGGGATCGCCGCGCAAATCCGGGTCGCCGCTACACTTGGGTATTACCTGGTTGACCGAGTTAAACGCTTGTTGACAACAACTTGGCGCGAACTTCTTATAGAAACATGGTGGGCGATTCAGAAATCTTGACTGCAAGTCGCGACGCTGCCGCGCCGTCGATGGACGGCGCGGCAGCGGATTTTGCCGAAATAGCGCCGCCGCCGCCGAGCCCGACGATGCTCTCACCAACGCAGGTGCAGAGCGGGCCGCCAATCGAGCCCCTGGTCCGCATCGTCATCTACGATCCGGCGCAATGGGAGACCTTCATCGACGAGTGGGTCTCGTCCCTCAAAACCAAGTATCATAAGGTCCTGCGTTATACCGGCGCGAACGATCGCGGCATCGATGTCGCCGGGTTCGAAGACAAGAATTATCTGCAAGGCGTCTGGGACAACTACCAATGCAAACACTATCGCGACGCCATCACACCCGGCACCGCGTGGCCCGAAATCGGCAAGATGCTCTGGTATTCATTTCGCGGCGAGTTTGCACCGCCGCGTGCCTACTACTTCGTCGCGCCGCGCGGCACCGGAACGACGCTCACCCAGTACCTGACGACTAGTCCCGCGCTAAAGGCGGCGCTAATCGAGGCGTGGCCGAAAGCTGTCGCCGACAAGATCACCGCAACGCAGCTCATAAAGCTCGAAGGAAAGTTCGCCGAATATGTCGATGCCTTCGACTTCTCGATCTTCCAGCCAGTGTCGCCCCGCGAAATCATCGAGCAACATCGCACCACCCAGTATTTCATCACACGCTTCGGCGGCGGCCTGCCGCCACGGCCCGTCGTTGGCGCACCGCCGTCCGATCTGGCGGAGCACGAGAGCGTCTATGTGGCTCGCCTGCTGGCAGCCTACGCCGACCACACCAAAACGGAAGTTCCCGGCCTGGCCGCGCTAAAGGCGTGGAAGCCGCTCGAAGATCACTTCAAACGGCAGCGCGAATGCTTCTACCACGCGGAAGCTTTACGCGTCTTTGTTCGGGACAAAGTGGAGCCCGGCACATTCGAGGGCTTGCAGGATGAAATCTATCATGGTGTAGCGGACACCGCCGATAGCGACCATGCTGACGGGTTTGAGCGCGTCAAGGCTGTAACACAGGCAGCGCAAGATGTTCTGCTCGACGGCCATCCGCTGGGTGGGAGCGCACTCGTGAAAGATAAGCGCGGTATATGCCATCAACTTGCCAATGAAGACCGTCTAAAATGGACGAAGTAGCGCGCGACCAGTTTTCGCTGACTTTCAACGGCCCCCTTGAAGCAGGTGTTCGTGCGGTCGCGGTTCTCGGCTTTGCATTTCCGCGCGCCTATGACATCCAGCGACTGACGGCTTTCGACTACCTGCTGGTCCGAACGCATCAACTCGGTGGACCCGACGACCTCCATCCGGCAACTCCAATCCAAACGCCGGCAACGGAAGTCCGGCGCCGTGTGGTTCAGGACGCGCTGCACTTGATGATGACGCGCGATCTCGTCGTCCGCATCATCGACGAGAACGGAATCTCCTATCGCGCCGGTGAGTCGGCCGCGATGTTCCTCGATTCTTTGGAAACTCCTTACCTGACTGCCCTGAAGAGCCGCGCTGACTGGCTTGTCTATCATCTCGCCGACTATTCGGACTCCGCCCTCGATGCGTTGATGCGCAAGTTCTTCGATACCTGGGTTGTCGAATTCCAGAACGTCGAACGGAGCCTTGGTGCGTCCGCATGACGAAAGGATTGCGCCTGCGGCATTTGAGTTTTCATGGGCCCTCCCGCAAGAGCGCTACCATCGCTTTCGGCCCCGGCCTTAATGTGGTCTATGGCGCTTCGAATACCGGAAAATCCTTCATAGTCGATGCCATCGACTTCATGCTGGGCGGCAAAGGGCCGCTGCGCGACATTCCGGAACGGGTCGGCTATGACCAGATCATGCTCGCAATGGAAACGCTTGAGGGGCAGCAGTTCACGCTTGTCAGGAGTACGCAGGGCGGCGCGTTCCGCCTCTTCGATGGCGTCTATTCCGATACGCTGCCCGAAGGCGAGGGCACCCCGCTGGCCGATATGCATAGCGACCGCAATGACGAAAATCTTTCAGCTTACCTGCTTGTAAAGCTGGACCTCGCCCACAAGCGGGTGCGCAGAAACAAGCGCGGTGACACGAACAGCCTCAGCTTCCGCAACCTTGCCCGCCTGGTGATTATCAACGAGGAAGAGATTATCCAGCAGCGCTCGCCGCTCTCCGACGGCAACTACACAGCCGACACGACGAACACCTCCGTCTTCAAGTTGCTGCTTACGGGGGTCGACGACTCCAGCCTCGCGACCGCACAGCCGCGAACCCCGGAGGAGCAAAGCCGCAACGCGCAGCTCGACCTGCTGGATCAATTGATAGAAAGCCATCGCCGTCAGGTCAAAGAACTGGCCGGTCCGCCGGATGAGCTGGAAGCCCAGCGCGAGCGGCTTGGCGAGTCCATGCGTTCGCAAGGCGAACTTCTCGCCGTCTCCGAAACGGAGTTCAAGGACGCTGCCGCTCGCCGCAGGGATATCGCACGCAAAGTCGAGGAAGGACGCGACCGTCTTACAGAAATAACCTCCCTTCTCGACCGTTTTACTCTACTCGATGCTCACTATCGCTCGGATACCGACAGGTTGCGCGGTATAGAAGAAGCAGGCAGCCTCTTCGGGGCTCTTGGCGCCGGCGTGTGTCCGTTCTGCGGTTCGGCCCCCGAATACCATCGCAAAGCCGAATGCGATTTCGATGTCGATAAGGCTGTTGCCGCCGCTCAGTCCGAAATACGCAAGATCGAATCGCGCCAAAACGAACTGGGGCAGACGATCACGACACTGCGCAAAGAAGCCGTCAGCTTCGAGCGCCGTCTTCCGGTTCTCGAGAACCAGCTCGCGTCGGTGTCGGGCGAGATAGATCGGGTGGTCGCTCCCAATCTTCGTCAGCTCAGAACAGCCTACAGACAGTTTGCGGACAAGGACGGCGAAGTCCGCGAAGCTCTTGCGATCCATCGCGGCTTATCTGACCTTGAGCAACGCAAGGCCGCGCTGGAACGGGAAGGCGATCCATCCGGCGACGGTGGCAACAGTCTCAGCGAGGTCGACCTTCCCAGCACGACTGCCGACAAATTTGCCAGTATCGTACTCTCCATTCTGAAAGCGTGGCATTTTCCCGAGATCGACCGCGTTCACTTCGAAGCCAAAACGCGGGACCTCGTGATCAACGGAAAGAACCGAACATCGTTCGGCAAGGGGCTGCGCGCAATTACGCAGGCAGCGTTCACGGTCAGCCTTCTCCAGTATTGCAGGGACTCCGAAACCCCGCACCCCGGTTTTATCGTCCTTGACTCTCCACTGCTTTCCTACCGCGAACCGGAAGGAGACGGCGACGACCTCAGCGGCACGGACCTGAATTCTCACTTCTACGGATTCCTAGCAAAGCTGCAGGACGACAGGCAGGTTCTGGTCGTCGAGAACACCGATCCTCCGTCCGATATTCAGGTGTCAGCGCAAGCGATCAAATTCACCAAGATCAAAGGCGTTGGTCGCTATGGGTTCTTCCCGGTCGATTCCGCGCCCCCGGCCACGTAGTCGACGGAGGTCGCTGCCAGCAAAATAATGCAACGGCTGCCAGCGCGGCGATCTTGAAGGCCGCCATAGGCTTTGCAAGGTCAGCCCTTTTTGCAGTAGTTTGTGATGGGGTACGCTATGCAGTTCGAAGCAGTTTGGAGATTTGACTCGCCCGGAGAAATGCCACGCGCCGTGGTAAACGAGTTCAACTCGCTCGCCGGCATCATCGCGTCACAAGGTCCTTCGCGAAAACGTATCCTGGAGCATTTCAAGAGCTATTTTTCCAACTCGTACGGAGCAACCGCATATTCGAGTTCGGATGTAAGTTGGGCGGAATCCGACCTTTACGACAGCATGGTTTCTGCCGGGCAGAACGCACCGTTGTTCATTGATGCGTTCTACGAGGCATGCGAGGCTTTGCGCAGCAACCCAGAAATCGCATTGCCGGACGTCGCCCGTCTGAATCGAGTGCTCGCGGAACACAATGCGGGATATGAACTCCATCCGCCGCGTATAGTGGCCACCGGCATTCACAAGCCGATCCCCGTTCCGGAGCGATATGAATCGCTCGACGAAAAGGCGCAGCAGATTATCAGCGAATCCTTCAGACAGTCAGAACAACTGCTTGCCGAGGGTAGACCGAGGCAAGCGGTAGCGGAAATCCTGTGGCTGATGGAGTCGGTCGTGACGGCTTTTCGCGGGCTGAACGCAGGCGGGGTAACCGTTGAAGAAAGATACTTCAACAAAATCGCGAACGAACTCAGGCGCCACCAGAAGGGAACGATGCTGGAGCAAGTCCTTACGTGGCTAAGCGCCCTTCACGGCTATCTGTCATCGCCGACTGGAGGAGGCGTCCGCCACGGCATCGACCTCAAATCCGGTATCACCATCGGACCTGCCGATGGCAGGCTCTATTGCAATCTCATCCGCAGCTACGTGACCTTCCTCATGTCGGAGCACGAGCGCCTAAGTCGCCAGTCAGGAGACCAGCGTTGAGCTCAACTGTTACCAGCGGCGGCGCTCGGTCCGAGCTTATCGCTCCGGGCAAAACGAAGGACGATTGGACGAAATTTGCCAAGCAACTCGTTCCTGGTGGCGACGCCAATATTTGGGCCGAAGCTTTCGACAAATTTCTCCTCGGCAGGCTGCGGAGCCGCTATCTCAAGCCCATCGCAATAGTGCGAGATAAAGGTGAATGGGAAGGCGAGGGTTTCACTATCGTTTCGATCCAGTGCGCGCTGATCGAGTTTCTTGCGGCGACCCGTGCCGGCAAAAATTATCGACACAAGAGAGCGCAGCCTCCGCATGAATACCAAAACAGCCGCGAACTCTTTGTCGATTTCCTTTTTCAGACTGCACCTTTCGACAAACTATTTTCCAAGGGCGACGCAGAAGATTTTTACAGCAACGTTCGCTGTGCGCTGCTGCACGAGGCCAGAACGAAGAACGGTTGGATCATCTGGGTGACCGGCACCATCGCCATCGACCGCCAGAAGAAGATCGTTTATCGCGACAGCTTCCAGGGCGTTATCGAAGGCTACATCAACAACTACGGTATCGCATTAACGGCCGACGCATCGCTCCAAGAGGCCTTCCTCAGGAAGTTCAATGATCTAGCCGCTTGACGGCGTCTCCGCTGCCGCTGATCGTGCTCTCTCGTGCAGCTCTATGCGCATCACAGCAACTGTACAAGGCTCGTAATCGGTCAGCAATTTTTCGCGCCGCCTGGGTTCTATTGTGAGAGTTTCGTCAGAGATCCGGTGTCGATGCCATTCATAATGCGTTTAGCCAGCTTCAGCCGGCCAAACATTGGATGCCCTTCTCGATCCCGGCGGGATCTGATGGCCAGGTAGCGCCCAAACGCTATCGTGGAGGATTGGATCGGGTCCCGGCTCTCTTCGGCCGAAGAGATTGATGCGCCAGCCCTTGCGTTCCGTCGAGGCGTCGTAACGCCGCTTCGGCACGAACTCCGCAACCCACCATTTCCAGGTCATGGAGTCGTGGATCGGAAGGTCGTACTTTTCGGCATCGACGGCGATTTGTTGAAGCAGTTCGCCTTTGGCCGCGTCTTCTAACAACAACCCATGCTTTTCCGCTTCCTCGAGCATCCAACCTAGTGCAATGCGTGACAGTCCGCTTTGACCTTCCTTATAACCGCCGCCGACGTCACCATGGGCGCCGGCAAACCATATCTGCCGAACGTCCTTACCCTCAGGCGTTGCGGCAAGGTTGGTGCGAAAAAATGCCCGCCTCTCGTCCAAAGCGACGGCATGACGCAGCACCGCGATATCCGGATTGTCGTGCGTGTATGGCAGAGCCGTGGGTGAACCGATCCATCCAACGGAACTGACCGTGTCCCAAACCCCGACGAAATGCGGCCGACAATCTGGGGTCGCAAGCTCTTGCCTGAAGTCGGCTGCAAGCATGAAGTAGGCGTCGCGGCGCTCTTTGTTTTCGCGTGCTTTACCGATTGCCCAAAACATATCCACCAAATAGGGAACCAGCGCGTCGTTGCCGGGCATCAGAAGGCCATACATCTTGATGAGGGCAACCAGCGCACGCGCAGTGTAGGCGCCGCGGCTGAAGCCGAAGACGAACAGATTATCCCCTGGGCGGAAATGCGTCATGATGAAAATATAGGCGTCGGCGATGTCGCGCTTCAGCCCATAGCCAAACGCAAGCCCGGCGACTTTCGCAAGCTTGGTGCCAAAACCCGTGACAAAGCCGGGTGGGGCCTTGGTGCCGATCCCAGGATGGTAATAGACGAGCTGGCGATCGCGATCCTTGCGGAGAATGCGGCACAGCTTGGCTACATTAGTACGGTCTTCGCTGAACTGGTTGGAGGTTCCATCGCAGCAGATGACGAGGTTTCGACTGCTGGCCAGCGGACCTGACGGAGGGAGGGCTAGCATCTCGCTCATGACAGATCCAAAGAGGTTTCGTGGAAGAGCTCGTTCTCATTCAGGCTTTGCGTTGTGAAGAGCGCGCTTTGGCGGTCAAGCGCCTGCACTAGTGTCTGGCGGGGAACCTCCGTGCGCCGTTCTTCGTCCCCATGCTTGTGAGCCATTGTCGACATCAGGGTCTGGAGCCTATCTGGATTCTCTTCGGCAGACTTTCGGTCAAAGAGATCCCACAGCGATTTCGGTGTCGCATTAAGGCTGCCGTGATGTCCTACTTTGTAGAGATCGACCTTTTTGAGTTTCTCCCGCACCGCAGGCTGGCCTAGCGCAAATGACCAATTTTCGATCTGCGCATCACCCGGAAAAAGAAGGCTCTTTGATCCACAGCGAAACAGTAGGATCAGGCTCGTATTGTTCAACACATTGTCGAGGATGCGCACGAGTCTCAACATTTGGTCGGCGCGTAGGCGCTTCGCTTGACTGATGATCCAACGCGCATCTATCGGGAAACGGCCAGCGGTCGGGTCAACTGTAAAATCGGGAAAGAGTGGAGCAACCCTTTGCACTTTTGTTGGGCCGAGGGAGGACGCAGCATTAGCCATGAGGTGCCAGAATTCGTCCTGGTCACGGCTGCGCTGCTTGGTGATTTTTTCCGACTGCTCGATTGAGGGTGGTCCCAGGATGTCGATCTTGATACCGGGTAGCAGGTCTTCAAGCGCAGTCTTATCGCCAGCTTTCGCATATTCTCGGATGGCGGACATCGTCATCAGGTTTTCGACGGCATCGAGATTGGCAAGGTTGTTCTCGCCCATGAAAGAAAGTTCCTGGCGTAGCGAAGGCGACAGATATCGGACGCGCTTGACTTCGCTGAAGATCGCGCCAGCAACCCGCTGCATGGCGGCCAGCGAGGAAACATGGTGAGCGGAGAGCGATACTCCTGGCGGCAACGGACCCTTGGCATTGACGGCTAGTTTCGGATCCTCTGTCCACGGCTGCAAAACCAGTTCCGGTTTCAGGTCCGCGATCGTCTTTCCGGATGATGGTCGCTGCTTCTTCGTCGCAAAGCCGGAAATATGGTCCTTGTGGCGGTGGGTAGCGACGACCGCCAATCTCTGGTCTTTCGTCCGCTCGGCAATGTTATTGGCGATCAGCTCGAGCTGGTTTTTCGGGACGCCATCAGGCAACCCGGTCGAACCGAAATCCATCAGGACATGCCGCTGCTCGTTCGGGTATTCAAACGAGAGCAGGAAGCAGTCGCCAAAACCCACTTGGTAAGAAGTGATGACTACGCGGCTTGGCTTCATCCGGCCCTCTCCTGCACACCGCTTCGCGCGAGATGCAGAGCGGAGAAATCCCCTGTCCTGTCATTTTTCGTATCCAGAAGGCCCTGTTTCCAGAGATAAGCGAGCCGGTCCCCTTGTCGCTTCTTGTCTCCCCGATCCTTCAACAGATGATTGGCGATCTGATACTTCAGCTGGCCATATTCGTCGAAGATCAGCGTTCCGCCGCCGAGCAGCCGCAAAGGACGCCAAGATTTTATGCCGTCTGGGACATCGACGTTGAAATCCTGACGAAGCTCGCCGGCCGTGACTGTCAGGACCTGCACATATTCGGCGATCGTCTCGCGCAAAACGAAACCGTCGGGCGCGATACGCACGCTCGGGCGCACCGATTGCACCTCGATGTAACCGATGTCGCCGATCTTTAGCGTTCTTCGGTTTTCCCACACGAAGCGGAACACCTCCTCGTTATCCCGTAGCATCGAGTCGAAATGCGTGCGGCTATAGATCATTTCGTCGTCGCAACGCAGCCAAGTTCCGTCAGCGGCGGCCCGTTTGCTGGGAAAGATGCCGAAATCCTTGAAGTTCGCCAGCAACGCGTCCCGGTAGCCATAGCGGTCGTCGGGTACGACTTCACGGTCGACGGTTAAAAGAGCGGATAGGTAGTCGGAAAATGAAAGATCGATGGGTGGGCAATAGTCGATGGCACGAATGGCCATGGTCAGAAGATGGTCTGCGGCACGCGCACCTTCCTCTATGACTAGCGAGCGATCCTTTTGCCCGTTGACGATCGTACCGATGCGGCTCAGGCGACTGATCCAGATGTCGAGGAATGAGCGCAACATGGCTGCAACGAGCAGCTCCCCGCGTTTATGAACCTCCTGATATTCTGGATCATCCATGTAATTCTTACCGGGCGACAGCTTGATCGAATGGCGCAGCGCGCAACCTCGGACGCCACTCATTTCTTGTCCCATTTCGTCTGCCAGGCGGAAGAGGACCGAATTGGCGAGCGTGTCCCTTTCGAGCAGCGCCTGGTCGATCAATGCTCCGCCGGCCATTCCATCGAGTGCGGCGCTGACGACATCAGGAAGCGCAAAAATGGAAAGCAGTGCGACGACGTCTGCAAGACCCTCATGAAAGGCGCCCTGATCCGGCGACGACGGTTCGAGATAACGCGAGCGCAGGCCATCTAGGATCGCATGCGTGGTTTCGTGAGCGATGACATCATGCGACAGACAGGAAAACACTGTATGCGTGTTGTCCTGTTTGTCGGGAAAGCTTTCGAAATAACCGAAAAACAACGATCGATCATCGCGCGAGTAAAAAGCATTTGGCTCGGCGAATGCGTGTGGCAAGATGTTGAGCTGATGGCCCTCGCATCCCCATTGCACCCGCCGGCCAAGGGCAAACTCGAAGCGAGCTAGAATACGCATAGCAATGGCATAGACGTTTTGAGCGTGAAACCGCGGATCAGAAAGAAGCGTTTCATCCGGCGCCTCCTGAAAAGGGTCTGCGTACTCCCCTTCGAGCCCCGATGATAAGCTCGCCGGCTGATAGAGGGCATTAGCCGTCGCATCATAGTCTACGACGACAACCCTGTAGCCGCGTGGACCCGGCAACAGTTCTTCGGCGGGAACATCAATCGATGCTCTAACAATCCGATCGTCAACTTTGACAGATGGATCCTGGGCAATGATTGACAGCTGCCGGCTGCTACGAAGACTATGTCGTGTCCCCTTCACATTGCGCATGCTCATCACCCCTTCCGCAAGACAAGATGGCGATAAACTTCTAAGAAAAGCAACTATCGGACTGCACATTGATCGCGATTAACTCCTCCCACTTGGAAAGCCTTGGAGGACACCGAGACGCTCCTTGCAGCCACTGTCGGTGTTCCGACCGGCAACTTCGCAATCGACCGCAATTACCTTATTGCCGCGTCGACCCAGCCGAATGGTTTCGACGGCACGGGATAGGTCCTCTCCCGGGGCGCCGGAGCTGACTGCGGTTTTGGGTACCGATGAGCGAACCGCGGGCGCCCAATTCTGCAGCGGCGAGACAACCCAGCAAAGGTGTGACCTCGTGCCAATAAAGTTGTCTAGCATTGGCGAATTCCATGATTTGCTACCGTCGTCCGAAGTCGACTGCTTATCCGAATGCAAAACACATATTTCTGTTCATAACCCTCAAAAGGGACGAAATTCATTCGTGCTGATTCGCCTTTTCAGCCTTCGTCATTATTAGATGGAGACTTCATATGGAAAGTACTGCTCAACTCTGGTCGACATTGTGATATGAGCCTGTTCGTTGCCTGGCGCGGCACTCTTGATTTCCCCGCGCTTCCAGAGCGCGGCCTGAAGGTCGGCGGCAACCGCATCGTTCAGCGTGTCTTCGGCGGCGCTGCCACCAAAGCTCGAATCTCGCCCTCTCAGATCAAAGGGCACGATCTCATCACCACGGAACTCAGTCATCCGTACCGCGAGATTCTCCTTCGCCGAAAGGGGGCGCGCCGAATATCCACGCCGCTGCCTGTGGTCGTGGCACCAGGCGTCGACGACCTCGATAACCTTTCTGAGACCTTTGAAATCCAATGGGATTCCCTAGGCGAATTGGCGACCTATGCCGACACGCCGGAAAAGGTCCTGCAGTCATGGATCAATAGGTTCGATTTTCGAACCGAGGACGAGGAGAACGACCTTCCGGGCCTGCGCACCCCGCAGATAGGCGCGCTGCACGCGATCTCCGCTCACTTTGCAGTCGGCTCCGCCTTTGAACCAGCCACGGTCGTCCTTCCGACCGGAACCGGCAAAACAGAAACCATGCTGGCAACGCTCGTCTACCGACGGCTTGGACTAACGCTCGTTCTCGTTCCCAGCGATACGCTGCGAAGCCAGATCGCTGGCAAGTTCGTCAGCCTTGGCGTCCTGCCCGAGGCCCAGGTTATCACCCGCGACCTCGCCAAGCCACGCGTTGCAATCATTACCACTGGCATAAGGTCGACGGACGAACTGGACTCGATCATCCAGAACGCAAACGTCATCGTTGCCCTTCCGAACGTCCTTGAGGCCTCGGACGCCGCGGTCGTCCGACGTCTCGCAGACGCATGCTCTGATCTTATCGTCGACGAAGCCCACCACATCACTGCCAGAACGTGGCAGGGTGTTCGGGAGCACTTCGCTACAAAACGTATTCTCCAATTCACCGCAACGCCGTTCCGGCGCGACGGAAAGCGCGTCGATGGCAAGATCATCTTCAACTACAAGCTCGGTGATGCCCAGGCCGCCGGCTACTACCGTCCTATAAACCTCAAAACGATCGAAGAATATGGGGACGAGGAAGCCCGCGATATCGCAATTGCCAAGGAAGCCATTGCGACGCTCCGACATGACCGGGACGACCTGAAGCTCGATCACCTGCTGATGGCGCGGACGTCATCAAAGGACCGAGCCGAAGCGGTGGGCCGCATCTACCAGCGCCTCGCTCCGGACCTCAAACCGGTCGTCGTATACTCTGGTCCCGGGCGCAGCTTGACCAATCGCGAGGCTATGACCCAGCTCTTTGATCGAGGAGCCGATGGAGCCCGGATCGTCATTTGCGTTGACATGCTGGGAGAAGGATTCGACCTGCCATACCTCAAGGTCGCGGCCCTTCACGACACGCATAAGTCGCTGGCTGTAACACTTCAGTTCATCGGCCGCTTCACCCGCAAGGGCCCCGCCGACAGAATCGGCGAGGCCACAGTCGTCACCAACATTGCCGACCCTAACGCAGAGGCGAAACTCGCCGACCTCTACGCAGAAGGAGCCGACTGGGATCTTCTCATCAAGCGCTTAAGCGAGGAAAGAATCGCGCAGGAACTGCGGCTGCAGGACGTGGTACTTGCGCTTAGAGAGTCTGGCGATCTCCATGCCAACCTTTCGCTTTGGAACCTCCGGCCTGCACTTTCAGCACAGCTCTTCCGGACGAAATGCGAGGACTGGAATCCCTTGGCTTTTGAGTCCGTCCTTCAGAAAGACTCTGAAAGCTGGTACGCGTTGAGTGAACAGGACAGCGTTCTGGTCGCAGTAGTCTGCCGTTCTAGCGATGTAGCTTGGGGCAACTACCAGAATGTGTACGACACGATCTACGACCTCCTGATCCTCAAGTGGGACAAGGCTGCCGGATCACTTTGCCTTTTTGCGAGCGACTACGATGCGTTGCGATCCGAGAAGCTCGCGAAGGCGGTCACAAACGACGACACCACGCTGGTATCGGGCACGCCTATCTTCAACATTCTCAATAATGTCGAACTGCCGCTGGTGAAGAGTCTTGGTTCGTCGCGTATCGGTGCGATTAGCTTCACCTCGTATTTCGGGCCTAATGTCACCGAAGGACTCGCCAGCATCGAAAAGGCCGAGTCCTCGCTCAACAACCTTGCCTGCCTTGGATATGAGAACGGAGAGCGCGTCCTGTGGGGAGGAACCCAGCGCCGCGGCAAGGTCTGGCAGCAAAAATCCGGGACGATATCGGACTGGATAGAATGGACCGCCGCGACGTGGGCGAAGGTCTCGTCCGAAGTTGAAAGCGAGAGCAACATTGTCCGCGACTTCCTTCGTCCGGAGAAACTGGCGAAGCCGCATTCCGCATGGCCGATATCGGCCCAATGGGGCGAACAGGCGCAAATGCGCTTCAACGACCGGCAGTTCGTCATCTTTGGTTCGTCAGAAGTCCCAGTTTTCGCCGTCGATCTGAATCTCGGTGATGTAGGACCGAACGGCGAAATCGTTTTCCGTATCGAAAGCGACAGCGCGACATCCGAATACGCCCTTGTCATCAGCGAGGAGATTCCAGGTGGCTACCGCCACGACCATATCTCCGGCCCCTCGCTTCGATTCCGTCACGGGACGCTGCCGGCGGTTCCGCTGGAGGAGTACCTCCAGAAGGATCCTTTCATCGTTCGCTATGCAGACGGGACTTACTCCTACAACTGCTACCACATTCCAGTGAGGCTGGACGCTGGTCTCTTTCAGCGCGACAAGCTGGAGGCGTGGAACTGGGATGGTATCGAGCTGAACAAGGAGTCGAAGATGCGCGATACGCCGATCGACTTCTGCGGGCGAATTACCCCCGACTTACCCGACTTATAAGAGTTCCCTGATGTCGGCATCTGGCACGCGGCAAATCTGATCTCAACGTCCGACATTGCGAAGCATTGCTGCCGCCAGCCGGCAACCGCTAAGAGGATGAGGAAGGACAAACAGGTCGCTGGGAGGCGCCAAGCCACTGTTCACTTGCTATGCATTAAAATGTGCATATATTGTGCTTATGAGAGGTCGGAGAATTGTCATGGCCCACGCACAGCTCGCACATTCCACGGTGATCTCGGGCTTTGTCGATAGCCTGCAGGAGCCGCGCACACCCTATATCTCGCCGAAGCGCCTGTCGGAGGCGCTGGGCGTGAAGGTTGCCAATTTGGCCCAGTTGACCGGCGTCCACCGCAACACGCTGCGCAATCCGTCATCGGAGCGCCTGCAGAGCCGGATGCGCGAGATGGTGAAGGTGATCTCGGCCGCGACGGAGCTCACCGGCGACGTCGACAAGGCGATCTACTGGTATCGCAACGAACCTATCGCTGACTATAGCCATCGCACGGCGGCCGAACTCGTCGCTGACGGTCAGGTCGAAGCGGTTCTTGCCTTCATTCGGGATCTCGAGAACGGGGCGCGCGGGTGAAGGTCACCCGCGTCGGGCCGGACGAGATATTCCATCGCTATCTGACACCCAAATGGGCCTTTCTGCCCACCAGCGGTGCAGGGGCGGCGATCGACGGCGGTCGTTTCAACCGGCCAGGCGTCGAAGCACTCTATCTGTCCCGTTCGACCCAGACGGCTCTTGACGAATACAAGCAGGGCGCCAGCGTCGTCCCGCCGGCAACGCTTGCCGCCTACAAGATCACGCTCGGCCAGGTGGCCGATCTTTCGCAGGGATTCGACCCGGACATCTGGGACGGCGCTTGGCAGGAATGGGATTGTGCCTGGCGCCAGGTCGCTCGCATTGACAAGAAGATCCCGCCATCGTGGAAGCTTGCGGACCTGATCATCACGGCCGGGCTTCGTGGCATCCTGTTTCCGTCGCTGCGTCACGCCGGTGGCACCAACGTGGTGGTCTTTCCGGCCAATCTTGTCGAAGGCGATCATGTCGCGGTTCACGATCCTGATCACCGCCTGCCGCACGATCAGTCGTCCTGGTCCTGAGTGATCGACTGTCTCTGGGATCACAACGCGACAACGCCCTGCTCACGACACCTGGTCCTCAATGACCTCGTCCTCGCCCTTCCCGTTAGCCAAACCGGCTGGAATACCGCCAGCCAGGAACTTTTCCTTCGACAGCAGCCCTGCGTCCTCGAGCGCCTCGAAGTCCGGCAGCTGGCGCAGCGTGTCGAGCCCGAACTGCGAGAGAAAATTTTTCGTCGTCACATAGGTGTAAGGCGCGCCCGGCTGAGGGCTGCGCGGTCCCGAGGCGATAAGGTCCTGCGCGCGCAGCACGCCGATCAGGTCGCGCGATATCTCCTTGCCGAAAAAGCTCGACAGTTCGCCACGCGTGATCGGCTGGAAATAGGCAATGCACATCAAAACCAGCGCTTCGGATTGCGACAGTTCTTTTGCGCCGTCGCCCGCTGCCGTGCCGAAGGCGGCGCGGATGGCGTCGCCAAAAATTTTCTTGGTCCGGTGCTGCCAGCCGCCGGCGACCGCGACCAACTCATAGGGCCGGCCGGCGAGCTCGGCGCGAATGTCGTCGATGATCAGTTCGAGATTGCAGTTTTTTCCCACCACCCGCGCGAGGACACTACGCGTCACCGGTTCGCTGGCGGAAAAAATCACCGCTTCGACGCGGCCCATCCATTCGCGCCAGCGCAGTTCTGGCGGCAGGTGATCGAGCTCGGTGTCAAGCAGCGCCGGCTGATCGTTCGGCTTGCGGCGGGCAGAGGCTTCGCTCATCGCTACAGTCCAAACAGGCGGAAGGTGGGACGGCCGGAGAGCTCGCGCACGGCATCGAGTTGTTGCAGCCGATCGAACAGCCGCCGCGCCGCAAAGCGCGAGAGGCTTTTGGTCGTCAGCGATCCGGAGACGGCGTCGTCGTCGAGCAGTCTTTGGATCACATCGCCCGCCCCCTTTGCCCTGAGCTTCGGTGCGACGGCGATGAGCCGCTCCGCGCGACGCGACAGCTCGGCGGCCAACCGGCAGGCGTCGGTCGCGGACCGAAGCAGCGCCAGGCACACCGCCCGCTCAAACCCGTTTTCGCCCGGCCGAATGCGCTTGCCGCCGGCGTCGGGGCGAAATGCCGGACCAAAGGCCTGAGCCATCAACAGCGGCAGCGGCCGCGGCCAGCGCAGGCTTTGCGCCAGCACCAGATCGGCGAGCCACCAGGCAAAAAGCTCGGCATCGGGGCACATAGCGACGACGCGGGCGGCGATTGCCGCGGCGGCGAACGGCGCCGGCCGCCGCGACCCCGCCACATCCTCAATCTCCGTGCAGAGGTCGGCGAGAGCCGCGCCGTCCCAATGGAGCCCGAGTTGGTCAACGATCTTTTCGAGCCGATCGGCGCTGGCGGCGGGCGGCTGCCCGGCCAACTGCCGCCAGGCACCAAAGATGGTGCCGGCGGGTCCAGGGTCCGACCCGGCCTGGCGCAGATACCATGCGTCGCGAAGGGCGGCCGCGTCCTCGGCGCGGCCGGCGAGCCGCATGTTGGCGGCGGCGCAGTTAAGCGCCAGCCGCTGCCGCCAGGCCCCGGCCCAGGCAGGCTGCGCGCGGGCAAGCATGTCGAGCGCGCTCAAGGCGGCGCCGGCGCAAAAGGCGGCGTCCGCATCATCGGGTACGCCGCCGGGGGCGAGCGCCCAAGGCGGGACGGTGGGCGGCACAGACGAGCTGGCGGTCGCGGGATCGAGGCGAATCATAGTTTTGGAGGGTAAAGCGTCCGTGCGCTTTGCGCCATGATTTCCAGGCCGAAACGCACAGCCTGTCGAGCGGCAAAAACGAATGATAATGTTGCATTATCGTTCATTCTTGCGCTAGATGGGGAAATGGCCGTTTTCGTCGAGCAGAAGCCCAAAATTCACGCCCAGCGACCCTCCGGACCATCCCACAGCGCGACGGTCTTTCCTGGAACGGCTACGATAGCGCTGGTGCATCCCACTGACGCTTTTAAGCCTGCGGGCGCAAACCTGGCGCTGCCCGGTAGAAGATCACCCGCACCGACGGAACAAGCTGGCTGAGGTAATCGAAATCGCCAACATTGCCGGTCAGGACCGTCGCCCCGAGCATACCGGCCTGGTGAAAGATCAGCGCATCGTTGAGGAAGCGGCGTTCATGCCCCTTCCCTTTCGGCAGATGGCTCAGCCGGAACAACAGGCCGGCCAGCATGCCGGCGCGTCCCCAAGCGGTGGCGTCGGGTGCATGCAGCCGGTGCGCCGGAATATCCTCGATCGTATCAGCAACGGCTCCCAGGACCGACTTCGTCGTCGGGTGCGCCGGGTCGAGCCGGCCGAACACGTGGCTGAGCTCGGCAAGGCAGACGGCCGAGTGGTGACAGAGCCGATACGTCAGAAGGTTATCGACCGCTTCGGGCGTACGTCCCTGCAGGACATCCAGATAGACGCTGGTGTCGAGGAGCAATACGCCGCCGACAGGCGGCTGGTCACCTGCCCAGGACAGGGTGGAATCTGGTCGCCGTTCCAGCCCTGCCCTACGCCGCTGTGGTTTTAGGGACCGCAGTGCGCCGCCTAGATCAAATGCCAAGATCGATGTCCGCGGAGATGCTGCCCTTGCGGCCGACGAGCCGGGCGCCAAAATCATCCTCGAGGGCCAGCCGCGACAAGGCGAGCTCAAGCAGTTCGGTGTCGGAGGTCACATGGGCGCGCTTCTTTGCCGCCTCGATCAATTCCGACGGCACCCTGCCGGAAAGGCGTGTGTTCTTGGCCGCGCCAAGCAGGCCGACCGCCCTCGCCTGCTCAAGCACCAGACGGTTGCGGGTGTGGGCGATCCGCTCCTCGCTTGCGGCTGTCGCTGCGCCACGTATGGTCATCTTGGTATCTCCATCTGTTGAACGGAATATAAAGGATGTTGAACATGAAAGCAAGGAGAGACCACCCCCTGAGAGGCCATCCCTGGATCGGAAAGGCCCGTTGCGCTCCCGCTGATGCGATACCAGGACCGGAGCGGAGGCAATTCCCGCAGCTATTCTGTCACACAGCTCGCGGTGGACAATTCCGGACTTTGGCCGCACCTTCGCTCGTAAGAATCGCATTGCTGCGACAGTAGAATGGACGAGGCTGGATGGGCAAAGCCCGTAATTTGATGGTGTCCACCGACGCAATCGACACCGATGACCTGCCGGACATTGTCGACGTCGTCATGGAGATGGGGCGGCCGGATGAAGGCCCCTCCCCTCCCCCGCCGGTCCTTGACCCGCGACAGACATCGTTGCCTACGCATCTCGAAAAGCTCGCCGACCGTGCGCGCGATTATGTCGAGGCAGCAAGTTCGGCGAACACCCGTCGCGCCTACGCAGCCGACTGGAAGCATTTTTGCGCCTGGTGCCGGCGCCAGTCTTTTGATCCATCGCGGCCCGACCCGCAGACCGTTGGCCTCTATATCACCGCGCAGGCTTCGGGCACTGGAAGGGGCAAAAAGGCGGTGGCGACGATCGAGCGCCGCCTGTCATCCCTGACCTGGAACTACACGCAGCGCGGCCAATCGCTTGACCGGAAGGACCGTCATATCGCCACCGTGCTCGCCGGCATCCGCAACACGCACGCCGCCCCGCCCCGTCAGAAGGAGGCCGTACTGCGCGACGATCTTGTTGCCATGCTGGAGACGCTCGACCGCGGCACGCTGCGTGGCCTGCGTGACCGCGCCATGCTGCTTTTGGGCTTCGCAGGCGGCTTGCGCCGCTCCGAAATCGTCGGCCTCGATCTCGCCCGCGATCAAACCGAGGATGGCTGCGGCTGGGTTGAGGTGCTCGACAAAGGTGCTCTTGTGACACTGCGCGGCAAGACCGGCTGGCGCGAGGTCGAGATCGGCCGCGGTTCGTCCGACGCCACCTGCCCGGTTGTCGCGCTCGAGACCTGGCTGAGGTTTGCCCGCATCGCGCATGGCCCCTTGTTCCGCCGTGTTACTGGTCAGGGTAAAACGGTCGGCGTCGATCGGCTCAACGATCAGGAGGTGGCCCGGTTGGTCAAGCGCACGGCCTTGGCCGCCGGCGTGCGCGGCGATCTCTCCGAGGGCGAGCGGGGACAGAAGTTTTCCGGACATTCACTGCGCGCTGGCCTGGCTTCCTCTGCCGAGGTTGATGAGCGTTATGTGCAGAAGCAGCTTGGCCACGCCAGCGCCGAGATGACCCGCAAGTACCAGCGGCGTCGCGACCGTTTCCGGATCAACCTCACTAAGGCGTCCGGGCTCTGAAAAGCCCTCTCTTTTCCCATTGAGCGAACTCGACACCATTACTCCGTCCTCCCACTTGGCGCTTATCGTGAGGCAACGGACTGATGAGCGCTGCCCTCTCTCCTCCGACAGCTATCACCTGGAACGCTTTGCTTAGCGTCTTCAAGGGAGGTGAAAGACAACATGGCGCTTTGCGATGTCGGGTCAGAACGCGGTCGAGTTTGATCTGCAAATACTCGTCATAGGCTCAGAGTGTCGTGATCACTTGCCAGGCAACGGTGCGGAGCGCCTTAGGAAGCCGATAAGAACTGGGCGTGATGCCTGGGTAAGCAGGATTTGTGCTTGGATGGTAGGCTTTGTCCGCAGACAAAATCGCCGAATTGTGCAGCATATTCAGTTGCATGAATCATATTATTGAGCCCAGTTCCGCGACCGTTAAGCTTTTGTTAACTTTAAATTTCTTGCCCGGGCGAACGAATCGGACATAATGACGGTTGCTTGGCGCTTTTACGTCAAAAATCGTTTTTAGAGAGTCTCGATCGAATGAACGTGAACTCGCCCGTTCCTACAAAGATCCCGCTGCTGTTCGAGAAAAGCATCCTCGATCAGGGCGACCAGATATCGAAGAAGTTGCACCTGCTTTCGATGCAGCGCTTCCCTCCCCACGCGAAGAAAGATCTTCGTTCGTTCTCGCTGGCGGAGGTTGCCACGTATCTGGGGGTTTCCCAGAGCCATCTGAAGAAACTGCATCTGGAAGGAAAGGGACCGGTGCCTGAAACCTCGACGTCGGGCAGACGTTCGTACACTGCTGAACAGATGCTTGAGCTGCGCCAGTATCTGGACCAGTACGGTCGATCTGACGCCCGCATGTATGTTCCCCATCGGCGGCCCAGCGAGAAGCTTCAGATTTTAGCTGTGGTTAATTTCAAGGGAGGCAGCGGGAAGACCACTACAGCTGCCCACCTCGCCCAATACCTTGCGCTTACCGGTCACCGTGTCCTAGCGGTCGATCTCGATCCGCAGGCGTCGCTTTCTTCATTGCATGGGTTCCAGCCTGAACTCGACCAGACGAAATCCCTTTACGACGCGATTCGTTATGACGACGAGAGGGTGCCTCTCTCCGAGATCATCAAGCCGACGAATTTCCCGGGCTTGGACATCGTCCCAGCGAACCTAGAGCTCCAGGAATTCGAATACGACACGCCTCTGGCAATGACTGACAAGTCTTCGAATGCGGGCAGGGCGTTTTTCACACGCATCTCGAAGGCATTGATGGAGGTCGACGATCGCTACGATGTCATAGTTATCGATTGTCCGCCGCAGCTTGGCTACCTGACGATCACTGCACTGACCGCGGCGACTTCAGTGTTGATCACGATCCATCCGCAGATGCTCGATGTGATGAGCATGGGCCAGTTTCTGCTGATGCTCGGGAACATCCTGGAGCCGATCAGAGCGGCCGGTGCCGAGGTGAATCTGGAGTGGTATCGCTACCTTGTTACTCGATTCGAACCTACGGACCAGCCGCAAGCGCAGATGGTGGCATTCCTGCATACGCTGTTCGGCGAATTCATCCTAAAGAACCAGATGCTGAAATCAACGGCGATTTCCGATGCGGGGATTACCAAGCAGACCCTCTACGAAGTCGAAAAGAGTGCGATGACCCGGTCCACATACGAGCGGGCAATGGAAGCCTTGGACGTCGTCAATGGCGAAATCGTAGCTTTGATTCATGAAGCATGGGGGCGCTGACTTGTCTGCTGACAAAAGTGCACCTTTTCCAAATGTATTCAACGGCCTACGCTGCCTGGAGGTAAAATATGGCACGTAAAAATCTTCTTTCTGGCCTCGTAGAAGCGGAAGCCGGCGAGCGGGAGTCATCTACCGCGGCTGCAGCATATCCGATCCGCGGAGCGTCAAAATCCATGATCCGTTCGGTCAACGAGTTGGCAAAGCAAGCGGATGCGTATCTTGAGGGCGAGCATGTCGTGGAACTCGACCCAAGCGCAGTCGACGGCTCGTTCGTTTCCGACCGCATGGGCGACGACCAGGAGCAGTACCAAGAACTGCTGGAAGCTATTCGGGAAAGGGGGCAAGATTCTCCCATACTTGTCCGTCCGCATCCAGGCTCCGACGGCCGCTATATGATTGTCTTCGGCCACCGCAGAGTCCGAGTCGCTCGTGAGCTGGGACGGAAGGTAAGGGCAGTCGTCAAGGAGATCGACGACAGGGCCCATGTAATTGCCCAGGGTCAGGAGAATTCCGCTCGTGCAAATCTTAGCTTCATCGAGAAGGCGATGTTCGCAAAGCGTCTTGAGGATTTGGGGTACGACAGAGATGTGATCTCGTCAGCATTGGCCTCGAACGCCGCTGCGGTATCAAAGATGGTATCAGTCGTCTCAAGAATTCCGGCGTCTGTGATCGGCAAGATTGGATCCGCTACGTCTGTGGGCCGCGAGCGGTGGGTTGAGCTGTCTCTCCTCGCCGGCAAGAAATTCGAAATGGTTAATGCAATCTTGTCCGAACCAGAATTCGGTGAGTTGGAAAGCAACGAACGTTTCGAAAGGCTGCTGGGAGCCCTGAATGCGAAGGGGAAGCCGGTTCGCAAGGTAGGTCTGAAGTCCCAAGCACAATCCTGGGTCCCGGAGGACAAAGCAGTTAGCGTCAGCGTTAAGAAGGCAGGCAAGGCCATCACGATCGCCGTGAAGGAGATGGACGGCAGCCGCTTTGGTACGTGGATTTCCGATAATCTGAGCAACCTCTATGAGGCGTTCAGAAAGTCGGAGCAGACCTCAACAGGAGACTGAAACCGCAAAAGAAAAAGGCCCCCGAACGTCACCGTCGCGGAAGCCCTTCTCGTCTGTCGCAAGCTGAGAATCGCATTTCCCCGAATCACTGTCAAGAGTCGTGGCGCCGTTTTGGCGAGCAGATTTCTTTTGCCTAATCGAAGGTGAAAGAAAATGGAGACGGGTATTGCAACGACGCCCTTTGGGCGGCGGCCGATGTCGCTTGCCATGCTGGCAGCGCAAAACGATTCACGTGAAATCCCCAAGGGCAGGGTCGTCGACAAATGGCAGATCTACCGCAACCTCTGCGAGGGCAAGAGCATCGTCGGTATCGGCGATCGTGCGCTGGCCGTCCTGAATGCGTTGCTATCATTCTATCCTGACAGCGAATTGGGTGAGGAAAACGACCTCATCGTCTTTCCCTCGAACGCACAGCTGTCGCTCAGGGCGCACGGAATGCCCGAGCCCACAGTCAGACGACACCTGGCGGCTCTTGTTGACTGCGGGCTGATCATCCGTCGGGATAGTCCGAACGGCAAGCGCTACGCGCGCAAGGGCAGAGGAGGGGAGATCGAGGAAGCATTTGGCTTCTCCCTGGCACCGCTGCTTGCCCGCGCTCACGAGTTCGAGGCGGCGGCCGAGCGTGTTCGCGCCGACAACAGGGCGCTCAGGCTGATGCGCGAGCGGATCACCTTGCACCGCCGAGACATCCAGAAGCTGATCGAGGCGGCTGTTGACGAAGATGTTCCAGGCGACTGGGGAGGCCTGTGGAAGCGCTTCCGCGGCGTTGTGGAGGCAATTCCGCGCCGAGCCTGCATTGCCGAACTAGAGCCCATCGTTGCCGATCTGGCCGCCTTGCGTGATGATGTGGATAAGCTGCTGGAAATCCATATGAAATCCATGAATCCGAGCGGCGATGACTCTCAAAACGAGCGGCAGCAATCTGATTCAAATACCGACTCTATTTTTGAATTTGAACCTGCTTTAGAGAAAGGCGGGGCGTCGGCCGAGCCCAAGACGAGGACCGCAGAGGCGCCAAAAACATACCCACTAGGGATGGTGCTGAAGGCTTGCCCCGAAATTGCGGATTATGCCGTCGACGGGATCGGCAATTGGCGCGATCTCATGATAACGGCCGCCCAGGTGCGGGGATATCTGGGCGTTTCGCCGTCTGCGTATGAGGAGGCGTGCCATGTGATGGGCCAAGAGATCGCGGCGATCGTGATTGCCTGCATTCTGCAAAGGGCGCAGCACATCAACTCGGCCGGCGGCTATTTGCGGGTACTGACCGAAAAGGCGACGTCAGGGCAGTTCTCTGTCGGGCCGATGCTGATGGCGGCGCTCAAGGCGAACGGCGCGATGGCGAAGATGACGGGATGACGATCGCCGATCCCGCAGCTTGTCGCTTTGCGCCCAGCTCAAAGCCAATGCGGCCTTTTCGGTCTTTGGTTTCGTCGACCGGCAGCTGTCTTGGTGGTTGTTGTCCGCGCGTCTGACCGACACGGCACAAGGGTGGGACAGTATTCCGAGAGTCTTGTTTTCAAGCATACGATGCTGGCACTGCTCAATTATCGAGGTGGCGTCAGCGCCCCCACCGCTTGGCGCCAAAAGGTCGTCAAACAGGCCAAAGACTTGCTATGAGGGCCATTTGCTGCATGTATCTGAAACACCTGCGGCCAGTGCGGTCGGCCAGCGGACAGGTAGACACTTACGGCAAGGAAACACCTTTATGGCGACTGGAACGGTAAAGTGGTTCAACGCGACCAAGGGCTTTGGCTTCATTCAACCCGACGGTGGTGGACAGGACGTGTTTGTCCATATTTCTGCTGTCGAGCGCGCTGGCCTATCGACGCTTGCTGACGGCCAGAAGGTCAACTACGAGATAGAACAGGATCGGCGGACCGGTAAATCGTCTGCCGGCAACCTGAGCAAGGCTGGCTGAACCAGGCACTCAAATTGGCAATCGCATCAAGCACGCAAGCTTCAGTGCACCAAGAGGACAGGTCTGGTGGCCTACCGGCATGTTGTTGAAGTGTCACCTTTGCTGACCCATATGCGCGGTGCGTCGGATGTTTCCTCCCATTCGTCCGGCGCGTTCCCCTCTGGAGGTTTTAGCCTTCATACCTGGCCGGACCTTGGTCCGGCCTTTTTCTTGCGCGCGAGAAACGGGTAAACTGAGGTGACGAGGCCCGGCGGTGATTGCGCGATTTCGCAGCCAGAATTGGGCAGTATCGCGTTGCCACTTCATCGGTGAATTGAGAACCATGGTCGGAGCGGTTAAGCCGATGGCTTATATTCGCCAGCCCGGCTGGCGAAGACTGACCTAAGGCCGTTTCTCGGCCTGCCATTCTCTCCGGTCATTCGAAGGACAATGGCAATTCGCCGCCTGCTTTTGCCGATATTTTCACAAGAGATGTGGAAGAATTGACTATTCTGCAGGCTTGTCGAAGACCATGGGCAACCCGCGTGTCGATGCCATCTCGACCACCAGTTCTTCGATAGCTTGGTCGGAAAGGCGGGTCTGCAGTATCGTACGAATCCGCTTGACCAGTTCGTGCACCGGCAAAGGCAAGAGATCCTCGGCATCATCGATAAGCCGACTGACTTCGATCACAACGTCAGCATCGATGTCGCTCGGCAAATTTCGCATATGCCATCTCCGATCGAGGTAAATATTGCCGGTCTACCTGCCCGTTGTCGAGAGGCGCGATGTTCCGCTTCGACCTCAGTCGCTGCGTAGGATTTTCGCTTCTAACGCCGCTACAACGAAGGCCCGTCTCGCTACCGGCGGCTGAGCTTCACCACGCAGAACCTGAAGACATGCATCCATGGCCAGTTTTCGCTTGTTCGTCTGATGAGGGAAACTCCGCAGCAGGATCGTCGCTGCGTCGTTCACATCGAATATGATGCGCTCACGGTCATGCCGGCCAACTTGCACCACCACGGGCCGGACGAACCTGCTCGACATGCAATTACACTCTCAATTCCGACCGTGACACGGTCTTCGCTATCATGACGTTGGGTCAATTTATACATTTGTGGCTAGGGCCAGAACAGAACTGACGGTTGCCCAATCTCAAGACAAGTTGCCTGCCGAATTTCAGCAGGCCGCTACCTGAATTCGGATGGGCACCGGTCTTGTTGCGCAAGGAAGCACAGAGAATTCTGACGTGTCCGGAAGGTGAAGCGGCGCCTGGTCTTAGGCTCGGGCTTTCCTGGACGGTGCCAGCCTTGAGGCGGCCGCTGCTGCAATGGCGACGCTGCTAGTGGCGCGCGGGTGCCGGGAGAGAAAGAGGGCGGGCGGGATGCGGTGGCGGGTAAAGGTCCGGGAGAGAGTCTCCCGGCGTCCGCCGAGGAGCTACAACCATGACCCAAATGGAAATTCTTGCGCCTAAGCGCAACGAGCGTGCCGGATACAAGGTCGACCTCAGCCGCGGCCAGCGTATTGGCCGCGTGTCGTCAGAATGGTTCAACCGGCCGGCGGATGAGCGATACCTGTCGCTCAACGACCTTGGAAATGCGGTGAAGAGCCGGTCGGAGCGCAGCAAGACCCGCATCGTCGAAAGTGAGCTGATCCGCGTCGAGGCCAGCCGCGACGACCCGGAGCGGCTGAGGCTAATGCTGCCCGATGCGCCTGGCCCTGTTGCCCCCACGCATTGGAGTTTTGGCCAACTCGCCTCCTTGGTCGGCGCACCGGCCACCTATCTGCGGCAGCTTCCAGCCCCGCTCGCGGCGATAAACCTTCAGCACGGTCTCCTCAACCACCGCGTCGAACAGGTGAAGACGCTGGAGATCGAGAATGGACGCCTTGAGTTGCGGGCGGTAACAGGCCCTGATTACGGCAGAATATTTGACTCAGAACTGGTCGACGCCGTGCAAAAGATCGCCGGCAACGGTACCGGCGACACCCGCTGGAAGGTGCCCGGTGTGCTCGACTGGTCGACAGGTATCTACAATCCGCACGTCGACATCTCCCGCGATACCACGACGCTCTACGCGTCAGACCGCGATGTCTTTGTGTTCCTCGTCGACGATCTGAACCCGATCCAGGCCGGACGGCTGCCAAATGGGGAACCGGATCTCTATTTCCGCGGCTTCTACTGCTGGAATTCCGAGGTCGGTGCCCGCACCCTCGGGATCGCCAGCTTTTATCTGCGCGCCGTGTGTCAGAATCGCAATTTGTGGGGCGTGGAAGATTTCGAGGAAATCACCATCCGCCATTCAAAATACGCGGCCTCCCGTTTCGCACTGGAAGCCGAGCCGGCCCTGATCCAGTTTGCCGATTCCTCCCCCATGCCGTTCGTCAACGGCATCAAGACGGCGCGGCAAAGGATCGTGGCCCGAGATGACGAAGACCGCCAAAACTTCCTGCGCAAGCGCGGCTTCTCCAAGTCCGAGACCACGAAGATCATCGATACTGTTCTCATGGAGGAAGGCCGACCACCGGAATCGATCTTTGATTTCGTGCAGGGCATCACGCGGGTCGCGCGCGACAAGCCGCATCAGGATGTCCGCCTGGACCTGGAGGGCAAAGCCAAGAAGCTCCTCGATTTCGCCGCCTGATCCTGCGGAAGCCGGCAGCGAAAACTGTCGTTGTCGGCCTCGTCTCCGGGCCGTCTCCATCGATCCCAGCGCCGTCCTCCGAAGTAAGAGGACGGCGCTTTTTTCGTTTGAGAACCCGGTGAAGCCAACATGCTGGAGGGATGCACCTCCGGCGGCTCGGCCGCGTCGAGGTCTGAGCCGGGGCCGGGTCGGCGTGAGGCCTGGAGGCAGAGGGGGGAGGGGAGGGTTTTTGACGGGCTTGGAGGTTCGGGGAGAGGCCCCGGGCCGCCCGTCATGGAGAACCTGACCATGGCAAAGAACGCCATTCAGAAGATCGCGATGAACGCCGCGGAGAATATTCCCTATGACAAGCTGATGCTGTCGCAGAAAAATGTCCGGCGCATCAAGGACGGCGTGTCGATTGAGCAGCTGGCCGAAGACATCGGACGGCGAAAGCTGATCCAGAGCCTGAACGTCCGTCCCGTGCTCGACGGCGAGGGCGAGGAGACCGGCACGTACGAGGTGCCCGCCGGCGGCCGGCGTTATCTCGCGCTCGGCATCCTCATCAAGCAAAAGCGCCTGGCCAAGAATGAGCCAATCCCCTGCATCGTCAATCGCGGGCAGGAGACCTCGGCCGAGGAGGATTCGCTTGCCGAAAACCTGCGGCGCGCCGACCTGCACCCGCTCGACCAGTTTCGGGCCTTCAAGACACTCAGCGACCAGGGCCTCGATCCGGACGAGATCGGCGCCCGCCTCTTCGTATCGCCGGCGACGGTCCGGCAGCGCCTGCGGCTAGCCTCGGTGTCGCCAAAACTTCTCGATCACTACGAGAACGACGAAATCCGTCTCGAACAGATCATGGCGTTTTCGATCTCGGACGATCACGCGCGCCAGGAACAGGTCTGGGAGCGGATTTCCAGCTCGCACACGCAGGAACCCTATTACATCAGGCGCCTGCTGACCGAGACTACCGTTCGCGCCGACGATCGCCGGGCCGTCTATGTCGGCACCCAAGCCTATGAAGCGGCTGGAGGGGTCATCCTTCGCGACCTGTTCGAGCAGGATTCCGGCGGCTGGTTCCAGGATGCCGCACTCCTCGAGCAGCTTGTCTTCGACAGGCTGAAGGTGGATGCCGAGGCGATCCGCGCTGAAGGCTGGAAATGGGTGGAGGCGGCGATCAGCTTTCCCTATGGCCACACCTCCGGAATGCGGCGCATCTACGCCGAGGCGCAGGAGCTCAGCGCCGAGGAGATCGGACGCTACGATGCACTGAAAGCCGAATACGACAAGCTCGATGCGGACTATGCCAAGGCCGAGGATGCCGACGAAGCAATCGAGGCGAAGCTCGACCAGCTGGGCGCCGAGCTTGATGCGATCGATGATCGTCCTCAAAGCTACGATCCCGCCCAGAAGGCCACTGCCGGTGTGTTCGTTACCCTTGCCGCGAATGGCAAGCTTCAGGTCGACGTCGGTTTCGTGCGGCCCGAGGACGAGCCGCGGACCGAAACCGGCGACGTCGATGAGGGCGAGGAAGGCGGCGCTGCCGGCGGAACCCGGTCCGATGGCGACGACGATTGCGATGGTGTTGTCGTCAACGGCAAGCCGGTGAACGACGCCTCTGGCGACGACGGCGAGGACGATGGCATCAAGCCATTGCCCGATCGGCTCGTCTTCGATCTGACCGCGCAGCGGACGCTGGCGCTGCGCAACGCGCTCGTCGGTGACGTCGACATCGCCTTCGTCGCCGCACTCCATGCCTTCGTCCTGCAGGTCTTCTATCGCTTCGCGCCGAACACGTGCCTGGAGATCAGCATGAAGAGCGGCAGCTTCAGCCAGGTTGACGGTCTTGCCGAGACCTCCTGGGCCAAGGAGATCGCCGAGCGGCACGAAGCCTGGGACCGCGATTTGCCCGATGAGGCGGAAGGCCTGTGGGACTTCCTTCTCGGCCTCGATGAAGCAAGCCGCAAGGCGCTGTTCGCGCACTGCGTCTCGCTGACCCTCAATGCGGTGGTCGAACCCTGGAACAGGCGAGCGAAGGCGCTCGAGCATGTAGACGTGCTTGGCCGCTCGCTCCAGTTCGACATGGTCGACGCCGGCTGGACGCCCACGGTCGAGTTCCTCGGGAGGCTCACCAAGGCGCGGATCCTGCAGGCTGTCCGTGAAGCCCGTGGCGCAGACTCCGCGCAGCTGATCGACCACATGAAGAAGGACATCATGGCCCGCGAAGCCGCCCGTCTTCTCGAAGGATCGAACTGGCTGCCCGAGCCGCTGCGCCTCGAGGTCGATCAAGTGGCTGCCGATGCTGGTGACGCGGCCGCCAGCGAGATGTCGGACGAGGCGGCTCTTGACGGCGATGCCGCCGAGCTGCCGGCCTTCCTTGCCGACGATGCGGATCCGTCCTCCGACAAGCCGGTGACATTCGACGGCGACGACACGGACCAGCTGCAGGCCGCCGAATAATCAGGCTCCCGCTCCGAACGGGTCCGGCACCTCCGCCGGACCCGTTCCAGTTGCAACTCACTCTCAAGCCCGGGATCGCCATGGTGCGCCCGGGCGCTTTCGTTTCATGGAGGTTCACATGTTCGATTGGAACAGAAGCTGCTCCTATGACGAGCAGCAGAAGAGACGCTTCCACACGACAGCCCGTTCACGGCTGAAGAAACTCGCCGCCGAACTTGCGCTACCGCAGGGAAGCTTCGACCTGCGCTCCAACAGGGCGGGCATCGCCGTTTGCGGTGAAATTACCCTGCACCACGACGACGCCTACATCCAGGTCGGCCAGTTCGGTTTGTCCTCAGGTCACGGTATCCTGATCCGCACCTGCAAGGGCCGTAAAGACTACATCGGCGGGGCCAACCACTTCGTCGCACTCGGCATGCTCGACGATATCCCGGCGCTCGCCGCCGCCGTCCGTGCCATCACCGGGGTTGGTGGAGACGCTTCGTGTTCCTCCGAGCGACGCGCCGCCTAAACTCCTGCAAACCCCATCATCGCCAGTGCACGTGCCGGCCGCAGGCTCGGCCCGGCGCCAGCCACAACACAGCAAGCAGTTGCCATGGCGCGGCGATGCCGCGCGTGGCCGACTTGCCTTCAGGAGAACCTCATGACCGCACATTCACCCTTCAGGAGGGTGCTCGAAGGCGTCGCCACCCGCGAGCAGATGTTCCAACTGTTCAGCCGTCACAAAGACACTCCCGGCATCGATCCCAATTCCGGCACTCCCTATTCAGGCGAGTGGTTTGAGATCACTGCGTCCGAATACCACTTCATGCTAGATTTGTTGCCGCCGCTCTTCATGCGCACCGGCATGTTCGGAATGTCGGAGTATAAGGCCGGCAACGTGACCAGCGTATTCTTCGCGATCCGGATCCGGGGCCGCGAGCGCTGGTTTCATGGCTTCTGCGATCTCACGGAACGGCAGTCGCCAGACAAGATGCGCGCCGCCATCATCGCCCACGAGACCGGCGCGAGCGACAGCATGACCCGCGCGGAAAAGCTCGAGGCGATCTGGAACATAACCCCTGTCGAGCTCAGGGGGACCGCCCGCAATGCAGACCCCGAGACCGGGTGGGCCGAACATCGCGGCAAACGCACGATTCTCGTTAACGCCGGAAGGCATGATGCTGCCTTCAGGCTGCTCGATGATCTGTCGGATCTCGAGATCGCCGAGTACCTGTCCAAAATGCGATTGCGTCGGAGCTGACGAAGGAAGACGACGATGGGCATCTATAAGAACCGCGCTTCGGCGGCAAAGCGTCTCCATCACGGTGACCGACTTTCGCTCAATGGATGCACCCGCATACGGCCCATCCTCAAGCTGTTGAGACACGCGAGACCGTATGGCCAACTGCAACGAGGATACAAGCATCCGGCCTTCAGCAAAACTTCAGTGCCTGCCACGCGGGAAGTACCCGGCATTGCGTAAAGCGCCGATGAACAGGCTGGCCGGGCCGGCGATACTCGTCCTGGCCTGCGTTGCGAGCGGCAGCGTGTTCCAGTCCTCCAACGGAGCGATAAAGTTGGAGAAAGTGCCATTGACCATGCAATGGCTGGTCAACAAGCCCTGCTTATCCAGCACCAGAACCCCTGTCTGATTGCTTGGATACCGGATGGCGGCGACGCGCTGAAGTTCCATGTCGCCATCAATGCGCAAATTGAAAAGCAGCACGCCCTGGCTTCTGTGGGCGACTTCCGCGACTTTTTCCGCGAAAGGAGCAGAAAGCGCACGAACGCTGTCGACCGCCATCCCGAAAACAAGCGCGTCCAGCTCATCCGCCGCCATGAGAAGATTAGTTCCCAAGAATATAAGGATTGCAATCGGTCCAGCCGGATTGTGCACAGTCATCGCACTCCGCCGGCTAGACGCCTGAGCATCGCGTGTATGAGGCAGCTCTCTCTCGGTAGGCATGTTTGCCCCCGTTGATTGAGCCGATTGCCCTAGGCCCATGACACACCGCTTGCTCGTTGCGGGGCTTCTCCGATAAGGCACGGCGAAAGCGATATGATACGTCGGGTACTCGCTAACACGAACTGCGACTTGGCTTGCAAGTCATGCTCATATCAAGGAACAGACTATGAAGCGCCAGATCCGGCCATTCATCGTGGAAATGAAACAGAAGCGCGGCCTGCAAAAGCCAAGCCATTCGATCTGGGGCGATCTTGACCTGTCCAAAATTGCCACTGAGATGACACAGCCGGGCTATGCTGCTCAGCTGCCAAATTCCCAAGTCATTGACTTCAGTATAAGACCCCTTGATGCTGAAGAAGGAGATAAACCACAAGCGGAGTATATGATGGCCGATATTCAGGACGCTCAGACTGTTCAGACGACAGTTGCCCCAGCCAAAGTGGAAGTGCCTGAATCCAAGAAGAAAGTTCCGCGAGGAAAGAAAGCGAAGGCAGAGCTCGTGAAGCCGGTCCGCAAGAACGGAGCGAAACCTGCGCCCGCGGCCGCAGAAGCTCCCGTGGTAGCTAAGACCGCCCGCAAGACATATTCCGAGAATGAACGCACCCAGAAGCTTGCCCAGATCGAGAAATCGATCGCTGCCGGCGCGACTAGCAAGATTGCGGTCGGCCAGGCCGGCATATCGGAGCAGACCTACTATTATTGGAAGAGGGCTGCCGCACCTTCCTCTGACAGCGGCGATCTCCGTGATCTTGTCGCGCTCGAAGAAGAAAACAAACGTCTCAAGAACCTGCTTGCCGACCGTCTGCGCAAGGAAAATGCCGAGCTCAAGAAGAAGCTCGGCCTGGCCTAGGGCATACTCAGGCGCGTTGGAAATTCCGCCCGACGCTCAAAGGGGTAGCGGCGGCATATCGCCTTCGCCGACCCGCCACACCCAGGAGCCGATCTCCGGTCGCGCGGCGATCATTTCGTCGAGCGACGCTTCGTAGTTTTCGTCCGCTCCGGCCGGAACGACAAAGAGCGCTATCGGGTCGTCCCTGTTCTGAAGCAACGCATTGGCGATCGGCTGGTCGGGTTGCAGGTCAAAGCGCAATCCCTTCACGCTCTTCTCGCGAAGGCGGGCGAGCCCATCGACGAGCCTTTTCTCCGGGACCGTCTCGTAAGGAATCCAGTTCTCGGAGACCACCATCAACGCAATCTCCTCGACAATGGCGAGGCCGGCCGGGTTCAGTCCGAAGGTCGCGATCACCATCAGATGTGAGTTCGGATCCGCTGCCCACAGCGACAATTCTCTCTCGAAACGTGCCTGCAAACGGCGGTGCAATGCATCTTCGATAATGAAGGGAAAGCCGGGCAAGTGCCTGATGACGAGTTTCTGACCGGAGCGGGCGGGGACGATCTCCTTCACTTCGCCGACCAAGACGAGCAACTTTCGTGGACCTGATTTCGGCGGGAGCGCCGAGCCGAGAACCGCGTTGCGACGCTGCTCGATGGCTTGCCTGTTCTCGGCCCGAAACGGCTCGGGCACGAACAGGATATCCTCGAGTGGTCCGCCCCGCACTGTCATGTGCCCGGCAGCCTCGAGCAGATGCCAGCGGACATTCCACCAATGCCGCTTGCCGGCCCACCTCGATGTCCAGACCGTCAGTTCGGCCTCGTGCCAGAGATAATGAAGCAGGCCACGCAGCGACATCCGCCTGGGATCGGCGGTTACACTGGCGGAACTTTGCCCCGCAGGCACCGATGCCGCGCGGCTCCCCGTCTTCGACAGGCTGAAGTCCAACTTGAGGGCGGCCAAGCCGTTTTGCAGATCGAGCTGTATCGCGCTGCCCATCAAGGCGCCCAGCCCGGACAGTTCGTAAGGTGATTCATAGGAATCACAGGACGGATCATGCCCGCCGCCGCTCAGCGGCATGCGCTTGATCAGATGAAGGTCGCCTATGCGAGCGATGTACATCGGGCAGCCTGGCTCGCGGCACAGGCATAGCGGGCGCTCGCTGCGGGCATAGGCACTCGCCAGCGCCGCCTGCAGGTCAGGCGCTGCCTCCTCGTAGACCGCACTGCCAATTCTGAACCGTCGCATCACCTCCACAGCTCCAGGTCGCCGCCGCATTCCTGTGCGCGCATTGAAGTCATGGGTTTGCACATTGCGCAACCCCTTTGGTGCATCGGCGCGAGAGGCAGAGGGGAGCCGGGAGGAGCGTGGCCCGGCTGGCGCGCAGAGAGTGTTGGCGCGGGCGCCATTCCCCTCTCGCGAAGGACATTTCCATGAACATTGTTTCGACTACCTCGACCGTCGCATGTACGGCTGGTTCCCTCGCCGCGCTGACGCCGGCCTCCATCAACAACGCCGAGGCAATCTATCAAGCGGCAACGTTGCTTCTACCTTTCCTCGAGCAGGGCAAGCCTGTCACCACCGCCGCACTGCGCACCGCCATGGCGACCAGTTTTGGCGGCAGCGATGCGCAAGGGTTCTGGCTTTGGAAGGACGCCTATGAGGCGCTCGAAGTCGCCCAGGTGCTGTTTCTGCGCCGATTCGGCCCTGCGATCCTGTCGCGGTCGACCACGCCGCAGGCAACGCTGGCGATGATCAAGCGCATCGCCGGCCTTCTTCCTATCCATACGCGACGGTCCGACGAGAGCCAGGCCATGCAGCAGCTGTCGACGCCCTTGCCGCTCGCCTTGGTGACAGCGCACGCCGCGGCGATCGCATCTTGCGACCTCGTTCTCGAACCCTCGGCCGGCACCGGTCTGCTCGCCGTCCATGCCGAGATGGCGCGCGCCTCGATCGCCCTCAATGAGCTCGCCGCGACGCGGGCCGATCTCCTCGGCCTGCTGTTTCCCCGGGTCCCCGTCTCGCGGCACGACGCCGCCCATATCGACGATCATCTCGACGCGGGCATCGAGCCGTCCGTCGTGCTGATGAATCCACCCTTCAGCGCCGGCGCCTATGTCGGCGGCCACGTCGCCGATGCGGCATGGCGGCATCTCTCCTCCACATTCGCACGCCTGCGCGCCGGCGGGCGCCTCGTCGCCATCACCGGCACCGGGCTGTCTCCGGAAAACCCCAAATGGCGGCCCGGCTTCGAACGCCTGCAGCAGCAGGGCAACGTCATCTTCACCGCGGCGATCGACGGCCGTGTCTACGCCCGCCATGGCACCACCACTGAGACCCGCCTGACAATTATCGACAAGGTACCGGCCGCCGAACCGAAAAACTTCGTCCGGTCGCCGGGCAAAGCCACCGATGTCGAAACGCTGCTCGCCTGGATCACGGCTCTGCCGCCCCGGCTACCGGGCGGCTTTCCGGATTCGATCGGCGCGCTGTCCAACGTCATCCCGCGCAATGCCGCCATGCACATGGCTGCCCGATCGGGGACAAGAGCCGCACCCCTAACAGTCTCAACTTCTGCTCCGAAGGCCATCCAATCGGTCCGTCCGATTGCGCGGGCGAAGCCCGCTCGCCAGGTGATGGCAAACAGCGTGCCGGCCGTCCCCCTCGCCTATGAGCTACGCGACTGGATGCCGGAAGAGGGCGGCCGGCTCACCGACACGATCTACGAACCCTACGCGCTACAGTCGATCGACATTCCCCGCGCAAAGCCGCATCCGACGCCGCTCGTGCAGTCGGCCGCAATGGCCGCCGTCGCGCCACCAAAACCTTCCTATCGGCCGCTTCTTCCTGATGCGATCATCGACGAAGGCCTGCTGTCGGACGCCCAGCTCGAAAGCGTCGTCTATGCCGGCGAAGCCCATTGCGGCCATCTCGCCGGCACCTGGACGGTTGACGAGACCTGCGATGTCGTCTCGGCCGCACCAGAAGGGGCTGCGAACGCTGTCCGCTTCCGCCGTGGATGGTTTTTGGGTGACGGAACCGGCTGCGGCAAAGGACGGCAGGTCGCCGGCATCATCCTCGACAACTGGCTGCAGGGGCGGCGCCGCGCAATCTGGATATCCAAGTCCGACAAGCTGCTGGAAGACGCCCAGCGCGATTGGGCGGCACTTGGCCAGGAAAAACTTCTCGTGCAGCCGCTGTCGCGCTATCGGCAGGGCACGCCGATCCGCCTTGCCGAGGGCATCTTGTTCACGACCTACGCGACGCTCCGCTCGCAGGAACGAGAGGGCAAGAAATCCCGGATCGCCCAGATCCTCGACTGGGTCGGACAAGAGGCGAGGAGGAACGAAAGTCCGACAGGGGCTGGAGAGAACCTCGCGGCGAGGGCCGAGGGCCCTTGCGGGACCAATAGGTCTTTCGATGGTGTAATCGTCTTCGACGAGGCCCACGCCATGGCCAATGCCGCTGGCGGCAAAAGTGAACGCGGCGACGTCGCCCCGTCGCAGCAGGGCAGGGCAGGCTTGCGGCTGCAGCACGCCCTTCCCGACGCGCGCGTCGTCTACGTCTCCGCGACCGGTGCGACCGCAGTCGAGAACCTGGCCTATGCGCAGCGTCTCGGCATCTGGGGCAGCGAGGATTTTCCATTCGCCAACCGCGCCGAATTCGTCGCCGCGATTGAGGATGGTGGTGTCGCGGCGATGGAAGTGCTCGCCCGCGATCTCAAATCGCTCGGTCTCTATACGGCGCGTTCGCTCTCCTATGACGGCGTCGAATACGACCTGCTAGAGCACGCGCTGACCGAGGAGCAGATCCGCATCTACAATGCCTATGCGGATGCATTCCAGGTCATCCACAACAACCTGACCGCCGCACTTGAGGCGACCAACATCACCAGTGAGACCGGCACGCTGAACCGCAACGCCAAGTCGGCGGCGCGCTCAGCCTTCGAGGGCACCAAGCAACGCTTCTTCAGCCATCTCATCACCTCGATGATGACGCCGACCCTGATCGGCGCGATCGAGCAGGACCTCGCCGACGGCCATTCGGCGGTCGTGCAGATCGTCTCGACCGGCGAAGCGCTGATGGAACGACGCCTTGCCGAGATTCCGACTGAGGAATGGTCGGATCTGCATGTCGACGTCACGCCGCGCGAGTATGTCGGCGGGTACTTGATGCACTCGTTCCCCACGCAGTTGTTCGAGGAATATTCAGACGCCGAAGGCAACCTCTACTCGCGGCCCGTTCACGACGAAGATGGCAATCCGGTTCAGTGCCGGGAGGCCGTTCGCCGACGCGACGAGATGATCGAAAAACTCGCCTCGCTGCCGCCGGTTGGCAGCGCGCTCGACCAGATAATCCATCACTTCGGCACCGACACCGTCGCCGAGGTGACCGGCCGCTCGCGCCGCATCGTGAAGAAGACCGGCCGCGATGGTATCGACCGGCTGGCCGTCGAGAACCGCCCGGGCTCGGCCAATCTCGCCGAGACCCAGAGTTTCATGGACGACGACAAGCGCGTACTGATCTTTTCGGACGCCGGCGGCACCGGGCGCTCCTACCACGCCGATCTCGGCGTGAAGAACCAGCGCCTACGCAAGCACTATTTGTTGGAAGCCGGCTGGCGCGCCGACAACGCCATCCAGGGTCTCGGCCGGACCCACCGCACAAATCAGAAGCAACCGCCGCTGTTCCGGCCGATGGCCGCCAATGTGAAGGCCGGAAAACGCTTCCTGTCGACGATCGCACGACGGCTCGACACGCTGGGTGCGATCACGCGCGGCCAGCGTCAGACTGGTGGTGCCGGGCTGTTCCGTGCCGAGGACAATCTGGAAAGCCCCTATGCCCGTGCGGCGCTGCGCCAATTCTACTATCTGCTGCATCAGGGCAAGATCGACGGCTGCTCACTCACGACCTTCGAGACCGTGACCGGTCTGTCGCTGACCACCGACGAGGGCGGGTTGCGCGACGAGCTGCCGCCGATCACGACCTGGCTCAATCGCCTGCTGGCGCTGCGCATCGAGACCCAGAACCTGCTGTTCGAAGTGTTCGAGCAACTGATGACGGCGAAGATCGAAGGCGCCATCGCCGCCGGAAATTACGACAAGGGGCTGGAGACCATCACGGCGGAGAGCATCGTCGTCACCGATCGTCGCACCGTCTACGCGCACCCGGTCTCCGGCGCGCAGTCGCATGTGCTGACCGTCGCGCGCAAGGACCGTATTCGGCCGCTCGGTGTGGTCGATGTACTGGCGATCGCCCGCGCGGAGCCACAATCTGTTCTGTTGATGAACACGCGATCGAACCGCGCGGCGATACAGCTGCCGACGGCGAGCCTGATGCTCGACGACGGCACGATAGAGCTCCGCGTACGCCTGCTGCGGCCGATCGACGAGCTGCGCTTCGGTCTCGACGCCCTAGTCGAAACCCACTGGCAACCCGCCGACCGAAAACTGTTCTGCGACCTATGGCAGGCGGAGGTCGCGGCCGTCCCGGAGTTCACCACCAACACCTTCCACATCGTAACGGGTCTGCTCCTGCCGATCTGGCGTCGGCTGCCGGACCATGATTGTCAGGTCTACCGGATCCAGACCGATGCCGGCGAACGCATCATCGGGCGTTACATCGCACCAACCCTTGTTGCGACCATGTTCCGCAATCTGGGCATCGACAATGTGCCGACCCTCGCGCCGGAAGATGCATGGACGGGGCTCGTGGAAGGCAAGATCGGACTGCAACTCGCCGATGGCCTGATCCTGCGCCGCAGTCGGGTCATGGACGACTACCGTGCCGAGCTGATAGGCTTCACCGACGCGATGGTCCCCCGACTGAAGGCGCTGGGGCTGATATCCGAGATCATCTCCTGGAAGCTCCGGCTGTTCATCCCGACATCCGCGCAAGGTTGCGCCATCCTCGCCTCCCTTCTCGAGCGCCATACGCTGGTCGGGGTCACCGACCGTACGGCCGCGGCTTGAGGGGAGGCGATCATGTCCGGTTCGGCGTCCGAGCTGGCACGCCGCCTTGGCGAACATGCCGAGGCGGTGTGCCGCGAATATCTCTCCAACGGCCATCGCTCCGGCAATTACTGGATGGTCGGCGATGTCCGCAATATGCGCGGCCGTTCCATGCATGTGCGGCTCAAAGCGGTTGGCGGCAAGGCAGCTGGAAAATGGGTCGATGAGTCATCGGGGGAATATGGCGACCTGCTTGACGTCATCGAGCAGAGCTGTGGTCTGGTCGACTTCCGCGAGGTCACGGATGAAGCACGTCGTTTCCTCGCCATGCCACAGCCAGACCTTCAGTCCAGACCATCCGTCGCCGGGCGCCAATCTGCCGCGGCACGCGGCTCGCCTGAGGCCGCGCGTCGCCTGTTCGCCATGTCCCAGCCGATCGCCGGTACGCTGGCCGAACGATATCTTGCGGGCCGCGGCATTTTGCTCTCCCCGCGTGAACGCGCCCTGCGCTTTCATCCCGGCTGCTACTACAGGGATCTCGTGACCGGCGAGACGCAGACCCTGCCTGCGCTGATTGCCGCGGTCACCAACCTCGACGGGCAGATCACCGGCCTGCAGCGCACCTGGCTTGATCCTTCGGGCCAGGGCAAGGCGCAACTCACTGATCCACGCCGCTCACTGGGAGATCTCCTTGGCAACGCCATCTGGCTAGGCCGCCAGCCGGGTGCGCCGGTCGCGGTCATGGCCGCCGGCGAGGGCTTTGAGACGATGGCGTCGCTTAAGGTGGTGATGCCGGCACTGCCGGTGGCAGCCGCCACCTCGGCCAATCACCTCGCCGGCCTGATCTTGCCGCCCGGCTGCCGTCGCCTCTACATCGCAGCCGATGCCGACGCCGCCGGCCGGCACGGCATCGAGCGTCTCAGCCAGCGCGCAGGCCAAGCCGGGATCCTCGCCCTGGTGTTGCGGCCGCACCTCGGCGACTTCAACGACGATCTGCGCCATCTCGGCCCCGCCCATCTCGCGGCATGGCTCAGCGATCAGTTCGTCCCGGAGGATGCCGGTCTTTTCCTGCCGCCGGGATGAACGGCCCTGACCGGCAGGCCGGCAGGGGTGGCGTCACCGGAAGGCCTGCCGGCATGGCGGCGATCCAACGGAGAGGCCGCGCCCGCGGCCTGCCCGAGAGGCGACCCCTGCCACCCCCAGTTCACGGCCGCAACGGCTGCGCCGTCCTCCGCTCGCGCTCCGGCCTTCGGTGCGGCCGCGCCCCGGGCGCGGCCGGGGAGCGCTGTCAGGCCGCGAAGGGCGCGGCCAAAACCGACGGAGACACGCCATGACCTACGAGCTTCCTTTCGACGACGGCTACGAGCCCCACCACGCCTCCTCGCCGACTGATCGCGTCATCCTCGAACTGCAGATGTACGGCCATCGTCCGCATCAGGACGAACCGGATGCTCGGCCACTTCCCGACGACGAGGTGATCCGGGCCGGGCTTGCCGGGATCGTCGAGACCTTCGCCGGCATGCTCGGCGACACCAGGCTCGAACCCGATCTCGATGACCTGCTCTGGTCCTTCGCAAACGTCTTCCACCGTGCCGCCGAGCGAGTCGCCCGATCCCTCGATCGCAACGAGGACGCGCAGCGTTCGAGCCAACAGGAGCAGGACGGCTCCGAGGTGAAGTCGGTCGAGCTCGAACGGCTCACCGCCGAGGGCATCACCTATATCGAGCGCCGCAACGTGCTCGAAATCATGCGCGATGAGGCTGCCGACCTCTACGAGGCACAAACCGGATCGGCATGGCGGCCGCGCACCGGCTCCAAGGTCTCCCACCAGGCGATGACTGCGGCGGTGATCGACTCCCGCGATTTCCTCGCCGCCCGCCGGCTCGCCGAAACCGAGGTGCTCGTCCCGGCCGGCACCAAGATTGCTTTTGCCGGCGGTCTCGACTGCAACGATCACGACCGGATCTGGGACGCACTCGACAAGGCCCGCGAAAAGCATCCCGACATGGTGCTGCTTCACGGCGGCAGCCCGCGCGGCGCTGAGCGCATCGCCGCCTGCTGGGCAGAGAACCGGAAGATCACCCAGATCGCCTTCAAGCCGGATTGGAACCGACACGCCAAGGCGGCTCCATTCCGCCGCAACGACCAGCTTCTCTCGGTGGTCCCCTACGGCCTGATCGTCTTTCCCGGCTCCGGAATCACCGACAACCTTGCCGACAAAGCCCGTCGGCTTGGCATCCCCGTCTGGCGGTTCGCGGCGGGCGGCGCCTGAAGCGCCGCTTTCCTCGCAACCGCACCATCGAACCCGACCGGGCGCGGTCGGGTTCGGCCCGCGCGACGTGCAACAAAGCCCGCGCGAAGCACGGCACCTTCCACTTCCAAAGATCGTATCGACGCGGTGGAGCGTTCCGCCAGGCAACGTGTATTGCGTTCCGCGTTACATAGACGTATATACGTCCGCAGCACAGGAGCGCGCCATGGCCACCACAGCCACGAGGAAGGAAACACCCGTCTCGATGCGGTTTCGCGATGATGATCTTACCATCATCGACCGCGGCGCGGAGTTGCTCGGCCTGTCGCGCACCGAGTTCGTGCGACGCGCAGCACTCCACGAGGCGCAGGCGGCCATCCTCAACGAAACCGTCATCCGCGTGTCCCCGCAAGCCTATGACGCTTTCATGCAGGCGATCTCAGCCCCTGCCGCCGCCCCCCCGCCGAAGGCGGCGGAGCGGCTGCGTCGGTCCCCGCCCTGGGATCGCTAGGTGGCGCTTTCAGGCATCGAACTCCTCGACGACGCACACCGCCTCGACAGCTTCGATTGCAGCAAGCCGGCGCTCAACGCTTGGCTGGCCGGCTTTGCGCGAACGAACCAGGCCCGCGGGTTTACCCGCGTCCTGGTCGTTCACCACGAGGGAACAGTCGTCGGCTATTACGGCCTCGCGCCGGGCGTGATCCAGCCAAATAGCGCACCGCGCGCCATCCGCACCGGACGCCCACCCGATCCGATCCCCTGCCTGCTGATCGGACAACTCGCCGTCGACCACCGCTATACCGGACAAGGCATCGGCAGCGGCCTGGTCAAGGACGCGCTGCATCGCTGCGTCGCCGGCGCTGACATCGTCGGCGGCCGCGGGGTGGTGGTGCGGGCGATCGACGCCGAGGCCGAGCGCTACTGGCAGAGCTGGGCCTTTATTCCCGCGCGGGACAATCCGTCGGTGCTCATCCGCTCGATCCAGGACGTGAGCCTCTGGCTGGCCGAAGGCCGCTAGTCCACGCTCGTAGCGCCTACGGCAGCGGCAGGGTCTGGGCGCGCCGGCCTGCGGCCGGCCGGGCTCTAGTCGCGGCGTCCCGCCGCTCCCCGCGCCGGCTTCGCCGTCTCGGCCTTCGGGTGACGATCCCTCGCGCAGGGCCAGAGGGAGAGGGCGGCCGGAGCGGGGCGAGGGACCCTGGAGAGAAAGGAAGTCACGATGTCGATGATATTTATAGGTGGATCAAGCGAGATATTCGAGCTGCCGGAACCTGCCATCACTCGCATCGGCGCAATCGTTGCTGCCGAGCACGGCGTGCTGATTGGCGACGCCTCGGGAGCCGATGCCGAGGCGCAAGGCCTGCTCGCGGGCTACAAGTACGAGCATGTCGGCGTCTTCCATGCCGGCAAGGAACCCCGCAACAATCTGGGCGACTGGGCCGCCTTCCATGTTCCTTCTCCTGACGATGCCACAGGATACTGTGGCCACGCCGCCAAAGACCGGGAGATGGCGCGGCGCGCTGACTTCGGCATGATGGTCTGGGACGGCGCATCACCCGGCACTGCCGTCAACGTGCTTCGGCTCGCCATCGCGAACAAGCCGTGCGTCATTTACGATCTGGCCAGGGGCAGCATGGAGACCACGTACAATGTGGAAGACTGGTGTGCCATGCTCCGCCATGCCGGTCCGGACATTCGTCGGCAGGCCGAAGCCCGCATGACGCCGGACGAGCGTATGGTGCTGCCAGGATGATGTAGGCGCGATCCCGCCGACAGCCCGGCGGGTCCGATCCGATATGGTTGAATCCGGCCCCGAGCCCCCACTCCACTTGTATGAGCGGCCGGAGCCGGCCCCTTTCGAAACCGGCCGACGCGCAGAGCCGCGGGGCGTTGTGCAGGATGATCATCTTCACCCGTCTCGCATCTGAAGCGGGTGCAAGCGTGGCGAACATCCTGCCTTGCGCGGTCATCCATCGTGGCTTCGAGGCATTGCTACCTAGGGCCGTAAAGTTCGCTGCCAGTCGGCTCCGATCTCGAAAACGCTGTGCCGCCATCCCGACCAGCAAGGCGGTTCACGCGCCATGCTGCTGTTCGAGGTATTGACGACGCATGCGACATGACCCGGGAGGTGCGCGGCAAGCATCCCGGCGATCCGGCAGCGTTGCGTCAGCGGTCAAGCGATGGCGGCCTGGGTTCTTGTCCATCTGCCGCACCCGGGGCCATTCCCGTTTCATGTCGCCTTTGTAGACGACCGCCTGCTTTGTGCGGTCAACCCCCGGTGGGGGTACACTCGGCGAATATTCAGGAAAATTCGATTTCTGTTTTTGTCTGCGGACAGGCGAAGGGCCTGCCCGCTATTTTTCGGCAAATAGAATTTTCCAGAATTTTCGCCGAGATGACCGCAGCAGGACGGCCCTCTCCTTTGGCGCCATCGGGAATGGTCCCGATGCAACCGAAGGAGAACTACCATGGCCACCACGATCGCAAACCTCACCACCAAGGCCGACGGCTCGATGGAAGGCGTCTTTGCCACGCTCCGGGTCAACGCCCCGATCACCCTTATCCCGAACACCAACAAGTCGCGCGAGGACGCCCCCGACTACCGGATCGTCAACAAGCGCACGGGCTTCGAGATCGGAGCCGGCTGGCACCGCATCTCCCAGCGTTCGGGCGAGGAATACCTCTCGGTCAAGCTGGAAGCCCCCGAGATCGGCGTCATCTTCGGGAATCTCGCTCCCGCCCCGGGTGGCGAGGAAAACAAGAAGGTCATCCTCTGGAACAACCCCCAGTGAGGCATCGGTGGCCGGCCCCGCAAGGGGCCGGCTCCCCACCGGCAAAAGGAGGTTGCAATGAGCCGCTACACCATCACTGTCACTGGCACCGTCACCGGACAGGGCCGCTCGGATCCAGACGCTGTCATCGGCTACGACCCACCGCTTCGGACCTATTTCCTGCAGGCATTCCCGCACGAAGAAACCGACGAGCCCGCGCTCTGGCTTGGCACCCGCGACCGCGCGTTCGAAACGCTTGAGGATCTTCGCCATGCAGCCATCTCACACGGCTACGACTTCATGCCGCTGTCGCCCAAACTGGCCGCAAAGCTGGTCGACGACGAAGCGGCAGCCAGCGGGCGTCCGGTGCGAGACACAATCCTCGGCCAGATGCTGAAACACCTCAACCAACCCAAGTAGGCAACACGTCCCAGGGCCCGCGACGGAGTGTTCCGTCGCGGGCCCTTTTTTTGCACGTTGCAAAAGAGCCACGAACATCATCCATCCCAACATGCGATAGCGACTCCAAGCCGCCAATTATTCCTTCGGCAGTTTGTGCTTATGAATGCGGATATAATCCTGCACGGCCTTTCGCAGCAGCTCGGTCATGCTGTGGCCGTTGCTGATCGCCAGCAATTTGAAGTGACGCTGCTCCACGGCCGTCAGGTAGTAGCCGCAGCGGACCATCTCCTCCTCGCGAATCTTCTTTCCGGCGATGGGGTCCTTTTTCTGACCCTGCCGCAGCAGCTTGCGGAAATCGGGCCCGACTGCCGGTGACGGCTTTGTCGATTCCTGCATCAGTGGCGCGGCTTGCTCCTTGTTCCCTGACGGCTCGGCCTTCGGTGGGATGAACATGCTGGGCAGCGCCGGCGGCTGAGTGGAGATCGCCTTCATCATGCGGGCTTTCTTGTCGTCACCGGGTTTCGGTGCGGTTTCTTCGCTCATGCCGCGTTCCTTGTGGCTGCGATGAAGGTTTGCAGAAGGTCGTCAAAGACCCCTTCACTCTCGGCAATCGCCTTCGCATCGGGCACCGCGGGGCTGTAAAGGGTCTGCCCGGTCTGTAGGTCGCGGTAGGCAACACGATTATGCAGGACGTGTTCTGCAATCGGCGTGCCGTTGGCCTGGATGATGGCGCGCAGTTCGCTCCGGGCTCGCGCCCGGCCTCCGATG
>NZ_MZXV01000048.1 GCF_003253745.1 Mesorhizobium kowhaii
GATGATCCTGCAGGGCGCGTTCCAAATGGTCATATAGAGGGAGCCATGCTTCACCATGGTCGCCTCGCGCCACGATGATCTCGGCGACGCGGTCGAGCGCTCGCTCAATCCGCTGCGCCGTGATTGGTCGAGGCGTGGGCGAGTATCGCCTCACAGCTTCGCCTTTCTGCATATCCACGAACTCAGCATTCTTTCTGCGTAGGCGGACTTTGATTGGGAAGGAAGGTATGCCTTTGGCCCGGGCGGCAAACGGCGGCTGCGGGGTGTATTTAGGATGGATCGCTCAACCCCGATGCAGATGCTGTATGTATTGCGGGAGGCATTTCACCTCGACGTCTAACTAAAAGGGAATGTCGCAGGATGGCGCGTTGGGTTTTTCCATGACGGTTCGCGGCGTAGGTCCCTCTCGCCATGACCAGGCCAAGACGCCGCTATGGACGATTTTTTACGAAACGCTGATTCACGACTTCGATGCTCTAGGCAATCCTATAAACCTCCGAGGCCGTCGCGAATGACGCTAAAATAGCGATCCGTTCCGACCTGGCCGCCTTTGAGGGCAACCTCCAGTCCATCGATCATCGCGACGCGCGAATGGGCGACGCATAGCGGTGAGCCGGGCGACGCAGGCAGCGGCATGCGCACCGTCAGCGCGTCGATGCCCATCTGGCCGAGCGCATGGCTTGAGGTGTCGCCGCCGGCGATGACCACGCGCCGCAGCTTCTGTTCGATTGTCAGCGCGCGAAGCAGCTCGCCGAGGCCGCGGCCAAGCTTGTGGCGGGCGCCTTCCTGCCGGTCGATTTCGGCGCCCCTGTCGGCGGTGGGGCCAAGCGCGGTGTAGAGGATGACGCTGCGCCCGGCTTGCAGACTGGTGCGGGCGCTTGCCGCCGCATGCGCGATCGCCTGCTCCGAAGCCTCCGAAACCAGTTCGACAGGATCGACCTCGATGCCGTCGAAACCGTCGGTCAGGGCATGCCGGATCTGACGTTCAGTGGTTGGTGAACAGCTGCCCGACACGACGGCGATCCGGTCGGCGGCGCCCGGCGGTGTGAAGCCTGGTCCAGCTCTGACGATGTCATTCGATGCCCATTCGGCCAGCAACGCATACTCGACCCCGGACGAGCCGACGACGAACGAACCGCCTGGCTTGCGGGCGCGCCAGATCTCTTTGCCGGCGAGAGCCTGCGTTTCCAGATTGTCGACATCAACAAGCAAGATGGCGGTGCCGTTTCCGGTCAGGCGATCGAATGCAGCCGATCGCGACGCAGACTGCAGCGTCGCAAGGTCGACCAACCCGGAGCTCAGCGCTGTCTGCCGCGACAGATGGATCAGCAGGTCGGATTCATCCATCGGCGTCGTCGGGTGACGGCTCATCACCGGATGGCGGTCGATGCGGAAATACTGGTCGCGATAGGCGGCGAACAGATGGCCAAAGGCGGTGTAGCGCCTGAGCTGCGGCGCGCCGACCAGCAGCGGCACGCTGTCCTGCTTGAAGACCTTGCGGCCAATCTCGATTGCCCGGCCGATGCTGCCGATCGTCGGGCTGGAATCGAAGGTTGAACAGACCTTGTAGTGGCAGATATCGGCGTTCAGCGTCTTCAGCCAGGCGAAGGCGTCGCGCAGATGCGTGTCCATCCACTGTGGCGTCTCGCTGCGGCTGGCGCCGGCCAATCCGACCGCCTGGCAATGCTTGAACTGCCCAAGCAGAGCTTCGTCCGGCTGCCTCATGAACAGCACCGTCGGCACGCCGCCGAATTCGAGCGCTTCCATGACGTCGGTCGAACCGGTGAGGTCGTCGCCATAATAGCTGAGCAGCAGGTTCTGCATGGCGTCAGGCCGCCTTGCCGTCGCCGAACTTTTCGATCGATCGTGCCAGTTCGGGATGGTTCAGGGCAAAGTCCGCCAGCGGAATGCCGTCGACGGCCGCTTGCCAGGCTTGCTGCACGGCGCGCACGCCGGCGCCCGGCCCGCCCGGATGGCTGACGATGCCGCCGCCGCAGAGATAGAGCAGATCGACAGTGCGGCCGGTTCGTTCGTAAGTCTCGGGCGCCTGTCCGCCCCACTGGCCGGAGCCGGCGACCGGCAGGGCGCAATCATCGGGCGAGAAGATTGGCGTGGTCACCGCCTTGAAGGATTCGACGAAGGATGCATCCGGCTCCCAATATTTCGAAGCGATGCCGTTGATCTGGAACTGATCGACGCCGAGCAGCCGCCAGAATTGCTGCCAGACCTTGAAGTCCATGCCAAGGCCGGGATGGCGGGTGAGGATGTCCCAGCCATTGCGATGGGCGTGCAGCACCAGGCTGGAGCGCTTTCTTAAGTAGGCCATGCCGCCGAAGCCTACGGAATTGATGTTGACCACCGCGCAATTGCCGTCGGCCTTCGCCACCAGATCGTGGTTGCGCATCATCTCGTCCGGATCGGCGTGCGAGATGCCGAAGGCATACATCACCTTCTTGCCGGTCTTCTGCTCGTGGTCGAGGATGAGCGGCATGATCGCCTTCACCCGCTCGGCCAGCGGCGAATAGGCCGGGCTCATCAGCTTCTCGTCGTCCTTGATGAAATCGACGCCGGCGGCGATCAGTTCGCCGACCATCGCCGCCGTCTCATGCGGCCTCAGCCCCAGCGCCGGCTTGACGATGGTGCCGATGATCGGGCGACCCTCGACGCCGGTCAGCCGGCGGCTGCCGGCGACGCCGAACTGCGGGCCGGGATGGGCGCCGCGATAGTCATCAGGCAGCTTCATGTCGACGACGCGAATGCCCGACAGACCCCTGATCGAATAGGTGCCGCCGATGGCGATGGTCATCAGCGCTGACAGGTCGGTGCCGATGGCATCGAAGGGAAAGGCGATATCGACATCGGCGCGCCTAAACGGCCCGTCGCCGTCCTCGGGAAGCGACGGCCGCTCCGCATCGGGCAGATGCCGGATCGCCAGGACGCGCGCCGCCACCCGGGCCTTCAACTCCTCGGTCTCGCCGGGCAGCGCGACGAAGGTGCCGGTCGACTGGTCGCTGGCGATCTTGGCTGCCAGTGCCTCGATGCTTTCAGACGTTTCGATGCGATAGGTGAGGGTGATCATGATCCGCTGTCTCAAGCCCAGGCGTTCGAAAAAGGTTCACCGATGCTCGAAATCTGGTATAATGAGTACATAAGTATTGCAAGACATATCCGGCTGGAAGTTTTGGGCGAGTCGGCCGACGGCAATTTCCGGGAATTGTGGCGGCAGTGTTAGATAGGGCTGGATCAAGGGAGTGATTCGCGACGATGAACCGTTCGGAACCGATTGTCCGGCGCAAGCTTTCCGACGAGGTCTTCTTGCGGCTGAAGCGCCTGATCACCAGCGGCGAATTGATGCCGGGCGACGATATGCCCTCGGAGCGCGAGCTGATGGAGCGCTTCGAGGTCGGCCGGCCGGCGATCCGCGAGGCGATGCAGGCGCTGAGCAATATGGGCCTCGTCGCCATCTCGCATGGCGAGCGCGCCAAGGTGCTGCAGCTGACCGCCAAGTCGATCATCAAACAGGTCGATGGCGCGGCCAAGATGATCCTGTCGTCATCGAAGGACACGCTGGAGCACCTGAAGACCGCGCGCATCTTCTTCGAGCGCGGTATGGTCAGGGAAGCCGCCGAAAAGGCCACTGCCGAGGATGTGCAGCGGCTCAGAGCCACCGTTGCCGAACAGCGCAGCTTTCGCGGTGACTCGGAAGCCTTCATCTCCGCCGACATGAAGTTCCATACCCAGATCGCGGCGATCTCCGGCAACCCGATCTATGTCGCCGTCAGCGAGGCCATGCTCGGCTGGCTGAAGGAATATCACACCGAAATGCTGATCTGGACTGGCAAGGAAAAGTTCACGCTGACCGAGCATGAAGAGATCATCGGGCGCATCGAGAAGAAGGATGCGGACGGCGCCGAGAAGGCGATGATCAAGCATCTCGAACGCTCGCGCGCCCTCTATGTGATGAATTCCGGCAGCTGATTTCAGTCGATCCGGGCGATTGCGTAAGGCGTCATCACGAGATTGCCTTGGCCAAGGGCTGGAATGTCGACCCGCACATCGTCAGCTGTCAGGTTCGCCAGCCACACGACGGTCTCACCCGAGGCGGAGCGGCCGGCCAGCGCCAGCACCTTGATCTCATCGCTCGTCTTTGCTGCAACGTGTGTAAGGCCCGCCAGTTCGCAAAGCCCCTTGATGGCCTGGAAAATCGGCCGCAGTCCGCCTTCCTCGACCGGTTCGCCCGGTCCCGCCAGCACGCCGAACGGCCCTGTGAAGCTGGAGAGGGTGAGCATCTCCAGACCGGTCGGTGCGACGCGTGCGGCATAGCCGATCGTCCATGCTGCGCCGAACAGGCCGGCATGGCGAGGATCGCTGTCGGCCATGGCGATGCGCTGTCCGTCAGGATTGGCCTTGGTCGCGCCGCCATAGGGGTTCTGGCGCATGGGAATCGTCGACGGGCCGATCCGGTAGGGCTTTGCCCCGTAGATTGCTCGCGTCGATTGGGTGATGAAGGGCAGCGCCTCCAGCGATTGCATGATGCTGAGGTCGTCGGCGGCATGCACGATCGGACAAGTGCAATGGGTGATGAAGTCAAGCCGGTCGGCGGGAACGCGTTTACGGTTGAGCTCGGTGAAATAGCTGAACATGCCGCCACCGAGGCGGATGTCGGGGAAGGCGTGGCGGGCGGCGACATAGACGGCTTCGAGCGGCGGGCATTGCGGCCATGCGCTGCCCGGCGGCGTCGACTGCCGGTCGACCGAAGGCGAAACGGCAATGGCCGAGAGTTTCAGCCCGGCCCGGCGCACCATGCCGGCGACGGCCGAAAGTTCAGCGTCGAGATCGCCCGCTCCGGCAACGACGCATTCAAGCGTCGTCTGGGCCGGGTAGGCTGCCGCGAGCCGGGCATAGGAGCGCAAGGCGTCGAGCCCGTGGCCGCGCGTTGGATCGTATTGGAGGATCAGCTGTTGCGGGCCAAGTGTTGACAGCGTGGAGAGGTTCGCCAGCGCGGCCTCGACATCCTCGGGATAGATGATGACGCCGACATCGGGCAGTCTTGGTCCGGCCTCGCCGAGTTCAACGCGGACCGGTTCGCTGGCCACGGCAGCAGCCGGCGCTTTGCCTTCACCAGTGATGCGCAGGCTGATCGTCTGGCGATTGGGTTCGCCGGCCGGCAGCACATAGGGCCACGGCAGCGCCAACGGCCGCACATAGGTCTTGTAGGAGGCGTCGGACCAGTTGCGCTGGTCTTCCATTTCGAACACGTCGCCTTGCATCCGGCATTCGGCGCTGACGCCGGGCCGCACCTCATGGGTGATGGCGCGCAGATCCTTGAAAGGCTGCCAGGGGTCGATCAGCAGCGGAAGCTTTGTCGCCACCACGCTGCCATCGGTGTGTTCGACCGTCACCGGGCTGCCGGCCAGGCTGGCGATCGGATGCAGGATGCAGAAGCCGCAGCGATTGGTTTCGAAATCGCTTTCGGGCAGCGCGCTGACGTCGAAGACCAGACGGCCATCGGCGGAGCCTTTGATGGCGGCGCAGAAGCCGAGCCGACTTGCGTCCGGCCCGGCGCAGCTTGCCGAATAGCTGACCGAGAATGTGTCCGCGCCTTGGTCGATGACAAGGTCTGTCAGTTCGGGCTCGTAGGTGCCCCAGTCGCGGTCGCGCACGATATAGGCGATGGCGCGCAGCACTTCGGTGCCGCCATGGCGGATGGTGCGCAGATTGCCGTTGACGAAATCGGCGCTGAGCACGCCCGCACTCAGCCTGACCGGCTCAGCTTCGACCGTGTGCGTGCCATAGAGCAGTAAGGCGTCGGCTGTCATTTCAGCAAGGCATCGAGGTGGACAGGTTCGTGGCTCGCGGCGCCCAAATAGGCGGCCTCGACCAGCGCGAACGTCTTGAGGTTGTCGGCGCCCGAGGTCGCGGGCTCGTTGCCCGTGGCAAGGCAGTCAACCCAGTGTTTCTGGATCGCGACCACGCTTTCCTGGATGTTGTGCCAGGGACGCGATGCCCAGGGGAGAAGCGGAGGCGAGACATCGCTGACCACCGTGCCGTTCATGCCGGTTACAGTAAGCTGGTATCCCTGTGCCAGCCGAATCGTCCCATCGCTGCCGTCGATCTCGATCAGCGTCTCCGGGAACGGCTCGGTGGCAAGCCTGCTCGCATAACTACAATCGACCACCGACGTGGCTCCACTGGCATGGTCCATCAGCATGGTCGCCACGTCTTCGCCGGCGATCGCCTGGTTGATGCGCGCCGTCCGCGCGGTGATCGTCGAGACATCGCCCAGCAGGAAGCGGGCGATGTCGAGGATGTGGATGCCAAGGTCCTCGATGATGAAGCGCCTTCCCGTCGCCAGATAGGGCTGCCCGGAAAACACGTCGTAAGCGGAGCGGAAGGAGATGCGTCCGAAGAACGGCGTGCCGATCTCGCCCCTGTCGATCACCGCGCGCACCGCCTGGATCGGCGACTGCCAGCGAAAGTTCTCATGCACCATCAAAGGCACTCCGTCTTCCACGCAGGCCTTCACCATCGCCCTGGCGTCGGCAAGCGTCGGCGCGAACGGCTTTTGGCAGATCGCCGGAACGCGGCGCTGCGCCGCCATCTCGACAAGCGCGCGATGGCTTGGTGCTGTGGTGGCGATGTCGACGAAGTCCAGCGTTTCGCCTTCGAACAAAGCGGCCGCATCGGCATAGCGTTTCGCAATGCCGAACTGGTCGCCGACGATCTGGAGCCGTTCCGGATCGCGATCGCAGATGGCGACGATCGAGGCGCCCGCTATATCGCGCCAGCCATGCATCTGGTTGACGGCAAAGAAGCCGCAGCCGATCAGCGCTCCACGTAGCTCCGCCATGCTCAGCCCGCCTTTGCCATTTGCATCAGCGTCACGCGGCTCTGCAGCCGGCGCTGTGCCTGGTCGACGACGACGGCGACGATGATGACCAGGCCCTTGATCACCATCTGCCAGAACGAACTCACCCCCATCATCACCAACCCGTCCGAGAGAATGCCGATGACGAAGGCGCCGACAATGGTGCCACCGATCGTGCCGCGGCCGCCCGACATCGAGGTGCCGCCAAGCACCGCCGCGGCAATCGCGTTGAGCTCAAAACTTTCGCCAGTTGCCGGATGCGAGGCCATCAGCTCGGACGAGATGATAAGGCCGACGATCGCCGCACAGAAACCGGAGAACATGTAGACGAACATCTTCACCATGTTGACACGCACGCCCGAAATTCGCGATGCCCGTTCATTGCCGCCGACGGCGAAGATGTGACGGCCGAGCGGCGTGTATTTGGCGAGATAGGCGGCTCCCAGTGCAACGACGATTAGGATCCAGATCGCGACCGGCAGGCCGAGCAGCCGGCCGGCACCGAGGAAGCCGAATCCGGTGGTACCGAGTTCCGGCTTGCCGACCAGGTTGGGGAAAGTGCGGCCATCCGACGACAGCAGCGCCAGGCCGCGCGCGACATAGAGTACGCCGAGCGTGGCGATGAACGGCGCGACGTTCAGCCTAGTGATCAGCAATCCGTTGACCGCGCCGATCAGGATGCCGACCGCCAGCGTGATCAGCGCGATCTCGAAGACGTTGAAATAGATGGTGTAGCCGATCTGCAGGTCGATGCCGTTGAGCACGAGATAGCCGGCCACCATGCCGCACAGGCCGACGATCGAGCCGACCGACAGGTCGATGCCGCCGGTGATGATGACGAAGGTCATGCCCATGGCGAGGAAGGCGTTGAGCGCTACATGCTTCGACATCAGGATCAGGTTGGCGCTCGACAGGAAGTTGGGTGCCGCGATCGAGAAGAAGACGAGCACGGCGATCAGCGCGATGAAGGTTCTGAGCTTCATCAGCGTCAACAGCACGGAGCCGCTGGAAGCGGAGGGGGCAGCCGCCTTGGCCGGAATGTCAGTCATGGGCGTTTGTCTCCATATGCGGGGCCGGTCCATGGCCAAGCGCCGAGGCAGCGACGAGCGCCGCCTCCGTCGCCTCGGCGCGATCGAACATGCCGGTCAGTTTTCCGTTGCTCATCACCGCGATCCGGTCGGACAGTGCCATCACCTCGTCGAGATCCGAGGTCGCGAAAAGAATCCCCAACCCGTCGCGGGACAGTCTGCGCATGGTGCGGAAGACGTCGGCCTTGGCGCCGACATCGATGCCGCGGCTTGGCTCATCCATCAGCAGCACCTTCGGCCCGGTTAGCAGCGCCTTGCCGATCACCACCTTCTGCTGGTTGCCGCCGGACAGCGACGAGACTTCCTGGGCTGGGTCGGCGACCTTGATCGCCAGCTCGCGCACCATTTGCGTCACAGCCTGCTTCTCCTCGGTGCCGCTGATATGGAACAGGCGCACGAAACGGGACAGGCTGGCCAGCGTCAGATTGCTGGCAACCGAGAGGATCGAGACCAGCCCCTCGCGCTGGCGGTCTTCGGGGATCAGCGCCAGGCCGCGCCGGATGCGCCGCGTCGTGTCGCGCTCCTTGACCTGTTTGCCGGCGATGAAGATCGCTCCGGTGGCTTGGCCGTGGCGGCCCATGATACAGTCGAACAACTCGCTGCGCCCGGCGCCCATCAGGCCGTAGATGCCCAAAATCTCGCCGGCGCGCAGCGACAGCGAGACATGATCGACCGCCAGCCCGCCGGTGACGCGCGGCAGGCAGATGTCCTCGGCGCGGAAGATCTCTTCGCCTGGAACATGGCCGTCGGCCTTGGCGAAATCCTTGGCGTCGGAGCCGATCATCTGCCGCACGATCCACTGCGTATCGACGTTTTTCATCTCCTCCTGGCCGGTGATCCGTCCGTCGCGCAGCACCGTGATGTAGTCGCCGATACGGATCAGCTCCTCCAGCCGGTGCGAGATGTAGACGATGGCCACGCCGCGCCCCTTGAGGTCGGCGATCACCTTGAACAGGATTTCGACCTCCGCCGCGCTCAGCGCCGAGGTCGGCTCGTCCATGATCAGGATGCGCGCGTCGAGCGAAACCGCCTTGGCGATCTCGACCAGCTGCTGCTGGCCGATGCGCAGATCCTCGACCAGCGTGTCCGGGCGGATACCGGCTTCCAGCCGTTCGAGGAATTGCGCCGCCCGGCGCTCCTGCTCCTTGCGATCGATCTTGCGGAACCGGTTGGTGATCTCGCGGGTGGCGAAAATGTTCTCGGCGACAGTCAAATTGCCGAACAGGTTCAGTTCCTGGAACACCATGCCGATGCCGCGGTTCACCGCATCGCCGGACGAGGCGAACGAAACCCCTTCGCCTTCGAGCAGGATGCGGCCGGCCGTCGGCTGCTCGACGCCGGCGATGATCTTCATCAGCGTCGACTTGCCGGCGCCGTTTTCGCCGACCAGCACGTTGACCGCGCCCTTGCGCACCTCGAAATTGGCGTGCTTGACCGCGACGGTGCCGGCATAGACCTTGGAGACGTCCTCCAGCTTCAGGATGACATCGCGCTCGGCGGCCGCGCTCATGGCTTCGGCCCGATCTCTACCTCCGCCGGCGTCACCAGCGGCAGGTCCTGGCCGCTGCCCAGCGTGTAGGCGCCGAGCACCTTGGCGCCGCGGCCTTCGAGTGCGTCGCGCGGCAGCTTGGACAGCACCGTCTTGTCGGCGTAGCTGTTGAACGCCTTGCCGAACTGGGCGAAGTCGATCTGGTTGGTGAAGTCGTTGAACTGGATGAAGTCGAGGCTGTCGCGCAGTGCGGTGCCGCGCACCGCCGGTCCGATCTGCACCCGTGCATCGGCCTTGCCGTCACCGTCGACATCGACGTCCACGGTCGCCGCGCGCGACTGGGTATTGGCCGCGACGATCTTGCCCTCCAGCCGCACCGCGAAAGTCCACGGCGAGTTCGCCTGCTTGTTCGGATTGCCATATTTGGCGCCGGCAGAAGCGGCATCGGTTTTCGCCAGGGTGTGAACCTCTGGAAACGGTCCTGCTTTCAGCTCGAGATAGGGCACGACCTTTGCCGCCCAGATCCCCTCGACCATCTTGTCCGGATTGAAGGCGGAAGCATTGCCGCCGTCTCCCGATTTCGTCGGCAGAATCTTGCACGCGGTCAGGCTGATGCCGACCATCACGGCAAGGATCGGCCAGTTCGGCTTGTTGTTCAGCATGGCGGCCTGTTGTTCGGCATGGTGGTCGGCCCACGGAAAATGGCGGCGAGGGACGAACCCGAGGTTCGCCCCTCGCTATTCATCTCGCGCGGGCTCAGTTCGTCAGCGCGAACGTTTCCAGCTTGGCGGCATTGTCGCCATTGACCAGCAGGCAGTCCATCAGCTGCTTTTCCTTGGCCGGCGACTTCTTGTTCTTGATGTAGTCATTGGCCTGCTCGACCGCCATTTGCGCCTGCGCAAAGGCCGGCTGCAGGACGGTCGCCTTGATGCCGCCGGAGGTGATGGAGTCGCGTACGTCGTTCGATCCGTCGAAGCCGACGACGATGACGTCCTTGCGGTTCGCCGCGGCAAGCGCCGCATAGGCGCCCATCGCCATCGTGTCGTTGCCGGAGATCACGCCCTTGATGTCGGGATTGGCCTGGAGGATCGATTCCATCTTGGAATAGGCTTCGGTCTGGCTCCAGTTGGCCGACTGCTGCGCGACCAACTTGAGGTCCGGATAGTCGTCGATGACGTCGTGATAGCCCTTGGAGCGGATGCCGGCATTGGTGTCGGATTCCTTGCCGACCAGCTCGACGAAATTGCCCTTCTCGCCCATCAGCTTGACGAACTCCTGCGCGCCGAGCTGGGCTCCCTGGTAGTTGTTGGAGACGATCTGCGCCACGGCGACGCCGGTGGCGTTGATCTCGCGGTCGATCAGGAAGGAGGGCACGCCGGCGTCCTTGGCCTTCTGCACGGCGGCGACGGTGGCGTCGGCGCCGGCATTGTCGAGTATGATCGCCTTGGCGCCACGGCCGATCGCCGTGTCGATCAGTTGCGACTGCTTGTTGGCGTCATCGTCATGGACGAGCACCAGCGCCTCGTAGCCGAGTTCCTTGGCCTTGGCTTCGGCGCCGACGGCTTCGGCCTTGAAGAACGGATTGTCGTGCGAGGGTGTGATGATGGCAATGAGGTCCGCCGCATAGGCAGGTACTGCCGTGCCCAGCGCCAGCATGCCGGCGAAAGCCGCAAGCGTCATTCTGCGTGTGAGTTTCATGAAGTCCTCCCGTTTGAAAAATTGCCTTGATCGACCAAGGCCTCTGTCTGCATCCGAATTCGTCAGCCTGCGCGGGCCGCGGATCGTTTCGGGCTAAAAGCCGTTTGCCGGCTTCCCCTCGACGGATCGTTGCTCCCCAAGCCGTCCTCCACTCGTCCAGGCTTCGACTCCCTGCGAAACCTTATCGATCCGAGCCATGAACAGCTAAGCCAACTGGTATGATGAGTCAATCACAAATTCAGATGATATGTACCTGATGAGCGGCAAAAGCGGAGCGTCGGCAATGGTGCGCCGACGCATCGAAGCGCTCCGGGCCAGCGCCGTGTTGGCCTCTTTCAGGTGATGCGCTGAATGCTGGCGGCGATCTCTTCCGGCTCGAAGACCCGCTTCCAGTCGTCGCGCATCAGCACCGGCTTGCCGAACTCGATGGCCTTGTTGCAGGCGTCGGAGAATACGCCCTTGGTCTCGCCGAAGATGACGGCACCGAGCACATTCATATGGCCGAGCAGGAAGTCGAGCGCCGCTTGCTGGTCGACGCCGCGCGCGACGACTTCGTCGACTGCCTCTTTCATCACGACCAGCAGCGAGGCGCACACCGTTTCAGAAAGGCCGGGCTCGAGCAGCGCCATCTGCTCGACTGTCACGCGATGCGAACGCATCACCGGCGCCCAGATGATTTTTGCGATCGCCTCGCCCTTGGCGTAGTCCTCTTCCGGTCCCTGCATCAGCGCGCTGACCATATGCTGCTTGGCCTTGACGCCGCCGAAATAGTCCTTCTTGGCCGCCATGTCGGTCTCGTCGTTGAAGATCGGCGGATGGCAGGGATGGGTGACGAAATAGGTCAGGTCCGGCCGCTTCGGCAGATGGCCGGCGAACGGGGCGGCGGCGTCGAGCACCACCACCATCGTGCCCGGGGCAAGCTTGCTCTCGATGCTGGTCGCCACCTTGCCGATATGCGTGTCCGGAACGGCCAGGATCACCACATCGGCACCCTTGAGCGCCTCGTCGGCGCTGACCGCGTCAAAGCCCAGGCCCGATTTCAGCCGCTCGCGGCCGGCCTCGCTGACCTCGACATGACGTATCGTGTAGGGCGATCCACGAAAATTGGTCGACAGGCGGTAGCCCATTTTGCCGCCGGCTCCGAACAGCGCAATCGTCGTCATGTATCCGTTACTCCCGATTTCAAACGATGGCCGCGCCGATCGTCATGTTATCAACTGGTATAATCACTCTACCATATCTCGGCAGTTTGAACAGAGCCTTGCTGACGTTGTCTCATGCCGGCCGGTCTCCCGCCGGCACTGCGACGTCGCTGCCGCCGCTTGTCGGCTCGACCGGCGCTCGCCGCGTCATCGCCTGTCGTCCGGCAAGCGCGAGCACGAAGATGACGACGATGCCCTGGACGATGTCTTGGGCGCCGGGAGGCAGGCCAACGATCTGCATCGTGGTGACGATCAGAATCAGCAGGATGCTGGCGAACAGGGTGCCGACAGCGGTTGCCGAGCCTCCGAAGATCAGCGTTCCGCCAAGCACCACCGCGGCGATCGACTGCAACAGGTAGGGCTGGCCCATTTCGAGGAAGGCGCCGCCGATATAGGCGCCGAGCAGCAGCCCGTTGAGCGATGCCAGCACCGACGAGATGATAAACGCCGATGCGATCACCGGGCCGGTCTTGATGGCGGCGAGCCGCGCAGCAGTGCGGTTCTGACCGACCGCCGACAGCAACTGGCCGAACACCGTGTAGCGCAGCACGAAGGAGGTCGCCGCCACGCCGAGGATGGCGATGACGGCCATGATAGGCACGCCGGAAATGCGGCCCGATGCCAGATATTTCAGCGCCGGGCTGACGGTGAAGCCCGAGATCGCCCGATTCGACAGCAGCGTCGCGGTGGCCAGCACATAGCCGGTCGCCAGCGTGGCGATGATGGCCGGGATACCGAGCCCGACGACAAGCAGCGAATTGAGCGCGCCGACGGCAAGGCCGAGCAGGATCGCGGCGGCAACTCCGATGGCGAGGTTGGCATCCTGGCCCTTGATGCTGAGTAGCGCGACGAAGGCACTGAGCGTGATCACCGATGCAACGGAGAGATCGATGTTGCCGCGCCCGGTCGTCACCACGAACATCTGGCCGATGCCGACGATCGTCAGGAAGGACGCCGACAAGACAATGCCTGACAGGCTGGAAAGGCTGAAACGGTTGGTGACGATCGACAGCACCAGCCATAACAGCAGCACCCCGATCGCCGCCCAGATCCAGCGGTTCCTCTGCGCCCAGAGGCTGAAGGCGGCCACGGCGTTCATTGCTCGCTCCTGCGGTCGGCGGTCAGGCTGCGCAGCGTCAGCAGTGCGATCAGGATCAGGCCTTGTGTCGCGGCGTTGAAATCGCTGCTGACGCTGAGCGTGCCGAGCAGCGCGCCGATCAGGGACAGCGTCACCGCGCCGGCGATGGCGCCGACCGGCGAGATGACGCCACCGAGCAGCGAGCAGCCGCCCATCACCACCGCGGCGACGCTGAGCAACGTGAACGAGTTACCGGAATTGATGTCGCTCGCTGTGTTGATCGCCGTCAGCGACAGGCCGGCGGCGGCCGCAAACAGCCCGGCGATGAGATAGCGCACCAGCGCATAGCGCGTCGGCGACCATCCCGAGCGGATCATGGCGACGGGGTTGTTGCCGAAGCCGCGCAGCACCACGCCGAGCGGCAACCGGTCGATGACGAAGACGATCAGCGCGACCGCCGCGATGAGGATGACCGAGGTCGGCACCATGCCGAGCGACCAGTTGAATAGCGCCGACAGCCATTCCGGGCTGGCGCCGCCGGGCGTCGGCTGCAGCGCATAACCCAGCCCGACCCAGATAAAGGAGGCGCCGAGCGTCACGACAATGGCCGGGATCTTGCGCGCCTGGATCACGCCGCCAAGCCCGGCATAGGCGGCGAGCGCCGCCACCAGCGCCAGCGCGCCGAGCCATGGCTGATCGTAGAGCAGCGTGGCGCTGAGCACGCTGACCAGGCTGGCAAAGGCGCCGACGCCGAGGTCGATCTCGCTGCCGCCAACGATGAACATCTGCGCCGCCGTCACCAGCACCAGCGACAGCGCCGGCATCAGCAGCAGGTCGAGGCCGAAGATCGAGGCGACCGCCGGATTGGCCGAGATCATGACGGCCAGCACGGCGGCAAGGCCGATGAACGGCGCCGCGTTCACCAGCTTGCGGCCAAGCCCGGCCGTGGCGGCATCCTTGTGCCCGGCGCCGGCATGGCCGTCCGCCGGCAGCGTGAAAGAGGCTCCGACAACAGCCGATTCCGTGATCGCTTCGCCCGAGAGTTCCCGGACGATACGCCCACCTGCAAAGACCAGAACGCGATCGCAAGCCAGCAGTTCGGCGTCCTCGGTCGTATGCCAGACCAGTGCGCGGCCGCTGCGCGCAATCTCGTCGCACAGCCGATAGAAATCTTGCTTGGTGGCGATGTCGACGCCGCGCGTCGGGTCGTCGAGCAGTATGATCGGGGTGCCGGCGACCAGCGCCCGGGCGACCAGCGCCTTCTGCTGATTGCCGCCGCTGAGCTCGGTGATATTGGAACCGAAGCGCCTGTCGTCCAGCCGCAACCTGCTGGCGGCGCCGGCGGCCGTGTCGCGGTTGGCGCGATCGGAAACCAGGCTGAGCGCCGGGCGGCGGGCCAGCGCGCCGATGCTGATGTTCGCGAGCACGCTCCAGAGCGGGAACACGCCTTCCTTCTGCCGGTCGCCGGCTATGAAGCCTGCCTGCGCATGTCTTGTGACCGCAGCGTTTTGCTTGCGGTCGGGGCTGAAGATCGCATGCAGCAGCTCCTTCTGGCCACTGCCTTCGAGGCCGGCCAGCCCGACGATTTCGCCGCGCACGATGTCGATGTCGCGGCCGAGCTCCGCCGTCAGCGGGCCGGAGAGCCGCACCAGCACGTCCTGGGCGGAAGCGGCGGAGACGGTGTGCTGATGCACCGGATTGGCATCGCCGCCCATCAACTGCACCAGCCTGCCGATCGAAGCGTCCGCGACATGGCCCTGCCATGCGGTGCGTCCGTTGCGCAGCACCACGATCTCGGTGGCGATGTCGATGATCTCCTGCAGCTTGTGGCTGATGAAGATGAAGGCGAGCCCGGCCTTCGCTCGTTGGCGGATGAAGGCGCGCAACTGTTTCGAGCGGTCGAGATCGAGTGATGATGTCGGCTCGTCGAGCACGATCAGCTTGACGCCGGGTGTCGCGGCGGCGCGGGCGATCTCGACCATCTGCCGTTCGGCGATGGAGAGGTGGCCGACCTCGGCGTCGGCATCGATGCCGTTGTTGGGAAAGACAGCGTCGAGCGCCTCGCGGGCTCGGGCCCGGTAGAGCGCCCGCCAGCCGGGCCGGCTTGCTGCGTCGCCGGGGGTTTCCAGAAAGAAGTTCTCGGCGACCGACAGATTGGCGCAGAGCGACAGCTCCTGATGCACCATGCGGATGCCGCGCCGCTGCGCCTCGCCGGTGCCGTAGTCGGCGAACCCGATATCTTCGCCAGCGAAGGAAATCGAGCCGAGCGTCGGCCACATCGCGCCGCACAGGATGCGCATCAGCGTCGATTTTCCAGCGCCATTGCCGCCGACCAGCCCGATCACGCCACCGGTCGCGACGGAGAGGTCGATGCCGGCATTGGCGAGCGTCGGTCCAAAGCTCTTGGTTATCCCGGTGAGCGAGACGACGCTCTGCCGGATGGGAGCGGCAGGCGCCGTGGACGCGGCGCTGTCCTGTTCGGCAACAGCAAGCTGGGACATTCGTCCTCCATTTCTTCGAGATCGGGCGGGCTGCACGCCGCGCCCGATCGAGGGGGAGCTGTCGTGTTACTTGCTCAGCAGGTTCTGCTTCACCCAGTCCAGCGAATAGCTCGGGCTGATGATCTGGCCGCCCGGCAGCTTCGCATAGTCCTTGAGGTTGCCGGCATCGACCGTCGCCACCGGCATGATCATCAGCTTGGGCGCCTTGGCGCCCTTCAGCAGCGACAGGCCGAGCCAGAAGGCAGCGCCGCCGATGCCCGGCGTGGTGTTCATCGACACCGTCTGGTAGCCGTTCTTGGCATTCTCGTCGGCCCACCATTTGACGAAGTCGGTGCCGCCGCCGCCCTCGATGATCGGCATCTTGCCGGTGTAGTCGCCGCCATACTGGACGAAGGCCTGCGCGATGCCGACGTCGTCGCTGCCGCCCTGGCCGAGCACGGCATCGACATGCGGCAGCGAGGGCAGCACATTGGCGATCGCCGCCTGCGCCACTGAGGCGGTCGCCTGGCCATAGACGGTCGCGACCACCTTGATGTCAGGATACTTCGCCAGAACCGACTGCTGCGCATTGAACATGTCATTGTCGGGCGCCGAGCCCTTGACGCCGCGCACCTGCAGGATGTTGCCCTTGCCGCCGAGCATCTTGAAGACGGCCTCGGCCTGGGTGGCCTTGTAGCCCTTGAAGTCGAAATTGAGCTGGTAGTTGCAAGGCGCCGAGGCCACAGAATCGAAAGAGGTGACGATGATGCCGGCCTTGCAGGCTTTTTCGATGATGCCGTTGACCGCGGTTTCCGAGGCGGCGTCGACAGCAAGCACGTCGACCTTTTTGAGGATCAACTCGGCGATCTGGCTGTTCTGCTGCGCGACGGAGCCGTCGCCGTTCATGACGATGTAGTCGGCGATCTGCCCGGCGGCCTTGGCTTCCTTGGCAGAGGCTTCGAACGCTTCCACCATCTGGTGCCGCCAGGTGTTGCCGTAATAGGCGTTGGCGAGTGCGATGACCGGCACGTCCGAGGACGCCATTGCCGGCATCGCAGTAACGCTAGCGAGCGCGGCGCTGGCAAGCGCCGCCATGATTGCAAATCTCATAGTATTTCCTCCCAAAAACACGATCGGCTTGGCCGCCACACGAGCACGGCGTTCCTGATGACGATGACGCCATGTCAGGTACACATTATACAGCATACCAAATAGGCAAGCGCCCGCTATGGCATGGTGAGCCGGGATGCCGGAGCGCCGCTTGTCGTCTACAACCGCCCGAGACGACCATCGTTGCCCGGTTCCTTGGCGCGTGCCCACCTGATCGAGGCAGACTACGAATTGGCATCGTCCGAGATGGTCCTGAGGATCGGCGATGGCCTTCGACTTGCCTGCGCGGCCGTGGGCTCGGTAGCAAGGCAAGGCCTTGCACGAGGCATCGTCGCGCATTGATCGTCCTCTGGGTTTCGATAGGTAAGTCATGATGCGACTCGGCCCCAATCACCGACATTGGGCGGGGAGCCAAGCAGATGACGCGACTTCGGGGTGGCGGCGACCAGCACTGAAGGGATAGCCGAAGATCACGCCCGGCGCTCAGAAAGCTACGCTGACATGCCTGCAGCTGAAAAATATCGGCAAATCAGTTCGAAGCTGCCGATCTGAACTTGCTGGGCGGTTGGCCATAGGTCTGACGGAACAGCCTCGAGAAATGCGAGGCGTTTTCAAACCCGACCTCGATGGCGATCTCGATCATCGGAGCCCTGGTCTGCATCAGGAGGTGCTTCGCCCGCTCCAGACGCACCCTTGTATAAACAAGTGCCGGAGAAGACCTTGTTTTTTCCATGAAGAGGCGCTCGAGTTGCCTTCGGGATATTCCAACCAAGGCCGCCAGCTTGGGAATGGAGATTGTATTCTCAATGTGGTTCTCCATGATGATGAGCGCCGCCTTGAGCCGCGGATCGTGGCTCTCGATGGAAAGCGGTCTGCGCGGCTGGATGTCCGAAGCCGAGCGCGCCTTCTCGATCTGCAGCACTTCGAGTGCGTTTGTCTCGGCCTCCCTGCTGATATGGCGCCTGACGATAGACGCCGCCATATCCGCAGCGCTGCTGCCGCCGGCACATGATCCCCTGGTGCGATCAAGATTGAACAGACGGTCCGCCCTGACCGCGTGATCCGGGAAGCGCTCGCGGAACGCCTGAAAGTGGAGCCAGCTGACGCAAGTCTGATGGTACTTCATCAGGCCGGCCTCGGCCAGGATGAACGTTCCCGTACAGACCCCAATCAACGGGACCTTCGCAGCGGCGGCTCGCTTGAGGTAGCTAACTGTCTCGCTGTCGACCGGGAATTCACTGTTCAGGAGCCCGCCCACGACGACGATATAGTTGAACTCACCCGGGTCCACGAAATCCGATGTCGGCGCGACTTGCACTCCGCAACTGGAGGTGATCAGGTTTCGGGTGCTTGCCAGGAGCTGCCAATCGGCCAAAACCCTGCCGGATTTGTCGGTCTCGTCGCTCGCCAATCTGAGCGTGTCGACGAACAGTGCGAACGCGGAAAGGGTGAAGGAGCGAGCGAGAACAAAGCCGATTTTCAATCGCTCGATCTCCGGAACGTCATTGGCTGATTTCATGATTGTCTCAACCGGTGCCTATTTGATCGGGAACCGCCGCGCCTTCCGAAACCGTTTTCACACTGGCAATGATGCCAGCCGCAGTCGCCCCGCAATAGTCCATGAACGACGTGACCGTCTCAGAACAAGTGCCGTCGCGATCGCCGATCCTAGCCATACGCCTCGCCGATCATACCTGGCGCCTATTTCGCCTCGGGCAGTTCCACCCCGGGTTCCGTCTCGTCCATCATCTGCTTGACGGCATCGGCCGACCTGCTCATCCTCGTTTCGTCGGTGGCCAAACCCGCGAAAGCGTTCCAGCAACTTGGCGAACCTCACCAGTTCCTGCTCATCCCACTGCGCCAGTGACTCAGCGAAAATCCGCCATTTGGTCTGACGCACCGCCGTCACGAGGCGCTCGCCCCTGCAGGCACATTGCAATGTTAACCGTTTGTCAACCATGTCCTTGCCGGCGCATTCGGAAGGTGCTTGGATGAAGCCGCGGGTGGGGATTTTCCAATGACAGACGCGGTCGCGATCAGCCGTCGTCCCCTTGGCATAGAAGGCAAATTGGCGGTTGCCGGTGCAGCCTATGCGGCGTTGGCGGCGGCGTTCTCATGGACGGCGTTCGCATCCCTGCTGGGAAAATACGCGGTCACGCAATTCCTGGCTTTGCCGCCGATGCTGATAGCCGGACTCCTCATGGCATCGGCAATTGCCCGGCCCCTGGCCCCGATTTCTTTTCTTCAGGAAATCATTCGACAGCGAGGCATCGGTGCCGCCTGGGTAGTCGGCGTATTTTGCGTCGGGATCGCCGCGTTCTCGACCTTCAAGTATCAAATCCCGGCATGGGTGCCGTTCTTTGCCGACAAGCCCCTGGCCGATTTCGATGTTGATCCACTTCGGCCAACCGTGGCGACATCTTCATGCCGTCGTGCCCGGCTGGATTGCGTCAGTACTCGGGCTTTGCTACGGACCGCTGTGGTTCGCGCAGTGGTTCGGCTTCGTGCTTTTGGCGGCCTTTTTGCCAAACGACAGATTGCGCATTCGCTATCTGTTTTCATTCGCCGCAACGCTGCTTCTGCTCGGAACCGTCCTGCGTGCGGCAGGCGCTTCGGCTGGCCCAATCTTTTATGACCGGATGTTCGGCGGTGATCGGTTTGCCGACCTAACTGCCGCGCTTGCGTCGATACCGTCGGGAGCAATGACGCTCGGCACATCCGACTATCTCTATGCGTCATACACCGACAATAGCGCGGTGTTCGGCGTGGGAATTTCAGCGATGCCGAGCATCCACGTCGCCATGGCCTTTCTCAATGCCCTGTTCCTCTCCAGCCTAAATCGCCGGCTGGGCATTGTCGGATGGACATACGCTGCCTCAATCCTGTTCGGATCTGTCTATTTCGGCTGGCACTACGCGTTGGACGGCTATGTCTCAATCGTAGGCGTTTTGTTGATTTGGCGGTGGGCGAGCCATCTCGCTCATTCCGACGACGCCGATCAGCGAGCTTTTGCTGCCAGTGGCGGCGAGAGGCGTTAAGCCTTGCGCAATCTTCGCAGTCTATCCTGACTGGTAGATTGTCGAGGGAACATGAAACGCAAGCCGCTTCTGCTTTTTGCCTTCCCGTTTCTCATTCTTGCGATCCTGGCAGGGGAGCGCACGGCAGCCTTCCTGCTGGGAGCCTATCCAGCCAGCCCTACCGCATGGTGGGTATGGCTTGAACTGCGCCCCTTGTCGACGATGTTTTGGCAGCAGGTCAATGCCTATCTGGGTGGCTCGATGGCTGTCGACGCCGCCATCCTTGCCGCGGCATCGATCGTCTGCTGGATAGCGAGCCAGACCCGAAGGTCGGCTTTCTTCTTCCTCACCAACCACGTCGCCCTGCTTTTCGCCGGGCTGATGATCGCGGTCGGCAGCCACTCGGAAACGGCGAGCACGATCGCTGCGTTCACGTCGCCCCGCGGTCTTCCGTTCTCGCTGACGATGGATTTCACCTTGAAGAACAGCCTGGTGCTGCTTCTTGGCACCGCAGCCTGTGTCTACTGCCACATCGCCTTCCTCGCCGAAGCGCGGGCGCGGTCCAAAGCCCGGACCAACCGCATCCTGGCCCAGCAGCGCGATCTCTAAACCCTTCCAGGCTGCCCAGATCTAGACCTTGCCAAGTCTAATTGATCCTCCGGTAATAGACCTTGCCGTCAGGCTGCTGGATGCGCTGGTAGTTGGAGCTTGGGGGAGGGGGCGACGCCGGTGCGGCCCTCTTCCTGGGTGCACGCGGCGCTTCGATGACACTGGGTTCGCTCGCGCTCGCGCCTTCGAGGGCTTCGGGCGCTTCCGCCAGCGTGCTGGTGGTCATCTCCGGCGGCTCCACCGCACCCGGCGTGGCCTCGCCGCCGGCGATCGGCCTAGTCAGTGCCAGCTGGGCAACGTTGCCATTGATCTCGTTGAAACTGCCTTGCAGTTGGCTGTCCAGTTTCTCGAACCGGCTCTGGAAGCCGTTGTTGACCGTGTCGAGCCGTGCCGCGATCCGCTGCTCGAACGCTCCGAGCTGCTCCAGCCGCGCTTCGACGAAACGCAGGTCGCTCATGCCGCGGTAGAGATAGATCGCGGCCGCCATGTTGACCACGGTGAGCAGCAAGGCACCGCTGGCGATGAGAATGCCGATCGTCTTTGCCTTGCTGGGTCTCTCGATGGCAACCGTTTCGCGCTGTTCCTGGTTTCCGATATCGATCGCCGGCATGTCCGGTTCGCTGATCGTCGTCATTGGACCACCACCTTTGCGCCCACCGCGACGCGCTTGAAAAGATCGATCACATCGGTGTTGGTAAGCCGAAAACATCCCGATGTGCCGTCGAAGCCGACACCCGACGGATCGTTGGTGCCGTGTATCCTGTAGAGCGTGTCGCGACCGTCGCGAAGCAGATAGAGCGCCCTTGCGCCGAGGGGGTTGTAGGGGCCGGCGGGCACCATTTTCGGCAGCTCCGGCTGGCGGGCCCGCATTTCCTCTGGCGGGCGCCACTCCGGCCATTCGGTCTTCGCCCCCACCTTGACGACGCCCGTCCAGCCAAACCCGTCCCGTCCGACGCTGATCTGGTAGCGAAGCGCCTGGCCCTGGCGGGTCACCAGGTAAAGCGCTTTCTCGGTCTTGCGGATGATGATCGTTCCTGGCTGCTCGGTGGTTGCGAAGGCAACCGTCTTGCGCAGGCTGGGACCCATCGCCGGCAGCGGCGGCCGATCCGAAAGGCTCGATCTCGCCTGGGCGAAATCCTGGACGGGCATCGCCAACGCCACGCCCAGCAGGCTGGCGCAGGCCAACCCCTGGGCGATCCGGTAGCTAGCGTGCAGCAGCGTCATCGAGCCGCTCTTTGAACATCCGCTTCAGGTCCTTGTTGAAGCGCGCCCGCCCATCGACTTCGGAAGGCAGGATCGCACGATTCAAGGCGTCGGTCAGCAGCGCATTGTCCAGCGCGACCGACTTGATGTGCGGCGCCTTGAAGATCTTCTCGAGCTCGCTGCGCGAGAAGTGGTTGCCGAACCATTTGCGCTTGTGCTTGTTGGCGACGAGCGTGATGTTGACCGCATTGCCGCGCAGCTCGCGGATCTTCTTGTAGAGCCGCTTGCCTTGCCGCAGCGAAGCGACGTTGAGTTCGAAGACGATGAAGATCTCGTCGCTCGTCGACAGCACGGAGTTGTGCCAGGGCGTCTCGATGTTCGGCAGGTCGATGACGATGTCGTCGAAACGGTAGGCGACGAGGTCCAGCAGCCGGAACACGAAATCGCTGCCTTGCGGCTCGAACGGCAGTTGCGGCCTTTCGAAGGCATAGAGGGTAAGGCCGGACGGGCGCGACAGCTTGATGACATCCATCAGTTCGACATCGAGCCGTTCCGGCTGGCCGATGATGCCCGCAAGATCGAACTGGTTGAACAGGTTGAGGTAGGCGCCGCAATTGGCGCTCTGGAAATCGAGATCGACCAGGCAGGTGGAAGCCGCGCGTTCGGTCGATTTCGACGCCAGGTGTTCGGCCGCCGACAGCGCCAGCGTCGTGGCGCCGGCGCCGCCGCTGGCGCTGATGAAGGTGATGATCCGGCTTTTCGTTCCCTGGTTGCCGGTGTCGTGGAAGGTCACCGCGTTGAGCAGTTCCTTGCCGTCGAGCGGCTTGTGCAGCCAGTCCGAGGCGTTCATGCGCACCAGCACGCGCGTCTGTTCCGATGTCAACTCGTCGGAAACCGCGATCAGCGGCACCGCCGCCCACAGCGCGCGCGCCTCGACGATGCCCGGCCTGCCGAGCAACTCGCCATTGCCGAGATCGAGGATGACGATGCCGGGGCGCGTGTCCGCGGGCGGCCCCTTGAGGAAGTCGGCCGTCTCCGAAACCCTGACATCGTAGATTGCCAGCGCATCGAGCCGCGTCGCCACCTCGCGCTTGAAGTTCGGGTCAGACGAGAACAGGGCGACCTGCTTACGCTTGGTCGGTGTAACCTTGGTGTTGATGGCATTCATGGTGCGGTACTCTTCAAATCTTCGCCCGTGACCGTGCTTAGCATGGAGGGCATTGTCATGGTTCCGAATCCGTACAGTCCGCCCAGGAAGAAGAACTGGTAGCTCAGGTTCTGCAGGTTCACGGTGATTGTCGGCACCGGTCCGCCCAATCGTGTCTGGTAGCCGAGGCCTGTGGCAGCATAGGTGATGACAATATTGTCGCGTCGCAGGCCGGGGAAGTAGTGGCACATGCCGGGCCGCGTGGTGGGCCTCTGGGCTGCCGTGATTGTCGGACAGGTGTTGTCGTTGGTGACAGCCGTGTCTCCCCGGAATATGCGGCTGAAATTGGTGGCGTTGAACGTGCCGCCATTGCTGCAGGAGCCTGTGGTTCCGGTGTAAGTGCAGACGAAAGGTCCATACGCGCCGGCGACAACCGGCGCACCGGGTGTTGCGATCGGCGCGGCAGCCGTCAGATTGCTCACGACCGGGTCGGAGATGGATGCCAGGCGCGCACCCATCTGGACTGCCTTGGTCGCGGCATTCCATTTGTAGAGCGCGTAGCCGAAATCGACGAAACCCAGCGTCAGAGCAAACAGCAGCGTGCAAACGATGGCCATTTCCACCATCGCCGTGCCGTCCTCCGATTTTGCGAAGCGCCTGATCATCTTCAGAACCGGATCAACCGCTCCTCATGGAAACCGTTCAAAGTGATCGGACCGATGCCGAGCAACGACAGCATGCCGATGCCGGCATAGGGATAGGTCCCCTCCACCCTGACGATGCAGACCTGTGCGGTGGTGGAGCGGTATTCCGTAACGCCCGCACCATTGACGGCGTCACGGCAGCGAGCGGGGGCGGCGATGGTCACCGTCACATTCGCTTTCAGCCAGTCTTTGACGCGTGCAGTGCCTGTGCCTGCCGCGTTGCCGTACACAGCGATGTTGGTGGCGATGTTGGCGCAGTCGATCGCCGCAAGACCGTTGTCGGTATACATCTGGCTGTTGCAGCGGGCTGCAAAACGGGCGCCGTCCGTAAGCCCGGCCTCCATCAGCAGCTTGTCGTGGATCAGATTGCCAAATTCGAACACGCCCGCCGACAGGGGCACCATCAGCGGCAATATCAGCGCCGTCTCGACAAGCGTGGTGCCACGATGGTCGCGTCGAAATCTGTCGAGGTGACGGAGCAGGGTGCTGATCATCGTCATCACCGGTAAAGTTGGGCTTCGTCGCGCAGGAAATTGTCGAGCGTGCCTCGGCCGCCTTTGCCGGTGATGTCGACCAGCTCGACGTAGATTTCCTTGCCGTCCTTGATCGGCTCGGTGATGAAGAAACTGCCGAAGGCGCGAACCGGAACATCGGTCTGGTTGCCATTGAGGGCGAGTTCCGAGCAATCAAGGATGGCGCCGTAAAGGATGCGTCGATCCGGTATCGATATGGGCGTTTCGCCGCAAAGCGGCGTTCCAGTGTCTCCGGAAGTCGATTTGTCTGCGATCATTCCGTGATCTATCTCATAGCGATAGATTTCATATCGCGTCGCCGCATTGACGCCAGATGCGGTCCAAGGAATATCCGGACCGGAGGGGAACGGTCGTGACACTGGAGGGCTGCTTCCGGGCACAATATGGTTTGCGGCCCAATAAGTGCCAGGGTCCCAAATGCCATCGCCAAGCATGCCGGCATCGGCCGGATGCGCTGGATCGAGCGGAGTGCAAGTTCCGCTAGTGTAACACCCATCGCGAGTGAGGCCGGTGGTCCCTTGAGCCGGTGTATTGAAGGTGACCGACTTCACGGCGCCACTTTTGCAAGTCACGGCGTTGACGCCCATGCGCACGTTCGGTGACGGTGGGTCGGACGGGATATAGGTGGAGGTCAGGCCGAAGCGGGCGTTCAGACCATCAAGGACCGGCCCTGCGTTCTGCCCTGGCTTGGTGTTGACGCCGTTCTGCCCAAAGCATGCCGCCGGCCTCACCTTGGCCATGGCTTGCTCCAGCGCCTTCGCGCCGTTGCCAAGCGGCGAATCCAGGAAGGAGAAATTGCCGGGGCCATAGAACTTGTCGCCTCGTAAGATCAATTGCCGGCGGCGCTGGTCACGGTTGCTCGCGGCCTGTTCGAGCGTCAGGCCACCTGCCGCTTCGGTCTTCTCATACGGATTACAGATAAAGACCGGCGTGTAGTCGCAGACCGATGTGGAGAAACCGGCGACAGCTAGTGCGCCGATTGTCCATGAGTTGTTGGTGCCGCCGGGCAAGAACGAGACAGGAAAGATAGTCGAAAACCCGACAGGCGTGACCCTAATCTCGACAAAGCGAGCCAGTTTGGCGTCCGCAACTTCGTTGGTGATGACATCGGCGGCGGAGATTGCTCGCGCATCGCCAGGAACGCCGTTCAGTGTCGCCGGGATGGATCGAAGATAGCGTCTTGTCACGCCGGCAGCCGCCAAGTTCTGTGGACCGGGTGCCGTCGTGAAGTTGTATTGGTTGAGGACCAGCGTCGCAAGGGCATGGTCACCCCGTGTGATGCTATCGGAACGGCCGTCTAGTTCTGCAGCCGTCGCCAGCGCGAATGAATCGGCGCCTTTCTGCAGGTCGTTTTGCAGATTGTTGACCCGGCTCATGTCGATCACCAGCAACGAAAAGCCGACGATCGCCGGCAACATCACGGCCACTAGAACGAGGGCTATACCCCTTTGATCCCGCCAGAACGCGCGAATGATTCGCAACATGGCCTTACTCTTTGCTCCCCTGACGCCAGGTTCCCTCGTATTACCTGGCGCACTGAAACCGCATCCTTCTGTTCAATTCACTGCGATGTCACGCCTGAGTTGCCGATATTGACCGTGATGGGTGGCGGCGCCGGCGGCGGTGGTGGATGTTTGTAGTTCTCGGCAACAGCGGCGGCACGCGTGCCGTCGCCTTCGATCCTCGTGTTTTTGGAGGCCGGATTGAGCGGGTCGACCGTCTGCAGCAGCGAATTGAATTTCTGTGTGTCGCCGGCGGCCAAGGTTACCGAATCGTAGTTGTTCAAATAGTCTGCGGCGCAGCCTGTCAGCAGGCCGGTGCCCAGCACGAGGATCATGGCGCTATTTCTTGACATAGAGCATCTTGTCCTTCGATTTGAAGTCGAGCATGTGGCCATAGGGGCCGGTGACGCCGTCGCCTGTTTCATATTTGCGGATCATGTCCTTGTTCACCTCGAGCTGGCCCAGCACGAAGAATTCCGGGTCGTTGGCGGGCCGTGTCTTGTCGAACGGCGTCGCCAGTTGCTCGCCGGGCTTCACCGGCCGCACGATGTGCGGCGTGACGATGACCACCAATTCGGTTTCTTCCTTCTGGTTGCTCGAACTGCGAAACAGCGTCCCGATAACCGGCACCTGGCCGAGCCATGGCACCTGGTCCTGGAGCTTGCTGGTCTTGCTCGACAGAAGGCCGCCGACCGCGAAGCTCTGGCCGTCGCGCAATTCGACGACGGTTTCCAGCTTGCGGTTGGTGAAGATCGGGTCGCCGGCGGTGGTGAAGCCGGTCAGGTCGCTGACCTCCGGCGCCAGCCGCATGTGGATCTTGCCGTCGTCGAGTACGACCGGTATGAACACCAGATTGACGCCGAATTGCTTGTACGTGATGAATATCTGGCCATCTTTGTCGAGAGTGCGGATAGGGACTTCGCCGCCGGCGTTGAAGCTGGCTTCCTCGCCGGAAAGCGTGGTGAGGTTGGGGTTCGCGAGCATGCGCACCGCGCCCTTGGACTCCAGCGCCTCGATGATCAGATCGACCTTGATGTTGTTGTCGATAATGCGGGTGATCAGGGCTCCGAAGGGACTGGAGGTCGACAGGAGGCCGCTGATCAGATTGCCTGGCCCGAGCACGACATTGTCCTCGTCGACGGCAGCAACACCAGTACCGGTACGGGTCGTGCCTCTGCTGTTGGTGCTCCTGATCGACACGCCGAGATCGCGGCCGGTGTTGCGCTTGGCTTCCAGCACGCGCACTTCCAAATTGACCTGCTGGCTGTCGTCCACGGTGACGGAATTGATGATGGCGTCGGGACCATATTGCTGCGCAACCGCCATGATCGCCGCCAGCGTGGCGCCGTCCTTGACATGGCCGCCAAGCCTGACCCTGCCGTTGACCGAGCCCACTTCGATGCGCGACTTTGGCGCCACCTGGCGGATCGCCTGCGCCATGTCGCTGACGTCGACGCCGACCTCGATCTGGATGACGCCGAGCGAACGCTTGTCCGTGGAAAACAGATTGACTGTGGTGGTGCCGGCCCCCTTGCCGATGACGTAGAGCGTGCGGTCGGTCATCGGCTGGGCATCGGCGATCTTCTCGTCTCCGACGACGATATCGCCCAGATTGGCGTTCACCTGGATCGTTACCGATTGCGACATCGGCAGGAAGATTTTATGGACGCTGGGGTTCGACACGTCGATGAAACGGTCGGCTGCATTAGCCGCCAGGCTCGACAGCAACAGCGCCGCCAAACACGACAACGCGGCCGCCGCTATCCTCAACCAAGACCCCTGCATCCCCGTCTCCCCAATCGCTGCCGGTGGCAGCCTCATTTCATTAGCCGCACCTTTGTTATTGTTGTCGCGGCACGTCGTATGTCTCGAGCTTCACGCCCCGAAACACGCCGACTGTAGCACGCGCCGGCGGCTCGGGTGTGACATATTTGACTACTTCCTTAACAACTTCGCGGACTTCCGGTGCCGACACTACGGCCGGAGCCGGCTTGACCTTGCTCAGATCGTCGAGCTTGTTTCCCACTCGGTCGACTGCCTTGGCTAAACCTGCGATCTTGTCGTCGGCGCGCTTTCGCTCGTCTTCCGCGCGCTGGCGATCGGCCGCGGTAGCAGCGTCGGCTGCAGCCTGCTTGTCCAGTTCGGCTTGCCTTTTGGCGATGTCAGCCGGCATTTCCCCCGTCAGGTCGGAAAGCGTTACGCGTTCGGTCGTCTCGCCCTTGCTGGCCGCTGCCTGGCGGAGCGCCAGCGACAACTGGCCTGCGCCTGCCGCCAGGGTCAGTTTCTGTGCGTCCTTGGTGCTGACTTCGACCGTCACCGCTTTGACCACGGTCGGGCTGTCCTTGCTTTCGTCGGCGACCTGGTCGACGGCGAGCACCTTCACGCTCTGCAAAAGTACATCGACAAAACTCTGATCCGCACCGTCGGGATTGCGCATGGTGCGCGTCAACAGCACGTCGACCCGGTCGCCCGGGAACACAAATCCGGCAACGCCGAGCACATCATTGACCCTGATGGAAACGGCCTTCAAACCTTCGCCGAGCACCGCCGATAGCGTGGCGCGCTGGCCGGGGCCGGTAATTTTGGTGGCGAGGACAGGTTCGTTGGCGCCGATCGCCTGTAGCGCCTGCTTGGCGTCGCCTGTCAGGAGCTCCTTGGTCGTCTTGAAGGCGCCAGCCGGGACCGCGCCCGCAGGCCATGCGATTTCACGCAATTTGTCGGCGGTTAGCGTATCGCCGAATTTCAGAGCCGTCGCCGCCACCACGACCGTATCGGGCTGGACACCGTTGGCTTCAGCCATGGCGCTGCGCTGGCTGGCCAGCCAGATATTGATGAGAACCACCGCAAGCACGCCGAACACACCGGCGAGTATGATCATGATGAGTGTATTGGCGCGCATAGCCCAAGCCCCAAGCCCCAAGAGCGGGAATTCGCCCGCCGCGATTGGATTCAGGCCCGGATCGAATAGATCCGGGCCTGAAGTATTTGATTAGCTGCCGGCACCGCTGGAGCATGTGCCGATGTTGCTGGCAGCCATGTCGGCGCAAAGGCCGGCGAAACGGCCATTCACCCACAGTCCGATGCCAACGATGATGAGGATTGCCGCGCCAGCGATGATGCCGACGAGGATAGAATATTCGACCATGGCAGCGCCGTTTTCGTCGTCGCGGAACTGCCGGGTCATCGTCATGAGCTTCTTCATGATAATTTCTCCCTTTGGAGGTTGAACCCGACGAGACGAGCCAAGGATGAAATCCATACCCAAGCATCCCCCGTCATCTCGATCCTTGTCCCGCGAAAAAGCAGAGTCAAACGGATTAACAGTTCCTTAACCTTCCAATACCTGACCAGAGGGCGGGTTAGTTTTTACAAGAGCTTGATTCGATTAATTTTTCAACCGCCTTAACCATTCATTCACAATTCGGCCATACATCCAAATTCGGTATCGCTAAATTAGGTACTATGCATAACCCTTTATATATAAGGACTTACGGAGGGGCGTGGCTCATTACGACCGGTCATATCCCGTGAGGTGACAGGCCTATTTCCGGCGCCTGGCGTGTCGTCAAATAAAATCGATTTTTTTGGGCCTCTGTCCTTAACTATGTCATAAGTATTGTTCATTCGGTGTAGCGTTCGGCGCTTGTGCCTTCCGTGGTTAACGCTTAGTTTCCAGTCAGGGGAATTTCCGGGGGCTTTCGCGAGATGTTAGGCCGCTTCATAAAGGGACCGAGTGAAACGCGGGCGCAGCAGGAGCCGGCGCCCGTCGCGGTGATACCGAATGTTCCGTCTCCGGCGACGGAAGTCGCTGAGGGCGGCGACGATTTCCTGAGCCTCAAGGTCGAGCTTCACCGCCATCTGATCGACCGCTTCAACCTCGCCGTCCTCGAAACAGCGTCCAAGGACGAAATCCTGAATGAGATCCGGCCGATCGTGCGCGAGTTCGTGCGCAGCCGAAACGTGCCACTGAATGCGCGCGAGCTCGATCAACTGACAAGCGACACTGCCGATGAAATGCTCGGGCTAGGCCCGATCGAGCCGCTGCTCAAGGATGATTCCATCGCTGACATTCTGATAAATACCCATAATCGGGTATTTATCGAGCGGCGTGGCGTGATCGAGGAAACCGCAATACGGTTCCGCGACGAGGCACACCTGCTGCGTATCATAAACAAGATTGTCTCTGCCATTGGCCGCCGTGTCGACGAATCCGCGCCGATGGTCGATGCCCGACTGGCAGATGGTTCGCGCGTCAACATCGCGGTGCGGCCGATCTCGGTCGATGGCCCGCTGGTGTCGATCCGCAAATTCTCGAAGAACCCTTATTCGCTCGAGCGCCTGATCGCGTTCAATTCGATCCGCCCGCCGATGGTAGATCTGTTGCGGATTGCCGTGCAGGCGCGCAAATCGATCCTGGTTTCGGGAGGCACCGGCAGCGGCAAGACGACCTTGCTCAACGCCCTGTCAAGCTACATCCCCTCGAAAGAACGCCTGATCACCATCGAGGATGCGGCGGAATTGCAACTGCAGCAGCCGCATGTCGGGCGGCTGGAGACGCGTCCGCCCAATGTCGAAGGGAAAGGCGAGGTTCGCCAGCGCGAACTGCTGAAGAACGCGCTGCGCATGCGGCCCGATCGCATTATCGTCGGCGAGGTGCGCGGCGAGGAAGCCTTCGACATGCTGCAGGCGATGAACACCGGCCACGAAGGCTCGATGACCACCATCCACGCCAACACGCCGCGCGACGCGATCTCGCGCCTCGAGCAGATGGTTGGCATGGCCGGCATGCCGATGACCCACGAGTCCATTCGGGCGCAAATAGCCTCGGCCATCGACATCATCGTGCAGACGCAGCGCCTTTCCGACGGCGGCAGGCGCGTGACATCCATATCGGAACTGACCGGCATGGAAGGCAATGTCGTCCAGCTCCAGGAAATCTACCACTTCGTTCGCCGGGATTCGACCGCGGACGGCCAAATCATCGGCGACTTTCGCGCCACCGGCGTCCGTCCGCGCTTTGCTCAGGAAGTGGCGGCACTCGGCCACCAATTCGCCAAGGATGCCTTCAATCCGCAGGTTCCGCTCTGATGCCCACTGGTCAGACGCTGCTCTACTTCATCTATGTGCTTGCAGCCGCGTCGATGATCCTTGCCGGCGAATCCCTGTATATGTCTTACGCCGCGCGGCGCGTTCGAGCCGGTACGATCAACCGACGTCTCGCGCGCCTGGCAGAGGAGGCACCTGCCGAAAAGACCCTGCAAGGCTTGCTGCGTGAACGCGGGCTGACAGATTCAGGCGATTACATCTTCGGCATGGTCAGTTTGAACCGGCTCTACACACAATCCGGCATCACCGGTAATCCGCTGGCTTTCGCAGCAATGTTCCTCCTCGCCGGGCTGGTTCTGGCGTTGGTGCTGCCATTGCTTCTTGGCTTTTCCACTGTCGTGGCGCTGATCACCTTTCTGCTTGTGGGGTTTGCGCTGCCGCTCCTCGTTCTTCGGCGCGCACGCAACAAGCGTATCTTGAAATTCGCTGCCCAACTTCCCGACGCGCTCGACATGATCGTGCGCTCGTTGCGTGCAGGTCACCCGACGACAGTGGCTATCTCGCTTGTGGCGCGTGAAATGCCTGACCCGCTGGGCACCGAATTCGGCATTGTCTCCGACGAAATCACCTTCGGCCTCAGTCTTGAAAACGCCGTGCGGAAACTTTCGCAACGCGTGGGGTTTGAAGGTCTCCATCTGCTTTCGGTGTCGCTCTCCATCCAGGCCAAGACAGGCGGAAACCTCACAGAGATCCTGTCGAACCTCTCATCTGTACTGCGCGAGAGGGAGAAATTGCGGATGAAAATCAGGGCACTGTCGGCCGAGGGCAGGATGTCGGCATGGATCATTTCGCTGTTTCCGCTGGTCATGCTTGCCCTGCTGATGGTTATCGCGCCGAGCTACTATGGGGATATCTGGAACAGTCCCCTCCTCATGCCGGCGTTCCTGATCTTCGGACTCTGGGCGCTGCTCGGTGACTTCATCATGTATCGAATGGTCAATTTTGATTTCTGACAGGAGCGTGACATAAACCTGTTTTCAAATACCCAGGATCTGGGCCTTCTGGTTTCCATCGCTGTCTTCCTGGCGGCGATGGCGCTGTTCCTGTTCGGCGCGCTGATTTTTCGGCCTGCCTTGCAGACGCGGAAACTGGTCACGCAAACCCTGCTGTCTGAAGGGATCGCCAACCGTCGGTCGTTGGTCGGCCAGGAACACCTCGCCAAGATATCGGCGCAACGACCGGTCGATGCCTACTTCCGATCGGTCGAGAAAGAGCGAGGCGAACCTAACGCCCTCGAAGCCAAGCTCTTTCGTGCCGGGTTCTACCAGGCGAGCGCGCCCCTTTTCTATACCCTGTCCCGAATAGGGGCTGTCACCGTCGGCTTTCTGGGAGTGTATACCGGCCTGCTTGCCGTGGTCCCGCCGCAAATTCCGGGGATTCTTGTATTCGCGGCCTCCGCGCTGTTTGGCCTCGCTTGTCTGGTCATTCCGAGTGTCGCGCTGGATCGTTTCGAGAATGCCAAGAAGGAAACCTATCGCCGGGGTTTTCCCGACTTCATGGACATGATGATCACCTGCGCCGATGCCGGCATGAGCCTGGAGGCCGCCGTGGAACGGGTGAGCCAGGAACTGGCTGGCACGCACAAATGGCTGGGGATACAGCTTGCGATCATGAATCTGCAGTTGCGTGCCGGCAAGCCGTTGCGTGAGGCCCTCCGGGATCTATCCGAGCGTCTGGGCCTCGACGAGGCGAGGGCACTTTCGGTATTGTTCCGCCAATCGGAAGAACTCGGCACCAGCCTGACGGATGCCCTGCGAGTCTACAGCGACGAGATGCGCGGCAAGAGAATTCTCAGGGCAGAGGAAAAGGGCAACGCGCTTCCGGTCAAGATGATGATCCCGCTCGGGGTCTGCGTCTTTCCGGTGGTCTTGATGATTGTCCTGTTGCCGATCATTATCCGGATGAAAGGTGTTTTCTTCTAGTTACATGTATGCTTTGGTCCTAATGTGAGTCGGGGACGACCTCGAGGGGAACTATATGAAACGGGTTATCGCTGCCGCAGCCTGCCTGTTTACGGTAGTGCTTGCCGGCTGCCAGACGGACGCCACCGACGGTGTCGTCCGCACCAACGAGCCGTCGAAGGGTGATGTGACGTCCTTTGGCGATGCTTTCGACGGGCTAAAGACGGTCAGCGATGTCGAATATCACGCCTCGGACCAGGCCGTGGCCGAAGCCAAGAACCAGTTCCGCGCGGAAAACTACGGCAATGCCGGCGCGCTGTTCTTCAAGGCGACGCAACTGTCGCCCAATGACGGTAACGCCTGGATGGGCCTGGCTGCCTGCAGCGACCGCATCCATCGCTTCGATCTCGCCGACCGGGCCTATGCCCGAGCCCTCAAGCTGGTTGGCCCGACGGCCGAATATTACAACAATGTCGGCTATTCCTACCTGCTGCGCGGCAAGCTGCAGGACGCACGCAGCAATTTCCTCAAGGCCTATGAACTGGCGCCCAAGGATCCGACTGTCGCCAACAATCTGAAGTTGCTGTCATCCAGCGTGCAGAACATCGAGCGCTAGCATGTTGCTGGTCGAATCGCTGCTGCTGAAAGCGCTCGCGATGCCGCTGCTGGCGAGAATAGGCTGGCTCGACTTCACCACCCAGAAGATCGCCAACCGCGATGTGCTGCTGCTGCTCTGCCTGGGGGCGGGGGGCCTGCTGCTGCTGTCGCTCCAATCCGGATCGTGGTGGGAGATGGGGCTGAGCGGCCTTGCAGCGCTTTTGCTGTTCGTTGCGCTGTTCCCGTTCTGGGCACTGCGCAAGGTCGGCGCCGGCGATGTCAAGCTGATGGCGGTGGTGCCCTTCCTGATCGGCGGCAGCGATCTCGCGGTGTTTTCAGTGCTGCTTCTGGTTTTCACCCTCGCCACCGCGGTGATCGTGAAAAACCCGTTCATGCTGCCTGCGGGCGCTTTTCGGCTCGTTGTCCAGCATTTGGACCGCAAGGGCGTGGTGCCATTCGGAGTGCCAATCTCGATAGCCGCGATCTGTACGATAGCGTTCCTGATCTACAGAAGTGTGGTGCTGGCGAGCAGTTCTGGAGTCCTGGATCAGCTTAACTGAACCTCGACAGTCCGTTCCACCGTCGGAAGCGCGGGCTACAGCGATGTATTACACCAACTCGCCCAGCGATCTGAAGTGCGGAAAAACGCGCCTTCATCAATTCGGCTATACCGGGGATAGCCGGCAAAATGGCCGTATACCTCTATATTAGCTTGTGCTAACGTACTGAGGTCGCAGCCCCAAAACACCCCAAGAACCCCCGGGTGCTGCGATTACCGGGCGCCGGCAAACATGCGCACATTAGACTCTCCAGTCTGCCGGCGCTCGGTCTCCTCGGGCGACGACGCGGGCGTTGCAGCAACGCTTTGCGCCGAGGGTCTCATTTGCAATTCAAACAGACAAAGAGTCGTTATAGGCGTGCTGCCGAGGCATATTAGTTCATGCTTGCATTGATCTCCAAAAACTGAAACTGTTCATACGGGGTAGAAATCGTGCAATGGGACGGAAGACAACCGGGTCGATGCTTCCCGGAATCTTTCGAGGGCGAATGTATTTTCCACAGTTTCTGGTGGGAGCAACGGCGGCGTTGGCGCTGATCTTTGGCTGGATCTACAGCGTCACGGGCTCGTTTTGGGCCTCGTTGGGGTGGACAGTCATCAGCGCTGTAGTGCTGCAGGTGGGATATTTCGCCTGCGTGCTCATCATGATTTTCCGCCACGTCGATGAAGCAACCGATGCCGATCAGGCGGTTCAGAAGAAACCCAATGGAGCGTTTCCCGCCAAACGCGACGGCATCTTCTTCTAGCCCGCCGTTCCGGCAATCGGAGGGCGCCGGCGCGGGTTACTTCGCGGCGTCTTCACCAAAAGTGTCTTTCATCGCGCGCAGGATGATGACGGCCGAGGCCGCTCCCGGGTCCATGTGCCCCAGGGATCGCTCGCCTAGCCGTGCCGCCCTTCCGCGGGCCGCGACCATGGATCGTGTCGAATTTGCGCCGGCTTCCGCGGCCTCCAGGATGCTTTTCCACATGTCCCGGCTTCCGGCAGCGCGGGCACATGCACTGACCGCTGCTTCCGTTGCCGGGATCCAGGCATCCAGCATCGTCTTGTCGCCGCGCTGCCCTTTGCCGCGCTCCTTGATGCCGGTCGTCATTGCCTCGACGATCGCCGCCTGGCCGGCAGCTGAAAGGCGTTCATCCTGTTTGAGGGCTTGTGCTGCTCTTCGGAACGCTGTCGCATAGAGCGGCCCGGTGGAGGCGCCGACGGCATCGAGAAAGGCCGACGCGGCAGCGGTGAAAACGTCCGACGCAAGCATGTGGTCGAGGTCGAGCTTGGCGAGCTCCGCGTTCACCGCCATGAAGCCGAGCGACATGGTGATGCCATGGTCGGCATCGCCGATGGCGCCATCGAGATCCGAGAGGTGATCCTTTCCCGCCTCGATAGCAATGGAGATGCGATAAAACATCCTGCTCAGGCGTCGCGCCGCATTGTCCGACATCGTGTTCCTCCCAGTTCAAGCAGGATGCGACCCATCGTCGATCGGCGCATACTCGTGTCTCAGCCGACCCGCAGGACAGCCGTATCGCAAGGATGATGCAACAGTTCCGTCAACTCGTTGTCGAGGTGCAAGACCGTTATCGACGCACCGACCATGTCGAGCGATGTGCAATAATGCCCCACCCAGTTCGCCTCTATCGTGATGTCCTTGGCGCTCAATCGCTGCGCGACGCGCCTGAACAGGATGTAAAGTTCCATCAGCGGCGTGGCGCCGAATGAATTGATCAGCACCGCGACACGGTCGCCCGCTGCCGGCTTCATCTCCGAAAAGATGCGGTCCATGATCCGGTCGGTGATCGCGTCGGCGCTCATCATCCTTTCGCGGATGACGCCGGGCTCGCCATGGATGCCCATGCCGATCTCGATGTCATCGGGGCCGATCTCGAAATTGTGGCGGCGGGTCTGCGGAAGCGAGCAGGGCTCCAGCGCAACGCCCATGGTGAAAGTCCGTGCGTTGGCCTTGCGCGTCACGGCCTCGCAGGCGTCGAGCGACAAGCCGCGGTCGCAGGCGGCACCGGCGATCTTGAACATGAAGAAGTTGCCGGCAACGCCGCGGCGACCCTCCCTGTCCTCGAGCGGCGACGAGGCGATGTCGTCCGTCGTCACCACCGTGCGAACCTCGATGTTGTGTTCCGCCGCTATCTCGGCCGCCATTTCGAAGTTCATCACGTCGCCGGCATAGTTGCCGTAGACGAACAGCACGCCTTGCCCGCCCGACGCGGCATTGGCGCACTGGAAGATCGTGCCGGGAGGCGGTGACGAAAAGATGTTGCCGACGGCCACGGCATCGGCCAACCCCTTGCCGACATAGCCGAGAAAGCAGGGCTCGTGCCCCGTGCCGCCGCCGATCACCAGCCCCACTTTCCCAGGCCTCGGCCCAGTGCGGGCAACGAGAGCACGATGCGAACCCTTGATCGGCTCGATGTAGGCGGCGTGTGCCTTCACCACGCCGTCAAGCATTTCCTCCACGACATCGTCGGGGTCGTTGAGGAACTTCTTGATATGGGTGCGGAAGTTGCTGGGCAAAGCCACGGTGTTGTCGAGCCTCGGGCGTTGCGAGAGCTTCTGGTCGAGCTCCGTCACGCCGTCGGCATTCAGGATGCCGCGGCCGGTGGCAGCGTCGGTGATGAGCACGTTGACGTAGCCGCCGCGCAGCGCGGCAAGGATTGCCGGCACCTTGTCGAAACCGCCGGCGACCGCGATGCGCAGGCCGATGGCCTTCAGCCTGTCGAGCGATATCCCGATCGTTCGGTCGTCGAGCGGGCCGGCCACCGGATTGCCCTGTCCGTCGATGAAGCGGCCGGCAACGACACCCACGGCATCCTTGGCGAGGTACTGTTGAAGTGAGACCGATTCAAAGAAGCCGCTGGTGTGGATCGTTGAGTTTGGACGCAGCGAAGAGATGCCGAAAAGCGCCTTGTTGGCTTTGGCAAGCGCGGCGAACTGGCTTTCGATCAGCGTCTCGCGCAACAGCATGTCGCGCACCTCGGCCGTCGAAACGACCGCTGGTGCGGTGATGTTGATCAGCTTGCCATCCACGGCGCTGGCGATGGCGGCCGCGCAGAGTTCCGGCGTATAGGCAAAACTCGCACGAGTGCCTCCGGTCGCCTGAACGACAGTGACATCCTGGAGGCCGGGCACGGAGGCCTGCTCCCCGATTGCCAACACGGTTCTTCCCCAGGCAACGGCCAGCGTGTCACCGGATTTCAAAAGCTTGGCAAGTGCCTGCGCCGCAGCCCCGCCAAGACGATCGATCAGCGGGCGCGCATTGTCGTCGCTTGGCACGACCAGACAGTCATGCAACCCGAAGTGACGCTTGAGTTCCTGCGCGATCGAGAGCGAGCTCAGCCTCGACGGCTCGAGGGAAATGTTGACGATCCCGCGGGCGCGGGCATCGGCCAGATAACTGTTCACCGTCGCCCGCGAAATGCCCATGATGTCGGCGATATCGCCTTGCGTCATGCGATCTTCGTAGTAGAGCCAGCAGGCCCAGACATAGGGGTCGTCACCGTAGCGCAACGGGATGGGTTCGGTGCCAGCTTCGGCTCCCGCCCGCACCGTCCCGTTCTTCCGCGCCGATGGTGCCTTGACGATCATGCTGCCTGGTTTCCCCGAATCCAAAATCGATCGCCAAGATGAGCGCAAACGGGCGAACTCTCAATCTTGCTCCGGATCATGCTCCCGGCTGGAAGATCAGCCGGGAGCCATTGCTCGGGAGGAGCATACTTTACAATTCAACGCACCGCGGCCGCGGACAGCTGCAGTTTCTGCTTGGCACCGAGCGCCAGGGCTTTCAGGATCAACGCGCAGGATGTGGCGCCGGCATCAAGGACGCCGAGCGAGCGTTCACCCAGGCGGCTGGCCCGGCCGATCTTCGCCACAAGGTCCTTCGTGCCGTCGCGGCCCTTTTCGGCCGCGACAACCAGGGCATCCAGCGCGTCGGGGAATGGCTTTCCGCCAGCGTTGGCGCTGTCGAAGGCGTCGATGGCCGGGACGAGCGTATCGAGAAGCGTCTTGTCGCCAACCTTGGCCGATCCGATGGCCTGGATGCCGTCGAGACCATTGGTGAGCATGGTGCTGAAAGTCTTGGCATCGATTGACGATGAGTTTTCGATCGTCTCGGCGAATTGCGTGAACATGACGCCATAGAGCGGACCCATGGAACCACCGATCTCGGTCATCAGCACGGTGCCTAGCGTATCGAAGGCTGCGGCCAGCGACATGTCGTTGCCCCTGATCCTTTCCGCGGCCATGCCGAAGCCCTTGGCCATGTTGACGCCGTGGTCGCCGTCACCGATCTTGCCGTCGATCTCGCTCAGATAGGCCCGGTTTTCGATGATCCGGTCCGCCACCGAAAGAACGATGTCGCCAGCGGAAGCATTGTCAAAGTGCTGCATTTGCCTGTCTCCTAGAACCTTGCGGGACAATCGACATCCACATCCAGCAGCCTTTTCAATTCGGCGTCGAGCGCCATGACCGTGAGTGTGGCGCCGACCATTTCCAGCGAGGTGAAATAGTTGCCGATATAGGTCTTGTGGATGCTCAGCCCGCGTCCGGCGATCTCCTGTTCGATCGTGTCGTTGAGGATGTAGAGTTCGTTGACCGGTGTTGCGCCGAGGCCGGACACGAGGACCGCAACTTCCGTTCCGGCTGCTAGGTCATGATCATCGAGGACGATCTTGACCATCTCTCGCGCTATCTCGGCAGCGGGTTTCAGCGGTTCGACCCTGACACCCGGTTCACCGTGATGACCGATGCCGACTTCCATCGTGCCCGGCTCGATCGAGAAGTTGGGGTGCCCCACGGCGGGCAGCGTGCAAGGGCCAAGGCCAACGCCAATTGAGCGGCAGTTGTCGATCGCCGTTTGCGCTATCGCCCGCACGTCGGCGAGACCAGCACCTTCCGCGGCCTTGGCGCCGGCGCATTTCCACATGAAGATCTCGCCGGCAACGCCTCGGCGCTTGTCGCGCTCATCGGGCCCCGCCGAGCACACATCGTCATTGGCAACGACGGTTGCGATCTCGATGCCCTCCTTGGCCGCGAGCTTGATGGCCATCTTCACATTCATGTTGTCGCCGGCGTAGTTGCCATAGAGGCAGACGACACCCTTGCCGCCATCTGCCTCCCGCGCGGCGTCGAAGAAGCTCTTTGCCGTCGGCGACGAAAACAGTTCGCCGACCGCAACCGCATCCAGCATGTTGCGTCCCGTATAGCCGATGAAGGCCGGCTCGTGGCCGGACCCGCCGCCGGTGATCACGCCGACCTTGCCGCTGACCGGCGCATGGCGGGCGACGATGACACGGGGATTGCTGCCAAGCCTGACGATGTCGGCATGCGCCTTGACGAAGCCCTTGACCGTATCCTCGACGACCTCGTCGGGATTGTTGATAAACCGCTGCATTGTTGCTCCAATCATGCGCCGCTCAGATTATGGTGTAGCCGCCGTCGACCAGAAGGTCGGCGCCGTTGATCATGTCGGCGCCGTTCGATGCCAGAAACAACGCTGCGGCGGCTATTTCCTCCGGGAAGGCAAAGCGGCCGGTCGGGATGCGCTGCTTCAACGCCTCGCCGCGCGGCCCGTCCCATGCCTTTCGGCCAAGCTCGGTCAGCACCACTGTCGGCGAAATCGTATTGACCGTGATGCCATGCTTGCCCCATTCGGCCGCAAGCGTCTTGGACAGGCCGATGACACCGAATTTCGAGGCGCAGTAGGCGACGTGCTGGTCGATCGCGACGGTGCCGGCTTGCGAAGCCATGTTGATGATCTTGCCGCCCTTGCCGGCTTTGATCAGGACGCGTCCGGCGGCCTGGGAGACCAGGAACGTTCCCTTGAGATTGATGGCGATGGTCTTGTCCCAGGCATCGAGGCTGAGCTCCTCGGCCGGAGCAAGGATGGCGACGCCGGCGCTGTTGACGACGATATCGATGTGGCCGAAAGCCGCTTCCGCCGCGGCAAACACGGCCTCCACGGATTGCGGATCGGACACGTCGCAGACGAAGAACTTCGCGCCGTTGCCGAGTTCGTCGGCTTTCGATCGCGCAACCGATTCATTGATATCGATCACTCCGACGGCAGCACCCTTCAAGGCAAATGCCGATGCAATGGCACTGCCGATGCCGGAGGCACCGCCGGTGATCAGGGCGACTTTGCCGCCAAGTGAAAAATTGAGATCGACCTGTATTGAATCAGTCATGGTTGTCTTCCCGGCCTGTTCGAAAGTGGGGTGCGCAAGAGAGCACACCCCACGGCTGAATTACTTGCGTGTCGCAAGAAGCTTGTCGACGTTTTCCGCCGTCACCGGCGTCCACGGCACATTGTAGATCTTCTCCTTGCCGTCCTTCCACGGCATGTCCTTGTAGGTTACCCAGATGTCGGACTGGGGCTTGTAGTCACCCTTCTTGGCATTGAAGATGGCAAGATCGAGCGCCCCTTGTGCCTGGGCACGTGCGTCCTGAAGGATCGACGTCATCTCGCCGTTCTTGACGGCGTGAAGCGCATCGGTGATCCCGTCGATGCCGGCAATCGAGAAGCTCTTCACGTCAAGGCCGGCAGCCTTGATCGCCTCGATGGCGCCGAGAGCCATTTCGTCGTTCTGGCCAATCACGCCATTGATCTGCTTGGGGTGAGCGGTGAGCCAGTTTTCCATCAGCGTCTGGGCTTCAGCGCGCGACCAGTTCGCCGTCTGATCTTCGAGGATCTTGACATCCGGGCACTCGGCAAGCGCCTTCTTGTTGCCTTCGAGACGAGAAATCTGCGCCGACTGACCGACCGGCCCCTCGAGAATGACGACGTTGCCCTTGCAGCCGATCTTGTCGAGCACGGTCTTGGCTTCCATGTAGCCCGAGATCGTGTCGTCGGAGCCGACATAGGAGGCCAGGAGATCGGAATTGACGCGGGTGTTGGAGCCGACAACCGGGATGCCGGCATCGGCGGCCGTCTGTACGGCAGCCGCGCCTGCATCGACGTCGATCGGCGCGAAGATGATCGCGTTGTACTTCTGCGTGGCCATCGTCTTGAACTGGTCCTGCTGGACCAGGGCATCATAGCGGCCGTCGAAGACCGTCAGTTCGACTTCACCGCTCTTGACGGCAGGGTGGTCCTGGAGCGCTGCCGCCCAGATCTGCATGAACTCCGCATTCAACCCGTAAGGTGCTGCGCCGATCTTGATCTTCTCCTGCGCCATGGCCGACGAGGCCAGCAGCGCGGTCGCGGACGCGAGCGCTATCATCAATGTTTTCATTTCGTACCTCCACTTTAAGTGAGCGACCGACATGGTTCGCCTATCAACGGACACGCGGTGTGCAGGTCCGATCCGGAAGGGGGCTTAGGCCCCGTAGTTTCGCTTCTGATCAAGCATCACGGCGCCAACGATCAGGGCGCCCTTGAGAACTTGCTGGTAGTAGGATTGGATACCCATCAGATCGAGGCCGTTGTTCATGACGCCGATGATCAGCGCGCCAATCAGCGTGCCGGTCACCCGGCCCACCCCTCCCGAAAGACTGGTTCCCCCGATCACCACCGCAGCGATCGCGTCCAGCTCATAGGCGATGCCGGCCTGGGGCAGTGCGGAGCCAGTGCGGGCGCTGAGCAGCATTCCGGCAAGGCCGGCAAGACCGCCGGAGACGACATAGACGACGAACTGTATACGGGTAATGTTGATGCCCGAGGTCCTGGCAGCGTGGGGGTTGCCGCCGACGGCATAGATGTAGCGGCCGAAACGGGTCCGGTTGAGGATCCACCAGGAGACGGCAAACACGACAGCCAGAATGACGACCGGGGCCGGTATGCCAAGGACGTCGCCTGTGCCGATCCAGCGAAACGCCGGCGTCAGCGCGGGAACAGGTCGGCCTCCGCCATAGATGAGGGTCAGTCCGCGCGCTGCCGACAGCATGCCCAGCGTCGCCACGAAGGCCGGCACCGAAAAGCGCGACACGATCACACCGGAAACGGCGCCGCAGGCAACGCCGACCAAAAGGCCGATGCCGAGGCCGACGACGACTGGATAGGGTGCTCCGGAAATCCCGGCGGTCGCGGATGTGGTCACGAAGCTGGCGCTGACGAGGCCGGCAAGCGCGACGACGGAGCCGACCGAGAGGTCAATGCCGCGGGTCAGGATGACGAAGGTCATGCCGATGGCGAGGACACCATTGATCGACGTTTGCAGCAGCACGTTCGAGATGTTGCCGGCTGTCAAAAAGAACTCGTTGGAGACCGACAGGACCGCAACCAGGATCAGGAAGGCAAAGAAGATACCGTATTCCTGAATCAGCAGCCGGCGCTGCTCCGAACCGAGCCAGCCTTTCGCGTTCTTGTTGTTTCCAACCGACATCCCTGACTCCTCTGTCGCCGGACGAACACCCTGTCCCTGTTCAGGTTGATAGGTGGACGAGTGATTGGGCATCCGTTTCCTCCCGGCTGTAGATCCCGGCGCTCTTGCCAGCGCGCATCACCATGATGCGGTCCGACATGCCGAGAACTTCGTCGATTTCCGATGAGATCATCACGACCGTGCCGCCGGCGGCGGCGAAGTCACTGATGATCCGATAGATTTCACGCTTGGCCCCGACGTCGACACCGCGGGTCGGCTCGTCCAGAAGCAGGACCTTCGGGTTGCGAAGGAACCATTTTGCGAGCACCACCTTCTGCTGATTGCCGCCTGAAAGGCCGGAAACCGGCATCGTGTCGCGCGCTGCCTTGATCTGGAACTTTTCCCGCATGTCGCGGCTTGCTTGCGCCTCCCGCGGCCGATCCATGGCGAAGGCGGGGCTCATTTCCGGCAGGCTCGCCATGCAGATGTTGGCGCGTACGGAATCGGAGAGATTGAGGCCGGTCAGCTTGCGATCCTCGGTGACCAGCGCCAGCCCAAGCGCCATGGCATCGGCCGACCTGGAAATGCTGACCTCGGCACCGTCGAGCTTGATGCTTCCTGCCGAAGGCTTGTCGAGCCCGAAGAGGCAGTTGAAGATCTCCGTCCGGCCGGCCCCCATCAGGCCGTAAATGCCGAAGATCTCACCCTTTCGTGCGCAGAAGGAGATATCCTCGATCTTGTTCGGACACGTAAGCGCGGTAACCTCGAGAACGGTTTCCAAGGTGGGCGTGTTGGTCTTGATGTATTCCTCGGACAGTTCACGGCCGACGATCATGCGGATCAGGTTGGGCCGGTCGATGTCTGCGAGTGCTCCGCTGCCGACATAGGCGCCGTCACGGAAGACCGTGTAGGAATCGGCGATCTGGAAGATCTCCGACAGCCGGTGAGAAACATAAACGATGCCGCGGCCCTGGGCCTGCAGGCGGCGAATCGCGGCAAAGAGGTGCTGCGCCTCCCGCTCGCCGATCGCCGATGTCGGCTCATCCATGAAGATGACCTCGGCGTCGTGACTGAGTGCCTTGGCGATCTCGACGAGCTGCATCTGTGCGACGGAGAGGTTCATCATGTATTGTGTGGCTCGAATATCGAATTCGAGATCGTCCAGCAGCTTTTGCGCGGACCGGTTCATCGCGCGAAAATCGATGCCTCCGAACCGCGCGGAAGGCTCGCGGCCGAGATAGATGTTCTCCGCAACCGTCATGTGAGGGACAGGGCTGAGTTCCTGTTCGATAATGGCAATGCCCGAGGCCAATGCGTCGGCCGGGCTTGCGAACTCCACGTCCTTGCCGCGGCGGCGGATTGAGCCGGCGTCGCGCTTGAAGATGCCCATCAGTATCTTGAGAAAGGTCGACTTGCCGGCGCCGTTGCCGCCGCAGAGTGCGTGAACCGTGCCGGCGCGAAGTTGAAAGCGGCCCTCGCGCAAGGCTGCGACGCCACCAAAGGACTTCTTCAGCCCTTCCACCTCGAGCAAAAATTCCACGTCGTTTCTCCTCCCAAGGCGCTCGACACCCCTCCTTGGCGCGAGCCGATCGACACGAATGATCTTTGTTCTTGGCGTCGATTTTTACAATAGTCGATTAGCACTCGACAAATGTCAAGCATTCGATGAAACTATGAACGCCAACCGTTGGCCGCGGATCGAATGCACCCGCGGACGCCCAGGGCCCAGGCGCCAGACGGCGCATTGGCGGCATGGTGCGGAGGGCCAACTCAAAATCGAAAGGAAGGAAGCCTATGAAGATCGCTATCGGCGCCGACAGTGCGGGAAAGCCGCTTCTGGATGTGATTGCAGCGCATCTGGCCGGAAAGACCGGCATCACGCTAACGGATTTCAGTCAGCCGGGCTTTTACGCCGACATATCGCAGACGGTTGCTCGAAAGGTGGTTGAAGGCGAATTCGATCGCGGGTTGCTGTTTTGCGGAACCGGCATCGGCGTTTCGATTTCCGCCAACAAGGTGCCGGGGATACGCGCCGCACTGACCCACGATACTTACTCGGCCGAGCGGGCCGCCAAGTCCAACAATGCTCAGATCATCACGATGGGCGCGCGTATGATAGGCCCGGAACTGGCGAAGGCGATTGTCGACAAGTATCTGGCGTCAAACTTCGATCCCACCGGGCCCTCAGCGGAGAACGTCAAGGCCGTCGATCGTCTTGACCAGATCAAGCGCTAGAGCAATTCCAGGAAAATTGGGAACCGGTTTTCCCGGGAAAAGCGTGTAGCGCTTTCCCTAGGGAATTGCGTCAAAACAAAGAGCTAGAGTGGTTCAGCGTTCCGTGAAACGGTGAACCGCGCTGGAGACTGCCTGGCGTCGTCAGGATTTCCGGTGCGCCGCCCAACGCCGTCCAGGTTTCCGCAATGGCGACGATTGCGGCGTTGATCGGTCCGCTCGGGATCGTCGGCATCATCGAGGCGTCGACGACAAAGACGTTGTCGAAGCCGTTCAACCGCAAGTCGGGGTCGACGACGGCCCCGGCATCACTACCCATCCGGCATGTGCCAGCCGGATGATGATGGGTGGAGGCAGCCCTGGCGATGAAGGCATCGAGCTCGTCGTCGGACTGAGCCGATGCACCAGGCAGGACTTCCGCATCTCGCCATTCGTCCAGAGCCGCATGATGGCCGACCTTGCGCGCCCTCTTCAAGGCCATCCTGAAGACCGTGCGGTCGTGTTCGGTTTCGAGATAATGCGGATCGATGACCGGCGCATCGTTACGGCCGGGCCCGCCCGGTGCGATGCGCCCGCGGCTTGTCGGATGGGTGACGCCGCACAGGATGGTAAAGGCGGAGCCGTAGGGCGGGGCATTCAGGCCCTCGGCCGCCGACGGCGCGATGACGCAGGCGAGCACCATGTCGGGACTTCCCGTGGAACGGGTCGGGTCGTCACCATGCAGGTACATCAGCGATTCGGAGTGCTGCAGGCGGGACGGCGGCACCGGCTTTTTCGTGCTGTAGACATTTCCAAGAGCCAGCAGATGGTCCTGCAGGTTGCGGCCGACATCGCGTCGGTCGGCAAGGCAGCGTATCCCCGCCTGCTTCAGGGTATCCGGACACCCAATGCCCGACCGCATGAGGATGAGCGGCGTGGACACGGCGCCGGCGCAAAGAACAATCCGGTCGGCGGACAGCGTTCTGGTCTCGCCCTCGCACACCACGGTCACTCCCGTGACCTTGTGGCCGTTCAGCACGAGATGCTCGACCTCGTGGCCGGCGAGCAAGCTCAGGTTCGGCCGCGCCATGACCTGCGGCGACAGATAGGCGTCGGCGACGCTCACGCGCTTGCCGTCGCGTATGTTGAGTGAATTGGGGCTGGTGCCGACCAGTTCTCCGCTGTTGTGGTCGCGCAGCGTCGGGGCGCCCATGGCGCGCCCGGCGGCGATGTAAGCACGCACGACCGGACTGACCTCGGCGTCCGGCAGATACACGTCCAGCGGGCCGCTCCTGCCGCGTGTCGGCCCGTCGAAGGCTGTGAAGGCTTCGCTGCGGATGAAGCCCGGCAACAATCCCTGATAGGACCAGCGCTCGCCGCCGGCTTGCGCCCAGGGTTCGAAATCGTCGGGATGGCCGCGCACATAGGCCATTGCATGCAGGCAGCTAGAGCCACCGACGATCTTGCCGCGTGGCCATTCGTGGACGCGGTTGGCGGTAAAAGGCTGCGGCACGGTCCGGTAGGCCCAGTCGTAGGCGCGGCCCTGGAGCATCGTCCATTTCAGCGGGTCGGCGATATCGGGATCAGCCGGCATCGTCCCGGCCTCGATCAGGCCGACCTGGCACGACCGGTCTTCACTGAGCCGGCTGGCAACAACCGAGCCGGCGGATCCGGCGCCGATCACCAGCACGTCGAAATGATGTTTCAATTTGAAAGTCCCCGCACGGGCTCAAAGTCGAGAGGTGACACGATCACGCGGCAAAGGCGCCGGCATTCGACCGTTCCATGATCTGCCTCTGCACGGACAGCAGGTGCGCGCGCATTGCGGCCTCCGCCGCTTCGGGATCGCGCTGCGAGATCGCTTCGGCGATCAGACGATGCTCGCCGTCGCGCTGGGCGATCCGCTTGGGGCAGGTGGGGGCGGCGGTGCGCGCAACCTTCACCCGCGCATCGACCCCGACCTGACGCAACATCTTGTAGAATTCTGCCGCGAGATGGTTGCGGGCAGCAGCGACGATCGCGAGATGGAAGGCGAAGTCGACCTCACCTGATGGAGCATTCTCCGGCGTGGTTGCCGCGTCCATGATCCGCGCCGTCTCGAAGGAGGAGGCGCGCAGCGACGCCAACCGGGCAAGGCCCGGCTCCATGATCAGGCGCAATTCCAGAACCTCGATTGGGTTGGTTACCCTGACCAGTTCCTCCCCGTATCTTGGAAGGGCGGTCGGCGCCCGCCTGGCGCGCGCCGGTTTGAGATCGCCAGAATGACGCAGCACTTCAAGCGCCTTACGAAGCTGATGGCGCTTGACGCTCAGGTGTCCTGCAAGATCGCGCTCGGACGGAAGTTTGCCGCCGCCCTGTTGCAACTGGCGGACTGCGGCAATGATGTCGTCGAGATCCGATGGTCCGGCCTGTGGCTCGAATGCGTTCAAAACCAAATCTCCTGTCCGATCGGCAGGCGCCGACTCAACGTCCGGTTATCATCATATTGTGACACGAAACCTGATGGAAACGGCACTCAACCAATTCAACCAATCTACATCCACGTGCGATGGTTGACAACACCAGTTGCGCGATGGTTGACTGACTTCGTTGACGGCTGCCATCGCGGCTGTCCTTCTCCCGAGGATCATGCATGCCGGCTGGCGATACCTTTGACTACGTCATTGTCGGCGCGGGTTCGGCCGGCTGCGTGCTGGCAAACCGGCTGAGTGAGGACCCGGCGGTTTCGGTGCTTCTGCTGGAGGCGGGGGATTGGGACCGCGATCCGATGATTCACATCCCGCTCGGCTGGGGCAAGATCCTGACCGAGCGCCGCCACGACTGGATGTATTTCTGCGAGCCTGAGGCCAATGTCGGCGGGCGCAAGGTCGAGTGCGCGCGCGGCAAGGTCATCGGCGGCTCTTCGTCCACCAATGCCATGGCCTATGTGCGCGGCAATCGCGGCGATTATGATCGCTGGGCGGCAAGCGGGCTGACCGACTGGTCGTTCGACAAGGTGCTGCCTTATTTCAAGAAGCAGGAGCGCTGGGAAAAGGGCGCAAGCCAGTATCGCGGCGGCAGCGGGCCGCTGAACACCCAGTTCTGCCGCTACAAGGATGAACTGATCGATGCCTTCGCCACCGCCAGCCTTGATGCCGGATATCCGCAGACCGACGACTACAACGGCGCCGTACAGGAAGGTTTTGGCCGCCTGCAGATGACAATCGAAAACGGCCGACGCTGCTCGACCGCGTCCGCCTATCTGCGGCCAGCCATGCGCCGCGGCAATGTCAAGGTGCTGACCGGCGCGATGGCGACGAAGATCCTGCTGAAGGATGGGCGCGCAACGGGCATTGCCTATACTAGAGGCGGGGCGGCGCATGAAGTTCTCGCGCGGCGCGAGGTTCTGCTTGCCGGCGGCGTCATCAACACGCCGCAGCTCATGATGCTGTCGGGGATCGGTGACAGCACCGAACTTGCGGCACATGGCATCGAGACGAAGGTCGATCGTCCGCAGGTCGGCAAGAATTTGCAGGACCACGTTTCGGTCATCGTGATGTATCGGCGCAAGCAGCCAGGACCATTTCTCAGGATGATGCGGGCCGATCGCATCGGCCTGGATTTCGTCAAGACCTATCTAACGGGCAAGGGCTTTTCGGCAGATGTGCCTGGCGGCGTCGTCGCATTCCTCAAAAGCGATGCGAGCCGGCCGTTGCCGGATGTACAGCTGCTTTTCACCGCCGCGCCGCTTGGGGCATGGCCTTACATGTCGCCGTTCAAGGCGCCGTTTGCCGACGGCTTCGCGACGCGTATCGTCGCCGTGCAGCCGGAGAGCCGCGGCAGCGTCAACCTGGCGTCGAGCGATCCGTTCGCCGCTCCGCTGATCCATCAGAACTTCCTGTCTTCGCAGCGCGACTGGCAGTCGCTTCGCGCCGGCTTTCGGGTTGCGCGCAACCTTGCCAGCCAGCCATCCATGGCTCCGTTCGTGGGCGCGGAATTCTTCCCCGGCCCGAAATGCGAGAGCGACGACGAGATCGACGAGCATATCCGCAAGACATCGATCACCGTACACCATCCGGCCGGCACCTGCCGCATGGGTGTCGATGCGGAGTCTGTGGTCGATCCGGAATTGCGGGTGCGCGGCGTTGCCGGACTTCGTGCCGTTGACGCCTCCGTGATGCCGGATCTCGTCTGCGGCAACATCAATGCGGCGGTCATCATGATCGCCGAAAAGGCCGCGGATCTGATCCGCAGCCGCGCTCAGCAGAGCGCGGCCGCCTGACAGCGGCGGCTGGAATCCAACCAATATCTTTTGGTTGAAGCTAAAATATGCATTGGTTGAGCTGCCGCGCGATCTCGCACGGCCGTGGCAGTTCGGGTGTGACCTGCAGATCTGAGCATATTTTGTGCTATTTTTGGGCCATTTCTGCCTATTTTCAGGCATTTGCCGTTCGAAAATGCAACTCAACCAAAAACTTTCAAATTTTGCAGTTTGGGGATTGTCGAGCAAAACCAATGCGAATACGGTTGAGTTGGTTAGAAGCATTTTCTTCGTGACGAGAGGTGTCCGATATGTCCATGGCGCAACCAGCTAACGATACGCTCACCAACAAGAAAGCGGCCCTCAAGGGCCTCTATGACGCCCTCTACGAAAAGAACATGTTTCCGTTCTGGGCGACGTCGGAAGGCGTCGACCATGACGAGATCAAACAGCTGATGGCGACGTCGAAGGCCATTCCTTTCGTGTGGTCCTATTCGGACATCGAGCCGCTGCTGCAGCGCGCCGCCGAACTGGTGACCATGGACGACAGCGAGCGCCGTTCGCTGATCCTGGTCAATCCTGGCCTTGCGCCCAAGCGCGCATCCGTCAGCACGATGTACACCGCCTACCGCCTGAACGATCCGGACGAGATCATGCCGCCGCACAAGCACTCGCCGAGCGCGATCCGCTTCGGCCTGACTGGCAAGGGCAACTTCACCGGCGTCGAGGGCGAGGATGTGGTCTTCGGCCCGGGCGACATGGTGCTGACGCCCAACGACGCCTGGCACAATCACGGCACGGTCGGCGGCGAGCAGGCGGTCAACCTGTCGGTGCTCGACCTGCCGCTGGTCGAGACGCTGCACGCCGTCCATTTCGACCACAAATACACCGAGATGGTCGACGGCAAGGAAGTCGAGAAGAAGGTGCAGACCGCGCGCTATCCGAGCGACTACTCACAGCGCATCTATGGCGAGGGTGGCCTGATGCCGCGTTTCGTCGACCATAAGCGCGGCGGCGGCCTGTCGTCGCCGATGTATGTCTATCGCTGGGAGAAGATGGAAGCGGTCCTCGACGCCCACAAGGATTGGGATGGCGACCCTCACGAAGGCATCGTCGTCGATTACGTCGATCCGAGCACTGGCGGGCCGGTCTTCCGCACCATCAATTTCTACGCTCAGATGCTACGCCCTGGCGAGAAGACCTTGCCGCAACGTGAAACCGCCAGCCTGCTGCTGGCGCCGTTCCGCGGCAGCGGTCATTCGATCATCGATGGCAAGCGTTACGACTGGAACCAGTTCGACACGATCGCCATACCCGGCGGATCATGGGTCGAACATGTCAACGGCTCCTCCAGCGAGCCGGTGATCTTCTTCGGCGCAACCGATGCGCCGACGCAGAAGGCGCTGCTCCTCTACAAGCGCTGGGGCCGCAACCAGGCCGGCGATCTGCTTCGCCTCGCCTGATCCTGGTCCTGCGGCAAGAGATGTCGTGCCGGCAATGGCGGCGCGACATCGAAAATGGCGTTTCAGCAGCAAAGGCGTATGCATTTGGTTTCGGCGTTCAACACCAAGCAGATCGGTCATATCGACTGTCCGGGCGGCGGTCAGGTCTGGGTCGACGGCAACATCCTCTATATCGGCCACATGCGTCCGCCGAGCGGCACGACGCTGGTCGATATTTCCGACCCGCGCAATCCGCGCAAGATAGCCACGATCGATGTCCCGCCGGGCTGGCACTCGCACAAGGTGCGCGCCAAGGACGGGCTGATGATCATCAACCACGAGCGCTTCGGCAAAGAAGGTCCGGCCGACTTCGGCGGCGGGCTGGCGCTCTACGACACGACGCGACCGGCAGAACCGAAACTCATCTCGAAGTGGATGACGGGCGGCCATGGCGTGCATCGCTATGATTATGACGGCCGCTACGCCTATATCTCGCCGACCGCCGACGGCTATGTCGGCAACATCGTGATGATCCTCGACCTGATCGATCCGGTGAACCCGATCGAGGTCGGGCGCTGGTGGATACCCGGCCAGTGGACCGGCGGCGGCGAAGAGTACCCATGGCATGACTATGTCACGCCGCGCTGCCACCATCCGCTGCGCATGGGCGACAGGCTCTATGTCAGCTACTGGCATCACGGCCTGTTCATCCTCGACATTTCGGACATCACCAGGCCGAAGCTGGTCTCGCACGTCAATTCGAGCCCGAGCTTCCCGCATCCCACGCACACATGTCTGCCCATTCCGCAGTTGCTCAAGGGTCGCAACATCATGGTGGTGGCGGACGAGGATGTCGCCAAACTCCGACCTTCGGCACCGGCCTTTACCTGGATCTACGATATCACCGACGAGACGAACCCGTTGCCGATCTCGACGTTCCAGGTGCCAGGGCTCGACCCTGACGGCGCGCCGCAACCGCCGATGACGGGCTGCCATCAGCCTTCCGAACGGTTCAATGGAACCGTCATTCCCTTCGCGTGGTTCGCGCAGGGGCTGCGGCTGGTCGACATCGCTGATCCGTTCGCGCCAAAGGAAGTCGGCCATTTCATGCCCGACGCGCCGGAAGGCGCCGAGCGCTCCTCGTCCAACGACGTGACCATCGACGACCGCGGCATCGTCTACCTGATCGATCGCATCCGTGGCGTCGACATCATCGAAACCAGCGTTCTCTAGGGGGATATGTTGAGCGACAGCACGCGAAAATCCGCCAGCCACTACGCCATCGGCAACAAGAATCCGAACCTGCCGTTTCACCCGGCGGTGCGTGCCGGTGATTTCATCTTCGTCTCGGGCCAGGTGCCGAAGGACGAGAACAACAACATGATCAGCGGCACGATCGAGGAAGAGACGCTGGCCACGCTCAAAACCATCGCGCGCGTCATCGCGCATGAAGGCGCGACGCTGTCCGATGTCGTGCGGATCACCACCTATCTCGAGGATACGCGCGATTTCGGCCGCTACAACAAGGCCTTCCTCGAAGGAATTGGCGACGCAGTGCTGGCGCGCACGACCGTCGAAGCCAAGGCCGTCATCAACACCAAGATCGAAATGGACGCCATCGTCTACAAGCCGCTGCCGGCCGGCAAGTAGGCCTTGGACACAATCGAGGAGACGACATGTACAAGCTCTTAGGCCGCCAGACATCAGGCAACGTCCAGAAGGTGCTCTTCATGCTCGAGGAGCTTGGCGCCGCGTATAAGCGCGAGGACTACGGCCGCCAGTTCGAGAACACGCAGACGGCGGAATACAAGGCGCTCAACCCGACCTCCAAGGTCCCGACGCTGGTCGACGGCGGCACCGTGATCTGGGAGTCCAACACCATCCTGCGCTATCTCGCGGCATCCGGCGGCGAGCATTTGACTGGCGCCACGCCGGCGGAAAAGACCGAGGTTGAGCGCTGGATGGACTTCCTGCTGGCGGCGGTCAATCCCGGCTATCTGGCAGCCTTCAAGGGCGCCAAGCTGACACCCGAGGAACAGACCGCCGAGTACAAGGAACAGGTGAAGGACCTTGTGGCGCAGCTCAAGATCGTCGACGGCCATCTGGCCGGCAAGGATTTCCTGGCGCTTGGCAAGCTGACCCTAGCCGACATCGCCTGCGCGCCGATCCTGAAGCGCTGCGTCGACTTCAAGATCGACCGGCCGTCGCTGCCCAATCTGGAGCGCTGGGTGGCCGCGATCGCCGCTCGGCCGGCCTTCAAGGCTGCAATCGCCGCTGCCCCGGCAAAGGCCGCATGATGATCAAGCGCGCCGCCCTCATCGGATTGGGAACGATGGGTCCCGGCATCGCCGCGCGGCTTTCGCGCGGCGGGCTCGATGTCACGGCGTATGATGTTTCGCAGGCGGCTGTCGAGCGTGCCCGCGGCATGCTTGATCTTGCCGGCGGCGTGCTCGACCGTCTCGACATCACGTCGCCCGGGACAGGCGCCGGGACCGTGCGTTTCGTCGAGACGATCGCCGAGGCCGTCGATGGCGCCGAGCTGGTCATCGAGAATGTGCCGGAGAACATCGACATTAAGGCGCGGACCTATCGCGACATCGATCCGCTGATCGGTCCGTCCGTCATCGTCGCGTCCGACACATCGGGCATCCCGATCACCAAGCTGCAGGCGCACATCTCGCATCCCGAGCGGATGGTCGGCATGCACTGGTCGAACCCACCGCACATCATACCGATGATCGAGGTGATCGGCGGTGAACAGACCGCGCCTGAAACCGTGGCGACGATCCGCGATCTCATTCGCTCGCTCGGCCTGCTGCCGGTGGTGGTGAAAAAGGATGTGCCAGGCTTCGTCGAGAACCGCGTCCTCTATGCGTTGCTGCGCGAGGCCGTCGACCTCGTCGAGCGCGGCGTCATCGAGCCGGAAGACCTCGACACCTGCGTGTCGTGGGGCATCGGCTACAAGATCGCCGTCATCGGCCCGATGGCGCTGCTCGATATGGCGGGCCTCGATATCTACAAGTCGGTCTCGTCCTTCCTGAACGCCGATCTCTCCAATCGCGACGATGTCGCGCCAATGGTGATGGAGAAGACCGCTGCGTCGAAGTTCGGCATCAAATCGGGCGAGGGCATGTTCTCCTACACACCCGAGCAGGCAAAGGCGCTGCAAGGTGAGCGGGCGCGCAAGCTCGTCGCGGTACGGCGCATCCTGGAAGGCCGGGAGTAGCCAATGTCACACAGTGCGCACGAGGCTGGCCGGGTTGGGGAGTGCCGGTTGGTCCGTTGTGCCAAGCGTGCCTTCGCGGGCCACACGTTGAGGGTGCGGCCGACGACAACGCGCGGGGCGACAAGCCATGCGCATTGAAACCATTCGAGCAGCCGGCGACAGGCCAGCCCATATCCGCCACGACGATCTGATCTCCGCCAAAGGCGTTTCGGTGGTCATCGCCCGGCAACTGATCCTCCAGAACATCGATCTCTCGGTGCCAAAGGGGTCGTTTGTCTCGCTTATCGGCCCTTCCGGTTGTGGCAAGAGCACCTTGCTCAAGGTGCTGGCCGGGCTGGTGCAGCCGAGCCAGGGCAGCGTTTCGATCGCCGGGCTGGCGCCCGCCGAGGCGGCGCGCAAGCGGATGATCGGCCTCGTCTTTCAGGACGCCAATCTGCTGCCGTGGAAGAACGCCGTCGACAATGCCTCGATGCTGCTGGGTATCGCTGACAGATCGCTGTCGCGCTCAGACCTGCGGGCGCGCGGGCAGGAGATGCTGGACCTGGTGGGATTGGGCGATTCCGCCCACAAGCGCCCAAACGAACTGTCGGGTGGCATGCGGCAGCGGGTCGCCATCGCACGGGCCCTGGCGCTCGATCCGGCGGTGCTGCTGATGGACGAGCCGTTCGGCGCGCTTGACGCCATCACCCGCGACGCGATGGGGCAGTCGCTGCTGGAGATCTGGCAGCGCACCGGCAAGACCATCGTGCTCGTCACCCATTCCATCGACGAGGCCATTCACCTGTCCCGCCATGTTCATGTGCTGGGGATCAAGCCGGGGCGGATAACCGAGAGCCTCGACATTGCACTGCCTTATCCACGCGACCTGTCGGTCACCGAAGATCCGGAGTTCGTCAGGTTGGTGGTTCAGTTGCGGACGATGCTGCGCTCCAGCCATCAACCGGGGGGTGTATCTTGAGTGAGCAACCCATCATCGATCTTTCCGAGCCGCGGCTCGTCTCGAACTGGAGCGCGGCGACGGGCAGTTGGCTTCCGGCGGTCATCCTCCTGCTGGCGACAATCGCGGTGTGGGAAGCCGCCGTGCGGATATTTTCCATATCCGCCTTCGTCGTTCCCGCCCCATCCGAAATCGCGCAATCGCTGGTCGCGCAATGGGGCACGCTGATGCAGGCGACCCTGGTGACGGCAGGCGAGATCCTGTTCGGCTTCCTGGTCTCGGTCGTGGTCGGCATTGCCATTGCGCTGGTCATTGTCCGCTTCGACTGGTTGGGGCGCGCGCTGTACCCACTGGTGGTGCTGTTCCAGAACGTGCCCAAGGTGGCGCTTGCACCGATCTTCATCCTCTGGTTCGGCTATGGGCTCGCGCCCAAGATCGGCCTGATCCTGGTCATCGCGTTCTTCCCGGTGACATTGTCGATGCTGGCGGGCATGCAGTCGGTCGACCGCTCGCTGCTGTCGCTGATGAATTCGGTCGGTGCCAGCCCGACGCAGATCCTGCTCAGGATCCGCGTTCCGCACTCGCTGCCGAACCTGATGGCCGGAACTAAGATCGCCGCCACTTTGAGTGTGATCGGCGCCATCGTTGGCGAATTTGCCGGGGCATCGGACGGCCTCGGCTACGTCATCCAGTTCGCTTCGACGCAGCTCGACACCGCGCTGGTCTTTGCGGCGCTGCTGCTCGTTTCCGTGCTCGGCATCGCCTTCTACTACGCAGCCGAAATTCTCGAACGCATCGCGGTGCCGTGGGCACCCAAATTCAGCCAGGCCTAGGCCTTCGAACAACCAAAATCATACAAGGGAACAACAATGCTGAGACGCTCACTTATCAAGGCCGCTACCCTCGCGGCGTTTGTCGGTGCTATCGGCTTCTCCAACGCGGCTCTGGCGGCCGACAAGGTCAACGTCCAGCTCGACTGGGTGGTGCGCGGCAATCACGCCATGTTCTTCGTCGGCAAGGAAAAGGGCTTTTTCGCCAAGAACGACATCGATGTGGCCGAGATCCGCAAGGGCTCCGGTTCGCCCGACGCAATGCGGCTGGTGGGCAATGAGAACGCGGATTTCGGGTTCGGCGATCTTCCCACGCTCGCCGTGGCACGCTCGCAGAATGTTCCGGTCGTGGCGCTGGCGGCCGTCAATCAGCAGTCGCCGCTGGGAATCATTTCGCTGGCCAAGACGGTGAAGCTGGCAAAGCCGTCCGATCTCAAGGGACTGACCATCGGCATTCATCCCGCCGGCTCCACTTACATCTTCTTCAAGGGCTTCCTGGCTGCCAACGGCCTGACCGAGAAGGACATGACGCTGAACAGCGTCTCGCCGCCCTATGAAAGCTACCTGCTCCTCGGCCGGGTCCAGACGGTCGTCGGTTATGTCGACGCGGAGGTTCCCGAACTGGAGGCCAAAGCCGGAGGCCCCGGCTCGCTCAGCATCATGATGGGGGCGGACTACGGCTGGAGGGCCTATGGCTCGGGACTGTTCACCTCGCAGGCGATGATCAAGGACAAGCCGGACGTCGTGCGCCGCTTCGTCAAGGCCTACAGGGAGGCCTTCGACTATGTCGCGGCTCATCCGGACGAGGCTGCCGAGATCACCGCCAAGGCAGCGCCCGGCTATGCGGAAAAGAAGGATGTGCTGCTGGCGCAGATCAACGCCGACATCGCCTCGACGTTCAACAGCCCCGACACCAAGGAACACGGCCTCGGCTGGATGACGAAGACGCAGTGGGAGGAAACCTTGAAGACGCTGACTGATCAGGGTGTGCTCAAGGCGGCGTTGTCGGCGGACGATGTCTTCACCGACGCATTCCTGGCAAAAGAATAAGGGGCGCGCGGTGTTCGAACGGACAGCTCGATGAGCGCCTACCGACAGACCAGACTGTCCTGCGCCATGGCGCAGGACACGGCACGCCCGCCTTTCGCCGCGTCGGCGCGGTCCAGCGTGATCTGCACCCGGGTGGCATATGCGCGGCCCGACCGGCCGCACCAAAGCCGCTCGACGGGCAGGTTCTCGCGCTTGTCGTTGAGGATCGTGAACGTGCCGGTCTTCGGATCGAACCAGAGTTCGACGCGGGCGCTTCTGCCGGGTTCGACCGTTGCGATCCCCGCTGAATACCAGTGGGCGAAGTCGGCGTTGCAGGACAGGCCTTCGCTGCCCGCATTCGAAATCGTCAGCGGCACCATGTCGAGCCCGTCGGTGCCGGTGCGGACAGTGACATGGTGCAACTCAACCGCGTTGGCGAAGGAGGAGAACGCCAGCGCCACTGGAAGGACATAACGGATCTTCACTCTGCCTGAACTCCATATGTAATTTGCCTACGCAGTCTATCTCGCTTTCGCGCAATAACAATAAGAATATTGATTGGTAAATCAAAACAGAGAGGGTAACATGTTAAAGGTTCTGAAGAGCAGTGTAAGTGCAGCTATATTAAGTGGCCTCCTGATGAGCGGCGCGCTTGCCGCCGAGGTCAAGTCGATTGCCATTCTGACGCCCGAAGAAGGCACGGATTATGGCTGGAACCAGCAAGGCATCGATGCCGCCAAGGCGGCAGGCAAAGCCGCCGGCGTCGAAGTGGTCGTGGCCCAGGGCCTCGGCTATGGCGACGTCCGTCCGACATTGCGGGAACTTGCGTCCGACGGCGCCAGCCTGCTGATCGCCCACGCCAGCGGCTACAACACCTCGGCTCCCGAGATCGCCAAGGAATTGAAAGTTCCGGTGGCGATCGTCGACACGCCGAACGGCCTGGAGAAGGGCCTCGTCGCCGACTACACGCTGAGCGGCCACCAGGGCGCCTATCTCGCCGGCCGCCTCGCCGCCAAGATGTCACGCGCGAAGTCGGTCGGCATCGTGGTATCGGGCGAACCGCCATCGTGGAATTCGCAGTCGGCGGCGTTCGCGCAAGGTGTGAAGGCGGAGAACGCTGACGTCAAGATCACCTATGCGGTGATCGGCCCGGCCGCCTATAGCGATGCGGCCGGCGGCAAGCGCGTCACCGAAAGCGTGATCGCGTCGGGCGCGGACATCATCTTCGGCCAGGGCAACGGCTCAAGCTTCGGCATGCTGCAGGCGGTCGAGACGACCAAGGCCGCCGATGGTGGCAAGGTCTATTTCATCGACGTCATCGGCGACAAATCGCCGATCGACAAGGGCTTCCTGCTGTCGTCGGTGGTGTGGAACATCGAGCCGGTCTATGCGGCGATGATTGCCGACCTGAAGGCCGACACGTTCGGCACCAAACACTATACGATCGGCCTCCAGGACGACTCGGTCAAGCTGTTGAAAACCGCGGCGATCCCGGACAATGTCTGGGCTGAAATCCAGGCGCTGCGCGAAGACGTCATTTCCGGCAAGATCAAGGTTGATCCGGTCTATGACGCGGCCGCCGTCAGGGCGCTGATGACAAGCGTCGCCCAGTAAGGCGATCAAGGTCGGCTGCCGGAGGGGTGATCCATTCACCCCTCCGGACGATTTCCATTTTCTGGTGCTGGGCTTTCATGAGCAGTCTTTCTTCATCGTCTGTTGCCGAGCGCGACATCGTCGCGCTGGAAGGCGTGACCAAACGGTTCCCCGGCATCGTCGCCAATGACGGCATCGACCTGGCGATCCGTCCGGGCGAGGTGCATGTGCTGCTCGGCGAGAACGGCGCCGGAAAGTCCACATTGATCGGCATGCTTTCCGGCCTGCAGCAGCCGGACGAGGGACGCATATTGGTCGACGGCAAACCGACCCCGATCACCTCGCCGCGCCATGCCTTGTCGCTCGGCATTGGCACCGTATTCCAGCACATGATGTTGGTGCCGACGCTGACCGTGGCCGAGAACCTGTTGCTTGGCGGGCCCTGGTGGCAGCGGCCCAGGATCGACGAACTGGCGGCGCGCGTCGCCGAGATCACCAGCACGCTTGGTATCACGGTGAAGCTGCATGCCAAGGTGTCGGAGCTTTCCCTTGGCGAACAGCAACAGGTCGAAATCCTGCGCGCGATGGTCCGCAACAGCCGGTTGCTCATTCTTGACGAGTCCACCTCCATGCTGACGCCGAAAGGCATCGACGAACTGGGCGCGCTGATGCGTCGCCTCGTCGAGCAGGGCCTGGCAATCGTCTTCATCACCCACAAGCTCAAGGAGGCGGCAGCCTTCGGCGACCGCATCTCGGTGCTAAAGCTCGGCCGCAAGGTCGGCGAGATCCCGCCCGAGCGGTTTCGCGCGCTTGGCGAACAGGAGATCATCTCGGAGATCGTGGAATTGATGTTCGGCAAGCAGAAGGACGATCCGGAAGCTGTCGAACGTCCGGTCCGCACTGTTCGCGCCGACGCGGCCCCGCTGCTTCAGGTCGCGGATCTGGCGGTCGCGCCGACGGACAACGCGCCGGGCCTGTCGTCGATCTCCTTCGACATCCGCCCTGGCGAGATCCTGGGCATAGCCGGCATCGACGGCAACGGCCAGAAGCAGTTGGCGGAGGCACTGGCCGGCCAGCGCGCGGCGACTGGCGGTTCGGTGAGGCTGGACGGCGTTGCCATCGAGACGCTGAGCGTCGGCGAACGCCGCCAGCGCGGTCTACGCTACCTGACCGACGACCGGCTGGGCGAGGGCACTGTCGGAACCTTCCCGGTTTCGATCAACTTCTTTCTCAAGCAGGTCGGCGCGGCCCCGTTCTGGCGCAACGGCATCGAGCAGCGCGCGGAGATCGACAGGCGCGCCGCCCAGCTCGTGCGCGACTACGATGTGCGTACGCCAAGCCTGAAGACGCCCGTCGCGCGGCTGTCCGGCGGCAACATCCAGAAGGTGCTTCTGGCGCGGGAACTGGCGGAAGGCGCCAAGGTGGTGATCTTCAACAAGCCGACCTATGGGCTCGATCTCGCCAACACACTGGCGTCGCGCCAGCGCATCCGCGACACGGCGGCGCGTGGCCTTGCCGTGCTGCTGATCTCCACCGACCTCGAGGAATTGCTGAGCATGTGCGACCGCATCGCCGTCATCGCAAACGGAGCGCTGGTCGGCACCGTCGGGAACGCCGACGATGCCCGCACCAAGGTCGGTCGCCTGATGATCGGACTTGCCGCATGAGCATCGACACCGCACCCACGGTCAGTGCTACCGCGCTCGATGCCACGAGCGGGGCGGCGACGCGCCATGACATCCTGCATCGGCTGCTGATGACGCTCGGCCCGATCCTCGCCGCTCTCGTCATAGCCGGATGTATCCTGCTTGCCGTCGGTGTCGATCCACTCGCCTATTATGGCTACGTGCTGGAGAAAGGTCTGTTCTCGCCGCTCGGCATCCAGCAGACGCTGACGCGCATGGCGCCGCTGCTTTTTCTTGCCGCCGGCCTGATCGTGGCCTTTCGCGCGGGCATGTGGAATCTCGGCGGCGACGGCCAGTTCCTGCTCGGCGCGGTGACGGCGGCGGCCAGCGCTCCCGTGTTCATTCAGATCATGCCGTCCTGGCTGGCGCTGATCTGCTCGTTCCTCATTGCCATGGTGGTGGCGATGATCTGGTCGCTGGTGCCGGCCCTGCTGCGTGCTTATCAGGGCGTCAACGAGATCATCACCACGCTGATGATGACGTTCCTCGGGACGTCGCTTGCCAATGTGCTGGTCAAGCTGGTGTTTCGCGATCCAGGCACGACCGTGCCGCAGACCCGTACGCTGCCGGTGGAAGACCGGCTGCCGCGCCTGTTCGAAACGACCATCACCAGCGGCCTGCTGCTTGGGCTGGCGGCGATCATCATCGTGCATCTGGTGATGACGCGCACGGCGTTCGGGCTGAAGCTGAGGATCGTCGGCGCCAATCCGCGCGCGGCTGTTCACTCGGGGCTCGGCGTGCCCGGCCTGACCATCGCCGTCTTCGCCATTTCGGCCGGGCTGGCCGGCCTTGCCGGCGCCGTCGACATCATCGGCGTCCAGGGCAATGTCCGCGCCGACTGGAATCCCGCCTACGGGCTTGCCGTAATTCCCGCGGTGTTTCTTGCCCGCATGAACGGCTTTGCAGCCATCGGTTTCGTGTTCCTGCTTTCGGTGCTTTCGATCGGTGGCGAGAGTGCGGCACGGCGGCTCGGCGTACCCAATCATTTCACGCTGGTGCTGGTCTCCATCGTGCTGATCGTGCTGGCGCTCGCTGAATATTTCGATCACCGCTACAGCCAGTCGCGGAGGGCTTAGGGCATGACCGGGCTCTTCAGCGAAGTCTTTCTCAGCGCGCTCCTGTTCGGCGCCGTCACCGCGGCGATCCCCCTGCTGCTTGCCGGGCTCGGCGAGCAGATGTCCGAGAAGGCGGGCGTGCTCAATATCGGCATCGAAGGCATGATGCTGGCCGGCGCCTATCTCGGCTTTGTCGGCGCCTTCTATTCCGGGTCGCTGTGGCTGGGCTTTCTCACCGGTGCCGCCGGCGGCGTCGCGGTGGCGCTTGTCATGGCCCTGCTTTGCGTGCGCATCGGGCTGAACCAGATCGTCATTGGTATCGCGCTGACCCTGGGACTGGAAGGTCTGACGGCACTGCTCCACCATTTCCAGTTTTCGCGCAGCTATCCGCGCCTGCCGGCGGCGGACGCGACGGTCATTCCGCTGCTTTCGGACATTCCGGTCATCGGCCCTGCATTCTTCAAACAGCATCTGATCGTCTATCTGGCGGTCGCGCTGGTTTTCGGCATGGGCTACGTCTACCGGCGCACGCAGCTTGGCCTCAACCTGCAGGCTGCGGGCGACAAGCCGGCAGCGCTCGATGTCGCCGGCATCGACGTGGTGCGAACCCGCACTATCGCCGTGTTGACGACCGGAGCGCTGGCCGGGCTTGGCGGCGCCTATCTCGCCAATGTCGGGGCCGGGCTGTTCATTCCTTTCATCACCAATGGCGCGGGCTTTCTCGGCATCGTGCTGGCCATGCTGGCGCGCGGTCGTCCGATCTGGGTGCTGTTCGGCGCGTTGCTGTTCGGTATCTGCCTGTCGCTGACCACGGCCATGCAGGTGGCCGGCATCAACATACCGACCGACATCATCCAGATGCTGCCGTTCCTGGCGGTGATGATCATGCTGGTGCTGTTCGGCCGGCGCGCCAGTCTGCCGGCAGCGCTCGGCATTCCATACGAGCGCGGCGCGCGCTGATCACAATCAAGCGCGGACGGGACCCGCGCCAAACAGGAGGCAAGAATGTCGGATACCAAGGTCTACCTGCTCGACGGCGGCTCGCTCGTTCTCGACGGATATCATGTGTTCTGGAACCGAGGCCCTGGCGGCGAAGTGCGCTTCCCCGTCTATTCGATCCTGATCGAGCATGCCGAGGGCCGGTTTCTCATCGACACCGGCTACGACTACGATCACGTGATGAAGGTGCTGCCGTTCGAAAAGCCGATCCAGGAAAAGCACCAGACCATCCCCGGCGCCCTGGCGCTACTCGGCCTCGAGCCGAAGGACATCGACGTCGTCGTCAATTCGCATTTCCATTTCGACCATTGTGGCGGCAACAAGTATTTTCCGCATGCCAAGAAGATCTGTCACCGGACCGAGGTTCCGCAGGCATGCAATCCCCAGCCTTTCGAACAACTCGGCTATTCCGATCTGAGCTTCTCGGCGGAAGCGGCGGAGGCGCGCGGCGCGACCGCGCAGTTGCTGGAGGGGACGACGCGCGCCAACTCGACCTTCGAGGGCATCGACGGCGACGTCGACCTTGCAAGGGGCGTCAAGCTGATCGCGACGCCTGGCCACTCGATCGGCCACTACAGCCTCCTGGTGGAGTTCCCCAAGCGCAAGCCTATCATGTTCACGATCGATGCCGCCTATACGCAGAAGAGCCTTGAAACATTGTGTCAGGCGGCCTTTCACATCGATCCGGTGGCGGGCGTCAATTCGATGCGCAAGGTGAAGAAGCTGGCCGAGGACCATGGCGCCGATTTGATGTATTCGCACGACATGGACAACTTCAAGACCTACAGGACCGGCACGCAATTCTACAGCTGACCGTCACCAATGCGGAGACAAGACCATGCGCTATTTTGACCATGCCGAACCGGTCATCACACTCACCGCGGGGCCGGTGAACGCCTATCCTGATGTGCTGCGCGGCCTCGGCCGCACGGTGCTCTACGACTACGACCCGGCGTTCCAGCTCTTTTACGAGAAGGTGGTCGACAAGGCGCAGAAGGCGATGCGGCTGTCGAACAAGCCGGTCATTCTGCATGGCGAGCCGGTGCTGGGCCTCGAGGCCGCCGCGGCCTCCCTGATCGCGCCCGACGATGTCGTGCTCAACCTTGCCTCCGGCGTTTACGGCAAGGGGTTTGGCTATTGGGCGAAGCGCTATTCGCCCCATCTGCTCGAGATCGAGGTGCCTTACAACGAGGCGATCGACCCGCAGGCGGTTGCGGCGATGCTGAAAGCGCATCCGGAAATCACCATCGTTTCCGTCTGCCACCACGACACGCCGTCTGGCACCATCAATCCCATCGACGCCATCGGCGCGCTGGTTTCGACGCATGGCGGTTATCTCATCGTCGACGCTGTCTCCTCCTTTGGCGGCATGAAGACGCATCCGCAGGATTGCAAGGCCGATATCTATGTCACCGGCCCGAACAAATGCTTGGGCGCGCCTCCCGGGCTCACGATGATGGGTGTCAGCGAGCGGGCCTGGGCCAAGATGAAGGCAAATCCCCTGGCGCCGCGCGCTTCGATGCTGAGCATCGTCGACTGGGAAAATGCGTGGTCGCGGGACGAGCCGTTTCCGTTCACGCCGTCCGTCTCCGAGATGAGCGGGCTCGACGTCGCGCTCGACCTCTACCTTGGTGAGGGACCGGAGGCGGTGTGGGCGCGCCACGCGCTCACGGCCAAGGCCATGCGCGCCGGCGTCGCCGCGATGGGCCTGTCGATCTGGGCCGCCAGCGACAAGATCGCATCGCCGACCACGACCGCTGTCCGCACGCCCGAAGGCGTCGACGAGAAGGCGCTTCGCCAGGCCGCGCGCGCCCGCTACGGTGTGGTGTTTTCGTCGGGCCGCGGTGAAACATTAGGGAAGCTGACACGTATCGGCCACATGGGTCCGACCGCCCAGCCGATCTACGCGATCGCGGCGCTGACGGCACTTGGCGGTGCCATGAACGCGGCCGGCCAGAAGCTGATGGTCGGCAAGGGTATCGACGCGGCGCTGGCCGTGATCGATGCCGATGCATGAACAGACATCACCAGATCACGGATTGAGGGAGCATTTTCATGACTGAACGGCTTGCAGGAAAAACGGCATTGGTTACGGGCGCCGCGCAGGGTATCGGCAAGGCGATCGCAGTGCGGTTGGCCGTCGACGGCGCGACCGTCATCGTCAGCGACATCAACGCGGAAGGCGCCAAGCTGGTGGCGGCGTCGATCGGTGGAAAGGCGAAGGCGATTGCCGCCGACATTTCCGATCCGGCATCCGTCAAGGCGCTCTTCGCTGAAATCCAGGCCCTGACCGGGGGCATCGATATCCTGGTCAACAATGCCAGCATCGTGCCGTTCGTCGCCTGGGATGATGTCGATCTCGACCATTGGCGCAAGATCATCGACGTCAATCTGACAGGTACCTTCATCGTCAGCCGCGCCGGCACGGACCAGATGCGTGCCGCAGGCAAGGCCGGACGGGTGATCAGCATCGCATCCAACACCTTCTTTGCCGGCACACCGAACATGGCGGCCTATGTCGCCGCCAAGGGCGGCGTCATCGGCTTCACCAGGGCGCTCGCCACGGAGCTCGGCAAATACAACATCACCGCCAATGCGGTAACGCCTGGCCTGATCGAGAGCGACGGCGTCAAGTCGAGCCCGCATAACGAGGCGTTCGGCTTCGTCGAGATGCTTCAGGCGATGAAAGGCAAGGGTCAGCCGGAACATATCGCCGATGTGGTTTCGTTCCTGGCCTCCGACGATGCGCGCTGGATCACCGGCCAGACGCTCAATGTCGACGCCGGAATGGTGCGCCACTAGAGCAATTCCAGGAAAAGTGTGAAACGGTTTTCCCGGGAAAAGCGCATAGCGCTTTCCCTTGGGGAATTGCGTCAAAACAAAGAAATAGCCCGTCGCGTCCCAAAACCACTGCACACTTGGGCGCCTTGCATCGGGTCGCAACAGCGGACGGGCGCGGCCAAAAGTGCCCGCCAGGCTGTGTCATGGACGGCCATTCAAGGGGAAATCATGGTGAACTTCGGATTCGACACGTCGATATTCGACGGGCTGACGGTTGCAATGCTGGTCGCCGGTCTGGCCATCACCGGCGTGGCGTCCGGTGTGCTGGCCGGCCTGCTGGGGGTCGGCGGTGGAATCGTCATCGTCCCGGTGCTGTTCTGGGTGCTTGCGCTGTTTCACTTTTCGCCGGCCGTGACCAGCCATCTGGCAGTCGCGACGTCGCTTGCGGTCATTATTCCGACCTCGATCTCATCGATGCGGTCGCACAACAAGCGCGGCAATGTCGATCGATCCCTGCTCAATCTCTGGGGACCGGCTATTTTCGTCAGTGCCCTGATCGGCGGCATCATGTCGAAATTCATTCCGGGCGCCGGCTTGCGGCTGGTTTTCGGCGTCGTCGGCCTGCTGGTGGCCGTCAACATGGCGATGCCCAGGAATCTCGTGATCTCCGATCACCTACCGCGAAGCGGCTGGATCAACCGTGCGATTGCCGCTGTCATCGGCTTTGTCTCTTCGCTCATGGGAATTGGCGGCGGCACGCTGTCGGTACCGACGCTTTCCAGCTTTTCCTTTCCGGTCCATCGGGCCGTCGGCACGTCGTCGGCGCTTGGCCTTCTTATCGCGCTTCCGGCGGTGGCAGGCTTCATCTGGTCGGGTCTCGAGGTTGCTGGCAGGCCTCCGCTTAGTCTGGGTTACGTCAGCCTGCCGGCCGTTGCCGTCATAGCGCCCATAAGCTTTCTGTTCGCACCCTTGGGCGCAAGGCTCGCACACGCGCTCAACCCGCGTTATCTGAAACTTGCCTTTGCGTTCTTCCTGGCGATCACTGCCGGGAGAATGTTGCTTTCCTGAATCCCGGCTGTCGATCAACTCGTTCACCAACCGAAGAATATTGCGGTGGCCGCATTCGCCCCATAACCGCCGTGAGCCCGGCGCGGGTTTGGCGAATTCTCGTGGTTTGGGATCAGTAGGTGGCGCGGCCGCCGGAGAGATCGAACACCGACGCGGTGGTGAAGCTGTTTTCCTTCGAGACCAGCCAGGCGACCATGTTTGCCGCCTCGTCGACTTCCAGGAACCGCGCGCGCGGGATCTTGGCCAGCATGTAGTCGATATGTTCCTGTTTCATCTGGTCGAAGATCGGCGTGCGCGCCGCGGCCGGCGTGATGCAGTTGACCGCTATGTCGTAGCCGGCAAGCTCCTTGCCCAGCGACTTTGTCAGCCCGATGACGCCTGCCTTGGAAGCTGAGTAGGCCGAAGCGTTGGGATTGCCTTCCTTGCCGGCAATCGAGGCGATGTTGACAATGCGGCCATAGTTGCGCGCCTTCATGGCAGGCACGACAGCGCGGTTGACGTGAAAGGTACCGTTGAGATTGATATCGATGACGCGCCGCCAGGCATCGAGCGGATACTCGTCGAGCGTATGATTGGGGCCGGCTATCCCCGCCGAATTGACCAGGATCGAGACGGCCCCGCTCTCGTTTTCGGTGCGGGCATGCGCTGCAAGCACCGCCTCGGCATCGGTGATGTCGACCAAGACTCCCTTGGCTGCATTACCGAGGCCGGCAACCGCCGCCTCCAGCCCTGCCTCGTTCATGTCCCACAGGCTCACCCTTGCGCCCGATGCGATCATCCGCTTGGCAAAGGCCAGGCCCAGTCCTTGCGCTCCGCCAGTAACGACGGCGACCTGTCCTTCAAGATCGATTTTGTTCATTCCGTTCAATCCTTGGCGATAGCTATGCAGCCACACGGCGGCACGACTGGTCTCGGCATGGAAATCGCCGATCGGGCACTGCTGAAACCCGTCGTCTGGCGTTGCGGCCTGACGCTTGTTTTGTGCGGGCGGGCAGTATCGACATCTTCAGGCAGCCGAGCCCAGCGTCAATGGTGTCGGCGAGAGGAATTGCAGGAATTCGATGCGTTGATCGCTGTCGCAGCCGACGGGGCGAAGCGGAAAATACAGCGGCTGCGCGAGACCTAATTTATCTCTGCGCCGATCGCGCCCATCAGCTGAGCGTACTCCGACTCGGCTTTGCCATAGCCCCGTCGGCCATTCCAATCAGTCCATCGCGATCGCGAATGGTGATTTCGCCGCGTCTCGATTTGATCAATCCACGCCCTTCGAGACGCGACCAATGTACAAAATCGTACATCCACGAGATCGATCTCGACTCTGAGCTTGCCTTCAAGGAAACTAAGCCGGGGAGGAAGCTCGATGCGGCCATTGCCACGCAACGTCGATGCCGATGCGGTGCTGGCGATCGGCGCCTACCTTGACGATCAGGCACATTCCGTCCCGATATCCATTCGCGGCAGCATTGACGAGGTTCGCAAGCGAACCGGTACAAGTTTGTCCGACCATCAATTGGAAGAGCTCATCATCGAAAGCGCCGCAGCCAGGCATCTCTCGCTATTGCTTGACGTCCGCCAGGCCAAGGGCGACAGCAGGCTTCCCTGACAGGTTCGCAACACCTATCTCTACCCAACGAGCAACACGGGCCGCACAATTTGGCGCAACGATCGGGAAGTGCTGATCTCCCACTGCATGGCGGTCGCGTGCCCAAATGGCTCGGTGATCGCATGACGCGCCTTGGCGCGGTGATGTGCGAGGCGATCATCCATCACTATGGTCGAACCGAATTGCTGCGCCGCCTGGCACACCCGTTCTGGTTCCAGTCTTTCGGCGCGGTCATGGGAATGGACTGGCATTCCTCCGGCATCACGACAAGCGTTGTCGGCGCCCTGAAACGTGGCCTGTCGCCACTCTCCGGCGAACTCGGTATTCATGTCTGCGGCGGGCGTGGCACGCACTCGCGCAAGACCCCGCACGAACTGGCATTGATCGGCGAGCGTGTCGGGTTCGACGGAACCGGCCTGGCCAACGCCAGTCGGCTGGTCGCCAAGGTCGATAGCGCCGCCGTCCAGGACGGCTTCGATCTCTACCTTCATGGTTTCATCGTCACCGACGATGGCGACTGGGTAGTGGTGCAACAAGGCATGAATGGCGACAGCAAGGTGGCGCGTCGCTACCACTGGCTGTCCGAGGGGCTGACGAGCTTTGTCGACCAGCCGCATGCCGCGATCGAAGGCGCCAATCAGGGCGAGATCGTCAATCTGACCGACCGGCGCGCCGATGCTTCGCGTCACGGCCAACTGGAGCTGCTGCGGGATCTGGGACCCGATCGCATCGTGAAAGAGTTCGCCTTGCTGGAGCATGGCTCGCCACCCGCTCCCGCGCAGCCCCTGCTGCCGCATCTGATCATGCCGGCCCATCATGACGTCCGCGAAAGCGACGTCGTCATGCGCCGCCTTCACGGCAATATCGCTGCTGCCGTCGAACGCGGCCCTGCCGATTTCCCGGAGCTGCTCATGGTGCCCGGCGTCGGTGCCCGCACCGTGCGTGCACTGGCGATGGTGGCCGAGGTCGTGCATGGAGCGCCATGCCGGTTCTCGGACCCCGGCCGGTTCTCGCTGGCGCATGGCGGCAAGGACAGACACCCGTTCCCCGTGCCGCTGAAAGTCTATGACGAGACGATCGGCGTGCTGAAATCGGCCGTTCACAAGGCCAGGCTCGGCCGCACCGAGGAAATCGATGCATTGAGGCGGCTGGACGACCAGTCACGCCAAGTCGAGTGCTATGTCACCGGTCCCAGCCTGAAGGAAATCGTGGCAGGGGAGTTCGACCAGTCGCACATGCTGGGCGGACGCAGTGTTTTTGGATGGGAGCCACCGCCGCAAGCGCAGCCGGTTCGAGCCGGCAACAAGGAATGAACTGGGCCGAAGACCTCTATCCCTCGGCTTTTAAATTCTTTGCGAAGGCTCCAACAAAATGCCGAAGCCTTCGCGTTTTACGGGATTTCAATAGAAGCGGATCCAGTAGGATTGGCGCCGGGGCGAGCTACGGTGACCATGGCCGCCGCGCCTGCCAATCCCAGCATTCCACTCAGAAATAATCGCCGATCCATGCCAATCTCCATCGTTGATCAATGCAACAATGGGGGAATAGAGCAGTTGGTCGAGGCGCCTAGATGCCGAGCTAATCTGTTCAAAACCAAAAAATTGACTTTAGTCGGGGTGCGCGGTGGCCGGCCTCATCATTCATGGTCTGGGCGCTCCGCCAAGAATTTGCGAGCCCGGCGATGAAGGATATGATTTCAACGCCGCGCACCAAGAGTGCGCGGCATTGATCAGGTGGTTACATCTTCTCCCATTTGCCGTTGCGGACAACGAACATGTCGATCTCGATGGCCATGTTCGTCTGTCCGTTCGCGTCGAACGAGACATCTCCCAGAATGCCGTCGTGATGGATGTCACGAATGGCTTTGCTCAGCGCCTCCTTGTCGTCGATGCCCTTTTCCTTGATGACCTCGAGCAGGATCTGCGTGGCCTCGTAGGCATATTTGGCGTAGGAGCCGGCAGGATCGGGATAGGCCTTGGTTTCATAGGCCTTGTTGAATTCCTCGAGCTTCGGGTTGGACTGTACGGCCGGGGTTCCCGCAATGGTGCCCTCGGCGGCTGCCCCCGCGATCTCGATGAACTTCGGATCGTAGATGCCCGAAATTCCGTACATCGGCAGATTGCCCATTCCAAGGTCGGCCATTTGGCTGCGCACCAGCGCCGCTTCAGTAACGACGCCGCCGAAATAGACCGCGTCAGGGGACGCTGCCTTCGCCGTGGTCAACATGGCGCGGAAATCGGTCGTGCCGACGGCCGCGGCGTCCGAGGAAACGATCTCACCGCCGGCAGCCTTGAAGAAATCTCCGAACCATTTGGTGTTGGCCGCGCCGTAGTCGGTGGTGTCGGAGATGATCGCGATCTTCTTGATCTTACCCTGCTTGGCGATGGCTTCGGCCAGAGGCTTGTTCTCGTTGACCAGCGTCGGCGTCACGCGGGTCACGTTCGGGAAATTCTGCTCGGTGATCTTCGGGCTGACCGCGCCCCAGACGATGAACGGCATCTGCGCGCGATTGAAGACCGGGATGGTCGCCAATGCGACCGAGCTGTTCCAATGCCCGGTTGCCGCAATCACCGACGGATCGTTGACCAGCTTCTGGGCCGCCGAAACGCCGACGGCCGGATCGGAGGCGTCGTCGAGAACGACGCCTTCCACCTGGTGCGGGTAGCCGCTGGCATTGGCCTGCTCGATGGCGAGCAGGAAGCCGTTACGGGCGCCGAGGCCCTGTTGGGCGTTGCCGCCGGAGAGCGGTCCAATGAAGCCGAGCTTGATCTGGTCGGCCTGAGCCTGGGCAGCGCCCAGTGCGATGGCCAACAGAGGCCCGGCCAGAATTGACGATACGCGGATACCCAACGTGACATCGCCGCGGACGCCGTCGTGCTGGTGACGTCGCGCCAACAGGACGACGGCGTCTGGCACGAACTGAAGACGCGGCGGGATGCGTGGGCTGACAGCGGCATTCGCTCGATCAAGGTCATCGGCGATGCCGAGGCGCCGGGACCGATCGCCTGGGCAACTTACGCCGGCCACCGCTTCGCTCGCGAGCTGGATGAAGCCGATATTGGCGATGCACTGCCCTTCCGTCGCGAGATCACGGCGTTGGCCGTGGAATAGCGTCAAGGGGCGATCATTTCGAGCCATCTCGCTTCTTGAGGGCGTCCCGCTGTCACATGATGCCGAAGGTCCTGTAGGCTTCCACCGCGCTCATGCCCTCGCGGATCGCCTTGGCGACGAGCCTTTCGCCGCGTACCTTTTCTAGGGCCAGCCGAACCACCTCTTCTTCCGCTTGCCGCGGGATGACGAGCACACCTTCCTTGTCGCCAAACAGCAGCGTCCCCGGCTCGATCCGCACGCCACCGATTTCGAGGGCGCAGCGATAGTCCATGACCTTGCCGCGCACGCCCTGATCCTGTGCGTAGCAACCGGTGCAGAAGCAGGGGAAGTCCAGCGCCTTGATGCCGTTCGTATCGCGAGCGAAGCCGTTGATAAGGGCGCCATGCGCGCCGAGGATCTTCGCGCGGGTCGACATGAGCTCGCCCCACAGCGCGTAGCGGGGCGAGGCACCGCTGGCGACGTAAATCTCGCCGGGCTTCAGATCGTCCAGCGCTTCGAACATCAGCCCGAACGGCTTGGTCATCAGCGGATTGCGCGTCGGCTCGTCGGAGGGAAAGATGTCGGATTCGAGCACCGGCATCGCCCGGCCGAGCAAACGTGTCTTCTCGTCGACCGGTTTGAACACGGGCGGCAGGAACTGATGCTGCAGCCCCAGCGTATCCATGACGTCGCCGACCACCGCGACGAAGAGTTCCTTCTCGAACAGGCGATACATCTCAGCGTCGTCGGCATAGAGGCGCGTCGTCATGAGGATTGTATCCGGCTGCTCGTGGATTGGGTGGTACGGGAAGGCCCCAGGCCCGCCGAGTTCTGGATCAGCGCGCGCATATAGCCCAGGGCAAAAGCCTTTCCGGCATGCCAGGGCGCGTCGCAGGACATTTCCGGCGTATGGTCGGGGATGAGGACGCCTTCATAGTGTTCGTCACGCAGGATGCGGACGATCTCGGCCATGTCGATGTCGCCGTCGTCGACGAAGGTCTCGTGATAGTTCGGCACCTTGCCGCGCACGTTGCGGAAGTGGACGTAGCCGATACGCTTGCGGTGGGCGAAGCGCCTGACATGTCCGTAAATGTCGTCGGTACCAGGCATTTCCTGCAACGAGCCGAGGCAGAGCTCCAGCCCATTGGACGGCGAGTCGACGATGTCCATCAACCGGTCGTATTTCTGCGGCCGGTTGACGAGCCGCGCGGCCCCGCGCAGCGCCTCGGCCGGCGGATCGTCGGGGTGTGCCGCCAGCACGACACCGGCCTCTTCGGCCACTGGCACGAGCTCGTGCAGGAAGACGCCGAGCCGCTGCCAAAGCTCCTCGCTGCTGACGGTCACCGGTTCGGCATCCGGCCGGCCGGCACGGTAGCGCATGTTCCAGACGACGCCGTCGGGGAGGGGCAGGTCGGCATCAATGGCTGAGAGGTCGAGCCCCACCGACATCGCCTCGCCGCGTGCGAACGGGCCGCGCGACCAACCCCAGACGCCGGCGATGGAGAAGTTGTAGCCGATGCACGGAATGCCGGCGCGTCCGGCATCACGGACAAGGCGCTTCAACCCCTCGATCTGCTTTGCTCGATCGGGGCCGCCGAGCAGCACGTCGGACCAGAAGCGAGGCGAAAGATTCTCGATCGCGGCGATCTCCAATCCGTTGTCGCGCACGGTCTTCACCAGGCCGGAAAAATCCTCGTAGTCCCAAAGCGCGTCGGTGGAGCAATCGCCCCAGCCTTCCGTTTCGCTGCCGGCCGAGAGCGAAGGGTCGCGGCCGCGAAAATAGTTGGTGAGGTGGGCGACGATGTGGGTGGCGCCTGCCTGACGGGCAAAGCGGAAATTGTCTGAAGTCAGCGACTCCCGGTAGAGGCCAAGACCGATCTTCATGGCTCTATTTCACGCCAATGCCGGCGGTCAGGCCGCCATCTATTCTGTAGTCCGCGCCGGTGCAGAACCCGGCTTTCGACGAGCACAGAAAGGCGATGAGTTCCGCCACCTCCTCCGGCTCGCCGATGCGCCCGATAGGGTGCGCTTCGCCGAAGCGCTTGTAGGCGGCCTCGACATCGGCATCGGTGCCGTTGTCGCCGCGTGCTGCCTTTTCCAGGATCGGGGTGCGGATCGAGCCCGGGCTTACCGAATTCACGCGGATACCGGAGCGCGCGTAGTCGAGCGCCAGCGAGCGCGTCAGCGTATGGATCGCCCCCTTTGTCGTCGCATAGGCGGCGACATTCTGCTGGCAAGTGTGACCCTGTACCGAGGCGACGTTGACGATGGCGCCGCCGCCCCGACGGATCATTTCCGGGATGCCGAAATGCGCGGTCAGGTAGATCGAGCCGACATTGACCGACATCGCCTTGTTCCAGGTCTCGAAATCGGTGCTGGTAGCGGTTCCGTATGGATGGACCGCCGCCGAATTGACGATGATATCGAGGCCGCCGAACCGCTCGACACCGGCCGCGACCGCGTCGCGAACCTGATCCGGCACGGAGACGTCGGCGCCTATGACCAGCACGCCTGCTCCGGAGCTTTCCAGTTCCGCCTTCATCGCTGCGTTAGCGGTACGGTCGATGCCGCAGGCGATGATGGCAGCACCACCTGCCGCAAGGCGTCTGGCGGTTGCGAGGCCAATCCCGGTGGTGCCGGTCACCAAGGCGACCTTGCCGTCGAAATCCTTCATTGCGGGAACTCCATCATTGACTGTCGGAAGCCGGCTCTTCCGGCAGGAATCGCAAGGCGAAATCGAGATGGCGGCTGATAAGGTAGGCGTAGGCCAGCCTGTCGCGCGCGCGCAGCGCCGCAACGATCTCGCCATGGGCGGTGCGGGTGTCTGCCAGCACCGGGCGCATTTCCTTTCCGATGGTCATGATCCGCAGGATCACCGGGGACAGGAAGGAATACATGTCCGTCAGCATGCGGTTGTCCGCCAGCTTGATCAGCGCCATGTGGAAATTGAAATCGTTCTCGGCGGCCTCTTCGATCGAGCGGCTCGTAATGATCTGGGCGTTGATTTCGTCGAGTGCCTCGATCTGTTCGTTCGAGGCATTGAGCACAATATGGTCGCCGATGCCGACTTCGATGATGCGCCGGTAGCCTTGTATGTCGGCGAAGGATGAGCGCGAGATGTCCATGTGGGCGGCGAAAAAATTCTGGATGGCGATGCTCTGCCCGTTGGCCAGGACCGCGCCGACGCGGGGTTTTGGATCGATAAGCCCGTAGGTGCGGATGGTGCGCAACGCTTCGCGCACGGTGTTGCGGCTGGCGCCGGTCAACTCGCTGAGCTCACGCTCGGTCGGCAGCACGTCGCCGACATTCAACTGCCGCACACGGATGAGATCAAGAATCCGCCCGGCCGTCGTATCGACCGCCGACCGGCCGCTGATGCGCCGCTCGGCGGCGTTCTCGCGCATGGCTTGAGAGTTCTCCAACGTCGAGCCTTCCTCTGAATTGTTGGACGAATTGTTGGACCAACATACCGTAGACTTTGGCGAAAACAATTAGTTTTTGGACTGCGACCTGTGGATTTAGATGGAAACCGCACGAAGGAGCTCCGGAAATCAGCCAAAATTTTTAGTTTGACTCCCATTGTGGTCCAACAATAGGTTGGGCCTCTCTCGCAGAAGGAAGCGGCTATGGAACAGTGCTGGCGCTGGTATGGACCGGACGACCCGGTGACTCTCGATCATGTCAGGCAGGCAGGTGCGACGGGCATCGTATCGGCCCTGCACGACATCTATGACGGGCGCGCCTGGCCGCTCGAGAACATTCTGGAGCGCAAGCGGATCATCGAGGCGGCAGGGCTGACCTGGTCGGTCGTCGAAAGCATCCCCGTTCACAACTCGATCAAGATCGGTGCGGCGGAGAGGCTCCGTTACGTCGGCTGGTACAAGGACACGATCCGCGCGCTTGCCAGGGCCGGCATTGCCACGGTCTGCTACAATTTCATGCCCGTGGTCGACTGGACCCGCACGGATCTGGCCTATCGGCTGCCGACGACCGGCTATGCCTTGCGTTTCGATGCGATCGATTTCGCGGCTTACGACCTGTTCGTGCTGAAGCGCCGGAATGCCGAGGCCGGCTACAGTGCCGCCCGCATTGCCGAGGCGGAATCGCGACTCAGGGAATTGAGCGACGAGAAGATCGACAGGATCGAGCGCAACCTGATCGCCGGCCTGCCGGCGACCGAGCGCAGCTACAACCGGGACAGTTTTCGCGACGCGTTGGCGGAATACGATGCGATCGGGCCGAAGGAATTGCGCGACAACCTTGCCTGGTTCCTGCGCGAGATCATTCCCGTGGCGGAGCAGGAGGGGGTGCGCATGTGCATCCATCCTGATGATCCGCCCTTCTCGCTCTATGGCCTGCCACGCATCGTTTCGACCGCCGAGGACGCGCGTTTCATCCTTAGCGCGGTCGACAGCCCGGCCAATGGCCTGACGTTCTGCACCGGCTCCTACGGAACGCGGGCCGACAACGACATCGTCGCTATGGTCAAGGAATTCGCCGACCGCATCCATTTCGCCCATCTGCGCAACATTACCATCGAGGAGGACGGCTCGTTCTACGAGGCCGAACATCTCGAGGGTGGCACCGACATGGCGCATGTCATCCTCGCCCTGATGCAGGAGGAGGCGCGCCGTAGCAGGGAAGGCCGCGCCGACTGGCGCATTCCGATGCGCCCCGATCACGGCCATCTGCTCGCCGACGATATCGGTAAGACCAGGATCAATCCCGGCTACTCGCTGATCGGCAGGCTGAAAGGCCTCGCCGAACTGCGCGGCATCATGCGCGCCGTGGAGAAGTTCGGGCTGGCCTGAGGCGATCAAGTGATCGCTGTTTGCATATGTAAAAGTTACTTGTCTATGTGAAAATACCTGCTAGGAGTCGGCGGGCCGGGCGCATGCGCGGTTCAGGGAGGAATTGCCGGATATGACAAGACTGCGCGGTCTTGCGTGGGATCATCGACGCTGCTGGGGTCCGCTCGACGCCAGCGTCGGGCCGTATTGCGCTGGCAATCCCGGCCTGGAAATCGAATGGGACCGCCGCAGCCTCTATGAATTCGGCGAGGGCGCGCTCGGTCCAGTGCTCGGCATTTACGATCTGGTCGTGTTCGACCATCCCTTCATCGGCGACATCGCGCAGGATGAACTGATGGTGCCGTTCGACGCCCATCTGTCGGCGGAGCAGATCCGCTTCTTCGAACAGGATTCAGTGGGTTCGTCCTGGCGCTCTTACGAAAAGAACGGGCGCCAGTGGGCATTGCCGATCGATGCCGCTTGCCAGGTCGCCTCCTACCGCCCGGATCTATTGGAGCGCTACGGACCGGTGCCGCGCAGCCATGACGAGGTGCTGGAACTCGGCCGGCAAGCGCGCAAGGACGGGAAGTGGCTCGGCTTTCCCTCCGTGCCGACGGATGCCATGTGCATGCTTTTGACGCTCGGCCATCCACAGGAAGACGGCGAGCAATTCATGGCAAGGGAGGCGGTTGAGCAGGCCGTTGCGCAGTTGCGCCAGCTTGCGGCGCTGTCGCATCCAGACTCCTCGAAATGGAATCCGATCCGCTGCTACGACCACATGATCGCGCATGACGATGTTGTCTATGTGCCGTTCGCCTTCGGCTATGTGAACTACGCCGCGAAAACCGACGAGCCGTATCTGCGCTTTGCCGACGTGCCGACGCCGCGCTCCGCCGGCGCCTTGCTCGGCGGTGCCGGCATCGGCGTCAGCGCGCAGTCGAAGCACAAGCAGGCCGCGATCGACTACGCGCTGTTCCTGTGCTCGCCCGACTATCAGCGGGGCGACTATGTCAGGGCAGGCGGACAGCCGGGATCGCTGGCCGCCTGGAAGGACGCCGAGGTCAACGATTTTTCCGAGGATTTCTTCAGCTCGACGCTGCAGACGATCGCCTCGTCCTATCTGCGTCCGACACATCCGGGCTTTATCGCCTTCTTCCGTGAATGCGCGCCGCATGCGGCGGCGGCCATCGCCGGCGACATGTCGGCAGCCGAACTCGCCGACCGCGTCAATCGCCTCTACCGCGACACCAGGCAAGGCCAACCGCAACGGAGCGTTGCGTGATGGCCACCAGCGTTGCCGAGACGTTCGACGAGGGCGAAGGCGGCCGCAGCGGCTATCGCGTGCCGGCGGTGGAGAAGGCGCTCGACGTTCTGGAGTTCATGGCCTCCAGCGCCGAAACGCTGACCCAGACCGAGATCGCGACGGGTCTCGGACGCTCCATTCACGAAATCTACCGCATCCTGCTTCTGCTGGAAAAGCGCGGCTACATCTTCCGCACGCAATCGGACCGCTTCCGGCTGTCGCTGAAGCTGTTCGAACTGGCGCACATGCATCCGCCGGTAAACAGGCTGGTCGAATGCGCGCTGCCGGTGATGCGCGAATTGACCGCCAATGCGGATCAAAGCTGTCACCTTGTGGTGCGCGAAGGACAGAATGCGCTGGTGGTGCTGCAGATCGATTCACCGCTGCCGATGCGCTATTCGGTTGCGCTGGGGTCGCATTTTCCGATCCTTGAAACCAGTTCCGGAGCGGTGCTGCTTGCCCATTCGAACCGGGCCGAACGCGACCGCATCGTCGAGCGGATCGTGGTCGCCGGCGAAGGCCAGGGCACACGGGTAGAGATTGAAGCGCGGCTGAACGAGGTTGCCAGGCTCGGCTACGAGATGCGCGCCTCATTGGCTGTCGAGGCCTGCACCAACATCTCGATGCCGGTGCGTGATCACACCGGCGCCGTCATCGCCGCGCTCACGGTTCCGCTGCTGCCGCAGAAGGCGGCGCGCTTCGACCGCGAAACGGTTTTCGAACGGAGCCGGGCCGCCGCCGAAAAAATATCGGCGGCACTTGGCTGGGGCGAGTCCACCACCTCTTCACGTGCCGACCCGGAACGGCGGGACTACCCGTTCAGCGATTAACAAAAGCGATAAACCTGGGAGAAGAAACATGCACTGGTCCAAGTCAATCCTGTTTGCATCCGCGGCCGTGCTGGCCTTGAGCACAGCAGCCGCGCATGCCGAGAACATGCCCAAGCACATCGGCTATGTCACCAACTACGCCACCCATGAATGGTATCAGAATGTCATCAAGGGCATGAAGGCTCACGGCAAGGAACTCGGCATCGAGGTCGAGGTGCAGGACGCTAATCTCGACATATCCAAGCAGGTCGCCGCGGCCGAAGACTTCATCGCCAAGGGCGTCGATGTGCTGATTATCACCCCGGTGAATGAAGAAGGTGTGGTGCCGCTGCTGCGTCAAGCCAAAGCTGCCAACATCCCCGTGGTGCTTGAAGGCAACCCGGTCAAGGGCATGACCACGATGGTTGCCATCTGCGACTATGACACCGGCTATTTCTCCGGCGTCGAGGCCGGCAAATATGCCAAGGAAAAGCTCGGCGGCGTTGCCAAGGTGATGAATGTCGGGCTGCCGCTGCTTTCCGCCACGGTATTGCGCTCGCACGGCTTCATGGACGGGCTGAAGACTATCATCCCCGAGGCTGTCATGGTCCACGACCTTGACGGCGGTGGCAATCCCGACCGCGCTCTCGAAGTGTCTTCGGCGGCACTGGCGAAGAACGCCGACATCAACATCATCTATGGCATCAACGATTCATCCTCGCTGGGCGGCCTGCAGGCCTGGAAGGCGGCGGGCAAATCGCAGGATGGCCTGTTGACGGTCGGCACCGGCGGCGAGGGGCTTGCCTTCATCAACGCGATGCAGAACGAACCGTCCTACAGGATCGAAGCCGCGATGTTCCCGGAAAAGGAAGGCTTCACCGCCATCGATGCCGCGGTAAAACTCTTCAACAATGAGGAAGTGCCGGAGCATATCGTCAGCCCCACCGCGCCGATGAACGGCGAGGACTGGAAGAAGTTCTACGATTATGATGGCACAACCCGCACCATCAAATGGGATGCCGTCAACGCACTGCAGCCACCGGCAAAGTGCATGAAGACTTCGGCCGACCTGAAGAAATAAGGCTGGTCGACATTGCCCTTCCCGCGTCGCGGGAAGGGCCTGCGCCAGGTGCTGCTGGCGGGCATAAACAGGGCGTCGGGATCCGGCGCCTGACGCAGCTCGGGAATGGATGAAATGAGCGAGCTTACACACGCTTCCGCGCCCAGGCGTTTTATCGGCGGCCAGCTTCTGGGCAGCAGCCAGCTCGTGCTGGGTGTCATCCTGGCCGTGCTGTGCATCGCCATATCGATCGCGGCGCCGCAGTTCTATTCGGAGGCCAACATCATCGCCATCCTGCGCCAATGCGCGCTGGTGTTGATCGTCGCCTCGGGCATGACCATGCTCATCATTACCGCCGAGGTCGATCTGTCGGTCGGCGCGTCGCTCGCCTTTGTCGGTTGCATCGGCATGGCCGTGCTCAATTCGACGCATAGCCTCGCGCTCGGCATGCTGGCGGCACTTGCCTTTGCTGGCGGGGTTGGCCTGTTCAACGGGCTGGTCGTCACCAGGCTGAGGGTGAACTCGCTGATCGCCACCATCGGCACGATGATGATGCTGCAGGGCGGCGTCTATCTGTTCACACGCGAGGCGGTGCAGAACCACAACCAGCTGACCAGCTTCACCGATCTCGGTGCCGGCTATGTTGGCGCGGTGCCGGTGCCCGTCATCCTGGCAGCGCTGATTTTCACGGTTGCCTATGTGACGCTGCGCTTCACCACGCTGGGCCGTTACCTCTATGCGGTCGGCGCCAACGAAAAGGCGGTGAGGCTGTCTGGCGTGCGCTCCGAACGCCTCAAGCTGTTTGCCTTCATCCTCACCGGCCTGTGTGTCGGCGTCGCCGGCATGATCCTGTCGTCGCTGATGAATGCCGGCCAGCCGACCGCCGGACGCGGCTTCGAACTGACGGTGATCGCCGCGGTCATCCTCGGCGGCACCAGCCTGCTCGGCGGCCGCGGCTCGCTGTTCGGCACTTTGCTAGGTGTGCTGGTCCTGAAGGTGATCGACAACGGCATCATCATTCTCGGCTGGAACCAGGACCTGCAGATGGTGGTCCCGGGCGTCGTCATCATCCTGGCAACCTATCTCGACATCATCCGGAACAGAGCCAATGTCCGTTGATTTCCTTCATCCCGGCGAAGGCGCGGCCATCGACACGGACGTGCCGGCGCTGGAACTGCGTGGCATCGACAAGCGCTTTCCGGGCGTCGTGGCGCTGGACAATGTCGACTTCACCCTGGAGCCCGGCAAGATCCATGCCTTGATGGGCGAGAACGGCGCCGGCAAGTCGACGCTGATCAAGATCATGGCCGGTGTCTACGGCAAGGATGCCGGCACCATCCGCATGCGTGGCCGCGAGGTCGACATCAAGTCGCCGCGCGACAGCCTGAAAGAGGGCATCAAGGTCGTGTTCCAGGAGATCGCGCTGATCTCCGAATTCACCGTCGCCGAGAACATCTTCCTCGAAGGCTATCCGACCGGCAAGGCCGGCTCGATCGACTGGAAGAAGATCCGCGCCGATTCAGCAGCACTTTTTAACCGCATCGGCTTCAACGTCGATCCGGCGGCGCGGACGGGCTCGCTGCCGGTCAGCCAGCAGCAGATGGTCGAGATCGCCCGTGCGCTCGCCCACGAAGCCCGCGTCGTGGTGATGGACGAGCCGACGTCCTCGCTGACGCCCAACGAGGTTTCGCTGCTGTTCACGGTCATCCGCCGGCTGGCCGCGCTCGGTATCGCGGTGGTCTATGTCAGCCACAAGCTCGACGAGGTGTTCGAGATCGCCGACACGGTGACGGTCCTGCGCGACGGTCGCCACATCTCGACCAAGCCGATCGGCGAGCACACCAACGACACGCTGATCCAGGACATGATCGGCCGGCGCATCGACAATCTGTTTCCCCGCAAGCGCGGTGAGCCGGGCAGCAAGGTCGCCCTGTCCGTGGAAAAGCTCAACACGGCGAGGAAGCTCAATGACGTGTCCTTCGAGGCACGCGCCGGCGAGGTTCTCGGCTTCTTCGGATTGATGGGTGCGGGCCGAACCGAGCTCGCAAAATCGATCGTCGGTTACGACCCGATCACTTCCGGCACGATTGTCGTCGACGGTAGCCGCCTCGTGCCGCACGACACGCGTACCGGCGTCAGACTCGGCATCGGCCTGCTCACCGAGGACCGCAAGAGCGAAGGCCTGATGGGCGAACTGCCTGTCTACCAGAATGCCAGCCTCGCCTCGCTGGGCGCCTTCGCCCGCATGGGGTTCATCGACAAGGCGAGAGAACACCGAGCGGTGCAGGATTATGTCGACCGCTTCCGCATCAAGACCCCCAGCCTGTTCCAGCAGGTGAAGAACCTATCCGGCGGCAATCAGCAAAAGGTGCTGATCTCGCGCTGGCTGATGCGCGGCCTGAAGGTGATCGTCGTCGACGAGCCGACCCGCGGCATCGATGTCGGCGCCAAGTCGGAGATATTCGCGCTGATCGACCGGCTCGCCGGCGAAGGCCTGGCGGTCGTCATGATGACGTCCGAGATGCCGGAACTGCTTGGTCTTTCCGACCGGATTGCGGTGATGTGCGAAGGCCGGCTCACCGCGATCATGTCGCGCGACGAAGCCACCCAGGAGAAAATCCTCAATGCGGCGATCGGCTAAGACCATGACGCTTCGTGGCAGCATCCCCGGCGACCCGGCCCACCTCTTCGAAGGGAGCAGGCGATGAGCCTAGCCAGCACCGCTTCCGTGAAAGCCCCGCCATCCGTGCTGGCGCGGCTCTTCGCCCGGCAGGAACTGGCGCTGATCGTCTGCCTCATCCTGGTGATCGTGTTTTTTTCCGTCACGGCGGAGAATTTCTTCTCCGTGCGTAATATGACCAACGTGCTCGGGCAGGCTTCGCTGGCGCTCACCGCCGGGATCGGCTGCGCCATCGTCTTCATTTCCGGCGAAGTCGATATCTCGATCGGATCGTTGCTGGCGACCATCGCCCTGCCGCTGATCATCATCATGAACGACACCAACTCGCTGCTGCTCGGCGTCAGCGGCGCGCTGCTGTTCGGCCTGATCATCGGTGTGGTGAACGGCTATCTCACCGCCTATGCCGGCATCAACTCGCTGATCGTGACCTTGGGCACGATGTTCATCATGCGTGGCGGCGTCTATCTCTACACCGGCCAGCGCGCGATCCCGGACGATGCCAGCCTCGACAGCTTCATCGCCCTGTCGGATGGCCGGCTGTTCAACATCATCCCGTATTCGGCGGTCATCGCGATCGTGCTGCTCCTCGGCTTCGCCTATATGATGCGGCATCGGCCGTTCGGGCGGCAGATCTATGCCGTCGGCGGCAATCCGGAAGTGGCGCGGCTGGCGGGCTACGATGTGCGGCGCGTCAAATTCATCTGTTTCATCATCAGCTCGCTACTGGCGACGGTTGCCGGCATCATCCTGGCCGCCCGCGTCGGCTCGGCGCAGCATACGGCTGGGCTGAATTTCGAATTCCAGGTCGTCGCCGCGACGGTGCTTGGCGGGGTGAGCCTTGCCGGCGGCATCGGCAGCCTGACCGGTATGGCGCTCGGCGTGCTGATCCTGCAGTTCCTGTCCAATGGCCTGCGCGGACTTGGGCTGCCGACCGAATGGCAGCTGGTCATCACCGGCATGATCATCATCGCCGCGGTCGCCTTCGACGAAGCAAAGCGCCGGCGCGCGATTGGAGGCTGACATGGCTCGTCTTGAAAGAAAAATCGCCGTCATCACCGGCGCCGCGGACGGCATCGGCCATGCGATCGCCGAGGCGATGGCGCGGGAAGGCGCGCATGTCTTCCTCGGCGACATCGCAGACAGCGCGGGCGAGGAGTTCGCTGCGGCGCTGCGCGCGGCGGGCTACCGTGCCGACTATGTGCATTGCGACGTGTCGCAGAAGGCCGACATCATCGGCCTCATCGACAGCGCCGTCAAAAAGACCGGACGGCTCGACGTGATGGTCAACAACGCCGCCATCGCCATTGGCGGCATGCCGGTGCACGAAATGACCGACGAGCAGTGGCACCGGCTGATCGCGGTCAACCTGACCAGCGTGTTTCGCGGCTGCAAATATGCACTGCCGCACATGATCGCGCAAAAGTCGGGTTCGATCATCAACATGGCCTCGGCGCAGGGCCATATCGGCCTCGATGGCTGGACTGCCTATGCCGGCGCCAAGGGCGCGGTGATGGCGATGACGCGCCAGATGGCGGTCGAGTTCGGCCCGATGAACATCCGCGTCAATTCGATCTCGCCGGGCACCATCAACACGCCGATGAACGACAGGCTGATCAAGGAGATCGGCGGCAATCTCGCCAGGGCCTGGGTCAAGATGCATCCGCTCGGCCGCATCGGCGAGCCTTCCGAAGTGGCCGAGGCCGCCGTCTATCTCGCCTCCGACGCCGCAGGCTTCACCACCGGCACCGACCTGCGCGTCGACGGCGGGCTGACCGCAGCACCCCGCTACGTTCCTGAACTGCTTTGACAACACGAAACGAGACATGAAATGAACAAGGCCCTCGAAGGCGTCCGCATCCTCGATTTCAGCCATCTGCTGCAGGGGCCGTTCGCCACGCAGCTGCTCGGCGACATGGGCGCCGACGTCATCAAGGTCGAGCGCGCCGGCGCCGGCGACATGTTCCGTGGCATGACCTTTTTTGCCAAATGGGTGGGCGGCTCGGAGAGCCCGAATTTCCTCGCCTGGAACCGCAACAAGCGCTCCATCGCGCTTAACCTGAAGAGCCGCAAGGTGCACGCCATCCTCATGGAGATGGCCAAGAGCGCCGACGTGGTGGTGCAGAATTTCCGTCCCGGCGTGCTGGCCAAGCTCGGCTATGGCTATGAGGACTTTAGGACTGTCAATCCGCGCATCATCTACTGCTCGGGTTCCGGCTATGGCGAGGAAGGCCCCTATGTCGAGCGCCCCGGCCAGGACATGCTGATCCAGGGGCTTGCCGGACTTATCGCCAACACCGGTCGCGGCGACCAGGCTCCGGTTCCCGCCGGCGCCGGCCTCGCCGACCAGATCGGTGCCATGAACATGGTCTACGGCATCCTGTCGGCGCTCTACTATCGCGAGAAGACCGGCAAGGGCCAGAAGATCGAGGTCAATCTGCTGGCCGGCCTGCTGGCGCATCTCAATCAGGAATATGTCGCCGTGCTCAACCTCGGCGAGGATTTTGTCCGGCCGAATTCCGGCATCGGCCACCCCGGCATGCAGGCGCCGTTCGGCATCTACGAGGCGAAGGACGGCGGCTATATCTCGATCGCCATGAGCCCGTTCAAGACGCTGTACGAGGTACTGGAGGCGCCGCAGCTTGCCGTCTACGACGACCTCAAGACCTTGTTCGACAAGCGCGACGAGGTGTTCGAGAAGGTCAATGCCGAGACCAAGAAATTCGCCACGCAGGACCTGTTGGCACGGCTGCTCGCGGTCGACATCTGGTGCGCCGAGGTCAAGGATATCCGCCGCGCGGCGGAAGACCCGCAGGTCAGGCATATGGGCATGATCACCAGCTATGATCATCCGCGCGGCGGCAAGGTTCGGGTGGTGGCACCGGCGGTCAAGATGAGCGAGACGCCCGCGACCATCGAACGGCCGGCGCCGCTGGTCGGCCAGCATGGCCGCGAGATCCTGGCCGAGTTCGGCCTCTCCAAGGAGGAGATCGCAGCACTCGAGGCGTCGGGCGACATGACCGTGGACGCGGCCTGACGATGACAGCCTACCAGACACTCACGGTCGAAATCTCGGGCCGCGTCGCGATCGTCACCTTCCGGCGCGCCGGTCAGCTCAACGCCATGAACCGGCTGATGCAAGGTGAGATCACCGAGGCCTTCGAGGCTCTGTCCGGCGACGCTGGCGTCGGTGCGATCGTGGTGACTGGCGAAGGGCGGGGTTTCATGGCCGGAGCCGATATCAAGGAATACGCCGCGCAGACCGCCTCCGAGTTCGACACGTTCCAGGCTGCCGGCACGCGCATGTATGCGGCGATCGAGAACAACCGTAAGCCGGTGATCGCGGCGGTCAACGGTTTCGCCTTGGGCGGCGGCATGGAGCTGGTGCTGTGCTGTGACATCGTGATCGCCAACCAGTTCGCGAAACTCGGCCTGCCGGAGATCAAGCTCGGGCTGATCCCGGGCGGCGGCGGCACACAGCGAAGCGTCGCCAAGCTCGGCCGCAACCGCGCCAATCTTCTGCTGATGACCGGCGCCATTGAGCCGGCCTCCGAATTCGTCGCTGCCGGCCTGGTCAACGAGATCGTCGATGTCGACAGGCTGATGCCACGCGCGCTGGAACTGGCTGAGATGATCGCTGCCGAGCCCGCCGATGCGATCGAAGGGTTGAAAGCCCTGACGGCGCATGCCGTGTCGGGCGATCTGGCCGAAGGTCTCGCCATGGAGCGTGACAAACTGGGCGGCCTCTATCGCAGCGAGATCGGCCAGCAGCGCGTCAAGGAGTTCGCCGACAGGAGCACGACGCGGGCGAAGAAGGCCGGCCCATGAAGGCCGGCGACGAGCATCGCGGACTGGGTTGGGCGCATGGCGCGCTGACCGTCCAGAGGCTCGGCGCGATGCTGGCGCCCGTCACGTTCCTGCTGGCGGACGGCCGGAAGGTCTCGCCGATGCATATCGCACCCTGGTCGAACGAGCCGGGGGCGGAAGCGCTGCCGGGCATCCTGCGCCGGTTGCGCGGCGAGTGGCCTTGCGTGCCGTTCGGCTATTCGGTGCCTGCCGACGGATGGCCTGAGGACTGGGCGGCCGTGATGGGGCCGCCGGAGCCGGACGAAGAAGTCCATGGCCATGGCTCCAATCATGACTGGACCTGGCGCGACACCGGTGGCGCGTCATTGTCGCTGGTGTTGGCCTATCCGCCCGGCAGCCCGGTCGAACGCGTTGAGCGGACGGTGAGGCCCGACCCATCGGCGCCGGCTATCGATATTGAATTCAAGATCGTCGTCCGCCGTGCCTGCCGATTGCCGATTGGCCTGCACCCGGTGTTCCGGCTGCCGGCAGAGACCGGCGCCGCCACGCTGGAACTCGGCTCCTTCGATGAGGGCCGCACCTATCCTCACGATGTCGAACCGGGAGCTGCGCTTTTTGCCAGGAATAAAGCGGTTTTCGAACTGATCGGCGTGCCGGCGCGCACCGGCGGTGTGATCAATGCCTCGCTGCTGCCTCTGGCGGCTGACACGGAGGAGTTGCTGCAGATCGAGGGCGTCGACGGTATGGCGGCGCTCGCCAACCACGAGGACGGCTACCGGGTAGAGCTCTCCTGGCAGAAAGAACATTTCCCCAGCCTTCTGCTCTGGTACTCCAATCGCGGCCGCAAGGCTGCACCCTGGAATGGGCGCCATGTCGCCATCGGCATCGAGCCGATCTGCTCGCCCTTCGGGCTCGGCCCGGCGACCGCACTGGCCGACAATCCCATCGCGCAATCCGGGATTGCGACGGCGCTGGAATTCTCGCCCGAAAGACCGTTCGTGACCCGCTACCGCATCGAGGCATCGGCGCTGTGAGAGATCGTGCGGCAATGTCTCTGGTCAAGCCGAACCGGCCGCGCTTCACCGATGTCGAGGGACTGGCCGCGATGGTCGGCCAAGGTGACTCCTTCGGTGTTGGCGGTCACCATTTCGCCCGGCTGCCGATCGCATTGCTGCGTGCGATCGCCCGGTCCGGCATCAAGGATTTGCGCTACGTCTGCTGGGCCGGTGGCTTGCCGCTCGAACTGCTGCTCGAAGCGGATGCGGTAGCCGAGATCGACCTTTGCTTTTCCAGCCTGGATATTTTTGGCCTTCCGCCGCGGTTCCGTGCCGCTGCCGAGACCAGGGCAATACCGGTTCGCGATTGGACCGCGCTGGCCATGATCCAGGCGCTGCGGGCGGCGCAGCAGAACCTGCCTTCCATGCCGTTCCAGCTTCCCCAGGGGTCCGACATGTTGGCGCGTGTGCCGACTGCGAGCGCCGCGCCCGATCCCATTGCCGGGACCGCTACCGGATTTATCCCGCCGCTGCGGCTCGACACCTTCGTCGTCCACGCCCAGCGCGCGGACGAAAGCGGCAATGTGCAGATCATCGGGCCGCGAGCGCTGGATTTCGCCATGGCCGGCGCGGCGCGGCAGGTGCTGGTCACGGTCGAGGAAATCGTCCCAGTTGGAGCGCTGCGGCATGATGGGCGCCAAAGCATCCTCACCCGCAATCAGGTCTCGGCCGTAGCGCTGGCGCCCGGCGGCGCCTATCCGGCCTCTTGCCTGCCATTCTATGTCACGGATTATCAGAGATTGTCGGCGGCGTTCGCGACCAGGGAAACGCCCTTGGTGGACAATCTGTGCCTGCCGTCCGAAGGCGTGCCGGAGCCGGTTCAAAAAGCCGCGGAGGTCCGCGCCGAAACGGTCCTCGCTATGCCTGCGCTCGCGCATGGCGAAACGAAAGCATCCGTCGACGAGATCATCGCCGCCCGCATCGCGGCCGAACTCGATAATGAGAGCTTTGCCAGTGCCGGCGCGGTGTCGCCGCTGGCCAATGTTGCCTATCGGCTGGCCAAGGCGACGCACGCGCCGGACATGATCATCGCGACGATGAGTTGCGGCCACCTCGATATCGCGCCGAGCCCGATGATCCTGTCGCTGATCGAAAGTCTCGACTGCGAAACGGCGGTGGCGCATGCTGGCGGCGACGACACCTACTCGACCTACTACCAGGCAGGCGCGGTGACGCATGAGATCGTCGGCGCAGCACAAGTCGATCGGCGCGGCCGCGTCAACACCATCGCGCTGCGCAAACCAAGCGGCGGCATCATCCGGTTGCCCGGACAGGGCGGCATGGCCGACGTTGCCAACATGCACCGCGACTATCTGCTCTACATCCCTCGCCATTCGGTCCAGTCACTGGTGGACGAGGTCGAGATCGTCAGTTCGGCCCGCGGGCTTTTGACGTCGGCGGAACGCGAGCCGATGGGCTATCGCACCGGCAAGGCGCTGGTCTTCACCGATCTCTGTGTCTTTCGGCTGGATCGAACATCCAGGGAATTGACCGTCATCGAAACCATGCCTGGCGTCACGCACCAGCAGATCCGTGATGCCACCGGATTTGCGGTGACGTTCGATGCCGGTTGCCGGCAGATATCGCGCCCTTCCAACGACACGCTCGCCGTCCTGCGAAACCGCATCGACCCACTCGGCCTGCGCCGTCTGGAATTCGTCAGCGCCAAGGAGCGCGGCGCGCTCATTGCCGAGATCCTCGCCGCCGACCGCACCATGGTCGAGCGCTGCATCGCCGCACAGCAGGACATCGCAAGGAGCTGATCCATGGCAAAGCCGTTGCTCGACATGTCCGCCGCGCGCGTCTTCTTCGACGGCATCTTCACCAGCCCGCGCGTCGCCCATCCGGAGGGCGTGGCCGTCCACCGCGATGGGTCGATCTGGTGCGGCACCGAGACCGGCGACCTCCTGCGGCTGGCCGCCGATGGCGGCTCGGTCGAGCGCATGGGCGGAACGGATGGTTTTCTGCTAGGCATCGCCTTCGACAGCGCAGGCAACTGTTTTGCCTGCGATCTCAGGCATGCCGCGATCTTTCGCTGGGATGCCGCGACAGCGCGCATGGAGCACTTCGCTTCGTCCGGCATTCGCGTGCCGAACTATCCGATCGTCGACGAGGAGAGGGGTTGGCTCTATGTGTCGGACAGCGTCGGCGAAGACAATCGCTCCGGCATTTTTCGCTACGACCTCAAGACGGGCGAGGGCGGCCTGTGGTGCAGGCAGCCCATGTCCTTCGCCAATGGCATGGCCATGGCGCCGGATGGCAACGGCCTCTACGTCGTCGAAAGCAACGCGCCCTGCATCAGCCATGTGCCGATCCTTGGCGACGGCACGGCAGGAGCCCGGCAGATCGTCGTCGAAGGCGTGCACAATGTTCCCGATGGCGTCGCCTTCGCGCCTGACGGCTCGCTGTTCATCTCATGCTACGAGCCAAGCCGGATCTATCGCTGGCGAAAGGACAGAAGTCTCGAAGTGCTGATCGAGGATCCGGCGGCGACCACGCTGGCGCACCCCACCAACATCGCCTTCAAGGGCGACAGACTCTACACCGCAAACCTTGGCCGTTGGCACATCACGGAGATTGATCTGGCGGCACTTTCAAACTCGAACGACTGAACCAGGCTGTAGGTTCGGCTTCGAGGGCCACTCTCGAAAATCGGAAAAGCCCTCTTGACTCCGCGCCCGTAAATCTTCCTTATACGTATTAATGATACGTATAAGGAAGTCGCCTTGAGGACCGGTCGGGCCACACAGAAAGACGTTGCGCGACTGGCTGGCGTGTCGCAAGCGAGCGTTTCCATGGTGATGAGCGGCGGCGGCTCGCCGGCCATATCGTCCGAGACCTGGGAGCGGATCACCAATGCGGCGGCGCAGCTTGGCTACATGCCAAATCGCTTCGCGCAAGCGCTCAAGACCAATCGGACCATGACGATAGCCTGCGTCGTGCCCGACATCACCAACCCTTTCTATCCGGCGTTGATGCGCGGCATCCAGTCCGTGGCCGAAAAGCTCGGCTACGACGTGATCGCGGTCAGTACCGACGGCTCCGCCGAGCGCGAGCAGCATTTTCTCGACTGGTCCCGGCAAGGACGGGTCGACGGTGTGATCGGCGTGTTCTTCACGCTGCGCGCCGGGGACTTCAAGCCGCTGGTCGATGCCGGCGTGCCGGTGGTGCGCATCGAGTCGAGCAAGAAACGCGGTGGCGACATCGCCATCGACGACATCTTTATCGACAGTTACGCCGCGGCCCTTGCGGTCACGCAATTTCTCATTGGCCGCGGCCATCACCGCATCGCCATGGTCGCCGGTCGGGGCGGCCCACAGGGCGTGCGCGTCGAGGGTTACCGTACCGCGCTCACCGAAGCCGGCGGCACGCCATATCTAGTCATCGACGAGGAATTCAGCGAAACCGGCGGCGCCCGGGCTGCCGAGACGGTGCTGGCCAGTGGCTACGCACCGACGGCGATCTTTGCCGCCAATGACCTCATGGCCATTGGGGTGATGCAGGCGCTGCGCGACCGCGGCATCGCCATTCCGGGCGAGATCGCCGTGGCCGGCTTCGATGACATTTCGGCCGCACGGCTGGTCACGCCGTCCCTGACCACCGTCTCGCAGTTCCAGGGCGATATCGGGGTCAAGGCAGCACAAATCCTGATGGAAAGGCTGCGCGGCTCCGAGCCGGGCGCGGGTACCGCGCTCGAAATGCCCTTCAGCCTGATCGAACGTGGCTCAACCTGAAACAAGAAACCAGAAACATCGGAGGAGAAAACATGCAACGCCGTACACTGCTTAAGACCGGCCTCGGCCTCGCCGCCCTGCCGTTGCTCCCACGCCTGGCCTTTGCCGACGACAAGAAGCCGGTCGGCTTCTGGTACGAATCCGCATCGCCGGAAAACCAGGACGAACTCAAGACCCTGCTGGTCGATCCGTTCAATGCGGCGCATCCGCAGGACGATCTTTCGATCGACTTCCGCGGCTCCGACCTCGACAAGCAATTGCGTATCGCCATGCTCTCGGGCAGTGGCCCCGATGTCGTCTTTACCGCCGGTCCGAGCTATGTCGCCTCGATGGCGGAAGCCGGGCAGTTGCTGCCGCTCGACGACTATGCCGCAAAACTCGGCTGGAACGATCGGCTGTTGCCGCTGTTCATGGAACTGGGCAAGTATGACGGCAAGCTCTATGCGCTGGCCAAGACCTATGAGACGCTCGGCCTGTTCTACAACAAGACGCTGTTCGACAAGAACGGCTGGAAGGCGCCCACCACCATCGCCGAGCTCGAGGCGCTTGCCGATGAGATGAAAGGCAAGGGCCTGGTCCCGTTCGGCTCCGGCAACGCCGACTGGCGGCCCGCCAACGAGCACCATGTCTCGATCGTGCTCAATTCGGTTGCCGGGCCCGAGAATGTCTACAAGGCGCTGACCGGCGCCATTCCGTGGACGGACCCATCCATCCTGGCAGCCATCGATAAGCTCGATGAATGGTGGCAGAAGGGCTATTTCGGCCCGAACTATTTCTCACTGACGCTGGAGCAGGCATTCGCTCAGGTGGCGACGGGCCAGGCCGGCATGGCGCCCTCCGGCACCTGGAGCTTCACCAACATCCCGACCTATTTTCCGACCAACAACGCGGAGGCGGCATTCGTCGGTTTTCCGAGCACCAATGGCCCGCCGGTCTATGCGCTCGGCATCGGCTCGACACTCTCGATCAACGCGAAATCCGAGAATGCCGACGGTGCGGCGGCGGTGCTCGATTATATGTTCTCCGACAAATTCTACAGCGCCATGAACTCGGTGTGGCAGGGCGAGTGGAACCTGCCTCTGAAGGATCTGTCGGCGGTGAAACTCTCCGACAAGGTGCTGCCGCTCTACACCGAGGCGATGAAGAACCTGTCGGCGGCCGTCGGCGCCGGCCAGTACGGCTACACGACGTGGACCTTTCTGCCGCCGGCGACCGATACGTATCTCGTCAGCGGCATGGAGGAAGTCTGGCTGAAGAAGCTCACCTCGAAGGACTACCTCAAGAAGCTCGACGACACGTTCAAGCAGGAAAAGGACGCCGGAAAAGTACCGGCGATTCCGAAGCGGGCCTAACCATCATAACGGATCCGCGAACCCTCTGAACGCAGCGATGGAGTGGCGCCAAACCGGCGCCCTCCCAACCCAGGGCAGTCGTCCATGCACCGGCTCTATCTCGTCCCGACGCTGATTATCAATTTTGTCATCGTCCTCGTTCCGGCATTGCTGACGGTCGTCTTGGCGTTCTGCAACTGGGACGGCATTTCGACGCCGACTTTCTCAGGACTGGATAATTTCCGGGCGCTGTTTGCCGACGGCGTCTTCTGGTCGGCGTTGACCAACAACATCATCTGGACCTGCATCTTCCTCGTCGTGCCGATCGCCATGGGGCTGCTGGCGGCCTCGATGCTGCTGCTCGTCAGGCGCGGTAGCAATTTCTTCCAGGTCGTCTATTTCCTGCCCGTCGTCATCGCCACCGTCATCACGGCGCGGGTCTGGCAAGGCATGATCTACAGCCCGGTCACCGGGCTTTTCGGCCTCCTGTCGCGCATGGGATTGCCGCTGGCCAATCCGCTGGCGCAGCCGTCGACGGCGCTGTTCGGGGTCGCGACGGTCGACCTCTGGCATTGGTGGGGCTTTCTCTGCGTGATTTTCTTCGCGGCACTGCGGCAGGTGCCGCAGGAACATATCGAAGCGGCGCGCATCGAGGGCGCCAACTACGGGCAGATGATGCGCTACGTGCTGCTGCCCGCGATCCGCCCGACCATCATGCTGATGATGATCATGACGGTGATCTGGAGCTTCCTTGCCTTCGACTTCGTCTACATCCTGACCCAGGGCGGACCGGCGTTTTCGAGCGAGGTGCTGTCGACGCTTGCCTACCGGCACGCCTTCTACGACCTCAATGTCGGCCAGGCGGCGGCAGCGGCGCTGGTCATCAGCCTGTTCGGCCTTGTCGGCACGTTCTTCTATGTCCGCCTGCAGACGCAGGAGGGCGAGCAATGAGAATGGTCGAAAGCCGGGCCACGCTCACGATCTCCTACATCGTGCTCGGCATCGGTGCGTTCATCGCGCTGTTTCCGATCGCCTTGCTGGTGCTCAATTCGCTGAAGCCGGCGGCCCTGATCGTGCAGAACCCGCTGGCGCTGCCAAACCCCATTCGTTGGGAGAATTTCGTCAACGCCTGGAACCATGCCAAGTTTTCGAAAACCTTCATCAACTCGCTGCTGCTGTCCGGCACGACGATTGTTCTCGTCTGCTCGACGTCCTCGCTGTCGGCCTACGTGCTGGCACGCAGGAAAATCGCATCGTGGAAAATCTGGACGTTCTATCTGCTGGCGACGACCACGGCGCCGATCCAGCTTTACATTTTCCCGCTCTATTTCGGCTTCGCCAAACTCGGGCTGATCAACAATGTCTTCGGCGTCGCGCTGATCTACACCGCCCTCTACAGCCCCTTCGCGGTGATGCTGTTGAGGACATATTTCATCGCCGTGCCGAAGGAACTCGAGGAAGCCGCGCTGATCGATGGCGCCACCCACTGGCAGGTGTTTTCCAAGGTCATGCTGCCCATCGTCTCACCGGGCATCCTGACGGTCGCGCTGATCATCGGGCTTAATTCCTGGAACGAATTCCTGATCGCGGCAACGTTCCTGCAGAAGGCGGACAAGGTCACTGCGGTGATCGGCTTCTACCTGCTCAGCGGGCAGTACAGTTCCGACTGGGGGGAGATCATGGCCGCCGCGCTGATCATCGTGGTGCCGGTGGTGGTGCTGTTCGTCGCCATGCAGAAGCGGTTCATCGAAGGCATGGCGGGCGGCTCGGTCAAGGGTTGAACTTTTTCGATTATCTGGAGCAGAACATGCAGATTCCAAACGACTATCTGGAACGGGTCTATGCCGGCGTGCTTGGCAAGCTGGTCGGTGTCTATCTCGGCCGGCCGTTCGAGGGTTGGACTTACCAGAAGATCATGAAGGAGCTCGGGCCGATCGACTATTACGTGCATGAGCGCCTGAACCAGCCGTTGGTGGTGACCGACGACGATGTCGCCGGCACCTTCACCTTCATCCGCGCGCTCGAGGATTACGGCATCTCGGCCGATTTGCCGGCCGAGGATATCGGCAAGGCCTGGCTCAACTACATCGTCGAGGAGCGCTCGATCCTGTGGTGGGGCGGCTCAGGCAATTCGACCGAGCACACGGCGTGGCTCAATCTCAAGAAGGGCATTCCGGCGCCGCATTCGGGCTCCACCGCCACCAACGGCCTGACCGTCGCCGAGCAGATCGGCGCGCAGATCTTCATCGATGGCTGGGCGATGGTGGCACCGGGCCAGCCGGAGCTGGCGGCTAAGCTTGCCGAGCAGGCCGGCAAAGTCTCACACGACGGAGAATCCGTCCATGCGGCCATGCTCTGGGCGGCAATGGAGGCCGAAGCCTTTGTGTCAGATGACATCGACCACCTCATCGATACCGGCCTGTCGGTCATCCCGCGCGACAGCCTGATTGCAAAACTCATCGCCGATATCCGCGGCTGGGTGAAACAACATCCCGACTGGCACGACACGCGTCAGAAGATCGAGGACAAATACGGCTACGACAAATATCCCGGCAACTGCCATGTCGTGCCGAACCACGCGTTGATGGTGATGGCCGTGCTCTATGCGCCCGACGATTTCCAGAAGGCGCAGATGATCGTCAACACCTCCGGCTGGGACACCGACTGCAACGCCGGCAATGTCGGCTGCCTGCTCGCCCTGATGCTCGGCCTCGACGGGATCGAGGCCGGCCCGGACTGGCGCGGACCGATCGCCGACCGCCTGCTGATCTCCTCGGCCGACGGCGGCAACTCGATCAACGACGCGGTGCGCACCGCCTATTACATCGCCAACCTCGGCATGGCGCTTGCCGGTGGAAATCCGCTCGATGCGCCGAAGGGCGGTGCGCAGTTTCACTTCTCGCTGTCGGGCAGCCAACAAGGCTTCCGGCCGGTGGAGGGTCATGGCTCCGCCAGCGGCGTTCGCATCGGCAATGTCGAATTCGAAAATGCCCGGGCGCTGACCGTGAACTACGAGGCGCTGGGTCCCGGCCAGAGTGCCGCGGTCACGACGCCAACATTCTCGCCGCGCGAGGTGCTGTCGATGCGCACCTACGATCTGATGGCGACGCCGCTGGTCTATCCCGGGCAAGTGGTCAAGGCACGCCTCGTTGCCGATCGTCACAACAAGGGTGCGGTGTCCGCCCAGTTGCGCATCCGCGCCTATGACGGCGATGATCGTCTGCGCGACATTGACGGCGATGCCGTCACTTTGAATGCAGGCGAGGACCGCGTGCTTTCGTGGCGCCTGCCGGATCTGGACGGCCAGCCGATTGCCGAGATCGGCATCGTGCTGACCAGCATCGGCAAGCGCGCCGACGGCCGTGTGCTGCTCGACTATCTGCGCTGGGACGGCGCGCCGGAACTCACGCTGCACCGCCCCGCCGGCGATTGCGATTTCTGGCGCATGGCCTGGGTCAATGGCGTCAGCTTCTTTTCCAAGCGCTATCCGCCGAGCTTCCGCATTTCGCAAAGCCGCGACGAGGGCATCGTCATCCACGGCACGCGACAGTGGACCGACTACAAGCTCTCCAGCGATATCGTCATTCACCTTGGCAATTACGGTGGCGTGTGCGCGCGGGTCCAGGGACTGCGGCGCTACTACGCCGTGCGCGCCACCCGCGATGGCAAGCTGCAGATCGTCCGCACAAGGGACGCCGACACGCTCGTTCTGGCGGAGACCAATTTCGATCTCCTCTTCGAAAAGACCATCCCGGTGACGCTGACCGTCAAGGGCAGTCGCATCAGCGCGCTTTTCGGCGGTGTGGTGCTTGAGGCGCAGGACACCAGCGCGGAGGCGTTCACGAATGGCGGCATCGGACTGCTGATCGCGGAAGGCGCCATGTCCACCGACAAGGTGCATGTGAGCGGGGCCTGACCGTCCCGCGTCGACAATCTCAGGAAAGATCCCGATGGCTTCAGTCGAAATCGCCAACGTCCTCAAATCCTACGCCGGGCACGCAGTGCTGCACGGCGTCTCGGTCAAGATTCCGGACGGTCAGTTTGTCGTGCTGGTCGGTCCGTCGGGCTGCGGCAAGTCCACGCTGCTGCGCATGATCGCTGGACTGGAGGACATTTCGGGCGGAACGATCAGCATTGGCGACAGGGTGGTCAACGACCTGCCGCCGAAGCAACGCGACATCTCCATGGTGTTCCAGAATTATGCGCTCTATCCGCATATGACGGTCGCCGAAAACATGGCGTTCTCGATGACGCTTGCCAAGGCGCCGAAGGCTGAAAAGGCCGAGCGGGTGGCGAAGGCCGCGGAAATCCTCGGCCTGACGCCGTTGCTCGATCGCTATCCGCGCCAGCTGTCGGGCGGCCAGCGCCAGCGCGTCGCCATGGGCCGCTCGATCGTGCGCAACCCACAGGTCTTCCTGTTTGACGAACCGCTGTCGAACCTGGACGCCAAATTGCGTGTGGCAATGCGCGCCGAGATCAAGGCGCTGCATCAGCGCCTGCGCACCACCACCGTCTATGTCACGCACGATCAGGTCGAAGCCATGACGATGGCCGACCAGATCGTCGTGCTGAACAACGGCCGGGTGGAGCAGATCGGCACGCCGCTCGATCTTTACGACCACCCGGTCAATCTGTTCGTCGCCACCTTCATCGGTTCGCCGTCGATGAACATCATCAACGGCGCGGTCGCACGCAACAACGGCACGCCGGTGGTGCGGGCAGGCGACGGAACATTGTTGCCGGTCGGTTCTGCCTTCAGCGTGGCGGACGGAAAGAAGGTCCAATACGGGTTCCGGCCAGAGCATTTGAGTGTCTGCGCGCCGGGCAAGGGTATCGCGGCCTTGGTTGGCGTGGTCGAGCCGATGGGTTCGGAGACCCAGGTTCATCTGACGATCGGCGGCGAACCGGTGGTCGCCGTGTTTCGCGACAGGATCAGCGCCCGTCCGGGAGAAACGCTTTTTGTCGAACCCGACGTTGCCAAGTTGAACCTGTTCGACGCCGAGACCGGCCGAGCGCTGGCAAGCTGATTTGACGATGTCGGCCGATCTGCTTCAAAGTCGGTCCTGGATCGCGGAACGGGATGTGACATGGTGGATTCTGATCGGATCGACAAGCTGATCGCAGCGGTGCCCCCCGCCTTGGCGCTTCGCGCCGGGCTGGACCTTGGCATCTTCACCCGGCTCGGTGGCAGCGCGGTGACCGCTGACAGCCTTGGGGCCGCGCTCAAAGTCGAGCCCGATCGTCTGTCGCGGCTTCTCTACGCGCTCGCCAGCATCGGTCTCCTCGAAGTCAAGGATGGTCAATTTCGCAACGGACCCGAAGCGTCGGCCTTCCTCGACGCGTCCAAGCCGACCTATCGCGGCGGCGACCATGCGCTCCTGCGCGAGCTCTGGGGAGCCGACCTGCTGACCGCAGAGTCGCTGCGACAGAACCGGCCGGCTGCGCTGCACGACTTTTCGGAAGCGGGGCCTGAGGCGGCGGCGGCCTTCAGCCGCATGCTCGCACCGGGCGGGGTGATTTTCGGCCGACATCTGGCCCGGGAGATGGACCTCTCGGCGATCGGTTCGGTGATCGACATCGGCGGGGGCCCCGGGACCATTCTCGTCGGACTTCGCGAGCGGCGGCCGCAGATTGCGGCGACGCTGATGGAACTCCCAACGGTCGCAGCGGTCGCGCCAGATATCCTGTCAGAATACGGTGCCGACGACGTGGTTGTCGAAGAGGGGGACATAACTGTCGCGCCATCGATAGGTCGGCACGATCTGGCGATCCTGAAGGCCGTCGTCCAGGTCCTTCCGCCGGATCAAGCGCGCAGTTCGATCCTGAACGCGGCGCGTTGCCTCACACCCGGAGGCGAGATCGCAATTGCGGGGTGGGGTGTCGTCGATGACGACCGCCTCGGCCCGTCTGAGGGTGTCTTTCTGAATCTCACCTTCTTGAACCTCTATCGCCACGGCGAATCGTACACTGAAGGTCAGTATCGCGCGTGGATGACCGAGGCTGGATTCCGGGATATCTCCAGGTCGCGCCTGACGGACGGCTGCACGTTGTTTCGTGCGCGCCTCACGGGCTGATCGTGGCTGAATGGTTGGTTTCGGACGCCAGGCTCCCCGAGGCGCCCCGACCCTATCCGGGCAGCCGATGGGCTCGGAGACCCAGGTTCATCTGACGATCGGCGGCGAACCGGCGGTCGCCGTGTTTCGCGAGAGGATCAGCGCCCGTCCTGGCGAAACGCTTTTTGTCGAACCCGACGTTGCCAAGTTGAACCTGTTCGACGCCGAGACCGGCCGATCTCTGGAGACGTGAGGGGAGCATCCGGCGGGCTCATCGAGTTGCACAGACACCCCGATTTGCGGGTATCCGTTGGGATTTTATTTGCCCGCAAGCCACGCTATGCAGCGCGGGCTTTCTTCTGTTCGGCCCAGATTGGAGTGCCCATTGCTTTGATCGGTAGGCTCTGCGTGTCACCTTGGATGCACCATCCATGCCCAGAGTGCTTGCCAATGGTCGCTTCTACTTCTCCTAGGCAAGGGCGGGGAAAAGAAGGAACCTGACCATGCCCAGAATTGTGCCGGTGCTTGATCTGAGCCGTCTCGAACAAGGAGCGTCCGAGCATCGCACCTTTCTCCTGGACCTGCGCACGGCGGCCCGGGACGTCGGCTTCTTCTATCTCAGCGGTCACGGAATTTCGGCCACGGAGACCGATGAAGTGCTCGATGCCTCGCGCCGGTTCTTCGCGTTGCCGGAGGCCGACAAGCTGGCGATCGAAATGGTCAAGTCCTCGCAGTTTCGCGGCTACACACGCGCCGGCGGAGAGCTGACCAGGGGCGCCGCCGACTGGCGTGAACAACTCGACATCGGCGTCGAGCGCCAGCCCATCCCGCAAGGGCCGGGAATTGCGCCTTGGACACGGCTGCAAGGACCGAACCAATGGCCCTCGGCACTGCCCGACCTCAAGCCGGCGCTGCTGGCATGGCAGACCAGGGCTACGGCGGTGGCGATCCGGCTGCTGAAAGCCTTCGCGCTTTCGCTTGATCAGCCCGAGGACGCCTTCGACGCGATCTATAGGGACTCGCCCAATCATCGCATGAAGATCGTGCGTTATCCCGGGCGTCACGCGACGGATGGCGACCAGGGTGTCGGCGCACACAAGGATGGCGGCTTCCTGACCCTGCTGCTGCAGGACGACAACAAGGGGCTGCAGGTTGAATATGACGGCAGCTGGGTGAATGTGGACCCGATCCCCGGAACGCTGGTCGTCAACATTGGCGAACTGCTCGAACTGGCATCGAATGGCTATCTGCGCGCAACCGTTCACCGCGTCGTGACGCCGCCTGCCGGCGTCGAGCGGATTTCCGTTCCCTTCTTCTTCAGCGCGCGGCTGGATGCGACCATACCGCTGCTGAACTTGCCGGAGGAACTGGCGGCGGAGGCACGCGGACCGGCAAGCGATCCGGACAACCCGTTGTTTCGCGATGTCGGCACCAATGTCCTGAAAAGTCGTCTGCGTTCACATCCCGACGTGGCGCGCCGCCACTATGCCGATCTTCTCCAGACCGCAGCGTTGCGGCCGTGAAGCCTTATGCATGTCGCCCAAAAGTGGTCCCGGTTTTGGGAGAACGACATGCATAAAAACAAAAAATTAGCGCAATGCCGAACAGATTTTCGCCGTTTTGCCCGTTCTTTGGAACGTCATTTGTCGCCAAGCCGCCGAAATAAGCTCAAACAGGTAAAATCGTTCGGCGGTCTCCTCCCATTCCGCTGAGCGGTGTTCCCCTCTGAAGGTTTGAACCTTCTTTTGGCCGGGCCGCATTCGTGCCCGGCCATTTTTTGTGCCGCGGTCTTGGATCGCAAGACGGAAATGCTGCAAAAGCCGGGCACCGCGCAACGGAATACCTTCCCGAGTTGGGCGGACGGTCCGATCCTAGAGGCCAGGAGTCGAGCGATGGTGCTCGATTGTACCGATCGGTCGGAACGACTTTCATGACACAGAAACAATTGCGGCTTGGCGCCTTCATGCGCCCCGTCAGCCTGCACACCGGCGCCTGGCGCTATCCGGGCGCCTATCCCGACGCCAATTTCAATTTCGCGCATCTGAAGCGCTTCGCCCAGACCCTGGAGGCGGCGAAGTTCGACGCCTTCTTCATGGCCGACCATCTTGCCGTTCTCAACATGCCGATCGAGGCGCTGCGGCGCAGCCATACGGTCACGTCGTTCGAGCCGTTCACGCTGCTGTCGGCGCTGGCCGCCGTCACCGATCATATCGGGCTGGTCGCAACCGCGTCGACGACGTTCGACGCGCCCTATCACATCGCGCGCCGCTTCGCCTCGCTGGACCATATCAGCGGCGGCCGCGCCGGCTGGAACATCGTCACCACGTCCAACCCGGATGCGGCGCTCAATTTCGGCCTCGACGAGCATGTCGAGCATGACGAGCGCTACCGGCGGGCGCGGGAATTCTACGATGTCGTCACTGGTCTGTGGGACAGCTTTGCCGACGATGCTTTTATCCGCGACGCCGAAAGCGGGTTCTATTTCGATCCGGCTAGGTTGCATGTGCTCGATCACAAGGGCGAGCACCTCTCGGTGCGCGGGCCGCTCAACATCGCCCGGCCAATCCAGGGCTGGCCGGTCATCGTCCAGGCCGGCGCGTCGGAGGCGGGGCGGCAACTGGCGGCGGAAACGGCGGAAGTGATTTTCGCCGCGCATGCCGATCTCGCGGCGGGCCAGCGTTTCTTTGCCGACGTCAAGGGTCGTGCGCAAAAGCTCGGCCGGTCGCGTGACGACATCAAGATCCTGCCCGGCGCCTTCGTCGTCGTCGGTGACAGCGTCGAGGACGCGCAGGAGAAGCGAGCGAAGCTCGACAGCCTCGTCTACTACGAGAGCGGCATTGCCTCGCTGTCGATCGCGATCGGGCATGACGCATCCGGTTTTGACCCTGACGCGCCGTTGCCCGAAATCCCCGAAACCAATGCCAGCAAAAGCGGCCGCGAGCGTGTCATCGAACTGGCGCGCAAGGAGAACCTGACCGTCAGGCAGCTTGCACAGAGGCTGGGCGGCTATTCAGGCCTTGCCTTCGTCGGCACGCCTGAAACAATCGCCGACGAGATGGAGGAATGGCTGATCACCGAGGGCTCAGACGGGTTCAACATCATGTTCCCCTATCTGCCCGCCGGGCTCGACGACTTTGTCGAGAAGGTCGTGCCTGAGTTGCAGCGGCGAGGGATCTTCAGGCGGCAATATGAGGGATCGACATTGCGCGAGAATCTCGGCCTGAAACGGCCGCCCAACCGGTTTTTCGAGTAGAGTGTTCTTCGCAGCGAGGTCTCCAATGTCGACCCAGGCAAACACCCGTATCGTGCTCGCGGCGCGGCCACAAGGCCGGCCGAAGCCCGGCGATTTTCGCATCGAGACCGTTGACGTCGTCCAGCCGGGTGAGGGCGAACTGCTGCTACAGATGCTCTATCTGTCACTTGATCCGTATATGCGCGGGCGCATGAACGCCACCAAATCCTATGCCAAGCCGGTCGAGATCGACGCTGTGATGGAAGGCGGCACCGTTGCGCGCGTCGTCAGATCCCGCCACCCGGAGTTTGCTGAAGGCGATATCGTCCTGTCCCACTCCGGATGGCAGAGTTTCGCGCTGTCCGACGGCGTCGGGCTGCGCAAGCTCGATCCCGCGGCAGCGCCCGTCACGACGGCACTCGGCGTGCTCGGCATGCCGGGCTTCACCGCCTATGCCGGTTTGCTCACCATCGGACAGCCAAAGCCGGGCGAAACGGTCGTCGTGGCGGCGGCCAGCGGCGCGGTCGGATCAGCGGTTGGCCAGATCGCCCGCATCAAGGGCGCGCGTGCGGTCGGCATTGCTGGCGGCGCCCAAAAATGCGCTTTCGTGCGAGACGAACTCGGCTTCGATGCGGTCGTCGATCACCGGGCAGATGATTTTGCCGAGCAGTTGCAGGCGGCCTGCCCCGATGGCATCGACATCTATTTCGAAAACGTTGGCGGTCCTGTCTGGGATGCGGTGTTTCCTTTGTTGAACGATTTTGCCCGCGTGCCGGTCTGTGGGCTGATCGCACAATACAACGTTATCGCGGATTCCGGCATCGACCGGTTGCCGACGCTGATGCAGCAAGTCCTCCGCCGCAGCCTGACGATCCGAGGGTTCATCCAGCGTGAATTTGTCGACCAGCGTCCGGCCTTCTACCGCGACATGGCCGACTGGATAGCATCCGGGCAGGTTCGATACCGGGAGGATATCGTCGATGGCATAGAGAACGCGCCGCAGGCCTTCCTTGGCCTTCTCGAGGGCAAGAATTTCGGCAAGCTCATCGTTCGGGTCGCCGGAATTCCTTGAGGGCGTTGCCCAGGAGGATGGGCTCCGCTCATTCCTTGGCCGGCACGGATACTCTAGTGCGACGCCCGCGAAAAAAGGCTTCCGTAGTCGACCGCTTTCAACTGCTCAACGCCATCCAGCACCATGCTGCCCGCAACATAGACAATGACCGCAAGGCCGAGCCAGCCGATCCAGCGATATCTGGCCAGCAGCGCCGCCACCAGCGTCGAGGCGACCGCCATCAGGACCACCGACAGGATGAGACCGAAGACCAGCGCATCCATATCGTCGCTGGCAGCACCCGCCACGGCGAGCACATTGTCCAGCGACATCGAAACGTCGGCGACGACGATCTGCAGGATCGCGGTGCGCAGCGCCTTGGCCGGTCGTTTCGCCGCAAGGGCAGCCGTGGCGGGATCGGCGTCTGCACCATCCCAGTCATCGGCATCGCCGGCGGATCGCAATTCCCCGAACATGTTCCAGCAGACCCAGAACAGCAGCAAGCCGCCGACAAGCATGATGCCTGGGATTTCCAGCAATTGCACCGCAACCACGGCAAAGACGATGCGGATGACAGAAGCTGCGGCGATGCCGGCGATGATCGCCTTCTGGCGCAGCGCCTCTGCCAGGCCGGCGGCGGCCATGCCGATCACCACGACATTGTCGCCCGACAGAACGAGATTGATGGTGATGACTTCCAGATAGGCGGTGATCGTCGCCTGGTCGATCCCAAAGGGCATCCGGTAGAGTCCCTGTCGTTCGCACTTTTCCTTGCCCCGGCAGGGCTCAGCAAGAGGGTGGATCGTACCATGGATATGGGGCTTCGCGTCCGGGAAGATAGGGGTGGGCCGTGGCCACCGAAGTGGACGCCAAACAGAGCGCGTTGACGCGACGATGGCAGCTCCAGGTCGATCTGGCAGGCAGCCATCGCCGTGATCGGCGCAATCCCTATCGGGCGCTCTCCGGCGCCGCCCCGTTCTTCCACATGGCGTCCGGCACCACCACCAGCTTGCCGACGAAATCCTTGGCGATGAAATCCGCCTGCGCATGGTGGAAATCGGAGAGCCTGTAGACGCCGCCGACCAGCGGCCGGATTTTTTTCGCCTCGATGTATCCGACGATGCGGCGGAAATCGGCGCGTGTGCCCTGGCTTGAGCCATGCAGCTGCAATTGCTTGAGATACATGGTCCTGAGATCGAGCTGCACGACCGGACCGGCGATGGCGCCGGCCGTGGTGTAGCGGCCTTCGGGTCTCAGGATGCGCAACAGGTCGTTGAAGACAGCGCCGCCGACGAGGTCGGCCACCACGTCGATCGGCCGGCCGCCGGTCACCTCGGCCACGGCTTGCGGCAAGTCGGCGACGCCGCGGGTGATGACAGCCTCGGCGCCGATGTCGCGCACCGCTTGCTCCTTGCCCTTGCCGACCACGGCATAGGGAATGGCGCCGCGCGCCCGTGCCAGTTGGACGATGCCTGAACCGACGCCGCCCGAGGCACCGGTGACCAGCACGCGCTCGCCGGCCCTGAGCGCGGCACGTTCCAGCATCTGCTCGCCGGTGAGGTAGGCGCAACAGAAGGTGGCGAGTTCGACGTCGCTCAAGGTCGTGTCGACGACATGCGCGTTCTCGGCCGGCACGGCCTGGTATTCCGCGTAACCGCCGTCGCGGCCGTGGCCCATATAGTCGATGTCTGCGAGGGAATCGTCGTCGCGGTTGTAGATGGAGAAATCGACCATCACCCGTTCGCCGATGCGGGCATCCGCTATGCCCTCGCCGACGGCAACGATGGTGCCGACCGTGTCGGTGCCCTGGATGCGCGGGAAGCTCAGCGTGTTGCCCTGGCGCCGCCAGGTCGACACCGCCGCCGCGTCCTCTTCCGTGCCATAGGCGCCCTGGCGGACCCAGACATCGGTGTTGTTCATGCCACACGCGCTGACCTTGACCAGCACTTCACCTGATGCAGGCGCGGGCACTTTCACATCGCTGCGATAGACGAGTTTTTCCGGTCCGCCGTGCCCTGTGAGCAGCACGGCGGCCATGGTGGCGGGGAGGGTTTTGGTCATGGCGTTCATCAGACTATTCAGAGATTGGCAAACACGCTCTTCACCGCATCCGCCGTCTTCGACACGACGATGTCGGCTTCCTCGCGCGTCAGGCAGAGCGGCGGCGCGAAACCGAGAATGTCGCCTTGCGGCATGGCGCGGCCGATGACGCCGCTTGCGGCAAGTGCTGTCGCCACTTGTGGCCCGATCTTCTGCGAGGCGTCGAAGAACACCCGGTCGTCCCTGTCGGCGACAAACTCGACAGCCGCCAGCATGCCATCGCCGCGCACGTCACCGACGTTCTTATGGCCGCCGACGGCCTTGGCCAGTTCGGCGCGGAAATAGGCGCCGGTCTCGCGGGCATTTGTCACCAGGTCCATCTCGTCGATCAGTTCGAGATTGGCCACACCGGCGGCAACGCAGATCGGATGCGCCGAATAGGTCCAGCCATGGCCGAGCGAGCCGAGCTTGTCGGAACCCTGCACCAGCACCTGCCACATCTTGTCGGCGACAATGACGCCCGACAGCGGCGCATAGGCCGAGGTCAGGCCCTTGGCGATGGTGATCAGGTCCGGCTTGATGCCGTAATGGTCGGAACCGAACATGGTGCCCAGCCGGCCAAAGCCCGTCACCACTTCGTCGGCGACCAGCAGCACGTCATATTTCTTCAGCACCGCCTGGATCTTCTCCCAATAGCCGGCGGGCGGCGGCACGATGCCGCCGGTGCCGAGGATCGGCTCGCCGATGAAAGCGGCGACGGTGTCCGGGCCTTCGGCCAGGATCATTTCCTCGAGCTTGTCGGCGCAATGCTGCGAGAACTGCTCCTCACTCATCGAACGGTCGGCGCGGCGGAAATAATAGGGCGCCTCGGTGTGCAGGATCGGTGCACGCGGCAGGTCGAACGCGTTGTGGAACAGGTCGAGCCCGGTCAGCGAACCGGTCATCACGCCCGAGCCGTGATAGCCGCGCCAGCGCGAGATGATCTTCTTCTTCTCCGGCCTGCCGAGCACATTGTTGTAGTACCAGATCAGCTTGATGTTGGTTTCGTTGGCATCGGAACCGGAGAGGCCGAAATAGACCCTCGACATGCCTTGCGGCGCGCGGTCGATGATCATCTTGGCAAGCCGGATCGACGCCTCGGTGCCGTGGCCGACATACGCGTGGTAATAGGCAAGGTTCTTCGCCTGGGCCGCGATGGCATCGGCGATCTTCTGGCGGCCATAGCCGACATTGACGCAATAGAGGCCGGCAAAGGCATCGATGCTCTTCTTGCCATTGTTGTCCCAGACGGTGACGCCTTCCCCGCCGGCCATGATGCGTGTCGGGCTCTCCCCGCGTGCGTGCGTGCCCATATGCGTCGAGGGATGGAAGAAGTGGTCGCGATCCCAGGCGGCGAGTTCGTTGGACTGGTCGAGCATTTTTCTACTCCTTGAGGAAAAGCGGATGCGACTTAAGGTGTGTCGAGATTCAGGTCAGGCCGGCATCACCTGAATATCGACACACCTTAAGCCACGTCCAGGCAGAGATATTTGAGATCGGTGAAGGCTTCGAGCCCGTGGCGCGAGCCTTCGCGGCCGATGCCGGACTGCTTGACGCCGCCGAACGGGATCGGCGCGCCGGTGATCTTGACGCGGTTGATGGCGACCATGCCGTAGTCGAGCGCGCGGCCCATGCGCATTTGCCGACCACCGTTCTCGGTCACGACATAGGCGACGAGCCCGTATTCGGTGGCGTTGGCGCGGGCGATCACCTCGTCCTCGCTGTCGAACGGCGTCACTGCGGCGACCGGACCGAAGGTTTCCTCGCGCATGATCAGCGCCTCGTCAGTGACATCGGCCAGCAGTGTCGGCTGGTAGAACAGGGGCCCGGCTTGATGCCGCGCGCCGCCGGCGAGGCAACGCGCGCCGTGGGCGAGCGCATCGGCGACCTGTTCCTCGATCTTCTTGACAGCCCGCTCATGCATCAGCGGCCCGATGTCGATTTCCTGAGCAAGGCCATTGCCGGTCCGCAATGCGGCGATGCGCTTGGTGAAAGCCGCGCAGAAGCGATCGTAGATCGGACGCTGGACATAGATGCGGTTGGCGGCGAGGCAGTCCTGGCCCGAGGTGGCGAATTTGGCATCGATGGCAATGCTCACCGCTCTGTCGAGATCGGCGTCGGCAAAGACGATCAGCGGCGCGTGACCGCCAAGCTCCATCACCAGCCGCTTCATCGTCGGCGCACTTTGCGCGGCAATCAGCCTGCCGATCTCGGTCGAGCCGGTGAAGCTCATGGCGCGGACGCGCGGGTCTTCGCACATTCGGCCGACGATGGTCGCTGCCTTGCCGGTGACGATGTTGAAGACGCCGGCGGGCAGGCCGGCGCGCTCGCCGAGTTCTGCCAGCGCCAGTGCCGACAGCGGAGTTTCCGAGGACGGATGTGCGACGATGGTGCAGCCGGCGGCAAGGGCTGCGGCCGCCTTGCGGGTTAGCATGGCCGACGGAAAATTCCACGGTGTGACCACACCGACGACACCGAGCGGCTCACGCCGCACCATCATTTCCGCACCCGGCAGATGGCTGGTGACGCTCTCGGCGTTCAGGCGTTTTGCTTCTTCCGCATACCACTCGACGAAGGAGGCGGCATAATCGATCTCGCCCTGCGACTCCTTGAGCGGCTTGCCCTGTTCCAGCGTCACCAGCAGAGCGAGATCGTCTTTGGCGGCGACGATCAGCTCGAACCACTTTCGCAGGATTCTTGCGCGCTCCTGCGGCAACAGCGCCCGCCAGGCCGGAAAGGTGCGCGCGGCGGCATCGATCGCTCTTGTCGTCTGCTTGCTATCGAGTGCGGCGACGAAGGCGACAGTGGTGCCGGTGGCCGGGTCGGTGACCTCGAAACTCTCGGCAGCCTCGCTCGCCGTCCAGTGGCCGTCGACATAGGCGAGCTCGCGCAGCAGCCGGCGGTCGGCGAGGCGATCGAGCGCTTCGTGGCGATGTGAGCGGGCGAAATGCGCGGACATGGTCGAGGCCTCCCGGTTCGGACTGATAGGGGAAGACTAGCCGCCCTATGCGGACAGAGAGGCTGTTTGGATGCCCGTCCGTAGAGAGACTCTCTCAATTGTGCCGCCCCGGAAGGCGATCTCTCCGGCTCTACGGCGACGCCGGCAACAGGTCGGCTATGGGCAGCGCAACGTCGTCCTTGACCGTCTTGATGACGATGTAGGTGAAGTAACGGTCGATGCCGATTTCACGGTCGAGCAAACCGTCGACCAGCCGCTGGTAGGCGTCGATGTCGCGCGCCATCACCTTCAGCACATAGTCGACACCGCCACCCACCGACCAGCAGGCGACGATCTCGGGAATGTCGCGGATGACACGCTCGAAGCGGTCGAAATCGGCCTGGCGGTGGCTGGCCAGCGTCACCTCCATCAGCACGGTGGCGACGGGTGCCACGACGCGCATGGCGATCCTGGCGTGATAGCCCGAGACGATGCCGGCTTTTTCCAGTTTGCGCAGCCGCATCCAGCACGGTGTCGGCGACAGCCCGACCCGTTCGGCCAGCGCCAGCTTGGTGATGCGTCCGTCGTGCTGGATGGCGTCGAGGATTTTCAGGTCGATCGGGTCGAGTTTCGCAGCGGTCATCAGCGTCCACTTTTTCGTCGACGTCACCATGACGGCGCATTATTTCGATTGTCAATTGCACTGATTTCGATCTCTAATAAGTCATGACATTGTGGCAACCCGATCCCGCGCTCATCCGGCGGCCGGCCTATCAGTCGCTGGCCGACCAGTTCGCGCGCGCCATCCATGATGGACGCCTGGCCAACGGCGCACGGCTGCCGACCCATCGCCGGCTGGCCGACGACCTCAAGCTTTCGGTGCAAACGGTCAGCCGCGCCTATGAGGAGCTGATCCGGCGCGGCCTGATTTCGGGCGAGATCGGTCGCGGCAGCTTCGTCCAGACGCAGCGCCGCGAGCCGGAACCGCCCTATTTGCCGGAGCGTCTGGGCGAGGTCATCGACCTCTCCATCCTGAAGCCGGTCTGCGAACCGATGCATCTGGAGCGGCTGAAACAGGCGCTGGGCTGGCTGGCCGAGAACCTGCCGTCGAGTTCGGCGCTGTCGTTCCGGCCCAACATGGTGTTTCCGCGCCATCGCGCGGTGGCTGTGGAATGGCTGAAACTGTGCGGACTCGAAACCTCCGCGCAAAACATCAGCCTGACCAATGGCGCCACCGCCGGCATGACGGTGGCGCTGATGAGCGTGGCGCCGCCCGGCTCGACCGTCGCCACCGAAGCCATCGGCCACCACACGCTGGTGCCGCTCGCCCGCTATCTCGGCTTCAATCTTGAAGGCCTGCCGATCGACGGCAACGGCCTGATTCCGGAAGCGTTGGACGAAGCCTGCCGGCTTTCCGACATCCGCGCCGTCTTCGTGCAGCCCTCGGTGATCAATCCGACGGCGACGCTGATGGATGCCGCACGCCGCGAGCAGATCGCGGCGGTGGCGCGCAAGCACGACATCGCCATCATCGAGAACGATGTGCTCGGTCCCCTCGTCGAGGATCGGCCGCCGCCGGTTGCTGCCTTTGCGCCGGAGCGCACGCTCTACGTCACATCCTTCACCAAGATCACCGTGCCCGGCCTGCGCATCGGTTATCTCGCCGCGCCCGACCGCTATGTCGCCGCCGTCGCCAATCGGCATCTGGTCTCGAATTGGATGGCGACGCCGCTGGTGGCGGAAATCGCCACCAAATGGGTCACCGACGGCACCGCGATGGAACTTGTCCGCTGGCAACGCGCGGCATTGCGGCGGCGGCAGGACATCGCGGCGCAAGTGCTGGCCGGGGTCGACTATCGCGCCCGGCGCGACGGGCTGCATGTCTGGCTGCAGCTGCCCGCCGACCGTGCCGAGGAAAGCTTTGTCGCCCAGGCCCGACTGCAAGGCGTGGCGATCGCGCCGGGCACCTCCTTCCGCATTTCCGACGCACCATGGCATCCGGCGGTGCGCATCTCGCTGGGCTCGACCACCGAGGGGGAACTGCGCGCCGGCCTCGGCGTTGTTACCAAGCTTTTGCTTGGCGACCCGGAGCATCTGCTGCTCGCGATATGAGCATGCCGCCCAAAAGTGCGAAGCGGTTTTGGGATAACGGCATGCACAAAAAGCCAGCCGGGAGTGCTCCCAAATTGTGCGGAATCATAAATATTGTCATGATATTATTTTCCCAATTGACATGATTTGGCGCGTTCCGCATCGTTAGGGGCACAGGCTTCTCCAGCACGGGGAAATTCATTTGTCCGCATCAGCGCCCATCATCAAGATCGACGGCATCTCGAAGAGCTTCGGCAGCTTCAAGGTGCTGGACGGCCTGTCGATGCAGGTCATGCCGCGCGAGAAGCTGGCGCTGATCGGCCCGTCCGGCTCGGGCAAGACGACGATCCTGCGCATCCTGATGACGCTCGAGCGCATCGATGCCGGCCACATCCAGGTCGATGGCGAGCAGCTCTACCACATGGAGCGCAATGGCCAGCTGTTGCCCGCCGACGAGCGGCATTTGGCCAGGATGCGCCAGAAGATCGGCATGGTCTTCCAGCTGTTCAACCTGTTTCCGCACAAGAGCGTCATCGACAACGTCACGCTGGCGCCGATGCTGACCAAGGGCATGCCGCGCGCCGCCGCCGAGAAGCGGGCGATGGAACTGCTCGACATGGTCGGCATGGCCGACAAGGCCAAGGCGATGCCGGCGCAGCTGTCCGGCGGCCAGAAGCAGCGCGTGGCGATCGCTCGCGCACTCGCCTTGCAGCCGAAAATCATGCTGTTCGACGAGGTGACGTCGGCGCTCGACCCGGAACTGGTCGAGGAGGTGCTCAACGTCTTGTGGCGGCTCTGCGCCGAGACCGACATGACCATGCTGCTGGTCACCCACGAGATGGGTTTTGCGCACGACTTCGCCGACCGGGTGCTGTTCTTCGATCGCGGCCGGATCGTCGAGGAAGGCAAGCCCGACGAGATATTCCGCCATCCCAAGCAGGAGCGCACGCAAGGCTTCCTGAAGAAGATCATCGCGGCCGGACATCGCGTCTGACAGTCATGCCCCCGGGGCGGCGAAGCCGTCCCGTGAGTAAACCAGAAACCGGCGGCAACGCCGTCCTCAAGGGTGGCGAAGCCGCCCTGCAATCAAACCAGAAATGGGTGGCAACGCCGCCCACAACAAAAGCAAGACAAGAAACAAGGAGTTGGGAACAATGAAGAAACTTGGCATTCTGGCTGGCGTCGCCGGCCTTGCACTGACGGCGGTGCTGGCCGCCTCGAGCGTCGGTTCGGCCGACGACAGCAAGCTCGAACAATTGAAGGCGCAAGGCTTCGCCCGCGTCGCCATCGCCAACGAGCCGCCCTATACGGCGGTCGCCGCCGACGGCAAGGTTTCGGGCGCGGCGCCCGACGTGGCGCGCGAGATCTTCAAGCGCCTCGGCGTCGCCGACATCGTCGCCTCGATCTCCGAATATGGCGCCATGATCCCCGGCCTGCAGGCCGGCCGCTTCGACGTCGTCACCGCCGGCCTGTTCATGAAGCCGGAGCGTTGCGCCGCCGTCGCCTATTCGGAGCCGGTTCTGTGTGACGCCGAGGCGATGCTGGTCAAGAAGGGCAATCCGAAAGGCTTCAAGAGCTATGAGGATGTCGCCAAGGACGCGACCGCCACGATCGGCGCACCGGGCGGCGGCACCGAGGAGAAACTGGCGCTCAATGCCGGCGTGCCGCGCGAACGCGTCATCGTCGTGCCGGATGGCCAGAGTGGCGTGAAGATGCTGCAGGACGGCCGCATCGACGCCTATTCGCTGCCGGTTCTGTCGATCAATGACCTGGTCAAGAAGGCCGCCGATCCGAACCTCGAAGTCATCGCTCCCGTACAGGGCGCACCGGTCTATTGCGACGGCGCCGCCTTCAAGAAAGGCGACGAGGCGCTGCGCGACGCCTTTGATGTCGAGCTGGCCAAGCTGAAGAAGTCCGGCGAGTTCGCCAAGATCATCGAGCCCTATGGTTTCTCGGCGGCGGCGGCGATGTCGACGACGCGCGACAAGCTCTGCGCAGCGAAGTAGGGCGCTCCTTTCCTTCTCCCCGTTCACGGGGAGAAGGTGGCCCGAAGGGCCGGATGAGGGGCAGCACCACACTTTGGTTGGTTCGCGCTGCCCCTCATCTGCCTGCCGGCATCTTCTCCCCGTGCACGGGGAGAAGATGCCTAAAACCAACGTTGGAACTTCGAATTTCATGACCCAGTGGTCCGGCTATTTCGGTCTGATATTGCAGGGAGCGCTTGTCACCATCGAGCTGACGCTGATGGGGTCGGTGCTTGCCCTGTTCATGGCCTTTCTCGCCGGCATGGGGCGGCTGTCGCGCTTCTTCGTGCTGCGGGCGCTGGCCACCGTCTATATCGAATTCTTCCGCGGCACCTCGATCTTCGTGCAGCTGTTCTTCGCCTATTTCGTGCTGCCCTTTGCCGGCATATCGCTGACGCCGTTGCAGGCCGGCGTGTTGGCACTTGGCTTGAATGTCGGTGCCTATGCCGCCGAAGTGGTGCGCGGCGCCATCCAGTCGATCGGCCGCGAGCAATACGAGGCCTGCACCGCGCTCAATCTCGGCCGCTTGCAAGGCATGCGCCATGTCATCCTGCCGCAGGCGCTGCTGGTGATGCTGCCGACGTTCGGCAACAATGCCATCGAACTGCTCAAGGCGACCGCCGTGGTGTCGCTGATCTCGCTCACCGACCTGACCTTCCAGGCACAGGTGGTGCGCGCGCAGACCGGCAACACCATGGTGCCGTTCACCACCATCCTGATCATCTACTTCATCCTCGCCTTGCTCATCTCGTGGGGCGTGCGCTCGCTGGAACGCCGCATGGCGCGCGGCCTCGACGGAGTGCGCGTCTGATGGCCGGAGCCTGCTGATGGAATGGGATTGGAACTTCGTCTGGGAAATCATGCCGACGCTGATCCAGGGGGTGAAGATCACCATCCTGGCAACGCTGCTCGGCTCGGTGCTGGCGGCAATCGTCGGGCTGGGCATCGCGCTGGCGCGCCGCTCGCCGAACCGGGCCTTGTCGCGCACCGTCGGCTTTCTCGCCGAGTTCATTCGCGGCACGCCGCTCCTGGTGCAGCTCTATTTCATCTTCTACGTGCTGCCCGACATCGGCATCCTTTTGCCGCCGCTGGTCGCCGGTGTCATCGGGCTCGGGTTGCACTACGGCACCTACACGGCCGAAGTCTATCGCGCCGGTATTGAGAATGTGCCGCGCGGACAATGGGAGGCCGCCAAGGCCTGCAATCTGAATGCCAGGCAGACCTGGACCCACATTATCATTCCGCAGGCCATCCCGCCGATGATCCCGGCGCTCGCCAACTATTTCATCGCCATGTTCAAGGAAACGCCGCTGCTGTCGGCGATCACCGTGCTGGAGCTGATGAATCAGGCGAAAAGCGTCGCCAACACCTACTATCGCTATATCGAGCCGATCACGCTGGTGGGTGCTTTCTTCCTTGCCATCAGTCTTTGTTCGGTCGTGCTGCTGCGCCGGCTGGAACGCCGCTACGGCAAGATCGAGAGGTAGTTCGTGAAACCCTTGCCCGAGATCAAGGTCTATCCTGAACGGCCGGTGCTCGACGGCCGCCCGCTGGAGCGGCGCGTCGGCCTGATCATCCTTGCCACCGACCACACGACCGAACCGGATTTTCGCCGCATGGTGGCGAGCGAGCGGATCGGCGTCTATGTCGCGCGCATTCCCTATGCCAACCCGACGACGCCGGAAAATCTGCGCAAGATGCAGCCGGCGCTGACGGCGGGTGCGGCTCTGATCCTGCCCGACGAGCCGCTCGACGCCATCTGCTATTCCTGCACTTCGGCCTCGGTGGTGATCGGCGATGCCGAGATCGAGGCGGCGATCCAGGCCGCCAAGCCCGGTGTGCCGGTCGTCACGCCGCCAATGGCCGGCGTGCGCGGGCTGCGTGCGCTGGGCGTAAGCAAGATCAGCATTCTCACCCCCTATACGGTCGAGACCAGCCGGCCGATGGCGGCCTATTTCGCAGCACATGGGTTCGACATCGCCAGCGTCACCTGCCTCGGCTTCGACGACGATCGCGAGATGGCGCGCATCGCACCGGCAGCGCTTGTCGATCTCGCGCGCGAGGCGACACACGCGAGTGCCGATGCGCTGTTCGTGTCCTGCACGGCGCTTCGCGGTGCGCTCGCGGTCACCGGAATGGAACAGACGATCGGCCGTCCCGTTATCACCAGCAACCAGGCGACCGCCTGGAACTGCTTGCGGCTTTGCGGCGACGAGACAGCCCGTCCCGAATTCGGCCGCCTGATGACGCTGCCCTTGCCGCGCGATTGATGATCATGACACAGGTTAGCCCTCAGCACATTCGCGCCGCGCGTGAGCGTATTGCCGGCAAGGTCGAGCGTACGCCGACCGTGCTCTCGCAAAACCTGTCCGAACGCTTCGGCGTTCCCGTCCACCTCAAGCTCGAACACCGGCAGACCACTGGCAGCTTCAAATTGCGCGGCGCCTCAAATGCTGTCGCTTCGCTGAACGCAGCGGAGAAGGCACGTGGCGTGATCGCGGCGTCGACCGGCAATCATGGCCGGGCACTTGCCCATGCGGCGAAACTCGAAGGCATGCGCGCGGTGATCTGCATGTCGCATCTGGTGCCCGGCAACAAGCTCGACGAGATCCGCCGGCTTGGCGCCGAAATCCGCATTGTCGGCAACAGCCAGGACGATGCGCAACAGGAAGTCGATCGGCTGGTGGCACAAGAGGGGCTGGTCATGCTGCCGCCCTTCGACCATCCCGATATCATCGCCGGGCAAGGCACGCTCGGGCTGGAGATGATCGAGCAGGTCCCGGATGCTGCGCTGATGCTGGTGCCGCTGTCCGGCGGTGGGCTGGCGGCGGGTGTTACCGCAGCCGTCAAGGGCGTCAGTCCCAGGACAAAAATCGTCGGCGTTTCGATGGCGCGCGGTGCGGCGATGAAGGCAAGCCTCGACGCCGGCCGCCCGGTACCGGTGGAGGAACTGCCGACGCTGGCGGATTCGCTCGGCGGCGGCATCGGCCTCGACAACCGGCTGACCTTCGCCATGTGCCGCGACCTGCTCGACGATGTCATTTTGCTTAGCGAGGACGAGATCGCCGCCGGCATCCGCCACGCCTACGAACGAGAACGCGAGATCGTCGAGGGCGCCGGCGCGGTCGGCATCGCGGCGCTGCTCGCCGGCAAGGTCAACGCGAACGGCCCGGTGGTTGTGCTTCTTTCAGGACGCAACATCGATATGAATGCCCACCGCAAGATCGTCTGCGGCGAGGCGCCATCGCTGAAGGAGCACGCCGCATGAGCCGGATGACCATCCTCACCGAAGCAGAACTACGCACTATCGTGACGCTCGATCTCGATGCCGTCGCTTGCATCGAAAACGCTTTCCGCGCGCTCGCCACCCTGCCGGTGGCGATGCCGCCGATCCTGCGGCTGGACATTCCCGAGCATCGCGGCGAGGTCGATGTGAAGACCGCCTATGTGCCTGGCATCGACTGCTTCGCCATCAAGATCAGCCCCGGCTTCTTCGACAATCCGAAACTCGGCCTGCCCAGCGTCAACGGCATGATGGTGCTGCTGTCGGCCAAGACAGGCCTGGTCGAAGCGCTGCTGCTCGACAATGGCTATCTCACCGATGTCCGCACGGCGGCGGCCGGCGCTGTCGCGGCGAAACATTTGTCGCGGCCGGAGTCCTCGGTGGCCACGATCTTTGGCGCCGGGGTGCAGGCCGGATTGCAGCTCGAAGCGCTCATGCTGGTGCGGCCGATCGCCGAGGCGCGCATCTGGGCGCGCGATGCCGTCAAGGCGGAGATGATCGCTGGCGCCTTGCGCGAAAAGCTCGGCATCGCGGTGCGCGCCGAGCCCGATGCGGCAAACGCGATTGCCGGCGCCGACATCGTCGTCACCACCACGCCGTCGACCGAGCCGCTGGTGAAGGCGGGATTTGTCTCCGCCGGGCAGCACATCACCGCGATGGGATCGGACGCGGAGCACAAGAACGAGATCGCACCAGCCATCCTGCGCATGGCCGATCTCTATGTCGCCGACAGCGCCAGCCAGACAAGACGGCTGGGTGAGCTGCATCACGCCATCGCGGCGGGCGTGATGGCCGCGGATGCGGAGGTGACTGAACTCGGCCAGATCATCGCCGGCGCAAAACACGGGCGGCGCTCGGCCAGCGACATCACCATCGCCGATCTCACCGGCACCGGCGTGCAGGACACGGCGATCGCCACGCTGGCCCGCGACCGGGCGCGGGCGGCCAATGCCGGAACCATTTTCGAAAGCTGATGCTGGCCGAAAGAGCATGATCCGGAAAAGTGGGAACCGGTTTTCCGAAGAGATCATGCTCAAACAAAAAATTATCTGGAGCCAGATTCAACGAAGTTGAAGCGGGTTCCAAGGCCCAACAAACGAGGAAGCAAAAGAATGATGCCGAATCTGAAATTCTCGCGCGGCGAATATGCGGAACGCCTCGCCAAGACCCGGCAGGCCATGGAGGCCAAGGGCGTCGATCTTTTGATCGTCAGTGATCCCTCCAACATGGCCTGGCTGACCGGCTATGACGGCTGGTCGTTCTATGTGCACCAGGCGGTTATCGTGCCGCCATCGGGCGAACCGGTCTGGTATGGCCGCGGCCAGGACGCCAACGGCGCCAAGCGCACCGCTTATCTCGCGCATGACAACATCGTCGGCTATGCCGACCACTATGTGCAGTCGACCGAGCGCCATCCGATGGACTTCCTGTCCAGCGTGCTTGCCGATCGCGGCTGGGGCAAGCTCAGCATCGGCGTCGAGATGGACAATTACTGGTTCTCGGCTGCCGCCTTCGCATCGCTGCAGAAGCATTTGCCCCATGCCCGCTTTGTCGACGCCACCGCGCTGGTCAACTGGCAGCGCGCGGTGAAGAGCCCGACCGAGATCGACTATATGCGCAAGGCCGCCCGCATCGTCGAGGCGATGCACCAGCGCATCTTTGACAAGATCGAAGTCGGCATGCGCAAATGCGATCTCGTCGCTGAGATCTACGATGCGGGCACGCGCGGTGTTGACGGTATTGGCGGCGACTATCCGGCGATCGTGCCGCTGCTGCCGTCGGGCACTGACGCCTCGGCGCCGCATCTGACCTGGGACGACAAACCGATGAAGCGGGGCGAGGGCACCTTCTTCGAGATCGCCGGCTGCTATAACCGCTATCACTGCCCGCTGTCGCGCACCGTCTTCCTCGGCAAGCCGACACAGGAATTCCTCGATGCCGAGAAGGCGACGCTGGAAGGCATGGAGGCAGGCCTGGCGGCGGCCAAGCCCGGCAACACCTGCGAGGACATCGCCAACGGCTTCTTCGCCGTGCTGAAGAAATACGGTATCGTCAAGGACAACCGCACCGGTTACCCGATCGGCCTGTCCTATCCGCCGGACTGGGGTGAACGCACGATGAGCCTGCGTCCCGGCGATCGCACCGAGCTCAAGCCCGGCATGACCTTCCATTTCATGACCGGCCTGTGGCTGGAAACGATGGGGCTGGAGATAACCGAGTCCATCCTGATCACCGAAACCGGTGTAGAGTGCCTGGCCAATGTGCCGCGCAAGCTGGTGGTGAAGGATTGAAACCGATGTCCAGTCTCCGCCCGTCGCCGATCGCGCCGACCGTCGATTTCGACCGCGACGGCGTCCAGCATGGTTTCCTGCGTTTGCCCTACAGCCGTGACGATTCCGCGTGGGGCTCGGTGATGATCCCGATATGCGTCATCCGCAACGGCAAGGGACCGACAGCGCTGCTTTCCGGCGGCAACCATGGCGACGAGTATGAAGGGCCGCTGGCGCTCTACGATCTTGCCCGCACGCTCGATCCGAAAGATGTCAGCGGCACGGTGATCAACGTGCCGGCGATGAACTATCCTGCCTTCCGCGCCGGCACACGCACCTCGCCGATCGACAAGGGCAATATGAACCGCAGCTTTCCCGGCCGGCCGAACGGCACGGTGACCGAGAAGATCGCCGACTACTTCCAGCGCGAATTGCTGCCTCGTGCGGACATCGTGTTCGACTTCCATTCCGGCGGCAAGACGCTGGAATTCGTGCCGTTCTGCGCCGCGCACACTTTGCCCGACAAGGCGCTGGAGCAGAAAGCCTTCGACGCGGTGGCGGCATTCGCTGCTCCGTTCTCGATGCGCATGATCGAGATCGATGCCGTCGGCATGTACGACACGGCGGCAGAGGAGATGGGCAAGGTCTTCGTCAGCACCGAGCTCGGCGGCGGTGGCACCTCGCGCGCGCAAACCGTGCGGATTGCACGGCGCGGCATTCTCAATGTGCTGCGCCATGCCGGCATCGTTGATGGTGCGGTCGAGAAGACTCGAACTCAATGGCTCGACATGCCGTCGGGCGATTGTTTCTCCTTCGCCGAAGACGATGGCATGATCGAAACCATGGTCGATCTTGGCGAGCCCGTCGAGAGGGGCGGTGTGCTGGCCCGCATCCATTCCGTCGGCCGCACCGGCATCGCCCCTCAGGAAATCAGGGCAAAAATGTCGGGCATGCTGGCGGCGCGGCATTTTCCCGGCCTGGTCAAGGCCGGCGACTGCGCCGCGGTGGTCGCCGTGCACGTCTGAGCGTTCCGCCCCGGGGGCCTGCTCCGGGCGGTCAAGTGCCGAAACCTTGCAGCGTCCTCGCCTGCTTTGCCTCCTTCGCGGAGCCTCCGACGCGGCGGAAAGAAGCAGGATGGCGCGCGGAGTCGACATTGCCCGAGGATGTCACTATATACCGGCGGCTTCGACCCGCGCGCCAAACGGCAGCGCCCCCGAAGCGACTGTAAATGTGTTACGAATTGCGCCATCTATTGTGACGAAATCGGCTCGGAAACCGGAAAAAAGCAAGTAGAAACAGTGGCGCGGAGCTGGGCGTGATCCCAGCCAGGTACCGACCCCTCAGAAACAGAAAATGCTCTTGACCCCTCGATTTCCTTTGGCTCTGTGGACCTTGGACAAGATCGGATTGCCCGTTGGTGACGACTCGGCTCGTATGGGGACATGCATCCTTCGCGGGGTGTCGGCGTTTATGATTACCAACCGGCTTTGCCGCCAGGGAACAGCAGTATGAGTGAACACGCGATCGAGTTCTTGCGGGGATGGATTGGCGAAAAGGTCCACTGCCAGTCATCCCAGGCCAGGATCGACAAGCAGGCCGAGACTCTGGCCAGGGAGTGCGCTGCCAAGGCGGCAGAAGTCGGCATCCCCCTGGAGGACATCCAGGAAGAAGTCGGCGACATTCAGGAACTGATTGCCTCCCGGCTCGAGGAAGCGGCAGAGGCCGACGAGCACCAGCAGGCTCCCAAAGCCGCGGAGTAGCCGCTCAGAGCAATTCCAGGAAAAGTGTCTGAAACGCGGGCTGTTCGGCCCGCGTCTTCGTATCAGCCCTCAGCCAAACTTCTCTTTCAGACCAAATTTTTCTTTCAACCACGCCTTCGGCAACGCCGGCACGAAATTGCCGTCGCGCCCGCTCATGTCGTCATTGGCGACCAAGGTCAGATAGCGGTTGCCGTAACGGCTTGCGCCGATGAGCGGATGTCAGGCGATGTCGGCTTTTGACCCAAGCGGACGCCAGCGGTCAGCGCCGCGTGTGGCCAGCAACCTCTTGGCGGCGAGACGTTGCAGCGCATTCAACTACGCCTCATGCTCGAAATCGAAGTCGATATCGATGGCCCACTGGCGAAGCCGGCACGCTCAACGTAGTGTTGGCCGCGCCGCTTGCGTGGGGGGGGCGCCACGATGCTTCTTCGAAGCTGGATAACCTTCTCGGCGGTCATCGCCCTCCTGCAAGCCGTCGTGGGTCTCCTTTCGGTTCTCCAGCACAATGCCGTGCTTTCCGACCTTCTAAGGCAACGAATTTCCGTCATCGCCCAGATGACGGCAACCTCGTTCAAACCGATCATCGATCTCGGCCTGCCGATTTCGATGATCCGCGGCGGCGACGCCATCGTCGCGCGGGCGCTGGAGATCGACGATCAGGTCAAGGCAGTCCACGCGCTCAACCCGTCGGGAATCATCGTCTACACCACCGACGCGTCACGGCCAAAGGAGGTTCCGCACGAGGTACTGCAAGCGATGCTGTTGTCGAAAAGCGTCAATTGGAGCACCGAGACAGGCGAGCAAATCTACAGCGGGTTCAACGTGGTCGGCCGTGACGGCGCCACCAGTGGCGCCGTCGTTGTCACCTATCCGAAGGACCGGCTCGAAGCGTCTTCACAGGCCTTAGTAAGCAAGGTCGTCCGCACTGCCCTGCTGATCTGGGCCGCCTTCTCTGCACTGTCCTATCTTCTGCTGAGGCTGCTTCTCGGAACCCCTCAGCGCCGGCTCGCCCGCCTGGAGAATGTTGCTCGCGGCGAGCCCGATGCGGACATCGGTACTGATGGCAAGTTGCCAACCAGTGGCCCCGGGGCGTTCTGGCGCGACCTCTTCGGCCCCCAAATTCGGCAGCTTGGCGCGAACCTCGCAGACGCCAGACGGCAGTATGACGAGGCCAGCCGGGAACTCGGCGCCTTCGCATCACCGGTTGCAGAGGACAGTCGCCCAGAAGGCGCAGACACAGTCGTTGCTACCGGGCCGGCTGCCGAGACCGAGATTGCGTCCAACCCCTTGCGCTCGCTCGCCCGGCAGATCGCATCGCGCCTGGCCCCGTTGGCGGCGGTGCTGATGGTGAGTTCCGCCCTGATTTTGGGCGTCATCACGCTGGGCAATGTCAATCGCTCCATTGAACCTGAGCTGTCGGCCCGCACAAACCTGATTGCCACGGTCGTTGGCGAAGACGTGCAGCGCGCACTGGCGACGGGCGTGCCGCTGGATGGTCTCGTCAACGCAGAGGGGTTTTTCGCCGATATGCTCGAGCAATTGCCCGAGATCGCATACGTCGCGGTGGCCACGGGTCGGGTGGTGCTGGAGGTCGGCACGCCGATCGACCCTTATCTGGCTCCGCCGCGCGTGCGCAAAGGCGTGCGCAGCCACCCGATCATCCACGATGGCAAGGAAATCGCCTACGTGGTGATCGATGTCGACCCCGCCTTCATCTCCAAGAAGTTCCTCGACGTCTTTCTCGATATGGGCGTCGTCGTGGTGGTCGCCGTGTTGATGGCCTTCGAGATCATGGTGCTGATGACCAGCCGCTCACTGACTGCCGCTCTCGATCGGTTGCAGCGGCTGGCGGCCATGCAGGCGGCGGGAGACTTCTCCAAGCGGGTAGTGGTGGGCGCACACATCGCCATCGATCGCGCCGCCCAAATCCTGGTCGAGCGCACCGAAGGCCTCAGCGCGCAGTTCGGCGCGGCGTGGCAAGGCGTCGATGGTTCTGGAGCGAGGGGAGCCAGGCTCGCCACATTGCAGGCGCGCTATGGTCTTTCGCTGAATGGGCCGACGACCCTGCGCTTTTCCTATTTCACTGATCTGCGGCTGGCTCTGTTTCTGTTCGCGGCCGCTGACGAGCTACCGCTATCCTTCATGCCGCTTTACACGAGGGCGGCACACAATCCCTTTCCGTGGCTGTCCGAAAGCGTGCTGATCAGCCTGCCGCTCGGCGGATATTTGCTCGCAATCGTGCTGGTTTCCCCGTTTGCCCGGCCGCTTGTCCACTGGCTCGGACCGCGCAGACTGCTGATCCTGGCAGCGGCACCAACAATTACCGCCCATCTTTGGCTCTATTGGGCCACCAACGTGCCCGAGATTGTGGCGTCCCGCAGCATCCTTGGGGTGGGCTATGCTTTTGTGACGCTCGCCTGCCAGGACTACGTCATCGACAACACGCCGCGCGACGAGCGAGACCGATCGCTCGGAATGTTCTCGAAGGTATTGTTCGGAGGAATATTCTGCGGCACGGCGCTGGGCGGGGTACTGGCAGATAGGCTGGGCAAGGCCAACGTGTTTCTGCTCAGCGCCACCTTTGTCCTGATCTCGGCGCTTCTGATCTTCTCGCTGGTCGGCGATACTGCGAGCCGCAGAGATGGGCCGCGTGCCAAGGCGTCTCGACCGCCGCTGCTTGCCTCTTTGCGCAACAGGCATTTCGCCGCGCTGGTGTTCGGCATCGCTATCCCCGGCAACATCTGCCTGCAGGCCTTCATTTGCTATCTCGTGGCCTTGACGCTCGATTCCCTTGGTGCTTCGCCGGCGGACATCGGACGCACGCTGATGGTCAATTTCCTCGCGATCGCCCTGGTCGGCCCGCTTGCGGGGCGCGCGGCGGAGCAGGGGATTCCGGTAACGGCGGTGGCCTTGTCGGGGGGAATTCTCTGCGGCATCTCGCTGCTGACGGCGGCCGTCTGGCCAAGCCAGATCGCCATTTTCCTTGCGGTGCTGGGCTCGGGAATCGGCAGCGGCATGGTGCGCGGAGCGCAAGTCTCGCTCTCGATGTCGATAGCGGAAACAGAGCTAAAGCATCTGGGCGCCGATCCGGTTCTGGGTGCATTGCGAACGATCGAGCGCTTCGCCAGCATCGCCGGCCTCCTGATGGTCGCTGCTCTCGCTGGCCTCTATGGCTACGCCATAGCGACGGCCACCGTGGCGGCGCTCTCGCTTGGCGGGGCCATGTTGTTTGGGATCTCGGTGCTGGGCAAGAGCGGCGCAGGGCCCGGCAGCCGGCCAATGAGTTAGCCGGAAGTAATTTAGCTGGCGGTGAATTGGTTTGCCGGTCGGGACCTGGCGGCGTAGGTTGGCGGCTGGCGCCTCTGGGCGCACGGGAGGATCGTCGTGAGATCGATTGCGCGCGGACTGTTCACATTGGCCATATTTGCCGTGCTGAGCGTGGCTCATGCGGCGGACAGAAAGCAGATCTTGGGCATCTTCTACGAGGGGTGCGAAAACCTCTGCGAAGGATTCAAGGCAGGGATCAAGGAGAGCGGCTTCGCCACGGATATCACGATCATCGACCTGGAGCAGGACAAGTCGCGCATTCCCGCGGCAGTTGCCAAAGCCCGGGAGATGCCGGCCGATCTGGTGCTCACGTTTGGCACGAGCGGTACGCTCGGCGTCATCGGCACACTGGACGACGTGGGCAATCCTGCATATCTCACCGAGATTCCCGTCGTCTTCACGATTGTTGCCGACCCCTTCGGCACGCGCATCGCCAAGAGCTTCGAAGGCAGTGGACGCGCTAATGTCGCGGGAACCTTCAACCGGGTGCCGGAAGCGATCAACATCGAGATCGTCCGCCAGTACGATCCCAATTTTAACAAGCTCGGCCTGCTTTACAACTCGAACGAGCGGAACTCGGCGATCAAGGCGGCGGAGCTGAAGAAGATAGCGCCTACGCTTGGCGTCGAGCTTGTCGCACTCGAAATCGACCCTGGCAACGACGGCGTACCGGACGTCGCCCGCATTGCTGAGCGCATGGCCGAATTGCGCGAGCAGGGGGTTCGCTGGCTTTACGTCGGATCGAGCTCGTTCCTGAACACCAATGGCGAGTTGTTCACGAAGACGGCGGTCGAGAACGGCATCGCCGTTGTGAGCCCATACGAGCCGCTGGTGCGCGAGCACCACGCAATGCTCTCCATTGCGGCCCGGCTGGAAGATGTCGGCCGTCTCGCCGCGCTACAGGCGCTCAAGATCCTGCGCGACGGCGCGATCCCCGGCGACCTTCCGATCTTGCAGGCAACCGACTTCGCCTATGTCGTGAATATGGAGGTCGCCAAGAAGCTGGGCCGCTACCCGCCTTTCGCCTTTCTCCAAGTGGCCGAGGCGGTGAACAACTGACCCGAAGGGTAGACGCAAGCACCACAAGGTGGAACGCCCACTTCTGGCGGATACTGTTGAAAAAGTCCGCGCCGCGGTCGCCCGTGGCACTTTCGTAGAACGGCGTTCCGCGGAGACCGCAAAATTCAATCCTGATTCCATGCAATGCGCCGGGGTGGAACTGGATTCTAATATCGGTGGCGACTTCGCGGTGCGCCGGACTTTTTCAACAGTATCGGCGCAAAACCGCTGTTGGGTCAGCGGCTCAGGAAGGAACCGGTTGTCAGCGAACGTCGCTCCTGACCCAGAGGCGACCTTCATTGTCCACATTGCGAATGGCAGCAATGCGCCGCATGTCGGCCGTAGAGACAACTTTTGTCGATTCCTTGAAGTAGACATCGCCGGAGACCAAGCTGAAGGACGTGGTTGTGCCACTAGAGCACGTCCTGTGATCGATGAATCGATTGTGATGTGACGGGTGCGTTTTGTGCTGATTCAACATCCACCTCGATGGAGGTGGACGATGGGAAGAGCATTGAGCGGGGATCTTCGGTCGCGGGTCTTGAAGGCTTCGGACGAGGGCATGTCGGCGCGGCAAGCGGCGGCGCGGTTCGGCGTGGGAGTGTCCAGCGCGATCCGCTGGATTGCGCGGGCGAAGATCGGCGAACTGGCGCCACGCCGGCAGGGCCGCCGCCGCGCCTCCAGCCTCGATGCGCATGAAGCCTTCATCGTCGGGCTGATCGAGGAGCGCAAGGACATCACGCTGAACGAGATGGTGGAGCGGCTCAGCGCCGAGCATTCGGTGCGG
>NZ_MZXV01000001.1 GCF_003253745.1 Mesorhizobium kowhaii
AGGGTTCGCAGGTTGCCCATGTTTCGGTTGCCTGTCGATGCCGAACGGTCCGGTCGCCCTTTGTCGGGCGCAACTCGGTCAAGCCAATATTTATGCACAGCCCGCGCGTCGTCGCGCGTGATCTCGCCCATTGGTTTGTAGCCGACCAAGGTCCAGCTTGGCCGCCTCCGTCCCGCCGCATGCGAGGGCGAGTGCCGCGGCGACGACAAGAAGGAGCCTTAACATCGATGTCAACTCCGTAGCTGCACAGGAATCTGCGTCTATGACGCGGAAAGGCCTTTTCTGGTTCCGTCCGACAACATCTGATTCATCGGCAGATCTTGTGGAAAGGCCCGCCACGTGGATGTGGCGAGCCTTTTCAGTGCGATGGGCACTGCAAGGTCAGGTCAGGATAAGGACCATCTTCAACGTGTCCGGATCGACGATGACGATCCGACCGTCGGCCAATACGAAATACTCGTAGGTTTCGTAGGCTGGTACAATCTTGACGATACCCGCCGGCAGACGATGCAACCGAATCTTGTGCCGGGGAACCTCAATGCCGACCGAAATGTCGAAATCGACATTGGACACCTGCTAAGCGGGTCGCGGGGCTTGGCTAGCCGCCGCCATGTTCTTGGCGAGCCCCACCAGACGCAGGACCGCGCGCTTTGGGTTCGATCCGAGCCAGTACCCCTGATTGAGCTGACGCTGTTTTCACCGGCGAGCGGCCTCCAAAGGGCGCTATCGGTGGCGACTGTCCGGGCATAGCTTTCGTCGGCCAACGTGACGCCTTGACCGAGCTGCACATTGAAGAGGACCGTCGTCTGGTTGGCGCGACACGTCTGAACGGCCGGGCCTCCATCGGCCGCAATGCGTTCGAGCAAGCACAGATCCAGCGGCGGTCCTTCGAGCCCAACCGGAACGAGCAGACACATATCCGCAAGGTCGGACCATGCCAGCACCGGCTTCTCGGCGAGTGAATGGGTCGCCGGTAGGAGCACGAAAAGACGCTCCTGCCAAAACACCTCGCTGCAGCAGGATTTGACGGTGCCAATATCGTGCGTGAATACAACGTCGAAACGCCGCCTGCGTATGGCTGATAGGCGCTGGCTAGCTGGAACATCCTCGATGGTCAGCCTTACGTCTGGATACAGCCTGTTGAACCGACAGATGAGGCGCTTGAGAAACGCACCTGCTGTCACCCAGCACAACCCAATCCTGAGCGTCTTTGCATCTTTGTTATCGCGGACCCGTTCAGCGAAGGCATCCAGCAGGCCTTCGTAGTGAGCCCGTACAATTTCGATCCAGGCGCGGCCGGTCTCGGTCAAGCGAACGCCGCGCACGGTGCGCTCGAACAGCTGCATCTCCAAAACCTGTTCGAGCTTGACCACGTTGCGACTGACCGAGGACTCCTGGACCCTCAGCGCTCTTGCCGCCTGACGCAGACTGCCGTGATCCATGGCAGCGAAGGCGTATGTCAGTAACTGAAGAGCGTTGCCATTGCGCGTCATGTCGCTTGAACTTCTTGGACACCGTCGCCGATGATCCCTTCTTCAAGGCAATGCGATCGGATCGTCATCTGAAAATCGCCGCGCTCGGGCGCTCCATGCCATCGAGGCGTCACACCGGACCTTCTGTCACTGCGATCGTCGAGTTTTGAGGAACGCTAACCTCGTAGACATACTCGTTCGGAATGGCGGGCCCCGGCATCTGTGAAACGTAGAGATCGAGATTGTCCTTGCTGTTGCTCGCCGCAAGGCTACAGAAATTGCCGCTATTCCACGTCATGATGCAATGGTTGAAGTGCGCACCCACGGCGCGGGCCATCTCTTCCAGCGTCACCTCATTGTTGAACATGGTCCCGAGGACGGCAGTCTTTTTTCTTTCGATTTCGTCGTGCGGGAAGTACCGCGCCTTGAACCCATAATCCTTCTGGTCCTCGCGACGCTGGTAGTCGCCTTCGTCGGCCGCCCGAAATTTCTCGACGAAGACGAAGATACCCCCCTGCTTGAGGTTTTGGGTCACGAACTCGATCTGTTTGGGTCTGTTCGGCGAATACATCTGGAAGGTCGTGTCCTCCAGGATCAAGTCGAAGCCTTGAGTGAATTTCGTCAACCGGCGATCAGATCCAAGCGCGTCCTTGGTCAACCAATGGAACGGGCCAACAAAGAACTCGGCGCGGGGCGGATCACCGTAAGCCATGAACGATTTGTAGTTCTCAGGGTTCGGGCTGCACGATAGCGAAAGGATTTGCCCGGCAGAGAATTCCGACAGCGTCCTGGCCATCGTGCCTTCGGCTGTTCCAAGGCTGTATAGCGATAGCGGAGCGCCACGCAGCCGGGCATATTTCAGCACTGCGTAGGCCATCCGGCACTCCTCTTCCAATCTGTAGGGAATGCTGCCGTGATAGTGCTGGTCGAAAAAACCCTGCCGGCTGGCGTGGAGGCGAACGAGATCGCGAAGGAGTTCATCGGCCGGCAGAAGGCGGGCATCGGCCAGAGGCCTACGGACCGGCATGCCGCTCTTACCCGCGGCGGTCGCCGCGAAGAAGCCGGCCAGTTCGTTAATCCGCGGACCATGATCGCACTCGGCCAGGAAATCGTCGAGACCACGCATCGGAATATGCCTCCCACACCGTTGCTTTGGTGAGATGCCAAGAGCTCGATGCAGAAACGCCGCTAATTTAAGAGCAGCCTAATGTTTCAAGCTAGTTCGAGTCTTCGGCGAGGCACTGGTAGGCTGGCACAATACGGGCGGCTTTCATTCGATTGCCGTTTTTTTACTAAAGTGACATCTTCTACCAATCCTGAGTTATTTTTGATTTGTCCAGCAACCCATGGTTATGCACAACCAAGGGAGCGGGCGGGCTGCTTTTGGTACAGAGGTTGCTCTCTGCGTGGATACTCTTTGCCTCGACCCCAACAAGTTACGGCGCTCACAGCATCAGACGTTTGCGCACCAACATGAGAGTTGGGGAAACGTGCGGGCAGACTTGATCAGGAGGACTGGTCTAGCGCGCCAGGAAACGGGCATCTCCTTTCCAGGCCATATATTCCTGATGAATCTGAGGGGAGTGGCGAGCCGCGGAGAAGACTTCGTCGATGGGCGTCGCATCTCCTTCTCGCCGCGGCGCGCTGGTTCGGTAATCCACATGCCTTCAGGCTGTGATTGGACGGGGTGGGATGAGGGCGACCCGACGGCCGCTTACGTGCTCGTCGCAATTGAAAAAGGGTTCGCAGACGAAGCGTTCGGAGGAATGGTGCGCCACCGCTCGGGCGACCTGCCCGCTTCGATCGGATTTCGCGACACGACCGTCGAGATGGCCTTGCAGCGGATTATTATTGAGCTCAAGCAGCCCGACCCGATCAGCGTGACAATGGTCGAGTGCCAGGCCATGCAGTTGCTTGTCCAAATGGTCAGGCTGAAAGGCAGCCATCATGAGCCGGCGAAAGGCGGTTTGTCGTCGTTCGATCTCAAACGTGCGGTCGCGATGATCGAATCGTCACCGGACGAAATGCCCACTTTGGGCGACCTGGCAAAGGAAGTCGGCGTGAGCCGTTTCCATTTTGGCAGGGCCTTCAAGCAGTCGACGGGCATGACGCCGCATGCGTTCATCGCGAAGCGTCGTCTGGAACGTTCAGCCGATATGCTGCGATCGACCAACAGGTCGGCGACGGAGATCGCAATGGAATGCGGCTTCGGCAGCTCAAGCCATTTCACGATCGCTTTCAAGCGGGCTTTCGGCGTCTGTCCGACCGAGTTCCGCCGCCGGTGCAGAATTTGAATCAGTACGTTTGCCTATTTCAGCAAGTATCTGAAAAACCGGGCATGAATGTTAAGCGGGATTCCCGAAACCGGATACGAAGAGCGGCCATTGGATGTGCCGCCCGTGTCAAACGCTATCCGCATTTGTTGTGACAGGAGACTGGGCGCTCGACCACGTGTTTTCCTTGGGTTCCTGGCCAGCACCTTTGCGGCTTCTATCGGGCGAAACGGCTATTACATCGCCTGCGCCTGGGCTCTTGTCGAAGCAGGCTACGGAAGCGCCGGCGTGGCGACTTTGCTTGCCATCGTCAGTGTTGCCGAATTCATCGCGAGCCCTCTCGCCGGCCTAACGGCGGATCGGTTTGATCGCCGACGTCTGAACATAGCGGCAGACGTCGGTCGCTTTGCCGTCATGCTCGCCACCGCCTTCTCGCTCCTCTATCTGGACGTATTGCCGACGCTGTGCCTGTCAGGGGTCCTGTTCTCGATTTGCGATCGTGCCGCGTTGACCGCTGCGCAAGCAATGATTCCGCTCGTGGCGCGCGGCACCGATCTTGCGATGGCAAATTCGAGCGTCTTCTTCGTCATGCAGTTCGGGAGTCTGGGAGCAGCATTGCTTGCCGGGCCTTTGCTGAGTGGGCACTCGCCTGCCCTCGCGTTTGCAGCCCTTGCGCTGTTCTTTCTGATGTCATCGGGCTCGCTCTCCTCGATGCGGCTGCGCCCGGTCCCGCGAGGCGTCACAAGGCCAAATGGCTCTGCGCCTGCCGTTGATCGGCGCCTGCTTCGTCTCTTTGCAGCATATGCGTTTCTCTACGGAGCCGCGGTGCTGGTCACGGTCATGGGTTCAAGCTTCATCTTCGAAGAACAAAAAGGCCCGGCCGCGGATTTCGGCCACCTTGAGGCGGCGTGGTCGGCAGGCTCGCTGATTGGAGCGATTCTTTTCGTCAGGCTGACACGAGCCGTAAGGGCTCCTATGCTTCATCTCATGCTTCTGGGCTCAACCGCGCTCGCGCTGATGTCGTTGATCGCTTTGCGCGCGCCCTGGACGCTGATTGTCTTCGCCACACTCGGATGCCTTTACAATCTGGGTCGGGTGAGCATTGAGGTCACATTGCAGTCGTGTGTCCGAGATACTGTGTTGGGCAGGGCCAAGGGCGCCATGCACAGTCTCGCGGTCGCGCTTGGATTCCTCATTTTCAGCACCTCGACCGTTTTGGGCGACAGTGTATTTCCGTCGACGGTTTTCTTCAGCTTCGGCGCGGTGCTCCTCATCAGCATTCCCGTATTGAGCCTCGGTACCGGACAGCGAAAGGGTGAATCGTGAGGTGGACGAGCTAACAGCAGATGCAGACGCAAAACAGGCAGTCCTCGGGTCGCTGGCGACGCTCTACCCCTGGATGCGGCCCTATTATTCCCGCCCGGTCCGCGACTATGCTTCCCGCCTGTTCGAGGCACCTCTTCAGAAAGCCGAGCCGGAAATTCGCCGTCGCGCCCTTACCAAGTTGCTTGATACGATCAGGAATGCGGGAAAGCGAAACGGATTGCCGATCAAGGCAGTTTCCCAAATCTGCTCGGACTTCGAGAAGCGCCGTGTGTTGCAGACCGGCCCACACCTGTTTCTCCTGTTGGAGCCCGAGGCGTATTATACGCATATCCTGAGCCTCCTTGGCTTGTCGGCGCATGGCTGCTCGTCCTACGTCTCCTATGCCGTTTCGACGGTGAGCCTCGTTGAAAAGCCGCGCAAGGGGCCAGGCTGGTTCACGGTCGACGGCAAGCCGATCAACGTCTTTGGCCTCAGCCGAAGCCGGATGATCGGGTACAGCCTTCTGACCGGGCCGGCATCCTATCAATTCGAGCTGACGCCGACGGAGCCGAACCACGAGGGAGACGCGCTCACGCTGCTCCGCATTCTTCTGCCCAAGACGCAGTTCGAGCGGCCGGCGCATGCCATCAAGGCAGCTAATCTCATGCTTTGGCCAAGACTGTTCGGAGCCAGCTTTGCCTTCCTGCAGATCGACGACGAGGATATTGCCGACCTGGTGGCGGACCATCTGTCGGACGAAGACTCCTGGCTACGAGCGCGACTGTTGGAAGACCCCAAGCTCGCTTCCAATATCATTGCGCAGCTCGATAAGCTGGCCGCCGGCCCCTGGAGTGGCTGGCTCGCGCGCGGTACCGATTTTTTCTGGTTCTATGAGAATGGTAAACGCCTTCCGTTGCGGTTGATCGCCGGAGAACTCGTCAATCCAGCGACCGGTGTGAAGGTGGCCCGCTTTACAGCCCCGGACATCCTTGAGCGGCTGGCAAACCGCAGTCTCATCCCGAATCTCCTCCTGATGTTCCTGGTCTTGTCGATCCTGCCTGGCGTGCGTGCGCTTGGAGGCAGTTATCAGCCGCTCTACTATCCCTTGATGCGCTACGTCGTCTGCCGGGCGCTCCAGGCGGCGGGCGTGGACGAGGATCTTCGACAGGCTCTCGCGACGGACGATGTGCCGGGAGCTTGGGGACATCGGGTGATAGAGTGTGATGATGATCCCTTTAAGCGATTACTGGAGGGCAGGACCGGCGGGATAAGCGGGCTCGTCGACCGCTTCGGCGAACTTCCCTTCTCCAAGGCTTGTGGGAGCATGAGCAGCTTCGTGACGGACCCGTCGTGGCAGGAACTTCACAGGCGACTGCGCGAGAGGTTGATCGCCCCGACCAATGATGAATGGGCTTTTTCCTGACCCGAAGCATGCTCCCGCTCAGCGCGAGACTATGGGCGGCTGGTTCGGGCCGGAAGCGGAATGGCAGCTTTCAGTACGGTTGGGCCACAAAGCCGACCTTGCAACGACCATTGGTGCCACCTGCTTCGCGCCAGTTGCGGACCTACGGGATCGCCATCAGGACGGTCGTGTATCGACCCATCGCATTCGCTCAGTTGCGAGCGTCGCTTGACGCGATCTGACCCAACTGAGACATTCCGATTTGGCGCTCGACAGATGATTCACGCCGCTGATGGCTGGAAGAAATGGAGCTGCATCGGCTCGGACACGCCCTGAGAGGGGAACGCTATTGCACGAGCCGCAATGGACCGGACCGTGTCAATGCGCGTGATATCAGGCTTGCACTGGAGCGGGCTGCGGTGGAGACCAAAGCATGATCACAGCTTTGAATTGAAGAGCCATCTTCGGGCGGCTTTTCCTTGGAAAACTTCGCGACAAAAATATTTCAGGGAAAAAGGGAATTTTTAGCCGGTAACAGGGGTCACCTTATCAGGCCTCACTAGATGTGAGATTGCTAATTCCGCTCCCGGTCCGGCGGCGGGCGTCAACTGTACGCTCGCCAATCCGAGCGCGCCGCGCGAGCGACACAACGATGGGGCAGAATGAGGATAGTTTTGGCATTAGCCGTTCTTGCAGCGTCATCATCAGCGTTTGCAGAACAATCGCTGCTAACGGGAGAGCCTTACCGACTGCCTTTGCTGTGCAAAAAATCTGGAGAGAAAATCTCGGGACTAACCAAGATTTGCTAGATGATAGATTCCAACATATTTCGCGACCAGATGACGATCCGGCGGCTCCGCCTCGCAGCCGGTCTCATCATGCTCTCCTATCTCACGCTGCACCTTAGCATGCACGCGCTCGGCAATGTTTCGTTCGAGGCAATGCAATGGGGTACTCGAATTCATGATTTCGTCTGGCACAGTGTGCCGGGGACCGTCGTTCTCTACGGCGCGTTCGCCATCCATTTTACTCTCGCGCTCTATGCCCTGTATGCGCGCCGAAGCTTCCGTTTGGGTGCCGGCGAATTAGTACGGCTTGTTCTCGGTTTCTCCATTCTACCCCTCTTGTTGCATCACTTTGCGGCCGGGCGGTATGTATATTCAGCGTTCAATGTGACGCGCCGTTACGACGCAGTGCTCACCGTCTATTTTTCCTTTGTCCCGTTCTGGGGGTGGCGGCAAGTCACCGTGCTCCTGGTCGCTTGGACGCATGGTTGCCTCGGCGTGCATTACTGGCTACGTGCGCGATCCGCGTATCGTAAGTTTGCCCCGGTGTTGCTTACATTCGCAACACTCCTGCCGGTGCTCGCTTTGCTCGGGATTTGGCAGGGCACGCGCCAAGTACTCGCACAGTGGCAACTGCACCCAGAATGGCTGCAGTTGACCGAGCGCGACGGTCATGTGCTCGATCCAAGCGTGAACGGACCGAGCTGGAATCTCGAAGTCCAGCTCTACTGGATTTATGTTGTGCTCCTGGCGCTCGTCTTCGTCGCGCGGACGACGCGCTGGCTGGTTGAGCGCCGCCGTGGCCTGATCAACATCGCATATCCTGGCGGCCGTGTCGTTCGCGTGCCAGTGGGTTATGCGGTGCTCGATGCCAGCCGCCACGCCAGCATTCCGCACGCCGCAATTTGCGGCGGACGAGGTCGCTGTACGACATGCCGCGTCCGCGTCCTGCGTGGGGTCGATACATTGTCGCCGCCTAGCGCTTCCGAGCAAGCGTTGTTGGATCGATTGCACGCTGGTCCGAGTGTGCGTCTGGCGTGTCAACTGCGCCCCCGCAGTGATGTCGCGGTGCTTCCGCTGCTGCCGCCAGAGATCGGCGCAACCGACACGCCACTACGTGACGCTCGCGAGGCATCGGACATTGAACGTTTCGTCGCGATCATGTTTGTGGATATCCGCAAGTCAACGGCCTTGGTCGAGAAGCGGCTCCCTTATGACGTGGTGTTCCTGCTGAACCACTTCTTCGATGCCGTGGCAGGCGCGGTAGTCAATACCGGCGGCATGCCCAACCAATTCCTCGGCGACGGCATGATGGCGATCTTCGGCATACAAGCCGGGCCGCGTGAGGCTTGCTCCCAAGCGTTGGTTGCGGCGCAACTTATTCATAGCCGTCTCGCCGACCTGAATCGAACATTGGCTGACGAGTTGCCGGAGCCAATTGCAATCGGCGTCGGGCTCCACGCCGGCAACGTGATCCTGGGCGAGCTTGGCTACCGGGATCGCTTCGTCCTGACAGCAATCGGCGACTCGGTACATGTCGCCGCGCGCCTTCAGGAGCTAACCAAAGATTATGGCTGTCAACTCGTTGTGTCCGACATCGTCGCTGCCACTGCCGGCGTCGAAATGAGCGGGTTTCCTGTGCGCGAAGTAAACGTGCGCGGCCGCGCGGAACAGCTGGCCGTGCGAATCGTCAGCGCTATAAATGAACTGGTCGCATGAGATTGCCGTCTGGAAATCAGCCAATCTTACAATAATGCGATGGCCCGCATTATTGTCACCCTAGCGCACTGCCGCTAGCGCCATCAGTATGTCCGCCGTTGGCGCGACCTGCTCATTTCCGATGGACGAGACGAACGACAGTCTTGCACCCGATCCGGACCTCCATAGTCGTTCCGTGGAAGGGCAGCAACGGGCGGAAGCAGACTGGCGGCTTCTGGCTCCACGACGAAGATTGCAGGTGTTCAACCTACCTGGACAAGGGTCGCGAATTGACCTGAAGCGGACATCGGTCGAGCTACAACTTCTAATTCTACAAGCGGCACCAGCGACCTGCAAAGCCGAGCGATAGGGATTTGAAACCTGTCGTCACCGCTCTGCCGAAGCCGCCCACAGATTGATGTCGGACTCGCGCGCGTATTCGATCTCGGCGAGTTCAGCCTCTCTGAAATCGAGCACCTTCAGCGCACCGACGCAATCCTCGACCTGTTCCGGCCGGCTGGCGCCGATCAGCGCCGAGGTCACCCGGCCCTTGGCGCGCCATGGTGGCGTCGATCATGATCAGTGCGGTACTGGCGAGCGGTGCGACGCAATGGGCGATGCAGCCTGGCGCAACCGATAACTTTGCCGCAGGGGTGGCCAGCGGCCACCAACGCGGCCTGCTGGCAACGAGCCCGGTGGATGTCGTCTCGTCGGACCGGCACACGGTAAAGCCATGGCTCGACGCAAGGCTCGGCCTTTCGCCGCCGGCGCCAGACATGGCGAAGGACGGATTTGCGCTCATCGGTGGCAGGGTCGAGGTCATCGGCGGTCGGGCGGTGCCGGCGCTGGTGTATCGCCACCGCGAACATCTGATCACCCTTGTCGCCGAGCCGCAAAATGCTGGTGCGATGACCGACCCCTTCGATCTCTCCGAGGGCGGCTTCTCGCTGGCGCAATGGAGCGACGGCGCCTTCTCCTATTGGGCGATTTCCGACATGGAGCGGCCGGAGCTCGACGATTTCGTTGCGCGCTTCCGCGCCGCCGTCGTGACCGGTTGATTTCAGTCTTTCCAGGCGTCGGCAGCCGCCGTCGAAGTCGATGCCCCCATTGGCCGCAGATCCATCCTGCGGGGGCTGACGGGCCATGACGGCCGCATCGTGCCGACTTCGGACGCGACGCGCGTGCTCGCTTTGACCTATTGGCTTGACCAAGGGGCAAACCCGCACGCGGGCCCCCGAGCGCGTCCGTAGTTTCCCATCATTCCTTCCTTCATTGGCGCTGCCATCTCTGGTGCAGCGCGGGCTAGCCCAGTTCCAGGCGGCCGCCAGCCCTGATTTCGGGACTTCCAAAAGAATTTCGCGCCACCAGGGAATAAAGGGAAGCCCTCCCGAGTCTTGTTGTTAGCGGGGCCAATTTCCCGGCACGCAACAAGAAACGAAACAAGGACCTACCGAAATGACCAAGCTCGCTCTCAGCGTGGCTGCCATGCTGCTTGCCTCAAGCGCTGCCTTTGCCGGCAGCGATCATGGCGCCAACAATTCCAATCAGCCGGTCGCTACTGTCGACACGAATGCCACTGCTTCCATTCCCTACACCTCGCGCCAGGGCGGCGTCGACACCAAGGTGACGACCGGGCCGAGCCAGGGGTCGGTTCAGGACATCATCACCCGGCACAACAACGACGGCCTCTGGGGCCGCTGAACGCGCCCGACCTGCGAACAACTTCTCTCACCACTCGCAAACAGGAACCATCGACATGAAAAAGATCGTCCTTACCGCTGCCGCCATCCTCGTTGCCACTGGCACGGCCTTCGCCGGCAGCGACCACTACGACTCGAACACTTCCAGCCAGGCGGTCGCCAACCATTCGGTTTCAAAAATCGACACCTCGCACACCGGCTCGATCCGAAAGTTCGAAAAGGCACAGGGTGACGCCGATGCCAGCGTGCCGGCTCAGTACGGCCAGGGCGTCTGGGGTAGCTGAGTCTCCTCGGGTCAGGACCAACAGGTCCGCAATCAGGACGGAGGGCCAGGCCTGGCTGTCCGCCACCCCACCCACACCGCTTCACACAGGAGATCATCATGTTCAACATGACACGTCGCACGTTGCTTGGGTCCGCCGCTGCCGCTGCCGCTTTCGGCCTCGCCGGCAAGCTGGAATTCACCCGTCCTGCCTTCGCCGAAACGCCGGTCGAGCCGGCCGTCGGCTTCTACAAATACAAGGTCGGCGATATCGAGATCACCGCCATCTATGACGGCATCTGGCGCAAGCCACACGACCCCGCCTTCATCAAGGATGTCTCGGTCGAGGACACCAAGGCAGCCTTGGCCAAGGCCGGACTGACGACAGACTTCATGCCCATCCCGCTCACCGTCGTCGTCCTCAAGATGAACGGCCGGCTGATCATGATGGACGCCGGTTCCGGTGTCGGCCAATGGCAGACCAATGCCACCCATCTGCCGGCCAACATGGCCGCCGCCGGCATCGACTACAAGACAATCGACACGATCATGATCTCGCATTTCCACCCCGACCATGTCTGGGGCCTGATGGAAAAGGGCACCAGTGCGCCGGTTTTCCCGAACGCCGAGCTGATCGTTAACGCCACGGAATACAATTGGTGGACCGATCCCGGCCGGCTAGCAAAGCTGCCCGAAGGGCGCAAGCCGGCGGGCAAGCGCATCGCCGAAAACTTCCCGAAATGGAAGAACTGGAAGCTGGTCGAGGACGGCGCCGAGGTCGCGCCCGGCATCCAGATCATCGCAGCGCCGGGCCATACGCCCGGCCACTCGGTCTACCTGGCGAACTCCGGCAAGGATCAGATCATGATTTCGGCCGACACGATGTATGTGCCGGCGCTGCTGGCGCCGCATCCGGAGTGGCAAGGCAGCTACGACCAGGACGGGCCGACGGCGATCACCACGCGGCACAAGTTGATCAATCGCGTGATTGCCGACAACATCCGGATCTCGGGCTCGCACTTCCCGTTCCCGAGCACCGGCACCTTCGTCAAGGACGGCAAGGCGTACGGCTTCACCCCGGTGCAGATCTGAGCGGGAAATCAGGAAAGCGAGAAAGACAATGAAACATCCCCTTTTCGGCAAGCACGCGCTGTTCGGGCTGCTCGGCGCCGTTGCCGTGCTGACCGCGGTTCCGGTCGCCATCACCGTGCCGGCCTATGCCGTCGACAACATCGAAGGCGACGATGCACCGGACCTCACGGCGGTCAAGGCGAAGATCGACGCCAAGGACTATAAGGGAGCGCTGGCGGACCTTCGCGACCTGGCGCAGGATACGCAGCAGGCCGACGTCTATAATCTGCTCGGCTTCACGCTACGCAAGACCGGCGACTACAAAACCGCGCTGACCTACTACACCAAGGCGCTCGAACTGAAGCCTGATCACAAGGCCGCGCGCGAATATCTCGGAGAGCTCTATGTCGAGACCGGCGACATGGCCAAGGCCAGGCAGCAGCTGGCGTCGCTGACGCAGCTCTGCCCGGCAGGCTGCGAGGAACGCGCGGACCTGCAAAAAGCCATCGACACCAAAGTGACAAAGTAAACTAGGCAGGCGCGGCAAGGCGCCTGCCCTCTCTCTTGTTTGGAGCCCATCGTGACAACGACACAAATCGCCTCGAAATTACACCTCAGCGACTTGACCCTGCTGACGGGTCGCCTGCTGCTCTCGCTACTCTTCGTGCATGAAGGCCTTGAGCTGGCGAGCCACTTCGAAGGTGCCGCAAAAGCCATGGCCGCGCTCGGCGTCAGCTCGCTGCTTCTCATCACCACCATAGCGCTGCAGTTGGGAGCTGGCCTGTCGGTCGGCCTCGGCCTGCTGACGCGTCTGGGCGCGGTCTCGCTTGGATTGTTCTGTCTGGCAACCGCCGCCCTGTTCCACACCAATTTCGCCAGCCAGAACGAATTGCTGCATTTCGAAAAGGATCTCGCCATAGCCGGCGGCATGTTCGCCCTCGCCATAGCCGGCGCCGGCGCGATCTCGCTCGACCGCGTGGTGACTGGCTTGGTGACGCGTCGGCAACGGGACAGAGAGACGGTTGCCGCGCTCATAGCCGTGGGTCGGCCTTTGTCGGCGGGCGATATCAAACTCCCATTCTAAAATCGGCCCATACGCCGGGTCTCATATCCACTCGCCCGCTCGACGGCGCCGCACAAACTAACTCGGGTGACCCCTAATGGCGCAAGCCGCTCGTGGCGTGTCGTTCGTCGACGTCCGCTTATCGGCGCGGACAGGACTGCCCCTGCCGACCGAGATGAGGCGCGAAGCAGGCGACGCTTCACGCATCAAGCTCGTCCGGCCCCGACTACGGGCTATCAAGCGGTCTTGGGTTTGGCCGGTGCAAATTCGCCGGCCATCTAGCTATCCTTATTCGCGTCGAGGACTAGCAATTCCTCCCCTAGGACGGCGATCAGGGCGGACACTCGGCCGCGCACCCGCGGATGCAGTTGCACCAGTCCCTCAATCAGACGCCGGCCTTCGGCGCTGGCAATGAAATCGATGCGCTCATCGACTGGAAGAGGCGGACCGTCAGGGCTGGTCCGATTGCCCGGGAGACCTTCGAAGAATCGGCTGACGGGAACTCCTAGCGATCTGGCGATCTCGTAGAGCATGGACGCACTAACGCGGTTCTTTGCGTTCTCGTATTTCTGGAGCTGTTGAAAGCTGATGCCTATCGATCGGGCAAGCTGTGCCTGCGATATGTCCGACTGCACACGAGCCACTGCGACCTGTCGGCCGACGTGAAGATCGGCGGGATGAGGACTGGTCTCGATTTTCGGCTTTGGCCATACTCGCGGGACGCGGGGTCGTTTCGATTCCGGCAAGGCATTTCGATGGTGCATTTACCAGTCCCAGGGAGAGAGAGTTGTCGCGGAACGCGTGTCAGCCGTATTTTCGCGCGACGGGCACAGTTATGCGGCCGGTCGACCCGGAGACCGCGATATCAGTACCGAAAAGCCGCGAACGGGTTGCAAACCCCTCAAGGATATCTCGCCCTGCTCCCCCCGTTGCGGCCGTTGGAACCAGCCTGCCCGTTGCCGATCCGATAGACTGCGCGTCCGCGCCGATCACAACGGGCAGGAGGTCAATCCCTTCAAGTTTTCCGCTCACGTCATAACGGCACGCTGCGACGATGCTTTGCCAGACTTCCGGCGGGTCCCATTCGTTTTCGTTGGGGTGGACGTGGAAAAGGAAGTTCCCGAGGCCATAGAAGATCGGCGCGCCATTGTAGATCTCCAGAGCTTGGAGCACGGGCGCGCCGTGGCTGACGAAGAGGTCTGCGCCGGCATCGATGCAGGCCCGGGCAAAGGTCCGCACCCAACGCGGCACGTCCTGCCAACCTGGTTCCCAATGGTGATGGTGCAGGTAAGCGACGACGAAATCGCCTTGCGCCGCTGCCTGCCGGATGGCGGACAAATGGACGCCCGCGCTCTGAGAGTCGACCTCGACTAGGCGACCGAAGCTGGCAGCTTGCGCAAACACCGTGCCGTAAAAATTGATCTCCTTGCCGCTCGCCACCTCCGGCGGGTCCTCCGGTTGCGCATAGTTGGCGAGTTCGTAGGGCGAGCTTTGGAGGTGTTCGCCAAGCCTCGCCAGTCTGCGGAAATGTCCGTCCGGCACCCCAAATTTTCGAACGGTCTTCAGGTGGTTGACGCCAGCACGCGCAGGACGAAACAGGGTAGCGTTATCGGCATACATGTTGGCCGGGCCTGGCCCTGCATCGATGGCAAGCAGCGCGACCTCGCGCGCCCCAAGCCGGCGGCGCCCCGGTCTGGCCGCGTCCGCCTCGTCCGCCCCAATCCCTGCATGCAGGAATCCGCGCGCTTCCACCTCTTCCAGGGTATTAAACACGCCGCTCGGGCCGAGATCGAAAGCGTGGTTGTTCGCCAGTGCAAGCGCGTTGAAGCCGATTGCCTGCAACGCGTCCAACACTTCGGCCTTGGAATAGCCGAAGTACCTGCCCTTGGTCGGCCAACCGCCGTGCTTGCCGAGGATCGTCGACTCGAAGTTGGTGAATACGAGGTCGCCCTGCCCCAAGAAGCGGACAATTTCGGCGAACCGTTCGTCCTGGATATTGCGGATGTCGTGCGTGATCAGGGACTGGCCGGTTACAACCGCGCAAAAATGGTCTTTCATGGAGCTCGCCTTTTGGGATTTGGGATGTCGGGCGCCGGCACGCGGCCTGCGCCACACGATGTGTCGAAGCCGGTGGCGCCGTTATTTCGCAATGGCTGGTGCGATGTCGGTCTTGAACCATTTGATACTTAGCGCCGTGAGCGTCCCATCCTTGGCGGCCGCATCGATGGCCGCGTTGAACTTGGCGAGCAACGCGGTATCGTCTTTGCGCATGCCGGCGCCGACGCCAGGTCCCCAGAGACCACCCTTCAGTTCCGGTCCGAAGAACACCGCGATCGACCCAGCCGGCGTCTCCAGGAAATCCCTCCATGTGAAAAAGTCGGCAAGCCCGCCGTCGACGCGCCCGGCGGCAAGGTCGAGCTTCAGATTGTCCAGGCTGTCGTAGCTGCGAATGGTCACGACATCCCCGAAGAGATCCTTCAGAACAGCCTCCGAGTTCGATGAGCGCAGGACGCCGATTGCCTTGCCGCTGAGCGTCGACTTGACGTGCTCGATGGCCGCCCTTTCCTTATCCCCGACTGTGGAGAGGTTGACCTTTTGTTTGGTATCGCCGGCATCAAGCCCTAGTTCCTTGCGCACGACGAACTGGTTGAAACCGCCGGCGTAGGGGACTGAGAATGCGATCGACTGCTTGCGTTTCTCGGTGATCGCCATGCCGGACATGATGACGTCGAACTTGCCGACGACCAGGGCCGGAATGATGCCGTCCCAGTCCTGCGCGACAAAGCTGCATTTGATGTTGATGCGGCGACACAGCTCGCGTCCGACATCGACGTCGTAGCCATAGAGCTCGCCATTCGCATCGGTGCCGTCCCATGGCGGCGAGGCGCCTTCGGTGGCGATCGATAGCGGGCGCTCGCCCTCGGCCCTGACAGGGAAGACTGACATGAATGATGCGAGCAAAACAGCCGTGGCAAAGGGTATGCGCATAAGGCACCTCTTTCGTTTTGGTTGGTGGGAATGCAGCGAAAGCTGCACGGTCACGGCGTGGGTGTCGTGATCTCGGGTTCGCACAGCGCCGGCTTTGGTCGCAGCCTGCGTCGTGTGCCAGGAGGACCGTCGGTCGAGAGCCGCCCTTCCAGAAACTGAATTGCTTTCACCGTGACCGACGTAAGCGACAGATAAATTGCGCCGGCGACGATGAAGATTTCGAAGGGGGCGAAGGTAGCCGACACCATCTGCCTCGCCATGCCGGTGATCTCGAGAAGCGTTACGGTGCTCGCCAGGGACGAGCCCTTGATCATGCCCACGACTTCATTCCCGTAAGCCGGAAGCGAAATCCTGAACGCGATCGGAAAGGTAACAAGGCGAGCGGTCTGTAGGCGTTTCAAGCCGAGAGCCGCGGCGGCCTCCGTTAGACCCTTGGGCACGGACTGCAGACCTCGACACAGGATCTCGGTGGTATGCGCCGCGCTGTTCAGCGAGAATGTCAGCAGGGCGCACCAGAAAGGGTCGCGAAGGATCACCCAAAAGACGCTGGCCCGCACAGCCTCGATCTGGCTTAGACCATAATAGAGCAGGAAGAGCTGAACGAGCATGGGTGTGCCGCGAAAGACATAGGTGTAGCCCAACACCGCGAGCGACAGGCTGGGACGCGCGAAGGCGCGGATGAACGCCAGCGGCACCGACAAAAGAAATCCCGCAATCAGCGACAGCGCGGTCAGCGTCAAGGTGAGCCCCACGCCTGAGGAGAGCACCGCCACCGCATCAAGCATCAACTGGAGGTTCACGGCAGGTCCCCTAGCGACCGAAAGCGGGGTAACGCCGCTCTGCGAACCGGATAGACACCAGCGTCACTGTCGTGAGGGTGAGATAAAGCGCTGAGGCCGCGAGATAGAAGGTCAGCGGCGCACGCAGCGATCCGGCGCCGACATAGGCAACGCGCATGATGTCGGTCAGGCCGACGATTGACACCAACGCGGTATCTTTGAAGAGCGAAATCCAGAGATTGCCATAGGCTGGCAGCGCCAGCCGCAGCATCTGCGGACCGATGATGAAGGCCCAACGCTGCCAGGCATTCAGCCCAAGCGACTTCGCCGCTTCCGTCTGCCCCGTGGGCACGGCGGCAATCGCCCCCCGGAACACTTCGGTCGCATAGCCGCTGAACACGACCGAGAGCGCGATCACCCCTGCGGTGAACGCATTCACCTCCACATAGCGGCCGGCGACCATGCTGGCGAACGTGGTGCCTCCAAAGTAGATGAGCAGGATAATGACAAGTTCTGGAACACCACGGACCACAGTCGTGTAGGCCGTCACAACCCTGCTTAGCCGAGGGGCCGCCGCGCTTTTGGAGACGGCCAGCAGCAGGCCAAATACTGTTCCCAAAGAACCGCTGACAAGCGCAAGGCTCAGGGTAACCACAAAGGCGGCAGCAAACTGAAAAGCAAAACCGCCCATTGGATTCATCCATCGGTTTGCAATTTCGCAATGTACGGCGCGATTTTCCGCGCAATACCTTTGGTGGGTACCGTACGATTGCGAAATTGACTTAGAGATAGCCGGCAATAAATTCCCGGATTTGACCTAACCTATCGGCTATCTCTTTTCGCTCAATCTATAATTTTGAAAATTTTTGCCATAACGAATGATTATACACGCCCTCTATCTGGGCGGTCGGCAAGACTAGGTTTGGTAGAATTGAGCCCCGTTCTGCGACAGTCTCGGCGCTCTAGGCTCTGAAAGTTCGGGTGAACGGCTGATTTCGCCACGACCCATTCCGACTGGTCACGTGACCCGCGCGGCAGGTGTCAATCAGAGATGATCATCAGGCTTGACCAATTCGATGTGGCCCACGCCGAGAGCTTGAGCCAGTTCATAAAGGGTGATCACAGTCGGATTCCTCCGGCCCCTTTCTAGGCCGCTGAGATATTGCTGGCTGAAGCCGGAACGCGCCTCAACTTCTTCCTGGGTCAGACCCTTCTCTCGACGCAGGCGGGCGAAGTTCCGGCCGACCAATTTGCGCATATCCATGCGCCGGAAGATCGCGGCTTACATACTCCGAGTTTATCAACTATAGTATGTAAACGGCCGATCTGAGGAGGATGTGCATCGCCTCGGTACCAAGCTCCGAGAAGGTGTCATCTCAGAGATTGCGCGCCACTTCATTTCCAGGCCGGCCGCATATACGCGGTCTCTGCCCCGGTCTGCCCATTCAATCCACTTCGGGGTTGACACAAGCCGCTTTCAAAAGAGGGATCGGACAGGATGGAGTTGCTGCAAGGCGGCCTGAAGCTCCGACAGTTGCAGGTTTTCCGCGAGGTGCTTCGAACCGGTTCGACAAGGCGAGCGGCGGTGGCCCTCGGGATAAGCCAGCCGGCGGTCAGTCAACATGTGAAGCAACTCGAGGCAACGCTTGGCATCACACTCTTCAAAAGGTCCTCGAACCGCATCGTTCCGTTGCAGGAAGCCTGGGAACTGCTGCGAAACGTCGATCTCGCTATAACGTCCCTGGATCGACTGGAGTCGTCGATCTTCGCGATGAAGAACGACGAAAAGCAACGGATCGCCATTGCTGCGCCTTCCGTCTTCGGCTTTGTGACCTTGCCCCGGGTTGTAGCGACAATTCGTTCGAAGACTGCCTCGACTGTTCGATCGATTTCGGGAAGCTACGATCAGATCGGAGAGCACATCCTGGCCGGGCGGGCGGATCTCGGAATCTCAAGGCTGCCTCTCGATCCAGGCCTGTTTGAATGGGCGCCGCTGGGCTCGGCGCGCAACGTATGCATCTTTCATCCCGATCATCGTTTTTCGAGACAGTCGTGCATCGAGGCTCATGACCTCGCGGGAGAAACGATCGTCGACATCGATCCTCAATTTGCCGCCCATCAGATGAACTTCAATGCGCTGCGCTTCGCTGGTGTCGAGCCTGACATACTGGTCGAATTCGACTGCAACGGTCACGAAGCGGGCTATGTTTCCGCTGGCCTTGGCATCTCGATAACCAATGAAATCATTGCGCGTGAGTATGCGGCCTTTCACCTGAAAGCAAAGCCGGTGGAACCCTCCGCGATCTATCACTACGTCGCTATCTGGCAGAAGGGCAGGACCTTCACCAACGCACTGAACGTTTCACTTGAAGCGATAGTGTCCGCCTTTGCTCCGACGGCGGCCGGGATCGCATAGCGTTCCAAGGAACCACCGGTTGTTCCTTCACGAAGGTTCAATTGCTGCGCAGGTCGTCGCACACTTTGTGGTTTGGCTGCATTCAGGTCTTGCGCTCTTGCTTGGCCTTGGCAAAGCCGCGATCCGTCGCAATGAAGCGCTCCAGCATCGGCACGATCAGGCGAAGAGGATCGGTGGATGACTGACCCGAGTCGCGCCCAAGGATCTCAGCATATCTGGACAGATCGCGGTGCAGCAGCGCCGGTAGTTCCACCGTGACTTTAACCGGCTTGTCGTCTGCAATCGGACCGAGTTTCAGCTTGGCCATTTCAGCCTCGATAGGGTTCGAGCACGAGATCGCGCGTAACGACAACACGCACATTAAAGCCCGGCCGTATCGTCAGCGTTGGTGCGATGTTCAGTTGGCGCTGGACGATCTGCTGGCCGACCTGGCTGATGCTGTCGGAAGCGCCGCCGCGCAGCGCGCGCACGATATCGCTTTCCTGGTCAGCCGAGCCGGCCTCCGCGCCGACGCTGAGAATGGTGGTGAGCGCAGCCGCCTTGAACAACTCTGCCCAATGATAGTCGACGCCGTCCTCCAGGCCGGCATAGCCTTGGTCGTCAGTGCCAGGCTGGCGTTCAAGAACAATGGAACGGCCGTTTGGAAAGACGAGCCTGCTCCAGACAAGCAGCACGCGCCGCTGGCCAAAGCCGACCCCATTGTCGTACTGGCCAATGACCCGCGTGCCTTGCGGGATCAGCAGCGAGCGACCCGTCGGACTGTCATAGACATTTTCGGTCACCTGCGCGGTGATCTGGCCGGGCAGATCGGAACGGATGCCTGTGATGAGCGCTGCCGGAATGACGGCCCCTGCCTGGAGGACATAGGGCGACGCCGGCGGCGTAACGCGATCCGGCGCCACTGTGCGCCGGTCAGCAGTGGCGTTGAGGAAGGCGAGTTGACGATCTTGCGTGGCTGACTGTCCGGACTGACCCGCGAGGTCAGGGGCGGCAGCGTTCCCCGGTGCATCTCCTCCAGCCGTTTCCGTCAGCCCCGCGCTTGCCTGTCCCGTCTGGAAGAAAACGCGCGAGGTTCGGGCCGCCTCTTCTTCGGCCCGCCGGCGTTGTTCGGCCTCATCAACCATGGGTGTCGCGATGGTCGGCGGCACGACGGGCTGTCCCTTGTTCTGTGCATCAAGCATCGGCCGGCCTAGATCGCCAGGCAGCGGCGGCCCAAGAACGGGACCAGTGTAGTCGCGCGGCAGGCTGGCCAGCCCATCGGCGGGCTGCCTGTTGGAAGTCGAGTAGAGCTCGTCGCCATGCGAGCCCGTATCGCCGGTCTGAAGCGCATAGACCAGCGCGCCGCCGACGCCTAAGGATGCAACCAGGCTGATGCCGGCGAGCACCTTGCGCGACAGGCGCGTGACACGCGGCGGCTCAGCGCGAAGCTGCATCGGGGCAGCAGCGGTTTCGTTCTCGTTCATGACTCCTCCCCTCCCCTTTGCCGGGGTGCGTTTGTGAGGTTCGAGGTTGCGCTGAAGCTTGGCATCCGAGAGGCCCTCCCCGTCCCATCGGTGCGGACGATCCTGACGGTCTGTTGCCGCTTGCCGCTGCCAAGGCGTAACTCGGCAGCACCGAATATCCGGTCAACGATCAGGGTGTTCTGGTAGACGCGGCTGTTGGCTATCTCAGCCTCGCCGTCCGGGCCGATGACGAAGATGGGCGGCATCTCGCCTTGCACGATCCCGCGCGGAAACTCGACATAGACGCGCCTGCCGTCGTCATAGACACTGATGGGCCTCCAGGGGGCCGTGTCGCCGGTGAGACCGTAGCGGTAATTGCGGGCGGTGACGTCGGGCATCGCCGGCGTCGCGGGGATCGCCCGCGCCTGTCCAGCCGGGAGCGCGGGATAGGCCCACGCCACGGCGGGCATGTACGGCTTATCGCCCGATTGCAGCTCGATCATATAGCTGCGCCGGTCGGTGGTGATGACGAGATTGGTGGTGATGTCGGCGCGCGAAGGTTTGACCAGCACATGGACGCGTCTGGTGACGCCAGATCCGCTTTCGGTGTCGCCGATGATCCAGCGCGCGGTATCGCCCGCCGCGATCGGACCGTCGCCAGTCAGGCTCTCCCCGGGCTCAAGCGCAATGTCGGTTATCTGTCCGGGAGCAGCATAGACCTGATAGAGCGCGCCGTCGCTCCAGGGATATATCTGAATGGCGTTGTAGTAGCCCTCACGGCGCGGCTGGACACGCGCCGCCGCGTTGGCGTTCTCGACGCGCGCCGCCGGCGTGCTGCCGGCTGCACCACCATGTGCCGGGACCCACCCCGGTGGAATGTGCAGCGGTTTTGGCCTCTCATCGGAGGCCGCTGCCGGGGCGGCAGGCAGAGGCGGTACGTAGGCATCGTAGGCAATTTGCGGCGGTTTCCGGGGTGTGGCGCAGCCGGCAAGAACGGAGCCTGAAAGCAACACCGCGGCAAAGGCGGACCACCCAGACGCGCGTGTTGCGACACCATGCGAAGGCACGATCATTGATTCATCTCCCGCGACCAGTTGATGGCATTGACGTAGATGCCAAGCGGATTGGCCCGTAGCCGGTCAGCGTCGCGCGGCGGCTGGATCACGGTTGTCAGGATGGCGGTCCATCGCTCTGTGGTGGAGAGCTGGCCGTTTTCGTAGTGACGCTCGGTCCAGGCGACGCGGAAGGAATCGGCAGAGGCGCGAATGACCGACGAGACGTCCACCGAGACCTGCTGCTTGCCGACCTTGGAGAAGGGGTCATTGATGCGGGCATAATCGTTGAGCGCCGCGGCGCCCTCGTCAGTGGTCCATTCATAGGCGCGCAGCCAGTTTTGACGCACGACGATCGGATCGGCCGGAACTGAGCGGACTTGCTCGATGAAGCGGGCGAGATGCCACGCAATTTGCGGATCGGTCGGCTTGTAGTCCGTGGTCGCGGGCGCAAGCGTCTGCGCCTGTCCGAGCGTGTCGACCTGCACCACCCATGGGACCACGGTTCCCCGCGCCGTCTGCGATACAAGCGCCGCAGCCAGGCCTGCCGAGAGGATCAGCGATCCGAAGGCCATGTATCGCCAGTTTTTGGCCTGCACGCGAGCAGAGCCGATGCGTTCGTCCCAGACCTGCGCCGCCTTCTGGTACGGAGTCTCGGGTTGGGGTGTCTTGCTGTAGTGGACGGCGGGCCGTCGAAAGATGTTCATGGTCAATTGCCTTCGGAGAGAGAAACGGAACTGCCGCTGCCATGGGCATCGCCAGCTCGGACTGCGTGGGCAGCGGTCTGGACGCCGTGCGACACGCGCTGGGACCGCTGCATGCGTTTGGCCCAGTCAGGGGCATTTTGTGCCGCGCCGTCCGCCCTGCCCGCACGGCCGACTGAGGGTTCGCCTGCGCGTTCGGCATTGCCTGCGACCGTTCCCGCTGTCGCGGTTTCACCGGTCCCCGCGGTGGCGGACTGTGGACCAGCGGCCGAGGACGACTGCATGGATTCACTGGCGCGCGCGGCGGCGCGCCTGAGCGGCGAGCCCGTCTGCGAAACACCCGCGCTTGCAACGCCGCCCAAGCCAGAAGCGGCAGCTGCGGCGCCACCTTGGCCAGACAAGCCTGCACTCGACCCGCCACGCGCTATGGAGCTGCCCGCGGACAGCGCAGCCGACCCGCCGCGTGCCGCCAGGCTTGCGGCACCGCCGGTGGCAAGCACCGTTCCGCCTGCCGCAAGGCCGGTGCCGACAGCGGCGCCGGCACCGAGCTGCGGTCCACCGGAGACGATGCCATTGGCAATGCCCGGCCCGAAGATGCCGAGACCCAGGAGTGACAGGGCAGCCAGAACGATCGCCATGGCTTGATCGATGGTGGGGTTTTCGCCGCCGAACCCTTGAGTGAACTCGCCGAACAGCGTCGAGCCTATGCCGATGACGACGGCCAGCACCAGCACCTTGATACCCGATGAGATGACATTGCCGAGCACGCGTTCGGCCATAAAAGCGGTCTTGCCGAAGAGGCCGAAGGGGATCAGCACAAAACCGGCCAGCGTTGACAGCTTGAATTCGATCAGGGTGACAAAGAGCTGCACGGCCAGAATGAAAAAGGCGAGCAGGACCAGGGCCCAGGCAAAGAGCAGGCAGACGATCTGAATGAAGTTTTCGAAGAAGGAGACCCAGCCCATCAGACCCGAGATGGATTCGAGCAGCGGTCGTCCCGCGTCGAGACCGGTTTGCGCCACCTTGCCAGGACGCAGCAGGTCCTGAACCGAAAAACCCGTGCCGCTCGCTTTCAGGCCGAGACCGGAAAAGCTCTCGAAGACGATGCGGGCAAGACTGTTCCAGTTGGAAATCAGATAGGCGAAGACGCCGACGAACAGCGTCTTCTTGACCAGCCGGGCAATGATGTCGTCGTCGGCGCCCCAGCTCCAGAAGAGAGCGGCGAGCGTCACGTCAATGACGATCAGCGTGGTGGCGATGAACGCGACCTCGCCGCCGAGCAGGCCGAAGCCGCTATCGATATAACGGGTGAAGGTGCCGAGAAACTGGTCGATGATGCCGGTGCTGCCCATGCTATCGCGCCTCCGGCGTGGACGCGTTTGGTGACTGCGGATCGATCGGCGCGGGCGACGCGTTTGTGGCTGGCGCCCTGAAGCCGAGAAACCGGTCGCGTTCGTCAGCCCACAAGCGCAAGCAATCGCCGTCACGCAAGGCAGCCTCGCCGAGGCTCTGGCAATGGCGAAGACCCTCGCGGAGCGGGTCCGGCGCCGAGGCTGCCGGCACGTACGATGCCGCGCCCGCGGGCTTTTCCTGCTTCCGGGTTATCTCCAGCGCGGTCGCCGTGACGGCGACCGCGACCAAGATGACGGCGACGATGCGGGCGAGGATCTTGCCATCCATGGCTTCGACCTCAGCGGTTGAACATCTGGGCATTGGCGGCCTGATAGCCGGAGCCGGGGGTCAGGAAGCGGCGGCGCTGTTCGCGCCCCTGTTCGGCGGCGGCGGCCCGTTCCGCATCGGTCAAGGCTTGCGCGCGGCCGTTGGCGGCGACAACGGCAGTGAGGTCGGCGAGTTGCTGAGCCTGTAGCGCAAGGAGTTGGTTGCCGGCTTGCGTCGCCTGCAGCGCGCCTGTCGCTGATTGGCTCGAACTGACCAGCGCCGACATTTGCGTTCGATTGGTCTCGATGTTTCCAACGACGCCTGCCTGCACGCGCATGGCGTCCTGAAGACTGCCAACCGTGTTGCGCCAGCGCGAGCGCGCATCAGCAACGAGCGCTTCATCCGACGCGGAGAGCGAGACGTTGCCATATTTCTGCTGGAACATCTGGTCGACCTGTCGGACGTCGAAGGCGATGTTCTGCGCCTGGTTGAGGAGTTGCTGCGTGCGCTGCACCGATTGCTGCAACTGCTGCAGCGAAGAGAAGGGCAAGCTCGCGAGATTGCGGGCCTGGTTGATCAGCATCTGGGCCTGGTTTTGCAGCGAGGTGATCTGATTGGTGATCTGCTGGAGCGATCGCGCCGCCGTCAGCACATTCTGCGTGTAGTTCGATGGATCAAACACGATGAACGCATGCGCAGACGTCGACACCAATGGCGAGACCGCGAGGGGCGGAGCAAGCAAGGCGGCAGCGAGCACGAGGGCGCGCGAGCGGTAAAGACGGCGTTTCATGATTGAGGCTCCTTTTCGGCTTGGGGGATGAAGTTGGGAATGAGGTCAGCGGCCCAGCCTGCGTTTCGCGCGCGCAGCCAGGCCGCGAGGAAGTCGTCGCGGCCATGCTCCGCCACAACGCTGGCGATGAGCGCCTGGTCCGTCTTGGAAGATGCGGCGCAGAGCGCCAGGCCGATTTCCGATAGGCCGAGCTCAAAGAGGCGGTTGCCGCGCCGGGACTGGCAATAGTAGTCGCGCTTGGGGGTCGCGCGCGCCAGGATCTCTATCTGGCGGTCGTTGAGGCCGAAGCGGCGGTAGATGGCGGTGATCTGCGGCTCGATCGCGCGCTCGTTCGGCAAGAGCAGTCGGGTTGGACAACTCTCGATGATCGCCGGGGCGACTTCCGAGCCGTCAATGTCGGACAAGGACTGAGTAGCGAAGATGACGCTGGCGTTCTTCTTGCGCAGTGTCTTCAGCCACTCGCGCAGCTGGCCGGCGAAGCCCTCGTCGTCGAGCGCCAGCCAACCTTCATCGATGATGAGCAGCGTCGGCCGTCCGTCGAGGCGATCACCGATGCGATGAAACAGGTAGGTCAGGACGGCTGGCGCGGCCCCGGTTCCAACCAGGCCCTCGATCTCGAACGCCTGAACGGATGCCGCGCCAAGATGTTCGGCCTCGGCATCAAGCAACCGGCCATAAGGGCCACCGATGCAGTATGGCCGCAGGGCCCGTTTTAGATCGTTCGCCTGCAGCAGGACAGCCAGGCCGGTGATGGTGCGCTCCGCGACCGGTGCGGAGGCAAGCGATGTCAGCGCGGTCCAGATATGCTCCTTGACGTCAGGGGTGATGGGGATGCCCTCGCGGGCAAGGATCGCTACGATCCAGTCCGCCGCCCAGGCGCGCTCATAGGTGTCGTGGACGCGGGCGAGCGGCTGCAGGGAGACGGAGGCCTGCGCACCTTCGGTGAGTTCGCCGCCGAGATCGTGCCAGTCACCGCCCATGGACAGCGTGGCGGCGCGGATCGAGCCGCCGAAGTCGAAGGCGAAGACCTGCGAGCCTGGGTAGCGGCGGAATTGCAGGGCCATCAGCGCAAGCAGCACCGACTTGCCCGCGCCGGTGGGGCCGACGACGAGTGTGTGGCCGACATCACCGACGTGCAGGGACAACCGGAACGGGGTCGAGCCTTCGGTCTTGCCGTAAAGCAAGGGGGGGCTACCGAAATGCTCGTCCCGTTCCGGCCCCGCCCACATGGCAGAGAGGGGAATCATGTGGGCGAGATTGAGTGTGGAGATGGGCGGCTGGCGGACATTGGCGTAGGCATGTCCGGGCAATGAGCCCAACCAGGCGTCGACGGCGTTGACGGTTTCGATCATGGCCGTGAAGTCACGACCCTGGATGACTTTCTCGGCAAGACGCAGCTTCTCGTCTGCTGCTCGCGGATCGGCATCCCAGACCGCGATGGTGGCGGTGACGTAGGCCATGCCCGACATGTCGGCGCCGAGTTCCTGTAAGGCCAAGTCGGCGTCGGCCGCTTTGTTGGAGGCGTCCGTGTCCATCAGCACGGACGCCTCGTTGGTCATCACCTCCTTCAGGATCGCTGCGATGCTCTTGCGCTTGGCAAACCACTGGCGCCGGATTTTCGTCAGCAGCTTCGTGGCGTCGACCTTGTCGAGCAGGATCGCACGGGTCGACCAGCGGTAGGGAAAGGCCAACCGGTTCAGCTCGTCGAGCAGACCCGGCGTCGTCGCGGTAGGGAAACCGACAATGGTCAGGAGCCGAAGATGCTGGTCACCAAGGCGTGGCTCGAGCCCACCTGTCAGTGGCTCGTCGGTGAGCAGCGCATCGAGATAAACTGGCGTCTCCGGAACGTTTACGCGATGACGCTTTGTCGAGACAGTCGAGTGCAGGTAAGTCAGCGTCTCGCCGTCGTCGAGCGAACGACATTCCGGCATGAAGCCATCGAGCAGCGAGAGCACGCGCTCGGTGCGGTCGACAAAGGCGCGCAGGACCTCATGCGGATCGACGCCGGACCGTTCGCGTCCCTCGTAGAGCCACCCTTCCGTACGCGCGGCCTCCTCGGCTGGCGGCAGATAGAGGAAGGTGAGGAAATAGCTCGATACGAAATGGACACCTTCCTCCTCGAAGTCGGCCTTGCGTTCGGCGTCGACCAGGCCAGACGCCGGGTCGGGAAACTGGCTCTCGGGATAGGTCGCCGCCTCGTGCCGCTGCGCCTCGACGAAGATGCTCCAACCCGAGCCGAGGCGACGGAAGGCGTTGTTGATGCGCGCAGCGACCGCAACCAGCTCGGCCGCGACGGCGGAATCGAGATCTGGCCCGCGGAACTTTGCGGTGCGCTGGAAGCTCCCGTCCTTGTTGATCACAACGCCCGGTGCAACGAGGGCAACCCAAGGCAGATAGTCGGCCAGGCGGCTGGCGGTGCGACGAAATTCGGCAAGGTTCATCATGACCGCGTCCTCAAACTGACAGATGACCGGGGATGCGCAGATGCCGGCGGCCGACCTCGAAAAAGAGCGGATCGCGTTTCGCGGCCCAAACCGCCGTGACATGCCCGAGCGCCCAGATGGTGAGACCGACCAGCCACAGGCGCAGGCCGAGGCCGATCGCGCCGGCGAGTGTGCCGTTCAGGATCGCAATGGAGCGCGGCGCGCCGCCGAGCAGGATGTGCTCGGTCAGCGCCCTGTGAACGGGGACGACCCAGCCCGGCACCGTGTCGAGTTGTTCGAAAGCGGTTGCCATCAGATCAATGCTCCGCCGCCGAACGAAAAGAACGACAGGAAGAAGCTTGACGCCGCGAAGGCGATCGACAGACCAAAGACGATCTGGATCAGCCGCCGAAAGCCTCCCGAAGTATCGCCGAAGGCAAGCGTCAGGCCCGTCACGATGATGATGATGACGGCAATGATCTTGGAGACGGGGCCCTCGATCGACTGAAGGATTTTTTCCAGCGGCTGTTCCCACGGCATCGACGAGCCGGATGCATGGGCCGCCGGGGCAACGATAAGACTGACAACAAGGGTAGTGGCCGCTGCACCGATTTGGCGGTAGCCGCGTGAAAGGATGGGGATCATGAACTCTCTCCTATGTCGGTGGGGTTGGCCTGGATGATGCGATAGTCGCCGTCGGGCCCGAGACCTGCGACGCGCGCGAGTTCCGCCAGTCGCCGCGCCGAGCCGCGTCCGGCAAGCACCGCCACGAGGTCGATGGTTTCGGCAATCAGCGCACGCGGAACGGTGACGACGGCTTCCTGGATGAGTTGCTCGAGACGGCGCAGCGCGCCGATACCGGAGCCGGCATGGATGGTGCCGATGCCGCCGGGGTGACCTGTACCCCACGCTTTGAGCAGGTCGAGGGCCTCCGGCCCACGGACCTCGCCGATCGGGATGCGGTCGGGCCGCAGGCGCAGGGAGGAGCGAACCAGGTCAGAAAGCGTAGCGACGCCGTCCTTGGTCCGCATAGCGACAAGGTTGGGTGCCGCGCACTGAAGCTCGCGTGTGTCCTCGATGATGACGACGCGATCCGACCCTCTCGCGACCTCGGCCAGCAAGGCATTGGTGAGCGTCGTCTTGCCGGTAGATGTGCCGCCGGCGACGAGAATGTTGGCACGGCTGGCGACGGCGGCGCGCAGCGTCGCTGCCTGGTCGTCGCTCATGATGCCTGCCGCCACGTAGTCCTTGAGCGTGAAGACTGCGACGGCGGGCTTTCGGATTGCGAAAGCTGGCGCGGCGACGACGGGCGGCAGCAGCCCTTCGAAGCGCTCTCCGGTCTCTGGCAATTCCGCCGAGACGCGAGGCGAGCGACCGTGCACTTCAGCGCCGATATGATGGGCGACCAGGCGCACGATGCGCTCGCCATCGGCGGCTGAAAGCGTCTCCCCTGTCTCGGCCAGACCTTCCGCGAGCCGATCCACCCAGATCCGGCCGTCCGGGTTCAGCATCACTTCGACGATGGCCGGGTCATCCAGGAACCTGGTGATGGCGGGGCCAAGCGCGGTGCGCAGCATGCGCGAACTGCGCGCGCGGCCTTCCGTATTGTTTTGCGAGCTTGTCATCGTGTCCCCGTTTCGGTCGGGAACAGCCAGACGGTCCCCGGTTGGGGATGATCAAAAGAGCCAGAAAGCAGGCCGATTCAACAGCTTTCAGTTGTCGTCGTACCGTAGCGTGCAAATACAGGAGAACGGCGGTGCGCCGGCCCTCAGTGCTGCAGCGCAGGGGCTGGGGTATTCACAATACCATCCGAGGCCGCGACTCGCTCGTCGATGGAGGGGCGGATCGCGGCTTTGGCTTCTGCGGTGAGACTGCCGCAATGATCAGCGAAGGCATTGTGAGCCCGCAGGCCCGCCAGAGATGGCGTGATCACGTCCCTGGCTGCAGCGAGCATGCGGCATCATCGCTACGCATTGGGCTGGCGATGTCAGGCAGGAGTTGGCCGCAGCACCTAGATCGCTGCTATTGCCTTTGCGATCGTGACAAGGGGCAAGACCAGGGCCAGCGGCGCGTCATCAAGACGGGCCGCACCATAGCCCTCGTACCAGCGTGCTGCTTGGTCGCTTTTGGCGTCGATAAGCAAGGCAACGCCGCCGACTTCCTGCGCAACTGCCATACAGCGTTTCCCGGCGGCGAGCAGCAATCCGCCGCCGAGGCCGCGGCCTTGTACCGTGAGATCCACTGCAAGGCGACCCAGGCGAAAGACCGGTACGTCGTAGCGACCGAGGCCACGTCTGGCGACTGCAGGGGTCCGGGCGTAGTCGATTGAGGCGGGGCTGAGGGAATAGTATCCGAGGACGTGCGAAGGATCTTCCGCCACGCCGGCGACGAAGGTTTTGGCACCGCCGCTCTCGTGGTTTTGACGCGCAAAGCGCTGCAGATAGATATTGAGATCAGCGTCGCCACAATTGAAGGCGGCGCGGTCATGCTGTTTGCCGATCGGCGTTTCCTGCCAGACGATGGAGCTCACGCGAGAGTCTGACCGGCCTTGGCGGCACGGATAAGACGGTCGGTGGGTGCCGGCAGGTTTTCGAGCAGGTCGAGAACGCGCAGGCTGTCGCGTTCTGACAGTGCGAGATGTTCGGCACGTTCGATTGCAGCTTGGGCGTCACGCAGCGCGGAGCGCGTGACAAACTCAGTTAGGCCGACATTCGACAAAGCCGCTGCACGTGCGATCATGGCTTTTGCTTCGGGCGGAATCCGAACATCGATTCGACCGTTATCGCTGACATTGCGGGGCATAGCTATTCTCCTTTATCCCCAATATATGGTACGGATTCAATCCGTACAATATATTCCTTTCTCGATACTAGACCAGCATGCTTTGCCACCTGCGAATCCATCCCACCCGGGCCGATCTTCAAGCCACTCCTTGGATCTCGGTTTAAAGAGGCCTTGTCGAGCCGCACAGTCAGGACGGCGTTTTTTCGTCCCCCATCGGATTGATGTCCTCGGAAATCTCCTGCCGTAGTTTCGGCCCCTTCGCCAGTCGTCTCCCCAAGGCGGTGACGAAGGCTTCATAGCGTTCGGCCGCTTTGGCACGTGCGGCCTGGGCGGCGGGCTCTGGCAAGGCAGGCGTGGTCGCGAGCCAGAAGCGGACGAACACCGCCAGAGTCTCAACCGCGACGCCGATATCGCGCTCCTGCCGGGCCAGGCGGCGATCGACCTGGTCGAGGCGTTTGGCGATCGCCGCCTCGCGGCGCTCATCCGCATCCGGCGACAGGAACGAAGCGATCGCAGCTTCAGCAATCATCGACTGAGGTTGATCGCGCCGAGCCGCATAGTCCGAAAGCATCGTCATGATGGTCTGATCGAGATAGACAGAAATCTGCACTTTCTTCTTGCGGACTGTCATGGCGCCTACAGCTCCATGCCGTCATCAGGGTCGAGGGAAACCTGCCGCGCCACCCCCTGCATGAGGCGCGCCAGGCGCCGATTGCGGATGGCTTCTTCGTCGTCGCTATCGTCGACCGGATCGATCTCGAACTCATTATCGATCGGAGCCGTTTTGTCGACTGGTCGCGCACGATTGAGTTCGGGTTGCAGGCGTCGCTCTGATTCCGTTGGGTCACCATCCTCCTGCCGAGACGTGCCGGCCGTTTCGGTAAGCTCAGGGCGAGTCAGGATCGGCAGATGGCTCCAGTCGTCAAGATGGGCTTGTTCGGACCGGGCCAGATCAGGTGGCGACATGACGCGTTCACGGAAGCGGACATCCTCGTAGTAGCGCGCCTTCTTCGCCCTGATCGGCGACGTCCCCGACACCATGACGATCTCGTCGGTCGGTGGAAGCTGCATGATCTCGCCAGGGGTCAGCAGTTGGCGGGCTGTTTCCTGCCGCGACACCATGAGATGTCCAAGCCAAGGGGAGAGCCGGTGGCCGGCATAGTTCTTCATCGCCCGCATCTCGGTTGCGGTGCCTAGCGCGTCAGATACGCGTTTGGCGGTCCTTTCATCGTTCGTCGCGAAGCTGACACGAACATGACAGTTGTCGAGGATAGAATTGTTCGGACCGTACGCCTTCTCGATCTGGTTGAGCGACTGCGCAATGAGAAAGCTTTTCAGCCCGTAGCCGGCCATGAAGGCGAGCGCACTCTCGAAAAAGTCGAGGCGGCCGAGAGCCGGAAACTCGTCCAGCATCAGCAGCAGCCGGTGACGACCTGTCTTTGTATGCAGGTCCTCGGTCAGACGCCGTCCGATCTGATTGAGAATAAGGCGAATGAGCGGTTTGGTCCGATTGATGTCGGAAGGCGGCACGACGAGATAGAGCGTTGCCGGTCGCTTGCCGCCTACGATGTCGGCGATCCGCCAGTCGCAGCGCGTGGTCACCTCAGCGACAACGGGATCGCGGTAGAGGCCCAGGAAGGACATCGCGGTGGAGAGCACACCCGAACGCTCATTGTCGGACTTGTTCAGCAGTTCGCGCGCGGCACTGGCGATGACCGGGTGCGGGCCTGCCTCACCGAGGTGCGCCGTCTTCATCATTGCGGCCAATGTGGACTCGATCGGCCGCTTCGGATCGGAGAGGAACGCGGCGACGCCGGCCAGTGTCTTGTCCTTCTCGGCATAGAGGACATGCAGGATCGCGCCGACCAGCAGCGCGTGGCTGGTCTTTTCCCAGTGGTTCCGCTTCTCCAGACTCCCCTCCGGGTCGACGAGAATGTCCGCAATGTTCTGAACATCGCGGACTTCCCATTCGCCGCGGCGAACTTCCAGCAAGGGATTGTAGGCGGACGATTTCGAATTGGTCGGATCGAAGAGCAGAACGCGACCGTGCAGAGCGCGGAAGCCGGCTGTGAGCTGCCAGTTCTCGCCCTTGATGTCGTGGACTATCGCGGAGCCCGGCCAGGTAAACAGCGAAGGCACCACCAGGCCGACGCCCTTGCCGGATCGGGTCGGGGCAAAGCACAGCACATGCTCGGGCCCGTCGTGGCGGAGATAGTGGCGATCGTAGCGGCCGAGCACCACGCCATCGGTGCCGAGAAGACCAGCCGCCTCGACCTCCCGTCTATCGGCCCATCGCGCCGAACCGTAGGTTTGGACGTTCTTGACTTCCCGCGCCCGCCACACCGACATCCCGATCGCGACAATGATCGACAGGAAGCCTCCCGATACGGCAATCAATCCGCCTTTCACGAAGATACCCGGTGCATAGGCATCGTAGAAGTACCACCACCAGAACAAGGCGGGGGGATAGTAGACGGGCAGTCCGGCGATCTCGAACCAGGGCGTGCCGAGCCCCGTCTGGAAACCGAGTTTCCATGCGGTCCATTGCGTCGCCGCCCAGGTCGTCGACAGGACGATCAGGAAGACAGTGAGGATCTGACCCCAGAGAATTTTCGTAGCGGACATCGCAGGCTCCTATCTTGCGGTTCAGAGGCCAGGGCCTCTCTTGCGGCCGAAGCTCCAGTCGACACCTCCGGCGTCGCGCGCGATCCCGGAGACATGCCGGCCGAGATGCTTTTCGAGAGAGGGTGTCCACGGAACGAGCTGGAAACCGAGGCCGTCGTCGATCATGGCGAAACGGCCAGAGGCGAGCGTGAAACGCTGGCGATAGGTGCCGGCAACATAGCCTCCGCTGGCGACGCGGTTGAAAGGTTGTCCGGTGTCGGCCGCGAGCCTGTCGGCAACCATGTCCAGTTCCGTGCGGCGCAGCGTATCGAGCAGGTTACGGGCGAATACGATGCGCCTTCCCTGCCGCTCTGCCAGCCCTTGATTGACAAGGTGTTCGGCGCGGCGGTTTAAGGCGTCGCGGACCTCGGCGCCGAAGCCAGCCTCGGACAGAGCGGCAGGCTCGCGAGCGATTGCCTGGCGGTCGAGCCATGTCGCACCCGATGCCATAACCTGCTGATCCACGCCAAGATCGGAGCGCACCGCCAGCGCTGAGCGGCGGAGGCCGCGCGCATCATCGAATCCGCGCAGTTCGACTATCGATCCCACTGCGCTGTCGCCAGCCGCCTCCAGATTGGAAAGTTTGATGTGATGGGTGCGTCCATCGACGCCGTCGACCACTGCATAGGCCGTGCCACTCAGTTCGTCATCGAGCCCGCGTTCGATCAGCCGCCCGATAATGGGCGTATCAAGACTTTCCGCCGCCACAACGAAACCGGCTGAGCCGCGCTCGATGCCGTGCTCAGTCAGCGCGCGGTGCATGCGCTTGATGATGTCGCCACGCTCGCCGAGTTCGCGCAGCGTCGTCTCGGCCTTGTCGTCAATCACCCATTGGCCTGGCCCAATCTGATCGGCAAGACCAAGGGCTTCGAGCTTGCGCAGGCGGCCGACCTTCAGCGTGTGATACTCATCCGGTTGCCTGTGAGGACATGGAGCGAGATCGATGCCGGCGGTATCGCGACTGTCGCGAAGCAGCTGGCGGTCGAGCTGCGTCCAACGTTCGGACTGGATCTGGCTTTCGAGCGAGCGGCGGATGTCGAGATCGCTGCGCGGCCCCAGTTCCTGGGTGATCAGGTCGCGGGCTCGATCGCGCATACCTTCCTTGATGTAGTCGCGCGAGATGACCAGATCCTGGCCGTCGTCGCGAACCCCGCGAACGATCAGATGGACATGCGGATGCTCGGTGTTCCAGTGATCTACCGCGACCCAGTCGAGCCGTGTTCCGAGATCCTTCTCCATCTGCCCGGCCAGATCTCGGGTGAAGGATTTCAGGTCCGCCATTTCGAGGGCGTCGTCGGGCGAGACGATAAAGCGGAAATGATGCCGGTCGTCCTGCGTGCGTGCGGCGAAGGCCCCGCCATCGGCATTGTCCGTCCCCTGCCCGAAAAGTCGCGCCTTCTCTCCGTCCCGGGTCACGCCGTCGCGCCGCAGGTACATGAGATGGGCGCCAAGCGGGGTCGCGCGCGCAGAATGACGAACGACGCGGGCCTTGATGACCGCGCCCCGCGACCGCGAAGTGATGAAGCGGTTGGCCTGGATGCTGGCGCGCCGACCGTGTCCAAAGCGAGAGCGATTGCCGGCAACGATCCGGCCCGAGCGCGAGATCCCCCCGCCAGCTTTTTTCGCTGCGGCCAACGCCTGAGCGATGAAGGGGCGGGCCTGCTGGGTGCGGGTCGAGCGAATGCGGCCGGGCCGAATGCGAAACTCGCGCTCATCGGCCATGGCGCGATCCCACAATGTGGAAAAGAGAAAACAAATACAAAGGCTTGTACATTCCGCACACATTGCGACGGTGTCTTGCAATGTGCGGAACGCGCCAGAAAATCGAATAAGAACAACCACACAACCGACGCGCAATGTGCGCCCTTTTATCCTGCCATCCCTCGGTCGTGTTCGCTGCCTCCACCCCTTGCACCCGCCATTGCGCGCAAGAACCACCGTTGCTACGAAAAGCACCAAACCGGCTCATGGCTCAGTCCTGTCGTCCGCTTTGGCCACGAACAGGCCGGCCGAGCGAGGTGCGACGTTGGACGGATCGCGCACAGCCTGCGCTCTCGGCACGCCATCACGCGGGTCCTCGACAGGCGGGGAATCAGCTGCGGGCTTGCCTTGCGGCTGCACGACGAAGAGCGGTGCTTTCCTCCATCCCGATGACGCGGGTCGTGCCTGGCCGGTAGCTCTCGTCGCGGTGTCGCCGCCAATGGCGGATGAAACTGCTGTAACATAGGCGCGCGTTTCCCGAGGCAGCCGCCGCCCCTGTAACGATTCCTCGTAGCGCCCGGGGCCCGCATTATAAGCAGCAATCCACCCGGGCGATCCGTAGCGATCCAAGAGCTCGCGAATGTAGGCCGAGCCCGCTATGATGTTGTCGTGCGGATCGTAGGGGTCGCTGCCGAGCCCATACCGAATCCGCAATTCGGACCAGGTTTCCGGCACAATCTGCATCAGGCCCATGGCGCCTTTTCGGGAGGTGGCGCGTCGATCGCCGGCACTTTCCGCGACAAGGACGGCACGGATCCAGGCGAGCGGAAGCCGGAAGCGCCTCGCCGCTTCCGCGATATGGGCCTCGTAATTGCGCGCCGACGGTGTGCCGACCATCGGGCCCTGCGCCTGCGCAATCGCGGGAATGGCGCATGCGAGGCAGAGCCTGGCGAGCAGAACGCAAGCATTGCGCCGACCCACGCGAAGCAACGCGGACGGAGCCAAATGGTTCGGTGACCGACGGCGCGCGGACATGGCTCAATTCTTCTCGGTGCGGTCGCGTTGACGCGACCACTGCAGCGACCAGGACGTCTTGTCGTCACCGTTCTGGAACAGATTGGCGCGGATGGGCCGCGTGAAGGTCGGGTCGTCTATCTGAAGCGATACGAACTCGCCGGCCTTTTCACCGGAGCGTTTCCACGCGGCTCCAATCGCGGGGCCGTCTTCGCTGCCGGCGTGCACGCGAAAGTCGGGCGCGTTTTCCGTATCGCTCGCATTGGCCTCGACGATTGCGATGTCGAGGTCGAGGCTGAGTGTCCTGATGCGCCCGAAGTAGCCGGTTTGATTGCGCATGAATTGTCCAATCTGTGGCATGTCCTGTCTCCTTTCGCGAATGATCGGCGGTGATGTTGGGACGGCATGAGAGGGGCCGCCGGTGGCACGCTCACCGCGCTTGCGCGCGCCATTGAAAGCGGCCGTCGCCTTGCTCGTCGGTCCACAGCGGGACGGCGCGGCCAATGATGTGATCGGTTGAAACGAGGCCGAAGTAGCGGCCGTCGAGGCTGTCCCGGACCTGCCTATTCATGAGGAAAGCGGCCCCGACAGGAACAGGTCGACAGCCCTGCCAGCTCGGCAGATCGCGGCCGGCGCGATCTCGATCAAGCGCAGCACCAACTTCATGGCCATCGACAGAAATAGCGAGCTTGTTGCGGCACACCGTCTGACCAGAAACCGCAAGGATGCGTTTGAGCAGCAACACGCCTTTCGGCAGATAAGCCCGCTCGGCAAGAAATGTTGCCAGCGGTGCCGGCGGCCGGACGGCGACAAGGTCGCCCGCCAAAAATTTGCCGTCGCTTTCAATCCCGTAGAGGCCGATCGGAACACTGGCCGAAGCATTCCAGGCGAACTTCGGCGGCAGGGCGGTGAGACCTGGAAGGAGCACACCTGTGCTGGCCAGTGCCATCGCAAGGACGATTGCTGACCGCGTCATGGCTGCACCCGCCGCCGCAACAGGTAGGCGCAATGCAGGTCGAGCGTATAGGCTCGAGGCTCCTGACCGGCCGTCACCCGGTGGTGGACGTGCCGCCAATGCTCGGGCGAGACTGCTTCGGGATCAATTCCGAGACGTTCGATGGCGTCCATTATCGCCAGCACACGCTCGACACTCCCCCAACCTTGCACTGTAAGCAGGATGTTGCCACCGGGGCGCACGAAAGGCAGCGTCTGGTAGGTCTGGCCCGAGTCGATGGTGTGCACGATATCGAGGCGCGAAATGATCGTGCCGAAGTCATTCGAGGCCCAGCGCACGAAAGCAAAGACAGCGCCCGGTCGAAACCAAAGGACACGCCGGTGTCGATCGAGGATCTCCTCTCGATCGACCGAGCCGAAGCGAATCCAGAACTCGGTTTTCTTCGCGATCCATGTCAACTCGACACGGGTAAGGCTGTCGCTCTGCAACGCGCCGCGCGAAGACCCGGCTGAACCCAAGGCCGTGGTATCGGTCATCATCTGTTTCCTGCTCTTGTCGGCATTCAGTCGAGTCGGAGGGTAAAAACTGATCCATTGCGTGATCCGCCCGCGTCTTCTTGCCGGATCGGCAGCTTAACGTCCGGGCCGTCCAGGCTGCGTCGGCGGCACCGGCAAATGGCGCTTGGCGGGAAGCACGGAGCCGCGCGGATCCGAAGTCGAAGTCACCGTCCCGCGCTCGGCCCAGGCCTGCAGATCGTCAACGGCATAGACGACACGGCCGCCCAGCTTGCGGTAGGCGGGACCGGTGCCGTAGGTGCGATGCTTCTCGAGCGTGCGCGACGACAGGCTGAGGAACTCGGCAGCTTCCTTGGTGCGAAGAAAGCGCGGCGGCAAAACGGCTAGATCTGGTCTCATGGATGGGGCCTCCGTGGGGCTAAAGGGAACCGCTGGCGCTCAGCGGCGGACGGCGATCACGGTGGCGGAAAGGCGGCTTCGCAGAGGATGGGGAAGATTGGGGGGCGTAATATTTCCACCCCGAGCGCTAGGGCCGCCTGCGGTGCCGCAGGAGTTGCAGATAGCCGCCGCCGATCATGGCTGAACCGCCTTTGACGAGACCAATCACGGTGTCGCGCAGGGACGAGGTCTTCCATGGATTGGTGCCAACACGGTCTATCCCGTAGAAAGCGGTCGCGATCTCGCGGTAGCTGGCGCCGTTCTTGCGGCCATCGGCGGCCTGCATCATCAGGCGCAGGCGGCGCCGTTGCTGAATTGTGATGCGCGTATCCGGCGGTACAGGCCGCTTGTGATAGCCACGCCAGAATCGGACGAGAGCCTCGACGCGCCCAAGCATTTGAGAATCCAGCGGTATCAAGGCTGCCAGGGAACGGGTCTCGTCGCTGCCAGGAAGGAGGAGAAACTGTGTGGCCATTCCCTTGTCATGGACAGCATAAGATCCTTGCGGACTCTCACGATGCCTGCCGAATCCCTCGATTGCCGCAGAACGCTCCAATGAAAGGTAATCCGGAGACGAGGTGAGAGTCAGCACCGCAGGATCGACCAGAGGCGACCAGAAAACCTCTTGCGACAAGGCTGACAAGTCAGGCCGAGCCGGGAAATCGCAACCCCCAGTGTTCTTGTTCTTCCGCCGGGAATGGTTGCCTCTCAGCTCCAGAAACAACGAGAGCCAGATAGTGCCGCTGATAAGAAACTGAGCGGCGCAAACATTCCCAGGCGAGACCCTCGATTGGCAAGGTGTCGAAGAAGTCGTAGCTGTTATTGTCCCGCCAACGCGAGGTGTTCAGCTTCATCGTTCGGCTCCTCACGAAAACGACAAGTGGTGCTCGAATCGATTCCGGACTGCAGCGGTTGGCGAAAGCTCCTGAGGAGGCATCGCGTGATGCGTTTTCGGCATCGCTGGCGGGGCAATGTTCACTAGGGGTCATTCCGGCGCAGAAGATGGCGGTAGCCGGTGCGCGTCATCCAGCGTGCCCGCGTCAGGTGGCTATCATGGACGCGTCGGGCACGCTGGGGCTCCTTTGTTGGATCAATCCCGAAGAGGACCTTGACCACCTCGCGCCAATCGGCGCCGTCGGCGTCGGCGTCAAACAAACGCATGTAGAGCTTGACGTGCGTGCGATCATAGTCAGTGAACTCGTCCCCGGTCGGCGCGGTTTCGTCAAAAGGCTCAATCATGGTCTGCCCTCCGTTCGCCACAAGCCCAAACGTAAAGCGCAACTCTTAAAGGCGGAATGCCGCCAGTGGAGGAGGCTAAGCGAGCACTACGCGATGCTGTCTCGGCATCGTCGGTCCAATCGCCTTGCAATGCGCCAAATCCTCTCCCGATACCCGCACCAGCAACTAGCATCCAGGCCGATACAGACGTTGGGTAGTTGGAGAGTCGGCAAACCGGTGTGCTGATTCAGCAAACCATGATCTGAACGCTCAGGCAGATAGCCGTTCGCCGTCATCCAGCGGGCACGGCAGCCGCTCCTCGTCATAGCCGGTCAGGATCGGGGCATCCGGCGCAACGTCAGCGACATCGGGATCGAGGAGTGGTTTAAGCACGGCACACCAAAAGTCGTGGAAGCACAAGTGGCTGCATTCACCAGATAACCGGATTTTCTGGTTATTTGGATTTCCATTTAATTGATCTGCCCAAGGGCGAAATCAGACCTCTGAAATCCAAACGAATCTCTTGTTGCCGTGCTCAATTGACAGCAGTCGCATCGCGAGCCGGGCAGAGCCCGGCGAGCGGCCGCCGTGTTTCAAACAGGCGCACGCGCCGACCCCGATGATCTGGTCGCTAGATATTGTTGTGCTATGACGGTCTCGTTGATACGGCGGACCTGATAGGCCGCGCGGCGAGATGTTCGCTGCGCGGCCTTTCGTTTCCTCATGCCGCCTTTTCCAACAAGGCCTTCGCCCTGCCTTCGAGCTCCAGTCGGCTATCCTGATGCGCCTTGGTGCGGGCATGCGCGGTCATGCCCTGCACGAAATCAAAGATGCTTTCGGGCGGCCGGCCTTCCTCCTGCAACACAGTCTCGATAATCTTCCCCGTTTCGCTCTTGGAAAACCCGCGCTTGCGCAGGAAGCTTTCGCGGTCTTCGTCGCTACGGGCGACGATCTTCTCACGCGCGGCCTTGATGCCGGCGATGAACGGCGCGGGGCTTGAGTTCGCAAAGCTCGTCAAAGCGGGCGCTGCCTCATGAGCAAAACGAAGTGCTGCAAACTTCGAATGCCGGATCGTGATTTCCTCGAAGCCCTCGACGCCCCAAAGATTCCGGTTCATGCAAACAGCGCGGAGATAGAAACTCGCAATGCCCAGCGTCTTGCTGCCGACTTCCGAATTCCAGCAATAGAAACCCCGGAAATACAAATCCGGTTCTCCATTTGGGAGCCGTCCGGCTTCGATTGGATGTGTGTCGTCCACCAGAAACAGAAACACGTCGCGGTCGCTGGCGTAAAGCGTGGTGGTGTCCTTGGTCACGTCCACGAATGGATTGTGGGTCATGGTCGCCCAGTCGAGAACGCCCGGCACCTTCCACATGGTGTCGCCGGTTCCGTTACCCGCTATCTTCATGACGGCGGCGACAAGCTCATGATCCCAGATGCGGCCATAGTCCGGACCAGTGACGGCGCGAAGCTCAACGCGTCCGTCTTCCGTCTCAAGGGTCTTCATCAACTCCGCCCGATGGCTCAAAAGGCCATGCTGCAAATTGATGCCTGCCAGAGGCGCAGGAAGCTGGCGCATGTAGGTTGCCGGTGCGCTGACAAGACTGCAAAGCCGGCCAAAACTCCAATGCGTGGGCGCAATCGGTTGCTCCTGCCCGGGGACGATAAGCGAAAACCGCTTTGCATTGTCGCGGGTAGCTTCGACGCGAACCGCACGGCTCTCGACGGTGCGGGCGGTAGCGTGGTCCGCTCTCTGCTTCACGGCATCAAAAAGCTCGGTGAGGCTCAAATAGCGCTCGTCATCGGGACGCGAAAACCATTCCGAGGAAACCCGTGCGATCCTCTCGCCGCGCGAGATATCCACGCGAAAGCCGCTGGAAATCGCGTGCTGCTGGGTGCTGTTCTCGCTGTTGATGATGGTGGTCATGTTCATTGTGTTCACTCCTTTTCCGTCATTGCCGAAGGCATGTCCCCCCGCATGCCTTCCGGGGGCGCGTGAGCGCGCGGGAGTGATGGGGGCCAATGTCGGCGCGCGGAGCCGGGCTGCACGGTCGAGCGGGGCGGATTGAGATTGGTGGCCCCTGTTGCTGCAGTCGGCCGCTTTGCGAGCCGGCGGCCCTGCTCTGCACAGGCGGCAATGGCGGGGAAGCGAGGGGAAGTCCCTCGCTTCCCAACGGATCGACAAGGTTATCCGCAGTCGATCAGAACGATGAAAGCGAAGCTTACTCTTATAATGTTGGAACGAGATGTGGATTTTACACAGAAAAGCACTATTTGTCGTCGGCGGCATGGGGAATCAAACTCGCTAAATGCGTCCGATACAATAAGAGGAAAACTGTATGACCACTGCTCCCGAACAACTCAGCCAATCGGATACCGTGTCGATAGCGGCCGACATTGTCGCCGCCTATGTGTCGAACAATCCACTGCCGGTCGGCGAATTGCCGAAACTGATCGGCGATATTCATGCTGCTCTGAAAGGGCTCGGCACGCCGGTGACGGAACCTGTGGTCAAGCAGGAACCGGCAGTCTCGATCAGGAAGTCGGTGACGCCAGACTTCATCATCTGTCTGGAAGACGGAAAACAATTCAAATCGCTGAAACGGCATATCGGAGTCCACTATAATCTGAGCCCCGACGAGTACCGGCAGAAATGGAACCTTCCGAAGGACTATCCGATGGTAGCGCCAAACTATGCGGCCACCCGTTCGGCCCTGGCGAAATCAATAGGGCTCGGGCGCAAGGCGGCTGCGCCCACTCCTGCCGCGGCGGAAAAACCAAAACGGGCTGCTCGTGCGGCAGCAGCGACGACGACTGCGGCAGCCATCAAGTCGCCGCTGAAGAAGACGCGCAAGGCACCAGCCAAAGCCTAGCGCGCTGCGCCTGGCGGACGTGCCAGGCTGTGTAGGATCTGAACATGGGAAAGCCCCGCCGTGCGGCGGGGCTTCGTGTTAAGTCGGATCACTCGGCGGCTCGGCGGGACCAGATGAGCGAGAAGTCGCCCTCGGTGTCGGTCTCGACCAGGCTCGCATAGATCGGAGCGGGGAAGCTGGGATCGTCGAGCTTGACGGAGTGGTAGTCGCGTCCCTCGCGCGAGGTCTTCTTCCATGCCGCCCCGAACTCGGTGGCGCCGGCGAAGATGCGGAAATCGGGACCCTTTTCATTTTCGCCGTCGGCCGGGGCGAACGTCACCGTCTTGACGTTGAGGTTGAGGGTCTTGACCGACCCGGAGAAGCCGTTCGCGGTGCGGGAGAAAGTGCCGATCGTAGCCATTGTGGTGTTCCTCTGTTTTCTCGAGCCGCGCCCATCGCAGCCTCGATGGTGGTCGTGAGACCGGAGACGATCGGTCCGCATCCCGAAGGGGCTGAAACGAAGTGAAAGACGGCGGCGCGAGGCTTTCTTGGACCGCGAGGAATGGACGCGCAGCGAACAGGGGAAGAAAACGGAGCGCCGTCGTTGCGGGAAGACGATCGAGGCTGAGCGAAGCGAAGACGGTCTTCGGTCAGACCCAATCCATTCGAGGGCGCCGTGGGCGTGGCTTGGAATGAACAGACAGAAGGGAACGCCATAACGGCGACGGCGATCGGTCACGCACATTGTCGCCTGCACCGTGAACGCTACTCCGTTCTGGCCAAAGACGTGAACCTAGGCCTCACCGCCAGGGCGGTGTTGGTCACTACGCCCAAAACAGGCGACGAAAACATGGCTCCACTTCCCAGAGCTTTCAGTTGAACCGCCATTGCAATCGAAGCGGCATGGAAGGTGACTGCCAAGGGCAGCGGCCACCAAGCTGGCAGGTACTATGATGGTTCCTGCCTCCGACAGCCCCGATTCCAACCCGGTTGAGATCGAATTCGAGGATGACCTCGTCCCACCTGATCCGCTATCGCATTGCCGAATGATACGGCCCACCAAACGAAGCCCCGTCGCACGGTGAGGCATGCCGGGAAAGGTCCGCCTCCGCGCCAGGCGTCTGACGACGAGGTGGTGCGTAGTGCGCTGCATGACTTTCTCTCGATAAGAGTGGCGGAAATTCCCGGTTCGAGCGTTGGTTTGCGCCGATTCCGCTTGTCGGGGCGATGACAGGGCAGAATCGCCTGTGGCATAAGGCCAGCCGTTGAACCAGCATAGAAGGGATGGAAACGATGGCTGTAAACACGATCGATATTGCCGAACGCCTTGCAGACGCGCACGGCCTGTCGAAGACCCAAGCAAAAACCGTGGTCGAAGATGTGCTGAAGGGCATTGCGGAGGCCGCTGCCAAGGGCGAGGAAATCAGCCTCAACGGCTTCGGCAAGTTCAAGGTACAGAACAAACCGGCACGTGAGGGGCGCAATCCGTCGACTGGTGCGACGATCAAGATAGCGGCTTCGAAGAAGGTCGTCTTCCAGCCGGCAAAGGCCCTCAAGGATGCGGTGAACAGCTGATCATTCGTATGGGACTTCGATGCGTGTCGCCTAGCAACGAGGCGCTTTCGTTCGAAGCGATGGGTCGCCCAGCTACCACCATCACTGTGTTCTCGATGGTTTCTCGTTGCTGCGATTCCTGATGTCAGGTCGTCGAGGTCCCCGGCCGCGCCATCGGCGCGGTCGGAAAATTCTCAGGGCTGACGGAAAAGTGGACCGGAGCCGCCACTCGGCTCCGGCCAATTGCGCCTCACTCGGCGGCGACGTTGAAGGCCTCGGCTTCCTCGGCTGTGTTCGGCTGAACCTGTTTCGGTTCTAGTTCGGCAACGTCCGCCGATCTGGCATCTACTGCGCCGTCCTGCCGTTCAGCAGACATTGCAAGTTGGTCGGTGCGTAAGACCGTAGGAAGCCATCCGGTTCCGGCGAGCAACTGCTCGGCAGCTTCCGCCATTGGCTGCTTCTTCAGGTCCAACAGCCTGTCTGCCGCCTCTTCGCTGGCAGCTTCGCGCACGGCGTCGAGGATATGTGCCTTGGTGATGCGCCCGAGATGCGTGCGGACAGTCGGCGTCCAATGTGCCTTCATGTCGAGGTTGACCGCTGACGCCAGCCTGTCCGCGGTCTCGTGGGCGCGAGGCTTGCGCTCCCAAGGCTGCTTTACGGCATTGACGGTGAGCGAGACGCAATGGGCGAACAACGCCATGACACTTGCGTGGTCGAGTGAGGCGATGGAGTCCCACAAGTCGACTACCTCGCGAGGCATGTCCGCAGCCCACTCCGCATGTCGATCTGCCAGTGCCTTGCCTGCCGCCGTATCGTCGATGCCGTCCGCGTGAGCCGCGAGATAGACGCTGGTCGGGCGGATTTCGAGGCAGTGGGCTTCCGCACCTTGATAGAAGGTCTGCGCAGCAAGCGCATGGGTGACGGCGATCAGGGCGATGTCCGGCTGTTCGCCAAGCGCAAGGCGAAGCCCAAGCGTCTGATGAGCGGTCAAGTCGCGAATGAGAAGGTCCGACAACGGCTTGCCGCCGTCCTCCGCTTCTTCGTCGCTGCCGCCATCGGAATCCGAACCGCTGCCGGCTTCGATGATCTCGCCATCGTCGTTGACGGCGTAGTCCTCGCCGTCTGGCCGCGTTTCCACTTTCGGTTCCGGCTGCTCGTCCTCAGCGCGGGTGAAGCCACGTTCGATGCGGGCCGTTCCGTCATGGGAAAGCACCACGAATACGCCGCCACGCGAAACAACATCAGGATCATAGGCGTGACGCAGAGCGTCGATGCGCTCGATCTCAGCTTCGAGATTACCGAAGCGGTGATCGACATCATTCGGCAGTTCCGCGGCGCTGTCCCATTCCTCCGTGAGCCAGTTGAACGCGTCGGATGCCGCCGCATAGGCGGCTTCGTTTTCTTCCGACAGTTCTACCGGCTGCGGGTAGGTGCGGCGCAGCCCGTGTGCATGGGGATAGTCGATATGAACGTCCGCTCATTTCCAGCCTTCGGCCTGCCTGAAGGCATCACTGCCGCCCAACTGGCGGCGATGGAGACCGGGTTGGCCGACTTGAGCCAGGAGTTTCGAAACACCGCTGAGCACTTTGGTTCGTGGGGCCTCGAACTCGTAGCGGTACGGGGATACCTCAACCGGCTGATGGATAACTCCAAGGTTGTACGGCACCTCGCTCATCATTTTCCAAAGCAACTCGCGCAATTCCAAGGCATTTTGGAAACAGATCCCATAAACTGACGATGAGGGCGAAGAGATTGACGACTGAGCTGCGCCTCACTCGTCTTTCCAGATCACGCGTTTCTCCCACCTGATCTCGACCAGGCGCCGGAACCGGATGGTCTCAAGCTCCTGCCCGACCGGATGAAATAATTCAGCGCCCATATATTCCTTCTTCTTGGATCGCGACGTTTGCTACGTCCAGCGCCACTTTCTCATTCCCAATCGACGAGACGAATGGCGGCCTTCCACCAAGGGTCGCCATCCATTAGCCTACCAGTTGGGCCGGAAGCTGACTCGCAGCTTTGAACTGTGGATCTTCAGGCGATGGGCGGCAAGCGTTGGGACACGTCCTCGCTGCTGGCGCGCCTGGAAAAATAGGTTTCAACGCGACGCGCTTTTGCGGGTGGGCCATGGAGAAGCAGCGTGGATAATCGTGCCGTCGGCATCGTTCTTATTCTTGTGGCTGTGGTGTCGCTCACCGCGGCTCAGATCGTCATCAAGTCGCGCCTGACCCAACACGGAGTGGTGCCATTCAGTTTCGAGAGGGGCTGGCCGTATCTGCTCGGCCTCCTCGCGGACTGGCGGGTCTGGATAGGCGGCCTCTGCCTGGTCGTCTCCAGCCTGCTTTGGTACGCCGCGATTTCCAGAATTCCGCTCTCGCTCGGGTTTCCGTTCGCGGCGTTGTCCTATCCTCTGGTCTTCGCCAGTTCGATCATCTTCCTGCACGAACGATTTGGCTGGCAGACCCTTGCCGGCAATGGCCTGATTGTCGTCGGCGTGCTGCTGGCGGCGACCCAGATGCCGTAGCTGCCGGTTTTGGGCGCGCTCGGCAGGAGCGTCATTGTCCCAAAGCCGCTACGCTCTTTGGGCGACATGCATCAGGTGCGCGGAAGCGGAGCCTTCATGAAGTCGCGAGCGTTGTCCCCCACATTGAACAGCAGGTCGATGACCGACACAGCCGGATCGAAGCTGCCGTGCAGTTGCGGATAGGTCGGATAACCGGAATAATCCATCCACTCCACCTGAACATTGGCGGCATCGAACTTGTCGGTCTCCAGATAGGCCCTGGCGGCCGGGCCGCTGAGGTAACTGGTGGCGCCAAGTTCACGGCAGATGCCCAGCAGTCGGTCGGTCTTCGCCCCGCCGGCGGCGAGTTCGCGCGAAAGCACGAACTGCGTATCGAAGCCCAGATGCGACGCCAGGGTGGTAAGGAAGTGCCGATTAAGCTCGCTGAGATGGGTAAAGGCCGCAGCGGCCTTGTAGAGCGCTTCGAGTTTCGGGCCGAAGGTCTTGTAGTAAGGGGCTCGTGCGTAAGCATTGGCTATCGACTGCCAGTGCTTGTCGAGGAACGGCAGGGGCAGTTGCAACGCATCGATGTTCTGGAACGAGCCGTCCGCCTTCGACACCGGTACGGTCAGCCATTTCGGACCATGCTGCGTCTTGATGAGATTGCGGTTATGCCAGTGGCTCTTCTGGGGATATTGCACGTCGTCATACACGACGAAAATATCGACCGAGCCGATGATATCGAAATAGCCCTTCCAGGGAATATAGGCCGATTGCAGGATGGCGATCCGCTTGTCGGAAACGCGCCGCGGATCGCCGTCCGCTTTTGTCGCGGGTATCCCATGTTCTATCGAAACCATCGGGCATTGGTATATCGCGGCAGAGGCAGCAATCAAGGCACGATCTGTGCTGCGCTCTGACTCGAACCGTCGCAGCCGGCCAAGACCAGTTCAGGGTCGCCTTGCCACCACCAGGCGCGATCCGCCGGCTGGCAGGGTGAGGCCCGTCGCGAGAATCAGGCTTTCGAGCCCCATGACCGCCCGCAAGGATGCGTTGGCCGCCGATCCGATGCGCAACTCCCTGCCGGCGTCGAACTGTTGGCTGGCGCTGTTGCGACGCCGCGACAGGAACATCAGCGGCAACAGAAGCGAGACGAACGAGGTGCTGTAGACGATGTCGAGCCCGGCCCCTTCGATTTTTTCATGCAACTCCCTCATTTCATAGCGCCGGAAATGAAACGAATGCTTGTCGAGTTCGCTCCACAGCCATTTGTGCTGCGGCACGGTAACGATCACGCCGCCTCCTGGCTTGACGGCATGTTTCAGATTGGCCAGCACCTCGACATCCTCGTCGATGTGCTCGATCACGTCGAACGCCCCCACCACGTCGAATTCCGCGGCATAGGGTAGTCTTCTCGCGTCCATCTGAGCAAAGCTTGCCGACGGCACGCGGGCAGCGGCAAAAGCCAGGCCGGCCGTGAAGATTTCGGTTCCGACAAGCCGTACGTCGGGAAATGCACGCGCGATGCCGCTCAGGACGAATCCCGTTCCACAGCCAATCTCCAGGAACGACCGGAACTGCGGAAAAAAACGCTTCAGCGTCCGAGCGACGATGGCATTGCGGGCCTCGAACCAGAAATTTCCGGCCTCGCGCGTAGCGAGCTCGGAAAAAAAGGTCTCGTGGAATCCCCCGCCTGCTTTTGCCATTTCAGGGGCCCAGGCGGGGAAACCATCCTCACTCGCAGGGAAAAAACCGCAGTTCGGACAGGCCGCGTCCGTGGATGCATGCTGCAGACTGCAATGCGGGCAAACAATCATGTTTCGGCTCGAGCTTTGCTACACCAATGCGGCCAGGCCAAAGCCGGTTTTCCCGTAGCCATTGCCGTTGTAGAGCATATAGCGTTGTCCCCCGTGATCGAACACAAATGGATACTCGATCATTTCGGAATCCCAGCCCGATGCGGAACTCGCTATGCCCACCGCGTGGTCCAACCGGCTCCAGTTTAGGCCGTCTCCGGACTCGGCGTAGCCAATGCGATAGCGGTCGCCGCGACAGGAATACCACATGCGCCATAGAGCGCCGTCTCTCATAACTGCCGGGCGGGATATCGCATATTCCTGTTCGCTCGCGAAATCGATCGCAACCCGTCCGTTGCGGCGCCAGTTGATGCCGTCGTCCGAACTCGCATATTTGATGTGATAGCGATGCTGTGGTCCATCGGCCATCTGGGTCCAGCCGACGCAAGACACGTACCACATGTGCCAGAGGCCAGCCTCGTTCAGCACGCAGCAACTTCCGACAAAATGCGGCTCGGTCATCGAGCGGTCGACTAGGGGGCCTGCGGCGAACCGCGAAAACGAGCCCTCGGATGTGGCCGTGGCGAGCCCTACGGAGTTGCGGAAGGGAACGGTCACGCCCAGGTTCCAGCCGACGTAGTAAAGGTACCGGGTCGGTCCGACGACCGTGAGCCAGCTCGCCAACGCACCGCTATCGTCAAATTCGCCAAGAATGCCCGGCACCAGGACGGGTGATCGAGCGAGCTCAAGGATGCGCGAGGGCGCCGACAGGTCGATGACGACATAGCTGGTATGGGAGCGTTGCAACGCATCCCGGGAGCCAAAATAGATTTTGAACACATTACCCGAAATGTGCTCGGCCATGGGCATGGTGGCGTGTGAGCGCATCCATTCGACATCGCCCATCGGGCAGAACAAGCGGCCGAGCTTCTCCCACCGCATAGGGTCATATCTTTCTGAGACGGGAGCTCGGCACTTTCGACCGTTCCGTTGCACTGCCGAGGTAGACGCCGCCGGCCGCCGCATCTCCCAGAATCAGCGCCCCGGCACCGATCACGCACTTCTCGCCCATGCGGATATGATCGCGCAGTGTCGCGTTGACACCCACGAAGCAGGCCTCCCCGATCTCGACCCCACCCGAAACCACGATTTGCGACGCGAGAAAGCAATGATCGGCAATGCGGGCATGATGTCCGATATGATTGCCGCTCCACAGCGTCACGTTGTTGCCGATGGATGCAAATGGCTGGATGGTATTATGCTCGAGAATGAAGCAGTTTTCGCCAATTTTGCCGTCATTGAACAGGCTGGCTTTCGAGCTGACGTAACTGACAAGTTCATAGCCCAGCTCCTTGACCGCCAGGTATTTCTGGCGGCGAACCTCATTCAATTGGCTGTAGCTCAGCGCCACAAACGCCGCGTATGCGTCTGGCGGATAGTCCCGGACCAAGGTGTCGAAGGGCACGACGGGAAGCCCCGCCAGTCGATCAGCGGTCAGAAATGCTCTGTCCACGGTGAAAGCGGCGACGTCATGCGGCGAATCGTGCGTGAAATAGTAATGCGCGACTTCAGCGATTGGCCCTGCCCCAAATATGATGATCGGGCGATTCATGTCTTTCGGACCAGGATGGTAAACTCGTAGAGACCGTAGTCGTGCAGCAATGCCACCCGTTGCGCGTATTTTGTCTTACAGACGTCGAAAAGATACCGGGGATCGGCGTAATAGAGATCGGCTCTTCGCTTGTCGGGATCCGAATAGGAGGTGAGACAGTTGAAGGCGAAACCGCGTCGGCTGGTGGCATGGAGCACGTCCAGCGTTGCCTCGAGATAGGCCGCCCATTCCTCGTCCGGATGGGTGAGCCTGACATTGAAGATACCGCTAGCAAAGCCGAAATCGGCGACCTCCAGCGGCACCGATCCGACCGTAAAGTGCGCATTGGAGTGATTGCCAAAAAGCTTCGCCGCTGCTTCGATCATTTCCGGCGCGACATCGCAGCCACGGTACTGGATGGCGGGGAAGCGTCTGGCGAGGAACGGAAACAAGGCGCCGTAGCCGCATCCCAAGTCATTGACCGTGAACCCTTCTGGCAGATCGATCAGCGCTGTCAGTTGCGCGAATCGCAGCGCCTGGCCTTCCTCCGTATTCCAGTCCACACCCTTGGGACTGGGGCCGTGCGCCCGCATCTTGGCTGCATAATAGTGGGCGACGTCAACGAGCATTACCGCATTCTTTTCGTTAGTAAGGTCATATGTGGTTGTTGCCCGTTGGCATGACTACCGCTACCGGCAGGAAACCGTGTACCGTGCTCTACGTCAACTGGATGGCTACGCGGATGATACCGGAATTGGATTTTGTTTCCCCATTGACGCACCAGCCGTTGACGACAACGTCCGACGGTTCTGCATGGCTCGGCGAGCAAGGCGAGCGCTACCCGTTGGTCGACGGCATTCCGCAATTGCTCATCAGCTCAGGCCAATTGCAAGCCTCTTCCGAAAGCCAAGCCTACTACCGTGACAGGGCGAGCGAGTACGATCGGGGAATGGAGGCGATGTTCGCCATGCTTCTAGCGGACGAAGAGCAAACCCGCAACCAGATCATTGCCCAGCTTGGACTTCGGAAGGGTGACAGGCTACTCGAAATCGGCTGCGGGAATTGCCGCGATACCGTCCATCTGCTTGATCAGCCCATCGAAATATTTTCCGGCGATCTGTCTCTCGAGATGCTTTTGACAGGGCAGGATCGCTTGCGCCGCGCTCAAAAGGACGCCTCGCGCGTGCGGCTGTTCTGCGCCGACGTGATGCATTTGCCTTTCGCAGACCAATTCTTCGACGCCGCCTATCATTTCGGCGGCCTGAACCTTTTCCCAGACCTAGCAAAGGCCTTGGTGGAAATCACGCGGGTCGTGCGGCCGGGCGGCCGGGTGGTCGTCGGTGACGAAGGCATCGGACCCTGGCTGGCGAACAGCGAATTTGCCAGGATCCTCGAAAACTCCAATCCCCTGTTCCGCCATCGTGCGCCGCTTGACTGCATCCCGGTCACAGCGCGGGATGTGACCTGCCGATGGATATTGAACGGGGCCTTCTATCTGATCAGCTTTGTGGTTGGCCAAGGCGAGCCGCCGCTCGATCTCGACGTCCAGTTCCCTGGACGGCGCGGCGGCTCACACCGAACCCGCTATTTCGGCAAGCTGGAGGGGGTTTCGCCCGAATTGCGCGACAGGGTGCTGGATGCGGCTGCTGCCGAAGGGGTGTCGGTGGTGGCCTGGCTGGAGAAGACCCTGGGCACCGCGGTGCAGAATTCCGTCCATGAATCTGTCGACGACTAATGTATATCGCCCAAAAGTGGCCCGGTTTTGGGGCAACGACATGCATAAAAACAAAGACTTAAAGCGCGGCGCCTGAATACGCGACGCGCTTTAGTCGATGGCGCTGGGCGAGCCGGGGGACGAAAGATTTTCTCGCGCATCGTTGCCGACCCCACCGGGGCCGTGATGGATGTCTCGAATTATCGTATAGGGCCGCCGTTTCGTCTCCGACAGAATATTGGCGATGTAAACACTGAGAACGCCCAGTACGAGCATCGTCATGCCGCCGAAAAACCAGATAGAGACGATCAGCGAGGTAAATCCGGTTACACCGATCCCTGATACAAGGTATCTCACGATATAAAAAAGGATCAGCAGAAATGAAAGGACGGACACCGACATCCCGAAATACAGAACAATGTATAGAATTCGTGTTGACGTCGTCATCAAGTAGCGCACCGCCATTTGAATGCGACGGCGTAACGAATAGGTCGTGGGGGACTGGGCATGTTTGACAACGAATTGCGGCGCCTGTCGAAAGCCGGTCAGCTGAAACAGATGGGCGATAAGAAATTCATGATCCTGATGGCTGACAAGGGCGGTGACATATGCACGCGTCATGAGGCGCGCTATCACCAGGTTGCGCGGCAGCTCGAGGTCGCTCAACGCGCTATTGATGGTAAAGAACAATGCGCCGGTCCATCGCACCAGGGGACCGCCACGGCGCGATTTCTGCACCCCATAGACCACGTCGAGCCCGTGCTCCGACATTTGCTCGGCAAAGGCCAGCAGCCATTCGGGTTCTTCCTCAAGGTCGCTATCGATGAGGAAGACCCGTTCGCCTTTTGCGTGCGCCAGGCCGGTCATGATGGCCTTATGGTGGCCGAAATTCCGCGACAGGTCGATGATTGTCAGGTGTCGATCGACAGCGCTGCGGGCCAACGCGAGATCCAGACCGCGATCCGGCGAGCCATCGTTCACCAGAATGATCTCAAAATCGTCTCCGACCAAGCGATGCGCGACGGTCGATATCCGGTCGCAGAACTCATCGATGTGAGCCTCGGACTTGTAGAGTGTGCTGACGATGGAAAGCTTCATCAAGGAGCGGTGTCCATTATGCCATGAGTCTGCGATCGATGACTCTAAACTCGGATTGTTCTTGGAAACGTCGCGTCGTCACCCTGCCCCTCCTTGGTTCGAGGTTCGTTTGAATCTCGGAGCGGCCCCTGGTTGACGCGCCACTGGTGGAAGCGTGACCCTTCGAGTATAGCGAATACTTCGTTCCCGCGAAACTGGAGCACCGCCGTTCTTGGCAGAATCGCGGGCCGTCCTTCGAACTCGGTTTTGATGACCACCAAATCACTCCCCATAGCATTTAACCGTCCCCACCTGACTGGTCGCGAGATGCTTTACATCGCCGAGGCCAGAGCGGCTCAGCATTTGTCTGGTGATGGCGGTTTTACCAAGCGCTGCAATGCCTGGCTTGAGGAGCATCTGGGATGCGCCAAGGCATTGTTGACCCATTCGTGCACGGCGGCGCTTGAGATATCTGCTCTCCTTCTGGACATCACGGCTGGTGATGAGATCATCATGCCGTCATACACGTTCGCGTCGACGGCGAATGCGTTTGTGTTGCGTGGCGCCCAGCCGGTCTTCGTCGACATCCGCGAAGATACCCTCAACATCGACGAGCGGCTGATCGAGGATGCGATAACGCCGCGAACGCGGGCGATCGTGGTCGTCCACTATGCCGGGGTGGGTTGCGAAATGGACGCTATACTTGATATCGCGCGCCGGCACGGTTTGAAAGTGGTCGAGGATGCCGCCCAGGGTGCGATGGCGCGCTACAAGGGCCGTCCGCTCGGTGGCATCGGCGATCTGGGAGCGCTGAGCTTTCATGAAACCAAAAATCTTATTTCCGGTGAAGGCGGTGCTCTGCTGGTCAACGACGGTCGACTTGGCCAGCGGGCCGAGATCATCCGTGAAAAAGGCACCGACCGAACCCGGTTTTTCCGCGGCGAGGTCGATAAATACACCTGGCAGGAGGTCGGCTCGTCCTATCTGCCCAGCGATCTGCTGGCGGCCTTTCTCTACGCCCAACTGGAGGATGCGGAATCGATCACCGCCGAGCGGCTGCGCATCTGGAACCGCTATCATGAGTTGTTGGCGCCACTCGAGCGCACCGGGCAGCTACGCCGACCTGTCATTCCCGCCGAGTGCGAACACAATGCCCATCTTTACTACGTGTTGATGCCGCAGGGAGTGGATCGGCAAGGAGTGCTCGCAAAGTTCCGGCAAAACGGCATTGCAGCCATTTTCCATTACGTTCCGCTCCACTTATCGCCCGCGGGGCGACGCTACTGCCGCATTCATGGCGATCTGCGGGCTACGACGCAATCCGCGGAACGCTTGATCAGATTGCCGCTCTGGCATGGCCTCGATATCGCCGCCCAGGAACGTGTGGCAGCGGTTCTGGGCACCGTTCACAACTGAGGAGCAAGCGGCATGCCGAATCGAGGAGATATCGTGCTCGGCAGCGGCTTCGCGTTGTTGGGCGGCATTCTTGGCGCGCTCGTCCTGTTGTCATCAGGCCACCTCCTCTTCTATCAGTTCTTTTCCCCCGAGATCGTCTATTGGGCTTGTGGCAGGGGTTTTGGCCATCCGGCGCAAGTGCTGCCCAAACTGCTGGTGTTCCTGAGCGATCAGTCGACAAGCTTCAGCTGTGCCGACTTGCCCCAGGATGGGCCGCTCGGGCCGGTCGGCATTTTTACCCAGACCCATCTCTATCTGATGAGCGTGGTGGCCGCTCTGTGGCGGATTTCCTCGATAGACTACAACAATCTATGGCCTTTGATTTCGCTGCTGGCCGGCGCCTACACGGCCGGCTGCTATGCGTTGCTGCGACTGTTCTTTGCCCGTTGGTCGGCAGTCCTGGGTGGGCTCATCCTGGCATTCTCGCCGGTGGCATTGACCATGCTACTGTACCCCAGAGATTTCGCCAAAGCGCCGTTTTTGGTCTGGGGGATTGTCTTGCTCGTGGCGGCGGTGCGGCAGCACCGCCAAGCGTTGACGCTCGTCCACGCCGCCGCTGCCGGCGCCGTTGTCGGAATCGGCTATGGCTTCCGCTCCGACGTCATCATCATGTTACCCCTCGGGCCGTTCCTGCTGCTGTTGGCTATCGGACCCGGAATGTGGCTGCGCCGCGCGCTCGCGTCGATCGTCTTCGCAGCATGTCTTGTTTTATGCGCCTGGCCGATGCTTTTAGGCAACCAGGGCGGCGGCATGGGGGCGATGCTCATGAAGGGTGCTGCAGATCCCTTCAGCCGCTATCTCGGGCTTGGCGCTGCCCCTTATTCGTTCGGTGCGGCTTACTCGGACGAATTCACCTTGTCCTCGATTGCCGCTGACCTTCGTTCCACCGACCCCGGCAGGTGGGACGACAATGAGCCGACCCCGATCTATGGAATGTCGCAGTCCATCACCTCTTCTTCCGGATATGTTGCGCAGCGCTTCAAATTCGTTGCTGGCGACATGGCGACGCGCGCCCTGAAATCGGCTGCCTGGATTGTCGGCTTTCCGGCCGTCATGGATCTGCAACGGCTACAGCAAAATCCCGGCGGTGAGGCAGACACACATTCCGAAATCAATCGCTCGCTGCGCGGCCTTTACAGTTTGGTTGGTCATCCCTGGCTCCCCTATGTAGGCATCGTCGGCATGCTCGCCTTCTTCTGGCGTCAAAGCGCATACAGGCCGCGCGAGGCGATCGGGCTGGTCGTCGTTTTTGGTGTGCTTCTTGGCTACTCGGGACTGCAATTCGCGGCGCGCCATGTATTCCAACTGGAATTCTTCTGGGTTCTGGTCATCCTGGCACTCGTCCATGCCGTCTTGGAGGCAAGGCGATTAAGGCCCGCGTTGCCGAGATTCCTGACCTGGACGGTGGCGCTGGGCGTAGCGTTGGCGACAACCTACGCCGGGTTGATCGGATTGCAGACAGCGTCGTTGCGTCGTGAACTTGTTGGTCTGCGGGCCGGCTCCAGACAGATAGTACCCGTTGTCTCTGTTCCTGAAGCGGGACGGACGGTTTTTCCAATCCCGATCCCGACGCAATACCAGCCCTTGCTCGCCGCGCAGCCGGACAGCATGGTCGGCCAGACTCTGCCGGTTGCGGTGGAATGGAACGTTCGCGCGGCTGCGGATCGCTTGCTCCTTACCTTGGGCGGCGCACAATGCCGCAAGGGAGACTTCGATCTCGCCCTCGACTACGCCAAGCGGGATGCGTGGCAGCCGTTCGATCGCAGTATCGCGCTGTCAACCTCGGGCGAGCCGCAACAGCGGATAGAGGTGCTGGTTTCGGTCTACTATCGCGCGACGCAGAACATTTCCGGGATTTCATTGCCGTCCGCCTTTGCCGATTGCCTGCTGAGCATTCAAAAGTTGGAAAAGCCAACCCAACTCCCCATGGCATTCAGCGCCGTCCTCTATCCCGGATGGCAAGACCAGACGTTGGCGCTTAGCCTTGGCGACTTCAGCCTGCCGCCTGCCGTGTCGAACAACGCGAATCCATAACGTTGTGTCGCGAGGCGTCACCGAGCTACAATTTCATGGGCTGGCGGCTTCCATGAGACCGTCATGGCCGGCTCTCGCAGACATTTGATGCGGCATTCATGACGATGCCCCTGCCCAATCCAGACTGGACCGCCGACGAGATTGTCGCTCATCTCAAGACAATCGGCACCACGGCGAGCCGGGCCGGGATGGCGCGGTTCGGCATCAACATTGCAGAGGTCGCGGGTGCATCATTTCCAGACATTCCCGACACTGTTCAGGAGCGGACCTCGCTCTATAAGACCCCAGCGGAGAAGTTCGCCGAGTGTGTTGCAGCGATCGGTTGAACCCGCCGCCTAAATTGGTCAATGCCGCACCGGAAACCGAGCGGTCGTGTTGCGCGAGAAACGAGCCTGTTTTTCAAACGTCGAACCGCTAGCATCCACCAGGGCAGATTGACCTCTACGTCCGACGGTCGAAGATGTTCGAAATCGCAGCTAATTGGCTCCACCCACTGCATTTGACCGTCAATACAGACAAAGTTCGTTTGAATTCTGTGCTCGAATAAGCCAAGAACGCAGATGCGAAATAGTTGCAACTTGACGAGTCTAGCGCGCGCCCAAAAGGTGATATTTGCCCCCCAACGGGTCCATTCCGATGAACGATCTCAGCCGGCTGTTCGCAGCGCATCAGCCGGCGGTCGAGGCAGCGGCCTTAGAGACATTGCGCTCCGGCTGGTGGCTCAACGGACCGAGGATGAAGTCTTTCGCCGACCGTTTCGCTGAGTATCTCGGCGTTTCAATTTGCATTCCGGTGGCCAACGGCACGGATGCGCTTGAACTGGCGTTGCGCGCCGTCTCGAATCAGCGCGGACCTGGCGCAGAGATCGTAACCGTCGCCAATGCCGGCGGTTATACTACCACGGCTTGTCGACAGGTCGGCTTGGTACCAGTGTACGCCGATATCGAGGTCTGCAGCCAACTGCTGGCCATCGAATCGGCTGTCGCCGGGTTGAGCGAGCACACCGCCGCGGTGGTGGCGACCCACCTCTATGGCAACACGATAGATGTGCCAGCTCTGCGATCGGCGATGGACGCGGCCGGCTACAAACATGTGGCGATCATCGAAGACTGCGCGCAGTCGCATGGAGCAAGCATCGGCGCGACTAAGGCGGGCGCGCTGGGTGATCTTGCAACCTTCAGCTTTTATCCGACCAAGAATCTCGGCGCGATGGGGGATGGCGGCGCGGTCGCGACCAACGATCCGACACTCGCCGATACCATCCGGCGGCTACAGCAATACGGTTGGCGCACGAAATACGAGATCAGGCTCGCCGGCGGCCGCAACTCGCGCATGGATGAGATCCAGGCGGCGATTTTGGAGGCCATGCTGCCGCATCTCGACGCGCAAAACGCCGAACGTCAGCAAATCCTTGACCGCTACAGCCTTGTGGCGAAGGAACAGGTGCGTTTCATCGCCCGCCGTGACGGTTCAATCGTCCATCTTGCCGTTGCGCTTTGTGCGGATCGCCAGGGCTTCCGCAAGTTTCTTGCGGAACGCAACATCGCTTCTGACATCCATTATCCCATCCTCGACCCTGACCAAGCGGGCTGGTCCGGCCTGCCGATGCGGGAGTCATCGTCTGGGCTGAAAGCGTCGCGCGACAGCGTCGCTCGTATCTTGTCACTGCCCTGTTTTCCCGGCATGACGGACGGCGAGGTCGATCGCGTCTGTTCGGCGATTGTCGATTGGAAAGCCTGATGACCACCCATTCGCTCGTGATCCCGGTCTACCGCAATGCCGAGAACATCCCAAGCCTTGCCGCAGCTCTAGAAGGCCTCAACGCAAAACTCGGCGGCGATCTCGAAGTCGTCTTCGTCGTCGACGGGTCTCCGGACCGGTCCGGACAGCTCTTAGTCGAGCTTGCGCCTAAAACCCCCTATATTTGCAAGGTGGTGTTCCATAGCCGCAATTTCGGCTCTTTCGCAGCGATCCGCACCGGCATGGAAAAGGCATCGGGAAAATACATCGCAGCGATGGCCGCCGACCTTCAGGAACCGCCCGAACTCATCGTCGAGTTCTTCCGGATTCTGGCCGCCGATCGTGCCGACATCGCGTTCGGCAAGCGCGAGGGCCGCAACGACCCAGCGCTAACGCGGTTCTTGTCCAATACGTTCTGGAGCGCCTACCGGGCCTTTGTGCTGCCTGATATGCCGAAAGGCGGCGTCGACATCTTTGCCTGCAACCGGGCGGTTCTGGATGCCGTGTTGGCGATCGAAGAACCCAACAGTTCGCTGGTGGCGCAGCTGTTTTGGGTCGGATTTCGCCGTGAATTTGTTGCCTATGCGCGCAAACCGCGCCTGCACGGTAAAAGCGCGTGGAATTTTTCGCGTCGATTTCGCTACATGATGGACAGCGTACTTTCCTTCTCTGATCTGCCCATCATGCTGGTTCTTTGGCTGGGAACCATCGGCTGCACCATAAGTCTGGTCATGGGTGTGGTAACGCTTATTGCGCGCGTAACCGGCTATATCAGCCAGGCCGGCTATGCGACACAGATTGTGCTGACCTTGTTCCTCGGGTCGCTGATTCTGACCGTGCAGGGTATTCTCGGTCTCTACATTTGGCGCACGGCGGAAAACACCAAACGGCGACCGCTGCGCATCATCAGCCACATCGTTTCGGGAGGCAGGGGATCATGAATGGTCCTACAAATTCGTACGGGTCAGCACCCGCTTAGATAGTTGGGTTCGATTATCGCACCCCAATCCTCTTGAAGATCAAGATACCCCCACCGAGAACTGGATCGGGTATCAGCGCTGGATCGGAAAATAGCCCGCTCTGCTTAACGGCATCGACAAAGCGTTGCCGAAACTCGGCACTTGCGGTGGGTAGGTTTGGAATGACCTCAGTGAATTCAGGCGTATAGGCGACAACGATATCCGCCTTCTGAATTTCCCGCTCATGCTCACCAAAATCTGCGCTCAAGTGCAGAACGCTCCAGCGAGGAAGGGGAAGTCCCTTCTGGCGGTATTGGAATTCCAGTGTCAAGAAATTCGAGTAGTTTGAAGATGTCGAAAACAGAATAGTTTTATTCTCGACACTGTCTCCAATAACTTCGGTCATTTCATCGACCAATGCATGTCGGCTATTTGCTTGCGCTGTAGTGACGTATGAGTGTGCTATTGTGAATTCCCACTCAAACTGCCAGAGCGAAACCGCAAGAATCAACGCGCAGAATGCCGTCGAATAGATGCGCGGCAAGCTTCGCGCAATTACAGTGACCGCTAGCGCTGTAGACACCAGCAGTGTAGCGGCGAATGGAAATCCGTGCGGGCCCTTAAAGGTGGGAATTGTCACTGCGACATAAGCGATGAGCACAAGCGCAACAACCAATAGTGCTCTTCGCAGTGCAGTTATGTCGGCTCCGATCCAAAGGGTCATGAAGGCGAGGAGGGCGACAACCGGCGCGCCGTAAACCCACCAGCCAATCGATATTTTTCCGTAGTATCCAGTAAGGTAAAAATTGAGGGTTTCGACAAGAGGAAGAGGGTGAACCCAGATATCAGCCTGGCTTCCAAAAACTACGTCATATATATACGAAACAACGCTATCTAGGGAGAAGGCATAGTAGGGCAAGCTTACCGTTATCGCCAAGCCGAACAGGACTATGGCGGCATAAAGGATCTTTTTATATTCTCTGTTGAAGGCGGCGGGAAGAGATGTCAGCAGCACCGCGATACCATAAAGCGCGAGCGTGAGCGGAAATATCGTCGGCTTTCCCCATAGCGACAAGCCGCAAAAGATGCCGCCGATTATTTGCGCTCGACGGTTCGCCACCCAGTCCGTTCGCGTGACGATGTAAACGGTGCCGATGGCGACAAGCAGTGCCGCAAGCATGTCAGGACGAAACCATATCAGCGTCATGCCGATATACGGACCGCACCAAAGAGCCGAAAGAAGCAGCGTGGACTGCGCTATCGTTAGGTCTCGTGCAACTGTAAGAAATAAACGCGAGAAAAATAAAAGTATGACCGCGTTCGTTACCGCTCCTATCCAATCGTGAACGCCGAAAAGCGCAAGTCCAGCGAAGGCTGCGCCTGTCGAAATCGGAGCGTGAGGTGGGCCGGCGAGATAGGTATTGAGAAGGCCTGTGAAGCCTTGAGTGTCGAAGATCGAAAGATAGTACCCGCCCTGGTTGAGGTAGGAGACGTCATCGAAGGTCGGTGGGAGAGCCAACCTGCCATGCTGCAACGACTGCCGAATCATCAGCGCGCTGAAGAACGCCGTCACTATCGCAGCTTGTAGCCATAGCGATCCCGAACTTCTCTGAACGCTCCTGTCAGTCATTGTCCATTCCCTCATGGATCTTGGCGGCCAGCGCTTGTGCAGCAGCGGATCGCAAAATCAGGTATTGCAGTGGAATCGCCGTAATGATTACGACAGCCATAGCAAAAAACGCGGGCAGCAGGAAAAACTTTATCAGTATATTCAGTGCTGCAAGGCCATAGAAATATTGGAGAAGGTATGAGGCAATCACAGCTGCTACCATTCGCTTGCTGTGTCCCGATCTAAAAACAAAAAATATGTTTAGGAGATATGCGATGATAATCCCAACAGAATAAGACATTGTGTACGCGATCGATGGAGAGGATAGCTGAATCAGAAGTAGAAATATTACATATGTAAGTCCGGTGTTGAGTGTGCCTGACGCAAGAAACCGGATGATTTCCCATACGCTCTGTTGTTGATATATCTTTCGATCAGTCTGCGTTTGCATTGGCGGAGCACTTCTGAAATTCATCGTATGTGCGGATATAATCGCTCGGATCATAGAAGTGAGAAGCAAAAACCAATAAGACCGAATCTTTAGAGTATTTATACTGAGTTCCCCAAATCATCTCAGGCATGTATATGCCCATTCCAGGGCTGTCCAGAATTAATTCTCGGCGGAATTTGCCATCATCAAGCAGTACTCCTACAGACCCCTTCAGGCAGATCAGGAATTGCTTGCATTTTTTATGGGCGTGTTCGCCCCTGACTTCGCGAGTGGGGACGTCGAACACCACGAAATACCGTTGGGGTATAAAAGGAATGTCACGCTCGAACTCGCCGGCGGTAAGGCTGCCGCGCATGTCGGCCACCACTTTAAGATCATGCAAGGTGGCGCCGCCAACGCCCAAGTCCTGCACACCGCTCGCAATGGCACCCTGAGTCGGGGCCAACGAGACGGGCTTGGACATTTGTCCGCCGCCTATCTGGACGTAGCCTTTTATTCGAGCTGGGTTGCCGGCTACGATCGCGTTCGGAGGAACACTTCGTGTGACGACTGCCCCGGCGCCGATCATCGCGCCAGGTCCGATCTCGATGCCGGGCAGAATGGTGGCATTGGCGCCTATGGAGGCGCCTTTCCTAACAATCGTCCTGTGAAAGGCTTCAGGATAGACCTTGCTGCGCGGAAACCGATCATTGGTAAACGTTGCGTTGGGACCGACGAACACGTTGTCTTCCAGTGAGACGCCATCCCACAGCTGAACGCCGCACTTGACGGTGACATTATCGCCCACAACAACATCGTTCTCAATGAAAACTCCGTCGCAGATATTGCATCCTTCGCCAATCTTCGCGTCAGGCAGGATATGGGCAAACGCCCAAATGCGCGTCCCATTGCCAATCGTCGCACTTTCGCAGAGTGCTTTTTCATGCACGAAAACGTTGTCCATCTCGATCATTCGGCAGATCCCCTAATCACGTTCTGAGGATTGGAAAGCACGCGGGGCCGTAAGCTCTTTCGGCTGCCAGCCCAATTCCTGTTACCAGTTCGTGCCAGGCACGCGCAAACCAGCGGTATCGAATCCGGCCTTGCGCGCAACAAAAGGTAACAAGCGCTCGATCGCATGGAGGACGGTGCCGTCATAAGGAACGGGCTCCGATGGGTAATCATTCCAATCGAGACCCAGTTCGAGTAGCGGAAGTAACGTCTTTGATCGGCACCAGAACATGGTACCCAGCGGGAAATCGAAAAAGTCCGCCAGTGGCGTGGCGATGCCCATCCGTCTCGCCAAATCTTCAGCGATTTCCCTGTTGTCGTTCCAACCGACGAGGTGTGGATCCTCCGCCATCAATAGACCTATCGCGGGTTTCGATGCGAAGACTGCGGCAGCCAGGTCGAGCATCGCGTGTTCGCCCCCAACCAAGTTCTCCCAAAGGAAGTGGCGCCAAGCCTCGCCCATAGCCGCGTCCGTGCCCACGCTCCTCTTGGCATGTACGTGGCCGATTAGATCGTAGCGACCATCAAGCAATCGCGGCAAGAATTCAGTAAGAAGCGGTCCGACATCGCGCCCCCTGTTGGGAACGATTGCCATCTCAACCGAACCGTGGTGGTCGCCAAACGCGGCTCGAAGATGTCTCGCTTTGGCGTCGGTGTCCGTGGACAGGAACAGATCGCAACGAGTGTGGTTACGCTTGAGCCGGAAAGCCAGATCATCAGCCAGATCTTCATAGTAAAAATGGGCATGAAGGGCTACACGCGGCATACCTTCCGACGGCGGATAAGTGTCATCGATAGGATTGAAAACGTCCCGGGACCATGGGCCGACGGGGCGCTCGGCGCGGAGCCAATGGGCTAAGGGGTGGGCTTTTCCCGGGCCGCACTCGCCTGGATTCACTTGTGCATAGCTTTGCGGATTGAAGCCCGCACAAGGGCGACGGAACTGTGGATTGGTCGTCGAATCGCCCGAAAGGCCCATGATGCTCCATTGCTGGAGGGTGCGCCGCCCAGCTTCCAACTCGGAAACCGGCGTCATACCTGGAGGAAGAACCATATCAAGGTCGACAGCAGCAGCCGCCATCAGGGTAGCAAGATCCTCGTCGTGAAGTGCTGCCGCAGATGATTTGCCCCACTCATCGATTTGTTGAACGTAGGTGCTCATGTTGTAGGCCGCATGTCCTACTCGCGCCACTTCCGCTCCCAAGGCCTTTGTCTTATCGCGGTCGTCTGCCAGCCCGCACAAGATGACAGCTGCAGCATGACTATCGAGGTGAGGTGCGATGAGAGGGCGTGTCGCCACGTCGGCCCCTAAGATTTCCGCCGTTCCACAGGCTCCTTGGAAGCACACGGTCGGAATCCCGCGCACAACCGTATCGATAGCCACGTTTGGCTGCGGATCAAGCCGGGAACTGAGAAAGAAGGCGTCTGCAATGGCATATGCCGGCTCCAAATCCGATACCGCATCAAGCATCACCAGGCTATCTCCCAGATCCGACTGGGCTATCTGGTAGGCGAGATACGCGGAGTAGGCACTGTCATGATCCGGATCGTACCCATCACCGATCCAGACAAATCGAAAGCGAATATTCGGTCGCAGCCGTTTCGCTGTGGCAGCTGCGCTTACAAAAAGATCAACGCCTTTGCGAAGGTGCACCGAGCCGGCGCCAAGCACCAGAAAGGAGGCCTCCTCCCCTTCGGGCCGCAAGCGAAGTAGGAATTCGTCTCTTTTTTTGTCAGTCCGCTCAAGGGCTGAGGACGCCGGCGGCGGATCGCTGCGCCCCTGAGCCATGATATGAATTCCAGGGCGCCTTTCGAGGCCAGGAAAGGCATCGTACGAAGACTGCGCAACGATCTCGGCTGGAAATACGACATGCTGCGCCCAGTCATAAACGTTGCGCATCTTGGTTACAGGGCGCGTATAGTTGGCAAACTCATGCACCAAAGCAACGCTCGGCACCCCACAGGAGGCCAAGGCAGGCACCATGATCTGCGTCTCTACGCTGTTGGCGATGGCATAAAGTGGTTTGAATTCCTCTGTGATCCGCTTGGCCAGCCGGGTCGCATCCAGCGAGTTCCAGTCCTCCCATGTCAACGGACCAACGGACGAGGCGGCAACGGCGATGAAGTCATTTTCCAGTTCTCCACCGCGCATCATAAGGGAGACCACCGTTGCCCTTTTTGCTAGTTCCCGGGCAATGTTCCAGCCTAACATCGGTGCGCCCGTTCTCGAAGCCTCGTGCGAAATCAGAAGTACAACCGGCTTTTCGGACTGCGACAAGGGCGGAAACTCCAACCTGTCAACGACAGACGCTCCTCGCCGACCTTCGCGCCTGCCATCGTGCTGGAAATGTAGCAATGGCGAAACCCCGACGCTCGCGACATCTGGATACCGTTCCCGATAGTAAGCCGCATCAAAGAAAGGCGATGCGCGCCAGCCCAACGGCTCACCAACCACTGCATAGTGCAACGCGGGGTCCATACCGGCGGGCAATCGGTGAGCGTAAAATTCAGCATCGAAGATAGGCGATAGTCTGAAGGCTGCAGCAAGATTTTCGGCTTCGTGCCTATTCGCGGGCAGCGGCCCCCCCAGAGCCGAGAGTTCTAGCCAGACATAAGCAGGCGGCTTGAACATCCCTGCCGTCTCGTAAAAAGGACGCAAGAAATCGCCGTTGAAACGCGCATTTGGCTCCAATCCAATCCGCCAGCCAATTTCGGCATAGTGCCCCACTGGATCCCGTAGTTCCGGCCGATTGAGGGAGGAACGATAATAGTCGGGATCTACGAACCCCGTCATTTCCAGCATAGCGACGAATTCATGGCGAATTTCATCAGCCATTGCGCTCTCGCGATTATTCATTGTGTGCGTCCCGGTCCAAGAACACGATTACGGACAAAGGCGCGGAGCCGGCTAGGAACGAGCCGCGACGCGCCAAGTATCCCAAAGCGTTTCAGAATGGCCTCAAGGCGGCGGCTCAGGCCCAAGTAGCGTTGCTCCCATTCGGCAGCTTGGCGCTCCAAATCCGCAACCCGGCCTTCCCATTCAGCATTTCGCTGTCGTAGTTCTTTGACCTCGGCATCTTGCCTAAGACGCGATTCAGCGAGGAGGTTCGCGTGGCCCCGGAAAGACGTTCTCAACACGTCTCGCTGCACGCTTGCCACGGCCAGCTCGGAGCGTACTTGCGTCAACTCGGACCGTAGCCCCTCAATGACAGTTTGGCTTCCCGACTGAGTCAAGGCCAAATCGGCTTCCGCAGTTTTGGTCCGTTCGACCTGTGTTTTGATAGCTTCACTAGCCGTTTCAATTTCGCGGGGGAGACCGGAAGCTAGCAATTCCGTCTGCCGCATGTGACTGCGAAGCTCTGCGTGGTCAGCATGGCTTCCCGACTGAGCCAAGGCCAAATCGGCTTCCGCTTTTTCGGCCCGTTCGATTTGTGCTTTGACGGTTTCACTAGCCGTTTCAATTTCGTGGCGGAGACCGGAAGCCAGCAATTCCGTCTGCTCCATGTGACTGCGAAGCTCTGCCTGGTCAGCATGACTTCCCGACTGAGCCAAGGCCAAATCGGCTTCCGCTTTTTCGGCCCGTTCGACTTGTGCTTTGATAGTTTCACTAGCCGTTTCAATTTGGCGGCGGAGACCGGAAGCCAGCAATTCCGTTTGCTCCATGTGACTGCGAAGCTCCGCGTGAGCGGCCGCGCCACTCTCTGCTCGCGCCAGGATTTCACCGATCTCGCTTGTTTCGATGAACAACGAATTGGGAATACTTGGAAGTTCCGATTCGGACGCAATCGCAATATTGTAAGGCGGTCGCGGCAAGCCATGACTGACCTCGTAGTGCGCCTCTCCTCGTCGCTCGAACGTCAGCGTTCTCGATATTCCAGCCTCGTCATCTGCGATAAGCGTTGATCCGAGCAGCGGTCTTTGAAGCAGTATCAAGACATTGCGGAACGCCCCCTTCAGCAGGGCCTCGAACTCTACACGCGAGAGCTCGTGCACATGATAGGGATTGGCAGGGCTTCCGAGCGGAGAATAGACATCTCGTTCAGGAGACGAAAGGATCAGAAAACCGGTTGGCCGCAAGACGCGCTGAACCTCTGCGATAAACAGATCATGTTCAAAAAAATGCTCAAGCGTTTCGAACGATACGACCACGTCGACACTCGCATCTTCCAAAGGCAACTTGCGAGCGTCTCCTTGTTGATAGCGAAGGTTGGGAGCGACATAGCCCCCCTGGGCATGCGCTACCGCCTTTTCGGACAACTCGACACCAACAACCGATCGCGCGACTTGGGCCAGAAGGGCGGAGCCGTAGCCCTCGCCTGAGGCGACATCGACAACATCAAGGCCGCGGCAAAGAGCTCGGGCAAGAAAATAGCGATGAAGGTGCTCGATCTCCACCTGACCCGCCGTCGCGGTTGTTAACCGTTCTCCGGTCCACTCTAGTACTTGCTGCGGCAGGACCCGTTCGAATATTTCTCCCATTTGATTGTCGCCAATTCCTCTCACTGGTCTAGTGCGCGGCGCCACTGACCGCCGACCTGTCACGATGCGCTACGCTACCACCAAGATCCGCGAGTGTTTGGCTCAAGCCTTCAGAAAAGGAGAGAGTAGGTCGCCACCCCAACACCTCCCGAATGAGCGAGATATCGAGCACGCTCACTGGAACATCAAACTTCCGACCGCGCTCATAGCGAACGTCCAATTTATGGGGGAGTTTTGATTCAAGTTCGGCAATGACCCCGTTAAGGCTGACTCCCTCGCCACTCCCGATATTGAATACATGATGGCTGTCGAGCGGTAGTGCGCGTGCCAGCGCAACCAAGCCTGCTGCGGCATCGGAGATGTGAATAAAATCACGTACGACTTCGCCATCGCCCCAGACGATTATTGGCTGCTGCGACAATGCGTGATGTAGGAACGTCGTTACCGCACCTAGGCCTTTTGCCAAATTCTGCCCTGCTCCAAAAGGATTGGCTAGACGCGCCACACGACAGTCGAGCCCGTAGAGAGCTCGATAGGTCCCCAGATACAGTTCAATCGCAGCTTTACCAGCGCCGTAGGCGGTGATCGGACTTAAACGGTGATCTTCATGCACCGGAACGCGCAGCAGTTTCCCATAAACCGTACCGCCGGACGAAGCGAAGATCAGCCTTGGCGCCTGCGATCCTTTCTTTCGAAGCGCCTCTAGCAAACCCAGCGTTGGCGCCACATTGGTCGACAGATCAAGGGAGGGATCATTGTTGGCGCTGGCAGGAACGGATGACCATGCATAATGGTGAATGACCGTGATCCCGTCGATCAGGCTATCCCATTGCGCGTTGGCAAGATCGAAACTGCGCCATGTGATTCGCTCGTCAAGTGCTGGAGCAAATGTCGGCTTCGAAAGTGAGCGCCCGGCTAAAACGACTTCACACCCGCTTTGCACCAAGATTGCTGCAACATGTCGGCCAATGAAGCCGCTTCCACCAAGAATCAGATGGCGTTCGACGACGTTGGGCTTTTCTACCTGAGATGACATGCGGATATACTGTGCCGCTCCCGAACACGGTTAACTGCGATTGCGGGACCAGAATATTGAACCGCAATTCTTGATAGGCAGGAGTGGCAAGTGGCCGTCCCCAAGTCGTTCCGTACCCTGACTGCGCCAGCGCGTCAAAGCATATTGGTTTGACAGCTTGACATTATTAGAGCGTCGCGCGCTCTGCTGCGAAAGCGATCTGCGAAGCGGTGTAGCGGCCGTCAAATGCGGTCGTTCCGATCAAGGGCGCAGAGCAGCAGGGCGTGGTCTTGATGCATCGGACCCTTGATCTCATGATCCGGCAGAAGACGATGCTCCCGAACGCCTTGCGCGCTCACATGGCCGAATTCGGAATCGCCGGCGGCGCCGGCCTCGATATCCGGATCACGCTCGACGGCCTGAAGGTATTTCGCAACTCGGGACGGCCCGTAATTGACGGCGAAGTCGAAGACGGCATAATCGATGCCATTCGGCAGCTCAGCGCCCGCTACAGCATCCCAATAGAAGCGCCGGTAGACTGTCGCCACCTGGGCGTCGGTGATATGGCGAAGATCGTCCTTCGTCGCATCGGCTTTCACGTAGCGGCGGAAGTTGGCAAGCGTTACGCCCTTCATGGTGGCGCCACCGGGATCGGCCGGATTGTCCGACCACAGCCCTTCCGATTTCAAGACGAGCGCGAGCGCCCGAGCGAAGTTGCGGTCCATGGGTTTTCCTTTCGGATGATGATTGGCTATGCTAGGATTGAGAAATGCGATTTCTGCGCAATATCCTGTACCCGACTCGGATGCACCCGCTGGCACTCGTCGGCCACGACGGACTATGACAGTGAGTGGCGGTATGACCGAGTGGCGGACGTTTGGGAGAGCCGCCCGTTGTCTGAGGAAGCGCGGGATTTCACCATTGCGTGGTGGAAGATACGGTAGTCACCTTCACTTTCCAAAAGCTTTCAGCTAAACGGAAGGCATGGGTGGGCACACAAATCCAAAAGCGCTAATCTTCCCGCTCACCGGGCTTCGGTTCTTCGCCGCTTTTGCTATTGTTCTTCATCACATTGGTGGGTTGTTCGGAATACCGGCCACGACGTTTCAAGGCTGGAACCTTGCTCACGGTGTCTCCGTCTTTTTCGTTTTGTCAGGGTTCGTGCTAACCTATTCCTACCCTGCGCTGAATAAGCCAGGGGACACCCGTCAGTTTTATTCTGGCAGAATCGCAAGGATTTTGCCGGCGCATTTAATCACCTTGCTGGCAGCAGTCGCGTTAGGCGTGCCCTTCGCCGCCCCATATTTTTTCGCAAATGCCTTCTTGCTGCAAAGCTGGATACCAACCGGCGACTATTTCTTCAGCTACAATGCCGTGAGCTGGAGCATCTCCACCGAGATGGGGTTTTATCTCGTTTTTCCCCTCCTGATCCGCAATTTCGCATCAACATGGCATTGGAAACTGGCCGCATGTTTTGCTTCTTCTGCGGCGATGGGACTGCTTGCCGGGTACCTCGGGCTGCCTTTTTATAGCGGCGGTAAAGATGCCGTTGTCCAAGGGTTGGCGATGGTCAACCCCATCTCTCGGATCTTCGAATTCTGCCTCGGCATGGCGGCTGCATTGTTGTGGTCGCGCTCCCGCGACGGTCTATCACGCCTTCCGTTTGCTTCATGGGCCGTTATCGAGTTGGTCGGTGTCGTGTTGCTCGTCTGGGGGCGCAGCTGGATCGACGCGATCCTGCAACCAGTCATGCATTCAGGCGCCATGAAGTTCTGGACAGGTGATTCACTTTCGCCAGCGTTTCCGGCTGCCTTGTTGCTCATAATTCTCGCATCAAGCACCGGACCGCTGGCGAGGTTCCTCGGCTGCCGCCCCGTGAGGTATCTTGGCGAGATTTCATTCGCGATCTACTTGACCCATCAGCTCGTTATGAGGCTCTTTTTCGGGTATCCGCAAATCTTTGGCAGGTTGCCAGATCAGTGGGTGCTATGGGCCTATCTTTTAACCGTCATCGTCGCGTCAGCCGCGCTGCATCTGGCCGAAAACCCGGCTAGAAAGATGATTATGGCATGGTTTCGCACTAAAGCTACGCCTATGTCCGTTCAAACCAGCCCGATAGCTTAATACGAGAACCACTCGCGCAGGGATACGTGTTGTCGTGGTTGAAGATCGTTACGGTTCCTGATGCGGCAGCGAGCTCCCGACAGCTGCGCGGTTTGGTTCAAGACGACAAGCGGCTCCAGCTGCACCGTTCTCTGCCCGTTCATTGGATGATCTCCAGCTTTCTAGGGATGACGTTGATCGCGGCCGCCGTGTCTGCCGCGCGCACGTCGGCCTTCATTCGACGGCGATCGACATCGAGGGCGGCGATGGCTTTGTCCTGGCTGGCGACAGCGATGATCGCCAGCCGATCGGCTTCGTCGGCAAATGAGCGCACTGCCGAGTTCCGCGCTGCGATGGCCCGCGCGACCTTGCGCTGGTGCAGCGCGCCGAGCGGCCCGATCAGGTCGTTGATCTTCCGCGCGTAGTGCCAGTCGATCCGGGCTTCGGCCTCCGGGCGAAGGACGTCGGCCCTACTCAATTTCAACGACATGAACTGCTTCCATGATGAGCCAGGGCGGGGTGATGGTGATGATGACGGGGCCGGGCTCGTCCAGCTCGATCGAAGTCTCTGTCGCCGGCACGATCACGCTGTCGACCAAGACGTCGAGCGTGTTAGGTCCTTGATTTTCGTAGTTGGGTGTGGGGTAGTGGCTGCGGCGTTGTTCGCTCGTGATTCAATGTCAATTAGCAGCCGCGAGCTGAGATCTGCTTGCAAACATCCGTCCAGCATGGACCGCTCTTAAGGCATATTCCTGACGTTTCTAACCATCGAGCTCGGTAATGCGTAAATGATTATAGCGCACTCAAAAAAGTTTATTCTCATGTCGCCGTGGAAGACTGCGAGTTCTACATGTCACGCAAGTTTAGGTCAGTACAATGAGAGTGTGTATCCGCGTTTCTTTTATTATAATGGATTCCTCAATCGTGTTGTAACTCAACATGCCACTCTTGCCGATTTGACAGCGCTTCCCGAAGGCAAACTAGGATACAAAGTAGCGGCTTTTGTAAGGAACCCTTACGATCGTGCCTATTCTGGATTTATTCAAATACAGCGGGACTTTCAAGAGCAGCCCAAGGTAGAAATCGAGCCAGCTTGGATCACACATTTGTTGAGAGCGCAGATCGCTACTAACATGTCGCGAGTGATATCAGCAGGTTTCAACTTTGATGCTTGGATCAACTTATTGCCAGACTATGAAGTATATGAACCCGGTCACAACACAAACATGGTGCTGCACCCCTGCCATTATTGGACGCACGTGAATGGTGAGCAGCTCGTAGGGTTTGTCGGAAAGGTCGAGCAATTCGAGCACGACTTCCATCGATTTTGTGACTACGTGGACATTGAGCCGCCGGTAGTTCAACTGTCGAATGTCTCTGAACATGAGACCGAACCGACGACAGGTGACACCTGCAAATATGCCGGGAGAATGTCTAGGCGAGCATTGGACCGTATAAACGAACTTTTCGCCAAAGACTTTGAGCTTTTTGGATATGATATGCTCTGACGTTTGCAGAAAATCGATACCACCTCCGGTCAAGGGTCATCGTACTCATTAAGGCATGCCATTGCATCAAGCTGCTCTGATTTCACCTGTTGCAACAGTCCGTTGTTGAATGGATGGGCGAATATGACCAATCATGCCGACTTCGACCTTCGCCTTTGCCGGCGGCGATGCCTTCACCATTGGTGGCGTGCCTATCTCCAAGGACAGCGCAATGATCGAAGCCGGCTTCGACCTGCAGATGTCGGCCAATGCCGCATTCGGTCTATCCTATGTCGGCCAGTTCGGCTCCCACACTGCGGACAACGGCGCCAGGGCCAACCTGAACGTCAGGTTCTGACGGCGACAGATAAGGACGATCGCCGGCTTTGGCCGGACGCCGAAGCTGCCAATCTCCCCTGCAAGGCGGAGATTGGCCGCCATCGACGCTTTCGCCAATCTCCAGCGCGTCCCACCGCTCACCACGACAGCGCGAAGGCGAGCTTGCCGAAATGCCGCCCGCCGGCCGCCCATACCGACGCCAGCTGCGCGCCTCTTTTCTGACAACGCCGGCAATCACTGGCGCTCGAAGCGACCAATCTATCGGGGAAACCCAGCTATCGATGCTCAATTTCCTGGAGCCGAACGTAGGCGTCATGCTGCTTTTTGTAGCAGTAATTCACCATGCCCCAATCCTGTGTCCATTGCGAAAGGCACTGACTGAGCATGTCTTTCTCGGCGACGCTGAGCGAGGATTTATGAATCTTCGCGACGGCGTCGATCGCGTCGATCTGCCTGCCGATGCAATACTCCTGCATCGAGTAGTCGTTAGCCCATTCGGCTTTGCAGTTGGCCTCAATGTCGGCTAGAGAGTCGGCCTGATCGTTGGCCAGCGCCGGATAGGCGCCGATGAATAGCAACGCTGCCAAAAATAAAAGTCTTACCACCTTCCCCTCCGACGGCGTTGAGCATGCCGGAACCTAGATGCCGGCGCAAGGCCGACTTTTCAACGGTTACAACGTCCGATAGCGGATCAAGTCACAACAATGTCCGGCTTGATTGCCGGAACCATTTCGGCTACTGGATTTTACCGGTCCGGGAACCCAAGCAATTTTTGGACCGTGGAGAGCCCGCCGTGCCGAAAGGTGGGCGGGCTCGTTTCGTTTGATTTGGGGCATAAGCGACCGCCCCATGCCGAGTTGATCTCAAGCCACTCTGACTTGGCCCGCTGGCTGCGCCCGGCGGGCTTTTGTGGGCGGCGTTCCCCCGGCAACGGATGCCTCGGACGCGGACTGGCAGCTTTTGAGCCTTTGAATGTCAGAAGCGGACCTTCATGCGCCTTGGGCACATCGACCTGGCCGGACGCTGGGCCTACATCAAATCCTCTGGTGCATAACCGTCCAACGCTCCCTTAAATGTGATCCAACGGATCCTACCTGCGGAGTTCCGGTCCCCTACAATTTGACGAGGAAATTCTGCTGATGCGTGGATTTCATTGTCAGCGAGGGATGGAGACATGCTCACTCTTACAATCAACGGACTATCACACGACGTCGATGTGCCGGAAGACATGCCGCTTCTGTGGGTGCTGCGCGACCATCTCAATCTGGTCGGCACCAAATATGGCTGTGGCATCGCCCAATGCGGCGTTTGCACTGTGCATGTGGGTGGCAAGCCGGTGCGTTCTTGCCAATTGACCATCGGCGATGTCGGCACCCGCGCCGTCGTCACCATTGAAGGGATTGGCAGCACGCCCAACGGCGCCAAAGTCCAGCAGGCCTGGATGGAAGCCGCAGTGCCGCAATGCGGCTATTGCCAAGCCGGCCAGATCATGTCGGCCACGGCGCTTCTCGACAGCAACCCTCAGCCCGACGATTCCGACATTGACGCGGCCATGGCGGGCAATATCTGCCGCTGCGGGACCTATATCCGCATCCGCCGGGCGATCAAGAACGCCGCTGCCAAATCGGCATGACCATGAAAAAAGCCATCGGTATCGTCGTCGCGGCCATTGCCGTTGTCGCACTTGGTTTCTCGGGCTGCCTGTTTCTTGGCCGGGATCCGATGTCCTTTGCCGGCGGCTCGACCGTGGCACTGGCAGCTTACCAGGGCGTCGATATCACCGGTGTTCCCGCCCAGCTTGCCAGTGCCGATCTGGTCAAGCGCGGCGAATATCTTACCCATGCCGCGGACTGCCAGGCCTGCCACACCGCTCCGGGCGGCGCCCCCTTCGCAGGCGGTTTCGCCTTCAACATGCCGTTCGGCACAATCTATTCCACAAACATCACGCCGGACAAGCAAACGGGCATCGGCAATTATACCGACGCCCAGTTCCTTGCGGCTGTGCACAAGGGCATTCGCGCCGACGGCGAAAAACTCTATCCCGCCATGCCCTACAGCTCCTATACCTACATGACGGATGCCGACGCGCTGGCCATCAAGGCCTATCTCTTCACGCTAGCGCCGGTACATGCCCCGGCCAGGCAGGACCAGCTTTCCTGGCCGTTCAGCCAGCGCAGCCTGCTGGCAATCTGGAACGTCGTGTTCAATCCCGACGAACGCTTCCGTCCCAACACCGGCCAGAGCCCGCAATGGAACAGAGGCGCCTATCTTGCCGAGGCGATGGGCCATTGCGGCGAATGCCATACACCGCGCAACCTGGCTTATGCGCCGGACAATCACGGCAAATTCGCTGGTGCCCCCACCGCGGGTTGGCGCGCCTACAACATCACAGGCGACAAGGATTCAGGCATTGGCAACTGGAGCGACCAGGATCTCTTTTCCTATCTTTCCACCGGTCATGCCAACGGCCATGGCGGCGCGGCCGGCCCGATGGGTGAAGCGGCCGACGACAGCCTGAGCTATCTGGTGCCGGACGACACCCATGCTCTTGTGGCTTATCTGCGCAGCATACCTTCCCATGCGAGCGACCTGCCGCGCACCGTCAAGACGGCGGCGCCCGCGTCGTACAAGGAGGGTGTGGCGGCGGAGTCCAATTCGCGAGGTGAAAAGATCTTCGCCGGCGCGTGCGCCAGCTGCCACGACTGGACTGGCGTGAGCCCGGTCACCGACTATGCCACTCTGACCGGCGTGCGTGCGGTGAACGATCCCAGTGCCACCAACGTGGCGCAGACGGTCATCAACGGCGTCAACCGCAAGACCGTCGAAGGCACGATCTTCATGCCTGCTTTTGGTGAGGGCTATTCCGACGACGACATTGCCGCCGTGGCCAACTATGTCACCGCCCGGTTTGGCGCCAAAGGCGCGAACCTGACAGGCAAGGATGTGGCGGATCTGCGCAAGCAGGCGGCCCAGCAATCCAAGGAGACCCCCAATGGCTGACACGCAATCCAGCTTTGCCCGGTCCGATGCTTACCTCTCGGCGCTGATACGCGAGGTTCGCTCCGTACCGACGGCCAGTGCGACGGTGACAATGGGACGGCGCACCTTCTTCAAGCTGGCCGGCGCTGGTGCCGCAGGACTGGTGCTGGGCTTTCACCTTGGAGGCGCAGCGTTCGCGGCGGATGGTGCGAACGTCGATACGGTTGATAGCAAGGACCAGGCGATGAACGCCTTCATCCGCATCGCTCCGGACAACACGATCACCATCTATTCCAAATGCCCGGAGATCGGCCAGGGCATCAAGACCTCTTTCGGCGTGATCATTGCCGACGAACTCGACGCCGACTGGAACCATGTCGTCATGGAGCAGGCGGACATCAATCCCAAGGTCTATGGCAGCCAGGGCGCGGGAGGTTCGACCTCGATCCCGCATGCCTGGGACCAGCTGCGTCAAGCCGGCGCCGGCGCCAAGGTGATGCTCATCGCCGCCGCGGCGGGACAGTGGGCAGTGGACTCGTCGCAGATTACCGCCAGGGATTCAATCTTGACCCATGCCGCCAGCGGTCGGTCCGCAACCTATGGGTCGCTTGCCGCGGCGGCAGCGAAAATGCCGGTGCCCGATCCCAGGGACCTGAAGCTGAAGACCCGGACCGAATACCGCCTGATCGGCAAGCGCTATCGCGGCGTCGACGATCCAAAGGTCGTCAGCGGCCAGCAGCTGTTCGGCATCGATGTCCAGCTCCCCGGCATGGTCTATGCCACCTACACCAAATGTCCGGCGGCGGGCGGCAAGGTCAAATCCTTCAATGTGGACGAGATCAAGGCCCAGCGCGGCGTGCTCGACGCCTTCGCGGTGGACGGCACCGGCATGATGGTCGAAGTGATGCCGGGCGTCGCCATCATCGCCAGGGACACCTGGAGCGCTTTCCAAGCCAAGAACAAGCTTCAGGTGGATTGGGACCTGAGCAAGGCGTCGACCGATTCGACGTCGCAATTCTCGGTCCAGGCCAGCAAGCTGGCGACCAGTTTCCCGCAAAAGGCCGACGACAAGGTCGGTGACGTGGACAAATCCTTCGCCAATGCCGCCAAGACCGTGGAGGCCTACTACGAATATCCTTTCGCCGCCCATGTGCCGCTGGAGCCGATGAACACCACGGCGTACTGGCATGACGGCGTGATGGAAATGTGGGTGCCCACCCAGCAGCCCGATCGCGGCTTGCCGCTGATTGGAAAAGTGGCAGGCATTGCGCCTGAAAAAGTCGTGATGCACCAGACCCGCGTTGGCGGCGGTTTCGGACGGCGGTTGGTCAATGACTATGCCTGCGAGGCCGCGGCCATCGCGCAGAAGGTCAACGCCCCGGTCAAGCTGCAATGGACCCGGGAAGACGATTTCGCCCACGATTTCTACCGGCCCGCCGGCTACCATCAGTTCAAGGGCGCGATCGACAAGAATGGCAGGCTCGATGCCTGGCGGGAACATTTCATCACTTTCACCGCCGACGGCAAGAAAGAAGCCTCGGGCGCCAACCTCACCGACAATCTGAGATATTCCATCAAGGCGCCAAACCTGCGCCGCGCCAAGACCATGTTGCCGCTGAGGATCCCCACCGGCGCCTGGCGCGCGCCGGGCGACAACGCCCAGGTCTTCGCAGCGCAGAGTTTCATGCATGAACTGTCGCTCGCGTCTGGCCGCGACCATGTCGAGTTCCTGATCGATGCAGTGAACCGCGACGTGCCTGAACTGGCGCCCAAGGACAAAAGCGTCAACTTCAGTCCCAAACGGGCCACCGACGTCATCAGGATGTGCGCCGAGAAGGCAGGCTGGGGAAAGACACTGCCGAAGCGCAGCGGTTTGGGTCTGGCCTGGTGTTATTCCCACGCCGGACACGTTGCGCAGGCCATTGAGCTTAGTGTCGATACCAACAAGCAGATCAAGATCGGTCGCATCGTGGTGGTGCTTGACGTCGGCCCAATCATTGACATGGCTGGCTCAGAAGCCCAGGCGCAGGGCGCGTCCACCGACGCTCTTTCCACCGCCATGGGTCTCAAGATCAACATCGAAAATGGCCGGATCCAAGAGCAGAACTACAATGCCTATCCGATCCTGCGCATGCCTTTCGCACCAATGACGATTGATGCCTATTTCATCCAATCGGACAATCCGCCGACAGGCATGGGCGAACCCGCCTTTCCGGCGCTGGCGCCAGCACTTGGCAACTCCATCTTCGCCGCCACCGGAGAGCGGGTGCGCCGCCTGCCATTGCGCGATCTGGGCTACGCGCTGGCAGTCTGACAGATCAATGCAGACTCAACTGCATGGGCCTTGACCACGGCTCATATGGTTTTTGCTTTCTTGAAGCTGCAATTCTTGGCGCAACCGCGACCTCCAGTGTGGTCGCCGGAGATCTCTGCTTTTGGGCAAACGGAAATTTGAACTCCACGACCGAGAGGAGGCGCAACGCTGACGTGAAGGTGACGTTCGGCATAGCTGCTTCTCCGCCATTTCATCCGCCTTCTGGTTTCAGAGATCGAAGGGCGAGCTGTTGCGAATGGCTTTGCGGGTGGTGTTGAAACGTCCTTACAACTCGATGCTTGGCATCAGCAAGCAGATGTAGCGCCAGCAGATCCTGCGCGCTCGTTCCAGGTCCTCTTCGATATATTCACCGGCGCTCTCCCAGAAGAAGCCGTCGATCAAACCGTGCGCTCCAGTCGAGGATGACGGCAGTCGGCTGGCGCTCCGCCCGGTCAAACAGGTCAAGCTGCTTTGGTTTCATCTATTGCACCGTGCCTATTGTTTATTAGACGGGGCGAATATAGCCAGATTTAGCACTTGCGCACGCGCGATTATTGCTCGACTGTCTAGCGAAAACGTGGGAGGCATATCATGCGCGCGATACTCGGAATTTTTGGTGTTATTCAGATCGGCGGTGCGATCTTGATCTTCCTGTTCGCCAAGTCCGAAATCCAAGAGATCCTGGGCTCGGTCTCGTTCGGTATGGGCGTCATGACGGTCGGCCTGTCGGGCGTGATTGCGTTGCTCGAAAAGCAGACGGTCGGCCTGTCGGGCGTAATTGCGTTGCTTGAAAAGCAGTTGGCGATTTCGACCGACCGAGGAAGCCTAGAGCGTGGCGAGGTTAAGGACCTACCGCCGAGCCGCCATTCTCTTGATTATTCTTATTTTGAGCATGCCGATTAGGCGCTGTCGTTTGGCACCTGCTGGCTCGAGCGCTTCGGCCGCAAGATGACCAAGGCATGCGACTGCTGGAACGACGAAAGCGAAAAGGGCGGTCGTCGTGGCGGTCGCGGCGGTGGCCGCTCGGAAGCCCGCGACGAATTCCGCGCCGCCCCCGCCGGCTGCGCGCGGCTCTCGGTGACTTCGTCGATGCCCCGGCCGACAAGCAGGTCGAGGCGATCAGCATTCTCAAAGCAGCCGCCGAGGCGCTAGAAGCGCTGTCATACTGCTGATCTCGCCCGCGCCGCCGCGCGTCTCCTGAGCGCGCAAAGACAAGACCGAAGAAGCGCGGGAGACCCGGGCTTTTCTCGTCTTCAGGCATGCCCGGGATCATTCCTTGCCGACATAGTCGCTGATCAGCATGTTGCGCCTTCCCGATTCTAATGGTCGTCTCGGTCGGCGCGGTACTCAGCGGGCGAACAGCTTTCTTATCCCTCGCAAGGGTGCTGTGAGTCGCCAACTGTGCGACGCGAGCAGCGCATTGCGCTCACCGACGACGCCGTCCCTGTCGCGCAAGAGGGCATCGCGTTCGGCGATCAACCTGTGTTGTGCGGTTGCGAGGTTGTTCCGCTCAGCGATCAGATTGTTGTGGTTAGAGGCTAGGGCATCGTGTGCGGCGATCAACCTGTCTTGGGCTGTTGCGAGGTTGTTCCGCTCAGCGATCAGATTGTTGTGGTTAGAAGCTAGGGCATCGTGTGCGGCGATCAACCTGTCTTGGGCTGTTGCGAGGTTGTTCCGGTCAGCAAGCAGACTGTTGTGGGCTTGGGCAAGCGCATCACGTTCGCCCGCCAGGACGCGAACTTCCGTGGACTGCTGTTCCAAAAAGGTTGTAAGTTTCGAATTCTCCTGGCGGATCCGCTCCGCCTCGGCGTTGAGCATGCCGTAGTCACCACGCAATTGCTCAACCGCCAATTCCTCCGCCGCCACCGCTGCCCCAAATGTTTCGCAGCCTTCATCAAATTTCGTTCGCACAAGGTCCAGCCGATCAAGCAAATCCCTGTTTTCACCGTCAGCAACGATGGCGGTCAGAATTTCGTAGGTCTCGCGGACCAAGGCTGTAATGTCCGGATGGTTCTGCATGTCTTCGAGGGTGGACCTTTCATGATAAAGGTCCGTCGTCAAAAACTGGTCGATCTTGACGTCGGGGCGGTCGGAACGAACGGGCCAGATCAGACCGGTTTTTTCGGCCGCGCGGTCCATATGATTTCGCCAGTCGATCAGTAATCCTTCATATGGGAGAAAGTATCGCGGCAGGTGTCGCGAATGATATTCGGCATCGAGCACGTGCCTGAGCCACAAAAGAAGCGATTTCGGCAGCGCAATCTTGTCCCGCCGCTGCAGCGAATATGCGATCTCAAGAGGATTGCGCACCGGTAGAAAAGCGATAGGACTGACATTCATCTCGGCCAAGATCGACGACATGAATGGAACAAATCTGCATATCCGGGGGTCCTTGATAATGATCAAGGGTTCGTCGCCGAACTCGTCGATGAGCAGCGCCTTTGTCTTCTGACGATGCCGCTCTGCTGCCTCCGAGTGTATCCATTGTGGATTGAGTTGACGCCAATCATGCCAGCAAGAGCCTGCCGATGCGAGCAGTTCGTCATGCGCTGCGACAAGGGGCAAACTCTCGAAGAATCCGAGCGGATTGGAGGCATTCAAGGGCAATAAGGTTTTCGGCCCGACAGCTCCCAGTGTGTTGACCACGCCGCCAAGCGCCGAGGTCCCGCTCCGGTGCATTCCAAGGACAAGGATGGCCTGCCGGTCCGGCGACGATGGTAGTCCGGCTATTTTGGTTATCAATCGAAGGTGCTTTGCATTCTGGTCCTGGTAAGGATCCTACGCTTAGATCAAACTGTGTCAAAACGTCAATTCTGTGAATGACCGCGGAACCCGGATTCCGCACATCGATGCGCGGGAAGGCATGTGTGAGGATGGCACGGGGGATCACCACGTTCATCCATACATTCTTGTCGCTGCCGATCATTTTCAGAGGTTCTGCCGCTGTGACCAGGGCCGCCTCTCCCTGCCCCACACCATAGTCACGACCGACCTGGGTTCCGGCCAGCACGGTGTCGGCTTTGTTGATCAGCAGAAGGTAGCCGTCATTGTCATCATCGGCGATGTTGCTCGCCTTTCTCGTCGCATGCTTGATTGTTCCGGACATCTGGCCAAGAACAATGGGCCCGATCGCCTCGGCTTCGATCGTGGCCTCGAAAGGCAGATTGCCGGATATTCCGTATTCGACCGACCATATCTCCGCGACATGGATATCTTGCCAGAGGGAAAATCGATCACGTTCGTTGAGATGCGGAGGCAATTGAGTCGATGAAAACGTCGTCTTTCGCGACAATGAAACACCCCCCAATAAACACCAGCTTCGAAAAATACCGAACGCGATGCTTCCCACTCGAAGGATAACTAGCAACATTATCGTTTGGTGTCTCAACCGATCAAACGTAACCGTTTAATTAGGGTCAGGACTCACTAATCAGAGCCAGAAGATCACGGCCGCTGCTATGCATAAGCTTGAGAAAAAGGTGTGGGCGCAGCGGTCGTATCGAATGTGAATACGACGCCAGTCTTTGAGTTTTCCGAACATGTTTTCGATCTTGTGACGTTGCTTGTAGGGCACAACATCATGCGGGATTGGGACCTTTCTGTTGGCCTTTGACGGAATGCAGGCGGTGATTCTGCGATCAGCCAGCGCCTTTCGAAACCAGTCGGCGTCGTATCCCTTGTCTGCAAGCATTGCTTTGGCCTTGGGCAAGGCTTTGAGCATAAGAGCGGCCCCTCTGAAATCGCTCATCTGGCCTTCGCTTAGCAACATGATCAAAGGTCGGCCCTGGCCATCGCACACCGCGTGTAGTTTCGAATTCAAACCACCTTTGGTCCGCCCGATACGTCTAGGAACATCCCCTTTTTTAACAGGCTGGCTGCCGTCTGATGTGCTTTCAAATGGGTAGCATCGATCATCAATTGTTCCGGCTTGCCGCGTCTGGCTGCGAGCAAGCCTGCTCCATCGGATGAAGCGATTATAAATCGTCTTGTGGGGACCATATTCTTTAGGCGCGTCGCGCCAGCGCAATCCGTTCCGAATAACGAAGACAATACCACTGATGATCCGGCGGTCGTCCACTCGCGGAATACCGTGCGACAATGGAAAGTATGGCTTAATGCGGCGCATCTGCGCCTCAGACAACAGCATCAAATCACTCATGGCAGCGCCTCCTTGCGCAACCATTGAATCAATCCGTCGATGACGCCGCAAGTGGCAAATGCCACCGTCCCCTGTAGGCCCAAGCCAGACATCGGGGTAAACTGGGCACCGTACTTCGCTTCTCCTTTGAGGTGGTAAGGTAGCGGATGCCCGTCTCGGCTTACTTCAAGGCAGGTTTGTTTGTGGTCGCCGCGGCTGCCGCATTGTTCGAAGCGGCCGGCACGATCGCTGTCCCGGGCTTTTGGGCCTATCTCGCAATCTTCGCTGTCGTCATGATCGTTTCGTTCGCGGCGCTCGATCCGGACCTCCTGCGCGAACGCATGCGGCCGGGTGGCAAGAAGCCGCCGCTCTCGCTGAGGGTCTTCTCGCTCGTTCTGTTCGTGCACTGGATCGTTGCCGGGCTTGACCGTGGCCGTTTCCATTGGAGCGACAACGTGCCCGATTGGCTTCAGGGCGTTTGCCTGTTCACGGTCGCGGCCGGCTACGCCCTTGCACTATGGGCTATGCGTGTGAACCGGTTTTTCTCCTCAGTCATTCGCATCCAGGCCGACCGCGGCCAGCACGTCGTCAGCACGGGGCCTTATGCCTTCGTCCGCCATCCTGGCTACACCGCTGGATTTCTGATCATAGCGGCAAGCGGACCCGCGCTCGGATCGTGGCTCGCGGCTGCGCTCGTTGTGCTCTTTAGCCTGCCGTTTCTGCTCTACCGCACCATCACGGAGGACCGAATTCTTCGCGCGGAGCTTGCGGGCTATTCGGATTACGCCGCGCGGGTCCGATGGCAACTTCTCCCGGGTATTTGGTGAGAGCCAAACCTCCTTAGGAAGCGTGCTTCGAAGGTCGTCGCGGCCTGCCAATGCAGCTAATTTTTGCCGTGGTCCCTTAGGCTCACGTTTTGGTTCCGATGTCTGAAATTGGCGCACCCGCGACGTCCACCGCGGTCGCCGGTAATGTCCGCTTAAAGACAGGCGCCCAGCTAACTTTAACGACGGGGTGAGGCGCACTGCCGCCCGGCAGCCTGGGGGCCGGAAGCGGAATGGCAGCTTTCCGTTCGATGGGCGCATAGGCACCTTGGCGCAGTAGGCTGTCGTCGGGCCGTTAAGGTTAAAGTTCTGTATACTTGCCAATTCTCTAAATTAGGGTTTCCAAATGGTAAAACGCTAATGTAGGGTCCGCGGCACCGAGTACGCCTGTTCCGCGATCGCGCGACATGGGGGGCGTCCGGGTGATCAAAAATGAGCGCGAGTCGCTCCCAAACAGGACAGGAGAAGTAAATGGCCGACTATACGTTGCCGTACAATGGGTCCAACACGCTGGACCTTTCGAATGAAGCGAACACCGACGGCAATAGCAGCCAAACGAACGACACAATTACCGGCAGCAGCGGCGATGATAGCATCACAGCCGGAGCTGCAACGGAACAGAACTGGACCACTGGATCGTCCGCGCATCCTGTTGTGCAAGTCGTCCAGGACAACGATACGATCATTGAGTCCCAGGGCACGAATAATCTCACGGGCGGATACGGAAACGATACGTTCGAGTTCCATCTAAACCTGCAAGGCTCCGCCCCCACACTCCACACCGAATATTACCACGATGGGGCTGTCCCCACCCAGACAAGCGGCGCCAATACGAACGGCGTGTGGAATTCGTACGCATCCAACCTCGAAGACTGGCGTGCCGCAATGGACGCTTTGCACGGCGACGACACGAACCAAGACACGACCCACGTTGACTACACGTACAGCAGCGGCAAGACAGCCAAGACGGGAAGCGTGGATTACGATAACTCGTTCTCGTGGCTTGAGGGTGGCGGCTACACCACAAATACCAGCACAAACTACATTCACGACTTTGGGAACGGTCACGACAACATCGCTCTTGATATCACCGCGGACCAGTTTGCTGCAGCCGGCGGAACTATCACCACGGACGGGACCGATACCACCGTTCACATCGGCAGTTTCGACATTGTCGTGCTCGGGGTACACGACGTAGGCGAAGTGGGGGCTCACCTCAACTTCGCGTCGGCAGTCTAAACATATCTGAGGGGCGGCACGGCAACGTGCCGCTCCTGTTCGATGAGCCGGCCGAATATGGCCAAGTCCTTTCCGTGACGCGTTCCCGCCCGCTTCCGAAGCTTATGCGCTGCGGGCCTCATTGAGTTTGCCCCGCCATGACGCCAACCAGTAACCTGCTCGCAGAAACCTTCGCGCGCTGCCGCGGCGGCTTTGTCGCCGTCGGCGCCTTCAGCTTCGTCATCAACCTGCTCGTGCTGTCGACTTCTGTCTATATGCTGCAGGTCTATGACCGGGTGCTGCCGGGCCGCAGCGTCGAGACACTGATCTACCTGACGCTGATTGCGACGATGGCGCTCGCGGCAATGGGTGCGCTCGAGTTTTTCCGCTCCCGCCTGCTGGTTCGCCTCGGCGTCTGGATCGACCGCGTGCTCGCGCCGCAGGTGCTGGGACGCGGCCTGGAAAATGCACTGCGTGGCTTCCCCTATCGAACCGAAGCCCTGCGCGATCTCGCCACCGTGCGTGGCTATCTGGGCGGCGGCGGGATCATGGCACTGTTCGACGCACCCTGGATGCCGCTCTATCTCATCTTCATCTTCCTGCTGCACCCGCTGCTCGGGCTGCTTGCGCTCGGCGGTGCAGTTATCCTCTTCGCGCTCGCGCTCGCCAATAACGCACTGACCGCGGGGACGCTCAAACAAGCCAACGCTGCTTCTGCTCGCGCTTACCAAGCGATAGACGCCGGCTTCCGGAATGCCGAAGTGATCGCCGGAATGGGGATGGGCGGCGTGCTCATGCGACGCTGGGACGCAGCCAATGCGGGAGTGCTCGCGCTGCAATCGCGCGCCAGCGACCGCGCCGGTCTGATCAACGCCTTCACCAAACCGTTCCGGATGTTTCTGCAGGTGGCGGTGCTGGGCCTTGGCGCGTGGCTGTCGCTGCGTCATGAAGTCTCGCCCGGCGCCATGGTTGCCGCCTCGATTGTCATGTCGCGCGCGCTTGCCCCGGTCGAGCAGGCGATCGCCACGTGGAAGCAGACGGCGGGCGCGCGCGAGGCCTGGGGCCGGCTCGCTCGGCTGTTCGAGGCCCCGCCGCTTCGCCCCACCGGGATGGAACTGCCGAAGCCGCAGGGGCAGCTTTCGGCCGAAGCCGTCACTTATACGCCGGCAGCCGCCAAGGCGCCGGTGTTGAGGAACGTCACCTTCTCGCTGTCGCCCGGCCAAGTCTTGGCGGTGATCGGTCCGTCGGCGGCGGGCAAGTCGACGCTCGCCCGGCTCATCGTCGGCATGGCTGCGCCGCAACACGGCCAACTGCGGCTTGATGGCGCGGACGTGTTTGCCTGGGACCGGAGCGATTTCGGCCGGCACGTCGGCTATCTGCCGCAGGACGTCGAGCTATTTCCAGGTACGATCCGCGAAAACATTGCGCGCATGGAGCAAGGCGACCCGGCCACGATCGTCGCCGCCGCCCAAATGGCCGGGGTGCACGAGATGATTCTTAGGCTGCCCAAGGGATACGAAACAGAGATCGGGGAGCAGGGTTCGGCGCTCTCCGGCGGGCAGCGTCAGCGCATTGGGCTTGCCCGGGCACTCTATGGCCGCCCGGCACTTGTGGTGTTGGACGAGCCGAATTCTAGCCTCGATGCAGCCGGAGAAGAGAGGCTGAACCAGGCGATCGTTGCGATGAAAGAGGCCGGCTCGACCGTCGTGATCGTTGCGCATAGGCCCTCCCTGATGGCTCTTGTCGATAGCGTGCTGGTGCTCAACGAGGGCCAGGTGCAGATGTTCGGCCGGCGCGACGAAGTGCTTTCGCAGCTCCGTCGCGGCCAGTCTCCCGTGGCCATGCCGCAGGTCCGGGTAGTAAGCTCCGAAAGGGAAGCATCGTGAGGAACGCAGCCCGCCTGCCTGCCGGAATGTTGGAGCTGGCGGCGCCGCCCCCCTATCCGCCGCTTCGCGGTAACGTGGTCGGCGGCCTTGTCGTGATCGGGCTGATGTTCGGCTGCTTCGGCTTCTGGGCGGCAACCGCCCCGCTAACGAGCGCGGCGGTTGCTCCGGGCGTCGTCAAGGTCGACAGCAACCGCAAGACCGTCCAGCATCTGGAAGGCGGTATCATCCGGGAAATCCTGATCCGCGAGGGAGATGCAGTCAAGCAAGGCCAGGTGCTGGTTCGGCTCGACGGGCTTGATGCCGATTCGGATCGCGACTCCGTGCGCGATCAGGTCGATGCGCTGCTCGCCAGCGAAGCTCGCCTGACGGCGCAGCGCGACAGCCTCCCCAGGATTTCGTTTCCGCTAGAGCTGCTGGCCCGGCGGGGCGAGCCGTCCGTCGCCGAGGCGATTGCTGGACAGGAGCGCATTTTTTCGGACCAGGCCGAGGTGCTGAAGTCCGAGGTCGAAGTCTGGCATCAGCGGAGCGCCCAGTATCAGGCGCAGATGTTGGCGCTGACCTCGCAGATCAACGCGGTCGAGCAGCAGACACCTTCCCTTCAGGAGGAGCTAAAGGACGCCCGGACACTGCTCAAGAAGGGGTTTGGAGTGAAGTCTCGCGCGCTGGGTCTGGAGCGGCAGCTCGCCGCCAACAAAGGCGATGCCGACGCGAACCGGGCGCGCATCGAAAGCCTTCGACAGCAAATCGCGGAGGCTGAGGCGCAGATCGAGAATGTCAGGGCGACTCAGGTCAAGACCGCTTCCGAGGATCTTCGCGAGGCTCAGATCAAGCGCTCTGAGTTTGAAAAGGCGCTCCTGAAGACCGGCGCACGTGCTGAGCGCCGGGACATTCTGGCGCCCGAGGACGGAGTGGTAATGAACCTTCGCTATGTCACGCCGGGCGGGGTCGTCGCCCCGGGCGGCGACATCCTCGACCTCGTGCCTGTCCAGGACAAGATGGTGCTGGATGTGAGAATTCAGCCGCTCGATATCGACGTCGTCCGTCCGGGCCTGCCGGCAACGGTGCGTCTCGTCGCGTTCAAGCAGCGTGTGACACCAACGCTGGATGGGGTGCTGACGCGCATTTCTGCTGATGCGGCGGTCGACGAGCGGAGCGGAGCGACCTACTTCACGGCGACCGTAGAGGTGGACGCCGACCAGTTCAAAGGGCTCCCGCACGTGAAGCTATATCCGGGCATGCCTGTCGACGTCTCGATCGTGACGGGTGAGCGCACCATGCTCGAATACCTATTCCAGCCCCTCGCCGACAGCTTTGCGCATGCTTTCAGGGAGGACTGATCGGATTGAACGCTGACATGCGAGGAGAGAGGGACGAGCCGCTGGGCTGGATGCCTGAAACGCGAAAAGGCGCAATCCTACAGCGCCGTCAGTCATCACTCAAACAGGCCATCACAATACCGAGGTTGCAGCTAGGGAGGCGCTTGCTCAATTGATCGACGCAGAGGTCAATCAGAGCGCGGGCTCGTGAAAACCTTTGGGTGGAACGCCTACCAGAAATCGCGGTGACGCAACAACCCGGGTGCGGCTGATCTGGTGACCGGATCAGCAGGCATTTTGGCAATCGGTGCGGCAACTTCGAGGTGCTGCCGCCCAAATATCGCTTCTAACTCAAACGACGGCGAAGCTCAGCTTGGAAAATTCCGCGCGCCTGGCCAATGCCGCAGAACCCGATATGCGTGATGAAGGGGATTACTGTTGAGGTTGACACGCCGTAAAACCGCCACCACCCAGCAGAATAACAATAAGAACTATGACCAGAATTGTGGTGATATCCTCTTCCGACCGGACATGGTCGAAGGTCTCCATGATGTCGTCGGCGAATGGCACGGAAGGTCTAAGCTGGGCGAACTCATAGTATCCAGAATGAGCACAACTCGACCGAGGAGTGAAGGGTACTTACGCCTTCTTCGCAAACGCCCACACCATCAGCGGGTACTCGTCGTCGTTGCTCAAGTCGCGCCAGAGGCCGTAGGCGCGGACGGGGCCGCCGATATGGGCCCTGGCGCAGGCCTTGTTGCCCCAGCCGTGGACCTTGACGTTGGCTTCGGAAAAGCCGCCCTCGACCATCAGCTGCTTCAGGCCGGCGGGGGTCCACCTGTTATAGTCGTGCGGCCTGGCGTGGACCCGGAACAGGAAGGGTGTCGCCACCATTGCCCAGCCGCCGGACCTGGTCATGGCGTGGATGTTTTGCACCGCGGCCTGCGGCCGCTGCACATGTTCCAGCACCTGGTCGGCGATGACGATGGAATATTGCTCGTCGGTGCGGTCCTTGCAGATGTCGAAATTGGGGAAATCGACCGACCTGTAATTGGGGCACATCGCTCGCCAATAGCGGTTCCAGCCGGGCGATATCTCGATCACGTCTGCGGCTTTACGGTTTCCCGCTTCGAGGAAGACGGTGAACGCTTCGATCTGGCGGATGCGCAGCCAGTTGCGGGAATCATAGCCAAGCAGCCGCTTTGCGATATGTTTGCCTCGGTTCTTCAAGGCGCCAGCAAGGCTCGTCGTGGTCATTTCGACCCTCCTGTGCCCGCCCGCATCAGGCCTATAGCATCGTCAAATGCGCAAAAGATGACATCGTTGCGCTGTGTGTATCAAGCTTTCGGGCGGGCCCTTCTCCCACAACAAGGGAGAAGGGAAGATCAATACGTCGCCTCGCTCAATAGTCGCCGTTATAATACCGGTCGTCGCAAGGGGCGGTGTAGATGCGGCCGTCGCGGTCCTGATAGCGGCACATCTGTTCGCCGCGGCGCTGCGGCTGCGGGGTGGTGGCTGAGCCGACGACCGCGCCGAGAAGGGCGCCGCTGGCCGCACCGATGACCGTGCTCTTGGTGTTGCCGCCAATGGCCTGGCCGACGAGGGCGCCGCCGGCGCCGCCGATCAGCGCGCCGGTTCCGGCTCTCTGCTGGCCTTCGGTCTGTGCGCAGCCTGCAAGTGCTGCAGTCATCAGCACGGCGGCAATGGCTTTGTGAAAGTTCATATGAAGTCTCCCTTGAAGGCCTGAAATCCCTATGGCTCGCCACGTGCCGCCGCATTGCGGCGGAACGGGGGCACCAGGCCTCACGATATAAGACACGGCTTCTCGGGCGTTGAACTGTTTGGTCCTCAAATCGGAATGTGACAGCGCCTGGGATATCAGGAAATGAAACGCCGAGCGCCGATGCAATGGCGCACTGGGATTCACCTCAATCCGTGCCCGATGATGCTCGCATTCGAGACAAACTGGACAGGTTTCCCTAACCAAATCGCAGTCTGCCGATCTATATCCTGCGAGCTCGATACCGTGGCGCGAGGCGATGGGAAAAGCATCGGCGACCCAGAACTCCGGACGGCGCGAGGTGCGCGCGGCTCAGTATCTGCGTATGTCCACCGAGTACCAGACTTACTCCATCGAAAACCAGAGGGATGCGATCCGCGACTATGCGGATGTCATGGGCTACGACATCGTTGCCACATATGAAGACCCCGGCCGGAGTGGACTTAGCATCGGAGGGCGTCCTGGTCTGAGGCGGCTACTGCGCGATGTCGAGAGCGGCCAGGCCGATTTTGAGACGGTTGTGGTCTATGACGTCAGCCGTTGGGGGCGCTTCCAGAACATCGACGAAAGCGCCTCCTACGAATATCGATGCCAGATGGCTGGGGTGCGGATCGAGTTTTGCGCCGAGCAATTTGCGAACGACGGTAGCATCGGGTCCGATGTGCTTAAGGCGATCAAACGCACCATGGCCGCCGAGTTGAGCCGCATGCTTTCGCAGAAGACATTCATCGGGCAAAGCCGGATAATCAAGATGGGTTTCCGAGGGGGCGGCTACGCGGGATATGGTTTCCGGCGCCTCATGGTTGACGCATCCGGGAACCCCAAAACCATCCTCAAGCAACGGGAGTATAAAAGCCTGGTGACGGACCGGGTCATCCTTGTGCCTGGACCGGCAGATGAAATTGCAATCGTCCGCTGGATTTTCGGCCAGTTTGTCAAAAAGGGCAAACGGGCCGTCGAAATCGCAATTGCGCTGAACGAGCGCGGCGTGGTGACGGATCTGAACCAGCCATGGTCGACCAGTTCCGTACGTACGGTGCTGACCAACGAAAAATATATCGGCAACAATGTGTGGAATCGCAAATCCACCAGGCTTCATAGCAAGCGGGTTGGCAATCCTGTGAGCACCTGGGTCCGCGTGGAAAATGCGTCCGAGCCGCTCGTCAGTCGCGATCTCTTCAACCGCGCGCAGGCCATCGCAAAAGCACGCGCTTGCCGGATCAGCAATGAGCAGATGCTGGTTGACCTTTCCAAGCTTCTGGAAAAGCGGGGGTGGTTATCGGCGTCGATCATCAACGCTGCGCCCGACTGCTCGAAGAAAAGCCTTTACATTCATCGCTTTGGAAGCCTTCAGGTCGCTTATAGGCTGATAGGATTTGAGGCCTCGCTGAATTACCGGTATTTCGACCTCAACAACCAGCTTCATCGGCGCCGACTGGAGCTAATTGAGGATCTTGTGGCCGCAATCGGCAAGGCAGGCGGAGTGGCCTATTACGACGCCAAGACGGGGCTTTTGCGGATCAATGAGGAGTTCACCGTCGCGATATGGGTCGCACGCTACCGCCCCACAAGCTACGGTTATCCTCGCTGGCCATTTAGGAGGCGGCGTGAGACCGTGTCCGACATTTCGGTGTTGATAAGGATGAAGACCGACAATGTCACGGTACGCGACTACCTGATCGCGCCGGCAGATGACGCACAACGCGCCCCACCTATGCTAAGATCAAACAGTGGTACGCGCCTCGATGCTTTCCTTTTCCAGTCGTTGGATCCTCTGGTGGAGTTGGCAAAGCGAGCGCCGATCGAGCTAGGCTCATAGTCATGCCTCGAACCGAGGCCGATCGCATTCTAAAGAGCAGCCGCCATGCAATCCATCTGACCGACGATTTGCTGGAGCCGCAGACCCCACTTAACCGATATGTGTTGCTCAGAACGCACGGACGCCAGTGCGAACGCATGCGGCGCTTCATCGGTGAGGCAAACGCGTCGCGAGAGCGCCTCGAAAATGCCGTCGAGGCTCTTCGCCAATTGATGCCTGTTGATGCGTTTCGAGCGTTGCTGAAGGCGGAAGGTTTCGCGACGACCCCAAGGACACTGGCAGAAAGAATCTCGCGCAATCAGTCGAGTACTCTCATCGGTTGCGATAAGCCGGGCCATACCATAGCGGCGAGTCAGCATCTCATCGTAGGTGTTTGCTACGAAGTTATCGACCTTTTGGAAGATTGCAGCGTAAACCCGAAAATCTTTGGCTTGCTACGGAAGGTCGTACCGAGCCGGCAGGTAGAGATTGCACAGTTCATGATCGCGTTGGACAGGGTGAAGGTCAATTGGGCAAGGGTCCTCATCGCGCTCACGCCGCAATCACAGCTTGCAGATCCTTCGATCCCGCGAACGCAGTGCGCAGGCATCACTGCCAATCAAATCGAGGCGATGGAGAGTGAATCGACTGACTTGAGCAAGGAGTTCCGCAACACCGCCGAGCGCCTCGGTTCATGGGACCTTGAGTTTATAGCGGTACGGGGGTACCTCAACCGGCTGATGGATAATCTCAAGATTGTACGTTACCTAGCGCATCATTTTCCAAAGCAACTCGCGCAATTCCAAGGCGTATTGGAAACGGCTCCCAGAAGCTGACGATGAAGGCCGTCACGCTACTCATCCTTCCAGATCACGCGCTTTTCCCACCTGATCTCGACCAGGCGCCGGAAACGGATGGTCTCGAGTTCTTGCCCGACAGGGTGAAATAGTTCCGCGTCCATATATTCCTTCTTCTTGCATCTCTCGCAGCGTACCTTTGCGCGCACCTGGTCGACGGTGACGTTGCCGATCACCTCGCGCAATTCCAGAGGCTTGTAGAAGCGTTTGATGTTGCAGTAGCCACACCGAATACGTGCCACCTGCCCCGCGTTGTGGGCATGCATCAACGTCCATTGGACGCCCTTTGGCCACTTTTCGGGTTGTTCAGGCATCCCCTGAAATGAAAAAAGCCCCGCGAAAGCGAGGCTTCAAATGTGAGATTTTTGGCGATTAGCGCGGATGAGCGACGCCCTCGATCGTGCGGATCTTGCGGGAATGGCTGGAAACGAATGCCTATCTTCCGGTGCGCCATATCGATGACGAAAGTGAGACGGACGGGAGCGCTTACGCCAGGGCTTCCGCGATCACACCATAGGCTAACGCGATCACGCAGTTCACAATACAACCACAAGCGGTCGATTCCTTAGGGATGTAGCCACTCCAAAAGCCCGCCGCAGGTCGCTCCCGTGGCGGGCTTTTCATTGATCAGGTTTTTCGGGCTTTTGCAGGTGCCTATAGGCGCTGCTTACAGCGAGCCAAAAAACCCGCCGCTCCATTCACGGCAACGGCGGGCAGTCCCTAGGGATAGCGGGACTTGCTGGGGTGTTGGTTTGCCCCTGCTGACTAACAACTATTAGCAGCCTCTAATGTTCCATTGCATCGCCCTGACGGGCCGACCCTAACGCTCCTTCGGCTTCGGCGTTATCTCTTCAACCCGGACCTTGTCGCCGATCTCCTTCGTCATCGCCAGTGCTTTGGCCTTGTCTTTGGTGGTCAGGACAGGTGCGCCAATGTGGCTTCTCGAATACGCTCACCACGTAGGTTGTTGCCGGCGTACCTGTCATCGCCAGACCTTTGCGTTCCTTCATTAGGTGCTTCACTTTACATTAGCAAAGGCGCATAAAGTTCTCCAGCTGGCGGCGATGTTCCTCGCGAGCACATCCCGCCGGCTAGGCCCGGTGTCCTAGCCCCATCCCAACCCGCAGGGGTGCCGGGCCGCTCCATCCAAAGGCCCGCCGCCCCATTTTGCGGAGCGACGGGACCTAGCCCAGCCCACTGTGGCTACGCTATCCTCATATTAGAGATAGCTCAACTAAGACTGAAGTCCCTAGTCGACTACCCAGCCGCAGGGGCCGCACCGAACACCCTCCGTGCCACATAGTGAAAGGGGTAGCCGCCACGCAAAAGCCCGCGCCTCGGCGGGAGAGCGCGGGCCGATCGGAGGCCCGATCTTCGGCAGGCGATGGAGGGCACCACCTGCCGCCAGGTAAAAACATTTAGAGGTCGCTAATGTTCCAGCGACTTATGATGCCTATTCATCTTCTCTCGAATGTCGGCTTCCAGTCGCGATTACAGGCGGGGTTTTCTTACGGGCACGCGGGGCCTTCTTATCGTCAGGCGAGCTTTTGTTACCGGAAGCGACTTTGGTTTGGCGGCAGGCAAGCTTTTCTCTCTTGCCCTCTCCAGTTCCAACAACCTGATGTAATAGGTATCAAAGGCCTCACTGTTCTTCCGGTCCTGGCTCCGGAGATAGAAATACGGCAGCGCAAATGCCAAAATCATGACTATGCCGATCGCACCCGTCATGTGACTGCTGCCGAGAAGCCAACAAAAAATAGCGACCACGCCGCCGGCTATCGCCGCCCCGGCCGCACTTGCCCAGAAAGGATCATATTGAGGCGGCGGAGCAACCGAGTCTGCCCGTCGTCTGGCCTCAACGCTAATGCGTGCAGCATCCAATCTCACAATTCCCGATATCGACTGTAATTTAGCAATTTCTAATGAAATGGCAAACCGCGTCGGCCATCGTCCAAAAGGCTGTGTTCCCGCAACTCTAGCGAGAGCGCTATAACTCAATACTCGGCGTCGTTTCCTCAAAGCGCCGCCGGTAAAGGCTCGGCGCCCCTCTGGTTTGTTCAGTGTCAAAAGCAGGGCGCCGGGCCGCTCAGCCAGCGCTACCCAGCCGTAGGCCGCACCGGCCCCGCCCCGAACAATTGAATGAACGGCGCATCCTTGCCAGTGATTTCTCGGATAGATTTTAGGAGCGCTTCATGCGCCCCCTGGAGCGCTCGATGGTGGTCGCTGGTAGGCAATAGAAGCGGCTTGACGATGCTCTTATGGAGCGACTCCGCTGCCGTCAGAAAGCGCTCGATCTCAGCCTCTGAAAGTTGCTTGGAAAGTCTGTCGACGGCCCGTCGCCCCATTTGCGAAGCGACGAGCTCTCACCCCCTGCCAGGCGGCGCCTCTACCACAAAGCCCATACAACAGGCGCCGGCCATTCCGCGAAGGCAGCCCTGCCATCGATATATATTAGCAGTTATGCAACTACGCCGCATTCAACTTTGACGTATTGAAGCGGCCCTATGCGCCTTGGTTAAAAACGTACAGTCGGGGATGGCAGGCGCTAGACGCAAAAAGGTGGGTGCCAGGTCATTACCGGCTTGTGCTCGACCTTTTGCTGCTTCCATCGCTCATACGGATAAGTGCCGATTATATTAGCAGAGGCATACATATATTCGCCAGCCGGCGCGACCGCCCATGCCCCCCGCGCCGGTCAGGCCCGGCGCCCTGCTGGCCACCGCGCTGTAACAGGGATGCCGGGCCGCCTAGTCTGAGCGCCGCGGTCCTGGTGTCTTCGGATGCTGGTGAACGAGATGTTCCGGTCAGGGCACCCTCACAGACCGCCAGTTCCGCCACCAGCCCAAGTGATTATCTGGGAAAGTTCGGCGATGTCGCCGTAGATCATCGAGCCTTTGACGAGATAACACTTGTCACCCAGGACTTCGGCGAGTGAGCTTGACGCGGTGCAAACCGGCAGGTTCACCTTACGGTCCTTGGCATCGGCATAGCCGATGCTGATCGCGAGGATAGTGAGTATGAGAGTCGTTTTGCTCATATTTAGCCCCCTAGAGCCAGCAGGCCCCTTGGGCAGCAAAACCGGGTTGCCGCCCTTTGCCTTGCCATTAGGTGGAGCAGGAGGTTAAGTCGCGCCATCCCTCAATTGGATGACGCGGGCTTATCTATATTAGCTAACGCTTGACGAACAGGTCGCTCCTGTGGCGGGCTTTTTCCTATGGTTTTATGTAGGACCTTTGACCGCTTCGACGCTGATCAATTCACTGGTCAACCGAGGTTTTGTAACCGGCCTCAGGCCGCACCGGGCCCGTCCCGATCCGTGAGCGGCGGCACGGTCGGTTGCGGCTCATACGGATCATTTTAGAGAAATTGAATATTCGAATAAACGGCCTATAATTTGCCAGCCGGCAAAACCCACCCCGTTTGCTGGTCAGGCCCGGCGGTCAAACCCCGAGCCCCCCGCCATGGCCGCCGGACCGCTGGAAAACGGTCGGCAACGCTACGCGGTGGTGGCGGGGTGAGGCTGCGCAAGAATCGGTGGCGGAGCGCTGACGGATAGGTCGGAATTCCTCACCGTAACCAGCGAAGGGAGGTCATTCCCATGCACACGGCAGCACTGCGGCTTCGATCGATCCGAGAAGCGTTATTGCCGCTGATGGGGTTTACCGACTGGCACGAAAGCGTCAGCGAAGAAGGCACGCCCATTTGGACACGTTACATCGCGAAAACGGACTCATGGGAGGTCCGTCCGATGACGCCCGAAGAGGAAGCCAAGGCTTTCTGGTGGTGTCATCCACCGTTTTGAGCGTCGCCGTTGACCACGAATTACGGTGACAGTGCCCTTTGCCATGTTCGTACCGGCCGTCATTGTGTGCAGGTTAACCGCATAGCCCATCTTGCCAGCAATGGCGGCTTTCGATGCACTGCGCAAAGCCGAGAGAGCATCGGTCGGCCGGCAGGCAGCGAAGCCATTTTCTGGATCGGGCTGCCCAACCAAACCGGAAAAGCAGTGAAATCGGAAAGGCGAGACAAGCGGCGAAAGGAAAATGGCGCACTGTCACCGTAATTCCAATGCGGCTTCTCGAAAACGCTCACGATATATGTGGTTCTTGTGGGCTTAGGTCCGGCAGGCATACCTCACCTTGCCCCACTGGCTGCATTGAGGACACAAAGGATGGAGATAGGCCAACTTGTCGCCCGGAATATCTCCGGAGCTGGTGATCGTCAGGCTACCGCCATTGAAACCCTCCAAGCTGTAGGATTCCCAGGTGCCGCTGAGGGGCTGATCGTCTTCTCGTAGTTTCAAATACCCAGTGCGACCGCATTCGCAAACCAGCTTTTCTCGTAAAACAGTTGAGAGCACTTAGGACTGACCTTCCGATGCGGAAAACGTGCCCGATGCTACCATGGGCATTTTACGCTTGCCGCCATTCATTGTGATGATTGCGGATAACGCTATCGGATACTATCGAAAGTCGGGAATTACGGTGACAGTGCACTTTCTTACCATGTCCGTCCGGCTGTCATTGTGTGTAGGTTAACCGGGAAGGCGAGGCGGGCGACGAAAAGAAAATAGTGCACTGTCACCGTAATTCAGCAGTCCTACCCCTGCGAAGCGTCTCGCGCGGCCTGGCGCTCATCGCTGAGCCGAATAAGCCGTTCCCTGGCAAAAGGCGCAATTCAATTAGCACACGCTTAATTAGTTCCGGAACATTTTAACGAATCGTTGACCGCGCTGTCCCAGAATAGGACGGCGCGGTCAAACCCCCAACCGGACTGCGCAGGCGGCTCCGGCACTCAGCGCCCGCCCACTGTCGGAGCCGCTACTCACACCCTCTAATATACCAGCGATGGTTGAATCAACTGTTACCGCACGTGCTTTCCAGTGCGCTTTTCTGATCGTTAGACTTTGATGGAACTACGGTGACAGTGCGCTTACTACCATGTCCGTCCGGCCGTCATTGCGTGTAGGTTAGCCGGGAAGCGAGGCAGGCGACGAAAAGAAAATAGTAATTCCGGCGAAATCCGCACCTATGGCGGCGGACGTCTCATGCGTGTTGACGGTGTCTGGGATGTATTTGAGAGCGGCGACCACAGCGATGCAGACGTGATCCTCAACGTGCTGCGGAAGGCGAATTAGCGGCGAACCGGTGAAATTCCCGTCCGGGTTAGGTCAAAGACTCTGCAGGGTAGCCGCCTCGCTCTTCCCTGCTCTCGGCCACAACAACTTTCGCACTATCGATGCCAGTCCCCTCGACGCGCTTCCCGCCGGCGCATCGTGAGGCAAAGCGCTTGCCCCATTCATTGGTCCAGTTTTCCCAGCCATAGTAGGTCAGAGTTGCGACCGGGATGACGCACAGCAGCGTTATCGCAAGCAACAGCACATAGGCCTGAGGTTCGCTCAGTCCCGAGTGCCGAAGTCGCCAGAACAAAGGAAACAAGGCGGCGATGATTGGGCCATGCACCAGGTAGACTGAATAGGAGACATTGCCCAGCCACACCGTCGCTCTGTTCACAAGAGGCTTGATGGGGAACAAATAGAGCCCAACCAGCAGACATCCAAACATCGGACCTTGCCAATACATCGGCTCGCCAAATGGCACCATGCCACTGACAATCACATAGAACTGAAGCGGCACGGACGCCAGCAGGATAGCGCCAATCGCTCGCTTGTGTGTCCATTCGCCGGCAATCTGAACCACATAAAACGCGATAATTCCGAACATGAACATTGGAGCTAGGTGAAATATCGATTTAGGAATGTAGATCCTGGGCTCTGCCACGAGATTCCCGATTACCGAGCGAAAGACCGCGGCCACGACGAGGGCAACGACGAGCGCTCGGATCGCCAAGGTTACACTTTTAGTCCTGGCGTATATGAAGGGGAACACTAGGTAGAACGCCATCTCAACGCCAATCGTCCATCCCGCAAAGAGGACCGAGGACTGGTACCCAAGGCCCGGGGTAAAATTGAAGACAAACGTCAGGTTCGCCAGGATCGTTTTGTAATTGTAGGGAAGGCCTGCCGGGTTGAACCAGTGCGACAGACACGCCAGACCAATCAGGGCATAGAACAGCGGGGCTATCCGAAAAAACCTCCGCAGCATGAATCCCAAATATGGCCTCTGTTCGCTATCGTGCTTTGGCATCGTGAGGCAGAGGGAAAAGGCGCTCACAAGGAAGAACAGATTGACGCCCATGACGCCGCTTTGGGCCAGAGTTTGCGGCCACCAGGGGAGCACAAAGCGTGGATTGGGCATTAGTGCTACGTGAGCCATCACGACCCATAGAGCGGCGAGACCACGCAGCGCGCTGAGGTAGGGGAAGCGGTCCGGCTTGCTCGGCGTCATTGTATTTACCTGATCGACCCCACCGCCAAATCGTGATGTTCATGCCCTACATGGATTGGGATTTCGGCGCAACGATTGAGATACCGGTGCTAGTGCTCGATGTCGCGAAGATCAGTGATGACGATGGTCTTTCCCGCACCGTCCGCACGCGCACCCTTAAAGCCGTCGACATACGGCACTGGAAGCGCCGTAGTGCCCAGATTAACACCACCAACATAGACTGTGAGATTGCTCGTCCCTGCCGGAATGATGTGACGCCACGTTTTCGCCAAGGTAGCGAAATTCGCAGCATTTGGCGTCGTCGTTGTGTAGCGGCCGCTATTTGCAAGCCAGAATAAAGGTGACGAAGCCCGTCGTAGCAGCAATCCCAACTCCAATGCCCATACGAGCGCCAACGTACCAAATGCCGAGGCTACCGCGCCGCGCGGTATGTGGGCCGGGTCGTTCGAAAGGCCGTGGGAATGGCGCAAGCAGATGACGGTCCAATAGGTTACTTGCGCAAGTAGCTCTTGGCCCCACCGTCGGTGATGCAGTAGTGCCCGCCTCTAGGTCCCGTACAGAAATGCCCGGATCTACACGAGCATTCCGACTGATTGTCTGTCGGCGTCATGTCTGCATCTTCGTTGCCCACCAGGCCAAGCCCCTGACTGGAACCGCCACCTTTGTCGGCAGAGCAATCCCTTTTGCTGGCACTCACCGAGCCGTCATTGCAAACGAACGTGCGGCCTTGGCAGTGCGCGACACCACCCTTGTGGCCGCTGCAAGGGGTATTCGACGCTTGAGACGGTTGAACCGGCAATACCGAAAGGCTCGCGCCAAAGAGCAGCACTGCAAGGAATTTCCCCATTTTTTTCCAACACTTCATCCTCGGGGGCAATATTGGACTACCAGATTTTATCGGCTGCTGACCCGCGCAAGATACCTTTCACACCTGTAGTATTTGGTGCCACTACTGCCGGTACTTACACACCTACGACACAGCAAGGCTGGTACAAGCGGTCTGGCGATGTCGTTGAATTTGAAGCATCGGTCGCGTGGACCGGGCACACCGGAACAGGTCCCCTACGGATCAACGGTGTTCCGATTGGGCCGTCTGGCGCACTTCAAATCCTCATGCGGCAGGTTGCCAGCGATGGCGGCCGTGGGTACTATTTACGTGGCTGGGAATTCACCACGCAATAAATGGTTAAGCGACGATAATCTTAAGCTCATCAACGCCTACCCGCGTGCCGTTATCCATCAGCAAGCCGGACTGATCCGCCGCTTTGACGGTGGCCAACAAAGGAAAGAAATGCGGCTTGCCGCCCATATCGACGATGTCTCACTGCCTCAAATAGCGTACTTCGCGGCCGACCAACGCGGCGCGGTCTTCGGCCGTCTGAAACGGCAGCTTTTCGCCACCAATCGGGTAATCTGGCGTGGTCATGATCGATCTCCATTTCTACTCTCTACGTCAAGATGCCGTGCGAATAGTTAAGGTTGAAAATGGTCGACGGGTCAGCTGACCAATTGACTGTCGGCTCTCCTGTCTTCCTTACCAGGCAAGCGCTTAGCAGGAATGCGGGCTGGTCGTCCAATCCATGTAGAGCCCCGCCTTCGGCGCTTGTGGGAACGATGAAGGCCGGCATCGAATAGCCAGCATCGATCATCTCGAAGCCGGTGAAGGCATTGAAGATCGAGGAATACGCCTCTTTCGAAAAACGAAAGAAATCCCAAGGCTGCACGTGAAGCGGCCATGCCGCATGGGACTGGATAAAGGCCAATGCGCCATTATTAAGAACGCGGTTGAGCGCGTGAGGCGCGACCCACGGCATCATCAGATGCTCGAACACAGATATCGAAAAGGCGAAATCGAACATATCCTTTACGCCGGCCATGCTGTGAGCGTCGGTAACGAGATCGACATTGGGGCCTGGCGCCACGTCAATGCCGAAGTATGCGCAGTTCGGGAAAAGTTGCCTGTAGGTATTACCGGATCTGGCTCTGGATCCGATCTCGATCAGCTTGGCCCCAGGCTTCGCGGAAACCTCCCCCCGGAATTTATCCAGCATGGTGTTGGTATCGAAAAACCCTGGTGCTGGCCGGAGTTCAGCACCATTGTCAAACCTGACTATGACTTCCTGCTCGGCAATGTTCTTGTCGGGCAGCGGTGCAGCGATCCTAAAGCCGGCACTTCGGGGTATATCGATGTCTGGCCGAAAATAGCGGGCGCACGCCTGGCGAGGGATCGGGACGCCTCCGTACACAAGTTGGGGATCTTCCCCCGTTGTCCGGCCAGTTGCGATCAAAACTCCATCCACGAACGAGAGGCGCTCGACGCAATACTCGTCAGATGGTCGTTGAGTGACAGTGGGGCGAACCAGCCGTCGCAGTCTCGAACAAATCCCTAGCAACTTGGCCTCCGGATCTTCTTGGTCTCTACCCGAAGCCTGAATACTAGGCAATCGACGATCTGCTCCTCCCGGCCGCCAACCATAGCCAATCATCACCCGAAAGGAAAACCCATGGACCGCAACTACGCGCGGGCGCTTGCGCTCGTTTTGAAATCTGAAAGTGGATGGAGCGACAATCCTGCCGATCCGGGCGGCGCCACCATGAAGGGGGTGACGCTCGCCGACTTCCGCCGATATGAATCTGTCGCGGGTTCAGCGCTCGTTTGGCGCCGACCTTTCTGCCTGCGTTCCACGCACGCCGCCCATGCGTCGCAGGATCGTAATGTGAATGTCCCATAATGTTCTCCTTCGGCCAGTATTGGCCAGAAGGATACCAACCGTTACCTGGGGGGCCGGAAGCCGGCCGTCCGCTATCACGATGAAACGATCAAAAAGCGGCCGTACCGCCCGAGCGCCGCGACTGGTGAAGCTGTACGGCTTGCCGATCACCGGATCGATGAGCGCACGATCCTTGTCGACATAGGCCTGCAGGGCCTTCTTCACGGTTTCAAGCGGGCCGGTCATGGCTGTCTCCTACCGGAGGGAGTAGGTTCAATTGGCCGTCTCATTCGCCTGTTGTCTCACTGCATCTATCAAGTCTCGTGTCGCTTGAGCGACCTTGGCAACTGGTAGTCGATGAACGCAGTAGACGCCGCCCGGGTTGTCGGGTTTGCACAAATCGGGCGCAACACACTGGCAAGGCAACGGCGGCTCAACGGTGCGGTGAAGTACCCCAAAAGGCCCCCAGATGTCGGGGGGCGTCAGGCCATACAGGCCCACAACTGGAGTTCCGACTGACGCAGCCAGGTGCATTGGGCCGCTCTCGTTTCCTAGAAAGATAAATGCATCCGCAAGCAATGCTGTTAGTGTCTCAAGCGAGGCTTGACCAACAACGCTCACCAATGGTGACACTGCCACATTCAGGATAGCTTGCGCGGTTGCGCTCTCATCAGGTCCACCAATCAGCAGTGACCGCAGGCCCGTCGTTGCATAAACCTCGTCGATTACTGCAGCGAACCGTTCAGGTTGCCAACACCGCCCTTCGAACCTTGCTCCAGCGTGTACTGCGACGAAAGCTTTTACAGCCAGATTGCTTTGCGCCAGAACCTGGGTAGATGCGCTTCGCCCGACTGGTGTGGGTTCAAGCCTCGGTGTCACTTCGCGTAATTCTATCCCAAGAGCTTCAAGCGGGGACAGATATCGGTACAAGTAGTGCGCGCCTCCATGGCCGAAGGTTTCAGCAAATATATTAGCAGGCTGACTTTCCCAAAATTTCAGGGGCCTTTCCGGGGGATTGTATCCAACGCGCAGGGGGGCGCCGATTGACCTGTGCATTATCCTTGATGTCTTCGAGTCAGTTAGATCAATGGTGAGATCGAATTTTCGGCGGCGGAGGTCAGCGACCAAGCTTGAATATTCCTTCACTCGCTGAGGCAGACTTCTACCAGCACCTCGACGGTCGAATCCGATGGCCACGTCTGCGATATTCTGGCTGACTATGAAGTCTCGCAGGCCAGGAGCGCAAAGCATGGCTATCGCGGCGTTTGGGTAAGCGAGGCGCAGATTTCGCACGAGCGCCGAGGTCAGAATGACATCCCCGATGTACTTCGTCTGAATAACGAGAATGGACTTGATAGCCAGCCGATCAGCCACCGAGATATTCAGCACATCGACCTCACGAAGGGCGGGTCATATTGGTCATTGGTGGGCACCAACGTCCAATCGAGCTCACGGTTCCGGCTAATGGATATCTCTCTTTTCAACATCGAAGCAAGGTCGTCTTTGAAAGCAGCCCAAAGACGAAGCCTCAAATCCTTGGTCACTGTCGCCGCTTGGCCTCACCATCATTACGCGCTTTTAGAAAATGCTAAGCAATGCCGTACTGGCTCGAGTATCTCGCCATTCGCCATTGGCCTGCAGC
>NZ_MZXV01000037.1 GCF_003253745.1 Mesorhizobium kowhaii
TCGGTGCGCTTTGCATGTACGCGGTGTTGCCGTTCTTCCTCTCGATGATACTGCTTCGCCGGCGCCTGCTGCGCTGAGATGACTTCCGAGAGCGATGGCGATCCATGATGCAGTACCACGAAAGTTCGCTGCGGAGGCGCATGATCATCCGTCCATGGCTGACCATTCGCCGCAAGCATCTGAAAGACGCGAGCTCCGTGTTGCAGCTGACGAATGGCATCGCCAGCAGGAAAGTCAGCCTGTCACAGGTGGTGATATCCGACTGGCATTCGCAGGGGCGAGTGACATTACAGCCCAATCAGGTCGAACGGTCTTGAGACAGGCCAATTTGACTTTCATGTCACGATAAATGGAGAACGAGATGCTAGGACCACGATCACTGATGATTGGATCGGGCGAGGATCGGTTCGTTGTTTCGCGACGGCGTACCGGTTTCGGTGATTGCTTGTGGTCTCTGGCAGCAGCTTGGTCCTATGCTAAGCGGACGGGGCGGACGCTGGCCATAGATTGGCGTGGCTCCTGTTATCTCGATCAACCCTTCACCAATGCCTTTCCTGTGTTCTTCGAGCCAATTCAAGACATCGCTGGCGTACCGGTTATTTGCGATGACCAGATCAACCAGCTCTCATTCCCTGGACCTTTCTTCCCGGCGTGGTGGAATAAGCCATCGATCGACTGCGTTTGCCGCCCAGATGAACAGATTTTCCGAGAACGCGACGAGCTGAGAGAACTTTTCGAGGCTCAAGATGATACAGAAGCGAACACGGTAGTGTGTGATGCTTGCTTGATGTGGCGTTGCGATGCGGACGCCGAACGACAGATTTTTCGGAGTATCAAACCGAGGCCTGAAATTGAAGCTCGAATTGAGGCTATCTATCAGGAGCACTTTGAGGGACACGGCATAATCGGGGTGCATGTCCGGCACGGCAACGGCGAAGATATTATGGAGCACGGTCCATACTGGGCTGATCCGGAACTCGCCTTTCAGCAGGTATGCACGGCTATTCGCGAGGCTAAAGCCCTACCACATCCAAGACCTGTGAAGGTGTTCTTGTGTACTGACAGCGAGCAGGTGCGTCACGACCTGTCGGGCGTGTTTCCTGATCTTTTCACTATCCCAAAACACTTCCAGGCGGATCGGGCCGGGCCGTTACACAGCGCGGCACTGGGCGTTGACGGCGGTTTTTCCGCTCTCGTCGAGATGTACCTCCTTGCGCGATGCGATACCGTGGTGCGTTTCCCCCCGACCAGCGCCTTCTCGCGCTATGCCCGCCTCTTCGTGCCGCGTATTATTGAGTTTGATTTGAATGAACCGGGTCGTTTGATCTTGATTGACAATCCCTGCGAACATCTCCCGACTTTGTGAGTCCTGGCGTTTGTCTGGAGCAGCCTGACACGTGATGATCAAACCCGTTGGCGAAGCCCGACCCAACAGCTTCGAATTCGAAACCTCGGCACTGATCAAACCGTCCGGCTTTCGCGAATATGATGCGCGGTGGTGGTTTGGCCATCCCGCCTCGGAGGTGCCGCCCGAGCTCAATCTGATCGGCGTTCAGGCGCTCGGCATGGGGCTCGGCACGCTGATCCGCCGCCTCGGCGCCGGATCCGATATCGTCACCGGGCACGACTTCCGTTCCTATTCGCTGTCCATCAAACTGGCGCTGGTCACCGGCCTGATGGCCGCCGGTGCAAAGGTGAGGGATATTGGGCTGGCGCTGTCGCCGATGGCCTATTTCGCCCAGTTCGCGCTGGACACGCCGTCCGTCGCCATGGTCACCGCCTCGCACAACGAGAATGGCTGGACCGGTGTCAAGATGGGTGCGGCGCGGCCGCTGACCTTCGGCCCGGAGGAGATGAGCGCCCTGAAGGCGATCGTGCTGGCTGGCGACTTCGATCTTGTCGGCGGCGGCTCCTACGATTTCGCCCGCGATTTCCGCGCGACCTATCTCGACGATCTGACCCGCGACAAGCGCATCACGCGAAAGCTGAAAGTGGTCGCCGCCTGCGGCAACGGCACCGCCGGCGCCTTTGCCCCGGAAGCCTTGCTGCGCATCGGCTGCGAGGTGATCCCGCTCGATGTCGAGCTCGACCACACCTTCCCGCGCTACAATCCCAATCCCGAGGACATGCGGATGCTGCACGCCATCAGAGACAAGGTGCTGGAGACCGGTGCCGATGTAGGGCTGGGCTTCGACGGCGACGGCGACCGTTGCGGTGTCGTCGACAATGAAGGCAACGAGATCTTCGCCGACAAGGTCGGTGTCATGCTCGCGCGCGATATTTCGCTGCTCCGCCCCGGCTCGAGCTTCGTCGTTGACGTCAAATCGACTGGCCTGTTCAACACCGACGCAGTGCTGCGCGCCAACGGCGCCGTCACCGACTACTGGAAGACCGGCCACTCCTACATCAAACGCCGCGTCGCCGAACTCGGTGCCGTCGCCGGCTTCGAAAAGTCCGGGCATTTCTTCTTCAACCCGCCGATCGGACGCGGTTACGACGACGGACTGGTCACGGCAATCGCCATCTGCCAGATGCTGGATCGCAGCCCCGGCAGTTCGATGGCCGACCTCTACCGGGCGCTGCCGCTGACCTTCGGCACGCCGACCATGTCGCCGCATTGCGCCGACGATGTGAAGTATGGCGTGGTCGAGCGGGTGGTTGCCGATTTTCAGGCGATGAAGCAGGGTGGCGCCAGCTTCGCCGGCCAGAAGATCGCTGATCTGATCACCGTCAATGGCGTGCGCGTCGTCGCTGAGGACGGCACCTGGGGACTGGTGCGGGCGTCGTCGAACAAGCCGGAGCTTGTCGTGGTCGTCGAAAGCCCGGTGTCGTCGGAGCGTCGCCGGCAGATGTTCGAGGCTGTCGACGCCGTGCTGCGCCGCAGTCCGGAGGTGGGCGCCTACAATCAGACGTTCTGAGCTGAGAAGAGACAAGAAACATGACCGAGCGGATCGTCAGTTTTGTCATGAGCGGCGGCGTCGGCTCACGGCTGTGGCCGCTGTCGCGCGAGGACAATCCCAAGCAGTTCCATGATCTGTCGGGCGACGGCTCGATGCTGGCCAAGACCTTGCGTCGGCTGACGGCGCGGCCGGAAGGCGAAACGCCGATTTTTCTGATTGCCTCGGAACGCCATGCCGAACGCGTCCGTGCCGATCTCGCCGGCCTCGATCTTGCCGGCGGCGGCCCGCTGTTCGAGCCGACCGGCCGCAACACCGCCGCCGCCGTCGCGCTGGCGACACTGCGCACGCTGTCCGAGTTCGGCGACAGCCTGGTGCTGGTGGTGCCGTCGGATCACGAGATATCGACCGCAAAACAATTTTGGCAGAGTGTCGAGGCAGGTTGCGCGGCGGCAAACGCCGGCCGGCTGGTGGTGTTCGGCATCAAGCCAACACAGCCCGAAACCGGCTATGGCTACATCGAAGTCGCAGCTGAAAGCGGCGGCACCTTCGACGTGTCGCGCTTCGTCGAAAAGCCGGACCTTGCGACTGCGCAGAACTATCTCCAGGCCGGAACTTTCTATTGGAACACCGGCATCTTCCTGTTTCGCGCCGGCGCCATGCGCGACGCCTTCGCGGCGTTCCAGCCCGATATCTGGCAGGCCACCGAAGCGGCCTACAAGGCGGCGACATCGGATCTGTCCGGTCTCTACATGCCGCTGGAGCTCTACGCCGCCATCCCGTCGAATTCGATCGACTACGCCATCATGGAGCGGGCAAAAGACATCGCCATGGTGCCGGCCGGCTTCCGCTGGAACGATCTCGGCTCCTGGCAGTCGCTGCTCGATGTCGGCCCTGCCGACGACCAGGGCAATGTCGTCATCGGCGATGTCGTCGCCATCGACTGCGAGAACTCCTACATCCGTGGCGAGGGCCGCCTGCTGTCGGCGATCGGCATGAAGGATGTCGCCATCGTCTCGACATCGGACGCCACCTTCGTCGCCCCGGTCAGCCACAGCCAGCACGTCAAGAAGATCGTCGAGCAGCTAGAGAAATCGGGCCGGCTGGAAACCCGGTTCACGCCGGCGCATGACCGTGTCATCGAAAGCGGCGCCTGGCGGCGACGCGTGCATCACTGGCTGTTTCAGGAGACTTTGCCGCTGTGGTCGACATCCGGCGTCGACGAGCGCCATGGCGGTTTTCACGAAGCGCTCGGCCTTGACGCTTCGCCGCTGATGAAACCCAAGCGCATGCGCACGATGGCAAGGCAGGTCTATGCCTTCGCCGTCGCCAAAGCGCGCGGCTGGGACGGTCCGGCCGACCGGCTGATCAGCCACGGTATCGACTTCATGGCCGGGAAGGGCCGTACCGACAAAGGCGGCTGGGTGCGCACGCTGAATGTCGATGGCAGCGTCGCCGATGCCACCGAGGATGCCTACGATCATTCCTGCGTGCTGCTGGCACTGGCGCATGCGCATATGTCGGGCAATCCCGACGCCTTGCGGCTCGGCGAAGAGACCTTCGCCTTTCTCGATGCGCATCTCGAGGACAGCCGTATGACCGGTTTCCTCGAAACGTCGAACGGAGAGGGCGAGCGGCGCTCCAACCCGCATATGCATCTGCTCGAAGCTTTCATGGCCTGGCATCAAGCGACCGGCGAGCGTGCCCATCTGCGCCGCGCGGCGCGCATCATCGACCTGTTCCGCAGCCATTTCTTCGACCCGGACAGCTGGACGCTGGGCGAGTATTTCGATGCCGAATGGAAACCGTCGAGTGGCGAGAAAGGCTCCTGGACCGAACCCGGCCATCACTTCGAATGGGCCTCGCTGCTGGTCGATTTCGCTGGGCGCAGCGGCCAGGCCGAACTGAGCGGATTCGCCCGGAAACTCTATGCCTCCGCCATCGCCAATGGCCTCAACCGCGCCACTGGCCTTGCTTATGGCGCCGTCTCGCGGCAGGGCCTGCCGCTCGACCTTGTCTCACGCAGCTGGCCGCAGGCCGAAGCGGTCAAGGCGGCGATTGCGCTCGATGGTTCGGGCGGGCCGAATCTCAAGCCGGAGATCGAGGCACGCGTTGGTCGCCTGTTCCGTTGGCACATCGACCCGGCGCCGCTCGGCCTGTGGATCGACCGCATCGATGAACGCGGTCGCCCCCTCGCGTCAGACGTGCCTGCCAGCATCTTCTACCATTTGGTCTGCGCGCTGACTCAGTATCTGGACGGGACGGTAGAGAGGGAGAGCTGAGGGGCCGAAGTTGCCAATCTCCCCCCGCAGGCATTCCCCTCCCCCGCAGGCATTCCCACGCTGACGGCCGCCTGGCTGAGGTAGGCTGAAGGCTGCGAGTCCTGGTACAAGCACTAAGAGTAGCCTTCTGACGAAGCAGACGCGCTATACCTCCAGCTCTGCGACGCTCGACGCGAAAAGGCCTCGGCGCTCGGCGCCTCGATCTCCTTTTCCACAGGGTCGACAACCGCATCGAGGCGATCCGCTTCGGCACAGCGAAGCCTCTGCACGAGCCGAAGTGCCTGGCCCCCTCCTCTCCGACAAGAGTTCCAACGTCGACCCCGGCTTCGGCATCGAACGCCTTGGAGCGACGATCGCCGAGCCTCTCGTATCCCGAGACGCTCTTCATTGCTCGCTGCGGAGCAGAAGGCGGATGTTTCCGCTCTCATCGATTCGATCGCCAATTGCATCGGCGCGGATGTCTTTACGGCAGGGCGCGGTCGTGTCCCATCAGGTAGATGCTATGGGGCGAGCGGCGAGGGTGTGGCATCCTTCGCTGTTTCAACCATCATCAGAAGGAGGCGTCCCATGTCGCAATCTTTTGACGCGAGCCGGTCCCTTGCCGCTCTCCAACAGGATAACACGATCACCGCCGTCATCGAAAGTGGCTCGTCGCCGCGCTTGTTCCGGGCCTCAAGCGCCAGCCCCTCAAGAAGATCGATGCCGACGCGCCAGCACTGTTGAAGCTCTTGCAGCGCTGGCGCGACGAAGCCGGCCGGGCCGGGCACACGGTCCAGCGGATCGCCGTCGCCTATGAGGCGGCCGGCGACGGCTTCTGGCTGGCGCGCTGGTTGCGGGCGCACGGCATCGAGGCCTATGCCATCCATCCCTCGAGCGTTCCGGTGTCGCGCGAGCACCGCCGCGCCAAGACCGATCGTCTCGACACCGAGCTTTTGATGCGCGCTTTTCTCGGCTGGCTGCGCGGCGAGAAACGTCATTGCTCCATGGCTGCGATCCCGACGCTTGAAGAGGAGGACGCGCGGCGGCCGAACCGCGAGCGGGGGACTCTGGTCGGCGAGCAGACGCGGCTTATCAACCGCGTCAAGGCGATCCTCGCCCGCTTCGGCGTCCGCAGCTTCCGGCTGAGCCTGCGCCAGGCCGCGGACAGGCTGGAGAGCATCCGAACGGCGGAGGGAACGCCGCTGCCGGACAACACCCGCGCCGAGCTCTACCGCTTCCTTGAGCGGCTCAACCTCGTGCGCGCGCAGATCCGCGCCATCGAACAGGAGCGCCTGCGCCGGCTGGCGGCGGCTCCGGCTGCGGCGAACGGCCCGCACGCGATGGTTCGCCTGCTCGCGCGGATCATCGGCATCGGCGTCGAGACGGCCGACATGCCGGTCCACGAGATGCTGTCGCGCAAGCTGCGCGACCGCCGCGCCGTGGCGCGCTATGCCGGCCTCACGGGGTCGCCGGACGAGAGTGGCAAGCGCCGCCGCGAGAAAGGGCTGGCGCGCGCCGGCAATGCCCGCGTGCGGCGTGGCACGATCCAACTGGCCTGGCGGTTCCTGCGCTTCCAGAAGGACAGCGACCTCGCCCGATGGTTCCAGGCACGCACGACCGACGGCCGCAGAACCACGCGCAAGACGATGATCGTGGCGCTGGCGCGCAAGCTGCTGATTGCGCTGTGGCGTTTCGTCACCGCGGGCGAGGTGCCGCAGGGCGCCATCGTGCGTGCGGCGTGATGGAGGCACGTGGGAAAAGGAAGAACAAGGCACACCCCAATTGGCAGGGCCCGCAGCAGGGTCTGCCGATGACGATCCGAGGTGGCGGCAACCCAAAGCTACACATGGCCCTTTGGACCGCCGACGTAGAATAGCCCCGCCGCCCCGGAGCTTCGCCACCGATGCGCACGCTGCATTATGGTCAGATCCACTGCGATCTACCGAATACAAGTCTGCCGCGCGACCTTCGCGCCTGGCTCGGCGAGCTCGCCTCGGAAATCTGTCGTCGGCATTTGGCCCCACCGGAAACGGCTCACCCGACCCGGCAAAGCCGGCCGCCCGTGCTCGTGACCGTCAAGGACCAGTCGCTTCGCGATGGCCTGCAGCCACCCTTGACCGTCACTGCGCGCGGCGGCCAGTTCGAAGCCAGGTCGGCACGAGGAGATGATCGCCAATCGGCCGAACGAGGAGATGAGGAAACGAACCAGGAGCAAGCTTGACAATCATCGCCCCATACAGGTGTAGCTCGGCGGTTACGAAGCTGCTCGCGAGCGCGCCGTTAGTAGCGCTGTAGATGCTATGGGCGGCGGCGAGTGTGTGGCACCCTCGGCGCTTTGAGCAGCTACCCAAGGACGCTTCTACCACTCGCTCGAAATGTGCTCTGGGCAGTTGGCCCACTTCACGCCCCGGCGCACACCGCGCCAGGTAAACGTGACGGGACGGTGATCGGCAGAAGCGGTCATCGTCTCGCTTCGCGATGGCTGCAGCCACCCTTGACCGTCACTGCGCGCGGCGTCGTGACGCCGAGTGCGCCGCGGTCTGCGATTATTTCCGCGTCCAGGACGGGGCAGGCGAGCGATTCTGGCCTATCGCGCGGGCTGAGATTTAGATCAAGCCGTTGAAGCATGTCCTTGGTTATCTATATCGTGGATGGGTTTCATCGAAACAAACGATTTCACCAATCTTGCGGAACCTTGCATAGGAACAATTCAACGATAGGCCCTAAGATAGTTATCGATATTCGCGTTCGCTCCGAGGAGTATTTTCTCGTGTACGCCAAGCATCCCTGACGCGCATGTCCATCCGGCCAGGTTCTTCCGCGCTCTGCGCAGGCTACATCGCATTGGCTCGACGCGACGAGCTTCCCCAAAGTGCATAGGCGCTAACCCGATTTCTCTGGCAGCCGGCGGCATGCAGGCTGACCAGCTCCGTCCATATACAAATTCTAGGCGTAAGCAGATGAGAATGAAGACATGAAAAAAGTCTATGTAGCGGGCCATCGCGGCCTTGTTGGATCCGCCACAGTGAGGGCCCTCGCTGCCTTAGAATCGTATGAAATAATAATGCGGACACACGATGAACTGGATCTCTCCGATCGGACCGCGACCCGCGAGTTCTTTATGTCGCAAAGACCGGATTACGTCATTATGTGCGCCGCAAAGGTTGGTGGCATTCTTGCCAACGCAAGCTTTCCGGTTGATTTCCTTCACAACAATCTCGCGATCCAAGTCAGCGTTTTTGATGCCGCCCACGCATCCGGCGTCGAGCGGATGATCTTTCTTGGCAGCTCGTGTATCTACCCACGGGATTGCCCGCAACCGATACGAGAGGACTACCTTCTGTCCGGCCCGCTTGAAGCGACAAATCGTCCCTACGCTTTGGCAAAGATTGCAGGCGTTGAATCATGCTGGTCTTTCAACCGACAGTACCGGACGCGCTATCTCGCGTTGATGCCGACCAACTTGTATGGTCCCGGAGATAATTATCACCCCGACAACTCTCACGTTCTGCCTGCTCTGATGCGACGTTTTCATCAGGCCAGAATGAACGGTGACTCCTCGGTCGTGGTCTGGGGATCCGGAAGGCCCCGGCGAGAGTTCATGTACTCTTTGGATATAGGGGATGCCATTGCATTCCTGCTCGGCCTGCCGGATTCAGATTTTGGCGACTTGACGGCTCCCGAGACCGCGCCTCTGATCAATGTTGGCGTTGGAGAGGACGTCACAATTCGCGACCTGGCGGAACTGATTAAGGCGACGGTCAGCTACGAGGGCGATTTGGTGTTCGACACCACAAAGCCAGACGGCACACCGCGCAAGCTGCTGGACGTATCGCGGTTGCATACTCTTGGCTGGAAAGCCAAAACGCCTCTTGGTGCCGGGCTGCAAGCGACGTACGAGGATTTTCTCCGGCATCATAAAGCTTGACGCTGATGCTCACAGCCTGGCTGCTGCATGTTCGATCTGTTCCAACTTTCTTGCGCCATTCAAATCTGGCATCGCCGCTGCGAGAGGTGCGTGAAGCACTCATATACCGGCTAACGGCCTGGTTCGCCCCAAATTAGGCCGCTAGCACACGCCAGGGACATCATCGTCGGCATATTGCGGACGGCGACCGCGCGCGACCTGCCACGACGTTGGAGCCGGCAGGACTCCGGGTTCACAGCGCCGACCGGCGCGGCCGGGAGCGCCCCATGTTCGCATGGCTCGCCTTATCCAAATTCAGTACGGAGGCGCCACCCGCCAAGTCCACCGCATGACGCAGATGATCTGAAACGCGCTCTGTTGTTTGCCTGTCGCAGCCCCGCGAAATCCCCGGGATGGGGTTCCGGTACACCGTGGTCAGGCCTGTCGCCGACCCGAGTCGAGCGCGCCTATGAGATCGACACATCGATATTGCGCCGAACGAACATCACGGTTGGCAGCTTGTGCAGGAGCCCCGGGCCACCTCACAGGAAGGCTGCGGCGTAAAAATGCGCAGCGCGACTCGGATTTTCCACGCCCCGCTGACGCGTCGAATCCTCAGATCCGAATTGCCCCGGGCGACCAGCGTCGCCCGCCGCCAGGGAGGCCCGCAACTGCTAAGCAGAGGGGCGAAGTGCACGTGGACGCATCCATTCCGTAAATGTGATCCATCAAAGCAAACGATTACTCTGATGACCCGATAACGAATATGAAGGCGCGCCAGCTGGCGTGGTGGGCTGCATCATAAGGAGTTTTTGCGATGGTAAAGATTATCGAGGGTGGCCCGCGTTCCGAAACGCTCCTCGGCACCGAGCTTGAGGATTGGATCGGGGGTTACCAGGGCAATGACTGGCTTGACGGTCGTAGCGGCAACGACGAACTCTCGGCTGGCGAGGGCAGTGACCAAGCAATCGGCGGCGAGGGCAACGACCGCATTTTCGGGGACGGTGGCATGGACCATCTCTCCGGCGACAACGGCCGCTACAAACCGCGCATCGTCGGTGAGGATAATGACAAGCTCAACGGCGGTCCCGGCGAGGATGTCCTCTACGTGGGGGACGGCGAGGACTCGCTGATCGGGGGCGCCGACAATGACACGTTCCTGTTCCAGTTCCACAATCCGATGCCTGGGGTCGACCCGAGTGTCGGGTCGAAGCCGGACATTACCACTATCATCGATTTCGACCGGACGGAGGATAAGTTCGCCTTCGATGCGGTGGGCCTCGACAACGACGGTTTTGGGGCGAACTTCATCAATAACGCCAGCGTACAGTCTGGCTCCCCGGTGAGCAGCTTCTACAGCGGTGCGGCCTCGGGTGCGAACGGCGAGCACGTCGTGGTGATCACTGACGAACCTTTCACCTCTGCCTCTGCCGCCGCGAGTGCGATCTCCGGCGAGGCCCCCGGCGACATCATCGTCTACCACTACAACGACGGCATGAACAGAATGGCGAATTTGGCCTATGTCACCTCCGAGAACCACGCGCAGGAGTTCGTTCACCTGAGCGGTATACACAGCTTGGCCGACCTGGCCGGCATGGGCCTGACCGCGTCGGACTTCAGCTTCGTTTGATCCGGAAAACCCGTACGGAACCCGCGCCCCGCCACCCCCGGCGGGCGCTTTCCTTTTCAGCTACTTGCGGCTGGCCATGGCGCCCGGGAGCAGGCGCAGCGTGTTCAGCTTTATGAAGCTCTGTGCGTCGCGTGGTCGTAGACCGAATCCTTCTCGAAGGTGACATGGTCGATGCGGCAAGGCTGCTCGCGATGATGACGTTGCGCCTAGAAAGCTTCAGCCGGACGGTGTTGTTGATCCGCTCCATCAAATGCCGGGACTGAACATATTCAAGTGCGAAGCGCTGATCCTGGATCAGCGAGCGGTGCGGTCGGTGTCGTAGGCCCTCCGCAAGCACTATGCGGTGCTGGATCGCCAGATCCTCCCGAACGCTTTTTTAACGGAGGCCTCCCTGAGTAACTATCGCTTGAAGGTTTCAGCTTCCAAAAAGCAATTCCCTTTGAAACCTTTCCCTCTGACTTCCACTATTTGGGGAATTTTATTGATCAGTGGCGTGGTCAACGTGCTTGGGCTGATCTCGCCGCTGTTCATGCTGCAGGTCTACGACCGCGTTCTGGCAAGTGGCAGCGTACCGACGCTGGTGGGGCTCGTCGTGCTTGCCGGGGGACTTTATGCGTTCCAATGCCTGCTCGACATTCTGCGTGCCCGCGTGCTGCTGCGGATCGGCGAGCGTTTCGATGGACAGTTTTCCGGACGCGTTCACGATGCTATCGTTCGCCTTCCGCTTTCAACGCGCATGCCGGGCGACGGCTTGCAGCCGCTTCGCGATCTCGACAACGTTCGCGGGTTCCTTGGTGGAAACGGTCCGACGGCGTTCTTCGATCTGCCATGGATGCTGTTTTATCTTAGCATTTGCTTCCTCTTTCATTTCTGGATCGGCATGACGGCCCTTGTCGGGGCGATCGTCCTCATATCTCTGACACTTCTTACCAACGGTCTCTCGCAACGGCCGATACGCGACACCGTTGCCCACAACATGGTCCGCAATGGTCTACTGGAAGCAGCACGCCGCAATGCCGAAGTCGTGCAAGCTCTCGGTCTCGGAAAGCGGATCGCTGCCCGGTGGCACAAGGCCAATGCCAAGTACTTGGCCGCCAATCGGAAAGCCGGGGACGTGGCAGGTGGGCTCGGTGGCATTTCAAAGTCGCTGCGCGTGATGCTGCAATCGGCCATTCTTGCCATCGGCGCTTACCTTGTCATTAGGCAGGAGGCTACGGCCGGGGTCATGATTGCCAGCTCGATCATGATGGGGCGTGCGCTGGCTCCGGTCGATCTGGCCATTTCAAGCTGGAAACCCTTCCTCATGGCGCGCCAGAGTTGGGCGCGGCTGGAGGACCTCCTGGCAAAGATTTCTGAAACCGCTCCTGTTATGCCAATGCCTGCACCTGAACGCGAACTGCGCGTCGAAGGCGTGACAATCGTACCGCCCGGCGAAAGGAAGCCGACCGTGACCGGCCTTGCGTTTGCCGTTCAGGCGGGAACCGCACTCGGGGTCATCGGTGCATCGGGTTCCGGCAAGTCGACACTCTCGCGCGCCATCGTCGGCGCATGGGCGCCGGCCGCCGGAAAGGTTCGCATCGACAGCGCAAGCCTAGATCAATGGGACCGGGAAGCACTAGGCCGTCATGTCGGCTATCTGCCGCAAGGCGTTGAACTGTTCGACGGCACCATTGCCGAAAACATCGCTCGTTTTGAAGATAATCCTGACCCTGAGGCTATTGTCGCCGCGGCGAAGGCAGCGGGCACGCACGAACTGATCCTCCGATTTGAGCACGGTTACGAAACTCCGATCGGTGAGGCCGGATCGGCACTTTCCGCCGGGCAGCGTCAGCGTATCGGTCTTGCCCGTGCTCTCTATCGCGACCCGTTCCTTGTTGTGCTTGATGAACCCAATGCCAATCTTGATGCGGAAGGCGAGGCCGCCGTCGTTGAGGCGATCGCCTCCGTCCGCGAGCGTAGGGGCGTTGCGGTTGTCGTCGCCCATCGGCCGAGCGCCATCCGCGCCGTGGATTACGTGTTGATGATGGAAGGTGGGCGGCAGAGAGCCTTCGGTCCGCGTGATGAAGTGCTTCCCAAGGTCCTGAAAGCTGCAGCGATGGCACCAGGCGCTGGCGTCAAGGCCACCGGGTCTACGCAGGATAACGTGCGAGAGTGCGCTGACATGGAGGATCCCGATGTCCGGCATCGATCAGAACAATGACGTTTCCAGTTCCATTCGCAGCCACCTGTTGGTGGGCCTTCTGGCGAGCGTGATCTTTGTGGGAGGAGCCGGAGCCTGGGCAGCCGTCACGAATCTCTCCGGTGCGGTTGTCGCGTCCGGACACTTTGTCGTCGATTCCTATGTGAAAAAGGTGCAGCACCCAACCGGCGGGGTTGTGGGAGAAATCCTGGCGGGCGAAGGCGATAAGGTAAAAGCCGGCGACATCGTCATGCGGCTCGATGCCACCCAGACGCGCGCCAATCTCGCCATCGTCACCAAGCGGCTCGATGAGCTGGCCGCCCGGCTGGCACGGCTCGAAGCTGAGCGTGACGATCTGGCGGAGATCGCCTTCCCGGACTGGCTGCTTGCCCGCAGAAATGTTCCGGACGTAGCTTCGGCAATACATAGTGAGACGCGGCTGTTCGAATTCCGCAGACAATCCCGCGAAGGAAGGCGGGCCCAGCTAGCGGAGCGCATTACCCAATATGAGCACGAGATGGAGGGACTCAAGGCGCAGGAGATTGCCTATGAGAAAGGCATCGAGATTCTCCAAAAGGAAATTGCTGCCCTGAGTGGGTTGCGCGAACAAGGAATTGTCTCGGACCAACGCTTGAACAGCCTGAAGACGCAGGTTGTCACTTTCGGCGGCGAACGCGGTGAGAAGATCGCCAACCAGGCACAGTCGGCAGGCCGCATCACCGAAACGCGCCTGCAGATCCTGCAGATCAATCAGGATCTCAAGACGGAAGTCGGCCAGGAGCTCAGGGAGGTTCAGGCGCAAGTAGGAGAATATGTCGAGCGCAAGGTGGCGGCTAAAGACGAACTGCGACGTATCGATATTGTCGCGCCGCAATCCGGCATCGTTCAACAACTCGCCGTTCATACGGTCGGCGGAGTGATCACGCCCGCCGATCCGATTATGCTAATTGTGCCAGAAGCTGACGATCTCGCGCTGGAATTGCGCATCACCCCGAAGGACATCGATCAAATCCAGCTTGGTCACAAGGCCGTGCTGCGGATGTCAGCCTTCAATCTGAGAACCACGCCCGAATTGAACGGATATGTCAGCCGGGTCGCAGCCGATCTGGCGACGGACGAAAAAACCGGCATGTCCTATTTCCTGGTGCGCATATCGGTCCCGCATGCGGAACTGACGAAGCTCAAGGACCTGACGCTTGTGCCTGGCATGCCGGCCGAAGCAATGGTCCAGACGGGTGAGCGTACGGCGCTTTCCTATCTTGTGAAGCCGCTATCCGACCAAATCAGTCGGGCATTCCGCGAGGAATAGAATATTAGACCTTTTTGCTGCTGACGTCTTATTTTGCGATAAGTGGAATGTAAGGCTAAGGCAGGGAATTCCGTAATGCTGTCCCTGCACTTCAGCGGCAAAGGGAGGTTCTCTCAATCCGTTTCTTCTCGTATAGTCTATAAACCTCCTCGTTCGCTCGCTCTGCGACTTCGGCGACAGGTATAGAGAGCGCTCTCGCAACGTTGAAATACCAGTGATGTTGTCCGTTGAATGATGACGCTTCAAATCAGACGGATCTCGACGCCCGTACGTAGAAACGCCCAGCAACTTTGCCGCAAGCGAATAGTCGCTGATCCCGAAGGCATCGCGCCGCGCGCCTGCAATTCCTGGAGCAATGCAGGAAGCGCCAACCGCATCAATGACACTGCAAGAGCCGGAAAGACGTGAGCACCCGTCGATCGCTTGAACGCCTCGGCGATTGATTTGTCGTTCTGCGTGTTGGCGGTTTACTGCGGATGCGCGATTTCCGGTTGGACATGGCCCAACGGCGAACTGAGAGATTGGCCGCGAGGTCTCGCGGTCGAGCATTGGCACTTGCTTCAGCGACGACGAAATTCCTTGTTGTGCCGAACCATATAGTGGCCGGAGGCCCATGAAGCCGGTTGTCGATGGTGCCCTTCCTATCAATCGCCCTTGGGCGCATTTGGCGAAGAACTCCCCGCGGAGCCCTCGGAATGTCACCTCCGCGGAACGGGTCGAAGTCAGCCTTGCGCTTGCTCACTACACTGGGCCCGGAAGAAATCGTGGGCCTTTGGTTCATCCTCGGAACCGCGATCGGGTCGGCGTAGGCGCAACCCGCCGAATCGTAGTCCTCTCTCGGTCAATACCAGATGCATCGCAGGCATATATCCAGCCGGTCTATGCGTTCCATCAACACAATCGATTTTACCGATTTTAGAGAATAGCGGATAAGGAAAACGTCTGTCGGGAGAACAGGTCAACTGAGAACGTGAGCCGCCACTCGCCGACCACGTCAAATCGTCCGACTTCTTTCGAAAGGCTTATGGGCCGGCGCGGTCGCCGCAGAACCATTCAACAGCAATCGAAGTTGGGGCGGTGGTGCCAACCCCGGAGTTCGCTTAATATACATCCCCAGGGGTGTCGCGCGTGCAACTAAGGCATTGAGGACGAAGTTCAATGGAAATACTGCGGTCTTTTAGACAAAACCTGCCAATCTCTATACAGCGGTCTGTGCAAGAACTGCTGGAGCGCACGCGGGAACCTATGTCTTCGTTAAAAGTGCATCAGCAGATCGTTGAACTCCTCCAAAAACCCAATCCTGTCATCTTGGACATCGGCTGCAATGACGGAACGGATACGCGACGTTTTCTTAGGCTTTGCCCAAAGGCTCAGCTTTACTGCTTTGAGCCAGACCCTCGAGCGGCTGCTCGCTTTAAGAAATATATGAATCTGTACCTAGACAAAGTGAGGCTATTTGAGATCGCGATCAGTAGCCGAAATGGCACGATTGATTTCCATCCAAGCAATGCAGATGGAAGTGCGAAGGAATGGGACCAATCTGGTTCGATACGCCGACCCAAGAATCATCTTATCGAACATGATTGGGTTCGGTTCGATCGCCCTATCTCAGTTGAAACTCGAAGGCTTGACGACTGGTGCAGCGAAGCGAATCTGAACAAGATCGATTTCATCTGGATGGATGTGCAGGGAGCCGAGTCAGATGTCATCTCTGGCGGCGGACAGACCTTGAGCAACACACGCTTTATCTACACGGAATACAGCGACCATGAGCTCTATGAAGGCCAGCTGTCCCTGCAAGCTATTCTTGATCTTTTGCCTTCGTTCGAATTGGTGACCTGCTATGCCCGCGGGGCGGAAGGTGATGTATTGCTTAGGAATACGAGCCTCTAGAACAGGCCCGTTCTGCTTCTGTCCTGCTGCAGCCTTCATCCTCTATTAGAGATCCACTAGCCGCTGGATTAGGCTGTGAGGATCGTACCGTGAGCGGTCGCAGCATGCTTGATTGGACGGAGGCCTGGCTGCCCTTGCATAGGGGAAATGTACGCCCCAGAATAATGCGATGCGCCGATGGATCCGAAGGCTTGTTCGGTCACGATGATTTCGGAGAAGGCTCCGGAGCCTTCGCCGCAGCGGAGGCGGACATCATTCCTAGGATGCCACCGCCGATGATCAGTACCAACGGGGGCGTCCACACATGTCCATGACGACTACGTCGCCCTGCGACAATGTCGGGACCAGCACCTGCTCGACATAGGCCAGGAACACGTTGCCGTTCATGGCGCCGTCGTAGACGAAGGGCGCAGTCAGCCGCAGCGCTCCGGTGAAGGTCGTGGTCTTCCAGTGGCCATGCGGCACGCCGGCCCGGCAGCGCTCGCCGCGCGGCGCTCTTCCACGCCGGCGGGTCATCTTTGTGGAGAGGCCGGGGTGAGTAGGCCGGAGGAATTTCACCTGCCGGCCTCTCGCAGAACGGTGCGTGAACCTCTCGATTCACACCGCTCCCATCAGGCGAACGTATTCGTTCCGAACACCTTCCAATGCACGAACAGTCCGGGATCCTGAGCTTCCGGTTGACGTAGTCAGCCAGAGTGGACAGGGCAGAACGGCTGAACCGGCCGTAATAGGCTATCCATCCCCGAAGGAGCGGATTGAGCTGTTGGGCGATTTCAGCCAGCGTCCCCGGCGTCTGCCGCGGTATGTTCAAGCTTTTGATCGTCGCTCGCATCGATTTCAGTGCCGTGGGGCTGGCCGCAGGCGTCTAGCCACAGAAGAACTCGTCTCGCTGTGTCTTCGCCACCCGTCGCGGCCGGAATTGATACCCGAGGAAGTCGAACACGACATTCGGGTATTTGCCCCTGCGCCTTTGGTCCTTGCAATAGACGATCCTGGTCTTTGTCGGATGTATTTGAAGCCCGCATGCTGCCAGTCGAGCACCAAGCTCCGCCTTGAAGGCTTCGGCTTGCTGATGCGCATCTGTTGCTTCACAGAATGCGCGACATGCAGGCCGGCTTGCCCGTAATGCGCCAATTCGTTTGCGACGCGATCGACAGAGAGTCCGAGCACTGGATATATTATGGGCTATTCCTACTCTTCGCGCCGTGCTTTGATTATTCCGGCTTTCCGTCTGCTGAGCGCTTTGCGATGGGCGAAGAGCTGTCCAAACACATCGTGGCACTCCCGCAAGGGGACGGCTCTAAGTTCATGTCTTATCCGAGGGTCGCTCAGTACTATCATGAGAGCGGCAACAAAGATCGCGCGATCGAGTTGGTCGAGCAGGCACTGAAAGCGCTGGAGGGTCCTGAGCCTATCTCGAACGACCTGAAACAGCACCTTCTACCAGAGTTGCTGCAGGCTCTGGCCAACTACAAGGGGTGAGAAGGTTTGTCACGACGCTATCTGTGTGGCTCCAAACAAGGGCTGATTCGACAGCTGGTATACCGTTTGGGCGGACAGCTTTTGATGCGAATGGCGCAAACCCGCGCCCGGCTTGCTAATTCGCCTCGGCCGCTCTTTTGGACCTCGGTCCGAAGGACGACGGTGCTACGATGCCCGCCTTTGGCTAGGCAGGCTATGAGCTGAGCTACGGGTTTGCCCGCGAACCGTTCGCCAGTCTGGCGCAGGTGCCTCTCAACACCTCCACCACACTGAGGTTTCATGCCGCTAGCGAATTCGATCTTGGCGGCATGGCCATCAAGCACGTGGGATGGCTTGGCTGGCGGCATGCCTGCGATCTGGTGCTGCAGCCCACGCTTGCCTTCGCCGGCGGTTCGATGGGGCAGCCCCTGTGGCACACTCGATATCAGGACTTCAATGCCCGAACACCGACGCCACCCTCAATAAACCCATAAATGAGGTGTCGCGCGCTCACGGTTTGGCGGCTTGACCCAGGCAATTCGAACGCCACCCGCGGAGTGTTCGAGGCGCATCCTATTCCCCGGCGCGACAGCATGCTCAATCCTTTTCCGCACCCGCTAGATATTGCAACACGCCGCGAGCGCTTTGGGTTCGCGTTGTCCAATGTCCGACAATGTCGGGAAGGCAGCGTAGCAGTGTCATATCGATCTCCTTGGGTTTGAACGGTTTGTCATTTGGCACGGTTCATGCGCCGTGATCCGCAAACACGTTAGGGACCAAGGAGAAGACGTTGAATGATCACCTCACCGAAAGCTACCGCCGCCGCGGGTCTCCCGGACGAATCCAAGGGTGACGCTCTAGCGAGGCCCGGCAACATGAATACGGCTGCTCATCCGGCTCGGCGCTGCCCCTGATCCACCTTCTCCCACGATCGGGGAGACAGGACGCAGCGGGTTCAAACTGAGGAGTAACTCACTTGCCCCGAACCTTGCCTCTCGTCCCGCCACCACAACCGGAGCCATCGATGAACGTTCTGTCTGACGAACTGCGCAGGATGCCTGCTGCGACCACCCTGGTAATCACCGCTCCGGCTCTGGCCGCCAGCGGCGACGGCAAGGCGACGAATTTCCTGCTCGACAACGGCATGGAAATGGTCGTCATCCCCGATCACCGTGCGCCGATCGTCACCCATATGGTATGCTACAAGGTCGGCAGCGCCGACGACCCGCTGGGCAAATCTGGCGTTGCCCATTTCGTCGAGCATCTGATGTTCAAGGCGGCCACGACCAACCATGCCGCCGGCGAGTTGGGCCGCGCCGTCTCGGCCACCGGCGGCTCGATCAACGCCTTCACCTTTTGCGACTACACCGCCTATGTCGAGACGGTCGCGCCGTCGGCGCTGGAGCAGATGATGCGCTTCGAGGCCGATCGCATGCTCAACCTCATCCTCAACGACGAGGATATCAAGACCGAGCGCGATGTGATCCTGGAGGAGCGAAGATCGGACATAGACACCGATCCGCAGGCCGTGCTGGAAGAGCAGGTCGCCGCGATGCTCTGGCAGAACCAGCCCTACCGTATTCCGATCATCGGCTGGATGCAGGAGATGGAGAAGCTGAACCTCACGGACGCCAAGGCCTTCTACGACAAACATTACACGCCAAACAACGCCGTGCTGGTGGTGGCCGGCGATGTCGAGCCGGAGGCGGTGAAGGCGCAGGCCGAGAAGACCTATGGAAAGCTCGCGCGCGGTCCCGCCCTACCGCGCATCCGCCCGCTCGAGCCGGAGCACAACACCACGCGCACGGTGACGCTGAGGGATCCCTGCGTTCCGGTGTCGGACTTTTCCACACATTAGGTGGTGCCGTCCTATCACACGGCCGAACCCGGCGAGGCCGAGGCGCTCAGTGTTCTGGCGAGGATCCTCGGCGGCGGCAACCGCAGCCGGCTTTACCAGCAACTGGTGGTGAAACAGGGCATTGCCGCCGGGGCCGGCGCTCATTTCTGGGGCACCATGCTGGATGCCACCAGGTTCACCATCTACGGCTCGCCGCGCGGCGATGCCAAGCTCGCCGATCTGGAGGCGGCGGCCGATGCTGAGATCGCCCGCGTCGTCAAGGACGGTGTGACCGACGACGAGCTGGACAAGGCCAAGAACCGCTGTGTCCGCTCGCTGATCTTCGCCCCCGACGAGCAGGACCAGGTGGCCGAGATGTATGGCTCCACGCTTGCCACTGGCGGTAGTGTGAGAGACGTCGAGGAATGGCCGGACCGCATCCGCAAGGTCACCGCCGACCAAGTAAAGGCGGTCGCCGCCCGCTATCTCGTGCCCGAGCATTCAACCACGGGCTATCTCTTGCCCAAGACGGAGACGTGATGTGATTACGAACCAACGCTGTGGCCTCTTTGCACAGGCGCGCTCCCCCCGCGGAGTGGTTTTCAGCGCGTTAGCCGGTTCAGGCGTGCCATCCCCCGGCCAAAAAAGCGCTGTTCACGAAATTTTTTAACCCGCCAATGCCTATTCGCGGGTTGAAGGTAAGGTGATCGATGGCTGATTCAAACATAAGCGTGTTTCCGCTGCATCGTCGGCGGAAATTGGTCGAATCTATCGCCCGAGACCTGGAATCCAAGAACGAGGAGGACGCGAATGCCTTCTGGCGAAGCACCGTCAAGACAATTCTCATCCAACTGTCCGAATCAGGAATTGCACCGGGGCTCGCCGAACAGGAAATTAGAACGCTTCTCCGTGCTGTCTTAGGCGATATAGCCGCCCGGTCTGCGAAACTCGGACGATAGCATCGGCGCACGAGGAAGAGTTGCCGCGTGGAGCCCCCGAGGCTTCGCTAAGGCCAGCAACACTGCATCCGCCAATGCCGATCTCGGGCCGCTGACTGCCACGGAGACTCCTTGTGGCCAAGGCCAACACTCGCGCCGTCGATCGGGCGGCAATCGCTCTGCAGATACGCACTACTAGTCGCAACTACCGATCCCAAAAAGGACCATTCACATGAAGAACCCCAATCCAGGAGATCGCCGTGAAATCGCCCGCAGCCACGCCGGCGCCCTGATCGACGAAGGTCTGCGCCAGCACATGCTGCGCGTTTACAACTACATGGGCCTGGGCCTCGTCGTCACCGGCCTTGTCGCCTACACCGTCGGGACGACACCAGCGCCTTTCATGCCGATCTTCTTGACGCCGCTCAAATGGGTGGTGACGCTGGCGCCATTGGCCTTTGGTTTCTTTTTCTCCTTCCGAATGCAATCAATATCGGCAAGTGGCGCACAGACCATGTTCTGGGCTTTTTGTGCTGTCATGGGCCTGTCGCTGGCGTCGGTTTTTCTCGTGTTCACCGGCACGAGCATCGCGCGCACCTTCTTCATCGCCGCCACTATGTTCGGCGCAACGAGCCTCTACGGTTATGAGACGAAGCGTGATCTTTCCCAGTTCGGTTCGTTCCTGATCATGGGCCTGATCGGCATGGTGATCGCTGGCGTCGTCAATCTCTTCCTGGGCTCGACCGCCGTCCAATTCGCCGTCTCGGTGATTGGCATTCTCGTCTTTGTCGGGCTGACCGCCTGGGAAACGCAGACGATCAAGCAACAGTATACGGAGAATTTCGACCAGGAATCGCTGCAGAAGCTCGCCGTCTTCGGGGCCTTATCGCTCTACCTGAATTTCATCGACATGTTCCAGCTGCTGCTGACCTTCACTGGCCAGCGGAAAGAATGACCGACCCGGAATGCGAGGAGTGTTTATCACATGGACAACAACGACCAGCAGCCGGTTTGATCAACGTACTGACGCACGCCCAGGGGCGGTTTCCGCATATCCCGGCTCATGGCGTGTTTGGCGGCTTCCATCTCTCCGGGATTTCCGAGTCTAGTCTCCCTGAGACGGTCGAGGCGCTGGCGAAGTTCGACAGAAACTGGCGCGCCCTAGCGTATTCGTTCGCCGCACCCGTAAACTGGTCTGCGGCAAGAGATCGTGGGCAGTGGCCGCAAGCCTGACGCCAATGAAATCGGCGTCGAGTTTGAAAACTCGCCATCCGACATGCGCCGGGGGCAATCGTAGAGTTTGAAGTCTGGTTGACCTTCTGGCGTAACGTGTCAGTTTCCGCCGCATCCATGTAGCTGGAAGCGATTTCAAACGTGTCGAACACAAGCGCCTTCGCCAGTCAGCACGAGGAGACGCAGCGCCTCGTGATATTGGGTGTCGTACGGATAAGCCGTCTCCGGAAGGCGCTGCCAGCGACGGACTTCCATCGTTGCTCATGTGCACCCAGCGCGTTGGCACCGGCTCACGGTTGACTGAAGCGAGCGGACGTTATGCCAGATGAACAAGCCTGTACAGCTTAGCTGACGGCGTGCGCCCACCGGGCAGAACGTCCAGCCGCCGCGCGTGACAACCGCCCGGTGGAGATCATTGTCGAGCTTCTGCTCGGGGATAGGTATTCTTGGTGTTGAAGGTGCGAATTCGCGTGTGCGCCATCTTGGTCTCCATCAGGTCGGGCTCGCAGCGGTCGTCAGCTTTGGTGGTCAGGCGTCAACGGGTTCGCGCCTCGCGGCAGCATGGTAGGCTAGTTGTTTTCGCTGCGTCGAAATGCGATCGGCCACGTGCTTGGCATCATGCCAGACGCCCCAGATGAAGCTGGACCCTCTTCGCGACTGCCAGGGCAGACCCAGGAAACAGATCCCCGGCTCGCTCGAGACGCCGCGCTGGTGCCTTGGCCGGCCTTTCTCGTCGAAAGCATCGACCTTCAGCCAGCTGTAGTCGACTGCAAAGCCTGTCGCCCAGATGATTGCCGATAGCCCGGCCTCGGCCAGTCGAGCTCAAGAATCGGATTCCTCATGCATTCCGGATACGGGTCGATCCTGCGGGCCGCGGGCTCTTCCGGAAGATCGAGCCCGTTGCAAGCGACATAGGCATCGGCTTATCCAGCAGCGACATCAGGCTGGCGTCGGAGGATCCCGCGCCGACCACCAGCACCGCGCCTTTCGGCAGTTGCTCAGGGTTGCGGTACGCGCTGGAATGGATTTGCAGCATGCCCGCATCCCGAGGGACGACGGGCGGAACCATCGACCAGAAGAGCTCAAAAATTTGCCTTTCAAGCTGGGTGTGGTGGTCTACCAGCCGTCAGGCCGAGGCCCTATAAGGAGCCCGCAGATGCGGAATACAGCTCACCCTTGCCGAATACAAATTCGCTGCCTTGAGGAGGAAGCCGGTATTGCCCCTGTGCCTGCCGATGATCCGGCACCTGAAATCCCCTGACCTGTTTGGAGCCATCGACCGTGTGCCAGCCCTTGGCACGCCGGTTGGTGACCGGACATTCGAAGTCCTCAACCCGTCGAGCGGCGAAGTGTTGGCAGAACTTCCCGACATGGGCGTGGAGGAGACACGCGCGGCGATCGACAAGGCCTATGTCGCGCAGCCTGGGTGGGCGGCGTTGACTGCCCGCGAGCGCAGCGACGTTCTGTGGCGATGGCATCAGTTGATCGTCGATCACGAAGGCGACCTCGCTGCGATTCTCACAGCGGAGATGGGCAAGCCGCTTGCCGAAGCCAAGTCAGTCGGAGGTATCGCATGCTGCGGCGTATCTGCAATGGTACGCCGAAGAGGCCAATCGCATCTATGGCGAGACGATCTCCCCACCATCGACGGACCGCCGCATGCTGGTGATCAAGCAACCGATCGGCGTCGTCGGAACGATAACACCTTGGAATTTCCCGGCCTCGATGGTGGCCCGCAAGATCTCGCCGGCTCTGGCGGCCGGCTGCGTTATCGTGCTCAAACCCGCTGAACAGACGCCGCTCGTGGCAGGTGCAATGTTTGCCCTCGCGCACCAGGCCGGCTTTCCCGACGGCATCGTCAACCTGATCTATGCGTCGGAAGGCGATGCAGTTGGCCGCGAACTCTGCGCCAATCCCAAGGTCCGAAAGATCAGCTTCACCGGCTCGACCGAAGTTGGCCGGCTGCTGATGCGCCAGTGCTCGGACCAAATCAAGAAGGTCAGCCTTGAGCTCGGCGGCAATGCACCTTTCATCGTCTTCGACGACGCCGATATCGACGCTGCGGTTGACGGTGCGATCCAGGCGAAGTTCCGCAAATGCCGGCCAGACTTGCGTTTCCGCAAATCGCCTTTACGTCCAATCGAGCGTTCACGATGGGTTCGTTGAGAAATTCGTGGAGAAAGTCCGCCACCTATCGGTTGGTGACGGCTTCGCTCCCGGAGTGGACATCGGACCGCTGATCGACGGCCGTGCTCTGGCCAAGATCGAGTCCCAAATCGCAGATGCCGTCGCAAAGGGCGGCATCATTCGATGCGGCGGCGGTCGCATCGGCAAGAAGGGAACCTTTTTCCAGCCAACGGTCCTCACCGATATCTCCAGCGAGATGCAAGTCGCGCAAGAGGAGACATTCGGGCCGCTGGCGCCGGTCATTCGCTTTGAAGGTGCGGATCAGGTCGTGCATGAGGCCAACGACACGATCTACGGTCTCGCCGCCTACTTTTATGCCTCGAACCTCAAGCGTGTCTGGCGTGTGGCCGAGGCGTTGGAATATGGCATGGTCGGCATCAACACGGGACGCATGTCCTCGGAAGCCGCGCCTTTCGGCGGGATGAAACAGTCCGGTATCGGGCGGGAGGGTTCCCGCCACGGGCTCGAGGATTACCTTGAAATGAAATATCTCTGCATGGGCGGCATCTGAAGCATCTGCTTGCGCGGTTTGCAGAGATCGGGTATGTGGCGCGCCACATAAACTCGGAATGACGACCGGGATGAGCATCAACGCCCAGCAGGCGCCGCACCGGCGAACACTGCCACAACGGCACGATCGTTCCGACGATTGCGAAAACGACAATCGGCTCGGGCTGTATTGATCGGATTACGAGGATTGTCGTGACGATCGGAACTTCGCAAGCAATCCAGAAGCGAAATAGCCAAATGCGAACACTGCAAATGCGCGAAGCCGCCGCTGAGACAAGCTCTCGCAGTGACATTGGCAAACGCGCCCGTCGTCATAGGCAACATCATCGCCGTCATCATCAGGGTCCCCTCAAGAAGGACATGGAGGAGGTCAAGCAGGCGGCTTAGCTAGCTGCCTTCTCGTTTCTTTTTGTCGTGACGGCACTTTGGACTTTAATTTCGCGACGCCGGCGGCAGCTTTTTTCCTGAGCTTGGGCATCACGAATCGTATTCGGTCCCCGGCAGGCGGGCTTGGAAGTCGAAGCGGCCACCTTGAGGGTTCAGACCCTCTGCGCGGCTAAGCGGCCCTAGGCGCACAAAGGGAGGCGAAGTGGTACGCCGCTTCCTAGAAGAGGAATTGCACGCGATCGAGGAGGCCGTGCGCCCCAGGAGAGCGAGGCGACGGCGCAGCAGATTGCCGCGTCGCTGGAAGAGCTCGCCGCCGCGCCGCACGCTGTAGTACGTCGAATATCTCGTCGATCATGGAAGCCTGGTCATGGAAGATGTCGGAGACGCCGGCCCGGGTGATCGGCTGATGATAGGCGATCGACACCGGCACCATGAGCTCGGTCTGGGTGAAATCGATATGGCGCTCCGGTAAGGTAAGGCCATCGAGGCTTAATGCCCGAATGCCGTTAGGTTCGCGCCTACGCAGCGCGGCCACCACGTTGGCGCGATAGATCATACGATCCCGTTCCAGCTGCGCCAGCCCTTCCGCGATCAACAATGGCGGCGAAGCCCCTGAGCCACGCGGCCGAAGCCGGTATCGCGAAACAGGGCCGGATCGTCTGCGAGGAGTTCGCGGTCGAGCCATGTCGATCCGTCGGCTGCAGGCAGATCCTTCAAAGAAATCTCTTAACAACCCAAATCGCTGCCAATTCTAAGCAACAACATAGATAATCAAACGCCTTCTTGTTGGCCTCGCCAGCCCCACTGATGTCACCGAGGCGGAACGGCCTCAGAAAGACGGGCAGAGGCTGCGTGCCGCACGCGTCCTTATGGCCTTGGCGGTTCTGGACCGTGCGGATGGGCCACGCTTTTCGGGCGGCACGAAGCGTCTCCAAAGCCCTGACAGCGGCAGAATATGGCAGGTTCAGAACGAACATTGGCAAAAATGTCAGGTTCATGACAACCGGCCACCTTGGGCACTGCGAGGTTTTTCCGAGCATATTCATGCACTTACTGCGCTGAGCCAGCTGGCACGGCCGCTGCGACCCTTGGACCATGACGGCACGCAAATGGACCCGTGTGCCGTCTCCAAGAGGAAACCAGCTCGTGCAGAAAACCTCACAACCTTTGGAAATAGCTTTGGACAGCACCGTGGTCTTGCAGATGGAGTCCCCGGCTCCTTCGATTCAAGTGGAAAACTGGCTGCGTGGCGAGCCCCTCACCAGCTTCGAGCCCGGAAAAGTGTACGTCATCGAATTTTGGGCAAAGTGGTGCAGCCCATGTGTGGACGCGATGCCGCATCTGGTGCAGCTGCAGGAGAAATACAAGGACAGCGGACTTGAGATCGTCGGAGTCGCCGCTGGTCCATACCCCCAACCGTTGAGGCCCACACCAGGTTGGACGCGTGGTTGCCCGAAAAGTGCTCGAATCTGAACTTTCGGATCGCGTTTGATTCCACAGGCGAAATGAACAAGCGTTGGATGGAGCCCAGCTTTTATGTCACGATTCCGACCAGTTTCGTGGTCGGCCGAGACGGCCACATCGGCTTTATCGGTGAGCCGACGAAACTCGATGGGGTTTTGCCGAGAGTGCTTGACGGCAGCTGGCGCACCTGCGATCAAGCAAAAGCCGCCGATAGGGAGTGGGTCGCCGAAGGCGAAGCCATACCGCGCGAAACAGCGCTGACCAAGCCCATATACAACAAACTTCGGCCGGCAATGCAGGCCGAGGATTGGAAGACGGCGCTCTCGGCTGTCGAAGAAGGCATCGCCGTGTCACCCGACAACCTCATTTTCCGCCAGCTTCAGGTGAAGCTGTTGCTTCACAGAATGCACGACATGCAGGCCGGCTTGCCCGTCATGCGCCAATTCGTTCGCGACGCCATCAACAGAAACTTCGAGAATTGGATGATTGCGGCGCTAGATCAACTCTTCTCTCCGAACTATGACCATTCGGACTTTCCGTCTGCTGAGCGCTTGGCGATCGGCAAACAGCTGTCCGAACACATCATGGCCCTCAATCTCCCGCAAGGCGAAGGCCGTAGGTTCTGGTCTTATCCGGCGATCGCTCGTTACTATCATGAGAGCGGCAACAAAGATCGCGCGATCGAGTTGATCGAGCTGGCACTGAAGTCGCTGGACGGTCCGGAGGCGATCGCGGACGGACTGAAACAGTACCCGGACTTGCTGCACGCTCTGGCCAACTTCAAGGGTGAGAACATTTGCTACGGCGCTCTCTGTGCGGCTCCGCGAAAGGAAGGTCCAAGCGGCGGCCAAGGAGGAAACTAAAGAGGGGCGTAGTCGGAATGGCTTACTGGCCAATTCGTCCATTTCCATGGCGTGGTTGTGCAAATGGGCCAGCCCAGCCTCGCCGCCATCTGCAAACACGTGAACGACCAAGGAGAAGACGTCCCTGATCACCTCACCAAAACATATTGCGGTCTCCCGGACCCCGTCAAAGATGGCGCTGGAGTAAGGCTTGGTAACATGAAGAAGGTTACTCAGCCAGCTCGGCGCCGCCCACCGATCCACCTGCTCCCACAGGCGGGAAGATGGGGACGCAGCCGACCGCCTGTCTCAGCGCGAGGTTAGCACTCGCACGCTCCGGCAACGGAGAACCGTTCAACATTCGCATCAGGGACATCCAAAAATGGCAAAGACGAAATTCCGGCCGCTGCATGACCGCGTGGTCGTTCGCCGCGTCGAGTCCGAAGCGAAGACCGTCGGCGGGATCATCATTCCCGACACCGCAAACTACGGGTGTGAAGGTTAAATTACGTGGGCAAGGTAACAGGATTTCTCGAGATCGACCGGCAGGTGCACAAGTACCAGCCGGCTTCCGACCGCATCCGGCATTTCCGCGAGTTCACGCTGCCGATGTCGGACAAGGAGGTCGAGAAACAGGCCGCGCGGTGCATGGATTGCGGCATTCCGTATTGCCATGGACCGACCGGCTGCCCGATCCACAACCAGATCCCGGACTGGAACGATCTCGTCTACAATGGCGACTGGGACAACGCGATCCGCAACCTGCATTCGACCAACAATTTTCCGGAATTCACCGGCCGCATCTGTCCGGCACCTTGCGAGGAAGCCTGCACGCTGAATCTCGAGGACATTCCGGTGGCCATCAAGACGATCGAGCAGGCGATTGCCGACAAAGCCTATGAAACCGGCCATATCCGGCCCTACCCGCCGGAACGGAAGACCGGCAAGCGCGTCGCGATCATCGGCTCGGGGCCGGCGGGAATGGCCGCTGCCCAGCAACTCGGTCGCGCCGGCCATGACGTTCACATCTATGAGCGCGAGAGCCGGCCAGGCGGGCTGATGCGCTACGGCATCCCCGATTTCAAGATCGAGAAACATTATATCGACCGGCGCATCGAGCAGATGCAGGGCGAGGGTGTCAGCTTCCATTGCGGCGTCAATATTGGCGTCGACAAGCCGGTCGCAGAACTGCTCGCCGAATATGACGCGGTGCTATATTGCGGCGGCTCCGAAACGCCGCGGGCGGCCGGCATTCCCGGCGACGATCTCGACGGCGTGCACTACGCGATGCCCTATCTCGTCCAGCAAAACAAGCGCGTCGGCGGCGAGAACATCCAGTCGGTGGCATGGCCGGAAAAGCCGATCGTGGCGGCGGGCCAGCATGTCGTCGTGGTCGGTGGCGGCGATACTGCGTCGGATTGCATCGGGACGGCGCTTCGTCAAGGCGCGGTGCGCGTCAGGCAGCTCGATATCAGGCCGCAACCGCCGGAAAAGGAAAACAAGCTAGCCGTCTGGCCCTATTGGGCCACGAAGATGCGGACCTCATCGTCGCAGGCCGAGGGCGCCGAACGCGTGTTCCAGGTCGCCACGCTCGAATTCATCGGCGAAGAAGGCCAGCTTACGGGCGTGAAATGCTGCGAAGTCGACGAAAAGCGCAAGCCGATCGCTGGTACGGAATTCGTCATCCGCGCTGATCTCGCCTTCATCGCTATCGGCTTCGCCGGTCCGCTCCGCAACGGCGTCGTCAAGGAGCTGGAAGGAAAGCTTGCCATCGGCACCGGCGCGCGGCGCTCGACCAATGTCCAAGCCAATGATCGTGATTACAGGACCAGTGTCGACAAGCTCTACGCCGCCGGCGACGTCCGCCGCGGCCAGTCTCTCGTTGCGTGCGCGATCCGCGAGGGCCGCCAGGCTGCCCGCTCGATCGACGAAGCCCTGATGGGCTCCAGCGTCCTACCCAGATAGGCGCTATCTCGCGCGGCCCGCTCAGCGGCCGATAGCAGTCGTCGTATCGGCGCTGTCCGGCGTGGCGGCCGGAACGGGCGGCTTGCGCGGCCGCGAAAAGTCGTCGGCCCTGCCTGGCGCCGCATCGGGCGCCACGCCCTCGATTACCAGCCTTTCGCTTGGCGAGCGGGCCTCACGCTTCTGAGGCGCCTGAGCGCCGAGTAGTTCGGTCCGCCGTCGAGTTGCGGGTCGGCGAGCGAAATCGGAACCGTGCGGTCGACCGGCGCTGCGTTCCGCCGCCCTCGACGGCCCCGTCGATCGGGAGCGCATTTTCGAAGACGTGGCGGGGTCGTCATATGTCAAGCTGCATCGCTTTCAGAACCTGGATGCCGATTGCAAGCCGAGTACGGAAGACAACACGAGCGCAATATCGCATGCCCGAAACACGGCGCGGGATCATTCTTCTGTAGGAGATCCTCTGGAGCGATATCCCATGGACCGGGCGCGCGAAGCTGGTTGGCATATGCGCGGCAAGACAGCAGTATCTCCCTTCGTCTCCTTGGTTGAAGACCCCTCAAAACTGGTCGTTTCGCGTGACCCTGGGCGCGAGCGATCGCCAACAATGCGAACACGCTGCACAGTTAGCGCTGCAGGCCGCCCTCGGATAGCAGGTTCGAGAAAAACGGCGGCACGACCCGCTGGGTCGGGCGAATGTTGGTAATGAGACCACCCAAATTGTCCTTGAACGACAAGCTGAGGGTCGGCCGGTCGGGGTTTTCGACATAGTCTTCGTTGAAGGCAAAGATCGTCCGATCGCCCTGCAAGTGAGTCAGCGTGCCGATGGGCTGGTCGTAGAGCCGCACGTCGAGAACCGCGACGTCAGGCATCGCCATCTCCATCGTCGAGTGAGTAGGCCGGCTTCGGTTCGATGCTCACGCCATGGGCGATGGAATTGCGCAGACGCTGCAGGTTTTGCGCGATGTCGCGGACAATGGGTGCCGCCTCTGAGCTCGCCTGATAGGGCTCCAGCCTTGCGATCAGTTCGCGCACGAGCTGCATCTCCTGATCGCTGGGATTCACCCGCCGCAGGAAACGCAGTATATCCTCTATGCGATCGAGCTCGGCCGAGCTCCCGTAGAGCTGCTTCATTTTCTTGACCAGCCGTTCGGCGCGGGCGAAGCGCTTGTCGTTTGGCTGACCGGCATGAATGTGCATGTCGGGCGTTGCCTGGGCCTTGACCAGGCCAAGCACCGCGGGCACGAGTTTCTTCGGCACGAGCATGAGCTCGAGATCGAGCGCCCGGGTCATGTCGATGAAGCTCGACAGCCCTGGCTCCATCTTGCCGCTCTCGATTTGGGAGATGTGGCTTTGCGTTAGTCCGGCCCGCTCGCTGAAAGCGCGCTGGCTAACGCCGGAGGCCTCGCGGATCTCGCGAGTTTGAATCAGGAAACTGCATCAGCCAGCAGATCGCTTTCGTCCGAAACATGCGACAAACTTCCGACGTCGGCCGTGCCCACTAGATTATGCCCCACGCTTGCGCCCTCTCCCTGTCATCTCGCGCACGCCGAGTTCGCCGATGAGATTGAGTGCGCTCCGCTGCGTCACCTTGGCGGTCTTCGCGATCATCGGCGCCGACGCGATCGGTCGGGACAGGACGAGCTCGATGGTCGCCGGCAGGCTGCTCGACGAGCGGCGGCCGTTCAGGCGACGGGTCATTTGCTGGCGAGCCTGTGCCAGCCGGGCAATCTCCTTCATGCCGCTCTCGGCCGACGCTGACATCGCATCGACAGAGGCGAGCAGACGGGTCAAACGGTTGGGGGACCGTGGCCGGCTCCCTTGGCACGGCTTTCAGCCCGACATTGGAGCCGAACAGATGCGAGGCGACCTTCCCTCGTGCGCGGAGATAGGCGCTGACCAGCTGGCTTCCGAGCTGTGAGGTCCGACGACATCGTTTCAATTTTCTGATCGTCAGGTCGGCCTCCGGGATGCAATGCTGATCCTGTTGCTGCGGTGGGCCTGTGGGTAGCGTAGGAGCACTGTCCATCAGGTCCACAGCTTAATAAGGGGGCCATGGACCTGACGAAGGCGCGGCTTGCGTGGGTCGAACTCTACGCCAAGACCGGCGATGCTGGGCTGGTTTGCCGTCGTTGCGGCATCTCTCGGCCTACCCTGCGTAAGTGGTGGCGCCGCTACCAGGCTGATGGCGAGGCTGGCCGCCCAGAAGGTCTTTGCCGATCAGGAGGCGTTGATCTTGTTGCTTCGGCGGGAGCGAAAGCTCGGGGTCAAGCAACTGCGCAATGAGCTGATCCGGCAGCATGATCTGACGCTGTCGCTCGACACCGTCCATCGGACCCTCGTCCGCCATGGCGAGCAGGTTCTGAAGCGACCACGCCGGTGGCGCAAAGGAGAACGACGCTACAGCCGTCCGATCCCAGGCGACCGCGTCCAGATGGACGTCTGCAAGATCAGGCCTGGCGTCTACCAGTACACCGCGATCGACGATTGCAGCCGCTACAAGGTGCTCGGCGTCTACAGCCGTGCCACGGGCGCCAACACCCTCGATTTTCTGGAGCGCCTCATTGAGGAGATGCCGTTCCCGATCCAGCGCATCCAAACCGATCGCGGGGGCGAGTTCTTCGCCGAGGCCGTCCAGCAGCGCCTGATGGACTGGGCGATCAAGTTTCGGCCGATCCCGCCCAGATCGCCCCATCTGAACGGCAAGGTCGAACGGACGCACCGCGGATCGGGAGGAGTTCTGGGACACGGTTGATGCCAAGGATCTGGAGATCGAGGCGAAATTGTCAGAGTGGCAGCATCACTGGAATTAGCATCGGCCGCACACCGCGCTGGGCGGTGAGTCGCCAATCGATCGTGTGTGCGTACTCCTCGGCAAGACTCCTCTCGGCGAAGCTGTTGAGGCGGCCTACGACGGCATCAGGATTGCCGATCACCGGCTCGATCGCGCGCTGGCTCAGCTGAAATGATGTGCCCAGACCCTACATCCGAGCCAATGCTGCCGTTACATCGGCTCGAGCGATTCCCAGGTATCCCAGATCAGCGCCGCACCGAGCGTCGGGGGAAGATCGTCGCACTGCCGCAAACCCGCTTCCATTGAGTCAAGCGATCCTCCTCGTCCCAGTCGGGATCTCGAACGACGAGATCACGGTCTCGGCGTTGCGGATCCATGCGCCCGTGGCCAGGGTGTCGATCCGCGAGCGCTCGATCGCCGGCTGGAAGGCGAAGTCGAAATTCTCCAGGGTCTGGCCTGTCGGGAGTCCCGACATCTTCAACGAGACCTTCACCCGCCGCTCCTCACGTCCAGAGCATTCGCTCTCCAGCAGGCGATCCAGAAAGGCGTGGGGGGCGATCTCCTTGGCCACGGCTTCGGCCAGCAGGTAGTCGAGATGATCGGCGGCGTAGGTCAAGCCGAGCGTGTTCAGTTTGGTGCGCGTGCGATCAATATCGAGCTTGGGTGTATTCATCGGGCGACCTCCGCAAGGGCGGCGTAGAGATCGATCGAGCGCTGGGCGACCGGGGTGGAAGCCAGCTCTTGGATTCTGGCGCCCATGCGCCCGAGGGGCGGCGGCGCCTTGACCCGGTCGGTGCTGGGGCCATCGTAATGCGCCTGGTCGATCACCAGTCGGCAGTTGAACGGGACAGTTCCATCGAAACGAAAATTGCCGCAAGATTGATCTGGATGGCGGCAGCGGGTCTTTCGGTCGTGAGCATTCTCAGAATGAGTGGTTAAGCCAAGAGGGCTCGGCTCACTTCTCGGCGCAGGAGTTCAGTATCGGCGTCATCGCCTTCACATGCTCGTCGATCCGCTCGAGCACTTTCTTCGCGACAACGTCGCGCTCAGGCAGATGCCACCAGTGCTCGTTGACGAGTTCGACGGTCTCGACCACTGCCTTCAGGACTGCCGGCTCCGGAAGCATTGCACGGTTCGCAAATGCTTTCCATCGCGGTGCTGCTAGCGCCTTGAACGAGCGCTCTCCTCCAAGCGAAAGCGCCATGGCGTCCGCGGGAAGATATGGCACGGTCGAGAGTAGGTCGTAGATTGGTGAAAGGGCCGGCTTAAGGCCGTTTCCGCGATAGATCAACGACCAGTTCTTCAGGTGCATGTCGCCATTGCCGGTGATGGCAGTCAGCGCCAAGCGGCGGACGAATTCGAGAGCCGCCGTAGTCGAGACGGCCACGCCAAGAGCCGAGGCTATGTCATGGTAAGCAGCGCCCTCGTATTTGCGCGAGGGATAGACACCGAAGATCTGAGCAAAATCCTCGATGTGAATCCTATCGCCATCGGCGCCGCGATCGAAACGTTTGACGAGAAGGACCTTGCCCTCTGACAGCGTGTTGAATTCTTCGGGAATGCCCTCAAAATCGGACTTCTCGACCAGTTCGCATTCAGGCACCTCCATGCCGATTGCTGCGGCCAGCGCCAAGTTGGCGAATTCGTTCTCGGAAACGCCCGGAAACACCGTCGAAGGAAACTTGGCGATGTACCGGCCTTGCTCGTCGTCCATCGGCAAGGTCAGGCCGCCGCCTTTTCCAGTGTTCTTCATGACTGACAGCTTCATCTGCACACCGGCAAGTGAGAACCGAGCCTTGGGCTTATCCTTTGAAGGATCCTGCGTAACCGCTATCGCGCCGTCACTGGGCAATGCCCGCACGGCTCCCGGGAGATCGGCGCCCAGCGCCGCTAAAAGGTCGAAATCATTGCCTGGGCGCACATTACCTTCGTGGTGCTTTTCCATCGCCTCGCGCAATTTCTCTTCCGGCAGGAGGTTTGCGAAGAAAGCGGGCAAAGCGCCCGCCAGGGGCTTCGGATCTTTCCGCAATCCTCCCGCCGCTGCCCGGAACGACAGGCTGAAAACGGGAAAGCCGCCCGTCGCGCGGTAAGCCTCATCGAAGTTGAATGCGTTGAAATCGCCCGGCGTCCTAACGATTGTGCCGACCTTCAGTGCGTTCAGGAGCACGTCCAGCGACGGGATCGTCTTAGGTGCGCGGAAGACTGGAGCCATGATCGTCATCGTCAGGTTGAGAAACAAAAGCAGGTCGATCGTCGCCGTCGTGCGGACGCAATAAAGCCTGGACAGCCGGCACCACGACTTGCGGAACCAGCATCATCTCTAGACCGAGCGCACGCGCGACATTCATGAGCGTCGTCGCACGGGCTGCTGCGGTTCCCTTTTCAATGTCGCGGTAGCGGGGACGGGATATGCCCGCCAAATCAGCGACCTGCTCCTGCGTCATGGCAGCCGCCAGCCTCGCCTGCCTAAAAAGGGCGCCGATTTGGCGCAGAACTTCTGATTCTGAGTCCATCATGACACCTATCCGGACCATTCCAATGCACGATGACACGCAAACGTATCTCGGCGAGCGCCTGAAGTCAACGCTTATGATCTCCTCGCATATCATCATTGGAAACAATGATATGCAAAGAGATCAATGCTTCATTCAAGGCCCTCCCTGGCTTTAGCTCTGGTCGCGCCGCCCGGCGCATGTGCCCAACGCGCGGGTCGGGCTCTTCTTGACCACGCGCTTGCGCGCCGGCTGACGCTTGCGCTTCTTCGAAATAGGGGGAGGCGAGCTCGACAGGCATGAACTTCGCCGTCTGGATCGGCCCGCCGGTTAAGGGATCGCACTCGCTGGCGATCCCGACCGCTTCCTGCAAACTTCAGGCCGGAGCCGATCGCGAAGAAGCGCGCCTCGAGCGGCCCGGTGAAGCAGCGCGAATAGTTCCAGTAGTGGGAGGTGCCGTCAGTCCACACCAGCAGCGCCTGGACGCGAATGATGCTGTCATGGGCGCGCTCGGGCAAGGGATGGCCTTCGTTGACCGCCTGGATGCACCATCAATCTCCTTCCAGCAGCCGATCAATCACGCAATTCACGCTGCCGATCGGCAGGTTCTCGCGCATGGTCTTGAACGACAGATCCTGCTGCGTCGGTTCCTCCAACAGATAGCCGTCCTTGCTCTGCTGGCGGCGCTGATGCAGTGCGTCAGACAGCCGGCGCTGGAAGCGGGCATCGTCGAGATAGCTGTTGATCTCCGCCTCGTCGTCGCTCGCATAGCAGCAGCGCAGCAGCGATATCTTGGCATCCGTGACCTTTTTACCCTCGGCCGCCGCCGCCGTCTCGATCGATTGGCGCAGGGCGCTCAAGCTCTCCAAGCCGTTGTGGAGTGCTGTGACAAAACAGTTGTGCCCCTCACGATAGGCCCCGCCCATGCGCGCGGACCCACCGGCGATCCAGATTGGCGGGGACGGCCTCTGGATGGTGGGTACCGAAATCGCCGTCGGGGGTATCTTCTCATACTGGCTGTCGTGTTCGAAGATGTCTTGGTTGAGGCCCTTCAGAAGGATGTCCAGGTGTTCCGAAAAGACCGCCGGCGCCTCATCGATATCGACGCCAAAGCGCTCGAACTCGAACTGCTGGTATCCCGTGCCGACGCCGAGCTCCAGGCGGCCGTTCGCAAGGATATCGGCCAAGCCGATCTCGGAGAGCAGTCGCTGTGGTTTGTAGAGCGGCAGCACGCAGACGGCAGTGCCGAGGCGAATGGTGCTCGTCACGCCGGCGCAGTGCGCCACCATCATCAAGGGCGACGGAATCAGGCTGTAATTGTTGAAGTGGTGCTCTGCGAACCAGGCTGTGCCGAAGCCAGCCTGCTCCGAAACGAGAACCTGTTCGATGGAATTGCGGATGACGCTGTCGGACGATTGATGATAGCCGCGCTGGGCGGCCAGGATGAAGGTCGCGAATTCCATGGTGTTTCCTTGTTGCAGAGGGAGTGGCCGATCACGGGATGTGCTCGGCACGCACAGATTGGGTTGGCCGCGGTGTCGATCCCCCTTGGCGGCGGCATGGTCTTGCGGCAAACCGCTCGCCAAGCCGCGCCAGAAGGCTTGGAACTGCTTCGACCCCGAGGAACGTCTCCGTCATAGCCAAAGACGACATTCTCGATCGCGGGCCGCGTTGCGGGGCCTCGCGCAGCCGGAGCCTGAAGCTTTCGAAATCCTCGGCTTCGATGAGCCGCAGCCCGTCGCCTGACGAATGTCATAACCAACCCGCGACCTCCGCTAAATATTCGTCATCGAGTTCGTGGCATTCCGCATCACTGAACAAGGTCCAGCCGCCGTCCACGCAGAGGATCGAGCCGTTGACGTATGAAGCGTCAGACGAAGCAAGGAAGAACACTGCATCAGCAACATCCTCCGGCTGTCCCAGCCTGCCCATCGGGATGCGCCGTCTGATCGGTGTCCAGTCAATGTGGCCGGCCTTCGCCAACTGAGCAAGGGCAGGGCGTGCGGATATAGTCGGCAGCGACGGCTGCGGTCCGAATGCCGACCGGCCCGAGTTCGGCCGCCATGCTCCGGGTCAGGATGTCCATCCCCACCTTTGCGGCACGTTAGGCCTGGCGCGGCGCGAAGGGCAGAAAGCTGTTGATCGGCCCGAGATTGACGATCACGCCGCCGGGGCACATCGCCTCGATCGCCTCGCGCGCGCAGGTGAGATTGACATCTTGGACCTGTTCGATCTGGTCCGGCAGTTGTCCCGCGGCACAAAAGTGTCGGCGACAGCAGCACTGTTGACGAGGACATCGATGCGACCGTGGCGCGCCTGCAGCTCCTCGAACAGCGCCACCACCTCAGTTTCGACGGCCACGTCCACTGATTTCGCCAGGTGCTTGCCGTCGGGAAACCCAGCAAGCTCTGCCGCTGCAGCGCCATCTCTATCAGCAATCACGACGGTATCGCCGTTCGCGCCGAAGAGGCGAACGACGGCCGCGCCTATGCCGTTCGCGCCACCCGTGACGAGCACGATTCGCGCATCGGTACGTTTGGCCGGACGGGCGAGTTCGACTCTAGGCGTTCCGTCCACCGGCGGGTGCTCGTCCCCCGGCTGGTCGAATGACATCCAGCCGCCCGTCGACCGCCAGCACCGATCCGGTGATGTAACGCGCCTGCGTGCTGGCCAGAAAACGCACGGCCCGGGCGATCTCGTCGGGGCGCGCCATGCGCCCCATCGGCACGCGGCGGCGCACCGCCGCGAGGTCCATTTTGCCCGCGCGTTCCAGTCGTTGCCAGCGTATCGTTCGGTCGAGACGAAGCAACCCGCGTGCCGGCGTGCTACGACGGCTCCTATGTGCCTGGCCAACCCGAACAGCTGCACGGCCCGCTTAGGGGGCTTAGGATGTGGCCACCCCTGCCATTTCAAGCCCACCTGTTCTTGGACGGTCTGCTCGATGTCCCTGGTTGGTCCAAAGTGCGTGACTCGGAGTTCTGATGAATCTGGGTTCCGATTTTGTCACTGAGCATGAGCAGCGATGTACCGCCCCACGTGAATGCGCTGAAGCACATCTGAACATTCATTCCTCCCTCATCATGATTTGGTTGGCTGCTATCCAACTTCCGTGCCCTACGGAAATGCTCAGCCCTTTCATCTGCTCTATGCGTCGTTGGACCGCAGCTCAGAACGAGCACGCTGCCGAAATAGACCACCTGGAGCAACAACGAGCAGGCCAGCAACCTCTCAAGCCTGACCTGATCCTCTCCTCGACAATCGGCTCATCTCGCCGTGCTACGTCGGGGGCGGTTCCGATGGAGGCATCGCAGACCGTACAGTTTCTCGATAGCAGGTCGAGCGTCGAGTTTGCAGGCGCGCTGCGCGAATTGGTATGGGTCTGGTTCGGTTCGTAATCGCATTTGATGGCCTGCATTCATACCGTAGATGCATTCCATCGAAACAATCGATTTTACGAAGAGTAACGAGCGTGAAAAACAGCTGCTCGGAAGGCGACGACGCGGAGACCTTCTAGTTTTGAGCCACGGTACACCACTCTCAATAGCTCGCTTTCCTGACGTCTCAAAGGCACCGATGCCCGGCCAGGGTGTCGGATGCAGGAATGATTGCACTGCGCGTTGACGCCATGCAAGTCATTCGCCCCTGCCGCTGGACAATTCCCGTCAAAGTACTTCATTCACCAAATATCAGGGCTTACCCACGAAATGAGTTCACCCCGGCCTACAGCATTCATTACAGGTATCACCGGCCAGGACGGCGCGCTGCTTGCCGAACTGCTGCTTTCGAAGGGCTACATGGTGCATGGCCTGAAACGGCGGGCCTCGCTGATCGGGAATACCCAGCGCGTCGACCACCTCTATCAAGACCCGCATGACGACCATCCCGACCTGGTGCTGCATTACGGGGACATGACGGATGCCACAAACCTGATCCGTCTCCTGCAGGATACGCAGCCCGACGAAATCTACAATCTCGCTGCGCAAAGCCACGTGCAAGTCTCTTTCGAGACACCCGAATATACGGCCAATGCCGATGCGCTTGGGACGCTGCGGCTGCTGGAAGCCATCCGCATTCTTCGCCTCGAGGACAAGACCCGGTTTTATCAGGCGTCCACATCCGAGCTCTACGGTTTAGTCCAGGACACCCCGCAGAAGGAGACTACCCCGTTTTATCCACGCTCGCCATACGCGGTGGCGAAGCTCTACGCTTACTGGATCACGGTGAACTACCGTGAGGCATACGGACTCTATGCGAGCAACGGGATTCTGTTCAATCACGAAGGACCGACGCGCGGCGAGACATTCATCACGCGCAAGGTGACGCGTGCAGTAGCTGCGATTATGGCCGGTAAGCAGGACTGCCTTTATCTCGGAAACCTGGAGGCAAAGCGCGACTGGGGCTCGGCGCGCGACTATGTCGAGGGCATGTGGCGCATCCTGCAGCACCACGAGCCCGACGATTTTGTGCTCGCGACCGGCGAGACGCATTCGGTCCGCAGCTTTGTCGAGGCTGCCTTCAGGCGTGTCGGGAAGGAGATCGTCTGGGAAGGCGAAGGCATTGACGAGGTAGGCCGCGAACGCCGGAGTAACCAGGCGCTGATCCGGATAGACAAGCGTTATTTCCGTCCGACCGAGGTTGACCTGCTGATTGGCGACGCCTCTAAGGCGGCCACCAAGCTCGGTTGGGAGCCAAAGACCACCTTCGATGAGCTCGTCTCGGAAATGGTCGAGGCCGATTGCCGCGCCTACGGAACCACGCTCGATTAACGTGAAAGACAACGACTTCTCTGGAAGGCAACCGAGGTCTGGTCGCCGGGCACCGGCGCATGATTGGGATCCGCAGTGGTGCGCCGGCTGTCCGGCTTGCCCCAGGGTAAAGATCCTCACGGCGGACACTCGTGATCGGACCTATTCCCGGTAGCGTTGAATCTCCAGCGCACGTTGGCGAGTGAGTCATGTAATCAGACGCTATTGCCCCCATAGCGCCGAATGAGGAGGAAGGTATGGGGGATCGATGGTCTCGAAAAAGCTAATCGCCAATGCCGAATCAGCGGCTGCGTTTCTGACGCTGATGGGCAACGAGAAACGACTGTTGATCATGATCTACCTGGCCGACGGTGAAATGTCGGTGGGCGCTATCGCCGAGAAGGTTCTGCTCAGCCAATCCGCCCTGTCACAGCATCTAGCCAAACTGCGGGCGCTCGATCTCGTCGAGACCCGGCGCGACCGGCAGATGATCTACTATTCCTGTAAATCCGATGCCGTGCGCGAACTTCTCAACACGCTGGACGGGATTTTCGGCGAGGGGGAGCTATCGCAGACGGCATACCGCCCGCGTCGCTCCGGGACTTGACCCAATGCATGTCGCCCAAAAGGCTGCCCTTTGGGCTTGATCCGAGGGTGCAAAGCGGTTTTGGGATAACGACATGCATGCAAGACTGGCCGGGCCTTCTCTCGCTGACGATTCTTAGTTTAACCAATCGCGCAGCGACGACCGTCTGGTCCGGGCACAACGTCCTGACCTGGTTTTCTGGCTGCCGCCAACGTCGGAGGCATCCCATAACAATGTCGCCATCGAGCTGCTTTTCGCGATAAAATGTCGACCATACCGGACCAATCGCCGCGGTGGCTGATCTCTCGCTTCGGAAACTCCGCAACCGCTTCTGTTAATGTCCTGGTGCCCCGAGAAGCACCGTCAATCATGATTCAAGGAAGGCCGCTATGGCGACGGCAGTAAGAGACTCCCACTCCTACATCATCAAAGGAGGTAAAGAGGGCCGGGCGCGCCTTGCCGTCATTTCGCGCGTGCTGGCGCCTTCAACGCAATCGCTGCTCGATCGCTTCGAGCCGCTTTCGGGTTCCACAGTGATCGATGCCGGCTGCGCGGGGGGCGATGTAAGCTTCGAGTTGGCGCAGCGGGTCGGGACTAACGGCCGCGTCGTCGGCATTGACTTCGACGAAAGCAAGCTTGTGCTGGCGCGCGAAGAAGCCGCCGCGCGCGGCATCGGCAATATAGGATTTCACAACGCGAACATCCTCCACCCCTGGCCGGCGGACGGAGCCGCGCTGGTTCACGTCCGCTTCGTGCTCACGCATCTTGCCGACCCTGAACGATTCCTCGAACGGGCATGGGAGGCGCTCCTGCCAGGCGGCGCGATCGTCACTGAGGACATCGACTACGGCAGTCAGTTCTGCGATCCACCCTGCCCGGCTTTCGACCGCTACGCCGAGCTCTATATCGAAGCGGCCCGTCGGCGCGGCGCCGATCCTTTCATCGGTCGCAAGCTTGTCCGGCTGCTTGAAGGCGTCGGGTTCGCGAATGTCGACTCAGCACTGACACAGCCATACGGCCGACAAGGGGATGTCAAGCAGGTTGCGCCGCTTACTTTCTCGGCAATCGCTAACGAACTGACGTCCTCGGGTATTGCCACCGGCGACGAGGTCGGTCGCGTCACAGCCGAGCTCGACGCATTTGCTGCGCGGCCTGATACCACAATGTCTTGCCCACGCATCTTCCAGGCTTGGGGTCGGAAGCCTGTGGGCGCTCAGTTCCAACCGACCAAGAGCGCGGCATAACCTGAGGATCATAGCTGGACAGATTTTCCGCTATGAGCCCAGCCCGAGCGGCGAGATGCTGCGCATGCACGGGACGGCCGCCTGGCCGGCACGGCAGGGCAGCGCAACGCGAGCTGTCGCGCGTCAGCCAATGCGAAAGGTGTAGCCGTAACCGTTGATCGCGGGTGCGCCGCCGAGATGCGCGTAGAGGACCCTCGACCCTTCTGGATCGAGCACCTTGATGTCGAAATTACGCGTCGTGCTCGGGAGGATGAGGATGCTCGGCGCTTGACAACGATCCCCGGTGTGGGGCCCGTGACGGCGACAGCACTGGTCGCGTTGGCGCCTTCCGCCGCAACCTTCAGAAAGGGTCGCGACTTCGCCGCCTGGTTGGGACTGACACCACTACAACGCTCCACCGGCGGAAAGCAGAAGCTCGGTGCAACATCGAAGATGGGCGAGCGAACACTGCAGCGCTTGCTGATTATTGGAGCGAGCGCCGTGGCGTCGTTCCGAGTCACGGCTGCGCGGTGTCGGCCGTTGCCGACGAGGAAACTTACCGGCCGTTTCTTATTTGGCTCTGGCGCGCTGTCTATCAGAGGACGTGGAACGGGATCATGCAGGTCCGCAGCGATCCTAAGTGCTGCTGACCAGTTGCTGAAACCGGGGCTGTGACCGCGGGCGCATGGTCGAAGCCATTCGCGCTCGGCGGCGCAAAGCGCCGGGTGAGCTGCACAGGGGTCTGAACAATTGCCCCGAGAATTCGCATGTACGGCTGCAGAACGGAACAGGCGATGCTCGGCACCGGTCCAAGTATGCGGCAGCAGGGCTCCCGCCTGACGTACCGAGCGGCGGCGGCGCATTGATGTTTCGACCCAGAGGCGACACAGCGAAAAAATGCTGTCGGTATCGAACAAAAATGTCACATATCGGACAGACGAACCGTGTCTCAAACGTCGGTTTCTCGTGGCTCAGCCTGACCCCAAAGCAAAAAACAAGTGAGCGCGACGAAGTTGCGCCGGCCAAGTTAACTGTGCGCGGAGTTGCGTCTTAGGATGGCACGTCGCTTGCTGCTCTGCATTGAAGGCTGACGGCCTATTCACAATAGCGGAGATGACCAATGGCGATTGGTTAGAAGTCCTGAATCCCCCCTGCAACTGAAAAGAGTTTGGCAGAACAGCTGTTTGGAGGCACAGCGGGCCAAGGCGCAGGCATTGCCCCTTTTTGAGCCTGACTCAAGTAGAATCTGACCTTTTTCAGGAAATGTACGATTCCAGCACAGTTGCTTGATCCGCAAAGGATTTGAGAAATCCGTCTTTGTGCTCGAGTAGCATCACAACAATGCTCTATGTATTGATCGATAACACCAGTTTTCATCGAATTTATTATTCATCAGGTTAGAAGGACTAACGCGATGGACACTGTCTTGCTCGCGGGATGGGCCAACGGTTCGCCCTTTGACGCCATGCGCCTCTAATTCTTGAATGGAGATCCAAAATGAACATGAGGGCCCTTCTTCTCGGCTCAGCTGCGGCCCTGATCTCCGTTTCCATCGCTCGCGCAGGTGACGAAGGCCCCGCGCCGGACCCGATGGAAAATGTCAGGATCTGCGACGTCTATGGTTCGGGCTACTTCTATATTCCCGGCACCGAGACCTGCATGCGCATCGGCGGCTACATCCATTACGACATCGGGCTCGGCGATGTCCGATCGTATGATGGGGCAAGAACCTCTGATGTGAGGACTGGAGAGGCTCAGGCACCTGGCGAAACAACACGCGTTTCACGTGCGAAACTTGGACCGGCCAGGAGACCGAACTCGGCGGGTTGAAGACCTATACCGAAACGCACATGAACTTCGGCAACCGCAACGCTTATTCGGGTTCGGACACTCCTCAGAACTATGCCTTCAACAGCGGCGTCGACTTCCGCCTGGATCCAGCTTGGTGGCCTCCGAGTTGGTAAGGACGGGTCGGCCTTCGACACGTTTACAGGCTACGCTGGCAAGGTCCTCGGCAACATACTCGTTCCGTACGGCGACTTCGATGCCAACGTGGCTCAGTACTACTTCGACGCCGGTACTAGCTTTTCGGCTGTGGTTTCACTCGAACAAGGGGCGGGTGTAGTCGGTACTCTCGACAGCCATGTTCCACACGTGGTCGTCGGCGTGAAACAGACGCAGGGCTGGGGCGCGATCACCGGCGTGATCGCTCATGATAGCAACTACGAAGCTTTGGCCGGCAAGGTCCGCGTCGACGTCAATGTCACCGACGATCTGTCGCTCTTCGGAATGTTCGGTACGGCTCCATCGGCAACCTCAACGATGACCCGCCCAATGCAGTCGCCGCTCATGGTCGCGGCTTCTACAAAATTTTGGGCGGCAACTGGGCTTTCTGGGCCGGCGCCACTTACGTGTTCGACGAGAAAACCTCGTTCAACCTTCAGGTCTCGGGTGATCAGCTCAGGAACTCTGGTGTGGCTGCAAACGTCGCCTATATGGTCGTTCCGGGTTTGACGATCACAGCCGAAGTCGACTATGACCACTACGGCAGCATCGGCACGGCCGACCGTTCCGGCGTGAACTGGACTCACGTCGGCAAAAAGAACAGCCTCGGCGGCATAATCCGTTTTCAAAGCTCATTTTAACGGAAAGAAACCTGCATCTCGTGGCTTGATTGAGCTGATCAGTACGCAACACTCGGAGACCATTACGGGGAGGCGCCGATTGGACGACTCCCTGTCGGGCCCGGCGGTGTCCGAGATCTGGCCGGCCGATTTGTGCCCGGACATTTTCTTCGATGCAACCCCGCACGCCGAATTCCTCTATGCCCGCGTTCGGTGGACGATCGAACGAGACCTTCCGAGGAAAAGGCCATTCTGCAGCGCTACGATCAATTTCGGCACCAGGTGGATGCCTTTAGCGACATGCCCGAGCGGGTGACTGAACCGGCATACATCGCCAATCTCAACCATGAATCTCACCGCGAAGATCGGCCCGAGGCCACGCAGTGGCTGCAGGCGTTCGACCACCGGTGTGAGCAACCAGTGGGCCAAGCTGTCGCGATGGCCCTCTTAAGACGAGCAACCCGCTCCTGGCGCCTGGTGTTCGCTTGGGTCAAACGCTTCAATATCAAGCACATCGAAGTGAGCGGGCGGGCGCCGCAGCCTGCAGATGCACTCTACTGATCCGAGCACTGGGGGTCGGCAGCACCGCGCATTCGCGTGAATGCATCTATATCGCGGATGGTCTTTATCGAAGCAATCGATTTCTCTAGTGGCCCGATGATGAATATGAAGGCCTCCCTTGGCGTGGTGGACAGCACCGGAGTAGTTGCATGGAATGTTTCTCAAGGGTGGCCCGGGGGCCATCTTCGGCAGCGAGTTCGACTGTGTGATCTGGGACGGCGAGGGCAGTCGGTCATAAAGGCAACGACGTATTCGGTGCAGACAGCCGGGGCGATCAACGTCTCGACACTGGCCGTTACAGACCGCGATGCGCTGGTCCTATACCGAGCTGTTTGGCATAGTTGCGATGATGTTGCCACATCATAGTTGCGACCCCCAATTGAAAAGCCCAGTCCATATCCAGGAGCGAAAGCAATATGCATCGTCGTAATTTGATCAAAGGGTTCGTCGCACTCGGCGCATGTCCCATTTGCGCTGAAGCCGCGCGGGCCGCAAGCACCCATTGGGGATATGCCGGCCCGGTCGGACCCGAACACTGGGGCGATCTGGATAAGAGGAATTTCGTCTGCTCGGCGGGCACGCAGCAATCGCCGATCGATATCAAGGGCGCTGTCAAGGCGGATATCCCGCACATCGCAATAGGTTGGCACAAGGGCGGCGGCAGGATGGTGAACAACGGCCACACCATTCAAGTCAACCTGCCGCAAGGCAGCACGCTCACCCGCGGGGATCGTGTCTACGAACTGATACAGTTCCATTTCCATGCGCCGAGTGAACACTACGTCGGAGGCAGGAGTTTTCCGATGGAGGCGCATTTCGTCCATAAAGACACTGATAGCAATATGTTGGGTGTGCTAGGCGTGTTTCTGACGCCGGGCGCAACAAATGCCAGCTTTGCCAGCCTTGCCGCAGCATTTCCCGCAAGCTCAGACGAGGAGACAGCGGTTGACGAGATCGACCCCAACGGGCTTCTACCGGCTTCGCTTGGCTACTGGACATACGAGGGATCATTGACGACGCCGCCATGCACTGAAAACGTCGAGTGGATGGTTGCGACGGAACCGGTTGAGGTCGACCCAGCAGACATGGAGCGATTTACCTCACTCTATCCGTCGAACGCGCGGCCTATCCGTTCACTCAATCGGCGCTTCATCCTTGGCCTCGGCTGAGGTCCCCGCCACCGTCACCGGGCGAGGCCAGGCTGGCGCACTATATCGACGTCTGCTTCCAATATCGTGAGGATGCGCTCCGGGTCGAAGAGGCCCTTCGGGAGCTCAGCCTCACCTTGTTTGTCGCCGCGCAGCGGACCTCGTCAGCCTCTCGAAAGCTTGCCCGAGTAGGTCGATCATCTGATCTGTGGAAGTGAGGATAGCGTGCGCCCACACAAACTTATTGTTCATTGTAGCAGCTTGGCGGCAGGTGCAGCACGCCGTAGCGCAAGAGCAATCCGACAGGCCGGCCAAGAGGGGTTTGAGCAGCACTTGGACGAGGCGCACCGAGCCTCAGCCCAAGTTCCCGCGGCCAGCCTCTCGGGTCTGCCAGACCCGTTCCATCCTCATCTGTCTCAGGCAGACCTGAGCCTCATCCACGCCGCGGTTCGGGCAGACGCTGAACCGTCTGTGTCTCAAGAAGTCGACCGGCGGAGGAGCCCCGATTGTGGCTCGTGCTGTCCTGACTCCCCATCCTGACGACGCCGCGCTCACCAGAAATTACAGATTCGTCAGCGGCTACGTCATATAGGGGCCACAGACGCGAGACGTATGGGTGACAGTTCTCTCCGCGCTCAGGTTGGGCGGCGGCCAGGCCAGTGTCCAGTCCGCCGCGCTCGAGGCTCTGATGACCGAACGCAAACTCCAGCCGCGGTAAGAAGCATCAGCCTCACAGCGCGACCTGCGGTTCATCCAAGATATGGATGGTTACGATCCGAACAATCGATTTGTTGAAGTCACTTGTCGAAAGCTAACCCCGTGCGAGCCATGGAATCGTGGCACTGGAGGGCAAACGCTGGCCTGGCGAAGGCAGGGGGCCGCACGTAGGCAGGATCGATGATGCAAACAAATTGCAGACAGGGTTCGTGGCATGTTGGGCTGGCCAAACGATGTTTCTGCCCATCGACACTCTTCACACGTTCTATCCCCGCCAACTGCACGCCCGCAGTTCGCATGCTGCTGCGATTAGCCGTCCCAAAGAGGATTACGAATACTGCGACGAGTTGCGCGACTTGTGCTGTCGGCCTCTCAACAGTCCCGGTGACCTGTCCTACCATTGATAGGAGATGAAATGCGAACGCTATTCGTTGACCACCATGCGGATCTTACGCGAGCCGTGGGAGTTGCACTCGGGGATAGCGGTTTCGCCGTTGATGTCGTTCGCACACTGGAACATGCGTCCAGTGCATTTTCTTGCGCCACCTATGAAATTCTCCTGCTGGAGATGGCTCTGCCGGATGGCGATGGCTTGGATTGGCTGAAGCAGCTAAGGAGTGAGGGACATTCAGTTCCTGCTCTCGTTCTGAGTGACGTCGATGATCTTGAGAACCGAATTGCGGTTTTCAACGGTGGGGCGGACGATTTTCTGCTCAAGCCCGTGTGTACCAATGAGCTCATTGCCAGAATGAGAGCCGTTCTGCGGCGGTCAACGCAGATGACCGCCCCCATCATTGCCTTTGGCAATCTCCATTTCGATCCGATCGGCCGACAGGTTTCCGTTGCTGGTCATCCGCTGACGGTCGCACGCCGTGAACTGTGCATTCTAGAGCATCTGCTCAACCGTGCTGGCCGCATCGTGCCGCGTTCGCAGTTGGAAGATCATCTCTATTCGTTCAACGATGAAGTATCTGCCAACGCGCTTGAAGTTGGAATCTATCGCTTACGTGGATATCTGAGCAGATCAGGAGCAACGCCACGGATAAAAACTGTGCGCGGCGTCGGTTATATTCTTGAATGCGACTAGAGAGACATCCTTAGTTGACAGACTTTGAAAGAACTGCTTTGAAAATAATTCCAGCTGATTATTCTGACACCGATCGGCGACGCCCACCCACTGTCGGCTCGAGATCTACTACTGTTTCTCCTTACTTGGGCCGCCTCCTCTGCGCGCTCATTCTGTCATGTCCAGTTTCTGCCCTGGCCCAAGACATCGAGGATAACGGGGCGCCGCGTGCTGCTTCCAACATCATCGATGGCACGCTGAACCTTTCCTCTTCGCTCGGCAAGACTGTTCATTTGCCCGCGCCAGCCACGACCATCTTTGTTGCTGACCCGACGATCGCGGACTACCAGGCAGTCTCGAGCACAACCATCTTCGTCTTTGGGAAGAAATCCGGGCGGACAAGCCTGTTTGCCCTGGATGACAAGGGCGAGGCTCTCGCCGCGTTGCGTATTGTCGTCACGCAACCGATCGAGGAACTGCGCGCCATATTGAGGGACCAGGTTGGCGACTCTTCAATCCACGTGAGCTATACGCCGCGCGGCGCTATCCTTAGCGGTACAGCGCCCAATGCTGCGGTCGCCGACACCGCGAAAAGGGTCACTGAGCAATATCTCGGCGACGGTGCGCAAGTCGTCAATAACATCAAGGTCGCTGGGTCGTTATAAGTCAATCTCAGTGTGCGCGTAGCGGAGGTCTCCCGTAGCGCCATGAAGGCACTGGGCGTTAACCTCTCCGCCTTTGGACAAATCGACAATTTCAGAGTGGGCGTGTTAAGCGGCAGCGGCGGTGGCTCCGGTGCGGCGCAGGGTGGCGGTACAGCAGAAATCGGATTCAACAATGGTGCCGTCAACATCGGCGCGGTTCTCGACGCGCTCGCCAAGGAGCACATAGCTTCCGTTCTGGCTGAGCGAATCTCACGGCGATGTCCGGTGAAACTGCCAGCTTTCTCGCCGGCGGCGAATTTCCCATCCCTGTCCTGCAGGAGAACGGGCAAGTTTCGGTCGACTTCCGTCACTTCGGCGTCAGCCTGAAATTCGTGCCGACGGTTCTCAGCAACAATCAAATCAACATTCACGTAAAGCCGGAAGTCAGTGAACTAACGTCCCAAGGTGCGGTTCAAATCAAGGGTATCGTCGTACCGGCAGTTTCCACGCGCCGGGCCGACACAGTCGTCGAACTCGCCAGTGGGAGAGCTTTGCAAAAATTTCTCATCAGGCGCAACGTCAATAATAACGTCAATGCCTTTCCCTTTCTCGGCGAAATTCCGGTCCTCGGCGCCTTGTTTCGTTCCTCCTCGTTTCAAAAGGAAGAATCAGAACTGATAATTCTGGTTACGCCTTACATCGTGAGACCAGGCTCCAGTCCCAAGCAGATGAGCGCACCCACGGACCGGATGGCGCCGGCTTTGGACGGCGCTCCGACGAATTCGCCGGCAAATGCGCCGCGAGACCGCGCTGCTGCCCACACCGGCGCGCCAGGGGCCAAGCGCGGTCGCGGATTCATAATCGAATAGGTGATCGAATGGCTTTGCGGATCAAAGTTCTCCTGATCACAAGCACTGCGCCGATCTATGTCGAGCTGTCGGCGCCTTCGTCGCCGATCAGCGCAATGTCGTCCTGGTCGGCGGGACAGGCACCGGCAAGTCGCATCTGGCGATCGCCATTGCCCGTTCTCTCATCCGCAACGGCGCACGCGGGCGCTTCTTCAACGTTGTCGACCTCCTCAACAGGCTCGAGACCGAGACCCGTGCCGGCCGGCAGGGCCGCATTGCCGATCACCTTACCCGGCTCGACTTTGTCGTCTTCGATGAACTCGGCTATCTTCCCTTCGCCCAGGCCGGCGGGCAGTTGCTCTTCCATCTGGTCTCAAAGCTTTACGAACGCACCAGTGTCATCATCACCACCAATCTCGCCTTCGGGGAATGGCCGAGCGTCTTCGGCGACGCCAAGATGACAACCGCGCTGCTCGACCGCCTCACCCATCACTGCGAGATCGCCGAGACTGGCAACGAATCCTGGCGCTTCAAGAGCCGCTCTCAAAGCTGAAGTCCGAAAGCCAATCAGTCGCGCCCGATCAGGCTGTGCAACCCCAACCAGCTTCGCCTGATCGGGCGCTTACCGGCGTGCCTCTCAACACCGAAAGCCGGGGTCCCTTTTGCGCGAAAAAACAGGGTCCCGATTCCGTGGTCATTGACAGCCGAGAGCTTGCCGCAGATCCAGGCGCGCTTCCCCACGCTGGCATTGGCCGAGCAGCCGACCCGGGAGCCCTCCGCGTTCCTTAGGACGTTCCGCGCGCTGCCGGTGCGGCTGCATGCGCAGGCGGGGGGCTGAGATGCGCGTCGTGGTCGACCAGGCGGAACTACCGGGCAGTGCGTGCTGACGCTGCCGGGCACCTTTCGCCAGCGCGTACCGGACGGCGTGGCCGAAGTGTGCGTGGCGACGGTGCCGCAGGCGTTGCACGCCGCCGTGCGGCTCGCGGCCAGCCAGTGCCCGGTCGCCGCCATTCGGGTCATCGAAAGCGCTGGCGATGACGAGCGCGCCAGCGCCGACCCTGCGCCTTCTCCGGGGGAGCCGGGCGGCATGCAGCGCCAACCGCCTCAACAACACGCTCACGAAGATCATTCGAAAGGGCTCGCGTCATCAGATGCTGGCCTCCGTCCAGCCAGCATCTTGATGATGTGGACGCCCCCGTACCGCCGAGCCGCGGCTATGATGCGGGCCGGTCACTCGAAGCGATAAAAGGAGCATTCACGATGAAGATCACGACCGTTGGATTGGATCTGGCCAAAAGCGTGTTCCAGGCTCATGGCATTGACGAGACAGGTGCCACGGCGTTGTTGAAGCGGCTTCACCGCAAGCAGATGATGCCCTTCTTCTCGAGACTCCCACCCTGCCTGATCGGAGTGGAGGCATGCGGAACGGCGCATTACTGGGCTCGCATCCTCGCCGCCATGGGACACGAGGTTCGCCTCATTCCACCGTCTTACGTGAAGGCCTATGTCAAGCGCGGCAAGAGTGATGCACTCGATGCCGAAGCGATCTGCGAAGCTGTGCAGCGCCCGACGATGCGTTTCGTGCCGGTGAAGACGATCGAGCAGCAGAGCATTCTCATGACCCATCGCGCCCGATCGTTGCTCGTGCGCCAACGCACCATGATCGCCAATGCCTTGCGCGCGCATTTGGCCGAACTCGGTCTTGTCGCAAATCCCGGCATCGCTAATCTGGCGAAGCTAGCCGAACTGGCGCTGTCCGACGAAAATGCTTTACCAGCTCATGCCCGTACTTCTCTGGGGATTCTTGTTCGCCAGATCATGGCGCTCAACGATGAGATCGCGGAACTGGATCGGCAGCTCATGGCTTGGCATGCCGAGAGCGAGGCCAGTCGCCGGCTCGCCGGAATCCCTGGCCTCGGCGTGATCACGGCCACGGCTCTTGCCGCCACCGTCACCGATCCCGATCAGTTCCGCTCGGGCAGGCAGTTCGCCGCCTGGCTCGGGCTGACACCGCAACAACATTCCACCGGCGGCAAGACACGGCTCGGCGGCATCTCCAAGCAGGGAGACAGATACTTGCGTCGCTTGCTCGTCGTCGGCGCCACCGCCGTGATCCGCCACACAAAGGACAAGCCAACGCCCATGGCGAACTGGATCAGAAAGCTCATGGAGAAAAAGCCGTTCAAGCTTGTCTCCGTTGCACTCGCCAACAAGCTCGCCTGGATCGCGTGGGTCGTACTGACGCGCAAGGAAGCCTATCGACCTTACGAACTCAGAGCCTGACGAAACGCAGATCACCCGAATTGGTAACGGCAGTCGATGATGAGTAACGATCGAGCCAATGGTGAGACCAACCCGTCTGGCCTGCTGCCGGTTTTTCGGACACGAGGTTAAGCTAGCATAGCTTGTTCCTCGAACTCGACGGGGCTCAGATAGCCTAGCGTCGAGTGCCTTCGCCGAGGGTTATAGAAGCGCTCGATGTAATCGAACACATCCGCCCTGGCGTCATCCCTCGTCCTGTAGACCTTGCGGGCTGTCCGCTCGGTCTTGAGCGACGAGAAGAAGCTCTCCATCGCAGCGTTGTCCCAGACGTTGCCCGACCGGCTCATTGAACAGGTGATGCCGTGGTCGGCCATCAGTCGCTGGAACTGCTCGCTCGTATATTGGGCGGATTCAAACGGTCGTCGCAACACCGATTGTGTGTCCTCATGGCAGCAACTCGTCAAGCGCTTCTGCCGGCGTCTTCCAGTTCAAGGTCTTTCTCGGTCGAGCATGGAGGGCCGCGGCCACAGCGGCGATTTCGTCAGCGCTGTAGATGCTCAGATCAGTGCCTTTCGGGAAGTACTGACGTAGCAGCCCGTTGGTGTTCTCGTTAGTGCCACGCTGCCACGGGCTTTGCGGATCGCAGAAGTAGACCTGGACGCCCGCATCGATCTTGAGGCGATCATGCTGGGCCATTTCCGCTCCCTGATCCCAGGTCAGCGAACGGCGGAGTTCTTCGGGCAAAGTGATGATGGTGCGTGTAATTGCGTCGCGGACGGCTTCGGCTCCGTGTCCGGCAAGCGCAGGGCCATTCTTCATGCGCGGAGCTTCGCCATGCCCAGCGAGCCGGGGAAGATGAAGCAGCATCGTGAAGCGCGTCGTACGCTCTACCAGCGTGCCGATCGCCGAGCTGCCAAGACCAAGAATGAGGTCTCCCTCCCAGTGACCCGGCACCGCGCGATCGGCCGCTTCGGCGGGGCGTTGGCTGATCATGATCTCCGGCAAGACAAAGCTTTTGCCTCGCCTGCGTTCGCGCGCCCTGGGGACCCGCAGCACGCGCCCCGTTCGCAAGCAGGCCGACAGTTCGCGGCGTAGCGCTCCCCGACCCTGAACAAACAGGGCTTGATAGATGGCTTCGTGGCTGATGCGCATCGTCTTGTCGTCCGGGAAGTCGATCGGCAAGCGTCGGGCAATCTGCTCCGGGCTCCAAGCTCTGGCCCATCGCCGATTCTTTCGCGGGCCATGCCGGCGGCCCTTCCACGAAACGGCGGGACCAGGAACGGGAGCGCCGCTCGGGGTCATGACGACGCCGGCCAGTCTCTGCTCCACATAAGTGCGCAAGGTCGTGTTGAGCGCAAGCTTGGTCGGTTTGGGCCGACGGGCCGATCGCTCGGCATGCCATTGGGCTGTCGATGCACGATACTCCAGGCCACCGCTGCGCGTCGCGGCATTGCGTCGTAGCTCGCGGGAGATGGTCGAGGCGGATCGGCCAAGTTGGCGTCCGATCTCGCGTCTCGAAAGGCCCTGAATGCGAAGTAGTGCGATCTCCTCACGTTCCACAAACGAGAGGTACCGCCCGGACGGCGGCTTGGTCGAAGATCTGAACATCGCTGGTGCCATGCCGCCCGCCTGTCGGAACAATCTGGTACCGACAGGCTGCGACATACCAGCCGCCAATGCAGCATCCTCGCTGGTCATTCCTTGCGCGATCCCCAACCAGAATCGCTGGAGTTCAGATCGTCCCGCTACTGGCGGCCGTCCCGGTGACGGCAGCGGCGCTCGTCCAGAACGGTGTGACCGTCGCTTTCGAATGTCCATCGCAACCTCCTTCGTTCAGGTGTTGCGACGACCGCTTGAATCCGCCTTGCGATCCCTGGTCGGAGTGGTGCAGCAGGCTGTCCGGCTTGCCTCTCCTCCAGATCGCCATGATGAGAGCGTCAGTGACGAGCTGGGCCGTCATCTCGGCCCTCATCGCCCAGCCGACGACACGCCTGGAGAACAGATCAACGACGGCGGCAACATAGAGCCATCCTTCGGCGGTCCAGATATAGGTGAAGTCGGCGATCCATTTCTGGTTCGGTGCCGCCGCCTCGAAGGCGCGGTCAAGGAGGTTGTCCGACGCTGCCGAGCGCTCGCCAGTATCTTTCGGCAGCCCACGACGCCGAGGCCGGGCCCGCAGACCGTTCTCCCGCATCAAGCCGTTCGATGCGATGCAGTCCGCAGGAAAGCCCCTCTGCCAGAACGTCGTGCCAGACCCGACGCGCGCCGTAGGTGCGGTCGCTGCTCTTGAAGCTTCGGTCGATCCTGGAAACGAGGATCTCGTCATGCCGGGAGCGAACGCTGGGGCTGCGGCTGAGCCAGGCATGGAAGCCCGAGCGGGACACATCCAGCGCACTGCACAGCCATGCCACCGGCCAGATGCCCCGGTGCCTCGCGATGAAAGCGAACCTCACGTCACTTCCCTCGCGAAGTAGGCTGCGGCCTTTTTTAGGATGTCGCGCTCCGCCTTAAGCTTGGCGACTTCCTTGCGCAGCCGGTCAATCTCCAGCTGCTCCGGCTTCATCTGCCCATGACCGGGAAAGGCATGCTGCGGATCGGCCGATAGATCGCGCACCCATTTGCGCAGCACATTCTCGTGGAGATTGAGGTCGCGGGCCGCCTGCGCCACCGCGACGCCCCGATCCTTCACCAGCCTCACTGCCTCAAGCTTGAACTCGCGGCTGAACTTCCTTCTCTGCATTCCACTCTCCAGTTCCGTTAAACACCTTATCTCGGTGTCCACGAAACCGGCAGCAGGCCACTTCGACGATGTGCCTCAAGAAGCCCTCGACAGGATCCTCAAAGCCGGCTCGCAGACGTGATGACTGGCGAACGCTTCGAGAAGGTGGATAGCCGCGCAAGCTGGGGGAATATGATCGTGACAAGCTGTTGCGGATTGGCCAGTGGTCATGCGGACTTAGATTAGACTGGCTCGGCGCCGGCGCTGTTTGCTCATATGGTAAGGCATATACGTTAATCCCCCACAACCGTTTCGGAATGAGGAGCAGCGCTGCGGCTGCTCCTCCAATCACGTAACGGATTTCACGATGCGCCAACTCGAGCCATGATTTCGGATCGAATGGTCGATGCGGTGTATAGCGACGCATCCAGCGGCAAATCCCCAAATGCCAGTTGACACAGAAGATAATTAGCACCTGCCTCTTCCAGCTGATCAAGGAGAGCTTGTCGGACAGAAGCTGCCGTTCCCACGACGCACAATTCACTTTCAATTGCTGCATCGAAGTCCAGCGGCAAGTTTGGTGGAGTGGGAATGGCATTAAGTTCGTATAGAAATTTGAAGCTCTTGAGCCATCGTTCATAGGCAGGTGCTGCGAGCAAATACGCATCTGTTTCAGAACGCTCTATCACCACCATTCGGAGCAATCCAAGAAATGGTGCTTGGTGGCTAACGTCAGCATCGTGCATTCGAGCGGCGCGGAATGCGTCGGTAACGCTGCGAACAGATGTGCAAGGTCCAACGCAGGCGATGTTTGCCCCATTCTCGGCGGCCCAACTAGCCGGCTCGGGTCGATTGGTGGCGATCCATGTCGGCGGATGGGGATATTGGTGAGGTCTCAACGTCAACGGAACGTCCTTCAACTCAAAGTGGCGGCCCTGATAAGAAAGCGTCCCGCCTTTCATCGCATTGATGAGAATCTCGCTGGCCTCCGCATACTGTTCTGGTGCTGCTTCTACAGCAACCCCGAAGTATCCCAATTCAGTCGGGGCAGAGCCGCGCCCTATGCCGAGTTCGAGCCTACCGCCGCTCAACTGATCAAGCATGCAGATCTCCTCGAACGCACGCAGCGGATGATAGAGCGCAAGTAGCATTACCATGGGACCAACACGAAGACGGCGGGTTCGCTGGGCGACGCTCGCTAAGAACAAATTCGGTGATGGACCTCTGCCATGCGGCGTACAGTGGTGCTCTGCGAGATGATACGCATAAAAGCCATAGCCATCGCACGCCTCTGCTAGGCTCAGCCGATCTGCATATTGCTGGGCGATATCATCGCCGTTTTCGTCCAGATGATCGAAGATGCCGAAGGTCAAGCCCGAAGTAAAACTTTTCTTCAATTAATTCTTCTCCAAATTAGACATAATCTATCCTACTCGTTGGAACACCGGAACTCATAACACGTCGACACATATTACCTCATGCACCGCCCATTCAAAGCGAATTCAGACCTTTATGCTTCCGAGAACCGCGATTTCCTCCTAAAGCTCACACAGATGTGTTTGGCGGCAGCAAGGAATTTATCCATCTGCTCTTTGGTGCCAATGCTGATGCGAATGCAGTTCTTCAAATATCTGTCAGGAAAGCTGGCGACAAGTATCTTCTGCTCTTTCAACGCTGCTTGCCAGCATGAGCCCTCCTGTCCCGCCGGCACACGGGCCAGCAAAAAGTTTGCGTGGGAGGGTGTTACGGAAAAGCCAAGTTGCAACAGCGCCAGGGTCACTCGCTGTCGTTCATGCTTGATGTGCTTGTGGTTCTCTTCGTAGGCGTGGCGATGCGCAAGGATGCTTTTCCCGACCGCCTGCCCGATCACGTTCATGTTGAAGACGTTCTGGATGTTGCGCAGCCTGCCAATGATTTCTGGATGACCGAAACCGAAGCCGACTCGCACGCCAGCGGCAGCATAGCTCTTCGAAAAAGTCCTCAAGATCAAAAGATTCGAATGTCTATTGAGGAGGCGCAGGGCATGGTCGGGTGCAAAGTCGACGTAGGCCTCGTCCAAGACGATCAAGCGATCTGCTAGCTCCACAAGGCGTTCGATTTCGGCGACCGGCACGAATGTTCCGGTCGGATTGTTCGGATTAGCCAACAGAATGAACTTCGCGTCTTTTGCGGGGCCGAACAGCAGTTTTTCTATCGGCAAGGAATGAGCTTCGCTCGATGCGATTTCGAGAAACTCTGCACCCTGCAACATGGCAAGTTTTCGGTTGAACGAAAATCCGGGCGACAGCATCGCCACTCTATCTCCTGGGGCGAGGAAAGCTCTGTAGATGAGTCCGAGCAGTTCCGACGAACCGTTGCCGGCAATCACCTGATCTTTGGAAAGTCCGTAAGCGTCGGAGGCAGCTTCCCTTAAGCTGAGGTTGTCGTCTTCCGGATAAAGATACTGGTGTTCGATCGCAGCAATCGCACTTTGCATTACGCTCTTCGGCAACGGAAACGGGTTCTCGTTCGTATTTAGCTTAACGCAATTTGTATCCGTCGCTGGTCCGTTGGACGAGAGAGCATTTAACTGTCTGGCCACCTGCGAAAGAAGCGAAAGCACGGTTTTCAGTTTTGCATCGCACATATTCTTCTCCGTTTTTCAGTCCCGCAGGGGCATGCAGCATGAGGGCAATCGTCGACCGTGACTTGATCGACGTTCGGCTATGTCAGCGCTGCCTTCCCACCACCTTGGTTGGAAGCGCCGACCACGGCTTGGATTTGACACCGGGAAGCTGTCGAGAACCTGACGACGGCAACGTGTGGCCGACGGCCGATTCGGTGCAACAGACGCTGTGTCAACATCGCCTCGTGGCCAGACTTTGGCGTCTACTGCAGCATTGGCGCCATCACGAGTTCTCCAACCAGCAGCCGTTCTTCTGCCACATCGAAGCGGTCGAGACGGCAATCTGGCTGGCCGAGGTTGCGCGCGGGCGAAAGCAGTATGCGCACATCTTTCGCCACCTGCAGGAGGCCAATCGCGATGCAAACCCGGAACTCTTTCGCCTTGCCCTGAAGCTGGCGACGGGCGCCGGCAAGACGACTGTCGTGGCCATGCTGATCGCTTGGCAGTCGATCAACGCAGCACGGCAGCCGAACTCGTCGCTCTTCTCGCGAGGGTTCCTGCTGGTGGCCCCAGGCATCACGATCAAGGACCGGCTGCGCGTGCTGAATCCTTCAGACACGGACAATTACTACCGCATGCGCGAGCTCGTTCCGGCCGAACTGATGACCGACCTCGGCAAGGCCAAGATCGTTATTATCAACTACCACGCCTTCCAGCGCCGCAAGGCGCACGACCTCAACCCTGTCGGCGAACGGCTGATGCAGGGCGCACCGGCCGGCCGATCGAGAAGCAGGAGGCGAAGGCGAAACGCTCGCCCGCGCTTGCGGCGAGCTCCTTCACCTGAAGAACATCGTCGTCATCAACGACGAGGCGCACCATTGCTATCGCGAGCGGCAGGCACGGACGAGGAGTCGGAGGCGAAGGGCGAGGACAGGAAGGGGCAAAGAAGAACAACGAGGCCCGCGCCTTTGGATTTCCGGGCTGGAGGCGCTGAAGCGCAGGGTCGGTCTGCGCGCCGTCTTCCTGCGCGGCTCGGACTACGAGGAGGGCACATTGGGTGGTGTCGGACTTCAGCCTCGTCGACGCAATCTAATGTGGCATCGTCAAGCTGCCGCGTGTGCCGGTCTCGGACAATGCCGTCAACGCCGAGGCGCCAGTCTACCGCAATTTGTGGGACCACATCGGCAAAGTCATGCCGAAAAAGGGTGCGGGCAAGTCCGGCGAACTCGACCCGCTTTCGATCCCCGCCCAGCTCCAGACCGCGCTGATCTCCCTCTTCAGCCACTACAAGACAGAATATGACGAATGGCAGCGCGTGCCCATTCCAGTGCCGCCGGTCTTCATCGTGGTCTGCAACAACACGGCAAGCTCCAAGCTGGTCTACGAATGGGTCTCCGGATGGCAACGCGGGGGCGAGCGCCAGATGCAGACCATCCATCATGGGCATCTCGAGCTGTTCAGCAATTACGAGGGACTCCGGTTTCCGCGAAATGGCTACGGGCGAGATCGAGCAGTTCCGCCGCGAGAAGCAGGGCGCGAAGGAGCGGCAGCCGAAAACATCTCGGACAGCGAGCTTCTGCGCGAGGTGATGAACACGGTCGGCCAGAAAGGTCGCGTCGCCTTCGGACTGAGGGTCCTACAGACCGACCCGACCGAGGCTGACACCAGCGCGAGCGGCTTCGCCGCCCACTACAATGTAAACGCTGGCGTCGCGACGGGACGGAGCAAGGCGCTAAGCCACTACAACGCCCACATATCGACGAAGCCTGTTTCGGGCTGGCACCTCCAGCCAGGACATATCTTCAAAGCCGGTCAGGAGATGTGGGTGCGTGCGCGCATTGCGGAACCGGAGCGCGACCTCATAGCGCCCACACCTCAAGGACGCCATCGACGTTTCGAAGCCGGACATGAACTTCGCAATGCGAAGTTGCCTGGAGCGTCTTGAGGAATGCATCTCCGAAATCCCGGAGAAACACAGGCGTTAGCGAAAGCTTTGTCGCCCTCAATGCTTGTAGCCGAACATCATCTCTCCCCTGCGGTTATTCGATCCTCAGAAAATGCGGAATGGAAGGCGGTCCAGCCAGGCGCGAATGGCTGGCCCCAGCACCAAGTTCAGCCGGCTTTGCAGTCCTGTACAAGGATTCCGAAGGCCACCTGTTGCCCGCGTCGTCAGCAGATCGTAGATCAAATTCCACATCAGTTCGGCCATCTCCCCAGCCTCTTCCCCGGTCATCTGATCGAGCGTGGCATGCAGATGACCCTGCTGCGGATTGCTCGCCTTCACGGCGGTAAGCCGCGACATGATCTCTTGTACCGCGCTGCCATTTCATGACTGTTAAGTGCTTGCTTGGACAGGGTGGAATGACATGTACGCGCCTTCCAGCCGTTTGCGGATGTCGCCGAGCGACACCAGGCTGGACATGGCGATCGCGAATCTCTCACGGGCATACTCTTGTCCCATCTTCTTTCCTTTCGACCTGGAGCGTCGCCGTAGCATGGCAACCATCTCTTGCATCCGGCGCTCGGCGTCACGCGATCGATGGATGATCGCCAACAGCGACGCCAGGCCGTCGGCAGGCGGGTAGACAATCGTCTGAGGCCGGTCTACCGCTGACCCGCTGCCCCGCGCCCGGTTATTCTCGTCCTTGCGATCCCCCTGAAAGAGTAGCTCCGATGCTTCCTCCCCAACTCAGCCGCCGCGATCTCCTGACCATGATCGGCGCGCTTGCCGGCAGTGAGGCCATGTATCAGGCCATGACGACCCTGGGCTTCGCGCAGGAGTCGCCCTACAAGGGTCCGATCAAGCTGGACGGCGATCCGAAAGGGGCTTCCGTTCTCGTACTCGGCGGCGGACTGGCCGGCATGGTCGCTGCGTACGAGCTCAGCAAGGTCGGCTACAAGGTGCAGGTTCTGGAGTACAGGGAAAAAGCCGGCGGTCGCTGCTGGTCGCTGCGTGGCGGCGACAATTACACCGAGCTCGGCGGCTTCGAGCAGGAATGCAAGTTCGACGAGGGTCTTTATATCAATCCCGGCCCGTGGCGTATCCCTTACCATCACCATGCCGTGCTGGATTACTGCAAGCGGCTCGGCGTCAAACTCGAGGCGTTCGTGCAGGTGAACCACAACGCCTACTTGCATTCGGTCAAGGCGTTCGAAGGCAAGCCGCAGCGCTACCGCCATGTCAGCGCGGATTTCAACGGCCATGTCGCCGAGCTGCTTTCCAAGGTGACGAAGCAGGGTGGACTCGACCAGGCGGTCTCGACGGAGGACCGGGAGAAGCTGCTGGAAGCGTTGCAGAGCTGGGGCGCGCTTGACGAAAACTACGCTTACGTCGCTGGCACTCACAGCAGCGAGCGGCGAGGCTTTGATATTGAACCGGGCGGCGGCCAGATGCCGCTGGCCAAGCCATCGCAGCCGATAGGGCTCTCCGACATCGTGCAATCCGGCCTGTGGAGCAGCCTTAGCACTGGCAGTCTCTATGACTTCCAGACCACGATGCTGCAGCCGGTCGGCGGCATGGACATGATAGCCAGGGCGTTCGAGAGGGAAGTCGGCAGCCTTACCAAATACAACGTGAAGGTCACGGAGATCGACCAGGACGACGAAAGCGTCACCATCCGCTACGAGGATGCGCGAAAGGGCGGCGAGGCGCAGACCGCCACCGCTGACTGGTGTATCTGCACCGTGCCGTTCTCCGTGCTCAGCCAGATCAAAACCAAGGTGTCGACCAAAACGAAGGCGGCGATTGACAACCTGCCTTACGGTGCCGCGATCAAGGTGGGATTGCAGTTCAAGCGCCGCTTTTGGGAAGAGGACGAACACATCTACGGCGGCATCACCTATACCGACCTGCCCAACACGCTGATCTCCTATCCCAGCACCGACTATCACAGCCCGGGCAAGGGCGTGCTGCTCGGCGCCTTTTCATTGGAGGCCTGGGCTTACGAGTTCACGTCGCTGCCGCCGGAAGAGCGCATCCAGAAGGCGCTGGAGTACGGGGCTCAGATCCATCCGCAATACAAAGACGAGTTCGACAACGGCGTTGCCGTCGGCTGGCACCGCGTGCCATGGACGCTCGGCTGCTATGGCGAATGGACCGAGGAGAAGCGCAAGGAACACTATCATGCGGCAAGCTCGATCGACGGGCGCATCGCCATGGCCGGCGAGCACATCTCCTACATGCCGGCCTGGATGGAAGGAGCGATCCTGTCTTCGCTCGATGCGATCGGGCGTCTCCACCAACGCGTGGTCAGCGGCTGACGGCCCGCCGCCAGCCAGCTCGCCCTGACCGCAATCTGGAGACTTTTGGACATGAATCGGATCACCTCTTTCGCCGCCACCGTTGCCGTTGCGGCTTTCGCTGCGTTTCCTGTTTTTGGGCAATCGTCCGACTCGACCGGTTTTGGCGATGCCTCGAAGATCCAATCCAGAGATGGCGCCGGGATTTACGCGGCGATCTGCCGGGGTTGCCACATGCCGGAAGGCGTCGGCGCGGTCGGGGCCGGCAAATATCCGGCGCTCGCGAAGAACGAGAAGCTCGAAGCGGGCGCTTATCCGGTCGTCATGGTGGTCAAGGGTCAGAAGGCGATGCCGCCGCTCGGCTCCTATCTCGATGACGAGCAGGTGACGGCCGTGGTTAATTACATCCGTACCAATTTCGGCAACAACTACACGGATGCGGTGACTGTCGAAGACGTGCAGGCGGCGCGCCCGTAAACCCGGCCTGAAAGGTCATTGCAGGCGCATTACCGGCGGGCGCACGCTGACCTTCCTAGGCTCCGCGGCTATCTCGAACAGGAGTTGGTGCCGCTACGCTCTAAACTCCAGGCCACGAAAGCACTGGGCTGGAAAACGCCCGCTGAGGCGCTTGACGAGTGGTTGCGGTAGGTCAAACAGATTGGTGTTGCGACGACCGGCCTGAATCCGCCCAATTTTCGTGCGCTGCCCATTCCGGTCTTCTCAACCTGCACGGCACCCAGCCAAGCATGAGCCGCGTTGGCACTACGACAATGCGAGGCGGAAAGCTTCATGAAAACAATGAAGCAGGGAGTAGTGCAGGTCCTCAAGGACCCGGCCGACGCCCACCTAAAGGATCGGGACCTTCATCGAAACCATCTACAATCAGCAGCGGTTGCACTCGGCGCTCGACTATTAACCGCGGACTCGATGCCCTGTCAGCTATGCCTTCGGCTCCAACGTGCATATGTCGATTGGCTAAAGTAATGGAACGTCCAATAGACATTGCCAGAACCTAAACAGACCCATCAGACCTTTGCGTGTTGGGTACAAGACTTTGGTCCTGCCGTCTTCTAGTGAGGAAGAACGGAAGTGACTCGACACGAAATAGGGCCGCTTTGCATCAGGTCAAGGCGTCGGATGACTCTAGCTGGCGTTGGCCGGTGCCCATAGACAAGCGTTGGGGTAAAGGCGCTGGCCAAGCGGACAGCAGGTCCGCCGCAGGGACAAGCTAATATACTGAAGGCCGTTTCATAGATTTTTGCCAACACTTCACAGGCAGCCCTAGTGCAGGCCGAACTCCCGCAGCAATTCTTCGCGGTAGCGCACGAAGTGGCTTTCGCTGCGCTCGCGCGGCCGCGGCAGGTCGACGGTGATCAGCCCCGCCGCGCCGCCCTTCTCCTTGGGCAGGATCAGGACGCGGTCGGCGAGATAGATCGCCTCCTCCAGATCATGGGTGACCATGACCATGGTGACGTTCTCTTCATTCCAGATGCGCGCCAGTTCCTCCTGCATGGAAATCTTAGTCATGGCGTCTAGGGCGCCGAGCGGTTCGTCGAGCAGCAGGATCTCGGGCTGCACTGTCAAGGCGCGGGCAATGCCGACACGCTGCGCCATGCCGCCGGAAAGCTGGCTCGTGAATTCGCTGAGGCCTACCAGCGCGGTGTAAAAGCGCGCCCGCTCCTCGGCTTCCGCCTTCCCCAGCCCGCGCACTTCGAGACCGAACGCGACGTTGCCGAGCACGGTCAGCCAGGGCAGCAGCCGCGGTTCCTGGAAGATTACCGCCCGCTCCGCGCCAACGCCCTGGACTTGCTCGCCGTCGATCGCGACAGCGCCGCCGTCCGCGGTCTCCAGCCCGGCGAGGATGCGCAGCAGCGTCGTTTTGCCGGATCCGCTGGCGCCGACGATGACCAGGCATTCGCCGGAGCGGATGTCGAGGTTGAGCGAGCGGAGCACGGGAAGCCGGCGCCCGCCGTGGCTGAAGGACTTCGACAGATCGCGTATCGTGACCTCACCGCCGCGTGTGGTAACCATGGACTGCGCCTCCAATGCTCAATTGGTCTTGGTTTCGCCCGCGCGGTAGAGGATGTCGGCAGCCTTGAGCTTGCCTTTCGGCAAGCGGCCGTCACGCTCCAGGATGCTCACCCAGAAGTCGATGTCTTGGTCGGTCGCCGCCGCCTTTTCGCGCAAGCCAAAGCCCGTCCAATAGCGCGCCAGTTCGCCGTTTTCGCCGCGCTTGTTCAGGATGTCGGCCAGCACCTTGCGCGCCTCGTCGGGGTTCTGCCTCGACCAGTCGGCGGCACGTGCCGACTGGTCGACGAAGTTGCGGGCGGCATCCGGATTGGCCGCGATGAAATCCCGCCGCAGCACGACGAAGCCGCCGGCGATCTCGCCCAGCACATCGGTGTCGTTAAACACACCGCGCACGCCGCCATTGGCGACCAGCGCGCCGGCGAAGGTCGCCTGCCAGTAGCCGAGCCCCGCGATATCGACCTGACGCGAGCGTAGGGTCTGCTCGAGCTGCGGCCCGGGCACCACGACCAGCTTTGCCGCATCCGGCGGCAGGCCAACGCTGTGCAGCGCCTCGCGCACCGTGTAGTCGAGATGGGCGCCGAGCGTGTTGACGGAGATGGTCTTGCCGGCGATGTCGGCGATCGATTTGATCGGGCTGTCTTCAAGCACGTAGAAGACGCTTTTCACGTCCTTGTTGATGCCGTTGCTCGGATAGGCGGCAACGAAGTCATTGCCGCCTGCGATCGAGTTGATCACCGCCGGCGTAGCGGCCGACCCCGATCGACAGTGCCGGAGGCGAGCGCGAACAACGATTCAGGACCGCCACCGACATAGCCGACATTCTCGAGCTCGATGCCGAGGCCCTTGAAATAGCCGAGCTCGTCGGCGAGCTCATGCGGGGAGATGCCGCCGCGGCCGGCGAGATAGCGTATCTTGACGGAAGCAGCTTGCGACTTGGCGATCGCAGGCAACCCGGCGGCGATGAGGCCGGCGGCAAGCGGTGCGCCGGCTAGCAGGGAACGGCGAGTGATTTTCATGATCGGGTCTTTCCTGGGATTGAGAAAGGGCTGTCCTGAATTGAGTGGCGGCTGGTCAGCCTGCGGTATTGCTCCAGCGGCAGAGCCGCCGCTGCAGGCTGACCAGCGCCTGGTTGGCGATCAGGCCGAGTGCCGCGAGGATGACGATGCCGCGAACATCAGCGGGATCTGGAAGTTGTACTGCGCGTTCATCACCTGGAAGCCGATGCCCTTGTTGGCGCCGATCATTTTTCGGAAGCGATCAGCAACAGCAGGGCCGTGGTGGCGCTGAGCCTCAAGCCCACGAAGATCGAGGGCACGGCACCCGGCAACACGACGCGGCGGAACACGGTCAGCCGCGCAGCGCCATAGACCCGGGCCATTTCGAGCAGTTTCGGATCGACTTCCTTGACGCCGCTGGTGGTGTTGAGCAGCAGCGGAAACAAGGTCGCCCAGAAGATGACGAAGATCTTTGAGGTTTCACCCAGCCCCAGCAGCAGGATGAACACCGGGTAGAGCGCCAGCGCGGAGGTCTGCCGGAAAACCTGCAGGATCGGATCGAGCGCGGTTTCGACGGCGCGCACCTGGCCCATGAACAGGCCGAGCGGAATGGCGACCGCGACGGCGGCTGCGAAGGCAATGCCGGCACGTTGCAGGCTGATGGCGATGTCGCCGAGCAAGGCACCGCCGGCGAGCCCCTTCCACAGAGCGCCAACGATCATGTCGATCGGCGGCAGCACGGCGGCATTGACCCACCCGACGCTGCTTGCCAGCTGCCAGAACGCCAGGAACGCCAGAAGAACGCCGTAGCGCGACAGGAAGCGGGCGATGGCTCGGCCGCCGAGGCGCAGGAAGTCGGTGTCGAAGCCGGTTCCGCTGCGGCGTGCGCCGATCGTGATCGGCCGCTCGATGTGCTGCAAAGTCATCGTCTTGCCCTTCCTTGGAAGATTGTTGGCGCGTCGGAGGATTATTCGGCGGCCAGCGCGGTCGAGCGTGCGGCGGTCCACGGGTTTTCCGGCCGCCTGAGGCCAAGGTTCTCGCGGAGCGTACTGCCTTCGTAAGCCGAGCGGAACAGGCCGCGGCGCTGCAGCTCGGGGATGACCAGGTCGACGAAATCGTCGAGCGCGCCGGGCAGCCATGGCGGCAGGATGTTGAAGCCGTCAGCGGCCTCGCTGGTGAACCATTCCTCCAACTGGTCGGCGACCTGGGTGGCGCTGCCGATGACGGTGTAGTGGCCGCGTGCCGTTGCTACCCACTGGTAGAGCTGGCGGATGGTGAAGTTGTGCTCGTCGGCAATCTGGCGGATCAGCACCTGGCGGCTCTTCATGCCTTCGGTTTCCTTGCTCGGCGGCAGCGGCCCGTCGAGCCGATAACCCCTGATGTCAAGCGTCTGGCCGGCCAGCGCGTTGAGTAGGGCGGCGCCGTCCTCAGGCAGGATGAGGTCGTTCAGCTGCTGGTATTTGGCGCGGGCTTCCTCTTCGGTGCGGCCGACGAAAGGCGCTACGCCCGGCATGATCAGCACCTGCCAGGGATCGCGGCCGACGGCTGCCACGCGCGCCTTGATGTCGCGGTAGAATTCCTGCGCCGTCTCCAGCTTCTGATGGGCGGAGAAGATCACCTCGGCCGAGTGCGCGGCAAGCCCGCGTCCATCCTCGGACTGCCCGGCCTGCACCACCACCGGATGCCCCTGCACCGGGCGCGGCACGTTCAGCGGACCCTTGACGCTGAAATGCTCGCCCTTGTGATCGATGTCGTGCAGCTTGTCCTTGTCGTAGAAGCGGCCCGACTGCTTGTCGCGGATGAAGGCGTCGTCCTCCCAGCTGTCCCACAGCGCCTTGACTGTCTCGACATGTTCATGCGCCCGCTCATAGCGCTCGGCGTGGTTGGGTTGGACATCGCGGTTGAAGTTCTGGGCGGTCTCATCACCGGCCGAGGTCACGACGTTCCAGCCGGCGCGGCCATTCGACAACAGATCGAGCGAGGCGAATTTGCGCGCCAGCGTATACGGCTCCTCATAGGTGGTGGAGGCGGTGGCGATGAAGCCGAGATGCGTGGTAAGCGGCGCCAGCGCCGCGAACAGCGTCACCGGCTCGAAGCCCGCGATCTTGGCGTTGCCGCCTTGGCGGGCGCCGAGGCCGACCGTCAGATTGTCGGCCAGGAAATAGGCATCGAACAGGCCGCGCTCGGCGGTCAGCGCCAATTGCTTGTGGAACTCGAAATTGGTCGCGCCGTCGGCCGGTGCCTCGGGATGGCGCCACGCGGCGATATGCTGGCCACCGCCCGGGAGAAAGGCGCCTAGCTTGATCTGTCTGGATTTGCTGGAGCTGGTCATGGCTGAGTCCTCCGTTCAAACGGCTGCTTGGGCATCAGCTGCAAGGCCGATGCAGTGGGTCGCCCCGACAACGCGGGAAACTTCGGCAACCGCTTGTCGCGCGCGGGCCTGGATGGCCTCCGACGCCAGCACGCCATTGGCGAAGTCGTCGTCGGAGGCGTAGATCGCCGTCGGCATGGTCAGCGCCTCGAAGAAGCCGAATAGCGGCCGGAGCTGATGCTCGACGATTAGCGAGTGCCGCTCTCCGCCGCCCGTTGCCGCGAGAATGACCGGCTTGCCGCGCAGCGATGCCGGATCGAGCAGATCGAAGAAATGCTTGAAAAGCCCGGTGTAGCTGCCCTTGAAGGTCGGCGTGCCGACCACCAGCACATCCGCGCCCAACACTTGGCCGATGATGCTGCGCGCGGTCAGGTCGAGATTGCCAATGCTCCGTGCGGCGGGGAGCGAGGGACCGAGGTCTTCAATGTCGAATACAGCCGAAGTCGCCTCGATGTGGTCCGCCACCTCGCCGACGATATGACTGATGAACGCGTTGGTCTTCGACGGCCGCGTCAGATTGCCCGATATCCCCACGACCAGCTTTTTTGTCATTTCGGGCTCTCCTTAGATGCGCGCCTTCCATTAAGACTACCGATTTTGTAGAATTAAATGAGCGAGAACAACGCGGGGGGTCCCAATTGGTTCGCTAAGGTCCCGTAGTGTGCACCACGCTGGGTGGCCGGGGTCATGCCTTAGAGAAGTGAACGCGCCACCGGCCAGCCGAACCGTCAGTAGCGGCCACATCATTCCCTGGGGATTGACGGTGAATTCAGTCCACATGCCGGCTCCATAGTGACCTGGCACGTTGCAGATAAGCAGGTATTTTCCAGCCTTCAGTTCGACGGTTAATGTGCCCGATTTGCCGGGATCAAGCTCCGAAACTTCGCCTTTTTCGCCAGCTTTGTCTTCATCGGTACGGTTCTCGGCCTCAACGTTGGAAGCGGCTTGCTGGGATCGGCAAGGTACATCACGATCATTTCGTGAACGGTGTCCTTGGAGTCATTTCTCACATTGAAGGTAACCTCGCCCGCCTTCACCGGACCCGGGGAAGCCCTGATGCCCATAGTTGCCTTGGCGAGATCAATGCCCGGCGTCGCATAGGCGAGCCCCATCGGCATTTGCACGCTCGCCCCCTTGTCCCACAGCGTCACCTCGACAAGCGCAGCGGCCTGGGCCGCGCCGGCAGTGCCGACCATCAATATTGCGGCAGCGAGCCCGAGCGCTGCCCTTCTCGATGCTTTTCATGACCCCTCCTTCAGGACGGCAGCGAAAGCGCTACATCCCGGCCGTCATCCTGCCCGCAGCTGCCCCCAACGTCCTTGCGCTGAATCAAACCGACTCCGGAAAAGACCACGCTTTGAGGTATTTCCTACAAATCCGTAAGTCGCGGACCTGCTCCTTGTCTGGGCTGACGGGGAGCGGCGAAACTGATTCAGCCCTTCGGTGCTCCTTGGGTGCCCACACCCAACAGCCCGCTGCTACCCCCAAACAAGTCCCGGCAGCGGGCTGGTTCCCCACTGCGAACAAGGAGTTGAGGCCTATTCTTGTCTCAGAGGAGTTGCGCCTCGGGCAACTGAGCTGCTTGCTCGAGTTCGCCAGCACCGCAAAATCGGCTGACGAACTTCTGGAACGGGCGAATATAACCAAGCCGCCTCTGCCGAACGCGCCGTCCTGAGACATTTGGAAGAACCGCTCACCCGTGACTTTCCAAACGAACGCTGAGACGCCTCCCGGATGTTTCCTGCTGACAGGAGGCCATGCGATTCCATTGTCTGGTGATCCAGCCCAGAACTGACCTCGGACGCCTCGTTGCGGCCGGCGGGCACGCAAACTACGGCTTCAGCGGGTATTTCAAGGGCTCCGTCTATCTGACGGATGAGCGCAGGAAGCTGGCGGACCGAGGTCGTCAAGGTAAAAGGTGACTATTCGTTTCAAACGGATGCGGGCAACCCGCCGTCCACAACGGCGATTGAGCCATCAACAGCCACCGCGGACGATGCTGCCGCTGGCCGCATGGTGCAGTGACCAGGGCATTCCGGCGGTTGAGGAAGTTTTGGAGAGTCTCTCGCCCGAAATCAGTCGACCCGCCCCGCAGTCGGGGTAGCAGTCGCACCTCAGAAACCCATTTCGACCCCTCGCAGGAGATGCCATAATTCATGCTTGGAACAATCGCCAACCGCCCTGCATGCAGCGAAGCTTCGCTTTGATCTGAATTCTATACTTTTGCAGGCTGCACCAGACGGTATAGGCTCTGGCGACATGGGGTATTTCTGATTCGAATATCCAAATCTTGGGGGATTGAATGACGGCCGATACATACTTTCCTTGCTTCAGCACCAGGCCATTCGAATTCATGGCCTACTCCCGCTGTGCCGATCAGGTGAAAGACTCAATTCTTCCAGTGATCACGTTGACACGTCAGAGCGAGGCCGAATCCTACTCAGCAACTTTGGATCTCGTTTCCGAAGCGTCAGACGGCAGACCCGTGATAGTTTGATTTCGACACCACCCCGCATCCGGTCACTTCAGAGGAAGAGGCTGCAGCAATCAGACGCCAAAAGGCCGCAAAGCTAAAAGCGCAGGAGGGGAAACCGCCACGTGAGCGAACGGCCAAAGAATTGGCCCGATATGCCGAATTGCGACGGCAGACGGAACAATTCAAAAACCACCTACGCGGCTTGATGGACCCGCTGGACGGCTCGACCGCGTGGATAGGTAACCACCATGACCGTGCGATAGACCTCGCGAAGACATAAACCATCAGCTGAATGGCTTGGCCAGCTAGCCAGGAGAATTGTACGGCGAGTTCATTGCTTTCGCCCTTGGCCTGCCCCTGATTTCGATCCTGCGCCGCGCCTTCACGTCGCCGGATTGCGCTCCGTCTAAGACGGTCGCCCGGTAGTATGAGCTGGCCGCCCGGCATGGGGAGAATGGTGAAATCTTTGAGTTCAGGCATGCCTTCCAGCAGTGCGGCGACCGAGATGGCCCGGACAATGCGGAGACCGGCGTTGTCGGCCGGGTGTAGCGATCCGATCGGCGTCTTGCCGTCGAGGACCGGCTTCAGGCCGCTGTCCATGTTCGAGAAGTCGCCAGCCAGTGGTTGTGCGTTGAGGAGCCGGGAATGCCGGGCTGGAAAGCGCCCGGCCCACAGTTCTCTCGCGTTCGCGATGTCGTCGTCCGGTTGATCGATTCCGTTCCCCAGAAGTCGCGAGAGGTTGGGGAGCGACATCTCATGGATCTCGAAATCCGGGCAACGGTACTCGATCTGGAGGAGCCAGGACCTGCTGCTTTGCCCTTGCGGGATGAATGCCCATTTTTTCTCAGACGCCCATAATCATTGCATATATGCGCGCTACGAAGGGCAGAATTGGGAACGAAACCAAATCGGGCGAGGCTTGATCATGTCGACCGCTAGCCGAGGGAAATCCTCCGCACAGCTTTTCCGCCATCTATCGGCAAAGTGGCCTTCAGCGTTCAATCCGAAAGCCCCCAGGCCGCTCAAGATCGGCATCCATCATGATATTCGCGCGCTTGATGGCGAACTGTCTGATGATGAATTGAGGAGAGCCCTGCGCGCCTATACCAGAATGGCCAGATACGTGGCGAGACTGGATGCAGGCGCCGCGCGGGTTGATCTCGACGGCAAGCCGGCCGGCGAGGTATCGGATGCGGACGCGGCGACCGCCAAGGCTTTGCTGTGCGCCCGCAAGGACAAGCAAGAGCAGCACACGCCTGAGCCAAGGGCAGAGCCTGAAGCGCCACCCAAGCCGAAACCGAAGAGAACGGCCGACAGCCCGACCGAAATAGTCGTTGAGACGAAGCGTCGCCGGTCTTTCCGAAAGCCGATGGCTTGATTCGCCGCTGAGCGATGGGTCTTGCGCCGACCGGGACAGCCCCTGAGAGTCGGAGCACATGGCGCGCCCCGTGCCGACCCAAATTGCCGCGATCGCAAAGGATACGATAGCCAAAATGTCCACCGAGTGATTGGGTTTTGACCCAGAGCGTTCCGCCGCGGATCGTCGGCGACGCGGGGCATCCGAGACGCTGTTCACCGAGAGCGAGATGGCTACGCGACAGTTATGCCAAGACAACAAAAACGTTCGTTTAGATAATAAAGCATACGCTTTGATATCCGACGCTGACCGTGCTGTCAGTCAGTCCCGGGAGAAACCCGACTCATGGCACGATGACAGCCTTGCGCTATCCGCTGACCATCATTCTCGGCACCGACGCAAACGTCAGGCTGCTTCGGGAGCTGTCGAGGCATGGCGGCTTGCTTTCTTCTCCACTGCTTGCAGTTCGTAGCGGGCTCGCGAGGGCAAGCGTGTGGTCTGCTCTCGGAACCTTGGAAGGGATCGGCATCGTATCTTCAGAGCGGACGGGCAGGGTTTGCCTCTATCGGTTCAACGATAGACATCCACTGGCGACACAACTGGAAGCCCTCTTTGAGCAGGAGGGGCTTCGGTATTCCAACATTCGCGGCGTAATCGCTGACGCGGTCTCCGCGGTTCGGCCGAACGTACTCGCGGGCCTGGATTTACGGCAGCGTGGCGAGGGGCGAGGACCACCCGGCCAGCGATCTCGACATCGCTGTGGTTTCATCGTCCGAGGAGCTGGAAAGCGCGCTCCAACAAATCCGTGAGGCGCTGCGGATCCACGGTGAGGAGCTTGGCTTCAATCCTTCGGTGGCGGGGCTCACTCCGGAGGATGTGGCAAGGCTGTCGAGCACAGGAGACCCGTGGTGGAAGGGGGTTAAAGCTGATGCCCTTGCCGTCTTCGGTTCACGCCCGGACGAACTTGCAGCAAAAACTCGCCAGAAGGCAGCCTTGGAGCCAGGGAGCACCGTCCCCACCGCGCCCAGGCGGGCGAGAAGGTAGCCTTCCAGTTCGGAGAGCGGCCTCGCGGAAGCCGAGAGGGATGCGGCCGCGAAAGCGTGTGAAATCCTTGGCGCGGTCGCGGTTCATGGTCCCCAGATCAAGATCTCGGCATTGAGCGAAGATGAGTTGTATGACGCCGGGGCACGCGGATTCGAGATCGCGCGGCATACCCAGGCGCTCTATTTCAGGATCCTCTAATGGGATCTGGTTAGGTCGGTAAAATTGATTGTTGGAATGACAGTCATCCAAGCGACGAATGGAATGCCACCAGAGCTGCGGATGCGCGCCAAGAGGACCACGGCTCTGACTGTGATGGCTGGACACGTTTCGCGCTTCCGGCCCGGCAGGGACCTTCCGCGGCTATCCGGACATGACCGAATTCATTTCGGTCCAAATGCAAGCGCTTCAGCAATCTTGGCCTAGGTGAGGCCCTTCTTCTTGCGCGTCGCTATCACCTGTTCCGACAAGCGGCGTTGGCGTGGTTTCGGCAATCCGAGATGGGCCGGATCCCCTTTGCTGCCGTGGCGCGTAATAAGCTCACAAGGATTAACGTTAAATGCTTTTGCCAGCCGGCCCAGCACACTAACGCTTGCGGAAACCCGAGCACGCTCGATCGAGCCCACATAGCGCATGCTCAGCTCTGCGCGGTCAGCCAATTCTTCCTGCGTCAGGTCCTGATCATGGCGCAAGCGACGCATGTTGATCGCCATGATCTCCTTGAGATCCATGGCGAAGTAGGGCCAGAACCGGAACTTTCGTTCTAGGAACGATAATTCCTAATCGCTATGTTGAGACAACAAGGCGATGTCTTGCCAATCGACGACGACAAACCCCGAACCGGTACAAGGGTCCCGATGAAACCCAAAATTCAAGACGAAGTCCCGTGGTCGGAAAGCCTGACCGCTTACGACAACGAACATTTCACGATCTACATGAGGCTCCTGGACGCGTCCGCCGACGATGCGAGCGAAGACGAGATGGCGCTGCTCGTCCTCGGCATTGATCCGGTGCAAGAACCTGACCGCGCCCAAAAGGCGGTTCGCAGCCATCTCGGTCGGGCGAATTGGATGGTTACGACCGGATACAAGGAACTATTCACGCGCTGAGGGTCCCGAGGTAAGCCTTGCAATCATCTTCAAGCGAGGAAATCTCGATATCTACGATCCATGAGGATGTGACCGCGCCCGATGGCGCGGCGGATGCAATCGCGAAGGTAGCCGTGATCGTGCAATAGGCATGGGCGCATTACTGGCCCAACAAGGCCGCTGCGATTTCACGGTGCGAGGCATTGCGAGCGGGCGTCGAGCGCCTGGAGGACAAAGCGCAGGCGGCTGACGCGTGAGTCATGCGAGCATTCGGCTGACCAATCATAGGAGTCGTGCGATCCGCTGGAGCGCGTCACCACAGGCTGTGTAGCGCGGCGGTCGCGAAGACGCTCGCGAGCGCCCTGAACAGTGCCGCAGCGAGCGAGCGGCTTTGCGGCGGTCATCGATGTTCCCCGGCAAAGCTCGGGTTGCGGAATACCAACCTGATTTTAAAGAAACTATCGATGATCGGTAACATGACGAACCTAGGCGCACTCTCTTGGAGAGGACTGTGGATTCCGGTCTCTTGCGGGACATGAAGGGCTTTCCCGCCGAGCGAGTGATGGCGCCGCGTATGGCGAGGCCCGAAGCTACGCGACAGTGCGACGCGCCGGCACCGTCGAACTGCGCATCCCAAGCTCAGGAATAAGCTCCGAATTTCCCTAGATCGCGTCCACGCCGACAAGGCGCTGATCGCCGTCATCCACGAGCCCTAGATTTAATTGTCTCTCGCCCCGTTCGGTTGATGACAAGCCATGGCCATGGAGATGGACAGCAATTCCAAAAGCCGGGCCGTCTTCACCGAAACCGAGGGCCGCAAGCGTCAATTGGTGCGCCGACGCCGACAGATCCTGCCGAAGGTGCCGAAGGGGGGCGACAATTACGGATGATGTCGAGCCCGACGTGCTTGCCGATATTACTTTCTCCAAGAGAGCACCACACCAAGCTCCACGCCACCAATACACTCGAGCGCCTCAACGGCAAAATTAGGCCGCGCACCGAGCTCGACGAATTTCTTTCTTACGGTTCGATAATCCCAAGTTTCAAAGCTTTGAAAGCAGCTACCATTCTGTTGGTGGCATCCAACTTCCGCATTACGTTTTTCACATGGAAATCTACGGTGTTTCGGGACCGTCCCAATATCGTCCCTATTTCCCCTGACGTTTTTCCTCTCGATACCCAATGAATGCACTCAATTTCTTTATGAGAGAGCTTATACGCGTGCTCCGATGGCATCGGAGTTCCAAGCTTCGAAACCCTCAGATTAAACTGTACCGCGGCAATTTGCAGATAAGTGATCGCTCTATTTTGCAATTCGCTGTCCGAGGATTGAGCAAAACTCATAAACGTGAAGCTGTCAGCGGGGCCATGTAATGGGACGGTAATGCCTCTCCTCAAGCCGAACGTCGCCGCCTCATCCAGGACGCGGCGTTCATTTTCAGTTGTGCTTTCGTCGGCGTAAACTTCACTCCATCGGAAGGCCCCTACCCCCTTTCGACCTTTCTTGATGAGCGGGTCTATTTTGGCATAACCCATTTTCAAGTAGCGCTCCTGCCATTCATCAGGGTAATTCCACATCACCGCAGAGTCCGGTCGGGCCGGCTTCAAAACCCTTTGTTCTGATGCAAGCGGGCCATAGGCGATCCACGGGCAATCGAAATTCAGCGCAAACGCAGACAACAATTCGAACAACTGTTCGGATTCAACGACATCATCAGTCGTGTCGAGGAATAGGCTTAACTCGGCCGCAAGGAGTTCCATGATCTCTCCTTCAGTTGCGCTCTCATTGGGTGCAAGCTTGCTCCAGCCCAGCATCTCAACTGCGTAGTCAAGGGGAATCTGAGTCGTAGCTCTTCTCCACCTGTAGAGGGAGGTTCAAGAGTCGTGCCAACTTGGGCGCAAAGCTTTTCTTCAGATTGCAATGGGCTGGGGTAAGATACTCAGGAGATAAACCGAACAGCACTTTGTCGCGGAGTGCACAATCTGACAGTGGAGCATGTCATCTGCTCCGGCGGATTGGATTCCCTTCCTTTGGTCGCAGAATTGCAGTTGAGCACGAACTGGCCGGCCTCGTGTCTTTCGATACGGCCACCGCACAGGAAGGAATTGGGATTCTTGCGCGCTCTGCGCGGAACGGTGCTGACGTTATTTACCAGATCATCGACGTCCGCGAAATTGGCTGCGGCCTTTCCCGCTCAGCGCTGACCGACGTTGTGGAGGCGTCCGGCACCGCAGGGCGGCGCAACGCGAGCAATCGCGCGTCAGCCGTTGCGGAAGGTATAGCCATAACCGTTGATTGCGGGCGCGCCACCCAGATGGGCGTAGAGGACCCTCGACCCCTCTGGAAAGAAGCCCTTCTGGACGAGGTCGATCATCCCTTGCATCGATTTGCCCTCATAGACTGGATCGGTAATCATACCCTCGAGCCGCGCGCACAGACGGATCGCCTCCTTGGTTTCCTCGGATGGAATGCCATAACGCGGGTACGCGTAGTCCTCGAGCAACACCACGTCAGCCTCGACAAGTTCCGTTCCGAGCTCGACGAGCATGGCTGTACGTTGGGCAATGCTAAGCACCTGAGCCTTGGTCTTTGCTGGAGTGGCGGATGCATCGATACCGACGACGTTGCGTTGTCGACCGTCCTCAGCGAACCCGACGATCATTCCGGCATGCGTTGAACCTGTCACAGTGCAAACAACGATGTAATCGAAGGCAAGACCAAGCTGTTTCTCCTGAGCGCGCACCTCCTCGGCGAACCCCACATAGCCAAGGCCACCGTATTTGTGGACAGAGGCCCCAGCCGGTATCGCATAAGGTCTGCCGCCCCTTGCCTTGACATCATGGAGCGCTTCTTCCCAACTGTAGCGGATACCGATGTCAAAGCCCTCGTCGACCAGGCGCACCTCTGCGCCCAAGATGCGGCTCAAAAGAATGTTGCCGACCCGGTCGTAGACGACATCGTCATGTGGAACCCAGCTCTCTTGAACCAGAAGACATTTCATGCCGATCTTGGCCGCGACCGCTGCGACCATCCGGGTGTGGTTGGACTGCACGCCCCCGACGGTGACCAGCGTATCGGCATCTGACGCGATCGCACCGGGAACGATGTATTCGAGCTTGCGCAGCTTGTTTCCACCGAACGCGAGACCTGAGTTGCAGTCCTCGCGTTTGGCGTAGATCTCTACCTTGCCGCCCAGATGTTTGCCGAGGCGGTCGAGCTTCTCGATCGGCGTTGGGCCAAAGGTGAGCGGATAGCGTTCGAACTTTTCCAGCATGTTTTTCTCCCGCAGAGGTGATCGAGCTGGACAGCACCGCCCAGGGCATGGGCGGTCTTGCTGAAGCCGGCTGTGTTTCGAGATGTTGTAGAAGTGACTCGTCATCGTCGCCAGCACCTCGGTCGATCGACCCGCATGCCGGCGTGGTGCGGCGCCTCCTGTGTGCCTGCGAACCAACGGCTTCACCGAGGAAGTGGCCACCTCTGGCCAGTTCAAGCCCCCTTATATTCTTGACCTGTCAGATCGATGCCCGTTGTTGGTCCAAAGTGGCGTGAAACGTGAGTTCCCGGTCGGCCACTACGCTCAACAGAGCGTCGACACACCGCCATCAGAACGAGCTGAGGCACATCTCAAACATTCATTCCTCAACTCGTCCTCTTATGGCGGCTGGTTTCCAACTGCGTTGGCTTACCCTTACCTCTGCTCGACAAGCACAGCTGGACCGCCAGACGAGAAAGACTACGCTGCCGAAATAGACCATCTGGAGCAGCAGCAAGCAGGCCAGCGTCGTGACGACGGCAAGACGGATCGACTGCGAAGCGAAATAAACGGTCACAGCGGTGGCGGTCAAAACCAGCGCTAGGAGCCGACCAAAAATCATGAAGTTCACGCCGTTCTCCTGTCTGGTCATTCATGCTGCTCATGCTGCGATCTGGTCGGCCGCAACATGCGTCTGGCAGTTCTTTGGGCAGACGCGGCCGCAGGCTCCGCAGCCAATGCAGCGGCCGGCATGATCCACGACCATGATCATGCGATTGAGCTCGCCGTCGAAATCCTCGTCCTCCCCGTCGCAGATGCCGAGGATTTCACCCGCGTCATCCACGCCGTGAAGATGCATGACCTCTCGTGAGCAAACCTTGAAACAGCGGCCGCAGCCGATACAGACCTTCTCATCTATAGCGGCCAGATATTCCGGCAACCAAATGGAGCCGTCGCGGGTGATGAATGTGCTCCTCATCGTAAAGTCCTCATTTTGGCGAGCTCTCTTCTGGCACTATGCAACTCGGCATAAACGGCGTGCGCTTTCTCGGCGACTTCCTCTATCTCAGTCCATTTGTTTGGGAGACCCTCGACAAGGTCGCGCAAATTCGTCTTAGCAATTGCCGCGCGCAGTTGAAGCTTTCGGACTTTCTTCACCATCTCATCCAGGTTTGACATGATCCTTCCTCGATAACCGGTTTCTTCACGCCCGCGCCGCGTTGGGACAGGCAATAGCTGCAGTCGCATCGTCGACTAGTTTCGTACCGGCATGGGCGAGTTTCCGGAAAGTCTCGAAGCCGAACCGGTGAACATCTCGACAAAACGGGAACTGTCCGTACGCCCGAAGCCCCGAGCGGATTTCACTTTAGTGGCGATGTCATCACGCCAGAGCGCTCTTCGATCGGAACCCCCACTGCGGTATAAAAGGAATGGAGCCTCCACAGCACGTCCGGATCCGGATCGCCAATGATCGGGTCTGCCGGCGGAGTTCCTTCGAGATGATGCAGTAGGCCAGCAGCTCGGTGTCTGATTTCCCTTGGCACGAGTCATGGAAGTCCTGGGCAACGGCCCGCGGCACGAGGTATTGCCGAACGGACGGGCAAGGGCCTCGCCGTCCTTCTTGACGGCAGGGCCAGGCGCGGTGTGAGACATTTCGTTTTCCTCAATTTCAGTGCTTGTCATCGAAAGACGATTTCTGCTTTCGGGTACGCGGACGGCGGGCCCGCTTGCGCAGCCGACGTCCGGCTTGGCCCGGTCGTTTCCACGTAAATGCCGTCCTTTTGGCCGACCTTGACCAAGTCCTGGAATGTGACGTCTTCCACGACGGGCCAAGGTCGCGTCGAACATCGTGCCCGCGGCGATTCGGTTGAAGGTTACTAAGGCTCAAGCCTTGACCTGCAGCGAACGATCCCACCCTGTGCTGCATGGACATACTTACAGCGGGCACGCCGCAGAAAACTGGCGAATTGACCAGGCTCCATTCCACTTGTGATCCCTTTGCGATCTTTGCTCATCAGGCGATTGCGCTTTGATCTCCAGAAGCCTTGTCTTGGAACCACACAAGATCCACGTAACAGGCGTTCTCACCCGTGTAGTTGGCCAGAGCTTGGAGCAATGGGGTAAGGTAGTACTGTTTGATGTGGTCGGGCATCGTCTCCGGCCCAGAGATTTCAGCGCCACCTCGATCAACTCGATCGCGCGATCTTTGTTACCGCTCTCATAGTGATATTGAACGACCGGGACGTACCAACGGAATTTAAGGGGTCCGTCGCCTTGCGGGGGATTCAGGCTCAGGATCTGTTCCGAGAGCTTGTCGCCAATCGCAAAGCGCTCCGCACGGGGGAGATGAGAATTGTCCATCGCCGGATCGAAGAGTTGATTCAGGGCGATGACCATCCAAGAGACGGCCTCGAACTTTTTGGCGTCCTCAACTAGCTGGCGCATGGCTGGCGAGCCGGTCTGAGTGTCGCGTAGCTTGTCATGAGTTTCCCGGAACCCTATGTTATCGGCCATCAAGTCGAGGCCTTCTTCGATGACCGAGAGTGCCCCGTCCAGTCCTCGGCCTGCATCGCCGGCCGAAGGTTGGCGTATATCGGCTCGCTCAGCGATAGTTCGCGCGTTGTACGTTGGTTGCTAGCGATCCGCTCTAGATCGGCGGCTTTCGCTTCATCGGAGCCTCGCCAGCTGCCGTTGAGGAGAAAGCGATGTGGCCATCGCGGTCGACCACGAACGAGGTGGGAATGCCGAGAGAAGAACTGGCTTTCATCCATAGTCCGTTCATTTCGCCTGCGTAGTCGAACGCGATCCGATAATTCAGATTCGGGAACCTCTCGGTCAGCCAAGCATCCAAGATGGCCCGTGCCTCCTTCAGCGGTCGGGCCCTCTTCGCTAGCTGCGACTCCGACGACCTCAAATCCGCTGTCTTGATATTTCTCCTGCAACTGCATCAGATGGGGCATCGCCGCCACACAGGGTCCGCACCAAGTCGCCCAAAATTCTACGAGGTACACCTTGCCGGGCTCAAAGCTCGTGAGGGGCTCACAACGCAGCCAGTCGTCGACTTTGATCGGAGGAGCCGGTGACTCACTACGCAACACCATATTGTTCTTCAAATCCATTCCCACACCTTTCCTGACGTTTATGCGCGAGCTGGTTCTTCTCTCAGAAACGGAACACGTCAGTTAGAAGACCATAAATCGTCTCGCGCATTCGCATGCGGTCAGCCCTCACTCGGTATTGCCGCATTTCAATCAGCAAAGGCCGTGCCAGCGCGCTTAGCGTGCGGTAAATGCGTGATTTGGCATCGAAAAACCTCACAAGCCTAAGACGGCCGGTAGTTTTGAACCCGACATTTTTTTCTGCGGCTGTCGGCTTTTGGACACGCATCACTCAGGCGTCGGACGCTTGAGGACAAAGAACCGTTTGGCTGTCTTGCCTTCGGCGATTGGTATCGGCTCGCCGAGTAGCAGCACTTCGGCGCCACCCGAAAGTGCGCGGGCGATCTCCAATACTGGCTCCCGCGCGCAGCGACTGCCTGCCGGCTCATGGCTGATCTTTTCTCATCGAGCCGTCTCGATGAGGCCCAGCGCGTCGAGTGCGAGCCGCCGATGCTGCGTATGCTGTTTCGCAAGGTGCCGGAATGCCGCATGCATCTCCCGTGTTTTGTGACGGAAGGGTTGCTGGCTCCTGGTACACCACCGGGCTGCTCGGGCATTCGCGTCTGCTCCTGGTATGTGAAGCGCATGCCGCCGTCGTCGTCGCGAGGGGTAAAGCCCGACTGATTTGATGCGCCCAGGGTTCTTGTCCATACGCTGTCGCCATCGAGGAGATCGTGGATTTCACGCTCCCACACGTGGAACGCGACATCGCGCAGAACGCGGGGGCAGGACGTAAAAGGCTTATCGCTTCCGCGATGGGCGTCCCATCACTGCTGCCTACCAAGGGGCGGCATTCGACTCGGAAAACGGCCATGCCCCCACGAACACAGCCCGACACCCGGATCGACAACCACCCGCATTTGAAGGGCCGACACAGCCTGGTGGTTGCGCCACTTTGATGCCCATCACGCTTCCCTGCCCGGCGCCTCATGCATCGAGCGAACCGCCCTGGGGCGGCCGACCAGGCAATTGAGGATCGGGCATTGGTGGGGGTGTAGGCTGGCTGGCGAGTTCGGCCCTTGGTTGGGACGACCGGCTTAGGACGCCTGCGAAACTGGACGTGCCGAAGCCACAGGGAGTATCCCTGAGATGGGACCGCGCAAGTCGAAGCCAAGGTATCCATGACGACACCGCCTCGCAGGAATTGCAAAGTTAAGCTTTCAAGCTTTCGACCTGTATGGTTAGGAAGCGAGAGGTGCGCGGCTCGCAAGAAGCAGGTGCCGGTGGTCAGACATGCAATGAGCCGGTTTGATAGCCGTCGAGCGCAATGTAGTAGTCGCAGGAGAGCCAGCCGCCACTAGGCGCTCGCCTGGTCGAACAGACATTCGGCTAGCAAATAGGGGCCAGTCATTTCCTCTGCAGTGGACGAGAGGCGTTGTCGCGCGATTGGGCACGATCCATCGCGCCACGCTGACCCAGCGACTCGCATTTGACGGTCTTGACCGGCTGGTAAAGGACGGCAATGCCGCAATGCCCAAGAGGTTGCTCAGCACAGTCGAGCCGACGCGGCATTTCCCGCATCAAACAGCAAGCGCTGGAAAGCTGTCGGTCGAGCGATCCTCGACGGCGACTCGTCTAGGATGCGCTTGTTTCGGTCGGCCAGTCTGGTCTCTATTACTTGGTAGCGGCCTTCGCGCACCAGTGGCAGCGAGTAAGATGTTGGCATCATCGGCTTTGATTGCCGCGCAGATCTCGTCGAGATTGGGATCGCTCATACGGCTTGCTGGTCATTGAGAATAGGATTGTCGGATCTGGCGTAAAACCCGAGCACGGGTGTGAGATCAAAGATCGTCCCCGGCGCAAGGCGCCGGACGGACGTGGGCCATGTTTCGGTTGAGACGCCATCGATGCCTCGCGCCAGCGTGCTGGCAAATCGGGGCATCAGCGGTGCGAGTGTCTGCGCCAGAATCGTAGCGGCGGTAGCCTGAAGCGCGAGCGAAGTCCGGGTGCGGGCAGGATAGAGACGTCGCGCCGCTGCATAGTCTTGCGTCTGACGGTAGATCACGCAATCGCGTACAAAATCGCAGGCCTGCGCGGCCGCGCGCCGGACCGAGAAACCATCGTCCGAATAGGCGCGTTCCATGGCCGCGCGATGGATTTCTATTCGAGCAAAGAAAGCGCGATCGGCGGGAGCCCAGTCGCCTGCGTCGGGCACGCAGCCGCCAAAGTCCTGCTTGATTTCCCCGTGCAGTGCATCAAGCCAATTCAGCCAAATGCCTTGGAACAGCTCGTTCTCGGTGCGGCGTAGCGCGTCCAACGTGAAGTTCGTCCGCTCACCTTCCGGGCGTGTCAGGCCCAAATGAAGACGCACGGCGTCGACCGTCTTTTGCCCCAGTACCTCCTTGCCCCAGACCGCATGGCCGCGGCTGGTCGAAAACTTCTGGCCGTCGAGCAGATAGAACTCGTTCACATGATACCGGATGCGCGGCGTCCAGTTGGAGAACACCTCGGCATAAACAGCGGGGTAGAGTAGCGCGTGGTAGAAGGAATTGTCGAAGCCGAAGAAATGGACAATCTGCCAGTCATTGCTGGGCGTCGCCGCGTTCCAGTCGCGACCAAGCAAGCGAGCTAGCGCCTGGATCTTGTAAAGAAAACCAAACGCCATCTCCGGCCATACCCAGATCACCTGCCCAGGGAACCCTTCGGCCAGCAGGCCCCAATCCGAGGGGTGAGTAATGGGCAGGGATAAGTCGCCGCGTTGGCGTAGACGCGCAAAGAGGTCCATGATCCGAACGGGGGCGCCCGACGCCCTTAAATGCCGGTCGATATTGACGTAGCACCGTTCTAGCGCCAGTTCGGCACGACGCACGGAGCCGAAAACCGGCGCCTCGGCCGAGTGCCGCGACCGGACTGCGCCCAGGTCATGGCATAGGTTAGGCGCGCCGCATTCTTCGCAGATGTTTCCGCCAGCGGAGCCACCGCAATCGGGGCAGAGGCCGCTTACATCCGGTTCGTAAAGGTAGTCGCCTGTCACAGCTTCGAATAGTGCAGGGCTTTCGCGCGGATCCACCGCCGTGCTGCTCAGAAGGCTACGGAAACACGCAGCTTGAAACTCTGCATAAGCATCGTCGCCCAATGTAGGTAGGAAGCTGTGGACCTCGCAGTCGAGGAGTGCAAGCGTGGTGCGAATCTCATCCGCGTAGTGGCGCGCCACCTTTGCAGGCGTCGATTCATCGGCATCGGCACGCGTGGCGACGTAGCTCTGGTAATCGTCGCTTCCAGTCAGGTGATAGGCCTCGGCCCCTTTCATGCGCAGGAAACGTGTGTAGACATCGGCGCCAAGATAAGGGCCAGAAAGATGCCCTAAATGTAGGTCGCCGTTAGGCGTCGGCGGCGTGGAAAAGACGAAGATCGGCCGGCGCGGAGTCGCGACCTTCGCAGCGGCATCGAGGGCGGCTTTGCCATTACGCCAATAGACATCGACGAAATCTAGATCTTCGTCCCCATCGTTGCGCAGCACATGCGCTTCAAAAGGATCGAACAAAACGACGTCGCCGGCTTTGACCGAGATTTCCTCAAGGTCGGTCGTGACCTTGCCCGCGCCAGCCAGGACTACGAAGGCCTCGCTTTCGTCGTGCCGATGGGGCTCGGATGTAACGCCCGGCCCAACCTTTCCGAATGAAAAACCCGTGCCAGCGCTTCCCGTTCCGAGCGTGGCCATGTCGATGCCGAACGCCCGCGACAACTCCGTTCGAGAAAACGTGGATTTGCGCATGACGAACCTCAGCTGTTAAAGCAGCGGTATCTTCGGCTGCCAACGCAAACAGCCTGCAAGTTGCGAAGAGAGACGGTAGCTCGATCCGTTGGCGAGTCCGCCAGAATAATCCGGCTCTGGCCTCCAGACGGGCGACGACGGGCGCCCCAGTAGGGCTTCAGGCGTCACAGAAGCCGCCCGGCGACCACCCCCACAATCGACGTGCCGAAGCGTCGCAACTGCTGCGGGCGGTGCTCTACTAGCCCGCAAATCAAACACCATACTCTTCCGCATTTTTTGAGCGGTCGATCAGTTTCGTTTGCATGCCTCGCTTGGCTGCGTGAGCTCAATCGCGATAAAAAATTCCATTTGGGGGCTTGAGTTTGTCGAGATTGGCCACTTTGCCTTCGGGAGGATTGAGGGCGCGCTTAAGCACGTTATATTCAGCGCGGGTCGGTCCACCGGTTGAAGCACGCTGGAACACCAAGTAGAGTGTCCGCCGCGAACGATTGCTTTTGTTCGGTAGTGAGTAATGCGGTGCGTAATCGTCGAAGATGAAAATGTCGCCAGACTTCCATACTACGGGTTCCCAAGAAAACATTTCGGCGACTTCAGGATCGATCACCCCACCGCCATCCATGGGAAATACCCCCTTCTTGTGGTTGCCGGGGCTGAAGAAAAGCCCACCGTTGTCCGGGTCGGAGTCGTCAATGCCAATTGCAACGACCGCATGGACCATCCGGTCAGGCAGTTTGTGTGGAATGTGGTAAATATCCTGATGCGGGCGATAGCCGCCGCTGTCGGGATAGTGGAAAATCAGCAACTCCTTGAGTCTGCGCGACTCTTCGCCAAGCAAATCCTCGACCGCAGAGGTTATGCGCTGATCTTCTAGGAGCAAATGACGCAATGGATCATGGAAGTCGAGAAAATTCTCGGCCTTGGAGATGATCTTTCGATTGTCCGTCGTCCTCTCGAACCACATGAGCCATTTATCATCGCTTACCTCCCAGCGTGATACGTCTTCAACAAAGCTGGAAATACGTCCCATAGCCGCGGGATCGAAGAATCTTTCGAGCCTGACGTATCCGTCTTTCTGCCACTTTTCTCTTTGTGCATCGGTCAACATGCGAAGTCTCCTGTTGGAAAGACTGGTTGGTCGAACATTCCGGTTAGGGCAGCCGGGCGCTGGTCAGGTTGTGGGGTCCACGCACACGGTACTTCACGGCATGTGTACGACGGCGCTAAGCGCGCTCCGCTCGGGTGTATTGCAGGGCTTTGTTGTCCCTCCTGGAGAGATCGTCCAGGCTGGTACACATCTGTGGATCCGGTACGTCTGCACGGTGGTCACGGCCGAGCATGCTATTGATGATGCGGCTGCTCGGTAGGAAACCTTTCGCGCCGCCTGACGCAGCGCAAGCCGTGCGTCACGCGGATCTCTGCGACACGGTCCCGTTCGGGTTGGGCGATCAGGGCGGGCACTTCGGCAGCATGAGCTCCACCGATGCTGCAAAACCGGGTGTTGTCCGCGGAATTTCGGCGCTAGACTGCCCATGTCAAGCTCAGCCGGGTCCAGGGGTTCGCTTACCTCACCCGGTCCAGCCCGGACACGCGTCAACCGGAACCCTCCGCTGACGATCGACTCAAACATGGTCGCCAAGGCCACTGCGCTCTTTCGGGTGAGCGACCTGGGAAGGTCTTGGTGGGCGTAGAGGAAGTGCACGCCCGCGGAATAATGCGATGTGCCGCTGAGTCCAAAGATCCGTTCTGTCGGCATGGTTGCGGAGAAGGCTCCGGCCTCGGCTAATGCGAAGGCGGACATCATTCCTTGGATGCTACCGCCGCTGATCAGTAATCGACGAGTCATATCCCGCTACCCATCTCTTCGGCCACCGAGTCGGCCCAGCTCTCGATGGAAATAGCGCTGATGAAGCCGGGATGCTCGGGGTTCGCCTGCGGCGGGCGCCCCAGAAGGCTGTCGAGGATGCGGCGCGCTCGCCAGGCCAGCAGGCTTAGATTTGGATCAGCCAGCCCGCGCTGCCTGAGGGTCGCGTTTTGTACGAAGATGCGCCTGTCACGCGGTCCGTCCCAGCACACCGAAAAATCTTCGCGAATAACCAATTCGTTATCGATCTTTTCCAGCCGGTCCGCCATGGGTTCCAAGAAGCCTGGCAGCGCGTTCTGGTAACCGGTGGCCAGGATGACGATGTCGGCCGTGACTTCTTCGACCTCCCTCATACCGTGCTGCAGGGTCAGCCTGTGGCCCGCGCCGGCGTTGTTGCAGTGCGAAACAGTGCAGCCCGGCAGCAGTGTGATTTCGCATAGGTTTGGCTCTAGAAACGCGTGGCGGTATAGCGCCTGATAGATCGCGCGCAACGTGCTTTCCGAAATGCCGTCCGAAGCAAGCATGAAGCGCCGCAGGAACCGCTTGCGCTGCGACTCGCTCATTGCCGCGAAACGATCCGAAAAGCAGGGCATGAACAACTCGTTCGTGAACGGGCTGTTGTCGATGGGCAGGTAGTTTTCGCGCTGCGAGACCCAAGTGATCGAGGCAGGCCGCCGTTCTTTTGGCAGGCCGACAAAGTGTAACAGCACCTCGGCTCCTGACTGTCCCCCGCCAACCACGCAGACCTGTTTGTTGTGCACCTCAGGATGGATGTTCAGTAAATCCGATGAGTGGAACAGGTTGCGTCCTGTCCAGCCCTGAAACTGAGGCGGAATATGCGCCTGCTTGCCAATGCCGACCACGACGTTTCTGGCGTCGAGAACCGCGTTATCCGTCCGCACCTGAAACTCGCCGTCAAAGCGGATTTCGCGGACCGTCTCGCCGCCGCGGACAAGCGGGTTCCTGTGGAAGGCCCAGTTCAGGTATTGCTCGAACTCAGCTCTGAGCACTGCCTCGAACTGTGCATTCAAGAAGTGGTACAGACGTCCCTTCTCGTGCAGATAGTTTACGAAAGTGTAGGCTGACCGCGGATTCACCAGCGTGACCAAATCCTTGAAGTGGCTGACCTGGAGCTCCGAGGAATCGAATGCGCTGCCTGGGTGCCAGCGGAAGTCGACTTGCCGATCCAAGAACAGTGCGCCTCGCCCAGTTTGCTCGTGTATCTGACACGCAAGGCTCAAATTGGACGGCCCAGCACCCACTCCAATGCAAGAGAGCTCCACTTGTCTTGCTCCTATAGGTGTTTCCCCACTAGGCGACGTTCGAGGCGAATATCGGCCACTGGGCTTACGCTCCATGCGGGCATTCTCGATCTCGGTGCCGCTGGATTTGCTAGGGTTTGTCCCCGCGTTCGTGTGGTCGGCTGTGAGCCCATGGATCCCAGCATAGTGATGAGATCGACACTCATGCCGGCGACTTGTGGGGCGTGGGCGGGATCGACTTATCTCCGCCCGCTTCCATAGTCGCGTCTCTTTCAGCGAGATGCTTTCCAACCTTATTCTGTGTTTTAATCGGGCGCAGTCGCCTACCTCCACGATGCGCCGACCTTTGACCGGCTTGGGGATCGCGAGGGCGCGGTCTCGAGTGCGGCGACAGCATTTTTCCGTGAGCCTGACCATAGGAGGACATCCGCTGATGTGTTCGGAAGATCCCCTGCATCGAACGTGCCAGACGGAAATTATCATGAAAGCAATGGTTAGCGGGTTTGTGATCCTGTCGGGTATCCGACATTGAGGGGGAAACCTTGCGCCGGCGGCCGATTTTCGCGTCGCCGTCCTCTTGCCGGTAGCCGGTAGCTTATAGAGCAGCTCCGCATCGTTTATGGACTGTGGGGCGGAAAACGGCTCTTGCCACCTTCTCTCGGCGCGAATCTGAAAAGACGCCTTCGGAAGCCGGGCCTCCAGGAGGTCTCTCCCGTCTTGCGGGAAATGGAGGCGAGATCCGGATACTTCTTCACATTACTCGAGACGCAGAATCCAGCTAATGACGGCCACACAACTATGTCGAGGCCGTGTGCCCCATCCTGCAGCACCACGAGCCTGACAGTGCTCGCGACTGGCGAGGCGCATTCGGTCCGCAGCTTTGTCGAGGCTGTCTTCAGGCGGGTCGGGAAGAAGATATTCTTGGAAGCGAGGGTGTTGGCGAGTTGGGCCGCGAACGCAGGAATAACCAGGCGCTGATCCAAGTAGACAAACGTTCCTTCGGGCCAATCCAGTTTGACCTGCTGATCGGTGATGCCTCCAAGGCGGCCATCAAGCTCGATTGGAAGCCGACGACCACTTTCGATGAGCTCGCCTCGTAAATGATCGAGGCCAACTCCCGCGCGTACGGCATCACGCTCGCGTGATGCGAAGAACGCAATGATTTCGCCGGGCATTTGCAGTCCAAAGCAGCAATCGTCGGCCCGCCTCTCTCAGGGGGTCGACCGGCACCCAGTCAGCACCCGATCGTTTGGATCGGCAAATTCACACATCCTACAGAGCAGAAAACCATCCGCTCCGTTCATGCGATCGACGATTTCGCAAAAAACTGGGCTTTTAAAGAGATCGCCGTATTCGTCGCATAGAAGGTTGCCGAGTACGTGACGCCGCTCATGATCCATGGAGCAGAGAGTAACCTCGCCGTTTGGAAGGAGAACATTCCGATACTGTCGTTCGTCCACGCATATCAGCGCTCCGACGACTGGCTGCCGTGGTTCTACAATCTTAGGATCTACACTTCCACCCCTGCTGCTCACCGGTCGCGCGCGAACTAGGGCTTCGGCAGGAATAATGTTGGCGATATCGGGATGGGCCTCGCCCAAAACCACGAACCGAATTGATGGGATGTCGGCGTCGACGAGTTGACCAACCAAATTGCGATACTTGTCTCCGACAAGGCGGCTATTCATATAGGCGCCATCATCAAAAACATGAACCACGAATACCCCCAACCGCAGCGCCTGCAAGCGTTGTAGATCCCGCCCCTTCATTCCCACAAGCGTCGTGAAAATCCTGATGCAGTGGCCTTTGGCGGAAGCGTGCTCGACCATTTCCGTGCAATCCGGATTGAGCCATGGCTCAGAATACCCGGCAAAACTAATGTCGACGGAGGTTGGTACGCGCGCCAGACAGCGCTTGAAATCTCCAAGACTAAGATGCTTCGTATCAGATACTTTTCTTTGCCGGTCAGCGAACTTGTCCCGCGGACAATATGAACATCCCACGATGCATCCTGTGGTCGTCGTTATCTCCAAAACTCTGCCGGCTGGGATAGCAGAGCGCAGTTCCGGTAAAATCATTCGTTGTGACTCCCACTCGTCTGATCATGCATAACGTCCAGCATGGTGTCTTTGGCTTCATGACACCGACGGTCAAGACGTTCCGAATGAACCAAGCCATCTCCGCCTGGGCAGCAGTCAACAGCCGGCTTCCTCAATCTGCCGAGCGGCCCATCAAAGAACTTTGGGCGCACCAGCGCGGCAGGGCGGCGCAACCGCAATGTCGCGCGTCAGCCATTGCCAAAGGTGTAGCCGTGACCGTTGAGCGGGCGCGCCGCCGAGATGTCGTAGCAGACCATCAATCGTCTCGCGCGTTCTCATGCGATCAGCCCCCACTCAATATTGCCGCATCTCCAGCAAAGGCCGTGCCAACGCGCTTAGCCGCAGCAACTGCATGAGTAGGCTTCGAGAAACCTCACGCGCCCAAGGCTGACGGTTGTCTTAGACCAGACATGTTTTTTGTCGCTGTCAGCTTTTGGACATGCATCACTCATCGTCAGACGCTTGACCACAGACTTGCCTGTCTCCCCTGCGGTAGTGTTGGCGTCGGCTCATCATCTAGCATCATTTCGACGCCGGCTGTGTGCGCGGAAGATCTACACGACCTGACCACCGCGTGCAGCGATTGCCTGCCGGCTCATAGCTGATCTTTTCTCCTGAAGCCGGCGATGAGGGCAGGCCGTCGAGTGCGTGCTGCCGGATGCTGCGTATGCTGTTTCGCTAGACTGGGGACACCGCGTCACCTCCATATTTCGCGATAGAGGTTTGGTGGCGTCGCAGGCCTTCCTGCTACATCACCGCAGTGCTCGGGAATTCGTATCTGATCAGCGTGAGGCGAAGACCTTCTCGCTCGACTGGCTCGCCGAGGCCGTCTGTCCTGCGGGCCTCGAACGATTTCTCATTTGGCATGGCGCATGCGCGTCAATCCGCAAACCCCGTCATGAGGAGCAAATCGGAGCTGGCCGCCAGTCCACCTCCTCCTACCACGAGGGCAGACGGGAAGCAGCGCTTCAAAATGAGGAACAAAATCAATTTACCTCGAATGTTGCCTCTCGACCACAACCGGAGCCATGGAACCGCGTCCGCGACCATCGCCAATGAGCGCGCCCCAAGGCAATTGCCCAGCGCAAAATTGGCTACGCGCGACTACGCCACGCATCCCTTACGAGGCAAGCACCCCGGATAGCCTCGCCGCCATCATGCAGACCGATCTAAGTCCACTTGATCCAGCACAAAGGAATTTCAAACATGCACCAAGATACCGTCCGTGGAAGAGCTTTCGCCATGCCCCTGACCAGCCCGGCCTTCCCGGCCGGCCCATATCGCTTCCGCAACCGGGAGTATCTGATCATCACATATCGCACCGATCCGCAGAAACTGCGCGACCTTGTGCCGGAGCCGCTTCAGGTGTGCGAGCCTCTGGTCAAATTCGAGTTCATTCGCATGCCGGACTCGACGGGCTTCGGCGATTACACGGAAGGCGGACAGGTCATCCCTGTCTCCTTCTGTGGCCGCAGGGGGAGCTACACCCACTGCATGTTTCTCGACGACCATCCGCCGATAGCGGGCGGACGCGAGTTGTGGGGCTTTCCCAAGAAGCTCGCTGGCCCAACGCTCCGAACGGAGACGGATACCCTTGTTGGCACGCTGGACTACGGGCCTGTCCGCGTCGCGACGGGTACCATGGGCTACAAGCACCGAGCCGCCGACCTCGCGAGGGTGAGGACCTCGCTCGCTGAACCGAACTTCCTCCTCAAAATCATCCCGCATGTCGACGGCACGCCGCGCATCTGCGAACTCGTGGAATACCACTTGGAGGAAATCAATCTGCAGGGCGCCTGGACCGGCCCGGCAGCCCTGAACCTTTGGTCACACGCGCTAGCCCCAGTCGCCGAGCTGCCGGTGCTGGAAGTCGTTTCGGCGGTTCACATCGTCGCCGATCTCACGCTCGCGCTCGGGAAGGTCGTCCACGATTACCTCGCGGAAGCCGAGCCTCGCTATCGGAAGGGAAGAATCCATGAACTTTCAGAATGAGATCTTATCGAACCAGCTCGCCGACGGAGCCGGTGGTCAGCTTCTCGACAAGGTGGCGCTGATCACCAAGCCGCGAGCGGGGTCGGCAAGGGATAGCGCGGTTCGCCCGCAAGGGAGCAAGAGTAGTCCGCGGATCTTGATCACAGCGAAGTCCAACAACGGCGTCCGGGATCGATCGATTGACAAGAAATGGTTGCCAGCGTGATGGGCAGGTGGAAAGCGGCTGATGCAGACGATCGAAACCTTCGGGCGCCTCCATGTCCTGGTCAGCAACGCCGGCGTCCAGAACGTTGCGCCGCTTGTCGAGTTCTGCCAGGCACTTTCCGCCCGTGATAGTCTCCATGTCACGGTGTCGGCGAACTCAATGCCACCAAAATCAGTGTCCCTCAAAGAGACGGCCCAGTAGCCAAGGCCAGCCGTAGCGAAGCCCGTGATCACGCTTTAGGCACCCAATCACGATAATGGAAAAATCTGCGCGAAACGGTCGCACCGGTATTGACATTAATTGACACACCCCGCGAACACTTGCATAAGCCACGTAGCGGTAGTGACTAGGTGCATGCCGCACCCAATTTTTTCCCTAGGGGCGAGGTCTGATCTATGGCGGCACTGGCGAAATTCAGACCAGTTGATTCCGGCCAACACGACAAGGACGAACTCCGCGAGATTGTCCGTGAGCGCTCTTTTCGATTCGGACGCTACATGCTCTCGTCGGGCATAGAGAGCGACATCTATTTCAATATGAAGCCTACCATGATGGTGGCGCGAGGCGCGCAACTTGCCGCTCTTGAGTTCCTAAAAATAGCTGAGCAAGTGAAAGCAGAGTACGTCGGCGGCCTTGAAATGGGAGCGGTCCCCGTAATCGGATCGATGGCGGCTGTCAGCTCGGTGATGAACAAACCCATAAACACGATATTCGTTCGCAAAGCTCCAAAGTCCCATGGCACAAGGGACGTGATTGAAGGTCTTGGGCCTAAAGAAGATCTCGAGGGAAAAGTGGTCCTGATCGTTGACGACGTTGCCACAAGCGGCAATTCGATATTGAAGGCGATTGAAGAGGTTCGCCGCGTCGGCGGCATTGTGGGTGACGCTGCTTGCCTCGTGGACCGTGACGAGGGAGCTACGGCGCTGCTCGCCCAACATGGCGTCACGCTGCACTCCGTACTGCATGCGAGCGAATTTGTGGAACGCCACTGACAATCTCATACAACGTCTTTCCGGCGACCTAGCGTTAGAGGACATTCCGCCGCTTTGCTGCGAGTGCAGGCACCTCGCGAGTAAGAGCGATTGCCCTTGCCCATCCTCCCTGCTTTTGGTGCAACATTTGCTCGCTGCCGTTCACCAGCGGCTTGATGCCATTGACTACCTCTCAGAGCAAGGCGCCATAAGACTGAAGGCTTTTACCGATTATCTGGCGGCGGTCGTTCGAATAGCTTCAGAGAGCGGCGACGAGGCACCCTGGGTTGATCTAGCAACCCGGTTTAACGCTCTTTTCGGTCCCGAGGAAGTTGCCCATTAATCTCGCGCTTAGCGCTTTTTCGTGGAACGAGCAGCCTCGCAAATGAGTCATCGATGCCAGCGGCGTGCCGGCGCACATGCGAGCGTAAAAGCGCCGAGCAGCCGGTGCTGAATCTCGGACGTGACGACGCCGATTGGCGCGAAGCGCGTTGGCTCAGGGCCCTCGTGCCCAAGCTGGGTGCGTTCCCATTCCGCGGCATCATGCTCGCGATCCCGTATGTACCGTGCTCAAAAGCGAGCCCGAGCGAACCGCCTAGGGTTGCGGATTTAGACAATCGTTGGTGGAGTTGACTGGCGAACCGGCGCGTTCGGCCTTCAGTTGGACGACCGGCTGAGGTGCCAACGAAACGGTATTGGCGAAGCCACGCTGGAGTATGCCTTCACTGGGGTCGCGTCCCTGCACCTGCTGCAGCGCAGCGTTAGCGAAGCCGCTCGCGAGCGCTCCCTCATAGCGCTGAGCGGGCGAGCGGCTTCGGGGCGGGCGGCTTCGCGCCGCCGCGATTTCTCTCCCGATGATATGAATAGGTCACCCAGGAGGGGTAAAGCTTCGAATAACGTGGGTGCAACTCCGGAACCAGTCAGCGCGCCAAAAACAGCGGCAATGTCGGCTTCTCAACTATCCATCGCGTCACACCGCCAAAGAGCCGCTCACGCAGCCGACGGCTGCCATAAGCGCCGATGACTATCATGTCGGCAGAAATGTCGGTTGCGTGCTGCGCAAGCACCGTGGCCGCCGGCTTGCCTGCACTTGGCAGCAGATCAATCGACACCCGAGCACCGTGCCGAGTGAGATGGGCAGCGATGTCGGCTCCAGGCTCCGCGCTATTCCCGTTATAGTTCGCCTTCGGATCGACCAGGGCAACACGAACTTCCTCAGCAGCGCATAAGAGACCCAGCGCTTCCCGAACCGCACGGGACGCCTCGGGTCGCGAATCCCAACCGACCAGGACGCGCCGTGGCCACAGGGTCGCCTTAGGGCCGTTCGGCACAATAAGCACCGGTTTTCCCGTATCGAACAGCGCGAGAGTGGGAGTGCCACCCCGGCACTTGATTCAGTCGTCCCGCTTCTCGAGCGAGTAGCCGGCCGACCTCACGGTGCGAATGACGCTGCCGGGCGAAGCTGACTTCAGGGCTTTTCTTATCCGGCTGATATGGACATCAACGGTGCGTGGACCGACATGGACGTTGTCGGGCCAGGCTCTGCGGATAAGCTCATCCCGGCTGAAGACCGTGCCGGGAGCTTCAATCATAAGGCGCAGCACGTTGAACTCGATGAGTCCGAGGTGAATGTCGTGGCCATTGCCGCGAATCCGCCGGGCATCCACCTTCATCTCGAGGCCGCCACAGGTGAGCCAGCCGCCGTTTTCAAGACCATTTGCGCCCCGCTTCGGCAGCGCCAGCCTCGCCCGTAGACAGTCGAGGAGCTTGGCCGGGTCGATCGGCCGCACAAAGATCTCGTCAATGCCAGCTTTCAGGAGATCGAGGTGCTGGTCCTCGGCGCCGCGCGCGATCAGGGCAATAACGGGCAGGTCGGCCGTCCGCGGCTCCTCCTTGAGGCGGGCGCAGATTGTGGCTCCCGTCGCGCTTGCTGGCACGCAGTCCAGCACGACGGCGTGGAACTCCCGTTGTTCGGCCAATACAAATGCTTCCTTCGCGCAGCCTGCCTGCTCACTCGCGAAGATGTCCGCCTCCAGAATGTGGCTATAATTCAGATAGAACTCCGCATCTTGCGAACAGATCAGGACGAGTGGCTTCATCGGCGCTACCCCAAGAGCCCCCTCATCGACCTGGCCCGCCTCGGCTTCCGTGGGCTGGCTATCGCGCTCGCTCAAGATTGTCATGGCCCCCTTGCTCGAACCTGCTTCATCACGCACGCGCCACCTCGGGATAGGTCTCGATGGTAGCGATTGCGTCGTCGACCAGTTTCGTACCGGCCTCGGCGAGTTTCCGGTACGTCTCGAAGCCGAACCGGTGGACATCGCGAAGGGTCTTCGACAGAGCCACCAAGCGCCCGGACGCGAACAGCACGCGCCCGAAGCCTTCATGGCTCAGCTCCATGATAGGCGATGCCATCAGCCCGCAGCGCTCCTCGATCGCAAGCCCAACAGCGCTGTAAAACATGTCGAGCCTCCACAGCACGTCCGGATCGGGATCGCCGATGATCGGGATTGCACGGCGCTGTTCCTTACTGATGATGAAGGAGGCCAGCAGCTCGGGGTCCGCTTTGCCTTCCCACGCTCCGTAGGAGTCCTGAGCACGGATTAGCCGCACGAGGCATTTCAGGAACGGGCTGGCAAGCGCCACCTGATCCTCGGCGACAGCAGGGCTA
>NZ_MZXV01000072.1 GCF_003253745.1 Mesorhizobium kowhaii
GCCGCAACGTCGTCATCGACAAGTCGTTCGGCGCGCCGCGCATCACCAAGGACGGCGTCACCGTCGCCAAGGAAATCGAGCTTGAGGACAAGTTCGAAAACATGGGCGCGCAGATGGTCCGCGAAGTCGCTTCGAAGACCAACGACATCGCCGGCGACGGCACCACGACCGCGACCGTTCTGGCGCAGTCGATCGTCCAGGAAGGCCACAAGTCGGTTGCCGCCGGCATGAACCCGATGGACCTGAAGCGCGGCATCGACCTCGCCGTGACCGAAGTCGTCGCGACGCTGATCAAGAACGCCAAGAAGATCAAGACCTCGGCAGAGGTTGCCCAGGTCGGTACCATCGCCGGCAATGGCGACTCCTCGGTCGGCTCGATGATCGCGGAAGCGATGCAGAAGGTCGGCAACGAAGGCGTCATCACGGTCGAGGAAGCCAAGACCGCCGAGACCGAACTCGAAGTCGTCGAAGGCATGCAGTTCGACCGCGGCTACCTCAGCCCCTACTTCGTCACCAACGCCGACAAGATGGTTGCCGAGCTCGAGGACGTCTACATCCTCCTGCACGAGAAGAAGCTTTCCAACCTTCAGGCCATGCTGCCGGTTCTCGAAGCCGTCGTGCAGACTTCGAAGCCGCTGCTCATCATCTCGGAAGACGTCGAAGGCGAGGCTCTGGCCACGCTGGTCGTCAACAAGCTGCGTGGCGGCCTGAAGATCGCCGCCGTCAAGGCGCCGGGCTTCGGTGATCGCCGCAAGGCCATGCTGGAAGACATCGCCATCCTCACCGGTGGCCAGGTCATCTCGGAAGACCTCGGCATCAAGCTCGAGAACGTCGGCCTCAACATGCTCGGCCGCGCCAAGAAGGTGTCGATCTCCAAGGAGAACACCACCATCGTCGACGGCGCCGGCAAGAAGGCCGAGATCCAGGGCCGCGTCGCCCAGATCAAGCAGCAGATCGAAGAGACCACCTCGGACTACGACAAGGAGAAGCTGCAGGAACGTCTGGCCAAGCTCGCCGGCGGCGTTGCCGTGATCCGCGTCGGCGGTGCGACCGAGATCGAAGTCAAGGAAAAGAAGGACCGCGTCGATGACGCCCTCAACGCGACCCGTGCGGCCGTTGAAGAAGGCATCGTTGCAGGCGGCGGCGTGGCTCTGCTGCGCGCTTCGCTGGCCATCAAGGCCGTCGGCGCCAATTCCGACCAGGTCGCTGGCATCGCCATCGTCCGTCGCGCTCTGCAGGCTCCGGCCCGCCAGATCGCGGCCAACGCCGGTGCGGAAGCCTCGATCGTTGCCGGCAAGATCCTCGATAACAAGGACGCGACCTTCGGCTACAACGCTCAGACCGGCGAATATGGCGACATGATCGCCATGGGCATCGTCGACCCGGTCAAGGTTGTGCGCACGGCTCTCCAGGACGCGGCTTCGGTCGCCGGCCTGCTGGTTACCACCGAAGCCATGATCGCCGAGGCTCCGAAGAAGGAGTCGGCTGGCGGCGGCATGCCTGGCGGCATGGGCGGCGGCGGCATGGGTGGCATGGGCGGTATGGGTTTTTAAGGTCCACGCACCTCAACAATCTCGATGGGCGGCAGTGATGCCGACGCGGAGCCAAGCCGGAGGCAAGAACGGAGGAAGGACGATGATGCATGTTTCACCTGTGACGACGGAGCAGACCGATCCCGCGCAGACGAAAGCCGTCGCCGTCAAACGCGCTGCGGAGCACGGCCTCTACAATCCGCGTAACGAACATGATGCCTGCGGCGTCGGCTTCATTGCGCAGATGAAAGGCGTGAAGTCGCACCAGATCGTCGAGGACGGCCTGGCCATGCTGCAGAACCTGACGCATCGCCGCGCCGTTGGCGCCGATCCGCTGGTCGGCGATGGCGCTGGCGTGCTGGTGCAGCTTCCAGACCGTTTCTTCCGCGAGGAGATGGCAACCCAGGGCATCGAACTGCCACCGGCGGGTCAATACGGCGTCGGACACTGGTTCATGCCGCAGGACGCCGCCTTGCGCGCCCATATCGAGGACATCATCGCCGAATCGGCGCAGTCCGAGGGGCTTCCGCTCATCGGGTTCCGTGACGTGCCCGTCAACAATTCGTTGCTGTCGAAGGCGCCCGACATCGTCGCGTCCGAGCCGTTCCATCGGCAGGTCTTCATCGGTCGCACGGCCAGACATTCCCGACGACGAGGAATACGAGGCCAAGCTCTATCTGCTGCGCAAGGTCATATCGGGCCGCATCTACGCCGAGAACGACAACAAGGACATCGGCTCCTACTGCGTGTCGCTGTCGGCGCGCACCATCGTCTACAAGGGCATGTTCCTGGCCTATCAGGTCGGCGCCTATTACAAGGACCTGACCGATCCGCGCTTCGAAACCGCGCTGACCCTCGTCCACCAGCGCTTCTCGACCAACACCTTCCCAATACCAAACGCCGTCAAATCGCGTTTTCGAATACGCCAATGACAAGCTGTCACCCCAATTACACCAGGAACTGTCTGTAGCCGCCGCCCATCAGGTAGCGGCCACGTTGGATGGCGCGACGCACCTGGTCGCGAAGATGGTTGCCTGGATGAGACCAATCTTCTTCGACACGCCGTCTCCCGAACAGGGCAATGGCGACTTCCTGATGAGATGCGCCGGCAAGCGAACCATCCAAGGCCTGGAGCACGATACGCAGACGCCCTCCGCGAGGTTCCGGCGGAAGGCAAGCAGCTGCCAGGCGGCCGCAATCATTGATGTCATTTAGGAACTGAAGGGCAGCGACATGGAACTTGAGGCGCCGCGGCGGCACGATTGCGTCGACATATAGCCGCAACGGGCGCAGAACGGAGGCACCGGAAACGACGATCTGCAGACTCCGACAGTCCGCCCTCAGCAGCACGTGCTGCACGCCGTCAGGTGTCGCCAGGATGTCCTTGCCGCACGAGAGGGAAAACAGATCAAGCGGTTCAAAATCGTGGTCGAGCCCACCCGGCTCCGCGGCCGCTCGTAGAACATGGGCGCAGTCGCGCGGATCCCAAAAGACCGTTGCCGACAGGGCGTCCGATTGTGGCGCGTCCGCGAAAAAGGAGGCTCCATTGCCTGAGGAAAGATGATCCTGTCGTCAGCTCGATTATCCTCGTATCGGCGCGTTTTCTGACAATGCAGGCGGGCGGTGCAATCCTGGCGTGGTCGCGCTGGAATTGCGGATTGCGCCGAAGAAATTCCCAGGCCCAGGCAGTGCGCGGCAACCGTCTGACGTAGTGGTAAGCTTCGTGACGACGCCAGTCCGGCCAGTCTACACGACCGACCGTCGCATCCTTGGGAAGACCAGCATCCGTCACGGCTCAGGTGTCCACAATAGCGCTATGCCGACGGGGCTAGAACCGGTTTCCACAGTACCGGTCCGCGCAAACGTCCCCTGCCGCGGATGCGCAAAAGGGTCGCGTGGGAAATCTCGAGAAGCCCGGCCACCGCCTCCGTTTTGCCGACGGGCATCGGCTGTCCGATGCGCGACAATGGCCACGTTGCGAGGCGAAGGATCCGTTCCATGCGCGTATCGGTCACCGTTACTATCCGGGTGAGATCGTTGGCCAAGCCGAACTCGATCATGCCGGCGAAAAGCTCGTAGGTTGCCTGGGCCAGCCCGCCCGCTGCCTTGGGCGTTGACGGCGGGAGATCGAGCGCGAAACGACTGCTTTCCCATATCTCGGCGGTCGAGGGGACAACGTCACCACCCAGCAGCACCGGGAAAGTGTCGCGCAACATTGTGGGTCCGGTGCTGGGCAAAAGACGCACGCAACCGCGAATTCGCCAATCGGATCCCTTGAGCAGCAGATAGACAGGCTTGAAGCCGTCAAATGCGTCGGTTTCTATTTCGTCCTCGGTCTGAACTTCCCAATCGAGCCTTTCCTTGAACACCCGATATCGCAGCCCGTGCATCTCTTTGAGCTCGCTTGCGAACTCGCCGTAAAGGTCGGGTGTTATCAGCTGCAGCATGGTCGCCTCCGTGCGGGATGTGTTCCCGCCATCGAAGGCTAAAGCTGACGGTGATTCAGCCTGTAGACGTTTACAGCTATCTTGGCGGATACAGCTGTCTTGGCGGAAGGATCACGATCTCGCCTGACCGGACGCAGCCAGCCGTGCGACGGCCTGGTTGACAGTTCGCACGCCAAGCTTTGCCTTGGCGTTTTCCAGATGGAAGGTCACCGTGCGCTTCGAGACGCCGAGGATCTGGCTGACGTCCCAGGCCGACTTGCCGCGCGCCGTCCATTTCAGGCATTCGAACTCTCGCGGAGTGAGCGTTACACCATCCACCACACGATCGCCGCCGAGCCTGCGCCGGACATGGACGTGAAAGTTGACCGCCACCAGCTGCAATGCTTTTTCATAACGTGTCAGGGACCGCAAAAGCGGCGGATGGGACTCATCGGAAGCAAAGGTCAGCGCAGCAAACCGGCCACGATGATCGTGCATCGACATCGTCAGTCCGCTACGGATGCCGAACTGAGCTGCACTCTCCAGAATTTGTTGCTGTGACGCCGGCAGACTTTTCCGAGCACGATCCAGGCCCCAATCAAAAGTATCCCAGCCTTGCAGCCCACGCAGGATGACCGGATCAAGACTGTGGTACCGCTGTTGCAGATAACGTGATGTCCAGGATGACGGATAGTTTGAGATCAGGCGCGGCGCGTCGCCGGGGACCGACGGGTAAGTAAAATAGGCGAAGAGCGGAAAGTCGAAGCCGGCGGCGGCGGACGCCATTGTCTCACTGAGATCGGCGGCGTCGACGCTTGCGGAGAGTTGCTCGACGAAGTTCTCAAACACGCGATGCATGTGCGTTTTGCGTAACCTCCGTGACTGTCGCTGGATGCCAGGCAGGACCCGGGTTTAAGCGGTCGCGCTCGTGGGATGTTGTCGCCTTCATCGCCGCCATTGCTTTCCTACCTCTGCTTGCGGAGCGTGCCGCTACGCCGACAACCTCGTTAATTTGTTGAACCAACCGGTGATGTTCTGATGTTGTCGATGAGCCGTGTGTCGCCGAGCCACGCCGCGACAAGCAAGCGCGCCGGTCGGTCAACGTTTGTCATCGGTTGCAGATCGGCTTCGCCGCGAAGCTCCAGGTATTCGACCTCGCGATAGCCTGCCGACAAGATTGCTGCGCGCGCTTCGGCAAGGGTTGGCAGGACGCAAGAGCCACGCGTAAACCGATCGGCCGCCTCGAGCAGGATCGATGCGAGCCTTGGGGCAACGGCGCGCTCCGCAGGCGAGAGCCGGGCATTGCGCGACGACAGAGCGAGACCATCGGCTTCGCGGACAGTCGGACAGGGGGTTATGGTGATTGGAATATCCAGGTCTCGGACCATGCGCCTGACAAGCTGAAGCTGCTGGAAATCCTTTTCGCCGAAAAAGGCGAAATCAGCGGCGGTTTGCAAGAAGAGCTTGGCAACGACGGTCGCCACGCCATCGAAATGGCCCGGCCGAAATGCGCCGCACAGGCCCTCGCCGATTGCGGCCACCGAAACAGTCGTAGCGAAGCCCGCAGGGTACATCTCCTCGCCATCCGGCACATAAAGCAGGTGTGCGCCCAACGGCCCGAGCTTTGCCGCATCTTGGTTTTCCGTCCGGGGATAGGCGGCAAGGTCGGCGGCACTGTTGAACTGCTTGGGGTTGACGAACAGCGTTACGACGACCCGATCCGCCTTCTGAAGCGCTGCACGCACGAGGCTCAGATGTCCTTCATGCAAGGCCCCCATGGTCGGTACCACCGCGACAGTTGCGCCCGAGCGGCGCCATCCTGCAACAACGGTGCGAAGCTCGGTAACGGTTCGAATGATCGGCACGCTCATGCGAGGTCTCCGGCCCTCGAGGCGGTGGCGTAGACATGTTCGGCCGCCGGAAAGCGCCGGTCCCGCACATCGGCTGCGTAAGCGGCGATCGCCGCCTCGCCCTCTGAGCCTGGTTCGGTATGGCGCTTGACGAATTTCGGCCGAAAGCGGGTGAACATGCCCATGCCGTCGTCGACCATCGGGCCGTCGCAGGCTAGCCAGGCGCCAATGCCGATTGTTGGGATGGCGATCTGCGCAGTGATGGCCTGCGCAAGTTGCTCGGGCACTGTTTCCAGCACCACCGAAAAAGCGCCGGCCTCCATGACCGGGCCGGCGTCGCGCCTGATCCGCTCCGCATCGTCTCCCCGCCCCTGCACACGATAGCCGCCGAATGTATTCATTGGCGCTGGGGGTGTAATCGCCTTTGTATCACCAGCTGCGCACACCTGATGCCTCCTTCCCCTGCGTTACCCGCGGTGGGTGTCGCGTTTGGCACAGTTTTGTGCACGTGCGAAGAGCTAAAAAACGGCCATGCAGCTGTGCGCGTGTTGACGTACAGGCAGCCACGCTTACACTAAATCGATTCAGGCGCCCCGAGACTGGGCTAATCACTTTCGCGAACATGGACCATCAGGCAACAGGAACCAGGAAAGACAGAGCCGCCGTCAAGGCTGAGGACGTCAAAGTGGACCTGATCGCCGTTGTCGTCGCTGTAAACGACGGTGAACCCTGTGTCCTTACCATCGGGCAGGCGGACACGCTGCCCTCCGGACCATTTGCGCTTGAGCACCGATCGCCGCAATCCGGGTTGAGGGGATGGGTCGAGCAGCAGACCGGGCACCCGCTGGGGTACATCGAGCAACTATACACATTCGCCGATCGGGACCGCATCGGGGCCGAGCGCCAGCAGCGCGTCATCTCCATCAGCTATCTCGCACTGACCCGCAAGGAACAGGCAGGGGGCTCGCCCAAGTGCGGCTGGCAAAGTTGGTATGAATATTTTCCGTGGGAGGATCACCGCTCCGGCACGCCGGCGGTGGTGCTGGATGTTTTGCGACCGCGCCTGATTGAATGGGCGGATGGCGCCAGCGACGCCGCCACGCGACGCGAACGCCGGCTGCGGGCGGCGATTGCCTTCGGCTTCGACGAGAGCCGTTGGAACGAGGAACTTACGCTTCAACGCTATGAGTTGGTCTACGAAGCAGGCCTGGTCCAAGAGGCCGGAATCGGACGGGACGCGCCCCCGCGTCCGCTGGTGCCCAGTAAATCCATGATCGCCGATCATCGCCGCATCCTGGCAACGGCTATTGGGCGGTTGCGCTCCAAGATCAAATACCGGCCCGTCGTGTTCGAACTGATGCCGCCGCTCTTTACACTCTTGCGGCTGCAGCGAACCGTGGAGGCACTCTCCGGCAGGCTCATCAACAAGCCGAACTTTCGACGGCTCATAGAGCAGCAGGAGCTGGTTGAGAAAACCGGGGAGACGACCACCGAAACAGGGGGCCGGCCAGCGCAGCTCTACCGCTTCCGCCACGACATTCTCGATGAGAGGCCGGTGGCCGGGACAAAATTGCCGCTTACGAGGGCTTGACATCCCTTATAGTCACAAAGGATATATAGGTCCTTATATTCTTTTGGACTATAACTGGAGGCTCGATGAGCGCCATCCTGCCTTCGGGTGCGACCCTGTACGACCGCGTTCGGCGCGTCGTCCCCCCGATCGAATGGCTCACCTTTCTAGACGACATCGAGGCAATTCTGGCGCTGAAGCGGGAGCGCAACGCCGTTATCCTGGCGCACAACTACCAGACGCCGGAGATCTTCCACTGTGTCGCCGACATCGTCGGCGACAGCCTGGCGCTTGCGCGCAAGGCAATGTCAGCCGACGCCGATGTCATCGTGCTCGCCGGCGTGCATTTCATGGCCGAGACGGCAAAGCTGCTCAATCCGCAAAAGACAGTACTCATTCCTGACCGGCGCGCAGGCTGTTCCCTGGCGGACTCCATTACCGCCGAGGACGTGCGCCAGTTGCGGCAGCGCTATCCAGGCGTGCCGGTCGTCACCTATGTCAACACATCGGTCGAGGTGAAGGCCGAGTCCGATATCTGCTGTACCTCTGGCAATGCGAAAGCGGTCGTGGAATCCCTGGGTGTTCCTCGGGTGATCATGCTGCCGGACGAGTACCTGGCGAAGAACATCGCCGCCCAGAGCGACGTTGAGATCATCGCCTGGAAGGGCCACTGCGAGGTGCATGAGCGCTTCACGCCAGCCGATATCCGCCAGTTGCGCGAGGACCATCCGGGCGTGACGGTGCTGGCGCATCCCGAATGCCCGCCTGAGGTGGTGACTGAGGCCGATTTTTCCGGCTCGACCGCCGCCATGTGCGACTATGTCGAACGGCAAAAGCCGCCCCGCGTCGTGCTGATGACGGAGTGCTCGATGAGCGACAATGTCGCGCTCGCACATCCCGACATCGAGTTCATCCGTCCCTGCAATTTGTGCCCGCACATGAAGCGGATAACGCTCGCTAATATCCGTACAGCGCTCGAGCAGAACCACCATGCAGTCACCATCGAGCCCGGGATCGCGGGGCGCGCACGGCTTGCGGTCGAACGGATGCTGGCAATTTGAGCACCGATATCCGCAGCTTCTTCGGACGGCCCATTATCATCGGCGGCGGCATCGCCGGGCTGATGACTGCGCTTCATCTGGCCCCTGAGCCGGTGCTTCTTCTGTCCAGGACGCTACTCGGAGCTGACACATCGAGCACCTGGGCTCAGGGCGGTCTGGCCGCGAGCCTCGGTGAGGACGATGATCCGGCGCTGCATCTTGCCGACACGATTGCGGCCGGGGACGAGCTCTGCGACAAGGATATGGCAGGCCGCATCCTCCAGGACGCGCCCAGTGCGATCGAGGGGCTTGCCGGCTTTGGAGTCCCCTTCGACCGTACGTTCAAAGGGTCGCTGCGCCTTGGATTGGAGGCCGCGCACAGCCGACGGCGCATCGTTCACGCGCATGGTGACGGTACCGGGCGTGAGATCATGCGTGCCCTGATCGCGGCCGTGCGTTCCACTCCGTCGATTGTTGTCGTGGAGGGCGTGGAAGCGCGCCGGCTGGCGGTGCGAGAGAATGCGATCCGAGGCGTCTGGGCGAGCTGTTCGATAGGACAGGTCTTTTTCGGCTCGCGGCGGGTGGTCCTCGCCACCGGTGGGATCGGTGGATTGTTTCTCGACACCACCAATCCTTCGGGCAGTTGCGGACAGGGCCTGGCGCTTGCGGCTCGCGCGGGCGCTGTCTTTTCCGATCTGGAGTTCATCCAGTTCCATCCGACCGCGCTTGACGGACCGGAGCGTCCCATGACGCTGATCAGCGAGGCTGTTCGCGGCGAAGGTGCTGCCCTGATCGATGAAACCGGCCAGCCCTTTCTACAGGGTGTGCCAGGGGCGGAACTTGCGCCCCGCGATGTCTTGGCGCGCGCCGTGTGGAACCATCTTGCGAGCGGGCACCGTGTTTTTCTCGACGCGCGGCAACGGCCTGGCCCGGCATTCGCGCGACACTTCCCGACGATAGCATCAGCCTGTCGTGGAATTGGCCTCAATCCCGTGCGCGATCTCATTCCCATTCGTCCGGCCCAGCACTACCACATGGGTGGGGTCGCCGTTGACGGCTCCGGCCGTACCTCCGTCAAGGGGCTCTGGGCCTGCGGCGAGGTCGCCTCGACTGGACTGCATGGCGCCAACAGGCTCGCCAGCAATTCCTTGACCGAGGCCGTCGTTTGCGCGCGCTGGGTCGCTGAAAGCGTGGCCGGAACCCCTGCTCGCAGGACCAAGCCCGCGTTTGCAGATAATTATCCATCGCCCGATCCGCTACCCGTGCGTCCTTTCCTGTCGCGCGCTCTCGGCATCGTGCGGGATGGTGAAGGCTTGAAGGCAGCCGCACACGCCTTGCTGCCGCTCGCCCAAAGCAAGGACGCGTCATCGGATCCGGCGGCGGTCGGGCTGATGATCACAATTGCCGCCTTGCGCCGCCGGGAAAGCCGCGGTGCTCATTTCCGGACCGACTTTCCGCATCACGCCACTGTCGCCCGGCGCTCCGAAATCACCCTCGAAGCCGCCTTCGCAGAAGCGCGGGAACTCGCACAATTGCCAGTGCTGGAAGGAGTCACCTGATGAAGCTCGCGCCACTTCCCGCAATCATGCTCGAGCCTCTGGTACGGGCAGCCCTTCTCGAAGACCTCGGCAGGGCCGGTGATGTAAGCTCGGATGCCATCGTACCAAGCGAAAGCCACGCAACGACCGTGCTTGCGGCACGGCAGCAAGGCATCGTCGCCGGACTCGATCTGGCGATGCTCGCTTTCAGCCTGATCGACCAGAATGTCGAGATGACCGTGGAGCGAGCAGACGGCAGCGAAGTCTCACAAGGAGAGATCATTGCAACAGTGAGCGGTCCGGCCCGGGCCATACTCACAGCGGAACGGACGGCGCTGAATTTTCTCTGTCACTTGAGCGGCATCGCGACAGCGACGGCATCGATCGTCAATGCGATCCGCGGGCACAAAGCCAAGATCGTCTGCACCCGCAAGACGACACCCGGCTTGCGGGCTGTCGAAAAATACGCCGTGCGCGCCGGTGGTGGCGCCAATCACCGCTTCGGCCTCGACGACGCCATCCTGATCAAGGACAACCACATCGCCATCGCCGGCGGAATTCGCACGGCAATCGAGCGGGCGCGAGTGAGCGTTGGCCACCTCGTCAAGATCGAGGTCGAGGTCGATACGCTGGCCCAGTTGGAAGAAACCCTTGCGCTTACCCCTGACGCAGTCCTGCTCGACAACATGTCGGTCGACGAATTGCGCAAAGCAGTGGCCATGGTTGCAGGCCGGGCGATCACCGAAGCATCGGGCCGGATTGCCGCCTTAACAGCGCCAGCCATCGCGGCCACTGGTATCGATCTTATCTCCATCGGCTGGCTGACCCATAGCGCGCCAATTCTCGATATCGGACTGGATTATCGAGCGCCCTGATAACCCACAAGCAAACGGTCAGGATCGATACATATCAACCGGCCTGAATTCGGACGACGAAAATGCGGCAAGCCAAGAACTGCGAGCGGGACGGACATGCACGACACCAATGCGACTAAGACGATGCCGCGGGCGCAATGCGATGATGGCGCGATGTGGACCCTGGAGAAGGCTCGCGCACTTCACGATGCACCTTTCAACAATCTGCTTTTCCTTGCGCAAACCGTTCACCGCCAGAATTTCGATCCCAACAAGGTCCAGATCAGCCGGCTCCTCAGCATCAAGACAGGCGGCTGCCCGGAGGATTGCGGCTATTGCAGCCAGTCGGCGCATCACGAGACCGGCCTGAAGGCGTCGAAGCTGATGGAGGTCGACCGCGTCATCGCGGAGGCGACCAAGGCGCGCGATGCCGGCGCCACCCGCTATTGCATGGGTGCGGCCTGGCGAAATCCCAAGACGCGCGACATGGATGCGGTGGTGGCGATGGTCGAAGGCGTCAAGGCGCTGGGCATGGAGACCTGCATGACGCTGGGCATGCTCGATCTTGAGCAGGCCGCTCAGCTGAAACAGGCTGGTCTCGACTATTACAACCACAACATCGATACGTCGGAACGCTACTACAGCGAGATCATCAGCACGCGCACGTTTGCCGACCGGCTCGACACGCTTGAGCATGTTCGCCAAGCCGGCATCAAGGTCTGCAGCGGCGGCATTGTCGGCATGGGCGAACAACCGGTGGACCGGATCGACATGTTGGTGACGCTGGCCAATCTGCCGGAACATCCGCAAAGCGTCCCGATCAACATGCTGATCCCGATCGCCGGCACCCCGCTTGCCGACGCCAGGCCGATCGAACCGATCGAATTCGTGCGTGTGATCGCGCTGGCGCGCATCATGATGCCGAAATCGCATGTCCGCCTTTCCGCTGGCCGCACCGCCATGACCGACGAAATGCAGGCGCTGTGCTTTTTTGCCGGGGCCAATTCGATCTTCGTCGGCGACACGCTGCTGACGGCGGACAATCCCGGCGAAGACAAAAATACCCTCCTGTTCCGCCGCCTTGGCATCGAGCCGATGGAGCTCGACACCCAATGAACGGGGCACCGCTGGCCCGGTACGAGGCGACCTTGCAGGGGCTGGCGCGCAGGGAACGGTTGCGGACGCTGTCGCCGCGCGCCGGGCTCGACTTCTCGTCGAACGACTATCTCGGGCTTGCCCCCTCTAAAAGACTTGGCGACGCGGTTGCGGCGGCGATTGCACGGGGCACGCCGGTCGGCGCCACCGGGTCGCGGCTGTTGCGCGGCAATGCGCCGGAGCATGAGCAACTGGAGGCGGACGCAGCGACGTTCTTCGGCGCCGACCGCGCGCTGTTCTTCGGCAGCGGCTATATCGCCAACTTTGCTCTGCTCACCGCGCTGCCGCAAAAGGGCGACCTGCTGGTCCTCGACGAGCTCGCTCATGCCAGCATGCACGAGGGCGCGCAAGCCGGACGCGCCAAGTTCGTGCTGGCCTCGCACAACGACGCCAACGCTGTCGAGGATGCGATCACGCGCTGGCGTGCCGAAGGCGGCGTGGGGCGCATCTGGATCGGAACCGAAAGCCTCTACAGCATGGATGGCGACCGTGCGCCGCTGGAAAGCCTGATCGCGCTTGCCGACCGGCACGAGGCATTCCTAGTCGTCGACGAGGCGCATGCCACTGGTGTCTGGGGACCGGACGGCCGGGGGCTGGCCGCCGCGTTCGAGGGCCGCGACAACATCGTCGCGCTCCACACATGCGGCAAGGCGCTCGGCGCGTCCGGCGCGCTCGTCACCGGGCCTAGAACGCTGTGCGACTATCTCGTCAACCGCTGCCGGCCATTCATCTACGCCACCGCGCCATCGCCGCTGATGGCGGTCGCGGCACGCGAAGCGCTCGCCATGCTGTCCGACGAGCCGATGCGCCGTGTCCAGTTGCATGAACAGGTCGCCTTCGCGGGCCGCCAATTGGCAGAGCGCTGCGGCGTGACGCCCAGCGGCTCGCAGATCCAGCCCTTTGTCATCTGCGACAACAGGCGCACCATGGCGGTGGCGGCGGCATTGCAGGCGCGCGGCTTCGACATACGCGGCATTCGTCCGCCGACCGTGCCCGAGGGCACATCGCGCCTGCGCATCTCGGTGACGCTCAACGTCGACGAAGACGACATTTCTGCGATGGTCGAGGCGCTCGTCGAGGTGTTGGCCTCGGCATGATCATGCGCATCGTCATCACCGGAACCGACACCGGAATTGGCAAGACCGTGTTTGCGGCTGGGCTCGCCGGCCTGATCGACGGTTTCTACTGGAAGCCGGTGCAATCGGGCCTCGACGGCGAGACCGACAGCGAGGTGGTCGCGCGGCTTGCCGGCTTGCCGCCGGGGCGCGTGCTGCCGGAAGCCTACCGCTTGAAGAGCCCGCTGTCGCCGCATCATTCGGCCGAGATCGACGGCGTCGCGATCAAGGCTGCCGATCTTACTTTTCCCGTCCTGCCGACGCCGCTCGTCATCGAGGGCCCGGGTGGGCTGATGGTGCCGCTTAACCGGCGCACAAGGTTCATCGACATCTTCGCTGAGTGGCGGCTGCCGGTCATTTTGTGCGCCCGCACCACGCTCGGCACCATCAACCACACGCTGCTGTCGATCGAGGCCCTGCGCGCCCGCTCCATCCCGCTGGCAGGAATCGCTTTCATCGGCGATGAGATGGCCGACACGCAACGGACAATCGTGGAAATGGGCGGCGTGCCACAGCTCGGCAGGCTGCCGCATATCGATCCGCTGACCGACAAAACGTTGAGAGCGGCAATGATCGCCGGCTTCGCCTTCGCCTCGATTGCGGGAGGCGAATGATGTCGCAGTCCAGTGTGTGGCATCCGTTCACGCAGCACGCGCTTGAGCCGGCGATTCCAGAAATCGTCCTGACGGAAGGCGCCTATCTCCACAGGGCCGACGGCACGCGTATCCTGGATGCCATCTCCTCCTGGTGGGTCGTCACCCATGGCCACCGCCACCCTCGCATCATGAAGGCTATCGAGACGACCGCGTCGAGCCTTGACCAGATCATCTTCGCCGGCTTCACGCATGAACCAGCCGAACGTCTGGCCAAGGCACTTGTCAGCCTCGCTCCCGCCGGACTCGACTGGGTGTTCTATTCCGACAGCGGCTCGACCTCCGTCGAGGTCGCGCTGAAGATGGCGCTCGGGTATTTCGGCAACATCGGCGCACCGCGCTCGCGCATCGTCGTCATGGAGCACAGCTATCATGGCGACACCATCGGCACGATGAGCGTCGGTGCCCGCGGCGTGTTCAATGCCGCTTACGAGCCCCTGCTGTTCGAGGTCGACACCATCCCCTTCCCGGCCGCCGGACGCGAACAAGAGACGCTGGATCGGTTCGAGGCAGTTGCCCGCGACCGGCGCGCCGCCGCGCTGATCGTCGAACCGCTCGTGCTTGGCGCCGGCGGCATGCTGATGTATCCGGCCTGGGTTCTCACCGAACTGAAGAAGATCGCCGAGGCCTCCGGCACGCTGCTGATCGCCGACGAGGTGATGACCGGCTGGGGACGAACCGGAACCATGTTCGCCTGCGAGCAGGCGTCCATCTCTCCGGATATTCTGTGCACCTCGAAGGGCTTGACCGGTGGCACGGTCCCACTGGCGGCCACGCTCGCCACCGATGCCATCTTCCAGGCTCATTATTCCGAAGACCGGAAGAAGACCTTTTTTCATTCGAGTTCCTACACCGCCAACCCGATTGCCTGCGCGGCGGCACTTGCCAATGTCGAGATCTGGCAGGACGAGCCGGTGGCCGAGCGGATCACCGCCTTGAGCGTGATGCAGGCCGCCGGGCTGCAACGCTTTCGGGACAATCCATATTTTGCCGACTGCCGAACCACGGGAACGATCGCAGCGCTCGACCTCCGAACCGGTTCCGCAGGTTACCTCGCCGAGATCGGGCCGAAACTGCGCGCTTTTTTCCTCGAGCGCGGTCTGCTCGTGCGCCCGCTTGGCAATGTCCTCTATCTTCTGCCACCCTATTGCATCACCGGCGAGGAACTGGACGGGCTCTACGACGCGATCGAGGAGGCCGGCGAACGCTTCGGGTCCAGGCCATGAGCAAGTCGTCTCGCATTCTCGGGTTTGGCCATCATGCGCCGTCGCGCAAGGTGGCGAATGCCGAGATCGAGAGCAATCTCGGCCTCGAGCCGGGCTGGATCGAAAGGCGTACCGGAATCCGCACCCGCTTCTGGGCAACTGACGAAGATACGCTGTCTGGTCTTGCCACGCAGGCTGGCGACATGGCGCTGGCGAATGCCGGTATTGACCGCAGCGACATCGGGCTGCTGTTGCTTGCCACCTCGACGCCCGACCACCTTCTGCCACCCAGTGCACCCCTGGTCGCGCACGAGCTCGGCCTTGGTCGCGCAGGCGCGGTCGATCTGACCGGCGCCTGCGCCGGCTTCATCTATGCGCTGATGTTCGCCGACGGGTTCACCCGCCTGCACGGCAAAGCGAGCCTTGTCATCGCGGCCAACATCCTCAGCCGCCGCATCAATCCGGCTGAGCGCGCGAGCTCAGTCCTTTTCGCCGATGCCGCCGGCGCCCTGGTGATTGGTCCTTGCGAGGCTCCCTATCAGGGCATTCTCGGCGCTTCGGTGGATTCCGACGGCTCGCGCTACGGGCTGATCCAGATCCCGGCGGGAGGAAGCAACATCCCGTTCCAAAGTGGTCTGGACCTAGAGCAAACCCGAATGACGATGACCGACGGCCGGGAAGTGTTCGCCAAGGCTGTCGAGATGATGACCGATTGCTCGACAAGCGCGCTTGCCGCTGCCGGAGTGCGACCACAGGATGTCGGCAGATTCGTGCCGCATCAGGCGAATGCCCGCATTTTCGATGCGGTTGGGAGGAACCTCGGCATAGCAGATCAAGCAATCGTCAAGACGATCGCCGACTACGGCAACTCTTCCGCCGCGACGATCCCGCTCTCGCTTTCGCTGTCCCATCAGACGGAGCCGTTTCGACCGGGCGAGAAAATTCTCCTTGCGGCAGCGGGCGCGGGTCTCAGCGGCGGTGCACTCGTCGTCGGAATTTAGCCGAGCGACCGGCCGCTCCGAGGACGGCAGGATTCATTATGGATAGGACAACAGACCCATGCGAAAACTAGTCGCCGGCAAGCTGCACGGCATCTACGTCACCGAAGCGAACCTCAACTACCACGGTTCGATAACGCTTGACCCTGACCACTGCGAAGAAGCGGGGATCCTGCCCATGGAATTCGTGGAGATATGGAACAAGAATTCCGGGGCGCGGATTTCGACCTATGTCATCCTGGGCGAGCGCGGTTCACGATGCTGTATTCTCAATGGAGCAGCGGCCCGCACTTGCCAGCCCGACGACCAGATCATTGTCTGCAACTCCATCTACCTGGACGAAGCGCATATTACCTCTCTGAAGCCCCGGATCGTTACGTTCGACCAGGATAACAACATACTCGACCGCCTAAGCTACTCCGTCGATCTTGACGCAGATGGCCGCTACACCTTCTCGATCCTTGACGAGACTGATGAGGCTTTGGCCATTCCTGCCATGGTCTCCGGGGCGTGACACCCGCCGCACATGTGACATCAGTGTTCGTCAATTGGTGGCCTGCTAGCAAGGCCGAGCCTGGCTCGTTGGTCATCGGCAAAATGTTCGGCGGGCGACTGCGTCTTGAACCGATGAACTGTCAGTTTGCCGTTCTCAACAATATGAACGGCCCATCCCCCACCGCAACGCTTGACGCGCACGTCGTTTGGTTCGCCAGCCACCATTGCCGCCCCTCATTTTCGTCGCCCTGGACCGAGACTGGAAGTCGCTCCATGCACGGCGAAAAACACCGGACCTTACGTTACGTCAAGCAAAGATTTTCTGACGGCTGGCGCCTTATGGATTTGACGGCGACAGCGGCTCTGGCCCGGGCTATCCCGAGCCGGCCGCATCTTGCATTCGGATCGATTTAGATGACCCGATCTTGCACGTTAATGCTGTCTTAATTATCCACAGCTAATGTCAGTGAGAACGCGTATTCAGTTCGAGTAGCTCTGCAAAAAGCCCGCCGCTCTTGCCCCCAAGAGTGGCGGGTTTTTCGATTGTGAACACTGACGCGGTCCGTGCGGATGCCGCCACAGCACAAGCGCCGTGGGCGTCTTCCCTGCCCCTTTCCATCAAGGTCGCGGCGCTACTTTTCGGGGCGATGGCTCGTCGAGGACGAAGCCGAACGCGCCAGCCGCCGGCTTTTGCTGATGCTGGGCATCGGACACCTCCAGCACGAGCCTTGGCGCCCGGATTCTCGGGGCAATCGTTTCCGGTCTCGACCAGATCGTTGCAGAGGAACAGGAGAACGCCTGTCCTACCGGCGAGTTCGATTCTGCTGCTTCACAGGCGGGCCAGCTCTGCTCGCAGAGGGAGCCACTATCGAGCGTGCCGGACCGGAATTCTCCGAATGATCGCTTCCGAACTTCAGCGTAGAAAAAGATCGAGAACAGGCTTGGCAGCGTTTCAGGTCAGGATCGCTCCCTCATGCTACATCAAGCAGGGATGGGCCAACCGCGGTCGGATCAGAATGCACAAGACGGCGGGAAGCGTCGCTATTGACCGCAGTGCAGGACGAGCATCGCAACAGTCCTGCCGGGGCTTTATTGCTTTCAGCGGCAACCGGCACTATGTAGCGACACTTCGCCGACTACGTTTCAAGCCGACCGGAGAGTTTCATGACAGAAGAAGCCGACAACAACATCGACGTCCTCATCGAGCTCACCGCCGATGTCGTCTCTGCCTATGTCTCGAACAATCCGGTCCCGGTGGGCGAACTCCCTGCCCTGATCGGCCAGGTGCACGCGGCACTCAAAGGCACGGCCGGTGTCAATGTTTCGGCCGAAGAACCGGAGGTTCTGAAGCCCGCTGTATCGATCAGGAAATCGGTGACCCCTGACCACCTCATCTGCCTTGAGGACGGGAAAAAGTTCAAATCGCTGAAGCGCCATCTGTCGACCCACTATGGGCTGACGCCAGACGACTATCGCGCCAAATGGGGCCTGCCGGCGGATTATCCGATGGTCGCGCCGAATTACGCCGCTACGCGCTCGGCATTGGCCAAGACGATGGGGCTCGGCCGCAAACCGGCAGAACCGGAACAGCCGGCACCAGCGAAGCGGACCCGCAAGAAGGTCGCAGCTTGATTTCAGCAATCGAGGTTTGTTCTGGGGCGCAGCTGCCATTGGCATAATCTGCATCTGTCCGGAATAAGAAAAGGCGGGGTCTACCCGCCTTCCCTTTCAAGCAGCCTGGCTCCCAAGGACTTCGCGCGGGCTCACAGCAGCCTGCTCCTCAAGCCGTCCGGTGAGCCCTGTTCTCCCCCTTATATCGCTCGACCAGCATATCCGGGCGGACCGCATCCCTCCGCTGCTGGTAGGAGTCAGGGAAAAAAATTCAGCCGGCTTTGCTGAGGCTGCCAGCTGAGGACTTGCCAGTGCGGCGGTCCTGTTCGATTTCATAGTTGATCTTCTGGCCGTCAGCGAGAGTCGAGAGGCCCGCCCGTTCAACGGCGGAAATGTGGACAAAAACATCCTGACCGCCATTGTCGGGCTGGATAAATCCAAATCCCTTGGTGCTGTTGAACCATTTTACCGTTCCAGTCGCCATGTGCGTTTTCCTTTGTAACAATTGCAATTTGGGCAGGCCGTCAGGCCGGTCCCGATTCATAACCGACTTTGGAGTAAGACGCCGCAAAAACGAGAAATCTGCAAGGCTCAATTTGACCGGCGGCTGTAACTCCTCATGGACCGTCCAGCGTCCGCCCGTAAAGGCTCACAACGACACGCGTTACGGCCCCCGATGCGATACCCAAGACGGACGGGGCTGGAAGCGCAATAGCTACCAGGCAGGGCGACGGGAAGTTGATCGTTTGGGGCAAATGGGGGCTATGGACGACGCCGCTGGCGGACGGTTCGGGCCTCGCCGGTATGGACGGAAGCTGGCCGTCGGCCTGTCCCGCGGCAGAGCCACTCGGCCCAAGCATGCGCGACTTTTCGTGAGAGGTGGTCCTATGCAAAAGCCATACGTGCGCAGTAGATGTCCACCCGGCCGGAGGCAAAGAGCCTTTTGGGGAATCGACATTGCCGCTGCTCCCACCTTTGATCCGCCACCTCAAATCTCCTGACCTGTTTGGCAGCCTTGACCGCGTGCGGGCGCTTGGCAAAGCAGTCAGTGAGCGGACATTTGAAGTCCTCAACCCATCGACGGACGAAGTGCTGGCAGAGCTTCCCGATATGGGCGTGGAGGAGACGCGCGTTGCGATCGACAAGGCCTATGTCGAGCGCCTGCATGGCCGCGCTGACTGCCCGTGAGCGCAGCGATGTTCGGTGGCGATGGCATCAGTTGATCATCGACCACGCCGATGACCTTGCCGCGATATTGACCGCGGAGATGGGCAAGCCGCTTGCGGAAGCCAGGTCGGAAGTGTCGCATGCCGTGGCCTACCTGCAATGGTACGCCGAAGAGGCCAACCGCATCTATGGCGAGACCATCTCCGCACCATCGACGGACCGTCGCTTGCTGGTGATCAAGCAGCCGATCGGCGTCGTCGGCACGATCACACCATGGAATTTCACGGCTTCCATGGTGGCGCGCAAGATCTCGCCGGCCTTGGCGGCGGGCTGCACGATCATCCTCAAGCCCGCTGAACAGACGCCGCTCGTGGCTGGCGCGATGTTCGCCCTTGCGCATCAGGCTGGCTTTCCCGAAGGCGTCGTCAACCTAGTCTACGCGTCTGAGGGCGATGCCGTCGGACGCGAACTCTGCACAAACCTCAAGGTCCTCAAGATCAGCTTCACCGGCTCGACCGTGGTTGGCCGGCTGCTCAGTCTCGAGCTCGGCGGGTCTTTGAACATGTAAAGCAGGTCGCACCTCGATGGGCGGCGGCTCCGGACCCGCTGAAACTGTCGCATTCGTCACCTTGAGGTCAGCTTCGCACCGACGCCGCTGTTGTGCCACAGTCAAGCAAGCGGTCGCCTCGAGGTGGGCACGTCCTCGGAAGCGTCGGGTATCGGACCTGGACAAGCGTTCACATCATCGTTCCACCCCACCGGCTGTCCCGGCGATGGCCGTCAGCAGGTCCTGAGCATCCCAGCTTTCTAATCGCTGCGCAGAATCTTTGCTTCAAGCGCGGCTGCTACGAAAGCTCTTCGAGCTGCCGCTGGATAAGCCTCACCGCGCAATACCTGCAGACAGGCATCCATCGCGGCCTTCCGTTTCGCGGTCTGACGTTGAAGATCACGCAGCAAAATAGCGGCCGCGTCATTGACCTCGAACACGATCCGATCTGAGCTGTGAAGGCTAAGCCGAACAACGACTGGCCTCTCAAATCTGCTCAATCCGGTCATGTCTCCGCTCCTGCGAAGCAAATAGCCTCGATCGCACCTTGGCCCGGCCGAACGGTTCGGCTGCTCACTGAACCTCGCCCCTCGCGATCGATGTGCGGTACCTGATTCATGGCGGGGTTGCGCCGCTAATGTCGAGACCTGCTTCTGCTTTCTGCTATCCGTGAAATCCCGACACAATGCCCCCTCGGCGTGCCCCGTGCCAGACGCCTAAACCTGCACTTTTCCACGGCCGGACTTGCAGGCAGCGAGCCATTGCATGGCGGAAATTGCATCTTCTAATATGGCGGCCCGTTTCGCAAAGCCGAAAAAGGCATTGCGTGCTGCGCTTACAGGTTTTCGCCCATCGTATGCATCATAGCAGGTCCTGAGGGCTGCCTCGTGGATCACGTCTCTGCGATCTTCTGGCCATTCGTTGAGGAAATCGATGGCGTCCGCAAGGCTGGCAATCTCCTGCACGATGTAGGTTGCACGCTTTACGAAAACTGGGCTGCTGAAAGCCTCAGGGTTCATTGGTTCCTCCGACCTACTGAACGACTGGTCTGCGTGAACAGGCGCTTCATCGACACCCGCCGACACTCGCACAATGTGTTGTCAGGGCAATGACGGTTCAAGAGGAAGGTAGCGGCGTGATGCCCTCCGGTAGGCCAGCAGGCCGATTCCATACATACTGTTGCAAGAGCGGCTCATCAGGTGGCAAAAAAATCTGCATCGTTCCGACCATTTCGCACGAAACGCTTGGTACATCTTCCGGCGTTGACCCGCCACAAGGAAGCGGCTCCGCACCCTCCGCTTCGTCACAGGGCTATTCCCAGGGTTGTACGGACTTGCGGCCTTCAGCCTACCTGAGCAAGGCAACGTGACCGTCGAGATACGAGACAACCGGACCATCGCCGCAAAAGTGCCGGTCCTGCTATTCAAGTACTTAGCTCCTGACCCACCGGCTCCGCGGCAATGCCAGGAATTTCGCCTATCCGGAGAGGTTTCCCGATTAAATAGCCTTGAGCTTCATCACATCTGACGCAGCGCAGATAGTCGAGCTGTTCGGGAGTTTCTACGCCTTCGGCTGTTACCTCGATTCGAAGCTCATGCGCCAACTCAACCAACGATCTTACAATCGCAGCGCAGTCCGCATCGGTGAGCATATCCTGGACAAAAGATCGGTCGATCTTGAGGCGCGAAAGAGGCAGTTTACGAAGATAGGTCAGTGATGAATAGCCGGTGCCAAAATCGTCAAGTGCAACTGTGACGGATAGAGAAACTAACGATTGTAAGAATGAAATCGTTTCTTCAAAATTCGAAATCAGCACAGTTTCTGTGATCTCGACCTCGAGTCTTCGGGGCTCCAAGCCGGCTTCAGCCAAGGCCACTACAATTCCATCCAGCAAGGTCTTGTTCTTAAGCTGCAGTACCGACAAGTTGACGGAGACCCGTAAGTCGCGCGGCCAGCGCGCCGCTGCCAAACAAGCCGTTTTGACGACCCAGTGTCCGATGGAGTGAATCAAACCCGTTTCTTCAGCGATGGGTATGAACTCCGACGGAGGGATTGGGCCAAGGGTCGGATGCTGCCACCGCAGAAGCGCTTCAAAACCTCGGATGCGATCGTTCCCGAGGTCGAGAAAGGGTTGAAATGCGAGCCAAAGCTGGTCGTTGGCGAGCGCAGATGACAGATCGCGTTCAAGGGCACGGCGCCTTGCAGCGGCTTCATCGTCGCTTGCGCTGAAAAACTGGATGGACCGCGCCCCCAGCGTCTTAGCCCTGTATAGCGCGGTGTCGACGCACCGCAAGAGTTGGTTGGCATCCAAACCGTCAGTGGGCGCCAAAGCGATACCGATAGAGGCCCTCCAATAAATTTCACGTCCTTCGATCAAGAAAGGGGCGCGCATGGCCTCTATGATCTGTTTGGCCAAGGACCTGATCTGATCTGGCCTGATATCGCGCGTGGCAATTATTGCAAATTCGCCGCCCTCCAATCTGGCAATGCCATCGCTCTCCCGCGTCGATCTCCGAAGTCTCGCAGCGACTTCGACCAAAAGGGCATCCGCCATGGCTCGGCCAAAACGATCATTCACCTCGGCAAAATTGTTAAGATCGAACAAAAGCAACGCACAGTGCTGGTCAAACTGCTTTGCGTCCACCAACGCGTTCTCCAGCCGCTCGTTGAAGCTGAACCGGTTTGGCAGTCTCGTTAGAACATCCCTGCGAATGGCATTTTCGCTTTCCGCTTGCAGAATGAAGCGTTGGGTAAATTCGACCGCGTGAGCAAGCACTGCACGAAACAGCGTGATGGCGTAGCTAACTATCAGGATTGCAACGGGCAGATTGACGGCGCCTTCCATCCACACAATCGCAACCGCCGAACCGACGAAGATCGGCAGCGTATACGCGATGGCCGCAATAGGAATCGTGGAGAAAGAAGCGGCGCCGCCTGCGATCATCCCGGCGCTCAGGCAGGTAATGACGACCTGGGCGGCACTTGTTGCCCCGCTGAAGAACAGGACGGGAAGTGCTCCCCACCAAGTGCCGAACAGGAAGGCGTTCCGCACCAGGTTTTGCGTTGCTCGGCGAGACACTGACCTTGGTTTGACTGGCTGAAACGATAATCTCGCTCTTAGGCCTACGAACCCGGCGGCGACGATGATAACACTCGCCCAGAGGATGGCTTTCGTTTGGTCCGGGGAGCCCCAAAGCGCCATAACAAGAGTGGCCGCATTGAGTATGTTCGCAACCATGCCGAGAGGCGTGTTGCGAAGCACGATACTGACCTGCTCCGCCCTGATTCGGCCGGCAAGTGGTTCGATTGTCGAGGGCCCGCCAAAAACTCGCAGGTCTCCCGCCAGAAGATCACCAAACCTTGCGGCATACAGACGCTGCATCACTCTTTCACTCCCCCCACGCTAGAGTAGTAGCTGCGTGTTGGTCCCCTAGCATCGAACACTTCGGAAAAAGTAAATTTCAACCGCAAAAATTGTACAGCCCAGTTGGGAAACGGAGGGCTTCGGAAATTCGAAGATAGCGAAAACCGCGATGCTCCGTTAGCACATCGCCGACATAACCTGATCCTACATGTCTTCGCAATTGTCTGTTGGCGATCGCGCTTTCTTTTTCGACACCTGCTAGACTAAGCTGGTTCAATGAGCCGGCTCATTCTTGAAGGGATCGAAATTCGGCGATGGTTTCGACCTCGTCATCTTCGAGTTCGTCGCTCGGGAGAAACGCCGTTATCCCGACGCCGCGTTCTGTCTTACCGGTGTGACGTTTGCATGCGCCCGAACCGCACTCTCCAGGACAAGCATCAGCGGCACGGCGAACCGCTGCTCGAGGCGCTACGCCCGTTCGATGTAACGCGGGAAGGCGCAGCCGTCGATCGCGGCTGGGCGGGCAGAACCGAGCTGCCGAAATGCGCCGCCCTCAGCATAGGAGCTGTTGACCTGTGGAACACCGCACCATCTCCGAACGCTCGCGAGTGTCACCACGAAACGTGCGACGCGCTTGCGCACTACGCCGCGCTGTTCTTGACCAGGCGCAGTTCGTGGTTGCTCTGCCGTCGGGAAGCGGGCGTCCTGCCTTTGCCGCTCGTATGCTGGGCGAAGTCGGAAATCGGGCAGGGTCGGCCAAGTAGGTAACCCTGGATCGCATCGCAGGCTTCTTGCCGCAAGAAGGTCAGCTCCGCGTCCGTTTCGACACCCTCTGCCAGGACCGGGAGCTTGAGGCCCCGAGCGAGGCCAAAGACCGCACGCATGACCGCAGCCGCCTCATCGCTGGTATCCACCGCCCGGATAAGAGACTGATCGACTTTGATCTTGTCAAACGGGAATGCCCGCAAATTCGATAGCGACGAGTATCCGGTGCCAAAATCATCCATGGCAATTTGAACCCCAAGGCTTTTGAGCTGACGCAGGGCAGCGAGCGCCCGCCCGATATCCTTGATCAGGCAAGTTTCGGTTATTTCCAGCTCGAGGCGGAACGGATCGAGACCGGTTTCTTTCAGCACTGCCCCGACCAGCTCGGGCAAATTCCCGCCGTGGAGTTGCATGGCCGAAACGTTGACGCTGATTGCTAGCGGTTGTTGCCAGCTTGCCGCTTCGGCGCAGGCGGTCCGCAGCACCCATTCACCGATCTTCAGAATGGCGCCACATTCTTCAGCGACCGGGATGAACACCGCCGGCGGAACTGCGCCGCGTTCCGGATGATCCCACCGCAGCAGCGCTTCGAAACCGAACACCTCGTTGGACTGGAGTTGCGCCTGCGGTTGATAGACGAGGCGGAGTTCCTTGCGCGAGATCGCGTGACGGATGTCGTGCTCGAACTGGCGGCGATCGCGCAGATGCTCGCCCATGGACGGCTCAAAAACGCAATAAAGGCCACGCCCCTGCATCTTTGCCTCATAAAGCGCTGCGTCGGCATGGCTCAGAAGCGTCTCCCGATCGGGTGCATCGTTCGGGAATACAGCGATGCCTATGCTGGTGCCGATGGTGACGCCGGCAGGCAGGTTGGCGCCTGTGTCGTTGAATGCGTCCAGGATGGCTTCAGCAGTGCGCGTCGCATAGCCCGCGCTCGGCAGACCGGGAACAATCACAGCGAACTCGTCGCCGCCCAAGCGCGCAACCATCTGCCCTGGCTTAAGGACGCCCCTGATCTTGTCGGCCACACACTGCAGCACAGCGTCTCCGACGAGATGGCCGAAGAGGTCGTTGATCTCCTTGAAGCGGTCGAGATCGAGGAAGAGGACGGCAAGGCACCTCTCAGCGCTGCGATGCGTCGCAAACTCGGCCTCCAGCTTTTCGTTGAAGCTCGTGCGGTTTGGAAGCTTGGTCAAGGGATCGTGGTGGGCAAGGAAATGAATCTCCTCCTCCGCCCGCTTGCGCCCGCGGATATCGCGCACGGCAAGAACCTGGTGTTGCTTGCCGGCATAGAGCATGCTGTGCCGGATCAGCTCAACCGGGACCGTACTGCCGTCCGTCGCGCATAGCCCCACCTCCAGCGGCGTTTGCGCAGTGCCCGTGAACTCGCCTTGGGAAACGGCGGGAAAGAAGGACGCGAGCGGGCGGCCGGCCGGCTGAGAGCCGTCGAGGCAGGCAAGCGCGGCGAAACTGCGATTGGCTGCCACGATCTCAGTTTCGTTGCACACGATCAGCCCCTCGACGGCCGCGTCGGCCAGCTCCTGCATACGCGCTGCCTCGCCGGCGCGACGGAGATCGCGCACGTCGAGGGCGAGGCCGATGATGGCCAAAAGGATGATGAGGATCGAAACGAGGGCTACGCCAGCCGCCATCCAGTCCGCCGGCAACGCCGTTGCGGAAATGACAATGCGCGGGTCTGGCATGATTGCAGCCGCGGCCATCGCCGTGAAATGGTGGCTGCAAATCGCTACCGTCAGCACGAGGCTGCCGAGCGCCTTCCACTTGACCGTGTTGGCGTGAAGGGCAACCGGCAATGCGGCCGCGCCGAACAGCCCACCAAGAATGATTGAGGCGGCGACGAGCGGCACGTCCCAGACGACGCGGCCCGCGATCTCGAATGCGGCCATGCCGGTGTAGTGCATCACCGCGATGCCGCCTCCCACGATCGCACCCCCGATCCAGCGTCCATGTGGAACGCGTGGCGAGATGCCGATCGTGAGACCCGTCCCGGTCAAGGCGATCGCGGCCAGCAACGACATGATCGTCAAGGCGATGTTGTAGCCGCTCGGTACGGCGGGCTGGAAGGCCAACATGGCTATGAAATGCGTCGCCCAGATGCCGAAGCCGGTGGCGATCGCGGCGACAGCTAGCCAGATCCGTCGCATTTCGCTTTCACTGCGCCCGACATGGTGGAGGAGGTTCACGGCCGTGAACGAGGCCAGGGCGCAGATGAAGGCGGCCAGCGCGACCAGACGCAGATCATGCTGCGTCGCAATACAAGTGTAGACTTTCAGCATGCTCTTCCCCCAAGCAGGATGATCACCCCGTCTGGGAAGAAATCTACGACCAAAACTTGAATAAAGCGCTTAAGCGAAAAATCCACTTTGATTATCGTTACCGAAGGTTGTGAAGGAACTCCACAGGCTCGCTGCAGAATGGGCGGGCCGGTAGCGCCGTAAATGGGAACGCCTGATTCTAGGCTTTGCAGTATGTTTGCCTAAGGCTACGGGCGTGAGGCGAACTCAGCGGAGGCCGTCGATGTCGAGCTGCGCTTGCGGTCGGCGATGTCGCCGGCGGAGCTCGAGGTCCAGCGCAGGGGCTACGCTACCACTCTACACTGACGACCGGTGATCCAGGCAATCGAGCAAGGGTGCCGTACCACCCCGCGCGTCTGGATCAACGACAATGAGGGCTGCGGAGCAAGCCTGGTCAGCGCCACCTTCTTGCGGCTTCTCAACCCGGTGGAGGGAAGCCGATGCGATGGGCACCAACTGCGGCTTTGGGATTGCCGAGCGCTTGCCGATCGGCAATCTGTGTCCGCCCACTCATGACATCCAGCATGCTTCCATCAGCAGCATGAATCAGTTGCAGGTGACCGATTCCAAAAATGCGTTGGACGGGACCGATATGCTCAGGAACATGGGAGTATGGACAAGGGTGGCGGTCATCTTCATTGCATTTTGAATATTTTACGGATTCGCCGATGGGCCCAACAAAGGCGGCTGCGTAGGCGATATGATCGTATGGCGATCACCCTGAAAGCTGGACAAGAGATCGCGAGCGCGGGCCCGGGTGCCGGCGGGGAGCCGCTTTCGTCGTGGCTTGGACGGCGGCAACGCCTCCGAAAACCTTTGGAGAATGCGTGGCGGCGGGTGGACGAAAGCGTGCGCTCCGCCTAGAGGACACTCGCAACTCCCCTAAGTCCGCGAGATCACTATGAGGCAGCCGCAGCGACCCTTTGTCGTCGAGATCAAACAGAAGCGTGGGCTGGTGAAGCGGCCACAGTCGATCTGGGGCAGCATCGACCTGGCTGCCATCGCGAACGAAGTCGCGGAAGCGAAGACGGAAGGTGCGATCGCCAAAGCGACGCCGCAGCCGACTTTTTCCGAAGATCTTCGTTCTCAGCCCGTGCCAACCACGAGCGAAGCGGTATCCGACGTCAAGGACGTGATCATGCCCGACGGATCGTCTCCCAAGCCGCCGACGGTTGAGGAAGCGCTGGTTCCTGAGGCACCGACCGCACTGACGGGAGGCAGACGAACCCGCAAGTTAAAGCGGTGGCAGAAAGATGTTCCTTTGCCGCGAGGTCAGCGATGGAAGCGGCGCCTGCCTTGGGTGCTCCGCCAGATCCGGGCCTAGCGGTAGATAGGCCGCTCCAGATTGAAACTGCCCTTGTGACTGTTCATGACAATCGGCAGCTCATCCAGCTAACGAAGAGCCGCCCTGTCAGCCGCTCTCGGATTTGGGTGCGAGGATGAAATCGAAGACTGGCTGAGGCGGTTGGCCCGGCATCGGCTCTCGCAAAACAACCGGGAGAGTTGTGGCCGCTTCGGCTTCGACCGCGGGGGGGGCGGGTTTCATTCCAATTGCGGCCTCAAAGAGCCGGCTCGGCAGAAGCGCCACCTGACGAAAGAGCGCTGCAGCTCTTGCGGCATGGCGCGCGGCAGCGACCCTCTTTCCCTGGCGGATCTTCACCCCGGCCGCCGCCAATAGGATCAATCCCTTGAAGAACAGGGATGCTGGGCGCTTTGTTTCGCAGCATGCCATAGAGGCTCCCACGCCTCATGAGCTTCCCAGTAATAGCCGTGGTTGAAAAGGTCGATTCCCCATCGGAACACGTTTGAGCTGAGTGATTCCTCGACCGTAACAACAGTCCCCGGATCGCTTTGGTAACTGTAACCCAACGGGTCGCGGACCGGATGTGGATGTTTGCCAGGCAGGTATGCGTAGCCCGGGAAATTCATTTCGGGCAGCAGGCGAGGACGTCACATAGGCCAGCAATCATGAAAGCGCGGTGGTGGCAATTCCAGATGAAGTAATCGCTTGCGCCAGAGTGCCAGCGGTAAAGAAATATCTTGCGCTGCCCCGACAAAATGCGCTCATGGGATCCTTCCTCCATGGGCACGTGCGCCGGGAGGGCACCTCTAACCGACCGATAGACCGAGGAAGGGCTCAACCCAATGAGCAGGGTGGCGCGCGAAGATGCGAGTCCAGCTTCGTCGGCGACATTTGCGCCGCTCGAGAATGCGACCTTTCGTTCGATCTGGCTTGCCACACAGGTCGCCAGCCTTGGCTGGCTGATTCAAACCGTCGCCATCAGTTGGCTGATGGCGACCATCTCGACCTCGGACGTGATGGTCGCCCTGGTGCAGGCTTCGACCACACTACCCGTATTTGTCCTGTCGATCTTCGCCGGGGCCCTGGCTGACAACTACAGCCGCCGCAATCTCATGTTCGCCGGCTGGTGCGCGATAGCGTTGTCCTCGGCGATGCTGACTGTTCTTGCGGCGCTGGGGATTTTCAATCCTTGGATGGTTCTCGCCTTCAGCTGTTTGGCCGGAGCGGGAGCCGCGTTCACCGATCCCGCCTGGCACGCGTCGGTGGGCGATATCTTGCGAAAACGCGAAGTCCCGGCCGCGGTCACGCTCATCTCGGTTGGATACAATGCCATTCGAAGCGTGGGCCCGGCGCTCGGTGGCATCGTCGTTGCCTCCTTTGGACCGCTGACAGCTTTCGCTGTGGCGACACTGACCTATCTAGCCCTGCTGGGGACCATAGGGCGCCGCAAATGGGATGTTCGCCCTTCACCTCTCCCGCGCGAGCCATTGACCACTGCCATCCATGACGGAGCGCGCTTCACGGCCCTGTCGGCGGAGATCAAGGCGGCAATCGCGCGTGGAGCGCTTTTTGGCCTGACCAGCATCTCCATACTCGCGCTCCTGCCTCTCGTTGCCCGCGATCAGCTAGGCGGAGGACCAATCGTTTATGGTGTCCTGATGGCCGGCTTTGGGACCGGCGCCTTGTGCGTCGGCATTTGCAACAATGTCTTGAGGCGGTCTTTGTCCCAGGAGCGGCTGACAACACTGGCATGCATTGCCTGTGCGGCATGTTGTCTATCTCTTGCTCTTACCTCCACAGTGGTGGTGGCGGCTATTGCGCTGGCGCTCGGTGGCGCGGGCTGGGTCGTCACCTGGACGGGGCTTGACGTGAGCGTCCAATTGGCAAGCCCAAGGTGGGTCGTCGGTCGCACGCTCTCGATCCACTATGCCCTTTCGTCTGGCGGTATCACGGCCGGCAGTTGGCTGTGGGGCACAGTGGCTGAGAACTATTCGCTCACCACAGCCCTGGAATCTTCCGCTGGTGCGCTAATAATGGTCGCGGCCACCGGGCTCCTGATGCCTATCCGCCAATGGCAGGACTCTGATCAGGATCCTTTTGGCTTCGAAACGCCGCAGCTCGCTCTCGATCTGAAGCCGAGAAGCGGGCCGATCGTTGTCAAGATCGAGTACTCAATACCGGAGGCGAACGTCGAAGCTTTCCTGGACCGGATGCAGGAACGACGGCGCGTGCAAAGCCGCGTCGGTGCTCGCCACTGGAACCTCCAGCGCGATCTTCAGGATCCCTTGCTTTGGACAGAAACCTTTCGTACGCCGACCTGGATGGACTATCTGCGGCTGAATCATCGGCTGACAACGGCGGACAAGGAGTTGGACCAACATCTGCTCGAATTGAACATGGGAGCTCCACCTCTTACCAAGCTATCGATTGAGCGACCGACCGGGGCAACCCGCAAGCGGGCTCAATCGACGCGATTTTTCTTCCGGCTGTGAACGCAGGGTTTGGGCCGGTAGGGCTTGGTGGGCGCGGCGGCATGATCGCTTGTACGAGACCGTTCCGTCCTGGATGCTTCGGTCAGTGATTCTGGGCGTGCTTGAACCACTCGCCGGACATTTAGGGCTGCGTATCACACGGTCCGGCAAGAAGCTCACGGCGATGGCAATCTGATGGATGCAGTTCGATGACGGTCAGGCAGGGCGGCTATGAAGCGCATCCAAATAGACAGTGTCGAGCCAGGAGACATTATGTTCACGGCTCGACCACGTAGCAAGGTTGTCCGCTTTGCTACGCAGGGCATCCTGTCTCACGCTATGATTTGCGTACAGCATGGATCCTTCATCGACTCGACGATGGATGGCGTCCAGGCGCGCAATCTTCAGCGCGAGCTGTTCGAGGACAACGAAAAGGTGTTTCATTTCCGCCTGAAAGAGCCCGTTGCTCCCGAAATCTTGTCGAATATCATCGATTATGCCCGCGCTGAGATCGGAGCGCGCTATTCCCTGCCTGAGGCCATCTGATCAATAGGCGGGGTACGCAAACCGAGGTCGAAACGCCAGTTCTGTTCCCGTCTGGTCGCTAGGGTTTACAAGAGGGCAGCGCCGTGCGTCGTCCCGGCGCAGGAAGGTCTCGCTGACGTAGCGACCTTTGCGACGGACCTGGATACGCCAGGAACCGGACGAGAGCTTTGTGTAGGTGGCCATTTTTTCGTGTGCGCTCCGTGTGCACTGAGAGATCGAAACGTGGCGAAAAGGGTCGTATGTGCACTCGGCAGGTTCTAACGATTTGATGTTAAAGAAAAAATGCTGAAAAATCAAGATCATAGAGTGGCCATGGCGCCCATGATGGACTGGACGGATCGAGTCGGGTCTGCGGACTTTCCTCGAGGCCGGCAGCGGCCCCGTGGACACGGCAGGGATGATGGCACTCATTGAGGCTCTTTTGCTCATGCATTGGAGACCCAGATCGGTGCCGGAAGGATGAAAAGACGCTTTGGTCGACCCTGCCCAAACAGGACCTCGGGCGTAACTCCCGCAAAGCGTTTGTGCCGTCTCTAGCAGCAGTATGAACTGGATCAGGTTCAACGGATCACTGCGCCGCGAAAGCCAGCCGTATCCCACCCCTTTGCCGCCCGGATGAATGCCTCAGGTTGAACGGGACGGTGCTATATTTTGTGAAGCGCATTTGGCCGGCGGAAAAAACTGGGACGGAAAGCTCGTGCATGTGTCGGCCACAAATCACGCCTCGAACCAAGAGAGGAAAGGGATAGCCAAACCGTCGGACTAAAGATCAATCGTTATGATGCTCACGCCTTCAATCCATACCGAAGGTTCGCGCGTAGATCGCCTCGATCCGCCCTGCCTCGTCATTGGTCAGTGCGGCGAATTCGTTTTCGCGGGCGCGGTTCGACAGATGACCACCATTCTGGTGAAGGAAACGGAAGAGCAGATCGGTCAGACGTTCGGGCATGTCGATAAAGGCATCCACCTGTTGCCGGAATCGATCGTAGCGTTGCAGAAAAGCGGATTCCTCGGGAAGGTCTCGTTCGATCGTCCGCTGGACGCAGGCATAGAGGAATTCGGCGTGTGGGGTTGCATCGAAGAATCGGTAGAAATCCCCCGTGTCATTCAGCACCCGGACGTTGAATTGCGGCGTCGGTTCCCATTCGACCAATGGCAGAAGGCGCTGCGAATAACTCTCGAGCACGCGCCTGTACTCGTCGATCCGGTCCAGGATCGCGGCCGAGACGGGAAACACCACTCCCGGCGGATTGAAGCCGTACATGGCAAGGACATGGTGGATTAGGTAGCGGTGAATGCGGCCGTTTCCGTCCTCGAACGGGTGGATGTAGACAAAGCCGAAGGCGAGGATTGCGGCGGCGATAACTGCATCAAGGTTTTGCGCGGGGCCTTGATCGAAGGCCACCATCCCATCGATGAGCCGCGGCAGGTCCTCAGGCCGAGCGCTGATGTGATCGGGTAGGGGCATGCGGTTATCTCGGTCATGCTGGCCGACGAAGGCTCCTTCCTTTCGGAAGCCAAGTCTCACGAAACGGGCATCGCCGAGTACAATTCTTTGCAGACGCAGCAGCTCATCGCGATCGATCGGTTGGCGGCCGGCTTCGCCGATGGCGCGGCCCCAGCGTTGGATTCGGTCTTGCGGCGGGCGCTCGCCCTCGATCGCGTAGCTTGATCGCGAGTCTTTGAGCAAAAGAAAGGCGGCGGTCCGAGCAAGGAGGTCGCGCGGCACGTCCGCTACGATTCCCTCCGCACGCCTCGGCAGTTCAAGGCCAATGAATTTTTCGAGAGCCTTGGTGCGGAACACCAGAGGGCAGAACTCAGGCGTGCCTGGGAGATTGTCCCTTATGCGGTAGCGCGAAGCGGTCTTCACGGGTCCGGACCATTGCAACTCGGGATCGACAACCGGAACGTAGCGTCCGGCATCCGCGTCGGGCAGATCGAGACGCGCGCCCGTCAGCCATTCATATAGAAACCAGATGCGGCGGGCATAACTGCCGGTTGGGCGTTCACGGACCAACGCCTCGATCGGTACGGGACCGGTGACCTGGAACAGCCGCTTGAGGACGGCAAGGTCGAGCCCCTCGTACTTGAGCGCGAAGGTAAGGTGGCCTTCGACGGTTGGATGTGGGGCATGGCGGGGCGTCATGATCCTCCAGCCGTCCCGTTCAGTAATTCGATGATGCTCGCCAATGGCGGACAACGTGCGAGGCAAGGGAACGGCGAGCCCGTAGGCTCCTATCAGGGCGCTGTATCCGGCCGGGATCGCGGTCTCCGGAAGGCGTATTTCCTGAAAAACGATAACAGGTCCTGAAAATTGGTGCTGCTGCGCTGCAGCCATGAAAATCGGACCCTTCGCTCGAATTTTGGTTTCAAGCCAGCCAAAACCGTGAAGAATGATCTTACCACACGAAAATTGGTCCTAAAAGACGAATTTCGCCGAAAACAGATTCCCAAGCATTACATAAGACCGCTGATTTGTCCTCCAACCCCTAACGTCTGTCAGCTCGTCGTCAGGATGAAACGGCGGTTCGGCGCCAGGACCGGCCGCGCATTCATCCGGTAAGCGCGGTGAACTTGTCGATGTCGGCGGCGCCAACCTGCAGCGGCTCGCGTGCCACCATCCAGTCGACGATCTCCGAGCATGGCGGCGTCGTCGTCAGCGAGCCCTCGTAGCTCCCAATAGGCCAGCGAGGCGGGTAGGAGACCGTTCGGATCCACATCCTCAACCAAGGCCTCGGCGACAGCCTTAGCCGGGAAAGCTGCCGCGAGGCTTGCAAGTGCCTCGTTTTTCGCACCCGGTGTCAGGAAGACGCCAAGCACGCCGAGCCCGCTCGAACTCGCTTGCTTTGGAGAAGGGAGGTTGCTCGTCAGCTGTTCCGACTTCCTGAAGGTTGAGCACCGTCGCTGAACAAAGAAGCCCCGACAATGAACTGGCCCACGAAAGTTGGAACAACCTTCGGGGTTTTGTCCAGACACAGTGCGAGTTTCAAGCGATCAGTTGTCGATAAGTATCTGAGCGGAGATGAAAGCTACGCGAGTGCGGCGTCGGACCATGGAGTTGACGCGGCGACTGTTCGCAAGTGGGTGGCCTTGTACCAGGTGCATGGCGATGCCGGGCTGTTGGGCAAGTATGGTCGTTACGACGCGGCTTTCAAGCTGTCAGTGCTGGAGCGGATGTGGGAGGACGGTCTGTCGCATCGCCAGACGGCGGCGCTGTTCAATATCCGCAATGCCGGTTGCCTGACGGGCTGGGAGAAGCGCTATCATGCGGGCGGGATAGAGGCGCTCGGCCCGCGCCCCAGAGGACAACCCATGTCAAAGCCGCCGGCCCCCGCAGTGCCTGTTGCAGCCAGTGACGAGGCCAAAAGCCGTGAAGAACTGCTGGCCGAGCTGAAGCAACTGCGGATGGAGAACGCCTACCTAAAAAACTGGAGGACTTAACGCGGGAACACGCGCCCAAAAAGCGCAAGCCGTCCAGGCGTTAAGGCCGCTGCATCCGCTTGAGGGACTACTCGAACTGGCGAAGCTGCCGCGCAGCACGTTCTATTACAGGCAAAAGGCGGCCTCGCGCCCGGACCGCCATGCGGCGCTGAAGGAGGCGATCAAGGCTATCTTCGACAGCCACAAAGGCCGCTACGGCTATCGCCGGGTGACCGCGCAACTGCGCCGGCTAGGCCGGCGCGTCACTTCGCAAGACCGCGGTTGCGCTGATGGCACTCGGAAAGAACCATTTCTTCGGCGTCCGGGATAGTCGCTTCCAACTGCAGGTCATAGCGCGCGCCTCGTAACCGGGGTAACCCAGCGCCACGGCCGCACAGGTGTTGCGGAACACCTGTTTCTCCTCGGTTTGGCTTACTTCCAACCATTCGCGGACCACACGCGAGCAATCCGCTTTGGCCGCTACGTCTCTCCCTTTGAAGCCAATAGTTGGCTCTTCCCTGCAGACAGCGAAAGCGGACATCTGGCCGAGCAGAAGGACGATCGGGATGTTCTTGGCAAGTGGGGCAATGACCTGCGGCAGACATTCAGGACGCTTGCGACGGCTGCTGGCGTCTCGGAGTTCGACGCGCGTCTGCTCATGAACCACGCCATCCCAGGCGTGAACGCCGGGTACATTTCGAGGCACAAGCTGCTCGAGGATCACCAACGCATCCAACAACAAGCTATAAGCGCGACGATGTTTGGCGCTCTAGGCAACCTAATTGCCAAGGATGATGCAGTCCGCTCGTGGCTCGGCCCGTGTGCAACGCGACGGGCAATTCAGGTCGCTATGCGAAACGATGGCGAAGCTCTACGCGACGAGTATAGGAGCGTTGTCTTCGTTCGCAGCGCGGATCCGTCGCCTCCACCCACATTGGGGATATGTCAGTTTGGTGCCTTGAAACCGGCAGCTACCCCCATGACCAGGGCCATGGCCCCGGCAATCGCCATTGGCACTCCAAGGATCAGCTCGGCCGTTTCAATGTTAGGACGAACCGGCAGGTAAAGCCCTGTGCTGCACCAAGGGCTTTTGCCGGCGAGATCAAACCCCAGTAGACAAGGCAAATCATCGTGCCAGGACCAAAAGGCCATCCACGGCACCGAGAAGGGCCACCACAGCCGAGAGAACCCTCGTCTAAGGCTCATGCCGTGAACTGCCGCTCAGAGAAAGCTACCCCAATGGCTCTCGGCGACAATCGAGATTGGCAATCCTTGGTCGCGCCAGTCGGTCGCCTTGACGATCTTGTCGCCAAATGACGAATGTTTCCACGATTCGGTGGCATAGGCCCCTATCACCAAAACCTCTGTCTTCTGGCTCAGACCTCCCGTGAAGCCACCGCGATCTGCAATGGCTTGTTCGCAGTGTTTTCGCTGACCGAAATTGAATGTGCCTGTGAAGCAGTATAGCCGGCCGGCGAAGGTCAAAGTTGGGGCCGGCCTGCAGAGTGGCAGCGTTGTCGGCTTTAGCACTTCCCCAAGTTCGAAATCACGATTCGAAAAGCTGTTTAGCGTGTCCAAGAGTTCGGCGTGTTCATTCGAATCGAGCACTCCGTCTGCGAGGATATCGTTGATGCGCCCATACAAGGTTCGGATGAGTGGCTGATTGCTGATCTCCGCATTCGCCGCCAACCATTTTTGAAGGAATTCGACCTCGGCCTTGTTGATGGTTCCATCCGCGGCCAGGCCGCGCGCAAGTCCGATGAGTTCGTCGACTTGACGCGATGAGATGCGATCACCGCCAACGCGATTGTAAAATTTGTCGTCCACTAGGACCTCCCTCTTCCAAGAAACCGAAGCTGCGGAACGCGGGCCGATTTCCATTTAACCTCCCACTCAAATTATTCAGTCGGCCAAAATTCCACGGCCGTTTGTCGTTGTGTAACAGAGCGTTTCGCATGCAACGCCGTCGCCATCACGATCCAACTTGCGGCCCCATGGGCAATTGCTGAGATACCATTGGGCTTCGTCGCAGGAGCCGATTTGCGAGCAAGTCCGCCGCGGCTGACATGAGTAGCTTTGCGCTACCTGCCGGCGGCTGATGATGCCGAGAGGTTGACTGACGGCTGGCTGCTGACTGTCCGCATGCTCAGCACGCCAATCCCATGGCTTCTGAAACGTTCCGACCCACAGGCCGACCTTCGCCTTCTCGGCTTTGGTTTGCTGCGCTGCATACGCGCCGTGGCTGTAGCGAAACCAATCGAGCGCTTGGCCGTGCTCGACCATCCAGGCTGCGACTCCTGCGCCGTCGGCGCGCCGGCACTCGCCGACAAAACGGCCGTAACGGTCCCAGGTGACGAAGCTGCAATGCACTGGCCTCGAGGCCGCCAGGAACTTATCCAGTGCTTCGGCGGCTTGGCGCCCGCAGGCATATTCGAAGCCCTTGGCGTCATCGCAATACTGCCGGCTTTCTGGCGCGTCGATTCCGTTAAAGCGGATCCGCTGTCCGTGAATTTCGATCGTGTCGCCATCGATCACCGACGCAACACCGGCGATCGGCGCCGGGCTCGGGCCGGTCCAGTTCGCCAGATTGAGCTCAGGCATGCGGTCGCCATGCTGCATGACGAACTGCGTTGCGTAGGCCGCCATCGCAGCCACGGTTGCGATAATCAGCCGCTTTGGAATGCCCGCCAATTTGCGTACTCGCCGCTGCTTGGCGCCAGTCCGTTTGCGCCATTGGGCAGATCGATTGTCGTAGCGAGAGCTGTCCAACGTCCGCCGCCCCTACTCGCATCCGACGCCGTCGTGATCGCGGTCCAGCTTGTTGGGATCACCGTTGGTGATCTTCACCGGGCCAACCACGACAGCATTGTTTCCCTTGCCGCCTGCGCAATCCAAATCACCGCCGCCCGGCCGTGACGATTGCGTCGGTGCTGCCGACACCCCTCGATACCTATTGACGACTGCCGCAGCGCGCACGCCGTCGCCCTCGATATGCGTGTTCCGACTGTTCGGATTGAACGGGTCGACTGTTTGGAGGAGCAGATTTGCATGGCCGCGTCGCCGGCCGCGAGTGTCACCGTGTCGTAATGGTTCAAGTAGTCGGCTGCGCAGCCCGAGAAGAGCACTGCGCACAACACGCACGAAAATTCGCGCACGCCCATGAATGAATTTCCCCAACCCAGGAAAGATCATGCGCTATTTGGGTTTTGTTGTCGAATCCAGAAGAGGTTCGACCTTCCGTGAAGGCACCATTGCCGTCATGCCGCGTCGTCTACAGTTGATAGATCAGAAAAGTCGGCTTCGGGGAGGAATACATGCGTGGTGCGCTCGTCTTTGGTTCCGTTCTTTCGTTGATCCTGTCATCAGCGCCTGCGCTGGCCTGGTGGGACGGCGGGCACATGCAGGTCGCCGCCGTGGCCTACTCTAAACTGACGCCGCAGCCGAAAGCCAAGGTCGATGCACTGATCAAGCTGAACCCCGACTATCCGAGCTGGATCGCCGGCGTGCCCGATGACAAGAAGGCGCAATACGCCTTCGTTCATGCGGCCGTTTGGGCGGATGACATCAAAGACTCTGCCCACGGCTACACCAAGGACGACGACACGCCGACGGCGCAGAACATCGGCTACGCAGACAAAAACATGCACCGCTACTGACATTTCAAGGACATCAGATTTTCGACCGACGGGACGCAATTCTCCGATGCCGATCCGATCAATGCCGTTTCGCAGATGAAGCTGTTCATCGCGGCGCTGCCGGCGACGTCGGCCGCGACAGACGACGTTCGCTCCTACGACATGGTTTGGCTGCTGCATCTCATTGGAGACATTCACCAGCCGTTGCACGCGACGGAGCGAATTTCTGCAATCAACACAGATGGCGACCGCGGCGGCAACGAAGTTACCGTGATGCCGGCGACCGGCGAAACGATCGACCTTCACGCCTATTGGGATCGAATGTGCGGAGGCTACGTTTCGGTGTCGGGTGCCATCTTCGATGCCAATGACAAGGCCGGCATTTCGAAGCTTCAGGTCGACAGCGCAAAGGCCAAGGTGCTGGACCCAGATGCTTGGACCCAAGAGAGCTTTGTGCTCGGCAAGAAGTTCGCTTAATCCTTGGGACTCTGGCCATGGCCCGATGGGCCAGAGAGCGAGCGAACAAAGCTACCGTCTTTCCCTTCGGATGCAGCCTGCTGCTGTTCTCAACCAACCATGTATCAGCCAATGGCACCTCTTGCCGAACGATTCTATCTGGCTTCGGCCTTGCGGTCTAATCAGGCTTCACGCGAAAGCTACTAGCTTCCGGCCTCTGTAGAGACGCGCTCGCATTCAGGGCCTTTCGAGACGCGAGATCGGACGCCAACTTGGCCGATCCGCCTCGACCATCTCCCGCGAGCTACGACGCAATGCCGCGACGCGCAGCGGTGCCTGGAGTATCGTGCATCGACAGCCCAATGGCACGCGGAGCGATCGGCCCGTCGGCCCAAACCGACCAAGCTTGCGCTCAACACGACCTTGCGCACTTATGTGGAGCAGAGACTGGCCGGCGTCGTCATGACCCCGAGCGGCGCTCCCGTTCCTGGTCCCGCCGTTTCGTGGAAGGGCCGCCGGCATGGCCCGCGAAAGAATCGGCGATGGGCCAAGGCCTGGAGCCCGGAACAGATTGCCCGACGCTTGCCGATCGACTTCCCGGACGACAAGACGATGCGCATCAGCCACGAAGCCATCTATCAGGCCCTTTTTGTTCAGGGCCGGGGAGCGCTACGCCGCGAACTGTCGGCCTGCTTGAGAACGGGGCGCGTGTTGCGGGTCCCCAGGGCGCGCGTACGCGGGCGAGGCAAGAGCTTTGTCTCGCCGGAGATTATGATCAGTCAACGCCCCGCCGAAGCGGTCGATCGCGCGGTGCCGGGTCACTGGGAGGGAGACCTCATCCTTGGTCTTGGCAGTTCGGCGATCGGCACGCTGGTTGAGCGTACGACACGCTTCACGATGTTGCTGCATATTCCCCGACTTGCGGGGCATGGCGAAGCTCCGCGCATGAAGAATGGCCCTGCTCTCGCAGGACACGGAGCTGAAGCCGTGCGTGACGCGATTACGCGCACCATCATCACCTTGCCCGAAGAGTTGCGTCGTTCGCTGACCTGGGATCAGGGAGCCGAAATGGCTCAGCATGATCGTCTCAAGATCGACGGGGGTGTCCAAGTCTACTTCTGCGATCCGCAAAGCCCATGGCAGCGTGGCACCAACGAGAACACCAATGGACTGCTGCGTCAGTACTTCCCGAAAGGCACCGACCTGAGCGTCCACAGCGCCGACGAGATCGCCGCCGTGGCCGCGGCCCTCAATGCCCGACCGAGAAAAACTCTGGGCTGGAAAACACCGGCAGAGGCGCTTGACGAGTTGCTGTCGTGAGTGAACACAATTGGTGTTGCGACGACCGCTTGAATCCGCCTTCTACCCCGCGTTCGAAGTGGTGCCCGAAACCGACAGTTTGGAAGGCTTCGCCAAGCCGACATGGCTGACCTATAAGGTGCTGGCAGTATCCATCTTATTTTGATGGATACGCTTAGGAGGATTGAATCAACCATCCAACTGCAAGTATGTATGAAATAATTTCCTTATCAAACATAACGAGGGATAGCATGATTATCGGTGACGCACTTTTCCGCAACAACGATTTGGACAATTACCTACGGGCTCAGGTTGGCGCGGTTGACGAGCACGTGCGCAAGACCGTCACCAAAGCGGACTTAGGGAAGACCGATTCCGAGATCGCCCAGCAGCATCTGCCAGGTGCTCGGGTCGAACCACTGCGGGTAGACTTCGAAAATCCCCAAAAGGACGTGAGCGAGGCCCGTGTGCGTGTCCATGACGTTTTTGATGGTGCAGTCACGATCGACGGAGTTCGCGCGACCCGCAGCTTCGCATTCACGGGCGATCCAAATCTCTTTTCGCTCAAGACCAATCCCTATTCGAGTGTATTGCCCCATGGTCTCGTCAGAGGCAACCGCATCGTCATCGGCATGGAAGGGCGCAACGACGCGGAGACGTTGAAACGCGAGATCGATCGCCAAGAGCAAACCCTGCGCGAGTATGTCGAACGCTCAAAAGCACAGGTCGATTCGCATAACGCTAAATTAGAGGCCCTGCTAATTGAGGCCATTGCGCGCCGACGGAAAGCTCTCGTCGGCATCGACGCCCTCAAAGACCGTATTTAGGAGAAGCATGAAACAGTTGGCCGAGAACAGGCGACCGGCCGGACTGAGGCGGGAAGTGCGAAGCCACGACGGCGTTGTTGAAAATTGGGAACTCTTAACTGAAGACGAGGCGATAGAAGCCGCGATCGACAAGCACGGCAAGGACCCTACTACGTCGGTTGCCTATTGCGCCATGGAAGTGTCTGGCAATGCCGATGATCCAGAAGGTTCGATCTGTTTCTGAGACTTTCCAAAAAGGATCATATCGGGTGGGCTTAGCGTAAACGGCGATGACAGAAAACACATACCCGGGAGAGCTCGCCTCCCCGCATCAGATCCATGCACTGGCGGAAGAATACCGAAAGGGGGCACACCTGCTCCTTCCGCTCGGCAGACCCGGAAAACCGCTCACCAGAGCTCCGTTTAGATTATCGGCCAGATGATCGCGGAAGCGATGCAGAAGGTCGGCAACGAAGGTGTCATCACGGTTGAAGAAGCCAAGACCGCCGAGACCGAACTCGAAGTCGTCGAAGGCATGCAGTTCGACCGCGGCTACCTCAGCCCCTACTTCGTCACCAACGCCGACAAGATGGTCGCCGAGCTCGAGGACGTCTACATTCTCCTGCACGAGAAGAAGCTCTCCAACCTGCAGGCCATGCTGCCGATCCTCGAGGCTGTCGTGCAGACCTCGAAGCCGTTGGTCATCATCTCGGAAGATGTCGAAGGCGAGGCTCTGGCCACGCTCGTCGTCAACAAGCTGCGTGGCGGCCTGAAGATCGCCGCCGTCAAGGCGCCGGGCTTCGGTGATCGCCGCAAGGCCATGCTGGAAGACATCGCCATCCTCACCGGTGGCCAGGTCATCTCGGAAGACCTCGGCATCAAGCTCGAGAACGTCGGCCTCAACATGCTCGGCCGCGCCAAGAAGGTGTCGATCTCCAAGGAGAACACCACCATCGTCGACGGCGCCGGCAAGAAGGCCGAGATCCAGGGCCGCGTCGCCCAGATCAAGCAGCAGATCGAAGAGACCACCTCGGACTACGACAAGGAGAAGCTGCAGGAACGTCTCGCCAAGCTGGCGGGCGGCGTTGCGGTGATCCGCGTCGGCGGCGCGACCGAAGTGGAAGTCAAGGAAAAGAAGGACCGCGTCGATGACGCCCTCAACGCGACCCGTGCGGCCGTTGAAGAAGGCATCGTTCCCGGCGGCGGCGTCGCCCTGCTGCGCGCTTCGGCCAACATCAAGGCCACCGGCGTCAATGCCGACCAGGCTGCTGGCATCAACATCGTGCGCCGCGCGCTGCAGGCTCCGGCTCGTCAGATCGCGTCGAACGCCGGTGCGAAGCATCGATCGTTGCCGGCAAGATCCTCGAGAACAAGGGCGCGACCTTCGGCTACAACGCCCAGACCGGCGAGTATGGCGACATGATCGCCATGGGTATCGTCGATCCGGTCAAGGTCGTGCGCACGGCTCTCCAGGACGCTGCCTCGGTCGCCGGCCTGCTGGTCACCACCGAAGCCATGATCGCGGAGGCTCCGAAGAAGGAGTCGGCTGGCGGCGGCATGCCTGGCGGCATGGGCGGCGGCGGCATGGGTGGTATGAGCGGTATGGGTTTCTAAGGCCCACGCATCTCAACAATCTCGAAAGGGCGGCAGCAATGCCGCCCTTTTCTTTGGCGCAAATCCGGTCTGGAAAAGTTCGGCGCTCGCGAAATTTTGGATCGACGGTCGCTATCGGCGTTAGCCGATGTCAAAGGAGTTTCGGAGGAGAAATCGGAAGAGACGATGACGGCAATCGCTGACCCCTATTCGCGCAGGACCGGGCGCAGCCTGCTCGCGCAAATTCATGTCAGTTTCATAAATCCGTTGCGGCGATCTCGTAGATGAGGGAGGCGGCTTTGCTTTGCGGCCGCCCCTGGAAAAGGATGGAACAATGTCCAAGATCACCGGCAAGACTGAAACGATCGAAAACGTCGAATTCCCTACCTTCGACCCATCCAAGGCTGCTGAGCAAGTCCGCGCTGTCGCGGATCAGAGCGTTGAGCAGTCGAAAGAAGTATTTTCCAAATTGAGCTCGGACGCCGAAACGGCTCAAAAGGCTTTCGAGTCGACATTTGAAATGGCCAAAACCACCAGCAACGAGATGCTTCTGAAGACGATTGCGGCTCTGCAAGCCAATGCCGAAGCCGGCTTCACGCACCTCGAAGCGCTGGTTGCCGTGAAGACGCCGTCCGAATTCTTCGAACTGCAGACCGCCTTCCTGCGCAAACAGATCGAGAAGTCCGCCGAGCAGGCCAAGGGCGTCCAGGCATTGATGTTGAGAGCTAGCGAGGACGTGTCAAAACCGATCAAGGATGCCTTTGAAAAGGCTTTGAAGGTACGCAAGGCCGCTTGATTGCTTCAAGCAATCCGGGACAGACGGTCAATACCTCGTCGAACGTCTCATTGGCTCATTGGGCAAGACCGGCACCTCGCGCCGGTCTTTTCCCATCTGATCGGATATCTTTTTCCTTTGTCTGCCCGACTGGGTCGGTTTGACACGGTAGCCACTGACCGAGACCACAGCGTCAATGGTTTGTGTAAGCGGCGACCGTGTTCTTGCCGCGCGGGTGCGGCGGTCTCGCCACCACTGAGAAGCGCGCCGGCAGCTTCGACCCACAATTTCGGCCGCAGGCTCAGGCCTTACGGAGACGCACCAACGGGAACAAACAGCTTGTCGCCATTGTGGTCGACTTCTACCTGCTCTGGCTTTTGGCTCATGCGCTCCCCGATCCCGCGATGAAAGATGATGGCGTTCATATAGGCGAAGGTCATCGCGAGCGCGGCGGTTCGCAACGGGTAGTCGACAAGAGAATGCACGAGCAAGAACACAACAGAAAGAAACGCCGCCTTCTGAAAGGAGTACTGGCGAATTCTAGCAAACGCAAACAAGATAAGGCATAGGTACAAATCCACTAAGATGGCTGCGATCACTCCACCGTCGAAAGTAATTTCGAGATACTCGTTGTGGGCATGGTTTGCATATGCGCGGAATATCATCCCTTCTTTTTCGTATATTTGGTAGGCCTTCTGAAAATTTCCAAATCCGACTCCGGTAACCCAATTCTCTTTTATTCCATCCATGGTCGTACGGGCAAACTCCGCGCGTCCGAACGCAGGATCTATCTCCCTTGCATCGATGGTCGTCCATGCCCCTATCGTGTAGACGGAGAGCCCAACGAACAGGACGAATGCGCTAAAGCCACTTATTCTCGAGCGAACACTGATCCGGGGATTGTTTGGGTTGTCGTTCGAGACAAGGCAGCCGCCGCCGAGACAATTGCTACTATCTCGATCAGCGTATCGGTATACAGGCCGCTCGCCGTACCGCCGCCTATCAGCAGGGCAGTGGATAGGACCGCGCCGAGGAGATATTTGTCCCATTCCGACGGCCGCGCACTCAAGGTGAATCGAGGCGCATCTGAGCTGTCCGCTCTTCTCCATCACGATTATCGCTGTGCCGGTTTCGCCATATCCTATCGCAGCCATCCGCTGAATGCAGATATCGCCGTCGACTCGTACGTCGAATAGAACCGATCCTGCGGTCTTTTCCGCGGCGTCAGCCACGCGATCACCGAACGGTTGATGCACGCCCTCGCGATCGCCGAGTGACTGCTCAAACAACGCCAATTCAACATGAGCCGCCACCATAGCTGCGAAGGCGCGCGCCGGCTGGCGCAATCGGCAATAGGCCAGGGCTCATTATCCACACCCCAGCCGCCGCCCCACAGCCCGATGCGCCATCGCAGTCGCGCTCTTGGCCGGAGCTACCTTTGCTGGTCCGCTTCATACCCAAGCCCTTTGCTGCCCTCCCCGCCGGATGTTTTTCTCAAGAGCAACCTTGTCTTCGCTAAAGTAGCTGAAGTTAAATTTCGAACGTTTTGGCTTGCCGGAAATTAGGGTCTCCGTGGGTAAACCCGCATGGCTTTTGGGTGCAAGGAAGACTAATGCGTGGACGTGGATTGATTAGAGCGTTGCGCCAGGACGACGCTCGACAGGTGCGCGCGCGCATTGATGAAGCGCGACCAGAGCCAGCATGAGATTGGCAAGCGCCTCATGCGCCGTCCTCGACCCATTCGATGCCCCAAGAGGCGTCAGTCGTTTGTGGCCAGCCGGTACGACCACGAGTGTCGTCGAGGTCAGTAAGGCAACCACTGCCAATGCTTCCAACAGATTGTGACCGAGATAGCGCGCTTCACGATTGAAGATCATGTTTTCGGTGCACGAGCGTGTCTGCTCTCGGACCGCGGATGAATCGCGTGAAGCGGGCATATCGGAGATGCAGCTGTTCATTCCGTTAGAATGAGTGTTGGAAACGGAGGATGCCGCCGACGCCGTTCTTCTTGTCGGCGTCAGTCCAGTTCAACTTTGAAGGGTCGACCATGCCGACGCCGAGGTTGCCGTAGTCGTCATAGTCTAGTTCGGCTGTGACCGTGAAACCTGGAACGACCGTATAGGCGATGTTTGCAGCCACACCATAGTTCTTGAGCTGATCACCCGAGATCTGAAGATTAAACGAGGTTTTCTCGTTGAATTTGTAAGTAGCACCGGCCCCGAAAGCCCAATTGCCGCCCCAGATTTTGTAGAAGCCGCGACCATGAGCGTCGATTGCGTTGGTGGCATCATCGTTGAGCTTGCCATTGGAGCCGTAGCCGAACATTCCGAAGAGCGACAGTTCGTTGGTGACGTTGACATCGACGCGGACCTTGCCGGCCACCGATTCATAGTTGCTGTCATAACCGACAACGCCGGTTATCGCGCCCCAGCCTTGTGTGTATTTCACGCCGCCCACTACGTGCGGAACATAGCTGTCGATAGTGCCGACTACGCCCGAGCCTTCTTCGAGTGAAACCATAGCCGAAAGGCCGTTACTCGCGTCGAAGTAGTACTGAAACACATTTGTATCGAAATATCCATATCGAACAAGACTTTGATTGAGTACTTTTCCGGCGTACCCAATATATGTATCGAAGGCTGACCAATCCTTACCAACTCGGAAGCCACCAAGATGAATCCAGGCGGAAGTCAACGTGACGCCTCTGTTGACGGAATAGTTATGATGACTGTCCGGAACCGAATACGTGTTGCGATTTCCGAAGTTCATGCTGGTTTCGGTATAGGTCTTCAACGTGCCGAGTTCGGTCTCTTGCTGGGTCCAGGTTTCGAACGCAAAGCGCGTATTGCTTCGCCATGTACCTTGATCCACCCCAATCCTCGCATTCGAGGTTCTTGCGCGGTCATACGATCCCGTATCGCCAGCGCCGATGTCATAACCGACATAGCCGCCGATGCGCAGGCAGGTCCCGGTGCCAGGAATGTAGAAGTAGCCAGCGCCGTAGGCGTCGCAGATCTTGACGGATTCAACGGGTTCCGACTCAGCGACCGTCACCGCGTCGGCGGCGCCAGCACCGGAAACTGCGATCAAGGTCGCAACTGAGCCGAGAACAGGGGCCTTAACGCTCATTCTGGCACGCTGCGTCTCGACCCAGCCCTTCAGTCAAAGTCTTCAGTGGCCCGAGGGCATCCAGCATTTCTGAGCCAATCGCCATAGTCATCTCCGCTTGTTGTGGGGCAGACCGTCACAACGGTTCCAAAGTTGACTGAGCAAGTGACGTGCCATCCTGAAGACGTCGCTGCGCGCTGACATTCAGTTGGCCGGCGCACCTTAGTCGCGCTTCCTTCTTTTCTTAATTCGAGGGTCAGACTGAGCACGAAGCGGAAACGTTTCGGATATGGTTCGTTTGTTCGATACGCGACAATTTCGTTCGATGGCGACGGTTTTTGTCTGCTATGAAACCTCGAGATTGAGACATCATCCGGCGGCACCGTCTCGGTACGTCAGGCGAGACGCCCCACTGACGCCGACATATTCACGAGCGAAGGTCGGGCGTCCGGCTCTTGGAGCATGCCCAGGCCGTAAGCGTCATCGTCAGGGGCCACGCCTGGGCTCTGGCAAAGCTGGTCATGGTCCCGTGCGCCAGCTTGCCAATGCGGCTGTGTAAAAAAGGCGCCCGTGCAATGATATAGGGCGGCGTGTTGTCACTTCCTGTGTTCGATTAGCTCTGTTAGGTGCATCCGGAAGGATTTTGTCGGAGCACAACGGGCATGCCGACGGCCTTCTTTGTCACTCACCCAGAAGTTTCCGTCGATCCCGCCCTGCCGGTGCCAGCCTGGCGGCTTTCTGACCCGGTGTCGCTCGGATGAGGACTTTCGTAGGGAGTGCGTTGCTGTCCGACCTGACGTCGATATGGTCAAGCTCCGAGGCTAAAGCCATTGAAGCGGCCGGCCTGCTTGCCGCAGGATTTGGTTTGCCAGTCCAGTAGATGAGCACCTTGGCCAGAATGACCGCTCCGCGACAGGCTTCCTTCCACCTGCCGAGTTCGAACGGGTTGCTGACAGCTTCTTTGCCAATCCACATGAAAATGTCCGTGGATGGGAGCGTGCGGTCGATGCTCAAGAGCGCGTAGTGCGGGCCGTGTTACGCATTCTTGGGACTCATAGCGACGGCGACATTGCTTTCATCGCGCACGGCGGCGTCGGCACACTCCTCCTCTGCAAGCTGCTGGACGCGCCCATTCGCGCAGTCGGGATCAACCCTTCCAAGGACATTTCTTCGCGTTCGACTTGCCGGGCTAACAAGATAATCGACGAGTGGCGGCCGATCGCCGAGAGATAACCTTCAACTTTTCTCCTGAAAAATTGGCTAAGCCAGGTATCGCTACGCGACAGCGTCTTATGAGCCAGTCGGCGAGCAAAGCCCGATCCCAACGCCGTATCGTCTCCTAGGCACGCAATGCCGCGCGTCAGCAGCATCTCCTCGACCAGGCGCAGGCTGAAGGGAAAGCGACAGTAGAATCAAACGGTGTGGGCGATGATCGGCGGGAAAGCGATGGCGCTGTAGCTAACCGGCCAACTGTTCACCCCATTGCCACCAGCCAAGACTGACCGGCGGTTAACGCGACATCGCCCGCGTGGCGTTGGCGAAATACAAATTTCGCCCGAAGCAGAACGGACTGACATAGCGCAGAGACACAGGTGAGCGCGGCGGTATGGATGGTAGTTGTCACAATGGGAAGGTAACTGTTGCAGACCTCAATCCTGACAAAATATCGCGAGGCCCGCCTGCCTTGGTACACTATCTATCCGACTGTGCCGGAGGTCTCCGCGGCGGTCGGTGCCGACGCTTATGAGGGATGGCTCAGGGGCCTGCCGGCCGACGATCCGGTGTCGCTCTATCTCCACGTTCCGTTCTGCCGGTCGATGTGCTGGTATTGCGGCTTCCCTACCACCATCACCCGCCGGGATGCGCCGATCCTGAATTATCTGGCGGTGCTACGTGACGAGATCCGTTTGGTCTCGGAGCAAGCGCCGCGGGCACTGCCCGTGAGCGACGTGCATTTCGGCGGCGGAACGCCGACCCTCATCGGGCCAGCTGAGTTCCTCGCTCTGATGGACTTCCTGCGCGACCGCTTCGCGCTCAGGGAAACGGCTGCGGTTGCGGTCGAGATTGATCCATGCACCTTCACGGCCGAGATGGCCGAAGCCTTGGGAGCAGCCGGCGTGAACCGCGCAAGCCTCGGCGTGCAGAGCTTCGATCCCGTTGTTCAAAAAGCGGTCAACCGGGTGCAGAGTGAGACGCAAACGGCGACTGCCGTCGAAGGGCTGCGCCGGCATGGAGTAAGCCGCATCAATTTCGACCTGATCTTCGGTCTCCCGCATCAGACGGTGCAGTCCTGCGTCCAGACCGCGACGGCGGCGGTCGCCATGCGCCCCAACCGGCTTGCGGTGTTCGGCTATTCGCACGTTCCGTCGCTCATAAATAATCAGCGCCAAATCGAGGAGACAGCACTGCCGGACAGCGCTGCCCGCGCAGAACAGGCTGCGGCCGTGGCCGAGACGCTGGTTGCCGCCGGCTACCGAGAGATCGGGCTCGACCATTTCGCCCTGCCGGACGATGAGCTTACACTGGCGCAGAAAACCGGTCGCCTGCGGCGCAACTCGCGGGGTTACTCGGCCGACACCTGCAAAACCCTGATCGGTTTCGGCGCGTCGGCTATCGGCCGCGTCGGCGAAGGGTACGTCCAGAACGAGTTACACGGGATTCTTACACCCGGCACATCGCAGCTGGCCGTCTGGCGACGTCAAAGGGCTACCGTCTCACCGACGAAGACCGCGTGCGAGCCGCAATCATCGAGCGATTGATGTGCGATCTCGAGGCGGATGTGCCGGCAATCTGTGCCGCCTACGGATCTGACCCGATCCGTTTTCTCGATTCAGCTGAAGGCTTGGCGATGCTGGCCGAGGACGGGATAGTGGACATCGAAAAGGGTTTCATTCGCGTGCGGCAGGAGCATCGCTTTGTGATTCGCGCTGTTGCTGCCGCATTCGATGCATTTCTCGACCGGGTTGCCCCGTAAGCACAGCAAATCGGCAGGAGCGAAGGCCAAAGGGATTACCCTCGTCGCTAACGGCACGCTCCAGTAAGTCACAGCAAAAGCCTTGGGCAGCTTGGCGATGTTCTCGACGACCGTTCCGTGGCAGCGTGGTGGTCGCAATCCTTTCGAACGGGATCCTCCCGAAGAAACCGCCTTTCTGCAGCTCGATTCGGCAACAGGTGGCTGTCTTTATCGACATGCCGCGGCTGGCCAGTCTGCCTTTCCGTTTCCCTTCACTGGTGGTCATCTGTCAATCGCGCCCACGAAAAGGAATTCGCCGCTGACCAATGACGACGGCGGGTCGGATCGAGGCGATCTACGCGCGAACGTTTAGTGCCGATTGAAGGCGAGACCATCATAAGGATCGATCTTTAAGCCCCGAAGGTTTGGCGATCCCGGTATCCCTGCCCAGGTTTCCGGGGCGTGATTGTCGCCGACGCATGCGCGAGCTTTCTGCCCGGTGCCGCCGATCAACACCTCGGGCCGAAGTCGCTTGACAAAGTAGCGCCGGCCCATTCAATTCGACGCATTCACCAGGGGAGTCCCGGCAAGGGGCTGAGATACTGCTGGCTTTCGCGGCGCAGTGATCCGTTGAACCTGATCCAGTTCATACTGGCGTAGGGACGGTGCAAGCGCTTTGCGGGAGTTTACGCCCGACGCCCTGTTTCCGAGCAGGTAGACCAAAGCGTCTTTTCATCCTTCCGCCACAGAACTGGGTCTCCAATGCATGAGCAAAGGAGCCTCAAGATGAATGCCCTCACCCCCGCCGTCTCGACGGGACCGCTGCCCGCCTCACGCAAGATCCACAAGCCCGGAACCATCCACCCGCAGATCAGGGTGCCGATCCGCGAAATCTCCGTCCATCCGACGGCGGGCGAACCGCCTGTGACGGTCTACGATCCGTCCGGCCCCTATACCGACTCGACTGTCGAAACCAGCATCGAAAAAGGCCTCGCCCGGCTTCGCCATGAATGGATTACGGCGCGCGGCGATGTCGAAGCCTATGACGGCCGTCATGTCCGGCCGGAAGACAATGGATTCGCCGCTGGCGAGCGCCTGACACCGGAATTTCCCGTTCGCAACCGACCGCTCAGGGCAAAGGCCGGCAAGGCGGTGACTCAGCTTGCCTATGCGCGCGCCGGCATCATTACTCCTGAGATGGAGTTCGTCGCCATCCGCGAGAACCTCGGCCGCGAGGCCCTGCGCGGCAAGCTGCAACGCGACGGCGAGGCCTTCGGCGCCGAGATCCCCGACTTCGTCACGCCGGAATTCGTGCGCGACGAAGTGGCGCGCGGGCGGGCAATCATTCCCGCCAACATCAACCACCCGGAGAGCGAACCGATGATCATCGGTCGCAATTTCCTGGTGAAGATCAATGCCAATATCGGTAACTCGGCGGTCACCTCCTCGATGGCGGAAGAAGTCGAAAAAATGGTCTGGGCGATCCGCTGGGGCGCCGATACGGTGATGGATCTGTCGACCGGCCGCAACATCCACAACATCCGCGACTGGATCGTGCGCAATTCACCGGTGCCGATTGGCACAGTGCCGCTCTACCAGGCGCTCGAGAAGGTCGGCGGCATAGCCGAGGACCTGACCTGGGAGGTGTACCGCGACACGCTGATCGAACAGGCCGAACAGGGCGTCGACTATTTCACCATCCACGCCGGCGTGCGGCTGCACTACATCCCGCTGACCGTTAACCGGGTCACCGGTATCGTCTCCCGCGGCGGTTCGATCATGGCCAAATGGTGCCTGCACCATCATCGCGAAAGCTTCCTCTACGAGCATTTCGCGGAGATCTGCGACATCTGCCGCGCCTATGATGTGTCCTTCTCGCTCGGCGACGGCCTTCGTCCCGGCTCGATCGCCGATGCCAACGATGCGGCGCAATTTGCCGAGCTGGAAACGCTCGGCGAGCTGACGCAGATCGCCTGGGCGAAGGATTGCCAGGTGATGGTCGAGGGGCCCGGCCACGTGCCGATGCACAAGATCAAGGAGAACATGGACAAGCAGCTTGCCGTGTGCGGCGAGGCGCCGTTCTATACGCTTGGACCGCTGACGACCGACATTGCGCCGGGCTATGATCACATCACCTCAGGCATCGGTGCGGCAATGATCGGCTGGTTCGGTACGGCCATGCTCTGCTATGTCACGCCCAAGGAGCATCTCGGCCTTCCTGATCGCAACGACGTCAAGATCGGCGTGATCACCTACAAGATCGCCGCCCATGCGGCTGACCTGGCGAAGGGGCATCCGGCAGCGAAAGTCAGGGATGATGCCCTTTCCCGCGCGCGCTTCGAGTTCCGCTGGGAGGACCAGTTCAACCTGTCGCTCGATCCGGAAACCGCGCGGTCCTTCCACGACCAGACCTTGCCCAAGGAGGCGCACAAGCTGGCACATTTCTGCTCGATGTGCGGGCCGAAATTCTGCTCCATGCGTATCTCCCACGACATTCGCGCCGAGGCGCAGAAGGAGGGCATGGCGGCGATGGCGGCGAAATACCGCGAGGGCGGCGATCTCTACATGCCAGCTGACGCGAGCGGCGTGCCGCTGACGGCAGAGGCGCCCGAACCGTCATGAGGGTGCTGGTCAAAGGGGCCGGCGTCGCCGGCCTCACCGCAGCCTTCGAACTTGCCGCCCGCGGCGCGATGGTCACAGTCGCCGAGATCCGGCACGGCCTTGGTGGCAATGCGTCGTGGTTCGCCGGCGGCATGCTGGCGCCATGGTGCGAGCGTGAAAGCGCCGAGCAGCCGGTGCTGGATCTCGGACGCGACGCCGCCGACTGGTGGGATGCGGTACTGCCGGGCCAGGTGACACGGGCCGGAACACTGGTCATGGCTATGCCGCGTGACACTGGTGAGCTTGACCGGTTCGCCAGCCGCACGTCAGGGCATCGGCGTGTCGATGAAGATGAAATTGCGATCCTGGAGCCCGACCTCGCCGGTCGCTTCCGGCGCGGGTTGCTGTTTCCCGACGAGGCTCATCTCGACCCGCGCCGGGCGATGGCAGCACTTCATGACAGGCTCGCGGCCATGGGTGTCGAGTTCCGGTTCGGCGCCCACGCCCGGCAGGGTGCCGGTTTCGATCGCCGGATCGACTGCACGGCCATGGCCGCCGTCGATGACAGGCTGCGCGGCATTCGCGGCGAAATGCTGATCCTGCGCACGCCTGACATCTCGCTGTCGCGCCCGGTCAGGCTGCTGCATCCGCGCTTCCCGCTTTATGCGGTACCGCGTGCCGACACGCAGTTCATGATCGGCGCGACGATGATTGAAAGCCAGTCCGCCGGTCCGGTCACGGCGCGTTCCATGATGGAGCTGCTGGGTGCCGCCTATGCCCTCCATCCGGCCTTTGGCGAGGCCGAGATCGTTGAAACCGGTGTCGGCGTTCGCCCGGCCTTTCCCGACAACCTGCCGCGCGTCGAAACGAGCGGAGACACCGTCGCGATCAATGGGCTCTATCGCCACGGTTTTCTCCTCGCCCCCGCCATGGCGCGCCAGGCTGCCGACCTGGTTTTCAATCAAGAAGGAACTAAGGAACTTGCTCATGAAACTGATGGTCAACGGCGAAGCGCATGAGGTTGCCGCCACCACGCTGGCGGAGCTGCTTGCCGCGCTCGACTATGAGGGCGATTGGCTGGCAACGGCCGTCAACAACGATCTCGTGGACAAAGCCAACCGCGCGGAATTCCAGTTGAGCGACGGCGACCGGATCGAAATCCTCTCACCCATGCAGGGCGGTTAGACCATGTTCGATCTCCTTGGAACGACGCTCCCTTCCCGCCTGCTTCTCGGTACCGCTCAATATCCTTCGCCGGCCATCCTTGCCGATGCAGTCAAGGCGTCGGGCACGTCGGTGGTGACCGTCTCTTTGCGCCGTGAAATGGCGGGCGGTAGGGCCGGCGAACAATTCTGGTCGTTGGTCCGCTCGCTCGGCGTCAGAATCCTGCCCAACACTGCTGGCTGTCACTCCGTCAAGGAAGCGGTCACGACCGCCAAAATGGCGCGCGAGGTCTTCGGCACCAACTGGATCAAGCTCGAAGTGATCGGCAACCACGATACGCTACAGCCGGACGTGTTCGGCCTGGTCGAAGCCGCCCGCATCCTGTGCGAGGACGGTTTTGCGGTATTTCCCTATACCACCGACGACCTTGTTGTCGCCGAGCGGCTGCTGGAGGCGGGCTGCAAGGTCCTGATGCCGTGGTGCGCACCGATCGGTTCCGCCCTCGGGCCGGTCAACATCATGGCACTGCGTTCGATGCGCGGACACTTCCCGGATGTCCCGCTGATTGTGGATGCGGGGCTCGGACGGCCGTCGCACGCGGCAACCGTTATGGAACTCGGCTTTGACGCCGTGCTCCTGAACACGGCGGTCGCCAGGGCGGCTGATCCGGTCGGCATGGCGCGTGCGTTCGGCAAGGCTGTCGAGGCCGGCCGTGAAGCTTACAGCTCGGGAATGCTCGAACCGCGCGACGTCGCTGTGCCATCGACGCCGACAATTGGCAGGGCCGTCTTTTCATGAAGCTCGATCCCTTCTACCTGATCGTCGACAGCGCTGCCTGGATCGAACGGCTGGTCCCACTCGGCGTCAAGCTGGTTCAGCTTCGCATCAAGACCATGGATGAGGCCGGGTTGCGCGCGGAGATCCGCAAGGCAAAGGCCTTGTGCGCCCAGCACCGCTGCCAGCTCATCGTCAACGACCACTGGCGCCTGGCAATCGAGGAAGGCTGCGACTTCGTCCACCTTGGCCAGGAGGATTTGCAGACCGCCGATCGTTCGCGGATTCGGGTAGCCGGCGTGAGGCTCGGACTGAGCACGCATGATCATATCGAACTGGAAACGGCGATGGCCGCCGAGCCCGACTACATCGCGCTCGGCCCCATCTACCCGACCATCCTGAAGAAGATGAAATGGGCCCCGCAAGGCGTCGAACGGATCAACGAGTGGAAGCGTCGGGTAGCACCGGTTCCTCTGGTCGCCATTGGTGGCCTCAACCCGGACAGGCTCGACGGCGCCTTTGCGGCCGGTGCGGACAGCGCGGCGGTGGTCACCGACATCACATTGAATGCCGATCCCCAAGCGCGCACGAGAGAATGGATCAAAAAGACAGACCGATGGCGCTGAGGCGAGACCCTTATGTGCTTGTCGTCGGTGGCTCGGACTCCAGCGGGGGTGCCGGAATTGCGCGCGATATCGAGACGATCGCTTCCATAGGCGTGCGAACCTGCCTAGCTGTCACCGCGCTAACGGTGCAGACGCACGAAGCCGTCATGGAAATCCATCATTCGCAACCCAGTCTGGTGGCCGATCAGATGCGCGCCGCGCTGCAGGCCAACGAGGTGGCGGCCATCAAGATCGGCATGCTCGCAACTGCCGAGATCATCGTTGCCGTTGCCGGCGTGCTGCGCGAAAATCCGCAGGTGCCGGCAATCCTCGACCCCGTGCTCGCCTCGACCTCAGGCCGGGCGCTGCTGGAAGCAGGTGCCATCGCCGTCATGAAGCGCAATCTGATGCCGCTTTGCCGTCTCGTCACGCCCAACCTGGTCGAGTTGGCGCTCTTGGTTGGCTCGGAACTGGCAGTGGATGAAGACAGCGCGAAGTGGCAAGGCCAGGAATTGCTGAACACCGGAGCGCAGGCCCTGCTGATCAAGGGCGGCCATGCATCGGGACCTCGATCAACCGATATTCTGTTGCGCTCCGATCACGAACCAGTCCGCTTCGACACACCGCGTCTGGCTACGTCGATCCGCGGGACGGGATGCATGCTGGCCAGTGCGATTGCGGCGCATATGGCGAAAGCGAGCTCACTCGAAGACAGCGTGCGCGAAGGCAAGCTGTTTGTTTTCGAGACGCTGAAGGAGAATGCGGCCGCGTGACAGCGACCGCTTCATGTGCGCCACTTTGCGGTCCGTTTGGTCATACCGCCAGTATAGACTCCAAGCGCTGACACTCATGGACGGCCTTCGGACGGGGTTCCTTGCGTCGACGACCTCTCGTCACTGAAGGTTGAACTCTCGTCCGCAGGAGGGATCGCGAAGGTTCATGCGCGCTGTAACAAGCGAGATCCACGTCCGACCAAAATTGTCGAAGCCGGTCCGATGCGAGCCGGTGGTCGCCGCGATCAGATGGCCGGTATATTAAGCGCTTGTCGATTTGGCCGCCGTCTTACCGCTGCTCGCCACCTGATCAACACCTCGCCATTCGCGTGCAGCGTTGCAACAGATCCTTCAAAGAAATTCATAGACTCTTAGCAACTCAAAACCGCTGTGAATGTTACTCTCATCGCAACATCTGAGGTTAGCGGGTCAAAACCGAGGTGACGCGACCACCGAACAGCATTCAATCTCTGTTTAGCGGCAATGGCAAGAATATCATCTCTCATCTTGGTCGTTCGAACACCGCCACCGTCTTCTCAAGACAAGTACATGCTTGCAAAACAGGCGTGTTCCCTCGCGACCAGCGATTGTCTGGGCATTTGGAGGCAAAAACAAGATTTTTTCGAAAGCTGTAGCATCGACGGAGAACGCCAAGTGACAAAGTCAGTAGGACGAGCGCCCAATTTTTCCATATGGCTTGATGCTGACCAATGATGACACTGGTCAGTCGCCTACGCACGGCAGCGCATCTTGATCGCCTTCGGATCCTGGGCCTTTGCGCCCATGCGGACCTAACTGTCTGCCAGCTAGCGGAGATTCTGGGTCTGCGTCGCGAGCAGGTTGTGCGACACGTCCGGCTGCTCGTCAGAGCCGACCTTCTTTGGTGCAACGAACAACTCCGTGGTCTTCGTACCATCTCAAAGCAGGAGGCAAGGACGGCGGTCTGGTTCAATTGTTGGTCGATCTCCTGCCCCACGGCGATGGCTATCATAAACGAGACCTACAACGGCTCGAAGCGACACAAGACGCGCGGTCGAAGGGGACCGCCTGCTTGCTCGTGAACAGATCAATCCAGTTGGAGCGCGAGACTACAATGGACAACTCCTCCGACCGCGCGATCGTGCTGCGCGACACCCCCGGACGGTCTACCTTGGCCGCGGTCGATTACCGCGTTCACGAACTGCTTCTAAGACAGGAGCAGCAGGAGCGGACGACGCTCAAACTAATCGCTTCTGAGAACTTTGCCTCCTCGGCAGTGCTGGAAGCGACCGGCTCGATTTTTACGAACAAGTACGCCGAGGGGTACCCCGGTGCGCGCTACTACGCGGGAAACGAGATCGTCGATGAACTTGAGAACCTCGCCATTGAGCGCTTGAAATCATTATTTGGCAGCGAACACGCCAACGTCCAGCCTTATTCCGGCTCGCCGGCCAATCAGGCTGTCTATCGCGCGCTTTTGAGCCCGGGAGACAAGGTGATGGGCTTGTCCCTCCCGGGTGGGGGTCATCTGACACATGGATGGACCGTCAACTTCTCAGGCACTGATTACAAACGCATCCCCTATGGGCTGCACGAAAAGACGCAGCAGATTGACTATCACCGCTTGCGCGAGACGGCCAAGCGGGAACGGCCGAAACTTGTTTGGGTCGGCGGAACTGCTTATCCCCGCGTTTTTGACTATGCGGCAATGGCGGAAATCGCTTCGGAGGTGAACTCCTATCTCGTGGCCGACATCGCGCACATAAGCGGCCTCATTGTCGCGGGAGCGCACCCGAACCCCGTCGGCCATTGCGACGTCGTCAGCAGCACGTCTCACAAGTCAATCCGCGGTCCCCGCGGGGGCTTCATTTTGTCAAGGAATGAAGATCGCTATCAGGAGCTCTATCATCCGAAAAGCAAACACAATCTGGCCAAACGTATAGACCGTGCGGTGTTCCCTCTCCTGCAGGGCGGACCGCATATGAATATCATCGCCGCTCTAGCTGTCACTTTGCAGGAAGCCGCGAATCCGTCCTTCCGGACCTACGGTAAGCAGATCGTCAAGAATGCCAAGGCGCTGGCTCAGGCGCTCCTGGAGAGAGGGTATGATCTGGTCACCGGTGGGACTGACAATCACATGCTGATCCTTGATCTGCGCGATCGGCCACTGTCTGGCAAAGCCTATGCCGAGCGATTGGCAAAGGCCGGCATTATTGCGAATTTTAACATGGTGCCGGGCGACCCGCGCCATCCGGCGGTCACAAGCGGAATTCGCCTGGGGTCGCCAGCAGTGACGTCAATGGGCATGCGCGAGGCGGAAATGGCGCAGATTTCCGCCTTCATCGACCTGGTCTGCCGCCAGCCCAATGATCCGGATGTCCATGCCCGCGTGCGAAGAGACGTTGCCGACTTCTGCGCTGCGTTCGAGGTCCCTGGCATCACCAACAGGAAGCCGGGCAAATCGAAGGTCGCCACCTAACTGCAACATCTGAAACGAGGACATTCAATGACTAGGCAGTTCGTGTTTTCTTCCGAATCCGTCGGCGCGGGACACCCGGATAAGATGGCAGACAACATCTCGGATGCCATCCTCGATGCGATCCTCCGCACCGATCCGAAGGCGCGAGTCGCGTGTGAAGCATTGGTGAAGACAGGGATGGTCGTTCTCGCCGGCGAGATCACCAGCGATGCGCAGATCGATTACAGCCAAGTAGCCCGCGATACGATTGTCGATATTGGATACGATGACGATGCGATCGGCTTTGATGGTCGGCGTTGCGCCGTCGTTTTGGCTCTCACAGAGCAGTCGCCCGACATTAGCCAGGGCGTTGACGTGGGACGAGGGCAGGATCTCGAGCAGGGAGCGGGGGATCAGGGCCTCATGTTCGGGTTCGCATGCAGCGAGACCGATACACTGATGCCGTTGCCGATCCAGCTCGCTCACTGCTTGACGAAAAGACAGGCAGAGGTCCGCAAAGCGGGACAGCTGAGCTGGCTGCGTCCGGACGTAAAATCTCAAGTGTCCATCCGCTATCAAGGTTTGCGCCCGGTGGCGCTGGATACCGTAGTCCTGTCGACGCAACATGCGGAGGAGGTCACACAAGAAACAGTCCGGGAAGGCGTCATTGAGGAAATCATTAAGCCGGTCTTGCCGCCCAACTTGGACACGACGGGGATCAGGATCTTGGTCAATCCAACGGGCCGGTTCGTGGTCGGTGGGCCGCGCGGCGACTGCGGGCTCACTGGACGCAAGATCATTGTCGATTCCTACGGTGGTATGGGGCGTCACGGCGGCGGCGCCTTTTCGGGCAAGGACCCATCCAAGGTTGACCGCTCGGCTGCCTACGCGGCCCGCTATGTCGCCAAGAACATCGTGGCTAGCGGACTTGCGGAGGTCTGCGAAGTTCAGCTTGCCTACGCGATCGGTGTGGCCGCTCCGGTGTCTGTCCTGGTCAACACGTTCGGGACCGCGAAGATCGTGGAAGAAAGGATCGAGCGGCTCATTCTTGAGCTGTTCGATCTCAGACCGAAGGGCATTATCAAGATGCTTGATCTCTTGCGCCCGATATACCGCAAGACCGCCACGTACGGGCACTTCGGCCGCGAAGAACCCGAGTTCACCTGGGAGAGGACGGACAGAGCGGATGACTTGCGGCGCGAGGCGGGACTCGCCGCCGCGCAAGGGCCGACGCCGGATCGATCGCCATGCGAAAAGTCCATTCCAAGCGGACCGTTGAGCGGAGACATCGATGCCGGATTATGACGTGCTTTGCATCGGCAATGCCATTGTCGACATCATCGCCCAGTGCGACGAGGAATTCCTCGAGACCAACGGCATCATCAAGGGCGCGATGAACCTCATCGACACCCAGCGCGCCGAACTGCTCTACAGCCGCATGGGCCCGGCGATCGAAGCGTCCGGCGGCAGCGCCGGCAACACGGCGGCCGGCGTCGCCTCCTTCGGCGGGCGCGCCGCCTTCTTCGGCAAGGTTTCCAACGATGGGCTGGGCGAAATCTATGCGCACGACATCCATGCGCAAGGTGTCGCCTTCGACACCAAACCGCTCACGGGCGAACCGCCGACGGCGCGCTCGATGATTTTCGTCACGCCCGACGGCGAGCGCTCGATGAACACCTATCTCGGCGCTTGCGTCGAGCTCGGCCCGGAGGATGTCGAGGCCGACAAGGCCTCCGGCGCCAAAGTCACCTATTTCGAGGGCTATCTGTGGGATCCGCCGCGCGCCAAGGAGGCGATCCGGCAGACAGCGAAGCTGGCGCACGCGGCGCGCCGCGAGGTTTCGATGACGCTGTCGGATTCGTTCTGCGTCGACCGCTACCGCGAAGAGTTCCTCGACCTGATGCGCTCCGGCACGGTCGACATCGTCTTTGCCAACAGCCACGAGATCAAGTCGCTCTACCAGACATCGTCCTTCGACGAGGCGCTGGCGAATATCCGCAAGGACTGCAGAATAGCCGCCGTCACCCGCTCGGAAAAGGGCTCGGTCATCGTACGTGGCGACGAGACCGTGGTCATCCGGGCGACGGCGATCAGGGAGCTGGTCGACACGACAGGCGCCGGCGACCTCTACGCCGCCGGTTTCCTGCACGGCTACACGCAGGGCCGCGACCTCAAGACCTGCGGCGACCTCGGCTCGCTGGCCGCCGGCCTGGTGATCCAGCAGATCGGCCCGAGGCCAAGGCAGAATCTGCGCCGCGAGGCGGAACTGGCCGGGTTGCGTCAGGCGGACATCTCGAGGAGTAGCTGCTCACCTCCCCCTTAAGCAGGCGGTCCAGGCGAGGGCGGATAAATCAAAATGTCGCACGCGCACCCGCCGCGCCTTCGGTGTCCCCACGCCCCAACCATCGGGGTATGACATGACCATCTCTCAGCAGATTCCTGTAGCAACGCTCGGTATGCCGCGTATCGGTCGCAGGCGAGAACTGAAATTCGCGCTTGAAAGGTACTGGTGCCATTCCCAACGACGACCATCGGGTCCTTCCCGCAGACGCCGGAGGTGCGCAAGGCGCGCTCCGCTCATGCAAAGGGTGAGCTGAGCTATGTCGATTACGAGACCTTCCTGAAGAAGGTGACCGAGGCTGCTATTCGTTGGCAGGAGGAGATCGGCCTGGACGTGCTGGTGCACGGTGAGTTCGAACGAAACGACATGGTGCAGCATTTCGGCGAGCAGCTGTCTGGCCTCGCCTTCACCCAGCATGGCTGGGTGCAAAGCTATGGCTCCCGCTATGTGCGCCCTCCCATCATCTTCGGGGACGTATCGCGGCCCAATCCGATGACGGTGCGGTGGTGGCAATTTGCCCAGTCGCTGACGGAAAAGCCGGTGAAGGGAATGCTCACAGGCCCAGTGACCATTCTTAACTGGTCTTTTGTTCGCGACGACGTACCTCGCTCCGAAGCCTGCCGCCAGATCGCGCTCGCCATTCGCGATGGACCTTGAAAGAGCCGGCGCAAGGATGATCCAGATCGACGAAGCCGCGTTTCGCGAAGGCCTGCCACTGCGCAAGTCCGACTGGAAAGTCTATCTCGACTGGGCCGTCGAATGCTTCCGGCTCGCTTCAACGGGTGTAAAGGACGCGACCCAAATCCATACTCACATGTGCTATTCGGAATTCACCGAGATCATCGACGCGATCGCCGAAATGGACGCGGATGTAATTTCGATTGAGACGTCGCGCTCGAAAATGGAACTGCTGGACGCCTTCACGAGCTCCAAATACCCGAACGAAATCGGTCCCGGAGTCTACGACATTCACTCACCACGTGTCCCGGAAGTCGCGGAGATTTCGGACCTCGTCTCGCTTGCCCGCGAGCGACTGTCCGACGGCCAGCTGTGGATAAATCCGGACTGTGGCCTCAAAACACGCAAATGGAAGGAGGTCCGCCCTGCCCTCATGAACATGGTCGCTGCAGCCCGGGCGCTTCGGGAGAAAGTGCCGGCCGGAGGCCTTCCTGAGTCCTAACCATGTGGTGATTTACCGGCTGCCGCGTGTCGGCCGTTAAATGCCCAACCGATTACTTTACTGCAAATAAGTCATTCGAGGAAAAACATATAATTTTCCTTCGGCAGGTGTCACGTTGCTGTTCAGGGGTACGGGCGGGCAGCACGCTGCGCTTGTCAAACATATGGCAGCCGGGTTCAATTGGAATATCTCGGTTGGTTCGAACGCCGGAGCGGATGGAGCTTTGATCCCGGACACCGCGCGGACGGCCGGTGGATCCCAGAAATCCCGGCGCCTGGCGACTATCACCGGACTTTGACCGATCGCGGGTGCGAAGCCACATTGGTATGCGAGCGTCTAAATGGGAGTCCACGCCCGAAACGCGTGCAAATCTCCCCGTCCAAAAAACTGTACCAGAGGACTGCAACCAGCTGCTTTCCTCTTGAAACTGTCATCGCCCTGACAACACATTCTGCAATTGTCGGAGGGTGTCGATGAGGCGCCGCGTCACGCAAACTAGTTGTTCAGCAGATCGGGAGGACCGAATGAACTCTGAGGCCTTCAGCAACCCCCTTTTCGTGAAGCGTGCACCGTACATCGTGCAAGAGATCGCCAGCCGTGCGGACGCTATCGATTTCCTCAATGAGTGGCCGGGAGATCGCAGAGATCTGATCCACGAAGCCGCCCTCAGAGCGTGCTACGATGCATATGATGGGCGAAAACCGGTAAGTACAGCGCGCAATGCCTTTTTCGGCTTTGCGAAACGGGCCGCCATATTGGAAGATGCAACCTCCGCGATGCAGTGGCTCGCTGCCTGCACGTCGGGCAGTGGAAAAGTGCAAGTGTAGGCGTCGGCGAAATGTATGAGGCGGGCGCGGGACAGCACGCTGAGGAGGGCGCTGTTCGAGATTTTCAGAGTTCGCCGAAAGCAAAACTCACCGCAACAGGGCAGATTTCGCGCAACCCCGACCATGAACCAGACACTGCACATCGGTCGTTGGTGGCAAAATCAAGCTGTTTGAAAGGGGATCGACGGTTTAGACTCGCTCTGCCGCCCTGCTGGGCGCGTGCTCCGAAGATTATGGCTACCCTCGATCCGCGTGTCATCATGGAAACTGTCGCTTGCACGCCAGCAGCTGATCGAGATGGCAAGAGTTACAGCGATTAACTGTGCCCCTCGTCAGTTTTGATGGACCGACGAGCCAAGTCCGGCATTGATCCATCATCATGGTGCATATGGATCGTCGCGAGTGCCGATGTTGACGTTCCGTGGCGCAATTTACTTTGATGTTGAGATGTCCTGATCTACTAACCCATGGCAGCGGCGTCGAAGCCCAATACATATGAGCTGCCGATGATCTTTCTCAGCACTCGGTTTTCATCGGTGTGAGAATCGACCACTTGCCGTGATGCCGAGGGATCGCCACATTTTTTTCGCGGCCTGCGCTACTCTGATGGGCACATCTTTCAGAACCTCTACGGTGCACGCCGCCGTCTGCACCATTGGTTTTTCCGACCAAAGAACCCTCCCGTCCATGGTCGTCTGACCTCGGCAAGGAACATCGGAGCGGAGGTCTCGTATTCCACCATGCGATTGGATTCCGCACGTGCTGAAAATGCGAGTTCGGACGAGAATTTTCGACTTATTTCACCGAATAATCGAAGCCATTGCCGCGGCTTGCAGTCTCCGCGCGTGGTGCACCTGCCGTTGACTTTCATCTGCTGCGCGCTTCGCCCTGCGGACAGGATACAGCGAAGCCTCCACGGCCGCGAAAATCTCGCGACGGCGGCTCGATTCCGGGGCCGGACCGCCATTTTGCGGATGTGATCCGTGGTGCCTGGCCTGGATCACGCCATCCATCTCCTGACCGCATCATCATTACCATCGCCCTCCTTCAGCCCGGCCGAGCCTCCCGACCGCCGGATCGATGATGATGATCCCCTTGGAGAATAGTCTCTTTTGAAAAGTGTGACGGTCTGCGCCGTCCTACCGTGTTTCAGCCTTTGCGTTGGTCTCCTGCGCTTCCTGCCGCGCACACGGCGAAGCGCTGTCATTCTACCGTGCAACACCCACTGGAAATACGACAGGTGGACCACAATAATCACGTCTGAGCTAAAGATTTTTCGGGCAACCCTCGAAAAAGGAAACGACAGCTCTTGGTCTTTAAGACGCCGCATGAACTTGGTGAGGGAAGGTCACCAGTCTGGCCGTTCCGAAACTTAGTTGCCTTTCTTTGACCCGGCATCGTCGCCGAGAGATCAACGGGCGTGTTGTAGAGCGCGACATTTCGTCGGGTCGTGGTCGAGTAGCTCAGCCATTCGGCTTTCGCCCTCACAGATCTGCGCGGGCGGATTTCTGGCAGTCGGCTCTTTCCGAGGGTGACCCGGGTCATATGTCCGAGCTGACTGCGCGGCACGGATTGTGAGCGACGAAGCTTGGCTAACGCTTACATTTCTCCGGTATTTCGGCGATGCATTCATCGAGACGCTCCAGGCGGAACTTCGCATTGCGAAGTTCATGTCCGGCTTCGAAACGTCGATGGCGCCCCATTGGTGTGGTCATCATGAGGTCGCGCTCCAGTTCGGCTATGCGCGTACGCACCTGCCGAGCCTCGTCTTGACGCGACGCCTTGATCCATCCACGCCGCGCATCCGCCTCCCTGCCACCCGCCCCGAAACCGTGCGGGGCATGCCACCGAGACCGTAATTTCCGGCAAGCCGAAACGCTCTAAATTTAACATCCGCTAATGTAAGTCTAGTCGCATCGGCATGGCGTGGGCGTTCGGCTTGACGCGCGCATCGACAACCGCAAATCGGGTGATGCGTTTGGCGGCAAGCCATGCACGCTGGACGCCGAGAAGGTGGTAAAAATCACCGGCCACCCGGTTAGCGGCGTTTACCGCTGCGCGCCTACGATCGAGCGGTGTCGGCGCCCGGCGAAGCCAATGCAGCGGGTAAGGTCGCCAAATGGTGCGACACTGCCAAGATGCCGAACCTGGGGCGGATGCAACAGTCGACTGACAGCGATGTGCGGCATAGTCAAAGCGCAGTGCCAGGCCGTTAAGCGCCGGGCAGTGCGCCTTTCGCTGACATCTCGAAGACATCGAGCAGGATGGCCAGCCCGACGCCGCACGCGGTCAGGATGACGCCGGCCATGAAGATGCGGTTGGCGCGTTCATAGATGGGTCGGCGCAGCGAACTCATGTCGAGCAGTATGGACAGCGCCCGCATCTGCAACGCGATGCCGACCAGGATCGGCACAATGGCGAACAGGTCGTAGAGCCGCCATGGCATGGGATTCGCCGCCCAATGCGTGACGAAGCCAAGCGAAAAGGCGAGCAGGATGCCCACAACGGTGATTGTGCCGTTGCGGAAAATTGTCTCGATCAGCTCTTCCTTCGGATCGTGCTCGTCCAGCGTCCCTCTCCTCCCTATCCGTGGCAGGCTTTGCACAGTTTGCGACTAAGCTCTCGGAAAAACCCTCTACATCGCCGCCAATTAGTCAAGAGACCTTCGGAGATCAGGCAAAGCGAACCGATGGCTGCGCGGGGAATTAGCGGAACTGGACGGTCAAACGCCGTTGACTTTGGCACAGACTGAGACCGGCGATCGGGGCCATGTGCCCTATCGCCCCATATGGGCGCATCTCGTTGTAGGTATCTGCGCCAATCCTCAACCTTTGGAACCTTTGGCCTGTCTCGCGCCAGATACCTGGCATGATGCCATCGCAACGGGCTGGCGGCGGAAGCATTGTCTGCACTATGGGATCATGCAAGGCATTGCCTTCTCAAGGAGGTTGCGATCATCTCTTCCCAGTGATGGTCGCAATCATTGTTGATTGCGACCATCCGTAGCCAGCTCCGGCTATTCATTTCCTTAAGATCTGCGATGCAGGTCGAGGCGTTGTCGCCGTTTCGGCGGGTAAGATGGGCAAGACCACCTCCGGTACCTTTCCGGTCAGCGATTTAAGGAAGGCAACGAGCAGGTCGACCTCTTCTGCCTTCAATTCTTCGCCGAGTTGGGTGGCGCCCATAATGGCCACGGCCTGTTTCAGATCCCAAACCTTGCCCGAATGAAAGTACGGCGCGGTGAGTGCTACGTTGCGCAGCGGCGCCGCGCGGAAAACATAGGGATCGTCAGCTGTATTGGTGACCGCAAAGCGGCCCTTGTCCTTTTCCGGCAGGACCTCGCGCTGGGCTTTTCCACAAGGCCGAATTGGTAAAAGTCCTGCCCGCCAACGTTGATACCGGCATGGCAGGACGAGCACCCTTCTCCATGAATAGCGCCAGGCCCTGTTTCTGTTCGGAAGTCATGGCTGCGTCATCGCAATTGAGGAAGGCATCGAAGGGGGCCGGCGTGACCAACGTCGCCTCAAAGGCTTCAACTGCCTTGGCCAAGTTGTCGAAGGTGACGCGATCGGCCTCACCCGGGAAAGCTGCATTGAACCAATCGAGATATTGCGGCATCGACTTGAGCGTCGTGATGACTTGAACTGGTGTGTTGGCCAATTCGATACCGGCTTGGACCGGTCCCTTGGCCTGAGCCTTCAGGTCTTCGGCGCGACCATCCCAGAACTGCGCGATGTTGAAGACAGCGTTCAGGACCGTCCGCGCGTTGCGGGGTCCCTTCTGCCAACCATGGCCGATCGAGGTTTCGAGATTGTCGTCGCCGCCGGTGGCCAAGTTGTGGCACGAGTTGCACGAGATGACGCCGGACGCCGAGATGAGTGGATCGTAGAAAAGTGCCTTGCCGAGGATGATCTTCTCCGGAGTGATCGGGTTGTTGGTGATTGCCGGCGTGGTGGGCGGCAAAGCCTTGAAAGTGGCCAGGGCCGTTTCTCTGAGGTCGGCGGGATCGGTTCCGCAGCAAGAGCGGTGGCTGCAGGCAAGGCGACAGCCATCGTAGTGAATAGCATTTTCATAAATTGTCTCCGAGCGTTGTGCACGGAAGCCATTGGGGGATATGCGGTTCGTGAACGTCCTGCGCTAGATCAACAGCCCGAGAGGACTGGCCCTGACGGCCAGACTCGAACAGGCCTGCCACCGAGTGGCGGAAGCCGCCACCCAGGCTGTGTCCGTCGCACTGACCGTGGATCCCAACACGCGGCCGGGCGCCATCGCAATTTGTTCGCGCTGACGGCCTGATCGGTTCCTTGGGGCATGGCGAATCCCCCCACGACAATGCCAAGGCGGAAAGCATTATGGAGACCATGAATGTCTAAGCCGTGTATCCGATGACATACGACGCCTTCAGCGGCGTGAAACACCTTCTGCTTCTTCATTTTGCTGAATTCAAAGGGAGGGGCTTCGAGAATCAAAGCAAACTGGGCCCCAGTTACGGGGCAGCCAGCACCGAGCGGATCCTCGTGCACGCCGGTGGGATGCGGCGCTATAGACCTCGATGCTGGGCAAGCATCGCAATAATCCTGTCGAGACATTTGTTGCTTTCACCGGCAACCGCCACTATGAAGCGACGCTTCGCCGACTACGTTTCAAGCCGACCGGAGAGTTTCATGACAGAAGACGCCGACAAGAATATCGACACCCTCATCGAGCTCACCGCCGATGTCGTCTCAGCCTATGTCTCCAACAATCCCGTTCCGGTGGGGGATCTCCCTGCTCTGATCGGCCAAGTGCATGCGGCTCTGAAAGGCACGGCCGGAAGCGTCTCCGCAGAAGAGCCGCAGGCTCTGAAGCCTCCTGCAGTCCCGATCAGGAAGTCGGTGACACCGGACTACATCATCTCGCTTGAGGACGGGAAGAAATTCAAATCGCTAAAGCGCCATCTGTCGACCCACTATGGGCTGACGCCGGATGAGTATCGCGCCAAATGGGGCCTGCCGGGGGATTATCCCATGGTCGCCCCGAACTACGCAGCGGCGCGGTCGGCCTTGGCCAAGACGATGGGGCTCGGCCGCAAACCGAAGGAGCCGGAAACGCCGGCGCCGGCGAAGCGGACCCGCAAGAAGGTCGCGGCCTAGTCTCGGCAACCGAGATTCGCCGCTGCCATTGGCATGATCTGCGTGGAATATGAAAAGGCGGGGGAGTAGCCCCCGCCTTACCTTTGCAGACACCCTTCGCGACCGCTTGCAGCAATCTGCTGCTCCGGCGTTTCGGTCGGGTCAGCCCATACGGGACGAACCGCGTTCTTCCGGCTGTGGCGGACGCAGCCTGAAAATCAGCCAGCTTTGCTGAGGCTGCCAGCGGAGGACTTGCCAGTGCGGCGGTCCTGTTCGATCTCATAGTTGATCTTCTGACCTTCATTGAGGGTAGAAAGGCCCGCGCGCTCGACAGCGGAGATGTGGACGAAAACATCCTGCCCCCATTGTCGGGCTGGATAAATCCAAATCCCTTGGTGCTGTTGAACCACTTCACCGTTCCGGTCGCCATATGGGTATTCCTTTGTACAATTGCAGCGTGGGCAGGCCATAAGGCCAGTCCGCTTCATAGCCGAGACTATAGGCAAAGCAAAAACGAAAAATTGCACGGCCCCGGCTCGATCTGCGGATAGTGGCTCGCGCCACGGGTCAACGGCCGGGTGGTTCACGTCGCCACCTTGGTGCATGATCCTGGCGAGGGCTTGAGGAGTTCGGAATTGGATTGTTTCGAAAAGATCGAGGCGTTAGTCGATGCGGCCAGCGCGGATGCGATCGATAGGGCGCGCGTTTTGCTGGATCAGTTCGACGACAAGTCACAAACAATCGCCCAAGCGATCGACGACTTCCTGCTTGATTTAATGACCCTGGTGTTTGTTATAGAAAGCACCCAAGAGATGTTCCATTATCCAGCGCGGCGGTTGGCACATCTGAAATTGACCAGGATCAGGCTGTTGTTGGCATCATAGCGTTGAGCTTGGAGCCGGTCCCGGTTAGAAACATCGATCTGTTCGTCGGCTAACCAGCGTGTAAAACTACCTGCATGGCGCGTGCAAGAAATGCCGTCGCCTCCTCAGCCAGCCTCTTCGCCACCTTTACTGCGAAGAGTCCGGCGGCCACCTCCCCTTTCCTACGACCCAGGCTCCTGACTCCTCTGCTCGTTCAGCGTCGACCCTGGCCTGCCTGTCGATGACAGCGATCTGCGGCGACAAGCATCATCCCCATCCCTTTACCTCGGATCTCCGATCCTTTTCGTGTCGGCGCGTAGATTTAGACGCTAGCCGGCCTTTGTCGCTCAGATCATGGTTATCCATGGGTATCTGCCGATCGAAGCCGGAGAGGCGAAGCGTGTTGGAGCGACGATGTTACGTCCCACCCAAGTTCGCTTTCCCTGCTTGAGTTTGCACGGTGTCACCGAGCCCGTACCGGTGGTTACGGGTGCAGTCATTGTCGGATATTCAACGGTGTCGGACATGAGACACAGCGCTGTCAGAGTGATCGCATTGTTCTGAAACGATTTTCCTAGTTGGCACGACACATGCTGTCCTGTCCGCAAGCGCACTGCTGCGCCGCACCAATTGAGAAGAACTCATCCCATGCTCACGCTTTTCGAACAGGCGGTCGTCGCCGCGAACACCGAGCTTTCCCGAGCCGACGGAAGCCTTTGCGCTTTCATTCTTCAGGTTGTCCGGAAATGAGCGAATTCGATTTCCGCCCAACGCTGGATGCACCTGACGATGATCCTCATCTTTGGCTTGAAGATGTAGAAGGCGAACGGGCACTTGCGTGGACCGCCAGCCAGTCGGCAAAGACCCTGAAGAACTTCGCGGGAACGCGGTTCGAGAGCGACCTGGCGGCGCTTGCAGCGATTTTCGACCGTCCCGACAGGATTCCCCTTATCACGCGCCGTGGTCAGTACCTCTACAATTTCTGGCAAGATGCCGGAAATCCGCGCGGGCTGTGGCGCCGGACCACCCTTGCCACCTACATGAAGACGGATCCCCAGTGGGAGCTGCTGATCGATCTGGACTCCCTCGCCGCTAGCGACGGAGAAGATTGGGTCTGGGGCAGCGCATCGATCGAGCCGGAGAGACGGGAAAGAGCCATCCTGCGCCTGTCGCGCGGCGGCAGCGACGCGGTCGTGCATCGCGAATTTGACCTGAGCTCCCTGAGCTTTGTCGCCGACGGGTTCAATCTCCCCGAGGCCAGGGGCAACATTGATTGGCTCGACCCCAACACGCTTCTGCTTTCCAGTGCGCTTGGTCATGGCATGGCCACCCGCTCCGGTTACGCGCGCACCGTGCGGCTTTGGAAGCGTGGCGCGGATCCACTCACCGCGCCGGTAATCTTCGAGACCGGTTCCGAAACCCTCGTTGTGTCTGGCCATCTGGACCGTACCGCCAAGAGCGAGCGCCTGTGGTTCGTCGAGCAGCTTGCCTGGCTCGACAAAATAGTCCGCATTGGCGATAGAAGCGGGCCGAAGATTGAGATCGGCCTTCCCAAGGACGCCAGATGGAATACCTTCGGCGATTGGCTGGCGGTAAAGCCGCGCAAAGCATGGACGGTTGCCGGGACGACCTATTGCGCCGACGCGCTGATCGGCATCTCGCTTTCCTCTTTCCTGGCTGGCGAGCGCCGTTTTAGCACTCTGTTCGAACCAGCCGAGAGGCGGGTCCTGCAGTCATTCTTCTGGAATAACGGGAAGCTCATTATCGCCTACCTGGCGAACCTCGTTCCGAGATTCGAGATATTCACCCCGGGCCCGCAGGAATGGGCGCGCCGAGCCCTAAACACGTTTCCCGCCGAAGGGACTGTTGACCTCTGGTCACTCGATGCGGCAGATCACGAGACCAATGGAGAGATCCTGGTCTGGGCTCAGGATCCGATCACGCCGCCGCAGCTTTTCCTATTGGATCTCGAAGCCTCGCCGCCTCTCAGCGTTTCAGTAATCCTGAAGCGCAGCCCGAAGAGTTTCGACGCATCCGGACTGGTGGTCACGCGCCACGAGGCAGTCTCGACCGATGGTGAGATGATCCCCTATACGCAGGTCGGGCCGGCGAACGGGAATGGAGATGCCCCGGTTCACCTTTCCGCCTATGGCGGGTTCGGCATATCGCTTCTGCCCCACTACAACTCCTCGCTCGGCAAGCTGTGGCTCCAACGCGGCGGCACGTGTGTGGTGGCGAACATCCGCGGGGGCGGCGAGTTCGGCACCCGCTGGCACGATGCCGGGCGGAGGGAGGGCAAGCGTCTCGCCCATGCCGATTTCGCCGCCGTTGTCGCTGACCTTGTGCGAAGGGGCATTACGCTGCCGAGGCGGATTGCCGCCGAGGGCGGGTCAAATGGCGGCCTGCTGATCGCCAACATGCTTACCCGCTATCCTGAGCATTTCGGCGCGCTATTCTGCACGGTTCCGCTTGTCGACATGCGCCGCTACACCAAACTCCTGGCGGGCGCGAGCTGGATCGACGAATATGGCGATCCGGACAAGGCTGAGGATTGGGCTTTCCTGAAGGAAATCTCCGCCTATCACACTGCCACGCCGGGACAGCCCTATCCGCCTATCCTGCTCGCCACAATGAAGCGCGACGACCGCGTCCACCCGGGCCATGCGCGCAAGATGGCCGCAAAACTGCAGGCTCTTGGCTATCCCGCTTACTTTTACGAGCCTGTCGCAGGCGGGCACGGCTACGGCAAGGACAATCGGGAGCGCGCTGCATTTATCAGTCTTGGCATCAATTTCCTTCGCAGCGTCATCGGCTGGCAAGCCGAAAGTATTTCATTGACGACCGGGAGTCCGACAAAAGCAAACTACGAATGAGCGAGTACAGGTGGATAACTGCGAGAACGGTGCAAATAATACGAGCACGGTTTGCGCAAATACGCGCTCGCACGCTGTCGATCTCAATCAATACTGCAGGACTATAGAAGTCTACCATTTCTGAAGAGCAAGGAAAAATATCATGGCAACAAAGCGAATAAAGGTGGCGCGGGGAGTAGCAGCGGCCGTCGCCCTGATGCTGCTGGCACAGCAGGCCGTCGCAGCGGAGCTTGCACGAGCCCTGTACGTCCCTCCGCCTCCCCTGCGCGACCCTCCGCCTCGCCCGTGCCCTACGACAGCAACCTGGGTCATCGCAGAACCAAGCCCTTGGCAGATCCGCCTGCGCGCGTTGGGGGTCCTCACTGAGGATTCCGGCTTCGCTAAATATAGTGCCTATCCCGCTTACTTCTACGAAGACCAGTGCACATAGACACAGCTACCGCAAGCACAATCGCGAGCGAGCGGCATTCATTGCCATGGCAACAATTTCCTTCCAGCGCGATCAGTTTGCAAGCCGATAGCGTAAATGGGGCGAGACCCACAAGGGCGATGTCTCAATACAATAAGTGACTACGGGTCAATAACCGCGAGAACGGCGCCAATAATGCGCGCCGGCGCTCTGTCGATCTCAATCAATAGGACTATTCAAGTGCAGTCTATCATTTCTGAAGAGCAAGGAGACAATAGCATGGCAACAAAGCGAACGAACGTGGCGCGGGGGGCGGTAACAGCGGCCGTCGTACTGTTGCTGGTAGGGCAGCAGGCCGTCGCGGCAGACCTTCCAGAAGTCCCGTGCGACCCGCAGGAGGGTGCCTCGGTCACGGAATGGCCTAGCCCCTGGCAAGTCCGCCTGCGCGCGTTGGGGGTCATCACTGAGGATTCGGGCTACGTTAACGCGGTGCCCGGCTCTGGTCTTTCCTATTCGAACACCGTGACGCCCGAACTCGATATTTCGTATTTCTTCACGGACAACGTCGCAGCCGAGCTTATCCTCGGCACCACCTATGCCAACATCACAGGCCAGGGCTCAATCGGCGGGCTGGGGAATATCGGCAAGGTTTGGCTGCTACCGCCCACGCTCACATTGCAGTATCATGTTAGCGATTTCGGTGCCTTCAAGCCCTATGTCGGCGCCGGCGTGAACTACACGATCTTCTATAACCAGGATGCCGGCAGCGCCGATGCTCTCAAGGTGAAGAACACGTTCGGCACGTCGCTGCAGGTCGGGTTCGACTACATGGTGGATCAGCACTGGGGCGTCAACTTCGACGTGAAGAAGCTTTTCCTGAAGCCAGATTTCGACGTCACCGTGGCCGGCAAGAAGCTGACGGGGAAGGCGGAGCTCGATCCCTGGCTCATAGGCGCAGGTGTCACCTACCGCTTCTGATGGGAAGCCGAAGTCGGGGTCGCTGAAAATGAAGGGCGCCTCGTGCGCCCTTTTACCGTCAGTCCTGCACAGCCATCGGCCACCGGATCATTCGAAGAGGTTGTGTTGTTGCTCGCAGGCAAGGAGGCTGCCCGAAGTCCGAGGAAGGCTCTAATCGATTTTACGAATGACCATCCGACGCATAAAGGCCGTGGGAACCTTGAGGAAACCATTGGTGGAGCGCGGCCTCGCCACCTTCGGACCAACAGATCACTCCTGTTCTTCGGGTCTCCGCTGGCGCCTGGAATGGAAGTGCTTAGACGCAATTTGGAGCAGGATGGCTTTCGCCGTTGTTGATGGAATGCCGCGGCCAACACTCGTGGCCGACATCAGTCTCAAGGGCGGCTCCAGGCATGGCGGCGCTTGCCGCGAAATACCGTGAGTGCGGCTATCTCCAGGTGCGCGCGCCAACCAGCACGCTGCGCAGGGCTTCCTCGCGGGCACGCGTGATCCGCAGAGCCTGATCCTGCCGGCAGCCCGAATGATCCTTCGGCGTCAGGCTGAGCCAGGCCAGAAGGCAAAGTTTCGGTCCGATCGAAAGTCTCAGATGCCGGGCTCTTCATCACCAGTAGCGACGCATCGATCGGGAGACCGACACAGGGAATTTCGCCAGGCGCTGTCTGCTCCTTGGCCGGATGTATCATTTTGGCGTCGACGTCTTTCAGATGTGGTTGCAACTGCGCATATTCCTTGAGCATGGATATGCGAACAGCTCCGCGGCCAAAATCCGGCAGCGTCCCATCTGCCACGATACGGTCGAGCAGCGGTTCGATCCGCATATCCTTTGGCGGCGATCAGCCCATATACTGTCGCATAGCTGCGGATCGCATTGGCGAGTTGCGTGCGATTGCGGATCAGCCTGTCGCAGGTCAACCAGCAGCAATGCCGGCTGGTTGTCATCTGTCTTGACCGGTATGAAGCGCATCGTGTGAATTCTATGCCCTCGCATGCGCGATCGGGGTGCACCGTCATCTTGATCGAAGAAGACCCGGTCTCTGCGAAAGTCTCACGCCTGTTTGTCGGGCCGCACGAGTTCCATGTGGCTCACCCCGAGGGCTTGTGCCAACTCGTAGATCGTGACGATCGTCGGATTTCTGCGGCCTTTCTCCAAGCCGCTTATGTACTGCTGACTGAAGCCGGAGATCTCGGCAAGCTGCTCCTGCGTCAGATGGTTCTTCTGCCTGAACCTCTGCACATTCCGTCCGACCAACTGGCGCATGTCCATCCGCCCAAGTCAGCGGATTAGGCATCTTGAGTTTATCAACTATAATATGTATTCCACACGGTACGTCTCAATCCGCCCGCAGACGGCTTCGCGGAGCCAATTTTCGGAGAGAGGACAGCGGTGTTACACTCTAAACTGAATGCGCCGATCGCGGACGAGGCGATGTTGAGGGCCCTGATTGAGCCATCCGAGCGCGACACAATCTACAGATCACGAGAGTGGCCCATTTGTGCCAGAAGCTCGCAAGGGTCGATATCGAGAGCCTCGGTAACGTCGAGAAACTCAATTACGTCCAGCCGACGTTCACCACCTTCGTACTTGGCCACGAAGGATTGTGGGCGGCCCAACATTTCAGCTACCTGGGACTGGGTCACTCCCTTGGTCTTGCGCGCCGCAATCAGCCATTCTAGCAGCCGGCGCTGGCGAGCTGATCGGAGAGATTTCGGCATCAGACGAACCGGCCAACAAGGAACCGGCTCAGCGACTAATCCCAGTTTCGGATTATCCCATTTTAGGATATTGTGCCGTCATGATCTGCGCGGGCGCGGAATAGGTCTTAGGCGAGACATGAAATGGTAGACAGATTGTTCCAACCTGCTGTTGCCGACGAGGTCCCATGGGCGGAGAGCCTGACCGCTTACGACGATGAACACTTCACGACATATTTGAAGCTCATAGACGCATGCGCCGACAATGTGAGCGAAGAAGAGATGGCGCAGGCGATATTGGGCATCGATCCGGTGCAAGAGCCAGCGCGCGCCCAAAGGGCGGTTCGCAGCCATCTCGCGCGCGCCCACTGGCTGGTGGTGGCGGGGTACAAAGAGCTGTTCTCTGGCCAAAAGGCCTGATGGTGACAGTCGTTATAGAAGAAAACGCCTATACCCACCGGCCATGAGCGAGCGCCCGCGTCTGACTGCACGGCGGACGCTGTCGCGAAGATGGTCACCGGGGTCGGCCCAGTCCTGCTCGACGCGGGCTCTGCCGAAGAGGGCAAGGCCGATTTCGCGGTGCGGTGCGCCAGCGATGGAGCCGTCGAGCGCACGCAAGACGCGGCGCAACCGCGAGCAACGGGGCTCGGTCGGAAAGAATCCTGGTTGCAGCCTGCCGGTCCAACAGAGGCTGTTCAGACATTCCAACGCGTTCAGGCGTTGCTTCAGTTCCTCTGGCGACCAGAGGACGGAGGATGTCAATCGCACAGGTTCGAGGATGCTGACGCCTGAGGCAGCCAGCTGCAAGCTCCTGCCACTGTCCTCGACAAGGAGGTGCTGATGCCCGTCCCGCGTGACGAATATGGAGATGCGGCAGGAGCGCGCGGCGAGATCGAGCACGTCGACCCCGCGCGGCCGCGCCGTCATTTCGGCAGCAACCGGCAAAACATGCGGACATTGGCAGGGGCACCCAAAGACGCTCGCATCAGTTCCTTTCGAGCTTGCAAAACAGAAGGCCCCACCGCGAGAGATCAACAGTGTTCGATGGCAGGCTGATAATGTTCACGCACCGGGCGTTCGTGCGTTCGGCACCGCGCAGCGCGTTCGCCAGATCCTTCTGGAAGTCCGGATTGCGCCTGAGGAATTCCCAGGCCCAGCCTCGGCTGGTGAGCTGCTCGACATAGCCATAGGCACCATCATCTTGCCTGTCCGGCCAAGCAGGGCCAGGTCTTGTTTCGTCCATTGCATCATTTCCAGGAGAGGGTTGGATTCCAGGCTCAGGCGATCTTCATGACCGGTGTCCACAGCACCGGGCCCTTGAGCCCGCCATTGCGACGGAGGGCTTCCAAGCTCTCTGTCGAGACGTCGAGAATTCCGGCAACGGCACGTGTGTTGCCTATTGTTTGCGGGTCGGACAACCGTTCGAGTGGCCAGCCGGCGCGACGCAAGATCCGCTCTATGCGCAGATCGGTTACGGTGACGATGCTGCGCAGACCGCGTGACAAACCAAACTCGACCATTCCGGCAAACAGCTCGTAGGTGCCAATTGCGATGCCGGCCTGTTTCGGTGTGGAAGGCGGCAGATCAAGCGCAAAACGGCTGCTTTCCCAAACCCGCGGATCTTCCGGCGCTGAACGGTCTGCAAGGAGAGCGAAGAAGCTGTCGCGCAGCATCGTCGGTCCTGTAGTCGGCAACAGGCGCACGCAGCCGTCGATGCGTCCGGCGGGCGCACGCAACACGAGGTAGTGGGGACGAAGCGCGTCGAATGGATCGACCTCATAGCCGCCGCAGAACGAAACGTCCCAATCAAGTCGGTCCCTGAAGACGCGATACCGCAAGCGGTACATCTGCTCGAGCTCGTCGCTGAACTCAGCGTAGCAATCCGGCGTGATCAACTGCATCATTTTGGCCTTCTCCCTCGCATGGATAACACCTACGATTGAAGGCAAACGCCGGAGCTAATACAACCTGTGTATGTGCCCAGGTTTCTGAGATTAGGTGAAGAGGGATGGCTTGGATAGTGCAAGCCGAATGGCTGCCTGAATAGCCGTCTTCACGCCAAGCTTCTTCCTGGCGTTATCCCGATGATAGGCTGCGGTGTGCCGACTGATTCCCAAGATGCGGCCGATTTCCCACGCCGTCTTTCCGCGAGCCGCCCACTTCAGACACTCGATTTCCCTTCGCGATAGGGCAACGCCATCCACGATCCTGCCGTCGGCCAACTTGCGACTGGCATGAAGATGGAAGAGGATCGCGATGAGCTGCAGCACGCGGTCATATCGGTCAATCAGGCGGAAGAACAGTGGTCGCCTTTCATCCGAGGCGAAGGTCAGTGCTGCAAACGTACCGGTGCTGTCATGGATCGGGATCGTGAAGCCGCAGTGAATGCCAAATTGCGTCGCCTCATCCATCAATTGTCGCTGCTGCGTCGACAGTTCGAGATCAGCACCGTGCGCATCCCAGTTGAATGGTTCCCGACCACCACGCGCCTGATGGATAACTGGGTCAATCTTTTCATACCGACTGTGAAGGTAGTGAGATTTCCAGGATTGAGGGTAGGTGGAAATCAGGCGCACCTTGCGGCCCTTGCCAGGCGAAGGGAAAAGATAGGCGAAAGACGGCAAGTCGAGGGAAGAGGCAATCTCGCCCAGAGCGTTGCGCAGGTCCGTCGCGTCAGCGCTGTCTGCGATTTGCTCTACAAATCTATGAAAAGCGTCTTGCATAACTAAACTGCAGTGAGTTCTGGCCCCCCATATCGGAGCCGAGACGGGTCGGCCAAAGCGCAGCAATTCAGGGTAGAAGGCCCGGCCGGAGACTGAGCTCCGTGCCGGGCCGGTGCGCCTTGGGAGGGCGATATGTGTTTCGACGGCGCTCTTATCGACACCAAGACCTCATTCCAGTGTCAACTGTTACCAGGTGACAGTTGTCCTCTTGGGTTTGCACTTCCTTGCGGTCGGAGTGTCTGTTTGCGGGCTGTTGAGACTGTCCCATAGAGGAGCTCAGCCTCACGATGAATTGCGGTCTGTGAGAGCGTCACCTCTACAATTCTTGCAGCAGCCCTACGTCACCGTCTCGGACGCGAAGGCGGTACTGTGTTTTTCGAGATTGGCGGCGCATTTTCGGCATCGGCTCGCACGGCCTCCATGCAAGTTGCCTTAAAAGCGGAGAGTGTCGCTTTGCGCGCGCCAACTCATGACGCCACGGGCTGCCGGACGTGATATCCTGGTCGATCCGAGTGGGAGGCGTCATCCGTCACGTCAGATCATATCGCGCCCTCCGCCTTCAGCGCGCGATAGGTCGTATCGACTGATTTCGCGGTTGCGTCGACGATGATGTCGATCTCTTTTCGGGTAATGATCAGAGGTGGGGCAAAGCCGAGGATATCGCCGTGCGGCATGGCGCGGCCTATGACACCATTTTCAAACAGAGCAGCGGCGGCGCGCACGCCGACCTGAAGTGCGGGTTCAAATGGTACCCGCCCCTTCGGATCCCGCATCAACTCCACGGCAGATAGAATGCCGACGCCGCGAACCTCGCCAACAATGGGATGACGCTCCAGTTCGGCTTTCATGCGAGCTTGCCAATACGGTCCGACGTCCCGAACATGTTCCAAGATGTTTCTTTCCTTTAGCAATTTAATATTCGCAAGCGCGGCCGCCGCGCAAAGCGTGTGACCGGAATATGTCCAGCCGTGGCCGAGTGGACCGTGCTTCTCCGTTCCTTGTTCCAAGACCGACCAAACGCGGTCGCCGATAATTGACCCGGAGATGGGCAGGTAGGCTGAACTCAAGCCCTTGGCGATCGTTACGAAATCCGGACGCATGCCATAAAGGTGGGAACCGAATTTCTCACCGGTCCGCGCGAAGCCGCAGACCACTTCATCGGCGATCAGAAGGATTTCGTACTTGTCGAGCACGCCTTGAATTGCCGTCCAGTATCCTTTTGGGGGCGGAACGATGCCGCCGGTTCCAAGTACCGGCTCTCCGATAAAGGCTGCAACTGTCTCGGGGCCTTCAGCGAGGATAAGGGCTTCAAGTTCGTTGGCACAGCGCCTGGAGAATGCTTCCTCATTTTCGCCGTCGTGCGCCTGGCGATAGTAATGTGGCGTCGTCGTATGACGCACCAAATTCAAAGGCAAGTCGAAGAAATCGTGAAAGAAGGGCAGGCCTGTCAGGCTACCGGTGACCAGTCCGGACCCGTGATATCCGCGATGCCGCGAGATGATCTTCTTCTTTTCAGGGCGGCCGAGAATATTGTTGTAGTACCACACCAGCTTGATGTTGGTTTCGTTGGCGTCGGAACCGGAGAGGCCGAAATAGACCCTTCGCATGTTCTGACCGAAATATTCGACCACGGCCTCCGCCAAGAGGGCGACTGGCTCGGTTCCTTGGCTGGCATAGACGTGCGCGAACGGCAATTCGTGTGCTTGCCTAGCAATGGCCTCGGCGATCTCCGTGCATCTATATCCCATGTTGACGCAGTAAAGCCCTCCGAAACCATCGAGGCTCCTTCGGCCTTCGGTATCCCAGATATAGACGCCTTCCGCACCGGCCATGATCCGGTTTGGCGTTTCGCCTCGGCTGTGCTTGGCCAGATGCGTAGAAGGATGGAAGACAAAGCTTCTATCCTTCTCCCGGAGTTGCTCGGTTCCCAGATTGCTCAAGCGCATGGTCCCTCTCCTCGCAATGGATCGGCGGAGGGCACTCGGCCAGCCGCCTCTCTAGCAATTAGCATACCGCAAACGTCGCTTGAGTTTCGCGGGAATGCACGTCTTTAGCCGACGAATTCGCGGAATTGGCATCAAACGCCGTGGAAACCAAGGCTTCGGCGTTCAACGTTGTGATCTTTCGTGAGGTTCCCGCGGTGAACCCGAAGAGGTCAGTGTTTCCTGACTACATCGTTTGCCTCGAGGACGGGAAGAAATTCAAATCGTTGAAGCGACATTTGGGTGTCCACTATGGCCTCACTCCTGACGAGTACCGTGAGAAGTGGGGATTGAAGGTGGACTACCCCATGGTGGCGCCGAATTATGCGGCCGCGCGGTCCGAAATGGCCAAGTCTAGGGTCTTGGCCGGAAGGCTGTTGCCGCCAAGGCAACCAAGAAGCCTGGAAAGCGGAAGGTCTGAAATTTCGACATGTCCCACCCGGGCGCGATCTTGCGCAGCGGAATTGAGGAGTGCAGCGGCCGATGGAAGTCGGGTAGCGCTGTGTTCATGGCGCGATCCCGACTTCAGAAGCTGGATAGAAGCTTCCGCCAGTTCCATCAATAGCAGTGTGACGGAGCTGGATTACCAGTTTTCTCTGCGACGTGCCAAGCCGGGCAGCTTCCTTACGCGATCAAGCGCTCCAACTCGCGCATGGCTGTGGGAGCGAAGCGTCTTGCCTCCTTCGCCACGTTGACCTCCAGAGTCGCCTTTGCCGTTTCATGCAGGGTGTGCTCCGGCTGATAGCCCTTTCGGCCCTCCAGCCAACCCAGGACATCGCTCAGATGCCATAGCGCACCGTTGCCTTCATGCACAGGGGCTGGAAAATCGTTGTTGCCCAGCATTAGCTTGCGAAGGTACTGACGGGACACGCCCATTATTTCGGCCACGTCCGTCAGTCCCACAAGGTCAGGCGTGGCTTCTACCAAGGTTGCGGTCGGGATAGCGGCCTTCACGTCTGCGAGCGCACTGCGGACGGCTTCCTGCGCGCTTTCCGCTTCTCGAGTAAACTCGAGAGCAAGCCGGCCGACAATGCCGATGCCCACAAGAGCATCGGTGCATCCAGCCTCGCCAAGACGCTCCACCAAGGCATCCGCGTCCTGATCGTCGTCCGCGAGACGGTACTTTAGGGTGAAAGTGTATTCCATGACGATGTCACTCCTTGCCTTCAGCCGTCTCTTCGGTTTTCGCCTTATGCGTCGTGCAGTTATCGACAAGACGCTTCAGCTTCTTTGCTTCGTTGCCAGCGTTCTTTGGCGTGCTCCAAATGCTGGTTATGCAGAATTCGCCGCAACGACATTGGTCATCGTTATATGGGCAATACATCTTGCCCCAAGCGTGACTTCCACCTATTTCGATGCGCCACCCTTGCGCTTCGGCATGCCTGAGTGCGGCCTCAATTTTACGCGCCATCTGTACCCTCAATATGCGACTCATAGAGAGGTTGTCAAGTGACAACCAATTCGAACTGACCAGCCGGATCGGGTGACGGACCGTACCTGGCTCGATATACGTCTAGGTAATCGGCGTCTTGGCAAATGCACCGCCCTTGTGGATCCTTCTTCCGGCGTTCGGTGATCACGTCGCTCGGCATTTTTCGCAACAGGTTAAGCTTGGCCGTGGTCCAAGGCCTCCCTCGATGGCCTTCTGCCCGTTTGATGATCTCTCCAGCCAGCATGATCCCGGCCATCGCGGACTGAAACGCCATCGGCACCTCCACCTTGACAGGACTCCGCCCGGCCGTGATTTCAAAGACAACACCGCCACAAATGGCCCCCTGAAAAAGAGCGCGCAACGGTCTGCCGACAAATGAAAGCAGAGGATCGATCGAGATGGCCAGCCTGCTGGCAATTTCCGCCATGAGCGCCACGTCGACAGGGCTTCCGTTGTGCAGCATGGGGCGCACCACCTCGAGCTTTCGATCCTCGAGGCCCAGCGCAGCGGCAATCTCGTCGTCCTGGTCGGGTACCGTTCCATTCGGCAGGTAGAGACACGCCAGGCACGCCATGTCGTCGTCGAATCCGTGGTGCGATACTCCAAGGTCACCTCGCTGCGTCCAGGAGTTGATCGTCCAGTGGGGGAGCGCGCCTTGCACGGCGATTCGGTCCGCCGCGGAATCGAGCGCAACCGCCACATGCCGCAACGAGCCTGCTGGAAGCGCCTGCCATCGCGCCTCGTGCCCGACAACCGACAGGCCGGGGTTGTTCTTGATGTATCGGCTGGCGAGCTTCACTTTACTCCGTCCGACATCCCGCTCGAGAGCCAGTACGTATCGCTGAAGGTTGCCCTGATCGATCGTTTCCGGATCGACGACCTCAAGCGCCCCTGTCAGGCCCGAGATGCGGGAGAGCCCCCACACCGCGCCGTTGCCGATTGCCCCGAGGCCGAGCAGGAAAAGACGGTCCAGATCCACGTCGCTAGGAAGTGCCGGGTTCACCTGCGAGCCTGGTGCGTAGTCGAACAGTGAGAAGGCAACCGCCTCGTCGACCGATGCCCCGTTCAGTTGCGCGCCGAAGACGGAACGGAACAGATTGGCGGCTGCGATGCACGCTGCGGCGCCGGCTCCGAGCGGGTTGTGACTGTTTCCCGAACCGACTGGTCGCGACACCGACAACTTGGCGAGCCACCCGCCTGAACCCAGGAACAACTTCTGACAGGGAACATCAGGGATCGCGGAGCCGACCACCAGGCAATGGGAGAGGCCGGCCCCTCGGCGCGCCAAGGTGATCCGGCTATTTATCGAGCGCGCAAGCCTCGCGAGACCTCTCGCAAGCCTTGCTGCCTCCTCTCCCTCGGGAAGGAAGCATATCGAAGGATAGAGCCGCGCCAACAGCCGGACCAGCAGGTCTAGCGATGCCCTGCCCTCCGTCGAGCAAGCCTGCCCGTCGAAAGCAATTCCCACCACCAACCCATTGAGCAACCGCTCGAACTCCTGGACGTCGAAACCTTGAAGCACCTGGGAAGCGGCAGTGGCAGTACGGCCAAAGTAACTCGCGAACGCCATTTTTCTCAGTCCACGATTTCAATCAAACGGTGGGCTGTCTGACAAGGCACCTCTAGCCAGCTACCCGCCGCATTGAGCCGATAGACAGCCGTTGACGACAAATCGAATGGCTGGCTCGCGAAATCAGGAACGACAAGTGAGAGGCTGCCGATGGCCGTCGCTATAGCGTTCTCGTCATCTGTGCCGGAATGGTAGGCGTCAGTCGGATGGCTATGGACTTGGGCCAGGATTCGCAAATCGTTCTCAAACAACCACACGTTGAGACGATGCAGCTCATCGCCTTCAATTTGCACGCCGACGCCGGATGCACTTCGAATGAGGCGCTGTTGCGGAATCAACGCGCGCTCGACTGTCGCCGTTTCACCCGCCGTCTTTCCCACCCAGAGTCCAAGCCCTTCGTAGCCAGCTTGCCCCACGGCCGCCAAATGCTTGTGCACGTCCAGGATGGCCCGGCGCGGAACTCGGAAACGTTCGACCCTCGCCAGCCCGGCTATCGAGGCAGCACTGCCCCGTCCACCTGGAAACCCTGGAACTGGAACTGTACCTGATAGTTGATGTTCCTGATCGGGTTGATGCCGCTCGCCCAGATTTGCTCCAGAATAAAATGCAACGAGCCTTCGCCAGAACGACGATGCAATAGCCATGAGTCACCTGTGTGCGCTGGGTGATCGTGATATTCGCGAACGCCGGGCAAGCACAGGAAAGGAACCTCCTCCGGGCTATGCGCCTGGATCAGTTCCTGGAATACCAAACGGCCCTGTTGCCCCATCGCAGTGATTGTTTCCGGCGTCGCGTTCGCCATGCCGTCGAGCCGCAGCATCTTGAAGCCAAGGCTCTTCATCGGCAGCGCGGCGCCCGTAAACGGATCGACAAACGTTACCGATGGCGGGACTAAGTCATAGTTCGTGAAATCGAGGCGAACTGCGCAGACGATGGCCCTTGGGTTCAGCCTGGAACTGGCAAAGATCACCAGGACGCGCGGGAATGCCGCCTCAACTGGAAACCAGCCCCGTCGGCGGTATTCGCCTTCGAGTTCCCTATACCGTGCGATCTCGCGATCGAACTTGCGCCGGGAGACCGCCTCGTCGACGAACTGGCCCTCTATCAACCCGCAGCACCAGCCCTGAGGCTCAAGAACAGCTTGGTGCCGGCGACAAGTCCAAGGTCCTCGATCTTCTTGCTCGCATCGAGAACGTTGCCTGCGGCGTCCTTCAGCTCCCAGTTCTCAGGTGGCTGTCCAACATTGCCGGACATTTCCAGGGCTTTCCCTATCACTGTATGAAGAGGTGCATTCACGTTGGCATCAACAGAAACGGGATCTCCATTCACGACGATGATGAGAGTGATCTTGTTTTTTGATCCCGTCGCCTGACCTGCAGCTGTTGTGGAAGTCTCATTAAGTTTTTTCATTTTCCCGCCCATAGAATCGAATGAATCGTATTTATTGTGCCAACCTGATGTATGCAGCGCGGATTCTCTCGCCATGCAGATATATTTTGCAGATATATTTTCAAGCTTCGTTTTCGTCTACAGGCGCCCCCGATGTCGGCTGCCGTTACTCGAGCCCAATCATTCGTCGCTCTCACCGAATCTCCACCCGACACCGGAAGCGAATCCTGTGCGCCTGCGCCCTTGCGGGATGAGCAGCCCAGTTCCCATCAATTCGACCGCCGCTGGCCAAAGCCCTTCGGAACTTTCAGCTTGGTTGCTAAAATCGCCGTCGGCGCCGCCCCCGTCTCCGGAAATTCGGATCATGCGCGTAGTTTCGATGACGTGCGCTCAGTCTATTGTGGACGAACCATCCTATCGCCTGCGTAGGGATGATCTGCTCCCTGTTCCAAGCCGCGTCCAAAAACCAAGCTCGCGAAACCGCCACGACAACCGCATAACTGTCGACGCGCCCTGGCAATAGGCACCAGAGCTTCCCTTCAAGTGCCTTGGGTGCGCCTTCTGGAGCCGCGAAACCTTCGAAGTCAAAAAGGACGGGCTTTGTGCAGTTGACCCATGCAGAAGGCATGCAACGCTCTGGATTGCGCGTGACGAACACGTCCACCGAGAAGGGCACCCGGAACAGGTTGTCACTCTCGAAAAATCGGCGTCGGTCGTTCTTCAGACGGAGCCCATTCACCAGCCAGATCATCTTTTTGTAGAAGCGTTCGCGAGAGTCTCTCTGCTGCGCCGGCAGATAGGAATGTTGGAATTCGATAACGTGGCCGTGCTTGGTCATCACGTCTGCGATGTGTTTCTCGCCTGTTTCGTCGTGCCGGATGATTTCCTGCCATTCGGGAGGGAATTGATTCTTCCAGCCCCGGGGCCAGATAGTTTCTGCCCCCCACCAAGCGTCGCAGGGCCTATTGCCGCGATGCGCCCAATGCCAGGTCCTTTGTATTCCGCACTTCGCTACCGTCTGCTGTGAGCAGCCCGGGCAACGACCAACCAACCCGGGAGCGGCCTTACGCCGCGCATCATTCACCAAAGCGTACCGCATGACTCATTCCGTTGTTGCGCGGCCACACGGCGAGGTATAGCAGCCTGCTTCTGTCGAGGTCCTTCTCTCGCAGTTGCTCGGTTCCCAGATTGCTCAGGGCGCATCATCCCTCTTCTCGCGTTGATTGAGGGGGGACGCCCGGTCAGACGCGTCTTTATACGGGAAGCGCTTCCGCGGGTTTCGCGGGAATGCGCGTCTTTAGCCAAGGAATTCGCGGAATCGGGATCGAACACCGTGGAAACCAAGGCTTGGGGAGTTTACCGTTGCCTTAGTGCCGACAAGGGGATCGGCGCATTGGATTTCACAGGTTTGGTCACGACAAGACTGTAATATTGATCGATCCCCAAGCCTGCCTGCAGCAGTCCCTCCATGAAGTCCTGATAGGCAGCCATGGAAAGAGATGCGACGCGCATCAGATAATCGATCCGCCCCCCGATAGCCCAGCAATCCAGGATTTCCGGAAATTTTTGGATCGCAATCTCGAAGTGTCTTTGGTCCTCGAGGCGGTGACGATCCAGCACGACCTCCACCATTACAAACACCATGCCGCCGATGAGGGCCGGACTCAGCCGCGCGTAAAACCCCTCAATAATCCCTGCGACTTCGAGCGCGCGGAGCCGCTCCGAGCAGGCCGACGCCGAAAGATGAACGCGCTTCGCAAGCTCGCTTTTTGAAATCCGACCGTCTGACTGAACCTCTGAAAGAATCCGGAGATCCCAAGCATCCAGGCGCACAGGATTGAGTTTCGACTTCATGACCTTCTGCTCTAATGCCGTTGTCGACAATGGAATTGATGCCAACCAACGGAGCCTGGCCAGGAAGGCTCAAACGCCGATGTTGCGTGCGATGCTGTCCGCCGCCATGCGCTTACGCCACTCAAGAGGCCCGGAATTGTGAATGGAGTTTCCCTCAACATCGACAGCCATGATGACAGGCATATCCTGCACCTCGAATTCATAGACTGCTTCCATGCCCAGGTCTTCGAAGGCAATGAGCCGCGCTGACTTGATCGATTTTGATATCAGGTAGGCAGCCCCCCCCACAGCGATGAGATAGGGAGTTTTGTGTCTTACGATCGACTCGATGGCCGCCCGCCCCCTCTCCGCTTTGCCCACCATCGCGAAAAGTCCGGTTTCGGCGAGCACCTTGTCCGTAAAATCGTCCAAGCGGCTGGAGGTTGTTGGACCAGCGGGTCCGACGACCTCATCCTTCACGGCGCGGACTGGTCCGACGTAGTAGATCACGCGTCCCTGCAGATCGAACGGAAGCGGGTTGCCGGCGTCGATCAACTCGACGATTCGCTTGTGGGCGGCGTCACGGCCTGTCAGCATCTTTCCGGACAAAAGGAGCGTTTCCCCGCAGCGCCACGATGCCGTCTCTTGCTTGGTCAGCGCGTCGAGGTTGACCCGCCGGACGCCGACTGGGTTCAATTCCTCGATCCCAATGTTGGGCCATTCGCGCAAGTCGGGCGGCTCCAGACTGATGGGGCCAGAGCCGTCCAAGGTAAACTTCAGGTGCCGGTTGGCAGCGCATTGTGGAATGAGCGCCACGGGCTTGGACGCGGCGTGGGTAGGATAAGTCGCAACCTTGACATCAACGACTGTCGTCAGGCCGCCTAGGCCCTGAGCGCCGATGCCTAGGGCATTAATTCGTTCATAAAGCTCAACCCGCAGTACCTCCTCCGCGCTTGATGGCCCCCTCGCGATCAATTCCGACATGTCAATTGGCTCGTTCATCGCCTCCTTAGCCAGCAGCATCGCCTTTTCAGCGCTACCACCGATGCCGACCGAGATCAGGCCGGGTGGGCACCATCCGCTGCCAAGGGTAGAAACGGTGTCGACCACCCAGTCGGCGACGGACGCGCTGGGGTTAAGGGTGGTGAAACGCGCCTTGTTTTCCGATCCGCCCCCTTTTGCGGCGATGGTAATCGCAATCTGGTTGCCGGGCACGAGGTCGACGTGGACGACTGCCGGCGTGTTGTCACGCGTGTTCAATCGTCGGCCAAGCGGATCCGAGACGATTGATGGTCGAAGGGGATTGTCGGGGTCGAGATATGCCCGACGGACGCCTTCATTCACAAGGTCGGCGAAACTGGCCGTTGACTGGATGCGGACGCCCATGCCGACCTTTGCAAAGACCACCACGAGACCGGTGTCCTGGCAGATCGGGCGCCGTCCGAAGGCCGCCATGCGGGAGTTCAGCAAAATCTGCCCGATGGCGTTCTTAGCCGACGGACTCTGTTCGCGCGCGTATGCCTGTGAAAGATATCGGATGTAGTCGGGGGGATGGTAGTACGAGATGTACTGAAGGGCGTCGGCGACGCTCTTTGTGATATCCTTGCCGGCAATGGTTCGTGTTTTTTTATCCACGAAATCTCATCCGAATGATCCGAACCCGTTGACCAGTTTCAGGCTCTGGAAGCTCCGCAACCCCTGCTCACCCCCTTCGTATCCATAGCCGCTTTGTTTGACGCCCCCATATGGCGCGTCTACGGAAACCCCTTTCAGATAATTTACACTGACAGCGCCCGCCGAAAGACCGTTGATCAGCGCCCGTTTCGCATCGGAGGCGCCGGTGAAGAAGTAGGCGGCCAAGCCATACTCAGTGGCGTTGGCTTCTTCGATCGCCTCCTCGATCGTGTCGAACGGCGCCACGGTGAGGATCGGCCCGAACGGCTCGTCATGAAGCACTTTCGCATCCTTTGGCACACCTGTCAGGATGGTTGGCGGCCAGTAGAAGCCCGGCTGGTCGAGGCGGGTGCCTCCGGTTTCGACGCAGGCGCCGCGATCGACAGCATCCTGGATCAGACGCTGCATGGCCTCGATTCGCCGCACGTTTGCCATTGGACCCATCTCAGTCGCCGGGTCGTCCGGTGGGCCGATCTTGATCTTACCGGCGGCTTCCGTCATCCGGGACAGAAATTCCTCATAGAGAGGCCGCGCGACGAGGATCCTGCTGGGCGCATTGCAGCTTTGGCCCGCGCACTCGAACTTGTATTCCGAAATTGCCGGTATGGCTTTTGCCAGGTCGGCATCCTCGCATACAACGACCGGGGAGTGCCCACCGAGTTCGAGGATGCACCGCTGCAAGTTATTCGCGGCGAGCTTGGCGAGCTGTTTTCCAACTTCGGTAGAGCCCGTGAATGTTAGGACCTTGACGATCGGCGAGCTGAGGAGATGCCGGGATATTTGCACAGGCACGCCAAAGACGAGATTGACTACGCCGTCCGGAATACCCGCTTGTCGCAAGGCTTCGACGAAATGGACAGCCGCGCTTGGTGTCTCTTCAGCCCCTTTGAGGATCACTGGGCAGCCTGCCGCCAAAGCAGGGGCGAGCTTGCGGGCGATGAGAACGGCGGGATAGTTCCAAGGAGTGAAGGCAGCAACGACGCCAAGGGGCTCGGGGACGATCATCCGGTTCGGGCCCATCGGAATAGGGGCCGACAGCTCTTCGGCGTGGGTGCCGTTCCACTCCAGTGTTTCGACAGCGCGCGCGTACTCACCTGTCGCTTCGGCAATCGTCTTGCCCTGTTCTCTCGACAAATCCTTGGCTGCGGCTGCCACCTTCGTTGCCAGGATTCTGGCGGCCGCAACGAGGATTTCGCCGCGATCCTTCGGCGGTCGCGAGGACCAGGCCCGGCGGCTTCGCTCTGCAGAAGCAAGGGCCTCGTCCAGATCCGATGCCGATGCCGAGGCCACCGAGCCAAATACCGTCTCTGTCGCCGGGTTGGTTACTGTCAGTGTTCCAGTACCGCCTCGCCACCTGCCATTGATAAAAAGCTGATAGCTCGTGGCGTTGGACATCGCATGCTCCGCTTGACTGAATTCTTGCCGGTGCGAGACCAGCCGATATCCGGACCATGGGCTCGCTTTTCTGCAGTTTCATCGCGATAGGCGCATGCGGTCAAATATCGAATGTCGCCCAAAACCATCTCGAATCCAGATTGATACGGCTCAGACAGCCGCGAAAGAGCGGTAGCAATGAAACTGGTCGGGGATGTGCCTACGGCCGGTCCGGAGTCGTGGCCGACCAGAGTCCGCCCTCGATCAAAGTCCTGACGACCTTGGGGATCAGCTTGCGGACCGCAGAGACGGCTGGAGAGCGCTCATCTTTCGGGTTTACGGCAAGCACAACGGAACGGGTGATCACTGGATCAATGATCTTAACCGTTCGGACTTGGCCTTGAGACGCCTCTTTCTGAATGGCCGACGGGGTAAGGATGGAATACGCCTTTCCTTCCATGACCATATTGATGATCGTAGAAAGGGAGTCCACTTCGAATCTGACGTCCAGCACACAACCGTGTTGCGCAACGACATCCGCCACCGAACGCCTGACATTGTTGTTGCGCATGGGAACCGCCAGCGGGAACGCATGCAGGTCGGCGAGCGGTATCGAATCTTCGAAAGGCGGATTACCCGGCGGGACCACCAGGCAAAACTCTTCGCGGGCCAGCACCGTCATTTGCCCCACGCTCTCGGCAGTGCGGTAAAGGACAGCCAGATTGAAGCGGCCAGCAGCCATCCACTCCTCCAGCGGTCCCGTCATGCCCTCGATCATTTTAAGCGAGATCCTCGGCAATTCGCTTCTTACCGATTCAAGCAGGGGACCGCTAAGGACGCGAGCGGCTCCGGACGGAATGCCAATGGTCACCTCTCCGGAAGGAGCAGCCACCGAGTTGGTCAGTTCGGCCTCAGTGAGCTGAACTTCCTTCAGGATGATCCGCGCGCGCTCAAGCAGCTTGTCTCCGGACGCCGTGACGCTGACACCGGTCCTATCCCGAACGAGCAGCTGGGTGCCGAATCCTTCCTCAAGTTGACGCACATGCAGGCTTAGAGCGCTTTGAGCAACGTTGAGGTTCGCAGCTGCCTTCGTGAAACTGCCTGCCTCAACGACGCCGACAAAGTATCTTAACTGCCTGATGTCCACGATGAACAAATCCAACCGGGGCATGATCCCCAGTGCTTTCTTATCTATCTCGAAACGAGATGGCAGGCAAGAGAAACCGTGGTCATGTCTCGAAACCGTTTGTCCGGCTGTTCATAGAATCAGGTCAGCCATTGCTGGCGAGAGCCAGGATCTCGTGGGCGCGCCGCACCACTGGCGGATCGACCATCTTACCATTCATCGAGAATGCAGACAGTCCACGCGTGGCGGCATCATTTTCCGCCGCGACGACATCGCGGGCCCACTCGACTTCCTGGGCGCTTGGCGAGAACGCCTCATTGAATATGGCCACCTGTGTCGGGTGGATCGCCAAAGCTCCGGCAAAGCCAAGCCGCCGCGCATGCGCCGCGGCTTCACGAAGTTTATGCGTGTCGGAAAACTCGCCGATGCTTCCTATGAAGCCCAGCGGGAGCAAGCCGGCCGCACGGGCGGCAAACAGAACAGAAAGGTTCGGTGTCAACAGGAGGTCGAACTGCGGCGAGCCGCCAACAGCTGCACTGAAGTCCTCAGGACCGAGCGCCATTGCGACCATCCTGGGGTGCGCCGAGGCAATGGCAGCGAGCCTTTGCAAGGCGTCCGGGGCTTCGATCTGGGCAAGGAACCGGATTCGTTCAAGCGGAAGCTTTCTTTCCCGTTCAAGTTCCGAAACCGCATTCGCGATCTCTAATACCCACTCTGCCGAATCCGTCTTCGGAAGAACCAGCGCGTCAACACCCGCCATCACGGCTGCATCGAGATCGGCCGCCAAGGCGCGCAAACCACGATTCACGCGGACCAAAACCGATTTGCCCTTCCTGCCCACCTTCGCCACGGATTCAGGAAGCTGCTTCCGTGCCTCGCCCTTATGATCCTGGGGAACGGAATCCTCTAGGTCGAGGATGACGCCATCTGCCCCGCGCTCATGGGCAGCCTCCACAAAGCGCGGAACGTGAGCGGGAACGAAGAGCAGGGATCTCCAGCGAGGTACAGACATCGCACTTTCAACGGCCGGAACGCTGTCCCTGATCATGCAATCGCCTCTGCGGTCGATTTTTGCGAGGGCGGTGGCAGTGAGCTTGCTGGATGGCCGATGTGCTGAGATGATCCGAGGTAAACAGGCTGTTTGTAAACCGCGAGCGCACTCACCTTACCGAGACGCGCGCTCACGCTGACGCGGCTCTTTCGCGCAAAAGCCCCAGAACCTCCTCGCGGACAGCCTCGGTATGAGCGCCAAGAGCCGGAACTGGGCGCAGCGCGGGGCGCTCAGAGTTGAAAATCGCCGCCGGCGCTATCGTCTCGACGGCTCCTTCGGGTGTTCCAACCTGCACCCTGCGAATGTGTGGATGCCTTGAAACATCCGCCACTTCGTTCAGTCGGCCATATGCCAAGCCGGCCGCCTCGAGCTCCTGCATCGCTTCGTGGCAGGATAGTTCGGAAAACCGCCGTTCAATGATCTCATCAAGTTGCGCACGGTGACCGAGGCGCTCCATATTATCAGCAAAGCCAGGTGCGCGTGTAAGCCCGGGCTGCTTCAGGAATTTCTCGCAGAAATTCACCCATTCGCGGTCATTCTGAACCGAAAAGATGACGTCTTTGCCGTCGGCGCAACGATATGCGCCATACGGCGCCAGCGACGGGTGTTTCACGCCCGCGCGTACTGTGTGGTAGCCGCTATAGTCGTTTTGCAGAACCGGCACGTTCATCCAGTCGGCGACGGCATCGAACAGTGACACCTGAATGCAGGTCCCTTCGCCGGTGACCTCGCGGTGATAAAGCGCCTGGAGGATGGCGCTATGCGCCGTCATGCCTGCCGAGATGTCGCAAACCGACACCCCTACCCGGGCCGGTCCCTGTTGCGTACCGGTAATCGCGCACAGACCTGTTTCCGCCTGGACGATTAGATCGTAAGCCTTCAGGTGGGAATATGGCCCTTTCTCCCCGAAACCAGAGATGTCGCAGCTGATCAGCCGCGGAAAACGTCGACGGAGATCCGCAGACCCGAAACCCAGTTTTTCGATACTGCCCGGTTTCAGATTCTGGATAAAGACGTCTGCACTGGCAATGAGCGTGTCCAGGACGGCGCGGTCGGCCTCCAACCTCAGGTCCAGACAGACTGACTCCTTACCCCGGTTGAGCCAGACGAAGTAAGCGCTCTGTCCCCGCACCAACCTGTCGTAGTTTCGAGCAAAGTCCCCTTCCGGCCGTTCGATCTTGATGACCCGGGCGCCGGCATCCGCAAGGCGAGACGACGCATAAGGCGCGGCTACGGCCTGCTCCACAGCAACGACAGTGATCCCCTCAAGAGAGTTCTGCATGCGACACCGTGCTTTTCATACAACGTTTTCGGTTTGAGCTCGACGACGGTTCAGCATCGTAAGCAACCGGCTTTGTTCGTTCCCAACAATTGAGAATGCCTCGTCGACACCCATTCCGGGCTTTGCAAGCATCATGTCGGCATGGGTTGCCACCGATACGTGGACAGAAGCTTGGGCGGAGAGATCTGTCTCGGTACAGCTTCCCCCGACATACGCTCCGACCTTGTTTTCCTTGCAGAGGAGAACGGCCCGCGCTGTGTCGGCAATTGAGCCGACATCGGGCGTCTTGATCTGGACGAGATGCGTGGCCCTCGCTTCGGCGAAGAGCCGAATATCTTCAAGCGTATTGCATCTCTCATCCACGACAATGCGCGCACTGGAACCCCGGCTGTCCAAGATCGATACGATCTTGGCGTAGTTCTCAATTTGGGCTTGCGTAGAACCAAAATCCGCCGGGGACTCGATGTTGAGCGTGAAATCCGGCACGGTATCTGCAACTTTGCAGATAAAGTCGGCGATGCTTTGCGGCTCCAGGCCGATTTCCTGGCCGATCCAGCCATACACATCGAAATGCAGCACCGGATGATACCCCGGGCGACCGATTTGGCGCGTACGCGTTGCAACCCACTTCACGAACTCCATGAAGGTCTGGCCGCCGACGCCGAATTTCTGCCGTGAGTTGATCAGGCCGTGGGGAAGCACATCCACGCCCTTCAAAATCATCTTGTCCACGTTAATTTCGCGAGCATCGCCGCTCTGGCAGTAAATCGGGACTCTGCGCGTTGGCAGCGGTAAGTCAAATTCACTGCATACGATCTCCGCCATGGTCGTACGGTGAAGATGGGCTGCTGCGCGGAGCAGCGCCTGGCTGACGCCATACTCAATCGCTAGAGGTAACCGCTTTTGTTCAAAGGGCTCAAAAACCTTCGCGCAGGCATCAAGGTAGCCAGACGCATCGACATCGAGAAGCCGCGGCACCAGAACCCGCGATGTCAATTCCGAGATTTGAGCAGTTTCAAACAAAGGATCGCGTCCACCCGCCCCAGAGTATTGGACGCCCATCATGTCGCCCCAGACAATGATGTCGTCGGCCAGGACTAGCCCAACGCTGAGCGAAGATGCTGGAAGACGAAGAGACGTGAACCCAGGCGTTATCGGTTCACCAACGTAGATGAAGCCGTCCTGGATTGCGCCGGACCTAATAGCAGCTTGGTCGTCATAGAAAAATGCGCCGTTGCCAGGCGCAAGGAGGACGTCTTTGATCTGCACTTCACTTCGCTCGATTCATTTTGGACGTCGTTGACGCGCGGACGCCGTTGGGTTCGCTATCCGTCAAATATGCGCCAATCGGCGTTCAAATCGCCAATATAATGTCCCGGACGGTACCATCGCGTTTTCAGATGGCTGGCGGCTGGACGACATGCACCTCGGACGTCCGGCAGATCCCATGGGGAGTGGATCGTGGCCCGCACTCTGGCAGAGTGGGCCATCGCAACTCGCTCTTTGGAGGCCCTTCATGCATCTTTCGACCGCCGATCTATCCGAGCTACAAGCCGCTGTCCGCGTGGATCTTGGCGCAATCTTCGTCTCGCTGGAGCTGTCCAGATCGACCTAGCTAGTGCGCGTCCAAAAACGGCAAGCTGCTGATATTATTGAATGAATCCTGATTTTGGGCAGGCAAGGCCCGGCGGTTTCAGATACACTTCGAGATCAAGCCACTGATTCCAAAGCGTTTCTGCCACCGCCGGAGCCGACAA
>NZ_MZXV01000032.1 GCF_003253745.1 Mesorhizobium kowhaii
TCGGTGCGCTTTGCATGTACGCGGTGTTGCCGTTCTTCCTCTCGATGATACTGCTTCGCCGGCGCCTGCTGCGCTGAGATGACTTCCGAGAGCGATGGCGATCCATGATGCAGTACCACGAAAGTTCTCTCGATGGCTGCCTGTGCTTCCTTGCTTGGGGAGGGCGGTATTGCCGTTTTTCCTCTCGGCTGCGCTGTTTCGTCGACGCCTGATGCGTTGACGCTACTCACGACGGGCACGTGAAGGAGGCCCTCAGTGCCGTATCGGAACTGGCCACATCCGAGCTGGAGCCAAGCGTGCTTGGCCTGGAATTGTGCCTGGCACAGCACACTAAAGGGGAGGCGCCACTCAGCCTTTGATGCAGGCACGCTCCGATCTTCGCGACGAAAAAGCTCAGGGGTCCGGTTACATGAGCGCGGATCATCCGCGTCCAGGACATAGCAGGCGAGCTTCTTGTGCCTGGCGCCCCCCTAAACCCTCGCGACCACTATTAGCTGGAAACACATGCAATGACTCACCGCACGCCGACGCCTCAGCCTTTTGTTATTCTTGCTATGCCGAGGACTGGTACACATTATTTGGAGGAATTGCTAAACGAGCATCCGACGGTATTGAGCAACGGTGAGTTGCTCAACGAGTATGATACTAATTGGTTCGGGAAGGATCGCCTGCTACGCACCGATCGCGAGCTCCTCGAACAAGCCTATTTACGCTATCCCGCGCAAGACAAGAATGTGACGCATATTGGGTGCAAGATCAACGAACCCCAATTTCACGATCGTCCAGCTTTTTTTGCGGAACTGACTCGTTGGCCAGCACTCAAGGTCATCCTTGTAACTCGGAACATATTGGAATCGCTGCGATCCTTTGCGCAGGCAAGACAAAGCGGCCAATGGCTGAAGTTCAGTTCAGACAAGGACGCCGCTCGGCCGCCGCGCGTCAGATTGTCAATCGCTGACTGCGAGGCTTACTTCAAAGCCGCGGACGATTTTCACGCTCGCGTCGAGCACTCGTTCACGTCGACCAACCTGCTCGTCGTCGAATACGAGAGCCTTCTTCACGAACCCGCTGCTTGCTTAGGAAAAGTTTGGGATTTCCTGGGCGCTCCAGCGCTAGAGCTATCTGATCGCGCCACCCTTCAGCGCCAGGAAACGCGACCGCTGGACCAAACGGTGCAGAATTTTGATGCGTTGCGGCTCCACTTCGCGGATGGACCTTACGCGCGATTCTTTGACGTCTGACTGGCCTTCGCAGCCAGAAGCGTTCTTCGGTGTCTCCGCCAGCCACACCACGCCGCGGAGACATGATCCAAATGCACCCTCCATGGCCACCATGCTGCGCAAAGCCGCCATCCCTTCCAATTTAGTCGTTAGCGTTCACAGACGGTCCTCGTATCCCAACCCTAGCCCTCGCTTGCCCGTATCTGCAAAGCTCTATTTTTCAGTCCCATAGGGACGAGGTCGAAAGACGTTGCTGGACGAGCATCGCCATGATCCTCGAGACATCATTGCTTTCAGCGGCGACTGCTACTTTGAAGCGCCACTTCGCCGACATTGGTTCAAGCCGCCGTGAGAGTTTTCATGACAGAAGAAGCCGATAGTAACATCGACACCCTCATCGAACTCACCGCCGATGTCATTCTTTTGCTTTTGGCGCATCGGCGATTGTATCTGACCTGCGCCCATGCCGGCACCCGGTCAAATACCGTATGACCGATCTGTTTCATCAGACCCCAGGCAATCCGCTGCCGGAAAACGCAGCCGGCGGCTTCTTCACCACGCGCGACGGCAAGAAGATCCGCTATGGGCTGTTTGCCTCGCGGTTAGCCGTCCGTTGACGGGCACCGTGGTCGTCCTGACCGGCCGCAACGAGTCGATCGAGAAGTATTTCGAGACCATTGGCTTGCCGACCGGGGCTTTGGCGTGGCAACCCTCGACTGGTGCGGCCAGGGCGCTTCCGACCGGCTGATCGGTGACCGACAGCGCGGTTACGTCCGGAGCTTCTTCGACTATACCGGCGATCTGGAGCAGTTCTTCGAAGAGATCGTGCTGCCCGATTGCCGGGGACCCTACTATATACTGGCCCATTCGACCGGGGCGCTGATTGCGCTGCTCGCTGCGCCCTCGATGGCGAACCGCGTGCGCCGCATGGTGCTGATCGCACCGTTCTTCGCCGTGCCCGACCTGTCGGTTTCGATAAAAACCGTTCGCCGCATCTGTTCGCTGTTCTGTCTTCTCGGCCTCGGCCGGCCCTATGCCGCATGGGGTCCGCTACCAAAGGAATCATGCACGGCTCTCTGGCCGTTCTTGAAGCGCGTTCTGCTGAAGCGATTGTGTCAATGGGCTTCTGTGCCGCGGGCGAAGTTCAGAGCGTCGTCATTTGACCACCGACAAAGCCTGATAGAGGTCGTCAATGATATCCTGTGGATGCTCGAGCCCGACGGAGATGCGCAGCAGCCCCGCCGGCGCCAGCGACTTTGGCCCTTCGACCGAGGCCCGATGTTCGATAAGCGTGTGCGTACCGCCCAGACTTGTGGCCCGCGCCACGATTTTAAGGCCGGCGGCAACCAACATGGCTGCTTCAGCGCCCCCATTTACGACAAAAGAAAACATGCCGCCGTACCCGGACATCTGCGCTGCAGCCAGGGCATGGCCCGGGTCGTGGGGCAATCCCGGATAGAGAACACTGTCAACAGCCGGATGCCTGCTGAGCGCTTCGGCCACCTTCTGGGCGCCGTCGCAGTGGGCGCGCATCCGCACCGGAAGGGTTTGGAGCCCGCGCAACGCGAGCCAGCAGTCAAAGGGAGCGGCGACGCTGCCCTTGTGCTTCTGGATCATGCGCAACGGGCGTTCGAACGGCGATGCCTCCGGCACGACAACAATCCCTGCCATCAGATCGGAATGGCCGCCAATGTATTTCGTCGCCGAATGCATCACCGCATCGGCCCCGAGCTCGAACGGGCGCTGGAGGATCGGCGTCGCCCAGGTATTGTCCACCACCGCGGGGGCACCGGCCTCGTGCGCGATTTTGCAAGCCGCCCGGATATCCACGACGCGTATGAGCGGATTGGAGGGGGTCTCGATCCAAACAAGGCCGGTGGGCGCGGCCCCGACGGCTGTGCGCAACGCCCCCAGGTCGCGCATGTCAACGGCGACGAAGTCGAACCGGTGCCCGATGTCGGTCTCCTCGATCAGCGACCGGATGCCGAAATACATGTCGTCCGGCACGACGATGCGATTACCCCTGCTGGGACGCGCCTCGAATACTGCGGTAATCGCGGCCATGCCGGAGGAAAAGGCAACCGCAGCGCAACCCCCTTCGAGCGCCGCCATCGCCGTCTCGAACGCGTGGCGAGTCGGGTTGTCATCCCGGATGTATTCGTAGCCGGAGGGAAAGGATCCGTCCGGACCGCGCTCGAAGGTCGTACTGGGATGCAAAGGGATGGTGACGGCCCCTGTGGAAGGGTCGACATCCCGACCCGCATGTACTGCTTTGGTTTCTATGTGCATCGGAACCTCCTTACGTGGAGTTGAGAAGAAGATTGCAGGGATGACTGGAGCAGCCTGATTTCTCTAGGATGAAGCCCTCCCGCGGCCAAGCTGGTCATCACGCTCCCGCGCCGAACAATAGGAATAAAGTGCGCCCGAATGGCGATGCTCGCCCGCTCGCCCGATTTGCGGTCGAGCATCCTGCTGAAACGTCATGGCCTTGCGGGCGCCAGGCGGGGCCATCCTTCATCAATCCCTCGGCTCGAGAGGCGCGGCTGAATGGTATGCACCGGTTATCATAGTCACCATAAGGGATCGAGAACTCTGCCCGGGAACTTGGTCCGATCAACAGTGCCATTTTTTCATATCTACCCGGTCCAGTGTCCGTGGTTGGCTGCTCACAGTCACACGTGCACGGCCGTTGGCCGTGTCGAGATCTCGTGCGCCTGACCCCCGCACGACCGATCAAACCAAAATGTATGCTGCGGAGCGGTCGCAGTGCGACGCTGACCTCAGTTTCGCCACCCGCGCAATCCATCATGGCTACAATACGGCCAGCTTCTCTAACGCCGTTCAAGCCACCCGTGTTTCTTAACTCCACATACGGCTTCGAGAGCGTGGAGGCGAACGAAGCAGCTGGCGCGCTCGGCGAAAGGCTCTATGCACGCGAATACAATCCAACAACTGAGATCCTTGAAAAACGGCTCGCCAATCTCGAAGGAGCTGAAGCAGGACTGGTCGCCGCCTCGGGGATGGCTGCTTTCGGCACGCTGATCCTATTGCTGCTGTCGCAAGGCGACGAACTCGTCGTTCACAAGACGCTCTATGCCAATACGCTGGCGATGGTCGAACAGGCGGTGCCGCGATTTGGCATCAAGGTTGTTGCGGTCGATCTGTCAAAAGCCAGCAATCTCGAGGACGCCATCACTGACAGGACTCGGCTCGTTTTCTTCGAGACGCCGGTCAACCCGCTGAGCCGCATTCTGGACATCGCGGCCATTGCCGAACGCGCCCATGCGCGCGACGTGAAGGTCGCGGTCGACAGCACCTTCGCCTCGCCCGCGCTCCAGCGGCCGCTGGAACACGGGGCCGACATCGTGATCCACTCGCTGACCAAGTATATCAACGGCCACGGCGATGCTCTCGGCGGGGCGATCCTCGGTGATGCGAAAACACATCCCCGAGGGCACGCCACTGGAAGTGTGGGAGGTGCTCTCGGATGCCGAACTGCTGCCGCTCTGATGGGGTGACGTCTACAAGGAAGTGGTGCCGCTGGACAGGAAGGGCAAGGCGACCGTTGGCTCACGCGCAAGAGCACGGGCTCGCGGCGCCCTGCCCTATGAGCTGAACTTCATCATCGAGGCAGCGGAACTCGAACCCGGCCGGCTGGTGGTGGTCAAAACCCTCGGCGATTTCGACGGGCTGTGGCGGGCGGAATTGTCGCCGTCCGGCACCGGCACCGGCGTGCAATTGACCTGGCAGGTCACGGTGCTGCGGCCAATCCTCAAATTCCTTGCACCGCTGCTGCAGCCGGCCTTCGCCTGGAATCATCGCTGGACGACGCCGCGCGGTGAAGCCGGCCTGCGACGCAATCTTAGGGCGCGGAAAACAGCGCCTCGGCCTGACTTCACCAATTGCGGTTGAGCCATTCGCGCGATGGTCGCTCGATGACGTAGTAGCTGCAGAGCGCGCAAGCGAAGACGCCGGCCAGCATCGGGATCGGCGCGCTGCCTTGCTCGTAGGCGAATTTGTAGAACGGCTGCTGCCACAGATAGAGCGAATACGACCACAGCCCCAGCGTCGCCATCGGCCAGGAAGACAGCAACCCGGTCAGATACCGGGAGCTGAAATCGAGCGCGTTGACGGCCAGCGCCAGCAGCGGCACAGCGAACAGATAGTGGATCGGCGTCGGCACCGGATCGAGGAACAGCACAATCGCGCAGATCGATGCCGCCAGTGCCACGTACTTGCCGCTGAAAATCGCCGGCAGCCTGCCGTCGGCCTTGAGCAGGCAGATCGAAGCCGACAGCAGGATCGAGGCGATATGCACATCGGTGCGCCAGTAAGTGGTTTCATAGTCCATCCCGAACACCCAGTACGAGGCCGCGCCGTTGGCCATCGCAAGCAAGGCCAGCGTCAGCAGCAGCGCGACGACGCGAGAGCGGCTTGAGACGACGACGCTGATCAGCGCCAGGATGATATAGGCGTGCTCCTCGATACAGAGCGACCAGATATGGTCGAGCGCTCCGGCCCGCGTAACGAGAATGCCGGCATAATTGTAAGTGAATGTCAGCGCGGTCAGCGCCGCCTTCCATTTGAAGGCGACGAATGTACCGGAGAGCGCAATCATCGCGACGACCACGAAGACCAGAAGTGCGGGGTAGATGCGGGAGAAGCGGCGCTTGAAGAATTTCTTCAGCGGGTAGCGCTCGATGAACAGGATCTCGCCCATCAGCCGGCCGCTGAGCACGAAGAAAAATTCGACGCCCAGCACGCCGAGATTGATTCCGGGAACGGGAAAGAAGTGGCCGATCAGCACCAGGGCGATCGACAGGCCGCGCCAGCCATCGAGATAGGCCAGTCTTGTTCTGGCCGCTCTGTCGGCGACGGGTCGGGACGGGACGACATGCGCCGCGGAGATGTCGGTCATGCTGATCCTTTCGCATTGGTCACGCGAAAGGGCACAGCGGTATGCATTCCGAACCCGACTCGCATTCCCGCCCGAAAATCATATTGCAGTGCAAGATAAGTTTGTGCAAGTGCGAGATTGCCGCCGGGGCAGTTTCAGGGGCAGTAAGCGGCCGGAACTGCCTCAAGCAAAGGAGGCTAGCTAGGTGGCGTCGCCAAGCGAACAATATTCGGGAACAGAACCAATCCACAGAAATATTTTGTTGGTATTTTCGTTGGATAAGATCGCCGGGGGCGAATAGTCAACTATATGGAAACAAAAGCAGATTTCCTTCACTTGGATTCCGCCTCTGGGCACCATCACCTTCCTAAGCAGAAACAACACCTTATCAAGTTGAAAAGTTTGCCACTTGATCGATTTCATGTCGCGTCATGTTGCAACTGGCTACCATTGATTTCCAAGGGTTTCCTGCGACTATCGGCTGGTCCGTGCGACATGGATGCGACATGGGAGGCGACCATTGGACCCTCGAAGAGTTCATCTCTGAAACACTTGGGCAAATACTGGCCGGTGTTGCTAACGCTCAAACCTCGGATATGGGAACGTGAATGCCGCCTTTCCCGGGACTCTGGGCAGCAACCTGTCCGTGCTTCCCGAGTTCGGTGTGTTCGCGCGCGTCGACTTGACGTCGCCGTAACGGCGGAATCTTCTGTCGGCGGCAAGGGATCAATCGGGGTTTGGGGCTTGGGCGCCGAAGGCGGCAAGGACAGCCGTTCTCAGACGGTCAGCAGAGAGTGTTTGCTGTGCCGTTGCGATTGCCTGATGGCGACCAGTCAAAGCAAATTGCTGCAGATGCCGCTGAAGCAGCAAGGCGCGAGAAGCTTCGTGGGTTGGGGCGTACCTAAGCTTTGGGGGGATTTGGCACGGGGTCTTGTTCGCTTTCCTTTATGGAATGATCTATTGCCCATCGAGGCTGGGAGCGCGTGCGACTGCAAGTACAAGAGAGGGGAAAAAGTCACCGCGCGGACAATAATTTTGCCTTCGAACGCAGCCAACGTGGGCATAACCACCTTGCGGTAGGCATCGAACTTTGCCTGATCGTATAGACTTTCCTGGAAAACGACGAACGCGCGCATGCCTGAACCTCCGGATGGCAACGGGCTGGACGTTGCAATCTCTGATCGATGCGAAGATGGCGCCGGCCGCTATCGGCTCGCCTCCGTGTGCGGGGCAAAGAAGCAGCGGATAGTCAAATGCGGTGGGGACGTGCAGATGTGATACTGGCTGTCTTCGCTCTCTATAACGCGGTTCCTGGGGATGAAATATCGGGTCTTGGACCCCGTGCGGATATTGAAACCGCCGCCCGGCAGCGGCTCGACATATCGAGGGCTGATGACCCGACAATCCTTCTTGTCGTCGCAGCATTCATAGCCGGTGACCGGATCGTGGTAGCCGGTATACCAGCTATGAGCGACGGCAAGCGCGATCAAAAAGAGCTTCATGTTTCAGAAACTTTGCGCCTCCGGACGAATATTAGCAAGCGCTTGACTAACGCTCCTCGCGCTCCAGAATCTTCCGCATGGTGCGGGGAATTGGCATTGGAGACCTGGTGGCGGTCACGGCCACGGTGCGGCGGCGGGTCGATGAAGACACCGTTAGCGTCTCGATTCCGTCCTACGATTTCCCGCACGCGATCCGCGACTCGTCCAAGGTCAAACGTGGCCAGCAGATAGAGTTGACCGGCGAGGTCACGCGCATCGATGACGAGACCGTGACGATCGCCTTGGGACCGCTGGTGACGGTCGCCATCGACAAGGTTCGGTTGGTGGAGAAATACCGGCCGCCGACCCGCAAGAAGCCGCTGCGAGACATGGTCGACTAAGCGAGAACGGCGTATAATTCGCCCAGCCGGCGCACCCCAACCCTGCGCCGGTCAGGCCCGGTGGTCAACCCAAGCCCACCCGCCCTTGGCCGCTGGGCCGCTAGTAGCCTCGCGAAGAAATGGCCGGTGTAGGCGATGAGGGGTTGTAAGCGAGCACCGGCCATCGCGAGAAAACCCCCGCTGGTTGATAAGTCTATATTACATTAGCAATCACGCAATTAAGACTGAAGTCCTTGGTTTGGCGGCCCTAAAGGCCCGCTTCGTCGAACGCCTTCGCCATCGCTTTGGCCTTGCGTTTAGATCGTTACCGGCTTGCGCCCCACCTTTTGCTGCTTCCTTCGTACATATTGATAAATGCCTTTATATTAGCGGAAGCGTATATATTTGCTAGCTGGCGCGCCCGCCTACGCCCACCCCCCCGCGTCGGTCAGGCCCGGCGCTCTGCTGGCCACCCCGCCGGTGCAGAGATGCCGGGCCGCCTAGTCCTGAGCCCTGGGATCTTCGGGTGGCTGGGAACGAGATATTCCGGTCAGGGCGCCCCTCAGGCGCTCTACCCAGCCGTAGAGGCCTGCCGCACATACGGCCATTTGAGTTGCGGCTCGGGCGGTGACTGACTACCTACCCGCCTATGAACAGGCTGAAAATCACGCTTTGGATTGTGCTGGCCGTCCCTATCTTGGCCGGCATTTATCTGTTTGTGGAAGCGGACGCGATTGATTGGTCATCGCGGCTTTGATCGCTACCCAGCCGTAGGCCGCACCGGTCCCGTCCCGTTCCATTGAATGAACGGCGCATCCTTGCCGGTGATGTCTTTGACCGTCTTCAACAGCGCTCATGCGTACGCTGCAGAGCCCGGTAATGCTCGCTGCTAGGCGATAGAAGCGGCTGGACGATGCTCTTATGAAGCCGGTCCGCCTCTACCAGAAAGCGGTCGATTTCAGCCTGTGAAAGCTGTTTGTGAAGTTTGGTTCTAGCCATTTATGGCGATCTCCGTTGAAGGGGTTCGCCGCAACGGGAGGATTATATTCCTGATCTTGATGGCGCCGGCAAGCCGGCTGGCATCGCCGCTTGCCTCGACTAGGCACGGGAGGGGCCATCCTTCTTCCGCCTGACCCGCATTCGCATACGGTGGTCCTCGTCACTAGTCGTGCTCATCCCTAGGGGCGACCTTGTCGGCTTGGGGTGTCCCCCTGCTGAAAAGAGAAGGGCGAAACGATAGATCCTCGAGGGAACAGGTCGGTACATCGCGCGCGAAAGTGCGTCAGCAGTGCGCTGGCCAAGTTCAAGCATGACGTTGTCGTATGTGTCGGAAACTCGACAATTGGGGCAAGACAAGAGGTCGGACCCTTGCGGCCCACTGATGCTGCTAAGGGGCACTCTGCATGAATTGCAGACAATCTTAGGACCGCTTTCGATCATCCACCACGCCCGTGTTTTGAAAGCTAATGTGATCGACCTCTCCGCGAGAACAGCTCAGCAGTGATTTCGTCTCTGTCCCCACTATGCCTAGCGATCAAAGCCAGCGCTTCCTGGCGGCTAATGTTGCCGAGCTTCATGAGGTACGGAACCTCAAACGTTCTCTTGTTGAGGCGCCATTCTGGCACGCGCCGTGTTGGTGATTTTCGCGCTGTTGTTCCATCTTGACGCATCATCTTTGACTCCTCTCCCTGATATGATGATGCCGTCGCAAATTCCGCGCCACGTCCTGCTTCGGAGGGCCACGGCCCCTGGCCTAAACCGCCGGGTGCCGGGTAGCGCTATCTGGTGCGCGTTCTTTGCTGTCCTACACCGCCGAAGCGTCTGGCGCGTTCTGGCGCCCGCCTGTGGCTTTGCTGGAGCCTATGCCGCCGCCCGCTTCTCGATTTCGCTGAGCTTGGCCTTCCGCATCTTGCCACGGTCGGCCGGCTTGAACACGATCGGCGCCGACCTGAGTTGGCGGGCATAGAGCCCTACGGTGATATGGTGTTCGTCTACTATTCCGGCCATCATGTCATCCGCACGATAGAAAGCGAGGACGTCCTTGACCGTGAACAAAGAGCAATTGCTGCGCTATGCGCGACTTGTCCGATTTACCTGGTGGCGAGTAGCGAGGCAGTTGACGCGTTCCCGTCCTATAGGCTGACGAAACCGCTGGCTGAAATATCCAACGCGGGTGCCATTTGGCGACTTGGGAGTCCCCCAACATAGGGCGTGACAAAGGAAGCTAAATCTTCACCTGCCATCAGCGAATTGGAACGGGCCTGGCAGAGCAAAAAAGCCTGGGCGCCGCCAAGCGCCCAGGCTGTTCATCTCGATGATGCGGGTTCAGTTCTTGACGACGCTGGTGGCCGCCTGTTCGATGAGCTTGGCGACGCCTGCGGGGTTGGAGACGTAGACTGCGTGGCTGCCGGGCACTTCCACAACCGTCGCCTGGGCGCGGGTCGCCATATGGCGCTGCGCCGGCGGTGGGATCATCTTGTCGTCGGTGGCGACAAGATACCACGAGGGCTTCACCTTCCAGGCGGGAGCGGTGACCTTGCCTTCGAGCGCCGCCACACCCCACGGCACCTGCGAGTCCGCCATGAAGGAGGCGAGCGAGGGACGGACATCGGCGGCGAACGAGGCGGCGAATTTCTCCTTGTCGAGCATCAGGAAGCCGTCGACGGGCGGCAGGATCGGCGGCACCGACGCTCCGGGCGGCGGGTTGGCGATCAGGGTGGAGACAGATTCGCCGGCATCCGGCGCGAAGGCCGCGATATAGACGACACCCGCCACCTTGGGATCGGTGCCGGCCTCGGACACCACGACGCCGCCATAGGAGTGGCCGACCAGGATGACGTTGCCGGGAGCGGCGGCGATGGCGCGTTTGGTGACGGCGACATCGTCGGCAAGCGAGGTCGTCGGGTTCTGGACGATGGTCACGTCATAGCCGTCCTTCTTGAGGATCTGGTAGACCCCGTCCCAGCCGGAGCCATCGACGAAGCCGCCATGCACGAGGACGACGGACTTTGTTGCAGTGTTCGACATTTGGGTTCTCCTGTTCAAATCGTTGGTTGAGCGTTTGTTGCAGGAGGACTATGCGGCAGGGCTGAGGGGCGCGCTTTCAGGCGGCTTTCAGGTTCCCTTGATTTTACCTTGAGATCGCTTTGATTTTGCGTCCACGACGCGGCTACAGTGTCGTGTCCTCTTCGCCGCACGATCTGGAGCAAGCAGTTTGCCGTATCTTTTTGAGAATTTTGCTCTGGATGGCGATCGGCGGGAACTGCGTCGCGGCAACGACCTGATCTCCGTCGAGCCGCAGGTGTTCGACCTCTTGCAATATCTGATCCGCAATCGCGAGCGGGTGGTGAGCAAGGACGATCTGGTCGATGCGGTCTGGCAGGGGCGCATCGTTTCCGACGCCACGCTCGCCAGCCGCATCAACGCCGCCCGCAATGCACTCCGGGACAGTGGCGAGGAGCAGCGGCTCATCCGCACCATCCTGCGCAGGGGCCTTCGCTTCGTCGGCACTGTGCGCGAGGAGGCCGAGGTGACGGCACCGGTGGAAAAACCGAAGCCTGGCCTGGGCATTCCCGCCCGTCCCTCCATCGCCGTGCTGCCCTTCGTGAATTTGAGCGGCGATCCGGAGCAGGATTATTTCGCCGACGGCATGGTCGAGGACATCATCACCGGTCTGTCGCGCATCCGTTGGCTGTTCGTCATCGCGCGCAATTCCAGCTTCACCTACAAGGGCCGCGCGGTGGACGTGAAGCAGGTCGGCCACGAACTCGGCGTGCGCTACGTGCTGGAAGGCAGCGTGCGCAAGGTGGGAACCCGCGTCCGCATTACCGGCCAGCTCATCGACGCGGAGGACGGCAGCCACCTGTGGGCCGAACGCTACGACCGCGAGCTGACCGACGTGTTCGCACTACAGGACGAGATCACCGTCAGCGTGGTCGCGGCAATAGAGCCCAATCTGCGCCGGGCCGAGATCGAACGCGTCCGACGCGATCGTCCCAACAGTCTGGACGCCTACGATCTGCTGCTGCGCGCGCTGCCCGATGTCTACACTTTCATGCCACAGGGCGCCGCCAAGGGTCTGCCGCTGCTCGACCAGGCTCTGGCCATCGAGCCGACCTATGCGCTTGCCCGCGGCTTTGCCGCCTGGGCGCACCAGACGCTGTTTGTGCGCGGTGGCCTGCAGCCGGAGAACCGCGAGAAGTCGATCCGCCATGCCCATGCGGCGATCGAGCATGGCTCGGGCGACGCGATGGCGCTCGCCCTTGCCGGGTTCACCATCGGCCTGGTCGAGCATGACCGCAGGCTGGCCGACGAGGCATTTGCTCAGGCTCTGGCGCTCAGTGCATCCTGCGCCTTCGTCTATGTCTTCGGCTGCGTGCCGGTGGCCTATGGCGGCGACGCGGCGCGGGCAATCGACTGGTGCGAGCAGGCGATGCGGCTCAGCCCCCTCGACGCCATGAGCTGTGTGCCGCAAGGCATCATCGGCTTCGGCAACTTCCTGTCCGGCCGGCACGAGCAGGCCGTCATGGCCGGCCGGCGGGCGGTGGAACTGAATCCCGGGTTCAGCATCCTGCACGGATGGCTGGCGGCGCCGCTCGCCAGGCTCGGGCGGCTCGACGAGGCAAAAGCGGCGGCCACGCGGCTCTTGTCGCTCGACCCGCATTTCACCATCGGCCGCTGGTCCGCCGCCGTGGGACTTGCACCCGATATCATCGATGACGTCACCGACGCCATGCGGATGGCCGGCTTACCGGAATAGCTGATAAGGGCGCATGCCAACTGGCGGGGCGAACGCTCCCTGCGCAAGCAGCTGGCCCCATGAGACCGCGGGCCGTTCGTTCACCCGGCGAAACAACTTTGCGCTCATTGGGCTGCCTGCGGATTTGATTTGCTTGGTGATCCCCCAACCTTAGGGCAAACTGCCTACCGGGGCGCTAGGAGGAGAAATGAGAGCACGCGCAGCAACGCTCGGGGATCTCGAGGATGTCTTTCGCGGTCTGTCCAAGCGAATGTCGGACGAATACGTCGCCGCGGGCAAGGACAGCAAGAGCGCGTACGACAATCTGATGATGAACTTGAAAGAAGGCCGTGCGCATGCGCTTGTCGAAGGCGACAAGACCGTGGCGATCATCGCCTGGCATGAAAATAGCGACGCTGCCGATACGCTGTTTGCCGCGCAGGAGGACTTCTTCCGTGCCACGACCGTCCGCTTCTGCAAGCGGCATATCAGGCACATCCAGGCGCTCGCCGGCAACCTCCCCATCCACTCGCGCAGCTGGCTTCAGGGGCCGGATGTCGCAAGATGGTTTGGAGTCATCGGCTATGTCCAGCGCGGCCAGGAGAACGGTGCCACCCTGTTCGAGCTGCCGCCTGCATAAGAAATCTCGGAATGCTACAGGCGCCACTACTCAGGGGGCGGGTGGCTAGGTGGCGTCCGCCCTCCGCACCGCAAACGCCGCCTGCACCGCGCGATTGACAGTGACCGGCAGGATCGACATGTGGTTCTCGCCGGCATGCAGCTCGAAGCTCGCGCGCACGCCCGGGACGGCGTGGAGACGCTCCGCCATTGCCCGCGCGAATTCGTCGGTGCGTGTCACCTTCTTCTGCTGCAGCCGCTTTTCTTCGTCCTCGGCACCAATCTGGAACGGCGCCAGCTTCTCGGTCTCGTACTCGCCAGCCGACAGGATCACGTCAACCGTCAGTTCGGGATTGGCCGCCTCGAAGGCTTCGAGAAAGCCATCGAGGGCGCGGTCCTCCCAATAGATGGCAGGGCTGGCTGCGATCCAGGTCCGGAACGAGAGCGGGCGGGTGAAAAGGGCATAGAGAGCGAACAGGCCACCGAAGGAATGGCCATACAGCGCCTGGCGACTTTCATCGATCCTGGCGCGACTCGCCACCCAGGGCTTCAGCTCATCCTCGATGAAGGCAAGGAATTCCCCTGCCCCGCCCGTCCTGACATCAGGGGTGCCATCAAAGAAGGGCCGATAGGTCTTGCCCGGCGGCGGGCCGAGATCCCATGAGCGCCGCAGCGGATCATAGGCCCCCTCGACGGGATAGCCGATGGCAACGATGACGCCTTCGCAGACATTGGTGCCGGCGAGATAGCTCGCCTGCGCGCGCGCCGCGTCGACGGCCGTGCCGATGACGGCATTGCCGTCGGTCATGTATAGGATCGGCCAGCCGGCTTGCGGCGCCGGCTTTGCCGGCACGTGCAGGAAAATCCGCCAGGGGGCACCGCCATGCGCCGGCATGAAATCACGGACCGTGGTGTCGGCCATAAAGGCTGGCGTCGCCATCGACTTGGACATGGATATCTCCACAGGGACAAAAAGTCAGCGGCGGCGCAGCAGCCACATCAGCACCGGGCCGCCGATCAGCGTGGCAACGAGACCGGCCGGGATCTGGCGCGGGAAGATGGCGATGCGGCCGATCCAGTCGGCGGCGACCATGATCAGCGCGCCGGCGAGCACCGCGCCGGCGGCTTGCGGCAGCGCGCGGGAAAGGCCAAGGCGGCGGGCAAGATGCGGCGCCATCAGGCCGATGAAGGTCAGCGGACCGACGATCAACGTCGAGGCGGCGGTGAGCGCGGCGACCATCAGCAGCACGAGAAGCCGCGTCCTCTTCACGTTGACGCCGAGGCCTTGAACGGCAGCGGAGCCGAGCGGCAGGATGTCGAGCCAGCGCATGAAGAGGGGCGCAAACGCGAAGAGGCAGACGGCGATACCGCCCGTCATCAAGGCAGCGCCCACATCGACGCCATAGGTCGAGCCGGTGAGCCAGTTGAGCAGCAGCATGGCGCGCGGATCGCCGGTGGCGGTGAGCACCAGGATCAGCGCGTCGAACAAAGCCGTCAAAGCCACCCCGGCAAGCAGCAACCGTTCGGGCGCATAGGCAGCACGGCGGCCGATCGCCAGCGTCACCAGAAGAGCAGCGAAGGCGCCGATGGTTGCCGCCGCGGTCTGCAGCGGACGGCCTGCATCGGAGATGGAGAACAACGCCACCATCATGCCGAGCGCGGCACCGGCGCTGATGCCCAGCACTTCGGGGCTGGCCATCGGATTGCCGGTCAGCCGCTGCATCATCAGCCCGGCAAGCGCCAGCATCGCGCCGGCACTCAGCGCGGCAAGCACGCGCGGCCACCGCCACGACAGCAGCGGCTGTAGCTCATCGGCGAGAGCGAAGGTCCAGCCATGCGGTCCCGGCCCATAGAGCAAGGCCAGGCCCAGCAACAAAGGCAGAGCCAGGCCGAATGCTGCGAGCACAAGGCCGGGCCGGCCTGCGCGTGGCAGACGCTCGGCCGTCAAGGCCGGGGCTTCAGAACCAAGGGCAAGGCGGGGCAATAGCCAAAGCAGCAGCGGCGCGCCGAGGAGCGCGGTGATGGCTCCGGTCGGCAGCAGATCGCCTTGCGGTCCGGTGGCGATCTGCACGCCCTGATCGGCGGCCCACAGCAATGCGCCACCGAGGAGCGGCGCCAGCACCAGTTGCTGGCCCAGCCGGCGTGCGCCGCCGATGCGCGCCAGGGTCGCGGCGGCCAGGCCGACAAAGCCGATGACGCCGACAGCGGCAACGACGAAAGCGATCAACGCGACGGCCGCCGCCAGCCCGGCGAAGCGATAGGCGCCGAGCGGCACGCCAAGACTGCGCGCGCCTTCATCGTCGAGGCCAAGCAAGGTCAGCGGCCGCACCATGAGGAAGATCGCCAGCGCAGCAGTGCCGATGCGCGGCAACAGCCACAGCGTCGTCGACCAGTCCTGCTGGCCGAGTGAGCCCGCACCCCAGATGAACAGGCTGGCCAGCCATTCATGCCGAAGCACGATAAGCGCCGCGCCGATGGCGCCGGCATAGAGGCTGACGACCAACCCCGCCAGTACGACCGAAAGCGGCGACAGGCCCTTGTGCCAGGACAGAGCAAAGACGGCGGCAAGGGCGAGGAAAGCGCCGGCTAGCGCTACCCATTCGCGGCCGAAGGCGAGCAAGGAAGGCGAAAGAAGCGTCGCCAGCGCCAGCGCCAGATAGGCGCCGGCCGAGACGCCGACCGTTTCGGGCGAGGCAAGCGGATTGCGCAGAACCTGTTGCAGGACGGTTCCGGCAAGTCCGAGTGCCGCGCCGCACAGAAGGCTGACCGCAAGCCTGGGCAGGAAGGCGTAGTGGACGAGCACCTGCCGCATGTCCTCGATGTCGGGGGCAGTCAGCGATTGGAGCCAGAGCGCCGCCGGCAATTGCACATTGAGATTGGAGACGGTCGCCGCCACTGCAGCGGCGGTGAGCAACGAGAAGAGCAGGATCGCTCCAACCGGTTGATTGACGAATAAGCCACGCGGCAAGACCCAGGCGGCAAGCTTGCGTTCTGATGCCATGATCGCCCCGTCCTCAGCCATTGGCGGCTTCCTCGATCATCGCCTTGGCCAGGACGCGTGCGAAGCGTGTCGCGGACGGAAGCGCGCCGAACATCAGCACGGCGGGAAGACGCATGATCGAGCGGTTGCGCACGAAAGGCATGGCGTTCCAGACCGGGCTTTCGGTCAGCGTGCCGCCGGCGCCGTCGGGCAAAGGCTCCAGATAGGCGAGGCGTGCGTCGCTGGATGTCGTCAGGCCGTCGATGCCGACGGTCGAAAACCCCCAATAGTTGGTCTCGCCGGTCCAGGCGTTGCTCAGCCCGATGCGGTCGAACACCTCCTGGAACAGACTTTTCTTGCCGTAGACGCGCACATTGCGCGGGTCCATGAAGCTGACGACATAGATCGGCCGCGCCGAAAGCGGCGCCAGCTGCTGGCGAACTTCCGAAAAATACGCATCCGTCGCCGCGATCAGCGCTTCGCCTTCGCTTTCCTTGCCGACAAGCCTGGCGAGCTGGCGCGTCGCCTCGACGGCGCGCCGATAGGGCTGCCCGGCTTCGGTATAGAGCCCGATCGTCGTCACCGGCGCCACGCGTTCGAGCAGCGGCTTGATACCGTCGAGATACGGCATGGCCAGGATGATGTCGGGCCTGAGCTGCCGCAGCAGTTCGAGATTGGGCTCGAGCAGCGTGCCGACATCGGCGATGTCAGGCGGCAGCGGCGGCTCGACCACCCAGGTCTCCCAGACGTCACGACCGGCAATGGCGACCGGGCTGACACCGAGCGTGAGCAAGGTCTCGGCCAGCCCGTCATCCAGGCAGACGATGCGCAGCGGCCTGGCCGCGGCAGATGGCGATGCAATTGCGGTGAAGGACAGAACGAAAAGCCCCAGCGCGCCGCGCCGGGTGATCCGGCTGCGGAGACGGTCAGCCCTGTGAGATTCGAGGGCCGCCATCATCGCACAGTGCCTGTGCGGGAAGCCGTCTGGGCGTGGATGTCAGGCACGGTCTTTCTCCAGAACAACACAATTCCAAAAATCTGGCTGTCGGCAGCCGATGGCCGGTTGACTATGAAACATGACTTTAATAGTCAACATTGAAGATGATTAAATGACTCAACAATTTGAATTTGGTGCGCGGCCGGAACGCCGCTGTGCGCATCGCAGGCAGTGAGGGTGTCGAGATGGGGTTGAGTGCATATCGTGCGGCGCGTCGGCGAAGCCGGGCCCAGGGCCTTGTGGTCGCATCGCTCTCGACCCTGCTTTGCGCGCAGGCCCTTGCGCAGGACGCCACGACCGAGCTCAACCCGATCAATGTCGAGGGGCAGACCGGCAGCCCGGTCGGCCCGGATGACGGCTATATCGCCAAGAATACCACCACCGGCTCGAAGACCGACACGCCGCTGAAGGAAATTCCGCAGTCGGTGTCGGTCATCACTCGCAAACAACTCGACGACCGCCAGCCGGGGCAGCTCGAGGACAGCCTATCCTATCTTGCCGGCGTCACGACTTCGCCATGGGGTATCGACGACCGCTTCGACCAATGCCTGATCCGTGGCTTCGACCTCTGCACGTCGGCGATCTATCGCGACGGCCTGCCGCAGAAGGTGATCGATTTCTCCGGCTTCAAGATCGAACCCTATGGGCTGGAGCGAATCGAGGTGCTGAAGGGACCGTCCTCGGTGCTCTACGGCGAGAACGAGGCCGGCGGCATGGTCAATGCCATCACCAAGCGGCCGACGGATAAGCCGATCTATGACGGCTTCCTCAGCTATGACAGCTTCAACACGGTCGAGGCCGGGCTCGATGTCGGCGGCCCGATCGACGATGCCGGCATATGGTCCTACCGGCTGACCGGTCTGGTTCGCAACGGCGAGATCGAAACCGACTATTCCCGCAACGACCGCATCTTCGTCGCGCCGGCGCTCAAGTGGCAGCCGGATGCGCAGACCTCGCTGACCATCCTGGCCAACTACCAATGGGACAGGCTGACCCCGATTCAGTTCCTGCCAGCGGAATACGGCAATCTGCCGCGTAATTTCTTCACCGGCTCGCCCGACTTCGACCGCTTCGATGCCAACCATGGGTCGATCGGCTACCAGTTCAGCCATGAGTTCGACGACCATTGGACGGTGCGGCAGAACCTGCGCTACTCGCAGCAGGAAACCGACTACCGGCAGCTCTATTATGGCGAATGGCTTGGCGGCCCAGACATGATCAACGACCATACGATGTCGCGCACGCTGTTCACCGTGGACGAGACGGCAACGCTTTTCAATGTCGACAACCAGGCCGAATACAAGGCGAGCTTCGGCGCGGTCGAAAACAAGCTGCTGTTCGGTCTCGATTACAACAGGCAGTCGGTCGACGGGCAGAACGGCTACGGGGAGGGTCCGCCGCTAGACACGCTGAACGCGGACTACTCGATCCCGGTCACGGCGCCGAGCCTGATCATTGCCGATCGCGTGCAGACGATCGGCCAGATCGGTCTTTATGCACAAAACCAGTCCAAGATCGCCGACCACTGGGTTCTGACCCTCGGCGGCCGGCAGGCCTGGATCGACAACACCAATCAGGACCGGATTGGTACGGGCAGCTACGATCAGAAGGACCATGCCTTCACCGGCAATGTCGGCATCGGCTATCTCTTCGACAATGGCTTGACGCCCTATGCCAGCTATGCCGAATCCTTCACCACCAATATCGGCCAGACATTGTCCAATGTGCCGTTCCAGCCCTCCAAGGGAAAGCAGTACGAAGTCGGCGTGAAGTACGAGCCGACCTTCTTCCCCGGATACCTCACCGCCTCGCTGTTCGACCTGCGCAAGACCAATGTGCTGACGACCGATCCGAGCAATCCGCTCGGCCAGGTGCAGACCGGAGAAGTCCGCCATCGCGGCCTCGAGATCGAGGCCAATGCCGATCTCGCTTTCGGCCTGAGCACGACAGCGGCCTACACCTATCTCGATGCGGAGATAGCGAAGGGCGACGACGCCGGCAACCGCCCTGCCAGGGTGCCGGAACACCAGGCATCGCTGTGGGCCAACTATGAAGTTGGCAGCGGCGTGCTCGAGGGCTTGAGCTTCGGCGCCGGCGTGCGCTACATCGGCGCAAGCTTTGGCGACAACACGAACACAGTCAACGTGCCCGGCCACACGCTGGTCGACGCGGCACTGCGCTACAAGAAGAACGGCTGGCAGGCGGCGCTCAATGTCTCCAACCTGTTCGACAAGACCTACTACTCGATTGCTATGAGAGCGGCAGCAAGTCCGACCTCAGCTGCATCTATGGCGAAGGCCGCGTCATCAAGGGCAGCCTCAGCATGAAGTTCTAATCACGCTGCCCAATTGCCCAGGTTGTGGCGATCTGGGCCAGTCAGGCACGGCCCGGTGCTTATCGGCGCCGGCTGCAAGGCGATTCCACCCGTCACGCCCGCTGCGACATGACGCCGCCCAGAATCGCGGCTCGCGCAGTCGAATCCAAACCCGGCATCATCTTTCCTCCACGAATTCAGTCCATAATGGGCCGGTCCACGGTCGCCTGGGGCACGAATCAAAAGCAAGCGGCAAGCCGCCGTCGGAAGATGGTGAAGACCGTGCCGAATGCATCAAGCGCAGTGCGATCGGGTTGCGCTCGGCGAGGCTTGATGATTTGTTGCCGCTATACGGAGAACGAATGATGCGAGAGCCTGCCGGTCAAGACGAATATGGGTCGACGAGTCCCTTCGATCCGGACGATCTGCCGACGTTGAATGCGATAGGTCCAAGCATGGGAAGCGGCAACGACTTCGAGAAATATGCGGTTGCGGTGATCATCGTGTTCGGCGCGCTGATCATTGGCGGGCTGATGGCTGCATCGATGACCTTCGGGCACCGCAATGGGTTCCTTTTTGCACTTGGCGGCGCCACATCGGCCTGGATATCGGGAAACGCGCTGCTGCTCGACCGGCCGCGCATTTACGCGCTGTTTGTCGGCATCGCCGCGTTGATGCTGATAGCGTCCACCGTCACGCTGATTTCGTGACGGTCTGGCTGTGAATTAGGACATCAATATCCGAGCGCTTCGCCCGATGCGGCACGGCTGTCGATAGCGCCATTGTAGCGGGCGCCGCCGCCCTTCTCGATTTCCGCCAGGCTCTTGCCGCCAACCAGGATGCCCGCCGCCTGGCCCCAGGTCGAATCACTGAGATCGAGGTGATAACCCATGCCGGCCAGCAGTTTCTCAGTGTCCGGCGACAGACCGAACGGCTCGATGTAAACCGTGTCGGGCAGCCATTGGTGGTGGATGCGCGGCGCGTCGATCGCCTCCTGGATGTTCATGCCATGGTCGACGACGTTGACGATGGCTTCCAGCGTGATGGTGATGATGCGCGAACCGCCCGGGCTGCCGATGACCATGAACGGCTTGCCGTCCTTGGCCACGACGGTCGGGCTCATCGACGATAGCGGCGTCTTCTTCGGCTGGATGGCGTTGGCTTCGCCCTGGACCAGACCATAGAGGTTGGGCACGCCGGGTTTCTGGGTGAAATCGTCCATCTCGTTGTTGAGCAGGATGCCGGTGCCGTCGGCGACGACGCCGGCGCCGAACGAGCCGTTCAGCGTATAGGTAACGGCGACCGCATTGCCGTCATTGTCGATGATCGAATAATGCGTCGTCTCCTTGCTCTCGCCAAAGCCCTTCGGCATCAGGTCCTGCGACACGCCGGCCCGGAACGGATCGATCTTGTCGCGGATGTCCTTGGCATAGGCCTTGTCCAGCAGTTTCGAGACCGGGTTTTCGACGAAATCGGGGTCGCCGAGCGCCGAATTGCGATCGACATAGGCGTAGCGCATCGCCTCGACCATGACATGGATCGTCTCGGCGGAACCGGCGCCGAGGTAAGACAACGGATAACCTTCCAGCACGTTGAGGATTTCGCAGATGATGACGCCGCCGGAGCTCGGCGGCGGCGAGGATGTGATCTCGTAGCCGCGATAGGTGCAGGTCACCGGCTTGAGTTCGCGAACCGCATATTGCTCGAAGTCCGGCTTGGCCAGGATGCCGCCCTTGGCGCCGCTCGCCTTGACGATGGCATCCGCAATGGCGCCTTTGTAGAAGGCATCAGGGCCCTTTTCGGAAATGGCGGCAAGCGAGGCGGCAAGGTCCGGCTGGATCAGGCGCTCGCCGATGCCATAGGGCTTGCCATCGGGTTTCATGAAAATGGCGGCAGCCGCGGGGTCCTTCGCCAGCCTGTCGGCACTGCCGGCAAAGGAGGCGGCATCGCCCTGATTGAGGATGAACCCGTCCTTGGCATAGCTGATCGCCGGCGCCATCAGATCCTGTCTGGACAATTTGCCATATTTTTCGCGGGCCATCTCTAAACCAGCCACTGAGCCCGGCACGCCGACCGCGAGGTAGCCGTTGAGGCTGGCGCCCTTCACCGGGTTGCCGTCCTTGTCGAGATACATCGTCTTGGTCGCCGCAAGCGGCGCCCGCTCGCGAAAGTCGAGGAAGGTCGATTTGCCGTCCTTGAAGCGGATGGTCATGAAGCCGCCGCCGCCGATATTGCCGGCATTGGGGTAGACGACGGCGAGCGCATAGCCGACGGCGACTGCCGCATCGACCGCATTGCCGCCCTTTTTCAGGACCTCGACGCCGACTTCCGACGCCAGATGCTGGGCTGTCACCACCATGCCATGCTCGCCCTTGGCTGGTGCGGGCGACGCGGCGAAGACGCTCGTCAATGGGGCCAGGACGAAGGTGATGGAAAGACTGGCGGCGATCAATGTCCGACGGGTGAGAGGCATGGCGGTTCTCCGGGCGGGGGGACGCCTAGAAGAACCCGTCAGGGCCGCCGAGTCCACCATCAATGGTGGACCAGGCAGATCAATTCAGATGTCAGACAATGCCGCCCGAGCCGCCGGCGACCACGGGACGTTCCGCCGCCACCTTGGTGCGGTACCCGGCCGCCCGGTAGGCGGCAACCGGATCGATGGCGCCGCCCGTCTTCAACCGCGCCATGGCGAGGATCGGCTCGACATCGGTTCGATAGGCGGCTTTCAGCGTCTGCGTCGCCATCAGCGCGTCATTGCTGTCCTGGTAGCCTTCCAGCGCCTTGCGATCGACCAACAACGCTTGTGCATAGGCGCGCTGTACCTCGACCGCCGACAGCATCAGGCTTTCGATCGGATCGGTGACGTTGTGGCTCTGGTCGAGCATATGGGCCGGATCGAAACCCTCGGCGCCTGAAAGCTCGGCATCGACCAGTTCGTTGAAGACCAGGAACAGCCGGTAGGGATCGATCGAACCGGCATCGAGGTCGTCATCGCCATATTTCGAATCATTGAAATGGAAGCCACCGAGTTTCTTGAACTGGATCAGCCGCGAGACGATCATCTCGATGTTGACGTTGGGCGCATGGTGGCCAAGGTCGACCAGGCAGAACGCCTTGTCGCCCAATTCCTTGGCGATCATGTAGTTGGTGCCCCAGTCCTGCACGACGGTGGAGTAGAAGGCCGGTTCGTACATCTTGTGCTCGGTGAACAGCTTCCAGCCGTCCGGCAGTCCGGCATAGATCTCTTTCATCGCGTCGAGATAGCGCTCGAAGGCTCTCGCGAAATTGACCTGGCCGGGGAAGTTCGAACCGTCGCCGATCCACACCGTCAGCGCTTTCGAGCCCAGCGTCTTGCCGATCTCGATGCATTCGAGATTGTGCTCGACCGCTTGCCGGCGCGTGCCGGCATCGGCATGCGACAGCGAGCCGAATTTATAGGAAAGCGTCTGGTCCTTGGCATCGGAGAAGGTGTTGGAATTCATGGCGTCGAAGCCGAGGCCGAAGCGCGAGGCCGCCTGTTTCAGCCGGTTCGGGTCGGCCTTGTCCCACGGAATGTGCAGGGACACGGTCGGCGTCGCCTGCGTCAGTTGCTTGATGACGGCGCAGTCCTCGATCTTGTCGAAAATGTCGCGCGGCTCGCCCGCGCCGGGAAAGCGGGCAAAGCGCGTGCCACCGGTGCCGACGCCCCAGGACGGGATCGCCACGGCGAATTTTTCGACCTTGTCGCGGATGACGTCGATGGCGATGCCGCGACGGTCGAGGCGCTCACCGAGCGAGGTGTAGTCACGCTCGAGATTGGCCCTGCGCGCGGCATTGTCCTTGTCGACGAGGTCGGCGGAGATGATGGATTCGGACACTATTGTTTCCTCCCAAATGCGTTCGGCCGGCGCTGCCCCTCATCCGCCTGCCGGCACCTTCTCCCCGTATAGACACGGGGAGAAGGGAAGCGCTCCGGCACCGCCTTCAAACGATTATCGCGTAAAACTCTGCGCGTTGCCCGCGTCGACATTGATGATGTTGCCGGTGGACTTGGCCGACATGTCGGAGGCGAAGAAATAGATAGCTTCGGCGATGTCCTCGGGAAACACCGAGCGCTTCAGCATCGAGCGTGAGCGGTAATGCTCCTCCAGATCGTCGGTCGACATCTTGTAGGCGGCGGCGCGCTGTTCCTTCCACTCGCCGGTCCAGATCTTCGAGCCGCGCAGCACAGCGTCCGGGTTGACGACATTGACCCTGATCTGCGCTTCCGCGCCTTCCAGCGCCAGGCAGCGCGCCAGATGAATCTCGGCGGCCTTGGCGGTGCAGTAGGCTGCGGCATTGGGCGAGGCGGCGAGGCCGTTCTTGGAGGCGACGAAGACGACGTTGCCACCAATCTTCTGCACCCGGAACAGCCGGAATGCTTCCCTGGAGACCAGGAAATATCCGGTCGACAGGATGTCCATGTTCTTGTTCCACAGCGCCAGCGTCGTCTCCTCGATCGGCGCCGAAGAGGCGAGACCAGCATTCGACACCAGAATGTCGATGCCGCCGAACTCGACCGCCGTGTCGGCGAAGCCGGAGACGACCTGATCCTCCGAGGTGACGTTGATCAGCACCGGCCGGACGAAATCCTTGCCATAGGCCTTGGCCAGCTCGTCATTGGCGCTGGCGAGCGCTGTCTCATCGATGTCGGCCAGCACGACGCAGGCGCCTTCGCGCAGCAGCCGGCTTGCCGTCGCGCGGCCGATGCCGCCGGCGCCACCGGTGACCAGCGCGATCTGGCCGGCAAGCGCCTTTGACTTCGGCATGCGCTGCAGCTTCAGGTCCTCGAGCAGCCAATATTCGATGTCGAAGGCTTCCTGTGCGGGCAAGCCGACATAGGACGAGACCGTCGAGGCACCGCGCATGACGTTGATGGCGTTGACATAGAACTCGCCCGAAATACGCGCCGTCGCCTTGTCGCCGGCGAAGGTGAACATGCCGACACCAGGCATCAGGTAGACCACGGCATTGGGATCGCGAATTGCGGGCGAATCCGCATGCTTGCAGCTGTCGTAGTAGGCCTGGTAGCCGACACGATAGGCGGCCACGTCGTCGGCGAGGCGCGCGATGACGGCATCGACATCGGGGTTGGCCGGATCGAATTCGATCACCAGCGGGCGGATCTTGGTGCGCAGGAAATGGTCCGGACACGAGGTGCCGAGTGCCGCCAGCGGACGCAAATCCCTGGAGTTGACGAATTCGAGCACGGCGGGCTGGTCGTCGAAATGACCGAGCTTGTGGCTCTTTTCCGAAATCAGGCCGCGGATCCTGGGCATCAGCTTCGCAGCGATGGCGCGGCGTGCGGTGGCGTCGAGCGATTTGACAGCCTCGCCACCGAAGATGGCCAAGCCCTCGGAGCGGCGCTCGAACCATTCGATCGCCTGATTGATCACCGAGATCGTCGTCTCGTAGCATTCCTTCGGCGTGTCGCCCCAGGTGAACAGGCCATGGCTTTCCAGGATGACACCCTTGGCCGCGGGATGTTCGAGGCAGAATTTCTCCAGCCAAAGGCCGAGTTCGAAACCCGGCCGCTTCCACGGCAGCCAGCCGATGGCATCGCCGAAAATCTCCCTGGTCAGCGCCTTGGAATCCTTCGCGGCAGCGATGGCGATGATCGCGTCGGGATGCATGTGGTCGACATAAGGCTTCGGCACGAAGGCATGCAGTGGCGTGTCGATCGAGGCCGCGCGCGGATTGAGATTGAAGGTGCAGTGCGGCAGGAAGCCAACCATCTCGTCTTCATGCGCGAGGCCTCGATAAAGCCCCTTCAACGCCCGCAGCTTGTCCATGTAGAGCGTCGCGAAACCGTCGAGCTTGATCGAGGCGCTGTCGCCGCCCGAACCCTTGACCCAAAGCACTTCGACGTCCTCGCCGGTGAGCGGGTCTTTCTGCCGTATCTTCGAGGAGGTGTTGCCGCCGCCATAATTGGTGACGCGCTTGTCGGAACCGAGCGTGTTCGAGCGATAAACCAGAATCTCCGGCTCGCTCATCGATTGAGCCTTGGCCTCGTCCCACAGATTGGCGAGGCGTGCGCCGGTGCGCTTGTCGAGCATGGATAATCCTCCCGAAGGCACGCAAACGGTGCGGCCCATTTGGTCCGAATTTCCACGGAAGCGTCCGGCTTGTCAATCACAAACGATCAACACCGATCATATTGCACTGCACAATGAAATTATATGATCGGAAATGATTGACACTGCGCGTTTTGGGTGCCTAGATGCTTGGGCAGGGAGGAACCATGCACGAAAAAGAGCGCCACAGGATCATTCTGTCCGCCGTCCAGGAAAAGCCTGTGGTGACGGTGCAGGAGATGGTCGACCTGACGGAGTCGTCCGAGGCGACGATCCGGCGCGACATCGCGGCGCTCCACGTCCAGAAGCGCCTGCGCCGTGTGCGCGGCGGCGCCGAGGCGATCTCGCCGCCGCAGTTCATCGGCCTCGCCGGCCGGCCCTTTTCAGTCAACGAAACGCTCAATGCCGCGCAGAAGCGGGCGATCGCCCGCGAAGCGGTCGAATTGTGCAAAGACGGCGAGCCGATCATCATCAATGGCGGCACCACCACCTTCCAGATGGTGCATTTCCTGACCGGCCGCCGCATGCCGATCTTCACCAATTCGTTCCCGATCGCCGAGCATTTGCTCAAGCACTCCAAGAACACGGTGATGCTGTCGGGCGGCACCATCTACCGCGAGCAGAACATCATCCTGTCGCCCTTCGACAATGACGTGACCCGCAATTTCTATGCGCGCCGCATGTTCATGGGCGCCCAGGGGCTGGGACCGCTCGGTCTGATGGAAGGCGACCCGCTTTTGATCCAGGCGGAGCAGAAACTGATCGACCAGGCCGACGAGCTGGTGGTGCTGGTCGACTCCTCGAAATTCCGCAAACGCTCCAGCCTGATCCTGTGCGGACTGTCGCGCATCGCCACCGTCATCACCGATGACGGCATCGAGGATCGCGAAGCCAAAATGCTCGAGACCGCTGGCGCGACGCTGATCGTCGCCCGCAAGTCGGCAACCAACAAGGAAGAATCTTCACTGCAGGCCTGAGGCCAACTCACGCCCGCAGCGGCGATGGAATGCAACGCTCAAGGGAGGATATTCGATGAGCTTTTTGAAGAAATTGATGGTGACGGCGGCGTTCTCGGCCGCCATGTTCGTGAATGCAGCCTATGCAGAAAACGTCAAGATCGCACTGGTGGTGAAGTCGCTTGGCAACGGCTTCTTCGATGCCGCCAACAAGGGCGCCGAAGAGGCGGCCAAGGAACTCGGCGATGTCGATATCATCTACACCGGCCCGACCAAGGCGACCGCCGAAGCGCAGATCGAGGTGGTCAATTCGCTGATCGCACAGAAGGTCAACGCCATCGCGATTTCGGCCAACGACGCCGACGCGCTGGTGCCGGTGCTGAAGAAGGCCATGGAGCGCGGCATCACCGTCATCTCCTGGGATTCGGGGGTCGCCAAGGAAGGCCGCCAGCTTCACCTCAACCCGTCCGACACCGGCCTGATCGGCGAGACCATCATCAAGCTGGCAGCCGATTATCTGCCGGAAGGCGGCGACGTCGCCATCCTGTCGGCGTCTTCCACTGCGACCAACCAGAACGCCTGGATCGACGCGGCCAAGAAAATCCTGCCGGAGAAGTTCCCAAAGATCAAACTCGTCGCCACCGTCTACGGCGATGACGATTCGGCCAAGAGCACGGACGAAGCCAAGGGCCTGCTGAAGTCCTACCCGAACCTCAAGGCTATCATCGCACCGACCACCGTCGGCGTTGTTGCCGCGGCCCAGGTGGTGACCGACGAGAACCTGATCGGCAAGGTCAACGTCACCGGGCTCGCGCTGCCGTCCGAGTTCAAGAAGTTCATCGACAACGGCGCCTCGCAGGCGGTTGCGCTGTGGAACCCGATCGACCTCGGCTACTCGGCCGTCTACCTCGCCCATGATCTGGCGGTGAAGAAGGAAGAGGCCAAGCCGGGCGCCACGCTGTCGATCGGCCGCGTCGGCAAGGTCACGCTCGACGACACCAACTCGGCTGCGATGGCTCCGCCCTTCCAGTTCGACAAGAGCAACATCGAGAAGTTCTCCAAGATCTATTGATCTGGAGCTCCTTCGAGCTAACGCGGCGGGGCAGAGCACGATCAGCAAAAGTGGAAGCCGGTTTTGCGTTTGATCGTGCTCCAGAATCAAAGCGGCGCATGATCTTATCGTCAAAGTCTTCAACTTTGACGGATGCGCTGTCCCGCCGCGACTTTAAACCGACCTTGTTTCAGGGCTTGATACGACGATGGACACGACAGCCCAACACGGCACGGCAAAGGAGAGGCCATTGGCCTCGACCCCACGCCTGACGCTGTCCGGCGTCTCAAAGAGCTTTCCCGGTGTGCGCGCGCTGCACGATGTCAGCCTGTCGCTCTATCCGGGCCAGGTGACAGCCCTGATCGGCGAAAACGGCGCCGGCAAGTCGACGCTGGTCAAGATCATGACCGGCATCTACCAGCCCGATACGGGCACCATCAGCATAGACGGCCAGGCCATCACTCTGCCCAGCGCGCACGCCGCTTTCGGCTATGGCGTTACCGCGATCCATCAGGAAACGGTGCTGTTCGACGATCTGACGGTCGCTGAAAACATCTTTCTCGGCCACGCGCCACGCACGCGCTTCGGCACCATCGACTGGCGCACGATGCGCAAGAATGCGCGCGAAGTGCTCGACACCATGCATGCCGGCCATATCGACGCCGATGCGCGGCTGAAGGACCTCGGCATCGCCAACAAGCATCTCGTCGCCGTCGCCCGTGCCATGTCGATCGACGCGCAGATCGTCATCATGGACGAGCCGACCGCGGCGCTTTCGATGAAGGAGATCGAGGAGCTGTTCCTGCTCATCGAGTTCCTCAAGAGCGAAGGCAAGGCGATCCTGTTCATCAGCCACAAGTTCGACGAGATCTACCGCATCGCCGACCGCTACACGGTGTTCCGCGATGGCGAGATGGTCGGCGAAGGCCTGATCAAGGATGCCGGCCAGAGCCAGATCGTGCGCATGATGGTCGGCCGCTCGGTCGACCATATCTTTCCGCAGCGCAAGGCCGAGATCGGCGCGCCGGTGCTTTCCGTTTCCGGCCTGTCGCACCCGACCGAGTTCAACGACATCGGCTTCGAGTTGCACAAGGGCGAGATCCTCGGCTTCTACGGCCTTGTCGGCGCCGGGCGCAGCGAGGTGATGCAAGCGATATCCGGCATCACCCGCACCAATGGCGGCACGATCACGCTGGAAGGCAAGACGATCGCGCCGAAATCGGCGGCGGATTCGATCGATGCCGGCATCGTCTACGTGCCGGAGGAACGCGGCAAGCAGGGCGTGGTGATCGGCCTGCCGATCTTCCAGAACGTTTCGCTGCCCTCGCTCAACCGCACCTCCAAATCCGGCCTGCTGCGGCTGTCGGAGGAGTTCGCGCTCGCCCGCTCCTACACCGAGCGGCTCGACCTGCGCGCTTCCTCGCTCAGCCAGGATGTCGGCACGCTGTCGGGCGGCAACCAGCAGAAGATCGTCATCGCCAAATGGCTGGCGACCACGCCCAAGGTGATCATCCTCGACGAACCGACCAAGGGCATCGACATCGGCTCGAAGGCCGCCGTGCACGGCTTCATGGCCGAGCTGGTGGCACAGGGCCTGTCGGTTATCATGGTGTCGTCCGAGCTGCCGGAAATCCTCGGCATGTCCGACCGCGTCGTCGTCATGCGCGAAGGCCTTGTCGCGGCGGTCTATGACAACAAGGGACTGGACGCCGAGACGCTGGTCAGGACGGCAGCGGGGATCGCGGCATGAAAGCCTTTCTCAAATACCGCGAAATCTGGCTGCTTGCGGCCATCGTCGTGCTGATCGGGCTGATCTCGACCCGCTTCCCGGCCTTTGCCGACCCCGGCAATCTGCGCCAGGTGTTCAACGACACCTCTATCCTGATGATCCTGGCGCTTGGCCAGATGGTGGTGATCCTGACCCGGTCTATCGACCTGTCGATGGCGTCCAACCTCTGCTTCACCGGCATGGTCGTGGCGATGCTGAACGCCGCACACCCGGCGATCCCGATCCCGCTGCTGATCGTCATCGCACTGGTCGTCGGGCTGGTGCTCGGCGCCATCAACGGCCTGCTGGTGTGGCGGCTGAACATCCCCTCGATCGTGGTGACATTGGGCACGCTGACGATCTATCGCGGCGCCACTTTCGTCCTGTCCGGCGGCGCCTGGGTCAATGCCGACAAGATGAGCCCCGACTTCATCGGCTTTCAGCGTGCGGCCTTCCTCGGCATTCCGGTGCTGTCGTGGATTGCCATCCTGGTGATCGCGCTGTTCTTCGTCTTGATGACACGCACAGCGCTTGGCCGTTCGATCTATGCCATCGGCGTCAATCCGACGGCATCGGTCTATGCCGGCATCGATGTCGGCCGGACGAAATTCATCGTCTTCTGCATCTCCGGCATGATCGGCGGGCTTTCCGGCTACCTCTGGATCTCGCGCTATGTGATCGCCTCGGTCGAGGTCGCCAACGGCTATGAGCTCAACATCATCGCCGCCTGCGTCATCGGCGGCATCTCGATCGCCGGCGGCATCGGCTCGGTCGGCGGCACGGTGCTCGGCGCGCTGTTCCTCGGCATCATTTCCAACGCACTGCCGGTGATCAACATCTCGCCCTTCTGGCAGATGGCGATTTCGGGCAGCGCCATCATTCTCGCCGTCGTGCTCAACGCGCGCAGCGAACGCCAGCAGGGCCGCATCATCCTCAAAAAAGTGGAGGCGGCATGACCGACGTCCCGGCCCCCCGCCACATTCCCGACCGGCTCGACAAGCCGCTGAGCTCAGCGATCTTTTCCTGGGAGGCGCTGCTGGTCGTGGTGGCCGCCGCCATCTTCGCCATCAACAGCTTCGCCTCGCCCTATTTCCTCGATCCCTATTCGCTGTCCGATCTCACCTTCAACTTCACCGAGAAGGGCCTGATCGCCTTTGCCATGGCGCTGCTGATCATTTCCGGCGAGATCGACCTGTCGGTGGCTGCCATCATCGCGCTGGCGTCGACCATGATGGGCATGGCGGTGCAGGCCGGCGCCGGCACGCCGGTGCTGGTGCTGATCGGCATCGTCGTCGGGCTCGGCTGCGGCACCTTCAACGGCTTGCTGGTGACACGGCTGGGATTGCCGTCCATCGTCGTCACCATCGGCACGATGAGCCTGTTTCGCGGCATCGCCTTCATCATCCTCGGCGACCAGGCCTACAAGGGCTATCCCGAAAGCTTCGCCTTCTTCGGCCAGGGTTACGTCTGGTGGGTGGTGTCGTTCGAGCTGGTGCTCTTCCTCATCGCGGCCGTCGTCTACTGGTTCGTGCTGCATCGGACGAGTTTCGGGCGTCGTGTCTTTGCCATCGGCAACAATCCGGTCGCGGCGCAGTTTTCCGGCGTGCGCGTCGGCCGCACCAAGTTCATCCTGTTCTGCCTGACCGGGCTGATGTCGGGCATCGCCGCTGTGCTGATCACCTCGCGGCTCGGCTCGACCCGGCCGTCAATCGCGCAGGGCTATGAGCTCGAAGTCATCACCATGGTGGTGCTCGGCGGCGTCAGCATCCTCGGCGGCGCCGGCAGCATTTTGGGCGTCGTGCTCGCCGCCTTCATCATGGGGCTGGTGACCTTCGGCCTTGGCCTGCTCAACGTGCCCGGCATCGTCATGTCGATCTTCATCGGCCTGCTGCTGATCATCGTCATCGCGCTGCCGATCGTCTGGCGGCGGCTGCGCGGAGGACGCTGATGGCTGAGAAATACGTGTTCAAGATGAAGCTCAAGCCGGGCATGAAGGCCGAATACAAGAAGCGTCACGACGAGATCTGGCCATCGCTGGTCGCTCTGCTGAAGCAGGCCGGCGTTTCCGACTATTCGATCCATGTCGACGCGGAGACCAACATTTTGTTCGGCGTGCTGTGGCGGCGAGACGATCACGGTATGGACGATCTGCCGAAGCATCCGGTGATGCAGCGCTGGTGGGCTCACATGGCCGACATCATGGAGACCAAGCCGGACAACGAGCCGGTGGCCGTGCCGCTGGAAACCGTGTTCCATATGGCATGAGCGCGATGCGCCACATCGCCGTCATCGACATCGGCAAGACCAATGCCAAGGTGGCGCTGGTCGATCTCGCGACGTTGAGTGAGATCGCGCTGCGCCGCATGGCCAATGCGCCGGTGCGGCAGGCGCCCTACCCGCATCACGATGTCGAGGCGTTGTGGACGTTCATCCTCGACAGCCTTGCCGGCCTCAACCGCGAACAGCGCATCGACGCCATTTCGATCACCACGCATGGTGCGACGGGCACGCTGGTCGACGCTGCGGGCGAACTTGTGCTGCCAGTCCTCGATTATGAATTCGATGGCCCCGACAGGCTGGCAGTGGACTATGATGCGATCCGCCCACCCTTCGCCGAGACCGGCACGCCGCGCCTGCCGCTCGGCCTCAATCTCGGCGCGCAATTCTTCTGGCAGCAAAAAAGCTTCCCGGCGGAATTCGCCAAGGCCGCCGCGATGCTGATGTATCCGCAGTACTGGGCGCTACGCCTGACCGGCGTCGCCGCCAACGAGGTGACTTCGCTCGGCTGCCACACCGATCTGTGGAACCCGTGGCAAGCGGATTTTTCATCGCTGGTCGACCGCCTGGGTTGGCGCGACCTGATGGCGCCGGTGCGGCCAGCCAAAGACCGCCTCGGCCCGATCCTGCCCGCGCTTGCCGCGCGAACCGGCATCGATCCGCGAACGCCGGTGTTCTGCGGCCTGCACGATTCCAACGCCTCGCTGCTGCCGCATCTCCTGTCCGACGCGCCACCCTTCTCCGTGGTCTCGACTGGCACCTGGGTGGTGTCGATGGCCGTCGGCGGCAAACAGATTGTGCTGGATGCGGCGCGCGATACGCTGGTCAATGTCAGTGCGCTCGGCAACCCTGTCCCCTCGGCACGGTTCATGGGAGGCCGCGAGTTTTCCGTGCTGACGGAAGGCCATCCGGACAACTGGACCGAAGAGGATGTCGGCGCCGTGCTGGCGCAAAAGACATTGCTGCTGCCATCGACCCAGCAAGGGTCGGGACCGTTCCCGCACCATGCCGCGATATGGCTTGACGCTGACGGCATGAACAGTGGCCAGCGCTTTGCCGCCATCTCGTTCTACCTGGCACTGATGACGGCGACCTGCCTCGACCTGATCGGCGCCGACGGCCCGACCACGGTCGAAGGGCCCTTTGCGCGCAACCGGCTCTTTGTCGGCATGCTGGCGGCAAGCACGGCGCGCGCCGTTGTCGCGTCCGAGGCCGCCACCGGCACCAGTATCGGCGCCGCGTTGCTGGCTAGGGACCGGGCAACGGCTCATGGCAAAGGCGAAAGAATGGAGCCGCCGACCGATCCGGCCTGGGTCAATTACGTCAGCGCGTGGCGTGCGGCGGTCGAAGCACAGGGATAGGGTCTGTTTGTTTGGGCATGATTTTTTCCGAAAACCGGAACCCACTTTTCGGCATCATGCCCAGCTACAAGATCCGCTTGCCGAAGGCCGACATGACGAAGTTGATCGTGTCGGTGCCGATCCGAGGTTCCAGATCCGCGCTCAGGCCCGAAACATCCATCGACAGCAGCCCACCGGAGAGCGCGATTGCCTCCATCGCCTGATGGGTTTCGCGCACGGTGAGGCCACCGGAGCCGGCGGCCCAGCCGGCGAATTCGGTGACATCAGGCGAATAGCTGACATGAAAACCCTGCGTGCCGGAGGTGGCGATGCGGATCGCCTCATGCATCAGGTCGCGCATGCCCATGGCGTCGATATCGGTCATGGTGAAGGCCGCGACGCGCGAATCCTTCAGCACCCGCGCTTCCGCCGGATCGGCGTGGCGCAGGCCGACGATAACGACATTCTCCGGCGACAGCTGCGGCTGCAGCGCACCCGCCTTGTGGTCGAGGCCGAGGGCGCGCGCCAGCACCGAGCCTTCCGGAAGGTCGATGCCATCCTCGTCCTCGGGCATTAGGGCGGCGATGGAATCGATCCAGATCAGGCCGAAGGAATGCGTCGCGCGCGCCGTTGCCGTCAGCGCCTTGTGCGCGATGCGGCGATCGGCGCCGGCGGCCAGCCGGATCAACCCCGATGGCGGCCGCTCGATATCGGCGAGTTCGACGACGTCGAAATTCATCGCCTCAAGCCGGGCGCCGGTTCCTTCCCGGGCCAGGATGCCGGCAGCGCCCTGTTCCGCCAGTATCGACACCATCTTGCGGCCGGAAAAATCCTCGACATCGTGCATCGGGGCCTTTTCGACATATTCCGAGGTCATCGCCAGCAGCATGGCGCCATAGCTCATGCGGAAGGCGACGCGGTCGCCGACGGCCGGCGGCGGATCGGCATCAGCGACATCCAGCAGCAGATGGTCGCTGGAGGCACCTAGCACCCGCACGCCCTTGGCGATCGGCGTCAGCCCCTCGACCAGCACATCCTCGCGGCCGATATTAGCGATGGCGCGCAGCCTGTCGCCCTCGTCGGGAAAGACCGGCTGGTTGCCGAAGGCGTCGTAGCCGGATTGCCCGATCGGCCGTGACGGCTTGAGCTTGACCTCGATGATGTCGCTGGTCAGGCGGCAGGCGTCGGGTTCGAGTTCAGCCCACGGCACATCGCGGAAGGTTTCGACGCCACCTTGCAGGATCGCCTCGCCGACGCGCAGATTGTTGATGCCGGCCGGTAGCTTGCCTTCCAATAACAGCGGCAGCGACGACGAGGCGCCACCGGAGATCCAGTCGAGGCTTTTGCCGGACAGGCGCTCGGTCTTGTAGGCGTGGGCGACGAGCTGCCCGAGATTTTCCTCGGTCGGCATGATGGCGCCGAAACAGCCGAGATTGGTGCCGATGCCGGCAATGCGCACGCCCTTGAACTGCAGGATCTGCTCGACTGTGGGGATCAGGTCGCTCGGCCAGATGCCTTCGCGGAGATCGCCGAGGTCGATCATCAGCATGATGTCGTGGACGCGGCCCATGCGCTCGGCGATGCGCGAAATCTCGCGGATGATGGTCAGTTCCGACTGCAGGCTCACGTCGACGGTGCGCACCACTTCCTCGACACGCGCCATCGGCGGGCTGCGCAGCAGCATGATCGGTGCGTTGATGCCGCTGTCACGCAGCCGGCGGATGTTTTCGAAACGCGATTCGGCGATGCCGGCGACACCACCGCGTAGCATGGCGCGCGCCACTTGCGGCATGCCGCAGGTGCCCTTGGTGACGCCGAACACCTTGATGCCCGACAGCGCGCAGCGTTCGACGATTGTGCGCGTGTTGCGCTCGATGCGGCCAAGGTCGATGGCGACTTGCGGTCCCGACATTCCTAGCCTCCGTAGACCAGTCCCTGCGGATCGATCTCCGGCTTGCGGCCGGCGACCAGATCGGCAAGGAATTTCCCCGAGCCGCAAGCCATGGTCCAGCCGACATGGCCATGGCCGGTGTCGAGATAGAGATTCTCATACCGCGCCTGGCCGATGACCGGCACCGAGTTTGGCATCATCGGCCGCAGGCCCGCCCACAGCTCCGCTTTCTTCTCGTCGAAGGCGCCGGGGAACAGATCCTTCCCGGTTCTGAACATGGCTGCGAAGTCGCTTGGCTTGTGGGTGCGGTCGAAGCCGGTGAATTCGGCGGTCGAGGCGAGCCGCAGCCGGTTGCCCAGCCTGGAATAGGCGATCAGCTGGTCCTCGTCGGCGCCGCCCATGGTCGGACCCTTGCTCTCGTCCTCCAGGGGAATCGTCGCCGTATAGCCCTTCACCGGATAGACAGGCAGGTCGATGCCGTAACGGCGGCCGAGCAAGCCGCTCTCCGGTCCCATCGAGATGACCACGGCATCGCCGGCAATCGGACCGGCCGAAGTCATCACCGCGCGCACCCGGTCGCCCTCGATGTCGAGGCCCTCGACCGTCGTGCCGTAGAGAAATTTCACGCCGAGCTTTTCGGCGGCGTAGGCGGCGAGCTTCTCCACAAACTGCCGGGAATCGCCGGTCTGGTCGATCGGCGAATAGACGCCACCGGCGATCTTTTCCTTCACGCCGGCAAGACCCGGTTCAAGCTCGATCAGCCGGTCGCGGCCGACGATCTCGATCGGCAGGCCATGCTCGGCCAGATAGCGATAATTGTCGGTGCCGGTGTCGAGACTGTGCTGCGAGCGAAAGAAATAGAGGATGCCTTTCTTGCGCTCGTCATAGCCGATGCCGGTGTCGGCGGAGATGGCGTTGATGCAGTCGCGCGAATAGAGCGCCAGGCGCAGCTTGACCCGGCTGTTGGCGCGCAAGCGCTCTTTCGTGCACTGGCGCAGGAAGCGCAGGCTCCAGGCGAGGAAATAGGGATCGAAGCGCAGCCGCACCTTGATGCCGAGATCATGGTTGTAGAGCGCGCGCAGGAAGGTCTTCAGCGCCGCCGGCGAGGCCCAGGCAGTGGCGTCGCCCGGCGACACCAGGCCGGCATTCGACTGGCTGGTGCCGCGCGCCGGCGCCGCATGGCGCTCGATCACGGTGACGTCGTGACCTTCGCTGGCCAGATAATAGGCGGCCGCCGTACCGACAACGCCGGCCCCAAGCACCGTTATTTTCATGCCATCCCCCGAAACTCTTCGCGGCACAGCGCCTCCACGCCTGCCGCGAATGCCTTCAATAGCGCTTCACCGCGCGCCTTGCGAGCCCTTGGAGAAAGCCCTTGTCAGCCCCGTGCGGAGTTCTTGCCGGTCAGGATGCGCTCCCAGGCCAGTGCGTCGGCAACGATCTGGTCGAGATCGTCGCGTTGTGGGGTCCAGCCGAGTTCCGCGCGGGCGAGGTCCGAATTGGCAACCACCGCCGCGGCGTCGCCGGGACGGCGATCGCCCATCTTCACCTCGAAATCATGGCCAAAGGCGCGGCGCACGCTGTCGATGACCTCGAGCACCGAATAGCCATGGCTGTAGCCGCAATTGGCGACGAGGCTCTGCCCCCCGTCGCGCAGCCGCTGCAGGGCAAGGCGATGCGCCGCCGCCAGATCGCTGACATGGATATAGTCGCGCATGCAGGTGCCGTCCGGCGTCGGGTAGTCGGTGCCGAACACCTGCATGAAGGGGCGTTTGCCGAGCGCCGTTTCGCAAGCGACCTTGATCAGATGGGTGGCGCCGGGCGTCGACTGGCCGGTGCGGCCCTTCGGGTCGGCGCCGGCGACGTTGAAGTAGCGCAGCGCGGTGTAGCGGAGCCCATGCGCGATTGCCGCATCGCGCAGCATCCATTCGCTCATCAGCTTGGACAGGCCATAGGGCGATTCCGGCGCCAGGCGGGCATCTTCGCGCACCGGCTCCAGTCCAGCGCCGCCATAGACGGCGGCGGTCGAGGAGAAGATGAAATTGGGCACGCCCTCGCGCACCGCGGTTTCGATCAACGTACGCGTCTTGCAGGTGTTGTTCTCGTAATAGCCGAGCGGGTCGGCGACCGATTCCGGGACCACGATGGAACCGGCGAAATGGATGATCGCGTCGACCTGATTGTCACGAATGATGCCGCCAACCAGTTCCTTGTCGGCGACATCGCCGACGACCAGCTTTGCCTCGGGCGCCACCGCCCATTCGAAGCCGGTCGAAAGGCGGTCGAGAACGACCACGCTTTCGCCGGCATCCAGCAACTCCCAGACCATATGGCTGCCGATATAGCCGGCACCGCCTGTCAACAAAACCGTCATCCCAGTCCTCGCATCTTAAGATTTATCGGAAACTGTCTCAACCACCGCCTTACTGGAAAGCCTGCCGCATGGCCATTAGAACCCGTGGTAACCGGCATCATCGGCATGTGGCATCATCCTGAAACAAAGTTGATCCACATCAAGGGAATAGGCCACGATCCGTGGTCGTTAGGAACAGGTCCGGGGCGTGGCATTTTGACCAAAAAGGCCCGGTGGACGACCAATAGGGCAATGATTATGATCCCGCGCAAAATTGGGAAGTCGACATGAACTATCAGCGGTTCTTCGAGGAAGCGATCGATCAGCTCCATGCCGAGCGTCGCTACCGCGTCTTCGCCGACCTCGAGCGTATTGCAGGCAAGTTTCCGCGCGCCATCTGGCGTTCCAATGGCCGCGCGGAGGAAATCACCGTCTGGTGCTCCAACGACTATCTCGGCATGGGCCAGCATCCCGATGTCATCGCCGCGTTTCAGAATGCGGCGGGCAAGATGGGCTCTGGCGCCGGCGGCACCCGCAACATTTCCGGCACCAGCAACCCGCTGGTCGAGCTCGAGCTGGAGCTTGCCGACCTGCACGACAAGGAGGCGGCCCTTGTCTTCACCTCCGGCTTCGTCTCCAACGAAGCGTCGATCTCGACCATCGCACGGCTTCTGCCCAACTGCCTGATCATTTCGGATGAACTGAACCACGCCTCGATGATCGAAGGCGTGCGGCGCTCGGGTGCGGAAAAGAAGATCTTCCGCCACAATGACGTCGCGCATCTGGAAAGCTTGCTGCAGGCGGCCGGCCGCGAACGCGCCAAGCTGATCGTCTTCGAAAGCGTCTATTCGATGGATGGCGACATCGCGCCGATCAAGCAGATCGTCGAGCTCGCCGAGCGCCACAACGCCATGACCTATATCGACGAGGTCCATGCCGTCGGCATGTACGGACCGCGTGGCGGCGGCATCACCGAGCGCGAAGGCCTCGCCGACCGCATCGACATCATCGAAGGCACCCTGGCCAAGGCGTTCGGCACGCTCGGCGGCTACATCACCGGCACCAGCGCTGTCATCGACGCCGTGCGCTCCTATGCGCCGGGCTTCATCTTCACCACGGCGCTGCCGCCGGCGATCGCCGCCGCCGCGACCACGTCGATCCGCCATCTCAAGCGCTCGCAGGCCGAGCGCGATGCCCAGCAGCGGCAGGCGACGCGAACCAAGCAGATCCTCTCGGCCGCCGGCCTGCCGGTGATGGAGTCGCCCACCCATATCGTGCCGCTGCTGGTCGGCGACCCGGAACTCTGCAAGATGGCAAGCGACCGCCTGCTTGGCGTGCACGGCATCTACATCCAGCCGATCAATTACCCGACCGTGCCGCGCGGCACGGAGCGGCTGCGCATCACGCCGACGCCGTTCCATTCCGACGCGCTGATCGCGGAGCTACAGGACGCGCTGGTCGAGACCTGGGATGCGCTGGGCATTCCCTACGGCTCCGCCGGCCGGCCTTCGGTCGCCAAGAGCGACCGGGTCATTCCACTGCTGGTGCCCAAGTCAGGCGGCTGAAGCCCGTTTGAAACTCCACTCAAACGCTCTTCATCCACTTCGCCAGCCGGTGCGCCGCTTCCTCGACCTGGTCGAGGCGGCGGTGGAAGCACAGCCTGAGAAAGGCTTCGCCACCGGGGCCGAAGGCGGTGCCGGGCGCCAGGCCGACATTGGCCTTGTCGACGATGTCGAAGGCGGCGGTGCGTGAATCGGTGATGCCGTCGACCGTGAAGAACAGATAGAACGCGCCTTGCGGCACGGTGAACCGGGCGCGGCCGGTGGCCCCGAGAATGCCGCAGACCAAGTCGCGCGCCTTCCTCGCCCGCTCCACCTGTTCGGCAATGAAACCATCGCCCTCATCAAGGGCTGCTACCGCGCCACGCTGCATGAACTGGGCGACGCCGGAGTTCGAATACTGGATCAGGTTCTCGAACACCTGCTGCAAGGCGGGATGGGTCTTGATCCAGCCGACGCGCCAGCCGGTCATCGCCCAGTTCTTGGAAAAACTGTTGACGAACAGGACGCGATCCTCAGCCGTCGCGATGTCGAGGAAGGACGGCGCGCGGCCATGGCCATAGTGGAACAGCGAATAGATCTCATCGGCGATGATCCAGAGGTTTTTCGCACGCGCAAGATCGAGGATCGCCTGCAAGGTCTCATGGTCGGCGGTCCAGCCGGTTGGGTTCGACGGCGTGTTGATGAACAGCGCCTTGGTGCGCGGCGTGATCGCCGCCGCGATCTTCTCGACGTCGCAGGACCAGCCATTGCCGGAATGGTCGAGCGTGACCGGCACCGGAACGGCTCCCGATATCGCCGCGGCAGCGTCGAAATTCGGCCAGGCCGGCGACAGATAGACAACCTCGTCGCCGGCGCCGGCGAGCGCGTCGAGCGCCAGCTGGATGGCATGCATGCCGGACCCGGTGACGATGAACTGTTCCTCGGGGAAGGTCTTGCCGAAATGCCTGGCGTAGTAGCGGGCAAGCGCTTGCCTGAGATCGGGGATGCCCCTTTGCCAGGTGTAGAACGTCTCGCCGCCGGCCAGCGCCTTCGACGCGGCATCGGTGATGAATGGAGGCGTCGGCAGGTCGCCCTCACCGGCCCAGAGCGGGATCATGCCCTCGCGCAGGCGGCCGTAATTGACGACGGCGACAATGCCGCTTTCGGGCGCTGCGCGGGCTTCCGCGCGCAAGCTGTCGATCAAGGTCATGGCGGCTCCGTTCCAATCTCGGGCGTTAATCAGCGCTCCTTACCAGATGCGAAAACAGAAAACCCCGGCCGCGAACGACCGGGGTTTTGGTCCAGCAATGCTGTACTAAACTATCTTTTGGCGAGCAGGTCGCGAATTTCGGTCAGCAGCGCAACGTCGGCGGGCGGCGGCGCGGCAGGTGCTGCCGGCTTCTCGGCCTCAAGCCGCTTGCGCAGATTGTTCACCGCCTTGACCATCAGGAAGATAATGAAAGCGAGGATGATGAAATTCAGCGCCACCGTTATGAAGCTGCCAAAGGCGAAAACAGCGCCTTGCTTTTTGGCGTCCGCCAGCGAGGTGGCGTTGACGGCCGAGGACAGTCCAAAGAAATAGTTGTTGAAGTCCAATCCACCGAAAATCGCGCCGACGATCGGCATGATGATATCGTTGACAAGGGAATCGACAATCTTGCCAAAAGCAGCGCCGATGATGACGCCGACGGCCAAGTCCATCACGTTGCCCTTGGAAATGAATTCCTGGAATTCTTTCAGCATTCGACCCTCCTTGTCATGACCGGCCCCGCTGCCGTTCCGTCCTTGCGGCATCGACCTGAAGACAACATAACAAAAACCTGGGGTTGCAACATGGGCGAAAAGGAGAAAACAACCGGTTTCGCCTTACCTTGCGGCACCTTGGCTGTGTGGTGTCTGAATGTCGCGGCCGCAATCATGCTTCCAAAGCCGCAATGGACTCGGACGCCAAGCTGTGATTGCGTTCGGACAAGCCGGACAAAAAGACGGCAAAGGAGGAAATTCCAGGCGTGCAGGGCTTGTTCATCGTCATCATCGCGATCGCCTATGTGACGCTGTTGTTCGCCATCGCCAGCCTGGGCGATCGCCGTTCGGCGATATCCGGGCCGAGCCGGGCGCGGCCGTTCATCTACGCGCTCAGCCTTGCCATTTACTGTACGTCCTGGACCTTCTTCGGCTCGGTCGGCCTCTCCTCCGAGCGCGGCCTCGAATTCCTCGGCATCTATACCGGCCCGATACTGGTGTTCGTGTTCGGTTTTCCGCTGCTCAACCGCATCGTGCGGCTGGCCAAGACAGAGAAGATCACCTCGATCGCCGACTTCCTCGGCGCCCGCTATGGCAAGAGCTTCACCGTCGCCGCGATCGCGACCCTGATCGCCACCATCGGCGCGGTGCCCTATATCGCGCTGCAGTTGAAGGCGATCTCCGGTTCGGTCAGCCTGATGGTCGAGCACTACACGGGCTCACCACCCTCCTTCGATCCGTTCGTCAGCGACATCTCGCTGGTCGTTGCCATGCTGCTGGCGCTGTTTGCGGTGCTGTTCGGCACCCGCCACGCCGACGCCACCGAACATCAGGACGGGCTGGTGCTCGCAGTGGCGGTCGAGACCGTGGTCAAGCTCGCCGCCTTCCTGGCGATCGGCCTGATGGTCACCTTCCTGATTTTCGGCGGCCCGGGCGATATGTTCGACAAGCTCGCCCAGAACGCACAGGTCCGGCAGGCGATGGGCTACAGCACCTCGCTTGCCACCTGGCTGGTGCTGACTTGCCTGAGCGGCTTTGCCATCATCATGCTGCCGCGGCAATTCTACGTCACCATCGTCGAGAACCGCGACGAGGCCGAGTTGCGCACCGCGACATGGGTGTTTCCGCTCTACCTCGTGGCGATCAATTTGTTCGTGCTGCCGATCGCCTTTGCCGGCCTGTCGCTGGTCGGCACCGGGACCAGCAGCGATCTCTATGTGCTGTCGCTGCCTTTGTTCAGCGGCCATGATCTGCTGGCGATGGCAGCCTTCATCGGCGGCCTGTCGGCGGCAACGGCCATGGTGATCGTCGAAAGCGTCGCGCTGTCGATCATGATCTCCAACGACCTCGTCATTCCGCTGTTCGTGCGCCGCCTGCTCAAGACCTCGACCTCCGAGAACGAAGACTGGTCGACGCTCATCCTCAATGTGCGGCGCGGGGCGATCTTCATCCTGCTGTTCATCGCCTTCCTTTACTACCGTGAGAGCACCAACAGCGCGCGCCTGTCGTCGATCGGCCTGATGTCCTTCGCGGCCATCGCCCAGTTCGCGCCGGCGCTGATCGGCGGGCTGATCTGGCGCGGCGCCAATGGCAGGGGTGCAGCACTCGGCATGGTCGCCGGCATCCTCGTCTGGGGCTACACGCTGCTGTTTCCATCGCTTGCCGCACCCGATACCGGTATCATCGTGCACGGACTGTTCGGCTTCGAGGCGTTGCGGCCGCAGGCACTGTTCGGCACCGTCGCCGAACCGCTGAACCACGGCGTGTTGTGGAGCCTGTCGATCAATGCGGTGTTCTTCGTGCTCGGCTCGCTGTCGCGCGCGTCGGTGCCGCTGGAACGCATCCAGGCGTCGATCTTCGTGCCGCGCGATGCCGGCCCGATGCCCAGCCTGCGCCGCTTCCGCACCGCCATCACTGTCAACGACCTCAAGGACACGATCTCGCGCTATCTCGGCGTCGAGCGCACCGAGCGGTCCTTCCAGTCGTTCGAAAAGACCAACGGTGCCTCGCTGCACGGCAACGAGCAGGCGAGCATGGACGTCATCCGATTTTCCGAGCAGCTGCTGGCCAGCGCCGTCGGTTCTTCCTCGGCACGGCTGATCCTGTCGCTGCTGTTTCGGCGCCACGACCGCGAATCCAAGGATGCCTTCCGGCTGCTCGACGACGCCACCGAGGCGCTGCAGCACAACCGCGACCTCTTGCAGATCGCGCTCGACCAGATGGAGCAAGGCATCACCGTCTTCGATCGCGATTTCCGCCTGATCTGCTGGAACCGCCAGTACCGGGCGCTGTTCGACCTGCCCGACGAGATGGGTCAGGTCGGCGTCTCGCTCGACCGCATCCTGCGCCATCTCGCCGAGCGTGGCGACATTCCGGCGGACCAGCGTGTGGCGATGCTCAACCGGCTGACCAGTTTCGTCAGCCCATGGCAGATGGAATTGAAGACCAGCGGCCGCATCCTGGAGCTGCGTTCCAACCCGATGCCGGATGGCGGCATCGTCGCCACCTATGCCGACATTTCCGGACGCGTAGAACAGGATCTGGCGCTGAAGCGCGCCAATGAATCACTGGAGCAGCGCGTCAAGACCCGCACCATCGAGTTGACCCGCGTCAACGAGGAACTGGCGCAGGCACAGATGCTGGCCGAGGAAGCCAATCTCGGCAAGACGCGCTTCCTCGCTGCCGCTGGCCACGACATCCTGCAGCCGCTGAATGCCGCCCGGCTCTATTGCTCGTCACTGATCGAGAAGGCCGGCAAGGGGCCTGCCGGCAAGGCAGCGGTCAACATCGAATCCTCGCTGGAATCGGTCGAGACCATTCTCGGCGCCGTGCTCGATATCTCCCGCCTCGATGCCGGCGCAATGAAGCCGGACGACACCGCCTTCAACCTCGACGGACTGCTGCGCCAGATCGGCAATGATTTTCGGCCGCTGGCCGCCGAAAAGAAGCTCGGCCTGACGATCATGCCGTCATCGCTGACCGTGATGACGGACCGCAACCTGCTGCGCCGCCTGATCCAGAATCTCGTCTCCAACGCCATCAAATACACGCGGAACGGCCGTGTGCTGGTTGGCGTGCGGCGACGCGGCGAACTGGCCGAGATCCAGGTGATCGACACCGGCATCGGCATCGCCGGCGACAAGTTGAACACTGTCTTTCACGAGTTCACCCGGCTGGACGAAGGTGCGCGCGAAGCCGAGGGCCTCGGTCTCGGCCTCTCCATCGTCGACCGTATCGCCCGGGTGTTGCGCCTGGAGATCCGGATCTTTTCCAATCCGGCCAAGGGTACGCGCTTCTCCGTCATCCTGCCGGTCGCGGCGGTACAGGAGCCGCGACGCGAGATCGAAACCAGGGCTCCTGCCCATGCGACGGCTTCGCTGGCCGGGTTGCGCGTGCTCTGTATCGACAACGATGCCCGCATCCTCGAAGGCATGCGGCTCCTGCTCGAGGGCTGGGGCTGCAGTGTCGACACGGTGTCCGGCTCAAGGGATCTGGCGAGTGCCACGATGCACCGCCCGGACATCGTCCTTGCCGACTACCATCTCGACGGTGAAACCGGCCTCGACATCATCGTCAGGTTGCGCGCGATCCATGGCGACACCCTGCCGGCCGTGCTGGTCACCGCCGACCGCTCCAACGAGGTGCGCACAGTCGCGGGCGGGCTCGAGATTCCGTTGATCAACAAGCCGCTGAAACCGGCGGTGCTGCGTTCGACGATGGCCAGGGTCAGGCCGCTGGCATCGGCCGCCGAATAATCCAGTCGTTTGATTTCGCCGGGGACCGCGTGTCAGCCGGCCGTCTGCAACGGGTCGCCGCCGATCTTGGACAGCAGGATCACCGCCTGGGTGCGGCTGTCGACGCCGAGCTTTTGCAGGATGGCCGAGACATGCGCCTTGATCGTCGCCTCGGAGACGCCGAGTTCATAGGCGATCTGCTTGTTGAGCAGGCCCTCGGCCAGCATGCCGAGCACGCGGGTCTGCTGCGGCGTCAGCGCCTGCAGGCGCTTGATCAGGTCGGAAATCTCGGGATCGCGCTCGACGCCGAGATCGACGCCGACGGGCGCGGCGATGTCTCCGGCAAGCACCGACTGCACGGCATCGCGGATCTCCTCCATGCTGGCCGACTTGGAGATGAAGCCGGAAGCGCCGAGATCGAGCGCACGCCTGATGGTCGCCGGATCGTCATGTGCCGAGACCACGACCAGCGGCACCGCCGGATGGATGCCGCGCAGCGATATCAGGCCGGAAAGGCCGCTGGCGCCCGGCATCGACAGATCGAGCAGCACCAGATCGACATCCTCATTGGCCACGACCAGCGCCTTGGCGCTCTCGAAATCGCCGGCCTCGTGGATCGCCGCGACATTGCCGATGCCGGCGAGCGCTTCGCGCAGCGCACCACGAAACAGCGGGTGATCGTCGGCGATGACGAAAGAATAGCCTGCCGGCAAATGTCCCTCCCCGAATCCCCCGATGATTTTTAGCTTTTTTCTGGGATCAGTTGGACGATTATGAGGGGCTGCGCGCTGTTTTCAAGCGGCAAAGCCAGCGCGCCGCGATTTCCCTGTTTCGAGCGCTCAGGTCTTCTGCGAGTTGAGCTGGGCGCCGTTGTCCTTGTCCAAATCCTTGACGATGCCCATGAAGCCACGCAGGAAACGCTCCATGTAACTCATCGTCTTGTTGAAATCCTCCTCGCTCGGCAATTGCGATTCGAGGCGGGCGGAGAGCGAATTCTCGAGCTTGGTGACCCGCTCGTCCATCGCCTTCATCGAGGTCTGGAGGCGGTCGACCTCGTCCTGGAAAGCGGCGCGTTCGTCGGCCGCCATCTTGCAGACGAGCTGACCGGAGCGCTCCTCGCAGATCGACATCGCACCGGTCTGCGTATCCATGCGGACATAGCCGTTATCAGACTTTTCCAGCCGGTAGCGATCGGTTTCTTCCGAATATGCGGATGCCGCGACCAGCGAAACCAGCGCGGCGGGGATCAAGATGTGCTGCAGACGCATGTTGTATCCTCCATGGCCAAAGTCAGATTTATCGCATGTTTGCGCCGGAAATGGGGAAGACCCTTGGCGTGGTCTTTCCCGCGTGGCTGGTTCGGACTATAGCGCAACCATGTCTCAGTTTATCTACAAGATAACCCCGCAAGCGCCCTGGCGCGAGGCCGAAGCAAATGGCTGCTTCACCGGCGCGCCGATCGATGTCGCGGACGGCTTCATTCATTTCTCCACGGCAGGGCAGGTCAAGGAAACGGCGGCAAAGCATTTTGCCGGCCAGACCGGCCTTCTGCTGGTCGCCATCGACGGCTCGCGTCTGGGCGCAGCGCTGAAATACGAGGTCTCGCGCGGCGGCGCGCTGTTTCCGCATCTCTATGGCGTGCTGGACCTGAAAGCCGTCCTGTGGGTCCGACCGCTGCCGCTTGGCGCCGACGGTACCCACCAGTTCCCGGCACTGGAGGCCGAATGAGCGTGCTCGACAGGCTCGGCCAGAAGCTGCTGTTCACATTCGATCCGGAAACCGCGCATGGCATGTCGATCGCGGCGCTGCGATGCGGCCTGCCTGTCGGCGCGCGGACAACGCGCGATGCGCGGCTGAAGGTGACGGTCTGCGGCCTCGATTTCCCCAACCCGCTCGGCATGGCTGCCGGCTATGACAAGAACGCCGAGGTGCCCGATGCGCTGCTTGGGCTCGGCTTCGGCTTTGCCGAGGTCGGCACGATCACGCCGCTGCCACAGGCCGGCAACCCGAAGCCGCGCATCTTCCGGCTGACGGCGGATGAAGCGGTGATCAACCGGCTGGGCTTCAACAATGAAGGCCATGCGGCCGCCGAAAAGCGCCTCGCTGCCCGCAAGGGCCGCAGCGGCATCGTCGGCGTCAACATCGGCGCCAACAAGGACAGTGCCGACCGCATCGGCGACTATGAGCGAGGCGTCGCCCGCTTTGCGCCCTATGCCAGCTATCTGACGGTCAACATCTCATCGCCCAACACGCCGGGCCTGCGCAACATGCAGGCGCGCGAGCAGCTCGGCGAGCTTTTGTCACGCGTCATGGCCGCGCGCGCCGCTGCAACGGCACAGCCGCCGGTCCTCCTCAAGATCGCGCCGGACCTGGTCGAGGCCGAACTGGAAGACATCGCCGCCGAGGTCACCGAGAAGCAGATCGACGGTGTCATCGTCTCCAACACCACCATCTCCCGGCCAGCGCTGCGCAGCGGCGACGCCGCGCGCGAGACCGGCGGGCTCTCCGGCAGGCCGCTGTTCGAACGCTCGACCATCGTGCTGGCCAGGATGCGCAAACTGCTCGGGCCAGAGCTTGCCATCATCGGCGTCGGCGGCGTCGATTCCACCGACGCGGCGCTGGAAAAGATCCGCGCCGGCGCCGATCTCGTTCAGCTCTACACCAGCATGATCTATGCCGGCCCCGCACTGCCGGGCCGCATCGTCGCCGGGATGGCACGCTTTGCCGAAACGGAGCGGCTCAGATCCATTCGCGAGTTGCGCGACGGCCATCTCGATCAATGGGCATCGAAGCCGCTCAGCTGAACGCCGTCCGCACCCTGAGCCGCAAAATCGTAAGCAGGCTGAAGCCCCGCGCCAGCAGGAAGACGTGCAGCGCCGCCCACAGGCCATGATTGCCGAAGGTGGGCGCCAGAGTCAGCAGCGCGCCTGAGAAGACGAGGAACGACAGCAGCATCATGTTGCGCATGTCGCGCGACCAGGTGGCGCCGATGAAAACACCGTCCATCTGAAATGCCAGCACACCGCTGAGCGGCGTCAATGCCGCCCAGGGCAGATAGATGTCAGCGACGGCGCGAACGTCCAGCGACGTTGTGACCAAGGCGACCAAACCGGCACCGCCCAGCCAGAAGATCAGCGTGGCCGCACCCGCCAGCCCGAACCCCCAAAACAAGGTGAGCCGCACGGCCTGCCGGAACGGTGTTGCCGCACCCGCGCCGACGGCACGGCCCGCCAGTTGTTCGGCGGCGGTGGCAAAGCCATCGAGGAAATAGCCGGCAACGAGAAAGAAATTCATCAGCACGGCGTTGGCGGCCAGCGTCACCGTGCCGAACTGCGCGCCCTGGCGGGTGAACAGCGCGAAGGCGGCAAGCAACGAGAACGAGCGGATCATGATGTCGCGGTTGAGCGACAGCATGCGCAGGAAGGCGGCCATGTCGAGCAGGCGGTGGCGTGGCAAAGACGGGGCCGCCCGGAACCGGCGGACCACGATCGCCAGGCCGAGCAGCATGGCGAGGAACTCACCGGTGACGGTCGCCCAGGCAACGCCGGCGACGCCCCAGCCAAGCTTCAATCCAAGCAGGAAGCAGAGCGCGATGTTGATGCCGTTCAACACCAATTGCAGCATCAGCCCGAGCCCGCCCTCGCCGCGGCCCAGGACATAGCCGAGGATGGCATAGTTGATCAGCGAGAAGGGGGCTGCGAGCAGCCTGATGCGGATATAGACGCCCATCGCCTCGCTGACGCGCGGTTCGGCGCCCATGAACTTTTGCCCGGCGACGGCGACCAGCGGCGCAAGCGCTGCGAGCACGATGCCAGCAACAACCGCGATCAGCACGGCGCGCCAGAACACCGCCTGTTCCTCCAGTTCGTCGCCGCGCCCGAAAGCCTGGGCGACGAGACCGGTGGTGCCCGAGCGCAGGAAATTGAAGGTGGTGAAGACGACGTCGAAGATCAGCGCGCCGGCCGCCAGGCCGCCAAGCAAGGCGGCGTCGCCGAACTGGCCGACAACCGCCGTATCGACCAGGCCGAGCATCGGCGTCGTCAGATAGGCAAGCGTCATCGGCACCGCTATGGCGAGCACGGAACGATTGGTGACGACAAAGGATCTGGCGTCGGCTGGGGTTGCACCCTTGTCCAAAGGATTGCTGCCTTGCTGATTGCGGCTTGATCGAACAGGCGGTGTGCCCCATTTTGCCGGCATCGCGCAATCACCCATCCCGTGACGGCCAACCGAATCCCCGGTCTGGCGCGAGCCCGCCGGATCCAGTTCATGCCCCTGCAGATCGTCCACCATCCCGACTACGACGCCGGCTTCGCCATCAGCCATCGCTTTCCGATGAGCAAATATCCGCTGCTGATGGACGCCTTGCGCGCACGCGGACTGGCCGGACCCGACGCGCTCAACATGGCCGAACCCGCGCCGGCATCATGGCTGAAGCTTGCCCATGCCGCGGAGTATGTCGACCAGGTCATCTGCTGCTCCGTGCCTGAAAAAATCGAGCGCGAGATCGGCTTTCCGGTTGGCCCGCGCGTCTCGCTGCGCGCACAGCTTGCCACCGGCGGCACGGTGCTGGCGGCGCGGCTCGCCTTGCGCCACGGCATCGCCTGCAACACCGCCGGCGGCAGCCATCACGCGCGGCGCGCGCAAGGCGCCGGCTTCTGCACCTTCAACGATGTCGCTGTCGCCGCGCTGGTCCTGCTTGCCGGCGGCGCCGCACAAAACATCCTGGTCGTCGATCTCGACGTGCATCAGGGCGACGGCACGGCGGACATTCTCGCGGGCGATCCGCGCGTGTACACTTTTTCCATGCATGGCGACCGCAACTACCCCGCGCGCAAGATCGCCTCCGACCTCGATGTCGCGCTGCCCGACGGCACAGGTGACGCTGCCTATATCGAAAGGCTCGCCGCCATCCTGCCGGAGCTGTCGGCCAGGGCGCATTGGGATATTGTTTTCTACAATGCCGGCGTCGACGTCCACGCCGAGGACAGGCTTGGACGGTTGTCGCTATCGGATGACGGCCTGCGCACCCGCGACGACATGGTGATCAGCCACTTCCGCGCGCTCGGCATTCCCGCCTGCGGCGTCATCGGTGGCGGTTATTCAACCGATGTGGCAACGCTCGCCGCGCGCCACGCCATCCTGTTCGAGGTCGCCTCGGCCTATGCCCGATAATCCCTTCAAGCATGATCTTGTCCGAAAACCGGTTCCCAAGTTTCGCTGACGCGGACCTGCGGTTCGGGATCATGCCCTATTTCCGGTAGCTGGCGATCCTGAGCAGGATGAAGGCCGGAACGACGATCGCCGCACCCAGCAGGATATAGCCCAGAAAGCGATCGATGGCGTGGAAGCCGAGGTTCCACAGGTCGCGGAAAAACTTCTGGATGCCGTACAGTACGTCCATCGGCGACCAGCCGAAGGCATTCATGACCAGGCCGACGAGGAACGACACCACAAGCAGCTTCAGGATCACCCTGAACGGCGAGTCGCCGAGAAAGCGTGTCAATGCGGACAAGGCCCGTCTCCCGATTGAGGTGCCCGAGGGCGTCGGCCCAGACATACGCACTTGGCTTCCCGGCTTCAAGCCGACAGGTTTGATTGGATATCGGAGGCCTTGGGCGAGACAGAGCGCGGCACTGTCGTGCGAATTGTACTGATCGAACCCATGCCGATTGGTTAACAATGGGTAACCAGTTCCGCTTTAATTTGTTGAAAATAAAGCGAAAAATCTTCATTTTTCGATTTCCCGCAATGTGCGTGCAATTTTCGCCTGCGAGATAATCCACGTCTTTCAGGCAGAGGTTGCGCGAAAGATCCGGTCACCTACCACGACTGCCTTGCGTCAGTTCTCGTGACCCGCGCGACCATTCCCGGTGAGACAAGTGAGCCGGAGGATGACCGCCCCAACGGTCAGGCTCCTAGGAGATCAACCTGCGTGTCGTCGGATGCGCGTGCGTGTGGAGTAATGCAATGTCCCGCCAAGCAATGATGCTGCTGACGGCAAGTGCGCTTGCCATGTGCCTGAACGGTTCGGCAATGGCCGCCGATCTTTCGCCGGCCTACAACGATCCCCCCGCCTTCGAGTGGAGCGGCGCCTATGTCGGCGTGCATGGAGGCACGGCGTTTACAGGGATGCCGAACCCGTTTGCCGGCCGGAACGGTCTCAGCGGCGGTTTCCAGGCCGGCTACAATCAGCAAGTAGGCCCGGGAATCCTGGGGGCCGAGATCGAAGGCTCCTATCTGGGCGGCGCCGAGCACGACGTCGAGGGCGGCAAGATCAAGGAAAAGTGGCGCGGTGCCGCCAAGGCCAGGGCCGGCTTGAGCTTCGACCAGACGCTGCTGTTCGGAACCGGTGGCGTTGCCATGACCAAATTCGACAAGGGCGACAAGGTGAGCAGCACCGACGGATGGAAACTCGGCTATCTTGTCGGCGCCGGTATCGAGCAGGGTTTCGCCGACGGCCTCTCGGCCAAGGTCGAATATGACTATGTCCGCACCCCCGGCGTCGAAACCACATCGGCCTTTGGCAAATCCAAGGCGACGATCGGCAGCCATGAACTGAAGGCCGGCATCAACTATCGGTTCTAGAGCAGGCCCCCAGGTTCGGTTGAACTCAGCCGTCTTGTAGTCCGTTCGAACAGACCTTGCGCGGTGCCCGGAGGCAGCGGGTGCCGCGCAATGGCGTGCCTCCATCTGCCGGCATCGACACCATCAGCCGACCGCGCCTCAGCCAGCTCCTGCGTAATGTCGATGCAATCTTCACACCCTAGGTGCCGCGGATGACCTTGATGAGGGGAATCGGATAATGCCCAAATGCAGCGCAAACCATCTTATGTGGATCTCAAGGGCGGTCTTCGTCGCAATCGTGCTGGCGCTGACGGGGTGCGCCTCCGACATCATGAAGAACTACATCGGGCAACCGGTCGAATCGGTCATTCTGGACTACGGTCCGCCAACCGCCGTCGTTGACCTCGGCCAGGGCGAACGGGCCTATCAGTGGCGGAAAATATCCACCAACGCGGTTTCCGGGACCTCCAGCGGCGAGGTTCGCCACACAAAACACGGAACCGTCTACGAAGAGACCGAAACGCCGGGCTATATCGAGCGTCAGGAATGCTTCTATACGTTCTACGCCCGCTCTTCGGGCGGCCGATGGTTCATCACCAATTTTCGCCAACCGAAGCTGGAATGCGAATGAATTGCTTCAGCCCGCTGGTTGCCCGTGCCCATCTGGTTGCCCGTGAAGGAGAATGCGCATGCGCATCCTGCTGATCGAGGACGAACCGGAAATGGCCTCGGTGCTGAAGACGGCGCTCGAGCGCCAGGATATCATCGTCGACCATGCCGCGACACTGGCCGATGCGGAGGCCATGGCCCGGCTCGGATACCACGACGCCGTGGTGCTGGACCGCCGCCTGCCGGATGGCGACGGCCTCAGCCTGATACCGCGCCTGCGGGCCTTGCATCTGGATGTGCCTGTCATCGCGCTGACGGCACTTAGCGGGCTCGACGACCGGGTGGCCGGGCTCGATGCCGGCGCCGACGACTACATGGTCAAGCCGTTCGCCACGGTGGAACTGGTTGCCAGGCTCAATGCCTTGCACAGGCGCTCGTTCACCACGCGCGCCAACCAGACGGTGGTCGGCCGCCTCACCTATGATTTTCGCCATCGCGAGGCGCTTGTCGAGGATCATGCGCTGGAGTTGCCGCGGCGCGAACGGCTGGTGCTCGAAACGCTCATCCGCAGGCCGGGCCGAACCATCATGCGCGGTGCCCTGGAAGAAGCCGTCTATGCGCTTGACGACGAGATCGGCTCCAACGCGCTGGATGCGCACATTTCGCGGCTGCGGCGCAAGCTCGACGATGTCGCTGCCGGCATCGAGATCAGGGCCATCCGCAACCTCGGTTATCTCCTGCGGGCGGCCTCGTGAAAAAGCCGCGCACGCGCTCGCTGCAATGGGTGCTGGTGCGGCGGCTGATCCTGCTGCAGGCAGCGACGCTTCTCATCTTCATCGTGCTGTGTGCGGCCGCGCTGTGGATCGCCAATCCGCGGCTGCTGATCGACAACGAGGCTGTCGTTGCCGCCATCAAGGAGGCCGTCGACCGAGACGGGAACGGCAAGCTGATCGTCCATCAGACCGACGGGCTCGCTACCTTTCGCGATGGCTTCCCCAATGTCTGGTACATCGTTCGCGACGGCAGCGGCCAAAGCGTCCATTTCGGCAACGTGCCCGATGTTTACGCCAGGAATTTTGGCGATCTGCTTGGCGAGGCCGATCATGCCACCATCGGATTTTCCGAAGACGATTTGAGGCCGGAAGCCTATCTCGAGAGGGTTTCGACCAGGGCCGGCACGGTGCAGATCATCGCCGCGACACGGTCATCGCGCGACGAAACCGATGGCCTCGAGATCAACATTTCGGCGACGATCGACGTCGCCAGGAATCCGGACGGCAGCAGAAACTGGGAGAAAGCGCTTCCGGCGCTTGCGGTCATCATCATCATCCTGCTGTTGCCGATCGTCCTCGTCATGGGAACCACCACCCTGGTGACTACGCCTGCGGTGGTGCGCCGGTCCTTTGCCGGCCTTGTCGAAACCGTCCAGCAGGCCGCGCGCATCGATATCGGTACCCGGACGATGCAGCTGCCGGTCAAGAACGTGCCGCAGGAAATCGCGCCTTTGGTGCAGGCGTTCAACCAGACGCTGGCGCGCCTCGCCCAAGGTTATGACCGGCACAACCGCTTCCTCACCGATGCGGCCCATGAACTGCACACGCCGATCGCCATCTTGCGCACACGCGCGGAATTGCTGAAGCAGGAGCCGCAAAGCGCGCGTCTGCTGCATGACATCGAGCGCCTGTCGCATCTTGCCCAACAGCTGCTCGACCACCAATTGCTAGACCGCCCGACGGACCAGCGCCAGATCATCGATCTCTGCGACATTGTCAGCCGGGTCGCCGCCGACTTCGCGCCGCTTGCCATCGAGGCCGGCTATGACATTGCCTTCGAGCCCTCGCCCGACAAGACCCATGTCGAGGTCAACGTCCTGCAGATCGAACGTGCGCTGGCAAATCTGGTGCGCAATGCCATCGACCATGGCGGCGGCAGCGGCACGATCACCATAGCCGTCGACGAGACCGGCGGCGTAGAAGTGCGCGATGAAGGCCCGGGCATTCCGGCCGAGGAGCACGAGAATGTCCTCGAGCCCTTCTACCGCCTGCAGCCACAGTCGCGCGGGGCGGGGCTGGGACTGAACCTTGCACGGCAGATCGCGCTGCTGCACGACGGCACCATTCGGATATTGGCGGGAACCTGGCGCGGTGCGCGCATCCGCATGGAACTGCCGGTTCGGTCGTGACTGTGGCCGCCGGCGACCGAAAAAGGCGGCCGGCCAATGGCCGCGGCCGACCCCGCTGGCTTATCTGTTTTCTAACCAATTGCCGCTATTCCCAATCGAATAGCGGGAGCAAGGCTTTTGGTGGAGATGGAGAAAAACACCGCGCGACGCGCCGTCATGCTGTCGGTGGTCGTCCCATGCTACAATGAGCTGGATGGGGTGGCCGAACTTCATCGACGGGTGACGGCCGCATGCCTGGAACAGGGATCCTCCTATGAGATCGTCCTTGTCATCGACGGCGCGACGGACGGCACGCGCGAGGCCATTTTCCAGTTGGCCGAAAAGGACGACCATGTCGTCGCCATCGACCTTGCCCGCAACTACGGCCACCAGATCGCGTTGAGCGCGGGGCTCGAATTCTGTCGCGGCCAGCGCATTTTCATTCTCGATGCCGACCTGCAGGATCCGCCTGAGCTGCTCGGCGCGATGATGGCGAAGATGAATGAAGGCTTCGATGTCGTTTACGGCCAGCGGCAGAGCCGCGACGGGGAAAGCTGGTTCAAGCTCGCCTCCGCGTCGATATTCTATCGCTTGCTGCGCCGCATGGTCGACGTCGAGATCGCGGCGAATTCGGGGGATTTCCGGCTGATGAGCCGCCGCGCGCTCGACCATCTGAACGCGATGCCCGAACGCTACAGGTTCATTCGCGGCATGGTGAGCTGGATCGGGCTGAAACAGGTGGCCTTCCCCTATGAACGGCACCGGCGCTTTGCCGGCACCACCCACTATCCGCTGAGGAAGATGGTTCTTCTGGCGGTCGACGCGATGACCAGCTTTTCCATCGCGCCCTTGCGGTTCGCCTCGCTGCTTGGAATGTTGTTCGGGCTTCTGGGCATGGTCGTGCTCGGCTACACCCTGGTCGAGTGGTCGGTCGGAAACGTGTTGCCCGGCTGGACCAGCCTTGCCGCGATCGTGCTGATCCTTGGCAGCGTGCAGCTTATGGTGCTTGGTATCTTCGGCGAGTATCTCGGGCGCATGTACATGGAGACAAAGCGGCGGCCGCTTTACTTCGTCAACGAGATCGTTTCGCGCAGCCAGGCAATCGAGGACAAGGATCTGCCCGTCCACCGCCTGCAGGAGATGGCAAAGAGGGCCGCACGTGCTTGAGGCGGAGTTCGACCAGTTTGCGCGGGAATACCAGGAGCAGCATGCCGCGAGCATAAGGCTGAGCGGCGAAACGCCGGACTTCTTCGCCAAATACAAGATCGACGACATCGCCGCGACGCTGCGGCGGGCTAGTGTGAAACCGCGACGGATACTCGACTTCGGCGCCGGTGTCGGCAACTCGCTCGGCCATATGCGCAACGCCTTTCCCGACAGCGAGATCACCTTGCTCGATCCTTCGCGGGAATCGCTCGACATCGCCAGCAAGCGCTTCCCTGGCCAAGCCGCCTTCACGCATTTCGACGGCAAGACAATTCCCTTTGCCGACTGCAGCTTCGACCTGGCTTTCGCGGCCTGCGTCTTTCACCACATTCCCGAGGACCTCCAGGTCGGACTGCTCGCGGAGATCGGCAGGGTACTGGCCGATGGCGGCAGCTTCTTTGTTTTCGAACACAATCCGTGGAACCCGCTGACCACGCAAGCGGTGAGAAATTGCGCCTTCGACGAGAACGCGGTTTTGATAAATTCGCACGAGATGCGCAGGCGCATGGCCGAGGCGGGTCTTGCCAACACCCGGATCATCTACCGGATCTTCTTTCCTCGGCTGCTTGCGAGGTTGAGGCCGTTCGAGCGTTTCCTCACCAAGATTCCGGTCGGAGCCCAATATTTTGCGCATGCGGTCAAATCTGCCGTTTGACTATCCGCGGATGCTGCGATTTGGCGCCGTCGGTCTGTTGAACACGGCGCTGGGCTACGCGGTCATTCTGGCCGGGCTTGCACTGGGTCTTGGCGACATCCTCGCCAATGCCACGGGCTATGCCGCCGGCCTTGTCTTCGGCTTCTTCCTCAACCGCCAATGGACCTTCACCAGCGCCGATGGCTTCCGGCCCGGAACCTTGCTGCGATATGGGGGCGTCTTTCTGCTCGCCTACAGCATCAATCTGGCAGTCGTGATCGCCAGCCGTTCTGCAGGCTTCACCGAAAGCCCCCTGGTTCACCTCGCGGGAATCTGCGTCTATTCGGGTGTCTTCTACCTCGGTTCGGCTCACTTCGTGTTTGTCGGGCGCGGAGGTCGCGAAGACGATAAAGCCGAGCGGAATAGTCGGGTGACCGATGGGCCCCGGCGGGGGCCGACCAGTCGAACTCCTTGAACCAAACTGTCATCGGAAGCGATTAGAGGCGGCGCTATGAACAACGCTCAGGCCAGTGCTGGGGCCGCAACCTACGACGAGCGGATCCGGCTGATATTCTGCCTGTTCACCGCCTGTATCATGGCGGCGGTGCTGGCCGCCTTTGCCCCCGCCATCCTGCAGGATCCCGACAGTTGGTGGCAGGTGAAGGTCGGGCTGGATTTCCTGGCAAACCGGACATTTCCAACAGTCGACCCTTATTCCTACACCTTTGCCGGCCAGCCATGGATCGCCAAGGAATGGCTGGGGCAGGTCCTGCTGGCTCTTGCCTACAGGGCGGGAGGCTGGAACGGCGTGGTCACGCTGATTATCGCCACGATATCCCTGACGGTTTTCCTGATGGGGTGGTTTCTCAGCAGATGGCTGAAGCCGATCCTGGCGACCATGCTGGCCTTCGTCGCGATGGCCCTAATCACCCCGATCTTTACGGGGCGTCCACATATCTTCACCTTCCCGATCATCGTCATCTGGACGGCGACGCTCTTTCGTGCGGCAAGGGAAGAGCGCGCGCCACCCTGGTGGCTGCTTGTGCTGGTTGTGTTGTGGGCGAACCTGCACGCTACCTTCACCCTGAGCTTCGTCATTGCGGCTTTCGCCGGTCTCGATCTGCTGACGCGCACGGGTCTCTCGAAACCGGCCCTCGTGGCGAAATGGATCGCATTCGGTCTGCTCTGTCCGCTGGTCAGCCTGATCCACCCCTATGGCGTCCAGGCCATCCTGGCGACCTTCGCCGTGGCCTATGGCAATGAGGCGGTGTCGCTGATCGCGGAATGGCGACCGTTCAATGCGCAGGATCTCGTTGTCCAGGAAGTTGCGATGCTGGTGGGGCTTTTCGGGCTGCTGGTGTCACGGTTGCGAATTGGCTGGGCCAAGGCGTTGTTCATCGTCTTCACCTTGCATGCCTTTCTCGCCCATATACGTTTCATGTATCTGTTCTTCCTCCTGGTTCCACTGGTGGTCGCGGTGGAGGTCGCACAGCAGTACCCCTCGCTTTCGGCCACCGCATGGCTGGCTGAAAAGCGCGACGGGCTGGAACAATTCTTTGCCAGGCGGTTTTATGCGATCTGCGGCGCGACAGCTGTGTTGCTGATCGGCGCGGTTGCCGTGTTCGGCAGCGTCTATCAGGTCGCGCCGAGCCCGAAGACGTCGGCCAGCGGGGCGCTGGCATTCGCCGAAAGCCATCATCTGTCCGGCAACGTGCTGAATTCCTACAATTTCGGCGGCACGCTGATTTTCCATGGGATCAAGACCTATATCGACGGTCGGACGGACCAGCTCTTCCTGGGCGGTTTCACAAAAACCGATGACGAGACGGGGCACAGCAACGGCAGGCCGCTCCTCGAAGCCCAGCTGAAGAAATACGCAATAGGCTGGGCGCTGCTGGCGGCCGACGACAATCGCATTCCCTTCCTCGACCAGCTGGGCTGGAAGCGGGCCTATTCGGACGATTACGCGGTAATCTACCTGCCCGGCGCCTGATCCTGCTCCGCCGGCGCGAACCGGCTTCGCCAGCATTCGAACTGGCATATGCCTTGACACTCATATTGCGGTGCAGCAAAGTTGTACCGCAGAGGACAGGCGTGTGAGACTGACGAGCCGGGATTTTTTGCAGGAGCGGGACATCGCCGTATGAGCGGCGTCTCGAGTTCCGCAGCACCAATGCCTCCGGCCGCGGCGCGCGAGCCGGTCCGGATGAACTACAGGCGCGACATCGATGGCCTGCGGGCCGTGGCGGTGCTGCCCGTCCTGCTCTTCCACTTCGGCGTCTCGGCCATTCCCGGCGGCTTCACCGGCGTCGACATCTTCTTCGTCATATCGGGCTATCTGATCAGCGGCAGCCTGCTCGACGATCTCGAGCGCGGCCAGTTCTCGATCGGCCGCTTCTATTGGCGCCGCGCACGGCGCATCCTGCCGGCGCTGACCTTCGTCATCCTGCTCGCGAGCATTGCTGCCTGGTTCATCCTGCTGCCGTCGGACCTGCACGAATTCAGCTGGAGCGTGATCGCCGCCTCGACCTTCTGGTCGAACCTGTATTTCTGGAAGACGACGAATTATTTCTCCATCGACGCTGAACTGCGGCCACTGCTGCACACCTGGTCGCTTTCGGTCGAGGAGCAGTATTATATCTTCGCGCCGATCCTGCTCTATTTGATCTACCGATATGTCTCGAAGCGCTGGCTGACGGTACTGCTGCCGATAACCATCGGCAGCTTTGCCCTGGCGGTCATGGCAACCTCGCTGGCGCCGACGGCCGGCTTCTATCTCTTGCCGACGCGCCTCTGGGAACTGGCGCTTGGCGCCATGCTGATGCTGAAGAAGCCACCGGCGCTTGCCAGCCGGCCGGCGATGGAACTGATCGGCCTCGCCGGCTTTGCCCTGATCGCCTTCGGCTTTCTGACGATTTCGGAGAGCGACCCGTTTCCGGGCTACAATGCCTTGTTCCCCTGCATCGGAACCGCCCTGCTCATCTATGCGGGCCACGATCACACTGGCGCCGACAGGCCGGCACCTGTTGCCACCCGCGTCCTTCGGTTCGCGCCGCTGGTCTGGGTCGGTCTCATTTCCTATTCGCTCTACCTCGTTCACTGGCCGATCAATTCGTTCGTCCACTATCTCTCGCTGAAGGCCATCGGCGTTCCGACGGTCATCGCGATGATGGTGGCCAGTTTCGCCTTGGCGACATTTTCCTGGAAATATGTCGAGCAGCCTTTTCGCCGAAAACGGGCGTTCACCGCCCCGCTGCCGATCTTCGCCTTTTCTGCAACGGCGATCGCTCTGCTCTGTGTCGGCGGCTTGGCCGGCGCGCTCGGCGGTGGTTTTCCACAACGGTTCCCGGACTTCTCGACGGAGCGGGTCCGGGTCGGAGACTGGCGCAACGGCGTCTGTTTCAACGAAGGGGCCCGCATCGACACCTGGAGCCTCGCCGACTGCACCCGCACGCAAGGCTTTGCCACCAATGTGCTGCTGTGGGGCGATTCCTTCGCCGCCCACTATGTTTCGGGACTCGAGGCCAACGCCCAGAAAATCCAGGCCAATGTCATCCAGTACACCTATGCCGGCTGCCCGCCCGACCTCACCTATTTTTCCTATGCCCGGCCAAGCTGTACCCGTTTCAACGAACGGGCCCTGTCGATTATCCGCGACGCCAACATCCGGGCGGTAATCCTGAGCGGCCGATGGACCGACTACCAGGTCAGGGGCTTCGATGGCCTGCAAAAAACGATCGATCGGCTTCGCGACATGGGCGTCAAGGTCTATGTCATCGGCCAGTCGCCGGAATTCATCGCCGACGTCCAGAAAATCGCTTTCTTCGCAAGACGGGAGCATGTCGGGAATGCGTCCTGGCCGATGGCCATGGATCCGGGCATCAACAAGCGGGTGCTGCCGTTCGCCAAAGGCGCGACGTTCATAGATCCGCTGGCATATCTGTGCGATGCGGCCGGCTGTTCGTACGCCGATCTCGACAGCAGGCAATTTCTCTACTTCGATTATGGCCACTTTTCTTCCGCCGGCGCGACGCTGGCCATCTCGAAGTACTGGCCAAGCTTTGCCGCCGGCAACAAGATCGCCAAGGCAAGATAGCAATCGCGGTCCGCACTCGGGGAACCGCGCAGCCTGCGGTGTGAAAGCCGCTTTGCGATTGCCCGAAGGCCAACCCGCATGGTAACGAGGGCTCACGCGGGTATGATGTAATGGTAGCTTGTCAGCTTCCCAAGCTGAACGCGAGGGTTCGATTCCCTCTACCCGCTCCAGCCCATGGCGCCAGAAACAATTTCAGCCTGCCTGTTCGTCGAACAAAACCGAGCAGCCTCGTGCAAGCGCGACCGTTGCAAGCGCGTTTGCCACTACGTCATCCGATGAGACGAAATCGCCGGTCAGTACCCGCAATTCTTCCACGCCTTCAGCCATCGACACGAAATTCCCGACCGATCGATCGTGCTTGCAGGCCTCAACCACGCAAAGCATGTCGATCATTTCGAAGCTGCGCATGTTCGGCCTCCTGAAGAAATCGTCCGTTGCAAGGATATGAACGCGCCGGCAGGAAATAATGTTCCCGGCTCGCTGTTCGCTAGCCTCGGCCTGGCGGCTCATTCATGTGCTTTACGCGCACTCGACGCCTGTCCGAGCCGTCACCCCACCTCTCGCAGGATGAAATCGTGCAGCATCTTGGCGGCCGGCGACAGCACGCGGTTCTTCACCGTGATCAGGCTGTAGGGCCTGACCTCGATGTCGAATTCGGTCTGGACGACGTCGATGGCGCCGGCCAGCCCGTCGGGATTCTGGATGAATTTCGCCACCTGGATCGATACCGGCGCGATCGCATCGGACTGCGCGACCATGACCAGGGTCAAGAGCAGCGAGCTGGTGTTGAGGATACGGTCCGGCAAGGCGATGTTGCGGTTGAGGAAATTGCTCTCCATCGCCTGGCGCAAGGGCGAACCGCCCGACTGGAAAACCCAGTCGTAGGCGGCGGTGTCCTCCAGCCGCACCGCCTCGCCCTTGGTGAGCGGGTGGCCCCGGCGCACGATCAGGCAGGCCTTCTCGACGCCGATGACGCGCGATTCGAACAGCCGCGGATTGAGATCGTCGGGGATGCGCGCGATGATGAAATCATGGCGCGTGGCGATCAATTCGCGTGCCAGCACGTTGGAGGTCTCGACCTGCATGGTGATCTCGATGCGCGGATAGATGCGGCGGATTTCGCGAATTGCCGGCACCGCCAGTTCGATCGCCGGTGCCGTCACGGCACCCAGGAATACCGAGCCGCCTTTGCCCGCCTTGAGCTCGGAAATCTCGCGGTCGACCTCGCGCATTTCCAAGAGAATCGAGCGCGCGCGCCTGGCCAGTGCCTTGCCGTAAGGCGTCAAGGTGATGCCGCGCGGCAGCCTTTCACACAGCTTGACCTCCAGCACGGCCTCCATCTCGCTGATCATGCGCGAGGCCGCCGGCTGAGAAATGTTCATAACCTGGGCTGCCGCGCTCACCCGGCCATGGTCGTCGAGCGCGACGATCATGCGCATGTGGCGCAGGCTGAGACCACTGCGCAGCAAGGTTTCGCCGTCGCCCTGTTTCTCGCTGTAACCGTTTGAAACCGCAGTCGGATTCCCTAGCGCCGCCATTGCCTCTCCTTGCTCCTGTTCGCGGTGCGTCGGCAGTCGCGCCGGCCGCCTCGCCTCAATACCACATACCAATCATGATATAGCAACTATCAAAGATCGCATTTGACAGTTATGGCAAAGGATCAGAACCTTCGCGCGTTCCGAGACGCGACGGTCGCTGACGAGAAACATCGTATCGATTGAAATCAGCGCCTCGGGGCCATGGGAGGATACCGGAGATCGATATGACGGCAGCAGTGCCTTGGCGCTTCTGCACGATTGCGCGGCCCGCGACCCCCGGGGGACCGCGTCCATCAACCAGGGAGAGTTAAGTGAAAATCATCAAGACGTTAGTCGCCGCCTTGGCGGTCAGCATCGCGGCCATGTCGGCCACCGCCTACGCAGCAGACAAAGGCCTGATCGGCGTGCTGATGCCCACCAAGACCTCGCAGCGCTGGATCAATGACGGCGACGCCGTCAAGTCCCAGCTCGAGGCTCTGGGCTACACGGTCGACCTGCAATATGCGCAGGACGACATTCCAAACCAGCTCAGCCAGCTGGAAAACGAAATCACCAAGGGCCCGAAGGCGCTGATCATCGCTTCGATCGACGGCACCACCCTGTCGGACGCGCTGCAGAAGGCCGCTGACGCCGGCGTCGTCGTCGTTGCCTATGACCGCCTGATCAAGAAGACCGCCAATGTCGACTACTACACCACCTTCGACAATTTCGGTGTCGGCGTCATCCAGGCCAATTCGCTGCTCAAGGGCCTCGGCTATCCGGACAAGAAGGGTCCGTTCAACATCGAGCTGTTCGGCGGCTCGCCGGACGACAACAATGCCTTCTTCTTCTACAACGGCGCCATGTCCATTCTTCAGCCGCTGATCGACAGCAAGGTGCTCGTCGTGAAGTCCGGCCAGACGGGTATGGACAAGGTCGGCACGTTGCGCTGGCTGGCGGCAACCGCCCAGGCGCGTATGGACAATCTGCTCTCCGCCAACTACTCGGACGGCAGCCGCGTCGATGGCGTTCTGTCGCCATATGACGGCCTTTCGCGCGGTATCACCGCATCGCTGCGCGCCGTGGGCTACGGCACGGACGCTCAGCCCTGGCCGATCGTGACCGGCCAGGACGCCGAGACCGCCTCGGTCAAGCTGATCATCTCGGGCGAGCAGTACTCGACCGTGTTCAAGGACACCCGCGAACTGGCCAAGGCCACTGTCGGTCTGGTCGACAAGGTGCTGTCGGGCGGCAAGCCCGACGGCCTCGACACCAAGACCTACAACAACGACGTCAAGGTCGTTCCTTCGATCCTGCTGACGCCGCATGAAGTCGACAAGTCGAACTACCAGGCGCTGGTGGTCGACTCCGGCTACATCAAGGCCGACGACCTGAAGTAATCGCATTTGCAAAGCCTGGGGTCCCGCGCAAAGCGGGGCCCTTTTTGCTAGCGCGGCGAATCCAAAATTCGCATACTAGCCCCCGGGCATTGTTCCGGACCTTGGAGGAGCGGTATTCCTGATGGCCTCGACGATTTTGGAGATGCGCGACATCACCAAGACGTTCCCCGGCGTGAAGGCGCTGTCGAACGTCAACCTCAGCGTCGAGGAAGGCGAGATCCATGCCGTGGTCGGCGAGAACGGCGCCGGCAAGTCGACGCTGATGAAGGTGCTGTCAGGCGTGTATGCGTCCGGCACCTATGATGGCGCAATCGTCTACCGTGGCGAGGAATGCCATTTCAAAGGCATTCACGACAGCGAACACAAGGGCATCGTCATCATCCACCAGGAGCTTGCGCTGGTGCCGATGCTGTCGATCGCCGAAAACATTTTCCTTGGCAACGAACACGCCAGATTTGGCATCATCGACTGGAATGCCAACGAGACACGTACCAGCGCCTTGCTGAAGAAGGTGGGCCTCAAGGAGGACCCCAAGACGCTGATCACCAATATTGGCGTCGGCAAGCAGCAACTGGTCGAGATCGCCAAGGCGCTCAGCAAGGAAGTGAAGCTGCTGATCCTCGACGAGCCGACGGCGAGCCTGTCCGAGAAAGACAGCCAGGCGCTGCTCGATCTGCTGCTCGAGTTCAAGCGGCAAGGCATCACCTCGATCCTGATCTCGCACAAGCTCAACGAGGTGAACCGGGTCGCCGACAAGGTCACCATCATCCGCGACGGGCGGACCATCGAGACGCTGGCCAAGAAAGACATCTCGGAAGACCGTATCATCACCTCGATGGTCGGCCGCTCGCTCGACGACCGTTATCCGCCGCGAGAACCCAAGATCGGCGAGATCGTGCTCCAGGTGAAGGACTGGTCGGTCTATCACCCGATCCACGCCGAGCGGCAAGTGATCAAGGGCATCGATATCAATGTCCGCAAGGGCGAAGTGGTGGGCATCGCCGGGCTGATGGGCGCCGGGCGCACCGAATTCGCGATGAGCCTGTTCGGCCGCTCCTATGGCCGCCGCATCACTGGCGAGGTGCTGCTCAAGGGCAAGCCGATCGATGTCTCGTCGGTGAGCAAGGCAGTGGAACACGGCATTGCCTACGTCACCGAGGACCGCAAGACCTACGGTCTCAATCTCATCGATCACATCAAGCACAACATCACGCTGGCCAACCTACCCGGCGTGTCGCGCCACGCCGTGATCGACGACCTGCGCGAACTTGCCGTCGCCAACGACTACAAGGCCAAGACCAACATCCGCTCGTCCAGCGTCTATCAGATGACCGGCAATCTGTCGGGCGGCAATCAACAGAAGGTGGTGCTGTCGAAATGGCTGTTCGCCAATCCGGAAGTGCTGATCCTCGACGAGCCGACGCGCGGCATCGACGTCGGTGCCAAGTACGAAATCTACACCATCATCGCCCGCCTCGCCTCCGAGGGTAAGGCGATCGTCGTCATCTCGTCGGAGATGCCGGAACTGCTCGGCATCACCGACCGCATCTACGTCATGAACGAAGGGCGCATCGTCGGGGAAATGCCCGCGGCGGACGCAAGCCAGGAAAAAATAATGCGCGCCATCGTTCGGGGAGAAGGAAAAGCATCATGACTACCGAAAGCGCTCCCGCGCCGAAAAGCGGCGTCGCCGAAGATGTGCAGCAGGGGCCACGTGTGGCCGTATCGGCGCTGATCACGAATCTGCGCGAATACGGCCTGATCCTGGCGCTGATCGCCATCATGGTGTTCTTCCAGTTCACGACCTCCGGCACGCTGTTCAAGCCGGTGAACCTGAGCAACCTAGTGCAGCAGAACAGCTTCATCATCGTGATGGCGCTGGGCATGCTTTTGGTGATCGTTTCGGGCCATATCGACCTCAGCGTCGGCTCCGTCGCCGGTTTCATCGGCGCACTGGCGGCGATGATGATGGTTATCTGGCCGCTTGGCCCCTTCAGCAATCCGCTGGTTGTGTCGATCATCTGCCTCATCATCGGCGGCGGTATCGGCGCGGCCCAAGGCTACTGGATTGCCTATCACCGAATACCGAGCTTCATCGTCACGCTGGCCGGGATGCTGATCTTCCGCGGCATCTGCCAGGCGCTGCTGGGGGGCGGGTCTTCCGTGGGGCCGCTTCCAGACGGCTTCAAGGCGCTCAGTTCCGGCTTCATTCCGGACGTGATCGGCCCCTTGACGCTGATCCCGCCGACGGTGAACGCCGCCGGCAAGACCATCATCGGCAGCGGCCTGACGCTGCACATGACGACGATCCTGATCGGCGTCGTCGCCGTGCTCGCCTATGCGTATTTCGGGCTCAAGGCACGACGCACACGCGAGCAGCATGGCTACGAAGCCGAGCCCTTCACACTGTTTGTCGTCAAGACCCTGGTGACCAGCGCGCTCGCGCTGTTCCTGGTCTATCAATTCGCCACCTACAAGGGCCTGCCGATCGTTCTCATGGTGATGGGCGTGCTGATCGCCCTGTTTGTGTTCGTCACCAAACGCATGACGATCGGCCGACGCATCTACGCAATGGGCGGCAATGCCAAAGCGGCGCAGCTATCGGGCATCAAGACCGAGCGACTGACCCTGATGGTGTTCGTCAATATGGGTGTGCTGTCGGCGCTTGGCGGCCTGATCATCGCGGCGCGCCTGGGGCAGGCGGTGCCGGCGGCAGGTCTCGGCAGCGAGCTCGACGTCATCGCCGCGGTGTTCATCGGCGGCGCCTCGGCGATGGGTGGTGTCGGCCAAGTTATCGGCGCGGTGGTCGGCGGTTTCATCATGGGCGTGATGAACAACGGCATGTCGATCATGGGCGTCAATGTCGACTGGCAGCAGGTGGTGAAAGGCCTGGTGCTGCTCGGCGCGGTGGTGTTCGACGTCTACAACAAGAACAAGGGCTGAGGGAACCAGGAAGGCATACGGGTCACATCGCGGCGCTGCCCGGCAACCCGGCGGCACGAAGAAGTCCCAAGAGGGACCAGGCTCGCGAGCGCAATCCGAACGGAGAATTTCACCCGTGGCATGGACGAAGTCCCGGCCGCGCTGGGCAAGGTTTGTCGTTTCGGCAGCCACGCCAAGGCAAATGAGAGAGGATTCATCATGCTGATCTCCCAGATTCTCGACGACGCCGAGACCATCCGCGTCGTTGCCCGCAACGGCGGCAAGACCCGGATCATCAATGGCGCGCGCAGCGTCTATTCGCTGGCGATGGAGGCCGCCCGCACCGGCGTCGGCCTCGTCGCGCTGATCGAACGCAAGGGGCTCGGCGAGACAGTCGATCTCGATGCCGCCTACAAGAAGGGACGGCTGCTGTCGCCGATCAATCATCCCGATCCGGCGCATCTGCATCTGACCGGCACCGGACTGACGCATCTCGGCTCGGCCGCGACGCGCGATTCCATGCACAAGAAGCTCAGCGCCGACGGCGAGGAACAGCTGACCGATTCCATGAAGATGTTCCGTATGGGACTGGAGGGCGGCAAGCCTGCGAAAGGCCAGATCGGCGTGCAGCCGGAATGGTTCTACAAGGGCAACGGCACGATGGCGGTGGCGCCAGGGGCCGCACTCCTGTCACCGGCCTTCGCCAAGGACGCCGGCGAAGAGCCTGAAGTGGCCGGCATCTACGTCATCGGCGACGACGGCGCGCCGTTCCGCGTCGGCTTCACGCTGTCGAACGAGTTTTCCGACCACGTCACCGAGCGCGTGAACTATCTGTTCCTCGCCCATTCCAAGCTGCGCAACGCTTCGTTCGGACCGGAGATCCTGATCGGCGACTTGCCCGCCGACATCAGGGGCAGCTCGCGCATCTATCGCGACAACGAGGTGCTGTGGGAAAAGCCGTTCCTGTCGGGCGAAGCGAACATGTCGCACACCATCGCCAATCTCGAACACCATCACTTCAAATATGCCGCCTTCCGTCAGCCGGGCGACGTGCATGTGCACATGTTCGGCACGGCGACGCTGTCCTTCGCCGATGGCATCAACACCGAGGCCGGCGATTTGTTCGAGATCGAAGCCAAGGATTTTGGCCTGCCGCTGCGCAACCCACTCGAGATCGAGCAGCCGGTGAAGGTGGCGGTGAAGGCGCTGTGAGGCGCCAGCATTTCTCCTTCTCCCCCTGTGGGGTGAGCAGCCGGTTCGCCGAAGGCGAATTCATCGTGCCAGTGGCACGATGAAAGGCCGGCGAACGCCGGGACGCTGCGAAGCAGCGGGGGCCCGGCAGGGGATCGGCCGCCTCCCGGCCCTTCGCAGGCTCAGGGCGTTCGAAGCTCGAAAAGCCAAGCAATTGGCTTTTCGAGGCCTGCGGCCACCGCTTCTCACCCCACAGGGGGAGAAGGAAGAAGGCGCGGCCGAACCTCAATAAATATCGAAGTCGAAATACTTGGCCTGGATCTTCTTGTAGGTCCCATCGGCGACAATGGCATCGATGGCCGCGTTGAGCTTGTCGCGTAGCGCGGTGTCTTCCAGGCGAACGGCAATGCCGGCCTGGGTCTCCGTGCCCTTGACGTCACCGACCAGCTTGCAGCAGCCCTCGCTTGCCTTCTTCAGCCAGTCCATCAGCACGAACTTGTCGGAGAGCACGGCATCAAGACGGCCGTTCGTCAGATCGGTGATCGCTTCTTCCTGGGTCGGGTAGAGTTTCGCCTCCGCGCCCGCCTTGCCATAGACGTTCTGCGCATAGTCGGCCTGCGTGGTCGAAGCCTGGGCGCCGACCGTCTTGCCGGCGAGCGCCGCGGGTTCGGTCGAGGTGAGATCGGTATCCTTCGGCGCCACCAGCGCCAGAGGCGTCGTATAGTATTTGTTGGTGAAGGAGACCTGCTTCTTGCGCTCCTCGGTGATGCTCATCGAGGCGATGATGGCATCGAATTTCTTGGCCTGCAGGGCGGGAATGATGCCATCCCAGTCCTGGGTGACAATCTCGCACTCGACCTTCATCTGCGCGCATAGCGCATTGGCGATGTCGATGTCGAAGCCGACGACCTTGCCATCCGAGGTAATGGTGTTGAACGGCGGATAGGCGCCTTCGGTGCCGATCTTCAGTTTCTCCGCTGCCTGCGCCGACAGAGAGCCGGCCGCCATCACCAGCATGGCAGCACAAGCTGCCGATATGATCCATTTGGAAATCTGCATTTTCTTGGTTCCCCTTGAACGCCGGCATCTTGACGACCAGCAAGGCAGCCAAGCATGGCGAGCCAGCGCAGGCAAGCATATTGCCAGACGGCAATGGGAGGTCAGCGCGCGGCGCGGAAGTGCTTGGACAGCTTCAGGCCTTGCGCCTGGTAGTTGGAGCCGAGATCGGTGCCGTAGAGCGCCTGCGGCCGCTTCAGCATATGCTCGTAGACCAGCCGGCCGACGATCTGGCCATGATCGAGGATGAACGGCACTTCGTGGCTGCGCACTTCGAGCACCGCCCGGCTGCCGGTGCCGCCGGACGCCGAGTGGCCGAAGCCCGGATCGAAGAATCCGGCATAGTGGACGCGGAATTCGCCGACCAGCGGATCGAAGGGCGTCATCTCGGCAGCGTAGAGCGGCGGCACGTGCACCGCTTCCTGGCTGACAAGGATGTAGAATTCATCGGGATCGAGCACCAGCTCGCCGGCGCCGCTCTTGTGGATCGGCTCCCAGAAGTCGACGACCTCTTGTGCCGCGCGTTTGTCAACGTCGACAAGACCGGTGTGATGCTTGCCGCGATAGCCTACCAGGCCGTTCTGATCGCCGTTGAGATCGATCGACAGCGCGATGCCGCCGCCGGAGATGTTCGGCGGCTCGGTGGCGACCAGCATCTCGGCGCGATGCAGGTCATGCAACTCGGCTTCCGAGAGCAGCGCATTGCCGGTGCGGAACCGGATCTGCGACAGGCGCGAACCGGTGCGCACGACGATCGGAAAGGTGCGCGGGCTGACCTCGAGATAGAGCGGGCCATGATAGCCGGCGGCGATCTTGTCGAACTCGTGGCCGCGATCGGTCATGACGCGGGTGAAGATGTCGAGCCGACCGGTCGAACTTTTCGGGTTGGCCGAGGCCGAAATGTCCGCCGGCAATGCCAGGCTTTCAAGCAAGGGCACGATATAGACGCAGCCGGTCTCCAGCACCGCGCCCTCGGCAAGATTGATCTCATGCAGCTGCAGCCGGTCGAGCTTTTCCGAAACCTTGTGGTTGGGGCCCGGCAGGAACGAGGCCCGCACGCGCCAGGCCTTGTCGCCGAGCCGCAGATCCAGGCTCGCCGGCTGGATCTGGTCGGCATCGAACGCGCGCGGCGACTTCAGCGCGCCGGACTGGAACAGCGCCGAAATGTCCTGATCGGGAAGAATGCCTGTCTGCCGCAAGGCTCCACTCCTAGGCCAGGCGATTTTCTTGTCGCAGGTTCCTGCCGCAAAACCATGGAACAGTTTTGCGGCTTGGTACAAACCTCTTAATCAAGCCGGCAATTGACGCAAGCGTGGCGCGGGTCTAAAGGGTCGTTATCCCGTGGTGATTTGGCCGGTCGGCTTGCAGCCACGTTAAACAAGTCGCTAAAGGACCGTCGGGCCGCAAGGCCGTATGGACCGGTTGCGACTTTCGCGGCCGGTTTTTTTGTGTCTGGAACAAAAGCGATGAGCACCAAGAAGCGCAACTGGAAACCTCAAACAGCACTCGTGCATAGCGGAACCCTGCGTTCCGGTTTCGGCGAAACCTCCGAGGCGATGTACCTCACCCAGGGCTATGTCTACGAAACGGCGCAAGCTGCCGAAGCCCGCTTCAAGGGCGAGGAGCCGGGTTTCATCTATTCGCGCTATGCCAACCCGACCGTCGACATGTTCGAAAAGCGCATGTGCGCGCTCGAAGGCGCCGAGGATGCGCGCGCCACCGCGTCGGGCATGGCCGCAGTGACGGCAGCCCTTCTGTGCAGCGCCAAGGCCGGCGACCATATCGTGGCGGCGCGCGCGCTGTTCGGCTCCTGCCGCTGGGTGGTCGAGACGCTGGCGCCGAAATACGGCATAGAGGCGACACTGGTCGACGGCACCGACATCGCCAACTGGGAAAAGGCGGTCAAGCCGAACACCAAGCTGTTCTTCCTGGAAAGTCCGACCAACCCGACGCTGGAAGTGGTCGACATCGCCGCAGTTGCCGCGCTTGCCAATTCGATCGGTGCGCGGCTGATCGTCGACAATGTCTTTGCCACGCCCCTGCAGCAGAAGCCTTTGCAGCTCGGTGCGCACATCGTCGTCTACTCGGCGACCAAGCATATTGACGGCCAGGGCCGCTGTCTCGGCGGCGTCATCCTGTCGGACAAGAAGTGGATCGACGAGAACCTGCACGACTATTTCCGCCACACCGGCCCGAGCCTGTCGCCGTTCAATGCCTGGACGCTGCTGAAGGGCCTGGAGACGCTGCCGCTGCGCGTGCGCCAGCAGACGGAAAGCGCCGGCAAGATCGCGGATTTCCTGGCCGAGCGGCCGGAAATCGCCCGCGTCATCTATCCCGGCCGCGCCGACCACCCGCAGGCGGCCATCGTCAAGAAGCAGATGTCGGGCGGCTCGACGCTGATCTGCCTGGACGTCAAGGGTGGCAAGCAGGTGGCCTTCGCCTTGCAGAACGCCCTCGACATCGTGCTGATCTCCAACAATCTCGGCGATGCCAAGAGCCTGATCACCCATCCGGCGACGACGACGCACAAGAATTTGAGCGACGAGGCCCGCGCCGAACTCGGCATCGGGCCGGGCACGCTCAGACTGTCGGTCGGCCTTGAGGATACCGATGATCTGCTGGAAGACATCGAACAGGCGCTGAAGGCCAAATAAGGGACCTTTGGCTATCAGGCGCCGGACGGCGTCTCTTCCAGTTCGGCCGCCTTGGTGCCAATGGTCATCGCGTTGCCACGCCAGTCGACGGCGCCGCCGAGCCAGCCGCGCACCCACATCGCCGGCAGGATCATGTCGCGCACCAATATCGCCGCGACCATGCGCGGCGACAGGTGCCAGCCCTTGGACCCAGCCAGGGCGCATTCCGGAAGGTAGAAGGCCGCAAGCACGGCAATGGCGGTTGCCCAGAGGCTGACGCCGGCGGCCGACGCCGCAACCAGCGCAAGCACCAGCGGCACCACCGCGCCAGTCAGGATTTCGGGTGCGAAGAACAGCGGGAAGGTGACGCGGCGCAGGCGCGCCCAACGGGCCTGACGCGACCAGATCTCGTCAAACGTGCGCCGGCCGAGCGGCTGCTCGAAGGGCGCGGCGACGAGATTGACGCGCAGGCCAAGGCCATTGACCAGCTTGGTCGCGGCAGCGTCCTCGGCGATCTCGGCGGCCAGCGCACGGATGCCACCATTGGCATCCAGCATCGGCTTGTTCCAGAGCATGCTCTTGCCCTGGGCAAAGCCGAGCCCAAGCGCGTCGCCGGCATATTGCCAGCGCGCCTGCAGCGTGTTGAGGAAGGCGCATTCGACTTCGGCCCAGAAGCCGGCCGGCCGCGAGCCGATCGGCGTCGAGCAGACAAGGCCGGTGTCCGGCCGCCATGCGGCCATCAGGTGCTGGACGTAGTCTCTCGGCATCAACACGTTGGAATCGGCCAGGATGACCCAATCGTGGCGCGCGGCTTCCCAGCCCTTGACGCAATTGTTGAGTTTCGGATTGGCGCTGATGCGGTCGTCGCCGATCAACAGCCGAGCCGGCACCTTGGGGAAACGGGCAATGGCGGCGCGGATCAGCCTGACCACCGGATCATCGGCATGGGCGACGCAAAAGACCAGTTCGTAGCGCGGCCAGTCGAGCGAGAAGGCACGCTCCAGCGTCTCCTGTGTAAACGGCTCGACACCACGCGACGGCACGACGATCGACACCGGCCGCGGCTTGCCGGCCGGCGGCGCGATGGTGCGGCGGCGCTTCAGACGCGAAGCGGCGAGCAGGATGCTGGCGAGGTTTGAGAGGATGAGAGCAGCTGAAAGCGTGGCGGCTATGAGAGTGAGTTCCATCGAAATCCGGTCACTCCAGAAAAACCGGTCCGCATGACGACCGATTTCAACAGTTCGACAGAGCGCCCGAGTCGCGCGGCACTGGTCGGCGCACACCATCATTGTCGTGTGTCACTTAAATGACATTCTTTGCCGGCACCTGCCTTTGAGGCCGCAATGACAGGACGCGCACCGTTGACCAGTCCGCGCGGAGCGCCGAAAGTTACCGGATTGTTTTGGAGCCGCTTATGTACCGCGCCGTGACGCGCAACATCGAAGTGCAGGTCAGGCCGTTCTATCTGGAGGATCGCTCGGATCCGTCCGAGAACCGCTATGTCTGGGGCTATCAGATAACGATCGACAACCAGTCGGATGAGTTTGTGCAGCTGTTGTCGCGCTATTGGCACATCACCGACGGCACCGGCCGGGTCGAGGAGGTGCGCGGCCCCGGCGTCGTCGGCGACCAGCCCGAACTCAATCCCGGCGACAGCTATCAATACACGTCCGGCTGCCCGCTTTCGACACCGTCCGGCATCATGGTCGGGCACTACACGATGCGCAACAAGCGGGGCGAGACGTTCGACATCGCCATCCCTGCCTTCTCGCTGGACCTGCCGGGCACGCGGCGGACGGTGAATTAGTTTCGCCTTACCGGCAGCGAAGCAGCCGGTAAGGCGTGTTTTTCCCTACTGGGCCACCGTAAATTCCGCAGGGTCGAAGTCATATTGCTTCGAGCAGAATTCGCAGGCGACGTGGATGCCGCCGTCTTCGGTGCTGTCCTTGATCTCCTGCGCCGAGAAGCCCTCGAGGATGCCGCGGATCTTGTCGCGCGAGCACGAGCACTGGTCGGCGACCGGAACGCCGCCGAAGACGCGCACGCCATGCTCGTGGAACAGCCTGTAGAGCAGCCGCTCGGCGCCGATCGTCGGGTCGATCAGTTCGGTCGGCTCGATGGTGCCGAGCAATGCCAGCAGCTCCTGCCAGGAATTGTCGGCCGGATCGTGGATCTCCTCGCGCGGATCACCAACGCCGCCCGGCAGGTCCGGAACGCGCATGCGTTCGGGCGACTGAGGCAGGAACTGCGCCAGGATGCCACCGGCGCGCCACTGCTCGCGGGCGCCGCCGATGCCGGGCGTCAGCAACTTGGCCACAGAGAGCCTGAGATCGGTCGGGATCTGCTCCGACTGGCGGAAATAGGTGCGGGCCGCATCCTCCAGCGTTTCGCCGTCGAGCTGGACGATGCCCTGGTAGCGCTGTGTATGAGCGCCCTGGTCGATGGTCAGCGCCAGCACGCCGCTGCCGAGCAGCGTCTGCTGAGACGTTTCGCCTGCCGCGACCAGCGCCTCCAGCCGATCGGCATCGAAGCGCGCATAGGCGCGCAGTGCCGAAGGCGTGGAAAAATCCGCCACCAGCATGTCGATCGGCCCGTCGGTGCGGGTCTGCAGGATGAACTTGCCCTCGAACTTCAGCGAGGTGCCGAGCAGCACAGTCAGCACACAGGCTTCCGCCAGCAGGCGGGCGACCGGCTCGGGATAGTCGTGACGGGTGAGGATAGCGTCGAGCATCGGCCCGAGCTGAACGGTGCGGCCGCGCACATCGAGCGGGCCGACCTCGAAGGGCACGACGTGATCGTCGCCGGCGTAGCCGAATTCGCCGAGTTTGGGGTGATGTTCAGTCACTTGATAGGTTTCCAACATGACAAAGCTCCAGGGCGCGGCCATGCCGCCCTGGAGGGCGCATGCTTCGAAACGCGCTTGATTTGCGTGATGCGGCGCAGATAGGCATCACACCCCCAGAGATCAAGCGCCGAGACACCAGGCGAGTACGGCCTTCTGCGCATGGAGCCGGTTCTCGGCCTCGTCGAAGACCACAGAATGCGGCCCGTCAATGACCTCGTCGGTCACTTCCTCGCCGCGATGCGCTGGCAGGCAGTGCATGAACAGGGCATCCGGCCTGGCCTTCGCCATCAGCTTGGCGTTGACCTGGTAGGGCGAAAACACGTTGTGACCGCGGGCGCGATGCTCCTGGCCCATCGACACCCAGCAATCGGTGACCACGCAATCGGCCTGGTCGACGGCTTCCTCGGGCGAGCGGGTGAAGTGCAGCTTGCCGCCATGCGCCTGCGACCAGTCGATATGCTTCTGCGCCGGCTCGCTGCCTTCGGGTACGGCGACGTTGAGGTTGAAGCGGAACCGCGCCGAGGCTTCGAGCAGCGAATGCAGCACATTGTTGCCGTCGCCGGTCCAGGCGATGGTCTTGCCGGCGACCGGACCGCGATGCTCCTCGAAGGTCATGATATCGGCCATCAGCTGGCAGGGATGGGTGTCGTCGGTCAGTCCGTTGATGACCGGAACGGTGGCGTTCTCGGTCAGTTCCAAAAGCCGCTCATGCGAGGTGGTGCGGATCATGATCGCGTCGACGTAGCGCGACAGCACCTTGGCGGTGTCGGCAATGGTCTCGGAGCGGCCGAGCTGCATCTCGGTGCCGGTCAGCATGATGGTTTCGCCGCCGAGCTGGCGCATGCCGACGTCGAAGGACACGCGCGTGCGCGTCGACGGCTTGTCGAAGATCATCGCCAGCACCTTGCCTTCGAGCGGCCTGGTCCGCTCGCCAGCCTTGAGGCGAGCCTTTCGCACCACCGCATCGTCAAGCATGAAGCGCAGATCGCCTTCGGAAACGGCGGAAAGATCGGTGAAATGGCGAACTGACATCAGCAATGGTTCCGGGATTACTTCGCGGCGGCGGCGGCGATCGCCTCCGCCAGGCCCTTGGCGCCGGCGCGGATGCGGTTGAGCGCGTCGTGGATCTCGGCATCGGTGACAGTGAGCGGCGGCAACAGGCGAATGACGTTGTCGCCGGCCGGAACCGCCAGCAGGTGCTGGTCGCGCATTGCCATGTTCACCTTGGTGTTGGGCATCGCGCATTTGAGGCCGAGCATCAGCCCGGTGCCCCTGATGTCCTCGATGACCTCGGGAAACTCGTCGGCGACCGCCGCCAGCCCCTGCTTCATCAGCAGCGCCTTGCGCTGGACATCTTCCAGGAAGCCGTCTTCCAGCACCACGTCGAGCACGGCGTTGCCAACCGCCATGGCCAGCGGGTTGCCGCCGAAAGTGGTGCCATGCACGCCGGATGTCATGCCAATGGCCGCTTCATCCGTGGCAAGGCAGGCGCCCATCGGGAAGCCGCCGCCAATGCCCTTGGCGATCGCCATGATGTCGGGCGTGACGCCGGACCATTCATGCGCGAACAGCTTGCCGGTTCGGCCGATGCCGCACTGGACCTCGTCGTAGATCAAGAGCAGGCCGTGCTGTTCGCACAACTGCCGGAGCCGCTTCAGCGATTGCGTCGGCACCGGGCGGATGCCGCCCTCGCCCTGTACCGGTTCGATCAGGATCGCCGCGGTCTCTGGCGTGATCGCCTTTTCGGCCGCATCGATGTCGTCGAAGCCGACCTGGTCGAAGCCCTCGACCTTGGGTCCAAACCCTTCAAGGTACTTGTATTGACCGCCCGCCGCGATGGTCGCCAGCGTGCGGCCGTGGAAGGCACCTTCGAAGGTGATGACGCGGAAGCGTTCAGGATGTCCCTTGACGAAATGGTAGCGCCGCGCCGTCTTGATCGCGCATTCCAGCGCCTCGGCGCCGGAATTGGTGAAAAACACCTTGTCGGCGAAGGTGGCGTCCGCGAGCCGCTCGCCGAGCCGGCTTTGACCCGGAATCTCGTAGAGATTGGAGACATGCCAAAGCTTTGCGGCTTGCTCGGTGAGTGCGGCGACCAGATGCGGATGGCTGTGGCCCAACGAATTGACGGCGATGCCGCCGGCAAAATCGAGATATCGCTCGCCCTTGTCGGTAACCAGCCAGGTGCCTTCCCCGTGGTCGAAGGCCAGGGGTGCGCGAGCAAAGGTCTCGTAAAGCGCCGAACCGCTCATTATATGCGTCTCCGGTACCGGAAAATCAAAAAAGCCGCCCAAGCGGCGGCCTTTGCGGCTTATCGTGTTTTTCGGCCATGAAGTCAACGAAAACGTCGCGTAGTGCCCCGCGGCAAGCCCCCTGACGCAACGCCGGCTCATGAGCGACCGGGCAAGTTGGGGAAAACCGAAAAAACCGATTCGTGTTGCCCTTGGGACTCTTGTCACCGAGTCAGCGCATAGAGTAGTTGTAGTCGAGAAATAACTAGATTTCGTGCGGCGGACCTAATCACCAGATATATGTGGTGTCTGCCCCGGCAAATGTTGCCGGGTCGGGAGTGGATTCCGATTGCCGCACGCTTAGCAGGAGCGCGGTCTCATGAACTGGACTGACGAGCGGGTAGAACTTCTCAGAAAACTGTGGTCGGAGGGTCTGAGCGCAAGCCAGATTGCTGCGCAGCTTGGAGGGGTCAGCCGCAATGCGGTCATCGGCAAGGTGCACCGGCTGAAACTGTCGGGCCGCGGGCGATCGACCGCCACGCCGGCACGCCAGAAGAAGGCGGCGCAAGGATCGACCGTTCAGAAATCGGTGTCGCGCGCCGCAAGCGCCGTCCGTCATGTCACGACATCGATCGGCGCCACGGCGTTGCAGACGCAGTTCGACGCCGAACCGGTGGCACGCCACTACATCCGCCCAGTCGAGAATGTCGTGGTCCCGATCTCACGCCATCTGCAGCTCGTCGAGCTGACCGAGCGGACCTGCAAATGGCCGAACGGCGATCCGCTTTCGGAGGACTTCCATTTCTGCGGCAACGAAGCCGCCGAAACCGGACCCTACTGCAAGTACCACGCCCGCGTGGCGTTCCAGCCGGCATCGGAGCGGCGCCGGAACAGGTAGGACGTAACGGAATAGGGGAGTAAGGCAGTACGGCAGTAGGTGTGCGGAAAGTCGCGCTCACGAAATGCTGCCCTACTGCCCTCTCTTCACAGCCAGCCGTTCTTGCGAAAACGCCAGTAGAGAAACGAGCAGATCAGCGCGATCGTGGCCAGCACCACCGGGTAGCCGTATTCCATCTTCAATTCCGGCATGTCGTTGAAATTCATGCCGTAGATGCCGGCGAATGCCGTCGGCACCGCCAGGATGGCGGCCCATGAGGCAAGCTTCTTGGAGATCGCCGTTTCCTGGCTCTGGCCGACTAGGAGGCTGGCCTCGAAAGCAAACGCCAGCACCTCGCGCAGACTGTCGATCTTTTCCTGCACGGTGCGGATATGGTCGGTCACGTCACGGAACAGCGGATGCATGGCCGTATGGATCTGCGGCAGGTCGGCACTGGTCAGCCGGCGGCAGACTTCGACCAGCGGAAGTGCCGCATTGCGCAGGCGCAAAAGATCGCGGCGCAGCATGTAGAGCCGCTCGATGTCAGGACCGGTCATCGGCTTCAGCAGGACCCTGTCCTCGATCACCTCGACCTCGTCCTCGATCTGCTCGAGCACCGGCATGTAATTGTCGACGATGAAATCGAGAATGGCGTAGAGGACGAAATCCTCGCCCTTGGCCAGCGAATGCGGGCAGCTTTCCCAATGCTGACGAACGGCGGCGTAGGAGGTGGACGGGCCATGCCTGACGCTGACGATGTAGCCGCTGCCGACAAACAAATGGGTCTCGCCGAAGGTGACCCGGCCGTCGATCAGCTGCGCTGTGCGGGCGACGATGAACAAGGCGTCGCCATATTGCTCGATCTTCGGCCGCTGGTGCGGGTGCTCGGCATCCTCGATCGCCAGCTCATGCAGGTGAAACTGCGCCTGGACGCGAAGCAGCAGGTTGCGGTCGGGCTCGAGCAGGCCAATCCAGACGACATGACCGGATTTTTTTGCCCATTCGCCGGCTTCCTCGATTGGAATGTCGGCGATACGACGCCCGGCCGTGTAGACGCCGCAAGCGATAATGCCGGATGCCGGCGCAGGCGCCGGAGTCAGGTTCCGAACATTTTCCATCACAACCTCCCGAAGCCAATCCACGGACGAGGATACAGGAAAGCCCGGAAAGTCTAGCGCAATTCGGATGACGCTTCGAGAGTGTGACCGTTCAATTAACCGGCAGCGTCGCGGAAACGCTGATCTTGTCGGTCTTGTCGCCCTTCGGCCGCTCGGCCGGCATCTGCTCGCCGGTGACGATGTAGTAGATGGTCTCGGCGATGTTGGTGGCGTGATCGCCGATGCGCTCGATGTTCTTGGCGCAAAACAGCAGATGCGTGCACGGCGTGATGTTGCGCGGATCTTCCATCATGTAGGTCAGCAATTCGCGAAACAGCGAGGTGTACATGGCGTCGATCTGGTCGTCGCGGTCGCGCACGAAGCCGATCTTGTCGACCGAGCGCGATGCGTAGACGTCGAGCACTTCCTTGAGCTGGGTCAGCGCCAGGTTGGCCAGGGCCTCGAGGCCGCGGAACAGGCTGGTCGGCTGGCGTCCGTCGGTGACAGCTGCCACCCGCTTGGCAACGTTCTTGGCGAGGTCGCCGACCCGTTCGAGGTCGGCGGAAATGCGGATGGCGCCGACGATCTCGCGCAGGTCCGTCGCCATCGGCTGGCGCTTGGCGATGATGATGATCGCCTTGTCGTCGATTTCGCGTTGCCCTTCATCGAGCACGGCATCGTCACGGATGACCTTCTGGGCGAGGCCGGGGTCGGCATTGACGAGGGCGGCAACCGCCTGTTCGACCATACGCTCGGCATGGCCGCCCATCGCCGCGATGCGCTTCGACAGATATTTCAGCTCCTCGTCATAGGCGCTCATAATATGCACGGACTGCATGGCGAAATGCCTTCCCACGGAGTGTCTTGGTTTTGAGTCGTTTCCTCGAATCCCCGCTGATACGCTAGCCGGATGACAGAAAAAAGAAACGCTCCAGTGGAAAAATAGGGCAGTATCAGTGCGTCGGCAAATGAACCGAGAAGGCAGCGCCCTTGCCGAACTCGGACTTGATCGAAAGCCGGGCATTGTGGCGTGTCAGGATATGCTTGACGATCGACAGACCAAGGCCGGTGCCCTTCTGGGTGCGGCTGGTCTCGACATCGACGCGATAGAAGCGCTCGGTGATGCGCGGAATGTGTTCCTCGGGAATGCCGGGGCCAAAGTCCCTGATGGTCACGTCGATGCCTGGCTCCGAGCCGGCATCGCTGCGCGCGATCGACACCACGACGCGGCCACCCGACTGCCCGTATTTGCAGGCGTTTTCCAAGAGGTTCTCGAAAACCTGGAAGAGCTCGTCGCGATCCCCGGGAACATCAAGCGGCCCGTCGGCGTAATCCCGCTCGACGGCAACACTGTTTTCCCTGGCCAGCGGTCCGAGCGAATCGATGACGCTGTCGACTGTCTCACGCAGGTCGACCTCGGTGCCCGGCTTCAGATAGGGCTTCATCTCGAGCCGCGACAGCGACAACAAATCGTCGATCAGACGCGCCATGCGGCCGGTCTGGCTCTGCATGATCTGCAGGAACTGGTCGCGCGCCGCCGGGTCGTTGCGGGCCGGTCCGCGCAGCGTTTCGATGAAGCCGGCGATCGAGGCGAGCGGCGTGCGCAGTTCGTGGCTGGCATTGGCGATGAAATCGGCGCGCATGCGGTCGATCCTGCGCGCTTCGCTCTGGTCCTTGAACACCAGCACATAGAGATCTGTGCCGTGGCCGACCGAAGACGCGCTCACCCGGTAGGCCCGTTCGACCGGCAGCTTCTCCGTATAGTCGACGACGTCAGAGGCGACATCGCCCGACAGCACGCCGTCCAGCAGAGCCTGCATTTCCGGCGCCCGGAATTTTAGCGACAGCGACAGACCAGGCGCGATCCCGCCGAAGGCGGCGAAAGCGGCGGCATTGGCGTGGACGATGGTGGCGGTCCGGTCGAAGATGATCAGCGGGTCGGCGACGGCGGCCGCAAGATATTCGCCGGAGAGCCGTTGCAACCCGAATGCCTCGATCGCCGCGGCACTCTCGGCCGATTGGCGCGTGCCGCTGACCGGCAGCATTGCCGCCGCAAGCAGCAGCGCCAGCGCCGCAAGGACGATATATGCGGATATCGCGGCCAAGGCATACACAGCGAGAATCGCGACGACACCGGCGATCAGCAGCCAGCGGCTGTTCCACAGCCGGACGGCCAGGGCTTGCGCCGTGCCTTTCTGCTCTGCGTCCAGGTCAGCCATTTCGCTCGCGCGCCCGCACCCAATGCCTCGCACCCGACCAGTGACGGAAACTTCCGCTGGACCGGTCTAGCGCATGACCCAGAAAAATCGGAATCGATTTTCTGAAAGGATCATGCGCAAAATCAAAGTGCTGTAGTGGCTCCCAATAGCATGAGTCCGGAAGCAGGAAAGGGTTCGCCTCGATGAAAAAAGCCAAGGAAACTCCCGCCGCGCCGACTTCGGGTCCGCTGAAGATCAGGATCGACGGCAAGGAGCGGGAGTTCGATATTGAAAATCCCGTGCTTCCCGACTGGGTCGAGGACAACAAGCTGACCGCCGGCGATTACCCCTACGACAAGAAGATGAAAAGCGACGAGTATGACGAGACGCTCGAGAAGCTGCAGATCGAGCTGGTCAAGGCGCAGGCGTGGCTGCAGTCGACCGGCAAACGGGTGATGGCGCTGTTCGAGGGCCGCGACGCCGCCGGCAAGGGCGGCACGATCTTCGTGCTGCGCCAGTACCTCAACCCTCGTACCGCGCGCAACGTGGCGCTGACCAAGCCGACCCCGACCGAGCAGGGGCAATGGTACTTCCAGCGCTATGTCGACCATTTCCCGACATCGGGTGAGTTCCTCACCTTCGACCGCTCCTGGTACAACCGTGCCGGCGTCGAGCCGGTGATGGGGTTTTGCACGCCGCAGCAGCACGATCAGTTTCTCGACGAGACGCCGCATTTCGAACGGATGATCGCCAACGAGGGCATCCACTTCTTCAAATTCTGGCTGAACATCGGCCAGGAGACGCAGCTCGAGCGCTTTCACGATCGCCGCTACAGCCCGCTGAAAAGCTGGAAGTTCTCGCCGATCGACGTTGCCGGCATCACCAAATGGGACGACTACACCAAGGTCCGCGACACCATGTTCGAGCGCACCCACAAGGAATTCGCGCCGTGGATCATCGTACGGGCCAATGACAAGCGGCGCGCGCGGCTGGCGGTCATGCGGCGCATCCTCTTGTCGCTGCCCTATGACGGGCGCGATCTCGACATCATCGGCAAGGAAGACAAGAAGATCATCGGCGAAGGGCCGTCGTTTTTGAAAGAATAGGATGGCCCGCAAGAAACCAGGCCATGGCCTGGGAAAACAGGGCTGACGCTTTTGCGCCGCGCAGCCAGAGGCCGCGCGGCGATGCCTTTTTCCTCGTGACTCCCAGTCTAAGCCACCAGCCGGGCAATGCGCTGCAGGCGTCGCAGCGTGGTGTCATCCTGCAGCGCCTGCTGGAAGAGCGAAATCTCCTGATCGATACGGTCGCACAGCGCGCCGGTGTTGCCCTTGAGCAGGCCTCGCGTCGCCAGCAAGGCGGCGACCGGCTTCTTGACAAGTTGTCTCGCCCGGCCGAGGGCCGCTTCCTCGACGCTGCCGCCCGGCACGATCTCGGCGACGAGGCCGAGCGCCCTGGCGTCCTCGGCGCGAAGCGTGTCGCCGAGGCAGAAGAAGCGGAAAGCACCGGCATAGCCGAGTTTCTGCGGCGCCAGGATGCTGGTCGCCGCATCCGGGACCAGGCCGAAATCGACGAACGGCACCCGGAACGTGCTTTGATCGGATGCGATCACCATGTCGCAATGGAATAGGATGGTGCAACCGACGCCGACGGCATCGCCATCGACGCAGGCAAGGATGGGCTTTGGAAACGTCGCCAGCGTGCGAAACAGATCGGTGACGGCGGCGATCAGTTTCTGGTGCTTGGTGGCGTCGAGGAATTCGGAGAAATCGCCGCCGAGACAGAAGCAGCCTGCCAGGCCGCGCAGCACGACGACGCGCACCTCCTCATTGTCGGCGGCTTCATGGAAGGTCTTTGCCAGGCTTTCATAGGCTCTTCTGTCCAGCACCGGCCGGCCGTCACTAGACGATACGGTGACGATCAACGTGTGGTTGCGGAGTTCTGGTTGCGGATGGGGGCTCATGACGGTCTCCGATCTCACGACGCACGCCTTTGGCCGAGCATGTCGGGGTATCCCCTGGCCAGCACGGGAGCAAAATGATTGCGGCGCGAACGCACCACATCGAGCGTGTGCTCGTTGAAGGTAAGCAGGGTGGCTACGACCTGCTGGTTGCCATAGGTGCGCTGATAGCCCAGCGGGGTCGCCAGGAAATGCAGCTGCAATGCGCGCAGCACCCACATCGGCTCGAACTCGATGATCATCTGGTTGACGTTGCGCTTCAGTCCCCACTCGACGAAGCCGGCAATCAGCTCGGTGCCGACGGTCGACACACCGCGACGGCCGTCGCGGTAACCGGGAGCGACCGCATAGCGGGTCAACTCGTAGATGTTGGGACCGGAGGGCGGCGTCCCCTCAAAGAGGTCGGTCAGCACCTCGGTCAGAAGATGCCCGCGTGTCGTCGGCAAAAGCCTCTGGTAGCCTGCGACTTCACTGCCCCTGATGACGATTTGATGGACGGCTTCGTCATGATCGAACTGGTCGCATTCGAGCCCGTCGGGGCGCCTGAGATCATCCCACCCCATCTCCTCGACGAAGATCTTGTAGCGCAAGCGATGGACCGCCTCCCAAAGGTCGGGACGTTCCATCAATTCTTGGGTTGTGAGAGAAAAAAGCATTCCGTCATCTCCTGGTTTCAGAGGAAGATACGGCCGTGCTTCGATGAGAAAATTGCGTGATCGCGTAGGCTAGAGTTGCTAGGCCGGCACGGCCGACCTAGCTAATGTAGCCCCGCCTTATCGCTTCCGCGACGGCCTGAACCCGGTTGACGGCACCAAGTTTGCTTTTGGCGTTAAGAAGATGTTTCTCCGAGGTGTGTTCGGAGATGCCGAGGATTTGCGAAATCTCCCACTCGGACTTGCCGACGGCGGCCCATTGCAGGCATTCGCGCTCGCGCGGCGTCAATACGATGTGATCGATGGTGTTGCTCGCCATCGTGTGGAGCTGCATGGCGCGGCCGACCGCATAGGTCGACACCAGCGACACCAGGCCGAACTCGGCCGCCGACAATTCAACTGCCTCGCCGCCCAGCGACACCATGACGATCTGGCCGTCGAGCGTGATCAGCGGGAAGGCCAGTCCGTCGCGCAACTTGAACACGCCGGCATCGCCCATCACTTCGCCGCTGCTCTTGTCGATGCGGGCGCCCTGTGAGGCTTCGCGCCACTGGAACGGCGCCTGCAGCTGTTTCATATGGCTGACGACCGGGTCGTGATCGACATAGTTGCGCGCCACATAGCGCTCCAGCCATTCGACGGGCCAGTCGCAGAGAAGCACATGCTGCTTTTGCAGGCCGCTCGGCGTGCCCGGCTGCGGCACGGTTCCCGCCATCAGCGCGGTGAGGCCGAAATCCGACGTTATGCCCAGCAACGTTTCGCAGACTGCCGCCGCCGTTCCGGCGTGCTGCAGGTGGTCTATGAATTCCAGCGTGCGATCGAACTGACCCATCGCAACATCAACCCCATGTTGCTGCCTTATGCATTGCGACCAATGATGCGTGCTTCGTTTGCACTTCACCACCGACCACGGATTGCAAACCGCTTGTTTTCGGTCGTGGTTCTCGACCCTGGTCCCCCACCAAGGCAGCCACGGCTATTTGCAAATCACCTAAAGCATATCCTGAAATCGACGCGTTGAAATCAAAAAGCATTGTACCTGTGTCATTTTCGTACCAAAACCCTGCCAACACGACTGCGGCGGAGTTTTATCGTGGCGTTCCAGTGGAGGTTTTTGGCTCTTGCGTCGATGCTGATCGGAGCGCTGTCGGTCGCCGATGCCGCACGCGCCGCTGAGCCGCAGGTGCCGGTGCTGTGGGATGCCAAGGAGCGGCTGCCGAAGCCGGACCTTTCGGCACTGCCCCGGCTGCGCTTCCTGACGACCACGGATTTCCCACCCTTCAATTTCCTCGACGGCGCGGGAAAGCTGTCCGGTTTCCACATCGATTTGGCACGCGCCATCTGCGCCGAGCTTGGCATTGCCGAAAAATGCCAGATCCAGGCATTGCCCTGGGCAGAGCTCGAAGGCGCGCTGCAGAAAGGTGAGGGCGAAGCGATCATCGCCGGCATCGCCGCAACGCCGGAATCGCGCGCGACCTATGCCTTCTCGCGCTCCTACCTGCAGTTCCCGGCCCGCTTCGTCATGCAGAAGGGCAAGGCGCTGACCGAACCGGTCTTCGACAAATTGCGCGGCAAGCGTGTCGGCGTGCTAGCTGGCTCGGCGCATGAGCGCATGCTGCGCGACTATTTCAATACCGTTCAGATCGTCCCCTTCGACAGGCCGGAAGACCTCTATACCGATCTCAAGGCGGGCAAGCTCGACGCCGCCTTCGGCGACGGCATGCGCCTCGCCTTCTGGCTGGGCGGCTCGGATGCGGCAGGCTGCTGCCGCTTTGCCGGCGGCCCCTATCTGGCGCCCGAATATCTGGGTTCGGGCATGGCCATAGCCACCAGGGCGGACAATCCGGCGCTGGCCGCCGCGCTCGACTACGCGCTGCAGGAGATCTCGATGAAAGGCACGTTCGCCGAATTCTACCTGCGCTATTTTCCGGTCAGCTTTTTCTAGCCAACCGAAAGGCAGCGCCCTAGGTCAGAGTGCGCAGCCGCGCCTTGGCGGCACGGCCGATGGCGGCGACCGTCAGCGTGTCGAGATCGAGCTGACGCCGGATGAGCTGCAGCACCCGTACCTCTTCCATGCGCATCTCGAGATCGACAGCGGCCACCTCGAAGGCGGCGGCATAGGCAGTGTCGCGCAAGCGCTCGGGCAAGGCCTCGGCAACCCGCGCAAGAACGCCTTCCAGCCCGTCCTTTTCATGCAGCATCTTCTGACAGGCCTGGGCGACGCCGACCAGCCGGTCGTGGTTGAAATCCTCGAACACCGGCCAGGAGCGGACAACCTCGCCGATCCGGGCCAGTTCGACATCGGTCATGTCGCGATCGGAGGCCGAGGTGATGACCATCAGGTAGATCAGCGCTTCATGCGGCGTCGGCAACGACATTCTATACTCCTTGAACGGGCTCCGAAGGTAGGAACGCGGTATCTGCACCGCAAGGAAAAAGCGCTGCACGCGTTGACGCTCCGGCCATGCACGCCTAGAGACCGGTTGAAAAACCCCTGCTCCGGCCCCGCCTTCGAATGATTTGGGCCGGCGATCGATTTGGAAGACAGTGACTGATTTGGAAAACAGTGACATGGCGGGATCAAACATCATCGATCTCAATCCCGAGCTGCTGGCGGCTGCGACCGAAAGCAAGGCATGGCCGTTCGAGGAAGCCAAAAAGATCATCGAGCGCTACAAAGGCACCGACTTTCCCGAAACAATCCTGTTCGAGACCGGCTACGGACCGTCCGGCCTACCGCATATCGGCACGTTCGGCGAGGTGGCGCGCACGTCGATGGTGCGGCATGCCTTTCGCGTCCTGACGCAGGACAAGGTTGCGACCAAGCTGCTGTGCTTTTCCGACGACATGGACGGCATGCGCAAGATACCCGACAACGTGCCGGATCGCGCAGCGCTCGAGCCGCATTTGCACAAGCCGCTGTCGTCGGTGCCCAATCCGTTCGGCGATGACTATGCGAGCTTTGCCGATCACAACAACGCGATGCTTTGCCGCTTCCTGGACACGTTCGGCTTCGACTACGAGTTCGCCAGCGCGACGCAATATTACAAGTCGGGCCGTTTCGACGCGATGCTGCTGCGTGCCGCCGAGCGCTATGACCAGATCATGGCGGTGATGCTGCCGACGCTCGGACCCGAGCGGCAGGCGACCTACAGCCCATTCCTGCCGATTTCGCCGAAAAGCGGCCGCGTGCTTTACGTGCCGATGAAGCATGTCGACGCCAAGGCCGGCACCATCACATTCGACGATGAGGGCACCGAGACCACGCTTTCGATCACCGGCGGCAGGGTGAAGCTGCAATGGAAGCCGGATTTCGGCATGCGCTGGGCAGCGCTCGGCGTCGATTTCGAGATGTTCGGCAAGGACCACCAGACCAATGCGGTGGTCTATGACCGCATCTGCAACATTCTGGGTGGGCGCGCGCCGGAGCATTTCGTCTATGAACTGTTCCTGGACGAGAACGGCCAGAAGATATCGAAGTCGAAGGGCAACGGGCTGACCATCGACGAGTGGCTGACCTATGCGCCGACCGAAAGCCTCGGGCTCTATATGTACCAGCGGCCGCGGCAGGCCAAGAAGCTGTATTTCGATGTCATCCCGAGGGCCGTGGACGAGTATTACACCTTCCTTGCAGCCTATCCCCGGCAGGACTGGAAGGAGCGGCTGGGCAACCCGGTCTGGCATATGCATGACGGCAACCCGCCGGCCATCGACATGCCGGTGCCGTTCTCGCTGCTGCTCAACCTGGTCAGCGCTTCCAACGCGCAGAACAAGGATGTGCTGTGGGGCTTCATTTCGCGCCATACGCAAGGCGTGACGCCAAAGACGCATCCCGAGCTCGACCAGCTGGTCGGCCATGCGATCCGCTATTTCGACGATTTCGTGAAGCCGACGAAAACCTTCCGTCCCGCCGACGAGGTCGAGCGCGAGGCGCTGGCAGCCCTCGACACGGCGCTTGGCGCGCTGCCGGCTGACGCCAACGGCGAAGCGATCCAGAACGCTTCGCTCAACGTCGCGCGCAGGATCGAACGCTATCAGGATCATTCCAAGCAGAGCCCGGAGGGCGGCCCCGGCGTATCGGGTGCCTTCTTCCAGATGATCTACCAGGTGCTGATCGGCCAGGAGCGCGGCCCGCGCTTCGGCTCGTTCGCCGCGCTCTATGGCATTGCCGAGACGCGGGCGCTCATTGAGCGGGCGCTGGCTGGTCAGCTGGCCTGAGCACGCCGTCGACCTCTTCCAGGATCGAGCTCGGCGCCTGAGGCGCGGGGTTCGGTGCGGCCGGCATCGCCGGCATGCCGGCAAGGTTCGGCGCCGATCCGAAAATACCCTTTTTCGCCGTGCGTGCCTTGTCGCCGGCCTCGACATAGGGCCCACCCTTGGCGGCCCGAGCCCAGCCGTTTTCGACCAGCCATTGGCCAACATCCTGCTTGCCGATCCGGCATTCGGCGGCGATCAGGTCGCGACCACCCTCGGGCGGCACGGTGCAGACCACCGCGCGGCCGCGCAGGAAGGCGCGAAACGCCGTCCGCGCCCGGACGCCGCACGGCCAGGACTTGCCGTCATCGCTACAGGTCTCGTCCTGCCTGACGATGTCTATGCCGGACACCGCGACCGAATAGCCCTTCGCGTCGATCAGGCCGGCGGCCGGCGTAACCGGCTGGAACAGCTTTGTCCCGTTCCAGTCGTCGGGCATTTTCGGCTTGGGCGGCACGGCCAGCGCCATCTTGCTCAACGGCGCGCGCGGCTCGACACGCTCAAGCCCCTCGGCAGGCAGTTCCGGTGGCGCGACAATTTCGGGATCGATCGCCCTCGAATGTGACGGCGGCTTTGGCGGCTGCGGAGCGGCTATGGCAGATGTGGCCGGCTCTCCGGGCACCGTCTCGGCGCCCTCCTGCGAGATCGCATCGGCGCCCGGATCAACCTGATCCAGCGTGACCACGCTCTCACGTCCCTTCAGAGTGCGACCGCCAGCGACGACCATGGCCGCCATCACCGGGACCATCAGAACCGCCAGGGCAAGATGAGGGAGCCGCACCTGCCGGACCTATTGGCTTGCCCAGACAATCCGCGCCACCCATTCGACATCGCGCATGGGAATGTCGCGGTCTGGATGATCGGGATTGAGCGAGACCAGTGCAATCGACTTGACGGTCTGGCGCTCGAGCACCTTGGCCATCACTTCGCCGGCGGTTGTCTTGACGACGACGCGATCGCCCTTGCGGGTGATGGCGCCCGGCTCGACGATGAGAACGTCGCCATTGCGGTAAAGCGGCAACATGGAATCACCTTGCACCTGCAGCGCATAGGAGCTCTCGGTCGATTGCGCCGGCAATTCGACCAGGTCCCAGCCTTGCCCGGCCGGAAAGCCGGCATCGTCGAAGAAGCCGCCGGCGCCGGCCTGGGCAAAGCCGAGCAACGGCACGGAGCGCCTGCGGGCGACCGATGCGACCTGGACGGATCCGGCCCTGCCTTCGATCAGGCTGGTGAATTCGTCGAGCGAAGCGCCCGTCGCCTCGATGATCTTGGCCAGCGATTCGGTCGAAGGCCAGCGCGGCCGGCCATCCGACGACAGACGTTTCGACTTGTTGAAGGCGGTCGAATCGAGCCCCGCGCGCCGGGCCAGGCCCGAAGCCGACAGCGAATAGCGCTCGGCGAGAGCATCGATGGCAGCCCAGACACGGTCATGCGAGAGCAATCTCGCTCTCCTCGAAACAGGAAAAAATACCTTCCCCGTTCTAACCCCGGGCCACCATCTTGTCCACAGTCCAAGGGCTGGCCTACGCTGCCTGCTTCACGTCACCCTTGGCGTAGGGATCGAAGCGCTCGTAGAAGGTCTGGTCCTTCTCGGCCATGTCGTGCAGCAGCCTGGGCGCCTTGAATTCGGCGCCGTATTTCTTCTGCAGTTTCTTGGCGATCTTGACGAATGCCTTGACGCCGATGCCGTCGATATAGGACAGCGCGCCGCCGGTGTAGGGCGCGAAGCCGAAGGCCAGGATCGAGCCGACATCGGCCTCGCGCGGATCGGTGACGATACCCTCTTCCATCACCCGCGCCGCTTCCAGCGCTATGGTGACGAGCAGCCGCTGCTGCAATTCCTCATAATCGACCTTCTCGGGCGCAAGCTGCGGGAAGAGATCCTTGAGGCCGGGCCACAGCTTCTTCTTGGCCGGCTTGGCGGGATAGTCGTAAAAGCCCTTGCCGTTCTTGCGGCCGAAGCGGCCATGGTTGTCGACCATGGTGTTGATCAGCGCCATCTGCTTCTGGTCGACAGCGGTGTCGCCGAGATCGCGCATGGTCTGCTTCATGATTTTTTGCGCGAGGTCGATGGCTGTTTCGTCGGTCAGAGCCAGCGGGCCGACCGGCATGCCGGCGGCTTTCGCCGCATTCTCGATCATCGGTGCCGGCACGCCTTCGATCAGCATCTTGTAGGCTTCCGACATGTAGCGCAGCACGCAGCGGTTGACGTAGAAGCCGCGCGTGTCGTTGACGACGATCGGCGTCTTCTTGATGGCGCGGACGAAGTCGATTGCCGTGGCCAGCGCCTTGTCGCCGGTCTTCTTGCCCAGGATGATCTCGACCAGCATCATCTTGTCGACCGGCGAGAAGAAATGGATGCCGATGAAATTCTTCGGCCGCGCCGAGTTCTTGGCCAGCGAGGAAATCGGGATGGTCGAGGTGTTGGAGGCGAAGATCGCCGAGGCTTTAAGCACGGCTTCCGCCTGTTCGGTGGCGCTCTTCTTGACAGCGGAATCCTCGAACACGGCTTCGACCACCAGGTCGCAGCCGGCAAGATCGGCATAGTCGGCCGTCGGCGTGATCAGCGACAGCAGTTTGTCCTTCTCCTCGGGCTTGGCGCGGCCCTTCTTCACCTGATCCGAGACCAGGCTGTCGGAATGCGCCTTGCCCTTGGCGGCCGACTCCATGTCGCGGTCGAGCAGCACGACCGGAATACCGGCCTTGGCGGTGACATAGGCGATGCCGGCGCCCATGAAGCCGGCGCCGAGAATGCCGATCTTCTTGAACTTCGTTTCCGGCACGCCGGCCGGGCGGCGCGCGCCCTTGTTCAGTTCCTGCAGCGACACGAACAGCGAGCGGATCATCGCCGCCGCTTCCTTGGTCTGCATGATCTCGGTGAAATAGCGCTGCTCGATGCGCAGGCCGGTGTCGAACGGCACCAGCAGGCCCTCATAGACGCATTTCAGGATCGCGGCGGCGGCCGGATAGTTGCCATAGGTCTCGCGACGCAGGATGGCGATGGCCGGCGGCCACAGATTGGCGCCCGCCATTGAGTAGATGGGTCCGCCGGGCAGCTTGAAGCCCTTCTCGTCCCACGGCGCCACCGGCTTCAGACCGTTCTTGATCATCGCCTTGGCGGTTTCGACCAGCTTGGCCGGTTCAGCGATCTCATGGATCAGGCCCATCGACTTGGCCTTCTGCGGCGACAGCGTCTGGCCGGAGGTCAGCATCTGCAGCGCCTGCTGCTGATCGGTCAGCCGCGGCACCCGCTGGGTGCCGCCGGCGCCCGGGAAGATGCCAATCTTCACTTCGGGAAGCGCCATCCTGACTTTGTCGCTATCAGCGGCGACACGGCCGTGGCAAGCGAGCGACAATTCGAAGGCGCCGCCCATGCAGGTGCCGTTGATCGCCGACACCCAGGGCTTACCCGACGTTTCCAGCTTGCGGAACAGGCCGGTCATATAGCCGGCATTGTCGAACAGCGCCTTGGTCGCCTTTTCGACATCCTTGTCCTTTTCGGCGGCGAAGGTGGCCAGCATCTTCTGCAGCATGGTGATGTCGGCGCCACCGGAGAATGTATCCTTGCCGGAGGTGATCACCGCGCCCTTGATGGCGGCGTCGCCGGCCACTTTGTCGACGATGGCGTTCAGCTCCAGCATCGCTTCTTCGGTGAAGACATTCATCGACCGGCCAGGCATGTCCCAGGTGACCAGCGCAATGCCGTCGGCGTCGATGTCGAGGGTGAAATTGGTGTAGGTCATGATTTCTCTCCCCTATCAGACGCGTTCGATAATCGTTGCGGTGCCCATGCCGGCGCCGATGCACAACGTTATCAGCGCGGTGTTGAGGTCGCGGCGCTCGAGTTCGTCCAGCACCGTGCCGAAGATCATGGCGCCGGTGGCGCCGAGCGGATGGCCCATGGCGATGGCGCCGCCATTGACGTTGATCTTGTCGTGCTCGATGTCGAAGGCCTGCATGTAGCGCAGCACAACCGAGGCGAAGGCCTCGTTGAGTTCGAACAGGTCGATATCGGACAGCTTCATCTTGGCGCGCTTCAACAGCTTCTCGGTGACGTCGACCGGACCGGTCAGCATCAGCACCGGCTCGGAGCCGATGTTGGCGAAGGTGCGGATGCGGGCTCGTGGCTTGATACCCATCGCCTTGCCGGCCTTCTTCGAGCCGAGCAGCACGGCGGCGGCGCCATCGACGATGCCGGACGAATTGCCGGCATGGTGGACGTGGTTGACCGCTTCCACCTCGGGATGCTTCTGCACCGCGACGGCATCGAAGCCACCCATTTCGCCAGGCATGACGAAGGACGGGTTGAGCGAGGCCAGCGACTGCATGTCGGTTGACGGACGCATGTGCTCGTCATGGTCGAGGATGGTCAGGCCGTTCTGGTCCTTGATCGGAATGACGGACTTCTTGAAACGGCCATCGGCCCAGGATTTTGCCGCGCGCTTCTGGCTCTCGACCGCATAGGCATCGACGTCGTCGCGGGAGAAGCCGTATTTGGTGGCGATCAGGTCGGCCGAGATGCCTTGCGGCACGAACCAGCCCGGCAGGCCGACCGAAGGATCCATGAACCAGGCACCGCCGGAGGCGCCCATGCCGACGCGCGACATGGATTCGACGCCACCGGCAATGACGATCTCATCGGCGCCTTGCGCGATCTTGGCGGCGCCGAAATTGATGGCGTCGAGGCCTGACGCGCAGAAGCGCGAGATCTGCATGCCGGGCGCCTTGGTATCGTAGCCGGCCTCGAAGGCGGCGGCGCGCGGAATGACCGAGCCCGCCTCGCCGACCGGATCGACGCAGCCGAAGATGATGTCGTCGACATTGCCGGTGTCGAGCCCATTGCGGTCGCGCAACGCCTCAAGCGTCTTGGCGGCAAGCCGCACCGCCGGCACCTCGTGCAGCGATCCGTCCTTCTTGCCCTTGCCGCGCGGCGTGCGCACGGCGTCATAGACATAAGCTTCGGCCATCTTTCGGTTCCTTCCTTGTGGTGCCGTCTAAGGCTTGCTTTAACGCAAAGCCGCACGCAGGCGATTCAGTTCGTTCTTGAAGTTGGCTGCATCAGCAGGAGCGGCTTCAGCCCAGAGTTCCATGAGTTCAGAGTTAGGGCTGCTCACGCATTCGACTGCCTGGATTGCCTTGCCCTTCAATCCACTCAAAGCTTGCCAGTTCGAGACAGTTCGCAATGCTGTTTCTGCGGGTTCCGACAAGAACTCGGACTTCCCGCTAGCTGCGGCGACAATTGCAGCGGCGGCCAGTGCAACCGAGCCATCCGGAGCCTCGATGTAGTCCAGATTGTTGCAAGCCACATCGAGCGCGCCTGCAACAGCGACGGCGCCACTGTTCTCAAATTCGGCGACGAAATCCGCTGCGTCATCGTTTTCGAAAATCTTGAAACCCCATGCGCCCATAATTGCTATCCTAAAGGCTCCGCCCAATCAGCAATTTCATGATCTCGTTGGTGCCGCCGTAGATGCGCTGGACGCGAGCGTCGCGGAACATGCGGGCGATCGGATATTCATTCATGTAGCCATAGCCGCCATGCAATTGAAGGCATTCGTCGACGACTTTTCCCTGCAGGTCGCTGAGCCAGTATTTGGCCATCGACGCGGTCACCGGATCGAGGCCACCGGCGATGTGGCGGGTCACGCAATCATTGTAGAAGACGCGGCCGATGGTCGCTTCGGTCTTGAGCTCGGCCAGCTTGAATTGGGTGTTCTGGAAATCGATGATCGCCTTGCCGAACGCCTTGCGCTCCTTGACGTAGTCGATGGTCAGCGCCAGCGCCCGCTCGATCATGGCAATCGCGCCGGTGCCGATCTGCAGCCGCTCCTGCGGCAATTGCTGCATCAGCTGGACAAAGCCCTGCCCTTCCTCATGGCCGAGCAGGTTGGAGGTCGGCACGCGCATATCGTTGAAGAACAGTTCCGAGGTGTCGTTGGCTTTCAGCCCGATCTTGTCGAGGTTGCGGCCACGCTGGAAGCCTTCGACCTCATCGGTCTCGACGACGATCAGCGAGGTGCCCTTGGCGCCCTTCTCCGGATCGGTCTTGGTGACGACGATGATGAAGTTGGCAAGCTGGCCATTGGTGATGAAGGTCTTGGAGCCGTTGATCTTGTACTGGTTGCCATCCTTCTGCGCCCGCGTCTTGACGCCTTGCAGGTCGGAGCCGGCACCGGGCTCGGTCATGGCGATGGCGCCGATCAGTTCGCCGGTCGCAAGCTTCGGCAGCCATTTCTTCTTCTGCTCTTCCGAACCGTAGTGAAGGACGTAAGGGGCGACGATCGAATTGTGCAGGCCGATGCCGAAACCATCGACACCGACATGGCCGATGGCCTCGATGATGGCACTCTCATGCGCGAAGGTACCGCCGGAGCCGCCATATTCCTCCGGCATCGAGGCGCAGAGCAGACCGGCAGCACCCGCCTTCAACCAGCTCTCGCGGTCGACCATCTCGTTCTTCTCGAATTCGTCGTAACGCGGCGCGATCTCCTCCGACATGAAGCGGTGCGCCATGTCGTAGAGCATGCCGACCTCATCCGCCGCCCAGGCGGGCTTCGGCAAAGAGAGCACTTCGGCGGGATTTGTCGCCACGATTTCCTCCGCGCATCGACAGACAAGGCCGGCGGTGCCGGCGTTCGAGCTTAGAACGCTTCCGCCGGCAGAGCCATCAGCGTATCGGCACCGCTCGAAATGCGGGCGAGGTGAGCGCCGGTCTCCGGCATGATCCGCTCCATGAAGAAGCGCGCGGTCACAACCTTGTTGTCGTAGAAGGACTGGGAGCCGTTGGCGCCCGTCTTGCCAAGTGCTGCCTTGGCCATCTGCGCCCACATGTAGCCCAGCGCGACAAGGCCGAAGAGATGCATGAAATCGGTCGAGGCGGCACCCGCATTGTCGGGCTTGGCCATGCCGTTCTGCAGCAGCCACATGGTCGCCGCCTGCAGATCGTTGAGGCCCTTCTTCAGCGCCTTGGTGAACGGCGCCATCTTCTCGTCGGAACGGTTTTCCTCGCAGAATTCGCCGACCTCCTTGAAGAAGGCCTGCACGGCGCGGCCGCCATTCAAACCGAGCTTGCGGCCGACGAGGTCGAGCGCCTGGATGCCGTTGGCGCCTTCATAGATCATGGCGATGCGGGCATCGCGCACGAACTGGCTCATGCCGTGCTCTTCGATGTAACCATGACCGCCGAACACCTGCTGCGCCATCACGGCGTGGTCGAACCCCTTGTCGGTCAGCACGCCCTTGACCACCGGCGTCATCAGGCCGGTGTAGTCGTCGGCGACCTGGCGGTCCTTGTCGTCAGCGGAGCGGTGGGCGATGTCGGACTTGATCGCCGTCCACAGCGCCAGCGCGCGGCCGGCCTCGTTGAAGGCCTTCATGGTCATCAGGCTGCGGCGGATGTCGGGATGGACGATGATCGGGTCGGCCTTCTTGTCCGGCGCCTTCGGCCCCGACAGCGAGCGGCCCTGCAAGCGGTCCTTGGCGTAAGCGACGGCGTTCTGGTAGGCGATCTCCGACAGCGACAGCCCTTGCAGGCCGACACCAAGCCGCGCCTCGTTCATCATCGTGAACATCGCCTTCAAGCCGCCATTGGCCTCGCCGAGCAGCGTGCCTTCGGCCTCGTCATAGTTCATGACGCAGGTCGAATTGCCGTGGATGCCCATCTTCTCCTCGATCGAGCCGCAGGAGACAGTGTTCCTGTTGCCCGGATTGCCCGATGCGTCGAGCTTGAGCTTCGGCACGATGAACAGCGAGATGCCCTTGACACCTTCCGGTGCGCCTTCGATGCGGGCCAGCACCAGATGCACGATGTTGTCCGACATGTCGTGCTCGCCGGCCGAGATGAAGATCTTCTGGCCTGAAATCTTGTAGGTGCCATCGCCATTGGGCACCGCCTTGGTGCGCAGCAGGCCAAGATCGGTACCGCAATGCGGCTCGGTCAGGTTCATGGTGCCGGTCCAGGCGCCCTCAACCATCTTCGGCAGCCATTTGGATTTCTGCTCGTCGGTGCCGTGGGTGATGATCGCCGCGATCGCGCCTTGCGTCAGGCCCGGATACATCATCAGCGACATGTTGGCCGACACCATATATTCGGCGACGGCGGTGTGCACGGCGTAGGGCAGACCCTGGCCGCCGAACTCCACCGGTGCGGCCAGGCCCATCCAGCCACCCTCACGATACTGGTCGAAGGCCTCCTTGAAACCTTTCGGCGTCGTCACCGAGCCGTCGTCATGGCGCACGCAGCCTTCCATGTCGCCGACACGGTTCAGCGGATGCATGACGTTTTCGGCGAGCTTGGCGCCTTCGGCGAGGATAGCCTCCAGAACATCGGGCGTGGCGTCGGAAAATCCTGGAAGGTTCGAATAGCGCTGATAGCCCAGCACCTCGTTGAGCACGAACAGCGTATCCTGGACCGGAGCCCTGTATGTCGGCATGCTTTTTCTCCACCCTGCAGACCTGATCCGAAAGCCCCCGAAGTCAGCCAGGGTGGCATGCGGACCCATGTTGCTAGCGGGATAGCAAAAATTGACGTTTGCGTAAACGTCAATTTTTTCGATGCGACAAGATTTCCCGCCCACCGCGCGGTGAACGTAGCGGCGCGGCGTTGCACAAGCTAGCGCCGAAAGGCTGCATTGGGGCGCGGCCAAGACGACGAAAAGCCGCGCGGCAGGGCCACGCGGCTTTGATAGTCAGACAATCGGCGGATGACTTAGCCCGCGACGCTCGCCTGCGGCGCCGAACGCTCGGCCAGCATCTGGCGCACCGCCGACATCGAGCCGCTCAGCTCGTTGATGGCGTCGTCGATCAGCGCCCGCTGCTTCTGCAGGCGGGCAAGCTGCTTTTCCGACTTGTCCAGCGCCAGCCGCAGCTGCTTGGTGTTGGAGCCGGTCGGATCGTAGAGGTCCATCATCTGCTTGACGTCGCGCAGCGAGAACCCGACCTTGCGGCCAAGCAGGATCAGCTTCAGCCGGGCCTTGTCGCGGCGCGTGTAGAGACGGGTCGAACCGTCGCGCTGCGGGTTAAGCAGGCCCTTGTCTTCATAGAAACGCAGCGTGCGCAGCGTCACTCCATATTTCTTGGCCATCTCGCCGATGCGGACAAGGTCCTCGCCGGTTTCGACAGACATATTGTTGGTATTGGCCGCGGTCTCGCCGGCCGAGATAAGCTTCATGGTCACTGGCTTTCCCCGTCTGGTGGCGTCGCGGTCCTGGACCGTGCGTCGCCTGACTGGAAGCGGGGGCTTGCTTCCGGTCGTGGTTTCAACAAACAAATCGCAAACAGCACGCTCGATGCGTCTTTTACGTTTACGTCAATTCTATACCGATAGCCGCCTCATGACGCAAGGGCGTTCTGCGCGACGAGCTTTATGCCGCACCGTCAGGCCGGCATCCGACATCCTTGCAACTTCTTAAGTTTGGTTAACGCGTTGTTTACCACGTTGGGCGAAATGTGGGCGCGTCGGCTACCCGTGGTTATCCTGTATCGAATTTTTCACGGTTTTTCGGAGCGCGGGTGAGAACCCGGGAAGCTCGTCTTCCACCGCGGCATGGCCGCTGTCGCCTCGTTCCGACAGGGACTTGGGGGAATCTGGCCGCGAGCCAGCCATTCTGAAAGACGGACGCACCGATGAATAGCAAGCGGTCCTACCTCGATACACTCAACGCCGGCAGGCAGCGCAGGTCGCAGACCACGCTCGAGCAGTTGAACCGTTCCCTCGAAACGCTGGAACAGCGGCTGGAGCGTACGCGCGAGGACCCGATGGCACGTCCGGAGCCCCGCCAATACGGGGCCGACGCGCGCTATCCAGCAGCCCAACCCTCTGGCCAACCCTCCAGGCAGCAGCGCTGGTACGAGGATCCGCAGCCGGCGCCGCGCCCGAAGAGCCCGATGCAGCCCGCCGCCGCTTTCGGGCAGAATTACCAGGCCATCGCCCGCGACATCGATCGCGTGCGCGGCCAGGAAGACGGCGTTGCCATGGTTGGCAAGATCGCCGGCGAGTTGCGCGGCATGCGCGAGGAACTGCGCCACCAGATGACGGCCGGGCTGCAGCGGGAATTCGAAGCGCTGCGCAAGGACATCGAGCGGGCTTTCCAGTCGAGCGCCAAGCCTGGCGCCTCGGCCAAGGGCAGCGCCGAACTCGGCCTTGAATTCGAACGGCTCTCCGGCGCCATCCAGACACTGGCCGAGAAGAGCGACGACAGAAGCGTCAACATGCTGCGGCTCGAGCTCGAGCAGGTCAAGGCCGCGCTCGACACGCTGGCGCGCGAAGAGAGCGTGCAGAAGGTCGATCGCCGCTGGGACGATTTCGATCGCCGCTGGACAGCCTTCGAGGATCGCGTCGATGCCGACCAGCGCAAGCGCTCCGACGACCCCGGCCTGTCGATGCTGACCGACCGGCTGGAGCAGATCAGCAACGCCGTCAACAACCTGCCGGAATCGCTGTCGCTGCGCTCGCTCGAGGAAAAAGTCCGCACCCTTGCCGGCGCCGTCGATCATTTCGCCAGCCAGCAGGACAATCGCGGCAGCGACACGCTTGGCATGATCGACGAGCGGCTGGACGAGATTTCCCGCGCCATCGTCGCCTCGACGGTCGCCGCGCAAGCCAATTCATTCGACCACGAGGCTTTCGAGCGCATCGAGAAGCGGATCGACTCGCTTGCCCAACAGATCGAGGAAGTGGCGCAGGATCGCCCGGGCAATGCGGTCATGGATCGGCTGAGCACGCTGTCGAGCCGCGTCGACGATCTCGCCGGCCGCGCCAACCTGCCCGAGCAGGCGATGGAGCGCCTGGCCAAGCAGATCGCGCTCATCGCGGACAAGATCGACCAGGCGCCTGCCATGCCCGACGCCGACTATATCTTCCATGGCCTGGAACAACGCTTCGACGTGCTGTCGGGCATGATGGAACGTCGCCAGGGTGACGCCATCGAACAGGGCAACATGCTGTTCCGCGATCTCGAGCGGCGGCTTGACGAGGTTGCCGACAGGCTGGACCAGCGCATGCCGCAAGTCGACAGCGCCGGCATCATGGAAGCCATCGACGCCCGCTTCACCGCGTTGGCCAAGCGCATGGAAACGCGTGTTCCCGATCCCGCAGGCGAAGCGGCGATCCGCGGCCTGGAAAGCCGGCTCGAAGACATTTCAAGCCGGCTGGATGCATCGGCCGCGCAGGTGGCCGGCATCGATCCGGCGCTGATCCGCAGCCTGGAGGCGCAGGTCGCCGGCCTGTCCGCCCACCTTTCAAGGCCCAGCACGCCGCTGCCGGAATTCGAGGACATCAGCCCGCGTCTCAACGAGATCGAGAAGTCGCTGGCGGGAACCCGCGATTCCATCCTCGGCGCGGCGCGCGAAGCGGCCGAGAACGCAGTGCGTTCGCTGGCCGGTTCGAGCGCCAACACGACGGCCGTTTCCGGCCTCGCCCAGGATCTGAAGACACTCGAAACGCTGACGCGGCGCTCGGACGAGCGCAATTCGAGAACGTTCGAAGCCATCCACGACACGTTGCTCAAGATCGTCGATCGGCTGGGTTCGCTGGAACCCGGCGAACCGGTCGAGGCGGTGAGCGAACTCCTGGATGCGGCGGTGGTCGAACCGAACAGCCGGCGCGGCGCGCGGCGGTCCAAGATGGCCGTCGATGCGCCGTCGATGGATATCGATCAGCCGATGCCGCTGACCGGGGACATGGCCGATCTCGATGGCCGCGCCGCCGCCATCCTGCGTGATGAGCCGGGTTCGCGAAATGAACCAGGCATGCGTGGCGACCTGGGTACGCGTGGCGACCTGGGTATGCGTGGCGACCTGGGCACGCGTGGCGACCTGGGTATGCGTGGCGACCTGGGCACGCGCTCGCCGGCCGAGGCCGCCGCTGCCGCGGCCATGGCCGCTCTCAGTTCCGACACGATCGCCGAGAAAAGCGAACAGGCAGGCGGCCGCAAATCGTTGTTCAGCGGGCTGGCACGCGCATTCAAGGGCAAGAAGGAGGCGGACATCCCGCCGCTGGCCGGCTCGGCGCCGACTGCCCCGACACCGAGCGTCGACCTCGACGAACCGCTCGATCCGAAAATGGCCAACCGGCCGCTGGAGCCAGGCTCTGGCGCGCCTGACCTCAATGCCATCATGAAGCGCGTGCGCGACGAGCGCGGCCAGCCGGCCAAGCCCAGCGACACCACTGATGCCGCCAAGTCGGACTTCATCGCCGCCGCCAGGCGCGCGGCGCAGGCCGCCGCCGCCGAAGCCGATGCCCTGAAGCGCCAGTCAACGATGACCGGACCGGTGAAGGCGCTGCGGATCGGCGACCTGCTCAAGGCGCGGCGCAAGCCGATCCTGATGGCGGCCGCCGCAATCATGCTGGCGCTTGCCGGCCTGCAGTTGGGCAAGGCCTTCTTCGCCGATCCCGCGCAGGTGGCGAGCAACGACGTCGCGCCGATCGCCGCCTCGCAACCGGTGCAAACCGCCTCGGTCGATGCCCCTAGCCAGCCGAAGACGGACATTCACCCCCAGGCCGTGGAAAGCGCGCCGGCCCGTGCCGTCAGACAGGCCGAGCCGTCCGAACCGGCAGCCAAGGATGACATGGCCGCGCAAGGCACGATGGCCACGCCGCCAGGCATCGAGCCGTCGATGGATGCAGCGCCGACAGCCGAGCCGGCTCCCGCGCCTGCTGCTTCGGCGACGCCCGCCGATGCGAGCCCGGCGGCGTCCGACACGACAGCTTCGGCTGCTGCGGTCCTGGCTGGTCCGGCTCCTGTCGCCGCGGAAGCGACCGATGCCGATACCGGCACCCAGCCTGATGTGGCCGAACCGACCACCGCCAAGGACACCACTGGCGCGGTTCCGCCGGCGGACGCTTCGCCAGCGGCGGCGACGGCCAAGTTCGACATTCCCACCGACGTCGGCCCGGTCGCCTTGCGCGATGCTGCCGGCAATGGCGACGCCAAGGCGTTGTTCGAGGTCGGTTCGCGCTACGCCGAGTCGCGCGGCGTCAAGGAAGACATGGCGGCAGCCGCCAAATGGTACGAGAAGTCGGCGGAACTCGGCTTCGCGCCGGCCGAATACCGCATCGGCAATTTCTTCGAGAAGGGCATTGGCGTCGCGCGCGATATCAAGAAGGCGAAGACCTGGTACCAGCTCGCCGCCGAGCAGGGTAACGCCAGCGCCATGCACAATCTGGCCGTGCTGTTCGCCATGGCTGCGGATGGCGTCACCGACAATGAGTCGGCCGCGCACTGGTTCCAGGCGGCGGCAGACGTCGGCGTCAAGGACAGCCAGTTCAACCTCGGCATCCTCGCTGCCAAAGGTGTCGGCATGAAGCAGAACCTCGAGGAATCCTACAAATGGTTCGCGCTCGTCGCCAAGACCGGCGACAAGGATGCGGCGGCCAAGCGCGACGAGATCGCCAATGCGATGCGGCCCGAGCAGCTCGAACGCGCCCGCGCCGCAGCCGAACTGTGGAAGGCCAAGTCGCTGGATGCGGCAGCCAATTCGGTCGACATTCCCGAATCCTGGCAGGACGGCACGCCGCAGACGACCGCCAGCGTCGACATGAAGAAGGCCGTCCAGAACATCCAGCGCATTCTCAACAAGAATGGCTACGATGCGGGCGACGCCGACGGCAAGATGGGCCAGAAGACGAAGACCGCGATCATGGCTTTCCAGACCGATAACAAGCTGCCGGCGACCGGCACGGTCGATGAAAAACTGGTCAAGGCGCTGCTGGCGCGCAAATAACGGCAGATGCGTCGCTTCCACGACGCCCTTGCCACACATTTGCCTGTTAACTGATTGAGTTGTTTTTTGTTTCGGCGGCGCGACGCGGTTTGACTTCGTTGCACCTCCAGCGCAAGAACAAATTGGCTTGTCGGGTCAAGATGCCCGCAACGGTTGCATTCACCGACAGGCAGAACTGATCGAGACTGACGGGTGGGCATCTATCTCCCGATCGCGGAAATTTCCGTCAACGTCTTCGTGCTGCTGGCCATGGGTGCGGCAGTGGGCTTCCTGTCGGGCATGTTCGGCGTCGGCGGCGGCTTCCTCATCACGCCGCTGCTGATCTTCTACAACATCCCCCCGGCGATCGCGGTCGCCACCGGCGCCAACCAGGTCATCGCCTCCTCCTTCTCCGGCGTCCTTTCGCACATGAAGCGAGGCACGCTCGACTTCAAGCTCGGCGGCGTCTTGCTGGCCGGCGGCATCGTCGGCTCCACCGGCGGTATCTTCGTCTTCGCCTTCCTGCGCAGGCTCGGCCAGCTCGACCTGTTCATCTCGCTGCTTTACGTCGTGCTGCTCGGCACTGTCGGCGGGCTGATGCTGGTCGAAAGCGTCAATGCGCTGCGCGCCACGCGCAGCGGCGCCGCGCCGGTGCTGAAGAAATCCGGCCAGCACAACTGGATCCACCGCTTGCCGCTGAAGATGCGGTTCAGGGCCTCGAAACTGTTCGTCAGCGTCATCCCGGTGCTTGGCCTTGGCGCCGGCATCGGCTTCCTGTCGTCGATCATGGGCGTCGGCGGCGGCTTCATCATGGTGCCGGCGCTGATCTATCTGCTGAAAGTGCCGACCAACGTCGTCATCGGCACTTCGCTGTTCCAGATCATCTTCACCTCCGCCTACACCACGCTGGTCCACGCCACCACCAACCAGACGGTCGATGTCGTGCTGGCCTTCCTGTTGATGGCGGGCGGCGTTGCCGGCGCGCAATATGGCGCCAAGGCCGGCCAGAGGCTGCGCGGCGAGCAGCTCAGGGCGTTGCTGGCGCTGCTGGTGCTGGCGGTGGCGATCCGGCTCGCCATCGATCTCTTCGTCACCCCGCCCAATCTCTATTCGCTGTCCTCCGCGGGCCTCAACTGATGACGGGTCCGAAAGCGTTCGCAACCGCCATTCTCCTGTCGTTGCTTACGGCCACCGTGCCGGCCAAGGCACAGACGCCACCGGTAGAAGGTATCCAGATCGGGCTCTCCACCGACAATGTCTCGATCACCGCCGGCTTTTCCGGCGCCGACCTGACCATTTTCGGCTCGCTGGAAAATCCCGACCCGCTGGTTGCCCGCCAAGGCAGATACGATGTCATCGTCGTGCTCGAGGGTCCGCCGCGCCCGGTGGTGGTGCGCCGCAAGGACCGGGTGCTCGGCGTCTGGGTCAATCTGGAGTCCGAAACCTTCGAGAATGTGCCGATGTCCTATTCGGTGGCCACGACGCGGCCGCTGCAGGACATCACCGAACCGAACAGCTACAGGCAGCTGTCGCTCGGCGCCTCCAACCTCTACATGCAGCCGGCCGACGACGGCGACAGCCCGGCGACCATCGAGGAATTCACCGCGGCGCTGCGCAGTCGCAAAACAGCGACCGGCCTCTACAGCGAGAATGTCGGCGGCGTGCAATTCCTGTCGCAGAACCTGTTCCGCGCCACCGTCAGGCTGGCGCCGAATGTTCCGGTCGGCACCCACAAGGCGCGCGCCTTCCTGTTCAAGAGCGGCGTGTTCATCAAGGAAAGCTCGGCCCAGCTCGAAATCCGCAAATCCGGTTTCGAGCAGTCGATCTTCCGTGTCGCACACAATTATTCCTTCCTCTATGGCGTCTTCGCGATATCGCTGGCCATGCTGACGGGCTGGCTCGGAAGGGTGATCTTCCGAAAGGATTAATGCGTGTCGCTCAAAAGTGGCCCCGTTTTGAGACAACGACATGCATAGAAACAAAGACTTAAAGCGCGTCGCATGAATCCGTTTCGACGCAACGCGCTTTAAGCGCCGGACCTTTTTTCCGAAAAAGGTTTCCCTTTCCGGCGTCATGCGTTAGAGCACGCCCCCGGCCCGACCGGACACGAGCTGCCGCTCCCCAAAAGACAAAATACAGGAAACTTGCCATGCGACCAGCATTCGGCGGTATCGACTTTGGCACTTCAAACTCTACCGTTGGCGTGGTCCGCAACGGGCAGCCGCGCCTCGTCGCGCTTGAAGATGGCCAGGTCACGCTACCCAGTGCCGTGTTCTTCAACTTCGAGGACAACCGCACCTGTTTCGGACGCCATGCCATCGCCAACTACACCGACAGCATCGAAGGCCGGCTGATGCGCTCGCTGAAGAGCGTGCTCGGCAGTTCGCTTGCCCACGAGAAGACCCGCATCAAGGCCCGCTCGATCGGCTTCATGGAGATCGTCGGCCTGTTCCTCGGCCATCTCCGCAAAAAGCTGGAGGAAGATGCCGGGGGCGCGGTCGAGACGGTGGTGCTCGGCCGCCCGGTGCAGTTCGTCGACGACGATCCTGAAGCCGATGCAAACGCCCAGGGCGAACTCGAAAAGGCCGCGCGTGCGCAGGGCTTCAAACACATCGCCTTCCAGTTCGAGCCGATCGCGGCGGCGCTCGACTACGAGCAGAAGGTGACGCGCGAGGAACTGGCGCTGATCGTCGACATGGGCGGCGGCACGTCGGACTTCTCGATCGTGCGCGTCTCACCGCAGCGCTCGCGGTTGCTTGACCGCAAGGACGACATCCTGGCCAGCCGCGGCATCCATATCGGCGGCACGGATTTCGACCGGCTGTTGAGCATCGCCCATGTGATGCCGCAGCTCGGCTACCTGACCCCGACCAAGGACGGCAAGCGCAATCTGCCGGCCAGCTACTTCATCGATCTCGCGACATGGCAGCGCATCAACCTGGTCTACACCGCCAAGGCGATGACGCATCTGCGCCAGATCCGCTACGAGGCGGTGCGCGCCGACCTGGTCGACCGCTTTATCCACATCGTCGAGCATCGCTATGGACATGCGCTGGCAGCACTTGTCGAAAAGGCCAAGATCGAGCTGACCGACAGATCATCCGCTGACGTGGCGGTGAAGCTGCCGGGCGCGGCGTTCGCCGCCGAAATCACGCGTATTGGCCTGGACGCCACGATTGCCAGGGACATCGAGCGGGTCACCGCAACGGTCGGACAGACCATCCGCGACGCCCAGGTCAAGCCATCCGATATCACCGCGGTGTTCCTGACCGGCGGCTCGACCGCGATCCCGCTGGCAAGACGAGAGATCCTGTCGCTGGTGCCGCAGGCATCCGTCATCGACGGCGACATGTTCGGCTCGGTCGGGCTTGGCCTGGCGCTCGACGCTCAGCGGAAGTTTGGCTGACACGGCCCACTCACAGGCGGGCGGGCACTGTTTGATCGGCGCTGGCGCCGAGATGCGCCTTGAGCGCCATCTGGGCCAGGCTTGCCTGACGATCGCGATGGGTGATCATGGCGAAGTCGCGTTTCGGCAATTCGAACGGCACCGACCGCAGGGTGCCCTCAGCGACGGCGCGCGCCACGACAAGCTCCGAGATGATGGTGGCGCCGGCCCCCGCCTCGACCGCCTGGCGTATCGCCTCGTTGCTCGGCAGCACCAGGAATATCTGCAGATCGGCGAGCGAAATTCCTTCGCGACGGGCCAGATCCTCCAGCACTTCGCGCGTACCTGAACCGCCCTCGCGGATGATCCAGCGCAGGCCCTTGATGTCGGGCCGGCCCTGCGAGACTTCGGCGATCTCCGGATGGGCGCTGGCAACGACCAGCATCAGCCTGTCGACGTCGACCTTGGCGCGGCGCAGGATATCGGATTCCGTGCGCCCCTCGACCAGACCGAGATCCGCCGCGCCATCGAGGACATTGGCCTCGACCTGCCTGGTGTTGCCGATGGTGACGCTCAACCTGACGGCGGGATAGGCTTCGTGGAAGGAAGCCAGCCGGCGCGGCAGCCAATAGCTGGCGATGGTCTGGCTGGCGGCGATCGAGAGGCTGCCAGTGACTGTCTGCGAGACATGCTCAAGCACATTGCGCGCGGCGGCCGCCCGCTCCAGCACAGCCTTGGCCTCGGGCAGGAACCGATGCCCGGTCTGGGCGAGCTCGATGTTGCGGCCGACCCGGTTGAACAGATGGACGCCGTGCTGCTCTTCAAGCGCGCGGATGGCGGCCGACGCGGCCGACTGGGAAATGCCCAGCAGCTCCGCCGCCTTGGTCATGTGACCGCGCTCGGCAACGGCGACGAAAATCCGCAATTGGTCCAAGGTCATGCGCGCATTAAGAACCAATATCGATCGAATTTACAAGAACAACTGATTAGACAGATCGATAGCTTTATCCTACGTTTTCGGGTGAAGTTAGAAAAAATTCGCCATCGAATCGCAGAGAACAAAATGATCGGGCGGTTCAGATCCCTGCTTGCCCATTGGACCCGCGGCATCCGGCGGCGGCTGGTCGGTGACCGATACCACCCGGAAGAGCACTACATGCGCGGCCCCGGGCCGAAGACACGAGCCAAATCCGCCGGCCGCGCAGGCACCACCGGATCATGATGCACCGACCGCCACGCGGCGCAAATTCGGCACCATCGCAACGTCCGCTTGCCGACACGCGCGCACCCGATGAAGGCGACGGCGTCGACACCTCGCCGGATATCTCAGACAGCATCGCCAAGACGACCTGCTACATGTGCGCATGCCGCTGCGGCATCGACGTGCACATCAAGGACGGCAAGGTCCGCTACATCAACGGCAACAAGGACCATCCGGTCAATCGCGGCGTGATCTGCGGCAAGGGCAGCTCCGGCATCATGCAGCACTACAGCCCGGCAAGGCTGAAGAAGCCGCTCAAGCGCACCGGTCCGCGCGGCTCGGGAGAATTCCGGGAGATCGAATGGGAGGAAGCCTTCTCCATCGCGACGGAACGGCTTTCGGCCATCCGCCGGACCGACCCCAAAAAACTGGCCTTCTTCACCGGCCGCGACCAATCGCAATCCTTGACCGGCTGGTGGGCAAGCCAGTTTGGCACGCCGAACTTCGCCGCCCATGGCGGCTTCTGTTCGGTCAACATGGCGGCCGGCGGCCTCTATACGATCGGCGGCTCGTTCTGGGAGTTCGGCGAACCCGACTGGGACAACACCAGATACTTCATGCTGTTCGGCGTCGCCGAGGATCACGATTCCAACCCGATCAAGATCGGCCTCGGCAAGCTCAAGGCGCGCGGCGCCAAGGTGGTTTCGATCAATCCGTGCCGGACCGGTTACAACGCCATTGCCGACGACTGGATCGGCATCCGGCCCGGCACCGATGGCCTGTTCGTGTTCGCCCTCATCCACGAATTGCTGAAGGCCGGCCGCGTCGATCTCGACTACCTCCTGCGCTACACCAATGCCCATTTGCTCGTCATCCAGGAGCCGAATGCTGCCGATGACGGGCTGTTCGTGCGTGACGCCGACGGCAATCCGCTGGCCTGGGACAGGGTTGCGAAGAGACCGGTCAGCGCCACCGATACCGAGGCCAAGCCTGCACTGACGGGCAGCTCCATCGTCGACGGCCGCCGCTGCGTGCCCGTGTTCCAGCTCATCGCCGACCGCTACCTCGATGAGAGCTACGCACCCGATGCGGTCGCGGAGCGCTGCGGCATTCCTGCCGACACGATCCGCAGGATCGCCGCCGAGCTTGCCCATGTCGCCTTCGAACAGACGATCGAACTGCCGGTCGCCTGGACCGATTGGGCCGGGCGAAGGCACGAGACGATCAAGGGGCGGCCTGTCTCGATGCATGCCATGCGCGGCATCTCCGCCCATTCGAACGGGTTTCATACCTGCCGCGCCATCCATCTCTTGCAGGTGCTGCTCGGCACCGTGGATGTTCCCGGCGGCTTCCGCTTCAAGCCACCCTACCCCAGATCGGCACCGCCGGGCCCAAAGCCGGCGGGCAAGACCGTCAAGCCGATGACGCCGCTCGACGGAATCCCGCTCGGCTTCGTCTGCGGGCCGGACGACCTTTTGGTCGACGAGGCCGGCACGCCTGTTCGCATCGACAAGGCCTATTCCTGGGACGCGCCGCTGGCGGCACATGGCCTGATGCACACCGTCATCCGCAATGCCTGGGCCGGTGATCCGTACCCGATCGACACGCTGCTGATGTACATGTCGAACATGGCCTGGAACTCCTCGATGAACACCGTCGAGACCATCGCCATGCTGACCGACCATGACGAAGCGGGCAACTACAGGATCCCCTTCATCATCTATTCCGACGCCTACTATTCCGAGACCGTGCCATTCGCCGATCTCGTGCTGCCGGACACCACCTATCTCGAGCGGCATGATTGCATCAGCCTGCTCGACCGGCCGATCAGCCATGCCGACGGACCGGGCGACGCCATCCGCCATCCCGTCGTCGAGCCGGATCGCGATGTCAGGCCGTTCCAGTCGGTGCTGATCGAACTCGGCGCGCGGCTTGGCCTGCCGGGCTTCGTCGATGACGATGGCTCCACCAAATACCGCGACTATGCCGACTACATCGTCAACCACGAGCGCACGCCCGGCATCGGCCCGCTTGCTGGCTGGCGTGGCAAGGATGGCGCCTCGTTTGGCACGGGCGAGGCTAATCCGGACCAGTTGCAGCGCTACATCGACAATGGCGGTTTCTGGCACCAGGATTTCGCTGAAGACCAGCGCTACTACAAGATGGCCAACCGCTCCTATCTCGACTTCGCGGTGCAGATGGGCTTCATCCCCAAGGCGGAGCCGATCGTCTTCCAGCTCTACTCAGAACCTCTGCAGCGCTTCAGGCTCGCCGCGCGCGGCCATGGCCGTGTGGTGCCGCCAAAGGGCAACCGCCAGCGTATCGAGACCTACATGGACCCGCTGCCGTTCTGGTACATGCCGTTCGAGGAAGCGGCAGTCGACTTCGAAAGATATCCGCTGCATGCGCTGACGCAGCGGCCGATGCATATGTATCATTCCTGGGGCTCGCAGAACGCGTGGCTGAGACAAATCACCAGCCAGAACCGGCTGTTCGTGCATCACCAAACCGCCAGCAGTCTCGGCCTTGTCGATGACGACTGGGTGTGGATCGAAAGCATCAACGGCAAGGTCAAGGGGCAGATCAAGCTGGTCGACGGGGTGAACGAAAGCACGGTCTGGACCTGGAATGCGATCGGCAAGCGGCGTGGCAGCTGGGGTCTGAAGGATGACGCCGCCGAATCCAATCGCGGCTTCCTGCTCAACCACATCATCGGCGACCAGACCTCGGCCGACGCCAACGGCAAGCGCTATTCGAATTCCGACCCGGTGACCGGCCAGGCGGCGTGGTTCGATTTGCGCGTGCGCATCGTCAAATGCGCGGCCGAAGAAGCCGGCTTCACCGAGCCGCAGTTCGAGCGGTTCCAGCAACCGCCGCATTTCGAACCCTCACCCGACAAGCTCAGTTTCGGCGCTGAATTCCGCCGGGCAAGAGAGGCGGCAAAATGACCTGTCTGCCAAGTCAAAGCGGCAAGAAGCTCGGCCTCGTCATCGATCTCGACACCTGCGTCGGCTGCCAGGCCTGCGTCACCGCCTGCAAGGAATGGAACACCGGCGGCCACATGGCGCCGCTGACCGACATCGACCCCTATGGCGGCCATGTCGACGGCGTCTGGTTCAACCGCGTCCACAGCTACGAGCACACCACCGAGATGGGCGGGCGGACCGTGAACTTCCCACGCTCCTGCCTGCATTGCGAGACGCCAGCCTGCGTCACGGTCTGCCCGACCGGCGCCTCCTACAAGCGGGCCTCGGACGGCATCGTGCTGATCGACGAGGACAAGTGCATCGGCTGCAAATTGTGCAGCTGGGCCTGCCCCTATGGGGCGCGCGAATTCGACACCGATGTCGGCGTGATGAAGAAGTGCACGCTGTGCGTCGACCGCATCTACAATGACAATCTGGCCCAGGAAGACCGCGTGCCGGCCTGCGTCGCGGCCTGCCCGACCAGCGCCCGGCATTTCGGCGATCTCGGCGATCCCGCGTCGGCCGTCTCCCAGCTGGTGGTGGAACGTGGCGGCGTCGACCTGATGCCGGAACTCGGCTATCACCCGACCAACAAATACCTGCTGCCGCGCGCCCACACCAAGCGCGCCGCATCGGTGGCCGCGCCGGCACTCGAACCGGTGCGTGCCGAAGGCGGCTTCCTTGGCTGGGTCGACCGCATGCTTTCGAACTGACATCCATGCATCCAGCCTTCTCCGTCGTCTTCTTCACCACCGCCACGGGCGCCGGCTATGGGCTGCTTGCACTGCTTGGGGTGCTCGGAGGCTTCCAGATCATCCCGCCCGATTTCTGGCTGGGCCTCATCGGCATGGGCCTGGCGCTTGGCCTGATCGCGGCGGGACTGCTGTCCTCGACCGGTCATCTCGGCAGACCCGAACGCGCCTGGCGGGCGTTCTCGCAATGGCGCAGTTCATGGCTGTCGCGCGAAGGCGTTGCCTCTGTCATCACCTTTGTCCCGGCGGGACTGTTCGGCATCGGCTGGGTGTTGTTCGGCCGCGCCGGCGGCTGGGTGGCCATCGCCGGGTTGCTGGCAGCCATCGGCGCGGTCGTCACCGTCTGCACCACCGGCATGATCTATGCGTCGCTGAAGCCGATCGCCCAGTGGCACAGCCGCTTCACTTTGCCGGCCTACCTGATCTTCTCGGCGATGACCGGCAGTGTGCTGTTGAACGCGCTGCTGCAGTGTTTCGCTATCGGCTCGAAGACCCTTCTGGCGGCCTCGGTGCTGCTAGGTCTGCTCGGCTGGGGCTGGAAGCTGGCGACCTGGCGCTACAATGACCGGCTGGACATCGCGACCACCGCCAATACCGCGACCGGGCTGGCCGGCGGCACGGTACGATCGCTGGAATGGCCGCATACCGAGGAGAACTATCTGCTCAAGGAAATGGGGTTCCGCATCGCGCGCAAGTACAGCGCGCGCCTGCGCCAGATCACGCAGATTCTGGCCTTCGCCCTGCCCGTCCTGCTGCTTGCCGCCGCATTCGCCCTGCCGTGGCCCTTCGCGGCGATGCTGTCGGTCCTTGCAGCCATCGTCCAGTTCGCCGGCATGCTGGTCGAAAGATGGCTGTTCTTCGCCGAGGCGAAGCACACCGTGACCCTCTACTACGGCCGATAGAGACCATTGACGAAAGAGCGGCTTCAGCCAGGCCGCAGCATCGAGCGGGAGATGGCAAAGATGCGCTCGGCGCCGAGCATGTAGGCCATCAGCGTGTCCAGCCGGAACAGCCCGGCATAGGCGCGGTCGAGCACGTTGAGCGAGCCGGTATAGGCGCCGAAGGCCGGCATGATCATGCGGTCGCCATCGCCGACAAAGCAGCGCCGCCGCACCGAACGGCCGCGCTGCACGATGCGCGCGCATGGGTGCAGATGGCCTGCTATTTCGCCTTCGACACGCTCCTTCGACGGCTCATGCCGGAACAGCAGCGAGCCTATGGCGAGTTCACGCACCGTCTCGCCAGGCAGGTCGGCCGGTGCTTCCGGGTCATGATTGCCGGCAACCCAGAACCAGTCGCGGCCTGATATCAGCGCTTCCAGCCGTTCGCGGAAGCTTGCATGCATGCGCTCGGCGCCGCCGCCATCATGGAAGCTGTCGCCCAGGCTGATGACGATGGATGGCTGATAGTCGGCGATCACGGCCTGCAGTCTCAGCAAGGTCGCACCGGTGTCGTAAGGCGGGATCAGCGCGCCGCGCCGTGCCAGCGACGAACCTTTTTCGAGATGCAGGTCGGAAACGGCCAGAAGCCGCAGATCCGGAAAATAAAGCACGCCGCGAGGGTCGCAGACGGCACGCTCGCCGGCGATGCCGACAAGATTGGCCTCGGCGATCAGCGATGTGCGCGCCAGCGAAAAATTCATCTCGAAATCAGTTTCATCTTTGGCCCATAGCCTCCTCGACCAGATCGGCGGCTTCCATGAGCAAGGACTCGTTGGCGCCGCCATTCACCGATTCCTTGCCGATCTCCAGCATGATCGGCACGGCCAGCGGCGATATCTGCTCAAGATGCTTATGCATGATTCGACCGCGAACACGCGAGAGCATCTCGGCAAGTCTGCTGACATCGAGCAGGCCCGCCGATGCATCGGTGCGCGTCGCCTGCAGCAGGATGTGGTCCGGCTCGTGACTGCGCAGCACATCGTAGATCAGGTCGGCCGAGACGGTTACCTGGCGGCCGCTCTTCTCTTGCCCGGGAAAGCGCTTCTCGATCAGTCCGGCGATGACCGCGCAGGTGCGGAACGTCCGCTTCAGCATCCAGCTGTCGTTGAGCCAGGCCTCGAGGTCGTCGCCGAGCATGTCTTCGTCGAACAATGCGGCCAATGACGGCTTCCTGGCCTTAAACAGTGCCGCCATGTCGTCCAGCGCCCAGACGGCCAGCGAATAGTCGGTGGCGACGAAGCCGAGCGGGCGGGCGTTGGCCCGCTCCAGCCGCCGCGTCAACAGCATGCCTAGTGTCTGGTGCGCCAGCCGCCCCTCGAAGGGATAGGCAACCATGTAGTGGCGGTTGCCGCGCGGAAAGGTCTCGACCAGAAGGTCGCCGCGCTTCGGCAGCACCGACTTTTCCTTCTGCAGCCGCAGCCAGTCGGCGACCTGTTCGGGCAGCGCCTGCCAGCGGTCGCTGTCGGCCAGCATGCCGCGCACCTGATCGGCGAGATAGGTCGACAGCGGAAACTTGCCGCCGGCATAGGACGGCACGATGATGTTGGCGCCGGTGCCGTTGGAGACGACGCATTCGTTCTCGCGAATGCCCTCGAAACGCAGCACCTTGCCGGCAAACAGGAAATTGTCGCCGGGGCGCAAGGTCTCGGCGAAATACTCCTCGATCTTGCCCAGCACCGGCCCACCGCGCCCAGCCATGCCACGGCCCTGCCTGACATAGCGGACATTGAGTTCCGGCATTTCGACAATGGTGCCGACATTCAGCCGGTATTGCTGGGCGACACGCGGATGCGAGACGCGCCACAGCCCGCCGACCGTCTTTCGAATGCGGGCGTAGCGCTCATAGTTCTTCAGCGCGTAGCCGCCGGTGGCGACGAAATCGACGACACGGTCGAAGGTGTCGCGCGCCAGCGCGGCATAGGGCGCGGCACTGCGCACTTCTTCGAACAGATAGTCGGCATCGAAGGGCGCGCCGCAGGCGACGCCCAGCACATGCTGCGACAGCACGTCGAGCGCGCCGGTGATCAGCGGTGGCGTGTCCTGTGCACCGAGATAGTTGGCGTCGAGTGCCGCCCGGCATTCCAGCACCTCGAAACGGTTGGCCGGAATGAGGATCGCCTTGGACGGTTCGTCCATGCGGTGGTTGGCGCGGCCGATGCGCTGCGCCAGCCGGCTCGCCCCCTTGGGCGCGCCGACGTGCACGACCAGATCGACATCACCCCAGTCGATGCCGAGATCGAGCGTCGACGTCGCCACGATGGCGCGCAGCGCATTCTCGCCCATCGCCTTCTCGACCCGCCGACGCTGGCCGACATCGAGCGAGCCGTGATGCAAGGCAATCGGCAGCGAGTCCTCATTTGCCCGCCACAGTTCCTGGAACAGCAATTCCGCCTGACTGCGGGTGTTGACGAACAGCAGCGTCGTGCGGTGCCGCTTGATCGCCTCGTAGATTTCGGGAATGGCGTAGCGGGCCGAATGGCCGGACCACGGCACATGCTGTTCGGAGTCGAGAATGGTGATGTCGGGCTTGGCTCCACCCGCCACGGTGATCAGACCGGCCATGGCGCCTGGCGGATTCTGGCCGACCAGCCAGCGCCGCAATTCGTCGGGCTCGGCGACCGTAGCCGACAAGCCTATCGTCTGCAGGCCAGGCACGTAGCTGCGCAGCCGCGCCAGGCCGAGCGCCAGCAGATGCCCGCGCTTCGACGTCACCAGCGAGTGCAACTCGTCGAGCACGACATAGCGCAGATCCTCGAAGAAGCGCCGGGCGTCGGGCGCCGCGATCAGCAGCGCCAATTGCTCGGGCGTGGTGAGCAGAATGTCGGGTGGCACCAGCTTCTGGCGCTGACGCTTGTGCGCGGGCGTGTCGCCGGTACGCGTCTCGATGGTGACAGGCAGGCCGATCTCTTCGACCGGCTTGCCGAGATTGCGCTCGATGTCGACCGCCAGCGCCTTCAGCGGCGAGATGTAGAGGGTATGGATACCGCGATGCGCCTGCCCCGGTTTTCGCCTTGGCCGGTTGGCCAGCTCGGTCAGCGAAGGCAGGAAGCCAGCCAACGTCTTGCCGGCGCCGGTCGGGGCGATCAGCAGCACCGATTGCCCGCCCTGGGCCCTTGCCAGCAATTCGATCTGGTGGGCACGCGGCGACCAGCCCTTCTCGCCAAACCATCTGATGAATGGTTCGGGCAGGGCCACAGTGGCATTGTGTTCGGCAAGGCGCGGCTGCTCTGTCACGCGCCAGAGGTAGCGCGAAGGCAGGCAATCGCCAAGAAGAATCGGAACAAAAGGGGATCGAAGACTTCGCTCTGATGCATGTCGTTACCCAAAACCGGTGCCCACTTTTGGGCGACAAGCATTTAGGGCCGCCGAAACCCAGTCGGGGCGCCATAGAGGTAGCCGATGCGGGCGATCGCATCCTTCAACCCTTCGCGCGACACCAGCATGGTGTGGCCATTGGCGTGGATCATGGTCTCGGTGTCGGTCATGACGGCGACATGGCCTTTCCAGAAGACGAGGTCGCCGCGCCGCAGCCCGCCGTAGTCCGGATCCGGATCGAGCGGCTCGCCGAGGGTCGCCGCTTGCATGTCGGAATCGCGCAGCACGTCGCTGCCGGTCATGCGCATCGCCAGTTGCACAAGGCCCGAACAGTCGATGCCGAAGCCCGAAGTGCCGCCCCACAGATAGGGTGTGCCGAGAAACATCTCGGCCACCGCAACATAGTCGGCGGCCACATCACCGACAGGCCGCAGATGGCCAGCGATGATCGCCTCGCCGGAGGGCAGGATGGCATAATGCGTGCCGCGCGTTTCGGCGGCATCCGTCACCGTCACCGTCGATCCCATCGACAATTGTCCTGCGATTGGAAACCGCAGATCCGGCCCGGGGTAGAGGAAGGTGCGCGGCACCGACACGATATGGGTCGCCGCATGGTCCTGCCCGCCCAGCATGGTATCGGCGATATAGCCGACATAGCCATCGCGCTCAGCCTGGATCCAGGCCCAGCCTTCGGCGACCTCGAAGACGAGGACATCATCACCGAACAGAAGCTGCGTGTTGACGCCGGCATCCGGCCGCGGCGCCTTGCGCACATCGGCCACGGATGCGGTGATCCGCGCCGGCCGGCCGGCGACGAAGCGGTCGGCGGCGACCTCGCCCTTCAGCCGTGCATCGGCAAGGTCGGAACGGAAAGCGTGAAGGCGGGCATCCCTGGCAGTCAAATCGGCAACTCTGAACTACTTTGTTTGAGCATGATCTTGTCCGAAAACCGGTTCCCACTTTTCGGGATCATGCTTTAGATGGGCAATTCGTGGGCCTTGGCGATGATACCATCGCCGAAGCGCTCGACAAAGAGCGCGCCCTCGACCGTGCGCCTGATCAGAACATTGCGCTTGTCGAGTTCGTCGCGATGGCGCGACACCAGTTTCAACGCACCCATCGTGTCGAGCGCGCGGGTGATCACCGGCTTGGTGACATTGAGCCGGGCGGCGAGCCCGCGCACCGTGTGCGGTGGCGGATCGAGATAGATGGTGAACAGGATCGCCGTCTGGCGCATGGTCAGGTCGGGCTCGTCGTCGCGCACCTGCGACAGCATCACCTGCTGCCACAGTCGCAAGGCCTGGCTCGGGCGCATCGCAATCGACATCGCGCCAGCATGACGGCAAATTGTTTCGGTTCCGTTTCAGTTTCAGCAATTTTGCCGGCTCTGCTGTGGCCATCAACCAAAGCGTTTCGAGATGATCCGCTCCAGCGCGCGAATGCCTTGCGCATCGCCGCCGGCGGGGCCATGCGGACGGTCGGCGGGGTTCCAGGCGAAGATGTCGAAATGCGCCCAGCCTGCGGTCTTTTCGACAAAGCGCTTGAGGAACAGCGCTGCCGTGATCGAGCCGGCGAAACCGTCCGTGGTGACGTTGTTGATGTCGGCGATCTTCGACGACAGTTTTGCATCGTAAGGCCGCCAAAGCGGCATGCGCCACAGCGGATCTTCGGCGGCGACGGAAGCCGCCGCCAGGTCGGACGCCAGCGCTTCGTCGCCGGTATAGAAAGGCGGCAAATCGGGGCCGAGCGCGACACGGGCTGCCCCTGTCAGCGTCGCCATATCGACCAGAAGCTGTGGTTCCTCCTCGTCGGCCAGCGCCAGCGCATCGGCCAGCACCAGCCGTCCTTCGGCGTCCGTGTTGCCGATCTCGACGGTAATGCCCTTGCGGCTCGTCAGCACGTCGCCGGGCCGGAAGGCGTTGCCGGCGATCGAATTCTCGACCGCGGGAATGAGAACGCGCAGACGCACGTTCAGCCTGGCGGCCATGATCATCGAGGCGAGACCAAGCACATTGGCCGCGCCGCCCATGTCCTTCTTCATCAACAGCATGCCGGACGACGGCTTGATGTCGAGACCGCCCGTGTCGAAACAGACGCCCTTGCCGACCAGCGTCACCTTCGGCGCGCCTTGCGGCCCCCATTTCATGTCAATCAGGCGCGGCGCGCCGGTCGACGCACGACCGACGGCATGGATCATCGGGAAATTCCGGTTGAGGAGATCGTCGCCCTTCACCACCGAGACTTCGGCATTGTGCGCTCCGGCCAGGCTCCGCACCGCCTTCTCCAATTCTTCCGGGCCCATATCGCTGGTCGGCGTGTTGACCAGATCGCGTGTCAGGAAGACACCATCGGCAATACGGCGAACGCGCCCGGCATCGACGCCGGCCGGCAAGTCGAAGCGCAGCGCCTTGCCGGGCTTCTTGCCATAACGGGTAAAGACATAGCCACCGAGCACCAGCGCGGTTGCCGCCAGTTCCGGCTCGGCCGGCGCGGAGGCGAAATGCCAGTCGCCTTCCGGCAAGGCTTTCGACAACGCGCCGAGAGCAAGCGCGCCCTCGCCGTCGCCGACACCGAACAAGGCGCCGCCGAGCGCTCCGTTTTCGCCGGGCAAAACCAGCGTCCTGCCTGCCTCGCCGGAAAAGCCGTTGGCCCTGGCCCAGGCGACGGCGGCTGGTGCAAGACCGGCTGCGTCCAGACCATCCCTGGCGACCAGATGGACCGGCAGCGCGCCAGGCAGTTTCTTCTCGACGAGTTCGACGGGCATTCGATGTTCTCCGTGTGGCGGCCCCCTGAGTCGCCATTCTTAACCGTCCGTTAGGGTTAACAGAATATTTCTGCGGGAGGGAAGACGGCCACGCAATGGCCGCGCATGAATGGAGACCCGGTGCCGATGCCGACCAACCGCACGATCAACGCCAGGGGAAAACGGCTTATCAGCACGGCCCTCGTGCTGGCGCTCGCGGCCGGTGTCGCCGGTTGCGCAACAGACAAGTTCACCACCGGCTCGATCGCACGCACCGGCGGCAAACCGCTGGAAACCATGTCGGCGGGAGAACTGCACACTGCGACGGGGGCACTTGGCCAATCCTACGCCAGGAACCCAAACGACAAGCGGATAGCGACAAATTATGCGGCGGCACTGCAGATGGATGGCGACGCCGACCAGTCGCTCGCCGTAATGCGCAAGCTGGCGATCGCCCTGCCGAAGGATCGTGACGTGCTCGCCGCCTATGGCAAGGCGCTGGCCGCCAATGGCCAGTTCGAGGCTGCGCTGGACGCCGTGCGCCGCGCCCAGACACCGGAATATCCCGACTGGAGGCTGGTATCGGCCGAAGCGGCCATTCTCGACCAGATCGGCCAGAAGGACGACGCGCGCCAGCTTTACCGCAAGGCGCTGGAGCTCAAGCCGAACGAGCCTTCGGTGCTCTCCAATCTCGGCATGTCCTATGTGCTGGAAGGTGACCTGCGCACCGCCGAAACCTATATGCGCTCCGCCGGCGCAGCAGCCGAACGCGGACAGCCGGGTGCGCCAGAACCTGGCGCTGGTCGTCGGCCTGCAAGGCCGTTTCGACGAAGCCGAGAAGATCGCCTCACAGGAACTCTCGCCCGAACAGGCGCAGGCAAACGTCGCCTACCTGCGTCAGATGCTGGCCCAGCAGAATGCCTGGAGCCAGCTCAAGGACCAGGACAAGCCAAAGTCCGCGACCAACTAAGCAATTCCAGGAAAAGTGTGAAACGGTTTTCCGTCCGGAATTGCGTCAAACAAAGAGGTAGAGCGGTTCGCCGTTTCCGTGAATCGGTGAACCGCTCTGAAGCGCGTCGTGCCGAAAACGGATTCAGTCGACGCGCTCTAAGTCTTTGTTTTATGCATGTCGTTGTCTCAAAACCGCTGCGCACTTTTGGACGACATGCATTAGACGACAATCTGCAACAACCTTGAAATGAAGAAGCCGCGCTGCGTTCAGCGCGGCTTCTTCATATGTCGTGCAGGGACCTGCCTCGCCGCTATTGCGCAGTTGATGCTGGTGCCGAACGATCGCCGAAGATGCCGCCGCGCTGGCTCACCTGAATGCCGGCCGGGCCCAGAATGATGGCGAAAAGCACCGGCAGGAAGAACAGGATCATCGGCACGGTGAGTTTCGGCGGCAAGGCTGCCGCCTTCTTTTCGGCCGCATTCATGCGCATGTCGCGGCTTTCGGCGGCCAGCACGCGCAGTGCATGCGCCACCGGCGTGCCGTAACGCTCGGCTTGCACGAGTGCCTGCGACACCGACTTGACCGATTCCAGGCCCGTGCGGCTTGCCAGGTTCTCGTAGGCCTGCCTGCGCTCTTGCAGATAGGAAAGCTCGGCGTTGGTGAGGATGAATTCTTCCGCCAGCGCCACCGATTGCGCGCCGATCTCGTCGGCGACCTTGCGCAGGGCCGCTTCCACCGACATGCCCGATTCGACGCAGATCAGCATCAGATCGAGCGCATCCGGCCACGCCATCTGGATCGACTGCTTGCGCTTGGTGGCGCGGTTGTTGACATAGACGACTGGGGCGTAGAAGCCGCCATAGGCAACGAGGATGCAGACGAACAGCCTGATGACCAATGGCTTGTCGGGCAATCCTCCGAGCACGAAGATGTAGATTGCGGCCAGCGCGAAGCCGACAAAAGGAAGCACGAGACGGAAGAAAAGAAACCGCGTCAGCGGGTTCTGTCCGCGAAACCCGGCCACCTTGAGTTTCTGCAATGTGCCCTCATCGGCAAGCGCGCGCCTCAGATCCAGCCGGTCGACAATGTTGCGCATGCCAACCGACTGTTCCTCGCGCAGGCCCTTGCGACGGCGATCCGCCTCGACGGCAAGCCGGGCGCGCTGCTTGGCACGCAGTTCGTCGCGTTCCAGCGCGACGGTTTTCATGCGTGACTTGAGCTGGTTTCCGCCAAACGCCGGCAACAAGGTGAAAACGGTCGCAAACACCGCTATGCCGACCAGCAACGCGATCAGGAAGCTCGGATCGGTCAGCGATTTGATGACTTGGTCGGTCATGCCAGCATCCTAGACTTCGAAGTTCATCATCTTGCGCATCACAAAGATGCCGATCGACATCCAGACCGCCGAGCACCCAAGGATCAGGTGTCCAACGCTGGTGACGAACAGCGGCATCAGGTAGCTCGGGCTCGACAGGTAGACGAGAAACGCGACGATGAAAGGCAGCGCACCGATGATGGCGGCGGACGCTTTCGCTTCCATCGACAGTGCCTGGACCTTGGCTTTCATCTTCTTGCGATCGCGAAGCACGCGCGAAAGATTGCCCAGCGCCTCGGATAGATTGCCGCCAGCCTGCGATTGAATCTGGATGACGATGCCGAAGAAGCTTGCCTCCGTGCAAGGCATGGTCTCGGGCATGCGCAAGGTCGCATCGGGGATCGACAGGCCCATCTGCTGGGAATCGACGATACGACGAAATTCGGTCTTCACCGGTTCGAGAGATTCGTTGGCGATCAGGCGCACGGCGTCGTTCAGCGGCAGGCCGGATTTGACAGCGCGCACGATGATATCGAGCGCGTTTGGAAATTCGTTGAGGAATGCCTTGACCCGGCGGGCGCGACGAAACGAGACGAACCAGCGCGGCAGGCCGAGTGCGCCGGCCAGCAGCACACCCGGCAGGACGAGCCGCGGCGCTCCGGCCACAAAGGCAACCATCGTCAAAGCGAGGCCGCATATGGCGGAGTATATGTAGAAGCGCTCGACGGTGGTCTTCAGGCCAGCCTGACGGAGTTGGGCTTTCAGTGGCGGTTTCTTGACCCTGCTGTCGTTGGTTTTCTGCTTTGCGTCGAGCTCGTTCAGCGAATCCTGAACCGATTTGCGCCGCTTGACGGCTTCCGCCGCGCGGTCGCGCGAGGCTTTGACGACGGAGCGATCCGTCTCGGCGGACTTGATCGTTTCAAGCCGCTTGCCGACCTGTTTCTCGTTGCTGATCTGGGTGAACAGAAATGCATAGGCGACCGCGCCGGCGCTGAAGCCGGCGAGCACGACAAACGCCAGTACTGTGCCGTCAATTCCAAACATTGGCCAGAACCCTCACGCCATCAGTCAGTGCGTTTCTCCATCGCCTCGAGCGCAGTGGCGAGGCGCTGCTCCTCGCCATAATAGCGAGCCCGGTCCCAGAAATGCGGACGGCCGATGCCGGTCGATACATGCTCTCCCAGCAGCCTGCCATTGGCGTCCTCGCCCTTGATGTTATAGAGGACGATATCCTGCGTGATGACGACGTCGCCCTCCATTCCGATCACCTCGGTGATGTGGGTGATGCGACGCGATCCATCGCGCAGGCGCGCCGCCTGGATGATCACGTCGATGGAGCCGACAACGATTTCGCGCACGGTCTTCTGCGGCAGCGAATAACCGCCCATCGCGATCATGGATTCGATACGGTTCAGACATTCGCGCGGGCTGTTCGAGTGGATCGTTCCCATCGAGCCGTCATGGCCGGTGTTCATCGCCTGCAGAAGATCGAACACCTCGGGTCCGCGCACTTCGCCGACGATGATGCGCTCGGGCCGCATGCGCAGGCAGTTCTTGACCAGGTCGCGCATCGTCACCTCACCCTCGCCCTCCAGATTGGGCGGGCGGGTTTCGAGGCGCACGACATGCGGCTGCTGCAATTGCAGCTCGGCCGAGTCCTCGCAGGTGATGACGCGCTCCTCGCGGTCGATATAGTTGGTCAGGCAGTTGAGCAGCGTCGTCTTGCCCGAGCCGGTACCGCCCGAGATGACGATGTTGCAGCGAACACGACTGATGATCTTGAGAACTTCGGCTCCCTGCGGTGAAATGGCGCCGAACTTGACCAGCTGATCGAGGGTCAGCTTGTCCTTCTTGAATTTGCGGATGGTGAGCGTGGCTCCATCGATGGAGAGCGGCGGCGCGATGACGTTGACGCGGGAGCCGTCGGGAAGACGCGCGTCGCAGATCGGGCTGGATTCGTCGACACGGCGGCCAACCTGGCTGACGATGCGCTGGCAGATGTTGAGGAGCTGCTGGTTGTCACGAAAGCGGATGCCGGTCTGTTCGACCTTGCCGTTGACTTCGATGTAAACGTTCTTGGAGCCGTTGACCATGATGTCGGCGATGTCGTCGCGTGCGAGCAACGGCTCGAGCGGCCCATAGCCGAGCACATCGTTGCAGATATCCTCGAGCAGTTCTTCCTGCTCGGCGATCGTCATCGCGAAATTCTTGATCGCGATGATGTCGTTGACGATGTCGCGGATTTCTTCGCGTGCGCTTTCAGGATCAAGCTTGGAGAGCTGCGACAGATCGATCGTGTCGATGAGCGCGGAGAAAACCTGGCTCTTGGTGTCGTAGTAGGTTTCGCTCTTTTCGCGCTGGACCCGTTTCAGGTCCGGCGCCGATGGCGGCGCCTCGATCGCGCGGCGCGCTGGCGGCGCGACAGGTGCGCTTGGCGGAGGCGCAGCGGGGCGGGCAAGCACCGCCGTATCCGCGGAACTTGCGGCCGGCGGCGCAACCGGGGCCGGTGCTGGCTGGCGAAATTCCGGCGTGAACCGGTTTCCGTCGTCGCTGCCTCTTTTACCAAACATGATCTGCTACCGATTCCACCGCTGAAACGTCACTTCTTGTTGCGCGAGAGCTTGCCAAGCAGATTGCCAAGCCCTGCTTTCTTCTTCGTCTTGATTTCACTGCGCCCGGTCAGCACATGCGCGATTTCGTTGATCATCGCGACAACCGGGTTCTTGGCATCCATTTCGCCAAGCATGCGCCCGTTGTTGGCGGCATTGCCGAACAGCAATGGATCAAAGCCAATGACCGACATCGGCAACAGGCCGAGCGGCTCGGCGAAATCGGACGGTGAAATCTCCGGGCGCTTGGGAACGCCGGCCTGGTTGATGATCAGCTTCGGCGGCGGGTCGTTGGGACGAAGTCGCTTTAACATGTCGACCAGGTTCTTGGTGTTGCGCAGATTGGCCAGTTCCGGCGTCGCCGTGATGACGATCTCGTCGGCCTTGATCAGCGTGTTCTTGGTCCAGCCCGTCCAGGCATGGGGAATATCGAGCACCAGCAGCGGCACGCTGCGCTGGGCGGTGTCGATGAGCTGCGTGAAGGCTTCGGGATCGAAGTCATAGACCCGTTCGAGCGTCGAAGGGGCTGCCAACAGCGAGAGGTGTTCGGCGCACTGGGTCAGCAGACGGTCGAGATAGACTTCATCGATGCGCTCCGGCGAAAACACCGCCTCGGCGATGCCTTGCGCCGGATCCCGGTCGAAATTGATGTTGGCCGTGCCGAAAGCGAGGTCGAGATCGGCGACGACCACTTCGGATTTGAACAGGGAGGACATCGCCCAGGCCACATTGTGGGCAATCGTCGAGGAACCGACGCCGCCCTTGGCGCCGACAAAGGCGATCGAGCGGCCGAGCGGCTCGGCTTCCGGATCAATGAAAATCGACGCCACCACGCTGACGATGTCAGCCATCGACACAGGTGCGATCACATATTCGGAAATGCCGGAGCGGATGAGTTCGCGGTAGAGACCGACATCATTGTAGTGACCGATCACCACCACCTTCGAGGTCGGATCGCAGTATTCCGAGAGCTGGGCAAGTTGCTCCAGCAGTTGCTTCGGCTCGCTGCGCGATTCAAGCAGGATCAGGTTGGGTGTCGGCGCCGACTGGTAGAATTCGATGGCGGTGAGGACGCCGCCCATATGGACCTTGAGATGCGCCTTCGTCATGCGGCGATCCTCGCCGGCGCGCTCGACCGGATTGGCAACGCCCTCGGTCTCGCAGAATGCCTGGATCGAGATGCGCGGAATCGGCCGCAATGCCTGCATCGCGGCGATGTCCTGCTGCGAGGTATCGCTGCCATCCACCGGGGCGTCGTAGGCAAGATTGCTCATCATCATCTCTTTCCCGTGGCCTGTTCTATCCGAGACTGGCGGCTCAGTACGAAACTTCCGAATTGCCGAGGAATTCGTCCGAAATGCCTCTTGAGCGGTAGACATCTATCACCGCGCCGCGATTTTCAGCATCGATGGTGGATGGCTTGCGCGGGCCGAGCAGATCGGCCGGGTTGTCCATCTGGGCGGCAAGATTGTTCTGATAGGAGCAGCCGAAGTCGGCATAGTGCTTGTTTTCCGCCGTATCGACCAGGTCATCTGGCCAGCGTCCGCATTTGTCGGTCTGGGCTCTCACCGAGACATAGGCGACGCGAACCGGCGAGGAGATCTCGCTCGAGGCGGCCTGATAGGAGGTGACGACGATCCGGTTGCGCTTGACACCGGCGGCGACCGCGAGCCGGGCGAAATCGCGAGCGGCTGCCGTCGCGGCGACCTCGTTGGCCGATCCGCTCGGGACCTGGATCGTCAGCGTCGGGGCGGCACTCTTGTCATAGCCGTCGAGGAAGCCCAGAAGCGTGTCGCGCTGCGATCCGGTCATGCCCCGATCGCCGGCGCCGACAGGCAGGTCGATCTTCTGGTTCTTCTCCGCGATCACGATCGGATGATTGGTGCGATAGTCGTCCGGAACGGCGCCGACGGTAATGCTGTCGCGCTGGGCGCAGCCGACCAGCAACGCCGCCACCGCAACCACCAGGACCGGTACGGCTCGTCCGCAGATCCGCGAACGGCCAAAGCGCATCGTTGTGGCGATGGTGCTTGCCTTCAATGCTGACTGAGACATGTCCGCTTCCCCGCTTACTTGTAGATGAAGCCGACAACGCCGTGGTAACGGCCGTTGGGCTTGTCGGTCTGCATGGTGCCGTAGACGCGATTGACGCGGCCAAGGAACATGGCGGCGCCATCGCTGGCAGCGTTGAAATTGTCGTCCGGCTTGGCGAGGTCGTTGCGTGCCACCGGCTTCACCAGATAGGGCGTGATGATGATGACGAGCTCGGTCTCGTTGCGCACGAAATCCCTGCTGCGGAAGAGCGCGCCGAGCACCGGGATCTTTGTCAGCCCGGGCAAACCGTTGACGGCTTGCCTGACATCGTCGCGAACCAGGCCGGCGATCATCATGGATCCGCCAGAGGGCAATTCCACCGTTGTGTCGGCAAGACGCTTGCGCAGCGACAGGGCATTCATGCCGGCGCTCGTCACGCCTTCGGACAACGATACGGATCCCTCGGTTGTCGGCTCGGAAACCGAGGTTCGGACTTTCAGGCTTATGCGGCCGGGAGACAACACCACCGGCTGGAATTCCAGGCCGATGCCGTACTCGATCTTTTCGACGGTATAGGTCTTCAGCCCAGTCTGGTTGTCGGTGGACACCTTCTGGTCGACATTTGACACCATGTTGTATTCACCGCCGACCTTGAAGGTCGCCTTCTCGCCGGATACGGCAGTCAAGGTCGGCTCAGCCAAGGTCTTCATGACCCCGGACTGTTCCATGGCGTTGATGTAAGACTGCAGCCCCGAGGCGCCGATCTGGAAGCCCGAGTTCGACAGCTGCTTGCCAAGGCCGGTGAAATTGTCGCTGATTGCGCCGTAGCTGATGCCGTTGCTGCCGCCAGTGCCGACCATATTGACGCCGAGCTGCTTCATCACCGAGCGGCTGACTTCAGCGACCGTCACTTTCAGCGTGACCTGATCGTCGCCGATGATCTGAAGCAGGTTGACGATCTTGCTGGTGCGGCGCTCCTGGTCCGGATTGTTGATGTCGACACCGCTCTGGGCCGAACCGCCGGCCGCGGTCTGCGAATATTGTCCCGTCGTCGCTTCACCGCCCGAGACGAAGATCGTCGCCAGGTCGACCGCGCGTTTTGCGTCCAGCGGCGTGTCGACCGTTCCGGTCAGGACGACGTTGTCATTCAGCAGTTCCACCTTGATGGCCGACGTCGGGATGAAGCGCTTGATATAGTCTTCAAGGCCGGCAACGTCGCGTTCGACAGCCAGATCCAGGCTGACGATCTGCTCGCCATTCGGACCGAAGACAAAGATGTTCGTCTCGCCGACCGCCTTGCCGAACAGATAGATACGCCTTGCGGTGCGGGTCACCGCGTCGGCGACCGCCGGGTTGGCGACGAGAATGTCGTAGGCATCGCTCGGCAGGTCGATAACCACCGACTTGTTGAGGCCGAGCTTGACGCGCTGGGTGGCCGTCGATGCAGTGACCTGCGCGTTCTTTGCCTCGACAACGCCTTGTACATGCGTTCCGACGAGCAGCAGGCCGAATGCCGCGGCTACAATTGCCGGCAGTTTACCACTTAGCCTCATTTCCTTGCCCCTACTTCGGAAACTTCGCCCGACTTGATCAGCCTCACCGTTCCCCTGCGGCCATTGCCGGAAACGAGATAGTCGGCCTCACCCAGATTCTTTTCCTGGGTGTCCGCGACCGCCCGTAGCGCCAGGGTCAGGCGATCCGCCATCTGCTGGGCAACCGTGATGATCTCCGCCTGACGCGGTGTCAGTTCCAGCGTGGCGGTCTGGCCCACCCTGGTCTTCTTGCCTTCCTCGTCCTCCTGAATGGTCTGGTCGATTGCCAGGACGCGGATGTTCTTGAGGATGGTTTCAGTGTTGAAACTGGCGGCGGCGCCGTTGGTGGCATCGCCCCTGCGGGTCATGATGACATCGACGAAGTCGTTCGGAAGAATGAAGCCGCCGGCCGACGTGTCGGCCGAGATGGCGGTGGCGACCGCCCGCATGCCGGAAGGCAGGATCGACGACATGAAGCTCTGCCCCTCGCCGATCAGCTTGGAACGCCGCAGAGGCTCTCCGGCGTACATTGCCACACGGGCGACGGAACCCTTCAGCTTGTCCAGCGCCTCGGGCTCGGCGGTGCGGGTGATGAAATTGGCGTTGATGCCGTCGGCGGGCCAGGATTGCCAGGCAATGTTGTTTTCGAGCGGGCTGCCCATCGAGACATCGCCCGACAGCACAAGCACATCCTGCAGCGACACCGCCGGCGCCTGGGGGCCGGAATCGACGACGATCTGGGGCGGCGGTGCCACCATGTTTTTCGCGACAAAACCGGCACCACCCGCCGCGGCCACCGCCACGCTCAGAATTATCAATCGCGATGCTGGCATCTGTCCGAACCCTTGCCCTGGCAAACCACGTAGCCAAGCCGGACTTTGCAGCGGCAATCGTCAAAACAAGGTTAATGTAATGCTTACGATCGTGATTAATTTAAGGTTTACATAAATTAGCTCGATGTGGCCCGCCCGGACAAATGGCAGGCCCGGCCCTACCAAAAGCCAGGTGCGGAAACGCCGGGTCGGATAACGGAAATCAGATCGTTCAGCTCGCTAGCCGCGCCAGCGCCCACACCATCAAGGGCGAATCCGGATAAGTCAGCAACCCGCCAAGGCCAAGCGCGATGCCGTAGGGAACGCCGTTTGCCTCGTCGGCGAAATGGCGCAGAAACGGATTTCGGCCGGTAACGGCCGCAAGCAGCGACTTCCGGTAGACGATGATTGCGAGCGTCAGCAGGCCGCCGATGATTGTCGAGGCCACTAAATACTCGACGAGATGCACATTGAGACCCATCCACATCGCGGTGGCAGCCAGCAGCTTGGCGTCGCCCCCACCCATGCCGCCCATTGCGAACAGGCCGAACGTCACGGCCAGGACCAGGGCGCCGGCGGCGAAATGCCCGCCATAGGCCGCCCATTCCATACCCGTCAGCGGCGCAACCAGCGCGAAAACAACAACAAGCAGCACCGGCACGCGATTGGCAATCGTCATCGACAGCATGTCGGAGATCGCGGCAAACAGCATGCAGAACGGAAACACGACGAAGATCAGGGCTTCAAGCATCGGCGCTATGCCTATTGTCCGATTTCACGGGGCTCAATCTAGACATGTTCGATTAACGATTGATGAGGCCCGGAATGAAAAGACGACTGATACTGATATTGGCAGCGGCATAGAAATAGAAAAAGGGCCGCCACGTGGCGGCCCTTTTCCAGAACGCAATCTGAGCGCCCAGCAATACCGCAGATCAGCTGCCCGAGGGAGCAGCGTTCAAGGTGGTTCCGATAGAGGTGAACTTGCTGTTGAGTGCATTGCCGAGCGCGCCGGCGCCAGTGATGATGGCGAGCGCGATGAGAGCGGCGATCAGACCATATTCGATAGCGGTCGCGCCGGATTCGTCCTTCACAAAACGTGCGATGAGATTAGACATTCGAGAGCTCCTACTCCACGTGTTACAGCACTTCCGTCAACTTCTGTGATGGTTGATCGGATACTGGCAATCTAGGGAGAAGCTCTTTCGATCGGCTTAATAAACAGCCTTACCGATTCCTTTCCCGGTTCGAACATATTGCGTGGTTAACCCAGCACTAAATGCCGGCCGGCCCTTCCGTTTCCCGGGTCGGCGATCATGTCGGCACCCGGCACCTTCGGCCAGAGTGTCCGCTTAACCGTTGGTTCACCAATCTCGTTCATGTTCCGTTGATCAGTCTGCTTGCGTGGAGCGCCTCAATGGCCCAGCCGAGATCGTCAATCGTGATTGCCGCGCTTCTTGCAGCCGCGAGCTTCGTCGCGCCCGCCATGGCCGGCGCCGGCATCGAGGTCACGATGAACCAGGCCAAGATCGTCAAACTGTCGCGACCCGCCGATACGATCGTGGTTGGCAATCCGGCAATCGCAGACGCTTCCGTGCAGGACGCCTCGACGATCGTGCTGACCGGCAAGGGTTTCGGCGTCACCAATCTGGTCGTGCTCGATACGGACGGTAGCCCGATCGTCGACGAGCAGGTCACCGTCGTGCGGCAGGCCGCCTCATCGGTGCGTATCTATCGCCGTGCCGAAATACAGACCATGTCCTGCACGCCCTATTGCGAAAGCTCCTATAAGAGTGATGCGGAGAAATCCTCCGAGGCGGAGATGAGCGTCAGCCGATAGGATGGCGCGGTGGAATGTCGTTCAGGTTATCGGCTGGTTAAGAGGCCAACGCCGACTTTAACGATCATTCAAACCGGGCCTCAATTGGTTTGCGTTAATACCCCTCCCGAGACCGCATAGAGATCGGCAGGATCAGACATGAGCAAGGAATTCGGCTCCGCAGACGAGCAAAAGGCGAGACGCCCAAGGTTTTTCGCTCGCTTCCTTGGCGACCGGCGCGGCAGCACGGCAATTGAATTCGGAATCCTTGCAATCCCGTTCGCGCTGCTTGTCTTTGCCATTCTGGAAAGCTGCATCGCATTTGCCGGCCAGGAAGTGATGGCCAATATCACCGACGATGTCGCGCGCCGGTTGCGCACGGGCCAGTTAAGGGCGGCCGACATCGCCGGAGACAATTTGAAGAACATGATCTGCAACAAACTGGAGATCATCGTTTCTCAGGATTGTCCCAATCAGCTGATGGTGGATCTTCGCCAATTTACGACGTTCGCCGCCGCGTCCCTGGCCGGCTTCAAGATCAAGGCCAACGATGTCCAGCTGACGAACGGCACCGCCGAAGTGTCCTTTTCCGTTACGGCGGGTGCGGCGGAATCGAGGAACATGCTGCGGGTCTTTTACAAATGGCCGATCATGACCGATCTGTTGGCGCAGTCGATGGGCGGCAACAAGACCCTGCATTTTGCGTCGGTAACCTGGCAGAACGAGCCGTTCGACAATTGAGTTCGAGGCGGATGCACGAGCAGTAAAAGAAAAAGGGCAATGGGCATGATGCGTGCGGGGGCACATCTCAAGACTTCAGGAATTTGGCGCAAAGCAATTCGATTCGGGTCCGATCGCCGTGGTATCGCGGCAGTCGAGTTCGCCTTGATCATGCCTATTCTGCTGGCCATGTATTTCATGACCATGGAGGCGTCACAAGCCATCGAGACCAGCAAGAAGGTCAGTCGTATCGGCAGCATGGTGGCTGATCTCGTCACGCAGCAGACGACGGTCGTCAAGGCGGATATCGACGCCATCATGGCGATCGGCGCCGTCACCCTTCAACCCTACAACCGCTCGGTCCCGGGCATCACCATCACGGCAATACAGGTCACGAGCGACGCAACGCCGCTGGTGCAGGTGATGTGGTCGCGCAAGCTGGTCAATGGCGTTGCCAGCGCTGGCCCTTCCACCGCCACGGTTCCAGCAAAACTCAAAGTCGCCGGCACCTTCCTCATCCGCGTCGACAGCACTCTCGGCTACACGCCGGTCATCGCCTGGTCGTCGACGAGCGACCAGCAGAGGCTTGGATTGACCTCGGCTTTCAACAACATAGCGATGGGCGAAACCTACTATCTGCGTCCCCGCAGAAGCACCACGATCCCTTGCGGCGACTGTTGAATCGGGACCGCTGAGCGGTCCGCCGAACCACTCTAGGATCAAAACTCAATCAGCTGGTTGCCGCAATCGGCCGAGATGGGTGGTTTTGTGCCTTCCCTCTCGCCGATCAGAACGAGCAAGGAGCGCCATGAGCGGCCGTCCATGTCGCTGCCACCTCAAGGGCCGCTTTGGACTCCAAACCTAACGTCGAGCACACGTTGGACGGCTAATCCTAGACGGTGCCCATAACTGGCGTCCATCAGGCTACTGGTCCACAGCTCTTCGAGTCAGTTCCCGACGCTTCTGGGTTGACGTGGCCTCATTCACTTATCTGTCGCAGCCTGCTCGATGGGTGCAGCGACAGCCTCGGGCTTTCATACATAGCTGGCATGGCTGCCGGCGGTTTCATACGAAGGCTTGGGTTTCCTCAAGGGGTGTAAAACCCGTTGAGCTTGTGCAATGAATCGGAACCGTCCGCCCTCTCCGCGCATTTCAATGGATCGTGAACAAGCCCACTTTCAACAATGCTCCGAGCGGGTCACCGGCAGGCTGGACAATCAAGCTCGGTGAATCGCCCATCATTGGCACGGCGATCCACAGCGGCTCCGATGTCGGGCGCGCTTGCCAACCGCTCCTGTCCATCTCGAACTCCGACCGGCTGCGGGAGGAGGACCCCTTCACCGAATACTTTATCGCCGATTTCCCGACCCAGATCATCGTCCATCGATCGCGCTTTCAAGTCGATTTGAACCGCGCGCGCGAGGCTGCGATCTATCTGTTGCCGGACCAGTCCTGGGGCTTGAACGTGTGGCGAGAGCTACCGGCCGAGGAGATCATAAACGAGTCCCTTGCCTTTCACGATGCGTTCTATGCCGAGCTCAAGCTGGTCCTGTCCGACGTCGAAAAGCGCTACGGCAGGTTCGTCCTTGTCGACGTCCACAGCTACAATCATCGGCGCGAAGGGCCGGAAGGAGTTCCCGCGTCTTACGATGTCGCGCCCGACATCAATATCGGCACATTCTCGATGGACCGCGCGCGCTGGGCGCCGATTGTCGACGCCTTCATGGAGACGCTGCGCGGCCAACGTCTCAACGGCGAGCCGATCGACGTGCGCGAGAATGTGTCCTTCCAGGGCAAGGGCGAACAGACCCGTTTCGTCCATGCCAATTTCCCCAAGACCGGGTGTGCCATCGCGGTCGAGTTCAAGAAGATTTTCATGGACGAATGGAGCGGCGACCCCGACTGGGCAGCGATTGAGCGGCTGCGCGCCATGCTGGCATCTACGGTGCCTGTCCTGGAGTCGGCGCTGCGGGCCACGCAATGAAGCCCAAGCTCGTTGAGCCCGCGCTCCCGTTGGCGCAAATCGAATCAGACTTGGACGCGCTTGTCCAGGACGGCAAGCCGATCCGCCGCGATTTCGGCAACGGCAACCGCTTGCACATGGATCGACCGCTGCCCTTTCTGTGTGTCCATGTTGGGTCGCATCAGGATGCAGCCTTCCACATTGTTTCCGCCAACGCGTCCTATCTGATCGCGGCCGACATTGGCCTCGCCGGCGAGGTCGCGCGGCTGGTGGCGCGAAGGATGCGCGATCACTGCGGCGCATTCCTCATGCTGGACCTCGGCGAGTTGGCCGAAGACCGGTTCCTGACCGAGGATGTTCCATACCTGCCGCCTTTCGAGATTGCGTTGGCCTGCGGCAACACGACGGCGGAGAAGGCTGCACTCAAGCGCTTCGCCACCGCTGCGGCCGCCCGCGAAGCAAAATACCGCACACCCCGCGTGGACGAACTCAACCCGGCGACACGCGCCGAAGCACGGCTCTGGGATGATCTCGGTGATACGGCGTGCCTGACGGTGCGCTTCGCCCCGATCTACAGAGTGCCGGGCACCAAGCGCGTCTACCCTGAACTCCACGACCTCGTCGTCGCCAACATGGTCGATTCCGCGCTTCAGGCCGTCAGCACCTTCCTGAAGGCATCAAGGCTGGAACCACCGGCAACCCATCGTTCACTCGGGCGCCGCGCCTATATCGATGCAGTCGTGCGCGCTGACCGTGCGATCGACGACGTTGCATCGACGTTCGATTTTCTGCTTGCCGTCACACCGATCAATGCCGAACCAGCCTGGCTGGAGTTCCAGGCAGGTGTCTTTGAGCGTGTGCCCGCACTGCTCTACAGGCCGCTCGAGTTCGAGGTCGCCGTCGAGAAGCGGAAGCTCTATTCGATCTCGCTCGATCATTTGGAAGATCCGCTCCTGACCAAGCTGCTCTCCGAAAAGCAGCAGGAACTCGATCTCCAACTGTCGATGCTCGCGGCACGCGAAACGCCCCGCTTCGTCGAACTCGGACGAGCACTTTATGGTGGCGTCGAACCGAGCCTGGCGGCGCGGGCACGCACTATTCTCGAAAGGGTACCGCGAATTGCTCCAGCGACCCGGCAGAAGAGCCTGGGTGCTGACGCCGTTGCTGCGGCTGCGCGAGACATGATCGCCGGATACCGGGCCGCCTATCCCAATTTCGATGCTTCCGTGGAGATCCGCGGCGACCTGCCGGCTGGCCTCCTTGTCTCTCGAAACCGACTGCTGGTTTCGCGCGATACCAACCTTCCATCGGAGCGTCTGACTGCGCTGCTTAGCCACGAGATCGGTGTTCATCTGCTGACCTATTTCAACGGTGATGCGCAGGGGCTCGCCATCTTCCGCAACGGGCTCGCCGGCTACGAGGGCATGCAGGAGGGACTGGCCGTGCTGGCGGAGTATCTGGTCGGCGGCATGACCGCGGCGCGGTTGAGGCTGATCGCGGCCAGGGTCATCGCATGTGAGGTGATGCTCGCCGGCGCGACGTTTGAGGAAACCTTCCGCATTCTCCAAAGGGATTTCGGTCTCGATGATCGCAGCGCCTTCAACGTCGTTCTACGTGTCTATCGAGGCGGTGGCCTTGCAAAAGACGCCATCTATTTGCGCGGCGTGGTGCAGATTCTCGATCATCTCAAGAACGGCGGCAGCCTCACTCCTTTCTGGATCGGCAAGATCTCCGCCGCGCATTTCGGCGCGATCCAGGAACTCAATGCGCGCGGTCTGCTGCGGGCGCCGCGCCTCGAACCCGCGTTTCTCTCATCCGACGCGGCGCGTCCGCGCCTCAAGAAAGCGATGGCGGGAATCGATCCGATCGATATGGTTGAAACTTGAGCGGAGCAGCCTCAATGCGCATTGCGTTCTTTGTCAATTCCATTGAGAGCGAGACGCCCAGCTACACGACGACGACGTTGGCGCTGGCTGCAGTCCAGCGCGGCCATTCTGTTGTCTATGTTGAACCAGGCGACTTCATACTGCGTCCGGATGACGGTCTGGCTGTCAGCGTCGCGGTTGTGCCGGATGCTCCCTACAAGACGTCCGATACGCTGTATGCTGCCCTGAAGGATGCCGCGAAGCAGAAAAAGACCTTCGCGACAAGCGATATCGACATCTTGTTTCTGCGCAACGACCCGTCGCTGGACGCCACCGCTCGACCATGGGCCGCCAACGCAGGCGTTATGTTTGGGCGGCTTGCAGCGGAACGCGGCGTCATTGTCGTCAACGATCCGGACGGTCTGGGACAGGCACAGAGCAAGCTCTACCTTCAGACTTTTCCCGAGGTCGTTAGGCCGGCGACCCTGATATCGCGCAGCATTTCCGAGATCCGCGCATTCATCGACAAAAACTCCAAGGGCTGTATCGTCAAACCACTGCAAGGGTCGGGTGGCAAGAACGTCTTTCATATTGCGACGCCTGCTGATTCCAATCTCAACCAGATTTTCGAGGCGGCCAGCGGTGACGGCTATCTCATCGCGCAGGCCTACATTCCCGAGGCTAAGGCTGGCGACGTGCGTCTTTTTCTGATGAACGGCCTGCCGCTGCTGCGCGACGGCAACTACGCAGCCTTTCGCCGTGTCCCAGCCAAGGGCGACGTCCGGTCCAATATCCATGCCGCCGGAACAGCCCGCAAGGTCAAGGTAACAGGCACGATGTTGCGCCTTGCCGAGATGGTGCGCCCCAAGTTGATCAGCGACGGCATGTTTCTGGTTGGGCTCGACATCGTCGGTGACAAACTTCTGGAGATCAACGTTTTCACGCCAGGCGGGCTGGCACGGCTCGCCGCTATGTACAAGACGGATTTTGCCATAAGTGTCATCGTTGCGCTGGAGGAGAAGCGAATGCTGCGGCAAGCCTATGGAAAGACCATGCCGAATTCGCGGCTGGCGACGCTCTGAGGAACGCAGGCAAGCCGGCTAGCCCACCAGTCGGTGCGGCAAGTAGCGGCCGGCTTTGGCGGACGGCTGATCGGCTGGGAACCAGTGGCCTAACGGGCCGTAGTTGTCGCGAAGCTCCTGTTTCTGGCGACTCGAGCCGTCGTGTGAAGGGCAACTTTTGAGAGCGCATGAATGTCGGCAAATAGGCCACTTTCTCGTTCGCCATCGACGAGACGAATGTCAACACTCCACCCGATCCGGACCTCAATGATCGTTCCGTGGAAAGGCAACATCGGGTCCGGGCGTGAGCCCGACCGGTGAGCGAACTTCCGCAACGGGTCGAACTCGGCCGTTCGGAGTGATTTGGGTTTTGACCCCAAAGCGCGTCGCGTTACCGCTGCGACCCACTGCCCGAGACGAAGCGCACGACAGAAGCGGCCATCTCGTAATCCTTTGGCGCCACGACAGCGAAGCCACCGGAGTGCTTCGATTCCAGAAGCTCGTAGATGTCTGGCGTCGTCGACTTGAGATTGGTGAGGAACACGGTGAGCCGGCGCTTGGCTTCCGGGTCGAGATCACTGCGGACGGCGTGGGGACCATATCTCAGCAGGCCCGACGTCCATACGACCCGAAGTGCCACTGCCGAAAGCCCCGCTGCTTCCAGCCTCGCCTGCGTGCCCGATGCTTCCGGCTGGCTGTCGGCAGCGGCCGTTACCCAGCCGAACAGGCCATCGGCCTTGCCATCGATCAGCATCTCCTCCGCCGCCGCAGCCGAATCGGCATGGACCAGAAACGGTGCATCTTCCGCAATCTTGCGGCCTTCCGCCATCAACGCCGCCAATGGCAAGAGAGAACCGCCGACGCTGTCCGAAGGGGCCATGGCGATGCGATGGCTTTCCATTGCCGCCAGATCAGGCAGCTTGCCGTCCCGCGTCAGCAGAACGGAGCGGATGCCGATCGCGCCGTCAAAATCGACCGGAGCCACAAGCGGCTCGATACATCCGCAGCGTTGCGACGCTGTCGCATAGGCGGTCGCCGAATAGATTGCGTATTCGATGCGGGCATTGGCCTGCGCCTCGATCAGCGCGGCATAGTCGCGGGCAACGACAAACTCGACCTTCATGCCCAGGGCCCTGGTGTAGGCGTCGGTCAACTGGGCCAGCCCCGGAACGGTGTTGCCGGCGCCTGGCTCGGCAACAATGCCGATGCGAAACGTGCCGATATCATCGCGCCAGTCGGCATGCGCCGGATTGGACCAAAGCGCACCGTGCACCAGCATGAGAGCGGCATATGCCTTCAAGGCAACCCTCATGACAGAACCGCCGTTTGCTTTCCTCGATCCATGCCCATGCCCGGCGCATCGTTGCGACATGCATTCTTTATTGTGCATGTCGTTGTCCCAAAACCGCTGTGCACTTTTGGGCGACATGCATTTCTTTGTTTGTGCATGTCGTTGTCCCAAAACCGCTGCGCACTTTTGGGCGACATGCACCAGACTATCACGCCTGGTCGTTGCCGTTTGGTTTCCGAATTGCCAATGAAGTCGCGGAACCCTATGTCTGGTCGTTCAAACTGGCAACAATTCGATGACGCGCGCTTTCCTCTTCGTTCTGGACTCCTTCGGCATCGGCGGGGCGGCCGACGCCGACCGCTACGGCGACGCCGGCGCCAACACATTCGCGCACATCATAGAAGCCTGTGCCGAAGGCCGCGCGGATCGCGAAGGGCTTCGCAGCGGACCGCTGTTTGTCCCCTACATGGCCTCGCTCGGGCTTGGCAAGGCTGCCGAAACCGCCACGGGACTGGGCTTCGCCAGCAGCGGGACGGATCTGCTCAGCACGGCCTTCCACGGCGCGGCGCAAGAGGTTTCGAGCGGCAAGGACACGCCGTCGGGCCATTGGGAAATCGCCGGCCTGCCGGTGCGCTTCGACTGGGGCTATTTCCCGGATACGGTTCCCGCCTTTCCGGCAGCGCTGACCGAGGCGATGATCCGCGAGGGCAAACTGCCCGGCATTCTCGGCAATTGTCATGCGCCGGGCACCGAAATCATCGAGCGGTTCGGCGAGGAGCACATCCGTACCGGCAAGCCGATCTGCTACACGTCGGTCGACTCGGTCCTGCAAATTGCCGCGCATGAAGCCCATTTCGGTCTCGAGCGGCTTTATGAATTCTGCAAGGTGGTGCGCAGGCTGGTTGACCCGCTGAGGATCGGACGGGTGATTGCACGGCCGTTCGTCGGGGAAACCACCGCGACCTTCGAGCGAACCTACAACCGGCATGACTACGCCGTGCCGCCGCCGGAGCCGACCCTGCTCGACCGGCTGACGGCGCGTGGCAGCCGCGTCATCGCCATCGGCAAGATCGGCGACATCTTCGCCCATCGCGGAATTTCGCAAGTGCGCAAGGCGGCGGGCAACATGGCCATGTTCGACGAGGCGCTGGGCGCGATGGATGATGCCGGCGACGGCGACCTCGTCTTCGCCAATTTCGTCGACTTCGACACCGAATTCGGGCATCGCCGCGACGTCGCCGGCTACGCCGCGGCACTTGAAGCCTTCGACCGGCGGCTGCCGGAGGCGTTCGCAAGGCTGCGGCAGGGCGACCTTCTCATCCTGACGGCCGACCATGGCAACGATCCGACCTGGCGCGGTACCGACCATACGCGTGAACGCATTCCGGTGATCGGCACCGGACCGGGCTTCACGGGCGGCGACATCGGGCTGAGAACGACTTTCGCCGACATCGGTGAAACGGTGGCCGAGCATCTTGGGCTGGCGCGCGGCCGTTACGGCACGTCTTTCCATACAGCGATTGGCGGCCATGCCTGAATTGCCGGAGGTCGAAACGGTCCGGCGTGGGCTGCAGCCGGTTCTGGAAGGCGCCACCATCACCCGTGTCGAGGCGCGCCGACCGGATCTGCGCTTTCCGTTTCCCGAAAAATTCTCGCAGCGGCTGACCGGCAAGACGATCACCGCGCTCGGCCGCCGGGCCAAATATCTGACGATGGACGTTGAAGGCGGTCCGGTGCTGATCTGCCATCTCGGCATGTCGGGCTCATTCCGCATCGAGACGGCGGATGGCAGCGACATGCCGGGCGTCTTCCAGCACGACCGCTCGAAGAACTCCAACCACGACCACGTCGTCTTCCATGTCCTATCTTCGGGCGGCGCCAGTTCGCGCGTGATCTTCAATGATCCGCGCCGCTTCGGCTTCATGTTGTTTGCCGAAGGGCCGCCGGACGTCCATCCGATGCTGGCCGGGCTCGGCGTTGAGCCAACCGGCAATACATTGGACGGCGCGCTGCTTGCCTCATTGATGAAAGGACGGCGATCACCGCTGAAGGCAGCGCTTCTCGACCAGAGACTGATCGCCGGGCTCGGCAACATCTATGTGTCGGAGGCGCTGTGGCGCGCCAGCCTGTCGCCACTGCGCGAGGCGGGCACGATCGCCAAGCCCGGGAAGAAGGCCCAGGCCCAAAGCGAACGCCTCGCCGAAGCCATTCGCTCGGTGATATCAGATGCGATCGCGGCCGGCGGGTCCTCGCTCCGGGACTATATGCAGACCGATGGGTCGCTGGGCTACTTCCAGCATTCCTTCGCCGTCTACGACCGTGAGGGCGAGCCTTGTTCGAAACCCGGCTGCAGCGGCCACATCGAGCGCATCGTGCAGAGCGGCCGATCGACCTTCTATTGCCGGACCTGTCAACGGTGAGTTAGAGCAATTCCTGGAAAAGTGTGAAACGGTTTTCCCGGAAAAGCGCATAGCGCTTCCCCTAGGGAATTGCGTCAAAACAAAGAGATAGGGCGGTTCTGCGGTTCAGTGAAACGATGAGCCGCTCTGGACGATGGGCGAGCGAGGAGAAGCAAGTCATGGCCTATGAGACGATCATCACCGAGAGGCGCGGCAAGGTCGGGCTGATCACGCTGAACAGGCCGCAGGCGCTCAACGCGCTGAATTCCCAGATCCTGGCCGAACTGGTGGCAGCCGTGAACGGCTTCGGCGCCGATGCCGGCATCGGCGCCATGGTCATCACCGGTTCTGAAAAGGCTTTCGCTGCCGGCGCCGACATCAAGGAGATGCAGGCGATCTCCTATGTGGATGCCTATCTGCAGGACTTCTTCGTTGGCTGGGAGGAGTTTACGCGGGCGCGGAAGCCGATCATCGCTGCGGTGGCCGGCTACGCGCTAGGCGGCGGCTGCGAGCTGGCGATGATGTGCGATTTCATCATTGCCGCCGACACGGCCAAGTTCGGCCAGCCCGAAATCACGCTCGGCGTCATTCCCGGCATGGGCGGGTCGCAACGGCTGACCCGCTTCGTCGGCAAGTCGAAGGCGATGGATATGTGCCTGACCGGACGGATGATGGATGCAGCCGAAGCCGAGCGTTCGGGCCTGGTGTCGCGGGTCGTGCCTGCCGGCGAGCTCGTCGAGGAGGCGCTGAAGGCGGCCGCCAGGATCGCCGACTTCTCGCTGCCATCGGTGATGATGGCAAAGGAGGCCGTCAACCGCGCCTTTGAGACGACGCTTGCCGAGGGATTGCGGTTCGAGCGCCGGCTGTTTCACTCGCTGTTCGCGCTCGAGGACCAGAAGGAAGGCATGGCGGCCTTCGCCGAGAAGCGGAAGCCGAATTTCAGCAACCGCTGACGCCAGTCCGACGGTCGCCAAAAAGAAGGCCAAGCGGCGTTGACGCGCCGGAAAAGCTGAACTATAAGCCGCACCAACCGAGGCGGCCCCGTGGCTGCCCGTTTGTTTTTTGCGCCCTGCGGCATCCCGCATGCGCCGACCAGATCAGAAGAGAGGCATCATGGCCAATACATCCTCGGCCAAAAAGGCAACGCGCAAGATCGTACGCCGCGCGGCGGTCAACAAGAACCGTCGCTCGCGCGTCCGCACTTATATCCGCCAGGTCGAAGAGGCACTTGCCTCCGGTGACAAGGCTGCCGCACAGGCGGCCTTCAAGATCGCGGAGCCGGAATTGATGCGCGCCGCAACCAAGGGCGTGATCCACAAGAACACCGCGTCGCGCAAGGTGTCGCGACTGGCCCAGCGGGTCAAGGTTCTGTCTGCCTGACATCACTTCCTGGACTGACGTTCTTGGAACCCGGCCGATTGTGCCGGGTTTTTTCGTTTGCCGGCAAGTACTTAAAAAGAATACTCGGAAACGGTGAACAACACGGATTTCGCAGTTCGAAATGCTTTGCCGGCACATGCATGCCCGCTGATGGTCGGCATGCTCGAAAAGAGTCAGCTAAAAAATTCTCGACCCTCAGAAATAATCTATATTTTTCAGATAGTTACGGATAGTCGTCCACAGCTTGTTCACATCGAGCCGGGGCGATGGGGGACAAGTAGCTGTCAAGTGAATTATTTCAGAAAATTTCGCGCCGTGCCGGCTTTTTCATATTCGCCGGAAAAGAGTTTGAATCACAATGGCTTTGTTAAAATGTGCCGTTGCGGCATGCCACTCGAACCTGCCTCTAGTAACCAGATTCCTTAAAAATCGGTTAGTCCCGGCCTTGCCCTATCCACAGCGATTTCGGTAATGTCGGTCTGTCGAAAGGGAGGGGCTCCGGCCCTTGACCCAGCCTGAAACGGCCAGCTTAAATTGGCGGGATTTGCGACGCGGATCAAGTCCGTGGACGGGTTTGGTTTGTCTTTTTCGATACGGTAGGGGACTGGCGTAACTAGACATGGCAGGTAGACGGCGCGCCGGCGCTCTTTTCGCCGGACGGTGTCGTATTGCCCTGACATACCCAACGCGGGCTGGCTTCCATGGGCCGGCACCGGTTTCCCCCGGATATTGGCGATGTCATCTGCCAGCGGCGGCAGCAGGCACCGTAGCGAAGACGCAATTGCCGGAACACGGATGCAGGAGGCGCATCCCCGGTGGAAACAGGTACGGAAGGACAAGGAAAAGATCATGCAGAGCGGCATCGAAAGGGAGCTTACGGGCGACCTCCCATTTCCTGGAACTTTGGTCGGAGCAAACGACATGGCGGTGTCCAGCGACGCGGAACAGAAATTCGACCGGGTCAAGACCCAGTTGAAGGCGCGCCTGGGAACCGAAGTCTATTCGAGCTGGTTCGGCCGCATGAAGGTCGCGGAGGCTTCCAAGGGCATCATCCGCATCTCGGTGCCCACCGCCTTCCTGCGCTCATGGATCAACGGTCACTATCTCGACCTCATCTCAGAACTGTGGAAACAGGAGGATCCCGATCTCCTCAAGATCGAGATCGTCGTGCGCACGGCGACGCGCCAGGGGCGCAGCCAGGTCGAGCCGGAGGTGGCCCCTGCACGAGCCAAGATGACGCGGCAGACGCAGACGGCGCTTGCCGCCGGCACCGTCAGCCCCGGCCGGACAGAGCGTGCACCGGCTCCGCGTCCGGGCACACCGGTCGAGAGCGAATTCCGGCACAACGTGCTCGGCTCGCCGCTCGATCCGCGCTACACATTCGGCTCCTTCATCGAGGGACCGTCGAACCGGGTGGCCTTCGCCGCCGCCAAGGCAGTGGCGGAATCGCAATCGAGCGCGGTGCGCTTCAATCCGCTTTTCCTTCACGCAACCGTTGGGCTCGGCAAGACACACCTGTTGCAGGCAATCGCCGCGGAATCGCTGAAGCAGAACCCCAAGTCGCGCGTCGTCTATCTCACGGCCGAGTATTTCATGTGGCGCTTTGCCACCGCGATCCGTGACAACAATGCACTGACGCTCAAGGAACAGCTGCGTGACATCGACCTGCTCATCATCGATGACATGCAGTTCCTGCAGGGCAAGTCGATCCAGCATGAATTCTGCCATCTGATCAACATGTTGCTCGACAGCGCCAAGCAAGTCGTCGTTGCCGCCGACCGGCCGCCTTCGGAACTGGAATCGCTCGAACCGCGGGTCCGCTCGCGTCTCAATGGCGGCGTCGCGCTTGAAATGTCGGCGCCCGATTTCGCCATGCGCCTTGGCATGCTCAACCTGCGCCTTGCCACCGCCAGGGTCGATGACGCATCGCTCAATATTTCGGAGGAGATCCTCAATCACGTCGCCCGCACCGTCACCGGCAGCGGACGCGAGCTGGAAGGGGCGTTCAATCAGCTGCTGTTCCGCCAGTCCTTCGAACCGCAGATCACCATCGACCGGATCGACGAGATCCTCGGCCACATCTATCGCACCGGCGAGCCGAAGCGGGTCCGCATCGAGGACATCCAGCGCATCGTCGCGCGCCACTACAACGTGTCGAAAACCGAGTTGCTGTCCAACCGGCGCACGCGCACCATCGTCAAGCCGCGGCAGGTCGCCATGTATCTGTCGAAGGTGATGACGCCGCGCTCGCTGCCTGAGATCGGACGGCGTTTCGGCGGCCGCGACCACACCACGGTGCTGCACGCCGTGCGCAAGATCGAGGACCTTTCCGGCAACGACAACACGCTGGCGCAGGAACTTGAGCTCTTGAGGCGGTTGATCAACGACCAGGCCTGACCGGCGCGGGGGAACTCGAACCGGAACAGCACCGGAATTCAATGGCTTGCGGGTGCAGCCCTGAACCCGGAATGGGCTCGCTGCATTGCCTGGAAGCGATCCGGATTTCGGTTTTACGACACCGGCTCGCGGACTTCGTGCCCTTTATCCCCAGAAAGCCCGCGTAGCCGACCCGAACCGGTGGCGCGGGCTTGCGTTTGCTGGTTTTTTCCTGTCAGTTTACGCAGATTCTGAGCCTGTTCAGATCTTTCGCGGGGCGCCGCTCACTGGTGACCCGTCATTCATTCAAGCGAGCCTGTTTCGTCATGCGTGTTATCCTGGAACGGTCAAATCTCCTGAAGTCGCTCAATCACGTCCACCGTGTGGTCGAGCGGCGCAACACCATACCGATCCTGTCCAACGTGCTGCTCAGCGCCGAGGGCGCCAGCCTCGAAATGAAGGCGACCGATCTCGACCTCGAGGTGACGGAAGCAACGCCTGCCAAGGTGGAGCGCGGCGGGGCGACGACGGTTCCCGCACATCTGCTCTACGACATCGTGCGCAAGCTCGCCGACGGCGCCGAGGTGATGCTGAAGACGGACGAGGACGGCAACGCCATGTCGGTGACGTCCGGCCGTTCGAGCTTCCGCCTCCAGTGCCTGCCGCAATCCGACTTCCCCGAGCTTTCGGCCGGATCCTTCTCGCATATCTTCCGTCTCGACTCGGTTGCCCTGAAAGGCCTGATCGAGAAGACCCAGTTCGCCATCTCCACCGAAGAGACGCGCTATTATCTGAACGGCATCTACCTGCACACGCATGAGGTCGGCGGCAAGCTGAAGCTGCGCTCTGTGGCGACCGACGGCCACCGTCTGGCGCGCGCCGAGATCGACGCGCCGGCGGGTTCCGAGGGCATGCCGGGCATCATCATTCCGCGCAAGACCGTGAGCGAGCTGCAGAAGCTGGTCGACGATCCGGATGTCGCGGTCACCACCGAACTGTCGGACACCAAGATCCGCTTCACCATCGGCAGCGTGGTTTTGACCTCGAAGCTTATCGACGGCACCTTCCCGGACTATCAGCGGGTCATTCCGACCGGTAACGACAAGAGGCTGATCATCGACCGCCAGAGTTTCGCCGCCGCAGTCGATCGCGTCTCGACCATCTCCTCCGAACGCGGCCGCGCGGTGAAGCTTTCGATCAGCGAGGGTCAGGTGACGCTTGCGGTCAACAATCCGGATTCAGGCAGCGCCACCGAGGAACTGGCCGCCGACTATTCGTCCGATCCGATCGAGATCGGCTTCAACGCCAAGTACCTGCTCGACGTTGCCGCGCAGCTGACCGGCACGGAGGCCAAGTTCATGCTGGCCGACGCCGGTTCGCCGACGCTGATCCACGACATGGCCGACGAGACCGCGCTCTACGTCCTGATGCCGATGCGGGTCTAACCAATCCGGCTTCGCGACTGGACCGGCAGCGAGAACGATGGTTGCGGCGACTTCTAGAGCAATTCCAGGAAAAGTGCGAAACGGTTTTCCGTCCGGAATTGCATCAAAACAAAGAGATAGAGCGGTTCTGCGTTTCCGTGAAACGACGAACCGCTCTATAGGCGGATAGCGGTTGCCGGCACAGACTTACATAAGTAAGCTTACACTTACCAATTTTCGCAACTACGCGGGGCTGGTGATCGACCTGGCGCCGGGTGCTGTGGTTTTTTCCGGCGACAACGGTGCCGGCAAGACCAATCTCCTCGAAGCGATCTCCTTGCTGACGCCGGGACGCGGCTTGCGCCGCGCGCCTTATGCGGATGTGGCGCGCGAGGGCGGCGACGGCGGCTTTGCCCTGCATGCGCGGCTCGACGGGCCCGACGGCCAGGTCGAGATCGGTACGGGCATTTCGGGTGGCGACGGTGCTGGCGAAGGCGGCAGGCGGGTGCGTATCAACGGCGCTTCGGCGCGTTCAGCCGAGGACATGCTGGAATGGCTGCGCGTGGTGTGGCTGACACCTGCGATGGACGCGTTGTTCACCGGACCGGCCGCGGATCGCCGGCGCTTTCTCGATCGGCTGGTGCTGGCGATCGATCCCGGCCACGGCCAGCGCGCGATCGACTACGAGAAGGCGATGCGCGGCCGTAACCGACTGCTTACCGAAGGTTCCCGGGACGACCGTTGGTTCGAGGCGATCGAGACACAAATGGCCGAAACCGGTGTGGCGATCGCCGCCGCGCGCGCCGAGATGGTGCGCCTGCTGGCCGCAATGATCGACAGGCTGCCCGACACCGGACCGTTTCCGCAGGCCGATATCGGCCTTTCGGGTGACCTGGAGGCCGAGATTGCCGCCGCGCCGGCAGTCGATGTCGAGGAGCGGTTCCGTCGGACGCTTGCCGACGGCCGTGACCGCGACCGCGCCGCCGGGCGCACGCTCGAGGGACCGCACCGATCGGATCTGGTGGTTCGGCACCGCCCCAAGGCAATGCCGGCCGAGCTCTGCTCCACAGGTGAGCAGAAGGCGCTACTGGTCGGCATCGTCCTGTCACACGCCCGGCTGACCGGCGAGATGTCAGGCATGACACCGATCCTGCTGCTCGACGAAATTGCCGCGCATCTCGATGGCGGGCGGCGCGCGGCGCTGTTTTCCATCCTCGAAGACTTGAACTGCCAGGCGTTCATGACCGGAACCGATGCGGCGCTGTTTTCCAGTCTCAAGGGGCGTGCGCAATTCCTGACTGTCGACCACGGCACGGTTGGGCCAACGATCTAGATCTTTGTTCATGCATGTCGTTGTCCCAAAACCGCTTCACACTTTTAGGCGACATGCATTGGGGTTATGCATGTCGTTGTCCCAAAACCGCTTCGCACTTTTGGGCGACATGCATTAGCTCCTGACAAGATTTTTCAGCCACTATATGGTCCGGCAATGACCGCTGCCGCCCTGACCGCCGACGAGATCGAACGCTATGCCCGCCACATCGTGCTGCCCGAGGTCGGCGGCGCCGGCCAGCAGAGACTGAAGCAGGCGCGGGTTCTGGTCATCGGTGCCGGCGGGCTAGGCGCGCCGGTGCTCGAATATCTTGCCGCCGCCGGCGTCGGCACGCTCGGCGTGATCGACGATGACACCGTTTCGCTTTCCAACCTGCAGCGCCAGGTCATTCACGGCACCGACACTGTCGGCATGCTGAAAACCGGTAGTGCCAAGGCGGCAATCGAGCGCATCAATCCTAACACCATCGTCGAGACGCACACGTTCCGGCTGACCACGGACAATGCCCCTGCCCTCGTCGCCCGTTATGACATCGTCGTCGACGGTTCCGACAATTTCGAAACCCGCTATGCGGTGGCCGACGCCTGCGCGAGCGAGAGGAAACCGCTGGTGCATGCCGCCGTCGGACGCTTCGACGGCTCGGTGACCGTGCTGAAGCCATTCGAAGACGGCAAGGACGGCAAGCCCAACCCCGGCTATCGCGATCTGTTTCCGGAACCGCCGCCGCCTGGCCTGGTGCCGTCTTGTGCCGAGGCCGGTGTGCTTGGTGCGCTGACCGGCGTCGTCGGCACGCTGCAGGCGATGGAGGCGATCAAGCTGATCACCGGCATCGGCGAGCCGCTGGTTGGCCGGCTGCTGCTCTATGATGCGCTGGCCGCGCGCTTCGACACCATCCGCTACAAGAGAAACTGACACCGTGAACTGGAAAGAAGCTGTCTCCATCACGCGGATCCCAGCCGATTTCGACCGCTGGGACGATGTGCTCGCATTGATCACGGATGCCTTCGCCGGCATGGACGGCGTCATCGACCCGCCCTCCTCGGCGCACCTGCTGACCGCCGACACTCTGCGCGACAAGGCGCGGCGTGAGATTGGCTTCGTGGCGCTCAACGGTGACAGGATCGTCGGCTGCGTTTTTGCCCTTGAAAGGACGGCGGAATATTATGTCGGCAAGCTCGCCGTTGCGCCGGATTGTCAGGGACAAGGCATTGGCCGGCGGTTGATGCAGGCGGTCGAGGATCTTGGCCGCAGCCGAGGCAAGGCTGCGGTCGAGCTTCAGACGCGGATCGAACTGACCGGAAACCATGCGGCCTTTGCCCGCTTCGGCTTTCACGAGACCGAACGGACGGCGCATGAGGGCTATATCCGGCCAACCTCGATCACCATGCGCAAGGTCCTTGCGTAAGCGTTGTCTTTCTTTCGAAAGCCTGGCGTCAGGTTCTAGAGCCTATTCCATCCCGATGGAATCGGGATGGGGCTCTATCTCTTTGTTTGAGCATGATCTCTAGACAAACGGTTTCCGTTTGTCCGAGAAAACCGGTCTCCACTTTTCGGGATCATACTCTAAGCGGCAGCACGCGATCCGGCGGACGGTGGCCGTCGACGAATGCGCGGATGTTGATGATGACCTTTTCGCCCATGTCGATGCGGCCTTCGAGCGTCGCCGAGCCCATATGCGGCAGAAGCACGACCTTGCCCTTGGCGGCGAGCTTCAGCAGCTTTGCGTTCAGTGCCGGCTCGTGCTCGTAGACGTCGAGGCCGGCGCCGGCGATCTTGCCGTCCTGGATCAGCTTGACCAGCGCTTCCTCGTCGATGATGTCGCCGCGCGCGGTGTTGACGACATAGGCCGTGGGCTGCAGCAGCGCCAGCCGCCGCGCCGAAAGCAGATGGAAGGTCGCCGGCGTCGACGGGCAATTGACCGAAATGATGTCCATGCGGGCCAGCATCTGGTCGAGGCTTTCCCAATAGGTCGCTTCCAGCCCGTCTTCCACGGCCGGCAGCACGCGATGGCGGTTGTGGTAGTGGATCGACAGACCGAAGGCTTTGGCGCGCCTCGCGACCGCGGTGCCGATGCGCCCCATGCCGACAATGCCGAGCCGCTTGCCCCAGATGCGCCGGCCAAGCATCCAGGTCGGCGACCAGCCGGCCCATTTCTTGTCGCCGGTGAGCACGTTGGCGCCTTCCACCAGCCGCCGCGGCACCGCCAGCATCAGCGCCAGGGTCATATCGGCGGTGTCCTCGGTCAGCACATTGGGCGTATTGGTGACGGTGATGCCCTTCTTGGCCGCGGCCTCGACATCGATCTTGTCGACGCCATTGCCGAAATTGGCGATCAGCTTGAGATTGTCGCCGGCCTGGGCGATCAGCGCGGCATCGATCTGGTCGGTCACCGTCGGCACCAGCACGTCGGCTTCCTTGACCGCCGCAACCAGCTCCGGTTGCGTCATCGGCCTGTCCTCGACATTCAGCCGGGCATCGAACAGTTCGCGCATGCGGGTCTCGACCAGGTCGGGCAGCTTTCGCGTGATGACCACGAGAGGCTTCTTTTTGCCTGCCATTGTTTCCTCGTATCCCGATCTCGTTGAGACCTCTTTAACCAAGACCGGCGAAACTGAAAGCCGGTCGCGGTGCCGATTACCCCATGTAACAAGCGGTGCCGCCGAAGACAAAGAAAAAGGGGCGCCAAGGCAAGCGCCGAAAGGAATGAAAGTGTCTGGTTTCGCGTCGCTTCGCCTGACCCTCAGTGCAGCATTTCTCGGCGCTCTGCTTTATCCTCCGCTTGCCGCGGCGCAGAGTGCGGCAGCACCTGCCCAGAGCGTCGTCACGCTCGGCCCGAGCGGTCTGCCGCTGCCGCGATTCGTCAGCCTGAAATCCGGCCGCGTCAACTCGCGCGTCGGCCCCGGCGCCAACTACTCGGTCGACTGGATGTACATGAAGGCCGGCCTGCCTATGGAGATCATCCAGGAATTCGATACATGGCGCCGCGTACGCGATGCCGACGGTTCGGAAGGCTGGATCAACCAGTCGCTGCTTTCCGGCCGGCGCACGGCAATCGTCGCCCCGTGGCAGCGCGGCAAGGGTGCCCAGGTCAACCTTCTCAACAGCCCTGAAAAGGACGCAAGGGTGGTCGCGATGGTCGAGCCTGGCGTCATGGGCACGATCAAGTCCTGCGACGGCCAGTGGTGTGAAATGACGTTCGATGGCCACACCGGCTGGCTCGCCCAGTCGGTTGTCTGGGGCGCCTATCCCGGTGAACGGGTCAAGAACTGATCTTTTGACCTTATTCGCGGTCGCGGAGGCGCGGGAACCGCCATCAGACGGGCGCCAGAGTAGAGCGTCCAGACAGTCTCTTAGCGCCCGATACGGCCGAGATGGGTGTCCTGAAAGCCGGTTGGCAGCTTCAGGCCGTAGCCCAGCGCACGATCGATGGCGATGTGGGCGATCCAGATCAATGCAACCGCCGTCGCGGTCGCATTGCCGGACAGATGACCGGCAAGCAGCAGCAGCACGGGCACGATCAGGATATGCAGGGCGTTGTAGGCAAGGGCACCGACGCGCGGCCCGGCCAGATAGCCAAACATCGACAAGTCAGGCGCCAGGATAAGCAATCCGAAGAGCCACCAGGACATGCCGGTTGAACCGTAGAAGACGACGGCAGCCACCGCAACGATGGCCCATTCGAGCCGGATTGTCAGGTCGAGGGGTTTCATCCCTTGCCGATTATTCTGGCCTGGCCGATTATTCCGGCCTGGTCGATCATTCTGGCCTTGCCGTTTATTCTGGCCTCGCCGGTCATTCGCAGCGCTTGGGGCGCAGCCTCACCACGATGTCGACATTGGCGATCTCCATCCCCTCCGGCGGCTCCGGCAGGTTGGCAACCGTCACCGGACCGCTGTCGATGTCGAATATGCGGTTTTCGCCTTCGATGTAGAAATGGTGGTGGTCGGAGGTGTTGGTGTCGAAATAGGTCTTCGCGCCCTCAACGGCGAGGATGCGCAACAGGCCTGCCTGGGTGAACTGGTGAAGGGCATTGTAGACGGTGGCCAGCGACACCGGCACGCCGGCGGCGACCGCCTCCTCGTGCAGTTCCTCGGCCGACAGATGGCGGTCGCCCTTGGCGAAAAGCAGGTCGGCCAGCGCAATGCGTTGGCGTGTCGGCCTCAGGCCGGCTTCACGGACCCGCTTGTCCACAGCGACATTTTCCTTCCGACCGTCCAGGCCCATCTTCTTGTCGAACCCCACAGTTCCGCCCTAAGACACGCCCAGAATGGCAAAAAAATGAACGTCTGCCGAACCCGGACCCCTGCTGACATATATTCTGTCGTCCGAATGCGATCAATAGCGCGCATTGACCCAGGCAGACGAGCAGGTTAAGCGCAAACGCCGGTTTCCGGCCTGAAACAGATTGTGTTAGGAAACCAACGACAAGGGCGCCCGATAGCCCGGAACGATATGGGGACGAGATTGATGGCGGGTTCGAAATCCAGCTACGACTACGACGAATTGCTGGCCTGCGCCCGCGGCGAACTGTTCGGACCGGGCAATGCCCAGCTTCCCTATCCGCCCATGCTGATGTTCGACCGCATCACCGAGATCAGCGAGACGGGCGGCGCCTTCGACAAGGGCTTCATCCGCGCGGAATTCGACATCAAGCCGGACCTGTGGTTCTTTGCCTGCCATTTCATCGGCAATCCGATCATGCCCGGGTGCCTCGGCCTCGACGCCATGTGGCAATTGACGGGCTTCTATCTCGGCTGGCTCGGTGAACCCGGCAAGGGAATGGCGCTGTCGACCGGTGAGGTAAAATTCAGGGGCATGGTGACGCCCTCGGTGAAGAAGGTCGAGTATGGGATCGACTTCAAGCGCGTGATGCGCGGCCGGCTGGTGCTCGGCATTGCCGATGGCTGGCTGAAGGCGGATGGCGAACCCATATACGCGGCAACGGATTTGAAGGTCGGTCTGTCCAAGCAGTCGGCGGTCGGCTGACCGGGAACCCCGGCCGGCCCCCCTGGAAGGAGTTGCGAATGAGACGTGTCGTAGTCACAGGCCTCGGCATCGTGTCGTCGATCGGCAACAATGCCAACGAGGTGCAAACCTCGCTGCATGACGCCAGATCCGGCATCAGCTTCTCCGATTCCTTCGCCGAACATGGCTTCCGCTGCCAGGTCTGGGGAGCGCCGACGCTCGATCCATCCGCGATGATCGATCGCCGCGCGATGCGCTTCCTGTCGAAAGGTGCCGCCTGGAACCACGTCGCCATGGATCAGGCGATCGCGGATGCCGGCCTCGGCGAGAGCGACATCACCAATGAGCGCACCGGCATCGTCATGGGATCTGGCGGACCATCCACCAGCACCATCGTCGAAGCGGCAGAGATCACGCTGAAGAACGGCAGTCCCAAGCGCATCGGTCCGTTCGCGGTGCCAAAGGCAATGTCGTCGACCGCATCGGCAACGCTTGCCACCTGGTTCAAGATCCACGGCGTCAACTACTCGATCTCGTCGGCCTGCTCGACCTCGGCACATTGCATCGGCAATGGCTACGAACTAATCCAGTGGGGCAAGCAGGACATGGTCTTTGCCGGCGGCCATGAGGACCTCGACTGGACGATGTCGGACCTGTTTGACGCCATGGGTGCCATGTCGTCGAAATTCAACGACCGGGCATCCGCCGCCTCGCGCGCCTATGACGCCAATCGCGACGGCTTCGTCATCGCCGGCGGCGCCGGCGTGCTGGTGCTGGAAGAGCTGGAGCATGCCAAGGCGCGCGGCGCCAAGATCTACGCCGAGATCGTCGGCTATGGCGCAACCTCGGACGGCTTCGACATGGTGGCGCCATCCGGCGAAGGCGCGGTCCGCTGCATGCGCCAGGCAATGGCGACGGTTTCCACACCGGTCGACTACATCAACACTCATGGCACGTCGACGCCGGTGGGCGATTCCAAGGAAATGGCCGCGATCCGCGAGGTATTCGGCGAAAAGATGCCGTACATCACGTCGACGAAATCGCTGACCGGCCACTCGCTGGGCGCCGCCGGCGTGCAAGAATCCATCTACTCGATCCTGATGATGCAGGGCGGTTTCATCGGCGAAAGCGCGCATATCGAAACCCTCGACCCCGAATTCGAGGGCATGCCGATCGTGCGAAAGCGCATCGACAACGCCAAAATCGACACTGTTTTGTCAAATTCGTTCGGCTTCGGTGGCACCAACGCAACGCTCGTTTTCCAGCGCTATTCCGCATAAGGACTGCCTGCATGGACGGATTGATGAAGGGCAAGCGCGGGCTTGTCATGGGTGTCGCCAACGATCATTCGATCGCCTGGGGTATCGCCCGGAAATTGTCCGAACATGGGGCGGAGCTCGCTTTCACCTATCAGGGTGACGCCTTCGGGCGCCGGGTCAAGCCACTCGCCGACAAGCTCGGCGCCTCGCTGGTCGTGCCGTGCGACGTCGAGGACAGCGCTTCGGTCGCCGCCACGTTCGAGACCCTGGGCAATGCCTGGGGCGGGCTTGATTTCGTCGTCCACGCCATCGGCTTTTCCGACAAGAACGAACTGAAGGGCCTCTACGCCGATACCAGCCGGGACAATTTCGTCCGCACCATGGTGATCTCCTGCTACTCCTTCACCGAGATCGCCCGCCAGGCCGCCGCCTTGATGCCCGACGGCGGATCGATGATCACGCTGACCTATGCGGGTTCGGTCCGTGTCATGCCGAACTACAATGTCATGGGCGTCGCCAAGGCCGGGCTGGAGGCCAGTGTGCGCTACCTCGCCAACGACTACGGTCCGCGCGGCATCCGGGTGAACGGCATATCAGCTGGACCGGTGCGTACGCTCGCCGGCGCCGGGATTTCCGATGCGCGCCACATGTTCTCCTACCAGCAGCGCAACTCGCCGCTGCGCCGCACCGTGACCATCGATGAGGTCGGCGGTTCCGCGCTTTATCTGTTGTCCGATCTGTCTTCGGGCGTTACCGGCGAAATCCATTATGTCGATTCCGGCTATCACATCGTTTCCATGCCGACGCTCGATGAATTGAAGCAGACCGACGGCGGGCGAGACTAATGCATGGCGCCCAAAAGTGCGCAGCGGTTTTGGGACGACGACATGCATAAAACACAAGCTTAAAGTGCGTCGAGCGAATCCGTTTCAACGCGACACGCTTTAGTCCGCACAAGAAATACTTCCGGTCCAATAAAATTGGACGCATTCGCGGAAACTCATTTTAAAGACATATCCGCTAGAAAGCCCTGTACTCTGGGGACCTTTCAATGCCTGTCGTCAGCAACCCGAAGCGAACGCCGGTGTTCCGATTGCTCACCATAGCAAGCTCGGGTATCGGCAGTTTCGTCCTCGGACTCTGGGGCCTGAAGCACGGTCTCGGCGATGGTTTTGCCGGCATATCGGTGGACATGCTGGTCGCAATGTTGGCTGCCCTTTGCGCACTGGCGGCGTCGGTAGCCGCGATGTCCTTCTTCGCCGGCGTCGATGAATCGGTGGACTTCGTCTTCAACGAAACCCATTTCGACAAGCTGACCGGCCTGCTGGCGCGTCCGGCGATGGTCGGCAAGATCGCCGAGGCGGCATGCGCGACCAGCCGGACGGGCGAGCCGATGTTCCTCATCGACATCGACATCGATCGGTTCAAACAGATCAACGACGCTATCGGCTACAGTCAGGGCGACGAGTTGATCCGTGCCTTCACCAAGCGATTGAAGACCTGCGTGCCGCAACGCGTGGCAATCGGACGAATCGGCGCCGGTGAATTCGCCGTTCTGCTCCCCGACAACCAGGTGTCGGGGTCGCTGGAAAGTGCCGTCGAGAGGCTCATCGACGAGATGATGGAGCCCTATGAGCTCAGCACGCACCTGCAATCGGTCAGCCTGTCAGTGGGCATCGTGGCAATGCCAAAGGACGGTGTCGATCCCGTCCTCATCCTGCGCCGCTCCAATCTGGCGCTGCAGAATGCGCGCGCCAGCGGCGTCGGCAACTGGTCGGTCTTCCACGCCGAGATGGGCAGGGTCGCCGACCATCGCCAGTGGGTCGAGTCCGAGTTGCACGTTGCCTTCGAGCGGGGCGACTTCGACCTTCACTACCAGCCGCAGCTCGATCTCCCGACCGGCCGCATCGTCGGTTATGAAGCGCTGATCCGCTGGCGGCATCCCGAACGCGGCATGATCCCGCCGATGGAGTTCATTCCGATCGCCGAGGAGACCGGCATGATCGGTCCGATCGGCGAATGGGTGCTGCGCAAGGCCTGCAGCGACGCCCGCCATCTGCCCGACGACTGCTTCGTCGCCGTCAACATCTCACCCGTGCAGTTCATGACCAAGGACTTCGTCGGTATCGTGCGCGACACCATGACGAGCACCGGTATCAAGCCGTCGCGGCTGGAACTGGAAGTGACCGAGACGGCAATGATGCAGGATCGCGACCGCGCCGCCACCATCCTGAAGCAGCTTGCAGACATGGGCATCTCGGTTGCCGTCGATGATTTCGGCACCGGCTATTCCAATCTGAGCTACCTGATCGACTTCTCGTTCGGCAAGCTGAAGATCGACCGCTCCTTCGTCAGCCGCCTCGACACGGACTCCAGCTCCGGCGCGGTCGTTTCGACCATTGTCGGGCTTTCGCGCGCGCTTGGCGTGAGCATCATCGCCGAAGGCGTCGAGACCGAAAGCCAGGCGACGCTGCTGAGGGCAGCCGGCTGCGAAGTGGTGCAGGGCTACCTGTTCGGCAGGCCTGCGCCACTCAAGTTCAGGGTTGGCGACGTTCACGTCACCGACGAGACGCGGCGCGTCGCCAATCTGCATTGAACGTGGTGCCGCATCTGCTCACTCAAGCATGATCTTTTTCCGAAAACCGGTTCCCACTTTTCGAGATCATGCTTTAACGACGCGCGACAAGCACCTTGAACATGCCGTCACGGGCGAGTTCGGCATGGCTCGAGAAGGCCGCCGACAGTACCGGCTCGTAGGGAAGCTGACGGTTGGCGACCATGAACAGCCGCCCACCTGGCTTCAAGGCCTTGGCCACCGAATGGATCATGCCGGCGCCGATCTCCGGCTCGGCCGCGCGGCTGCGGTGAAAGGGCGGGTTCATGGCGATCGCGTCGTAGCGCTTCTCGACCGGCTCCTTCAGCAGATCAGTCCAGAAGAAATCCCTGGCGATCGACTGGCTAACCCCTGCCAGATTGAGCTTTGCGGCTTCGAGCGCAGCGAAATCGGCCTCATAGAGGTCGAGCGCCAAAATGCCCGGTGACCGGGCGGCTATCTCGGCAGCCACATAGCCCCAGCCGGCGCAGAAATCGGCGATGCTGCCACGCAGATCATTGGGCAGGTTCTCGACCAGCAATCTCGAGCCGGTATCGAGCCGGTCGAAGGAAAACATGCCGGGCGCGGTGCGGAAACGGCCTTCAACCAGCAGAGCGGGATTGGCGGCGCGCAGGTCTTGCGCGGCGGCCAGATCGGCAGGACGGCGAAACCAGAAGGCAATGCCGTGATATTTCGGCAGATGGCCCTCAAGCGGCACAAGTTCGTCGACGCGCTTGCGCAGGCTGGCGATACCATCGTCCTTGCCGCCGGCAACGACCACCAAACCGCCCGGTGCCACGCGCTCGAGCGCCTCGGCGAGGCGCAATTCGTTCAGGCCGCGATGCCTACCGGCAAGCACAAGTGCCATGGCAAAGTCGCCGCCTTCGGCTTGCGCGGTGACGATGAGCCCAGACGCCTGCAGCGCGCGAAAATGTGGCCGGAAGCCCTGTACGAGGTGAAGCGTGGCCTCGAAGCCTTCGGGCGGGCGAAAGCCCGGTTCGGCGCCGAGAAACAGGGCGCGATCGCCCTTTCCCGGCAACGCAACAGCCTCGGCCTCAAAGGGATGGAAAAGCGTCTTCAGCGGTTCGGCGGACATTGTTCGATCTCGAAACGAGGCCTGTCTTGACAGTCTGAAATGAAAAAAGACGGGCCGAAAATGAAAACCCGGGCTGAAAATGAAAACGGGCGCGACATAAGCCGCGCCCGCTTCGATTTATGATCTCGGACCGATCAGGCGGCGTTTTCTTCGCCTTCGGTCTTCTTGTCGCGGGCGAGTTCCTTGCCGGTGGCCTGGTCGACGACCTTCATCGACAGGCGGACCTTGCCGCGCTCGTCGAAGCCCATCAGCTTGACCCAGACCTTGTCGCCTTCCTTGACGACGTCCGAGGTCTTGGCAACCCTGTCGTTGGCAAGCTGCGAGATGTGGACGAGGCCGTCACGCGGACCGAAGAAGTTGACGAAAGCGCCGAAGTCGGCGGTCTTGACGACCGTGCCTTCGTAGATCTCGCCGACTTCCGGTTCGGCGACGATGGTGTGGATCCACTTCTTCGCCGCCTCGATCTCCTTGGCGTTCGACGAAGCGATCTTGACCGTGCCGTCGTCCTCGATGTTGATCTTGGCGCCGGTCTTTTCGACGATTTCGCGGATGACCTTGCCGCCCGAGCCGATGACGTCACGGATCTTGTCGGTCGGGATGTGCATGACCTCGATGCGCGGTGCGAACTCACCTAGCTCCGAACGCGCGCCGGAGAGCGCATGGCCCATTTCGCCGAGGATATGCAGGCGGCCGTCCTTGGCCTGGCCAAGCGCGATCTGCATGATCTCCTCGGTGATGCCATCGATCTTGATGTCCATCTGCAGCGAGGTGATGCCGTTGGCGGTGCCGGCGACCTTGAAGTCCATGTCGCCGAGGTGATCCTCGTCGCCAAGGATGTCGGAGAGAACGGCGAAGCGCTCGCCTTCCTTGATCAGGCCCATGGCGATACCGGCGACGGGCTTGGCCAGCGGAACACCAGCATCCATCAGCGCCAGCGAGGTGCCGCAGACGGTCGCCATCGACGACGAGCCGTTGGACTCGGTGATCTCCGAGACGACGCGCAGCGTGTAGGGGAACTGGTCAGCGCTCGGCAGCATCGGGCGGATAGCGCGCCAGGCGAGCTTGCCATGGCCGATTTCGCGGCGGCCCGGCGAACCCATGCGGCCGGTTTCACCGACGGAGTAGGGAGGGAAGTTGTAGTGAAGGAGGAACTTCTCCTTGTACATGCCGGTCAGCGAATCGACATACTGCTCGTCCTCGCCGGTGCCGAGCGTGGCAACGACCAGCGCCTGGGTCTCGCCGCGGGTGAACAGTGCCGAACCGTGGGTGCGCGGCAGGACGCCGACTTCGGAGACGATCTTGCGGACGGTCTTGAGGTCGCGGCCATCGATGCGCGAGCCGGTGTCGAGGATGTTCCAGCGCACGACCTTGGCCTGGAGTTCCTTGAACACGGTGCCGATCTGTTCGGACGTGTACTTGGCCTCTTCGCCTTCAGCCGGAGCAAACGCGGCCTTGACCTTCGCCTTGACGGCGTCGACGGCGGCGTAGCGCTTCTGCTTGTCGATGTTCTTGTAGGCATCGCGAAGCTCGCCTTCGACGATCTTCAGCATTTCGGCTTCGAGCGCGGAATAGTCCGGCGCGGTGAAGTCGCGCGGTTCCTTGGCGGCAACTTCGGCCAGCTTGATGATGGCGTCGATGACCGGCTGGAAGCCCTTGTGGCCGAACATGACGGCGCCGAGCATCAGCTCTTCGCCGAGTTCCTTGGCTTCGGACTCGACCATCAGAACGGCGTCGGTGGTGCCGGCGACGACGAGGTCAAGCTTGGATTCCTGCATCTCGTCGACATGCGGGTTGAGCACGTATTCGCCGTTGATGTAGCCGACGCGGGCGCCGCCGATCGGGCCCATGAAGGGAACGCCCGAAAGGGTCAGGGCCGCCGAGGTGGCAACGATCGACAGGATGTCGGGATCGTTCTCGAGGTCATGCTGAACGACGGTGACGACGATCTGCGTGTCGTTCTTGTAGCCTGCGGCGAACAGCGGGCGGATCGGGCGGTCGATGAGGCGGGAAACCAGCGTTTCCTTCTCGCTCGGACGGCCTTCACGCTTGAAATAGCCGCCCGGGATCTTGCCGGCGGCGTAGGTCTTTTCCTGGTAGTTGACGGTCAGCGGGAAGAAATCGAGGCCGGGCTTGGGCTCCTTCATCGAAACGACGGTGGCGAGAACCTTAGTCTCACCGTAGGTCGCGAGCACCGCGCCGTCGGCCTGGCGCGCGATCTTGCCGGTTTCGAGGATGAGCGGACGACCGCCCCATTCGATTTCCACTTTGTGGTGATTGAACATATCTTGTCCTTAATAAGCGGAAAGGGCCGCGCCGTTTCACGGTGCGCGGATGCCCTTTCCCTGGCTTCCTTTCTCGGGCAGCCACGGGCAAGACAACGGGAAGCTCGGTGATTTCAGCGCGGCGAGCGCGCGAGCGTCCTGCAATCCTGCCCCATGACCGTCCATGGGCGGTTTCGAGTGGCCCTCTGCATGCTCGAAACCGGGTCTGGCCAGTCGATACGACTGGCAGAATGCGCGACCGGCGGGCCCTCCGAAGAAAGCCCGCCGGTCAATTCGTCAACGGCGCAGACCGAGCTTCTCGATCAACGTCTGGTAGCGCGCGTCGTCCTTGCGCTTGAGGTAATCAAGCAGGCTCCGGCGCTGGGAGACGAGGGCGAGCAGACCACGGCGGGAATGGTTATCCTTCTTGTGGTCCTTGAAATGGTCGGTCAGGTTCTTGATGCGCTCGGAAAGGATGGCCACCTGGACTTCCGGAGACCCGGTGTCGCCCTTGGCGGTTGCGAATTCACCCATCAATTCCTGTTTGCGCTCGGCAGTAATCGACATCGTGTTTTTCCTTATCTGTTTGAGGAAACGGGTCGCCCTCAGCCGGGATGTCGTCCAGCAGGGGCCGGTACAAGCAAAGCGTCTTAGCGCTATGCTGCGGCGCATATAGTGCAATTCCCCGGAAAACACCAGCCCAATTCACAAGCCGGCTTTTCAGCCCCAAATGGCGGGTTTTATCCTTGTCAAAGCCATTTCTTCCATTTGAAGAAGGCGATCAGCCCAAACGCGACAAGCGCCATGAACAGCAGCGATGCCGGATAGCCATAATAGGCTTTCAGCTCCGGCATATTCCAGGGCGAAGACTGTGGATCGAAATTCATGCCCCAGATGCCGACCAGAAAGGTGAGCGGCATGAAGATGACCGAGACGATGGTGAGATAGCTGATGACGTCGTTGGTACGCGCCTGGCTCAGCGACAGATGCATCTCGATCAGGCCGGTCAGCATGTCGCGCTGGGTTTCGACCAGTTCGATCAGCCTGAGCGAATGGTCGAGCGTGTCGTTGAGAAAGATCTTGGTTTCGGCCTTCACATAGGGCACGTCGTTGCGGATCAGCGTTGCCAGCGCATCGCGCATCGGCCACAGCACCCCCTTCAGCACATTGGCGTCGCGCCGCAATTCATGCAGTTGCCGCATCTGATGCTTGTGCGGCGAATTCAGCATCTCGTCCTCGATGCCGTCGACCAGCTCACCGGCGGCCTCGATCGGCGGAAAATAGCTGTCGACGACGGCGTCGATCAGCGCGTAGGCGAGGTAGTCGGCGCCGCGCGCGCGCAACCGGTTGGGCGCCGAGCTTTCGATGCGCTTGCGCACGGGATCGAACGGGTCGCCTTCACGCTCCTGGAAGGTGACGACGAAGTTCTTGCCAAAGAAGACGGCGATCTGCTCGTAGCGATGCGACGTGACATCGTCGATCATCCTGACGACGACAAAGGCATGATCCTCGAAGAAGTCGACCTTCGGCCGCTGGCCGGTGTTGACGACGTCCTCCAGCGCCAGCGGATGCAGGCTGAAAATGCGGCCGATCTCCTCGATCAGCGGAATGTTGGCGAGGCCGGTGCAGTCGAGCCAGATGACCGGCCATTTGTCGCAATGGGTGTTGAGGTCGTCGATGCTGGCGTTTTCGATGGTCTTGAATTTCTGCGGCGAGATCAGGGTCAGCCGCAGTTCCGAGCGCCGCGCCGCCGGATCGGCGATCAGCGTGCCAGGAGACGCACCGACCGGCGGCCGTCGCGTCTTCACGGGCGCCCGCTTTTTCACCACCTCGGCCTTTGCCATGTGCCCCTCGAGCGTAAAGTCGAATTGAAGTTAGACGAGAGCCATCACCCGGCAAAGACCCGCTTGGGCTTGAACATGCCTTGCTCGATGGCACCTATGGCGACCAGCTTGCCGCGCGCCGTGGCGCAGGCTTCTTCGGCTTCCACCGGTGCGTCGCGGCCGCGGATGATGACCGGATTGCCGAGGCGGATCTTCGTCGCCGCGTCGTCGCTGATGGCGATCTGCGGCAGGCAGTCGAGGGCCGCTGATGTATCCACCAGAAGCGCATCGATGGCGTCGAAGTCGATTGGCGCTTCCACCACGTCAGCGGCTTCTATCGTGTCAGCGGCGTCTGTCGCGTCTGGGTTGTCTTCACCCGGCGTACCGAAACGGGCGGCTTCCAGTTCGGCGATGGTGACGAAATCCTCCGGGGTGAACGGCTCGACCTCGACCCGGCGCAGTTCGGAAATATGGCCGAAGCAGCCGAGGTCGCGGCCCATGTCGCGGGCCAGCGAGCGCACATAGGTGCCCTTGCCGCATTCGACCTCGAAAACGGTATGGTCGGTGTCGTGCTCGATCACTTCCAACCGACCGATCTCGATCTCCCGCGCGGGTATGTCGACCGTCGCGCCGTCGCGGGCCAGATCATAGGCGCGCTCGCCTGCGATTTTGATGGCCGAGAATTGCGGCGGCATCTGCATGATGACGCCCGTGTATTTCGGCAGCAGCGCAATCACTTCGGCTTCCGACGGACGCAAGTCAGAGCTCTTCGTCACCGGACCTTCGAGATCATCGGTGGAGCGCTCCTGCCCCCAGGCAACGGTGAAGCGATAGATCTTGGCGCCGTCCTGCACGTAAGGCACGGTCTTGGTGGCTTCGCCGAGCGCGATCGGCAGCATGCCGGAGGCGAGCGGGTCGAGCGTGCCGGCATGGCCGGCCTTTTCCGCCTGGAACAGCCATTTGATCTTGGAGACGGCTTCGGTCGAACCCATGCCAACCGGCTTGTCCAGGACCAGCCAGCCCGAGATCGGCCGGCCCTTCTTCTTGCCGCGACGCGCCACTATTCAGTGTCCTTGTTGTCGTCTTTGTCCTGGTCTTCGGGGGCCAGATCGCGCGCCACTTCGGGCGACTTCAAGAGATCGTTGATCCTGGCGAAATTGTCGAAGGAGGTGTCGAGCTTGAAGCGGAACTCCGGCATGAACTTCATCTGCCGCAGCGCGCCGGAGACACGGCCGCGCACGAACTTCGCATGCTTGTTCAGCGCCTCGACCACCGCATCGGTATCCTTGGCGCCGAGCGGCGAGACGAAAGCGGTGGCGACCTTCAGGTCGGGCGACATGCGCACTTCCGAGACCGAAACCACGGTATTCTCGATCAGCGGATCGATGATCTCGCCGCGCTGCAAGGTTTCGGACAGCGCATGGCGGACCTGTTCGGCGACGCGCAGCATGCGCTGGGATGGGCTGGATGTGGTTGGACGGGGCATTTTTCTCGATCCTGAAAGCGTGAGGCGCGGGATGGGACCGTGCCACATGTCTCATATGGTCATTCTCAATAGGACCTGCTCAATAGACTTGGGGGCGGCGGTCTTTCGACCACCGCCCGGTATGGACAAGTCACTCGAACTCAGAGTGTCCGGGTCACCATCTCGACGCGGAAGCACTCGATGACGTCGCCGACGCGCATGTCCTCGTAGTTCTGGAAGGCCATGCCGCACTCCTGGCCGCCGGGAACTTCCGCAACCTCGTCCTTGAAGCGCTTCAGGGTCTTCAGCGTGCCTTCGTGGATGACAACATTGTCGCGGATCAGGCGCACGCCAGCACCACGCTCGACCTTGCCTTCGGTGACACGGCAGCCGGCGATCTTGCCGACCTTGGTGATGTCGAAGATTTCGAGGATCTGCGCATTGCCGATGAAGGTCTCGCGACGCTCCGGCGACAACAGGCCCGATAGAGCCGCCTTCACGTCATCCACAAGGTTGTAGATGATCGAGTAGTAGCGGATCTCGATGCCCGCAGCAGCGGCAGCGGCACGTGCCTGCACGTTGGCGCGGACGTTGAAGCCGATGATCGCCGCACCCGAAGTCTCCGCCAGCGACACGTCGCTTTCGGTGATGGCACCGGCGCCGGCATGGACGATGCGCGCACGCACCTCGTCGGTACCGAGCTTGTCCAGCGCCGCATTGATCGCCTCGATCGAGCCCTGCACGTCGCCCTTGATGACCAGCGGGAATTCCTTCAGCCCGCTCGTCTGCAACTGCGACATCATCTGCTCGAGCGAACCGCGCTGACCGGCATGCTTGGCCACAGCCTTCTCGCGCGCCAGACGCTGGCGGTATTCGGTGATCTCGCGGGCACGGGCTTCGTTGTTGACCACGGCGAAGCGGTCGCCGGCCTGCGGGGTACCCTGCAGGCCAAGCACTTCCACCGGCATCGCCGGCGGCGCTTCCTTGATCTGCCCGCCACGATCGTTGACCAGCGCGCGCACCCGGCCCCATTCGTTGCCGGCAACAAGGATGTCGCCCGGCATCAGCGTGCCGGTCTGCACCAGCACGGTGGCGACGGGGCCACGGCCCTTGTCGAGCTGGGCTTCGATGACGACACCCTCGGCGGTACGGTCCGGATTGGCCTTGAGGTCGAGGATTTCGGCCTGCAGCAGGATCGCTTCGAGCAGCTTGTCGAGATTGGTGCCCTTGGTCGCCGACACTTCGACGTCCAGCACTTCACCGCCCATGGATTCGACGAAGACCTCGTGGCGCAGCAGTTCGGAGCGCACCTTCTGCGGATCGGCATCATGCTTGTCGATCTTGTTGATCGCTACGATGATCGGGACGCCGGCCGCCTTGGCGTGGCTGATCGATTCGATCGTCTGCGGCATGACGCTGTCGTCGGCCGCAACCACCAGGATGGCGATGTCGGTCGCCTGGGCGCCACGAGCACGCATCGCCGTGAAGGCGGCGTGGCCTGGCGTGTCGATGAAGGTGATCTTGTGACCGTTCTTCTCGACTTGATAGGCGCCGATATGCTGCGTGATGCCACCGGCTTCGCCGGAGACGACATTGGCGTTGCGGATGGCGTCGAGCAGCGAGGTCTTGCCGTGATCGACATGGCCCATGATCGTCACGACAGGCGGACGCGTCACCAGGTCCTCGGCATTGTCGGCGATGTTGAACAGGCCTTCCTCGATGTCGGATTCGGCGACGCGGCGAACCGTATGGCCGAATTCGGTGGCAACCAGCTCCGCCGTATCGGCGTCGATGACGTCGCCCGGCTTCAGGATCTGGCCCTGCTTCATGAAGAACTTGACCAGGTCGACCGCACGCTCGGACATGCGCTGCGCCAGTTCCTGGATGGTGATGGTCTCTGGCAAGATCACTTCGCGCATGACTTTCTCGCGCGGCTCATTGTGCATCGCGCGCTTGAATTTTTCCTGGCGGCGACGCATCGACGACAGCGAACGGGCCCGCGCGTCCTCATCGGACAATGCGGAATTCAGCGTCAGCTTGCCACGGCGGCGGTCTTCCTCGGCCTTGGTCGGCTTGGCCGGACGCGCCACTTCAGGCGTGACCGGGCGGCGCACCGGGGCACCGGCGCCAGTCCGCTTCGGCTTGACCTCTTCCTCGTCGTCGACCGTCGCCAGTTCAGCGGCCAGCGGCGCACGGCGGCGTGCCTCTTCCTCGGCGCGACGGCGGGATTCGGCCTCGGTCTGCAGCCGCGCCTCTTCCTCGGCCTGGCGGCGCGCGGATTCCTCGCGTTCGCGGCGACGGCGCTCTTCGTCCTCGGCGCGGCGCTTGGCGTCCTCGGCGGCGCGCTGACGGTCCTCGACCTCGCGTACCTTCGAGCCTTCGAGCGCCCTGCGGCGCGCTTCCATTTCACTGCGCGACAGTTCGTTCAGCACCATGCCGCTGCGCTCGACCGGTGGCGGCGGCGGTGGTGGCGGCGCCTTCGGCGCTTCCTGCACGACGGGTGCTGCCACAACCGCCGGCTTCGGCGTGAAGACGGGGGCGGCAACCGGCTCCGGCTTGTCGCCGGGCATCGAGAACTTGCGCTTTTTGGTTTCGACGACGACCTGCTTGGTGCGGCCGTGCGAGAAGTTCTGGCGCACGGTGCCCTGTTCCATCCCGGGGCGCTTCAGCGTCAAGGTCTTCTTCGGCGTCACACTCAGCGTATTGTCGTCACCCGATTTCGTATCGCTCATTCCATATCCTCTGCGGCATCATCTTCGTCAGCAACAGCCGCAAGCATTGCCAGATCGTCCGGGGAACCGCCCCGATACCGGTCGAGCGCAACCATGCGCTTCTGGACCGCCCTGCCCGCGTCTCCCGCGAGAACGGCAGCATGTATCACATTTGTACCCCCCAATGCCAAGCTCAACTCGGCCTCGGAGAAAAGTTTGTAGGCAAGGATAGCGGGCCCGCCGAGATGGACTGTTGCCCGTCGCGCCTGGCTGATCTTACGCACGCCGTCGTCGGACGCCTCAGTCGCGTGGAGCACGAAAAGTGCCAATCCGCCGCGCACCGCGCTCTCGACCTTGGTGGCTCCAAGAGAAATTGCGCCTGCCTTGCGGGCGAGCCCAAGCATGCCCAGAGCGGATCTGGAAAGCAGCCCGTCGACCATGCCGCCAAGATCGGGCGGCACGACCACCTGTGCCTTGAAGGCGCGGGCAAAAAGGTTCTTCGCCGCAGCCTTGTCGATATGTAGGCGGTCGGCGCTCACCCAGCAACCACGGCCGGGCAGATTTCTCTTGATGTCGGGTACGACGGCCGAATCCGGGCCGACGACGAACCGGATCAATTCATCCGGTTCGGCCTGCCTGCGGGTGACGATGCAGGTGCGATCGTTCATCTCGTCCAAGGGCGGGTTCGGTGCGATGCGGTTTCACCTCACGCACCAACGGCTTCGTCAGCCGGTTCTTCGGCTGGAAGCTCGTCTTCGGTGATCCAGCCAGCCTTGAGGCGGGCGGCCAGAACCATCTGCTCGGCATCGGCGCGTGTCACGCCATGACTGGCCAGCACACCCGGATACACCTTGGTCTCGCCGTCCTTGCGTTCCTTCCAGCCGGTCAGGTCGTCAGCGGCATAGCCGGCGAAATCCTCGATCGTCTTCACGCCGTCCTCGCCGAGCGTCACCATCATGGCGGTGGTGACGCCGGGGATTTCGCGCAGCTCGTCGGAGACGCCGAGCGCCTTGCGCTTGTCGTCGTGTTCGGCTTCGATCTTCTCCAGATACTCGCGGGCGCGGGTCTGGATTTCCGAAGCGGTGTCTTCGTCGAAGCCATCGATCGAGGCGATCTCGCCGGAATCGACGTAAGCGACTTCCTCGACGCTGGTGAAGCCTTCTGAGGCCAGCACCTGGCCGACCATCTCGTCGACGTCGAGGGCTTCCATGAACAGCGACGAACGCTCGACGAATTCCTTCTGGCGACGCTCGGATTCCTCGGCCTCGGTCAGGATGTCGATATCCCAGCCGGTCAGTTGCGAAGCGAGCCGCACGTTCTGGCCGCGGCGGCCGATGGCCAGCGACAGCTGATCGTCGGGAACCACGACCTCGATGCGTTCGGCATCCTCGTCGAGCACGACCTTGGCGACTTCCGCCGGCTGCAACGCGTTGACGATGAACGACGCGGCCGAAGGCGACCACGGAATGATGTCGATCTTCTCGCCCTGCAATTCGCCGACGACGGCCTGGACGCGGCTGCCGCGCATACCGACGCAGGCGCCGACCGGATCGATCGAAGAATCACGCGAGATGACGGCGATCTTGGCACGCGAGCCGGGGTCGCGGGCAACCGACTTGATCTCGATGATGCCGTCATAGATTTCGGGCACTTCCATAGTGAAGAGCTTGGCCATGAACTGCGGATGGGTGCGCGACAGGAAGATCTGCGGGCCGCGCTGCTCGCGGCGCACGTCGTAGACATAGGCGCGGACGCGGTCGCCATATTTGTAGTTTTCGCGCGGGATCAGTTCGTCGCGACGGATGATCGCCTCGCCACGGCCGAGATCGACGATAACGTTGCCGTATTCGACACGCTTGACGGTGCCGTTGACGATCTCGCCGATGCGGTCCTTATATTCGTCGTACTGGCGGTCACGCTCGGCCTCGCGCACCTTCTGCACAATGACCTGCTTGGCCGACTGGGCGGCGATGCGGCCGAAATCCATCGGCGGCAGCTGTTCGGCGATGAAGTCGCCAAGCTGGGCGTCGGGATTGCGCTCGCGCGCCGAGGAAATGGCGATCTGGGTGGCGTAGTCGTCGACTTTCTCGACCACTTCCATCAGCCGCTGCAGCTTCATCTCGCCGGTGTTCGGGTTGATGTCGGCGCGGATGTTGGTCTCCTGACCGTAACGCGAGCGCGCGGCCTTCTGGATCGCATCGGCCATGGCGGCGATGACGATCGACTTGTCGATCGACTTTTCACGCGCGACCGCATCGGCAATCTGCAGCAGTTCAAGCCTGTTGGCGCTTACAACCATCGTTTTTCTCCCGAGCTTGTTGCCGGACCTTTGCGCCCGGCAGCTCAATCATAGTTCCTGTTCGGTTTCGTTTTCCGCGCCGGCTTCCGCACCCTCGGGCGCATCGTCGTCCGGTTCGCCGCGGCGTTTCTTGGCTTCCTTGCGCGCCCGGTTGTCTTTCGACAGGGCATCGCGAATGAGATCGTCGGTCAGGATCAGGCGCGTTTCGGAAATCGCGTCATAAGGGACCCGAACCGTCGGCTCCTCGCCATAGGCGGCCTTTTCGCGCTCGATCAGCACATCGCTATCACCGGCCTCAACGATCTTGCCCTTGAACCGCTTGCGGTCGGCGACGATGATCGAAGTCTCCAGCTTGACCAGGTGGCCGGTCCAGGTCGCGAAATCCGATTTGCGGACCAGCGGCCGGTCGATGCCGGGCGACGAGACTTCGAGGTGATAGGCCTTCTCGATCGGATCATCGACGTCGAGGGCCGGCGACACCGCGCGGCTGACCTCTTCGCAATCCTCGACGGTCATGGTGCCGTCCTCGCGCTCCGCCATGATCTGCAGCGTCAGCCCGTTCTGGCCCGACAGATGCACCCGCACGAGGCGGAAGCCGATGCCGCGCAGAACCGGCTGGACGATCAGCGCGATGCGCGCATCGATGCCGCTTTCGCGGATGATGCGGTCGTCGCCCTCGTTTGCCGTTGCAGTCATTCGATCCCTGTCGTTCTACCCGAAGATATCGGCAGGTAATAAAAAAGAGCGGGACCGGGTGGACCCACTCTTCGTCATACCGACCAAGAATTTGAGGCTGATATAAACGATCATGGCCGTTGTTTCAAGCCCGCCGTACCCGCGCCGACAAAAGCGGTGGCACCGCCAGCGTTGCGCCAGACGCATGGCCTCCATGCGGTAGTGCCCCTGTGAGCATCAACGTTGCATCACCATTTATGTTGCATCGCACAAAGATGACTACACGTCACAGCAGCGAAAGGATATCACAATGACCAACCGCAAGATATTATCCGCCATAGGCGATCTCTTCACGACATTTGGCAGTGCAGTGGCGGCTTCGCGTGCCGTGGAAGCCGGCCGCAAGCCGCGCGCGGACGACCTGCGCAAGCTCGGTATGGATCCGGCTGTCTTCAACAGGATCGGCCGTTTCTAAACATTTGGCGGGCGGATGGCGTTCGGCTTTGCCCCTCGGCGGACGCCGGAGGCGGTGCGCCATGAGCGCGCTTACGTCCGAACGAAGGTAAGATAGGCCGGCCGCCGGCCTTCGCGAATGGCCTTTGCCTCGTAACGCGTGCCCGGCCAGCCATCGTAAGGCCGATGCCAATCCGCCGCCTCCAAAGCCTGCCACGCGAACGCGTCATGCGCCCGGCAATGCAGCAAGGTCCAGTTCACATAGGTGTCGATATCGGACGCAAAGCGGAATTTTGAACCCGGCTTCAGCACGCGCGCGAAACGGTCGAGATTGATCGGGCTGACGAAACGCCGCTTCCAGTGCTTCTTCTTTGGCCAAGGATCCGGATAGAGAAGATCGATACCGGCGAGCGAAGCTTGCGGCAGCCAGTCGAGCAGCCGGGTGGCGTCGTCGTCATAAACCCTGAGATTGGCGAGCGGCTTCTCCCTCACCGCCATCATCATCTTGGCCATGCCATTGACGAAGGGCTCGACGCCGATAAAGCCGGTCGAGGGCGCCTCGGTGGCGCGATGCAGGAGATGTTCGCCGCCGCCGAAGCCGATTTCGAGACGAACCGCCGAAACATCCGCTGCAAACAGAGTGCTCAGATCAGCCGGCGGTTCAGCCGTCAGATCGAGCCGATACGTGCCGAAACCGCTTTCCAGCGCGGCCGCCTGCTGCGGACGCATGGTCTTGCCGCGCCGGCGACCGAAGAAGGCTTCGGTCGCGCGGCTTGGTCTGTCCTTCGGGTCCATGAGCAGGACTTTGCGGCGCCGCTGTCAGGCGGCGACCGCGTCCTTGAGCGCCTTGGCGAGATCGGTCTTTTCCCAGGAGAAGGACCCGTCGCGGCCGGCCTTGCGGCCGAAATGGCCGTAAGACGACGTCTTGGCGTAGATCGGCTTGTTGAGATCGAGATGGCGGCGGATGCCTGAAGGCGACAGATCCATCACGGAGCGCAGCGCCTCCTCGAGCTTGGCCTCGTCAACCTTGCCGGTGCCGTGCAGGTCGACATAGACCGACAGCGGCTGGGCAACGCCGATGGCGTAGGAAAGCTGGATGGTGCAGCGGTCGGCGAGTTTCGCCGCCACGACGTTCTTGGCGAGGTAGCGCGCCGCATAGGCCGCCGAACGATCGACCTTGGTGGTGTCCTTGCCCGAAAAAGCGCCGCCGCCATGCGGTGCGGCACCGCCATAGGTGTCGACGATGATCTTGCGGCCAGTCAGCCCGGCGTCGCCATCCGGCCCGCCAATGACGAACTTGCCGGTCGGGTTGATGTACCACATGCAGTTGTCGGCGATCTTGAGCTCGCCCAGTGCCTCGCGGATATAGGGTTCGACGACCTTGCGGACCTTCTTCGAATCCCAGCTCGCATCGAGATGCTGTGTCGACAACACGATCTGCGTCGCCTCGGCAGCCTTGCCGTCGACGTAGCGGACCGTCACCTGGCTCTTGGCGTCCGGACCGAGCTTGCCGGCTTCACCGCTGCCTTCGTGGCGGGCGGCGGCCAGCAGTTCGAGGATCTTGTGGCTGTAGTAGATCGGCGCCGGCATCAGATCCGGCGTCTCGCGGCAGGCGTAACCAAACATGATGCCCTGGTCGCCGGCACCTTCCTCGCCCTGACGGTCGGACGCGTTGTCGACGCCCTGGCCGATATCCGGCGACTGGCCGTGCAGCAGGACCTCGATCTTCGCGGTCTTCCAGTGGAAGCCGGCCTGCTCATAGCCGATTTCGCGGATCGCCTTGCGGGCAACCGACTTGAACTTCGCCGGATTGACGACCGGATGGCCGGCGGTATCTTTGAGGATGTTGCCTTCCTTGTCCTTCTTCAGCAGCGTCTCGGGGACGCGCACTTCGCCAGCGATGACGACGCGGTTGGTGGTGGCCAGCGTCTCGCAGGCGACACGGACTTTCCATGGGTCCATGCCGGTCTTCTTGGCTTCGCGATAGACCAGATCGACGATCTCGTCGGAGATCCGGTCGCAGACTTTGTCGGGATGGCCCTCGGCAACGGATTCCGAGGTAAAGAAGTAATTCTGCCGCGTCACGGGTGTCCCCTCTTGAAAAAACGATCGGCAGGCTGCCGATTTTGGCGCGCCACGTGTTAGCGGGGCAAAGCGCCGCTCGTCAAGCGGTGCTGCCGTTCTGGCATGAATGTCGATGCAGTTATCTTGTGCCACCGGCGGCAGGCTGCCGCCGGTTAGAGCAGGATTGCGGATCAGTCGGGATCATCAGTGGAGAGCGACTTGACAAGGTCTATGATCCTGCGGCGCACCTTGGCGTCGGCGATCTTGACGAAGGCCCGGTTGAGCTGAAGGCCTTCAGGACTGCCGCAGAATTCGACGGCGAAAGCCATCGACGCGTCCTCGGCAAAGCCACGGCCGGGTACGGCCTCCTGACCGGGCGCATCCTCGAAAAAGAAAGCGACAGGCACGCCGAGAATGGACGCGATCGCTTGCAGACGGCTGGCGCCGACGCGGTTGGTGCCCTTTTCATATTTCTGAATCTGTTGAAATGTGATGCCGAGGTTCTCGCCCAGTTTCTCCTGGCTCATTCCCAGCATATTGCGGCGAAGCCGGATGCGACTGCCGACATGGATATCGATCGGATTCGGTTTCTTCTTGTTGTCTTCTGTCATTTTTTCCTCGCCGAATTTTTTCGGCTTTCTCTATTTTTTCTTGCCCAAACGAAGCCGGTGGCAACTGCCCCAACAGAACGATCCACCGACTTCGAGAAATTTTCAGGCGCTTACAGTATGAGTTTCTAATGTGTGGGCTGTCAATTCACCCGTAGCCTTTGCCTTACGTTCAACAGAGCGGCGGCGATGGCAAACAGCAACATGATCAGCATTCCGTTAATGCGTCGTTGGCCAGGAGATATGACCGCCTGTCCGGAAATCGGTACGCGGGCATCGATGGCGCCGCGCGCGTCGATCGCCAGCGCGTCGACGATGCGGCCGCGCGGATCGACGACGGCCGAGATGCCGTTGTTGGCAGCACGCAACAATGGCAATCCATTCTCCACCGCACGGATCTGGGCCTGCCTGAAATGCTGATACGGACCCGGCGTGTCGCCAAACCACGCATCATTGGTAACGTTCACAATAAGCTGCGCTGACGTAGCGTCAACTGCCACCAGATCGGGAAAGATCACCTCATAACAGATAAATGGCAGCGCACGGATGCCGTCAGGCAGCGTGATGGCATGCCGCTCGTTGCCGGCCGCAAATGTCATCGGCCCGGCAACCAGTTGCTCGATGCCGAAACGCTCGAGCAGATCGGCGAAAGGCAGATATTCGCCGAACGGCACCAGATGAACCTTGTCGACGGCGTCGACGATTTCACCCTTGTCGTCGATCGCCACCACGGAGTTGTAGTAGCGGCTGTCGGCATTCGCGGCCGAGCCGCCTTCCTCGCGGACGACGCCGGCGATCAGCATCTGGCCGGGTCCGAGCATGTCGCCCAGCGCCGTCAACGCATCCGGACGCTCGGTGAAGAGAAACGGCACCGAGGTTTCGGGCCACAGGATCAATTGCGGCTTTTCTTGACCGGGGTCCGGCGCCTTGGCCGACAGCCCCATCAAGGTGGCGAAGATGCGGTCGCGCACCGAGGCGTCCCACTTTTCCGACAGATCCACGGCCGGCTGGACTATGCGGACATCCAGGCTGCGCGTCGCCGGCTTTTCGGGAGCGGCAAGCCTGACATAGCCGAAACCGATATGGGCGGCGGCGAGGGCGGCAAACAGCGCCGCGCCGAGGCGCAGATGCCGGCGCGCCGCCAGCAGCGCCGGCAATGCGAAGACGAACACCGCGAGCGCGTTCATGCCGATCATGCCGGTCACCGAGACGCTCTGCATCAACAAGGGCACGGGCATGGCCGCATAGCCGATCGCATTCCAGGGAAAACCGGTGAACAGGAAGTCGCGCAGCCACTCCGTCAGCCCGAAACCAAACGCAAGGGCCGCGATGCGGCCGATATCGCTGCTCCACAGCAGGCGGGCAACCATTGCCGCAAAGCCGTAGAAAAAGGCGAGTGCGAAGGGAATGCCGATCACAGCGAAGGGAAGCGCCCAGGCAAAGCTGTCGGCCTCGACCAGCAGTGCCGAGCCGATCCACCACAGGCCGGCGAGGAAATAGCCGAAGCCGAACCACCAGCCGACGGCGAAGGCAGGCCGCAGGCGCCGGAACAGGCTGCCGGAGGCTTCGCCGGTGGCGCCGTCGAGCAGCCAGACCAGCAAGGGAAACGAGATGAAGCAGGCGGCGAAGAAATCGTAAGGGGCCTGGCCAAGCACGGCAAACGCCCCAGCGAGAAAGGCCACGAGCGCGCGCCGCCAACCCCAAAGCAGAATTATCCGGCCGGCCAGGCGCTCCATGCATACTTCCGAGTCGCGCGAATCAGGAAGCAAGATTTAACAGGCTGCGGTCCGCGCTCCAAACGCCGGATGGCTGGCTGCAATGGAAGCTCTGGCCACCGCCCTACCGGTGCCAGCCGTCTATACGCAGACCGCCCGACCGTTCGGCCTCTTTCCGGGAAACGGTGCGGATGGGCTGCGTGAAGGTCCAGACATGGCCCTCGGGATCGCGCGCCCGATACTGGCGTTCGCCGTAGAACTGGTCCGCAGGCTCCCGGATGATTTCGGCGCCCTTTGCCCTGGCGTGCTCACAATGGGCGTCCAGGCCGTCCTTCAGCCGCACATAGACAGATGTTCTTCCCCGAGACGGAAGCCGGGCTGGCGACGTAGTCGGTCCATTCGGAATCGACGATGATGTAGCCGTCGCCGAACCGCATCTCGGAGTGGACAAGCTTTCCCTCGGCATCGCTGACCACCATGCTGCGCGCGAAGCCGAAGGCCGTTTCCAGCCAGTCCAGCGCGGCGCGAGGGTCCCTGTAGAACACACCGGAGCCCAGGCTTGAGTGTTTGAACGGGTCGTCGATCATCGTCGGGCGAGCGAAACGCTCACGCCTGTTCAGCGCGGACCGTGGCGCGCCGGCGGCGCTCGCCCTTTTGGCTCTGCACGATGCGCACACGCTTGACGCGGCGCGGATCGGCATCGAGCACATGGAACTCGAAGCCCGGAATGGCCTGCACCACCTCGCCGCGCGCCGGAACGCGGCCAAGCGTGTTGAAGATCATGCCGCCGATGGTGTCGACATATTCGCCATGTTCGCCGGCGGCGAAATCCTCGCCGATCATCTTGGCGACGTCGTCGATCTCGGCCTTGCCGTCGACGATGAAGACGCCATCGCCGCTCTGGGTAATCATCGGCTCGTCTTCGTCATGCTCGTCCTCGATGTCGCCGACCACCATCTCGACGATGTCTTCGAGCGAGGCAAGGCCATCGGTGCCGCCATATTCATCGATGACCAGCGCCATCTGCGTGCGCGTTGTCTGCATGCGGCCCATCAGGTCGGAGGCAAGCATCGACGGCGGCACGAACAGCACCTGGCGGATCAGGTTGAGGTCGCCAATGGTGCGCGCGAGGTCGACCTGGGTGAGGTCGAGAACCGTGGCGGCAGGGGTTTTCCTGGTCGCGCGGCCCTTCTTGACGCGCGCGATCTTGGTGATGTGGGCCAGCACGTCACGGATATGGACCATGCCGCGCGGATCATCGAGCGTCTCGGAATAGACCGGCATGCGCGAATGGCCGGATTGTTCGAAGGTGCCCAGGAGATCGCCGAGCGTCGTCGTGATCTCGACTGCCTGGATGTCGGCGCGCGGCACCATGACGTCCTCGACGCGCACCTCGCGCAAGCGCAGGATGTTGTTGAGCATGGCGCGTTCGCCAGGCGAGAAGGATTCGGCATCGCTCGTGGTTTCGGCAAGCGCGCCGGCGATTTCCTCACGCAGGCTGGTTCCGTTGCGTTGCCGGAACAGGCCCAGCACGCGGTCGAACAGGGAGGGACCGGCAAGCGATGACTCGCTGGCAACGCTGCCGGTAACGGTACTCGGACTTGATCCCTCTTCCGACGTATCGGAAGCCTTGGACGCACTGCCGGCGTCGGGGCGGGCGGCAGTCTCTGGTTTGTCGTTCATCGTCGTCCGGTCAATTGGTCTTTTGTAGTTACGCGTAGGGATCGGGAATGGCAAGCCTTGCGAGCGATGCGCGCTCGATGGCCTCCATTGCCTCGGCCTCGGCATCGGTCTCGTGATCATAGCCCAAAAGGTGCAGCAGGCCGTGGATGACGAGATGGGTAATATGGTTCTCGACAGGCTTGTCTTCCAGTGCCGCTTCACGCGCGACCGTCTCGGCGGCGAGCACGATGTCACCCAGCATCGGCGGCAACGGAGCGCCTTGCACTAGCGGAAAAGCCGGGAAAGACAAGACGTTGGTCGGATTGTCCTTGCCGCGCCAGCCGGCGTTGAGGGTCCGGATATGGGCGTCGTCGGAAAAAACGAGGCTGAGTTCGGAACGGCCCGCCACGCCGGTCTCGGCAAAAGCAGCCGCGACAGCGCGATCGACCAGCCGCGTCAGGCTTGCCTCATCGGGCCAATCGCCTGCTTCGACTGATATATCAATCTCGACGGGGACCGGAAGTGCCCCGTCGCCGGATATGTTGTCCTCAGGCATGAGGCCACATCGTCACATCAATTCTCGGCGCCGAGGCCGCGCGCCAGTTTGGCATCCCGGTCATACGCCCTGACGATTTCCGCCACCAGCGGATGGCGGACGACGTCGCCATCGTTGAAGCGCACGGTTACCGCGCCCGCCACGCCGTCCAGCACACGCAAGGCTTCGACCAGGCCCGATTTGGTGTTCGAGGGCAGGTCGATCTGCGTCGGATCGCCGGTGACGATCATGCGCGAGTTCTCGCCGAGACGGGTCAGGAACATCTTCATCTGCATCGGCGTGGTGTTCTGCGCCTCATCGAGGATGACCGCGGCATGCGCCAGCGTACGGCCGCGCATGAAGGCGAGCGGCGCGATCTCGATCACTTCGGCGGCAATGGCCCGCTCGACCTTGTCGGCAGGCATCATGTCGTAGAGCGCATCATAGAGTGGCCGCAGATAGGGATCGACCTTCTCCTTCATGTCGCCCGGCAGGAAGCCCAGCCGTTCGCCGGCCTCGACCGCCGGCCGCGACAGGATGATGCGTTCGACCATGCCGCGTTCGAGCAGCATCGCCGCATGCGCCACCGCCAGATAGGTCTTGCCGGTGCCGGCCGGGCCGATGCCAAACACCAGTTCCGACCGCTCCAGCGCCCGCATATAGGCGTCCTGGTTGAGCGAGCGGGCATAGATCGTCTTCTTGCGGGTGGCGATCTGGGCGGCGGAGACCTTGCCCTTGCGTTCCAGCGTCGGCAAGGTCAGCTGATCGTCGGCGGCGATCGCCATGCGCACGGCGCCGTCGACGTCGGACTGGCCGATATCGACGCCCTTCTGCAGAATGCCGTAGAGATTATCCAGCGCCCGGCGGGCCTGCTCGGCGGCCGACGCCGAGCCCTTGATGGTCAACTGGTTACCGCGCGAGCGGATGTCGACGCCGAGCTTCTGCTCGAGCCTGGCCAGGTTTTCGTCGAACTGACCGTAAAGGGCGCTGGCAAGCTTGTTGTTGTCGAAAGTCAGAACGATGTGCGCCATGTCAGAAGCCCCAGATGCCGGTACCGGGGGCAGGTTCTTCAGCTCTGCTGCGCTCAACCGTCTCTCCTCATCTGCCGAGACCCCTCAGGCCAATTCGGCGAACAGGCTATTGTAGCCCGTCTTCGTGATTCGCACCTGGATAATGTCACCGATTTCGCCGGCCTTTTCATCAACAATAACCGGCTGCAGCCAAGGCGAGCGGCCGACCTTCTGGCCGGCCTGGCGGCCAGGCTTCTCGATCAGCGTGTCGATGGTGCTGCCGACCAGGCTTGTGCCGAAATCCTGCTGCTGTTTCAGAAGCAGGGCCTGCAGCCGCTGCAACCGCTCGTCCTTGACCGTTTCCGGCACATGGTCGGCCATCTCGGCGCCCGGTGTGCCGGGACGCGGCGAATATTTGAACGAGAAGGCCGAGGCATAGTTCACCTGGCGCACCAGTTCCATGGTCGCCTCGAAATCCGCCTCGGTCTCGCCGGGGAAGCCGACGATGAAGTCACCGGAAAGCGCGATATCTGGTCGCGCGGCACGGATGCGGTCGAGCAGCGCCAGATAATCCTTCGCGGTATGCCGGCGGTTCATCGCCTTGAGGATGCGGTCGGAGCCTGATTGAACCGGCAGATGCAGGTAAGGCATCAACGCCGGCAGATCACGGTGGGCTGATATCAGTTCATCATCCATGTCGCGCGGGTGGCTGGTGGTGTATCGCAGCCGCGCCAGCCCTGGGATTTCGGCCAGCCTGAACAGCAGCCGGCCAAGGCCCCACTCTTCGCCGTTCTCGCCCTGGCCATGCCAGGCATTGACGTTCTGACCGAGCAGCGTCACCTCGCGCACGCCAGCTTCGGCCAGCCGCTGCGCCTCCGCAACGATCTGCGCCACCGGCCGCGACACTTCCGAACCCCTTGTGTAAGGCACGACGCAGAAGGTGCAGAACTTGTCGCAGCCTTCCTGGACGGTGAGGAAGGCGGTGACGCCGCGCTTGATGACCTCGGCGCGTTTCGGCTGCGGCAGATGCTCGAACTTGTCCTCGATGGCATAGTCGGTCTCGACGATCTTCTCGCCGCCGCGCACCCGCGCCAGCACATCGGGCAGCCGGTGATAGGTCTGCGGGCCGATCACCAGATCGACGGCGGGCGAACGGCGGATGATCTCGGCGCCTTCGGCCTGCGCCACGCAGCCCGCGACGCCGACCAGCATCTCGCGCCCGGCCACGGCGCGTTCTACCTTCATATCGCGGATACGGCCGAGCTCGGAATAGACCTTTTCGGCCGCTTTCTCCCTGATATGGCAGGTGTTGAGCAGCACCAGATCGGCCTCGCCAATGGCATCGGTGGCGGTATAGCCGTCGGCGGCCAGCGCATCGGCCATGCGCTGTGAATCATAGACGTTCATCTGGCAGCCATAGGTCTTGATGAAGACCTTCCTGGTCGCCACGGCCGGCGCGGCCATCGCTTCGGCCGCGGCGTCGATGTCGTCACGCTCTATCGTGTTCAAGTCCATCTGGCGGCTTCTAACGCCTTTCCGTGACAAAAAACAGACGATTCTCCGCCGCGGTCGTGATGCACACTGGCGCACCCACCACCTGTCTACCGGCTCGGGTGCGGATCGGCGAGTGCCGCCTGCATCATCGCGCGCACCTGGCTTTCCATCAGCTTCGACGTTTCCTTGCGGTTCGAGCCCTTGGAAAAGGCGATCGGTTCGCCGAAATGCACCTCGACGTCGAGTGCCCCTTCCGCCAGCAGCACCTTGAGATGCGGCATCAGGTCCTCATCGCCGATCCAGGCGGCAAGCGGCCGGTGCCGGCGGCCGAGCGGCACGCCGTGCAGGCGCGTGTAGGCGATCGCCACCGGCTGGATGAAGACCTGCTCGGCCGCACCTTCCGAAATCGCCATCGAGGCGGCGCCGAACAGCGTGCTCTTGAAGGGCAGGACGATGTTGCCGTCGCCGGTCGAGCCCTCGGCGAACAGCACCATGGCGTCGCCCTTGGCCATGCGGCTGGCGATCTCGCTGGCCTGGTCGCCGGACGAACGCTTGCGCTCGCGCTCGATGAAAACGGTGCGCTGCAGCTTCGACAGCATGCCGATCAGCGGCCAGCCTTCCATATCGGCTCTGGCGATGAACTTCACGTCGACCATCGAGCCGAGCACCATGATGTCGGTCCAGGAGATGTGGTTAGACGCAACCAGCAAAGGGCGCTTGTCGGACAGCGCGCCCTTGACATGGATGCGCATGCCCAGCGCCCGGATGATCAGCCTGTGCCAGATTTTCAGGATAAAGGTTTCCGGCCACCAGCCGGTCTTCATCGACAGCATCTGCAACGGCACGAGGACCAGCGAACCGGCGGCGACAAGGCCCAGCGCCAGGAAAATCCTGATTTTTCCGATCATACAGTCCCGGCTCTGCCGTTACAGCGCCGCGCGTCCTTTTTGGATGCGCAAGGGACGCTGTAACCCTTGGATTTGGCGCCTCTGGCTAGCGAAGATCGCGGCGCATGACAAGCGCCCCGGTCGGTCCGTGCTCGGACGACCTGTAGTAGTTGGGACGTTTGCCGACCTCGCGGAAGCCCAGTCGCCGGTAGAGGGCGATCGCCGCAACATTGGTCTCGTCGACCTCGAGGAACAGCGCTTCGGCGCGCTGCGCGTGCAGTTCGCGCAGCACCGCATCCATCAACTGCCAGCCCAGCCCCTGCCGGCGGTGGGATCGCGCCACCGCGACGGTCAGGATCTCGCCCTCGCCGGCCGCCAGCCTGGCCAGCACGAAGCCAACCGGCGGCTTGGCGCCCTGCCCGGTTTCGCGCGCAGCATAGCCGAACACGGTATCCTGTTCGAGCAAGGCGGCGAATTCGCCATCGGTCCACGGGCGGACAAAATCCTCGCGATGCAGCAGCGAGACCGCCGGGCTGTCGGCGATCTTCAGCGGCTCGAGCGCGTAGTCCCGGCGGCGTGGTTGGAGAAAAGGTATGCGCATTTATCTTTCTTGCCTTGACAGTATGAACCCAGCCTGCGGCTTGGCGTCGGCGCCGCGCAAATAGAGCGGTTTCGGCCTCTCACTCCCGCCCTTGGCGGCAGCCAGGCGAGCGTAGGCGACAATGTCGGCGGTGGCCGTCTCGGGACCGATATCGAAGGCGCGCCCTGCTGAGGCAGCGATCTGCGCTGCCGCGGTGCCGGCGAGCACCGAGGCGCTTTCCGTCGCCATGGTCACGGCATTCGCCAGTGTGGTCACAGCCGGACCGTAAGTCAAAGCCGACATTTCATCGAAAAGGGCGGCATGGAGTTCCTCGCGGCCGGCGTCGAGCGCCGCCAGTACGGCGCGGCCGGGAAATGTCGCTGCTGCCTCAGCGGCCAGCGCCTCCAGTGTCGTGACTCCGATCGCCGGGACTTTCAGCGCCAGCGCCAGGCCGCGCGCTGTCGACACGCCGACCCGCAGACCGGTGAAGGAGCCGGGACCGACGGAGACGGCGATGGCGCCAAGACCGGCATAGTCGGTTGCGGCCACTTTCAGCGCTTCGGCGATGACGGCCATCAGATGCTCGGCATGGCCCTTACCTAGATCGAGCACCGAGCGGCCAAGCTCCTGCTTCGCCTCAGCGTCATAGACGCAAGCGGCGCAGAGGTTGGCGGCACAGTCGATGGCAAGCAATTTCATGAAACGACCGGTTCGAGAAACAATTCCCTGTGCCCGCCACGGCCCGCCATCGCAAGGGGATAGTGCATAATTTGTTAAGCGGCTTCGCTTCGGCTTGGCAGGAAAAGCATCTATGCGGCGTGTTCGATGCGCAGCATGTGGTTGTCCCAGACATAGTCCGGTTCGGACCGGGTCGCCCCGCTGCCCTCGATGATTTCGCCGGCGCCTGTGGTCGCCATGAAACCCGTTCTGTCGGGCGCCACGCCGCAGACCTCCACCAGCGCGCTGTTCGAGACGATCCGGCCGTTCGCAGCGTCGATCACCACAAGCGAATTGCCTTCCGGTGACGAGACGGCGACGGTGCCGGCCACCGGATTGGCGGCGACCGAACCGATATAGTTGCGGAAACCGGACAGCACGTCCTGCGGCATGTCGAGCAACTGCAACTCCTTGCCGCGCGCGGCGCGGCCGACCAGCAGCGGCCGATCGGTGCCCGGCCCCCGGTACTGGCAACCGAACCAGACCGTGCCGGATCGGTCGGTATCCATGTGGCGGATCGACAGCTGGTGCAGTGCCGCCGGCAGTTCGTGCTTCTCGATGAGGTCGCCGGTGACGCGGTCGATCAGCACATAGGACGGCTTCATGGTGGCGATGTTGAGCTCGGCGCGGCCATAGTCCGGATGGGTCTCGATGCCGCCATTGGCAACCGCAATCGTCTTGCCGTCACCCAGGAGCAGAAGTTCGTGCGGCCCCATGCCATAGGTCGGGAATTCGCCGACGCGGCTGAATTTCGCCCGCGCATCGTAGATACCGACGACGCCGGCGGCATTGTCGAAGTCGTTTTCGGTGGCGTAGAGCAGCGTCCCATCGGGCGAGAACACGCCGTGGCCGAAGAAATGCCGGCCGGTGATGCTGGCGATGGTCAGCGGCTCCTCGCGGCCCGAATGGTCGAAGACCACGGCGAAGGTGCCGGGCTGGCGAGCGAAGACCACCGAACGCTTCGACACCGGATCGAAAGTGACGTCGTGGCCGCGATCGGGCAGGTCGATCGCATGCAAGAGCTTGCCGGCTTCGGACAGGACAGCGGCGCCGAAACTGCCATCGCGCTTGACGAAGGCGGTGGCGAAGACGGCGTCGGCCGCAAGCGTCTTCGCCCAGGCCGACGGTGCCATCGCGGCGGCAAAGCCAATGCCTGTAGCCCTGAGGAAATCGCGGCGGTCGATCAGTGGCGTCTTCAAGGATCAGTCTCTCTTTTTGAGCATGATCTTTTCCGAAAATCGGCTTCCACTTTTCGGGATCATGCTCAGTCTCCGTCAAGCGACGAGAAGCCGGCGGTCAGGCCGAATTCGGCGGTCAGCCTGGTGCCGATCAGGGTCGACAGGCTGGAGGTGATCAGCGCGAAGTGATCGAGCTTTTCACGCAGCGCCGGATCGGCAAGCGCCTTGTCGATCGGACCGCTGACGGCCTTGGCGGTGGCGACGCCGTTGACCAGCTGGATATGGATCGATTCCGCCATCCAGCGCGCATCGGGCGGCAATGCGTCGCCGAGCTTCGAAGCCTGGAACAGATTGTCTATTCCCGACAGATTGGCGGCCAGCGAATTGGTGGTGTTCTGCGACCGCCAGTAGATTGCTTGCCTGGGCTTGTCCGCATTCGGCTTGCCGCCGAAAAAGCCCTTCAGGCGCACATCGCGCACCATTTCCAGCTCATTGATGAAGACGCCGACCAGTTCGGTCACAGCTTCGTTGCCGTCACGGTAAAGCGCGTTCTGCGGCCCCGGATTGGCCCAAAGGGCGGCAAAGCCGTCCGGCTTGTTCCAGGCGGCGCTGACCTCGCCGGCCATGGTTTCGATGTTGCCGGCAACCGCCGCGCCATAAGCGCAGCGATAGGGATCGGCTTTGCCCGTCAACGCATCGGCGCCATCGCCGTAAAGGACGAACTCCAGCGCGCCCAGCCCCTGCATGGCGACACTCTTGCCGGCCAGCTGTGCCGCATCGGTGGCGGTCGGGTCCTTGTCGGACAGCGCCGCCTGCACCTGCTTCAGGCCGATGCTCTTGCGGTCCGGCCAGAACAGCATGCGTTCCAGCCGGTTGTTCTCCTTGATCGGTCCGAACCCGATGATCTCGGCTGATGACCAAGCATCGACCGTCGCCGAAAACCGGACCCGCGCCGCATCGAGGTCTTCTTGCGAGGGCGCGGTGCAGAGCGTGTGCATCGCCTTGGTCAAACGGCCGGCATGGTCGTGCAGGCCGGCATAGGCCGGGCGGACAAAGCCGTCGATCGCCCGCTGGATGATTTCGGAGGCTTTCACAGCCGCCGACGCCGGGACGACGCCCAGCAAAGCCAGCGGCAGAACGAGAACCAGTGCAGAGCGCTTGAGCATCACAGTGACTCCAGGAATTTGAGCAGCGCCTCACGGTCAGCCACGTTGGCGGCGGCAAAGCGGTCGCGCGCCTTCTGCGCCTCACCACCATGCCACAGGATCGCCTCGGTCAGGCTGCGCGCGCGGCCATCATGCAGGAAGAATGAATTGCCGTTGACCGTTTCGGTGAGGCCGATGCCCCACAATGGCGGGGTACGCCACTCATTGCCCGTGGCTTCGCCCGCGGCCTGGCCGTCGGCCAGATCTGGCCCCATGTCGTGCAGCAGGAAGTCGGAATAGGGCCAGATCAACTGGAACGCCTGCGCATTGTTGGGCGTGCCGCGACGGGTGACGAATTTCGGCGTGTGGCAGGCAATGCAGCCCATCTCGTAGAATATCTTTTTGCCCGCGAGCACGTCTGGCCGATCGAGGTCGCGGCGCGCCGGCACGGCCAGGTTCTGCGAATAGAAGGTAACGAGATCCATCACCGGCACCGGCGCCTCGACCGGGCCGAGGCGCGGCTGCACGCCATTCGGCATGGCCAGGCATTTTTCCTGTGCGGTGGTGCAGTCGCCCCAATGTTTCGGCTCTTCCGGCGTCGAGATGCCGATGTCGCCGGCAAAGGCATCCGCTGCCTGCTGGCGGATCGACGCGGTCTGTGCCTTCCAGCCGAAACGGCCAAGCGTCAGCTCTCCGCTCTGGCCGTCGCGGACGATGTTGGGCCTGCCGGAAATGCCATCACCGTTTCGGTCGTCCGGATCGGCATGGGCGAGGATGTCCGCCGGGGCAATCTGCTCGATCAGGCCAAGGCCGATCATCGGCGGCGTCAGGCGCGGCGACAGCGTGGTGCGCGGATCAAGCGGTCCATAGCTGGGATCGACGACCGAATAGCTGGGTTTGCGCAGCGAAATCACGGTGCCGTCCGCCAGCGTCACCTGCCGTTCCTGATAATCGACATGCATCCTGCCTTCGCCGCGCAGGCCGGGCACGGCCAGCTCCTGCAATTGCGTGCCGTAGACGGGGTCGGGAAGGTTGAGCAGCCTGTGGTCGGCAAGCGCTGCCTTCTCTTCCGCGCTGCTCGCCTCGCGGGCCAGTCGCAGGAACATCGAGGTGGTGCCGGCGTCGCCTTGCGGCGGGCGGCCGCGGCCGTCCTTCAGATGGCAGTTCTGGCAGGCGCGTTCGTTGAACAGCGGACCAAGCCCGTCCGAAGCCTGTGTCGAGGATGGCGACGACACCCAGTTCTTGCGGAACAGGGCGTTGCCGAGCTTGAAGGTGCCCTCTTCCTCGAAGGTGATGTTGGCCGAGGATTGCGAGAAGGAATCGCGGCTGACGTCCTTCCTGGACGTGCCGGCGCCACCCTGCATCAGTTCGAACTGCTCGGGCTTGGAGAAATCCGACGTCGGCCTGGTGATGGCGGCGACGCGCGCCTGGTCCTTCGGATTGAGGTCGGTGCGCCTGGTGGCGAGGCCGGCGGGCTGAAGGTCGCCGGCAAGCGCTGAAGAGGTGAGCGCCACCACAAGGATGACGCAGCGCCCGCGCGCCGATCCGGCTGGCGTTTTGTGACGGGGCGGCGAGCCGTTGGCCCGCCGCAAGCGGCGCACGAATTCTAGCAGGCGCCGCACTCCCGCATGTCCTTAGTCCGCCTCGTCCGCCGATGCGGCGTTGAGCTGGCCGTATTTTTCCTCACCGATCGAAGCAAGCAGGTCGAGCTGCGTCTCGAGGAAGTCGATGTGACCTTCCTCGTCCGCCAGCAACTCCTCGAACAGCTTCATCGTCACGTAATCGCCCGCTTCCTCGCAGATCTCACGCGAGCGCTTGTAGGCGGTACGCGCGTCATATTCGCCGGCAAGATCGGATTCGAGCACTTCCTTGACATTCTGCCCGATGCGCAACGGCGCCACGGATTGCAGGTTCGGATGGCCTTCAAGGAAGATGATGCGGGCCACGAGCCGGTCGGCATGGTGCATCTCCTCGATCGATTCCGCGCGTTCCTTCTTTGCCAGCTTGGCGTACCCCCAGTCCTCCAGCAGACGGAAATGCACCCAATACTGGTTGACGGCGCCGAGCTCCAGAAAAAGAGCCTCGTTAAGCCGCTCGATGATCTGCTTTTCGCCTTTCATGGGTTCTGCTCCCGTATTGGACGCGCAGGCCTCTGACGCGATCCAGGTGTGAAACGATATCCACGCCGCTCGCCTCCGAGCGGGCGTGGTAATTTTCGGTGACCCGAATGATCGTTTCGACCACATTTGGGAAACAGCCGCAACAGCGACCGCGCTTTTGCATGGCGTGATAAACCTTCGCCGGCACGATCAGTTGCCAGGGGTCCTGGTCCAGCAGCCCGATGATCGTCTGCTCGATTTCCCTCTCGGTGATGATGTTGCAATGGCAGATCAGCATTACATGGCTCGGATGGCTGACGGCGCCTCCCGCGCCGTGTGGCTTGATTTCTTACCGGAGCCTATTCCGAAGCCGATTGTCCGGCTCCGGATCAGGCCCCAGGCCTTCGACGTTACTTGAACACCTTGTCCGGCGCGTCGAGGCTGTCGGAGCCTTCGAAGGCGATGGCGTTGAGCTTCAGGGTGCCGACGGCGCGTTCGATCGACTTGGTCTGGTCGATCAGCGCGTCGATCGCCGCCTGCACGGTGGCGTTGCCTTCCGTGTTGCCCTCGGCGATCTGCTGGTCATAGGCCTCGCCGGCCAGTGCCCGCGCCTTGATCGCCTCCATCTTGGCAACCGTGACATCGAGCTTGCCCGACAGTTCCTTGTCGATCGCCGGATCGGCGGCCTTCACCATATCGGCCACCGAAGGCCCCGAGACGACGCTGCCGTCGAGTCTGGTGTAGCTGGCATGATAGGCGGCGCGAATACCGATGGCGTCGTAGAGATGGGAATTGAAGGTGTTGTCGGAGAAGCAGTCATGCTCCTCTTCCGGATCGTGCAGCAGCAGGCCGAGCTTCATGCGTTCGCCGGCGAGTTCGCCGTAGGACAGCGAGCCCATGCCGGTGAAGATGATCGAGATGGCGGTGTTCGGCTCGCCGTCGACGAGGTTCTTGCGGGCAGCGCCATCTTCCTTCCAGTTGCCGACCATCTCCTGAAGGTCGGAAACCAGAAGGTCGCTGGCTGACTTCAGATACTGAGCGCGGCGGTCGCAATTGCCGCCGGTGCAGTTCTTGAGGTCGTAGTCGGTATAGGGGCGCTCGCCGGCGCCTGGGCCGGTGCCATGCAGGTCCTGGCCCCACAGCAGGAACTCGATGGCGTGATAGCCGGTGGCGACATTGGCCTCGATGCCGCCGGCTTCCTGCAGCGTGCCGGAGAGGAATTCCGGCGTCAGGCTGGTGGCATCGACCTTCTTGCCGTTGATCTCGATCTCCTTGTTGGCGATCACATTGGCCGTATAGAGCGAATTCGCATCCGATTCGGTGCCATAGCTCTTGGCGACGTAGTCGATCAGCCCTTCGTCGAGCGGCCAGGAGTTCACCTTGCCTTCCCAATCGTCGACGATCTTGTTGCCGAAACGGTAGACTTCGGTCTGCTGGTAGGGGACACGCGATGCCTTCCAGGCGTCGCGGGCGGCGTTGAGGGTTTCCGCCGATGGATTGGCCAGCAGAGCGTCGACCGCCTTGTCGAGCGCCTGCGCCGTGGTCAGCGAATCCTCATATTTGGCGAGCCCGATATCGGCATAGGTCTTGATGACCGCCTTCGCATCGGTTTCCGCCTTGGCCGGCAGCACGAACACCGCCGCCGTCAGCAGGGCCGTGGCGCCGATCGCGGCGAGCCTGCCGCCATACCGTGCCGTTATCATCGCTCTCATGATTGTCATCTCCTCAGGAATTCACTGAAATAGGGGCGCGGCAACGGGCGGCCTGCACCAAGTCAGGCAGGCAACGCCATCCGGCAAAAAAATGGCCACGACAAGACGTGGTCTGCGGAAGAAAGACACCGAAATGCCTCCAATCGAAAGGGTTCAAGGCCCAGACATCAAAGGGATGCGCCAATGCGCGAGCCTCCATAAAGCTTCGACGTTGGTGGAAGTCAATGAAAATCGACAGGAAAAGCCAATTGAAACAACAGTTTAGAATTATTCTAAACTACGACAGTCAACTTTATGTATCGGCCTGCGCCAGGTCTTGCTGCTGAACTGTGCGATTGACAGCCGCCATTCCGGGTGCGACCCGCAAAAGCGCTCTTGCGGCGGCGCCAGACAATTGCCACTTGGCGAGACGTCCTAGAATCGAACCGGGATTGGAGTGCGATGAAGAACGGTGTGGTCATTGTCGGCGCGGGTCATGCGGGCGTGCAAGCGGCCGCAAGCCTGCGCGAGGAGGGCTATGACGGACCGGTGATCCTCATCAGTGACGAGAACGAACTGCCGTACCACAAGCCGCCGCTGTCGAAGACCTTCATCAAGGATGCCGCGGCCAAACCGCAACCGCTGCGCGGCGAAGCCTTCTACACCGGCAGCGCCATCGATTACCGGCCTGGCGTCAGGATCGACCGTATCGATGCCGCGCGCCGCAACCTGGACATCGCCGGCGGCGGTGCGCTTGGCTTCGATCACCTGATCCTGGCGACCGGTTCGCGCCCACGCACCCTGCCGCTGCCCGGCTCGGATCTTTCCGGCGTGCTGTCGCTGCGTTCGCTGGCCGACGCGCGGCTGATCCGCGAGTTGAGCACACAGAGCGACGATGTCGTCATCCTCGGCGGCGGCTTCATCGGGCTGGAAATTGCCGCGACGCTGCGGGCGGCCGGCCGCACGGTAACGGTGGTCGAAGCGCTCGACCGGCTGCTCGGCCGCGCCGTGGCGCCTGTCGTGGCGAGCCATGTCCGCCAAAGGCTGGAAGCTATCGGTGTGCGCATCCTTACCGGCACCAGCATTGCCCGGCTCGAAGGCGAAAACGGCCATGTCGTGTCCGCGATCACCTCCGCCGGCGAAAGGCTGCCGGCGCGCATGGTCATCGTCGGCATCGGCGCCGTGCCGAATGTCGAACTGGCGCAGGAAGCAGACCTGGCTGTCGCCAACGGCATCCGCGTCGATCACCAGATGCGTAGCTCGGTGCCTGAGATTCTCGCCATTGGCGACGCCGCTTCCTACCGGCATTGGTTCACCGGCGGCGACGTGCGGCTGGAATCGGTGCAGAACGCCACCGACCAGGCGCGGCTCGCCGCACGCACCATTACCGGCCATGCCGACGCCTATTCGGCGGTGCCGTGGTTCTGGTCCGACATCGGCGACATGAAGCTGCAGATGGTCGGCCTGACCGCCGGCGGCGACAGCCATGTCGTACTGGGCGACCTGCCCGACAACAAATTCTCGATCTATCACTATGCCGGAGACCGGCTGCTCGGCATCGAATCCGTCAACCGCCCAGGCGACCACATGCTTGGTCGCAAGATGCTCGGCGCAGGCTTCTCGCCAACGCCGCAGACGATTTCGACTGGCCCCGAAGGCCTGAAAGCGGCGCTGGCTGCTTTCCTCGAGAGCGTGCCCGCCAGAGCGGCAGGATAATACCGCGCCCTTCAGGCCGGCGCCCCGCCGATCAGGCGGCGCAGACTTCGCGGATCGCGCTTTCCAGAATGTCGAGCGCCTCGTTCATGACACCGTCCTGGATGGTGATTGGTGCGAGGAAGCGGATGACGTTGCCAAAGACGCCGCAGGTCAGCAGGATCAGCCCCTTGTCGAGCGCCTTCAGCCTGATCGCATTGGCGATCTCGGCCGACGGCAGGCCTTTCTTGACGTCGTTGAACTCGACCGCGTTCATGAAACCGAGGCCTCTGATATCGACGATCTCGGGCACGTCGTCACGGATCGACTGCAGCCGCTGCTTCAGCCTTGCACCCAGCGTGTTGGCGCGGTCGCAGAGCTTCTCCTCTTCGATCACATCGAGCACGGCATGCGCGGCGGCGACACCGATCGGACTGCCGCCATAGGTGCCGCCGAGCCCGCCGGGGCCGGGCGCATCCATGATCTCGGCGCGGCCGGTGACCGCGGCCAGCGGGAAACCGCCGGCCAGGCTTTTCGCCATGGTGGTGATGTCGGCCGCCACCTCATGGTGATCCATGGCAAACATCTTGCCGGTGCGGGCAAAGCCGGTCTGCACTTCGTCGGCAATCAAAAGCATGCCGTGCTGGTCGCAGAGCTTGCGTAGCGCCGTCAGGAACTCACGCGGCGCGTCGTAGAAGCCACCCTCGCCCTGCACCGGCTCGATGATGATGGCGGCAACCCGGGCCGGGTCGACATCGGCCTTGAACAGCCGGTCGAGTGCGGCCAGCGAATCGGCGACCGACACACCGTGCAGCGGCACCGGGAACGGCGCGTGGTAGACGTCGCCCGGCATGGCGCCGAAGCCGACCTTGTAGGGCACGACCTTGCCGGTCAGCGCCATGCCCATGAAGGTGCGGCCGTGGAAGCCACCGGCGAAGGCGATGACCGCCGCACGGCCGGTGGCGTTGCGGGCGATCTTGATGGCATTCTCGACCGCCTCGGCGCCGGTGGTAACGAAGATCGTCTTCTTCTCGAATTTGCCGGGCAGCATGCCGTTAAGCCGTTCGGCCAGCCGCACATAGCTCTCATAGGGCACCACCTGGTGGCAGGTGTGGGTGAAGCGGTCGAGCTGTGCCTTGACCGCCTCGATCACCTTCGGATGGCGATGGCCGGTGTTGACGACGGCGATGCCCGACGAGAAGTCGATGTAGCGGCGGCCTTCGACATCCCATATCTCCGAGTTTTCAGCCCGGTCCGCGTAGATTTGCGTGGTCATGCCGACGCCGCGCGAGATCGACTGGTTCTTGCGTTCGGAAATGGCTGAATTCTTCATGGGATTCCTCATCGGGCCGGCGCCCGTTCTTGTTTGATGTCGCTGACACGTCTTCTGACCTTATTTCACGTTTTCCTCAAGTCGGCACCGTCAACAGGCGATTGGGCCTGTCGCCCGGCGCCGCCTTAACCAGTCGACCGGTACGCGTACGAGAGAGGTTCCCTTTTCCCCGGGATCGATTATCTTCGGACGGCCCGCGAGGCTCCGCGGTGGGGAGCGTCCTACGCAGGCAGGGGAAGCCATGAGCAGGAACGCGACATCGTCCGCCTTGCAGCCATCGCCCCCCAGCCTTTTGCCGTTTCGAAACGCCTCGATCCTTGCCTGGGCGATGGCGAGTCTGCTGCTTGCCGGCTGCCAGAAGCAGGAGGCCGAACAGAGGCTGCCGGTGATGGTGCGCACCGAGACAGTCGCGATCGCAGACTTTTCGCCAAGGACCTCGCTGACCGGCGTGATCGCGGCGCGCACGCTGAACAATCTGTCGTTCCGGGTCGGTGGCCGCGTCGCCGAGCGCCTGGTCGATGTCGGCCAGCATGTCGATCAAGGTGCCGTGCTCGCCCGCATCGATCCGCAGGAGCAGGAATCCGATTTGCGCTCGGCACAGGCCGATCTTGACGCCGCGCAGGCTCAGCTGACCCAGTCCGCCGCAGCCTTCGAGCGGCAGAAGACGCTGCTTGCCCAGGGTTTTACCACCAGGCGCGACTATGACGCCGCCGACCAGGCGCTGAAGGTGGCGCAAGGTAGTGTCGATGCCGCGCAGAGCGCACTAACCAACGCCCAGCAGAACCTGTCCTTCACCGAGCTCAAGGCGGGTGCCGCCGGCGTCATCACCGCCCGCCAGGTCGAAACTGGACAGGTGGTGCAGGCGGCGCAGACCGTCTTCACCGTCGCCGAAGACGGCGATCGAGACGCGGTGTTCAATGTCCAGGAAACATTGGTCGCCAAAACGGCGCCATCGCCGGCGGTGACGATCACGCTGTTGTCGGACCCGCAGGTGAAGGCCGTGGGCAAGGTGCGCGAAGTATCGCCAGCGGTGGATCCGGCTTCGGGCTCGATCCGGGTCAAGGTCGCCATTCCCGACACGCCCGCCGGCATGCCACTGGGAGCGGCTGTCATCGGCTCGGTCAGCGCCAGGCCGGCGAAGGCTATCCTGTTGCCCTGGCAGGCGCTCACCTCCACTGCCGGCAAACCGGCTGTCTGGATCGTCGACCCCTCGACCAAGGCGGTTGCGACGGCGCCGGTCGAGGTGCTGGCATTCGAATCGGGCACGGTCGTCATCGCCAGCGGCCTGAACGAAGGCCAAAGCGTCGTTACGGCAGGCGGGCAGTTGCTCAGTCCCGGGCAAACGGTCGAGATATCGGGAGCGGGCCAATGAGAAGGCTGCCGCACCTTGTGCTTGGCCTGTTTGCACTTGGCACGCTCGTGTCCTGCTCGAAGTCCGAGGAAAAGCCGCCCGAGATCATCCGGCCGGTGCTGTCGGTGGTCATCGAGCCGCGCACCACCCAGACCTACGGCTTTGCCGGCTCGGTCGAGCCGCAGGTCAGTGCCGACCTCGCCTTCCGCCTGCTTGGCCGGGTTGTGTCGCGCGACGTCAATGTCGGCGACATCGTCAGCAAGGGCACGACGATCGCCGCGCTCGACCCGACCGCACTGGAGCTGGCCGTCCAGGCCGCCAAGGCGGAACTCTCCAATGCCGAGGCGCAATTCGCCGACGCCGCAGCCAGCGAAGAACGCCAGCGCCAACTGCTTGCCGCCGCCAACACCACGCAGGCGGTCTTCGATTCCGCGCAGCAGGCGAGGAAAGCGGCGGAGGCCGGCGTCGAACGGGCCAAGGCCTCGCTTGCCAAATCGCAGGAGCAGCTTGGCTACGCCCGGCTGTTCTCGGATTTCGACGGTGTCGTCACCGCCACCGGCGCCGAGGTCGGCCAGACGGTCTCGCCTGGCCAGACGGTCGTCACGGTGGCGCGCTCGGACCTGCGCGAGGCGGTGGTCGACATTCCCGACCAGTTGATCGGTGACCTCACGGCCGGCACGCCATTCCAGGTCATCCTGCAATCGCTGCCGACGATCCAGACCGAGGCCAAGCTGCGCGAGATCGCGCCGCAGGCCGAAGGCTCGACCCGCACGCGGCGCGTGCGTCTGACGCTCACCGATCCGCCGCAAGCCTTCCGACTCGGCTCGACAGTGACGGCGACCCGCGTGACCAAGGTTGCGCCGACGATAGAATTGCCCATGTCGGCACTGCTTGAGAAGGACGGCGTCGACAAGGTGTGGATCGTCGATCCGCAGACATCGAGCGTTAACGCCAAAGATATCAAGGTCGCCGCCAAGGGCGCCGCTACCTTCACCGTCGCCGGAGGGCTGGAAGCCGGTATGCGCGTCGTCACCGCCGGCGTCCACAGCCTGAGCGAAGGCCAAAAGGTCAAAGTGCCGGAGGGCGGCGTCTGATGAAGGGCTTCAATCTCTCCGACTGGGCGCTCAGCCACCGCTCCATGGTCTGGTACTTCATGCTGGTCTTCGTGGTGGCCGGCATCTTCTCCTACCTCAATCTCGGTCGTGAGGAAGACCCCAACTTCACCATCAAGACGATGATCATCCAGGCAAATTGGCCGGGCGCGTCGGTCAAGGAGACCGGGCAGCAGGTGACCGACCGCATAGAGAAGAAGCTCGAGGAGCTCGACAGCCTCGACTTCACCAGATCCGTCACCACCGCCGGCCAGACCGTCATCTTCGTCAACCTGAAGGACACCACCAAGGCGCGCGATGTCGTGTCGAACTGGATTCAGGTGCGCAACATGGTCAACGACATCCGGACGCAGTTTCCGCAAGGCGTGCAGGGACCGTTCTTCAACGACCGCTTCGGCGATGTCTTCGGCAACATCTACGCCTTCACGTCGGACGGGCTGACGCCGCGCCAGCTGCGCGACTATGTCGAGGACGTCCGCACCAAAATCCTGACCGTGCCGAATGCCGGCAAGGTCGATCTCGTCGGCGCGCAGGACGAGGCGATCTATCTCGAATTCTCGACCCGCCAGATCGCCGCCCTTGGCCTCAACCAGCAAGCGATCGTTGCCAGCCTGCAAGCGCAGAACGCGATCACGCCGTCCGGTGTCATCGAGTCCGGGCCGGAGCGCATCAGCGTGCGCGTCGGTGGCCAGTTCACTTCCGAAGAGAGTCTGCGTGCCATCAATCTGCGCGTCAACGACCGCTTCTTCCGGCTGAGCGACGTGGCGACGATCACGCGCGGCTATGTCGATCCGCCGACGGCGCTGTTCCGCTTCAATGGCCAGGATGCCATCGCGCTCGCCATCGGCATGAAGCCCAACGCCAATCTGCTGCAGTTCGGCGAGGCGCTGCACACGGAGATGAACAAGGTGCTGGCCGACCTGCCGGTAGGCGTCGGTGTGCATCTGGTCGCGGACCAGCCCGTCATCGTCGAGGAGGCCGTCTCGGGCTTCACGCGCGCGCTGTTCGAGGCGGTCGCCATCGTGCTCGCGGTGTCCTTCATAAGCCTAGGCATGCGCGCCGGCTTCGTCGTGGCGCTGTCGATCCCGCTAGTGCTGGCCATCACCTTCACGGTCATGGCCTATCTCGGCATCTCGCTGCAGCGCATCTCGCTGGGGGCGCTGATCATTGCGCTCGGTCTCCTGGTCGACGACGCGATGATCGCGGTCGAGATGATGGTGGCGCGGCTTGAGGTCGGCGACAATCTGCGCAAAGCAGCGACTTACGTCTACACATCGACTGCGTTCCCAATGCTGACCGGTACGCTGGTGACGGTCGCCGGCTTTATCCCGATCGGCCTCAACAACAGCGCCGCCGGCGAATACACCTTCACACTGTTCGTCGTCATCGCCGTATCGCTTCTGGTATCATGGATCGTGGCAGTGCTGTTTGCGCCGCTACTCGGCGTCACAATTCTTCCGGCGACGATGAAGACAAAGCACCACGACCAGCCGGGCCGCTTCACGTCACTGTTCCGGCGCGTGCTACTCGGCTCTGTGCGGCATCACTGGCTGACCATCATCGCCACCGTGCTGTTGTTTGCCGGCTCGATAGCCGGCTTCGGCCTCGTCCAGCAGCAGTTCTTTCCGCCTTCTGACCGGCCGGAGCTGATCGTCGACTGGAACCTGCCGCAGAACTCATCGATCACCGAGACGCGGGACCAGATCGAGCGTTTCGAAGGGCGCGCGCTGGCCAGCAACCCCGACATCGACCATTTCAGCTCCTATATCGGCCAGGGCGCGGTGCGTTTCCTGCTCGCCTTCGACGTGCAACCGGCCAATCCGTATTTCGGCCAGACGGTCATCGTCACCAAGACATCGAAGCGCGCAACCGGCTGAAGCCGCAACTGGAGAAGCTGCTGCGCGAGGAGTTCGTCGGTACCGATGCCTTCGTCAAGCCGCTCGAGCTGGGGCCGCCGGTCGGCCGCCCGGTGCAGTACCGCGTCGGCGGACCCGACATCCAGACGGTGCGCGGCCTGGCGCAGCAATTCGCCGGCCTCATCTCGACCAATCCGAAGCTTGCCGCGCCAACCTTCGACTGGAACGAGCCGCAGCGTGTGCTGAGGGTCGACGTGCTGCAGGACAAGGCGCGCCAGCTCGGCATCACCTCCTCCGATATCGCCAGCGCGCTGAACAGCACGGTCGGCGGCGCCACCATCACCCAGGTGCGCGACGCCACCTATCTGATCAACGTCGTGGCGCGCTCACGCGATGCCGAACGCGGCTCGATCAGGACACTGCAGAACATGCAGCTGCCGACCAGCACCGGCGAGGCGATCCCGCTCGCGGCGGTGGCCAACTTCCGCTACGAGCTGGAGCAGCCGACGGTGTGGCGGCGTAACCGCATTCCGACGATCACCGTGCGCGCCGGATTGGTCGGCGACACGCTGCCAGCGACCGTGGTCAATGAACTGAAGCCAGCCGTCGATGCCTTCATCGCCAAACTGCCGCCGGGCTATTCGGTTGAGACCGCAGGCTCGGTCGAGGAAAGCGCTAAAAGCCAGGGACCGATCGCCGCCGTCGTGCCGCTGATGCTGTTCGTCATGGCGACCATCCTGATGGTGCAGTTGCAGAGCTTCCAGCGCCTGTTCCTGGTTGTTGCTGTGGCGCCGCTCGGCCTGATCGGCGTGGTGGCCGCACTGGTGCCTAGCGGCGCGCCGCTCGGCTTCGTCGCCATCCTCGGTGTGCTGGCGCTGATCGGCATCCTGATCCGCAACTCGGTCATCCTGATCGTGCAGATCGAGGACCTCGTCACCGAAGGCAAGGACCGCTGGGCGGCGGTGATCGAGGCGACCGAGCACCGCATGCGGCCGATTGCGCTGACGGCAGCAGCCGCGAGCCTCGCGCTGATCCCGATCGCTCGGGAGGTATTCTGGGGACCGATGGCCTATGCCATGATGGGCGGCATCATCGCCGGCACGGCGATCACGCTGCTGTTCCTGCCGGCGCTTTATGTGGCGTGGTTTCGGATCAAGGAGCCGAAGCAGAGGCAGGAAAGTGAAGGCGCGCACGGGGAAACAGTGGCGGAAGGTGGGGCAGCCTGAGACGGAAATCTCGAGTTACGCCGCGATCCGTCACACCCCCCTCTGGCCTGCCGGCCATCTCCCCAGCGAGGGGGGAGATCGGCAGCTTCGGCACCCCGTTTACTCCTGCAACTGTGGCGATTGGCGAAGGCGGCTGAGCGTTCAATCTCCCCCCTTGCGGGGGAGATGTCCGGCAGGACAGAGGGGGTGGGAAGGAACGCAAAGTAAGCGATAGAAATTACGCCCTCACGAACCCATCGCTCGCCCGCAAGAGATTGCGCGTATAATCCTTGGTCACGCGGCGCTCGACAAGGTCGGCCGCCGCGAGATTCTCCACCGCCTCGCCGCTTTGCATCACCATCAGCCGCTCGCACATATGGGTGATGATGGCGAGGTCGTGACTGACCATCAGGAAGGTCAGCTTGCGCCGCCGGCGAACCTCTTCAAGCAAGTTGAGCACCTCCGCCTGCACCGAGGCGTCGAGCGCCGAGGTCGGCTCGTCGAGCAGCAGGATCGACGGCTCGAGGATCAACGCGCGCGCGATCGCCACGCGCTGGCGCTGGCCGCCCGACAATTGATGCGAGTAGCGGAAGCGAAAACCGTTGCCCAAGCCGACCTCGTCGAGCGCCCGCTGGATGCGCTTTTCGCCATCGGCAAAACCATGAATGGCAAGCGGCTCCTGCAAGAGACGGTCAACGGTCTGACGCGGGTGCAGCGAGCCGTACGGATCCTGGAAAACCATCTGCACTTCGCGGTAAAAGGCCTTGTCGCGGCGTGCGCCAAGCTTCTTGCCATTGACGGTGATGCTGCCCGAAGCGACCGGCGCAAGGCCGGCGATGGCTCGCAGCAGCGTCGATTTGCCGGAGCCGGATTCGCCGACCAGACCGAAGGATTCGCCCGGCTGCACGTCGAGGCTGACGCCCTTCAGCGCGCGAAAGCGGTCGAAGATCACTTCCAGCCTGTCTACGGCAATCGCTGCTGTCATGCCGCCCACTCCGGCTTGCGGTCGAGCACCGGCAGCGGGTGACGGTCGGCGCCGATCTTGGGCATGCAGTTGAGCAGGCCGCGCGTATAGGGATGCTGGGCACGGCCGAGTTCGGACGCCTTGAGCTGCTCGACCACCTTGCCGGCATACATGACGATGACGCGGTCGCAGAAGGACGAGACCAGACGCAGATCGTGCGAGATGAAGATCAGCCCCATGCCGCGCTCGCTGACCAGCCGGTCGAGAATGCCGAGCACGTCGAGCTGCACAGTGACGTCGAGTGCCGAGGTCGGCTCGTCGGCAATCATCATTTCCGGTCCGGCGATCAGCATCATGGCGATCATGGCGCGCTGGCCCATGCCGCCGGACACTTCATGCGGATGCAGGTCGAAGACACGAGCGGGATCGCGGATCTGCACGGCCTCCAGCATGGCCAGCGCGCGGTCGCGCGCCTCGGCCTTGCCGACCTTTTCATGCGTGCGCAGCGTCTCGACGATCTGGCGGCCGATGCTCATCACCGGGTCGAGCGAATATTTCGGGTCCTGCAGGATCATGGCGATACGTTTTCCGCGCAGCGCCCGGCGTTCGCGTGGCGAGACGCTGAGCAGGTCGATGCCATCGAAGGCGAGCTTGTTCGCCGATATCCGGGCCTGCGGCGGCGTCAGCCCCATGATGGCGCGGCCGGTCTGCGATTTGCCCGAACCGGATTCACCGACGATGCCAAGCCGTTCGCGGCCGAGCGAAAAAGACACGCCGCGCACCGCCTCGATCAGCCCAGTGCGGGTCGGGAAGGTGACGCGCAGGTCCTCGACGTCGAGAAGCGTGCTCATTGGTCACCGCTCCTGGGATCAAGCGCGTCGCGAAGGCCGTCGCCGAGCAGGTTGAAGCCAAGGCTGACGATCAGGATGGCGAAGCCCGGCGCACCGGCCACCCACCATTGATCGAGCACGAAGCGGCGTCCGGACGCGATCATCGTGCCCCATTCCGGCAGCGGCGGCTGCGCGCCGAGGCCGAGGAAGCCGAGACCGGCGGCAGTCAGGATGATGCCGGCCATATCGAGCGTCACCCTGACGATCAGCGAGGAGATGCAGAGCGGCATGATGTGGCGCAGCACGATGCGGAAGGGCGAAGCGCCCATCAGCTGCACCGCTTTGATGTAATCGGAATTGCGCACGGTCAGCGTTTCGGCACGCGCGATACGCGCATAGGGCGGCCACGAGGTGATGGCGATCGCCAGCACCGCATTCTCGATGCCGGGGCCCAAGGCCGCGACAAAGGCCAGCGCCAGGATCAGCTTGGGGAAAGCGAGGAAGATGTCGGTGATGCGCATCAGGATCGCATCGGTCCAGCCGCCGGCATAGCCGGCGACGGTGCCGACCAGCAGGCCGATCGGTGCGGCGATGATGGCAACCAGGATGACCACGTAGAGCGTCCAGCGCGAGCCGTAGAGAATGCGCGAGAGGATATCGCGGCCAAGGTCATCGGTGCCGAACCAGTGCTCGGCGCTCGGCGCCAGCAGGCGCGAGCCCTTGAGGTCGCCGAATGTCGGCGAATAGGGCGCCAGCACGCCGGCAAGGGCGGCAACGACCAGCAGGGCAATGATGATCAGCAGGCCGAGAAACGCCAGCCGGTTGGCGGAAAAACGCCGCCACGCCACATAGGCGCGGCCAAGCCTCGCCTGCATGCGCGACGCTGGCCGCTCGCTGAGCAGCCAGTCGCGACGGCTCTGGATGGCGTCGGCGCTCATGCAGACTTCGTCCTCGGATCGAGCACCCGGTAGAGCAGGTCGGAGAGAAGGTTGATGGCGATGAACACCGAGCCGATGACGATGGTGCCGCCGAGCACGGCGTTCATGTCGGCATTCTGCAGCGAGTTGGTGATGTAGAGGCCGATGCCCGGCCAGGAAAACACGGTCTCGGTCAGCACCGAGCCTTCGAGCAGCCCGGCGTAGGAAAGCGCAATCACCGTCACCATCGGCACCGCGGCGTTGCGCAGGGCGTGGCCCCAGATGATGCGGGTTTCCGACAGGCCCTTGGCGCGCGCCGCGACGATGTATTCCTGCGCCAGCTCGTTGAGCATGAACGAGCGCGTCATGCGGCTGATATAGGCGAGCGAAAAATAGCCGAGCAGCGAGGCCGGCAAGATGATGTGGCGGAAGGCATCATAGAAAACATCCCACTGCCCCTGCCACAGGGAATCCAGCAGATAGAAGCCGGTGATCGGCGTGAAAGTGTATTCGTAGACGACGTCGAGCCGTGCCGGGAAGGCGACCCATTGCAGCTTGGCGTAGAACAGCACCAGCGCCAGCAGCCCGAGCCAGAAGATCGGCACGGAATAACCGATCAGGCCGATGATGCGCACGATCTGGTCGATGAGACTGCCGCGCCTGACCGCGGCCAGCACGCCGAGCGGCACGCCGAACAGCGCACCGATCAGTGTTCCCAGCGTCGCCAGTTCCGTCGTTGCCGGAAGGGCGCGGCGAATATCGGTCATGACAGGATTGGTGGTCAGCACGGAGGTGCCGAAATCACCGTGCAGTGCACTTTTCACATAGATGTAGAACTGCTCGACCAGTGGCAGGTCGAGGCCCATCTCGCGGCGCGTGCGTTCGACGACATCGGCCGGCGCGCGATCGCCGAGCACCGCCAGCACTGGGTCGATCGGGATGACACGGCCGATGAAGAAGGTGACCGCGAGCAGACCAAGATAGGTCGTGATCGCGATGACCAGGAAACGGCCGAGCGATGATGCAAGGGCGGCGGCGCGGGCGCTGCCGCGCCCGCCCTCGTTTTCAATCGCGCTCATGCTGCGCGTCCGTCGGCGTTATTCCTTGGAAACCGGCCCGACGAAGTTGCTGTCGAAGCTCGGGCCGAGCGCAAAGCCCTTGAGGTTCTTGCGCAGACCGGCCACTTCCAGCTGCTGGTGGATGATGACGAAGGGGCTGGTGTCGAGGATCTTCTTCTCGAGATCCTTGTACATATCGGCGCGCTTGCCTGCATCCTTCTCGAGCAGAGCCGCTTCCGTCTCCTTGGTCAAGTCCGGAATGTCCCAGGAGTTGCGCCAGGCAAGCGTATGGGACTTGCCGGCGTCCGAATTGTCGGGATTCGAGGCGAAGGTCTGGGCATTGGAGTTCGGATCGAAGTAATCCTGGCCCCACTGGCCGATATAGATGTCGTGATTGCGGGCGCGGTATTTGGTCAGCGTCTGTTTGCCATCGCCGGGGATGATCTCCAGTTTGATGCCGGCCTGACCGAGCGTCTGCTGGATCGATTCGGCCATGCCTGTCTCCGGCTGTTTGCTGCGCACGTCCATGGTTACGCTGAAGCCGTCCGGCATACCGGCCTTGGCCAACAGTTCCTTGGCCTTGGCGACGTCGAGCTTGAACGGATTCTCGTCGAGTTCACCCAGCACGCCCTTGGGCAGGAAGGTCTGGTGGATTTCGCCGATGCCCTTGAGGATGGTCGAACCCAAGGCATCATAGTCGACCAGGTATTTGAAGGCCTGGCGCACTTCGGGCTTGGCGAGGTTCGGGTTCTTCTGGTTGAGGCTGATATAGTAGACCGTGCCCTTCGGCGCGCTGGTGGTGGTCAAATCGGCATTCTTGGCGATGGCGTCGAGGTCGTTCGGCTCGAGATTGCGGGCCACGTCGATGTCGCCGGCTTCAAGCGCCAGGCGCTGTGCCGAGCTTTCCTTCATGTTGCGATAGATGATGCGGGCCAGCTTAGCCTTTTCGCCGTAGTAATTGTCGTTGCGCTCCATGACGACGGCTTCGTTGGCGCGCCATTCGCGCAGCTTGTAGACGCCGGAGCCGGCATAGCCGGTCTTCAGCCAGGCATTGCCGAAGTCGTTGTCCCATTTGTAGTCGGCGCTGGGTGTGACTGCAGCGACATGTTCCTTGACCAGCTTGGCGTCGACCACCGAAGCGACGGTTGCCGACAGACAGTTCAAGACGAAGCTCGGCGCATAGCCCTTGTCGACGGTGAACTGGAAGGTGGTGTCGTCGACAGCCTTGGCCTTTTCGGTGACGTTGTCGCCGCTGATGCCGAACTGGCCGATGATGAAGGCCGGGCTCTTGTCCAGCTTGACGGCGCGTTCGAAGGAGTAGGCGACGTCGGCCGCCGTGATCGGATTGCCCGAAGCAAATTTCAGGCCGGGCTTAAGCTTGAAGGTATAGGTGAAGCCATCATCGGAGACGGTCCAGCTTTCGGCGAGGTCGCCCTTGACCTTGGAGGTGTCGCTGAGGTCGAGACGGACAAGCAGATCATAGGTGTTGCCGGTGACCTCGGCGGTCGACAGTTCGAACGCCTCGCCCGGATCCATGGAGATGATGTCGTCGATCGCGAAACCTTCGACCAGCGTGTCGGCGGGCGTGACAGCGCCAGCCGGCGCGCCGGCCAGAAGCAGCGCGGACATGGCGGCACCCGCGAGCAAGATGCGCGAGCGTAGAGCAAACTTTTCCATCATCATCGTGATTGTTCCCTGTTTTGTTGACCTGAGTTCCCGGCTCAGGATTGCAGTATTCTTTCGGGGCCGGCAATGGCCTCTGCCCACTTACCGTCGTGGTTTTTGTCCAGTTGGTCAACACCATATCCGGCGGCTTTCAAGCCGGCAACGAGCATTTGGAAGACTGCGTATTGGACCAGAGTGGGCTGGGGCGAGTCGATGCATGCGCCGGCTAATTGATGCCGCCAATCGGGAAAAATCTGCTAATGTCGGAGCTACTTCAGCACTGCGACCAGCCCGGCATCAGGAAAGCAGGTAGCGGCGCGGCCATTCTTGGCCTGCCATTTGCCGATCGAACGGCGGGTCTTGAAGCCGGGCAGCCCGTCAGCGCTGCCGACATCATAGCCCTTGGCCTCCAGCGCCCGCTGCAAAGCGGCGATGTCCGACCGGTAGAGCCCGCCGACCGCACCCCAACTGCCGGCAAAATTGCTGTCGCCATGAGCGATGCGATCGGCGCCGTGGCCAATGAACAGCGCGTAGAGGTCGCTGGTGTTGTATTCCTTCAGCACGTAGAAATTGGGTGTGGCGATGAAGGCCGGCCCGCTGCGCCCGGCGGGCATCAATAGGAAGCCTTCGGCTTTCAGCTCGCTCGCCGGAAACGGCTTTCCGCTGACGCGCTTGATGCCCATGTCAGCCCATTGCGAAATCTTCTTGCCCTGGTCCGGACCTTCGAGCGAACAGGAGACCGTCTCCGGGACGGTCACCTCGAAACCCCAGCCTCGCCCCCTCACCCAGCCATAGTGGACGAGATAGTTGGCGATCGACGCCAGGACGTCCGGCGTCGAGTTCCAGATGTCGACGTGACCGTCGCCGTCGAAATCGACGGCATGTTTCAGGAACGAGGTCGGCATGAATTGCGGCTGGCCGAGCGCACCGGCCCAGGATGATTTCATTGCGCCGACCGGGGCCAGCCCGCGCTCGACGATTTCCAGCGCGGCCAAAAGCTCCGTGCGGAAGAAGTCCTTCTTGGTCGACATGAACGCCTTGGTGCCCAGCACCTCGAAGGCATCGTAGGGCATCTTCGCCGCGCCAAAGCCGGTCTCACGGCCCCAGATCGCCAGCAGCACCTCGCCCGGCACGCCATAGCGCTTTTCGATGGCGGCAATAGTCCTGGCATTGGCCACCTCGCGCGCCCTGCCGCCGGCCGTCACGGCACCAATCGTCTTCTCGGCGAAATAGGCGCCGGGCGAGCCGAATTCGGCCTGGTGCTGTTTCTGCGGCGTGGTCGCCTTCTCGCCCGGCTTCACCAGGTCGGGCAGCTTCAGATTGGGCTTGATGCCGTCGAAAGCGGCGTCGAAAGTTTTCTTGGAAATGCCTTTCGCCTTGGCTTCAGGCCACAGGTCGTTTTGCAGCCAGGAGCGGAATTGGTCGTCGATCTTTGCGGCTGAGGCGGAGGCTGAAGCGCCCAAGGCCATAAGGATTGCGAGGAAAATCGCAATGGCCAGTTCATAGAGGGGGGAGCGAAGGAATGCAGTCATCTCAGGAGCAATCCTTCTCCGCCAATTGCGTCAAAACGCCGTCCGCGAGCGCAGTGCGGCGGCCAGCGTGCCTTCATCGAGATAGTCGAGCTCGCCACCGACCGGCACGCCATGCGCAAGGCGTGTGACCTTGATGTCGAAGCCGGACAACTGATCGGTGAGGTAATGCGCGGTGGTCTGGCCCTCGACCGTCGCGTTGACGGCCAGGATGATCTCCCTGACCTCGCCGCCGGCAACGCGGTCGATCAGCGAGCGGATGTTGAGCTGGTCGGGACCGATGCCGTCGAGCGGCGACAGCGCGCCGCCGAGCACGTGATAGCGCACATTCATCGCCGCCGCCCGCTCCAGCGCCCACAGGTCGGAGACGTCCTCGACGACGATGATGGTGCTGGCGTCACGGCGCGGATCGGTGCAGATCATGCAAGGGTCCGCCGTATCGACATTGCCGCAGGTCGAGCAGATGCGCACCTTGTCGGCCGCCTCGGCCATGGCGGCCGCGAGCGGCGACAACAGCTGCTCCTTCTTCTTGATCAGATGCAGTGCGGCGCGCCTTGCCGAACGGGGACCCAGCCCCGGCACCTTGGCCAGGAGCTGGATCAGGCGTTCGATCTCGGGACCGGCGATTCGCTTGGACATCGCTCTGATCTAGGATTTTTCAGAGCGCTTTGGAACATCCCGCGTCCGCATGACCCGCCACATTGTCCTGGCGGACCATGGAATGCAGGTCAGTTGGTTTCGAGCGGCCGGCTTTGGCTGGCGATCATCGCGCCTATGGCATCGGTGTTCTCAGGCGTCGACTGGAACCCCATCGCCGCCTCTTGCGGCGCGTTCGGAACCGAGGAGATGACCGGCTTGGCCAGAGTTCCGCCAAAACGGGCGGCATCCGGTTCTTCCATCGGCTCCTGCATCGCCACCACCGTCGGCTCCGCCGAGGCGCGTATGGATTTCGCTGTCGGCACCGCCGCGGCGGTCACATAGGTTTGTTGGACAGGCGCGGACCGAGCGGTTGCCGGCTTGGCCGGACGCACTGGCTCGGCGGAAGCGACAAGCGTCACCGGTGCGGCTGGCGTCACCGGTGCGGCTGGCTTCTCGGGCGCCGCCGAGGCAATGGCGACCTGCGGCTCGTCCGGCAGCGGCTGCCAGTTGCGGCCACGCTTCTCGTAGAAGGCGTTGCCGCCGGCAACCATGGTGTAATGCATGTTCTTGTAGGGGAAACGCAGCCCGGCGGTGTGGAAATACATCGTGTTCTTCAGCTTGGCCTTGCGCTCGCCCTTGAGCACGGCGTCGGCGGCCGCTTCGACATCGGGCATCGCCCGCGAATTCATCGGCCGGGTCATGACGCCGGGCGCGAACTGCCCAGGCTCGCCCACCACCTCGCAGATGGTGCTGCCGTGATTGCCGGAGCGCAGCCGGTTCATCACCACCGTGCCGACCGCGATCATCCCGTCACGGCTCGACCGGTTGGACTCGAAGAACATCGCCCGTTCCAGGCATTCCTTGTCCTTCGGCGTGTGGCTGTAAGACCGGGAGCTCAGGAAACTCGGCGTGATGGCGTCGGTCAGGCTGGCTACGGACATGCCGTGCGAAGTGGTCTGGCTGCAGGCAGCCAAAAACAAGGGTGAAATGACGGCGCCGAGCAACAGCGGCGTCTTCCATCGCGTGACAATCAACAGGTAACCCTCATTTCGATGCCCGCCCCCAGGCTGCGGCAAGAATGAGACACTTTCAGGCAAAATGATGGCTAAAACGTTATTGGTAAGGCGCTGTTGCCAAATTGGCACAGTTGCGTGGCTTATTCAGGCTATCGCCCGGCCGCCATCGCGGCCGGCTGGCCAGGTTCAACCTCTTCGACTTTCTCCGAAAACAGGCCGCGCCTGAGGAACAGCGCCAGCGCGTCCCTGGCCGTCGGCGCGATCTTTCCCGGCCAGTCGCTTTCGATGAATTCGGCCTTGGTGAAGTCCGGATTTGTCTCGCAGGCCGCCTCCAGAAATTCGGCGATCTCCAGCACGATCACGCGCTCGTCCTTCGACAGCGCCGACGTGCCGGCCTCGATCGACGGGCGATGCACGTAATCCTCGAACAGGTCGAAGTAGCCCTTGATGCCGACAAGATCGACGCCGGCATCGCAATCGGCCAGAATTTCCAGGATCTCGTAGATCCTGCTGCGGACACGCTGCTCGATCAGTCTTTCGGAGGGCTCTTCGATCATGGGCGTAGTGCCATCGAATGCTAGAAGGGCAGTTTCATTCCTGGCGGGATCGGCAGGCCGGCGGTCAGCGCCTTGGTCTTTTCCTGCATGATCTGCTCGACCTTGGTCTTGGCGTCATTGTGCGCGGCCAGCACCAGGTCCTCCAGGATCTCGACATCCTCTTCCTTGAACAGGGACGGATCGATCTTCAGCGACTTCATCTCGAATTTTCCAGTCAGCGTCACGTTGACCAGGCCGCCGCCGGCCTGGCCGGACGCTTCCAGCGTGGCGATCTCATCCTGCATGGCCTGGAATTTGGCCTGCATTTCCTTCGCCTTGCCCATCAAGCCGAGAAGATCTTTCATGGTCGGGTCCTTTGCGGATTCGTGCTGTGGTCAGGTTTCGTCGTCGTCCGCCGGCGGCTCGACCGGCACTTCGGCCTCGGTCGAATCGGCTTCCGGCACGTCGGGAATGCGCACGTCAATGATCTTGGCGCCGGGGAAACGCGCCAGAATGGCGGCTACGGTGGGATCGCTCTTGGCATCGAGGAAGGCGGTCTCGCGCTTGGTCGATTCCATTTCGGCGAGCGTCTGGCCACCCTCTTCCTTCGACAGCGAGACCAGCCAGCTGCGGCCGGTCCAGGCGCGCAGTTTCGTCGTCAGGTCGTTGAGCAGCATCTTGGGCGCATCGGCGGTCAGACCGACGTCGATGCGGCCGGGCTCGATGCGCACAAGACGGATACAGCTCTTGACCAGCACCTTGAAGGCGATGTCACGCTGGGCGTCGGCAAGGGCAACGATGTCGGCGAGCGATTTCAGCGGTACTTGCTGCGTCTCCGCCACCGGTTGCGGGGGCGCGACGAAAGCAGCGGGCGCAGGCGTAGCCTCGACCAGCCGCATGGTCTGTGCGCCGCCTGGCCCGGATGGCATGCGGGTCTGTGCAACCGCGCTGGTGCCGCCACCATTGCCGGAACCCGTGGGCGCGCCGTTGGGGCGCGACGCGCTATTTTGAACCGGCGCCGCACCCTCAAGCGATCTCAACGCCTCGTCCAGCGTCGGCAGGTCGGCGGCGTGCGCCAGCCGGATCAGCACCATCTCGGCGGCGCTCACCGGCCGGTTGGAGGACTGCACCTCGGGGATGCCCTTGAGCAGCATCTGCCATGTCCGCGACAGCACCCTGACCGACAGCGTCCTGGCGAAATCCGCGCCGCGTTGCCGCTCGTCCTGCGACAGCGCAGCGTCGTCGACAGCCGACGGCACGAAGCGCAGCCGGGTGACGAGATGGTTGAACTCGGCAAGATCGGTCAGCACGGCAGCCGGATCCGCGCCAGTGTCGTACTGGGCGCGGAATTCCCCAAGAGCGGCGGCCACATCGCCCTTCATCACATGTTCGAACAGGTCGACGATGCGGGCGCGGTCGGCCAGCCCCAGCATCGCCCGCACCGCGTCGGCGCTGACGGAGCCCGCGCCATGGGCGATCGCCTGGTCGAGGATGGAGAGCGAATCACGGGCCGAGCCTTCGGCGGCGCGGGCGATCATCGCCAGCGCGTCGTCGTCGACCGAAATGCCTTCCTTGGCCGAGATCGAGGAAAGATGCGCGACCAACGCGCTGGCGTCGATGCGCCTGAGGTCGAAGCGCTGGCAGCGCGACAGGACGGTGATCGGAACCTTGCGGATTTCGGTTGTGGCGAAGATGAACTTAACGTGCGGCGGCGGCTCTTCCAGCGTCTTCAGCAGGCCGTTGAAGGCCTGCGTGGAAAGCATGTGCACTTCGTCGATGATGTAGACCTTGTAGCGGGCCGAGACCGGTGCGTAGCGCACGCGCTCGATGATATCCCTGATGTCGTCGATGCCGGTGTGCGAGGCGGCATCCATCTCGATGACGTCGACGTGACGGCCTTCCATGATCGCCTGGCAATGCTCGCCGAGCACGGTAAGGTCGACCGACGGCTGATCGACGGTCGGGGTTTTATAGTTCAAAGCCCGCGCGAGTATGCGCGCCGTCGTGGTCTTGCCGACTCCGCGCACGCCGGTCAGCATCCAGGCCTGGGCAATGCGGCCGGTGGCAAAGGCGTTGGTGAGGGTGCGCACCATCGGCTCCTGGCCGACCAGTTCGGAGAAGTTCGAAGGACGGTACTTGCGGGCCAGCACGCGATAGGCTGCGGCCTTTTCCGTTCCCGAATTTCCGGCTTCGCTCATTCGCCCGTAAAGCTCCAAAGGGCCGCGCCCGAAGGCGGCCTATTTCTGCGCATAGTCTCGCCCGCGCAGCAATGCGTCGTCAATGTCGCGAGAGGAGCCAATGAGGTGGGAGGCTGGAACAATGACCCGTTCCGGGCTCGTTAGGGCTGCTTCCTTCCGGACCTGACCCGGTTGGCGAGTGGATCGTCCACCACCAACCTCCCGCCGTCCATATCGGCAATTCGGCGATGAAATGCAAGTGCGCAGGCGAATCGGCATCACGAGCCGTGGCGGATCAATGATTCGCTTGCAGCCCTGTTGCTGCCGCTTTAGCGTTCATGAGTTTGAGGAAACCAAGAAAAGCAAGGGAAACGCCGATGCTGCCGGGCCTGAAGGCCGGATTCACGCTGGACGCCCGGCTGGAGGCGGACAGCGAGCAATTGATGTGGCTTGGGCTGTGCGAATTGCGGGTGATGAACGACCGGCGCTGGCCATGGCTGCTGCTGGTGCCGCAGCGGCCGGGCGCGGAGGAAATCCACGACATGACGCCGCTCGACCAGGCAATGCTGACCTTCGAGACCAATATGGTGGCACAGGCGCTGAAGAAGGCGACCGGTTGCACCAAGATCAACACCGGTGCGCTCGGCAACATCGTGCGCCAATTGCACATCCATGTCATCGCGCGTTCGGAGGGCGATCCCGGCTGGCCGGGTCCGGTGTGGGGACATGGCCTGCGTGAGCCCTATCAGCGTTCCGACCTGCGCCGGTTTGCCGAAACGATAAGGGCGGCGCTATAAGCCTTCCCCGTGTCCATCCCAAAGCATCAGAGACCGCATGAGCTTCCGCCTGTTTGACGCGCCGCTGCGAGAGCCGAGCCAGTTCGTCGGCTTTGCCGGCAACACCATCGACCGGCAATCCGAAAACCGCGCCGACGATTCCGTCGACAAGGCGCTGGCCGATCCGACGACGCGGCTGCTGTTGATGAATGGCGGCCGGCTCTATCTGAAGCTCGACGATGGTGGCAGTCTCGACCCCTGGTTCGGCGCCGCCGAGAGCGAGCCGTTCAAGGTTTCCTTCGCGCACGGCGTCCTGCTCGGCTTTTCCGACCAGGGACCCGTGCTGGCGATGCCGGCCGGCGTCGACGCCGAACATTTGCCCGAGACCATCAAGGCGATCGATTACCGCTCGGTCTACATGCAAGGGCTGATCGATGAGGTGGCCGCCGGCGCGATGGCGCAAGGTGCTGCCCTGCTCGCTTGGCATGCAAGCCATCGTTTCTGCAGCAAATGCGGCGCCGAATCACAGATGCGGGCCGGCGGCTACAAGCGGCATTGCCCAAATTGCGGCACCGAGCATTTTCCGCGCACCGACCCGGTGGCAATCATGCTGACGGCGACGCGGGAGAAATGCCTGCTCGGGCGCGGCCGGCATTTCGGGCCGGGTATGTATTCGGCCCTTGCCGGTTTCATCGAGCCGGGCGAGACGATCGAAGCCGCGGTGCGCCGCGAGACGCTGGAGGAGGCCGGCATCAGGCTTGGCCGCGTCGTCTACCATGCCAGCCAGCCCTGGCCGTTTCCCTATTCGCTGATGATCGGCTGCTTCGGCGAGCCGCTCAACGACGACATCCAGGCCGACCTCAACGAGCTTGAAGACTGCCGCTGGTTTGCCCGTGACGAGGTTCGTTTGATGCTGACCCGGGAACATCCCGGCAATCTGGTCACGCCACCGAAAGGCGCCATTGCACATCACCTCATCCGCGCCTGGGTCGACAGCGAATGATGGCAGCCAACACTGAAAGACATTGCAGGAGCAGAAAATGATCCGTCATACCGTCGTGTTCACGCTGAAGCATTCGCCACATTCGCTGGAGGAAAAGAGGTTCCTGGTCGACGCCAAGAAAATCCTGTCGGCGATCAGGGGTGTCACACATTTCGAACAGCTGCGGCAGATCAGCCCCAAGAACGATTATCGCTTCGGCTTCTCGATGGAGTTCGCCGACCAGGCCGCCTACAACAGATACAACGACCATCCCGACCACGTCGCCTTCGTGCGCGACCGCTGGGTGCCGGAAGTCGAGGCGTTCATGGAGATCGACTACGTGCCGCTGGGCGCGGTGATTTAGGGTGTGTTGAGATTCAGGTAATGCCGGCCTGCAAACGGCGGGTTCCTGCGCTTCCGGTGCTCACGTACGAAAAGTACGCTCCGCTCCGGTTCTCAGATCCCACTGTTTTCGGCTCGGCCTGACCTGAATCTCAACACACCTAGTCAGCCACCTTCCACTGCTCGCGCGACTCGCTGGCCGGATAGACACCCAGGATTCGCACTTCGCGGGAGAAGAAACGAAGCTCGTCCAGTGCCAGCTTGACCAGCGGATCGTCGGGATGGCCCTCGATGTCGGCATAAAACAGCGTCGCCGTGAAGGCGCCGAGCTGGTAGCTCTCCAGCTTGGTCATGTTGATGCCGTTGGTGGCGAAGCCGCCCATGGCCTTGTAAAGCGCGGCCGGCACGTTGCGGACGCGGAAGATGAAGGTCGTCATCATCTTGGTGTCGGCTGACGGGCGTTCGGCCCATTGCTTGTTCTTGGTCAGAACGACAAAGCGGGTGACGTTGGAATCGGTGTCCTCGACATTTTCCTCGATGATGTTGAGCCCATAGAGCGTCGCGGCCAGCGCCGGGGCCAGCGCCGCCATGGTGCGGTCCTTGACTTCGGAGACCAGCTTGGCCGCACCCGCCGTATCGCCGGCGACCACCGCCTTCCAGCCGTTCTTGCGGATGTATTTGCGGCACTGGCCAAGCGCGTGGATGTGGCTGTGCACGGTCTTGATCTCATCGCGCTTGACGCCGGGCAGCACCATCAGTTGGAAGTGGATCGGCAGGAAATATTCGCCGACGATGTGCAGCCTCGATTCCGGCAACAAATGATGGATGTCGGCAACACGCCCGGCGATGGTGTTCTCGATCGGGATCATGGCGAGATCGGCCTTGCCCGTCTCGACCGCGTTGAACGCATCCTCGAAGGTCGGGCACGGCAACGGCTCCATCGAGGGATAGACGTTGCGGCTGGCGGTGTCGGAATTGGCGCCCGGCTCGCCCTGGAAGGATATTCTGTTGGTCTTTTCAGGCATGCCCAAGTCTCGATTCAAAGTGTCTCTGTTCGAAGGGATTCTTCAGTGTGAAAGGATGGTTCTGGCGCGTTCGAGGTCTTCGGGCGTGTCAACGCCAAGCGGCAGCGAGCGAACGATCTCGGCGTCGATGCGCATGCCGGCTTCCAGCGCCCGCAGCTGTTCCAGCCGTTCGCGCCGTTCGAGCGGCGACGGCTTCAGCGCGACAAAGCGCTCGAGTGCGGCGCGGCGATAGGCATAGAGACCGATATGGTGATAAAGCGCGCCCTCGCCCCATGGGGCGGTGGCGCGGGTGAAATAGAGCGCCCTCAGCCTGGTGCCAGAGAGCGGCGAACCGACGATCTTGACGACGTTGGGATTGGTCTTCTCCTCGTCGCGGATGATCTCGACGCCGAGGGTGGCGATATCCACCGCACTGTCCTCGAACGGCCTGAGCGACGCGGCGATGATTTCCGGGTCGATTGTCGGCAAATCGCCTTGCACATTGACGATCGTTTCGACCTTGCGCCTGGGATCAAGCGCAACCAAAGCCTCGTGGATGCGATCGGAGCCGGATTCGTGGTCCATGCGCGTCATCACGGCCTCGAACCCATGCGCGCGCACTGCTTCCGCCACGCTTTGCGTGTCGGTCGCCACCACCACCCGGCCGAGGCCGGCCTCGGCGGCGCGGCGGGCGACATGGACGATCATCGGCGCGCCGGCGATGTCGGCCAGCGGCTTGCCCGGCAGGCGGGTCGAGGCCATGCGGGCCGGGATCAGGATCAGCGTGGACATGCGCGTTGCAGGGCGTCTCAAAAGGGGAAGGGAAAAGTGGCAAAAGGTCTCACTGGAAGCGCCCTTATAGGTGTTGCAACGCCCGAGCAAAAGACCTAGTTTCCGCCCGATTTGACCGCCTTCGCAGGGTGGGTCACGATACCGACGGACGGAGTGGACGGTTCGGTCCGCCGGAAAAGGGAGCAAGGGGCGTATGGATTCCAACGAAGTCAACAAGCTGCTCGCCGGATTGCTGGGAACCGTTTTCGTGGTCTTCTCGGTCGGTCTTGTGTCCGATGCGCTGTTTGCCTCGCCGGCCCCGGAAAAACCCGGCTTCGCCATCGAAGCCACCGAGCCCGCCGAAGGCGGCCCGGCCGCTCCTGCCGCCGCAGCCAAGCCGATCGCCGACCTGCTGGCGACCGCCAATGTCGAAGCGGGCGCTGCCGTGTTCAAGAAATGCCAGGCCTGCCATTCCGGCGAAAAGGGCGGCCCCAACAAGGTCGGCCCCGATCTGTGGGACCTGATCGACCGTCCGGTCGGCGAGCATGAAGGCTTTGCCTATTCGGCCGGCATGAAGGAATTCTCCAAGGGCGGCACCGAGAAGTGGACCTACGACAACATCAACCACTTCATCACCTCGCCGAAGAAATTCGTGAAAGGCACGGCCATGGGCTTTGCCGGCCTGCCCAAGGACGAGGACCGCGCCAACGTCATCGCCTATCTGCGCACGCTGTCTGACAATCCCAAGCCGCTGCCGGCGCCAGGGGCTGCCGCCGATGCGACCGCACCCGCAAAGCCTGCCGAAGCAGCCGCCCCGGCAAAGCCGGCTGAGGGTGCTGCCCCCGCCAAGCCCGCGGCTCCGGCTGCTCCAGCCCCCGCTGCTCCGGCCGCACCAGCACCGGCGCCTGCCCAATAAACAAATTGTCACCTCGACGATCTTGAAAAAGCCGGGTTTCAGCCCGGCTTTTTTGTTAGGAAAGGCGCATATGCAGCGACAAAGCCGCGCATTGCGGTTTTCACCGCCGCCAAATGATCTAGATTGCCTTGCTGGATTGATCTGGGACACGCAGCGCGAAGAGGATAGTGCATGACGGTTGGCCGAACGCTTCTCACGTCGTTGCTGGCGGCAGCCCTTCTGGCGGCGGGATTGCAAGCGACCCAGGCCGACGAATGGCGTACCACCTCATCGCTGATCGGCGAGTCCAAATACGGCGACAATTTTCAGCACTACGACTACGTCAACCCGAACGCGCCCAAGGGCGGCACGCTGAATTCGGTGGTGCTCGGCACTTATGACAGCTTCAACCCCTATATCGTCCAGGGATCGCCGGCCGCCGGCCTGCTCGGCTTCGGCGGCGGCCTGCTCTACGACACACTGATGGAGCAGGCGACCGACGAAGGCAGCACCAGCCATCCGCTGATCGCCGACGCCTACAAATATCCGGCCGACTATTCCTCGGCGACCTACCGGCTCGACCCGCGTGCCAAATGGCACGACGGCCAGCCGATTACTGTCGATGACGTCATCTGGTCGTTCCAGGCGCTGAAGGCCAACAGCCCGATGTACAGCCGCTATTTCGAGAACGTCACCGATGCCGTGGCGATTTCGGACCGCGAGGTCGAGTTCCATTTCAACCAGAAGGGCAACCGGGAACTGCCGAAGATCATCGGCGACCTTGCCGTACTGCCGAAACACTGGTGGGAAGGCACCGATGCGAACGGCAAGAAGCGCGACGTGACCAAGCCGACGCTGGAAATTCCGCTCGGTTCGGCCGCCTACAAGATCGCCAGTTTCAAGCCGGGCTCGGAAATCATCTGGCAGCGCGTGCCGGATTACTGGGCGGCCAAGCTGCCGGTGAAGATCGGCCGCGAGAATTTCGACACGCAGCGCTTCACCTATATTCTGGACGACAATGCTGCCTGGCTCGCCTTTACCAAGGGCGGATTGGATGACGTGAAGCCGGAAAACAGTTCGAGGCGCTGGAAAACGGCCTATGATTTTCCGGCAGTCAAAACCGGCGACGTTATCAAGCAGGAATTCAAGACCACCTCGCCTGAGCCGATGCAGGCTTTCATGCTCAACCAGAGGCGTCCGCTGTTCCAGGATCGCCTTGTTCGCGAGGCACTGACCTACCCGTTCGACTTCGAGACCATGAACCGAACCCTGTTCTTCGGTTTCAACACCCGCACATCAAGCTATTTCCAGGGCACCGAACTGGCGTCGAGCGGATTGCCGCAAGGCAAGGAACTGGAGATACTGGAAAAGTATCGCGACAAGCTGCCGCCCGAACTGTTCACCCAGGAATTCAAGCTGCCGGTTTACGATTCCCCGCAAGCAGAACGGAAGTACCTGAAGCAGGCCGTCGATCTCTTCGCCAAGGCAGGCTGGGTGATCAAGGGCGGCAAGATGGTCAATGCCAAGACCGGCGAGCCGTTCAAGTTCGAGATCCTTGGCTGGAACGACACCGACCAGGTGATCTCCAGCCCCTATATCGCCAATCTGCGCAAGATCGGCGTCGATGCGACTCTGCGCCTGATCGACCAGACCCAGTACGTGAATCGCGTCAACAATTTCGATTTCGACGTCATAATATCGCAGCTCGGTCAGTCTGAATCACCGGGAAATGAGCAACGGGATTTTTGGAGTTCGAAGGCCGCCGATCGGCCCGGCTCGCGCAATTACGCCGGCATCAAGAATCCGGTCGTCGACGATCTGGTCGACCGCATCATCTTCGCTACCGACCGCGATGATCTGGTTGCCGCCACCCATGCGCTCGACCGGGTGCTGTTGTGGAACTACTACGTCGTTCCACAGTATTATCGAGCCGTGGTCTGGTTGGCTTACTGGAACAAATTCGGCATTCCCGAGAAGCAGCCAGCCTATGTCGGCGCCGACCAGAATTCCTGGTGGATCGACCCCGACAAGGAAAAAGCGCTGGCCGCCAAATACAGGGGCAGCAATTGATGGCGGTTCTGCCCCGCCGCGATTTCCTTGCTTTGGGCAGTGCTGCCGCGGCCGCCGCCTTGCTGCCCGGCAAGGCTTTCGCCACCATCCCGACTGGCGTAAAACTGCACGGCCTGTCGGCCTTCGGCGACCTGAAATACAAGCCGGACTTCGCGCATTTCGACTATGTCAATCCGGACGCTCCCAAGGGCGGCCAGATGAATTTCGCACCGCCGAACGCCACCCTCAATCAGAGCTTCCTGACTTTCAACACCTTGAATTCCCTGGTGTTGAAAGGAGATTCGCCGCCGCGCACGGAACTCTGTTTCGACGCCCTGATGGCAAGCGCACTCGATGAGCCGGATGCGGTCTATGGCCTGCTTGCCGAGTCCGTTACCTTATCGCAAGACCGCAATGGCTTCCGCTTCAGCCTTCGACCGCAAGCGCGTTTCAATGACGGCTCGCCGCTGACCGCTGAAGACGTTGCCTTCGCCTTGAAACTCTACAAAGACCAGGGCCATCCGAACCTTTCCAAGGCGTTGCGCTACATGACGGAAGCGGTCGCGACCGATCCCGTCACCCTCGATCTCACCTTCAACGGCGAACAGTCCGCGCAAAACATCCTTGCGATCGTATCCATGTCGATCGTGTCCAAGGCCTTTTACACGGCCAATGATTTCGATGCTTCGACGATGACGCCGCCGCTCGGCTCGGGACCGTACAAAGTCGGGCGAGTGGCAGCCGGACAGACCGTTGAATATGAACGCGTCGCCGACTATTGGGGCCGCGATCTCGCCGTGAACCGCGGCCTTTACAATTTCGACCGCATCCGTATCGACTTCTATCTTGATCGGCAGGCCGCGTTTGAAGCCTTCAAGAAAGGTGACACGCATTTTCGCGAGGAATTTACCGCGCGGGTATGGGCGACCGGTTACGACTTTCCGGCGCTGAAGGACAGCAAGGTCGTCAAACGGGAAATTCCCGGGGAAAAGACGCCAGACATGCAGGGTGTCGCGCTGAATCAGCGTCGTCCGCAATTCCGCGACGAGCGGGTGCGGCGGGCGATAGCCAGATGCTTCGATTTCGAATGGATGAAGCGGGCGCTGTTTTACGGCTCTTACGAGCGCTCGCAATCGAACTTCGAACGGTCGGACTATAAGGCCGAAGGCCTGCCCTCATCTGGGGAATTGGCCCTGCTGGAGCCGTTCCGGGCCGAGTTGCCGCCGGAGGTCTTTGGCGAAGCCGTGGCGCAGCCTCTGTCCGACGGTTCAGGCCATGACCGCAAGCTGCTGGGCGAGGCTTCGAGATTGCTCGCGCAAGCCGGCTGGAAGCGCGCCGGCAGTTTCGTCGTCAACGACAAGGGTGAGCGGCTGCAGGTCGAAATGCTGGCAGAGGATGACGGCATCGTTCGCATCTTCACCCCATGGTCCGAGAATATGAAGGCGATCGGGATCGACGCCTCGATCCGGCAAGTCGATTCGGCACAGTATGAACAGCGGCACAGCGATTTCGACTTCGATCTTACCGTGCTGCATTGGTCGATCGGGGCGACGCCAACTGTTGACGGCCTGGAGATGCTCTATGATTCCCGAATGGCGAAAACGCCTGGGCAGCGCAATTATCCCGGGACGGAGAGCAAAGCCATCGACGCGCTGATCGTGGCAGCCGGCAAGGCGCAAAGCCGAAGCGAACTCGTCACCGCGCTCAGAGCGCTCGACCGGGTCTTGCGTGCGCGGCTAGACTGGATTCCAACATACTATCTGGCGAATCACCGCGTCGCCTATTGGGACATGTTCGGCTTTCTCGAGCAGAAGCCCGATTTCGGCTTTCCGGTCGAGACGCTGTGGTGGTTCGATAAGGGCAAGGCGGCAAAAATTGGCAAAGGCTGAGATGTTCGCTCAAGCAGGGCAAAAGACCTGATGGGCGCCTATATCCTGCGCCGCATCCTGTTGATGATCCCGACCCTGTTCGGCATCATGGCGATATCCTTCGCCGTAATCCAGTTCGCCCCCGGCGGGCCGGTCGAACAGGTCATCGCCAGGCTGACCAACCAGGGCGGCAGCGATCGCCTCGGCGGCGGCGGCGGTGGCGACGCGGTTGGTGGCAACCTCGATGTTGCCGGCGATGTCAGCTCGAAATATCGCGGCGCGCAGGGCCTCGATCCGGAATTCATCAAGAAGCTGGAGAAGCAGTTCGGCTTCGACAAGCCGCCGCTCGAGCGGTTCGGCATGATGCTGTGGAACTATGCCCGCTTCGATTTCGGCGACAGCTATTTCCGCGATATTTCGGTGCTCGACCTGATCCTGGAAAAAATGCCGGTGTCGATCTCGATCGGGCTGTGGATCACGCTTCTGTCCTATCTGATCTCGATCCCGCTCGGCATCCGCAAGGCAGTCAAGGACGGCACGCCCTTCGACGTCTGGACGAGCGGCGTCGTCATTGTCGGCTATGCCATTCCAGGCTTCCTGTTCGGCATCATGCTGATGGTGCTGTTTGCCGGCGGATCGTTCTGGGACTGGTTTCCGCTGCGCGGCCTCACCTCCGACAATTGGGACCAGCTGTCCTGGTCGGGCAAGATCATCGACTATTTCTGGCACATGACCCTGCCGCTGACCGCGCTGGTGCTGTCGGCCTTCGCCACCACGACGCTGTTGACCAAGAACTCGTTCCTGGAGGAGATCCGCAAGCAGTATGTGGTGACGGCGCGCGCCAAGGGCCTGTCAGAACGGCAGGTGCTCTACGGCCACGTCTTCCGCAACGCCATGCTGATCGTGATCGCCGGTTTTCCGGGCGCCTTCATCTCGGCCTTCTTCACTGGCTCGCTGCTGATCGAGAACATCTTTTCGCTCGATGGCCTCGGCCTGCTCGGCTTCAGGTCGGTGGTCGAGCGCGACTATCCGGTGGTGTTCGCCAATCTCTACATCTTCTCGCTGCTCGGGCTGTTCATCGGATTGCTGTCCGACCTGCTCTACACCTGGGTCGATCCGCGCATCGATTTCGAGCGGAGAGACGTTTGATGTCGGAGGCCACCGCGACCACGCAGGCGGTACCGGAGCGGATCGCGCGGCCGTGGCTGTCGCCGCTCAACAAGCGCCGCCTGCAGAATTTCAAAGCCAACCGGCGCGGCTTCTGGTCGCTGTGGATCTTCCTCGTCCTGTTCGTGCTGTCGCTGTTTGCCGAGTTCATCGCCAACGACAAGCCGATCATCGCCTCGTACAAGGGCGAGATCCTGTTTCCGGTGCTGGTCGCCTACCCCGAGGAAAAGTTTGGCGGCTTCTACGCCGTTACCGACTATCGCGACCCGGTCATCCAGGACGAGATCAACGCCAATGGCTGGATGATCTGGCCGCCGGTGCGCTACTCCTACCAGACCGTCAACAACGCCATTCCGGAGGCAGCACCGGCCAAGCCGTCCTGGCAGTATGACGCCAAGGCGCGCTGCAGCCAGTATCCGCAAGGGGCGGCCGACCCGGCCTGCATCGTCGGCAACTGGAACTGGCTCGGCACCGACGACCAGGCGCGCGACGTGCTGGCGCGCGTCATCTACGGCTTCCGCATTTCGGTGCTGTTCGGCTTGATCCTGACCGCCGGCTCGGCACTGATCGGCGTCGCGGCCGGCGCCGTGCAAGGCTATTTCGGTGGCTGGACCGATCTCCTGTTCCAACGCTTCATCGAAATCTGGTCGGCGATCCCGGTGCTCTATCTCTTGCTCATCGTCGCCGCCATCCTGCCGCCGGGTTTTTTCATCCTGCTTGGGCTGATGCTGTTGTTCTCCTGGGTGGCGCTGGTCGGCGTGGTGCGGGCCGAGTTCCTGCGCGCCCGCAACTTCGAATATGTCAACGCGGCGCGAGCGCTGGGCGTGCCCAACCGCACCATCATGTTCCGGCACCTGTTGCCCAACGCCATGGTGGCGACGTTGACCTTCCTGCCCTTCCTGCTCAGCGGCTCGATCTCGACGCTGACCTCGCTCGACTATCTCGGCTTTGGCCTGCCGCCCGGCTCCGCCTCGCTCGGCGAACTGTTGAAGCAGGCGCAGCGCAATCTCAACGCGCCGTGGCTCGGCATTTCCGGCTTCATCGTCATCTCGCTGATGCTGTCGCTGCTGGTCTTCGTCGGCGAGGCGACGCGCGACGCCTTCGATCCGCGCAAGACATTCAGATGAGCGGCACCCCCCTGCTCAGCGTACGAGACCTCAGCGTCGCCTTTGCGCAGGGCGGACAGCAGTCGCTGGCCGTCGACCACATCTCGTTCGATATCGCCAAGGGCGAGACGGTGGCGCTGGTCGGCGAATCCGGCTCCGGCAAATCCGTCTCGGCGCTGTCGGTGCTGAAGCTGCTGCCCTATCCCAGCGCCAGCCACCCCTCGGGAAAGATCCTGTTCCAGGGCGCCGACCTGCTTGCCATGAGCGAGAAGCAGCTGCGGCAGGTGCGCGGCAACAAGATCACCATGATCTTCCAGGAGCCGATGACCTCGCTCAATCCGCTGCACACGATCGAGCAGCAGATCGTCGAGATCCTGAAGCTGCATCAGGGCATGGCTGATCGCCCGGCCAAGGCGCGCACGCTGGCCTTGCTCAACGAGGTTGGCATCCGCGACCCGCAAAAGCGCCTCGATGCCTATCCGCACCAGCTGTCAGGCGGCCAGCGCCAGCGCGTGATGATCGCCATGGCGCTGGCCAACGAACCCGAACTGCTGATCGCCGACGAGCCGACGACGGCGCTCGACGTCACCGTGCAGGCGCAGATCCTTGAGCTGCTGGCGGAGCTGAAGAGCCGCAAGGGCATGTCGATGCTGTTCATCACCCACGATCTTGGCATCGTGCGCAAGATCGCCGACCGGGTCTGCGTGATGACCAAGGGCAAGATCGTCGAGACCGGGCTGACCAAGGAGATCTTCGCCAACCCGCAGCACCCCTATACGCGCCATCTGCTGGCCGCCGAGCCGAAAGGCAAGCCGCCGGCCGCCAACGCCACCGCCAAGCCTGTTATGACCGGCAAGGACATCAAGGTCTGGTTTCCGATCAAGCAGGGCTTCTTTCGCCGCACCGTCGACAATGTGAAAGCGGTCGACGGCATCGATGTCACCGTGCGCGCCGGCCAGACGCTGGGCGTGGTCGGCGAATCCGGCTCCGGCAAGACGACGCTCGGCCTGGCGCTGGCGCGCATGATCTCGTCGACCGGGGCCATCCAGTTCAACGGGCGCGATATCAACCAGCTTTCCTTCAACGCCATGCGGCCGTTGCGGCGCGAATTGCAGATCGTCTTCCAGGACCCGTTCGGCTCGCTCAGCCCGCGCATGTCGATCGCCGAGATCATCGAGGAAGGCCTGAAGATCCACGAGCCGAAGCTGTCGCCCGACCAACGCGACGCGCGCGTCGCCGACGTGCTGAAGGAAGTGGGGCTCGACCCTGCGACACGCAACCGCTACCCGCACGAGTTTTCCGGCGGCCAGCGCCAGCGTGTCGCCATAGCGCGGGCCATGGTGCTCAACCCGCGCTTCGTCATGCTGGACGAGCCGACATCGGCGCTCGACATGAGCGTGCAGGCGCAGGTCGTCGACCTTTTGCGCAGCCTGCAGGCCAAGCACGACCTTGCCTATCTGTTCATCAGCCACGACCTCAAGGTCATCCGGGCGCTGGCCAACGACGTCATCGTCATGCGCAACGGCAGGATCGTCGAAGCCGGGCCTTCCGAGCAGATTTTTGAAAATCCGCAAACCGACTATACTCGGGCGCTGATCTCGGCCGCCTTCAAGATCGAGACGGCGCCGGTCGGCATCGTCAGCGAGTGATTTGCGTAAAAAGGGACTAGAAGACCACGATGGAAAAAGGCCGCATCCTGCTTGCCGTCACCGGCTTTCATCCGCAGCGCTGGCGCGACCTTTTGTCGGCCGAGCGCGAGGTGGTGCTGGAACCGGACGGCGCCAGCGACCCGTCGATCACCTATGCGGTGGTGTGGAAGCAGAAGCCGAACATTCTGGCGTCGCTGCCCAATCTGCGCGCCATCTTCTCGATCGGCGCCGGCGTCGACCATATCTTCGCCGACCCAGGCCTGCCCGATGTGCCGATCGTCAAGATCGTCGCCGACAACCTCACCCAGTACATGACCGAATATGTCGTCTGGCGGGTGCTCGACCATCACCGCCAGGGCCTGCTCTACCGGTCGCAGCAGCCAAAAAAGATCTGGCACGAGCCGCAGCAGCGGCCGGCCACTGACATTTCGGTCGGCATTATGGGCCTCGGCAATCTCGGCCGCGCCGCGGCCTCGGTGCTTTTGTCGCTCGGCTTTGCCGTCAATGGCTGGTCACGCAGCGAGCGGCCGATGAAAGGCGTGGCGACCTACTCCGGCGAGGCCGGACTGATCCCCTTCCTCAAGGCGACCGATATTCTGGTCGTGCTCTTGCCGCTGACGCCAGACACGCACGGCATCATCAATTACGGCGTGCTGAAGGAGTTGAGGAAGCGCAATGGTATCGGCGGCTCGGTGCTGATCAATGCCGGACGCGGCCGCCTGCAGAAGGACGCCGACATCGTGCGGGCACTGGATGACGGCACGCTGAAGGAGGCGAGCCTCGACGTGTTCGAAGTCGAACCGCTGCCGAAGACCAGTCCGCTGTGGGGACATCCAAAAGTGTTCGTGACGCCGCACGCGGCGGCGACCTCCGATCCTGTCCACCTGGCGCCGATCATGCTGCGCCAGATGGACGCTTTCGAGCGCGGCGAAAAGCTCGCCAATCTGGTGGACCGCAAGGCCGGATATTAGAGCGCTTCTGGATTGAAGCCGATGCGCCTTGATCGCCTCCAGACTTAACCAGGCAGCGCCAATTTCTTCTTCTGCTCGTCTGGCTTGCCGCAGTCGCGGCGATCAATCGACCGGTTCATGGCATCCATCTCGCCGGTCGCCTTGTCGGTGTCTTGCTTGGACTTGGAGCGCATATCCGGCATGAACGGGCCAAAGCCCATCGCCGGATTGGAGAAGGCCGGCTTGGCCTTCGTCGACAAATTATATTGCTGTGCCAGCCGGTTGCGCTGCGCCAGCAGCTGGCCGCAGGGCACGCTGTCATACTGCAGGGAGGACTGGATGTCGGCGTCCTGCCTCTCGGCCATCGAACTGCCCGCGCAGCCGGCGGTCACCAGGCAAGATGCCAAGACAATCATGTTCCAGCGCATCGACTATGCTCCTCCTGATATCCCGCCTTGATGCGACCAGATCGCAAATATCAGTCGCGCATGCAAATCAGACTTTTTCGCAGCACAGATTATCTGCAGGCGCGACCAGAGGAGATTGCAGCCTCACCCCGGTAGCTTGCCTGCCACAACGACCAACCCGTTGACGGGTTCCCGGCGATCCTGCCGGATCACGGTTGTTTCCAGCGACAGGATCGAAAACCCGTTGGCAGCCAGGATTTCACGCACATAATGTTCCGAATGCGCGTAACGGCGCGATGGCTGCAACACAAAATCGCCATTGCCGGCCAGGCTCTCGACGGAAAAGGCGAACAGGCCATCCCCGGCAAGCAAGCCCGCAACCGTCTTCACCACGCCGTCGAGCGCGCCGACGTAGATGAAGACATCGGCGACAGTCACCAGATCGGCTTTCGGGCCGGCATAGGAAAAATCCCGCAGATCGGCCTTGCCGAGGAAATCGTAGGCGCCTTTGGCCCGCGCCTGCTTCAGCATCCTGGCCGAAATGTCATATCCCTCCAGCCGATCGGCAATCCGCCGCAGCCTCTGCCCCATCAGCCCGGTGCCGCAGCCGAGATCAAGCGCCAGCGGGAAGCGGCCCGGCCTTGCCGCCCGAATGGCCTGATCGAGCAACTCGGGCAGCCGGTACCCCAGCCTGTCGACCAGTGATTCGTCGAAGCTGTCGGCATAGTGGTCGAACAGCGTCTCGACGAAGGCGCTGGGCAGCGCGTCGGGTTCTGGCGCCTTGCCGATCAATTGCAGGTTCAGTGCGGCACCTTGACGATCCGTCGGATCGAGTTGCAGCGACATCGTCCATGCCTGTGCGGCCAGGTCCGGCGCACCCGCCGCCTGCTGCATTTCGCCGAGGCGAAACCAGCCCATCGCCCAATGCGGCGTCAATTCCAGCGCACCGAGCAGCAATTCCGCCGCCGCCGCATGGTCGCCGTCCGCATGAAGCATCTCGGCATAGTCGGCACGGCGATCGGCGTTCAAGTCGCCGGACGAGGCCTGAAGCGGTTTCATGGCGATGGGTCCTGTCGGCGGATGGAGCCGGCGGTGCTGTATGCGGGAGTCAGCAGTCACTTACAACAGACTTCCCGCGCCGGAATTATATCCTATCTTGGGGATCATGCGCGCCTCAGACCTGCTCCATCCCCGGCCCGAGGGCCTTTATTGCCCGCCAGGCGATTTCTTCATCGACCCGGTGCGGCCGGTGAACCGGGCGCTGATCACGCATGGCCATTCCGATCATGCGCGTTCCGGCCACCGCTCGGTGCTGGCGACACAGCAGACGCTCGACATCATGGGCTTGCGCTATGGCGAGAATTTTGCCGACACAACGCAAGCAGCACAGCTTGGCGAGACGATTGTCCTCGACGGCGTCAGCATCAGCTTCCATCCAGCCGGCCATGTGCTGGGCTCGGCGCAGATCGCCGTCGAGCACCAGGGCACGCGCATCGTCGCCTCCGGCGACTACAAGCGGCAGAAAGACGCGACCTGCGCGCCGTTCGAGCCTATCCAGTGCGATGTGTTCATCACCGAGGCGACTTTCGGCCTGCCGGTGTTTCGCCATCCACCCGACACGGAAGAGATCGCCCGCCTGCTGAAATCGGCGGCGCAGTTTCCCGAACGCTCGCATCTGGTCGGCGCTTATGCGCTCGGCAAGGCGCAGCGGGTGATGCGACTGTTGCGCGACGCCGGCTACGACAGGCCGATCTACATCCATGGCGCGCTGGAGAGGCTCAGCGAATATTATCAGACCCAGGGCATCGACCTCGGGACGCTCGAACCGGCAACGGTGGAGGGCGGCAAGCAAGATTTCGCGGGCGCCGTCGTCGTCGGTCCGCCTTCGGCTTTCGCCGACCGCTGGGCGCGGCGCTTTCCCGATCCGATCTCGTGCTTTGCCTCCGGCTGGATGCGCATCCGCCAGCGTGCCAAGCAAGGCGGCGTCGAACTGCCGCTGATCATCTCGGACCACGCCGACTGGGACGAACTGACCGCCACCATCAAGGAGACCGGAGCCGAGGAAATCTGGGTGACGCATGGCCGCGAGGAAGCGCTGGTGCGCTGGTGCGAGCTCGAAGGCATCGCCGCGCGGCCGCTGCATCTGGTGGGGTATGAGGACGAGGGCGATTGATGGCATGAACCGCTTCGCCGAACTTCTCGACCGCCTGGTGCTGACGCCGTCGCGCAACGGCAAGCTGACCTTGCTGACCGACTATTTCCGCAGCGTAGGGGATCCCGACCGTGGCCTGGCGCTGGCTGCCATCACCGGCGATCTCAACATAGCCGCGGTCAAGCCGGCGATGCTGCGCACCCTGGTCACCGAGCGCATGGACCCGGTGCTGTTCGGCTATTCCTACGACTATGTCGGCGATCTCGCCGAAACAGTGTCGCTGGTCTGGCCGCAAACGCCCGGAAACATCCCGAACCGTGAGCCGACGCTTGGCGAGGTCGTCGCCAAGCTGCAGGCGGCAAGCCGCTCCGACGGGCCGAAGGTGCTGGCGGGGCTGCTCGACAGCGCCGGCATCTCGGCGCGCTTTGCCATCATCAAGCTGGTCACCGGCGGCCTGCGCATCGGCGTGTCGGCGCGGCTGGCCAAACAGGCGCTGGCGGATTTCGGCAAGGTCGATGTCACCGAGATCGAGGAGCTTTGGCATGGGCTGTCGCCGCCTTACACGGCGCTGTTCGCCTGGCTGGAAGGCAAGGCCGAAAAGCCCAGGAATTCGGCGATGGCCTTGTTTCGCCCGGTCATGCTGTCGAACCCGGTCGGCGACGGCGATCTCGAAAAGCTCGACCCCGCGGACTATGCAGCCGAGTGGAAATGGGACGGCATCCGTGTCCAGGCGGTCGCCGAAGGCGGTATCCGCCGGCTCTATTCGCGCACCGGCGACGATGTCTCCGGCGCCTTTCCTGACCTCGCCGGTGCCATGGATTTTTCCGCAACGCTGGATGGCGAACTGCTGGTCGGTGATCCCCGGCAGGCGACGGGCACCTTCTCGGACCTGCAGCAAAGGCTGAACCGCAAGACGGTGACGCCGAAGCTGCAGCAGCAATACCCGGCCTTCATGCGCTGCTACGACGTGCTGCAGATCGGCGACGAGGATTTGCGCGCGCTGCCGTTTCGCGAGCGGCGCGGCCGTCTCGAAACCTTTGTCGGAACGCTCGACCCGAGCCGTTTCGATCTTTCGCCATTCGTCGACTTCGCCGACTGGCAGGCGCTGGAGGAACTGCGCCGGGCGCCGCCACATCCGATCATCGAGGGTGTCATGCTGAAGCGCTGGGATTCACCCTATGTCGCCGGCCGGCCGAAAGGCCCTTGGTTCAAATGGAAGCGCGATCCGCACACGGTGGATGCCGTGCTGATGTATGCCCAACGCGGCCATGGCAAGCGCTCGAGCTTCTACTCGGACTATACGTTCGGCGTCTGGTCCGGCGGGGAAGGCGAGGAGGAACTGGTGCCGGTCGGCAAGGCCTATTTCGGCTTCACCGACGAAGAGCTGAAGCAGATCGACAAATATGTCCGCGACAACACGGTCGAGCGTTTCGGACCGGTGCGCTCGGTGCGGGCCGATCGCGACAACGGCCTGGTGCTGGAAGTCGCCTTCGAAGGGCTCAACCGCTCGACCCGGCACAAATCCGGCGTCGCCATGCGCTTTCCCCGCATTTCACGGCTGCGCTGGGACAAGCCGGCCAACGAGGCCGACCGTATCGAGACGCTGCAGGCGCTGCTCGATCGCTAATTCACTCTTTTCGATGCCAGATGCGCTTACGGCTCGACCGAGACACGTATCTCGTAGATGTCCGCAGCCTTGCCTTGCTTGTCGAAGTCGGAGTTGATGGCGATCGTGCCGGCCGAGCCCGGGTGCTTGTTGGGAAACGGCACGTCGAACAGATATTCGTTCTGCTGCTGGCCGACCGCGTAGCGCTTGCGGCCGCAGTCGCCCAGTTCGCCGAAATTGCAGTCGACGGAAATCTGTGTCTCCTTGCCTTCCTCGGAGCGGGCAATGATATCGAACACCGCATGTTTGCCGGCGAGCTTCTCCAGCACGCCTTGCCCGACATCGAAGCTGATCGCCGAACCGGAGGCGCCGGAACGGATGCGCAGGAACGAACCGGTGTCGTCCTTCATCACCTCGGCCTTGGCATCCGACGGGGCGCTGACATGCGACGCGTCGGTCGGCGAAAACACGTTGATCCAGTCGCGCGACTGGTCCGCGGCACCGGGCTTTGCCGGGCCGGTGTCGCCTTCGGCCGGTGTGAAATCGTCGCCTTCGACGGTCGGAGGCGCTTCGGGCGGAGCGGTATCGAGCTGTGCCTGTGTCTTGAACACGCCGGTCTGCACGGCGAAGAACAGGCCGATGCCGACAGCGGCAAGCAGTGTCACGGTCAGGAAGATGGCGGTCAGCGGCAGGCGACGCCCCCTTATGCGCCGTTCATCGCGATCGGGCGCCACTTCCGTCGCCGCGCCGGCCGAGGCGGGAGCCGACATGTCGATGGCCGGCGCGCCGGGAAGGCCGGCGTCCGGCATGATGTCGGGAACGATCGGCAGCACACGCGAGCGCGGCGCATCGGAGGCGGATTGCACGGGCGCGTCGACGACGACGGCAGGTGATGACACCGGTTGGCCGGTCTCAACCGGCGGAGCAGTGTCGGCCCCAAGCTCGACCGCCGGTGCATCGCCCTGCGAGCCGACATCCGGCACCGCCGGCAGGTACTCGGATTCGATTTCGGTGATTTTCGCCTGTATCGCCTTGCGGCGCTTGATGGCGACTTCCACGGTCACGTCGGGATTGGCCTGGAGCGCGCGGTCGAGCGCGGCAAAAGCCGATCGATAGACCCTCTCGCGGAACGCACGGTCCTCGGCATTGCCTTTCTCGAAGGCGTTCCGGATCGCTTTTTCGATCGCGTCCAAGCGGGTCCCTCTGCACGTTTGCCCAACCTTGCCATGATCGTTAGCCGCAGGCGACCAATCAATCAACGGGCGAGCGGCGCATTCTGCCTCGTCAGGGTGTGCAAAGTCCATTCCGGCGCTGTTCCGGCAACGAAATCAGCATGTTTCGTCGATTTTCATGCGCAGGGAGGATGCGAGCCGTGCGAGCGTGACTTCGCAACCGATTGGCGAGCAACGCGGCGGACGGCTTTCGACGGCCGCATAGCACCCTCGCATGAATTGCCAAGTCGCATCTTGAATTCGCCGCCGGTTGAGTCTATCACCCCCGCATCTTGGAGGCCCTGGCCTCCTGGGCCGCTTTAGCTCAGTTGGTAGAGCACCGCATTCGTAATGCGGGGGTCGCGTGTTCGAGTCACGCAAGCGGCACCATTTCCCCCAAGGAACAATCAATGGCGCCGTCAATGGACGGCCTCTCCGCTTCCTTGTCGACGATCTCCGCTGAGTGCCTTGTCGGACAGGTAGCTGAGGATGGAGGCCTCGCCTCGAGATCGAACCGAGGCTTCAGAGATTTGCAGTCTCCAGCGTAGCCGCTCCGCCACGAGGCCATCGCTGTCCAAGTAGCGGCCAAATATTTACGGAAAGGTTTAGGGCTGAGGCGATTGATCGGACCGCCGCGAACCATGCCAATCAAAGGATTGCGATGCCGGCCGAAGCATATCTGCCATTGTCGAGACCCTGGTTTGGTGTGAAACTCGGAGCCTCAGAATGGGAGGTCGAAAATGCCCAACAATTTCAAGACCGGAGACGTCGTCATGCTGAAGTCCGGAGGCCCGAAGATGACAATAAGCGACGGCGCGGCGTCAGGCATATTTATGTGCCATTGGTTCAACCGTGAGGGTGACATCTGGACCCCGCAACATGCCGGCTTCAAGCCGGACCAGTTGGTCGCGGCTGACCAATCAGCCTAGGTCCCTGCCGATGCGGTTTCGCTTCAGCCGGCGACAAATTTGCGCGGTTCACGTCCAGCGGTGAGGCGCCGGGTTTGGCACGTCATTGCTGCCGCTGACGGAACCCTTGCGCCCAAGAAATACGTCCAGCCACACGCGAAACGGATTCGCGTGACCGACGGATTTCTGTCGTCGCGGCGTTTAACGGTCGAAGCGTAACCTCGGCACAAGCCGTGGCCCACGCGCCAACCGGAGACGCCATAGCATGATACGCCGTTCGATACTTGCCGCTGCCTTGAGCCTGCTGGCCGTTGCGGCTCTCGCCCAGACAGCGACGCAGCCCCCTTCCGCGACGCCGCCGATTGCCGCGCCAGCCACACCAAAGGCCAGGTCCGACATCACGCTGGCCAAATTCCAGAAGCGGCGCGAGAAGGCGATCATGGCTGCCGACACGGACGGCGACGGCAAGATAAGCCTGCTGGAATGGGAAGCCTTTCAGGCCAAGCGCAACGTCAAGGGCGACCCCGCCAAATCCTTCGCGCGTATCGATTCCAACCATGACGGGTTCATCGACCGCGCCGAACTCGATGCCTTCTTTGCCAAGCGCTTCGCCAGGCTGGACAAGAATGCCGACGGCGTCCTGACGGCCGACGAACTGCCGAGCCACAAAACCGCTCCCAAGCAGGAGCAATGACCAAGAGGCAATGACGCGCGATGAACATCGGGAGTGCGCCGGCTGATGAGCGCCGATCCGGACGAGGAGCTGGTTCGCCGCGTCGGCGCCGGCGATCCGGCAGCCGTGCAGACGCTCGTCGCGCGCAAACTGCCGCGCATCCTGGCGCTTGCCGTGCGCATGCTCGGCGATGCGGCGGAGGCCGAGGATGTCGCGCAGGAGGCCTTCTTGCGGATCTGGCGCCATGCCTCGCGCTGGCGGCGCGGCAATGCGCGCTTCGACAGCTGGATCCACCGGGTGACGCTGAACCTCTGCTACGACCGGCTGCGCCGCAAGCGCGAATGGGTGACCGACGACCTGCCGGAAATGGTCGACCCTGCGGCACTTCCCGATGCCCACCCGCAAGAGGACGCGGTTCGGGTCGAACGGGCGCTGCAAGGCATAGCGCCGCGCCAGCGCGAAGCGATCATTTTGGTCTACTACCAGGAGATGTCCAACATCGATGCGGCAGCGACTCTGGAGATCAGCATCGACGCCCTGGAGAGCCTGCTTTCGCGCGGCCGGCGATCGCTGCAGGCGATCCTGGCCAGGGATGGCGCCGATGAGTGAGAACCGGGCAAGCAGCACCGATGGGCAAGGGGAAGACCATGGCTGAAGGGTCCAGGAACGAACCGGCAATGGATGCCAAGCGCTTTGCGGCGCTGGCAGCGGCCTATGGCGGTGACTTGCGGCGATGGCCGGAGGCCGAACGGATGGCCGGCGCGATCTTTGCGCCGAGCGAGACTGGCCAGGCCATTTTGCGGCATGCCGGCACACTTGACGCCCGGCTGGACAGCTATCGCGTCGACGCCCCTGACAAGGCCCTGCATGGAAGTATCCTGCAGGCCGCCGGCCGGCACTTCGTCCAACGCCGGCGTCAACGGTTCTGGTGGCTGGGACTGGGGCTTGCCGGCATTGGTCTGGCCGGCGCTGTCGCCGGATTGGCCCTGGTGAGCATCGTCACGCCCGAGGTCCAGCCGGACCACTATGTGCTGGATGCCAATGCGACGGCGTTCGGCGACGCCAGCCCGGACCGCGACGCGATCGGGGAAGACCTATGAACATGAGCCGAAACCTTGTCATCGCGTCGGTGGTGCTCAACGTCTTCCTGGCCGGAGCGCTTGCCGGCGGGGCCGTCTGGATAAGAAGCGGAAAAAGCCAAGGCTACTCGCTGGAGGCGGCCGGTGGCCGGCTTCCCGAGCAGGACCGCACGGTGTTCCGCAAGGCGTTGCACGACGTTCGCCGTGAATCCCGTCAGGTCATTCTCGACGGCCAGCAAGCCAGGCGTGAGGCAGCAGATTTGCTACAACAGCCGGTTCTGGACACGACGGCCCTGTCGGCGGCGCTGGAGCGGGCTCGCAATGCCGACGTCACCGTGCGCATGCGGCTGGAGCAGCGCATCGTCGAGTTCGCGGCGGCAAGCTCCGCCGAGGGTCGCAGCGTGCTGGCGGAAGGACTCACAAGACGCGCCGGGCAGCAACCGTCGGTGGTGCCAAAAAAATCGCCGTGACGACCGACGGAAACCGCCGACGACGCCGTTTAACAGGAGAAGGGCAGGACCTGCCGGACCATGTAGTGCGAACAGGTTTTCAACATCGGAAACTTCGGAGTATGGCCATGAATCTTCTGACAAAATACGCGCTCACCGCTGCTCTCGCCGTGACCGGAACAGTTGCGACGGCTGCGGCATCCTCGGCGATGCCAATGGCGCCGCTTGATCGAGCAGCCGCGCCGGTGCTGGTCGAACATGTCGCCTGGGGCTGCGGTCCGGGCTGGCATCCCAATCCCTGGGGACGCTGCGTGCCCAACCGCGTGGTGGTCTACCCCCGTTACACCTATCGGCATGGCCCGGCCTTCTATGCCTGGCATCGGCACCATGTCTGGCACCGCTGGCATCACTGGTAGGAATGCGCTGGGGGTCGGCCACTCCGTGCCGGCCTCCTCTCCCGGTTGAATAGGCACGAAACGGCTCGAACGAGCCTCAGGCGCCAGGCGCATGAGGCTCACCGGCTGGCTCAATCGAGCGCTTGAGAGCCTGCCGCCGGGCGACCGCGTGGCGACGCCTGGCGGGCTGGCCGTCGGGCCATCGACACCACTGGTGATTCGTGGTGCAGCGCCTGTGGTTGGCTGGGCGCCGCAATCGCTGCCGGAGCCCGGCGCGGCCCTGCAAAAGGGGCTCGACGCCGACCGGATGGCCGTGGACGACAAGATGGGCAAGACAATGAAGCCGAAGGGCGGCCTCGACAGTGCGGCGGGGATGCGGCAAGCGGCAAAGGGCGCCGCCAGGCTGATCGCGGCCGATGACGGGCCGCGCGTTGCAGCCCTGGCCTTCGATGGCTGGGACACGCATGTCAATGAAGGCGGTGCGACCGGCCGGCTCGCCACCTTGCTCGGCGGCCTCGACGGCGCCTTCGAGGAATTCGAGAGGGCCTGGGCGAGCGCTGGAAGGACACGGCGATCGTCACCATCACCGAGTTCGGACGCACGGCGCAGGTCAACGGCACCGTCGGCACCGATCATGGCACCGGCACCGTGGTGTTGCTGGCTGGCGGCGCGATCAAGGGTGGTCGCGTCATCGCCGACTGGCCGGGATTGAAGCCGGCTCAGCTCTACGAACAACGCGACCTGGCGCCGACCAGCGATGTCAGGGCAGTGCTGAAGGGGCTGCTCGCCGATCAGTTCGGCCTTTCGGCCGCGGCCCTCGGCGACAAGGTGTTTCCCGATTCCGCCACGGTGAGACCGATGCGGGGGCTCGTCGCCTGAAGTACAGTTGCGCGCCGGGCAATCCTGCAGACCAGTCCGCACATGCAGGGCCGCACCACCGCTCCAATCCGCGGACGCCGCCAGCTAGGTATCTCAGGTGATTGGATCCGGCCCCAGCGTCGCCACCGTCTTCAGCGCGCCGTCGAGCATGTCGCCTTTCTCGTCCTTCAGTGCCATCTCGCGCAGACGGCGGATCCAGTCGGCGGCGTCGGTGCGGCCCTTGACCAATTCGAGCGCCGACAGCACCCGGTCGAATTTCGACTGGGCGCGGACATGGGTGTCGCTGTAGCCCTTGATCAGCCGGCGGCAGTTGAGAATTTCGACGGCCAACGCGTAGTCCGCCGGCACGTAGCCAAGCGCCAATGCGTACCAGCGCTCAAGATGGGCGACCTCGACTTTGTGGCGCAGCAGGCCGCGGCGCCAGCGGCGCAAGCCGCCGATGAACCACAGAGCGGCAAAGCCGGCGAAACTGTCGGTGCGGATGCGCCGGCCATGGTTGATGCGGCGGTCGAGAAAGGCGGCGAGCTTCGGCCGGTTCTCGATATAGCTGCCAAGCGTTGCCGGCAAAGTGCCGCAGAATTCCTCGATGCGCGGATGGAAATATTCGGTCACCTGCAGGATCGACCCATCCTTGACACCGACCTCGCGGCGCACCCGCCTGTCGCGGGTCGAGCGCGTCTTCAGATCGGCGACGCGGATCATGTCGTCATAGCACATGGCGTTGGCCAGATGCTTTGCGGCGGCGACCGACAGGTCATATCCGCGATCCGGCCCGTCCAGCGCGATGGCCTTGTCCAGCCGGTCGAGATATTCGCGCCCGTAGGCGATGTCCTGATAGTCGACCACCTTTCTTAGGCCCCTGAGTGCCATGTCGCGGACGGCCACGGGCATCACATTGATGTGGGTGGCCAGGGCCTGCCAGCCTTGCAGCAGGTTTTGCGGCCCACTCACATGTCCTGCGCCGCCCAGGGCAGGTCCGACAATCGCTGGCTCTGCAATCTTTGGCGCCGGGGCCGCCGTGCCGCGTGCGCGATCAAACGCAGCGCCAAAGGCGGCGAGGCTGGCCTTGACGCCGCGGCCACCGGCGCCGATCGCCTGTTCGTAGCTCTCGCGCGTGAACGGCAGCGCGTCGGACCCGGCCAGCGCGCCGAGCAGGCTGGCCGAGATCATCGAGCCGTTGTCGGCGGCGATCTTCTCCATGTCGAAAGCGATGAAACGCTTCGATGCGGCCTCAGCCGTCGCATGCACTTTCGAGGAGGACGCGCGGCCGTCGCCCGGTTCGATCTTCTCCGACACCGCGGCGATGCGGTGCGACGAAGCGATCAGCGTGGTGCGCTCGGGCGTGACGAAGCCGCGGATGATGGCGCGGCCTGCCTCCATCAGTTCCGCCGCGATCAATATATCGACATCGCCTTGCGAGGGTGACAGCGCGAAGACCGGCAGCCGGCCGGTGTCGCGGGCCATCTCGACATAGTAGATGGTGGCGCCGGTGCGCTGGGCGACGCCGGCGACCGAAGTCGATTGCGCGACGTAACCATTGCGCTCGGCGACGTCGGTGATCCAGTCGGCCAGCACGCCGCCGCCCTGGCCACCGACAGCCAGTATGGCGAGCTTGATGACGCGCTCGTCGTCGTGAGCACCGGCCCGGGGGCGAAATGGCGGGACAGCGTCAAGCATCGGCGAAGGTCAGGCGCCGGCTTTCGCGGCGGCGCTGCAACAGGCTGATGGTGGCGCGGCGGGCGGCTTCGAGGAAGCGGTCCCAGCGGCTCGGATTGTGCACGACATCGGCACGGTAGAAGGACGGGCAGAGCACGGCCGCATCGGCGACCTCGCCGCAATTGCCGCAGCCGACGCAGCTCTGGTCGATATGCGCCACCGGATCGTCGCGCAGCGGATCGTCGAGCGACTTGACCGACAACGAGGGGCAACCGGACAGCCGCATGCAGGCATGGTCGCCGGTGCAGATGTCCTCGTCGACGCCGAACTTCGGCTTCACCACCCGCTCGCCGCCCTTGATCGCCTTGTCGACCAGCGGCTTTTCGCGGCGCTGCCGGTTGAGCATACATTCGGACGAGGCGACGATGACCTTCGGCCCCTTCTCGTCGGTGGTCAGCGCCTCGCGCAGCGTGTCCTGCATCTTGGTCACGTCATAGGTGCGGTCGACATGGCGCAGCCATTTGACACCCATGCCTTTCACCGCCTCGGTGATCGGATGCTTCGTCGACTTGGTCTTGTTGCCGGCGCGCGACGAGAGAATGTCCTGGCCGCCGGTCGCGGCCGAGTAAAAATTGTCGACGATGACGATGACGCCGTCGTTCTTGTTGAACACCGCATTGCCGATCGAGGAGGTCAGGCCGTTGTGCCAGAAACCGCCATCACCGACGAAGGAGATAGAGCGGCGCTTGGCATCGGGCGAGTTGAAGGCCGAGGCAGACGCCGGACCCAGCCCATAGCCCATGGTGGTGGCGCCGAGCTCGAAAGGCGGCATGATCGAGAACAGATGGCAGCCGATGTCGGACGCGATGTGGTGCTTGCCGAGTTCCTGCTCGACCAGCTTGGTGGCGGCAAAGATCGGCCGCTCGGGACAACCAATACAGAAGCCCGGCGGACGGCCCGGCACGACGTTGATCAGGTCGGCGGTATCGACGCCGTCGCCGACCTTGTTGGGCGCGCGCACCTCGCCCGGGAGCAGATGCGGCGCCTCGGCGCGCAGGAAGGCGCCGATGCCGTCCAGCATGACCTGGCCGGTGTATTCGCCGGCCATCGGCAGATGCTCCTTGCCGACCAGCCTGGTGCCGCGCCCGGCCTTGTGCAGCATCGAAGCAAAGGCCTGCTCGATGTAGTTGGGCTGGCCTTCCTCGACGACCAGCACCGACTGTTTGCCTTCGCAGAAGGACAGGAACTCGTCGTCAATCAGCGGATAGACGGCATTGAGCACATAGAGCGGCACATCGGTGTCGCCATAGGTGTTGGCAAGGCCGAGGCGCTGCAGCGCGCGGATGACCGAATTGTACATGCCGCCCTGCATGACGATGCCGACCGAGCCGTGGTCCGATCCGAACATCTCGTTGATCTTGTTCTTACGGATGAAATCCACCGCCGCTGGCCAACGTTTCTGCACCTTCTCCTTCTCATGCAGGAAGGAGGCGGGCGGCAGCACGATGCGGCCGGTGTCGCGGCGTGGCGCGTCGAGCGCATCGGCCACCGTCATCGGCGGCCGCTTGTTGTCCTTGGCGATGAAATGACCGTGCACATGGCAGCAGCGGATGCGAACCTGCAACATGACCGGCGTGTTGGAAATCTCCGACAGTTCGAAACCGTCTTCCACCGCCTTTACGATCGACGGCAAATTGGGTCGCGGGTCCAGCAGCCAGACCTGGCTCTTCATGGCAAAGGCATGGCTGCGCTCCTGCATGATCGAGGAGCCCTCGCCGTAATCCTCGCCGACAATGATCAGCGCGCCGCCGGTGACGCCGCCCGAAGCCAGATTGGCGAGCGCATCGGAGGCGACATTGGTGCCGACGGTCGACTTGAAGGTCGCCGCGCCGCGGATCGGGTAATGCACCGATGCGGCCAGCATGGCGGTGGCGGTGGCTTCCGAAGCGCTGGCTTCGAAATGCACGCCGAGCTCGCCCAGAATGTCCTGCGCGTCGGCCAGCACGTCCATCAGATGGCTGATCGGCGCGCCTTGATAGCCGCCGACATAGCCGACACCGCATTGCAGCAGCGCCTTGGTGATGGCGAGAATGCCTTCGCCGGCAAATTCCTCGCCGGCGCCGAGCCGCAGCTTTTCGACTTCCTTGGCAAAAGACCGTTCGGCCATTTTTTTCTCCCTTCCGGTGCCGTCCGGCGCTGGCGGCGCGTAGGTCTAGATGTCGTGCTTGCGAATGTTCTTCAGCATTTTCAAAAGCGTGGCGATGAGCGCGGAATATTCGGCGTCGTCGATATCGTCGAACATCGCCTCGAAGGCGTCATGCATGGCCGGCCAGGCGCGGGTGAACTCGGCGCGGCCATCGTCGGTCAGGAAGACATGGCGGATGCGGCTGTCGGTGACCCCCTGCTCGCGCCGCACCAGGCCTTGGCCCTCCAGCGTGTCGAGCGTCCGGCTCAAGGTCGACTGCTCGATCACCGTATAGACCGAGAGGTCGTTGACGGTGATGCCGTCGGTGACCGACAGCACGGCGAGCGTCCGCACCTGCGGAATGGTCAGGCCTTGCTTGCGGAAATCGTCGCGCAAGGTGGCGTTGTAGCGGCCCATGATGCGGTTCATCAGATAGGGTGCGAATTGCTGCAGGCCGATCTGCCCCAAAGTGGAAATGCGCTGGCGCTTTTCAGCAACCTTCTGTTCCATCACAGTCTCCCCGCCAGGAGAAAGCCGGAACCGCCGCCCAGACCCGCACCCGGGTGGGTCGAGGCACCGATATGGTAGAGGCCCTTGATCCCGGTCTGGTGGTTGCGGCTGGTCTTGAACGGCCGCCACAGGAACGACTGGTCGATGGTCGACGAGCCGCCATAAGGGTCGCCGCCAACCAGATTGATGTTCATCGCTTCGAGATCGGCCGGCGAATAGGCACGGCGCGCGATGACGCTGTCCTTGAAGCCGTCGATATGGCTGGCGAGGATGGCCTCGGCGCGGTCGGCATAGGCTTCACGTAGCGCCTCGGTCCATTGTCCGTCCGCCGGTGTCCCCAGCTTGCCGGCTGCGTCGCCCTTGATATGCCGGGGCGCCTCGGGCAGTTGCAGCCACAGGATGGCCTTGCCCTGCGGGCAGCGCGAGGGATCGAGCGCATGCGGCTGGCCGACGCAGATGGTCGGCACTTCAGGCAGCATGCCGCGCGCCGCCTCGTTGCAGGCTTTGGACACGCCATCCAGCCCCGGCGTCAGGTGCAGCAACGCGACCTTGTCGAGGCCTTCGCCGCGCCATGCCGGCGGCTTGTCCAGGGCGTAGTGGATCTGAAAATTGCCTTTGCCGTAGCGGTATTTCTGCGTCGCCTCGACATCGGTTTTGAGAGCATCAGCGCCGAGCAGCCGGCCATAGAGTTGCGTCGGCGTGACCGAGCAGATGACGCTCTTCTTCGCATTGACGGTTTCGCCCGAGGCCAGCCGCACGCCGGTGGCGCGGCCCCCGGTCAGGATGATGGAGGCAACGTCCGCTTCGGTGGAGATGACGCCGCGGCGCTCGGTGATGAGCGCCTCGAAGGCGGAGAGCAGGTTCTTCGCCCCGCCCTTGACGATTGGTGCGCCGGCCGCCTCCAGCGCAAAGGCGATGACCTTGGCGATCTGGCCGGAGAAGGCATCCTCGGGTCCGAGGCCGGCATGCAGCACCCAGGGCGCCCACAGCGCACGGATGGTTTCGGACTGGTAGGTGCTTTCGAGCCAGCCGCGCGCCGGCGCCAGCGCTTCGCCGAGGAAGGCGGCAAGGCCGCGTGGGCCGCGCCGCCAGGCGTCACCAGCCAGCAGCCTCGCTGTCGGATAGGACCACAGGCTGCCGCCGAGCAGGCCGAACAGCAGGCCGGCATTGCGTTCGATGCCACCAACATCATCTGCATGCCGGTCGCCGTCGCCGGCCGCGATGGCGTTTAGGGAGGTAACATTGGCGGCGCGGTCGGTGCTGAGCACGGCATGGCTGCCATCCGGCCGCAGCACGCCGGTCGGCGTGCCGGTGTGGCAGAACTCCAGCCCATGCCGGGCGAGGTCGGCGCCCAGTGCCGCAAAGGCCGGCGAGGTGATGAACAGCACGAAGGTCGTCGCCATCACATCATGGATGAAGCCGGGCGCGGTGATCTCCTCGGTGCGCATGCAGCCGCCAATGCGGTCGTTGCGCTCGAGCACGAGCACCTTCGCGCCCTTGCCGCCGAGCATCGCCGCGCAGACCAGCGCGTTGATGCCGCTGCCGACGATGATGTGATCGGGCGCGTTCATCGACACTTGCTCTCCGCCGGCAGGAGATGAGATTCAATCGCGCAGGGTTGCGTTCCTTCGCGCCCCCCTTGGCAGGACAGAGGGGGGCGCCGTAGAGCGCCACCACTGCACGGTTGCCGTACCATCACTCCAGTTTCGCCTGCGCGCATGATCTTCTCCTGAAGACCAACCTCATCCTATTGCTTCGACACCAGCGCCAGCGCGCGGATCGGGCTGCCGGTGCCGTGCTCGATCTTGAGCGGTGCGGCGATCAGGATGGCACCTTTCGGTGGCAGCTGGTCGAGATTGCAGAGGCTGGCAAGACCATAGCGGTTGGCCTTGTGCATCAGCGTGTGCGCCGGGAATGGTGGTTCCATGCCACCGGCCTTGCCGGCATCGGTGCCGATCGTCTCGCTGCCCCAGCCCTTGATGTCCTTGCTGATCAGGAACTGGATGGCTTCGGCTGTCGGTCCGGGCGTGTGCGGGCCGGTCTCATTGGCGTTGAGGAACTCGGCTTCGGAGCCATTGCGCTTGTACCAGTCGGTGCGCATCACCACCCACTCGCCGGCATTGATCGCGCCATGCTTGGCTTCCCATGCCTTGATGTGATCGACGGTGAGCAGGAAATCGTGGTCGGCGGCGGCTTCCTGCGAGCAGTCGATGACGTTGACCGGGCCGACGAAGTTCTGCGCCGGAATGGTGTCGGTGGCGCCGTCCGGATAATCCTTGCCGGTGATCCAGTGCTGCGGCGCGTCGAAATGCGTGCCCGAATGCTCGCCGAGCTTCAGCCAGTTCCACGCCCACCACGGGCCGTTCTTGTCATAGCGGGAGATGCTATGGATCTCGACCTTCGGCGTGTCGACGGCTAGTTCCGGCGGCAGCTTGATCAGCGGCGTGTCGGGACCGAGCGGCGCCGACAGGTCGACCACCTTGATGGCGCCTGAAAGAAGCTGGCCGGCGACTTCGCCGAGGAGTTTTTGGGTGTCCATGGTCTCTGTTCCCTCTTTCGTGATGATGATCAAGGCTCGTCTCGGCCCTTAATATCCTACTAGACGAAAACATATGCATCTGCAATTATCTTTAAGCATAAAGGAAATGGGAACGGGGCGTGAGCGAGTTCGACGCCATCTTTGTCGGGGCGGGCCACAACAGTCTGGCATGCGCCGCGCATTTGGCGCTCAAAGGCTGGAAAACCGGGATTTTCGAGCGCAGTGCAACAATCGGCGGCGCCGTCCAGACCCGCGAATTCACCCTTACCGGCTTCCGTCACGATTTCGGCGCGATGAATCTGAGCTTGTTTGCCGGCTCGGCCTTCCACCGGAAATATGCAAATGAATTGAACCGCCAAGGGTTGGAGTTCGCGCCGGTCGCCGACTGTTTTGCCAGCGCTTTTCCGGACGGACGCTGGTTCGGCGTCAGCAACGACCTGGAAAAGACCGCTGGGCGCATGGCTGCCTTTTCAGCCGCCGACGCCGCGACATGGCGCGGGCTGGTCGCCGCCTTTCCAGCTGAGGCCGAACATCTGTTTCGGCTGCTGGGATCGCCGATGAGCGCCCGCGCGCTTGCCGGCACGGCATGGAACCTGTGGCGCAAGAAGGGTATGTCCGGCGCGCTCGACACCGGCCGGCTGCTGCTGTCGTCGCCGCGCGCCTGGCTGGAGGAAAATTTCGAGTCGCCTTATGTGCGGGCGACGCTCGCCACCTGGGGCATGCATCTCGATTTCGCCCCCGACATCGCCGGCGGTGCCGTGTTCCCCTATCTGGAATCGATGGCCAACCAAAGTTTTGGCATGGTGCTGGGCAAGGGCGGCGCGGATACCATCATTCGCGCTCTGTCGGGCATGGTGACGTCTGCCGGCGGTACAATCGTCACCGGCGCCGAGGTGGCAGAGATCACGGTTTCCGGTGGCAAGGCGACCGGCGTACGGCTCGCTTCCGGTGAGATGCATATCGCCACCAAGGCCGTCATCGCCGGCGTCGCGCCCAAGGCGCTGACCGGCAAGCTGCTTCCCAACGGTTCGGGCGACGCCGGCTTCGATAGCGCAATGCAAAAATTCAGCCACGCACCGGGCACGATGATGATCCACCTGGCGCTCGACGACCTGCCTGACTGGCGCGCCGGTGCCGAGTTGCGGCAGTTTGCCTATGTGCATCTGTCGCCGTCGCTCGATGCCATGTCGCGCACCTATCAGCAGGCGATGGCGGGCCTGCTGCCGGACGAACCGGTGCTGGTCGTCGGCCAGCCGACAGCGATCGATCCGACGCGAGCGCCGGAAGGCAAACACGTGCTGTGGGTGCAAGTGCGCATGCTGCCGGCGGAAATCCTTGGCGACGCGGCGGGCAAGATCGCGCCCGCGCATTGGGACAAGGTCAAGGACAACTATGTCGAGCGCGTTCTCGACATCATCGAGAGCTACGCGCCCGGCCTGCGAAACAAGATCCTCGGCCGGGCGGTGTTTTCGCCGATCGACCTGGAGCGCGAGAACCCGAACCTCGTCGGCGGCGACCAGGTCTGCGGCAGCCACCATCTGGCGCAGAATTTCCTGTTTCGCCCAGTGCGCGGCTTTGCCGGCTGGAACACCCCTGTCGGCAATCTGCATCTCACGGGCGCCGCGACGTGGCCGGGCGCCGGCACCGGTGCCGCCTCGGGCTACATGCTCGCCCAACAGCTTGGCGGGAGGTAGGAGCCGAAAACGCATTTGGGGTGAAGGAAGGGCAAGGCGCGATTGCCCAAGGAGACCGAACCCACAGAACAGACTGTGACGCCGCGCTGAGAAAACAGAAAGCAACAAGGGGAACGACCATGACAATCAACAGACGCGAATTGCTCGGATACAGTGCCGCGGCACTCGGGTCGGCCGCCATCGGCCTGCCGCAGATCGCCAAGGCCGCCGCCGGCGAACTGACGATCGCCTACAACGTCAACCTGCCGTCCTGGGATCCGACCACGGGACCCTCGGCCGTCAACCCGACGATCCAGGGCCTCTACCAGTCGGTGTTCGACCAATTCATCCCGCAGAAGCCGGACCTTTCCTTCGCGCCCGGCCTGCTCACCGAATGGGGCTGGAACGACGACCGCACGAAGATCATGATGACGGTGCGCGAAGGCGTGACCTGGCATGACGGCTCGCCGTTCACGGCCGAAGACGTGGTCTGGTCGCTGCAGCGGGCGGGTGACGAAAAGACCGGCAACCCGATCCAGTTCGTCTGGAAGAACGTCAGCAATTTCAAGATCGACGGCAACAAGATCACCGGTGATGTCGTGCAGTTCGACCCGGTGTATTTCAAATGGATGTCGTTCCTGACCGGCTACATCATGCCGAAGGCCTATTACGAGAAAGTCGGCGCCGAAGGTTTTGAGAAGGCGCCGATCGGCACCGGCCCCTATATGGTGGAAAAATTCGAACGCAACGCCTTCCTGCGGCTGAAAGCCAATCCGAACTACTGGGGCGGCAAGCCGGCCTTCGAGAATGTGACGATCAAGTTCGTCGCCGATGCGGCGAGCCGCGTCGCCGAAATCGAGTCCGGCTCCTCGCAGGTGACGCTCGAAATCCCTTATGAGGAGTATGACCGCCTGATCGCCAAGGACGGGCTTGCCGGCACCTGCAAGAACGTCTCCGACATCGGCATGATCTTCTTCAACGACATCGAGGCGATGCTGGACAAGAACGTCCGCCAGGCAGCCGTGATGTCGATCGACAAGAAGCTGCTGGTCGACCGCCTGCTGCGCGGCTATGGCCAGCCGATCGACACGCTGGAGACGCCGGAATACACGGCCTACGATGCGTCGATCAAGGTCGAGCACAATCCGGAAAAGGCCAAGGAACTGCTCGCCGCCTCCGGCTATTCGCCGGAAAAGCCGGTCAAGTTCACCATACAGACGACCAAGGGCTTCAAGCCCAAGGACTACGAGATGATCCAGGCGATCGTCGGCATGTGGCGCAAGGTCGGCATCGAGGCGACGATCGAGGTCTACGAGATCGCCAAGCATTACGAGTTGCGCGCCGCCGACAAGCTGGCGCCGGCCGCCTTCTACAACTGGGGCAACGCGATCGGCGATCCGACCACCTCGACCGGCTTTGCCATGTATGGTCCGAGCCCGCATTCGGTGTGGGACAGCCAGGACCTGATCGAGATGATCAACCCGCTGTGGGGCGAGAAGGACGAGGCCAAGCGCATTGCCGGCTGGAAGGCTGTCGACAAATACATCGCCGAGCAGGCCTATGTGCTGCCGCTGATCCAATACGCGCAGCCGATCGTGCATGCCAAGGGCGTCAATGTCGTCCAGCATGTGTCCGGCGCGTTGCTGCCTGCCCTGATGACCCCGGCCTGAGAAAGGCAAGAAGGCGCGCTGCCGCAAGGCGGCGTGTCGCGTTCAACTGCGCAGGCCCCCTCATCCGGCCCTTCGGGCCATCTTCTCCCCGCTGGGGAGAAGGTAATGGCTCAGCCGTCAGCGGCCGGATGAGGGGGCAGTTCGTTCCATCCGTCATTGAAACGCATTAGGCTTACGCCACAATGCTTCTGCAAAGATTCCTGATCCGTCTTCTGACGATGCTGGTGACGCTGTTCGGCGTGGCCGTCGTCGTCTTTGTCGTGATCCGCGTTGCGCCGGGCGATCCGATCGCGATGATGCTGCCGCCTGGCGCCACGGATGCCGACATCGCCCGGCTGCGCGCACTCTACGGTCTCGACAAGACCATCGTGCAGCAGTTCTTCATCTGGCTGTCCGGCGTTGCCAGGGGCGATTTCGGCACCTCGATCTCGCTGCGACAGGACGTGCTCGGTCTTGTCTTCAACCGGCTGCCGGCAACGCTGGAGCTTGCGATCGTTGCCCTTGTGATGGCGGTGGTGATCGGCGGCACGACAGCAATCGTCGGCGCGCGCGAACGCGGCACGGCGGTCGAGGCCGGCATCGACATCGCCAGCGGTGCGGCGCTTTCCATTCCCGATTTCCTCTGGGGCCTGGTGCTGATCCTCTTGTTCGGCGTTCTGGTGCCGATCTTCGACATTTCCGGCCGGGTGTCGCCGCAGCTCGACCTGCCCTTCGCCACCCAGTTCTACCTGTTCGAGAGTATATTGCGGCTGCGCTTCGACCTGACCTGGGATCTCTTGAAGCACATGCTGATGCCGGCGGTTGCGCTGGCGCTGCCACTCGCGGCGATCATCTCGCAGCTGTTGAAACAGTCGCTGAAGGAAGTGCTCGACCTCGACTATGTCGTGCTGACGCGGGTCAAGGGTTTTTCGGAAACGCAGGTCATCCTGCGCGAGGCGCTGAAGAATGCTGCGCTGCCGACACTGACCCTGATTGGCGTGCAGTTCACCTTCCTGATCGGCGGCACGGTCATCGTCGAGCGGCTGTTCTCCTATGAAGGCCTCGGCAATATGGCGATCGATGCCGTCATCAACCGCGACCTGCCGCTGATCCAGGGCATCGTGCTGGTCTTTGCGCTGCTGTTCGTGCTGATCAACCTCACCGTCGACATGATGTATGCGCTGCTCAATCCGAGGCTGCGCCATGGATGAGGGACGTGCTCCGAGGCGTCGTGTGTCGCCACGCCTGTGGTTGGCCGGCGGCTGGCTGCTGCTGGCGCTGCTGGCCGCGATCTTCGCGCCGCTGGTCGCGCCGCAGGATCCGCTGGCGCAGGACCTGATGCTGGAACGGCTGCCGCCATTCTGGATGAGCGGCGCGGAGCCCGGCTATTGGCTCGGCACCGACAGCCTCGGCCGCGATCTCTTGTCCAGGCTGATCTTCGGTGGCCGCATCGCCTTTGTCGTCGCTTTCGCTGCTTCCATCGCGGCGTGCCTGGTCGGCTCGACGCTTGGGCTGATATCAGGCTATTTCGGCGGCTGGGCCGACCGCGTCATCTCGCGCGTCGTCGATGTCTGGATGGCGTTTCCGCCGGTGCTGTTCGCCATCCTGTTGGTCGCCGTGCTCGGCACCGGCCTGAGTTCCGTCATCATCGCCATCGCCGTCATCGACTGGACGCGCTTTTGCCGGGTGATCCGAGCCGAGACCATGGGCCAGTCGCGCATGGACTATGTCGAGAATGCTCGCATTGCCGGCTATGGCCGCATCGGCATTATGCTGCGCGAAGTGCTGCCCAATGTGGTGCCGTCGATCGTCGCCCTGCTGTCGCTGGAAATGGGCATCGCCGTCATCGTCGAGGCGATCCTGTCCTTCGTCAATTTGTCGATCTCGACCGACGATCCGACCTGGGGCGGCATCATCGCCGAGGGCCGGCTGTCGATCCATCAGGCCTGGTGGGTGCTGGTGTTCCCGCTGATCACGCTGATCCTCACCGTCCTGTCGTTCAGCCAGTTCGGCGAGGCGCTGAAGACGCGTTTCGACCCGGTGCTGCGATGAGCGCCTGTCTCGACATCAGCGGCTTGAGTGCCGTGCTGCCGAATGGCCAGCGCGTGCTGCGCTCGGTGTCGCTCTCCGTTCAGTCGGGCGAGGTACGCGCGCTGGTCGGCGAGAGCGGCGCCGGCAAGACGATGATCGGCAAGGCGGTGCTCGGTGTCCTGCCGTCGAGCGTGCGCATTGTCGAAGGCGATATAAGGCTTGAGGGCGAAGACCTCGGCAGACTGCAGCCGAAGGCAAGGCGCACGCTGATCGGCGCACGCACCGCGCTGATCCCGCAGGATCCGCTGACCGCGCTTAACCCGTCACGCCGCATCGGTTCGCAGATGACCGACCGGCTGGTGCGCATCCTGGGCTGGAGTGGCGAGAGGGCCGATACCCGAATTCGCCAATTGCTGGACGAGGTGCAGATTCGCGACCCCGACCGCGTGCTGAAAAGCTATCCGCACGAGCTTTCCGGCGGCATGCGCCAACGGGTGCTGATCGCCGCCGCCTTCGCCGCCGAACCACGGCTGATCGTCGCCGACGAACCGACGACTGCGCTCGATGTGACGGTGCAGAAGCAGATCCTGCGGCTGATCGTGCAGCTGCAGCGCGAGCACGGCACCGCGATCCTGTTCGTTACCCACGATCTCGGCGTCGTCGCCAAGATCAGCCAGAAGGTCTCGGTGCTCTATGCCGGCAAGGTGGTCGAAGAGGCCGAAACTGCTGCTCTCTTCGCCGCCCCGCAGCACCCCTATACGCGGGCGCTGATGGCCGCTACGCCGCGCTACACCGATCCCTTCGCCTCACTGAAGCCGGTGGACGAGGCGGTGCTGGCCGGGCTGGCCGCCGAGATCGCCGTTGCCGACCAGGCCTGGAGGCGGCCCCATGGCTGAGCCGCTGTTTTCCGTGCGCGGCCTCAAGGTCGCGCTGCCCGACATGACGCGCAAGCCGCTGATCGGTCGCGCGCCCTTGGCTGAGATCCTGAAGGGCCTGGATTTCGACCTGCCCAGGGGCTCGGTGACCGGCATCGTCGGTGAATCCGGATCGGGCAAGTCGACGCTCGGCCGCGCCCTGGTGCGTCTCCTGGAACCCAGCGCCGGCAGCATCAGATTCGATGGCCGCGACATCACGCATCTGCCGGAGGCGGAGCTCAGACCACTGCGCCGCAACCTGCAGATGATCTTCCAGGATCCGATGTCGTCGCTCAACCCGCGCCGCACCATTGCCAGCATCATCGCCGCGCCGCTCAAGCAGAATGGCCTTGGCGACAATCTCAAGGCGCGCGTCGCCGAAGCGCTGCAGCGGGTCGGCCTGCCGCATAGCTTCGCCAGCCGCTACCGCCACGAACTGTCGGGCGGCCAGCGCCAGCGCGTCGGCATTGCCCGCGCGCTGGCGCTGTCGCCGAAATTCGTGCTGGCCGATGAGATCGTCTCTGGCCTCGACGTGTCGACCCAGGCACAGATCCTGACCTTGCTGGAAAGACTGGCGGCCGAGATGGGCCTGACCGTCGCCTTCATCAGCCACGATCTGTCGGTGATCCGGCGGCTGTGCCGGCAAGTGATCGTCATGCGCGAAGGTGTGATCGTCGAAGCGAGCGCCACCGATGCCTTGTTCGACAAGCCACGGCAGGCCTACACGCGCGACTTGATCTCGGCCATTCCGCTGCCCGAAATCGATGCCGGCTGGCTGGACATCCCTTCCGCTGCCAAGGCGCCGACATGAACGCATATGCACGCCGAAAAGCGGGCCTCGGACGTGCGACCGGCAAATGACCAGCACCCGCCAATGGAGGAGGACTGACATGAAGATGGTACTTCGAAATGCAACGCTCGCTGTGGCGATGTTGGGCGGCGCCGGCATGGCCACCGCAAGCTCGATACCCGGCATGCGCGGCCACGACCACACCGGCATCACGGTTCCCGATATGAAGCAGGCGGTCGACTTCTTCACCGAGGTGGTCGGCTGCAAGAAGGCGATGTCGTTCGGTCCGTTCGCCGACGACAAGGGCACCTTCATGCAGGATGTTCTGGGCGTCGACCCGAAGGCTGTGATCGAGCAGATCACCATGGTTCGCTGCGGCACCGGATCGAACATCGAATTGTTCAAATACACCGCGCCCGACCAGAAGGATCTGACGCCGCGCAACAGCGACATAGGCGGCTTCCACATCGCCTTCTATGTCGATGACGTCGCCGCCGCCAAAGCCTATCTCGACGCCAAGGGCGTCAAGACGCGCATGGGGCCGATACCGGTTTCCGAAGGGCCGGCCGCCGGCCAGACCATTCTCTACTTCCAGGCACCTTGGGGTCTGCAGCTGGAAGCGATCAGTTACCCCTCGGGAATGGCTTACGAGAAAGGCGCCGAGACCGTGCTGTGGAGCCCGAAGAACCCGGAAAAATGATTGGAAGACGCGCTTGCGTGATGACACGCAAGCGCGCATTCGTGCTATCCGGATAATCATTTCGATATGAAACTTTAAGCTTGAAATAATTTCCCTCCGGCGCGATACTAAAAACCAGCAAGCGAAGAGGAGATCGCACAAATGAAGGTTGCGGTTCTCGGCGGCGGACCAGCCGGCCTCTACTTTGCCATCTCCATGAAGCTGAGGGACGCCGCGCACGAGGTGACGGTGTTCGAACGCAACCGCGCCGACGACACGTTCGGCTGGGGCGTCGTGCTGTCGGCCGAGACGCTCGACAATTTGTCGAAGAACGATCCGGTCAGCGCCGTCTGGATCAAGAAGCATTTCGCCTATTGGGACGACATCGCCGTCATCCATGACGGCGTGCGCACAGTTTCGACCGGACACGGTTTCTGCGGCATCGGCCGCAAGCGGCTGCTGGTCCTGCTGCAGCGGCGCGCGCGCGAACTCGGCGTCAAGCTGATGTTCGAGACCGACATCGCCGACCCCAAACCTTACATGGCGACGCATGACCTGGTCGTCGCCGCCGATGGGTTGAATTCCAAAGCGCGCAACACCTTCGTCGACATCTTCAAGCCCGACATCGACACCCGCAAATGCAAGTTCGTCTGGCTCGGCACCAACCAGAAATTCGACGACGCTTTCACCTTCATCTTCGAGAAGACCGAGCATGGCTGGGTGTGGGCACACGCCTACCAGTTCGACAGCGACACGGCGACGTTCATCGTCGAGTGCAGCGAACAGACTTGGGCTGCCTTCGGCTTCGGCGCGATGTCGCAACAGGAATCGATCGCGGTCTGCGAGCGCATCTTCGCCAAGCATCTTGGCGGCCATGCGCTGATGACCAATGCCAACCACATCCGTGGCTCGGCCTGGATCAATTTCCCGCGCGTGCTGTGCGAGCGTTGGTCCTACAAGAATCTGGCGCTGATGGGCGATGCGGCGGCATCGGCGCATTTCTCGATCGGCTCGGGCACCAAACTGGCGCTGGAGAGCGCGGTGGCGCTGGCCGAGTATGTCGAGTCGGAGCCGGATCTCGACGCCGCGTTTCGCAAATATGAGGATGCCCGCCGCACCGAAGTGCTGAAGCTGCAATCGGCGGCGCGCAATTCGCTCGAATGGTTCGAGGAGGTCGAGCGCTATCTCGGCCTCGATCCGGTGCAGTTCAACTATTCGCTGCTGACCCGCTCGCAACGCATCAGCCACGAGAATTTGCGGCTGCGCGATGCCGCATGGCTGGGCGGCGCGGAGGAATGGTTCCAGCGCCAGGCGGGCGCCGGCGGCAACAGCCTGCGCCGCGCGCCGATGTTCGCACCCTTCAAGCTGCGCGACATGACACTGCAGAACCGCATCGTCGTCTCGCCGATGGCGCAGTACAAGGCTATCGACGGCCGTCCGACCGACTGGCATTTCACCCACTACGCCGAACGCGCCAAGGGTGGCGCCGGCCTTATCTATATCGAGATGACCTGCGTCAGTCCCGAGGGGCGCATCACACCAGGCTGTCCCGGGTTCTATGCGCCAGAGCATGAGGTGGCGTGGAAGCGGCTGGTCGATTTCGTCCACACCGAGACCGAGGCGAAGATCTGCGCCCAGATCGGCCATTCCGGCGCCAAGGGCTCGACCCGGCTCGGCTGGGAGGGCACGGATGTACCGCTTAGCTCAGGCAACTGGCCGGTGATGGCGGCATCGGCCGTGGCGTGGTCGCCGCAGAACCAGGTGCCGAAGGCCATGGACCGCGCCGACATGGACAGGGTGTGCGACGAATTCGTGGCCTCGGCCGAAATGGCTGATCGCTGCGGCTTCGACATGCTCGAGATCCATGCCGCGCACGGCTATCTCCTGTCGTCCTTCATCACGCCAGTCACCAACCGGCGCACCGACGCCTATGGCGGTTCGCTCGAGAACCGCATGCGCTACCCCCTCGAGATCTTCCATGCGGTGCGCGCCGCCTGGCCGGCGGAGAAGCCGATCTCGATGCGCATTTCGGCCAATGACTGGGTCGGCATCGAGGGCGTGACGCCGGCCGACGCGGTCGAGATCGCGCGGCTGCTGCATGAGGCCGGGGTCGACATCTGCGACGTCTCGGCCGGCCAGACCTCGGCATTGGCAAAGCCGGTCTACGGCCGCATGTTCCAGACGCCGTTTTCCGACCGCATCCGCAACGAGGTCGGCATGGCGACGATGGCAGTCGGCAACATCTACGAACCAGACCATGTCAATTCGATCCTGATGGCCGGCCGCGCCGATCTCGTGGCGCTGGCACGGCCGCACCTCGCCGATCCCTACTGGACGCTGCATGCCGCCGTGACACTCGGCGACCGTGGCGTCAAATGGCCAGACCCCTATCTGCCTGGGCGCGACCAGCTCTACCGGCTGGCCGAGCGCGACGCCGCGGCGGGGCTGAAAGTATGACGGCCGCCACGACGATTGCGGGCAAGCACGCGCTGGTCACCGGCGGTGGCTCCGGCGTCGGCCGGGCCATCGCGCTGGCGCTCGCAGGCGCGGGCATCGACGTGACTATCTGCGGCCGCCGCCAGGCGGAACTCGCCAAGGTGGCTGGCGAAAGCGACCGCATCTTCGGCATTGCCGCCGACGTCACCAACGAGGCGGCCATGGCGTCGCTCTATGAGACGGCGGAAGCCGCGCGCGGGCCGATCGACATCGTCGTCGCCAATGCCGGGATGGCCGGCAGCGTAGCGGCGCACAAGACCACGCTTGCCGACTGGCAGCGGACCCTCGACGTCAACCTGACCGGAGCCTTCCTGACGGTGAAGCCGGCGCTGGCAGGCATGGCGGCGCGAAAGGCGGGGCGGATCGTCTTCATCGCTTCCACGGCCGGCCTGAAAGGCTATGCCTATGTCGCGCCCTATGTCGCCGCCAAGCATGGCGTCGTCGGCCTGATGCGGGCGCTGGCGGCTGAGACGGCGAAATCCGGCGTCACCGTCAACGCGGTGTGCCCGGGTTTTGTGGAAACCGAGATGCTGGAGGAGTCCATTCAGCGTATCATCGAAAAGACCGGCCGCTCAGTCGAGCAGGCACGGTCGAGCCTCGCCTCGACCAACCCGCAAGGCCGCTTCATCCAGCCGCAAGAAATTGCCGCCGCCGTGCTGTGGCTGTGTGGCGATGCTGCGGCGTCGATCACCGGACAGGCGATTTCCATTTCAGGAGGCGAAACATGGTAGCCGGCCCCCTGCCCGCGCCGTCGGGACCCGGCAAGGACCGCTTGCGCCTCTGGATAAGGCTGCTGCGTGCCTCGCGCACGATCGAGGCCGAATTGCGCGAGCGCCTGAAGAAGGAGTTCAACACGACGCTGCCGCGCTTCGACGTGATGGCCGCACTCTATCGCGCGCCGGAAGGCATGCTGATGAGCGACCTGTCGCGCTTCCTGCTGGTGTCCAACGGCAATGTCACTGGCATTGTCGACCGGCTCGTATCGGAGGGACTTGTCGCCCGCGCGAGGCGCAATGGCGACCGCCGCACCTCGATGGTGCGGCTGACCGAGGAAGGCTCGAAGACTTTCGGCATCATCGCCGCGGCGCATGAAGGCTGGATCGGTGAATTGCTGGGCAAGGTAAGCGAGGACGACGCGCGCCGGCTGACCGGCATGCTGACCTCGTTCCGCAGCAACTGGGAGGGACGCGAATGACCGGGATGGCCGGCCTCATGCCGAAGCATTTCCTCTGGCAGGTCGAGGGCAGGATCGCAAAGGTCCGGCTCGACCGGCCCGAGCGCAAGAACCCGCTGACCTTCGACAGCTATGCCGAGTTGCGCGACACGTTCCGCGACCTCGTCTATGCCGACGACGTCGACGCCGTGGTGTTCCTCTCCAATGGCGGCAATTTCTGCTCCGGCGGCGATGTCCACGACATCATCGGGCCGCTGGTCAAGATGGACATGAAGCAGCTTCTCGCCTTCACCCGCATGACCGGCGATTTCGTCAAGGCAATGCTGAATTGCGGCAAGCCGATCATTGCGGCGGTCGATGGCGTTGCGGTCGGCGCCGGCGCCATCATCGCCATGAGCTCCGATATCCGCATCGCCACGCCGGAAGCCAAGACGGCCTTCCTGTTCACCCGCGTCGGCCTCGCCGGCTGCGACATGGGCGCCTGCGCGATCCTGCCGCGCATCATCGGCCAGGGCCGCGCCGCTGAACTGCTCTACACCGGCCGCACCATGACGGCGGCGGAAGGCGAGCGCTGGGGTTTCTACAACCGGCTGGTCGATGCCGCCTCGCTGGAGGCCGACGCGCTCGACATGGCGGCGCGCATCGTCTCCGGCCCGACCTTCGCCCACGGCATCACCAAGACGCAGCTCAACCAGGAATGGTCGATGGGTCTCGAACAGGCGATCGAGGCGGAAGCGCAGGCGCAAGCGATCTGCATGCAGACGCGCGATTTCGAGCGCGCCTACAAGGCGTTCGTGGCCAAGGACAAGCCGGTGTTCGAGGGCAATTGATGGCTGACAAGAGTTTCCTCAACTGGCCGTTCTTTGAAGATCGTCATCGCGAACTGGCCGAACGGCTGGACGAATGGTGTGCGAAAAACCTGCCGGTCGATCACCATGACGTCGATGCCGCCTGCCGCGAGCTGGTGGGCAAGCTCGGCAGGGACGGCTGGCTGAAGCCGACGGCTGTAGACACGGACAATCCCGGCCCCCTCGACGTGCGCACTCTGTGCATCACGCGCGAGACGCTCGCCCGCCATGATGGGCTCGCCGATTTCGCCTTCGCCATGCAAGGGCTGGGCACCGGCGCGCTCAGCCTGTTCGGCACACCCGAGCAGCAGCAATGGCTGGCAAAGACACGGGCCGGCAAGGCGATTTCCGCCTTCGCCTTGTCGGAACCGCGCTCGGGATCGGATGTCGCCAACACGGAAATGACGGCGACGCGCGACGGCGACAGCTATGTTCTGTCCGGCGAAAAGACCTGGATCTCCAATGGCGGCATCGCCGATCTCTATGTCGTCTTTGCCCGCACCGGCGAAGCACCGGGCGCCAAGGGGCTTTCCGCCTTTCTGGTGCCGGGCGACGCCAACGGCCTTGGCATCGCTGAACGCCTCGAAGTGATCGCGCCGCATCCGCTGGCGCGGCTGTCGTTCGACCACGTCCGCCTGCCCGCCTCGGCGCTGATCGGCAGGCCCGGCGACGGCTTCCGCATCGCCATGTCGGTGCTCGACGTGTTCCGCTCGACTGTGGGTGCGGCAGCGCTCGGCTTTGCCCGCCGCGCACTGGATGAAAGCATCAAAAGGGTGGCCGAGCGCAAACTGTTCGGCGCGCCGATGGCCGAGCTGCAGATGGTGCAGGGTCATATCGCCGACATGGCGCTCGACGTCGATGCGGCAGCACTGCTGGTCTACCGCGCCGCCTGGACCAAGGACATGGGCGCGGCGCGTGTCACCCGCGAGGCGGCGATGGCCAAGCTGTTCGCCACCGACAAGGCGCAAGAGGTGATCGACAAGGCCGTACAGCTGCATGGCGGCGACGGCGTTCGCAAAGGCCATATCGTCGAAAGCCTGTATCGCGAGATCCGCGCGCTGCGCATCTATGAGGGCGCTTCCGACGTGCAGAAAGTGGTGATTGCGCGACAGGTGATGGGCGCGGCCTGACGGCAGGAAATTGACGGGCATTCGATTTTGAGAATTGGTTTTTGGACTACCGGGAGGTTTTGAATGCACGAGATTCTGCAGCCGGAAGGCTGGGCAAAACCTGTCGGCTACGCCAACGGCGTCGCGGCGCACGGCAAGCTCATCTTCGTTGGCGGACAGGTCGGCTGGAACGGCCAGTGCCAGTTCGAGACCGATGATTTCGTCGGCCAGGTGCGGCAGACGCTTGAGAACATCGTGGCGGTGCTGGCGGAAGCCGGGGCCGGGCCGCAGCACATCACCTCGATGACCTGGTATTTCACCGACAAGGCCGAATACCTGGCCAACCTCAGGGGTATCGGCGAGGCCTATCGCGAGGTGATCGGCCGGCATTTTCCGGCGATGGCCGCCATGCAGGTGATGGCGCTGGTCGAGGACCGAGCCAAGGTCGAGATCCAGGCCACAGCCGTCATTCCAGAGTAAGGTGCGTCGATATTCAGGTGAGGCCGGCCTGCAAACGGCAGCTTCCTGCGCTTCCGGTGCTCACGTACTTCAAGTACGCTCCGCTCCGGTTCTCGGAAGCCACCATTCTCGACGCGGCCTGACCTGAATCTCAACGCACCTTGGGCTATCCGCGAAGGCCCGCCTGCTTCAAAATGGGCAGCACGTGATCGCAGAAATACGGCAGTTCCTGCGTGTAATTGACGAAGGACAGCGCGATGCCCTGATAGCCCTGCTCGGCAATGGCGACCATGTCGGCGGCAATCGTTTCCGGTGTTCCAATCAAAGGGTAAGTGCCGGCGCCGCCGGCGAAACGCTGCCGGTAGCGATCATAGGCGTGCGGGTCGTGCGATTGCGAGAATTCCTTCTTGCCGGCCATATGGGCATCGACCGCGTCGTGGTCGGCCGTATCAACCGCATAGCGCGTGTAATAGGCCTGCGCCTCTTCCGTCGTCGGGCGGCAAACGACATGCGCCACCGTGTAGACGCCGACATCGCGGCCCACCTTGTCGGCGCGCTCGCGTATGTCGGCTACGTGCTTGCCGGCATCGCTCATCTCGGAAAAGGTCGTGAACAGATAGTCGCATCTGGCGGCGGCGAAATCCCTGCCCGGCCCGCCGAAAGCGGCGTTCATGGTCACCGGGCGCGGAACTTGCAGACTGGCCGGACGGCTCACCGCTTCCTTGAGACGATAATAGGTGCCTTCATAATCGAGAGGCTCGGCCGACGCATAAAGCCTTTCGAGGATCTCGATCCATTCGGCCGCCTGGTCGTAGCCCTTTTCGACCAGCGGCGTGCCGAACATGCCGAATTCCTTCGGGTTCCAGCCGCAGACGATGTTGAGGCCGGCGCGGCCGTGGCTGATATGGTCGACCGTCGCCAGCGCCTTGGCGGCATAGAGCGGATGCACGAGCGGCACATGCACGGTCATGAACAGGCCGATCTGCTCGGTGGTCGCGGCAAGTGCCGCCGCCCAGGTGAAGGTCTCGAACGACCATTCGCGCACCTTGTTGCGGCCGCCAAAGCCGCGCCAGCGCGCGATCGGCAGCATGAACTCCAGCCCGGCGCGGTCGGCGACCTGCGCCGCCGTCAGATTGTCCTGCCAGCTTGCCATCCAGCGTTCCGGCACATCGGTGATGGCAAGCCCGCCATCGGCATTGGTCGAAAAGACGCCGAGCTTCAGTTTGTTCGGGCCGTGCAGGGGATGCGTTTTCATCATGTCTCGAACTCGCGGCGGGAGAGCACACGCTAGGCCCGCGCGAAAATATTTCAAGCATGAAATAGCTTCGCCTCGCGATGGTTTGCGGATATGGATTCTGGCAAAGCGAGAAAGGGATGGGCATGAGCGAGTTCCGTCAGAAATGTATCGGCAAGACGAACCTCGTCGGTTCCTTTGTCGCCATTCCCCATCCCGTCGCGGTCGAAGTGATGGCGCAGTCCGGTCTCGATTTTCTCTGCATCGACTGGGAACATGCCCAGATATCGCGCGACATGATCGAGACCATGGTGCGCGCGGCCGACGTGCATCGCGTGCCGGCGATGGCGCGCGTTCCGGGCCATGCGCCGGAAGCGATCCAGACCGCGCTGGACAGCGGCGCGCAAGGCGTGCTGATCCCACGCGTCTCGACTGCCGCCCAGGCGGCGATGGCCGTCAAAGCCTCGCGCTATCCGCCGCGGGGCGAGCGCGGCGTCGGACCCGGCCGGGCCGCAGGCTACGGCTATCGCATTCCCGAATATCTCGCCGGCGCCAATGACAGGATCGTCGTCGCGGTCCAGGTCGAGACCGCCGAAGGGCTGGCCAACATCGAAGCGATCGCGGCCGTCGACGGCGTCGACGTGATCTTCGTCGGACCCGGCGATCTTTCGGTGTCGATCGATGCGATCGGACCGAAAGGCGCCGACAAGCTTACCGAGGCGATCCGCAGGATCATCGGTGTGACGGTCGCTCACGGCAGGACATCAGGCATCTTCTGCGCAAAGCCGCAGGACGTGGTCCAGTGGGCAGCCATCGGCGCCAGCTTCTTCGTGCTGGCCAGCGACACGATGTTTCTCGGCGCGGGCGCTGCTGCCGGCACCTCCGCCGCCCGCGCCGAACTGACCTGAGACGGCCGCAGCTAGGCAAAAAGGCGTATCGGCCGGGCAACAGGCCGGTCAAACTTTTTAAGCTTAAAACTTTCGCCTTGAAAAGCGCCGCGCTTTGGATAAGCATTCCAAGATCGATGGCGACTGCCGTGCCGGATGGGCTTGCCGGCCAATCCATCGTGGTGCTCCGGGTGGGAGGGGTTTCAGTCCTTGTCGTTCATACTGCCCCAGTCATCGTCCAGCGCGCGCTATGCTTTCGATGGCGTGCGCGCCCAAATTCGTGATCTTCACACCGAAAACATCGCCAACCTTGCCGTGCGGGCGCGCGAGCTCGGCGACGTCATCGCACTCTGGTATGGCGAAGGCGACATGGTGACGCCCGCCTTCATCCGCGATGCGGCCAAGGCGGCCTTCGATGAAGGCCTGACTTTCTACATTCCCAACATGCGCGGCCATGGCCCCCTGAATGAGGCACTGTCGGAGTACCAGACGCGCATCCATGGCCGGCCGATCCCGGTCGCGCGCACCACGGTCACGCCGGGCGGCATGCAGGCGCTGTATCTGGCGCTGGAACTGCTGGTCGATACCGGCACCAACGTCGTCTATGTCGCGCCGCAATGGCCCAACATCCACAACGCCATCCACCTGATCGGCGGCGAGCCGCGGCCGTTTTCACTCGACTTCAACGGCGACTGGCATCTGGACCTCGACCGGTTGTTTGCGACCTGCGATGCGCGCACGCGGGCGATCTTCCTGTCGACGCCGTCCAACCCGACCGGCTGGACCGCCTCAGATGAAGAAATGCGCGCGCTGCTCGACTTCAGCCGGCGCACCGGCATCTGGATCATCTCCGACGAGGTCTACGGCCGGCTCTATTTCGACGGCGACGTTGCTCCCTCGATCCTGCAGATCGCCGAGGACGGCGACCGGGTGCTGTCGGTCAACAGCTTCTCCAAGGCCTGGGCGATGACCGGCTGGCGCATCGGCTGGCTGACGCATCCGTCCGGGGTGGCCGACCAGCTCGGCGCCATGACGCAATATGTCAACAGCGGCACCGCCGCGCCAATCCAGGCCGGTGCGGTTGCAGCGATCCGCCAGGGCGAGCCGCTGGTCGAGGAGATCAGGCAACGGATCAGGACCGGCCTTGACCTCGCCTATGACAGGCTGGCGCAGATTCCAGGCGTCATCCTGCCTGCGAAACCGCGCGGCGGCATGTATGCCTTCTTTGCCATGGAAGGCGAGAGCGATGCACGTCGCGCCTGCGCCAGGATTCTTGAGACGGCGCGCGTCGGGCTGGCACCCGGCCATCTCTTTGGAAGTTCGGCAACGGCCTTCCTGCGGATGTGCGTGTGCCGAGAACGCGAAGAGATAGCGACCGCACTCGACCGCATGGTCGCGGCCATGAATTGACGCCCTGCCGAAAAGTGAGGCGGCAAGAAACCGTGCGGGGCCAACCCCGCCCGATCAACAACCAGAGGGAACACCCCAGAGGGAACACCAATGAACCTGAACCGTCGCAATCTCATTCTTCTCGCCGCCGCCATCGGCATCGCCGCTGGTCCTGCCGCCGCTTATGCCGCCGACGTGCTCAATGTCGGCGCCTACCCGACCAATCCGCCCTTCGAGTACAAGAACGAGAGCGGCACCTTCGAGGGCTTTGAAGTCGACATCGTCAACGAAGCGGCAAAGCGCGTCGGCATGACCACCGATATCGCCGACCTCGGCTTCCAGGCGCTGTTCGCCGCCACCACCTCGAAGCGCATCGATGTCGCCATCTCGTCGATCACCATCACGCCGGAGCGGCTGAAGTCGCAGTCGTTCACGCAGCCCTATTATGATTCCGACATGGGCATCGCCACCAAGACCGACAGCCCGATCAAGGCCGAAGCCGACCTCAAGGGCAAGATCGTCGGCGTGCTGTCCGGCTCGACCGGCGAAAGCTGGGTCAAGGCGCATCAGGAAGCCGACGGCTTCAGCGACGTGAAGGGCTACGACACGCAGCAGAACCTGCTGCTCGATCTCAGCGCCGGTCGCGTCGATGCGGCTGTCAGCGACATTCCGGGCATGCAGTATTCCTTCACCAAGATGAAGGACCTGACGGTCAAGGAGCGTATCAAGACCGGTGAGCAGTACGGCCTGATGATGACCAAGGACCACCCGCTGCTCGGCAAGCTGAACGACGCGCTGACCGCGATGAAGAAGGACGGCACGCTGGCCGCCATCCACAAGAAGTGGTTCGGCAGCGACGCGCCGGCCGATTCCTCGACCGTCAAGGAAATGCCATTGCCGAAGGCCTGAGCGGCGACTGACAGAACGCAGGCGTGCCGGCTCGAAAGGCCGGCACGTCCCGTTTTCATCGATGATCCTTCCCGGAGCCGCAGCCGATGCGGCGAAACCGATTTCGGTGTTCGGGTCTTGCTCTCGCGTCACGGGACGCAAAACGGTTCGGGAACGCTCCCATGTCGCTGCTGGACACCTTCTTCAACCCCGATGTCATCATGTCCAGCCTGCCGGCGCTGCTGCGCGGCTTCCTGAACACGCTGCTGCTCGGCATCCTGAGCATCGGCATCGGCATCCCCATCGGCCTGGGAATCAGCCTGGTGCGGCTCTACGCGCCAAAGCCGCTGCGGTGGCTCGCAGTCGGCTACACCGACATCTTCCGTGCCTTACCGGTGCTGGTCGTGCTGATCCTGATCTACTACGCGCTGCCGTTCCTCGGCATCCGCCTGTCGTCCTGGGCCTCCGCGGTGACGGCGTTCGCCTTCATCATGTCGGCCTATTCGGCCGAGGTGTTCCGCTCCGGCATCGAGAGCATCCCGCGCGGCCAGTTCGAGGCGTCGCAGGCGCTTGGCCTGCCGTTCCTGCTGACCTTGCGCAAGGTGGTGCTGCCGCAAGCGATCCGCGTGGTCATCCCGCCGATGACAAGCAACTGCGTCTCGATGTTCAAGGACACCTCGCTCGCCTCGACCGTGGCGCTGCCGGAACTCCTGAAGGAAGCGACCAATGCGCAGTCGCTCTACGCCAACCCGTCGCCGCTGATCGGCGCAGCACTTGTCTATCTCATCTTCCTCTGGCCGATGGTCCGCCTCGTCAGCCTGCTTGAGGAACGCTTCAAGACCGAGAAGACGCGCTGACCTCGCCAACCGATCCCACCCGCCAAGCACTTCGCAGGAGCCTGCCCGTGAACAAGCATCAAACCGACAATGCGAACGCCACCGCGTTCCCCGTCGACACCATCCGCGCCATGTTTCCAGCCCTGCAGCGGGCCGGCGATTTCATCTTCATGGACAATGCCGCCGGTGCGCAGATCCCGCAAAGCGTGCTCGACGCGGTGACCAACCATCTGGTTTCGCACAATGTGCAGCGCGGCGGCCGCTATGGCCGCAGCGTCACCGTCGACCAGTCGGTCGCCGATGCGCGCGAGAGCGTGGCGTTGCTGATCAATGCCACCAGCCCGGCCGAAATCTGCTTCGGCATGAACGCCACCTCGTTCATCCGCCTGGTCAGCCTCGGCATCGGTCAGATGCTTTCCAAACATCCAGATGAGGGGCGCGACGAGATTGTCATCACCGACATGGACCACGATGCCAACATCGCCACCTGGCTGGCGCTGGAGTCCGCCGGCGCCAAGTTCAAATGGTGGCGGATGCGCGAGGACGGCAATCTGCATGTCGACGATCTGCGGCCGCTGGTTTCCGACCGCACCCGCCTCGTCGCCTGCACGGTCACGGCGCATTCGATCGGCTCGATCGTCGACGTCGCTTCCGTTGCGGGGATCGCCCACGCGGCCGGCGCGGAGGTGTTCCTCGACTGCGTGCATTACGGGCCGCACGGGCTGATCGACGTGCAGGCCTGGGACTGCGACTACCTCGTCTGTTCCGGTTACAAGAATTTCTCGCCGCATATGGGCTTCCTGTGGGGCCGCTTCGAAACGCTGAAGCGGCTGCCGACCTTCCGCGAGGATTTCATCCCCGACGAGCCACCCTACAAGGTTGAGGCCGGCACCTTCATCTACGAGAACGTCTCGGGCATGGATGCGGCCGTGCAGTATCTCGAACTGATCGGCCGCAATCTCGCGCCATCCAACAACCGCTCGCGCCGCGACAACATCGTCGCCGGCATGGGCGCCATCCGCGACTATGAGCTGGTGCTGGCGCGCGAGATGCTCGCCGTGCTCAAGGATTGCGGCGCGACGATCTACGGCGTTGCCGACGAAGCCCGCATCACCGAACGCGTACCGACCTTCTGCTTCAACATCGGCAAGCTGTCCCCGCAAAGGATCGTCGAGGAAATGGCCGACATGCAGATCGGCATCCGCGACGGCCACATGTACGCGCCGCGGCTGATGAAGCGGCTCAACCTCTCGATGGGCAGCGGCGCCATCCGCGCCTCGCTGGTCCATTACAACACTGTCGAAGAGGTCAGGCGCTTCGGCGAGGCGCTGCGCGCCATCATCGCCAAGCTGTCGTAAGCGGCTTGGCCTAAAGCGCGTCGCGTCGAAACGGATTCATGCGACGCGCTTTAAGTCTTTGTTTCCATGCATGTCGTTGCCTCAAAACCGGGGCCAATTTTTGAGCGACATGAATTAGGGTGTGTTGAGAGTCAGGTCAGGCCGAGTCGAGAATGGTGGCTTCCGAGAACCGGAGCGGAGCGTACTTAAAGTACGTGAGCACCGGAAGCGCAGGAACCCGCCATTCGCAGGCCGGCCTCACCTGAATATCGACACGCCCGGTCAGGCGGCCTTCTTTTTGGCCAGCCTCGCCTTGATCGAGGCGACGTCGGCGCGTGGCGTCGCCGCGAAAAGCGTCCTGGTGTAGCTGTGCTTGGGGTCGGCGAAGACCTCCTCGCGCGAGCCGTATTCGACCGCCTCGCCGAAATACATCACCATCACATCGTCGGCGATATAGCGCACCACGGACAGGTCGTGGCTGATGAAGACATAGGTCAGCTGGAACTCGTCCTGCAGGTCGGCGAGCAGGTTCAGCACCTGCGCCTGCACCGACAGATCGAGCGCCGAGACCGGCTCGTCGAGCACGAGCAGGCTTGGGTTGAGCATCAGCGCGCGGGCAATGGCGATGCGCTGCCGCTGGCCACCCGAGAACATGTGCGGATAGCGGTTGTAGTGCTCGGGTCCGAGACCGACCTTCTTCAGCATCTTCATGGCCAGGTCGCGCCGCTCGGCGGCCGGCTTGTCGGTGTTGATCAGCAGCGGTTCGCCGAGCACGTCGCCGATCTTCTGGCGCGGATTGAGCGATCCGTAGGGGTTCTGGAAGACGATCTGCACCTTGCGGCGCATTTCCTTCGTCAATCCGTTCTTGGCGATGTCGACCTTGTTGCCGTCGATGAACAGCTCGCCTGATGTTGCCGGATCGATCAGCGTGATGATGCGGGCAAGCGTCGACTTGCCACAGCCGCTTTCGCCGACGATGGCCAGCGTCTTGCCCTTGTCGACGCTGAAGGAGACGCCCTTGACCGCGTGCACCGTGCGCTGGCCGCGGAACAGGCCGCCACCGATATGGTAGTCGCGCACGATGTTCTTGCCTTCTACGACCTTGATGCTCATGCGGCGGCTCCCGAGGGCGCCGGCTCGAAGAGCATGTCGGACACTGTTGGTAGCCGGTCGCCGACGGCATTTTCCGGCAGCGCCGACAAAAGCGCGCGCGTGTAATTACTCTTCGGCGATTCAAACAGCGACAACACGTCGGCCTCTTCCATCTTGCGGCCCTTGTACTGGACGATGACACGGTCGGCGGTCTCGGCCACCACGCCCATATTGTGGGTGATCATGATCAGGCCCATGCCGTATTTAGCCTGCAGCGAGACCAGCAGATCGAGGATCTGTTTCTGGATGGTGACGTCGAGCGCCGTCGTCGGCTCGTCGGCAATCAGCAGCTTCGGATTGCAGGCAATGGCGATGGCGATCATGACGCGCTGGCACTGGCCGCCCGACATCTGGTGCGGGAACGAATTCAGCCGGTCGGCCGGCTCAGAAATGCCGACCTGCTGCAGAAGTTCGATGGCGCGGGCCCGGCGCTGCGCACCGTCCATACCCATATGGAAACGCAGCACCTCCTCGATCTGGAAGCCGATGGTGAAGCAGGGATTGAGGCTGGCCATCGGCTCCTGGAAGATCATCGACATGTCCTTACCGACGATCTTGCGGCGGTCGGCCGGGCTCATCTTCAGGAGATCGCGGCCATTGAAGCTCATGCGGTCGGCGGTGACCGTGGCCGTCCACGGCAGCAGGCCCATCACCGCCAGCATCGAGACCGACTTGCCGGAGCCGGATTCACCGACGATGGCCAGCACTTCGCGCTCGTCGACATGCAGCGAGACGCCGTCGACCGCCCGGAACGAACCTGACGCGGTCTGGAATTCGACGACGAGATTCTGGATCTCGAGCAGCGCCATCACGATCTCCTCAGTTTCGGATCGAGCGCGTCGCGCAGACCGTCGCCGATCAGATTGATGGCGAGCACGGTGATCAGGATCGCAAGGCCGGGGAAGGTCACCACCCACCAGGCGCGCAGGATGAATTCACGCGCCGAAGCGAGCATCGTGCCCCATTCCGGCGTCGGCGGCTGTGCACCGAGGCCGAGGAAGCCGAGGGCAGCCGCTTCGAGAATGGCGTTGGAGAACGACAAGGTGCCCTGGACGATCAGCGGTCCCAGGCAATTCGGCAGGATGGTGCGAAGCATCAGCCTGATATGGCCGGCGCCGGCAACCTTTGCCGCCACGACATATTCGCGGCTCTTCTCCGCCATCACGGCAGCGCGCACCAGCCGTGCGAAATGCGGCTGCAGGACAAGCGCAATAGCCAGCATCGCATTGAACAGGCCCGGGCCAAGGATGGTGACCAGGACGAGCGCCAGGAGCAGCGACGGGAACGCCAGGATGAGGTCCATCAAGCGCATGATCGCCACGTCGACCCAGCCGCGAAAATAGCCGGCCAGCAGACCGAGCGTGATGCCGCCGGTGAGCGCCAGCGTGACCACGACCGCGCCGATGAGCAGCGAAAAGCGCGCGCCGTAGAGCAGGCGCGAAAGGATGTCGCGGCCGACCGGATCGGTGCCGAGCAGATATTGCGCGCTGCCGCCGGCCTGCCAGGCCGGAGGCCTCAGAAACGCGGTCTTGTCCTGAATGTCGGGAGCATGGGGCGCGAGCAGCGGCGCAAACAGCGCCGCCAGCACCAGCAGGATGAAGACGAACAGGCCGATTACGGCGCCACGATTGACCGAGAAATAGTGCCAGAAGGTCCTGAAGCCGGTCAGGCGGTCAGGGTTGCCGGCGGCCATTGGGGCGATTTCGGTCGACTGGCTCATCACGCGGCCCGTATGCGCGGGTTGATGACGGCGTAGAGCACGTCGACGATGAGGTTCACGGCCATGACGATGAGGGCGATCAAAAGCAAACCTGACTGCACGACGACATAGTCGCGCTTGAAGATGGAATCGACCATCCACTTGCCGATGCCCGGCCAGGCAAAGATGGTTTCGGTGAGGATGGCGCCGGCAAGCAGCGTGCCGACCTGCAGGCCGATGGTGGTGACCACAGGGATGAGCGCATTGCGCAACGCATGCAGGCCGACCACCCTCGACGGCGACAGGCCCTTGGCGCGCGCCGTGCGGACATAGTCCTCACCGAGAACTTCCAGCATGGCCGAACGCGTCTGGCGGGCGATCACCGCCAGCGGAATGGTGCCGAGCACGATCGCCGGCAGCACCAGGTGGCTCAACGCCGAGCGGAACGCATCCCATTTGCCATAGAGTAAGGTATCAATGGTCATGAAGCCGGTGATCGGCTTGAAGAAGAACTGCAGGCCGATGCGGCCCGAAACCGGTGTCCAGCCGAGGTAGCCGGAGAAGAAGATGATCAGCAGCAGGCCCCACCAGAAGATCGGCATGGAATAGCCGACGAGCGCCGTGCCCATGAGCGACTGATCGAACCACGAGCCGCGCTTGACCGCCGCGAAGATGCCGGCTGGAATGCCGAGCACCATGGCGAAAATCATGGCGAAGAACGACAGTTCCATCGTTGCCGGAAAGAGGATCTTGAACTCTTCCATCACCGGGCGCTTGGACGAGATCGAGACCCCGAAATCACCGGTCACGACCTCACCGACATAGCGTGCATATTGCTGCCAGATTGGCAGATTGTAGCCGAACTGTTCCTTGAGCTCCTCGTAACGCGCCGGCGCCACGCCGTGTTCGCCGGCCATGGCAAGGATGGGATCGCCAGGCAGCAGTCTGACGAAGGCGAAGGCACAGATGGTGATGCCGACAAGCGTCGGGATCAAAAGTGCAATTCTGTGGAGTATATATTTGAGCATGGCGAAGGGGGCGGCGCTCTATGGCGCCGCCCCACTCAATTTCTTATTCGGCTTTGTCGACGCCGTCGAAGCGGTGAATGCCGAGCGGGTCCATCATGAACCCGCTGACATTCTTGCGCACGACTGCGTAGACTTGGCTATGTGCCAGCAGGAAGGCCGGAGCCTGCTTCTGGAAGACCACCTGCGCCTGTTCGTAAAGCTTGGTGCGTTCAGCCTGGTCACTGGTCTTCTTGGCCTTCTGGATCAGGTCCTCGAAGTCCTTGTCGCACCAGCTCGAGTAGTTGGAGACACCGATGGCGGAGCAGGCGAACAGGGTGGCGAAGAAGTTGTCCGGATCGCCATTGTCGCCGGTCCAGCCGATCTGGAAGGCGCCGGGACGGTCCTTCTTCTTGCCCTCAGAGCGATACTTGGTCCACTCGTAGTTGACGATCTCAGCCTTGACGCCGACCTTGGCCCAGTCGGCCTGGATCAGTTCGGCGGCACGCTGGAAGTTCGGGTTGTAGGGACGAACGCGATCGGAAGCCCAAAGCTGGATTTCCGTCAGCCCGGCAGCGGCCAGCACCTTCTTGGCCGCTTCCGGATCGTAGGAATCGGACTTCACATCCTTGTCCCACGACCACATGGTCGGCGGGATCAGGTTTACGGCCGGCGTGGCGCCCGCATCCTGGAACAGCGACTTGATCAGCGATTCCCGATCGATGGCCTGATTGAGTGCATGGCGCACCTCAGGCTTGTCGAGTGGCGGGATGGTGGTGTTGTAGCTCATGTAGCCGATGTTCAGGCCGGCCTGATCCATCAGGGTCACGTCCTGGCTGGCCTTGATCGTGCCGATGTCGGCAGGATTCGGATAGGGCGCGATGTCGCATTCGCCGGCAAGCACCTTCTGGATGCGCGCGGTCGCGTCAGGGGTGATGGCGAAGACGAGATCGTCGATCTTCTCCTTGCCCTTGAAATAGTCCGAGTTGGCCGCATAGCGGATGACCGAATCCAGCTGGTAATCGACGAACTGGAACGGACCGGTGCCGATCGGCTTGGTGGAGAAATCGGCCATCTTGCCGGACTTCTCCAGCTGGTCGGCATATTCCTTCGACACGATCGAGGCGAAGTCCATGCCGAGATTGGCCAGCATCGGTGCATTCGGCTCTGTCAGCGTCAGCTTGACGGTCAGGTCGTCGACCTTTTCCCACTTGGCGACGTATTTCGGCATGTCCATGCCGGTGTAGTAGTCCCAGGTCAGGTTGGGCAGATACTTGTCACCGTTCCAGGGATTCGCCTTGTTGAACTGACGATCGAACGAGAAGACCACGTCATCCGCATTGAGGTCGCGGGTCGGCTTGAAAAAATCGGTGGTCTGGAACTTAACGCCCGGATGCAGGTGGAAGGTATAGACCAGGCCGTCGTCGGAGATTTCCCACTTGTCGGCGAGACCGGGCTCGACCTCGGTGCCGCCATGCTTGAATTCGACCAAGCGCGAATAGACGGTACGCGACGAGGCATCGAAGTCGTTGCCGCCCGTCGTCGTACCCGGATCAAAATTGGCCGGCGACGCTTCCGAGCAATAGACAAGCGTCTTTGCATTGGCCATGCCGCCCAGGACGCTTGCGGCCAGCAACGCGGCCGCAAAAGCGAGTTTCTTTTTCATTGAGCACTCCCTGATGTTCTTCCAAGCCCCTCTATCAGGCTCGCGAAGCGCGCATATAAGCACCGTTTTTCCGGCTTTGGAACACCCCGTTTGCTTACCCCGCGGGAAGCAGGAAAAAAATCCGCGATTTTGCTAAATGGCAGAAAAAATTAGCAGTTTTTTCCATTCACGGGATTATTAACGACCGCATTTTTTTATTGATCGCCGATCTGGCGATATCGACGCCGCGCCGGCCTTCGCCCGGCCGAGGGTGCGGCAGGATACCGGCTCGCAATGTCGTCGGCAGGAAAGATTTTCGGCGGCAAATCTTTCGCCGCCTTGCCGCAAGGGCAAGACTTGCACCGCCGCCGATAGAGGCAATACATAGATGATAATCCAGGCAGCAGTGGAGGACGTCTCTGTCAATTCGGGGGCGAGCGCGGCACGGACGAACAAGAATTATCCAGGGAGGAACGGGTGGCAAAAGCATCAAAGACGATGGCGCCGGTGAAAGCGGGAGCCAAGGCGGCGCCCAAGGCAGCCGCCGCCGCGGTCAAGCCGAAAGCGCCCGTTGCCAAAGCCGCCGCGGCCAAGCCGAAGGCGGCCACCGTACCCGTGAAGGCAAGCACAAAGCCGGCGGTCAAAGCCCCGGCCAAGCCTGCCGCCGGAAAGACGACGTCCGCGGCAAAGCCCGCCACTGCCAAGCCCGCCACTGCCAAGCCCGTCACTGCCAAGGCCGCCGCCGCCGAGCCGGTGGCGGCGGCTGCAGCGGCGAAGGCCCCACCGGCAGCGAAGCCGGCCGTGGCCTCGCGATTGCCGAAGGTGCTGACGGCGCTTGCAGCCGGCCTGCCGGAAAAGCCATGGCTCAAAAGCTATCCGAAAAGCGTACCAGCTGAAATCGGCGCCTTGCCCTACAGCTCGATCGGCGATTTCCTGGTCGCCGCCTGCAAGCAATTTTCCGCCCAGCCCGCCTTCACCTGTATGGACAAGTCTATCAGCTATGCCGATGTCGAACGGCTGTCGGCGGCCTTCGGCGCATTTCTGCAATCGAAGGGACTGAAAAAGGGCGCACGCGTTGCCCTGATGATGCCCAACGTGCTGCAATACCCGGTGGCGATGATGGCCGTCTTGCGCGCCGGCTATGTCGTGGTGAACATCAATCCGCTCTACACGCCGCGTGAATTGGAACATCAGCTTAAGGATTCCGGCGCACAAGCCATCGTCATCCTGGAGAATTTCGCCAACACCTTGCAGGCGGTGATCGCCAGGACGGCGGTCAAGCATGTCGTGGTCGCCGCGATGGGCGACATGCTCGGCGGACTGAAGGGCACGATCGTCAATTTCGTCGTGCGCCGGGTGAAGAAAATGGTGCCGGCATGGTCGCTGCCCGGCCATGTCAAGTTCAACGCCGCCGTGAAGGCCGGCGGCGGCGTGGGCTTCAAGCCAGCCAAGGTGGCGGCCGACGATGTCGCCTTCCTGCAATATACGGGCGGCACCACGGGCGTCTCGAAGGGTGCAACGCTGCTGCACAGCAACGTGCTGGCCAATGTCGTGCAGAACGCGCAGTGGATGGAAGACGCCTATACGATCAAGCCGAAACCGGCGCATCCGAACTTTATCTGCGCCCTGCCGCTCTATCATATCTTCGCGCTGACGGTGAACGCGCTGATGGGCATGCAGCAAGGTGCGCGCAATGTGCTCATTCCCAACCCGCGCGATATTCCCGGCTTCGTCAAGGAACTGCAGAAATATCCGATCCACATCTTTCCGGGCTTGAACACGCTGTTCAACGCACTGCTCAACAATGAGGACTTCCGCAAGCTCGACTTCAAGCCGCTGGTGCTGACGCTGGGCGGCGGCATGGCGGTGCAGAAGGGCGTCGCCGAACGCTGGAAGGCGCTGACGGGCTGTCCGGTGACCGAAGGCTACGGGCTGTCGGAAACCTCGCCGGTGGCCACCGCCAACAAGTTCAGCGCCAGCGACTTCACCGGCACCATCGGCCTGCCGCTGCCGTCGACGGAGATCGCCATCCGCGACGACGACGGCAACAATCTGCCGCTCGGCGAGGTCGGCGAAATCTGCATCCGGGGGCCGCAAGTGATGGCGGGCTACTGGAACCGGCCGGACGAGACCGCCAAGGTGATGACCAAGGACGGCTATTTCAAATCCGGCGACATGGGCTTCATGGACGAGCGCGGCTACACCAAGATCGTCGACCGCAAGAAGGACATGATCCTGGTCTCGGGCTTCAACGTCTATCCGAACGAGCTCGAGGAAGTGGTGGCGATGCATCCGGGCGTGCTCGAAGTGGCGGCGATCGGCGTGCCGGACGAGCATTCGGGCGAAGTGCCGAAGCTGTTCGTCGTCAAGAAGGATCCGGCGCTGACCGCAGAGGCGCTTATCGCCTTTTGCCGCGAGAACCTGACCGGCTACAAGCGGCCCAAATACATCGAATTCAGGACCGAACTGCCGAAGACGCCGGTCGGCAAGATCCTGCGGCGGGCGCTGCGCGAATGACGGCAGCCGACGGCCTGGGCGCCGTAGATGCACCTTGCCGTCCTGACCCGACTGAGTTCATCAGGGCGAACATGCGTATCGCCCCGGTGCCGTCGCTTCCCGAGATCAGGCTTTATACGGCTCATCCGGCGAGCGGCCTGAGGCGGCTTACCGATCCGAAGCAAAGCTCCGACGCTGACGACGACACGGTCGAGGCGGACGAAGATGGACCCGAGCCGCAGCCGCCCTACTGGGCCTATACCTGGGCCGGCGGCGCCGTGCTTGCGCGCTATATACTCGACCATCCGCAAACCGTGGCCGGTCGCCGCGTGCTCGACCTCGGCGCCGGTTCCGGCCTTGTCGGCATTGCCGCGGCCAAGGCCGGGGCGAGCGCGGTGATCGCCGCCGAGATAGACCGCAACGGCGTTGCCGCTCTCGCTCTCAACGCGGCGGCGAACGGCGTCGCGATGTCGGTCATGGCGCAGGATATTACCGGCGGACCGCCGCCCACGGTCGATGTCGTGACCGCCGGCGACGTCTTTTATGGACAGGACGTCGCCGACCGCGTCATGCCTTTCCTCGAGCGCTGCCTTGGCGCCGGTATCGAGGTTCTGGTCGGCGACCCGGGCCGCGCCTATCTGCCACGCCAGCGGCTGCGCCTGCTTGCCGAATACCAGGTGCCGGATTTCGGCCAGACGAAAGACAGCGCGCCGAAGAGCGGTGTCTTTCGTTTCGAGGGTATATCCGGCCGCTAGATCGTTTCCTTGACCCGTGCCGAAAGGAAGTCCGGCAGATCGGCAACGGAGTCCAGGATGACGTCAGCGATCCCGGCCAGCGATTCGCGGGTGCCGGTGCCGGAGAGCACGCCGATCGCCAGCCCGCAGCCGCCGGCCCTTGCCATTTCGAGATCATGGCGGTTGTCGCCGACCATGGCGATCGCCGATGGCGGCAAGCCGGTGAGATCGCTGAAGGCCAGGATGGTGTCGGGCGCCGGCTTCGGATTGGCGACCGCGTCGTAGCCATAGGCTGCGTCGAACAGCTGGGCGACGCCGAGCGTCACCAGCGTCTTTTCCGCGCCGCTGGTCGAATCGTTGGTGGCGACGCCAAGCCGGTAGGATTTCCTGTGCAGGGCAGTGAGCGTCTCGACGACGCCCGGCAGCGCCACCGCCATTGCCGACCCCTGCACCGAGGTGATCTCGTTGAAGCGGGCGACGGCAAGCATCTGGTCTTCGTCGGACAGCCGCGGAAACCACAGCTCGACGACATCCATGTTGGTGCCCGAGGCAAAGATCGAATCGGGCTTGAAGCGTCTGTTGGCGAAATCGAAGCCGGCCGCGGCCAGCAGCCTGTCGGCTTTCCAGCGATCGCCGTCGGACGCATCCATGGCCATGAAATCGGCAATGCCAAGCCAGGTCGCGTTGAAGTCGACAAGTGTCCCGTCCTTGTCGAACAATATTCCCTTGATGTCTGCCAAACTCTTCACTCCGATCCACGCAAATGCTGGATGTATCCCACCAGGCCAGCGGTCGAGGCATCCCGCTTCGCGGCACTTTCCTTGCCCTCCACGACAGGCAAGAGGCCGGTGGCCAGTTCCTTGCCGAGCTCGACGCCCCACTGGTCGAAGGAGTTGATGTTGAACAGCGTTCCCTCGACGAAGACGCGATGCTCGTAGAGCGCGATCAGCCGACCGAAGGTGCTCGGGTCGAGCTTGCGGTAAAGGATGGTCATCGAGGGCCGGTTGCCGGAGAAGACGCGGTGCGGGGCGATCTTGTCGACCTCGGCCGGCTTCATGCCCTTGGCCAGCATCTGGGCGCGTGCCTCCTCCAGCGTGCGGCCCTTCATCAACGCTTCCGACTGCGCCAGGCAGTTGGCGAGCAGCAGATCATGCTGATGCTTGAGGTCCGGCTCGTGGCCGACGGCCGCGGCGAGGAATTCGACCGGGATGAAATCTGTGCCCTGGTGCAGCAGCTGGAAGAAGGCATGCTGGCCGTTGGTGCCGGGCTCGCCCCAGACCAACGGTCCGGTCGGCGTCGTCACCGCCACGCCTTCGAGGGTGACGCTCTTGCCGTTCGATTCCATGTCGAGCTGCTGCAGATAGGCCGGCAGCCGGGACAGGCGCTGGTCATAGGGGATGACGGCGCGCGCCGGGTATCCGCAGATCACGCGATGCCACCAGCCGACCAGCCCCAGCAGCACCGGCAGGTTCTCCTGCACGGGCGCGGTGCGGAAATGCTCGTCCATCTCGTGCGCGCCATCGAGGAAGGCGCGAAAATTCCGCGGGCCGACGGCGATCATCACCGGCAGGCCGATAGCACCCCAGAGCGAATAGCGGCCGCCGACCCAGTCCCAGAAGCCGAAGACGCGGTCGGCCGCGATGCCGAACCTGGCCACCAGGTCGAGCGCGGTCGAGACGGCGGCAAAATGCTTGCCGACCGCTTCCTTGCCGAGTGCTTCCTGGACCCATTTGCGCGCCGTCTCGGCATTGGTCATCGTCTCGACAGTGGTGAAGGTCTTGGAGGCGATGATGAAAAGCGTGGTTTCGGCCGACAGGCCCTTCAGCGTGTCGTGGATATGGGCGCCGTCGATGTTGGAGACGTAATGCGCGCGCGGCCCATCGTGATAGGGCGCCAGCGCCAGCGTCGCCATGGCCGGGCCGAGATCGGAGCCGCCGATGCCGATGTTGACGATGTCGGTGATCTTCTTGCCGGTGGCGCCGGCCGCCTTGCCGGAGCGCACGGCATCGGCAAAGGCGCCCATCGCGTCGAGCACGGCAGTGACGTCCGCCTTGACGTCCTGGCCATCGACGGTGACGCCCTTGCCGGTCAGGTTGCGCAGCGCCGTGTGCAGCACGGCGCGGTCTTCGGTGACGTTGATCTTCTTGCCGGCGAACATCGCCGCCCGGCGACCGTCGAGATCGGCTGCCTTGGCGAGCTTGTCCAGCAGATCCATGGTGACCGCGTCGACCGCGCATTTCGACCAGTCGAGCAAAAGGTCGCCGTCGGTGGCGGAGAACGTCTTGAACCGCTGCGGATCGGCGACGAAGGCCTGGCGCATGCTGGCTGGCGCCGCGGCGCGATGATCGCGCAAGGCGGCGAGCTGTTTCTGGAAGGCTGACTGATCCACTGGCGGGACTCCTGGCGTTTTCGACGCACCATATCAGACCGGATGTTTCCGGCGCGTGTCGTCGCGCCAAAACTAGTGAGCCGAATTCTGTCCGGTCAATACGGAGGCGATGACGCGAATCGTCACGCGGGCGATGACGCAATCGCCACGCGGCGATGACGTACCCGCGTCACGCGGTGGGCGCAGTGCTGGATTTTCCGCCGAAGGATCACTGGCATAAATCCCAACGATCAGAAAAATTGATTGGCGCAACCCCTTGTGCCACCGTTACATTCGACTGGTCCAGCCAAGCGAAAAAAGCTGGCCATCGAGGAACATCTTCCATGCCACAGCGAAACGACACGGCGATATGGTCCGGCCTGTTCCGGATTTCGGCCGAATCCGGCCAGACCCTGCAGGCACAGATCCGCCAAGCCATCGTGGCCGCCATTCTCGACCGCCAGATCGCTGCTTCGATGCCGCTTCCTTCCTGCCGGATCCTGGCCGAAAAACTCGGCGTGGCGCGCGGAACCGTGGTGCTGGCCTTCCAGCAGCTCGTCGACCAAGGCTTCCTGGTGGCACGCGAGCGGCGCGGTCATTTCGTCAATCCCGATGTGCTGGCAACACCGGCCAAGCCGCACCAGAAGGCGCCCGACCAGGCCAACGAGATCGACTGGAAGGCACGCCGCAAGATCGCCGCCAGCGACATGCCGCCACCGGCCAAGCACGAGAACTGGATCAAGTCGTCCTACCCCTTCGTCTACGGCCAATTCGACCCGGCGCTGTTCCCGACCGCCGAGTGGCGTGAGTGCAACCGCATGGCGCTTGCCGTGCTCGAAATCCGCAACTGGGCGTCCGACATGGTCGATCGCGACGATCCACTGCTGATCGAGCAGATCCAGGCGCGGCTGTTGCCCAGGCGCGGCATCTTCGCCAATCCCGACGAGATCATAGTCACGCTGGGCGCCCAGAACGCGCTCTATATGCTGGCGACGCTGCTGATGAGCAAGGGCTCCAAGGTGGCGATGGAGGACCCCGGCTACCCCGACGCACGCTCGATCTTCCGCCTTGCGGGCGCCGACATACAGCCGGTGCCTGTAGACCAGTCCGGCATCGTAACCGCTTCTATTGCTAATGATTCCGGGTTCGTCTTCGTCACGCCCAGCCATCATTGCCCGACCATGGTGCCATTGTCGGCGGAACGAAGGCAGGATCTCCTGGCGCGGGCCAACCGCTACAACCAGATCATCATCGAGGACGGCTATGACAGCCAGCTTCTCGACGAGGCGCCGCAGCAGGCGCTGAAGAGCCTCGACCGCTCCGGCCGCGTCGTCTATGTCGGCTCGATGTCGAAGACGCTGGCTCCGGGCCTGCGGCTCGGCTACATCGTCGCTTCGGCTGGACTAATCTCCGAACTCAGGGCGCTGCGCCGCTTCATGCTGCGTCATCCGCCGGCCAACAACCAGCGCGCCGTCGCGCTGTTCCTGTCGCTTGGCCACCACGAGGCACTGGTGCGGCGGCTGTCGAGTGCCTTCGACGAGCGGCGCAAGCGCCTGGTCCATGCGATTTCCGCTTTCCTGCCGGAATGGCGTTCGACCGATTCGGCCGGCGGCACATCGCTGTGGCTCGAAGGGCCGCGCGGCACCGATGCGCGCGGACTGGCCGAGGCCGCCGCCTCGCGCAGCGTCATCATCGAGCCGGGCGACCGTTTCTTCGATCGCACTGAAAAGCCTTCACGTTTCATGCGGCTGGGCATTTCCTCGATCGCGTTGCAGCACATCGAGCCAGGCATCCGCGAACTGGCTACCGCCGCCGGACGCAGGCCGGCCGCCGCCTGATCCATCGCCCGACCCCTTGGTCGGAGCCGCACAGCGTGGCTCCGACTCCATTAGCCCTGGCATATGCAACCGGACCGTCTGGCTCATAGGCTGGGCCAATGCCGGCGGCATAGTCGGGGCACAAAGGGGAAGAAGCAGCCGATGGTGGACCAACCGCCGCGCCCTGCTTCTCGGAAAGGTGGAGTGTCTTCCATGTCAGTTCTTGAAAAGCAGGAAGCGGCGGCGGATCAGCGTTCGCGCCGCTCCGGCGGGCGCGAAGCGCGCCGCGCCATGCGGGCGGCACCGTTGGCCGACGACATCAAGCCGGTGCGCGCCGGCCTCGAAGGCGGCAGCTACGGACCGCTGACCCAGAACGACCAGGAACGCATCCACGAGGCTGTGCTAACCCTGTTGGAAACGGTTGGCTTCGCCAATGCCATTCCCTCCTGCATCGAAGCACTGACCGAGGCCGGCGCCAGCTATGGCGACGATGGCCGCGTCCGCTTCCCCCGCGCTCTCGTGCTCGACACGATCAAGAAAGCGGCACGGCATTTCACGCTGCACGGCCAGGACCCCAAGCACGACATGCTGATCAAGGGCAAGCGCGTGCATTACGGCACGGCGGGCGCTGCCGTGCATCTGGTCGATGTCGAGAAGCGCGAATACCGCGAGTCGCTGCTGCAGGACATCTATGACGCCGCCCGCCTCGTCGAAGGGCTCGACAACATCCATTTCTTCCAGCGGCCGATGGTGCCGCGCGACATTCCCGATCCGCTCGATATGGATTTCAACACGCTCTATGCCTGCGTGATGGGCACATCGAAGCATGTCGGCACCTCCTTCACGGTGCGCGAGAACGTGCAGCCGGCGCTCGAAATGCTCTATGCCATTGCCGGCGGCGAGGAGAATTTCCGCGCCCGGCCGTTCGTCTCGAACTCCAACTGCTTCGTCGTGCCGCCGATGAAATTCGCCGAGGACGCCTGCGGCGTGCTCGAAGCCTGCGTCGAAGGCGGCATCCCGATCCTCTTGCTGTCAGCCGGACAGGCCGGTGCCACGGCCCCGGCGGCGATTGCCGGCGCGGTGGTGCAGGCGGTGGCCGAAGTGCTGGCCGGTCTCGTCTATGTCAACGCCATCAAGCCGGGGCATCCGGCGATCTTCGGCACCTGGCCGTTCGTGTCGGATCTCAGGACCGGCGCCATGTCGGGCGGTTCGGCCGAGCAGGCGGTGCTGACCTCGGCCTGCGCGCAGATGGCGCAGTTCTACGACCTGCCGGGCGGCTCGGCCGCCGGCATGACGGATTCGAAACTGCCCGACATCCAGTCCGGCTATGAAAAGGGCATCACCGATGTGATGGCCGGCCTTGCCGGGCTCAACCTGGTCTACGAATCGGCCGGCATGCACGCCTCGCTGCTCGGTTTCTGCCTGGAAAGCCTGATCATCGACAATGACATGCTCGGCCACTGCCTGCGCTGCGTGCGCGGCATCGAGGTGACCGACGAGGCATTGTCGATCGACACCATCACCGATGTCTGCCTGAAGGGTCCGGGCCACTATCTCGGCAACGAGCAGACGCTGCGGCTGATGCAGACCGAATATTTCTATCCGGCCGTCGGCGACCGCTTTTCGCCCAAGGAATGGAACGAGAAGGGCCGGCCCGACATCCTGCAGCGGGCGATCATCGAGAAGAAACGCGTGCTTGCCGAGCGCTTTCCGCGCCATGTGCCCAAGCTGATCGACGACAGACTGCGCGCCCGCTTTGGCGAGATGATCAAGCTGCCGCGCGGCAGCATGGGCGGGTAGGCCTTCGCAAAACAATCAGTCCGCGTTGAGCCCATAGCGCTCGACGACTGCGGCACTGATCAGCTTGGCGTGCAGTGTCATCAGCACGATTTGCGCATCGAAACTGTCGCCGGTTTCAAGGGCGGCCTCGATCCGGCGCTCTGCATCCAGCCTGTTCCGAAGACCATTGGATCGCTCGAAGGCTTCCGGTCCGGCGATGCAATAGCTGAACAGTCGCGCCACGTCTGGATAGGCTTGGGCTGGCGGCTCGTCGGGCCAGCGATCCTTCATCAGATTGACGATGGTGAGTTTTACGCCCTCCGGCACAAGGGCGGGATGAAGGTCAGCGCCGCGCAATGCCGCATCGAGCTGTCTCAAGTCGCCCGAGCGGCCGAACATTCCGAGGAAGCCGAGGGAAGAGCGTCGTCCCGCCATGATGTTCCAATCCGTTTCCAACCACTTAGGTGGTTGGCAAGCGGAATACAAAGCAGTGACTTGACGTGCGTCGCGTCGAAACGCATTCACGCGACGCGCTTTAGGTCTCTTGTCGTTGTGCCTGTCAGCCACTCGCCGCCAGCAGCAAGACACCGGCAAGAGCAGACCCGGCAAGCGTCGGCAGCATGCCGATTTTCAGCTTCAGGACGGCGATCATGGTGGCGCAGGAAAGCAGCGCAGCGCGCCAGTCGATCGACGAAAACACCGGCACATTCATGCCGAGGCCCAGCGCGTGCACCTCACGGAAAATGACGTGCAAGGCAAACCAAAGAGCCAGATTCGTGATCACCCCGACAACAGCGGCGGTGATCGCGCCAAGTGCTGCCGACAAGGCCTTGTTGCCGCGCAGGGCCTCGATATAGGGCGCGCCGAGGAATATCCAGAAGAAGCAGGGCGTGAACGTAACCCACAGGGTCAGCAACGCCCCCAGCGATCCGGCAAGCAGCGGGTCCAGCGAGCCAGAGTGGCGGAAGGCGGCGATGAAGCCAACGAACTGCAACACCAGGATGAGCGGACCCGGCGTCGTTTCGGCAAGCCCAAGACCGTCGACCATTTCGCCGGGGGCGAGCCAGCCGAAGGACTGGACGGCTGCCTGGGCGACATAGGCAAGCACCGCATAGGCGCCGCCGAAGGTGACGACCGCCATGAGACTGAAGAACCGGCCTATCTCGGTCCAGACGCTTGCAGAGCCGGTAAGCCACCAGATCAGCAGAACAGGCCCAAACCAGATCGGCAGCCAGATCGCAATCGTGCGTGGCGCATGCCATTTCGTCGGCCTGAGGTGGGCCAACTCGCCGCGCTCGAACATCAGGTCGACCGCTCCCTTGATGTCGGCAACATCGTCCTTGCCATGTGCCGAGCCGGAAAACAGCGCCGGAGCAATGCGGTTTCCCAGCCATCCTGTCAGGCCCGCGAGCAGGATGATGAGCGGGAACGGCACATTCAACGCATAGATGGCGATGAAAGCCGAGACCGCGATCGACACCATGACCCGGTTCTTCAGGGCACGCCGTCCGATCCGGATCACCGCCTGGATGACAATGGCAAGCACCGCCGCCTTCACCCCGAAAAACAGAGCCTCGACGAGCGGCACGTCGCCATAGAGCACGTAGAGGCTGCTCAGGACGAGCATGACGAGCGCGCCCGGTACGACGAACAGGATGCCGGCGACAAGGCCGCCGATCGTCCTGTGCAGCAGCCAACCGATATAGATGGCGAGTTGCTGGGCCTCGGGGCCAGGCAGCAGCATGCAGTAGTTCAGCGCATGCAGGAAACGCTGCTCGCCGATCCAGCGCCGCTCCTCGACCAGTTCCTTGTGCATCAATGCGATCTGCCCGGCCGGCCCGCCGAAGCTGAGCAGTCCGATTTTTGCCCAGAGCTTCATGGCTTCGGAGAAGGTCGGTGCAGCCGGCGGCTGGACCACCGCATCTTGCGAGACAAGCGCGCTCATGACGGTTTACCCGCGCCTGCACTGGGCCAGTTGTGCGTTTCTTCCGTGGCGTCGCGACACCAACGGAAGAACGCATCGTAGAGCAGCATACCTGCTTCCAGTTGTTCCAGATCGTCGCGAAACATGCGCGACAGGCCAAGCGAAGCAGCCAGGAAGCCGGCAGCCTGGGGAACAAGGTCGAGGCTTGCGGTATCGGCCGCACGCACGATCAGGGCAAGGCGATCGAGCGCCTCGGATTCCAGCCCGAACTCCTCGATCATCGTGTCGAAGGTGCAGCGTTCGCCGCGATGGCTCCAGAACACATTGTCGATGTCGAAAGGCACGGCCTGGAAGCGATCGGCCACGGCAGGCACTTCGGCCGGCTCGACAAACAGAAAGATCGCGTGAGGATCGACGAAACGTCGGATCAGCCAGGGGCAAGCGATCCGATCCACCTTTGGGCGGGCTCGCGTCACCCACACCGTGCGGCCCTTTTCGTCGCGCGAAGGCAAGGCGTCGGTGCGGACCAGAAGCCCCTTTGCATCGCGCCAGGCTTCGAACCCACCGTCGAGGCTTTCGGCGGAAATGCCCTCATGGCGCAGCCATGCGGCGACACCTTGCGAGAGTTTCAGCCCTTTCTGGCAAACGACCGCCACCGATTGGCCGGTGAACGCCGGTGCCCAGGTCGAAACGGTTTTGAAATCGCGCCGGCTCGAAGCCGGCAGCAGGCGCGGATCAGCGTCGAAGTCTTCATCGATACGGACATCGATGATGACAGGCGCGCCTGGCAGACCGATCAGACGGGATAGTTGCGATACGGTAATAGCGGTTGTTGACGGCATGGCGTCCACCTCCTGGAAAGAGAAGCTTGGACGCGAACGTTGGGCTGACGCCTCACGGGGTCGTCGCGATGCACCCCTTGCCATCATGGTGGATACATCGCGCGGGCTTGTCAAGGATCGTGAGCGTTTCTCGACCTACCGGTCGGGGCGCGCCATGCTGAATGGAAAAACGACAGGCGGCCTAATTGATCGGCCGCCTGTCCTCGATGCAGCATCAGGGTTTGTCCCTGAGAGCAATCAGTGATTGTCTCTGGGGACACCGCTGGTGTGGGCGACGTCCTGGTATTTCACCGCCGGCTTCAGCACCATTCCCTCTGAAAACTGCGCGACCATGCCGCGCTGGATCTCCTGCCAGGGCGTCTGGTGCTTGGGATAGTGATAGCCGCCATTGTTCTGCAGTTCGGCACGGCGCCGGGTGATCTCGTCGTCGGTGACGAGGATGTCGGCCGTGCCCTTGCGCAGGTCAATGCGGACACGGTCGCCCGTCTTGAGCAGCGCCAGCCCGCCGCCGATCGCGGCTTCCGGCGAGGCGTTGAGGATCGACGGCGAACCCGAAGTGCCGGACTGGCGACCGTCACCTATGCAGGCGAGCGCATGGATGCCCTTCTTGATCAGGTATGCCGGCGGCTGCATGTTGACGACCTCGGCGCCACCGGGATAGCCGATCGGGCCAGCGCCGCGCATGAACAGGATTGTATGTTCATCGATGCCTTGCGCCGGATCGTCGATGCGGGCGTGATAGTCTTCAGGCCCGTCGAAGACCATCGCATTGCCTTCGAAAGCCTCGGGATCCTTCGGGTTGGAGAGATAGCGCTCGCGAAATTCCGGCGAGATGCCGCTGGTCTTCATGATCGCGGAATCGAACAGATTGCCCCTGAGGTTGATGAAGCCGGCATTGGCCTTCAGCGGCTCGGCGACGGTGCGGATGACGTCGGTGTTCTCGTTGGCGACCCCCTTGCAGTTGTCGCCGATCGTCTTGCCGTTGACAGTCACGGCTTCGGGGAAAGGCAGCAATCCGGCCTTCATCAATTCCGCAACCACGGCTGGCACGCCGCCGGCATGGTGGTAATCCTCGCCGAGATATTCGCCCGATGGCTGCAGGTTGACGATGAGCGGGATCTTGTGGCCGATCTTCTGCCAGTCGTCATTGTCGAGCGGCACGCCGAGATGGCGGGCAATCGCATTGAGATGGATCGGCGCGTTGGTCGAGCCGCCAATGGCCGAATTGACGACGATGGCATTCTCGAAGGCCTTGCGCGTCATGATGTCGGACGGCTTCAAATCCTCATGCACCATCTCGACGATACGCTTGCCGGTCTCATAAGAAATCTGGCCGCGCTCGCGATAGGGAGCGGGAATGGCAGCCGAACCCGGCAATTGCATGCCAAGCGCCTCGGCCAGCGAATTCATCGTCGTGGCGGTGCCCATGGTGTTGCAATAACCGGTGGACGGCGCCGAAGAGGCGACGATGTCCATGAACTCGTCATAGTCGATCTCGCCGGCCGACAGGCGCTGGCGCGATTCCCAGACGATGGTGCCGGAGCCGGTGCGCTTGCCCTTATGCCAGCCGTTGAGCATCGGGCCGACCGACAGCGCGATCGCCGGGATGTTGACGGTGGCCGCCGCCATCAGCAGGGCTGGCGTTGTCTTGTCGCAGCCGATGGTGAGCACGACGCCGTCGAGCGGATAGCCGTAGAGCACCTCGACCAGGCTGAGATAGGCAAGGTTGCGGTCAAGAGCCGCGGTTGGACGCTTGCCGGTCTCCTGGATCGGATGGCACGGGAACTCGAACGGAATGCCGCCCATCGAGACAATGCCTTCGCGCACGCGCTTGGCCAGCTCGATGTGATGGCGGTTGCAGGGCGAGAGATCCGAACCGGTCTGGGCGATGCCGATCAGCGGTTTGCCGGACATCAGTTCGGCCCGCGTCAGGCCGTAATTCAGGTAGCGCTCCAGATAAAGCGCCGTCATGCCCGGGTTGTCGGGATTGTCGAACCACTCCTGCGAGCGAAATTTTTTCTTGTCTGTGGGGGCGCCTGCCATCGTGGTCTCCGTATTTGTAAGACAAATCGATATGGCAACGCGCGGGAGCAGGCAAGAGGGCGCACGGTCGCAACCGGACTTTGGTGCGATAGACATGCACCCAGCCGTGCGTTACGGCTTCGATCAATCTTGTCAGGGAGGTTTTCATGGCTTTGGTGATCGAAGGCGAGGAGCGCATTGCCGCGCCCCTGCAGAAAGTGTGGGAAGCGCTGAACGATCCCGAGGTCTTGAAGGCGACGATTCCCGGCTGCCAGAGCCTGGAGATGAAGTCGCCGACCGAGATGTCGGCGACCGTGGTGGTGAAGATCGGGCCGATCAAGGCGACGTTCAACGGCGAGGTGACGCTCAAGAACCTCAAGCCGCCGCACTCCTACACTATCCAGGGCGAAGGCAAGGGCGGCATAGCCGGCTTCGCCAAGGGTGGTGCCGATGTGACGCTGACCGAAGATGGGCCGGGTACCACGGTGCTGAAATACGCGGCAAAGGCCGACGTCGGCGGCAAGATCGCCCAGCTTGGCAGCCGGCTGATCGAATCGACCTCAAAGAAACTGGCCGGGCAGTTTTTTTCCAGCTTCGGCGAGAAGGTCGGCGCGGCTTAGCTTACTTCCTCGCTTGAACGACGCCTGGCTTCTCTGGGGCTAGCGCCGCCTACCGAACGAAAAAAACTACTCGAACACGATGCTCGGCACGGCATCCGCGGCCGCACCACGCTCTTCATTGATCCGGTCCCAAACCTTCGAAGCGATATCCCGGTAGATCTTTGCCTCGGCGCCGTCAGGCTTCGAGACAACCACCGGCGTGCCGGCATCCGAGCTCTCGCGAATGCCCATCTCGAGCGGCACTTCGCCAAGGAAGGTGACGCCCAGACGCTCGGCCTCGCGGCGGGCGCCGCCATGGCCGAAGATATCGTAGCGCTTTCCCGTATCCGGAGCGATGAAATAGCTCATGTTCTCGACGATGCCGAGCAGCGGCACGTCGACCTTCTTGAACATGTTGAGGCCCTTGCGGGCGTCGATCAGCGCCAGATCCTGCGGCGTCGAGACGATGACGGCGCCAGCCAATGGCACCTGCTGGGCCATGGTCAGTTGCGCGTCGCCGGTGCCGGGCGGCATATCGACGACGAGCACGTCGAGCCGGCCCCATTCGACCTCGCGTAGCATCTGCGTCAGCGCCGACATCACCATCGGCCCGCGCCAGATCATCGGCGTCTCCTCATCGACGAGGAAGCCCATCGACATCACTTTAAGCCCATAATTTTCCATCGGTTTCAGGATCTTGCCGTCGACGGTCTGCGGCCGGCCGTGGATGTTGAGCAGCCGCGGCATGGAGGGGCCATAGATGTCGGCGTCGAGCACGCCGACGCGCAAACCATTGGCGGCGAGGCCAAGAGCAATATTGACGGCAGTGGTCGACTTGCCGACACCGCCCTTGCCGGAAGCGACCGCGATGATCGCTTCGATGCCGGGCACGCCACGCTTGCCCTGGCTGTGCGAAGCAGGAGCGTGCGGAGCGGCACGCGGCGCGGCGGCGGGCGGAGCCGGCCTGGGTGCCGGGCGCGATGGAACCGGCGCCTCCATGCCGCCGCCTTTCTTTTCCGCCGTCAGCGCCACGACGGCGCCGGCGACACCGGGGATAGCCTTGACGACGCGCTCGGCAGCCGCGCGCAGCGGTTCCATCTCCTGGGCGCGGGCAACGGGAACGGTAATCGAGAAGAAGACCTTGGAATCGGCGATGAAAATCTCGGAAACCATACCAAGGTCGACGATGTTGCCGGTGAAATCCGGCCCATTGACCGTCTTCAGGCGCTCGGTGACGATTTCCTTGGTAACGGACATCAGTTCTTCCTTATGCAGGCTTTCGCTTGAGATAGTGCAGTTTCCGGACAGAACCAAGCCGTGGAGCAATAGCTGCCTTGGTGTGCCCGCAAAAACGACGGGCGGTGTCGGAGCAGTCGGCATTTTGCAGACCGGCGGTCGCCATTGAGCCCTCCTGATCTATTTCAAGGATCGACATGAGCAATCAGGGAAGGAGACGATCATGCTCGCAAACAGCAATGCAACGGCCAATGTCGCGGTGAAAGACCTGGCGAGGGCAAAGGCCTTTTATGAAGGGACCCTGGGCCTCAAGCAGGTGGATGATATGGGTGGCGAACTGATCGTCTACAAAAGCGGCGACACGCTGATCAATGTCTATCATTCGCAGTTCGCAGGCACCAACAAGGCGACGGCGGTGACCTGGACGGTCGGTGACGGGATCGAGTCCATCGTCAAGTCGTTGAAGTCGAAGGGTGTCGCCTTCGAGCACTATGAGATGCCCGGCCTGACGCTGGAGGGCGACGTCCATGTCGGCTACGGCATGAAGGTCGCATGGTTCAAGGATCCCGACGGCAACATCCTCAATCTCGTGAGCCGGTAGACAGTAGCCGCGATTGCCGGCGCTCCACGCGCCGCGAGGTTCACCTCACCCTACCAGGCCAACCGCGAGGTAGGTGAGCGCGGAAATGGCGGCGGTGGCCGGCAAAGTGACAATCCAGGCAACAACGATGTTGCCGGCAAGACCCCAGCGCACGGCCGAGACGCGGCGAGCGGCGCCAACGCCGATGATGGCGCCGGTGATGGTGTGGGTGGTCGAAACGGGAACGCCGAGCCATGTGGCGGCGAACAGCGTGATGGCGCCACCGGTTTCGGCACAGAAGCCCTGCATCGGGTTCAGCCGGGTGATCTTCGAGCCCATCGTGTGGACGATGCGCCAGCCGCCAAACAAGGTGCCGAGCGCCAGCGCCGACTGGCAGGTGAGGACGACCCAAAGCGGTACGTAGAATTTCTCGCCGAGCATGCCTTGCGAATAGAGCAGCACGGCGATGATGCCCATGGTCTTCTGGGCGTCGTTGCCGCCGTGCCCGAGGGAATAGAGCGAGGCGGAAAAGAACTGCATGACGCGGAAAGTGCTGTCGACCGCGAACGGTGTCTGGCGCACGAACAGCCAAGAAACGGCAAGAATCAGGACAAGCGCCAGGACAAACCCGGTCGCCGGCGACAGGACGATTGCGGCGACCGTCTTGCCAAGGCCCGTCCAGACGATGGCGCCCGCGCCCGCCTTCGCAACGCCGGCGCCGACCAGCCCACCGATCAGCGCATGCGAGCTGCTCGACGGGATGCCGGCAATCCAGGTGACGACATTCCAGACAATGGCGCCGACGAGCGCTGAAAAGATCACCGCCGGCGTGACGATGCTGACGTCGACAATGCCTTTTCCCACTGTCTCCGCGACATGGAGGCCGAAGAACATGAAGGCGATGAAATTGAAGAAGGCCGCCCATAGCACCGCGTATTGCGGCCTGAGCACGCGCGTGGAGACGATGGTGGCAATGGAATTGGCGGCATCGTGCAGGCCGTTGAGAAAATCGAAGAACAGCGCGACGGCAACAAGGCCGACCAGCACGGGAAAGGCGATGGTTGCTTCCATCGCCTATACATTCTCGATGACGATGCCGCTGATCTCATTGGCGACGTCTTCGAAGCGGTCGACCACCTTTTCCAGCTCACCATAGATCTCGCTGCCGATCAGGTAGGCCATCGGGTCGCTGCGGCCATGCTTTTTGAAGAGATCCTTCAGCCCTTGCTCGTGCAGATCGTCGGCCCGGCCTTCGGCGCGCATGACCTCCTCGGCGATGGCGTTGAGGCGTACGCTGTTGGCGCCAACCTTGCCGAGCAGCGGGATCGCTTCCGCGACCAGCTTGGCGGCAGCGACGATGACGCCGCCCATTTCCTGCATCAGCGGGTCGAATTCCTTCTTCTCGAACAGCTTCACGGTCTTGACGGTCTTGTGCATCATGTCGATGGCGTCATCCATCGACTGGATCAGGTCCTTGATGTCACCGCGATCGAAAGGCGTGATGAAGGAGCGTCGCACCGCCAGCAGGACTTCCGCGGTGATATGGTCGGCCTCGTCTTCGAGATCGATGATTTTCTGACACCAGCGATCGATGTCCTTCCCCTGGAGAAGCTGCTCCAGCGCCTCGGCGCCACCGACCACGGTGCGGGAATGTCGTTCGAACAGCTCAAAGAAGCGATCTTCGCGCGGCAAAAGCTTGCGGAACCAGCCCAGCATGGTCGACCTCCCGTTTCATCCACATAACGCCGCATTGCGTCGCAGGGAACAGTAAGCCGGCTGAAAGATGTGGATGCGACGCGATTGCGCATACCGCTTGCGGCGAAAGACGATTTCCCCGACCTTGCGCGGAACGAGCGGAAGGATGGCATGATCGACAAGCTGGAATTCTTCATCGCACTGGCCCGGGAGGAACATTTCGGCCGGGCAGCGGAAGTGTGCGGCGTCACCCAGCCGACGCTGTCGGCCGGCATCAAGCAGCTCGAGGGCCAGCTCGGCGTGATGCTGGTGCTGCGCGGCTCGCGCTTCCAGGGGCTGACGCCGGAAGGCAAGCAGGTGCTGGTCTGGGCGCGCCGCATCGTTGGCGATACCCGCACCATGCGCGAGGAGATGCGGGCAGCGCGCCACGGTCTTTCCGGCCGCATCCGCATCGCCGCCATCCCGACGGCGCTGGCCATGGTGGCGCGGCTGACGACGCCGTTTCGGGCAAAACATCCCGGCGTCACCTTCTCGGTGCTGTCGCGGACCTCGATCGAAGTGCTGTCCCTGCTCGGCAATTTCGACATCGATGCCGGCATCACCTATCTCGACAACGAGCCGCTGGGGCGGGTGACCAGCGTGCCGCTCTATGACGAGCGCTATCAACTGATCACCGCGATGGGAAATCCCTATTCCGACCGCGACAAAGTGACATGGGCGGAACTCAGCAGCTTGCCGCTCTGCCTGCTGACGCCGGATATGCAGAACCGCCGCATCATCGACCAGCACCTGGCCGAGGCCGGCGTGCAGGTGCGGCCGACGCTCGAATCCAATTCGATGATCGTGCTGTTTTCGCACATCCGCACCGGCAAATGGTCGTCGATCATGCCGCTCAACCTTGCGGAAACGTTCGGCTTTTCCGAACCGATCCGGGCCATTCCGATCGTCGAGCCGGACGCCAGCCACACGGTCGGGCTGGTGGCGGCCCGGCGCGAGCCACACACGCCGCTGGTTTCGGCGCTGCTGGACGAGGCGATGGCGCTGGCGGACGATTTCCACGCCCGCCGCTAGGCTAGACAATGCTGGAAGACCAAGCTCGATAGAAGATTTCTATCGAGCAACGAAACAGCTTTATTGATTCCGAGGGTTTCCTCTGATTTTGTAAAGACTTAGCGATAAAAGCTATCGACCAGGGAGGGCGCTGCATGACGATGCAGCCTGCAAGTACCGAGATCACATCGCGCACGGCCGCGATCGTCCAGGAGTTGAAAGGCCTCGAAGGCCCGCTGCTGCCGATCCTGCACGGCATCCAGGAAGAGTTCGGCCATGTGCCGCAGGATGCACTGCTTGTCATCGCCGAAGCGCTGAACATCTCTCGGGCCGAGGTGCATGGTGTCGTCACCTTCTATCACGATTACCGCAGCCGTCCGGCCGGCCGGCATGTTCTGAAGGTCTGCCAGGCAGAATCCTGCCAGTCGATGGGTTCTGACGCCATCGCCGCCAAGCTCAAGCAGTTGCTGGGCATCGGCTTCCATGAGACGACCCGAGACGGTTCGGTGACGCTGGAGCCGGTCTATTGTCTCGGCCTGTGCGCCTGTTCGCCCGCCGCCATGCTCGATGGCGAGGTGATCGGGCGGCTCGATGGCGAAAAGCTCGACGAGATCGTTGCCGAGGTGCGCTCATGATCCCGCGTATCTACATTCCCGCCGATTCCGGCGCACTGGCACTTGGCGCCGAAAAGGTCGCCAAGGCGATCGCCAGTGAACTGGCAGAGCGCGGCATCGAGGCCAAGATCGTGCGCAACGGTTCGCGCGGCGCCTATTTCCTCGAACCGATGGTCGAAGTTGCGACAGCCAACGGCCGCGTTGCCTATGGCCCGGTCAAGCCATCCGACGTCAAAAGCCTGTTCGACAGCGGCTTCCTCACCGGCGGCCCTCACAAGCGCTGGCTCGGCGCCCCGGACAAAATTCCCTTCCTGGCCAAGCAGACGCGGCTGACCTTCGCGCGCTGCGGCGTCATAGATCCGCTGTCACTCGAATCCTACAAGAAGCATGGCGGGTTGAACGGACTGAAGAACGCGTTGGAATTGACGCCCGCCGCCATTGTCGCCCAAGTGACCGAGTCCGGACTGCGCGGACGCGGTGGCGCGGGCTTCCCGACCGGCATCAAGTGGAAGACGGTGCTCGATACCGCTGCCGACCGCAAATACATCGTCTGCAACGCCGACGAAGGCGACTCGGGCACCTTCGCCGACCGCATGATCATGGAGGGTGACCCCTTCGTGCTGATCGAAGGCATGACGATCGCCGGAATCGCCACGGCTGCGACCAAAGGCTTTGTCTATATCCGCTCGGAATATCCGCATGCGGTGGCGATGATGCAGAAAGCCGTCGAAGTCGCCCGCAAGGCCGGTGTGCTTGGCGCCAGTGTGCTGGGTTCGCCCTACGCTTTCGACATGGAGATCCGGGTCGGCGCGGGCGCCTATGTCTGCGGCGAGGAGACGGCGCTGCTCGACTCGCTCGAAGGCAAGCGCGGCATGGTACGGGCAAAGCCGCCGCTGCCGGCTCACAAGGGGCTGTTCGGCAAGCCGACGGTGATCAACAACGTCATCTCGCTGGCCTCGGTGCCTGTCATCATGGACAGGGGTGCGGCCTTCTACAAGGATTTCGGCATGGGTCGCTCGCGTGGCACCATCCCGATCCAGATCGCCGGCAACGTCAGATATGCCGGCCTGTTCGAAGCGGCCTTCGGCATGACGCTGGGCGAGATCGTCGACGAGATCGGCGGCGGCACGGCGACAGGACGTCCGGTAAAGGCGGTGCAGGTCGGCGGACCGCTCGGCGCCTATTTCCCGCGCGCGCTGTTCGACACGCCATTCGATTATGAAGCCTTCGCGGCCAAGGACGGGCTGATCGGCCATGCCGGCATCGTGGTGTTCGACGACACTGCCGACATGCTGAAACAGGCGCGCTTTGCCATGGAGTTCTGCGCCATCGAAAGTTGCGGCAAGTGCACGCCCTGCCGCATTGGCTCGACGCGCGGTGTCGAGACCATCGACAAGCTCGCCGCGGGCATCGAGCCGGAGAAGAACCTCGCTCTGGTCACCGACCTCTGCAACACGATGAAATTCGGCTCGCTCTGTGCGCTGGGCGGCTTCACGCCTTATCCTGTTATGAGCTCGATCACCCATTTCCCCGACGACTTCAAGCCTGCGCCCGTGCGCGTGGCTGCTGAATAGGAGCTGGCAGATGAACATCAAGGCCGACTTCCCATCACTCGTCGAAGAGATCGACTACGGAACCCCGCAATCGAAGGCGCAGAAGCAGGTCACGCTGAGCGTCGACGGCCGCAGCATCAGCGTACCGGAAGGCACCTCGATCATGCGTGCCGCGATGGAAGGCGGGGTCGAGATCCCGAAGCTTTGCGCCACCGACATGCTGGACTCTTTCGGTTCGTGTCGTGTCTGCCTTGTCGAGATCGAAGGGCGTGGCGGCACGCCAGCGTCCTGTACGACACCTGTCGGCGAGGGTATGGTGGTGCGCACGCAGTCCGAGCGGCTCGACGCCATTCGCCGCGGCGTCATGGAGCTTTACGTCTCCGACCATCCGACCGGCTGGAATGAGAAGGCCGGAACCGGCGCCAGCGAGTTCGACGCGGTGGCAAAGTCGATCGGCTTGACCGAGAACCGCTACGGCATCGAGGGCCGCAACCACGTCAAGCAGGAAAACGGCGTAGCGCCCGGCCATGGCTCGCTGACGGTCGATTACATCGCACGCGACGAGTCCAATCCCTATTTCACCTACGATCCCACGCAATGCATCGTCTGCTCGCGCTGCGTGAGGGCCTGCGAAGAGGTGCAGGGCACCTTCGCGCTGACTATCGAAGGACGTGGCTTCGAATCCAGGGTCTCGGCGGGAATGCACGAGGCGTTCATCGATTCGGAATGCGTGTCCTGCGGCGCCTGCGTGCAGGCCTGTCCGACCGATGCGCTGCGCGAGAAAGCGGTCCTTGCCAAGGGTCTGCCGGAGCGCTCGGTCGTCACCACCTGCGCTTATTGCGGCGTCGGCTGCTCGTTCAAGGCCGAAGCGAAGGATGACGAGGTCATTCGCATGATGCCCTACAAGGAGGGCAAGGCGAACCACGGTCATTCCTGTGTGAAGGGCCGTTTCGCTTATGGCTACGCCACCCACAAGGACCGTATCTTGTCGCCGATGATCCGGGAAAAGATCACCGACCCATGGCGCGAGGTGACCTGGGAAGAGGCTATCTCCCACACGGCCCAGGAATTCCGCCGTATCCAGTATCAGTACGGTCGCACCGCGATTGGCGGCATCACTTCGTCGCGCTGCACCAACGAGGAAACCTACCTCGTCCAGAAGATGGTGCGGCAGGGCTTCCGCAACAACAATGTCGACACCTGCGCGCGCGTCTGCCACTCGCCGACGGGCTACGGGCTCGGCCAGACCTATGGCACCTCGGCTGGCACGCAGGATTTCGACTCCGTCGATTACACCGACGTTGCCGTCATTATCGGTGCCAATCCCGTTTCAGCCCATCCGGTGTTCGCCTCGCGGCTGAAGAAGCGGCTGCGTCAGGGCGCCAAGCTGATCGTGCTCGATCCACGTCGCACCGAGATGGTCAAGTCGACGCATGTCGAAGCGGATTATCACCTGCCGCTGAAGCCCGGCACCAACGTGGCTGTGCTGACGGCGCTGGCGCATGTGATCGTCACCGAGGGTCTTTTCAACGAAGCCTTCATCCGCGAACGCTGCGACTGGGCGGAGTTCCAGGATTGGGCATCGTTCGTCGCCTTGCCGGAAAACAGCCCCGAAACCGTCGGCAAGTTGTCCGGCGTCGATCCCGAGTTGATCCGCGGCGCGGCGCGGCTCTACGCTACCGGGGGCAACGGCGCGATCTATTACGGCCTCGGGGTGACGGAACACAGCCAGGGTTCGACCACGGTGATGGCGATCGCCAATCTCGCCATGGCCACCGGCAATATCGGCCGGCCAGGCGTCGGGGTGAACCCGCTGCGTGGCCAGAACAATGTGCAGGGTTCCTGCGACATGGGTTCGTTCCCGCACGAACTGCCCGGCTACCGCCATATCTCCGGCGAAGCCGTGCGCGACATCTATGAGAGCCTGTGGGGCGTGAAGCTGGACGACGAACCCGGCCTGCGCATTCCCAACATGCTGGATGCCGCGGTCGACGGCACTTTCAAGGGCATCTACATCCAGGGCGAAGACATTCTGCAGTCCGATCCCGACACCAAGCATGTCGCCGCCGGTCTGGCCGCCATGGAATGCGTCGTCGTGCATGACCTCTTCCTCAACGAGACGGCAAACTACGCGCATGTCTTCCTGCCGGGCTCGACCTTCCTGGAGAAAGACGGCACCTTCACCAACGCAGAGCGCCGCATCAACATGGTGCGCAAGGTTCTGAAGCCGAAGGCGCGCTACGCCGATTGGGAAGCGACGCAGGAGCTTGCCCGCGCGATCGGGCTGGACTGGAACTACCAGCATCCCTCCGAGATCATGGACGAGATCGCCCAGACGACGCCGAGCTTCGCCGGCGTTTCCTTCGAGTTGCTCGACCGTGTCGGATCCGTACAATGGCCCTGCAACGAGAAGGCGCCGCTCGGCACCCCGATCATGCATGTCGATGGTTTCGTGCGCGGCAAGGGCAAGTTCATCCGCACCGAATATGTGGCGACGGACGAGAGGACCGGGCCGCGCTTCCCGCTGCTGCTCACCACCGGCCGCATCCTGTCGCAATACAATGTCGGCGCTCAGACCAGGCGCACCGACAACGTCATGTGGCACAGCGAGGACCGGCTGGAGATCCACCCGCACGATGCGGAGAATCGCGGACTGCGCGACGGCGACTGGGTCCGTCTGACCAGCCGCTCGGGCGAGACGACGCTGCGCGCGCTGATCACCGATCGGGTGTCACCCGGCGTGGTCTACACGACGTTCCATCATCCGGACACGCAGGCCAACGTGATCACGACCGACTTCTCCGACTGGGCGACCAACTGTCCGGAATACAAGGTGACGGCGGTGCAGGTCGGCGCCTCCAACGGGCCATCGGAATGGCAGCGCGACTATGACGAGCAGGCGCGCAACAGCCGTCGCATCGCGAAGCTGGAAGCGGCGGAGTAGTCTTGAGCGAGCGCCGCAAAGCCACGACGCAGGTATCGCGGCTGGCGCGTCGCGCAGGCGGAACGACGGCTGCCAACCGGATGGTGCCGGAAGAGACGCCGGTGGCGTTTTCCTTCGCCGGCACCACGCATGCGGTGATGATGGCAAGCCCGGCCGATTTCGAGGATTTCGCGCTCGGCTTCTCGCTGACCGAAGGCATCATTGCCTTGCCTGAAGAGATCGAGGCCATCGAGGTCGAGGATCATGGCGCCGGCATCGACATCCAGATCCGGCTGAAGGACAGCGCCAACACGCGCTTCGAAGCGCGGCGCCGACGACTGGCCGGACCGGTCGGTTGCGGATTGTGCGGCATCGAATCGATCGAGGAAGCGATGCGCTCGGTCGATGCAGTTGGTGCGTCAAAGCTTACGCTTGAGGCCGACGATATCGTCCGCTCGGTCAAGCTGTTGTCGAAAGTTCAGCCGCTTCACACCGAGACCGGAGCCGTGCACGCCGCCGGCTTCTATATCCCGGGCAAGGGCATCGTCATGGCGCGCGAGGATGTCGGCCGCCACAATGCGCTCGACAAGCTGGCGGGCGCGCTGGCCAAGGCCGACATCGATGGCGCATCTGGTGCTGTCGTGGTGACATCGCGGGTCTCGGTCGAGATGGTGCAGAAGTCGGCGGCGATCGGGTCGGCTTTCATCATTGCCGTTTCGGCGCCGACGGCACTGGCCATCCGAACGGCGCAAGAGGCTGGCATGACGCTGGTGGCGCTGGTGCGCGGCGATGATTTCGATATTTTCACCCACCCCGACCGGGTGGTTTGCGGAGTTGCCAAGCATGTCGCATGACGAAGAACACATCATGAGCACGAGTGAGAAGCTGGTGCGCATGGCAAACCAGATCGCCGATTTTTTCCATTCCAAGCCGCGCGAGGAAGGCATTGCCGGCGTCGCCGAGCATATCAACAAGTTCTGGGAGCCGAGGATGCGGCGGCAGTTGTTCGATATGCTGGACGGCGGCACGGAGAACTTCAACGAGTTGGTGGTGGCCGCCTCGGCCAAGATCAGGCGACCGATCACGCCGGCTGAGGCCGACCTCCGACTCGGGCTCGAGGCTTCCCCGGCCGACGTCGCCGCTTCGCAAAAATAGCCGCAGAGCCAAGCGGGCTTATGTTTTCCAACGCTAAAGTTTGAGATGCCGCAGTCGGCGCTGCTCTGCTATGATTGGCGATCAGAAATCGTCAGGCCGGGGCGGAAACCTCGTGAGGCCGATCGAGACCCGATATGCCCGTAGCGGCGATGTGCGGATCGCCTATCAGGTGGTCGGGCAGGGATCGCTCGACCTCGTCTTCGTGCCGGGCTTCATTTCCAATCTCGACCTGCACTGGGAAGACCAAGGCTACAGCCGGCTGCTGAAGCGGCTTTCGGCGTTCTCGCGGCTGATCCTGTTCGACAAGCGCGGCACGGGTCTGTCCGACCGTGTCGATGCGCACCACCTGCCCAGCCTTGAAACGCGCATGGACGATGTGCGTGCGGTGATGGACGCCGCCGGCAGCGGCCGCGCGGCACTGCTTGGCGCCTCGGAAGGCGCGCCGATGGCGATGCTGTTCGCCGCCACCTATCCGGAACGGACGCGGGCGCTGGCGCTCTATGGCGGCTATGCGCATTTCCACAAATGGGTGATGTCGCCCGAACGCCTCGACGCCTTCATCGAGATGGCGGAGACGGCCTGGGGTACCGGCGCCACCCTGCCCCATTTCGCGCCGAGCCGGGTCGACGACGCGCATTTTAGCCAGTGGTGGGCACGTTTCGAACGATTATCGGCCAGCCCGACGGCGGCAGCGGCACTGGCGCGCATGAACGCCGGGATCGACGTGCGCGGCGTGCTGGCCGCGATCAGCGCACCGACGCTGCTCATTCATCGCCATAACGACGCACGGGTCGACCCGGACGCCAGCCGCTTCCTGGCCAGGAAGATTCCCAATTCACTACTGGTCGAGATTCCCGGACGCGACCACCCGATCTGGACCGGCGACGTCGACCGGGTGGCCGACCTGATCGAGGAATTCCTGACCGGCGAGCGTGCCGTGGCCGAGGTGGACCGCGTGCTGGCGGCACTCCTGGCGACACGCATCTACGACACGGCGCGGATGGGCGATCGCATGTGGAGCGAACGCAGCCAGCGCTTCCAGGAAACCTGGCGGCTGCTTGTCGGTCGCCATGGCGGCCGCGCGGTGGGTACGCATGGCGAGATGATGATTTCGCGCTTCGATGGGCCTGCGCGCGCCATACGCTGCGCTGCGGCGCTGCGCGAGGCGGCAAAAGGCATTGGCGTGGCCAGCGCGCAGGGCGCGCATGTCGGCGAGATCGAACTGCGTGGGCCGCCGGTGGGGCTGACGGCGCGGGTGACGATGCAGCTTGCCGCGCACGCCAGCCGCGGCGACATAATCGCTTCGCGGCTGGTCGCCGACCTCGCAACCGGCTCGGGCCTGCATTTCACTGACGCCAGCCGGATCACGCTGGACGATCTGGACGAGCCGCTGGCGCTGGTGCGGGCGATGTCTGAACAGCATCTGGAGCCCGATTGCCGCGCCAGGACCCGAACGGCCGAACCGGCCGTGCTGACGGCACGCGAAAGCGAAGTGGTGAGCCTGATTGCCGACGGCAAGAGCAATGCCGCGATTGCCGCCGAGCTCAGGCTGAGCGAACACACGGTCAAGCGTCACGTCGCCAACATACTGCTCAAGCTGGATCTGCCGTCGCGAGCGGCGGCAGCGGCATTTTCCGCCAGGCATACTGGCCCGGACGGGCCATAGCAGCCATGGCGCTTTCGGGCGAAGCGGCGCGAGACATGCAAGCGCTATCAATTCTCTCCATGCAGGCCGGGCGGATGTCGCCGGGAAAAGGCGCTGCGAGGGAGGATGAAATGCTGAAGTCAAACCGGACACTCAAAGTGTTGGTGATAGCGGCGAGTGTTGGAGCGTTGTTCGCTATCGCTCCCGCAAAGGCCGAGGACGCGTCTGCGACGGCTGCCTACAAGGACATCCAGGCGACACTCGGCTCAGTACCAGACATGTTCAAGACTTTGCCGGATGTGGCCGTTGCCGGCGCCTGGGCCGAGATCAAGGGCGTGCAGCTCAACCCAAAGACCGCGCTCGACGGCAAGACCAAGGAACTGTTGGGGCTCGCCGTCGCGGCGCAGATCCCATGCCAATACTGCATCTATTTCCATACCGAGGCGGCCAAGCTCAACGGCGCCAGCGACGAGGAGATCAAGGAGGCGGTGGCGATGGCCGCGATCGTGCGCCACTGGTCGACGATGCTCAACGGCAGCCAGATCGATCTCGCGACCTTCAAGAAGCAGACCGACGACGTGTTCGCGGCCGTCAAGGCGAAGTCGCAGTGAAGAAATCCCTGCCCGGCGATGAGCGCCGGGCAGCACTCATGATCATCAATCGCCCGAACGCGAAGACGGGCATATGGAGGATAAAATGCTGACCAAGACACAGACCGTGGACGGCGCGGCGATCAAGAAGGCAATCGAAACCCGTGATGGAAAGATGCTGTCTAGCTTCTATGCCGACGACGCGCTGGTGCGGGTGATCGACCGCAACAACCCACCGAGCAAGCCGCGCGAAATCCGCGGGCGCGCAGCGATCGCCACCTTCTGGGACGACATCTGCAGCCGGGCGATGACCCACAAGGTCGACACCACGATCGCCGACGGCGACAGCTTGGCCTTCACTCAGGCCTGCGCCTATCCGGACGGGACGAAAGTGTTCGCCGCGGCGATGCTGGAGCTGAAGAACGGGCGGATCGCACGGCAGACCGTCGTGCAGGCCTGGGACGAGTGAGGCGGCCATGTTCAGCGCCAGATGGCAGATCGACGCCGAGTTCGGGCACAAGCAGACCGTGCTCGAACTGCTGAAGAAATGGGAACGCGAGATCGGCTCGCAGGTCGGTATCGCCGACCTCAACTTCCAGATCATGACCGGATCGATCGGCGCGCGGGAGGCGACGGTCGAATCGCATCACGAGGTCGAAAGCCTGGCCCAGTTGGAGGCGTTCTTCGCCAAGATCGGCAAGATCGACGCCCACGCCAAATGGGGCAAGGAGATGGAGCCCTATGTCGTGTCGGGCACCAGCCTGTGGAACATCTATCGCATCGTGGAGTAGTGGCCGACGCCCTTCTCCCCTGCAACGGGGAGAAGGGAAGCAGACGGCGCTGCTACATCAGGCCAAGCTGCTTGTAGAAGCCGAGCGCATCGTAATAGTCGCTCTGGGTGGCGATCTTGCCGTCCTTGATCGAGAACATCGAGGCGCCGGTGAAGGAGAACTTCTTGCCAGTAGCGGCGGTGCCGTCAGCCCAGGGGCCGGTATTGGTGCCGGAAAATTCCCATTCGAACGAGACACGGTCGCCCTCTACGACGGGCGCGCCCTTCATCGTCCACACCGCGTCGGGGACTGCTTTCAGGAAATTGTCGATGACTCCGGTTTTGGCGGCTTCCTTGCCCTTGACCGGTTTGCCGACAGAAGCGTCGTAGTAGGTAACGTCGTCGGCGAAGTAGCCGGCCGCCTTGGCCGAGTCATGGGCGTTCCAGGCGGCGACATAGGCTTCGACCACCGATTGCGCGGTGTCGGCAGCAAAGGACGGCGCCGCGACGAAGAGCGCGGCGGCGACAGCTGCGGATGTCAGAAATTGGCGGCGATGCATGGTTCTTTCCTCCCTTGTTGAATGCTTGCCTTCCTTCCGCGCGCTAGCCGTGAGCAACCATCACATGGCGCACGGCGGTGTAGTCTTCCAGCGCATAGAGCGACATGTCCTTGCCGTAGCCGGATTGCTTCAACCCGCCATGCGGCATCTCATTGGTCAGCATGAAATGGGTGTTGATCCAGGTGCAGCCATATTGCAGGCGGGCGGCCGTCGCCATGGCGCGCGAGACATCCTTGGTCCACACGGATGACGCCAGGCCATAGTCGCTGTCGTTGGCCCAGTTCACCGCTTCGTCGACCTCGGAAAAACGGGTGACCGAGACGACCGGGCCGAACACTTCGCGGCGCACGATCTCGTCTTCCTGCAACGCGCCGGCAACGACGGTCGGCTGGTAATAGAAGCCCGAGCCCTCGCCCGGCTTGCCGCCGGTGGTGATTTCGATGTGCTTCAATTCTGAGGCCCGCTCGACGAAGCTCGAGACGCGGTCGCGCTGGCGGCGGGAGATCAGCGGCCCGATCTCGTTTTCGGTGTCGTCGGGGCGATTGTATTTGATGGTCGAGACAGCCGATGAAAGGTCAGCGACGAGCTTGTCGTAGATCTTCTTGCCGGCATAGATGCGGCAGGCGGCGGTGCAGTCCTGCCCGGCATTGTAATAGCCGAAGGCGCGCAGGCCGTTCACCACCGCGCCTAGGTCGGCGTCGTCGAAGACGATGACCGGCGCCTTGCCGCCGAGTTCGAGATGCGTGCGCTTGACCGACTTGGCGGCTGCCTGCAGCACCTTCTTGCCGGTGGCGACATCGCCGGTGATCGAGATCATGTTGACCTTTGGATGGTTGATCAGCGTGTTGCCGACGCTGTCGCCGCGGCCGAGCACGACGTTGACGACGCCTTCCGGCAGGATTTCGGCAAGGATCTTGGCCAGCTTCAGCGCCGTCAGCGGCGTCTGTTCCGACGGCTTGAAGACCACGGTGTTGCCACCGGCGATCGCCGGCGCCAGCTTCCAGGCCATCATCATCAGCGGATAATTCCACGGCGCGATCGAAGCGACGATGCCGATGGCGTCGCGGCGCACCATCGAGGTGTGGCCGGGAATGTATTCGCCTGCGACCACGCCTGGCATCGAGCGAACGGCGCCGGCAAAGAAGCGGTAGCAGTCGACGATCGCCGGGATCTCGTCGTTGAGCACCGCTTTGATCGGCTTGCCGCAGTTCAGTGCCTCGAGTGTCGCGAACTCCTTCGCCTCGGCCTCGATGCGGTCGGCGATCTTCAGGAGATAGCCGGAACGCTGCGCCGGCGTGGTGCGCGACCAGGTGACGAACGCCTTTTCGGCCGCCAGCACCGCCGCCTCGATCTGCGCCTGGCTGGCTTCGGGCAGGTTGAGGATGGTCGCCCCGGTCTTTGGATTGAGGATCGGCTCCTCGGTTTCGGTGCCCTTCTCGAATTTCGAGCCGATCAGCATCTGGGTGTCCATGGAAGTCTCTCCCTTATGAACTCTTTGAATTTATTTGCCCGAACCGGCGATCTGGTCGCCGTCGCGGGTCAGGTAATAGGCAGCAAGGATCGGCAGCAGCGTCACCAGCACGACGACCATCGCGACAACATTGGTGACCGGGCGCTGGCGCGGTCGGATCAGCTCTTCCAACATCCAGATCGGCAGCGTCTGCTGCTGGCCGGCGGTGAAGGTGGTGACGATGACCTCGTCAAACGAGAGCGCGAAGGCCAGCATGCCGCCGGCGAGCAGCGCGGTGGCGATGTTGGGCAGCACGACATGGCGGAAGGTCTGGAAACCGTCGGCGCCGAGATCCATCGATGCCTCGATCATCGAACCCGAGGTGCGGCGGAAACGGGCGACGGCATTGTTGTAGACGACGACGACGCAGAAGGTGGCGTGGCCGAGCACGATCGTCCAGAACGAGAACGGGATGTCGGCCAGCGAAAAGGCCGAGCGCAGCGCGATGCCGGTGATGATGCCGGGCAGCGCGATCGGCAGGATGACCAGCAGCGAGATGGTCTCGCGGCCGAAGAATTTGGTCCGCGACACCGCCGCCGAACACAGCGTGCCGAGGATCAGCGCGATCGCCGTCGAGATCGCGGCAACCCTGACGGACAGCGACAGCGCCTGCCAGACATCGGGCCGGTTCCAGGTGACGGCGAACCACTGCGTCGTCAGGCCGGGCGGCGGCCAAACAAAACTCTTCTCCTCCGTCGTGAAGGCGTAGACGAAGATCAGCAGGATCGGCAAATGCAGGAACAGCAGCCCGCAAGCGGCGGCGACCTTCAGGCCGAGCGGAGCCGACTGGGAGCCATCAGAGCGCATCGAATGCCCCCATGCGCTTGGCGCCCCAGAGATAGAAGCCCATGATGACGATCGGCACGACGGTGAAGGCGGCGGCGAGCGGGATGTTGCCGGCGGTGCCTTGCTGCGAATAGACGGCCTGGCCGATGAACAGGCGCGAGGTGCCGATGATCTGCGGGATGATGTAGTCGCCGAGCGTCAGCGAGAAGGTGAAGATCGAGCCGGCGACGATGCCCGGCAGGGCCAGCGGAAACAGCACGTTGCGGAAGGTCTGTCCCGGCGAAGCTCCCAAATCGGACGAGGCCTCGACCAGATTGCCTGGGACGCGCTCGAGCGCCGCCTGTACCGGCAGGATCATGAACGGCAGCCAGACATAGACGAAGACAATGAAGGTGCCGGTGAACGACACCGACAGCGAATTGCCGCCGACGACCGGCAGTGACAGCCAGGCGTCGAGCACCCACAACAGATGCAGCTTGGCGAGCAGCCAGGTGAGGATGCCTTCCTTGGCTAGGATCAGCTTCCAGGCGTAGATCTTGACCAGGTAGCTCGACCACAGCGGCAGCATGATGCCGAGATAGAACAGCGCCTTCCAGCGGCCGCGGGCATAGCGCGCCGCATAATAGGCGATCGGGAAGGCGACGGCGACCGAGGCCAGCGTGACCAGAGCCGCCATCGTCACCGTGCGCAGGATGATGTCGAGATTGGCCGCCTGGAACAGGTCGCCATAAGTCTTCAACGTGAACTGGCGGTTGATGAGGCCGGAAAACTCGTCGATGGAGAAAAAACTCTGTGCCAGCAGCGCGAACAGCGAGCCGATATAGACGATGCCGAGCCACAGCACCGGCGGCAGCAGCATGAGGAGCAGCAGCACCTTGGGTCTGCGCCAGAAAAGGTCCGACAGCGTACCGCGCAGCCCGCCGCTGCCCGGCAGGATGGCGGGGGCTGTGGCGCGTGGCATGGCGGCGTCGAGGCTCATACCGGTTCGTCCATCAGATGCAGGTACTCGCGGTTGAAGGTGAGCATGACTGTCTCGCCTTCCACGGGCAGGGCGGTGCCGGCCGGCACGATGGCGTGCAGCTTCAATCCGTCGGCATCGAGCGCCAGTTTTGTCGTGGCGCCGAGATAGTTGGTCGAGACGAGGCGGGCGGAAACGCCTTCGCCACTCGCCGTGCGGCCGACGCGAATGGATTCAGGGCGCAGGCTGCCCCAGCGATGCTGGCCGGAATAGCGCTGGACAAAGTCCGGCGGCAGCACGTTGGACGAGCCAACGAAATCGGCGACGAAGCGGGTCTTTGGCCGCTGATAGATATCCTCCGGCGTGCCGATCTGCATGATCTTGCCGTCGTTGAAGACGGCGACGCGGTCGGCCATCGACAGCGCCTCGCCCTGGTCGTGGGTGACGAAGACGAAGGTGATGCCGAGCGCCTTCTGCAGCGACTTCAGCTCCTCCTGCATGTTTTCACGCAGTTTCAGATCGAGCGCGCCGAGCGGCTCGTCGAGCAACAGCACCTTGGGCTGGTTGACCAGCGCACGGGCGAGCGCGACGCGCTGGCGCTGGCCGCCGGAAAGCTGGCCGGGGCGGCGGGCGCCATAGCCGGGCAGCCGCACCAGCGACAGCGCCTCTTTCGCTGCCTTGTGCCGTTCAGCCTTGCCGATGCCCTTGACCATCAGGCCATAGGCAACATTGTCGAGCACGCTCAGGTGCGGGAACAGCGCATAGTCCTGGAACACGGTGTTGACGTTGCGGCGATAGGGCGGCACGCCCTCGGCGCGTTCGCCGAAGATCGAGATCGAGCCCGATGTCGGCTGCTCGAAGCCGGCGATGAGGCGCAGGCACGTGGTCTTGCCGGAACCGGACGGCCCGAGCATGGCGAAGAACTCGCCCGGCGCGATGTCGAGATCGACAGCGTCGACGGCGCGAACGCTGCCGAAATGGCGCGAGGCTTTCTGAAAGGAGACGGCGGAGGTCATGGGCTGTCCTGATCTGTCAGGCTCGTCAAATTCAAGCGGCTGCGCTGCCCCTCATCCGCCTGCCGGCACCTTCTCCCCGTATAGTGACGGGGAGAAGAAAGCGCTCCAACGCTGGCGACCCCTCTCCCCGTTCTTCACGGGGGGAGGGTAAGGGTGAGGGGCAGCGCCGAGCTCGGCAAAGAGGCGAAATCACCTCCCGCCGATGACGCCGATATAGTCCGACACCCAGCGGTAGTAGGGCACGCATTGATCGTTCTGGGTGGCGCATTTCGACACCGGCGTCTTCCAGAACTTGATCTTGTCGAAATTGTCGTAGCCGTTGGTCTTGCAGCCTTCGTCGGTCAACAGTTCGTCACCCTTGCAGGCGGCGGGCACGACCGGCAGCGAACCGAACCAGGCCGAGACGTCGCCCTGCACTTTCGGCGACAGCGAATGTTCCATCCACATATAGGCGCAGTTGGGATTGGCCGAGTCGGCCTCCATCATCGTGGTGTCGGCCCAACCGGTCGCGCCCTCCTCCGGAATGGTGGAAGCGATCGGCTTCTTGGCGGCGACCAGTGTGTTGACCTGATAGGGCCATGAGCCTGAAGCGACGACGCCTTCGTTCTGGAAATCGTCGACCTGGATGGCGGCGTCATGCCAGTAGCGGCCGACCAGCGTGCGCTGGACGCGCAGCAATTCGAGCGCTGCCTTGTACTGGTCCTCGTTCAGCTCGTAGGGATCCTTGATGCCGAGCTCCGGCTTGTGAAACATCAGGTAGTTGGCGGCATCGGCGATATGGATCGGCCCGTCATAGGCCTGGACGCGGCCCTTGTTGGACTTGCCGTCCGGCAGCTTCATTTCCTCGAAGACGATGTTCCAGCTCTTGGGCGCTTCCTTGAACACCCCGGTGTTGTACATCAGGACGTTCGGACCCCACTGGTAGGGAACTCCGTAGTGGACGCCGCCGACGGTGAACCACGGGGCATCCTTCAGGCGTTCGTCGACCGTCTTCCAGCTCGGGATAAGATCGGTATTGATCGGCTGCACGCGCTTGCCGGCAACCAGGCGCAGCGACGCATCGCCCGAAGCGGTGACGAGATCAAAGCCGCCCTCGTTCATCAGCGAGACCATCTCGTCGGAGGTGTTGGCGGTCTTGACCTTGACCTTGCAGCCGGTCTCCTTCTCGAAGGAGGTCACCCAGTCATAGCCCTTGTCGGTTTCGCCGCGTTCGATGTAGCCCGGCCAGGCAACGATGTTGACCTGGCCTTCGCCCTTGCCAAGCTCCTTGACCTGGGCGACGGCCTGGCCGGAGAAGGTCAGCGCGACCGTCAAAGCAGTGCATGACTTGAGGAATGAATTCATCATCGATCTCCCATTTTGGCGCCTGACCCCGAAAGCCGGTTTCCGTCTTCGCTAGGGGTCACGCGCGGACTGAAAAACTGTCAGTTCGTGCGTTGGACGCATGTCGCTCTGGTGGCGGCTTTGGTCCCTGAACCGAAAGGTGCTTTGAAAATTCCGGTTTCGCAAATTCATTTATCAGAAAGGCGATATCGGTTTTTCCGATAGCCGGCCGCTCCTTCAAGCCAGCGCCGTCACCAGCCAGCAGGCGGCATTGAAGCGAGCCTCGCCGTCCTCCACGAAAGGCGCGAACGCAGCAGGCAACACAGCAGTGATTTTTTCGGCCGTTGCCCGGTCAACCTCGCGCAGCGCGGCGCCGACCGGCCCTAGCCGGGTGACAAACGTCATCAGATCGCCTTCGGCGATCTGACACAGGATGTCCGCCTGTTCGACTTCGATTGACGACCAGCCGCTCGCTTCAAGGATCCGCTTCACCTTGGCGCCGTCGGCAAAGGCAAACTGCCCTGGCGCATCGGGGTCTGGCGCGGGTGCGGGCGGCAGGAAAGGCGCAGCCGCTCGCGCAGCGGTCGTCATGAAATCATTCTCGACCGGACTGCGCCAACAAACAAAGGCGAGTTTGCCACCGCGCCTTGCGGCCTGCCTTATGTTGGCGAACGCGGCCACGGGATCATCGAAGAACATGACACCAAAGCGCGAGACAATAGCGTCGAAGTGCCCGGATTCGAGCGCATACGCCTGGGCATCGCCCACCTCAAAACTTGCGTTTGCTACTTCTTCCACCCGCGTGCGCTCCGTCGCCAGGGCGACAAGCGGCTGCGAGATGTCGAGCCCAACACAACGTCCGTCGTCGCCCACGCGACGCGCCATCGCCAGAGTTGTGGCGCCGGCGCCGCAGCCGATGTCCAGGACATTGCCCCCTTCTCCGGGATAGCCAGCATCGACTACCAGCCGCTCGAACGGCGCCAGTATCTCGTCGAGGATCGGCTGCATCTCGACCCAGGCCTTTCCGCTGGCGTCGTTCCAGAGCGCGGCTTGCCGTGTGTTTGGCTGCGCGGATTGCGGCATAACGGACCTCGCTTTCTGTTGCTCTCACCGATTGTCGCGAGCACTCTACAAGTTCAAGCCGACTTGAGGTCAAGCATGAAAGATATGGACATTGCCGAAGTGTCGCGCCGCACCGGCGTGCCCGCCTCGACACTTCGCTACTACGAGGAGAAGGGCCTCATCGCCTCGATCGGCCGTCGCGGCCTGCGCCGCTTGTTCGACCCGGCCGTCCTGGACCGGCTCGCCTTGATCGCGCTTGGACGCGCCGGTGGATTCGCACTGGACGAAATTTCCGCGATGCTGGGGCCCGACGGCATGCCGAAAATGGATCGAGGGCGCCTGCATGCCAAAGCGAACGAACTGGACCACACCATCCAGCGCCTGACCACGATCCGAGAGGCTTTGCGTCACGCTGCCCGATGTCCGGCCGCCCAGCCGATGGAGTGTCCGACGTTCCGCCGCGCCGTCAGGCTTGCCGGCGCCGGCCGCTTCGAGGTTGCTCCGATCGGGCCGTTCAAGGCGGAGGCGGTTTCCGTCACAAGGCGCAAGCGCCAGACTGGCGACGTCAGCCTGGAGTAGGACACACTAGCGGCGGACCGTGCGCTGCGACTGGGCAAGGCCGATGAAATCGCGCGCCGCCTGCGGCAGGCCGGAACCGCGCCGCCAGACCATGCCGACCTGGACCACCGGCAAGGAGCCGGAAATATCGCGCGATTCGATGCGGTCGCCTTCCAGCGACCAGGGCCGGTAGACGAGGTCGGGCAGCAGCGCCACGCCGGCGCCGGTGGCGACAAGGCTGCGCACGGCTTCCACGGAACGGGTGCGGAAGGCGACATGCGGCTTGGCGCCGATCGCCGTCAGCAGCTTGCCGGTGTTCTCCTCGATCTCGTCGACGGTCAGCATGATCAGCGGCTCCGACGCGATGTCGCCAATGCTGATGATGTCGGCACCGGCTAGCGAATGGCCGAGCGGCAACCACAGGCGATAGGCCGAGACCTCGAGGATTTCCGACTGCAGCGCCGTGCGGTCGCGCAGGTTGGACGTCACCATGACGGCAATGTCCAGCTTGCCGCCGATCAAGAGATGTTCGAGATAGTCGCCATTGTCCTCGATGGCCGAGACCTCGACGCCCGGATAGGCGCGGCGGTAGCGGGCAAGCAGATCCGACAGCACATAGCCGGCGACCAGCGAGGTGACGCCCAGCTGCAGCCGCCCACCCACTGCCGCCTGTTCGCCGGAGAAAGAGCGGCGCGCATCGGAAACGTCGGCAAGGATCTTTGTCGCATGGCGCAGGAACTGGTGGCCCTTGTGGGTGATGTTGAGGCCGCGCGGATGGCGTTCGAACAGTTCGACGCCGAGATCGCTTTCGAGTTCCTTGATCGCTTCGGTGACCGATGATTGCGAGATCGAGAGGTTCTGCGCGGCGCCCGACACCGTGCCTTGCTCGGCAACGGCGATGAAGAACTGCAGCTGGCGGATGGTGAAAGCCATGGCCGGACTAAACACCGGCCCGCAAGCGAAGGAAAGCCGACGGCTGAGCTTATCCAGTGGCTGGAGAGCTGGCGCTCAGCCGAGCACCAGCTTGATGCGCCGCCGCCATGCCGGGCCATAGCGCAGCGCAAGCATGAATGCCGTCTCCAGCGCCACGACGATGACAATGATGCGCAAGCCCACCGTGAAGGAATCCCGGCCGCTGCCGCGCATCAGATAGCCGGTGGTGAGAAAGCCTGCGTTCCAGAGCGTGGCTCCGAGCAGCGTCGCGGTCGTAAAGGGCAAGGCAGGCAGACAGAGCGCGCCGGCCGCGATCGGCAGGTAGTTGCGCACCGTGGGGATGAACTGCGCCAGCAAGGAGACCCGGAGATGATTGCGGCGATAGGCCTGGCCGAGCCGGCGATAGGTCGCATGGCGCAGGAAGACATATTTGCCGAAGCGTTCAACAAGCCTGTCGACGCGGTCAAATCCGATCCGGCGACCCACCGCATACCAGACAAGACAGCCGGTGGTGGAGGCGAGTGTCGTCACCATCAGCAAGATCGCGAGTGTGGGACCATTGGGGGCCGCCGTCATGCCGAGAAACAGCAGCATCGCATGCGACGGCGGCACCGGCAGTATCTTTTCCGTGAGAGCCAGACAGAAGACACCGAACAGACCGAAGCCGAGTATGGTCGACAGAGGGCCAGTCATGCGAAGCGCCAGTCGTAGCTCTTGGCAGCCTCGATTTTGGCGATGCGATAGACGGTAGCAGGTGGAAGATTGCGAAGGGTATGGCCGACTCGCGTGGCTTCCAGGTCCAGCCTGTCAAGCAGCGATTGGTTGATCGGGCAGCGCCTGCCGTAGGTGAACTGATACAGCACGCCGCCGGGCCGAAGATTGGCAAAGACGCCTTCGAGAATAGCCTGGGTCTTACGCGGCGGTATCGACAAGAAGGGCAGGCCGCTAACCGCGGCGCCGACGACCGGGCCCTCGAAGAGCGGTAGGTGGCGCAGGCCTGATGCATCCATTTCGAACGTGCGGGCCTTCGGAAAGCGTTGTTTGAGCAAGGCGGCAAAATCGGCACCGAACTCGATCAGCGTCAAATCCTCTTCCTTGACGCCGCGCGCCAACAGCGCACGTGTGAACGGTCCGGTGCCGGGACCAAGCTCAAGCACGGGACCGGTGTCGGGGCCAATGTCGCGCGTCATTAACGCCGCCAGGCTGGCGCTGGACGGTGTGATAGAAGCAACGCGGAGCGGCGCAGCGACCCACGCCAGGAGAAAAGACAAAGCATCACTTGCAGGCATATCCAACCTCGATTCTGATGCCAGCGAATCGCTCGCCGGCATTCGATGGGCGCTGTTTGCTGCGGCTGAATTGCATAGACATTGCGAAATTCCGGGCTTTGCGAAAGAACCTCTGTCCGCCGCCAGGTTTCGACCTCGCCATGTCTGCGCAATGTTGACGCTGTAGCGCCCGGAGCAACTGATCTCCTCAAGGGATGATGGATGCGTATCTTGCTGGTCGAAGACGAACCCGAAATGGTCTCGGCCTTGCGTGCCGCCTTGAAGCGCCACGACATGGTCGTCGATCACGCCGGCTCGCTGCTCGAGGCGGAGGGCTTCGTTGCCGTCGACAGCTACGACGCCATCCTGCTCGATCGGCAGTTGCCGGATGGCGACGGGCTGGCGCTGGTGCCCAGACTGCGTTCGGCGAAGAACACCACGCCCGTGTTGATGCTGACCGCGAAGGGCGACACGTCGGACAAGGTCGATGGGCTGGACATGGGAGCGGACGACTATCTGGCGAAGCCGTTCGCCTTCGAGGAGTTGCTGGCCCGGTTGCGCGCGCTGCTCAGGCGCCCGGTGCCGATGCAGTCGCAGTTCATCCGCGCCGGCCATCTGGTGCTCGATGTCGGGCATCGCGAGGTGTCGATCCGTGGCGAGCCGCTCAGCCTGCCGCGCCGTGAGCTTCTGGTGCTGGAGGCGCTGATGCGGCGCACCGGCCGCATGGTGCAGCGTGAGGCGCTGATGGAGGCGGTGTTCGGCCTCGACGACGAGATCCAGTCCAACGCCCTCGACACCCACGTCTCGCGCCTGCGCCGCAAGCTCGCCGACGCGAACAGCGGCGTGACGATCAACGGCATTCGCGGCGTCGGCTATCTCTTGCGCGAGACAACATGAGCATCGGGCGCCCACGCTCGCTCAAATGGAGCCTGGTGCTGCGCATCGCGTTGCTGCAGTGCGCGATGCTGACGCTGATCATCGTCGGCATTCTCGGCACCATGCTGGCCACCGGGCTCATTCCGCATGACTACGAGGACGGCACATTGGACGTGCTGGCGGACGCGGTGGCGCGCGATGCAAGCGGCAAGCTTGTCCTCAACGAAACGCCTGACATGACGACGCTGCGATCGAACGTTGCGGACCTCTGGTTCATCATCCGCGACAAGCAGGGGCAGCGGCTGCAGGAGGGAACGGTGCCTGCCACCTTCCAGCCCTTTGTCGGGTTGCTGGACAACATCAGCGACGCCCGCATCGACCACGCCCTCGGGCAAGCCGCGCCGCCGGCGGGAAAGATACGCTGGACCGATACGGCCGCCGGCAATGTCCAGATCATGACCGGCACCAAGGGCGGACTTTCGCTCCTGCGCCTGCTCGGGCAGGCGCCACAATTTTTCCTGCAGGGGATATTGCCGCTTGCCGGGCTGATGGCGCTGGCAACGCTGTTTGCGACGCCCTGGGTGGTGCGCGGCGCACTCTCTGGCCTTGGCCATGCAGCCGCCGAGGCCGAGCGCATCGATATCGACCAGCGCGGCGTGCAGTTGCCGCTGAAGGACGTGCCGATGGAAGTGACGCCGTTGGTGAAGGCGGTGAATGCCGCGCTCGCGCGCCTCGACAAGGGCTATGAGCGCCACAAGCGTTTCCTGACCGACGCGGCACATGAGCTCCGAACGCCGGTCGCCATCCTCAATACGCGCCTTGCCTCATTGCCGGCGACACCGGAGCGGGCGCGGCTGCTGCAGGATGCAGCCAGGCTTTCGACGCTGACCGACCAGCTGCTCGACCTGCAGCGCCTCGACCGGCAGCCGGCGGCTTTCGAGAAGGTCGACCTGGTGGCGATCGCCCGCGGCGTCATTGTCGACCTTGCGCCGACGGCGTTTTCGGCCGGATACGAGATGTCGTTCGAACCGGCGAGAGAGACAGTTTTCGCCACCGGCGACCGCACCGCGATCGAACGCGCCATCACCAATCTCGTCCAGAACGCCATCGAGCATGGCGGGCGGGCCGGAAAGATCACCGTCGGCGTCACGGCCCCAGCCCTCATCGAGGTGCGGGACGAGGGCGGCGGCGTGCCACTGGGCGAGCGGGAGCGCATCTTCGAGCCCTTCTACCGGCTGCGTCCGCAGGATCACGGCGCCGGGCTCGGCCTTAACCTGGTGCAGGAAATCATGCAATTGCATGGCGGACGCATCGAGATCCTCGACGGCCAGTTGAGCGGCGCCTGCTTCAGGATGACTTTTCGCGCTCTGCCAGCATAGGGCATTTCAGCAAGCGCGAAACGATGAGCCGCTCTAGAATCCGGCTGCGTCGCCGGCAATGCTGAGCCGCGCGCCGGCTTGCGAAAGGGCGGCGGCAATGTCGCGCGATGGCGACCGGTCGGTGGCGAGTTCGGAAAACCCGTCGAAGCCGCAGACCTGGACCAGGCCCAGGCGGCCGAACTTGCTGTGATCGGTGATGACGAGCGAACGCTGGCCGCGCGACAGCACCATGCGGGCGAACTCGGCCTCTTCCAGATCGTAGTCCATGACACCCATCACCGCATCGATGGCGCCGGTGGAGATGATGGCATGGCTGACCGAGAAACGGCTGACGAAGTCGATGGCCGAGGCCCCGAAGGCGGCGCCTGAATCGCTGCGCAATTCGCCGCCGGCCATATAGACCTTGTTGCCGTTGACGGTGGCTAGCGTGCGGGCGATGTCCGACGAGTTGGTGACGACCGTCAGGCGCCGGTGGCCGAGCAGCTCACGGGCCAGGAACGAGGTCGTCGTGCCGGTATCGAGCATGATCGATTCACCGTCGCGGATGGTGGCGGCGACCATATGGGCAATGACGCGCTTGGCTTCGGCATTCTCGCGCATGCGCCGTTCGAACGGCGCTTCGCCGATCATCGACGGCAGGCCGATGGCGCCATGCATCTTGAGGACGGAACCGTCGCTGGTGAGCGGCTTGACGTCACGGCGCACGGTCTCGAGTGAAACGCCCAGCCGGTCGGCCAGGCTGGCGATGGTGACTGTCCCCTCTTCCTGCAGCAGCCGCAGGATCTCGCCGTGTCGTTTTGAATGGACCATTTGGGTTTCCCGGACTTAGCCTTTGCCCGCTTCTAAGCTAATTCGAGAGGTTTTAAAGGAATTGCCTATGGTTTCGGGCAAAATACCCAAAAAAAGTCACAGCTTTTTGTTGACAACCGGGCAACCCTGGCGTGAAATCCAAACCGTGACAAAGAGTTCGGAGCAGCCACGGGAGGGTGATGGCAGAGCCGCGACTCAATGACCAGGCAGTTTTTGAACGTGTCTGGCGCAAGGAATTTTCAGATCCGCGGGGGCGGATGCCGGGGGTCAAAAACCTGGCCAAGGGGCTCGTCGGTGCGGTGCGGGATACCGATCCTGGCATCCCGCACCGACGAGATTTTGCGTTTCTCCTCGCTGTCCATGGCGCCCTTGTCGAAGCTCAGCAAACCAGGGATGATTCCGTGATTGCCGAAGACCGCATCCGCGCCCTGCCCTGCTGGACCGGCAATATCGAGATCGCGCCGCTGCCCGGCGGCCTCAGCAATGCCAATTATGTGGTCAAGGACGCGGCCGGAAAGCATGTCGTGCGCTTCGGCAAGGACTATCCGTTCCACCATGTCTTTCGCGAACGCGAGGTGATGACCGCGCGGGCGGCATATGCCGCCGGTTTCGCACCGGCCGTCCTCCATGCCGAACCGGGCATCCTGGTGACGGAGTTCCTTGGTGCGAAAACCTATCTTGCGGAGGACGTGCGCGCCAATCTTGGCCGAGTCGCAGCCCTGATGCGCGGCTTCCACCGGGAGATGCCCAATCACGTCTCCGGCGCCGGCTTCATGTTCTGGGTGTTCCATGTCATTCGCGACTATGCGCGCACGCTTGAAGAGGGCGGCAGCCGCAAGCGCAGCGAATTGCCGCGCCTGCTGACGCTGGCCGACGAATTGGAGCGCGCGCAGAAATTGCTGCCGATCGTCTTTGGTCATAATGATCTTTTGCCGGCTAATATTCTCGACGACGGCAGCAGGCTGTGGCTGATCGACTTCGAGTATGCCGGCTTCAACACGGCGATGTTCGACCTCGCCGGCGTCGCCTCGAATGCCGGCATGAGCGACGAGGAATCCTTTGCCTTCCTGACCGCCTATTTCATGAAGGAACCGGACCAGGCGATCCGCCGCTCGCACGCGGCCATGCAATGCGCCTCGCTGCTGCGCGAGGCGATGTGGAGCATGGTGTCCGAACTCTACCTCGACGCGCCCGGCATCGACTACGTCGCCTACACCGAGGAAAACCTGATGCGACTCGATGCGGCGCTGGAAAACTACAGAACAAAATACGGGATACAAAAATCATGACATTGCCCAGCCAGGCCGCGATCGTCGTCATCGGCGGCGGCATCATCGGCTGTTCGACGGCCTATCATCTGGCGCGTGACCACAAGGCCGACGTGGTGCTGCTCGAACAGGGCAAGCTGACCTCGGGCTCGACCTGGCATGCCGCCGGCCTTGTCGGCCAGTTGCGCTCATCCGCCTCGATCACCCGCGTGCTCAAATACTCCGTCGACCTCTACAAGGGGCTGGAGGCCGAAACGGGCCTTGCCACCGGCTGGAAGATGACCGGCTGCCTGCGGCTCGCCACCAATGCCGACCGGTGGACCGAGTACAAAAGGCTGGCGACGACGGCGAAGAGCTTCGGCATGGACATGCAATTGCTGTCGCCGGCGCAGGTCAAGGCCATGTGGCCGCTCCTGGAAATCGGCGATTTGGTGGGCGCTTCCTGGCTGCCGACCGACGGCCAGGCGAGCCCTTCCGACATCACGCAGTCGCTGGCGAAAGGCGCGCGCATGCATGGCGCCAAACTGTTCGAGGATGTGCGCGTCACCGGCTTCGAGATGAAGGACGGCCGCATCACGATGGTGAGGACCAGCAAGGGCGACATCGCCTGCGACAAGGTGGTCAACTGCGCCGGGCAATGGGCGCGGCAGGTCGGCGTGATGGCCGGCATCAACGTGCCGCTGCAGCCGGTGAAGCACCAGTACATCATCACCGAGAAGATCGACGGGCTGGCGACCGACGCGCCGACCATCCGCGACCCCGACCGGCGAACCTATTTCAAGGAAGAGGTCGGCGGGCTGGTGATGGGCGGTTATGAGCCCAACCCGCAGGCCTGGACGACCGGGGATGTGCCCAACGATTGGGAGTTCCGGCTGTTTGACGACGACTACGACCATTTCGAGCAGCACATGCGCCAAGCGATCACGCGCGTGCCGGCGCTGGAGACCGTCGGCGTCAAGCAGATGATCAACGGGCCGGAGAGCTTTACGCCGGACGGCAATTTCATCCTCGGCGCAGCGCCCGAATGCGCCAACATGTTCGTCGGCGCCGGCTTCAACGCCTTCGGCATCGCCTCGGGTGGCGGCGCCGGCTGGGTGCTGGCGCAGTGGGTGGTCGACGGCGAGGCGCCGCTCGACCTGTGGGTGGTCGATATCAGGCGCTTTTCCAAACTGCACCGCGACCGGCAATGGGTCTGCGACCGCACGCTGGAAGCCTATGGCAAGCACTATACGATCGGCTTCCCGCATGAGGAGTACGCCAGCGGGCGGCCACGCATCGTCTCGCCGCTTTACAACAGGCTGAAACAGCAGCGCGCCGTGTTCGGCTCGAAGCTCGGCTGGGAACGGTCAAACTGGTTCGCGCCCGAAGGCGTCGAGCCGCAGGATGTCTATTCGATGGGCCGGCAGAACTGGTTTGCGGCGGTCGGCGACGAGCACCGGCATGTGCGTGAGAAGGTCGGCATCTTCGATCAATCCTCCTTCGCCAAATACGAACTGAGCGGGCCTGACGCGCCGAAGGCGCTGGACTGGATCTGCGCCAATGACGTCAGCAAGCCGGTCGGCCGGCTGACCTACACGCAGCTTCTCAACACGCGCGGCGGCATCGAGGCCGACCTGACCGTGGCGCGGCTGGCCGAGGAGAAATTCTACATCGTCACCGGAACCGGGTTCCGCACGCATGATCTGTCATGGATCGGCGACCATATCGGCGACGGCCTCGATGCCACGCTTGTCGATGTCACCGAAGATTTCGGCACGCTGTCGCTGATGGGTCCTCGGGCGCGCGACGTGCTTTCGGCCGTGACCGAAGCCGACGTGTCGAACACCAGCTTCCCGTTCGGCCATGTGCGCGAGATTGCCATTGCCGGCCATACAGTTCGGGCGCTGCGCGTTACCTATGTCGGCGAACTCGGCTGGGAACTGCATGTGCCAATCGCGGCGACAGGCGAAGTCTTCGATGCACTGATGGCGGCAGGCAACAAGCACGGCATCCGCCCGGTCGGCTATCGCGCCTTGGAATCGCTGCGGCTGGAAAAGGGCTATCGCGCCTGGGGCTCCGACATCACGCCGAACGACACGCCGCAGGAAGCCGGCTTGAGCTGGGCGGTCAAGCTGCGCAAGAACACGGATTTCGTCGGACGGCGCGCACTCGAGAAGATCAACGGCGGGGCCTTGAAGAAACGCTTTGCCGGCTTCACGGTCGATGACTCGGAGATCGTGCTGCTCGGCCGCGAGACCATCCTGCGCAATGGCGAGCCGGTCGGTTATCTCACCAGCGGCGGCTATGGCTACACGGTGGGCCGGAACATCGGCTACGGCTATGTGCGCAACGCCGACGGGGTGAGTGACGATTTTCTCGCCTCGGGCGACTATGAACTGGTTGTGGCGATGGAGCCGACGCCGGCCAAAATCCATCTCGAGCCGATGTACGACCCGGCAGCCGCTAGGGTCAAAGCGTAGTTCAGGGTCAAAGCGTAGATCAGGTGACGCGCAGGGCGAGACCGCGACTTGGCACGGTGTCGGCCTCGCCCGGCATGGAGACGTAAGGACGCGTTTCCTCGACGCGGGTGATGAGGCCTTGCGCCTCGAGTTCGGCAATGCGCGCGGCAAAGCCGGCTTCCCACAACGTGTTCTTGACCGTCAGCACGATGATGCCACCCGGCCTGCAGATGCGGATCAGTTCGTCCAGCCCCTCAGCGCCGACATGGCCGGAGGTGAAGACGCCGGCCGAAATGATTCCGGCATAGGCATCGTCGGCAAACGGCAACTTGCCGCCGAGCGCCAGGCAATGAAGCGCCGAATAGACCCCCTTGCGGGCAGCCTGCGCCAGCATGCCTTCCGAAATGTCGAGCGCCTCGACCTGGGGATAGCCTGTTATATCAAGCCATTCGCCGATCAGCCCGGTGCCGGCTCCCGCATCGAGCAGCGGTGCGGCACCGCGCGGCAGATGGCGGGCCAGCAGCGCAAGGCAGATCGTCGGGTGACGGTAACCAGCGGCCGACATGTCGGCGTCATAGGTCTGCGACCAGCGGTCGTAGAGTGCGGCGACGTCCTCCGGCCGCTTCGCCGCGTAGGCTGCGGCAAGGGGGCCTTGCTGTTTGCTGTCCGCCACTTTTGTCCTGTCCATCAATCCTTGGTCTCGCATGATAGCCAAAGCACGAAAATTGTGGAACCGTCGCCGCGACAAATAACAGCGTGGGGGCGCAGGCATGATGACAGACGAGGCACGTGCAACACTTGCCGCCATTCCCATGCTGGCCGGCTACACCGGGCCGCTCGAACGGCTCGGCGGCCTCACCAATCTGGTTTTCAAGGCTGGCGAATTCTGCCTGCGCATTCCCGGCAAGGGCACCGAGGAATATATCAACCGGGCTAACGAAGCGGTGGCCGCGCGCGAAGCGGCAAAGGCGGGGGTCAGTCCCGAGGTGCTGCATGTCGATCCCGCCACCGGGGTCATGGTGACGCGTTTCATCGCCGGCGCGGAGACCATGTCGCCGGAAAAATTCAGGACGCGATCAGGCAGCCCGGCGCGCGCCGGCGAGGCTTTCCGCAAGCTGCACAATTCCGGCGCGGTGTTTCCCTTCCGCTTCGAACTGTTTGCGATGATCGACGATTATCTCAAGGTGCTGTCGACCAAGGATGTCGCCCCACCCGCCGGCTATCATGACGTGGTGCGCGAGGCCGAGACCGTTCGGTCGGCGCTTGCCGCCCATACCTTGCCCCTCGCCGCCTGCCACTGCGATCCGCTGTGCGAGAACTTTCTCGATGCCGGCGACAGGATGTGGATCGTCGACTGGGAATATTCGGGCATGAACGATCCGCTCTGGGATCTTGGCGACCTCAGCGTGGAAGGAAAATTCGACACGGCGCAGGATGAAGAGATGATGCGCGCCTATTTCGGCGGCGAGGTGAGGCCGGCCGAACGCGGCCGCATCGTCATCTACAAGGCGATGTGCGACCTGTTGTGGACGCTGTGGGGGCTGATCCAGCTCGCCAACAACAACCCGGTCGATGATTTCCGCGCCTATGCCGACGGGCGATTTGCGCGCTGTAAGGAACTGATGGAGACGCCGGAATTTTCACGGCACCTGGCGGCGATACGCCGGGGTTAGGTACCAGAAATCTGGACCCTAATTCACGCCCTTCGGCACGTTTTCGGGCGGCACCGTGGTGTCGACCACTTTCTGGCGGTGGAAGATGAACAGGCCAGCGAGAACGACGATGCCCGAACCGATCAGGATGCGCGGGCCGGGAACGTCACCGAAGAACACCAGCCCGAAGACGACCGCCCACAGGAGCAGTGTGTAGTGCAGCGGTGCCAGCGTCGAGGCCGGCGCCAGCTTAAGCGCCCTGGTGATCATCAGATGCGCGCCGCAAGAGACGATGCCGAGCAGCAGCATGGCGCCGAAATCGAGCGCTGACGGCGTCTGCCAGGCGCCAATGGTCAGCACGCCGCCGACCACCATCGTGCCGATGGTCTGCCATGTCACCAGATTGGTGTCGCTGGTGCCGCGCAGCCGACGGTTGAGGATGATGGCGAAGGCGAAGGCAATGCTGCCGGCGAGCGCGAAGCTCGACGACAGCGAGAACGCCGCCGAGGACGGTTTCAGCATGATCAGCACGCCGCAGAAGCCGAGCAGGATCGCCATCCAGCGGCGCCAGCCGACCTTTTCGCCAAGCAACAGGTGCGACAGTGCTGCGACATAGATCGGCCCGGCCATGTAGAAGCTCATCACGTCCGCAAGCGGCAGGTAGACGACGGCGGCGTAGAACAGTGCCGTGTCGAGCGTCGTCATCACGACACGCAGCAGCTGCAGCTCGAGGCGCTCCATGCGAAACAGCCTGGCCGTGCCCTGATGGGCGATCATCGGGCCAAGCACGAAGAAGGCGCCGATGGAGCGGATCAGCACCACCTGGCCAACGGAGAAGCTGGCGACCAGCCATTTGCCCATGGCGTCGTTCAGCGCAAACAGGAAGTCGCCGGCCAGCATCAGCAGGATGCCGGCCAGAAGCACGTTCCTGATTGTGGAATTCTGGATGGCAGGCTGCGCCATGGCCGGTGTCAAATCCTTCCGGACGGTGGCTCGGGTTACGGCGTGTTAAAGGACTATCATTCGTTTGACGAGGAGATTTACCACCAAGGCAGGGGCCACAACCGCAAATTCGCTGGACCCAGAGCCTGATCCATCCCGATAAAACCGGGATGGGGCTCTATCTTCTTCTTTGACCATGATCTTGTCCGAAAACCGGATTCCACTTTTCAGGATCATGGTCTAACGAGTGCTGCAGACGATCTGCCTAAGTCTCTCGGCGGGTCGGTGGCGACCCATCGTACGAGGGCGCAAGCTCGCGAATGCGCCATTGCTGGTAGACGAAAAACAGCGCGAACAGGGCAATCGCAACGGCAATCCCAATTGTCAGCGCCCCGACAATTCCGATCCCCATCCATCGACTCATCAGGATAATACCGGCGCCGGCAACCATGGCGTTTACGGTCGCGATCATCATGGCTGCGGTCGTCAGATAACCGGCAAGCGCACCGATCCTCAGCGCAGGCTCTGCCCGGCCCTCTGGCCAGCGTCCGCGTTCGGCAGCGAAACAGGCCTCTGCTTGCGGCCCAAGCGATCGATAGAAGGAACGGATCCGGGCGATTGCGATATGTGCCTGCATGTTCTCCACGGCGATGTCGACCATTCTCAGCGTGGTCAGGACTCCAAGCAGGAAAATGACCGGCAGAACCGTCGCCACGAACGGCAGGAAGGCCAGCGTCGAATTGGCGGCAAAGCCCATTGCCACCAGAGAACTGGAAAGCGCCATGACATAGATGGTAGCGCGCGAGCCGGCTTCGCTGATTGTCGTGCCGATGGCCGCCTGCATCACAAAGTGCTCGGTGGTTATCGCCGACATGAGTGCCGGGTTCGGTTCCCTCGCATTCTTCTCGTCGCTCACGGCCATACCTCGAAGGCAGTCATCGGACTTGCGGCGCGACATGCCGGCGGTTGACGGAGGCGGGCCGGCCATCGATGGACAGCCTGGTATCCTGCTTCGTCCGCTCCGCCACCACCTTGCCCCTGGCGATGACGCACAGGCGTTCGGCGCGTAGGCGCAAGGCCTCTATCGGATTGCCGGCATCGAGAATGACCAGGCTGGCGCGCTTGCCGACCGCCAGGCCGAGATGATCGAGCCCCATGATCGACGCGTTGATATTGGTGACCATGTCGAAGCAGCGCGCCATGTCGGCCGGGCTCGACATCTGGGCCACGTGCAGGCCCATGAAGGCGACATCGAGCATGTCGGCCGTGCCCAGCGAATACCAGGGATCCAGCACGCAATCCTGGCCCCAGCCGACGCGGATGCCGAGGGCCTGCATCTCCTTGACCCGGGTCATACCCCGGCGCTTGGGAAAGGTGTCGTGACGGCCCTGCAGCATGATGTTGATCAGCGGGTTGGGGATCGCCGAAACGCCCGCCTCGGCGATCAGCGGCAGCAATTTCGAGACATAGTAATTGTCCATCGAATGCATCGAGGTGAGGTGCGAGCCGGCGACCTTGCCCTGCAGGCCGAGGCGATGCGTCTCATAGGCAAGCTGCTCGATATGACGCGACAGCGGATCGTCGGTCTCGTCGCAATGCAGGTCGACCATCAGGCCGCGCCTGGCTGCGATCTCGCACAGCTCCGTCACCGAGCGCGTACCATCGGCCATGGTGCGCTCGAAATGCGGGATGCCGCCGACGATGTCGACGCCCATGTCGAGCGCGCGGATGGAGTTTTCCCGCGCCTTCGGCGAGCGATAGAAGCCGTCCTGGGGGAAGGCGACTAGCTGCAGGTCGATACAGGGGGCGATCGTCTTCTTGACATCGAGCAAAGCCTCGACCGCCAGCAGCCTGTCATCGCAGACATCGACATGGGTGCGGATGGCGAGCAGGCCCATCGACACCGCCCAGTCGCAATAGGCAAGCGCGCGGTCGCGCACCGCTTCATGGGTCAGCAGCGGCTTCAACTCGCCCCACAGCGAAATGCCTTCGAGCAGCGTGCCCGACACGTTGATGCGCGGAATACCGTAGGAGAGCGTTGCATCCATGTGGAAATGCGGATCGACGAAGGGCGGCGAGACCAGATTGCCACTGGCATCGATCGTCGTGCCGGCGCTGACATCGAGCTTCGGCTCGATCGCCGCGATCGTCTCGTCGATGATGCCGATGTCGGCGACCCTGCCATCAGGCAGCGTGCCGCCGCGAACGATAAGGTCGAAATCCATGTCGTCATCCCGCTTGAAGAATCAGCGTTCTATCGTGGCGCAAACACACCCTCCCGCAAAGCGGCTGATGTCGGACGATGAGGGGCAGCGCCAACCTGGTCGGATTCGAGCCCTACTCCGGCACGAACCTGACCGCGCCCTTGGCCGCGCTGGTCGCCATCGCGGCATAGGCACGCAAGGCTGTTGTCACCTTGCGCTTGCGCTTTTCCTCGGGCTTCCAGGCAGCAACTCCCTTGGCCTCCATCGCCGCCCGGCGGCTGGCGAGTTCAGCATCGCTGACGGCGAGGCGAATGCTCCGGTTCGGGATGTCGATCTCGACCGTATCGCCCTCCTGCACCAGCCCGATCAAACCGCCCTCGGCGGCTTCCGGTGAGACATGGCCGATCGACAGGCCTGAGGTGCCGCCGGAGAAGCGGCCGTCGGTGACCAGCGCGCAGGCTTTGCCCAACCCCTTCGACTTCAGATAGCTGGTCGGGTAGAGCATTTCCTGCATGCCGGGGCCGCCGCGCGGCCCCTCATAGCGGATGACGACGACATCGCCGGCCTTGATCTCGTTGGACAGGATCGCCTTGACGCTGGCATCCTGGCTTTCGAACACGCGGGCCGGGCCGGTGAATTTCAGGATCGATTCATCGACGCCGGCGGTCTTCACGATGCAGCCGTCGAGCGCCAGATTGCCTTTCAGCACGGCAAGGCCGCCATCCTTTGAGAAGGGGTGCTGGGCTGAACGGATGACACCCTTTTCGCGGTCGAGATCGAGTTCGTCCCAGCGGCGGTCCTGGCTGAAGGCAACCTGTGTCGGCACGCCACCAGGGGCGGCGAGGAAGAAATCGCGTACGCTCTGGCTGGTCGAGCGCGAAATATCCCAATGGTCAAGCGCTTCACCAAGCGTGCGCGTGTGCACGGTCGGCAGGTCGCGGTTGATCAAGCCGGCATTGTCGAGCTGGCCGAGGATCGCCATGATGCCGCCGGCGCGGTGGACGTCTTCCATATGCACATCCGCCTTGGCGGGAGCCACCTTGCACAGCACCGGCACCTTGCGTGACAGCGCGTCGATGTCATCCTGATCGAAGTTGATCTCGCCCTCATGCGCGGCGGCCAGGATATGCAGCACGGTGTTGGTCGAGCCACCCATGGCGATGTCGAGCGTCATGGCGTTCTCGAAGGCGCCCTTCGAGGCGATGTTGCGCGGCAATGCGGTCTCGTCGTCCTGCTCGTAGTAACGCTGGGCGAGATCGACGATCAGGTGGCCGGCTTCGACGAACAGCCGCTTGCGGTCGGCATGCGTGGCCAGCGTCGAGCCGTTGCCCGGCAGCGAAAGGCCAAGCGCCTCGGTCAAACAATTCATCGAATTGGCGGTGAACATGCCCGAGCAGGAACCGCAGGTCGGGCAGGCCGAACGCTCGATGACCTTGACGTCCTCATCGGAGATCTTGTCGTCGGCGGCCGCCACCATGGCATCGACCAGGTCGAGCGCCTGCGTCTTGCCGGCGAGCACCACCTTGCCGGCTTCCATCGGGCCGCCGGAAACGAAGACGGTCGGGATGTTGAGGCGCAGCGACGCCATCAGCATGCCGGGCGTGATCTTGTCGCAATTGGAGATGCAGACCATGGCGTCGGCGCAGTGTGCGTTGACCATGTACTCGACGGAATCGGCGATCAGCTCGCGCGACGGCAGCGAATAGAGCATGCCGTCATGACCCATGGCGATGCCGTCATCGACGGCGATGGTGTTGAATTCCTTGGCGACGCCGCCGGCCTTCTCGATCTCGCGCGCGACCAGCTGGCCGAGATCCTTCAGATGGACATGGCCCGGCACGAACTGGGTGAAGGAGTTGACCACCGCGATGATCGGCTTGCCGAAATCGGAATCCTTCATGCCGGTGGCGCGCCAGAGGCCGCGGGCGCCGGCCATGTTGCGGCCATGGGTGGTGGTGCGGGAGCGATAGGCAGGCATGAATTTTCCTTGGCTGGCTGGCTGCGCTCTATGCGGAGCGTGGCGGCGCTGAATTCGGACCGCAGGCGTTATAGACGCGCAAGCCTGGTCTGGCCACAATTTTGCAATGCGCCAGATTCTCCGAAAAACCGGCCCTTGCGAAAAAATTGCGCACCACTGTCGGATCGCGTGCCGCCCGCCCGTCCTTGGGCAAACGGCAAGGGAATGGCACCATTCCCGGATTGAGCCGTTTTGCCGTGACAGCAACCGAAACAGCGCGAGGAGCACGACATGCAAAAGATAACCACCTGCCTGTGGTTCGATGGCCAGGCCGAAGAGGCAATGAACCATTACACCTCCATCTTCAAGAATTCGAAGGTGCTGAGCGTGATGCGCTGGCCCAAGGGCAACGCTCTTGAAGGCAAGGTATTGGTGGCCTCGTTCGAGCTCGACGGCGTGCCGTTCCAGGCGCTCAACGGCGGGCCGCAATACAAGTTCACCGAGGCGATGTCACAGTCGATCGACTGCAAGACGCAGGAAGAGGTCGACCATTTCTGGACCAAGCTCACTGAGGGCGGCGGCGAGCCGGGCCCATGCGGCTGGCTGAAGGACAAGTTCGGCGTCTCCTGGCAAGTCGTGCCGGAACAACTGCCCAGGCTGCTTCAGGATCCGGACCAGGCCAAGGCCGGCCGGGTGATGGCGGCGATGATGCAGATGGGCAAGATCGACATCGCCAAGATCGAAGAGGCAGCGAAGGGGTGAGAAGCGGTTCGCGCAGCGAACGAAAAGCCAATTGCTTGGCTTTTCGAGCTTCGAACGCCCGGAGCCTGCGACGGGCCGGGTGGCTCATTGGAGCAGATTGATCATCGAGGACGGCGCTGCCCCTCATCCGCCCTTCGGGCACCTTCTCCCCGTGAACGGGGAGAAGGGAAAGCGGCGCATCAAGCCGCCTTGTCGCGGACCTGATAGTCCTTGATCGTGGCGAAGCGGATCGCCTTCCAGCGTTCCGCTTCGTAGTTCAGCGAGAAGGCGTGCTGGGCGAGGAACACCGGATCATTGTCGAGATCGCGGGCGATGTCGCCGCGATGCGCCTCGATGAAACGCAGAACCTCGGCCTTGTCGTCGGCCGAGATCCAGCGGCAGACCGAAAAGCGCGACATCTCGAATTCGACGGGCAGCGTGTATTCGAAGTTCAGCCGCTCTTTCAGGACGTCGAGCTGCAGCGCGCCGACGACGCCGACGATGGCCGGCGAGCCGTCCTCGGGCGAAAACAGCTGCACGACGCCTTCCTCGGCCATCTGGTGCAGCGCTTCCTTGAGCTTCTTGGCCTTCATCGCGTCGCCCAGGCGGACACGGCGCAGGATTTCAGGCGCGAAGTTCGGCACGCCGCGGAACAGGATTTCCTCGCCCTCGGTCAGCGTGTCGCCGATGCGCAGCGTACCGTGGTTGGGGATGCCGACGACATCGCCTGCAAACGCCTCGTCGGCAGTGACGCGGGTGCGGGCAAAGAAGAACTGCGGCGCCGACAGCGACATCGGCTTGCCGGTGCGCACCAGCTTGGCCTTCATGCCGCGCTCGAGCTTGCCAGAGCAGACGCGGACGAAGGCGATGCGGTCGCGGTGGTTGGGGTCCATGTTGGCCTGGATCTTGAAGACGAAGGACGTCATCTTGTCCTCGGTCGCCTCGACCTTGCGGATATCGGCCTCCTGCGCGCGCGGCGGCGGGCCGAAGGCACCAAGCGCCTCGATCAGGTCGCGGACGCCATAATTACGCAACGCCGAGCCAAAATAGACCGGCGTCAGATGACCCTCGCGAAAAGCGTCGATGTCGAGCGGACGGCAGGCTTCGCGCGCCAGTTCCAGCTCTTCGATGAAGGCCTCGCGCTCGTTCTCCGGCAACAGGCCGGCGACGCGATTGGAATCGGGACCGTTGACCGGCGTGCGTTCCTTCTCGTCGTCGCCCCTACGCACCGCGTTTAGTGCCAGATGATAGGTGCCCGAAAACGTCTTGCCGCGGCCGATCGGCCAGGTGATGGGTGCAGTATCCAGCGCCAGCTTCTGTTCGATCTCGTCGAGAATCTCGAACGGATCGCGGCTTTCACGGTCCATCTTGTTGACGAAGGTGATGATCGGGATGTCGCGCAGCCGGCAAACCTCGAACAGTTTGAGCGTGCGCGGCTCGATGCCCTTGGCGGCGTCGATGACCATGACGGCGCTGTCGACCGCCGACAGCGTGCGGTAGGTGTCGTCGGCGAAATCCTCGTGGCCGGGCGTGTCGAGCAGGTTGAAGACATTGTCCTCATATTCGAACGTCATCACCGAGGTGACGACCGAAATGCCGCGCTCACGCTCGATCTTCATCCAGTCGGACCGGGTCTGGATCTTGTCCTTCTTGGCCTTGACCTCGCCGGCAAGCTGAATGGCGCCGCCGAACAGCAGCAGCTTTTCGGTGAGCGTCGTTTTGCCGGCGTCCGGGTGCGCGATGATCGCGAAGGTGCGGCGGCGGGATACCGCTTGTTCGATGTCTTCAGCCAATGTCTGGAATCCTGTCTGTGGCGCGGGCTTCTAGCAGCGCATTTCCGGCCTGTCGAACAGATTTGACCGGATTGGCCTACTGGCTATTGAGATAGGCGCTCCGCGATGGCATCAAAAGACCGGTTCGGTAGAGGTCCAGCATGAGCGCAGCCAAACAAGTAATCGTCATCGGTGCCGGGATCATCGGTGCCTCCATCGCCTGGCATCTGAGCAAGTCGGGGGCGCAGGTGACGGTTATCGCCGACAGCGATGCAGGTGGGGTCGCGACGCCGAATTCGTTCGCCTGGATCAACGCCAGCTGGGGCAATCCGGAGCCGTATTTCCGGCTGCGCACCCGCGCGATGGCCGAATGGACACGGTTGGCGCGGGACCTGCCCGAAATTCCACTCGCCTGGTGCGGCGGCCTGTGCTGGGATTTGTCGGCGGCGGCGATGGAAACCTACACCTCAGAACATTCCGCCTGGGGCTACGGCATCAAGCGCGTCGACCGCATTGGCGTCGCGCGCATCGAGCCCAATCTCGCCGCGCTCCCGGATGTCGCCTTGCATGTCGCCGAAGAGGGTGTCGCCGAGCCGGTGGCCGCTGCCAGAGCGCTGCTGGCCGATGCCGAACGGCGCGGAGCGCGGATCATCTCCAGCACGGTGACGGCGCTGGTTCAGACCGGAGGCGAGATCACCGGCGTCGACACGTCGCACGGCCTGATAGCAGCCGACGAGGTGGTGATCGCCGCCGGCGTCGGCTCACCGGCCATCGCGGCAACGGCCGGGATCAACCTGCCGATCGAGACGCCGCCCGGGCTGATCGTCCATTCGCGGCCTTACAAAAAACTGCTCAACGGCCTGGTGCTGGCCGAGCGGCTGCACATGCGCCAGACGGCGGAGGGCCGCATCATCGCCGGCTCGGATTTCGGCGGCGCCGACCCGGGCATGGACCCGCAAGTCACCGCCCGCGAACTGTTTGCGGCCCTGAAAGCCAGCTTGCGCGGCGGCGACGAACTGGAACTGGATTTCCACACGGTCGGCTACCGGCCGACGCCGATCGACGGTTTTCCGATCATCGGCCGTGCCGAGGGCATGGACGGGCTCTACATCGCGGTCATGCATTCCGGCATCACTCTGGCGCCGGCCGTCGGCCTGTTCGCAGCCAGGGAAATCCTCGACGGCGAGCGCGACCCGCTGCTGGGCGCTTACGGATTGTCGCGCTTCGCTCAATAGCCGGGCGGACGGCGAAAGCCGCCGGTCAACGGTTCGATTGCCCTGGCGACGCCGAGCAGCCGCGACTCCGACCAGCGTTTGCCGACCAGTTGCAGGCCGATCGGCAAGCCGCCGCCGTCCTGTCCGCACGGCATCGAAAGAGCGGGATGGCCGCTGTAGTTGAAGAAGGCGCCGTAAGCCGGCAGCATCCAGTAGCTCTGTTCCTTGCCGTCGAGCTGGACCGGCGTGCCGGGCTCGCAATGCGGGAAGGCTGTGGTCATGGCGACCGGGCAGAGCAGCGCATCCCAGTTTTCGAAAAACCGATCCCAAGCGAGAATGGATCTGTCGCGGCGGGCGAGCGCCTCGAACCAGCGTGAGACTGGTGTCGGTTCCTCTGGCGGCTCGGGTTGCGCGGCCTCCATCATCATGCCGATCAGCGCGCCGCCTTGCTCGAGATCATCGTGCAGATCGAGCTTGGGCAGTTTCGCTTCCTTGACGATCGCCCCTGCCGATTGCAGCTGCCTTGCGAGATTTTCGACCGCCGCGCTGATCGCACTGGCCACCGGGAATCCTGGAAAGGACGACGCGAAGGCGATGCGCAATGTCCCAGGGTCGAGCTTTGGCATATCCTCGACCGGCACCGGCGCAAGATCGGTGTCGCTCCCATCAGGACCGGCGATGATTTGATAGACTAGGGATAGATCTTCCGCGCTGCGCGCCAGCGGGCCGAGGCAGGACATCAGCCGCACGCTGCGCGCGGCACCTCCGGGATCGGGGAAGGCGCCGGCCAGCGAGACACGGTGCTCTGTCGGCTTGAGACCATAGACACCGCAGAAGGCGGCCGGCAGCCGGATCGAATCCTGCATGTCGGTGCCGACATCGAATGGCGTCATCCCGGCGCAAAGTGCCGCCGCCGCACCACCGCTGGAGCCGCCCGCGGTGCGCTGGAGGTCCCACGGATTGCCGGTACGGCCGAACAGCGGATTGTTCGATTGCCAGTCCGACAGCATGATCGCGACATTGGTCTTGGCCATCAGCAGGCCGCCGGCTGCCTTCAGCCGGGCAACGACCGGGCTATCCCGTTTGGCGACGTAGTCGGCGAAGGGCGGGAAGCCGACCGTGGTCTTCATGCCTGCCGTCTCATGCATGTCCTTCAGCGTGAACGGCACGCCGTGCAGTGGCCCAGGTGCCTCGCCGCGCGCTTGGGCTGCGTCGGCCTTTTTGGCGCGCTCACGGGCGCCTTCCCGGTCGAGCGAAATGACGGCGTTGACCGCCTCGTTGTGCCCGTCGATCTGCGCCAGATGGGCGTCGAGCGCCTCCACGGCGGAGATTTTCCGCGTGGCGATCGCGGCGGCCAGTTCGACGGTTGAAGAAAAGACGATGTCCATGATCAATGCTCCGGCTTGGCCGCTCGTCGATTGACATGGAGGATTGCAGGGCGGCTTCAAGGCAAGTTCAGCATTCCGAACTCTCTAGCGCTTGATCAAAATTGCGCCGACAGGATTTGTTGAGGTCGGCGCTCTACGGCGCCCCCCTCTGTCCTGCCGGACATCTCCCCCACGGGTGGGGAGATTGGCAGCCTTGCCGACCGCGCCATTCTTTCAAACGTTGGAGATTGGCGAAAGCCGTCGTGACATCCAATCTCCCCCCGTGTGGGGGAGATGTCCGGCAGGACAGAGGGGGGCGCTGTCCCGCGACTTTGCCGCAATTTACAACCCAGCGAAGGACCTAGACGGCCAGCGCCAGCCTGGCCGATGCCGGCGCGAAAGGACGGATGGCCATGCCATCGCTAGTGATTGTGACGAAGCTCGATGGCGGGATCGCCTGCCAGTCGCCGCCTTCGCGGTCGAACGGTTCGGACACGATGCAGCGGCCGCCGCCTTTGCGGAAAACGGAGGTGTAGAGCGTCGGGGCGTGGGCGTCGGTGGCATAGCGCACGGCATGCAGCGCCTGCCCGTCCGAGAAGGCGGCGGTAAGCTTCAGCACCGGCTCCAGGCCGACACGGCGCGAGGCGTCGAGCATGCGGCTGGTGGCACGCGCGACAGCGCCTTGCGGATCGGTGGCCAATCCTTCGTCGATCATCAGGAGGAAAAACAATTCGGAATCGGTGGTGCCTTCGCGCTGGTCGAAGACGGCGTCGGACAGCGAGTTCTCCAGCGTGCGGCGGATCTTTTCAAAACCACCGATCTGGCCGTTGTGCATGAACGACCAGCGGTCCGAAATGAAGGGATGGCAGTTCATGCGGCTGGTGGCGCCGCCGGTCGAGGCCCGCACATGGGCAAGGAACAGGCCCGATTTGATCTGCCGGCACAGGCTCTTCAGATTGGGATCGGACCAGGCCGGCAGGATGTCTCGGTAGAGACCCGGCTCCGGACGGTCGCCATACCAGGCAAGGCCGAAACCGTCGCCATTGGTCGGCGATTTCGCTTCCTGGGCGCAATGGCTCTGGGCAATCAGCGAGTGACAGGGCGCCGTGAGGATGTCTTCGAGAAAGACCGATTCACCGAGATAGGCGGCCCACCGGCACATCGCTTCTGTCGTCCTCTAGGCACGATCCATCAGAGCCACCGGCTCCTTGGTCACGTGCGAGCCTCTGTTGTGCGTCCGCTCGTAAAGCTCGCGGACGATTCGGCTGGCGGTAGTCTCAAACAGAAATGGCAAGAAAGCGTGAACGAGCGCGGCACCCGCCGCCATCAGCAAACGCGACGAGAACCAGGCGGCAAAGGCCATATGGCCGAAATAGGTTTCGCCGACCTTGGCCGGATGCGAGGTGAATATCTTTGCGAGCCGTGTCGACATGCTGGTTCCCCTTGAGCGCTTGAGTTCCTGATATGAGTATCCTGACACGCTTCGCCGGTTCATCGGTCTCAAAATGTCCTTGTATTTGGCCACTCCATGGGACAAACATCCCACATGACGATGGGAATCGACGAAATCGACCGAAAATTGCTGACTGAACTGCAACGCGATGGCACGCTGTCGGTCGACCAGCTGTCGGAACGGGTGGCCTTGTCGCGCAATGCCTGCTGGCGCCGGGTGAAGCGGCTTGAGGAGGATGGCGTCATCACCGGCCGCGTGGCGCTGGTCGATGCCGAAAAGCTCGGGCTTGGCCTCTCGGTGTTCATCCTGATCCGCACGTCCAACCACGACCCGGACTGGCTGCAGAAATTCCGGGCGGCGGTGACCGGCTTTTCCGAGATCACCGGCGTCTATCGCATGTCCGGCGATCTCGACTATGTGCTGCGTGCCCGCGTCGCCGACGTTAAGGCCTATGACCGGCTCTACCAGCGCCTTATCACCAAGGTGGCGCTGTCGGACGTTTCCGCCTCCTTCGTGATGGAGGAGATCAAGGAGACCACCGTCGTTCCGATGGAACTGCGGTAGGGTGTGTCGATATTCAGGTGATGCCGGCCTGGCTTGAATCTCAACACACCCTAGGTCTTGTCATAGTGATGCCAGAAAGAAAGCCGTTGATAGCGCTAGAGTCGAGTTGACCGAATCGCCGTTCGCGCCGATAGGATCGATTTTATGCGCGCAGCCCTTCAAAATCCCTCCGTCATCGGTCCGACCGTCGGCTTCGTCAGGTTGCCGCATGGTGAAGGACTTCCCCTCCCCGCCTATGAAAGCCCCGGCGCGGCCGGCATGGATCTGCGCGCCGCGGTGCCCGACGACCGGCCGCTGCTGATCCTGCCTGGAAAACGCGCGCTGGTGCCGACCGGACTGATCCTGGAAATTCCCGAAGGCATGGAAGGCCAGGTGCGGCCACGCTCCGGTCTCGCCTTCAAGCATGGGCTGACCTGCCTCAATACGCCTGGCACCATCGACAGCGACTATCGCGGCGAGGTGAAGGTGCTGCTGATCAATCTCGGTGACGAGGATTTCGCCGTGACGCGCGGCATGCGCATCGCCCAGATCGTTTTCGCGGCGGTGACGCAGGCGGCCGTGGAAGAGCGCACTTTGGCCGGTGGCACGGCGCGTGGCTCGGGCGGGTTCGGATCGACCGGCACCGCCTGATGCAGGTTCCAAAGCTAGTCATTTTCGACTGCGACGGGATCTTGGTCGATACGGAGAACCTCGCCAATCGACGCCTCGCCGAATGGCTGAGCGCTGCCGGTTATCCGACAAGCTTCGAATATTGCCGCAAGAATTTCTCCGGCCGCAGCATGGCGTCGGTGCAGAAACAGATCGAAGAGGAAACCAGCGTCAGGCTCGGCGCCGATTTCGTCGACCGCTGGAATGCCGGCCTGCCGGACCTGTTCGCGCAGGGGGTCGAGGCGATCCCTTACGTCCGCGAGTTTGTCGAAGCCGTGCGCTCAGTCGGCATCGCCTATTGCGTCGCCACCTCGGCCAGGGTGTCGAAGATGCACATCACGCTTGGCCAGACCGGGCTGTTGTCGCTGTTCGAACACGCGATGTTCAGCTCGACCATGGTCGCGCGCGGCAAGCCATTCCCCGACCTGTTCCTGCATGCAGCAAAGACGATAGGCTTTGCGCCCGCCGACTGCATCGTCATCGAGGACAGCGTCGCCGGCACGCAAGCCGGCATTGCCGCCGGCATGCGGGTGTTTTCCTATCATGGCGACCCCTATTCCGACCGCGACGGCCTGATCCAGGCCGGCGGCATCCTGTTCGACGACATGCGCGAGTTGGCCGGGCTGGTGCCGATCCACTGACCTGATCTTCAGCCACGGCTGTACGCCTCGATTGTCCGTGCTAGCGTGGCACCGCCAACTCGGGGCCACGCATGAAAATCCCTTTGCTTCGCTTCATCCTCGCCTTGATGATGCTGCCGTTTCTCGGGACAGCCGCCGGCGCGCAAGCCGTCGGCTTCCCAGAACTCGGCAGCTTGCTGCCCGGCCACAACGACGTCACCTATCTCGACCTGGCGAGGATGGTCATCCCGGATCTCGCGGGGGACAAAGACGGCTTCTACAAAGGTGGGCTGCCGATCGACATGCGCCACATCGAGGGACCGGACAGCGGCGGTTCGCCGCCAGAAACATCGGGCTTTTCCAATGCCGCGGTGCTTGCCATCAAGTCTGGCGGCAAGGACCGGCTGACGATGCTGTTCGACCTCGGCGATTCTCCCGATAGTGCCGAAGGCTATGCCGTGCTGGCGCTCTACGACATTACGGGGAAGCCGAAACTGCTCGATGCCGTCAATGTCGCCGTCGACCGTGGCACCTATTTCCGCGAACCCGGCAAGCTTTCCGTCAGCGCCAACGATGACGTCCTCATCACCATGAGCGCGCATTTCAATTCGAGCCAGAATTATGTGATCACCCCGCTGATCATGGTCCGCGACGACAAGCTCGAACTGATCGACATGATCTATACGTTCGACGAAAATCTGTGCAGCTACAGCCGCAAGCAGAACGTGGCTTTCCAGACCATCGCCGACGGCCAGCCTTATGCCGCCATCAAGGTGACGGTGACCGATGCCACGGTGCTGAACGGTGAAAGCTGCGATGACGCGCCGCCCACGGCTGCGTCGCAGGACATTTCCGTCACCTATCACTGGGACACCAAGGCCTCGCACTACGCCAAGGATTCCGACGCGCTGGACAAATTGGCAGGAGAGAACGCCAAACGCTTCTGAACCAATCGCATTCGTTTGCCCGGCCAGGGAGGGCAGGGTAAAATCCTTTCCACCACGCCGCACATGATGGGGAAACTACCATGGACAAGGGCAAGATCTTTCGCGACCTGCATGCATCGACCTTCGTCATGCCCAATCCCTGGGATGTCGGCACGACGAAGCTGCTGGATTCCTTCGGCTTCAAGGCGCTGGCGACGACTAGCGCCGGCTTTGCCTTTTCGCGCGGCCTGCCGGACGGCGCCGTGACCTTCGAGGCGATGATCCATCATTGCCGCGAAGTGACGGCGGCGACCAGCCTGCCGGTCTCGGCCGACCTCGAGAAAGGCAAGGGCGACAGCGCCGAGCGTGCCGCCGAAACCATCTTCGCGGCGGAAGCGGCCGGCCTTGCCGGCTGCTCGATCGAGGACCACACCGGCGATCCGGACAAGCCGATCTATGATTTCTCGCACGCCGTCGAGCGCGTCGCGGCGGCCGTGGAGGCGGCGCGGGCGTTGAAGCGCGATTTCGTCTTCACCGCGCGGGCCGAGAATTTCCTGTGGGGCAAGTCCGATCTCGATGACACCATCAAGCGGCTGCAGGCCTTCGAAAAAGCCGGCGCCGACGTGCTTTATGCGCCAGGCATCGGCGATGTCGAGATGGTCCGCACGATCTGCTCGGCGGTCGGCAAGCCGGTCAACGTCATGGCGAGGCCAGGCTTCACCATCGCCGATCTGACCATGGCCGGCGTCAAACGCATTTCGCTCGGGCCATGGCTGACCAATTTCGCCTATGGCATGCTGGAGACGGCGGCGCGCGAGATCCAGCAGGACGGCACGTTCGGCTTCACCCGCGCCGCCATGCCGTTCAGCAAATTGCAGGCGCTGTTTGGCAAATCTTCAGCTTAGCCGCGCGAGACGCGAGACGCTTCCCGGGCACCAATCGCCTTGTGCAGATGCACCATCATGGCGGCGGCGAAGAGCGGCGTCACCAGATTGAGCAACGGCACGGCGAGGAAGGCTGATATGACCAGCCCGGCGAGAAACACCGTGCCGGCATAGTGCCGGCGCAAGGCCCTGGCCTCTTCTTCCGGGCGAAAGCGCATCGCGGCGAATTCGAAGAACTCGCGCCCGAGCAGATAGCCGTTGACGATGAAGAAGGCGGCAATGTTGACGCCCGGCACCAGGAGAAGCAGCAGGGCGACGATGTTGCCGAGGATGACGACGCCCAAGAACCTGGCTGACAGGACCAGCGACCGCAGCGCCGGCATGGCGCGTCCGGCCGGGTCGCCGGGATAGTCGATGCGTTCGACCACTTCGGCGATGTCGTCGAGGAACAGGCCGGCGACGATCGCCGTCACCGGCGCGATGAGCAATGCCATGCCGAAGGCAAGAGCGATGGCTGCGATGATGCCGCCCAGCCAGCCCGCCCAGGACGGCATGCCGGGCAACAGCGCGTGGAGCCAAGGCAGGGCCAGCCACTCGACGAGGCTGGTGAGCCCGAACCACAAAGCCACCAACGCCAGCAAGGTCAAGCCGAGCGTCTTGATGAACACCGAACGGAATTCGGGCGAGAACAACTGGCCGGCGGCGGCGCGGGCGGCGCTTGAGATCACGGTGCTTCCAACCTCACGTCGAACGGGTCGCCCCGCAGATAGGCGACGCGCCTGCCCGCCACAAGCGCCGATAGCTCTTAGTTTTAGCGCAATTCCGGACGGAAAACCGCTTCACACTTTTCCTGGAATTGCTTTATCGAGCGAGCGCCGGCTTTCGAACCGGGATGGTCATGGCTGCGACGCCTGCCACAACAAAACCCATGCCAAGCCACGCCGTCGGACCGAGGCTTTCGCCGAGGAAGATGGCGCCGATGCCGACGCCGATCGGCACGCGCAGATAGGCTTGCGAGGTGGTGCCGACCGAGCCCAGCGTGTGGATGAGGCGGAAATAGATGACGAAGGCCAGCGCGGTCGAAAACACCGAGAGGCCGAGCAAGGCCAGGATCGACGCCATCGACGGTGTCAGCGTCCATGGCTGGTCGACCATCAGGCTGAGCGGCACGAGGATTACGGCGCCGCAGAGCATCGAACCGGCGGCGGGCAGCATCGGATCGAGGCCCTTGAAGCCACGGCCGAAGATCGCCGCACCGGCATAGCAGATCGTCGCCGCGACGATTGCCAACTGCGCCCAGAGCTCATGACCGAGACCACTCAGCGCCTCGGTGCCGATGATGAGGCAGATGCCGGCAATGCCGGCGCCGACGCCAATCAGTTTGCGCATCGTGACCGGCTCGTGGCGGGTGATCAGCGCGGTCAGCAGGAAGGTGAAGATCGGCGAGGTCGCGTTCAGGATGGTGGCGAGGCCAGCATCAACCGAGCGCTCGGCCGCGGCGATCAGCGTGAACGGCACGACGCTGTTGAGGCATGCCTGGAAGGCGAAGCGGCGCCAGCTTGCCGCATCGCCCGGCATGGCGAGCCCGCGCCAGCGGATGATGGCGAAGAGGATGCCGCCGGCAATCAGGGTGCGCGCGGCAATGAACGTGACCGGCGGGATCGTCTCGACGCCGATCTTGATGAAGGTGTAGGACGCGCCCCAAAGCACCGCGAGCACCGCGAGCAGCGCCAGGTCGGTCGTCATATCGTTCTTTGCAGGCATGTGCGGCTCGCTTAAAGGCGTGATCGGCTGATCAGGCTTGTAAGCGGCGCTGCGATGAAATGCTTCGGCCACGGTCGAATTGTCATAGCGCCTCGTCGCGGAGGCGCACCCTATTTGCAAGAACCGCGGCTCCGCGCCTTCCTCGACAAGGGAATGGTCATCGCCGCCACGCCGGCAACTACAGAAAATCGGTTGCCAATTTTCGGAGTCTTGCTGTAGACCCGCCCGGGCATGGCAAGAAGCCGGCTCGGGTTTTTGGCGGAGACATTGATGCCGGATTATGACGTGCTTTGCATCGGCAATGCCATTGTCGACATCATCGCCCAGTGCGACGAGGAATTCCTCGAGACCAACGGCATCATCAAGGGCGCGATGAACCTCATCGACACCCGGCGCGCCGAACTGCTCTACAGCCGCATGGGCCCGGCGATCGAGGCGTCCGGCGGCAGCGCCGGCAACACGGCGGCCGGCGTCGCCAGCTTCGGCGGCCGCGCCGCCTTCTTCGGCAAGGTTTCGAACGATGCGCTGGGCGAGATCTATGCCCACGACATCCACGCGCAGGGTGTCGCCTTCGACACCAGGCCGCTCAAGGGCGAGCCGCCGACGGCGCGTTCGATGATCTTCGTCACCCCCGACGGCGAGCGCTCGATGAACACCTATCTCGGCGCCTGCGTCGAGCTCGGGCCGGAGGATGTCGAGGCCGACAAGGCTTCCGGCGCCAAGGTCACCTATTTCGAGGGCTATCTGTGGGACCCGCCGCGGGCCAAGGAGGCGATCCGGCAGACGGCGAAGCTGGCGCACGCGGCGGGCCGCGAAGTGTCGATGACACTCTCGGATTCGTTCTGCGTCGACCGCTATCGCGAAGAGTTCCTCGACTTGATGCGTTCGGGCACCGTCGACATCGTCTTTGCCAACAGCCACGAGATCAAGTCGCTCTACCAGACATCGTCGTTCGACGAGGCGCTGGCGCAGATCCGCAAGGATTGCCGGATCGCCGCCGTGACCCGCTCGGAAAAGGGCTCGGTCATCGTGCGCGGCGACGAGACCGTGCTCATCCAGGCGACCGCGATCAAGGAACTGGTCGACACGACAGGCGCCGGCGATCTCTATGCCGCCGGTTTCCTGCATGGCTACACGCAAGGCCGCGACCTCAAGGTCTGTGGCGACCTTGGCTCACTGGCGGCCGGATTGGTGATCCAGCAGATCGGCCCGCGCCCGCGCCAGAACCTGCGCCGCGAGGCTGAACAGGCCGGATTGCTGTAGGGGCAGTTTCTCCCTTCTCCCCCTGTGGGAGAAGGTGGCCTCGCGAAGCGAGGTCGGATGAGGGGTGCTCCAGCTTGGCACCGCCCCCGCTCCGTCCAACACCCCTCAACCGTCTTGGCGCTGCGCGCCAATCCACCTTCTCCCACAAGGGGAGAAGGGAAGGCGCGCCCCGCTGCTCACCGTCGCGCAGCTGTCATACATCGCACCTACACGCAATCGAGGCGACCTGGGACTGACATTCGCGGCGCGCCTGCAGCCAGTTGGGGTGTCAAAAATGCAAGACAGCATGCTGTCGGGCCGCTGCATCTGTTGCCGTCGCGATTTCCGCTTTCCGCACTAGCCGTTCAACAACCGGCCGCAGCTGTGGGAGGAGCGCCCGGCCCAAGAGACAGATGCATGAACAGATTTCAAATCCAGACAACCGGCATCAAGCCGGACGACTTCGCGGAGATGGTCGCGGAGGAAGTTGAACGTGCGCTTGCCCACTATGACGAGGCCATCAACAGACCCACCATGGTCTCGGTCGGCAAGATCGCCGGCAGCATAGCTTCCGCCGTCACCTTACTGTCGCCGAAGCATCAGCGCGCCATTGATGCCATCCATGCCGACCTTCCCGGCCTTGCATCGAAGTTCGTGCGCGCCCTGGCAGCGGAAGCCGCACGCCGCAGCGAGGCGGGCACAAGCGGCGCTGCGGGGCTGCCGCCAGCATCCCTGGCGGATATCGATGGACCCGTTTCCTCACCGCCGCGAGCCGACGACCTCGAATCGATGCTGATCGAGGACTGGGCCGGCCGCGTCGCCGGATCGACCTATCTGGAAGAGAACCTGCGCATCGCCCGCTCGACCCTGCATCGCTGGCAAAGGCGGGGTGAGGTCATCGCCCTGCGCAAGGGTGGCCGCAAGCATGTCTTCCCGCTGGCGCAGTTCGTCGACGGCAGGCCGGTCGCGGGCATCCGCGACGTGCAGTCCCTGATCAGCAATCCCAGACTGGCCTGGCTGTGGCTGACGCGTCCTTCAGCGCAGCTCGACGGCCGCACCCCGATCGACCTGCTCCGGCAGGATCAGATCGAGGAGGTCGTCGAGGCCGCACGCGTGTTCGCGCCGGGCTGAGTGCTTTTGGTGCACACCCCTGATAGACGCGCCTAGGCAGTCTTGCAAATTGAGTGGCGAGGCCTGGATGATGGCTGTTGCGGCGCCATTTCCTTGGCGGTGACCAACCGGTTGCGGCCACTCTTTTTTCCGATGTACATCAGCCGGTCGGCGAGTGCGATCAGCGCTTCGGAATCGGCGGCTTCCGCCGGATACATCGCCACGCCAACGGTGCAGCCGACCTGGATGGCGCCATCCGGCGTGGGAACCTTGATCCGCAGCCTTTCCAGGATGCGTTCGGCAACGCGCACGGCCTTCAGCTGCGCCAGATCGGTGTCGCCCGAGAACAGGAACGCGAACTCGTCACCGCCAAGCCGGGCGACGAAATCGGCGCTGCGCAGGGTCGAGCGGAGCTGGCTCGATACACGCTGCAGCAGCGCATCGCCGGCCTCGTGGCCGAGCGTGTCATTGACTTCCTTGAACCGGTCGAGGTCGATGAACAGAAGACCGGCCGCCTCGCCGGTGACGCTGCAGCGGGCGACCACCGATTTGAGTTCGTCGTGGAAGGCACGCCGGTTGGGCAGGTCCGTCAACAGATCGTGGTTGGCCGAATGGTCGCTCTGCTGCTTGGCCAGCTCGATCTCGCGCTTTTGCGCGGACAGCTCCTCGTTGGCGGTCTTCAGATCCAGCAGCAGCTGGGAGTTGAGGTCCTCGACAACCTTGCGGTCGCTGATGTCAACGACGAAGCCTTCCAGGAATTCGAGTTCGCCGGCGTCGTCCCAGACACCGCCGCCGATCTCGCGGACCCAAAGCGGTTCGCCGACCCTCGGCACGATGCGGTAGTCGACGTTCCAGTTGCAACGCGCTTCGAGCGCGGTGTCGACGGCGGCATAGACCGAGGCGAGGTCGTCCGGGTGGATGGCCGAGACGTAGTCGCGCACGGCGTTGTGCACGAAATCCGTGGGCGGAAAGCCGCTGACAGTGAGAATGCCGTCGCTGATATAGAGCATGGTGTAGGACGCATCGTTGCGGCAGCGGTAGAGGTAGCCATCCATCCGGCCGGTGATGCTGAGCAGAGCGTCCAGGCGCTCGTCGTGATAGGCCCCCTGGCCGACCACGGATGTTGGAATCGTATCGTGCTTCACGGCTGCAAATCCATGACTGTCACCACCCCAGTCTGCCCAAAATGCCACCCCTGGCACATCGACGACAGCTCTCTGGTATAACAACCGAATATTATCAATATCTTATGGATCGCGGCGATTTTCGCCAAAATCGGCTTGAATCGCAGGATTCCTGTGATTGCATGCATCCAGGTGGAGTGGTGCGGGCGATTCCGTTCAGGCTGCCCTCGAGCAAGGCCTTGCCTCACTCGAAAAGCGCTGGCGGGCTTTCGTCCGCTGCGCGGACGTTCGTCAGGCCCCCGCCGTATACGCCGCAATCGCCGCCATGTTGACGATGTCTGAATCCTTGGCGTTGAGCGAGACGATCTGGACCGGCTTGTTGAGGCCGACCAGCAACGGGCCGATCACGGTCGAGCCGCCGAGTTCCTGCAGCATCTTGGTCGAGATCGAGGCCGAGTGGAACGCCGGCATGATCAGCACATTGGCCGGGCCGGTGAGCCGGATGAACGGATATTGCGCCATGGCGCGGGCGTTGAGTGCGACGTCGGCGGCCATTTCGCCGTCATACTCGAAATCGACGCGGCGCTTGTCGAGGATGCGCACCGCTTCCTGGACGCGCTCGGAGCGTTCGCCCTGCGGATGGCCGAAGGTCGAATAGGCGAGCATGGCGAGCCTCGGTTCGTAGCCCATGCGGCGGGCAAAGCCGGCAGCTTCCTCGGCGATGTCGGCGATCTGCTCGGCGTTCGGCATGTCGTGCACGGCGGTGTCGGCGACCAGCACGGTCCTGCCCCGCGCCAGCACGATCGACACACCGATGACGCGGTGGCCGGGCTTGGCATCGATGACGCGGCGGATGTCGTCGAGCGCGGTGGAGTAGTTGCGGGTGACGCCGGTGACGATGCCATCGGCATCGCCCAGCGCCACCATGCAGGCAGCAAAGTGGTTGCGGTCGTTGTTGATCAGCCGCTGGCAGTCGCGGAACAGGAAGCCTTTGCGCTGCATGCGCTCATAGAGATAGTCGGTGTAGATGCCGTTGCGGCGCGACAGCCGGGCATTGATGATCTCGATGCCTTGCTTGTTGAGGTCGATGCCGGCGTGCTTGGCGTTCTCCTTGATGACGTCGTCGCGGCCAAGCAGGATGGCGGTGCCGAGCCGCTGGTTCACATAGGAGACGGCGGCGCGCATCACCTGCTCCTCCTCGCCCTCGGCAAAGACGATGCGCTTGGGCTGGCGGCGCACGCGGTCGTAGATGCGCTGCAAGGTCGAGGCGATCGGGTCGCGGCGGGCGGAGAGTTCCTGGGCGTAGCGGTCGAGATCGAGGATCGGCTTGCGGGCGACGCCTGAGTCCATCGCCGCCTTGGCGACCGCGATCGGAATGGCCGAGATCAGGCGCGGGTCGAACGGCACCGGGATGATATAGTTGGGGCCGAATTTCGGCCGGTTGCCCTGATAGGCGGCGGCGACGTCGTCGGGCACGTCCTTGCGCGCCAGATCGGCCAAAGCGCGGGCGGCGGCGATCTTCATGTCGTCATTGATGGTGGTGGCCCGCACATCCAACGCGCCACGGAAGATGTAGGGGAAGCCGAGCACATTGTTGACCTGGTTCGGATAGTCCGAACGCCCGGTGGCCATGATGGCGTCGGTGCGGATTTCGGCGACTTCCTCCGGCGTGATTTCCGGGTCGGGATTGGCCATGGCGAAGATGATCGGGTTCTTGGCCATCGACTGCACCATGGCGGTGGTCAGCGCACCCTTGGCCGAGAGGCCGAGGAAAACGTCGGCGCCGTCGAGCGCCTCGGCCAGCGAACGCGCCTCGGTCTTGACCGCATGCGCCGACTTCCACTGGTTCATGCCTTCGGTGCGGCCCTGGAAGACCACGCCCTTGGTGTCGCACAAAGTGATGTTGTCGGGTGCAAAGCCCATCGCCTTCATCAGCTCGATGCAGGCGATGCCGGCCGCACCGGCGCCGTTGCAGACCATCTTCGTGGTCTTCATGTCGCGGCCGGTGATCTCCAGCGCGTTGATCAGGCCGGCGGCCGAGATGATGGCGGTGCCGTGCTGGTCGTCATGGAAGACCGGGATGTCCATCAGCTCGCGCAGCCGCTGCTCGATGATGAAGCACTCCGGCGCCTTGATGTCCTCCAGGTTGATGCCGCCGAAAGAGGGGCCGAGGAAGCGCACGCAGTTGATGAACTCGTCGGCGTCCTCGGTATCGACCTCGAGGTCGATGGAATCGACGTCGGCGAAGCGCTTGAACAGCACCGCCTTGCCTTCCATGACCGGCTTGGAGGCCAGCGCGCCGAGGTTGCCGAGCCCAAGGATGGCGGTGCCGTTGGAGATGACGGCAACCATGTTGCCGCGCGTCGTGTAGTCGAAGGCGCGGCTGGGGTCCTCGGCGATGGCCAGAACAGGAACCGCGACGCCCGGCGAATAAGCGAGGCTTAAATCGCGCTGCGTCGCCATCGGCTTGGTGGCGACGACCTCCAGCTTGCCGGGACGACCCATGGCGTGGAATTCGAGCGCTTCCTGCGCGCTGACAGACGGACCGGTGTTCTCGGTTTTCCTGGCCATGATGCTTTTGGTTTCCTCGCAGTGCGGCACCTCCTTGAAGCGGGTGCCTTGTGTGGCCCCGAATTAAGACCACGCGCCGCCGCGTGTAAACCGCCAGCGCTCGGGAATCGCGGTTGGTGCTGGCGATTGCGGGCATCTCTGGCCGTCCCGGTCGTCCCCTGTTTTTCGAAGCGCCGGCATTAAATCGCGTGACCACATCTGCTAGCGTGCCGCGCATGAACATGCACAATCCGAACGAGCCGGACGCCCCAGAGGCGATAGCGCCATTGCCGACAGCCGCTGCCGCCGTCACGCCGATGATGGAGCAGTTCATCGAGATCAAGGCGGCGAACCCGGATTCGCTGCTGTTCTATCGCATGGGCGATTTCTACGAGCTGTTCTTCGACGATGCCGAGAAGGCAAGCCGGGCGCTGGGCATCGTCTTGACCAAGCGCGGCAAGCACCAGGGTCTCGACATCCCGATGTGCGGCGTGCCGGTGCATGCCGCCGACGATTATCTGCAGAAGCTGATTGGCCAGGGTTTTCGCGTTGCCGTCTGCGAGCAGATCGAGGATCCGGCCGAAGCCAAGAAGCGCGGCGGCAAATCGGTGGTGCGCCGCGACGTGGTGCGGCTGGTGACGCCGGGCACCATCACCGAGGACAAATTGCTGGCGCCGTCGGAATCGAGCTTTCTGATGGCGCTGGGAAGGGTGAAGGGCGGAGCGGACCCAAGAGGCGGGGAGCGCGGCAGCGCGACAGGGAACCAAGGAAGCTTCGCGCTGGCCTGGATCGACATCTCGACCGGCGCCTTTCGTGTCACTGACACCACCGCCGACCGGCTGCTGGCCGACATCTTCCGCGTCGATCCGCGCGAGCTGATCGTTGCCGAACCGGTGTTCTACGATCCTGAGCTGAAACCGGTGTTCGACGTGCTCGGCCGCGTCGCCAACCCACAGCCGCCCTCGCTGTTCGATTCGGCCTCGGCCACGGGGCGCATCGCCCGCTTCTTCGATGTGGCGACGCCGGACAGCTTTGGCGCGTTTTCGCGCGCTGAACTGTCGGCGATCTCGGGCGCCATCGCCTATGTCGAGAAGACGCAGAAGGCCGAGCGCCCGCCACTGTCGCGGCCGGAGCGCGAGGAGCAGGGATCGACCCTGTTCATCGACCCGGCGACACGCGGCAATCTGGAACTGCTGCGCACGCTGTCGGGCAGCCGTGAAGGTTCGCTGTTCAAGGCGATCGACCGCACGGTGACCGGCGGCGGCGCAAGGCTGCTCGCCGACCGGCTGATGGCGCCGTTGACCGACCCGGCTGCGATCGGCGCCAGGCTGGACTCGGTATCCTTCTTCCGCTCGGAGACGCGGCTTTGCCAGGCGGTGCGGGCAAGCCTAAAGAGCGTCGCCGACATGCCGCGAGCGCTGTCCCGGCTGGCGCTGAACCGCGGCGGCCCGCGTGATCTCGGCGCGCTACGCGCCGGTTTCGAAGCGGCCGGCGCGATCGCCGGGATTTTCGGCGAGACCACCCTGCCCCAGGAACTCACGGCGGCGCTGGGCGCCATCCAGGCACTGCCCAGGGCGCTTGCCCAGCACCTGACGCAGGCGCTTGGCGACGAACTGCCGCTGCTCAGGCGCGACGGCGGCTTCGTTCGCGGCGGCTACCATGCCGAGCTCGACGAGATGCGGGCGCTGCGCGATGAATCGCGAAAAGTGATCGCCGGGCTGGAGCGCTCGCTGATCGACGAGACCGGCATCCGCTCGCTGAAGATCCGGCACAACAATGTGCTCGGCTACTACATCGAAGTGACCGCCAACCACCATGCGGTGATGACCGGCAGCGACGGTGCCAAGGCGCGCTTCATCCATCGCCAGACCATGGCCAATGCCATGCGCTTCACGACGACCGAACTCGCCGAACTCGAGACCAAGATCGCCAATGCCGCCGACCGGGCGCTGAGCATCGAGCTTGCCGCCTTCGATGCGCTGACGGCGGAAGCGGTCGGCGAAGCGGAAAAGATCCGCGCCGGCGCCGATGCACTGGCCGTGCTCGACGTGTCGGCGGCGCTCGCGCTTTTGTCCGAGAGCGAAGCCTGGTGCCGGCCGGTGGTGGATTCCAGCCTCGCCTTCGAGATTTCAGGCGGCCGGCATCCGGTGGTCGAGCAGGCACTGCGCCGCTCCGGCGAAGGCCCGTTCGTCGCCAATGATTGCGACCTGTCGCCTGAGGGTGGCGCCAAAAATGGGGCAATCTGGCTTTTGACTGGCCCCAACATGGGCGGCAAGTCGACATTCCTGCGGCAGAACGCGCTGATCGCCATCCTGGCGCAAACCGGCTCGTTCGTGCCGGCGGCATCGGCCCATATCGGCGTCGTCGACCGGCTGTTCTCGCGTGTCGGCGCCTCGGACGATCTGGCGCGCGGCCGCTCGACTTTCATGGTCGAGATGGTCGAGACGGCGGCGATCCTCAACCAGGCCGGCGAACGCGCGCTGGTGATCCTCGACGAGATCGGCCGCGGCACCGCCACCTTCGACGGCCTGTCGATCGCCTGGGCGGCGGTCGAATATCTGCACGAGAAGAACCGCTGCCGGGCGATCTTCGCCACCCATTTCCACGAAATGACCTCGCTGGCCGGCAAGCTGGCGCGGCTGCACAACGTCACCATGCGGGTCAAGGAATGGGAAAACGACGTCGTCTTCCTGCACGAGGTCGGCAAGGGTGCGGCCGACCGCTCCTACGGCGTGCAGGTGGCTCGGCTGGCCGGGCTGCCGGAAGCGGTGGTCGACCGGGCCAAGGAAGTGCTGCACCAGCTCGAAGAAGGCGAGGTTTCCGGCAAGACCAACCGGCTGGTCGACGACCTGCCGCTGTTTTCGGTGGCGGTGAAGCGCGAAGCGCCGAAGCCGGTCAAGAGCGATGCGCTCAACGAGGCCCTCGGCGCGATCAGCCCCGACGAGATGACGCCAAGGGAGGCGCTTGAAGCACTGTATCGGTTGAAGGGGTTGGCGGGAAAGTAGTCAAACCATCTCCAGTCCGCGCTTCCGGGTCGGCGGCGGAAAAGCGCGGTCGAGATCGTCGATGTCCTGCGGCGTAAGCTTGATGTCGAGCGCCGCAAAATTCTGGCGGACGTGCTCCTGGCTGCTGGCCTTCGGGATGGCAATGACACCCTCCTGCTGCATCACCCAGGCAAGCGCGATTTGTGCCGGTGTCGCACTGTGGCGGGCGGCGACGGCGTCGAGCCTGGCGTTGCGCGCCAGCGCGCCCTGCTCGACCGGCGAATAGGCCATCAAGGGAATGCCGCGCTGGCCGCTCCATGGTGCCAGATCGAACTCGAGGCCGCGCCGGACCAGATTGTAGAGCACCTGGTTGGTCTGGACGTTGCCGCCGTCGGGCAAGCCGACCAGTTCTTCCATCTCGTCGGTGTCGAAATTGCTGACGCCCCAGTGGCGGATCTTACCGGCCTCTTTCAGCGCCTCGAAGGCCGCGACGGTTTCCACCAGCGGCACGCTGCCTGGCCAATGCAGCAGGTAGAGATCGATGCGGTCGGTGCGCAGGCGCTTCAGGCTGTTCTCGCAGGCGCGCTGCACGCCGGCGCGCGAGGCGTTGGACGGCAGCACCTTCGAGACCAGGAAGGTCTCGTCGCGGCGACCGGCAATAGCCTCGGCGACCACTTCCTCGGCACCGCCGCTAGCATACATTTCGGCGGTGTCGATCAGCGTGATGCCAAGGTCGAGGCCGAGCTTGAGAGCGTTGACCTCATCGGCGCGGCGGCGCGAATCCTCGCCCATCTTCCACGTGCCCTGACCAAGCACCTGAACGGCTTCGCCAGAGGGCAACATTGTAGTTCTGATTGTCGACGGCATGGCGGGCTCCAGTTGAGACCGCATCGCATCACGGCCTCGGCGAGAAATCCAGAGAGAGTTCTCGCCGGATTCTGCTTCGCGAAAGGGCTTACTTCACCGGATGAGCGGCGAGCCAGTCCTGCATCTGCTTGATCTCGGCTTCCTGCGCGGCGACGACCGCTTCGGCCAGCTTGCGGATTTCCGGGTCCTTGCCGTTGGCAAGCTCGACCTTGGCCATGTCGATGGCACCCTGATGATGCGGGATCATGCCACGGACGAAATCGACATCGGCATTGCCGGTATATTGCGACGCCATCATGTCGGCATGCATCTTGTCCATCGCCGCCTTGTAGCCTTCGGTCGAAGGGCCGGTCGCATCCATCGACATGGCACCCATGTCGTGTTTCATCTCTTCGCTCTGCGCCGGAACGCTTTCGAGGAAGACGGCAAGCAGCATTCCCGCCGCCATCAGCAAAAGCACGAGTTTTTTAGCCAAGGTCATTCATGGTCTCCTGTTGAGTGGGTTTCGTATTTGGGGGCTTTGCTCAGAGTTTCAACGTTCTCAGCCGCAATGCGTTGGCAATGACCGACACCGAGGACAGGCTCATCGCCGCCGCCGCCAGCATTGGCGACAAAAGCGTGCCGGTGAGCGGATAGAGCACGCCGGCGGCGATGGGCACGCCGAGCACATTGTAGAGGAAGGCGAAGAACAGGTTCTGGCGGATGTTGCGGATCGTCCCCTGCGCCAAGGTGCGCGCCCGCACGATGCCGTTGAGATCGCCCTTCACCAGTGTGATGCCGGCGCTTTCGACGGCGACATCGGCGCCTGTTCCCATGGCGATGCCGACATCGGCGGCGGCGAGCGCGGGTGCGTCGTTGACGCCGTCGCCGGCCATGGCGACGCCTTTGCCGCTGGTGCGCAGCTCCTCGACGAGGGCTGCCTTCTGTTCCGGCAACAGGCCGGCGCGAACTTCGTCGATGCCGAGGCTCCTGGCGATCGCTTTTGCCGTGCGTTCATTGTCGCCGGTCGCCATGACGATCCTCAAGCCGCTGTCATGCAGGGCCCGGATCGCCTCGGCGGTGGTCGCCTTGACCGGATCGGCGACAGCGACGATGCCGGCCAGTTTGTCGCCGACAGCAACGAACATCACCGTCTTGCCATCGGTCTGAAGTGCCTCGGCCTTGGCGGAGACGGATGCGGTGTCGATGCCGAGATCGGCCATCATCGCCGCATTGCCGAGCGCGACCTTCTTTCCCGACACGGTACCGGAAACGCCCTTGCCGGTGACTGCCTCGAAGCCGCTGGCGTCGGCGATCTTCACGCCGCGCGTCCCTGCGCCTTCGACGATGGCCTCAGCCAGCGGATGCTCCGAGCCCTTTTCCAGGCCGGCGGCAAGTGCTAGCAATTCGTCTTCGGAAAAGCCGTTTGCCGCAACGACATCGGTCAGTTTCGGCCGGCCTTCGGTCAATGTGCCCGTCTTGTCGACGATCAGCGTGTCGGCAGAGGCGAAGCGTTCCAGTGCGGCGGCTTCCTTGATCAGCACGCCGGCATGGGCGCCGCGCCCGGTGGCGGTCATGATCGACATCGGCGTGGCGAGGCCGAGCGCACAGGGGCAAGCGATGATCAGCACCGACACTGCCGAGACGATGGCGAAGATCAGGCTGGGTTCGGGGCCGAGAACAGCCCATGCGACAAAAGCCGCGATCGCGACCAGCACCACGGCCGGGACAAAGTAGAAAGAAACGCGATCGGCCAGCCCCTGGATCGGGGCGCGCGAGCGCTGCGCCTTGGCGACCAGTTCGACGATGCGCGCCAGCGTGGTCTCGGCGCCGATCCGCTCGGCACGTAGGATCAGCGAGCCGTTTTTGTTGAGCGTGCCGGCGGTGAGGGTATCGCCTTCGGTCTTTTCGACCGGCAACGGTTCGCCTGTGATCATCGATTCGTCGAGGGAAGAACGGCCTTCCAGCACGGTGCCATCGACCGGCACGGCGTCACCGGGACGGATGCGCAAGCGATCACCGGCCATGACTGCGTCGAGCGGCACGTCGCTTTCGGAACCGTCGGCACCGATCAGCCGCGCGGTCTTCGGCGCGAGATCAAGCAAGGCGCGGATTGCCGACCCGGTCTTTTCGCGGGCGCGCAGCTCCAGCACCTGGCCGAGGAAGACCAGCGCGACGATGACGGCGGCAGCCTCGAAATAGACCGGCACCGTACCGCCGTGGCCGCGGAACTGATGCGGAAAAATGTCCGGAAACAGCGTCGCGACGACGCTGTAGAGATAGGCCGCGCCGACGCCGAGCGAGATCAGCGTCCACATGTTGGGGCTGCGGTTGACGAGCGAATCCCAGCCGCGATGGAAGAAAGGCAGCGCCGCCCACAACACGACGGGACTGGCCAATGCCAGCTCCAGCCCGACCATCGTGCGTTCGTCGACAAAGGCTGAGAAAGTCAGGCCAAGCATCGGCGCCATGGCGACGATCAGCAACGGCACCGACAGCGCGGCACTGACCCAGAATCGCGTGGTGAAATCGACTAGCTCGGGATTTGGTCCCTCATCGCCGGTGGGCACGCCCATCGGCTCCAGCGCCATGCCGCATTTCGGGCAGGAGCCGGGCTTGTCGCGGATGATTTCGGGATGCATCGGGCAGGTGTATTGCGTGCCCTTGGGCATCGGCTGCGGTGCAGCCTTGTCGCCGAGATATTTTTGCGGCTCGGCCTCGAACTTCGCCTTGCAGCCGGCAGAGCAGAAGTAGAAGTCCTGACCTTCATGACGGACAGAGTGCTTGGCTGTGGCGGGGTCGACGGTCATGCCGCAGACAGGATCCCGCACCACGGCCGCCTCCCCGGCAGCAGCTTTCGCCGCGCAGCAGCCGTCATGCGTGTGATGATGATGATCTGAATGCTTCATTCAAAAATGCCTCCATGCCTCGTCTCGATGCGAGGTAGTGCTTCCAGTAACTGGAAGGTCAAGGGCATAATTTCTTTTTCCCTATGTCGTCGCGGGCGCCGGGACACCATCAAAGAAAGTCAGATGCGCGACAGCGGTCTTGTGCTATGGACCCGCCGATTGACAATCCAAATGCATCGATTCCATTTGCTATGAAGTGCCTGGTTATCAACCTCGACCGGTCCCAGGACCGGCTCGCGCATATGACGTCGGAGTTTGCCCGTATCGGAATTGGCTTCGAACGGGTTGCGGCGGTCGACGCCCAGGGCCGGTCCGACCTGGCGGAAATACCGATGCGGCTCAATCCGCTGACGCAGTTGCGTCTAAGCAACACCGAGATCGCCTGTTTCCTCAGCCACAAAGCCTGCTGGGCAAAGATCGCCGATGGCGACGATGCCTATGGCGCGGTCTTCGAGGACGATACCGTCTTGTCCGAGGCGGCTGGCCCATTGCTCGCCGATGCCAGCTGGATCCCCGCCGATGCCGATATCGTCAAGATCGAGACCTTCAAGAGTACCGTGATCGCGATGAGGCGCGCCCCCATCGGCCATGGCTTTTCAGTAGCCAGGCTCCATCGAGACCATCTCGGTGCGGCCGGCTACATCGTTTCAAGACAGGCGGCGCGCGACTTGCTCGAAGCGACAGGGAATATCGACAGTCCAGTCGATCACGTCCTGTTCGATCCGGGATTCGCGATATCGTTGAGCAAGACGATCTACCAGGTCCTGCCGGCGCTATGCATACAGGATCGGTTCCTGAACGAAAAATCGATGGGATTGCAGAGCCTGCTCAGTAAGGAGCGCGAAAACGGCAAGTCCAAAAGGCATAAAATGGCACCGCTGACGAAATTCGCGAACGAAGCTGGGCGGATATGGCGGCAGATTTTCGACATCTTCCGGTTGAGACAAGGGAAGACCATCCCGTTCGACTACCACGGAAAGCGTGTCCGTCCTGCCCATACCCACAAGCGCGAAAAAGCGCTATAGACGCCGCCGAAAAGGCGAGGCCAACCGGTACCTATGGCGAAAATCTCCCTGAAGCTCGATGAACTGATCGACGGCGAAGCCTTGCGCCGCGAGATGACGGCGCTGACCGCGGCCACGGCTGGGGACGGCTCCGGACAGGCCGCGCGCAGCGGTGTACTGCAGCTTCTCAAGGGGCGATTGGCGGACGGACGCGCCATTGCCGAACGCATGCTGAGGGACGACGGCGGCGGCCGTGCCTGCGCGGCGCGGCTGTCGCACCTCATGGACGAGATCATCCGGGCGCTTTACGATTTCGCCGTCACGCATGTCTACCGGGTCAAGAATCCGTCTTCTGCGGAGCGCATGGCCGTCGTCGCCGTCGGCGGCTATGGCCGCGGCACGCTGGCGCCTGGCTCCGACATCGACCTTCTGTTCCTGCTGCCCTACAAGCAGACGCCGTGGGGCGAGCAGACTGTCGAATACATGCTCTACATGCTGTGGGATCTCGGGCTGAAGGTCGGCCACGCCACCCGCAACATAGACGAATGCCTGCGCCTGTCGCGCACCGACGTCACCATCCGGACTTCGATCCTCGAGGCGCGTTTCCTGTGGGGCGAGCTCAAGCTCTATGACGAGCTGATGCTGCGCTTCGACCATGAGGTGGTGCGCACGACCGGCCCCGAATATGTCCAGGCCAAGCTTGCCGAACGCGACGATCGCCATGCCAAGGCCGGCGAAAGCCGCTATCTCGTCGAGCCCAACGTCAAGGACGGCAAGGGCGGCCTGCGCGACCTGCAGACGCTGTTCTGGATCGGCAAGTATTTCTACCGCGTGCGCACCGGCGAGGAACTGGTCGACAAGGGCGTCTTCACCGAGGGTGAATATCGCGAGTTCCAGAAGGCCGAGGATTTCCTGTGGGCGGTGCGCTGCCACATGCATTTCCTCACCGGCAAGGCCGAAGAACGGCTGCATTTCGACATCCAGCGCGAGATCGCCGAGCGGCTCGGCTACACCAGCCATCCCGGCCTGTCGGCGGTCGAGCGCTTCATGAAGCACTACTTCCTCGTCGCCAAGGATGTCGGCGACCTGACCCGCATCTTCTGCGCCGCGCTCGAGGAAGAGCAGGCCAAGCACGTGCCGGGCTTCAACCGCATCTTCCTCACCTTCTCGCGGCGCAAGCGCAAGCTTGCCGGCACCTCGGACTTCATTGTCGACAACCACCGCATCAACATCGCCGACGACCAGGTGTTCGAGCGCGATCCGGTCAATCTTTTGAGATTGTTCTGGTTCGCAGACAAGCACGGTCTGGAGTTCCATCCCGATGCGCTGAAGCTGTTGACCCGCTCGCTCGGCCTGGTCAACAAGTCACTGCGGCGCGACGAAGAGGCCAACCGGCTGTTCCTCGACATCCTGACCTCGGACCGCAATGCCGAACTCAATCTGCGGCGCATGAACGAGGCCGGGCTGCTCGGCAAATTGATCCCGGATTTCGGCAAGATCGTCGCCATGATGCAGTTCTCGATGTACCACCACTACACGGTGGACGAGCACCTGATCCGCTGCATCGGCGTGCTGGCCGAGATCGAGCGCGGCGACGGCGAGAAGGTCCATCCCCTCTCCCATACGCTGATGCCGGGCCTGAAGAAGAGCCGCGAGGCTCTCTATGTCGCCGTGCTGCTGCACGACATCGCCAAGGGCAGGCCGGAAGATCATTCCGAGGCCGGGGCCAGGATCGCCCGCCGCATCTGCCCGCATATGGGGCTGTCGCCAGCCGATACCGAAACGGTCGCCTGGCTGGTCGAGAATCACCTCGCGATGTCGATGACGGCGCAGACCCGCGACCTCAACGACCGCAAGACCATCGAGGATTTCGCCGCGATCGTGCAATCGGTCGAGCGGCTGAAGCTGCTTTTGATCCTCACCGTCTGCGACATCAGGGGCGTCGGGCCAGGTGTCTGGAACGGCTGGAAAGGCCAGCTGCTGCGCACGCTCTACTATGAGACCGAGCTGCTTTTGACCGGCGGCTTTTCGGAAGTGTCGCGCGCGCAGCGGACGGCGGCGGCGCGCGAGCGGCTGGCCGAGGCGCTCGCCGACTGGCCGGACAAGGCCCGCAAGCGCTATGTCGCCCTGCACTATGAGAATTACCTGCTGACCGTCGATCTCGCCGATCAGCTGCGCCATGCCGAATTCATCCGCGAAGCGGATGCTTCGGGCAACAAGCTCGCCACCATGGTCAAGACCCACCAGTTCGAGGCGGTGACCGAAATCACCGTGCTGGCGCAGGATCATCCCCGCCTGCTCTCGGTCATCGCCGGGGCCTGCGCCGGGGCCGGAGGCAACATCGTCGACGCACAGATCTTCACCACAGCGGACGGCCGCGCGCTGGACACGATCCTGATTTCGAGGGAATTCGACCGCGACGAAGACGAGCGCCGGCGCGCCGAGCGCGTCGGCCGGCTGATCGAGGACGTGCTGTCGGGCAAGAGCTGGCTGCCGGAGATGATCGAGAAGCGGACCAAGCCGCGGCGCGGCGCCAAGGTGTTCAAAATCCCGCCGCGGGCCGAAATCCGCAACGCACTGTCGAACCGTTTTTCGGTCATCGAGGTCGAGGGGCTGGATCGGCCGGGCCTGCTGTCGGAGATCACCGGAACGCTTTCCGACCTGTCGCTCGACATCGCATCGGCCCACATCACCACCTTTGGCGAAAAGGTCATCGACACCTTCTACGTCACCGACCTCACCGGCCAGAAGATCGACAGCCCGGCCCGCATCGCCACCATCCGCAACCGGCTGATGTCGGCACTCGAAGGCATCGTGCCCGAACGTGGCGGCAAGGCCAGGACCGCCGCCGAGTGACAGCGACCATCACTTTGTCCCAATTCCGCAGGCAGTTCCCAAAAGCATGAGCCTCGTCAAGAAATTCGCAACGGTCGCTTCCGGCACGCTGATGAGCCGCGCGCTCGGCTTCGGCCGCGAGATGCTGATGGCGGCGGCGCTGGGCACCGGACCGGTCGCCGACGCTTTCAACGCCGCTTTCCAGTTTCCCAACACCTTTCGCCGGCTGTTCGCCGAGGGCGCCTTCAACGCCGCCTTCGTGCCGCTGTTCGCCAAGGAGATCGAGACGCACGGCACCGACGGCGCCAAGCGCTTCTCCGAGGAGGTGTTCGGCGTCTTGTTCACGGCGCTGCTCGCACTAACCATCGTCATGGAACTGTCGATGCCGCTGATCGTGCGCTACCTGGTGGCGCCGGGTTTTGCCGGCACGCCGGGGAAATTCGACACCACGGTGACGCTGGCGACGATCATGTTCCCCTATCTGATCTGCATGTCGCTGGGCGCCATGATGGCGGGCATGCTGAATTCGCTGCGCCGCTATTTCGCGGCGGCAGTGGCGCCGGTGTTCCTCAACATCATCCTGATCGGCGTGCTCGCCTATGCCTGGTACAAGGGCTCCGACGCACTCACCGTCGGCTACGGACTGTCCTGGGGCGTGCTGGCTGCCGGACTGGTGCAGCTGGCAATCGTCTGGGTGGCGGTGCGCCATGCCGGCATCTCGATCGGTTTCCGCCGTCCGAAAATGACGCCCGCGGTCAAGCGGCTGCTGATCCTGGCGCTGCCGGCGGCGATCACCGGCGGCATCACCCAGATCAACCAGCTGATCGGCACGGCGATCGCCTCGGCGCAGAACAGCGCGGTGTCCTCGCTCGCCTATGCCGATCGCATCTATCAGTTGCCGCTCGGCGTGGTCGGCGTCGCGGTTGCGATCGTGCTGTTGCCCGAACTGTCGCGGGCGCTGAAGTCGGGCAATCTGATCGAGGCGGCCAACCTGCAGAACCGCTCGGTCGAGTTCACGCTGTTCCTCACCTTGCCGGCAGCCGCCGCACTCTGGGTGATGTCGGAGCCGATCGTGCGGCTGGTCTATGAGCGCGGCGCGTTTGCCGCCAACGGCTCGACGCCGACGGTGGCGGCGATCCTGGCGATCTTCGGCCTCGGCCTGCCGGCCTTCGTGCTGATCAAGGCATTCACCCCAGGCTATTTCGCGCGCGAGGACACGCGCACGCCGATGATCTTTGCCGCCATCTCGGTGGCAGTGAACGTCACCACGGCGCTGACGCTGTTTCCGGAAATGGGCGCGCCCGGCATCGCCGTCGCCTCGGCCGTCGCCGGCTGGGTCAACGCGCTGATGCTGCTCGGCGTGTTGATCCGGCGCGGCCATTGGGGCCGCGACGTGCCGCTGATGAAACGCATTCCGCGGCTGGTGCTGTCGGCGATCGTGATGGGAGCGGCGCTTTATTTTGCCGAGCATTGGTTCGCCGTCAGGCTCGGCCGGGGTGCGCCACTGGTCGTCAAGGCGACGACGCTTCTGGCACTCGTCGCCGGCGGGGCGCTGCTCTACTTCATCACCGCCTTCGCCACCGGCGGCGCCGATTTCGGCATGATCCGGCGCAACGTCAAGCGTGGAACGGGGAAAGCGGCGCCACCGGCCCCGAAGGCCAACCCGGACGAGTAGACTGGGTAACTCGACGGCAAAACCGGTCTTGATCGGATCCTCGTGTTCGTCCATAAGCGCGCCGTCGCAAGACTTTCGCCGCGCGCGAAACGGCCCTCCACAAGCCAAGGGAACAACCATGACCGCCTTCAAGCCACTCGTCTTTTCCGGCGTCCAGCCGACCGGCAATCTGCATCTCGGCAACTACCTCGGCGCCATCAAGAAATTCGTCGCCCTGCAGGAAACCTCCGACTGCATCTATTGCGTCGTCGACCTGCACTCGCTGACGGCACAGCTCGTCTATGAAGACCTCGCCGACCAGACGCGGTCGATCACCGCGGCATTCCTGGCCTCCGGCATCGACCCGAAGAAGCACATTGTCTTCAACCAGTCACGGGTCATGCAGCATGCAGAGCTCGCCTGGATCTTCAATTGCGTGGCGCGCATCGGCTGGATGAACCGCATGACGCAGTTCAAGGACAAGGCCGGCAAAGACCGCGAGAACGCCTCGCTCGGCCTGCTTGCCTATCCGAGCCTGATGGCTGCCGATATTCTGCTCTATCGCGCCACCCACGTCCCGGTGGGCGAGGACCAGAAGCAGCACCTGGAGCTGACCCGCGACATCGCGCAGAAGTTCAACAACGACTTTTCGGACCGCATCGCAGCCCTTGGCGTCGGCGTCGAGATGCAGGTCGGCGAGGAGACCGTCAACGGCTATTTCCCGCTGACCGAGCCGGTGATCGGCGGGCCGGCGGCGCGCATCATGTCGCTGCGCGACGGCTCGAAGAAGATGTCGAAGTCGGACCCGTCGGACCTGTCGCGCATCAACCTGACCGACGATGCCGACGCCATCTCGAAGAAGATCCGCAAGGCCAAGACCGACCCGGAAGCGTTGCCGAGCGAGCTGGACGGTCTGGCCAGCCGGCCCGAGGCGGAAAACCTGGTCGGCATCTATGCGGGTCTCGCCGAGATGTCGAAGGCCGACGTGCTGAAAGAGTTTGCCGGTCAGCAGTTTTCGGTGTTCAAGCCGGCGCTGGCCGACCTTGCGGTGGAGAAGCTGGCGCCGATCGCCAGCGAGATGCGCCGCATTTCCGATGACCGCGCCTATGTCGACGCGGTGCTGAGGGATGGCGGCGAGCGCGCCGGCGTGCTGGCCGAAGCGACGATGAAGACGGTGCGCGACATCATCGGACTGCTGCAGAGCTGATCCCAACGTCGGGTGCACTGCACCAACACTGGACAAGGCCGGCGGCTTGCCGCCGGTCGATGGCAGTGGCAGATTGCGGCCGCAATGACACCGGGTATGTAGACATGGTCTCCAAACGCCTCAGCCGCGAAGCCGGCCATCGCCGCAAGTTCCTGGCGATCATCGACGACACGCCGGAGTGCGAGCGCGCCGTCGCCTACGCCTCGAAGCGGGCGCAGAGCACCAGCGGCATGCTGGTGCTGCTCTATGTCATCGAGCCGGACGATTTCCAGCACTGGCTGGGTGTCGAGAAGATCATGCGCGAGGAGGCAAACGCCACGGCGCGCGCCGCGCTCGACAGTTACGCCAACAAGGTGCGCCAGAAGCTCGGCATCGAGCCGGAGATGGTGGTGCGCGAAGGCAAGCCCACGGAAGAGATCCACAAGCTGATCGAGGAAGACCAGGACATCGCCATCCTGGTGCTGGCCGCCGGCGCCGGCAAGGAAGGTCCAGGACCGCTGGTCGGCGCCGTGGCCGGCAAGGGTGCCGCCTTCCCGATCCCAGTGACCGTGGTGCCGCAAAATCTTTCTGACGAGGAGATCGACAGCCTCGCCTGAGATGTATTGATATTCGGGTGATGCCGGCCTGCAAACGGCCTGACCCGAATCTCTACACACCTCAAAGCACTTGGCGAGACCGCAAAAACATTCCGCCAGCCAGCCGTTCCGGCGATGCGTTTCGCTTGAATGTCCAGCCAATAGAGCCTATTTAGAACTATTCCAAACTGGTTGCCCGAAACGGGCACGGAGACGGCCATGTTCATCCAGACCGAATCGACGCCAAACCCGACGACGCTGAAATTCCTGCCCGGCAAGGAAGTGCTTCTGGAAGGCACCGCCGACTTCCGTGATGCCGACAGCGCCGCCACCGCGTCGCCGCTGGCTGGCCGGCTGTTCGAGATTCCCGGCGTTACCGGAGTTTTCTTCGGCTACGACTTCATCACCGTGACCAAGGACGGACCCGACTGGCAGCATTTGAAGCCGGCGATCCTCGGCGCCATCATGGAGCATTTCATGTCCGGCGCGCCTGTCATGGCCAAGGCCGGCCCTGCCGCCGAGACCAGCCTGACCGGTGAGTTCTACGACAAAGCCGACGAGGAACTCGTCATCACCATCAAGGAACTGCTCGACACGCGGGTGCGCCCGGCGGTCGCCCAGGACGGCGGCGACATCACCTTCCGCGGCTTCGAGAACGGCACGGTCTTCCTGCACATGAAGGGCGCCTGCGCCGGCTGCCCGTCATCGACGGCGACGCTGAAGCACGGCATCCAGAATCTTCTGCGCCACTTCGTGCCGGAAGTGCAGCAGGTCGAACAGGTCTCATGATCGTTCGGCCGGCCGCTTTGCCGGCAAAACAGATTCAATCGATCGCAAAAACAAAAAACCGGGCCAAATTGCCCGGTTTTCTGTTTGGGACGTCCGTTGTTGCCTAGACGGTCCGCGTATGAAAGGCCTCTCTATCTGATCATGATTTCTCCGAAAACCGGTACCGGTTTTCGGGATCATGGTCTAAAGAACAATGACCTTGGCGCCCACCGAGGTGCGGTCGTAAAGGTCGATAATATCCTGGTTCATCAGGCGGATGCAGCCTGACGACATTGCCTTGCCGATGGAATTCCACTCCGGGCTGCCATGCAGGCGATAGCCCATGTCGCCGCCCTTGTTGAACAGATACATGGCGCGGGCGCCGAGCGGGTTCTTAAGGCCCGGCTCCATGCCGTCGGCAAACTTGGCCAGTTCCGGCTGGCGGTGGATCATCTGCGAAGGCGGCGTCCAGGTCGGCCATTCGCGCTTCAGCGCAATATGGGCGGTGCCGTGCCATTCAAAGCCTTCGCGACCGACGCCAATGCCGTAGCGCATCGCCAGGCCATCACCCTCGACGAAGTACAGAAACTTGTTCTGCGTATCGACGATGATGGTGCCCGGCTTTTCCTTGGTGTCGTAGTCCACCTCTTGCCGATGGTACTTCATCGGCACCTTCTCGATCGGGATGCGTGGCAGCTGGTAACCGGCGTCGGTGACCGCGCCATAGTTGTTGGAGAACAACTGCGAGCCAATGGCGCTGCAACCGGCGATAGCCGTGGAAAGCGCCAGTGCGGCGACGATAGCAAACGACTTCATGCGCATCAAATGATCCGGTGCCCCGCCCCAACTTCAGCGGCACGAGTCGGCCGCTTTCTCAGCATCATTCATGCTGGCATTTGCTTTGCTTGCCAAGCACGCGATGCCTATATGCAGGGGCTTACGCGCCGGTAAGCGCATCACTATGGCATTTCGGCAACAGGCCTCACAGGATTGTGAAGGAAATTCAATGGCCCCGTCCGCAAGCCCATTAAAAATCAAGGAAAATCGTCATGAATGTCGGTGACGCCGCCCACCGTTCAGGCCTGCCGGCCAAGACAATCCGCTACTATGAAGAGATCGGCCTGATCGCCCCTGCGCGTGCCGCCAACGGCTACCGCGACTATTCCGGCGACGACATCCACCGGCTGGCCTTTCTGCGCCGCGCGCGCAACCTCGGCTTTTCCATCGACGATTGCCGCCAGCTGATGGCGCTCTACAAGGATCGAAGCCGTGCCAGCCATGACGTGCGCGAGATCGCCGCCGCCCATGTCAGGGCGATCGAGGAAAAGGTGCGCGAATTGCAGTCGATGCGCTCGACCCTGCAGACCCTGATCCACGCCTGCCACGGCGACGAAAGGCCGGACTGCCCGATCCTGGATGATATGGCGGGGGCGCTGTTGCCCAGGGGCAAGGAGGCCTCAACGGCCGCATAGGAACCGTGCGCCGACGGGCGCGGAGGCGGCTTGTCCACGGTTGCGACACCGCCGGTGTTGCCGAACAGTGTCAGAAATTCAAGGAAGCCGCTCGCAAGCTGGAAACCGACCAGTCAGAGGAAGCCTTTGACCGCATGTTGAAGAAGGTGGTGAAGTCGCAGCCGCCTAAGGAAGACAAGCCCAAACCGTCAGAGTAGTTGAACGGACGGCTGGGTACCCGCCAATAGGCTTAGTTGCTCAGTTGCTAATATGCCCATAGTTTAGGCAGCGCGGGGACGTCCAAACCCAACCCGCAAGTGGCCGGTGCGGCCCCGCATCCCCAAGATAGCCCCAGCCGCACCGGCCATCCGGCGTATCAAGTCGGTTCGCGCGGACGATCTCTTTGTTTTTCAAGGAACCGCTTGGCGTGTTCCGCCCAATCATCTGCCGTGATTTTATGCTCCTGAACAGACTTTCCGAAAGCCTTGCGCAGAGCGTCAAGGTCAAAGGCCCACAGTTGTTCGCCTTCGTTTCCGTTCGATGTCACGTCGCCCATCCCCATGGAAGCGACGATATGCTCCGCAAGTTCAGGCTTTCAAGGACCAATGCCTGACTTCTTTTGGGTGCATCTGGGACAGGACCGGTGAAGTAGACCCTAGGCAGGTGGAATAGAGTAAAATCCCAAAGCGATAGCCACCTTCATTTCCAACCAAAACGCCCCGACAAGAACCAAGAAGAATAGGCGGAAGAGAAATTTCCGGCTGACCCTTTCATGCACGAGCAGGCAAACGACAATTGCGATCCCTGCCGCAGCAGCCATCAGCAGATTAATCGCAACACTCCGCGAAAACATAGTTCCTCTCCCCAGTAGAAACTGCATTCATAGCGCAATACGGCCCGCCTTGTGGAGAGGTGGACCGTTACAATTCCTCAACGGCTGGGTAGCGCTCTAGTATCTAATATCCCTAATGTATGGAACGCGCGGCGTCCGTTTGAAGAACCAACCGTGATTTCACATAAGGCGGCTACGCCTTTTTGGATGGGCGGATCTACCACAATCGCAGGGTGTAGCCATTCCCCTACGGCTGGATAGCGCCTACGAGGCCGTCATTGAGAAAAATGATTACCCCGTCGACTGGCCCGGGGGAAACCACGTCGGTTGTATGACCCTTCCCTCGCGTATCTGACATGAACCACGCTGTCCCAGGTTCAATCATCCGGCTTGTACCGTCACTGGCTGTCACCTTGAGCATACCCGACAGGCAAAAGAATATCTGGCGACGGGGAGAAGGATGTCGTTCGCCAGTCCATCCGGCGGGCAAACGCATTACGACATAACCTGAAGCGTCAGTAGCGGAAGAAACCAGCACTGCTGGTGCTGGCGGTGCAAAAATCTTGAGTTCCAGCGGTACATCGCTGTCATCGAAGTGGCTTTCACCAGATGCATCCTCGGTCAGCCGGGTTACGCGACGCGACGCTGTCATCTGCCGCCCCCCGCTGCGCTAGGGAGTATAGGCTACGTCTCTTCTCTCATGTCATCAAGATTGCCCGCCTTGTGGAGGGTAGGGCCTTGTAGCGCTCGCTCCACAGTGTTTTGCAGGTTGGGTTTGTCAACCGGATAATCGCCCACATAAAGGCGATTATCCGGTTGACAAACCCAACCTGAAAATAGGAATATAGTCAGGACAGGCCGGCACTCATATCCCTAATAGACCGACGACACCGAAAGGCGCATAGTTCGTTCATTATGTCGCTGCCTAAGCGCACCGATCTAGCGAACGACAATGGCACACCTGAAAACCACCTAGCGGCGGCTACTGCTGCCCTTTTCGCTTCGCTCAAGGAGCTGGATGCTTCCATTGAAGTTCTGGCGCGCCGTGTAGGCATCGAAGTCAAGGTAGACGGTGGCCCTACCCAGCCATAGGGGAATATTCCGCAAGTTAATTGACGGGTAACAATTGGAGACCTATATCTGATTCGACTCGCCAACGGCGTGCCGTTGGCTCAAAGGCCACACAAGGCGAAAGCTGAGGTGGCCTTTGCTGCATCTGGGGGGACGATGCGCGTCTACGTCTATGTTGACGGCTTCAACCTCTATTACCGCGCCCTACGCCGCTATCCTGAAGTGAAGTGGCTAAATATTCGATTGCTGGTCGAATCCCTGCTTGAGCCAGATGACGATGTGCAGGTCATTCGCTATTTCACAGCGAGGGTAAGCCCGCGTGCTGGCGATCCTGAAGCGCCCCGGCGTCAGCAGATTTTCTTCAGCGCTCTAAGCACGATTCCGGGCTTTCAATTCCATTACGGCCGATTTCTTCCGAAGCAAAAATGGCGACCCATCGTCCACCCAGCTTGGCTTCCCGCAGTCAAAGTTGAAGTCCACGACACTGAAGAAAAGGGTTCGGACGTTAACCTAGCGTCGCACTTGCTCAATGATGCGCATCACAAGAAATTTGAAGCCGCTTTTGTGGTCTCTCAGGACACCGACCTTTGCGAGCCTATCAAGATGGTCAAGGAAATGGGGCTACCGATTGGCGTAGCTTGGTTAGACGGCACCAGACCTAGCCCGCGCTTAGTCAAGGTATCGTCTTTCGTTCGCCAAGTTACCTATCAGCGGCTAAAGGCCGCCCAGTTCCCCGATCGCATCATGGGCAAGAACGGCAAGATAATCGAGCCGCCCGAGACATGGCGACCGAAGGCCTAGCCTTTCTCGCGCTTCCGGCGAACTAGTTCCTTTATCTGTTCCTGGGTCAACTTCGGCGCGTTCGCGATCTTCGTCACCACCGCTTCAAAGGCGGCGTCGGACTGATCGGTTTTCAGTTCGCGCGCCGCCTCGCGGAATTTGTCGATCTGAGACTTTTCCTTGGACATGGCGATAAACCTAGACGGATTCCTGTGAATCTGATACGCAATGGCGCGAAAGCGCCGGTGCTATGGACACACCGTCGCTCTCGTTCTTACCCCTTATGGAAGGGGGCAGGGTGAACCGCCGTCAGGCGGCTACCGGTATTCTCCGGGTCATGAACCACATGACGCACTCTCCTTTCTCTCGTTAGGGTTCTGTGTCGCGCTTTGCTGGCCAGCGCGCCGCGACACACTCGATACTTTAAGCAGCGGTCTCCTCATTGGAGCCGCTGTTTTCGTTTCCGCCAGAAGGCGGTTGATCCTTCGCCGCGCTTCGTGCGGCTTCATATTCATCTAACTCGGCTTGCTTCGCCTCTTTGTGAATGGCGGAAGCGGCTACCCACTTGCCATTCTCGTTCTTTTCGATGGCGTGTTCTTTGCGCAGCGTCCACAGAGTTCCACGCACCGAATTGTACTTAAAGTTTGTGGCCCTCGCGATGTCCTTGGTTGATATGCCGCGATTAGCCTTTGCCACCACGTCTAGAATGGCAGGTTTGACAGTTCCGGGTGTGGCGCGTTCCGCGTCCCCCGTCGCAGGACTATCGCCGGAGTTAGTGAATAGTTCGTTAATTTTTGTAGATGAGTGTGCCGTGTCGGCTTCGTCGTCGACAAAAAGTGAGGCAAGCCGCGACTTAAAACCTGCCGCTGCCTCTCGCTCTCCGAGCTTTTTCCCCTCGTCAAAGCCGCTCTTATATGCTGCTTCTATCGCGGCCCTGATCGATTTTTCGGCAGTTGCTAGCAATTCGTTCATGTCTGTCATGGCGCTTGGCCTCGTGATTCTGTCGCCGTTATAGCAGTGAGCACCGCCCGAGTCTATCGATCCTGATAGAACGAAGAGATATTCACGTTATGTCCAAAACGACATTCGCGTGATGTGCGGGCGGCATTGGCCGTTATGAAGCGTCAATCATTTATGAGAGCGACGGCGCGCATATCGCCAGAGCGGCAACTCTAGCTGCACTGGTTTCCGGAAGTGCGTCCGCCTTGCGTCAAGCAGGTCTTTGATAGGTGAGGCGCTTACCAGCGGCACCCTTCAAGGCGATGAAAGCGCGGGTGCCATCATCGACGCCAAGCGCAATACGGTTCGAATACCGGAAGTCGAATTCGGCGAGGTAGCGGTGGAGATGCTGTTCGCCGCAATGCTGATAGACACCTTTCATGCCGCGCTTAAAGATCGAATAGAAGCCTTCGACGGTGTTCGTATGGACAGTGCCGCGAACGTATTCGTCCTTGGAATGCGTGACGAAATCGTGCGAGGCGAATTCCTGGCCCGCGCGGCGATAGATGCCGGACTCATCGGTCATCAATGCGCTTTCCTTGGCGATGTTGGCGCGAACGATGGGCATTACCGTGCCAATGCGGGCGGTATCAACGTGGAAGGAACGGGCGCGGCCACCACGCTCGACAAGCGTAACAACGGTGTTCTTGTGAGCGCCGCCGCCAGTCTTAACCGGGGTGTCCTTCAAGCGACCAATGTAGGTTTCGTCAACTTCTACCGTCTTGCCGGAGCCGCCCATCGGAGACAGTTCGCCAGACGCCATTGCAAGGCGAATGCGGTGGCACAGGAACCAAGCCGTCTCATACTTGCATTCGAGTATGCGGTGCATTTGGTGAGCGCTGATACCCTTCTTTGAGGCGCACATAAGGTGGATAGCCTGAAGCCACTTGGCCAGCGGCATATGGCTTTCCTCGAAAATGGATCCCATGCGAACCGTGAACTGCGAGCGGCAAGCGCTGCACTTGTACAGGCCGTGGCGCTCGACACCGTTGGGGTTCTTCTTGGAAGGCTTGGTGCGGACGCCTACCAGCTTGTAGTGGCGATCAACGACACCGCACTTCGGGCAGACTGGACCATTCGGCCACAAGATGCCTTCCACATGCTCGAAAGCCTTGGCTTCGTCGTGGAACTCAGGGCGGGACAGAACGGACATGGAAATCTCCTATGCCCTTACCCTACGTAATCAGGTTGGGTTTGTCAACCGGATAATCGCCCACATAAAGGCGATTATATATTTGACGCACCCAACGAAAAATGGTAGAAAGATTCCAGTCACTTAGGAATTTTCGCCATGTCCGTCCTGTCCCGCCCATACTTCCACGACGAAGCCAAGGCTTTCGAGCATGTCGAGGGCATTCTTTGGCCGCAAGGTCCGGTCTGCCACCACTGCGGCTCGATGGAAAAGCACTACGCTTTGAAGGGGATGCGCACAAAGGCATCCAAGAAAAACCCGAACGGCATCGAGCGTCATGGCGTGTACAAGTGCGCCGATTGCCGCCTGCAATTCACGGTTCGCATGGGGACGATTTTCGAGGAGTCGAAGCTGCCCCTCCACAAGTGGTTACAGGCACTCCACGCCATGTGTGCGAGCAAGAAGGGTGTTTCTGCTCATCAACTGCACCGCGCTTTGGAAATCACCTACAAGACGGCTTGGTTTCTCTGCCATCGTATTCGCGAAACCATGCGCTCTGGCGATTTCTCGCCCATGGGTGGCAACGGCAAGACGGTCGAGGTAGACGAGACGTATATCGGTCGCTTGAAGGATACCCCGGTCAAGTCGGGCGGCGGCGCTCACAAGAACACCGTGGTTACGCTGGTAGAGCGTGGCGGTCGCGCCCGTTCCTTCCACGTCGATACCGCCCGTATCGGCACCGTAATGCCAATCGTTCGCGCCAACATCGCCAAGGAAAGCGCCTTGATGACAGATGAGGCTGGTATCTATCGCCGCGTGGGCCAGGAATTCGCCTCGCACGATTTCGTCACGCATTCCAAGGACGAATACGTTCGCGGCACCGTCCATACGAACACGGTCGAAGGCTACTATTCGATCTTCAAGCGCGGGATGAAAGGCATCTACCAGCATTGCGCGGAACACCATCTGCACCGCTACCTCGCCGAATTCGACTTCCGCTATTCGAACCGCATCGCGCTTGGCGTCGATGACGGCACCCGCGCTTTCATCGCCTTGAAGGGTGCCAAGGGCAAGCGGTTGATGTATCGTGTCACGGCATGAGGTCGTGCTAGAAACCCAGCCGCGCAATACCTAGTTAAGCGCCGGAAATTCAGAATGACTGACCGCGCATACGACAAAAGCCGGCTAAAGAGCCTAATTCACTACGTGATTTGGGCTGCAGGCGCGCGGCCAAATTTTGGCGCTACCAAGCTATATAAGATAGCTTGGTTTGCTGATGCGCGACGTTTCGTGCTCTCGGGCCAGTCAATTACCGGCGCCCCATACATTCGCGAGAAACACGGCCCTATTCCACGGCATGGCATGGCCATCCGGGAAGAGTTGGTGAAAGACGGTGCAATTCAGCAATGGCAGGATCGACAGCGCGATTTTTCGAACTGGAAGTTCAAAGCTCTGGTGCCGCCTAACGTCAACGCTTTCACATCGGAAGAAAAAAGCGTCATAGATTATTGGATCAAGCATATCGATGAGGATCACACGGCAGCCAGCATAAGCGAGCAGTCTCACAACTACGGCTGGGAAATCGCCCGCATGGGCGAAGTCATACCGTTCCACTCATTGCTGGCGGAGCGCGTTCGCGAACCGAATGACGAAGAACTTGAATGGGCCAAGCAGGCGGTAAAGCGAATAAGGCTGCTTTAATTTGCATATTGTGGAGGACCCAGAGGCGCAATTTGCGCTCGACGATGCGGTCGAGAAATGGGCTGGTACTCCCACAGCGTGGGAGGCAGTTACGTGGGTGCTGATGCGCGACCAAGATCTAGGTACGGCTTTGACAGAAGATGGGAAAATACGAGTATTTACCTACGAGGGCGCTAAGTCGATCAAGCAGCCGACCATAACGGTCGTCTACGAGGTCGTAGGAAAGCATGAAATTGTTATCAGGAATGCGAGATTCACGGAGCCCAGTTATGCGCAAGCAGGACGCGCCTAAGTCGCAAGTAGACAAGTTCCGCGATCTTGCGCGCAAGATCGGCGCGACTGAATCCGAAGAGCCTTTGAATGACGCGCTGCGAAGGGTGGCGGAGGGGAAGCGTAAGAAAGGTGAGAAGGCGGAGAAGAAGCCGTGAACGCACCCACCAAGCCAGCGCCAACAGACATGAGAAAGCTTGATACAAACGGCGTCACAGTCCACGTGTGCGATGCGTTACACGTAATCATTTGCGCACATGAGCACGCGGGTTACCGGCACTACACGAAGATCGCGCTAGCTGATCTTCCGAATTATCTCGCCAGTGCTGACGATTTCAAAAGCGTCGTCACCCTTCCAATTGAGATAGCCACCGCCGTCTAGTTCTAGGCGTTTGAACCCATCCCAGCGCACCCATTCCCCGTTGACTGTCCGGTGTTCCTCGAACTCTTGTATCTCTGTGATGTCGTAAATAGTGCCGTCATCCCCGCGCGCCTTGTGCCGCGCAATAATGCGTTCGCCCATAACGTTTTCCCCTCCAAACCATCGAAACGCAGCCTAACACGGCCACCCCTTTTAGCAATTGGGTGCGCAAAAGATATAATCGCCCACATAAAACGGGTTCAAACCGTGAACAAAATCTGGCATGGTGCCGCCATGCCAATCATCTCGCCGATTCTGCAAAACCCGCTCATCGACGGTCGCCAGTCGGAACGCGCCATGCTGGTGCGGCGCGGCGTGCAGCGGCTTTTGAGGGAGATGGGCGCGCATGTGCTGCCCGAACTGTCACTGGCCACCGGCCGCCGTGCCGATCTGGTCGCGCTGACGCGGCAGGGCGACATCTGGATCATCGAGATCAAATCGTCGATCGAGGATTTCCGGGTCGACCGCAAATGGCCTGACTACCGGCTGCATTCCGACCGCTTCTTCTTCGCTACCCATCCCGGCGTGCCCTCGGAGATCTTTCCGGAGGAGTGCGGCTTCATCCTCTCCGACGGCTACGGCGCCGAAATCCTGCGCGATGCGCAGGAGCACCGCATGGCGGCGGCAACCCGCAAGGCGCTGATGCTGCGGATCGCGCGGGCCGGCGCCTCGCGGCTGCTGGCGGCTGAGCTTGCCGGTGTGTCGGTGCCTGCGCTGGAGGGTGAGAGCGAGTAGCGGCTGCTTTTGCAGAACCTGGGTTCCTCGCCCCACGGAGTGGGGAGAGGTGGCCCTGAGCTGCCTGCAAGCCTACTCTTCGCTCTCTTCCATCCCACCCGCCGCCGGCGCCATCAACAGCACGGCGGCGCCAAGGAGGGCGGCGATGAAGGAGCCGGCGAGGATGCCGACCTTGACCGCGTCCTGGAGTGCTGCGTCGCTGGCGAAGGCGAGCAGGCCGATGAAGAGGCTCATGGTGAAGCCGATGCCGCACAGCAGCGAGATGCCGATCAGGTGCGACCAGCCGGCATGGGCTGGCAGGTCGGCAAAGCCCAGCCGGATGGCAAGCGCTGAAGAGCCGAACACGCCGACCAGCTTGCCGACGACGAGGCCGGCGGCGACACCCAGCGTCAACGGCTCGATCAGCGCGCCAAAACTCAGGCCGGCGAGCGAAACGCCGGCATTGGCAAAGCCGAAGATCGGGATGACGACAAAGGGCACTATTCTGTGCAGGCCGTGCTCGAGCCGGTGCAGCGGCGAATGGTCGAGATCGTGGCTGATCCCGGCGGAGCGTTCGAGCGGGATGGTCAACGCCAGCGCCACGCCGGCAAGCGTCGCATGCACACCCGATTTCAGCACCAGAACCCACAGGATCACGCCGAGCACGAGATAGGGCAGCAGTGTCATCACCCGCATGCGGTTGAGCACGACGAGCACGGCAATGACGGCGAAGGCAGCACCAAGGTAAGCGAGCGACAGGCCGCTGGTGTAGAAGATGGCGATGATGATGACGGCGCCGAGATCATCGATGATGGCCAGCGCGGTGAGGAAAACCTTCAGCGAGGCCGGCACACGACTGCCGAGCAGCGACAGCACGCCGAGCGCGAAGGCGATGTCGGTGGCGGTCGGGATCGCCCAGCCGGACAGGGCCGCCGTATTGTCGCGGTTGATCGCGACATAGACGAGCGCCGGAACCACCATGCCGCCGGCCGCGGCAATGCCGGGCAGCGCGCGCCTCGGCCAGGTCGAGAGCTGGCCGTCCAGCATCTCGCGCTTGATCTCCAGCCCGACGAGCAGGAAGAACACCGCCATCAGCCCGTCATTGACCCAGTGCGAGACGCTGAGCGGGCCGAGATAGGCGCGAAGAGCGGCGAAGTAGGTTTCGGAGAGCGGCGAATTGGCGACGATCAGCGCAAGTGCGGCCGCCACCATCAGGATGATGCCGCCGGCCGCCTCGCTATCGAGAAATTCGCGGAAGACGGAAACCGGCCGCTGCTTCAAGTCCTGCATGTCGCCTCCGTCATGCCGCCTGCCGGCCGGCGTCATTCGCAATGATGCGCAAACTCCGGCAGCCCGACAAGTGCCAGACTGTGCTCCGCGCCTTTAGAGGCTGTTTCGAAATTCGCTCTGGCGAGTCATATGGTGGTGGTTTCGAGAACCGGAGCGGAGCGGACATTTGGGTCCGTGAGCACCGGAAGCGCAGAAAACGCCATCAGATGGCCGCCAGAGTAGGATTTCCAAACGGTCTCTCAGCGCGGCGCGCGCTTGGCCAATATCCGCTGCAAGGTGCGGCGATGCATGTTGAGCCGGCGCGCCGTCTCGGAGACATTGCGCTCGCACATTTCATAGACGCGCTGGATATGCTCCCAGCGGACGCGATCGGCCGACATCGGGTTTTCCGGGGGTGCCGCACGCTCGCCGGCGGTCCGGGTGAGCGCGGCAAAGATGTCGTCGGCGTCGGCCGGCTTGGAGAGGTAATCGACCGCACCGAGCTTCACCGCCGTCACCGCCGTGGCGATGTTGCCGTAGCCGGTCAGGATGATGGTGCGGGAATCGTCGCGCTTCTCGCGGATCGCGGCAACCACGTCGAGGCCGTTGCCGTCGCCGAGCCGCATGTCGACCACCGCATAGGCGGGCGGGTTGGCGCGCGCCTTGGCAACCGCCTCCTCGACGCTCTCGGCCGTCTCGACCACGAAGCCCCTGGTTTCCATGGCACGGGCCAAACGCGTGAGGAACGGCTTGTCGTCATCGACGATGAGCAGCGAGGTGTCCTCGCCTTCAACCATTGCGCCAATATTTTCGTCGCCTGTCATAGTCTCAAAATTCCTGCTGCCTTAATTTTACGCAGATATAGTTCCTGAGCCTGATTGTCCAATTTTTCGAGCCCTTGCAAGGCGCTCAGGCGGTGTCGAACATACTGGCCGAGGTGATTTCCGGATTGAGGAACACGCCGCGCGGCCACGATATCTGTACCACGGCGCCCTCGCCCAGGCCGCTCGAATTGCGGAAATCGAGCGTCGCGCCCGAGCGTTCGAGCAGCGTCTTGGCGATGAACAGGCCCAGCCCCAGGCCGCCGCCGGCTTCCGTGCCCTGGCGCGTCGACATGTAGGGCTCGCCGATACGGTCGATGATCTCGGCGGGAAAGCCCGGCCCGTCATCGATGATCGAGAAGGCCACAGTGGTGTCGTCCCAGCTCCAGCGCACGGTGACGCTCTTGCGGGCGAAATCGACGGCGTTCTCGACCAGATTGCCGAGGCCGTAGATGACGCCCGGATTGCGGCGCCCGACGGGTTCGGGCCCGATGCGCTCGCCGGGCCGAAGCTTGATCGAGATGCCGAAGTCGCGATGCGGGGCGGTGACCTCCTCGACCAGCGAGGTCAGCGGCAGCCGGGAAAGATGCGCCTCGCCCTCGGACGACAGGCTGGTCAGGCGCTTGAGGATCTCACGGCAGCGCTCGCTCTGCGAGCGCAGCAGCTTCACGTCTTCGCCGTATTTCGGATCGTTGCCGAGCGCCTTTTCCATTTCCTTGACGACAAGGGTGATGGTGGCGAGCGGCGTGCCGAGCTCGTGCGCGGCGGCCGCCGCCAGCCCGTCGAGCGCCGAAAGGTGCTGCTCGCGCTGCAGCACCAGTTCGGTGGCGGCAAGCGCATTGGCCAGAAGCCGCGCTTCGGCGGCCACCCGGAAGGCGTATATGGCGGTGAAGGCGATAGAGGACAGCACCGCCATCCATATGCCGGCGACATAAATGAACGGCATCGCCAGCGGCGCACCTTCATGCCAGGGCAACGGCAGATGGACAAAGACCAGCAAGGTCGCCGCCGTCATCACCAGTCCGCCGAGAATGGCGGTCAGGCGCAAGGGCAGCGACGTCGCCGAAATGACGACGGGCACGGTCATCAGCAGCGAGAACGGGTTGGTGAGGCCACCGGTCATGTAGAGCAGGCCGGCAAGCTGCAGACTGTCGAAGATGAGGATGCCGAAGGCCGCGAGCGGGGTGAGCCGATGCGCCGCCGGAAAGCGAAAGGCGAGAAACAGGTTCATCCAGGCCGAACAGGCGATCAAGGCGAAGCAGAGGCTGACCGGCAACGGGAATTTCAAGCCATAGGCGACGACGAGCACCGCCAGGCTCTGACCGACGATGGCAAGCCAGCGCAGCCTGATCAGCGTGTTGAGGCGCAGTCTCTGGCTCTGCTGGAAATCGGGCGAACGCAAAATATTGATCATGGCCATGAATTACAGCCGTGGGACGGCGAGCGCTAGTAGCGCTGCACCGCCGATCTGATGGTTGGAAGCCTCTTGGCGACCGAAATTCATCATTCGTTTCGGTGGACTAAACATTCGGGGTTGGCCGAAGCTTCCCAACTTCGTCATCCACGGGCGGAGCGGGAGCGAAGCGGACGCGCAGACCCGAGGACGAAGCGATGGGCGTTCGCGCCAAGGCATGCAGTTCATCGCTGTGAGCGATCCATCAAAATTGATGCGTCGAGGACCTAGGTCCCGCGCGGTTTGGCGCGGGCGGTGGCGGCGGCGAGCAGCGGATTTTCCGGCCAGACATGCTTGGGATAGCGGCCGCGCATGTCGGCGCGCACATCGGCCCAGGAGCCACGCCAGAAGCCGGGTAGGTCGCGCGTCGTCTGGATCGGCCGGTGTGCCGGCGACAGCAGTTCGAGCGTCAGCGGCACCGTGTCGGCGGCGATCGCAGGATGACGGTCGAGGCCGAACAGTTCCTGCACGCGCACCGCCAGCACCGGCCATTCGCCGTCATAGCGGATCGGCACATGGCTGCCCGACGGGGCGTCGAAATGGGTGGGCGCCAGCGTGTCGATCCTGCGCTGCAGGTCGTGCGGCACGAGTGTGGCGAGCCCAGCCGAAACAACGCCCGGATCGATGGCGGCAAAGGATGCCGCGCCGGACAGGAACGGCAGCAGCCAGTCGTCGAGGCGCTCGATGAGGGCGGCATCCGCCATATCAGGCCAGGGTGCGCCGAGGCCGCGATGCAGCCAGGACAGCCGCTGGCGCAGTGTCTGCGCCTCCTTGCCCCAGGTCAGCAGCGACAGCCCATGCTCGCGCACCGCATCGAGGATGGCGCGATCGGCGTCGGTGCCGGTTGGCGGCGGCAGCATGCGCTCGGCGAGCGTGATGGCGCCGAGGCGCACCGTCTCGCGCACACGCACGGCGCGGCGGTCGCGATCGAAACTCGTTTGCTTGCGTGTTTCGATCCTGCCGGCAAGTGCTGCGCGGACATCGTCCTCACCGATTGCCGCCGCCGCCGTGATGCGCGCATTCTGCGCCTTGCCTTGCAGGTCGGCGACGACCAGAAACGGCTCGCCCGCCAGTGGGTCAGCGGCGTCGAGCATGGCGCCGGAACCGTTGGCCAGCACGAAGCGGCCGCGCTCGCCACGCGCCTTGGCGACGCGGTCGGGCCAGGCGTGGACGAGGAGGAGGCCGGCAGAAACGGTCTCACCGTTTTTCGCGCCACCGGTCTGCCTCGCCAGCCGTTCGGCAAGCTGGCGCGCGGCGGTGGCGCGTGGCGATCGCTCAGAGCGAAAGCGCATCAGCCGTCGCTCCAGATCAGCACCGTCGCCGCCTAGCCCGCGTTCTGTCAGCAGCACGGCGAGCATGGCTGCCTCGTCGGCGTGACCGCTCCTGGCTGCCTCGGCGACCATATGCGCCAGCCGCACCGGCAGAGCGAGCTTGCGCATCGCCATGCCCGCTTCCGTCAGGCGCCCGGCCTCGTCGATGGCGTCCAGCGCGCGCAGCAGCAGCCTCGCCTCGTTGAGCGCAGGCGCGGGCGGCGGATCGAGAAAGGCAAGACTCGTCGGGTCGGCGACGCCGAAGGCGGCACAGTCGAGCAGCAGCCCGGACAGGTCGGCTTCGAGGATTTCAGGTGGCGTGAAGGGGGGGAGTGCAGCCGTCTGCTCCGCCCGCCACAACCGCATGGCGACGCCTGGCTGCGTGCGCCCGGCACGGCCGGCGCGCTGGTCGGCGGAAGCCTTGCTGACGCGCACGGTTTCCAGCCGGGTGAGGCCGCTGGCCGGCTCGTAGCGCGGCAGTCGCGACAGGCCGGAATCGATAACGATGCGCACGCCGTCGATGGTGATGGAGGTCTCGGCGATCGAGGTGGCCAGCACCACCTTGCGGCGGCCAGCCGGCGCCGGCTTGATCGCCGCATCCTGCGCCTTGCCGTCGAGCATGCCGTAGAGCGGCACGAGGTCGACATCCGCACTGACCTTGCCGGCCAGCCGCTCGGCGGTGCGCTCGATCTCGCGCTGGCCGGGCAGGAAGGCAAGCACGCTGCCGCTCTCGTCGGCAAGCGCCGAGCGGATCGCCTTGGCCATGGCGTCCTCGATGGTGGTGCCGGCCGGCCGTTCGTCGTAGCGGACATCGACGGGAAAGGCGCGGCCCTCGCTCTCGATCACCGGCGCGCCCGACAGCAGTTTGGCCACACGCGCGCCGTCGAGCGTCGCCGACATCACCAGCACGCGCAGATCCGGCCGCAGCGCGCCTTGCACGTCGAGCGCCAGCGCCAGGCCGAAATCGCCATCGAGCGAGCGCTCGTGGAATTCATCGAAGATCACCGCCGAGACGCCGGGCAGTTCGGGGTCATCGAGAATCATCCGCGCCAGCACGCCTTCGGTGACGACCAGTATCCTGGTCTTGGCCGAAGTGCGGTTCTCCATGCGCATGGCATAGCCGACGGTCGCGCCGGGCTCCTCGCCGACGAGTTCGGCCATGCGGCGGGCAGCCGCGCGGGCGGCAAGCCGGCGCGGTTCGAGCAGAACGATCTTGCCGGCCCCCAGCCAGGGCGCATCGAGCAACACCAGCGGCACCAGCGTCGTCTTGCCGGCGCCGGGTGGCGCCACCAGCACGGCATTGTTGCCACGGCCGAGCGCTTCACTCAGCGCCGGCAGCACGGCGGATACGGGAAGGTCCGGCAGAGGTTTCGTGGTCATTGTTCCAGGAATGCGCTCATCCAATCGCGGCAGGCCCGCTCCGTCCGCATACCAGCGGTCGCGGTGGCCATGCAACTTAGAGACTGTTTGGAACTTCTACTCTGGCGGCCATCTGATGGCGTTTTCTGCGCTTCCGGTGCTCACGGACCCAAATGTCCGCTGCGCTCCGGTTCTCGAAATCACCACCATATGACTCGCCAGAGCGAATTTCGAAACAGTCTCATAGAGCCGGAGCCGGTTCAAAGCCGGGTGCGGGAAAACGGGTTCCATCGCACCGTGCCCAACCGCGCTTCCTCGCGCACCATGGTCAGCAAGCCGGAACCGCCGACGACCGCGAGGCCGACCAGCGACAGCCAGTCGGGGTATTCCTGGAAGAACAGCGCGCCGAGGATCACCGCCCAGACGATCTGCGAATAATGCGTCGGCGCGATCCGGTTGGCGGGCGCATACTTGACCGCCAGGAGCTGCAGCAATTGCCCGCAAGCGGTGAAGGCACCGGCCATCACCAGCCACATCAGTTGTTTTGCGTCCGGAACGGTGAATGACGTGGCGGCGGCACCGATGCCGTTGAACGCCAGGCCATAACCGACCAGCACGCCGAGCATGGTTGTGCGCCTTTCCTGCTGCGCCAGGGAGCGCATCAGGATGACGCTGGCAGCGGCGAGGAAGGCAACGCCGAAGGCGGCAAGGTGGCCGAGATTGAGTTCCCGAAACCCCGGTCGCACCACCAGCATGACGCCAGCAAAGCCGGCGACAACCGCCAGCCATCGCCACGGACCGACCTTCTCCTTGAGGATGACGGTGGAGAGGATGGTGACGCAGAGCGGCGCCAGAAAGACCAGCGCATAGACCTCCGCCAGCGGAATGGTGGTGAAGGCATAGACGCTGAGCACGCCGGACGCGATGCCTGCCCAGGCGCGGGCCTGCACCGCCCAGGGCCTTTTGGTGCGCCAGAAATCACGCCAGCGCTCGCCCGCCGGCCGCGTGAAGAAGAGGAAGAAGCCGGCAAACAAGGTTATGAAAAATCCGATCTCGAAGATCGTGAGCTGGCCGCCCAGGCTTTTGACAACGGCATCGCTGCCCGAATAGCTTGCATAGGCGATCAGGGCGAGCAGAATTCCGTTCGTCACGTTTTTCCATTTCCGGGGAGAGAGACTTGAAAATACTGGCGCTCGGTGCGCATCCGGACGACATCGAGATCTTCATGTTCGGTACGATGGCCGCCTATGCCGCGCAAGGCGCAGAACTGACTTTTGCTATCGCCACCGATGGGGCCAAGGGCGGCAAGGGTGATCCCGGCGTGCTTGCCCGGGCGCGGCGCGAGGAGGCGACACAAGCGGCAAGCCTGCTTGGTGCCGCGCCACGCTTTCTCGACTTCCCCGACGGCGCGCTGGTTGCCGATGCCGCGCTGATCGCGACCCTGAAGGCGCTGATCGGCGAGATCGGCCCTGACCTGGCGATTACGCATGCGCCGAACGACTATCATGGCGACCACCGCGCGCTGTCGGACGGCGTGCGCATCGCAGCTTCGTTCGCGGTGCCGGTGCTGCATGCCGACACGCTCGGCGGCACCGGTTTTTCGCCGACGCATTATGTCGATATTTCCGCGCATGCCGACATCAAGGCCAAGGCGATCCGCATGCATCAGTCGCAGGACCCCGATCGCTTCGTCGATGCTGCGCGAACGCAGAACCTTTTTCGTTCGGGCCAATGCAACGGCGCGCAGGGTTCGCTGGCCGAAGCCTTCCGCTTCGAGCCGGTATTTCCTTTCGCCGACATCCGCGCGCTGCTGCCACCGGCACCGGCAATCCGGCCGGTGATGGTGAGCACCAAACGGGTCGACTGAGAGTCGAGACCACCTTCAGGCCTGGTCGGATTCGGCTTGCACGGCTTCGACAATCCGACCTACGATCCACGCTTTTCCGAACGTTTTCAGACACCGCCCCGTGCATGCTGCGCCGCAGCAACGAATTCGCTTGCGTTGTTTAGTAAAAATTGCATTACTAAACAAATTACTAAACATCTGCCGCGCTACCGCGCCGCCATGTTTGGGCCCCTGAGGAGAGGGGTTTAGGGCTCTTGAAACCGTCATCCGGACGCGTTTCGCAAATGGGAGGAAGGCATGAAATCGAGCTTGAAACTGGCGTTGGGACTGGCCTCGGCGATATCCGCGTCGACAGCCGCCTCGACCGTCGCGCACGCTGAAGACCTGACGCTGTGCTGGGCCGCCTGGGACCCGGCCAATGCGCTTGTCGAACTGTCCAAGGATTTTACCAAGGAAACCGGCATCGGCATGAAATTCGAATTCGTGCCGTGGACCAACTATGCCGATCGCTTCCTCAACGAGCTGAACTCGCACGGCAAGCTGTGCGACCTGATCATCGGCGACAGCCAGTGGATCGGCGGCGCCGCCGAGAACGGCCACTACGTCAAGCTGAACGACTTCTTCGACAAGGAGAAGATCAGCATGGACGACTTCGTGCCGGCAACCGTCGTCGGCTATTCGGAATGGCCGAAGAACACGCCGAACTACTGGGCGCTGCCGGCCATGGGCGACGTCGTCGGCTGGACCTATCGCAAGGACTGGTTCTCCAAGCCGGAGCTGCAGAAGGAATTCAAGGAGAAGTACGGCTGGGATCTCGGCCCGCCGACGACGTTCGACCAGCTGAAGCAGGTCGCCGAGTTCTTCCAGAAGCGGCAGATCGACGGCAAGACCGTCTATGGCGCCTCGATCTATACCGAGCGGGGCTCGGAAGGCATCACCATGGGCGCCATGGACGTGCTCTACAGCTACGGCTTCCAGTACGAAAACCCGAAGAAGCCCTACGAGATGGAAGGCTTCGTCAATTCCGACAAGTCGGTGAAGGGTCTGGAGTTCTACAAGGCGCTCTATGATTGCTGCACCCCTCCGGGCGCCTCGAACAGCTATATGGGCGAAGGCGTCGATGCCTTCAAATCCGGCCAGGTGGCGATGCACATGAACTTCGCCTTCACATGGCCGGGCCTGCAGAAAGACGAGAATGTCGGCGGCGACAAGATCGGTTACTTCGTCAACCCCAAGGGGCCTGACGGCGAGCAGTTCGCCCAGCTCGGCGGCCAGGGCATCTCCGTTGTGTCCTATTCCGACAAGCAGGAATCGGCGCTGAAATACATCAAGTGGTTCGCCAACAAGGATGTGCAAGCCAAGTGGTGGTCACTCGGCGGCTATTCCTGCCTCAACGCGGTGGTGAAGGATCCAAAGTTCCCGGCCAGCCAGCCCTATGCGCAGACCTTCCTCGACTCGATGGCCATCGTGAAGGACTTCTGGGCCGAGCCCAGCTACGCACCGCTGCTGCAGGCGTCGCAGAAGCGCTTCCATGACTATGTCGTCGCCGGCCAGGGTTCGGCCAAGGATGCCCTTGACGGCCTGGTCAAGGACTGGACGCAGGTCTTCGAGGACGACGGCAAAATGTAACCGGCTCCTCCCGAGCTAGGCCCAAGCGTCCCGTGCCACCCTTGGCACGGGACGCAGTTCAGATAAATTCCATGACAGAGACGACCCAAGTGACCGAAGCAGGACTGACCATGCTCAATCGGACCGCGGAGAACGTTGCCCGGGCGACCCCGGAACCGTTGGCCCGCAAGGTCCGGGGCATCAGCGACAAGGGCCTCGCCTGGCTGTTCATTTCGCCGACGATCCTGTTGCTGCTCGCCATCAACATCTTTCCGCTGTTCTGGGCGATCTATCTGTCGTTCACCAATTATCGGGCCAACCGGCCGAACGAGGTGGTGAAGAATCTCGGCTTTGCCAACTACCAGCGCATCCTCGGCGACAAGGACATCTGGATCGCCATGCAGACGACGGCGCATTTCGTGTTCTGGACCATCCTGCTGCAGACGCTGATCGGCTTCACGCTGGCCTGGCTGATCGACAGGAAGTTCCGCGGCCATGCGTTCTGGACGACGCTCATCCTGGTTCCGATGATGCTGTCGCCGGCGGTGGTCGGCAATTTCTGGCGCTTCCTCTACGAGCCGCAGATCGGCCTGTTCGCCTATGCCATTTCCTTCGTCACCGGCATCCCGCCAACGAATATCCAGATGCTCTCCAACGTGTCGCTGGCACCATGGTCGATCATCATCGTCGACACCTGGATGTGGACGCCTTACGTGATGCTGATCTGCCTCGCCGGGCTGCGCTCGATCCCCGAATACATCTATGAGGCGGCCGAGGTCGACCGCGCCTCCAACTGGCGGCAGTTCTGGTCGATCACGCTGCCGATGGCGCTGCCCTTCATCATGCTGGCGGTGCTGTTTCGCGGCATCGAGAACTTCAAGATGTTCGACATGGTCAATCTGTTGACCGGCGGCGGGCCGGGCTCGACCACCGAGGTCGCCTCGATCACGCTGAAGCGCCAGGCCTTCGAGAGCTGGCGGACGGGCTATTCCTCGGCCTTCGCCATCATCCTGTTCGTCGCGGTGTTCGGTCTCGCCAACATCTACGTCAAGGCGCTCAACAAGGTGAAGCAGAGATGAGCCTGACCACTGCCCACTCGGTCGTCGCACCGTCTGCGAATTCGAAGCGCATCGCCGGCGCGATCATCATTGCCTACGCGCTGATCTCGATCGTGCCGTTGCTGTGGATCTTCGCCACCAGCTTCAAGACGCCGCCGGATTCGATCGCCTATCCGCCGAAGCTGCTGTTCCAGCCGAGCCTCGAGGGCTACTGCAACCTGTTCACGACACGCACGCGACAGACGCCGGAATACATCAACTCGCTGGGGCCGGCGACCGACTTTTGCGACGAGACCACGCGCAAGCGCAACATGGTGATCGCCGGCCCGTCCAACTTCCTGCCGCGCTTCGTCAATTCGCTGATCATCGCCTTCGGCTCGACCTTCTGCGCGGTGTTTCTCGGCACGCTGTCGGCCTATGGCTTCTCGCGCTTCAAGGTGCCGCTGGCCGACGACCTTTTGTTCTTCATCCTGTCGACGCGCATGATGCCGCCGATCGCCGTCGCCATCCCGATCTACCTGATGTACCGCGAACTTGGCCTGTCCGACACCGCGCTCGGCATGATCCTGCTTTATACGGCGGTCAATGTCTCGCTGGCGGTGTGGCTCTTGAAAGGCTTCATCGACGAGATCCCGCGCGAGTACGAGGAAGCGGCGATGATCGACGGCTATACGCGGCTGCAGGCCTTCTGGCGCACGGTGCTGCCGCAAGCGACCACCGGCATTGCCGCGACCGCGATCTTCTGCCTGATCTTCGCCTGGAACGAATATGCCTTCGCCGCCCTTCTGACCTCCGGCACGGCGCAAACCGCGCCGCCCTTCATCCCGACCATCATCGGCGAAGGCGGCCAGGACTGGCCGGCGGTCGCGGCCGGCACGACGATCTTCCTGGTGCCGATCCTGGTTTTCACCATCCTGCTTCGCAAGCAATTGCTGCGCGGCATCACCTTCGGCGCGGTGCGCAAATGAGCATGACAACACCTCAGAAACGCAAATCGCGCTGGCCGGTCTGGGCGAGGCGCGGGCTGATGGAAAATATCGCGACGGCGCTGATCGCCATCGGCTTCCTGATGCTGTTCCAGCCCTTCGCACTGTCGCTCTACACCTATTCCTTCATCACCATGCTCGCCGGCACCGTGATGTTCATCATCGTCTCGAAGTTCCCGGAATAGCCATGGCCGAAATTCGTGTTCAGCATCTGAGAAAGGCCTTCGGCGATTTCGTCGCCGTGCAGGATTCCAATTTCGTCGTCGAGGATGGCGAGTTCTTCGTCATGCTCGGACCGTCGGGCTGCGGCAAGACGACGACCTTGCGCATGATCGCCGGGCTCGAACTGCCGACCGGCGGGCAGATCCTGCTCGGCGGCGACGACGTCACCATGCTGCGGGCACGCGAGCGCGACATCGCTTTCGTCTTCCAGCTGTTCGCGCTCTATCCGCACATGAACGTGCGCAAGAACATCGGCTTCCCACTGCTGGCGCAAGGCATGCCATCAGCCGAGATTCGCGAGCGCGTCGAAGAGACGGCAAAGCTTCTGCGCATCGACCATCTGCTCAACAAATCCGTCTCCGGCCTTGCCGGCGGCGACCGCCAGCGGGTGGCGCTCGGCCGCGCCATCGTGCGGCGACCAAAGTGCTTCCTGATGGATGAGCCGCTCGGCACGCTCGACACCGAGTTCCGCGATTTGATGGTCCATGAGTTGCGCGAGCTGCACAACCGCATCCACGCCACCACCGTGTATGTCACGCACGACCAGATGGAAGCGATGTCGATGGCTGACAAGATCGCGGTGATGAACCATGGCGTCATCGAACAGTTCGGCACGCCGCGCGAAATCTACGACCGGCCGGCGACCATGTTCGTCGCCGACTTCATCGGTTCGCCGCCGATGAATTTCCTGGGCTTCGGCGGAGGACTCAACAAAGGGGCGAAAGAAATCGTCGTCCAGGGTGCGAAGGTCGCGGTGCCGGAGGTGCGCGAGGATATCGCACCGACCGACATGGCGCTTGGCATCCGCCCGGAACACATCCGCTTCGACGACACCTCCAAGTTGCGTGGCGCTATCTACGGCACCGAATATCTCGGCACCACGCAGATCGTCGCTGTGGAGACGGCGGACGGCATCATCAAGGCACGCGTGCCGGCCGAGATCCGGCTCTCCACTGGCGACCATGTCGGCCTGACGCTGAGCAGCGCGCGGCTGTCGCTGTTCGAGAAGGGATCGGGTCGCGCGGTGAGAACCGCGGTCCACGATGCCGCCTCGGAGCGGAGGGCACAGCATGGCTGACGTGCACATCAAGAACGTGAGCAAGAGTTTTGGCGACCATGTCGCCGTCAACGGTCTCGACCTTTCCATCGCCGATGGTGAGTTCGTCGTGCTGCTCGGGCCAACCGGAGCCGGCAAGACGACGACGCTGCGGCTGATCGCCGGGTTGGAGCGGCCGGATGCAGGCACCATCGAAATCGGCGGCCACAATGCCACGACACTTTCGCCGGCCGAGCGCGACACCGCCTTCGTGTTCCAGCAATACTCGCTCTATCCGCATTTGTCGGTGTTCGACAACCTCGCCTTCCCGCTGCGCTCACCGGCACGAAGGATGCCGGAGGAGCAGATCCGCCGCCGGGTCGAGGAGGTGGCGAAGATGGTGCGCATCCATCACAAGCTCGCCAACCGCTCGACCAAGCTTTCGGGCGGTGAAATGCAGCGCGTCGCCATCGGCCGCGCGCTGGTGCGCAAGCCTTCCATCTATCTGATGGACGAGCCGCTGTCGTCGCTCGATGCCAAGTTGCGGGCGGATCTCAGGCTCGAACTGAAGCGCATCCAGTCCGAGCTCGGCGCCACTATGCTCTATGTCACGCATGACCAGATCGAGGCGATGACGATGGCCGACCGCATCGGCATCCTTGCCGATGGCGTGCTGGTGCAGATCGGCTCGCCGAGGACGATCTATTCGGAGCCGGCAAACCTTCATGTCGCGGCCAGGCTCGGCCAGCCGGCGATCAATCTTCTGCCGACCGGGCTGCTGCCCGATGGCGGCGCACCGACCGGCACCAAGACCATCGGCGCACGCACCGAGCATCTGTCGATCGAGAAGGCCGCGAACGGCCAAGCCGACGGCGTCGTCGACTGGGTCGAGCATCTCGGCGACCAGAATCACCTGCATGTGACGGTGGGGACCAGGAAGCTGGTGACGCTGACCGATCCCGACACGGATCTGGGACAAGGCGACAGAGTGGTGATCCGCTATCGGTCGCCGCTCTACTTTGGTGCCGACGGACAAAGGCTGATGTGAACGGTTTTCGGTGTTTCCCTGCCAAGGTTCAACACCGGCTTCTGATTGACGATTGCGAATACGGGACTGGACGAATTCGATGAAGCACTTTTTCAATCGCAGGGAAACGATCGTCACCGAGGCGCTGGACGGCCTCTTGCGGACCATTGGCGCCGGCGATCTGGCGCGCCTCGACGGGTATCCCGAAATCAAGGTCATCCTGCGCGCCGACTGGGACAAGACGAACGTCAGCGTCCTCTCCGGCGGCGGCGCTGGGCACGAGCCGTCACATGCCGGCTTCGTTGGCAAGGGCATGCTGACGGCGGCGGTTTCGGGCGAGATCTTTGCCTCGCCAAGCGTCGAGGCGGTGCTGGCCGCCATTCGCGCGGTCACTGGCCCGGCCGGCTGCCTGCTGATCGTCAAGAACTACACCGGCGACCGTCTCAATTTCGGCCTGGCGGCCGAGAAGGCGCGGGCTGAGGGCTTCCGCGTCGAGATGGTGATCGTCGCCGACGATATCGCGCTGCCCGATATTGCCCAGCCGCGCGGTGTTGCCGGTACATTGTTCGTGCACAAGATCGCCGGCCATCTGTCGGAAGCCGGCCACGATCTTGCAGCCGTCGCGACAGCAGCGCGAGCCGCGGCGAAGGACATCGTTTCACTCGGCATGTCGCTGTCGTCCTGCTCGATCCCGGGCCAACCGCACGAAGACAGATTTGGCGAAAACGATGGCGAGCTCGGCCTCGGTATTCACGGTGAGCCGGGCGTCGAGCGGATTGCCGTGCAAAGCGCCGACAGGCTGGTCGCGATCATGGTGGAGCGGCTTGCGGCACAGCTCGATCCGGCAGCCAGCTATGCCTTGCTCATCAACAATCTCGGCTCCGTGCCGCCGCTCGAAATGTCGCTTGTCGCCAATGCGGTGCTGGCTTCGCCGCTCGCCAAGACCATCAAGCTGACGATCGGCCCCGGAGCGCTGATGACGGCGCTCAACATGAACGGCTTCTCGCTGTCGCTGATCCGGCTGGACGCTGTGCGCGAGGCAGCCTTGCTGGCACCGGTCGGCCCACACGCCTGGATGCCGGCAAAGCCTCTTGTTGCGCCGGCTATTGTGCCGCTGGCGAAACCAGCCGCCGTAAGCGCGGCACACAAGCCCAGCCAGGATGCACGCACCAGACGCCTTGTCGTCACCATCGGCGAGCGGCTGATCGCGCTCGAAGCCACTTTGAACGGGCTGGACGCCAAGGCGGGAGATGGCGACACCGGTTCGACGGTGGCGACAGGCGCGCGCAGTGTGCTCGATCGGCTGGATACGCTGCCGCTGGCCGATCCTGCGGCAACCCTTGGCGCGGTGGGCGACATTCTGAGCGCGTCCATGGGCGGCTCCAGCGGCGTGCTGCTGTCGATCTTCTTCACCGCGGCGGCGCAGGCTTTGGATGGCGGCGCCGGCCTGGCCAAAGCGCTGCTTGCCGGCCTCGAACGGATGACCTTCTACGGCGGCGCAAAGGTTGGCGACCGCACGATGATCGATGCCCTGGAGCCAGCGCTGAAATCGCTGGACACCGGCGGCCTGGAGGAGGCGGCAACGGCGGCTCGACGCGGTGCCGAGGCCACGTCCGCCATGGACAGAGCGAAAGCCGGGCGGTCCGCTTATGTCGGCAGCAAGCTGCAAGGCGTGGTCGACCCCGGCGCCTATGCCGTGGCCGAGGCCTTCGCGGCCGCAGCCGCGCTGCTTGCAGCGGTCTGACGCATGCTTCAGTTGTCGAATGAAAATTCTTTCGCTACTGCCGGCAGGGTGGGAACCAGGAATTTGGGTGACATGGCGGCGTTGAACCTTTCCAGGCTGATCGCGGCCGCCGCGGACACGATTGCCGCTCACGCCGAGGCGTTGACGGCGCTCGATCAGGCAATCGGCGACGGCGATCATGGGCTGAACATGAAGCGCGGTTTCGAGGCCGTGCGCAGCGAAGCCGAGGCGTTTGCTGCCAAGCCGCTGCCCGAGGCGCTCAAGGCGATCGGCACCAAGCTGGTGATGACGGTCGGCGGGGCTTCCGGTCCGCTGTTCGGCACCTTGTTCATGGCGCTCGGCAAGGAGATTTCCGCCGCGCCCGATCGCGCCAATCTGACCCTGGCTTTCGGCAAGGCCATCGAAGCGGTGGCCGCAAGGGGCAAGTCGCAGGTTGGGCAGAAGACGATGCTCGACGTGCTGCAGCCTGTGCATGATGCCCTGTTGCGGGGAAAGACGGGGGCGGAAATCGCCGATATCGCCGACGCGGCCGCCGAAGCGACCGTGCCGATGAAGGCCCTGCGTGGCCGAGCCTCGTTCCTTGGCGACCGCTCGATCGGCCATATGGATGCCGGTGCGCGCTCAACCGCGCTTCTCGTGCGGACAGTGGCGGAAACCGTCGGGGAAAGCGCATGAGCAATGTCGGCATCGTCATCGTTTCGCATTCGCCGCTGGTCGCCGAGGGCACGGCCGACATGGTTCGGCAGATGGTGGGCGACGAAGTGCCGCTTGCATGGTGCGGCGGAAACGGCCATGGCGGGCTCGGCACCAATGTCGAGGCGATCATGAGCGCCATCGACAGGGCATGGTCGGAAGCCGGCGTCGCCATCCTAGTCGATCTCGGCGGCGCCGAGACCAACAGCGAAATGGCGGTGGAGATGATCGGCGAGCCGCGTGCGCAGAAGATCATCGTCTGCAACGCGCCGATCGTCGAAGGCGCGGTGATGGCGGCGACCGAGGCGTCCGGCGGGGCCTCGCTCAAGGAAGTGGTGGCGACGGCGCACGAATTGTCGCCGTCGTGAACGAACGGGAATCTTGAAGATATGTCCGCATCCGCCGAAGCGACCGTCCTGATCACCCATGAGGTGGGTCTGCATGCGCGTCCTTCGGTGAAGTTCACCAAGCTGGCCAAGACCTTCGCCGCCGAGGTGGAAATAGCACTTGCCGCCAACGGGCCATGGTTCGACGCCAAGAGCATCGTCAAGGTGATGGCCACCAAGGCGCCGAAAGGCACGGTGCTGCACATCAGGGCCAGCGGCGCCGGCGCCAATGATGCCGTCGACGCACTGGTCGAACTGGTGCGGCGCGATTTCGACGAAGGCGCGGACCATGTCCGAACCGCTTAGGCTTCAAGGCATCTCGGCCTCGGCCGGTTATGCCGAGGGGCCGCTGTTCGACCTCGACCGGATTGCCATTGCTTACGCCTGCAAGGAAAATACCGCCGACGAGAAAGCAGCGCTCGAGACCGCAATCGACATTGCGACGGGCCGTCTCGCCGCATTGATCAAAATCGCTGATGGTGACGCCGCCGACATCCTCGAATTTCAGATAGCCATGCTGGGGGACGACGCGTTGAGCGGCCCGGCTTTTGCAGCGATTGCCTCCGGACACCCCGCCGATGCGGCATGGCGACAGGCGCTGGATGTGGAAATCGCTGGCTACGAGACCTCGGATCAAGAGTATTTCCGCGCCCGTGCGGCCGACATACGCGACATCAGGGACCAGGTGCTGCGCGCGTTGACCGAGGATGGCGACATCCAGGCACCACGCGGCGCTATTCTCTACGGCGAGGACATCGCACCGACGCGTTTTCTCGAGACCGACTGGAGCGGCGGCGGCGGCATCGCGCTGAAGGCGGGCAGCGCGGCGAGCCACGTCGCCATGCTGGCGCGCTCGCGCGGCGTGCCTATGGTTGTGGGGCTTGGGGTGTTGGGTCTTGGCAACTCGCCTGCCAATCTTGCCGGCATCGCGCTGCTCGATGCCGAACATGGCGGCATCGTGCTGTCGCCTTCCAAGGCCGAAATCGATGCCTTTCGCCAATCGTCGTCATCGTTCTTCGCACGCCGCGACCGGGCCGGGATTTTTCTGGCGCGGCCGGCGGTGACCAAGACCGGTACAGCGGTGCGCGTACAGGTCAATATCGCCGATCCGTCCGACGTCGACGGCATCGACATCGCCACCTGCGACGGCGTCGGGCTGATGCGCACCGAATTCCTGTTCGGCAAGACATTGCCGGATGAGGAGACGCAGTATCGCGCCTATCGCAAGGTGCTGGAATGGGCCGGCGACAAGCCGGTGACGATCCGCACCGTCGATGCCGGCGGCGACAAGCCAGTGCCCGGCTTCACTGTCGAGGAAGGCAATCCGTTCCTCGGTCTGCGCGGCATCAGGCTGTCGCTGGCGCGGCCGGAAGTGTTTCGTGTACAAATCCGGGCACTGCTGCGCGCCGCCGTCCACGGCAGTCTGAAAGTGATGTTCCCGATGATCGCCGTTGTGGAGGAATACAGACAGGCAGCGGCGATGTTCGCCGAGGAGCAGGCAGCCCTTGCTACTCACGGCATTCCGCAAAAGATGCCGCCGCTCGGCATCATGGTCGAGGTGCCTTCGGTGGCGATCGTGCCGGAGGCCTTTGCCGAGGCCGCCTTCTTCTCGATCGGCTCCAACGACCTGACCCAGTATGTCATGGCAGCCGCCCGGGACAACGCTCTAGTGGCACACCTCAACTCGGTCCGTCATCCAGCCGTGCTGCGGCTTGTCGCTGCCGTAACCGCGTTTGGCTTGCGTGCAGAAATTCCGGTCAGCCTGTGCGGCGATGCCGGCGGCGACCCCGCCTCGATCCCGTCGCTGCTCGAGGCCGGCCTGCGCGACCTTTCCGTTGCCCCCGCGCAACTCGCCATGGCCAAGGCGGCCATCGCGGACGTTTCGATCCAGGCGCGGCCGGCATGATCGACAAGATGCCTGAAGCCGGTTCCGAAGAGGCGATCCGCGCCTACAAGACGATCCTGTCGCACGTCATCGACCAGCGGCCGTCCGGCATGCGCCAGCGGCTCGCCGATGCGCTTGGCAAGCACCGCAGCTTCGTCACGCAGATTTCCAGCCCGGCCTATTCGATCCCGATCCCGTCAAAGCATTTGCCTTCGATCTTTTCCGTCTGCCATTTCAGCCCCGCCGAGCGCGACCAGTTTCTCGCCGCCTATCATCAGGCGCATCCGGGAAAAATGTCTGTCGCGGCAGGCATGCGCAAGACGCGGCATGTTTCGCTCATCGTGCCCGATTTCGGTGACGACAAGCAGAACGCAGCGCTCGACCGGGCAGTGAATGATTTTATCCAGAAGATCACCAGCATCACCGGTAAGGGTGGCTGATCCGTTAGAGCGGTTCAATATTTCGTGGAGCGATTGAACCACTCTAACCTTTTGTTTCTACGCAATTCCGGACGGAAAACCGTTACACACTTTTCCTGGAATTGCTTTGGTTGAGGCCCATTTCGGGAGGAGACGGCCGTGAAGAAATTTATGAATTCGGTGGACACGGTGCTGACCGAAAGCCTCGACGGCTTCGTTGCCGCCCATGCCGACATCCTTGTGCTTGGCGACGAGCACAAATTCGTCCGCCGCAAGGCCTTGCGGCCGGGCAAGGTGGCGCTGATCTCCGGCGGCGGCTCCGGCCACGAGCCGCTGCATGGCGGCTTTGTCGGTCACGGCATGCTCGACGCCGCCTGCCCCGGCCAGGTGTTCACCTCGCCGACGCCGGACCAGATGCTGGCGGCGGCAGAAGCCGTCGACACCGGCGCCGGCTGCCTGTTCATCGTCAAGAACTATGAGGGCGACGTGATGAACTTCGAGATGGCGGCTGAAATGTCGGAAGGCGTCATGCAGATCGTCACCAATGACGATGTCGCCGTCGAAAACTCGTCCTACACGACCGGCCGGCGCGGCGTCGCCGGCACGCTGGTCGTCGAAAAGATCGTCGGCGCGGCGGCCGAGCATGGCCTGGCGCTGGCGCCGCTGAAGGCGCTGGGCGAACGCGTCAACGGTGTGACCCGGTCGATGGGCGTGGCGCTGACCAGTTGCACCGTGCCCGCCGCAGGCAAGCCGACTTTCGACATCGGAGATGGCGAGATGGAGTTCGGCGTCGGCATCCACGGCGAGCCCGGAAGGCGACGCGACATGTTGAAAAGCGCAGATGCGATCGCGCAAGAGATTTGTGCCGCGATCCTGGGCGATCTCGGCGACAGGGCCAAGGGCCCGGCGCTGCTGTTCGTCAATGGCTTTGGCGGCACGCCGTTGATGGAACTCTATCTGATGTACAACAGCGCGCGAACAATTTTCGAGAGGCACGGCGTGACGGTGACCCGTTCGCTGGTCGGCTCCTATGTCACTTCGCTCGACATGGCTGGCTGTTCGATCACGCTGACCATGCTCGACGCGGAAACGGCCGCATTCTGGGACGCGCCGGTGCACACGGCGGCGCTGCGCTGGGGCATGTAGTCTTCCTGCCAAGCTGTGGCTGGAATCGTGCCGCCGGCGGGAATCGTCCCAGAAATAGTCTTCCTCGCGACGCGGGATCGTCCGAACCGTCCGGGCCAGACCGTTGCTTTCCTTCCCCCGAGTAAGGTAAAGGACTCCTCGGGACTTGTGGAGATAGCGTATGCGTTACAATTGGGAGCGGGCTCCGACGAGCTTCGAACGTCACAGAAAAGCCCTGGCGACAGCCATTTTGATCTTCGGCGGCATCGGCCTCATGCTTGTGGCTTTGCCGATCTAGAGCAATTCCAGGAAAAGTGTGAAACGGTTTTCCGTCCGGAATTGCGTCGATCTAGAGCAAGCGACATTCATCGAACGGCTGCCTGGGAAACTCGGGACACGGATTGTCAGCGCGGCTGGCCGGTCACGGCAATGAAGCGGCGGTCGCGCCCCTCGAAGCCTTGGCTGAAGCGCTGCACCAGCACCACAATCACGGCCGGCTTGCCGGCCGGGGTGAATTCGTAGGATTCCGACAGGCTGTAGGAGGTCGGACAGTTCCTTGAGCCCGGCACCGTCTTGTCTTCATGCAGGACCTTGAACGGCTTGCCGTCCTGCCCCTGCAGCGTCAGCCGAAAGCCGAGCGCCTTGCCCGATATGTCGCCTTGCTGCGTGGCGTCGAAACTCGCTGAACAGTCGGTGGTGCTGCTGGCCAGGATCTGGTCGAGCTGGATGGTCGAGATGTCGAGTTGGTCATAGAGCGGCGAAAGCCATTTCTGCGACACCTGCTCGAGGCGGGAAATGTCGTTGTAGGCAACCATCTCATCGGGAAAGGTGAACTTGTCGGAAGCCGTCTGCTCGCCGCGCGACGCGATGGCATATTCGGCAAGGATGGGCGCCGCCTTCGCAGCGGCCCGTGCCCTTGCCTGTTCCAGGGTCAGTGTCGCCTCCTCGGACTCGTCAACGACGAGGATCGGCTCGCCGCCAACGAAGGCGTCGGTACGGGTGTCGATGATGTCGATCTGCGAATAGCCGGAAGCCGAGGCGCCGGCGTCGAGCGTTCCATATTGCTCGAAGGCGAAGGTGCTGCCGTCGGGCGAAAAGCCGATGATGCGCCGTGCCGCGGCATCGCCGGCCTCAGCGGTTCCAGTCGAGATCGCGAGCATGACACCCAGGAAAGATGGAAGCAGGGATTGCCTGATGGTCCGCCCAAGACGAGGCATTCTCTTCACTCCCCTCGTTTCACCAGCGCGGTCACCACCGTGAAACGGCGGTCCGGCCCTTCCATGACATATTCGAAGCGTTGCACAAGCACGGCAAGCGCGATCGAGCCATCCGCCAATTGCAAGGCGTGCGCCTCGGCAAGACCGAAGCCGAGCGGGCAGCCCTCATCCGTCTGCGCAGCCTGGACCGCGCCAAGCACGAGCGGCGGCTTGCCGTCGCGCTGCAGCGTCAGCGTAAAGCCCTTGGCGGTGTAGCCGTAGTCGGCACAGGTGCCGGCCGACGAGGCGATGGCCTGTTCCTGCAGCTCCATATGGGCTCCACCTCCGAATACCGAGGGTTCCAAAGCCATCGTCGCCACCGCGGCCTGCTGCAATGCCTTGACAACAGGCGATTGGCGTCCGTCCGTCTCGTCGGCGATGGCCAGCGTGGTTTCGCGCGAACGGCTGGCGGCCACGATGCCGACCCGGGTGCCGCTTCCATTGATGCCGAACCGTTGCAGCAAGGGCGCGGCCTGTTGCTTCGCCTGCCGCCGGATGACCAGGAGTGGATCCTGATTGGGGTCTTGCAGCAGGCTGTCATCGACCGTGGTGGTATCGACGACGAGCGGCACACCATCGACGGATCTGTTCGTGGCGACCGCGATCACATCGGTCAGCGAATAATCCATGCCGGAGACGCTTTCGGTGCCGTATTGCTCGAAGGCAAAGGTGCGGCCATCGCTGGAAAAGCCGAGCGGCTCGACGGCCGCGCCATCGTCCGCCCAGGCGACGGATGCGACCGTCAATGACAGCGCCGCCAGCACGGCCGCTCCACCAATCCCGTATCGAAATTTCATCGCAGCTTGCCCCCAAGCGCCAGATCGATGCCGGCCGCACGATGGCGTGCATTTGCGGCCAAGGTTAGAGCGCGCTATCTGGAGGGAAGAAAATCGTTCCTGGGAGGTGTCGGATGGCTTCACGCTATCACGAGGTCTATGACGGCTGGAAACGCGATCCGGAAAAGTTCTGGGCGGAGGCGGCCGAGGCCATCGACTGGCATTCGCCCTATGACAAGGTGTTCGACGCCGCTGCCGGCGTCTATGGCCGCTGGTTTACCGGCGCCACCTGCAACACCTGCTACAATGCCGTCGACCGCCACGTCGCCGGCGGACGCGCCGAGCAGATCGCGCTGATCCATGACAGCGCCATCACCGGGACGATCAAGAAATTCACCTATGCCGAGCTGAAGCGCGAGGTGGTCGCGCTGACCTCGGTGCTGAAGAACCGCGGCATCGGCAAGGGCGACCGCGTCATCATCTACATGCCGATGGTGGCGGAAGCCGCCTTTGCCATGCTGGCCTGCGCCCGCATCGGCGCGGTGCATTCTGTCGTCTTCGGCGGCTTTGCCTCGCATGAGCTTGCCACCCGCATCGACGACGCCAAGCCGAAGCTGATCATTTCGGCCTCCTGCGGCCTGGAGCCGGGTCGCATCGTCGCCTACAAGCCGCTACTCGATAAGGCGATCGAGATTTCCCGCCACAAGCCGGACGGCTGCCTGATCCTGCAGCGCGACCAGCTGCGCTGCGAGTTGAAGGAGTATTTCGACATCGACTACGCCGATGCCGTCGCCCGCGAACGGGCAGCCGGCGCCAATGTCGACTGCGTTCCGGTGCTCGCCACCGACCCGCTCTACATCATCTACACATCGGGCACGACCGGCCAGCCCAAGGGCATCGTGCGCGACAATGGCGGCCACATGGTCGCGCTGAAATGGACGATGGAAAACGAGTTCGGCGTCAAGCCGGGCGAGGTGTTCTGGGCAGCCTCCGATGTCGGCTGGGTGGTTGGCCATTCCTATATCGTCTATGGGCCGCTGCTGCACGGCTGCACCAGCGTGCTGTTCGAAGGCAAGCCGATCGGCACGCCCGATGCCGGCACCTACTGGCGGGTGATCTCTGAGCATGGCGTCGTCGCGCTGTTCACCGCGCCGACCGCATTTCGGGCCATCAAGGGGCAGGATCCGAGGGGCGAGTTCATTCCGAAATACGACCTGTCGAAATTCCGCACCCTGTTCCTCGCCGGCGAGCGCGCCGACCCCGAAACCATCAAATGGGCGGAGCAGAAGCTGAATGTGCCGGTGGTCGACCATTGGTGGCAGACCGAGACCGGCTCGCCGATGACGATCAATCCTGCCGGCCTCGGCCTGTTGCCGGTCAAATATGGCTCGCCCGGCGTGCCGATGCCCGGCTACGACATCCGCGTGCTTGACGATGCCGGCCATGAGGTGCCGCGCGGCACGCTGGGCAATGTGGTGGTCAAGCTGCCGCTGCCCGCCGGCTGCCTGCCGACGCTGTGGAACGCCGACGCGCGGTTCCGCCAAGCCTATCTCGACGAGTTCCCCGGCTTCTACAAGACGGCGGATGCCGGCATGGTCGACGAGGACGGCTATCTCTATGTCATGGCCCGTACCGACGATATCATCAATGTCGCCGGCCACCGCCTGTCGACCGGCGCCATGGAGGAGGTGCTTTCCGCCCATCCCGACGTCGCCGAATGCGCCGTCATCGGCATCGCCGATACCATGAAGGGCCAGGTGCCGCTTGGCTTCGTGGTGCTGAATGCCGGCGTTTCACGCGAGACCGGTGCCATCGAAAGCGAAGTGGTCGGGCTGGTGCGAGAACGCATCGGCCCGGTCGCCGCCTTCAAGACAGTGGTGACGATCAAGCGCCTGCCCAAGACACGCTCGGGCAAGATCCTGCGCGGCACCATGCAGAAGATCGCCGACAAGGAAGAATGGACCATGCCGGCGACCATCGACGATCCGCTGATTCTCGACGAGATCACCGCCGCCCTGAAGGAGCGAGGGATCGGAGTTTAGCAAAATCGTCGAGGTCGGCGCCGCAATCTTTTGTTGTGCAATGCAGCAATCCACCTTACACCTTTGATTGGGGGGCCATCCGGCGAGACGGTATGGCTCAGCAGAAGAAAATAACATTTGGCGGCGTCGACATCCTGCGGTTCCTCGCCGCCGTCATGGTCATGGTCTACCACTACGGCTTCTGGGTGTGGGCGTTTCCGGACGGCGTTTCGGCACGCGCCACGGGCGGCATTCCCGCGCAGCCGGCAATAGGTGCCTGGGTCGAATCAGGCTGGGTCGGCGTCCAGATCTTCTTCGTCATCAGCGGTTTCGTCATCGCCTTCAGCGCCGAGAGATCGACGCCGCTGCGGTTTTTCGAAGCAAGGGTGAAACGGCTGGCACCAGCGGTCTGGATCTGCGCCCCCGTTACCGCGGTGGTGCTTTTGATCGTCGGCCTCAGCTGGCCGACCGATGCCGTCACCAGGCTGGTTCGCACCGGCCTGTTCGTTCCCTACGCACCCTGGGTGGACAGCGTCTACTGGACGCTCGGCATCGAGATCGCCTTCTATGCCATCGTCTGGACCTTGCTGCGGCTTGGCCGATTCCATCAGATGGAAATGGTGGCCATTGCCATCGGCCTGGTCAGCACGCTTTTCTGGTGCCTCTATTACCCGCTCGGCTGGGCCGACCTTGCCGAGACACGCACGCTCGACCTTTTGCTGGTGCATCACGGCGTTTTCTTCGCGACCGGCGTCATGCTGTGGCTGATGCGCTTCAAGGCGGTGACGACGGCTCGCCTTGCCTTCTGCGCCCTGTTCCTGGGCGGCGGCGTGCTGCAGATCGCCAGTTCGGTCGACGTCCATATCCTGAAGGTCGGGCAACAGATGCCGTTCGCGCCGCCGACCCTCATCTTCCTCGCCGCGGTCGGACTGATGGCATGGTCGCTTCGGCTCGACCTCTCCTGGAGCGGCTGGCGCCGGATCGGACTGATGACCTATCCGCTCTACCTCCTGCACGACGTCGTCGGCGCGGCCCTGCTCGGCGTCCTGGTCCGCGCGGGACTGCCGCATCTCTTCTCGATGGTGATCGTCGGCGCGACAATGATCGCGGCAAGCTGGCTGGTGGCGACCGAGGCCGAGCCACGCATCCGGCTGCTGCTCGACCACACCGTGTTCCGCTATCGGCTCAAGGCCGCGTAGTCGCGACCTCGTTGGCCAATGGGCACCTCGGTGCCCAGCGCGCGCGCAGGAGCCGTACTGTCCAGCCGCAGGTTCCGAGACCCGGCTCGACACCGCCGTCTTCCACAGCGGACGCCTGACTGCCATCGGAATCGCCGACAAGCGAAGCAGGCTCATTCATGTGCTTCTGGAGCTGACCTGCTCCTAATGCATGTCGCCCAAAAGCGCGCGGCGTTTGGGCATGCAGGCATAAAGCAAAGATTTAAAGCGCGTCGACTGACCCCGTTTCAACGCGATGCGCTTTCGAAAGGGCCTGCTTGGACAACGGCCGATATCAGACCGTTGCCTTTGCCTTGCTGCGCACTTCCGACTTTTCCAGATAGTAGGTCGAGTATTTATCGAAGAATTTCTCGGAGCCGCCGAACGATCCATATTTGGCCAGCTTCTTCAGATCGACCTTGTTCAGCACCGCCCCGATGATCTTGTTGGCGACATAGGGTTCGGATTCCAGCATCGACCTCACCATCGCACGGGGCGTGCGGCCCCATTCGGTGACGAGCACAAAACCGTCGACCAGCGGCGCGAAAGCCTTGGCATCGACCACCGGCCCGAGCGGCGGCAGATCGACGACGATGTATTCGAACGTCTCCTTGGCGTTGTCGATGAAGCGCCGCATCCCGGCCGAGGAGAGAAGTTCGCTGGTGTGCGAGAAGTAACCGCGCAGCACGGCCGGGATGATTGCCAGCTTCGTCTGCCGGTCGATCTTGCCGACGGACTGCCAGGTCTGGCCGTTGACCACGGCTTCCATCAAGCCTTGCTCGCATTCCATGCCAAGGCCGCGGCTGAGGCCGGGGTTGCGCAGGTCGCCGTCGACCAGCAGCGTCTTGGCGCCGTTGGCGGCAAGCAATCCGGCGAGATTTGCCGCGACCGTCGACTTGCCCTCGCCGGGAAGCACCGAGATGATGCCGATGACGCGGCTGCCTTGCCCTTCCATCACGACGTCGAAGGCGATCTTGGCGCTGCGCAGCGTTTCGGAGAACATCGACGCAGGCGAATCGATGCTTACCCGCATGCGCGCGCGCTTTTCGGCGGACGACAGCGATTTGGCGGTCTTGGTATCCACCTGGGTCTCGCCCGGCTTTTCTTCCTTGCCGAGCTTGCCGCCGATCGCCGGCAGATAGCCGAGGAATTTCAGGCCGACACGGTCGCGCACCTCCTCGCCGGTCCTGAAGAAACGTTCGTTGAATTCATTCAGGCCGCCGAAGCCGGCGCCCATCAGCGTGCCAAGCACCAACGAAAGGCCAAGCACGATGATCGTGCGCGGGCTTGACGCGGCCATCGGCATCGAGGCGTCCGAGATAATGCGGATCTTGCCGACCGGGAAGGATTGCTGTTGCGCGGCTTCCTCGTAGCGGCCGAGGAATGTCTGATAGAGCGTGGTGAGCGCCGTCGCCTGCTGATCGAGTTCCCGCAGCTTGACTTGCGTCTGGTTGTCGACGGAACTCTTGCCTTGCGCGGCCGCGACATTGGCCCTGAGCGCGGTCTCGCGCGCCAGCGCCACTTCATATTCGTTGCGATAGCTTTCGGTCAGTTGCTTCAGTTCGCCGAAGATCTGCGTCGATATGTCGGCCTTCTCCTTGGCAAGCGCCACCGCCTGCGGATGCTGGGCGCCGAAATTCGCCTCGACGTCCTGCAGCCGCTTGGAGACCGTGAGGTAGCGGGTCTTGAGCGCCGCGATGACCGAGCTGCTCGGCTGGTCGCTTGATATGGCGGCATCCTTGAAAGCGTTGTCGGAACCGCTTTCGACAATCGCCTTGTACTGCTGGTAGCGGGCACTGGCGCGGGCGGTGTCGGCCTGCGCGACGATGAGCTGGGCGTTGAGATCGGAGAGTTGCTTGTCGCTCATCAGCTGGCCATCGCTGTTGGCGGCCAAGCCATGTTCGGCCCTGAATTTCTCGACCGCGAGCGATGCCGCCTGCGAGCTCTCGCGCAATTCCGTCAGCCGACCCTGCAGCCAGACCGCCGCCCGCTCGGTGGCGTCGAAGCTGGCATCGAGCTGATCGGCGAGATAGGCATCGGCATAGGCTTTGGTGATCGCATGGGCCAGGGCCGGATCCGTCGCCTGATACCCAAGGGCGATGACGTAGCTTCGCCCCGTGCGCTCCGCCCGCACCTCGTTCTGCAGCTTGAGGATCGCGTAGTCGCGACTGGACGAGGCGATCAGCGCATCGCGGGTGGCGGGGTCGAGTTTGCTGATGTCACCAACGCCCGGCAAGACAGGGCTGGGGCGAACATACTGGATCAGGCTCCGGACGAGACCGACGCCCTTCGCCAGAGCCGATACGGGCGGATTCATGAAGGCATCGTTCTGGTCGAGCTTCAGCTTGTCGACGACCACTGCGGCAAGCCGCGTCGAGGTCAGGATTTCGATCTGGCTCAGGATGGCCGAATCGGTCTGCATGGTTGTCGACGCCGCCGAGATGTCATCGACGATCTTGTTCAGGCCTTCGTCGATCAGCACGCTTGAGACCGACTGATATTGGGGCGGCGTGGTCTGCAGATAGAGCAGGCCTAGAAAGAGACCGATGATGGCGCACACGGCAACCACCTTGGCTTGCCGTGCGGCCATGCCAAGCAGCCGCTCGATATCGATGAAGTCGTCGCCGTCTCCTGCGTCTGAATTCGGCAATGGCATCCTCTTGTCGAGAGGAAAGTTGGCATAATTCATCTTCGGTCCAATTCTAGAGCCTGTTCCATCCCGATGATCGGGATGGGGATCTATCTCATTGTTTGAGCATGATCTTTCCCGAAAACCGGACGCCACTTTTCGGGATCATGCCTTGGCTTGCACAGCCGCGAAGATCGGGAGCATTGCGCAACACAAGGCAAGCTTCGTGCCAGACGGCGCGGGAGCTATCGCCCCGCGTCGCCAGCCATCTGAATATGCTCCCGAAACATGGGCATTATGCGGCTTCTTCCTGGCGTTCATGCGACCGGACGAACTCCTGAAGCATCTCGAAAACCGGGCCCTTCATGTCGTCGCGCGCCAGCGCGAAGGCAATGTTGGCCTGGATGAACCCTTCCTTCGAACCGCAGTCGAACATGCGGCCCTTGAAAGGTTGGGCGAAGAACGCTTGATCCCGCGACAGCCGGACCATGGCGTCCGTCAACTGGATCTCGTTGCCGGCGCCGCGCTGCTGATTGCCCAGAAGCGCGAAAATCTCGGGCTGCAGGATGTAGCGGCCGTTGATATAGAAGTTCGACGGTGCGTTGGCTGGCGCCGGCTTTTCGACCATGGCCGTCACCTCGAAGCCGCCGCCGATATCGGCGCCACGGCCAACGATGCCGTATTTGTTGGTCTCGGTCGGATCGCAGCGCTCGACGGCGATCACGTTGCCGCCGGTTTCGGCATAAAGGTCGACGATCTCGGCCAGGCAGCCGCGGCCGCCGAACGATACCATGTCCGGCAAAAGCAGAGCGAAGGGCTCGTTGCCGATGACTTCGCGCGCGCACCAGACGGCATGGCCGAGGCCTTGCGGCGATTGCTGGCGGATGAAGCTGGTGGCGCCGGCCACCGGCAGCAGGCTTTCCAGCGACTGCAATTGCGCCTTCTTGCCGGTCTGTTCCAGCGTCCCGATCAATTCCGGGTGCAGGTCGAAATAGTCCTCGATCACCGCCTTGTTGCGGCCGGTGACGAACACAATGTGCTCGATGCCCGCCTCGAAGGCCTCGTCCACCGCATATTGCACGACAGGCCTGTCGACGACGGGGAGCATTTCCTTCGGCATCGACTTGGTCGCCGGCAGGAACCGTGTTCCAAGCCCCGCCACCGGTATCACGGCCTTCCTGATTTTCTTCATCGCAAATTCCTTCTGAGGAGATCGACTTCAGTCCATTCACAGGCCACGAAAAACCCCTTCATATGCCTGCATCTTCACCTCCCCACCCCCACGGCAAACTGCGCCGCTACTCTTCGCAACCGCACGGCGATCGGCATGCCCATATGCCTAACCGCCGCCGGGTCGCTGAGCGCTGTCCGGATCGCCTTGAGCGGGGACCGCGCCTTGATGTGCTGAACCATCGACAGGAACGATGCGGCCTTGCGCAGGCTGCGGCTGCGCCGGGCGAACGCGATTTGCGCGGCCTCGTCCATCGAATGGGTTTGAGCGAACACGGCATCTGCCTTGCGCATCGCTTCGACATGGTGAAGCTCGAGCACGCGGGAGATGGAGCCGCTGCGGATATGATAGGCATAGCCGATCGTCGGCTCGACCACGCATTTGCCGCCCTTGGCCAAAGCGTTGGCGAGCAGGATGTAATCTTCGCCAATGCTCAGTTTTTCATCATAGCGAAGACCGTTTTCATCCAGGAACCGGCGCTGGAAGATCGGCTTGAGGTAGCCGAGATTGAACTTCGATTCGAAAACGACGTTGCCGGCGATGTAGCTGGCCAGCGAGATTTCGCTCAAGTCCTCCAGGTAGCGCGTCGGAAACATCGCGTCCTCGACGACACCGTCCTCGCGAATGACCTGCAAATTGTCGACGGCGATCTCGGCGCCTGCCTTCTCGGCGCGGGCGATCATGGCGGCGATGCGGTCTGGAAAAACGGCGTCGTCGGAATCGAGAACCGCGATCCATCTGCCGCGGGCGACATCGAGCCCGGCATTCCTGGCGCCGCCGGGACCGCGATTGCTGGCCAGCGCGACGACGCGAACGATGTCTTGCGGATAGGCCCGCGCCACGTCGAGCGTCGCGTCGCGCGACTTGTCGTCGACGACGATGATTTCGACACTGACGTTTTTCTGCGCGATGGCGCTTGCGATCGCCCGGTCGAGGGTCGCCTCGGCGTTGTAGGCGGCGATGACAAAGCTGACGTCAGGCTGCACGCTTGCCCCCTTCCTGTGGCGAAGGCTGGCCGTAGAGCCGGATTTCGCGGATGCCGACGAGGCCGCTGACGACGCCGACATGCATAATGCCGCGCAGCACGCTGCGGTTCCTTCGAACCGGACTGATGACGACCGGAAGTGCCGAGGCGAAGCAATAGATGGCCTTTGCCGACGCCAGGCCGACCTGCTTGACGAAGCCGATGCCGCGCGCGTTGCGTCCCAGAAGATGCCCGTGCGTCTGTCCGACGCGGAAGCGGCGGCGGCCGAGCCAGTCGAACGCCGCCCTTGAGCGCGGCACCGCCTCATCCACCCAGGCCTCGGGCGAAAAGGCGATGCGGCCGCCCGCTTTGTGCATCTGGTCGAAGAACTCGGTGTCCTCGCCGCCGGTCTGGCCGCGCGCCAGGCTGAAGCGGCGCCCACGCAGGCTGTCCGATCCCATCCGGAGCAGAACGTTGCAGGTGTAGCCGGTCTGGATCTCGCCGCGCACCCAGACGGGCAAGGTCGAGTGAAAATCGCCGCGCCGCATCCAGTCCGGCGCATCCGGGCGATAGCGCGCCCGGACCGGGCCGAGCACGGCGGCCGCGCCGCTCGATTGCGCCATCGCGACGAGCTCGGCGAGCCAGCGCGGCGTGGCCGTCTCGTCATCGTCGATGAAGGCGACGAAATCTGCTGTGCTGGCGTCGAGGCAAGCGTTGCGGGCGATCGAAATGTTGCGCGCCGGGCAATGCTGATAGCGGACCGGCACCGTCAACTCCTGCGACAGCGCGGTCACCAGGTCCCGGGCGGTCGGCGTGTCGTCATTGTCGGCGACGATGATGCTGATATCGAACCCAGCCGGCATCTCCATGGCGTCGAGCGAGCGCAGCGTGTCGGCCAGTTCCGGCCGCCGGAATGTGCAGACGCCGATGTCGATGCTGAAGTTCTTGGCCTGCATCGCCATCACGCCACCCTGCGCCGCGACCCGAGGCCGAGAAGCTGCAGCCAGAAGCCGACCGACCAGCCAAGATGCATGACCATCGCCGAGACGCCGGCAAGCGCGATATCGGCATTGCGTTGGCGGATGGCCGTCCACAGGCCGTAGCCCAGGCACACCGAGGCCCACAGCAGCAGCGGCACCGCCGCCAGCCAGAGCACGAAAGAGAAGGCCGCCAGCAGCACGACCGGAAACACCAGGAGCGGCACCATCTGCCGGACCTTCGGGACGACGCGGTGCTTCAGCACATTCTTGGCGCGGCCGCGACCATAGCCGAGATACTGGAAATAGAGGCCGCGGAGCGAGGCGCGCGGGTAATAGATCATCTGCGTCTTGCCGCTCATCCAGATCTTGTAGCCGGCCTGTCTCAGCCTGTAGTCGAGCTCGGCATCCTCGTTGTGGCTGAACGTCTCGTCATAGCCGCCGACAGCCCCGAACGCCGATATCCGGATCAGCGCGTGATGACCGTGGTCGACCCACTCTCCGGCGGAGAGGTGTCGGTGCTTGGAGCCGCCGGTGCCGAGCTTGGAATTCTGTGCCGCCGCGACGGCCTTCTGCACGGTGCCGTTGCCGCTGGTCAGCATCGAAACGACAACCGAATCCGCTCCGGTGGCCAATGCCTCCTCGACCAGCCGGTCACAATAGTCGTCGGGATAGCCGCCATGCGCGTCAATGCGAATGAGATAGTCGGCACCTTCGCCGAAGGTGCCGACGGCGAGGTTGATCGCCGCACTTTGGATGCGCCTTTTGTTGTGAAGCAGGATAACGCGCGGATCCCTGCTTGCGATGTCCTCGACGATGGCCAGCGTGCCGTCGGTGCTGCCGCCATCGGCGACGATGATCCTGGCGCCAAGCCTCGCGGCCGCGGGGCGCAATTGATCGAGCAGCACACCGATATGGGCGGCTTCGTTCAGGCACGGAATAACGATAAGGCTGGATGAGGGTTTTTCAGTCTGCGTCATCGGCTTCAGTCTATCTCCAGCCATCCTATGCCAATGCCTCAGCTGCAAACGAACCCGATACGGCGGTCAGGCTGCGCAGCCGCTCGACAAGCGCCCGGCAATCGCTGCGATCGTAGCTCCAGGTTCTCGGGTTGCGGCCAAGAACACGCGCCTTCAAACTGGCGAAGCGATGCTCATCCATCTTGCCAAGCGTCGCTTCGAGCGCCTTGGGCGAAGCCTCTGGCAAGAGAATGCCGATATCCTGCTTGCTGAGGAACCGCCCGGTTTCGGTGTTGCCCATCGAGATCGGCACCGCGCCGAAGCGGCAACCTTCGTAGAGGCGGTTGGGCAGGAGCCATTCGGAGTTCTGTCCCGCTTCGAAGAAATCGATCGCCCAGGAAAAATGGACTTCGCCGTAGATCGACGCCATGTCCTCCGGATTGCGATAGGGCCCGCCAAACGAGAGCCATGGCTCGGATTCGACGAAAGCATGGAAATCCGGGAATTCGGACAGGGCCGGACGGCCGCGCAGCACGATCTCGAAGCGTCCCTCCATCCGGCGGGAGAAATCGGCCAGCAGTTCGAGCGAGCGGCGGCAGCGCAGCGCGCCGAACCAGCCGATTCGCCATGGCGGTCCGACGGGACTCTCAACCGCCTCAGAACCACCGGGCGCCTCAGGACTGCCGGGCAAAATCGCGGCTGCCTCGAAATACTTGTTCTCGACCAGCTCGATCGGCGCCGCGACCTGGCCGAACGGCTTGAAATAATTGGCGATGAAGGCAGGCGAGCTGGTCACCAGCAGCTTCACGTCCCTGGCCAGAAAGCGTTCGGTGGCGCGCAGCGCCTTGCCCATGACATCGTTGCGAAGCACAAGGCGATGGATGTCGAGGCACTCGTACACGATCGGAACCGATGCACCGAAGGCTGACCTGGCGCGACGGGCAAGCGCCAGCATTTCCAGGTTGCGCGCGATGATCAGATCGGGCCTGGGCATATCGCCAAGCTTCGAGCCGATCGAAACCGCCGCCTTGGCGATCGCCGCGAGCCGCTGGCCGAATCGCCCGTCACGCGTCGCGCCAAGATCGATCGGCCGCACTCCCTCGATATCCGCGATCGGATTTGTGATGCGACGGAAGCCGGCCAAGGTGACCTCGGCCCCACCTGCCCTGAGCATTATGATCCGCCGGCGCACGGCCGGGTCGGAAACGTCGTGCACAAGGTACAAGACATGCAGCATGAAAACTCGACCGCTGTTGGCCCACCCAAGGAGAGCCTAGTACAGCTCTTGCTGCATCGCAACATTTTTGGCGCAACGATCCACGTTTTCTGTTGCACTGCAAAATTATTGCCGTAGTTTGTCGTTGGCGGCGGTAGTGGATTTTCGGACAATTGGAAATCCGCGCAAAAATCAGGAATCCTGAATTTGGAAGCCAATGCATTCGATCCGCCGGAAGGCTCTCTGCGCAAATCTGTCGGGCGCGGCGCGGTTGTCACGGCCATGGCGCAATCGGTGCGGGTCGCGACACAGATCATATCCGTCATCGTGCTGTCGCGGCTGTTGTCGCCGCAGGATTTCGGCGTCGTGGCGATGTGCGCGCCAGTGCTGGCCTTCATCGCGCTGTTCCAGGATTTCGGCCTGACCCAGGCGACAATCCAGAAAAGCGGCATCCGGCATGAGGAGGTGAACTACCTCTTCTGGATCAATGTGGCCGTCAGCGCGATTCTGGCCTGTGTGCTTGCGGGTGCCGCGCCGCTGGTCGCCGCTTTCTACGGCGAGCCGCGCGTGGCCGGCCTGGTGGCCGCATTCGGGCTGCAGATCATGGCCTATGGGCTTGGCGCCCAGCATCTGGCTCTTTTGACGCGCCGCATGCAGTTCGGCCGGCTGGCCATCATCGACGTCGCCAGCGCTGTCGCCGGACTCGCCGTATCGATTGCCTGGACTTTCATCGACCGTTCCTATTGGGCGCTGTTTGCCGGCACGCTGACCGGTGCCGTGCTGCCGACGCTCTGCTATTGGGTAAGCTCGCGCTGGCGTCCCGGCCTGCCGCGCAAGGTCGCCGGAATCAGCGAATTGATCAATTTCGGCGCCGGCATCACCGGCTTCAACTTCGCCAATTTCTTTGCCCGCAACCTCGACAATGTACTGATCGGCAAATACTGGGGCGAAGCCCAGCTCGGCCTTTATGACCGCGCCTACAAGCTGCTTTTGTTTCCGCTGAGCCAGATCACCAATCCATTGTCGAAGGTGATGGTTCCGGCGCTGTCCAGGCTGAAGGACGAGCCGGATCGCTACCGCAGCGCCTATCTGCGCGTCATGCCGCTGATCCTGCTGGTCGCGCTTCCCGGCGTCGCCTTTGCCACAGCGATGTCGGACGTGCTGATCCCCTTCGTGCTCGGCGAACAGTGGCGCGCGAGCGCCAGCATTTTCCTGGCGCTCGGCTTTGCCGGGCTGCTGCAGCCGCTCAACAATCCGGCGGGATGGCTTTTCGTCAGCCAGGGCCGCTCCGGTGACTTCATGCGCTGGGGCATCATAACGGCCGTGACGTCGGTGGCGGCCTTCGCGCTCGGCCTGCCCTATGGCGCGCTGGGCGTGGCGATTGCCTATGCGATCAGCGAGTATCTGAGGACGCCATTCCTGTGGCTCTATGTCGGCAAGAGCGGTCCGCTGCAGGCGCACCATGTGCTGCGCGCGGCAACGCCGTTCGTGCTTGGCGCCCATCTGGCGCTGGCCGCCATCTGGTTCATCAAGCCGCTGCTGCCGCAGCAGCATGTCATTGGCTTGGCCAGCGGCGCCGTTCTCGCTTACCTGATCACCATCGTCATCGCGTTGGCATTCGCATCCGGCCGCGAAGCCCTGCGCGAGGCCTTGAAGATGCTGCCGGCAAGGCTGCCCGCGGCAACACCACGCGAGGCGCAATAGTTTGCGCGACCTCGACAGGTACGGACATTCACTCCAGGACCAGGTCTGAACCCATGCACTACCGATCGATTTCCGACATGAACGACGCCATCGTCAGGGGCCTGCACCGGCTGCCGCGCGACATCGACCTGGTCGTCGGCGTTCCCAGAAGTGGCGTCCTGGCGGCGACGCTGGTGAGCCTGGCGGCGAACATTCCGATGACCGATCTGGACAGCTTCCTGGCCGGCCGGATCTACACCTCGGGCATCACCAAGCGCCGGGCGGCACTCGACCGCAAGGCCTCCGAAATGCGCAAGGTGCTGGTGATCGACGACAGTGTCGCCGGCGGCAACGCCATGCGCGATGCACGCTCCCGCATCGAGGCGGCCGGCATCGAGGCCGACTTCACCTTTGCGGCGGTGTTCGGCCTGGAGCCGGAGCATCAGGAAACCGACCTGGTCTTCGAGGTCGTGCCGCATCCGCGCATGTTCCAGTGGAACTTCATGCATCACAAATTCCTGGCGCAATGCTGCGTCGACATTGACGGCGTGCTGTGCCTGGATCCGACAGAAGCGGAAAACGACGATGGCCCGGCCTATGAGAAATTCCTCAGCGAGGCGCGGCCTCTCCATACAGCGACCCACAAGATCGGCTGGCTGGTCACCAGCCGGCTGGAGAAATATCGTGCGCTGACCGAGGCGTGGCTCGACAAGAACGAGATCAAATACGATCAGCTGATCATGCTCGATCTGCCGAGCAAGGCGGAACGGCAGAGGCTAGGCGCGCATGGCAGTTTCAAGGCCGATTTCTACCGCAAATCCGATGCCATCCTGTTCATCGAAAGCGAGCACGAGCAGGCGCTGAGGATCACAGAACTGTCCGGCAAACCGGTGCTCTGCGTCGAAACGCATATGGTCAGCTTTCCCGACGCGCTGTCGCTGCCGGCACTTGGCCAGGCAGCCCGCAACCTGCCGGCGAGGCTGCGGCAGATCAACTCGCAAGAGGGCCGCAAGAGCGCCGCCAAGACCGTTGCCCGCGCCCTGCTCGGCGCGCGCGGCTACGAGACACTGAAGAGCCGGGTCAAACGCCTGGCTTGATCCGCACGCTACGCGGCTTGACGCGAGTTGCTACGCGGCTGGCGCCGCGAGCCGGGCTACGCGGCTTGCCGTGCGCGCTGCTGTATCGCCCTGTCCACTATCGAGAAGAAGGTGATGAACTGGCGATCGGGTTCCAGTTCGGGCCGCCCGGCGAAGCTGCGCGCGAGGCCCGAGAGCCGGTCATATTCCTGGTTGTCGTTCCACAGCCGCCTGACGGCCGCGACCCAGTCGGCGAGCGGAGCATCGTAGTCGAGCACCACGCCGCCTGAGCCGATCGCCTCGGGCAGACCACCACGCCGCGAGCCGACAACCGGGATTCCGCTGCAATGGGCCTCCGACGCGACGCGGCCCCAGGCCTCCTCCCACTTGCTGGGAGCAAGCAGGATCTTGGTGCGGCCATAGACCGTCTTCATGTCGCTGGTGCGGTTCTCCAGCACGACATTGCCCAAAGGCGCGATCGTCTGTTCGATGCGCGCCCGATGATCGTCCTCCAGCTTCCAGCTCTCGACGAACAGGAACGGGATTTCGGGACAGGCGCCGGCAATGCGCACCGCTAGTTCAAAACCCTTTTCCTCATAGGGATTGATCAGCGTGACAAACTGGCCCGTCGTCGGCGTGCTGTAGTGCGCCGGATTGATGGTCGGCGGGATCACCGTCGCCTCGATGCCGAATTCTCGTCTGTAGGTGCGCGCGGTGAATTCCGAATTGGCGATGTAAAGCGCTGAATGCAGCTCGCGCGGGTCGCCGCCCAGTTCATGGAATTCGACATTGCGGAGATAGACGACCAAAGGCACGCCTTCCGCCTGCAGCGCCTTTCCGATCGGAACCGATTTGTGACACTGGACGACGGCCACATCCGGCTTCAACCTGTCGACGGCAAAGGTCGCCGCTTCCCAGGGAAACCAGGCCCGCACCACCGGATAGCCGGGATAGCTGTCAATGACCGCCGGCTGCCGCAACAGCTTCATCTTGGCGCGCGCCTTGAGGCCGAAGACACCATCGCCGAACAGGGCAGCGAGCACCGCGGCTTCATGGCCATGTTCGATCAGCTGTTCGGCCAGATGGTGCGTGCTCGACTGAACGCCGCCGCTGAACTCCGGTGGATAGCCGCTGCCACCTGCAAAAAGGACTTTCATGGGATCGGGCTCCTTGTCGCATCTCGTATTTCTTTCCGAGGCAACCGGCGGCGCCTCGCTTTCGGCGTCAGGCAAGCTTCGGCGGCTCCAGATTCGCGAACGGATTGGTACAGGATTGCCAGCCGGTAAACCGGATCGGGTCATTGAGCGAACTGCGCCATGCGTAGTCCGTCAGCATATGGAATTCGGCGATGACCCAGCGGTCGAAATGGATCAGATCTTCCCGTTTCTCCTGGGGCAGCAGGCGGCGGACGGCGCCCAATTTGAGCTCCTCGACCAGCGTGACGGCGTCGCTGAGCTTGCCACTGGGAAATACCCACGGGTTCCTGTTGCGGAACTCCAGCACGAACTGCTGCAGATGCTCGATGCGCATGTTCAGCCTGCCGAGGTATTTTTCGAGTGTGACGCGCACCAGGTCCTCATCGGAAAACGAACTGACGGCGGCAAAGGCGACGCCCGTCGACACCACCCCACCGGCGACGATGGCCAAGGCCGAGCGCCTGGAAATTTCGATCATCCGATGCCCTCCTCTCACGCCATGCGGCTCGCCGCCCTCAGGGAGAGGGCCGCGGCGGTCAGGCTCGGGTTGGCGCAGGAGCAGCTCGGATAGGTGCTGGTGCCGACGACAACCAGGTTTCTCAGCTGGTGGTGGATCATGTCGCTGTCGATCACCGAATCGGCCGGGCCGGAGCCCATCCTCAGCGTGCCCTGGACGTGCGATTCGGTTGGCCGGATGCCACGATCGAAGAGCTTTTCGACCGGCAGCGGAGCCAGAAGGTCAGGCAATTTCTCCAGCGCGCGAGCCATGCCCTTGACTGCGTAGTCCGACGGCGCCTTGAAGCTGACGAAGGCGTTGTCGTCCTCGTCGAGGGCGACGAAATTTTCGTGGTCGAGCAGGTTTTCGGTGACCACGACGAGCGGCAGCGCCTGGCGCAGCCGCCCCTTTTCCGCACGCATCCCGTGCTGCCAGCGGTTCTCGAAATAGACCAGTGCCGCCGCATGCTCCGATCTGTGGGGACCGTCATAGAGGCCGAAGTTCAGGCCGGTGGTGATGGTGCTGCCGTCGAAATTGTCGACCCCGTCGAGATAGACCTCAAAGTTCCAGCCGTAGGATTCGTGCAGGCCTCGGCCGACGAACTCGCCGCCCAGGCCGGACCGCAGCATGATCGCCGCGCTCTGGATAGCATTGGCGCCGAGAATGAAAAGGTCGCCGCTGACCTGGTATTCCTTGCCGTCATGCATGAAATTGACCGAGCGGACCGTGCCGCCGACGTGATCGAGCCGCCGCACCTCCGCACCGAGGCAGACCGAAATGTCGGGATGCTCGAAGACATGCATCAACCCGTTGTTGACGGTGAATTTGGCGTCGACCGGACACAGCCAGCAGCGCAGATTGGCACAGCATGAGGTGCGCTGCGCGGTCGGCACACGCGCCCGAGCCGTCGGCATGACGAAATGCTGGCCGGGCTGCGCCGCCTTCATCATCCGGTCCGGCGTCGACATGCGATGCGGCGGTTGCGGAAACGGCTTCGAGCGAGGCAGCATCGCCGCCATGTCGGGATCGCCCGAGATCGACATGATGTCTTCGGCGTCGCAGTAGAACGGCTCGACGTCGTCATAGCTGATCGGCCAGTCATTGCCGATGCCGTAGGTACTTTTCAACCTGAAGTCGTTGGGATGGAACCTTGGCGTCTGCGCGAACCAGCAATTGGTGCCGCCACCCAGTCCGATGGTGTAATTCCACGGCTTGTCGGAATTGGTCTTGTAGGTCGTCTCGTCATCGATGTCGGTGTTGGCATTCTGCTTGAGCTGCCATTCATGGGTGTTGTGCCGGCCCCATTCGAGCACCAGGACGCGTGCCTTTCGGCGCTTGGCGAACTCGTGCAGGAAGAAGGCCGAACCGAAGCCGGAACCGATCGCGACAAGATCGAAATGATCCCTGGTGATTTGCTCGGGCTTTACGTCCAGCACCATCAACCAAAACTCCTTTTCGCGCCGGGCGCGCCCGCCAGGTTCTGCCTCCGGCTCTTCGCTCCCAGCCTCATGCCGCCATTCTGCCGATCGAGTGATATTCGATGCCGTGGCGGGCGATGGCCTTGGGGTCATACAGGTTGCGGCCATCAAAGATGATCGGCGTGGTCAGCGCATCTTTCATCGCGCCGAAAGACGGCGCGCGGAAACTCTTCCATTCGGTGGCGATCAGCAGCGCATCGGCGCCACGCAGGGCGGCTTCCTTGGTGCCGCACAACAACAGGTCGTCGCGCAGCCCGTAGATGGCCTGGCATTCCTGCATCGCCTCGGGATCATAGGCCTGCACATTGGCGCCGGCGTTCCACAGCGCCTCCATCAGCGTGCGTGCCGGCGCCTCGCGCATGTCGTCGGTGTTGGGCTTGAAGGCCAGCCCCCACAGCGCAAAGGTCTTGCCCTTGAGATTGCCCTTGAAATAGCGGTTCACCTTGTCGAACAGGACGGATTTCTGCTCGTTGTTGCGCTCCTCGACGGCGCGCAGCAGCTTGGCGTCGAACTTGACGCCTTCGGCGGTCTTGATCAGGGCGCGGACATCCTTGGGGAAGCACGAGCCGCCATAACCAAGACCCGGATAGATGAAGTGATAGCCGATACGCGGATCGCTGCCGATGCCCTTGCGGACCTCCTCGATGTCGGCGCCGAGCTGCTCGGCCAGGTTGGCCATCTCGTTCATGAAGCTGATCTTGGTCGCCAGCATGCAATTGGCGGCGTATTTGGTGAATTCGGCGCTGCGCACGTCCATCACGATCATCTTCTCGTGGTTGCGGTTGAAGGGAGCATAGAGCTCGCGCATCACCGCTTCGGTGCCCTCGCTGTCGGTGCCGACGATGATGCGGTCGGGCTTCATGCAATCGGCAACCGCGGAACCCTCCTTGAGGAATTCCGGATTCGAAGCGACGTCGAAGGTCAGGTCCTCTCGCCCTCTTTTCTTCAGCGTCTCGGCGATCCTGGCCTTTACCTTTTCGCAGGTGCCGACCGGCACGGTCGACTTGCCGACGATGATCTTTGGGGTGTCCATCTCACGACCGATGGTCTCGGCGACCGCCAGCACGTATTTGAGATCAGCCGAACCGTCCTCGCCCGGCGGCGTGCCGACCGCGATCATCTGGATTTCGCCGTGCCTGACCGCGGCCGCGGCATCGGTGGTGAACTTGATGCGGCCAGCGGCGTGGTTCTCCTTGACGAGGCTTTCGAGCCCCGGCTCGAAAATCGGAACCAGGCCCTGGTTGAGTCGCTCGACCTTGTTGGCGTCGATGTCGACGCACACCACCTGGTGCCCGACTTCGGCAAGCACCGCTGCCTGCACGAGACCGACATAACCAATTCCAAAGACCGTCAAATTCATTCGGTTTCATTCCCATGCAAGACAGCGGACCGCTTTGGGCCCGGCCAGTTCAAATCGACTTTCCCAACTACTTTATGCTGCATGCCAGCGATTCCGGAAACTGACAGGGCTCGCCCAAGGCCGTGAACGCAACGCGATCGATCTGCAGCTTGAGTTTGCGGCCTGGGTCCGCGAACGCTCCCATCCAACCGGTCATCTTATCGCTGCCCCAAAGGCTGAAGAATATCTTCTGGGCATGCGTCGGCAATTTCGCCGGATCGGTAATCGTGTTGACCAGCTTGCCGTTGACATACCAGCGCAAGCTATCCTTCTCCCAGACGAAGGCATAGTCGTTGAAGGCATTTTCGGTGCCGCCCGCCACGTCGACCAGCTTCTCATTCTTGCCCTTGCCGGCGATATAGGCGTTGACCTGCACCTTGGAGGTGTCCTTGGTCAGGACCTCGAAGTCGATCTCATCCCACGGCTGCTTGTCGGACGGACCGATATAGGAGAAGAAAGCCGCATTGAGACCGGAGCCTGTGTCCGTCTTCATCCGCGCCTCATAGGTGCCGTAGCCGAAGCGCTGCTTGGTCTGGATCTCGCCGCAGGCGTAGTCGCGGTCCTTTAGCTTCTGCTTTTCGAAGCCGAGCGACAGCACGCCGTCGGAAAGCTCGACCAGGCCTTTCGACCAGGTGCAATTTTGATGACTGCCGTTCGACCAACCGTCGGAAACATACCAGCGTTCGCGATTGAAGCTGGCGAAATCATCGACGAATGATGGCGACGACGGAATGTCCTGGGCATGGGAAGGAGCCGTCACAAAGCTCCCAAGAGCGGCGAGCAGCAACGCACTGATCGCACTCAACCGACTGAGGCCGGCTTGCCTGGCCTGGCGTGTGAACGGCGTTCCGCCGGCTGCGATGGTGGACATAGTTTTCGGATCCGAATTCATACCAAACTCACCTTTGTGCTGTGCATCCCCAACCCAAAGTCGACGTTCGAACCCTGAACGGGCCAACCTTGACCTCCTGCTTGACCCTCTCGAATTCTTGTCCTGCCTCGCATCAAGTCTCTTGCAACAATTCCGATCCTTCACGTTCAACCCCTGCCAGCGCCCGCCGGCCTGGCGAACCCGGCAGTAGTGGCCGAATCGGACGCCGCATTCTCGTCGAAGACCATATCCAGCGAATGACGGAGTTCTTTCATCATGCCGTTCTGGCGCGACAGCTCCGCGATGCGGCGTTCGCAATTCAGGATCGACTTCGTCAGTTCGCTGACTTCGGATGACCGACGGTCGGAGGTGGAGCCGTTCTCCATCGCTTCGACCAGGAAAGCGGCGTTGGTCGCCTTCGTCCGATAGCGATTCTCCAACCCGGCTCTCTCGGCCTCGATCTCGACCGCAATCTGCTCAAACAGCTTTGCCAGGCGATCAAGACGCGAACCATCGGTCTGCCGGTCGCGGGCCGGATCCCTTGATCTGAAACCGAATATCGAAGCCATGAACTCAGATCCCTGTCATCGCCGGCTTGTGGGCCGGGCTTCTGGCCGATCCCCGCAGCCGGGGCTCAAAAAACTCATGTTGCATTGTCCTGCTCCCCTGAGGGAGAGACATCAGACCAATCCGATCGGGGGCCAGTTCGGCTGGTCGTCCAATTTGCTGCACCGCAACATAGACTGCCATCGTCGGGGCCGCGAGGCAACCACCCAGTTCGTAAACTCATAATTCCGACCGAAATGGTTTGCGCGATGAGCTTGTCGTCGGCGGCCAACCCGGACGAAGCGGACAGTTTCACCGCTCCTTGCCGGTGCTGGTGCCGGCCATCAAAAAACGCAACGGCGGCACATGCTTGTGCCTGGACACCAAGCCGACGCGGCGAAACAGCGCCTCGAGCTTGTCGGACGCCACGCCCTGGACGATGGGGACGAGGTTGGATTGGCTGGCGAATGCGTAGGCCGCTGCCGATGCCAGCCCGCGCTCGGCCTTGACGTCGAGGAAATTGCGCAGCCGGTACTTGTCGCGCACGTGCCGCTCGTGCCGTCTCAGCACCGCTTTCGAGCCTTCCGGCAGGCTGTCGATCGCCAGCAGCGCCAGATCGGCATCGGCGAGACGCTTCAGGTCCTGCGTCTTGTGGCGGCCGCTGAGCGAATCAGCACGGACGATGGCGCCGTAGCCACACGAGCGGATGACCTTGAACCGCGCCCCGCAGGCGACCGCGCGGGCGTAAAGCTCATAATCCTCGCCCAGCCGCAAGCTCTCGTCATAGCGCAACCCATGGCGGTCGAGGAAGGCACGGCTGATCGCCGGCTTGAGGAAGCCCAGTTCGCCCCTTTGCACCCGGCGCCTGGAGATATTGCCTTCGACGAAGCGCTCGAAATCGAGGAATTCCGGATCCGCGGCAAATTGCGGGGCGACGATTTTCGTCGCGTCGCCCGTCGCATCATCCCTGATCAGCATGATGTTGTCCGCCGCGAAATCCCAGTCGGCGCCGGCAAACAGGTTGCGAAACCGGCCTTCGAGAAAAAAATCGTCGGCGTCGAGAATGCTGATGAACGGCGATTTCGAACTGGCGATCGCGGCGTTGCGGGCGAAGGAGGGGCCGCGATTGACGTCGAGGCGCATCACCGCAAGCCGGCCGCTGCCGTCGTCGGCGGATCGCGCGACTGCCGCGGTGTCGTCGGTGGACGCGTCGTCGACGACGACGACTTCCGCCACTTCCGGTTCGCGCAACGCGGACGCTATGGCGACGGCGATTGTCGCTGCCGCGTTTCGGGCCGCAATGATCACGCAGACCTGGGATTTCGTCATCGACATGGATTAGCCTCTCGTACAGGTGATATCGATTTGCGTTCGCCCCGTACCCATTCGATGCCCGATAGAATTGCGATCAGCGCCCGATCTGTCTTCATTCAACGATTGCCCGGCCGTTCAAAGATGCGGCGGCTGATGTCGGCGGACGCAGCCCAGCCGGCTTCCGCCAGATAGCGGACTGGCGCGCGGCCGCACAGTTCCCACAGCACCGTTCGCCGCTGCGGCCACCGAAGCGACGACAGCCACGGCGCCATGACCATGTTGAGCAGGTCCTCGTTGCCGATGCGTGACAGGATCCGCGTCGCCCGCTCCGACAGCAGCGTGCCGGCGCCGCCAAGCAGCACATCCGCTGCGCGTACACCAAGCAGCAGCGTATCGTCCAGCCCCTGCGCGACCGCGGCATCGAGCACGAGCTGCTGGTCCGTCTCGTCGAGGCGGCTGGCGCTGGCACGCACGTCGCAGACATAGCCCGCGCAGGGTTCCCTGTTGAACAGCGCCTTGGCGACGCTGATGCAGGACAAAAGCAGCGTGTCGGCGGCCGAGGTGAACGGCACCGTGGCGCCGGCGATTTCGACCTGTCGCTTGCGCCGCAGAAACCCGTCCGCGTCGCGCGGGCTCGGCGAGCCGGGCTGCTGGAGGCGGTAGTGGAGATCGACCGTGGATGGCCTCGGTCCGTCGCCGCGCGTCATATGCTGTTCGCCAAGGAAGCGAACCCACCAGACGGAGCGCGACTTGCCGGCGACCTCGTAGCCGATCGAGCGCAGCGCATCCCGCGCCTTGAAATACCCGACCGGCGAAACCAGAATGTCGACATCGCCCGAGGGCTTCATGAAGTGGTCGTCGTAGAGAAGCTGCTGCTGGAACGGACCTTTCAGAAAGACGAAATCGATCCGGCTTTCGCGCAGCACATCATGGATCGCCATCGAATCCATGATGCAGGACGCGTTCATCGAAACCGTCCTTCTGCGGTAGGTATCCAGCCAGTGGAAAAGCTCGGGCGGTCTCTCATTCGCAGGCGCGCGCGACAGGGCCTTGAGGACAAAGGTCGCGACCTTGTTCAGCCTGGCGATGTCGGCAACATTGGCGCCGCCAAGGCCGGGCATCGATACGTCGCCCGCGGCGGCTCCTGCCCCCGCGAAGTACAACCGCAGGCAGGCCCGCACATAGGCAACCTCGTCGGCACAATCGGCGGCGCGCAATCGTTCATAGGAACCATCCGGCAAGGCCATTTAGCGCACAGTCTCCCAAAAACTCTCAAAAAAGCGATTTGCGCGGCGCGTATGCTGCAAGTGCGAAGCAAGCATCACCAAAAACCTTGATGCCGTAAAGCCTTTCCTTTTGCAGTGCAGAATTTTGCAACCTGAGCGTTTACCGACACTTCCGAAAGGTGGTGAAAATCGCTGTTGAAATACCGCCCTTGCCAAGGCGTTTCAGCTGGCCCTTATCAGGATTTGCCAAATGAATTCATCCCCTATTAGGGACGCCTAAAATATAGGCACCCCGCAAATGTTTTATTCAAGCAAAATCAAATGCTTAAAGAATCGGCATCGAGGTGGTCGCCAAGCGTAGGGAATCGACCTAAAAGAAGTCAGATTTTAGGCATAGCGACACATATGGTGACGCGCGCAACCAGTAATTGATTAATGCCTGGTAAATCAGACTTGACTCATAAATGCTGCCATGCAGCTATTGCGCTGCAGCATGCAAGTGCTGACGGCACTCGACAAGCCGTTTCCAGTCCTTATTGGAGAGTAAAATGGAACAGAATGTTGAAAAGCAAGAATACGAGACGCCAAGCCTGACGGTGCATGGTTCGATCGAAACCATCACCCAGGGCGGCGGCGGCAGCACGGCGATCGACGCATCTTTTCCCGCGCATACGCCGATCGGCGACCTGACGTTTTCCTGAAGCCTATCGCAATTACTCCAGAGTGACGACGTTGGGGCTCTGGGTCAAAAAACATAAGAGAGTCGGGGGCCAAGCCTCCGACTCCCCTTTCATTGCCTGGAACTGCCGAAGCGTAGTGTAAGCGAGGTTTTGGGATGAACTGGAAGCTATCCGACCAAGATTTGGCCGACCACGATCGTGTGAGTGCGACCAAGGATGCCGTGGCTTGCGAGTTCGGCGATGGCCTGGCGCTCCTCAATCTGAAATCCAACATCTATTACAGCCTGAACGGTGTCGGCGCTTTCATCTGGGATTTGATCCAGGAGCCCAGGTCGATGGTGGACATCCGCAGCGCCGTGCTTGCGCGCTACAATGTCGACCCGGAGCGCTGCCAGGCCGACGTCGACGCATTGTTGAAGGGCCTGGCCGATAACGGGCTTGCGAGGCTGCACCATGAGGAACTTGTCTAAGCAGGTTCCCCAAAAGGCCATGGTTTTGCGGCAGGAACCCGCGACCGAAAGAAGCCCCAAACAAAGAAAGCGCCGGCAAGGCCGGCGAAGCCTGTTTGGGGTTATCTCCTTGAGCGGCTCGGAAATGATCTTTCTCGGCCGCTGCCTGCTGGTGGTCGCGGCGGTGCGGCTGGGGCTGACCCTGTTGTCCTACAACCGTGTTCGCAGCCTGGTGACGCGACTCGACGCGCGACAGTGCGCCAGCATGGGCGAACTGCGGCGCGTCGCCTGGGGGGTTGCCGCCGCGGCCCGTTTCGTCCCTCACGCCACGTGCCTGACCCAGGCGCTTTCGGGCCAATACATCCTCGCTCGACAGGGTAACGCCTCGAAGATACGCATCGGCATCGAACGCGGCACGGGCGAGCAACTCAAGGCGCATGCCTGGCTGGTCAGCGACAATCATATCGTGCTTGGCGGATCGATCGACGGTTTCGCCCATCTGGTCGACCACGGCAGCCGATGAGCGGCGTGGCCGGAATCCTGCTTCGACAGGGACACGCATCAGCGGTCCGGGGAAACGCACCGGCGGTCGCGGCGGCCGATGTCCAGCAGATGCTGGCGCGCATGCGCCATCGTGGCCCCGACGGAAATGCATGGTGGCTGGACACCAGCATCGCCCTTGGCCACGCCTGGCTCAACACCACCGATGAAGCCGGCCCCGGTCCGCTGACGATGGCCGACGGCAAGCTCGCCATCACTGCCGATTGCCGGTTGGACAACCGCGACGAGCTGCTGGCCAGGCTGGGCATCCGCGACAGGTTGGTCGCCGATGCGACGTTGATGATGCGGGCCTATCTGCGTTGGGGCGAAGCCTGCCCCGTGCATCTGCAAGGCGATTTCGCCTTTGCCATCTGGGATGCCGAGCGGCAGCTCCTGTTTTGCGCGCGCGACCATTTCGGGGTCAAACCGTTCTACTACCACGCGGCGGATCGGCGTTTTGCCTTTGCCTCGGAGATCGGGCCGATCCTCAGCGTCGAGGGGGTCGGCAGGCGTGTCTGCGAGCACCAGATCTCCGGGTTTCTGGCCGGGCTTCCCGACGACCCGCAGGCGACACCCTACAGCGACATCTTCAGCTTGCCGGCACGCCACAGCCTCACCGTCACCGGCCAACAGGTGGTGCTGCGCCGCTACTGGCAGATCGAACCATCGCCTCGACCGATGCGGTCGGATGCGCCTGAGGAATTCGCCCATCTGTTCTCGCAATCGGTGCGCAACCGCATGCGCGGAACCTCTGCGGTCGGCGCGATGCTGAGCGGCGGCCTCGATTCCTCCTCGATCGCCTGTGTCGCCGGCTTGCAGAACGCCGCCGAGCGCAAGCCGAGACTGCCCACCTTCTCGCTGATTTTCGAGAAGGGCTCGTCGATGGACGAGCGCCCGTTCATCGATGCCGTTCTCGATCAGCAGAAGGTCGACGGAACGCTGATTCCAGTCGGCGACTACGCGCCATTCGCCGAATTCGAACGGGTGCTGGAAGAACAGGAAGGGACGTTCCTGGCGCCGGGCCTGACGCTGACCCGCGGCATCTATCGGACCGCCGGCGCCAAGGGCATCAAGGTGCTGCTGGACGGCCATGGCGGCGACGAGGTGGTTTCACAAGGTCATGGCCATCTGCATGAACTTGCCAATGCCGGCCGTTGGATGGATTTGTGGCGTGAGATCCGCAGCGCCTCCGACACCTATGGCGACAGCACGCTGGGCCTGTATTTCCAGTTCCTGACCCTCTACGGGCCGGCCTGGCGCATCGCGAAGCTGCGGCACATGGCGAACCGCGTCCTGGACAGGATCCGCAAGCCGGGGCAGGCGCCGCGCGGCCGAAGCTGGCGCGACCTGATCAATCCGGATCTGGCCAGGCGCACCGAGCTTGTCGACCGATTTCACCGGGCCGGATATATGCCGCCCGGCGTCCAGGCCAGCGACGCCTTGAGTCATCGCTGGATCCTGTCGAACGGCTATGTCCCGCATGCTTTCGAGGTGCTCGACAAGGCTGCGGCCAATTTTGGCGTCGAGCCGCGCTACCCGTTCTGGGACAAGCCGCTGGTCGAGTTCTGCCTGGGCCTGCCCGGTGAGGAAAAGCTTAGCCACGGCTTTGGCCGCTATGTGCTGCGCCGCGCCATGGAAGGCGTCCTGCCGGCAGCGGTTCAGTGGCGGCGCGACAAGATCGACTTCACCGCCAATCTCGTCAACGGCATGCTGCGCAACCACCGCGACCTCTTGGAACAGCTGCTGATCTCGGATGCGAGCCGCATCGCGCCCTACGTCAATCTGCCCCAGGTGAGTGCTGCCTATGCGCGGCTGCTGCGCCAGCCCGATCGGGCAGCACCTTTGGATGTCCAGTATGTCTGGCGCTCGGCATCACTGTCGCTCTGGCTGCGGCAGCTCCAACACAGCGGGAGCCCCGCATGATGCCGCGCAACGAGCCGCTCGCCGCATACAATGATCATCCCCGTCCGCATGGCCGGACTATGAGAGAACGCCGCTTCTACCGCGCCTATGGCCTGACCATCGCGTCCGAGGTGACGTTGCCCGAACTGGAGCCGGCGGCACCGGGGACGGCGGATGTCGTGATCGCCCTCGGCCCGATCGACCTGCCAAGACCCTCCTCGGAAGCCGCGACCGAGTTTCGCTTCGAGGCGGACCGGCAATATCTCGCATGGCATGCCGTCGGCACATTCCTGATCAGCGATGGCTGCCGCATCGACGTCGAGCCGGCGCCCGGCGTCGACGACACGCTGATCGCGTTTCCGCTGCTGGGTCCAGTCATGGCGCTGCTGCTGCACCGGCGCGGCCTGCTCGTCCTGCACGCCAGTGCCATTGCCGTCGCCGGCACGAGCGCCATCTTCATGGGCGACAAGGGCGCCGGCAAGTCGACGACGGCAAGCGCGATGATCCGGGCCGGACATGACCTGCTTACCGATGACGTTGTGGCCCTCGACCTGGCCAATCCGAGTGAGCCGATGATCGTTCCGGGTTTTCCGCAGATCAAGCTGGCGGCCGACGCGGCTGCGGCGATCTCGCTGGGGGAAGCGGAGGTGCGGCCGCAAGTGCATCCGGCGATCGACAAGATGCAGCATCGCCTGAATGGCGCCTTTTCCGGCAACAGGGTGCCTGCGACCAGGATCTATATCCTCGAGCGCGGCGAAAAAGCTGCTATCAGGCCTTTGCCCGGCATCGCCGCCTTGCCGGCCATCATCAAATTCTCCTATGTGACGCGGTTCGGCCGCGCGGCCCTGCCCAGCGATCTTGCAGAAGTGCATCTTCGGCAATGCGCGCGGCTGGCGGACCATGTCGGCGTTCGCCGCCTCGAAGTCCCGACCGGCCTCGACAGGATCGGCGAGGCCGTGGACCTGATCGAAAGGGATCTGGCGGCTGGGGGTCTGGCGGCTGGTCGCCGGCGGTCGTGAGCGCAATCATGTCGAAGCCCTCAATCCTTCGCCTGTCGCTGTTTCGAGACGTTGCCGCATTCGGCGCCGTCATTGCCCAAATCGGCGGGCGGCGAACCTGGACGGCGCTGCTCTTCCTGATCCTGGGCAGCCTGACCGAAGGCATCTCCATCCTGCTGCTTGTGCCGCTGCTGCATCTGGTCGGACGCGCCGACCAGGACTTTGCGGTCAAGCTGCCGAACAATGATTTCGTGCGCTGGCTGGTGCCTGACGGAACGCTGCAGCTGACGACGGTGCTTTGCGTGCTGGTCGGGCTTGTTGCCGTGCAGGCGGCGTTCAACCGCTTCAAGTCGGTCTACATGGCCAAACTGCTGTTCGATTTCATCAACCGCGTGCGCATGAACCTGTTCGAAAGCATCGGCAAGGCACGCTGGGGCGTCTTCACGCGCATGCGCAGCTCCGACCTCGACCATGCCCTGACCGGCGATATCGACCGGGTCCAGGGCGCTGCCTTCTCGCTGTTGATGCTGGTGCAGATCGCCGTGCTTCTGGCCGGCTATCTGCTGGTTTCGGTGTTCATCTCGCCTGTGATGACGCTGTTTGCCGTCGTTATCGGCATTGTGATGTTCGTGGCGCTGCAGCCGTTTCGATCGCGGGCCACCGCCTTTGGCCGGGTTCTGACCGCCAATCGCCAGGATCAGTACCGGACCGTTTCGGAATTCCTCGGCGGCATCAAGGTGGCCAAGAGCCTGAACGTCGAGGCGACCTATTTCGCACAGCTGCAAGCGACGCTCGAAAAGATGAAGGCCGACAATGTCGACTATGTGCGCAACAGCACGATCGGCACAGCGGTGTTCCAGGTGGCGAGCGTCGTTGGCTTGAGCCTGTTCATCTATGTGGCGCTGGTCCGCTTCAACCTGTCGCTGGCCGAGATCGTCGTCCTGCTCCTGGTTTTCATGCGCATCGCGCCGCGCTTCATGGACATGCAGACGCAGGCCCAGCAGGTGCTGATCAACCTGCCCGCCTATACGGCAATGCGCAACCTGCAGGCGCGTTTCGACGCCGAACGCGAGCCGGGCGATGCCGAAGCCGGCGAAGGCGGCAAGCTGTCGCTGGCCACCGGGCTCAACCTCAGGGACGTCTGCTTCGGCTATGGCGACGACCCCGCCAAGATGGTGGTCAAGGACATCACGTTCGGCCTGCCGGCCGGCAAGGTCACCGCCCTGATCGGTCCCTCCGGATCAGGCAAGAGCACGATCGCCGACATGCTGCTCGGCCTGCTCGAGCCGACCGCCGGCAAGATGCTCGTCGATGGCGTCGAGATCGATGCCGCAAACCGCCGCCGCTGGCGCGACCAGGTGGCCTATGTGCCGCAGGACGTGTTCCTGCTGCATGACACGATCGCGGCGAACCTGCACCTTGCCGCGCCGCAGGCCAGCGATGACGATCTGTGGACCGCGCTGCGCTCGGCGCACGCCGGCGAGTTCGTCGAACGGCTCGACCTCAGGCTCGAGACGGTGGTCGGCGACCGCGGCGTGCGGCTCTCGGGCGGCGAACGCCAGCGCATCGCGCTTGCGCGCGCGCTGCTGCGCAAGCCGTCCCTGCTCATCCTGGACGAGGCCACCAGCGCGCTCGACTGGCAGAACCAGTCGCTGATCGCCAAGTCGATTGACGGATTGCGCGGCACCATGACGATCCTGACCATTGCGCACCGGCCGTCGATGATCGCCTTCGCCGACTGGGTGGTGGCGATGGAAAACGGTCGTGTCGTCGAAGTCGGGCAATATCAGCGGCTGAAGGAAAAAGCCGGCAGCCGATTGTCGAGGATGCTGTCGGGTGAACAGTCGGACAGCCAACCCGCCAACGTGGCGTGAGGCTGGCGGGCTTCTGGCTAGTGCAAGCTTCGCCTGGCGCTGCCCAGTTTCTCGCCTTCGGCCACCTCGGGCGCATTCAACTTTCTCTCCGCGTCGCGAGCCATGTCGGCCGGCGTCGGCGCGCTCCTGGCGATCATGGCATAGACGAGCACGAAGTAGCCCGCCTGAATGACAATTGCGCAGATGATGACGCGGACCAGCGTCGTGCCGATCGACGCGCCGCCTAGCCAGGACCAGGCAACGACGATCGAAATAGCGAAAATCATCCCGACGATGAATTTTGGAAGTGCCATACCCAACAGCCCATAAACCGGCTCGGGTATATATAACGATTGCCCCACCCGAGCGCCGTCCCTTGTCATGCGGGCTTGTTAAGGTCGCCCGCTCTCGGCCGGTTGCTTCCGGCCTTTTCTACCTGTCGCCACTCTGACAGGTATAATTTGCAATTCTATTAAGGCGAGCAGTAGGCGGCAAGGGCAACTGCGGATATTTTTGATTGAGCTTTTGCAATCGACTCGGTCATGTTGCAATGCACGCGAAGGGATTTAGGCCGACCTCTGATCGTCGCCATTTTTGAGTAAAAGAAACAATATTAAGTAGTATTTTAGGTGATTCGCCTTGAGCACCGAGCCATGCTAAAGCACTAATATGCTCCGCGCCTTGACGCATAGGACGACTTGCCCAAAAACCGCCCCAAAAAGGCCCTCATTTTTTCGACAGTGCCCATTTGTTGTCACAAATGTGCTAAATATCCCGAAATTTGTGCATGTCTAGCTTATTATTTAGTCAATTCATGACGCGACTATTTCAACCGGTTGGTAAATTGTGTGTTGCGCTGCAACATTTTTTTGGTATCTTGCGGCGAACCATTCGTTCAACGCATGGAGTTACCGCATGAGGGACGTTGCCAAGTCGGCCACCGCGAGCTTTTCGCAGGCCGACATCGATTTTCCGCCGCCGATCGGCGGCCTGCTCAAACGCAGCTTCGATATCACCGGCTCACTGATTGGCTTGATCGCTCTCAGCCCGCTGTTTGTCATGATCGCTCTGCTCGTCAAACTTTCCGACGGCGGATCGATTTTCTACGGCCACAGGCGAATCGGCCGCGGCGGACGGATTTTTCCGTGCCTGAAGTTCCGCACCATGGTTCCTGATGGCGACAAGGTGCTGGCCGCCTATCTCGCCACCAACCCGGACGCCAACGCGGAATGGGTAGCGACCCGCAAGCTGAAGAACGATCCGCGCGTCACCCGCGTCGGAGCGGTCTTGAGAAAGCTCAGCCTCGATGAGCTGCCGCAGATCATCAACATCCTGCAGGGCGACATGAGCCTTGTCGGACCTCGTCCGGTCGTGCGCGACGAACTGGAGATCTATGGCACCTCCGCCGTCTATTACCTGAAATCCCGTCCGGGCCTGACCGGCCTGTGGCAGGTCAGCGGCCGCAACGACGTTTCCTATGACAGCCGCGTCGCCTTCGATCGCCACTATGTCGAGAACTGGTCGCTGTTCGAGGACGTTCGCATCATCATCAAGACTGTCCCTGCGGTCTGGATGTCACGCGGTTCTTACTGACCGGCCGCGATGCCAAGCATTCGCTGTCTGGCATTCGGCGGCAAGCTCATCGGGCGATGGGGCTAAAGCGGATCGGAACGTTCAGTTGAAAACAGATATATTCGAAGCCTTTCGCAGCGGCCCGGTTTCCGGCCGTCTGCGGCGGGCGCGTTTGCTGGCCACATGCGTTGCCGTGTCGCTGGTCATCCCCCACATCGCCGCCGCCGACGAATACCGCCTCGGATCGCAGGACAAGCTCACCATCCGCGTCGCCGAATGGCAGACTGTCGAAGGCACATTTCGTGACTGGTCGGCGGTGAATGGCGAGTACACGGTCGGCCCTTCCGGCACGCTGTCGGTGCCGTTCGCCGGCGAGTTGCCAGCATCCGGCAAGACCACGTCCGAAATCGCCGCGGCGATCAGCGTGGCGCTGCAGCGCAAGCTCGCTCTATCGGACAAGCCCGAAGCCTCTGTCGAAATGGCGCAGTTCCGGCCATTCTACATTTCGGGCGAAGTCCAGAACCCCGGCCAATTTCCTTATGTGCCCGACCTGACGGTGCTGAAGGCCATAAGCGTCGCCGGTGGCATCAGGCGAAACGCCGACTACGGGCCGCAGCTCGGCAAGGACCTGGTCACCGCCAAGGGCAACTTCGACATCTCTGACGACCAGCGCATTCGGCTGATCGTCAAGCGCGCGCGCATCGACGCGGATATGGCCGGCAAGACGAGTTTCGAGGTGCCGAAGGAGGCCGAGGGTGATCCGCGGTTGCCGGCCATCGTTGCCGACGAGATGACGATCCTGACGTCCGACCAAAAGGCGCTGAAGCTGAAGCTTGAGGCGCTCGACGATCTGAAAGGGGTTTTGCAGTCCGAGATCGAATCGCTGCAGAAGAAGATCGTCAACCAGCAACAGCAGGTCGACCTGGCACAGCAGCAGCTCACCAGCATCGGCCCGCTGGCTCAGAAAGGCCTGATCGCCAACGCCCGACTGCTGGATTCGAGGCAGTCCGTCGCCGACCTGCAGGGCAAGATCCTGGACTACGAAACGGCCATCCTCACCGCCAAGCAGGCGATCAGCAAGGCGACGCAGGACGCCATCGATGCCCAGAACACCCTGAGTTCAAGTCTCGCCATCGACCGGCAGCAGACCGAAGCCGACCTGAACGAGGCCGCGCTGAAGGTGAATATGCAGAAAGGCCTGATGGCCCAGGCCAGCGATCCCGCGATGAGAGTCGCCAGCGACACCGACCAGCAATCCAGCCTGCTCTACGCACTGGTGCGGGTCGTCGACGGCAAGAGCAGCGAAATCGCCGCGAAGGAAGATACACCGGTGCTGCCTGGCGACGTGATCAAGGTCAAGCTGGCGCCGCTGACCAGCCAGTAGACCCCATCTAAAGCGCGTCGCGTTGAAACGGATTCATGCGACGCGCTTCAAGTCTTTGTTTGTATGCATGTCGTTGTCTCAAAACCGGGGCCACTTTTGAGCGACATGCAATAGTAGACCTGGGGACCCCAGCCACACTCAGACGTTTCCCGCCTTGCGCCAAGCCTGCCTGGGCGGAAGCTTTGCTCTAGGTGAAGGCTCTTTTGGCCCGGCTTCAACCTGAGAAACGATAAAGCGCGTCGCGTTTGAAGGGATTCATACGACGCGCTTCAAGTCTTGGTTTTCGTGCATGCCAAAACCGCTGCGCAGTTTTGACATGCATTGGCTCATGACGGGTTGGCGGCCGCCGGACCATCGACATGCCGGGGCCATGCAGCCTCTCTCTTCGCCGCCTCCGCCTGCTCGAAGGCGGGGCTCCACCGCGTGCGGGTGACCGGCAGCCGTGCCAGCTTGAAGAAGCTGAAATACATCAGGAAGGAGCCCATGATGTAGGGGTTGAGAATCTCGACCTCGACGAAGGAGCGGATCAAGAGCAGCACCATCACGCCGAAGAGGATCACGGAATCCGCTTGCCATGCCCTGAAGATCACCGCCGAGACGTGGCCGTAGAGTGTGCGCAGCATGACCAGCGAGACCATCGTCGCACCGACGAAGCCGAGTTCGACGAGGGCTTCGATATAGGTGTTGTGGAAGTGGAAGCCGGTGCGGGTGGTGATGTAGAATTCGTTCCACAGCCGCTCGGCTTCGGCGAAGCCCTGCACCCAATAGGCAGCATAGCCGACGCCGAGAATCGGTGCTTTCTGCACGGCGTTCCAGCCCTGCTCCCACAGATAGGTCCGCCCGGTGAGGGTTGAATCCTTGCCGAAGAGGCCAAGGACGAAGTCCATCAGCCCGAGGTTCAAGGCGACGAAGGCAACCACGATCAGCAGGCCGGCGCCGACCAGGAAGATCACCCGGCGATAGCGCCGCGACAGCAGCTTGCTCATGGCAAGAAGCGCCACCAGCGCCAGAACCGCCGGTATCGAGGCCATCGAGGTGGCGGAATGCGCAATGACCAGCAGATAGGCCGACAACAGCACGATGGGCACCGCCAGGATGACGCTCAGCCAGCCGCGTCTGTAAAAAGCAATGAATACAACGCAGAAATAGATGCCGAGCGAGGCGACAAAGCCGATCTGGTTCTTGGAGGCGAAGGCGCCGACGAAGTTGTAGGTGCCGTCGAGAACGTCCTCGGAATAGTTTCCGACCCGCAGCGAATAGAGCAGGACGACAAATATCCCGATCAGGGCGCCTATGGTCAATGTGCGCACGCTGACGGTGCGCGCCGCGACGTAGGCGCAGGCAATATGGGAAAAATACTGGATTGACGTCCTTGCGGTGACGCCGGGCGCCTGCGACCAGAAGACCGAGAAGCAGACATAGGCGGCAAACAGCAGCGGCAGCCAGGCACTGGACAGGTGCCGCAGGAACCGCCGGTAGTCGACCAGGATGAGCGGAAGCCAGACCGCGTAATAGGCCAGGATCAGGACCTGGCCAAAAATGACCGAATAGGAGAACGCCCATATCGAAACGGCTACGGCAAAACTGCCATAGACCGAGTTCTTCTCCGGATCGACCAGCAGGGACTTTGGAATCTTCATCTCAGAGTCCCGCCGAGGCGACCCAAGGCCGGCGGGCCATAGGCCAGCCGGCATATCCGCAAACAAGGGCGTGCAATAAACGGCGTCTCCATTGTGCAGTGCAATATAACCTATCGCGCCCTGCGCTCAATGGCAAATCCGGTCACCTTGTCTTACAGCGAGGCGACTGCCGAGATCAGGTCGTCGCTCGTCCGGCCACAGCTGCCTGGATCAGGCGATCGGCGAGAATGGCCAGAAAGGCGATCGACAGGCCGGCGATCAGCCCCATGCCGGCATCGGCCTTGCCCAGCGCGACATAGACCGCCTGTCCGAGATCGCGCGTGCCGACCAGGGCGGCGATGGCGAGCATCGACAGTGCCGCCATGATGGTCTGGTTGAGCCCCAGCATGACCACCGGCAGCGCCAGCGGCAGCTTGGCCTGGAACAGCGTCTGCACCGGGGTCGCGCCCATCTGCTCGACCGCCTCGACGACATCGGCCCGGACATGGCGCAGACCATGCTCGACATAGCGGATCGGCGGGACGATGGCGTAGAGCATGATGGCGATCAGTGCCGTGAACTCGCCGACCTTGAAGAACATCAGCGCCGGGATCAGGAAGACGAATTGCGGCATGGTCTGCAGTGCGTCGCAGACCGGCTTCAGGATGCGCGAAACCCGTTCGCTGTAGGCGGCCCAGACGCCGAGCGCCCCGCCGATGACAAGGCAAAGCAGCACCGCCAGCGTGCAGAGATAGAGCGACTGGACCAGCGCGCCCCACAGTCCGTTGACGAGGATCAGCAGGAACCCGGCCACGGCAAAGAGCGCCAGCCGCAGGCCGGCGACCTGAAAGGCGAGCAGGGCAATGCCAAGGATGAAGACCGGCCAGGGGAAGCCGAGAAAGCCGGTGTAGAGCAGCGTGCCGGCGACCAGCAGCGCCAGTGCCGGCCGCCAGTTGAAGCGATGCAGCAGCAATGCGCAGGCGAGCAGCACGGCGACAGCATAGGTCGCGTTCGCGGTCGGCGAGAGCGTGAACCCCCAGATGGCTGGAACCGCGGCGCCCGATATGCCGATCCTGAGCGGCAGCAGCAGGCAATAGAGAACGCCGTCGCGCAGGCCGTCGAAGAACCAGGCACAGTCGCGCACGAGGCCCAGCAGCCATTGATTGATGCCGCCGACCTGCATGCGCAGCCCGGTGGCCGGCAGCAAGGTTTCGTTCGGCCACAAGAGGCGAATGGCAATCGCCAGCGCCGCCGCGAGGGCCAGGACAATTGCCAGCCGGCGATCGGTCATCCATGTCATGGCCGCCGTCGGCCCGGCCGGACGCGCCTTGGCAAACCCGATCGTCAGCCGGTCGATGAGGATGGCGAGCAGCGCGATCACCAGGCCCGACAGGATGCTCTGGCCGAACTCGGCCTTGCGCATCGACGACAGCACTTCCCAGCCGATGTCCTCGAAGCCGCCGATGATGGCGGCGACAATCACCATCGACAATGCGGCCATCGTCGTCTGGTTGAAGCCGACCAGAATCTGCGGCAGCGCGGTCGGCACTTCGACATGCCAGAATTGCTGGCGGCGCGTGCAGCCGCTCATCAAGCCGGCCTCGCTGATATCGGAAGGCACGCGATCGAGGCCGAGCAAGGTGTTGCGCACCATCGGCGGCGTCGCATAGATGGCGCTGGCGATCAACCCGACCACCGGCCCGAAGCCGAACAGCAGAAGCAGCGGGATGAGATAGGCAAAGGCCGGCACGGTCTGCATCAGGTCAAGCGCGCCGAGCAGCACCGGGCGCAAGCCGGGCCTGGTATGGCCGAGCACGCCAAGCGCGAAGCCGAGCACGGTGGAGATCGGCACGGCGAGCAGCACCAATGACAGCGTGCTCATGCTTTGCGGCCAATAGCCGGCCAGGAGAATGTAGGTCAAAGCCAGCAAGGCAAAGACCGCCAGCCTGATGCCGCTTGATTTCAGCGCCAGCGCCGCCACCGCCAGCATCACCGCAGGCCATGGCAGCCAGACCAGGACGAGGCGAGCGCCACGCATCGGCGCTTCGAGCGCGGCGGAGAGGGCCCGGAATGCCGGCTGGACGACGGTCACGACAGCGTCGGTGACCGCGTTGACGCCTGCCGCCAGCGGCAAGGTCCACTCCTTGGGAAACGTCACCAGCCAGGGGAAATCGGTCTTGAGGACGAGACACAGCGCGGTCAACGCGATCAGCGCGCACCAGGGCAGAAGAGCCGGCTCGATTGCGACCCTCGGCGAGGATCGGAACGATGCGGCCGGCGCCGTCATGATCGCGTCCGCCTTGTCTGTTCCCGCTCCAACACGGCAAGCACGGCGCCGGCGGTCAGCAGCGCCGGCGGGCCGGCGCCCTCGCCCGGAACGCTGAACGCGCGAACGCCTGAGGCCAGCCGCGGAATAAGCTCCTCCAGGCTGGCACCGGCAGCGACGCTTTCCTCGGGCACGGCTGACCCGTTCAGCGACGTCGCGAGATCGCCTGCCTTGATGACGCGCAACAGCGGCATGTCTTCGGTGAACTGCGCGACATAGTCGTCAGCCGGGTTGAGCACGATGTCGGCCGGACGGCCGATCTGGACGATCTTGCCGGCCCGCATGATGGCGAGCCGGTCGGCCAGCCGGAAGGCTTCGGCCATGTCGTGGGTGATGAAGACGATGGTCTTCTTCAGCATCCGCTGCAGGCGCAGGAACTCGTCCTGCATCTGCCGGCGGATCAGCGGATCGAGCGCCGAGAACGGCTCGTCGAGGAACCACAGTTCCGGACCGACGGCGAGCGAGCGGGCGATGCCGACGCGCTGTTGCTGGCCGCCCGAAAGCTGATGCGGAAACGAGGCCTCGCGGCCCTCTAGCCCGACCAGCGCAATCATCTCGCGGGCACGGGCTTCGCGTTCCTTCTCCGGTCTGCCCTGGATCTTCAGCGGAAACGCCACATTGCCCAGAATGGTGAGGTGCGGCAGCAGGCCGAAATTCTGGAACACCATGCCCATGGCGTGGCGGCGCAGTTCGATGAGCTCCTTGCCGGTGGCCTTCAGCAGGTCCTGGCCGTCGAGCAGGATTTCACCGGCACTCGGCTCGACCAGCCGCGACAGGCAGCGCACCAGCGTCGACTTGCCGGAGCCGGAAAGCCCCATGATGACGAAGATCTCGCCGGTCGCGACCTCGAACGTGGCATCGACCACGGCGGGCAGATGCGCTTCCGAGCGCAGCCGCTCGGCCAACGCATCGGGCTCGATGATGTAGCCGCGTGAATCGAAATAGTAGGCGGGACGCCGCCCATAGACCTTCCAGACATTGCGGCAGGCCAGTTTGATCGGCGCGGCGGTCATTGCATGAACCCCTCAAGCAACCAGAATCCGGCTTCGCACAGATGCGAAACCGGATTGGCAAATCGACAACCACCCAAGTGGCGGGACATCGGGCCGCCTATCCCTTGGTCGCGTCGACCCAGGGCTTCCAGACGGCTTCGTTCTTGTCGACCCATTCCTTGACGACGGCGTCGAGATCCTTGCCGTCCTTGTCGACGGCCAGCATCATCTTCTGCTGTTCGGTGGCGTCCATCTTGAACGCCTTGAGGAAGGCGAGCGCCGCCGGCCATTTGGCACCGAAGCCTGACCAGACGATCTTGTCGACATCGGGCGGCGTGATGCAATGCTCGTTGCTCTGCACTTTGCAGGGCGGCATCTTGATCCAGCCGACGTCGTTTTCGGCGAGCGCATAATGCGGACCCCAGAACATCATGACCAGCGGCGACTTGGCGGCCTCGGCGGATTCGAGCTCGGCCACCAGCGCACCTTCCGACCCTGCCGGGACGGCGGTGTAGGGCATGCTGTTGTCGGCCAGGATGGTCGCCGCCCGCGAACCCCAGTCAGCCGGATAGTCGAGGAAGCGGCCATTGGGCGCCGTCTCGGGCGTCGACAATGCCTGCACGCATTCGGGCTTGGTCAGCGCCGACCAGTCGGGCAGGCCCGGGCAAACCTTTTCCATGAATTTCGGATAGATCCAGCCTTCGCGCGTTTCGAGGTCGAGCTTGCCGATGTCCTCGATCTTCTTTTCGGCCAGCACCTTCGGATAGATGTCGCCGACATTGTTCAGCCAGATCTCCACCGAAGCGCTCAGCGAGCCGTCGGCAAGGCCGGAGAATTGTGGGAAGTTGCCGGCGGTGACGTATTCGACCTTGTAGCCGATCTTTTCCAGCAACTGGCCGGCAATGTGGGTGGACACGTGGGCGCCGGTCCATTCGAGCATGGCGAGCTTGATCGGCTCGTCCTTGGCGCCGAGTTCGGCGGTTCTCCCTTGCGTGTTGGCTGCAAGCAGAAGTGCCAGCCCGATGCCGGCGCCTTTCAAGACATTGGTCCTTTTCATATCAGTTCCCCTGTCGGTTGGACTTTTTCCTACCTTATGCCGGCCTCCTCCCATGAAGACCGCAACCATCCCGCAAGAACGCTACCATAGCGCTCCGCCGGTGATCTGGATGTTTTCCATAGTGATGCCCTTGGCCAGATCCGAGCACAGGAACACGGCCAGAGCGGCGATCTCCTGCGGCTGCAGCATGCGCTGCTGCGGGTTGCCCCTGGCGATCTCGGCCATCGCTTCCTCTGCCGTGCGCCCCTTGCCTTCGCGCTCGACGACCTGCGCCACGTTGCGGCGCATCAGTTCGGTCTCGACCCAGGTCGGGCTGATCATGACGCAGGTGACGCCATGCGCCGCGCCTTCCAGCGCCACGCAGCGGGTCAGGCCGAGAAGGCCAGCCTTGGACGCGCAATAGGCCGGATTGTCCTTCCAGCCGACGGAAGCCGCGGTCGAGCCGATGTTGACGATGCGGCCCCAGCCACGCTCGATCATGCCTGGCAGCACGGCGCGGGTGACGCGGAAGGCGCCGGTGAGATTGGTGTCGACGATCTTGTCCCATAGGGCGTCGGAATGGCCGCAGACCGGCTGCTCGGCGGTGGTGCCGGCGGCGTTGACCAATATGTCGGTAGGGCCAATAGCCGCCTGGGCCTCGGTGGTGAAAAGGTTGGTCACCTCGCTGTCGCGCACGTCGAGATGGGCGGCGTGAACCCTTGTCCCGTGGGCGGCAAGAGCCGCGCGCACGCGCTCGATTTCGTCGGCGCCGGGATAGTAGGCGGCATCGGATTTGTCAGCGCCAGCGGGCGCGATGTAGGAGCCGACAGCGACGTTGGCGCCGGCCTCGGCCAGCGCCGTGGCAATGGCAAAGCCCATGCCGGAAAACCCGCCGGTGATGATCGCGCTGCGGCCGGAAAGGTTTGTCATCAGGCATAGTCTCCAGACAGTTCGGCGCGGGCGAACAGGCCCGAGACGATTTGAGATTCACACGGCAAGATAGCCTCCATCGACGACCATTTCGGAGCCGGTGACGAATTTGGATTCATCCGAGGCGAGGTAGAGGACCATGTAGGCGATGTCGTTGGGTTCGCCGAGGAAGCCTATGGGGTGACGGGCGAGCGCCTTGGCCTTCTCCTGGTCGAGCGTGCCGAGATCGCGCAGATAGTTTTCGGTCTGCGGCGTCCAGATGTAGCCGGGATGGATGGAGTTGCAGCGGATTCCGTAGCGCTTCTCGGCGCAGTGCACGGCAACCGCCTTGGTCAGCGTGCGCACGCCACCCTTGGAGGCACAATAGGCGGCGAGATCGGCCTCGCCGATGATGCCGTCTATGGACGACAGGTTGATGATCGAGCCGCCGCCCGATTGCTTCATCAGGGCGATGGCTTGCTGGCAGCCGAAGAAGACGCCGTCGAGATTGACGACCATGGTGCGCCGCCATTCCTGCAGCGAGGTGTCCTCGATGTTTTTCGCGATGGCGATGCCGGCATTGTTGACCAGCACGTCGAGCCGCCCAAATTTTTGCTCAACGGCCGCCATCACCGGCGGCCAGTCGTCGGGGTTCGAAACGTCGTGACGAAGCGAGAGGCTTTCGCCGCCGTTCTGGGCGATCAGATCGGCCGTCTCGGCGGCGGCTGCCTCATCGATGTCGGTGACGACGAGCCTGGCCCCCTCCGCGGCAAGCAGCAACGCAGCCGCCCGCCCAAGGCCCATTCCGGCTCCGGTGACGAGTGCTACCTTGCCTGCGACGCGGTTCACAACATCAGCTTCCTTCGAGTGGTTTCCCCAGCCATTCGCGATAAAAGCCTTCGAGGTCGGGTTCGAAATCATGCACTAGGGGATAGCCGGGTGCCGCCGCCTCGACCTCGTGCAACGTGCCGCATTGCGGGCAGATGAATTCGCGGATTTCCATCCATTCGGGGTCGGGGAGATCGCTGTTCGGATAGATCTCGCGCAGGGATTGCTCAGTGTTGCGGACGTTGATCGCGGCGTTGAGCTTCCAGTTCTTGCGGTAGTCGCCGAAGGAGTGGCCGCATTCGCAGCGCGTTATCCGCTCGTCGCCGCTCTGGCAGATGAACAGGTGGTCGCTGACCGGCAGCAGGATCGGATCTTTCCAGGCGACGCGGTCCTGATAGACGGCGACCATCTTGAAGAAACGATCATCGTCCTTGTAGGCGCTCATGATGCGCCGCGTCTGCGGCCATGGCAGCTGGCCGGCAGCCAGATCGCGGATGACTTCCTTGCTGTACGAGGTCATGGCTTTGCTCCCGGCGTGAAGATCGATCTGACATCGACGTTCCAGAAATCACTGAAATCCTTGGTGAAGCGCGACGACAGCTTGATCGCGCTGGCATACATTTTCTTCACCTCCGGCGCGAAGTCGGCCTTTTCGACCCTGCCGCGCTCGGCGGCGATCCAGTCCGACACCGGGATTGCTTTCGCCAGACGTTGCTTGCGCATAGCGGTGCGGCGTTCGACCGTGGCGTCGATATCGGCTAGGGGATAGCCGTCTTCATCGTCCTTCAGCACGATGCCGAAAACCTGGTCGGCCGCTTCGCGGGTGAGAAAACCGTTCTCGACATCCCAGGCCGTCTTGATCGGATCGCGCTCCAGCACGTCGCCGTAGCCACCGCCGCCATTGTAGGAATGGCTGAAGATATCGCCGGACTTGTGCGGCGAGGTGATGTAGGGGCCCTCGACCACGACATGGTCGCCACCGAAGTTCTTCTCGTAATCCGAGACGTGCGGGTCGATACCGGGCGCATGCGCCAGCGGTTCGCCCCTGGCCGCCAGTTCGTGAATGTTGGAGTTGCGCACCGCGCGGTGCTTCTGGCAGGTCGGCGCCGGATAGCCGCCGCACATGCCGCCATTGTCGAACACACGCGAGGAGTGCTCCGAGGTGTGGAGCCTGAGATGCGAGGTCTTGTTGATCAGCCAGGTCGAGACGAAGGAACAGCCGCCGCGATATTTGCCGGCGCCGCCGGAGTTGGGGACGATCGAGCGGCCGATATAGACCATCGGCATCGACTGTTCCCAGACCTCGATGTTGCCCATGTCGGATTCCGGGTTCCAGCCGACATAGGCGGTGTCGAGACCGTCCTTGATGGCGAGCGCACCGGAGCCGGCGGCGGCGCATTCGAAATGCGCCATGCCGAACGGCGTGCCGTACTGGCTTTCGCCGCCCATCTCGATCATCGGGCTGTTGACCTGGCCGACGAAGGCCTCCTCGACGAAACCACGCGCCACGAAGCTGCGCGACAGCAGCCGCTGGAACACGCCATAGGCCGGCAGCAGCAGCGCCCATGATGTGGCTGTCGCCACCATCTCATTGTCGGGATTGGTCCAGGTGCCATGCGGCAATTTCAGCTCGGTCGCCATCCAGGCGCCGTCGTTGACCAGGCCTTCGAAATTCATGTGCTGGGTCAAGGTGACGAACATGCCGCCATCCATGCCGGCCGGCGTGCAGTTCATCGAATGGTAGCCCCAGGGCTGGGTGCCCTCGAAGTCCATGGTGATCTTGCCGTCGGTGGTGATCTCCATCTCGATCGGGATGTTGTAGAGCCAGTCCGGATCGCCGAGCAGCTGGAAGCCTGGCTTGCCGGCTGTGACGTGGCCGTAAAAGGTATGGCCGCGATAGATGCCGGGCACGGTGAGCTGGCGGGTGCGGGCAAGCTGGGCGCGGCGGCCTTCCTCGATGAACTCCTTCGACACCGTCATCCAGTAGTCCAGGCCGATCTCGGAGATCAGCTGCTTGACGCTTTCGCGCATGTCGATGCAGGAAGCGACCTTGGCCTTCTCGTCGAGCACCCAGTAGATCGGCATGCGCAGATTGCGCTCGCAGCGAATGACATAGTCGCGGCGGATCTCGTCGTTCTCGCCGATCTTTTCGGCGCAGACGAACAGGCCTTCGGTGAAGCGTTCCTGGGCAAGACACACGTCGCCGCCTGGGGTGATGCCGCCGGCTTCGAGCTCGTGGCAGACCGCCCCGGCCCAGCCGACCAGCGTGCCGTCATGGAAGATCGGCACCACGTCCATTACGTCGGGCACCTGCACGGTGCCGATGAAGGCGTCGTTGTTGGCGAAGATGTCGCCTTCACGGATGCGCGGGTTTTCCTCATAGTTGTTCTTGATCATCCATTTGATGAAGCGGCTCATCGTATGGACATGCACCATGATGCCGTTGGACAGCGCGATGGCGTCGCCCTCGGGTGTGTAGATGGCGACCACCATTTCGCCGACTTCGCGCACGCCGGGCGAGGCCGAGATGCGGCGGGCCATTTCGCGCGCCGAGACACAATAGGCGCGCAGCTTGGTGTGCAGCGTCTCGAATTTCAGCGGATCCTGGTTGCGGAGCGTGAGTTCCTTGATGCCGTCATAGCAGCCGGTCTCTTCCATCAGCCGCTCGGAATCGAGCAGTCTTTCGCGAAGGCGCAGGGCCGAGGCAGGTTTGTCCAACATGGCGGTCGCCCTCTCAAGCGTGGGTGTAGTGAAGCAGCGTCCATTCATCGACATGGACGCGATCTTGCGGGTGGACGACGAGCGTCGTGGCGGGATGTTCGATGATGGCCGGGCCGATCACTTCATGGCCGGGCTGCAAGAGATCCATCTCGTAGAGATTGGCCTTGTGCCAGCGTCCACCGATATAGGCCTCGCGCACACCCTTGTGGGCGTCAGCCGGATTGGAGGCGCCGAGCGGCCGCTTGAGCAGCACCGGCTTGACCTTGTCGGCGGTGGCGATCAGCCCGAGCTCGGTGATGGTGAAGCCGGCTTCGCCATAGCGCGACACGCGGTGGTTGACCTTGGCATAGACCGCCTCGAACTCGTCGAGCACCTTGCGCATGTCGTCGGCCGAGTTGACCTCGGCAAGCGGCGCCATCACCTCGACGTCCTCGAGCTGGCCGGTGTAGCGCATCATCAGGAACGGCACAGTTTTGATCTTTTCGCGTGCATGGCCGTCGGTGATCATCTCGTCGACCGCGGCCTTGGTCAGATCGTTCCACACCGTGGTGACCTTGGCGCCGAAAGCGGCAAGCGTCGCCTCGTCGGCGCGCGAGGGGATGTCGTGCTGCGTCGACACCGAATGACGGCGCATGAAATCGGCGGTGGTGCAGCCGAAGGCGGAGAAGGCGGCGGCGAACTGGAAGGTGATGATGTCCTTGAAGCCGATGCCTCTGGAGCAGCCGGCCAGGTGCAGCGGACCTGAGCCGCCATAGGAAAGCAGCGTGAATTCCGACGGATGGATGCCTTGGCCCGAGATGACCCGGCGCAGGGCGTTGTTGGCGTCGGACTCCAGCATGTCGATCATGCCTTCCGCGGCTTCCTCCAGCCCGACGCCCAATATGTCGGAGCATTTCTCCTGGAAGGCGCGGCGGGCCTTTTCGACCTGCAGCACGACCTTGCCACCAAGGAAGTAATGCGGGTTGAGGCGTCCCAGAATGGCGTCGCAATCGGCGATGGTGGGTTCGGTGCCGCCGCGATCGAAACAGATCGGGCCAGGGTCGGAGCCGGCGCTTTCCGGCCCGAGGCTGACTTTTTTCGTCAACGGATCGACCTTGAGAATCATACCGGCGCCGGCGCCGATGGTGTCGAGATGCAGCGTCGGCACGTTGAGCTTGAAACGGTCCATCAGCGGCTCGTTCTCGATCCGCGTCTGGCCGCGCGTGATGACCCCCATGTCGAAGGAGGTGCCGCCCATGTCCGAGCAGATCAGCGAGTCGTTGCCTATCAGCTTGCCGACATACGCGGCACCGAGGATGCCACCGATCGGCCCGGAGATCATGGTTTCATGCAGGCGCGGATGGTTGATCGAGGTCAGGCCGCCAAAAGAGAGCAGCGTCTGCACGCCATATTTGAAGCCGTACTTCTTCGAGACGTCCTCGATGCCCTTGAGCTGCTTGCGGCCGCGCGACGTGGCGTAGGCCTCGATCAGCACGGAGTTCAGCCGCGACTGCTCGCGGATGACGGGACGGACCTCGTGGCTGGTGTAGACGGTGATCTCGGCGCCGGCCTTTTCGATTTCCGCGCGGCAGATCTCGGCGATGCGCTTCTCGTGCACCGGATTGACGTGCGAGAAGATGGTCATGATGCAGATCCCCTCGACCTTGTCGGCGATCAGCTTTTTCGCAGCGGCGGAAACCTCGTGCTCGTAGAGCGGCAGCACGATATCGCCGAACTGGTCGATGCGCTCGGTGACGCCATGGGTGCGGCGACGCGGCACCAGCGGGTCGGGATGGTGATGGGTGACCGCATGCAGCCGGTCGGCATATGAATAGTCGGCCCAGGCCTGCAGGCCGCGGCCCATCAGGATCATGTCTTCCAAGCCCTTGGTGGTGATCAGGCCAAGCCGGCGCCCGGTGCGCGACAGCAGCGTGTTGAGCATGCCGGTGCCGGAATAGAGCACGACGTTGACGCCGGAAAACAGCGATTCCAGCGAAATGCCCCAGGCGTCCGCCGCGTCCTCGGCCGAAGCCAGAAAGCCCTCGGCCTCGTTCTTCGGTGTCGTCGCCGACTTGCCGATCTTGAAGTGGCCGTCCTGATCGACAAGGATCGTGTCGGTCATGGTGCCGCCGGCGTCGATACCGATGACGATTGGATTGCCAATGATAGGGGCGGTGAGGTTGGGTTGGGTCACGGTCGCCTCGGGATCTGGTCTAGGTTGTCGCTAGGCTAGATTCGGCGGGTGGCCTCGCGCCATATGCCTAAAGACACAATGACGGGCTGACTGACATCGCCGAGAAAAGGGGCATGCGCATGGGGACCATCTGGGCGCCGCTCGCCAAAGCGATCGCCGCCACCGGCACGGACAGGCATGTCGACTGCCTGATCGATCTGATCGGCGCGGACATCGAGCACGACCTCGTCACCGTGACGCGCTATTCGACGACGCAGACGCCGGAATTCGTCAAGCACCGGCGCTTTTCGGACGAGATGGTGCAGCGCTATCTCGCCAGCTACTATGTCTTCGATCCGTTCTATGCCTCGTGGCGGCGCGAGCGAAGGCTCGGCATCATGCCGCTGAAACGGCTTGCCGACGACGAAGCCAAGCGCGGCCAATACATTGCCGGCTTCCTGGCACAGTCGGAAATCTGCGATGAGGTCGGCATCATGCTGGCGGATGGAGGCGACTGGTGCCTCGGCATCTTCCTCGACCGCTCGACCACCGCATTCAAGGACAGCGAGATCTCACTTCTGGACGAGCGGCTGCCGGTGTTCGAGGCGTTGCACGCACTCGACATCAAGGCGCGCGGTGCCGAGTTCTCCCGCACGTCGGCGCCGACAGGCCCCGGCGCCTCGCCCCGGCAGGAGCCGACCATCCCGGCAAGCCTGTGGCCGGAGCTGTCGCTGCGCGAGCGGGAGCTGGTCCAGCTGATCCTCGCCGGCCATCCGACAGCGAACATCGCCGAGCGTCTCGGCATCACCGTAGGCACGGTCAAGAACCATCGTCGGCGCATCTACGAGAAGCTCGACATCACCACCGAGCGGGAACTGTTTTTGCAGTTCTTCCAGCACCAGGCGGACCGATAGAAGCTGGACCCTCTTGCCGATTTGGCGCGCCTCATCGGGCAAGACAGCCTTCGCCCAGACGCAGATACGCGTTCTGATTCCAAGGGTTGGAATGGCCCTGCCGATCGTCTCAAGATTCCCTCTTGCGGAACGATGGTGACGATGCCGAGCACCAGAAACGGCATCGCGATAAGCCGGCGCAAAATATAGCGGGACACGTGGCTACCTTCACAGGGACGGGCTTCGTAGGATGGCACAAGGCGCTGGGACATGCCACCGATGCGAGCATATTGACAGTCTGGGAAAGCGCCTGTCCATACAAATGGAATTTAATTTCATTTTTCGACCACCGCGCCGGCGGCACCGGCCTGACAGGCGGACACCGTCGCCAGAAAGACCCGCAGCGTGCGCAAGCGAGCGACCAAGGACGAGACAGAGCTTGAAGGCGAAGGCGCGCAGCTTTCGTCGTCGCTGGTGCGCGGGCTCGGCATCCTGCGCGCCTTCCGGCCGGGCGATGCCTCGCTCGGCAACCAGGACATCATCGCCCGCACCGGCCTGCCGAAGGCGACGGTGTCGCGCATCACCTACACGCTGAGCGCGCTCGGCTATCTCCTGTACGACAAGGATCTCGGCCGCTACAGCTTGGGGCCGGCCACGGTGGCGCTGGGCTATTCGGCGCTCAGTTCCAGCGCCGTCGTCCACCTCGCCCGGCCGCTGATGCAGCCGCTGGCCGACCTGACCGGAGCGGCGGTGGCGCTCGGCACGCGCGACAGCCTCAACATGGTCTATCTGGCCAATTGCCGGTCGGAAAGCCTTGTCACGCTGCGGCTCAATCCAGGCTCCTACCTGCCGATCTGGAAGACATCGATGGGGCTGGCCTATGTGGCGGCCCTTCCGCCCGAGCAGCGTGCCAGTCTTCTGAGTGCGCTGCAGGAAGCGGAGCCGGAGAGCGCCAAGAAGATCGAAGCCGCCTTCACCGACGCGATCGCCCAGTACGCACGGCTGGGCTATGTGACGTCGTTCGGTGCCTGGCACAGCTACATCCATGCGGTCGGCGTGCCTTTCCAGCCGCGTGACGGCTCGCCGCTCGTCGCCATCACCTGTGGCGGCATCGGCGAGATCATCACCGAGGAGCGCGCGCATGGCGAAATCGGACCGGCGCTGGTGGCGATGGTGGAAGCATTGGGCAGAGAGCTCGAGGGAAATACTGCGTAGTCTCGGCCGGGGTGGTGAGGCGGCAGCGTCACCTGCCGAGCCAAGCCGGGACGTCCCTTGTGTCGGCGGCGGCACTACAATTCTGCGTGACGGGGGCAACGAACGGAGCCCGACACGCGTATAGTTGCCAACGCTCGAATCGACGACGGGAAGAGTATGCGAAAAGCCATGACACGGAGTGACAGTTCGGCATGCGCGACAAGCCGCCGGCGGCTCGCCATCGCTGTACGACCGACGAAGGCTGCGGCCATCAGGCTGGAGTTTGCATCGTTTGCTTAGAGCCGAACCCGCCGCGCTGTCCGATGACGAGCTTCTGGACCGCTATCAGTGTGCGGCCTTCGACTATTTCCTCGAGAACGTAAACCCGGAAAACGGGCTGGTCGCCGATACGTCGAGGCCGAATTCGCCGGCCAGCATCGCCGTCGTCGGTTTCGCCCTGTCCTGCTATCCAATCGGCGTCGAGCGCGGCTGGATGACGCGCGAGGCCGCTGTGAAGCTGACGCTCGCGGCGCTGCGTTTCTTCTGGGCCAGCCCGCAAGGCAATGGCGACGACGTCACCGGCCACAAAGGCTTCTACTACCACTTCCTCGACATGCGAACCGGCCTGCGCGTCTGGCGCTGCGAGCTGTCGATGGTGGATACCGCACTGCTGATCGCCGGCATGCTGGTGGCGGGCGCCTATTTCTCCGGCGACGATGACGAGGAAGCCGAAATCCGCCAGTTGGCCGAGGCGCTCTACCGGCGCGTCGACTGGCGATGGGCGCAAGGCAGCAGTCCAACCTTGCGGCAGGGCTGGAAGCCGAAGAGCGGCTTTCTCCACTATGGCTGGGAGGGCTACAACGAAGCGACGATCCTGTACGTGCTGTCGATGGCCTCGCCCGATAGCCCGACCTCGGACGACAGCTACGAAGGTTGGACGGCGACCTACCAGTGGGAAAACATCTACGGCTACGACGTGCTCTATGGCGGACCGCTGTTCATGCACCAGTTCTCGCATGCCTGGATCGATTTCGCCGGTATCCGCGACGCTTTCATGCGCGAGAAGAATTCGGACTATTTCGAAAACAGCCGCCGCGCGACCTACCTTCACCGCGACTATGCGCGCCACAACCCTTACGGCTACTACGGCTATGACGAGAACCTGTGGGGACTTTCGGCAGGCGACGGGCCGGGCGGCTTTCGCACCAGCGTGGAGCGGCAGCGTCGCCGGTTTTCCGGTTATGCCGCGCGCGGCGCTCCGTTCGGGCCGGATGACGGGACGATCGCCCCATGGTCCTATCCGGCCTCGCTGCCTTTCGCGCCGGATATCTGCCTGGCGGCGTTGCGCCATCTCGGGGACCGCTATCCCGAAGTGATCGACAATTTCCGGCTGCCGAGCGGCTTCAATCCGACACTCGCGAACCGGCGAAAATTCGGCCGGCACGGCTGGGTGTCGGAAGGCCACTACGGCCTGGACCAGGGCATCGTGGTGATGATGATCGAGAACCACCGCTCGCGCCTGGTCTGGGAGCTGATGCGGTCCAACCAGCACATTCGTCGCGGCCTGGACAGAGCGGGCTTCACGGGTGGATGGCTGTCTAGGGATGACGGCGATGGCGCATGACCGGACCAGGGCTACCGCCTTCCCTGTCGACCGCAATGACATCGAGCTGATCAAGCACGCCCATCCACCGCACTGGAAGAACCCGGAGCCGGACGGTCCCTACAACCTCGTCGTCATCGGCGCCGGGCCGGCCGGGCTGACCGCAGCCCGCGACGCGGCCGGCCTCGGCGCAAAGGTCGCGCTCATCGAGCGCAACCTGATCGGCGGCGCTTGCGTCAATGTCGGCTGCATCCCGTCGAAGTCGATCATCCGCACGGCCAGGCTCTATGCCGATATGCGCGATGCCGAGAGTTTTGGCGGCGACACGCCGGACCGTCTTCACGTCGACTTTCAGCGGGCCATGACGCGGATGCGGCAAATCCGGCAGCGGATCAGCCGCGCCGATTCGGCTGCGACCATCGCGTCGGAAGGCATCGATGTCTTTTTCGGCGACGCGCGGTTTGCCGGACCGGACGCGGTCATGGTGGCGGGCAAGACGCTGCGTTTCAGGAAGGCGCTGGTCGCGACTGGTGCCCGTCCAAGCCTGCCGACGATTCCGGGGCTGGCCGAAGCCGGGTATCTCAGCAACGAGACCGTGTTCAACCTCACAGCCTGCCCGCCACGGCTTCTGGTCATCGGCGGCGGACCGCTCGGTTGCGAGGCGGCGCAGGCCTTCTGCCTGTTGGGTGCGAAAGTCATCCTGGCGCAGCGGGACCCGATGTTCCTGCCCGGCGAGGAACGCGACGCCGCCCAAATCCTTTCGGACGCGCTGGCGCGCGAAGGGGTTGAGGTTCGCCTCAACACCGAGGTTGTGGCCGTACGCACGGCAGGTGGGAAAAAGCTCGCCGACCTGCTGCGGGACGACGACACGACGACGATTTCCGTCGACGAGATCATCACCGGCATCGGCCGTTCGCCCAGTGTCGACGGTCTCGACCTGGAAAACGCCGGGGTGGCATACGATGCCGACGGCATCAAGGTGGACGATTATCTCCGGACCACAAATCCGCGGGTCTATGCGGCGGGCGATGTCTGTCTCGACTACAAATTCACCCACATCGCGGAGGCAACGGCCCGCATCGTCGTGCAGAACGCCCTGTTCCTCGGGCACAAGAGGGTGAGCGAGCTGGTCGTGCCGTGGTGCACCTATACCGATCCGGAAATTGCCCATGTCGGTCTCTATCCGGCGCAGGCGCGCCAGAATGATATTCCGGTCAAGACCTACACAGTGCTGATGCACGATGTCGCGCGCGCGGTCATGGACGGCGAGGAGGAGGGTTTCGTCAAAATCCACGTCAGGGAAGGGTCCGACCGCATCCTGGGTGCCACGGTCGTCGCCAGCCATGCCGGCGAGATGATCAATGCGGTATCGCTCGCCATCAAATCCGGTATGGGATTGCACGCACTGGCCGACGTCATCCATCCCTTCCCGACGCAGGCACAAGGCATAAAGATGGCCGGCGACGCCTACCGGCGAACCCGGTTCACCTCATTTTGGAGGCAGCTGTCGGCGCGCTGGCTGGCGTGGTCCAGGCGGTGACCTTGCGGCCCACCGGCATGCATGCTGCACCGGACATCCGAAGAGGATCCGGCGCTTGACGAAAGCGCCGTTCAGCTAAACAAGTCGAAACTGTTTTGTGATCGCGGAGCCGTCTGGAATGCCTTTTGGAGACGAGCCGCGGAGCGCAGAACGGCGTGTGCTGGTCGTGTCCCACGATCCGGCCTTTCCGCCGGCGTCCGGCGCGGATCTGCGGAACCATCGCAACGCCGTGTCGGCAGCGGCATTCGGACCGGTCTGCCTGGCGTCGGTGCGGCCGCAGGCCGTGGAAGCAGTCGATCCGCCAATCCGCATCGAGGCCCTGTCGATCGAAGGAGAAGCCCGCACCGGTTCGATCGGATGGTGGCGCTTAAGGGCAGAGCATCGTATTTCGCGCTCCGCCTTGATGCGGCTGGAGACACTGGTTCGCGACTTCCGCCCGGACACAATTGTGGTCGAGGGCATTGGCCTGTTCAAGCTGCTGCGGCCTTTGAGACCGCTGACAAAACAGCTCATCCTCGACATGCACAATGTCGAGTCTGACCTGGCGGGGCAATTGCATCGCGCCGATAGAGCGCGATCTGCCGCGGCCAGGCTCGCCACGGCCCTTGCCATCAGGCGCCTCGAAAGAAAGGCGCTTGCCCTCGTCGACAGGGTCTGGGTCTGCTCGAACGAGGATCGCGAAAGGCTGATGACCCTTTTCCCGCTCAAGGTGCCGGTCGATGTCGTTCCGAACGGAATTCCCCACGCCGGCGATATCCCCGAAACACTGCCCGCCGAGGCTGCGGCCGACAAGACCTTTCCGGTGATCCTGTTCGTCGGCCATCTCGACTATCCGCCAAACGTCGATGCCGTCGAGCGGTTAGCCGGCACCATATTGCCCCGCATCCGCCAAACTTTGCCGGCGGCGACACTGGCTATTGCCGGCCGCAGGCCGAAGCCTGCCGTGTGGGCGCTGGCGCGATTGCCTGGTGTGGAGCTCGTCGAAGACCCCGAAACGATGGCGCCGCTCTTGTCCAGGGCGCATCTCACCATCATCCCGCTTGCGGCAGGCGGCGGCACGCGTATCAAGATCCTGGAGGCGATGGCCTGGGGCGTGCCGGTGATCGCCACGCCGCTGGCCGCCGAGGGGCTGGGCCTGGTCGAGACCGAAGAATTGCTGTTGTCAGATAGCGATGAGGAGCTTGCCGAGATGGCGGTCGGGCTTTGCCTGGATGCTGAACGCAGAGCAAAGCAGCGCATCCACGCGCATCAAGCGGTCTGGGCCAGGTTCGGCCCGCGAGCCATCCGCGACGCCGTTCGCAACGGGCTGGGACTGGACAAGGCTGGTGCATGATTGAGGCGCAGAAGTGCCGACTTCAGTCGTGCAATTCCCGCGATATCGGCGGACCTATCGAAAAACCGGAGAACGTGACCTCAAAACCCTCGCGTTGCGGCGAACAGCACATCATGCCGACATCGACCGCCTTCGAGATCGGAAAATAGGCGAGCCGCACGGGCTTCCACTGGCCGTCGGAAGCGTCGAGATACTGGATGCGAATCGTCTCGGCATGACGGGTCAAGCGGATCCGCACACCGTGCGGGCTGGCCGCAATGGTGGCCAGCGACCAGTCCGAAGCATCGTTGGTGACGACGACGGAAAAATACATCACGCCGTCGGTATATTCGATGCCTGCCTTGATCCAGTGGGTTTCGCTGAGCCGGACCATCAATCCGGCCTGGTCGTAGAGCACCTCGTAGCGCCCTTCGACCGTGACTTCGGCGGTGAAATCGCCTTCGACCGGCCGGTACAGGAAGTGGCCATTGTCGCGCCAGAAACCATAGAAGGTCTCACGCCAGAAATCGGTCTCCTTGCCGGTGCGCACACGAACGGTATCGCCGTCGATGGCATGGTGCGGCGGCGGATTGAGCCAGGTCAGGTCTTGCAATGGCATCGTTTCGCGCCGGTCCGGTATTGTCGATGTTGGCGTGTCGCAGGCATGATCGGCCGGCGGCCGATCAGCCCGGCATGATCGGCCGGCGGCCGATCAGCCCGGCATGATCGGCCGGCGGCCGATCAGCCCGGCATGATCGGCGGTGGCCGATCAGCCTGAGAACGTATAGGCGGTCTTCACCGTGGTGTAGAATTCCGCGGCATAGCGGCCCTGTTCGCGCGGGCCATAGCTCGATCCCTTGCGGCCGCCGAAGGGAACATGGAAGTCGACACCCGCCGTCGGCAGATTGACCATCACCATGCCGGCCTCCGAATTGCGCTTGAAGTGCGTGGCATGCTTGAGGCTCGAGGTGCAGATGCCCGAGGTCAATCCGAACGGCGTATCGTTGGCGACGACCAGCGCCTCGTCGTAGTCCTTGACGCGGATGACGCTGGCGACAGGCCCGAAAATCTCCTCGCGCGAACTGCGCATGGCGTTGGTGGCCTGCGTCAGCAGCGCCGGCTGCAGGTAGAAGCCCGGCGCCTTGCGGTCGAGCCGCTCGCCGCCGAAGGCAAGCTCGGCGCCTTCCGCGCGGCCGATGGCGATGTAGTCCTCGTCCTGCTTCAGCTGGGTCGCGTCGACGACCGGACCGATCTGGGTTTGCGCATCGAGCGCGTCGCCGATGACCAGTTTGCCCATGCGATCCTTGAGCGCGTCGACGAAACGGTCATGGATGGCGTCGGTCACGATCAGCCTGGACGAGGCCGTGCAGCGCTGGCCGGTCGAGAAGAAGGCACCGTTGAGCGCGCAATCGACAGCGACCGCAAGGTCGGCATCGTCAAGCACGACCAGCGGGTTCTTGCCGCCCATTTCGAGCTGGAACTTGCGCATGTGCTCAATGCTTGCGGCGGCGACGCGCTTGCCGGTGCCGACCGAGCCGGTGAAGCTGATGGCGTTGACATCGGGGCTGTCGAGCATGGCCTGACCAACGACCGAGCCCTTGCCCATGACGAGATTGAGCACGCCCTTCGGAAGCCCGGCGCGATGCAGGATGTCGACGATGGACCAGGCGCTCTCGGGAACCAGCTCCGCCGGCTTGAAGACGACGGTGTTGCCATGCGCCAGCGCCGGAGCGATCTTCCAGGCCGGAATGGCGATCGGGAAATTCCACGGCGTGATGATGCCGACCACGCCGACCGCTTCCCGGGTGATCTCGACGCCGACGCCCGGCCGCACGCTTGGCACGACCTCGCCTGACAGGCGCAATGTTTCGCCGGCAAAGAAATCGAAAATCTGGGCGGCGCGAACGGTCTCGCCGATGCCTTCGGCCAGTGTCTTGCCTTCCTCACGCGCCAGGTTGCGGCCGATCTCGTCCTTGCGCGCCATAATCTCGTCCGAGGCCTTTTTCAGCACCGCGTGGCGCGCCAGCGGGCCGGACCGTGACCATGCCGGGAACGCCGCCTTGGCGGCGGCGATTGCCTGCCCCGCCTGCGCGGCTCCCGCCGAGGCATAGTCGCCAACGACATCGCCGGTATCCGAAGGGTTGATGTTGCGGGAACCGGCGTCGCCGACCCATTCGCCATCGATGAGGTTCTGTCGAAACGGGATCATGTCTTGTCTTCCTGCTGGTTGGCCGCGCGGCGGCATCTGTCTGAATTGGTATTTGCCAGACAATTGCCTTGCGGGAAAGCATGCAGTGGGCCAGCCGCCCGCGACAAAAATCCCTGGCCTGGCATCATGCCGATGGCGCGGCGGCGATAGCGCCATACGATCCCCACTCCGGCTAACATCCGTGAGGCATCATCCGAGCCCGGTCGAAATGACCTGGACAGCAGTGTCCATAGCCTTGATTTGCCTGATGCAGCGTGTCATGCGTCGTGCCGATGGAAGCCACCGATACGACGATCCAACGCGCCGGCGCCACCGGAAACATCAAGGCCACTCGCGAAGACTGGCTCAAGCTTGCGCTTGAAACGTTGATCTCGGATGGTGTCGAACGCGTCCGCGTGCTGACGCTTGGCCAGAAGCTCGACGTGTCGCGCTCCAGCTTCTACTGGTATTTCAAGAGCCGTCAGGACCTGCTCGACCAGTTGCTGGACTACTGGCGGCAGACCAACACCCGGTTCATCGTCGAACGCGCCATGCGGCCCTCCGCGACCGTCATCCGCGGGGTGATGAGCATTTTCGAATGCTGGGTCGACGAAAGGCTGTTCGATCCGCAGCTCGATTTCGCGATCAGGGCCTGGGCGCGTCGCTCACCTGCCATCCGGCGCGCGCTCGACGAGGCTGACGAGGAGCGCGTCAATGCCATTCGCGACATGTTCATGCGTCATGGCTATGACGAAGAAGACGCGTTCGTGCGCGCCCGCGTGCTCTATTTCATGCAGATCGGCTATTACTCGCTCGAACTCAACGAGCCTATGAGCAGCCGCCTGGCTCAGGTCGCCTTGTATCTGCGCAGCTTCACCGGCCAGGAGCCTCCGGCGGAGGATGTCGAGGAGTTCTCGCGCTATGTCGAGGAGACGATTTCGCGCAAACGCTAGCACCATCCGCTGCGTGCAGGATCGACAGGCGTACTAGACATATATGTACAATACTACTAGGCTTTGCCGTGAGAAATCAGGTTTGCCCGGCACGCCATGACCAGAATTTATTCCGCTTTGTCGCTCTTCAAGGAGGGGCTGGCCGGCCAGACTGGCTGGCAGCCGGCCTGGCGCTCGCCCGAGCCGAAGCCGTCCTATGACGTGATCGTCATTGGCGGCGGCGGCCATGGGCTGGCGACGGCCTATTACCTGGCCAAGAACCACAACATCACTGGGGTGGCGGTGCTGGAAAAGGGCTGGATCGGCGGCGGCAACACCGGCCGCAACACCACCGTGGTGCGCTCCAACTACTACTATCCGGAAAGCGTCGAGCTCTATAGCCTGGCGCACCGGCTCTACGAAGGACTGTCCAGGGACCTCAACTACAATGTCATGCTGTCGCAGCGCGGCATGGTCAATCTTTGTCACAGCACCGCTGAAATGGAGGTCGGCGCGCGCACCGTCAACGCCATGCAGATCAATGGCATCGATGCGGAGCTGTTTTCGCCAGAGGATGTGCGCCGGGTGGCGCCGATCTACAATTTCTCAGCCGACGCCCGCTTCCCGGTGTTCGGTGGCATCTGGCAAGGCCGGGCCGGCACGGCGCGCCATGACGCGGTTGCCTGGGGTTACGCGCGGGCGGCGAGCCGGCTCGGCGTCGATATCATCCAAAACTGCGAGATCACCGATTTCATCATCGAGGGCGGCCGCTGCCGCGGCGTCCAGACGACGCGTGGCGCGATCCGTGCCGGCCGCATCGGCATGGCGGTGGCCGGGCATTCCTCGGTGCTGGCGGCCAAGGCCGGTTTTCGCTTGCCGATCAATTCCTACGCGCTGCAGGCCTGCGTTTCCGAGCCGGTCAAGCCGATCCTCGATACGGTGGTGCTGTCGCCAGGCACCGGCGTCTATGTCAGCCAGTCGGACAAGGGCGAGATCGTCATCGGCGGCGGGCTCGACCGCATCCCCTCCTATGCGCAGCGCGGCAATCTGCCGACCTTGGAGACGGTGATTGCCGGCCTGCTGGAGATGTTCCCGATCTTCGGCCAGCTGAAGCTGATGCGGCAATGGGCCGGCATCGTCGATGTCGTGCCGGACTCCTCGCCGATCATCGGAGAATCGCCGTTGCCCGGCCTGTTCCTCAATTGCGGCTGGGGTACGGGCGGCTTCAAGGCCATCCCCGCCGGCGGCACGCTGCTGGCGCAATTGCTGGCAACAGGCAAACACAACGACATCAGCCGTCCGTTCGACCTGGATCGCTTCGCCAGCGGGCGGCTGATCGACGAAGCGGCCGGCTCCGGCATCGCGCACTGATGCATGTCGCCCAAAAGTGCGCAGCGGTTTTGGGACAACAATAGGCATAGCGACAAAGACCAGAGGCAATCATGCAGCTTTTCCCTTGCCCGTTCTGCGGCCCGCGCGACGAAACCGAGTTCCACTATGGCGGCGATGCCGGCAATGCGCGACCGGACGGCGCAGGCATGCCGATCGATCGCTGGGCTGACTACCTCTATCTGCGCACCAATCCGAAAGGCACGGCGCGCGAAATCTGGGTGCATATGAACTGCGGCGAGTTCTTCGTCATGGAACGTGACACCGTCACCCACACGGTGCTGTCCTCAACCGCTCTCGGCGGGGAGCACGCGGCGTGACCGCCTCGCGCCTCGCCACCGGTGGCAGCGCGATCGACCGGTCGCGGGCGATCCGCTTCAGTTTCGACGGCGCCACCGTGCATGGCTTTGCCGGCGACACCATCGCCTCGGCGCTGCTCGCCGGCAATGTCGCGGTCGTCGGTCGCAGCTTCAAATATCACCGGCCGCGAGGCATCTGGGGCGCCGGCGTCGAGGAGCCGAACGCGCTGGTCGATATCGGCGGCAGCGTGCCGGCGACGCCGAACACGCGGGCCACGACCGAGCCGGCGCGCGACGGGCTGGTGGCGAAGAGCGTCAACGCCACGCCCAGTGCGCTGGCCGATCGCAACGCCTTCCTCGATCGCTTCTCGCGCTTCATTCCAGCGGCGTTCTACTACAAGACCTTCATGTGGCCGGACTGGCACATGTTCGAGCCACGCATCCGCGCCATGGCGGGACTGGGCAAGGTCGATACGGACTGGACATCGCCCAGTACAGCGGACCAGATCAACCATCATTGCGACTTGCTGGTGGTGGGTGCGGGACCGGCTGGGCTGGCCGCCGCAAAGCTGGCGTCTGGTGCCGGTCTGTCCGTCACGCTGGTCGACGACCAACTAAGGCCAGGCGGATCGCTCGGCCACCGGACTAGTGAGATCGACGGCAGGCCGGCAGCCGTCTGGAGCGAGGAGACCGTTGCGGAGCTTGCCGCGGCCAGTCACCTGATCCTGCCTTCGACCACCGCCTTCGGCATTTACGACCACAATCTGGTCGGGCTGAACCAGCGCCATCGCGACGGCCGGCCGGACACGCTGTGGCGGGTCAGGCCACGCCAGATCGTGCTGGCGACCGGCGCCATCGAACGGCCGCTGCCTTTCGCCAACAATGACCTGCCGGGCATCATGTCGGCGGATGCGGCGCTCGCCTATCTCAGGCGGCATGCGGTGCTGGTTGGCCGCCGCATCGTCGTCGCCACGAACAATGACAACGCCTATGAAGTGGCGGAGGCGCTCGCCGAGGCCGGTGCCGAAGTCACGCTTGTCGACCTGCGGCGGGACGGCACGCCCGCCACGCCGGCCAATGTCCGGCTGGTCAAAGGGCGCGCCCTGGCTTCCGCCAACGGCAAGCTGCGCGTCGAGGGCGTGACGCTCGATGACGGCACAAGGGTCGATGCCGATTGCGTGCTGGTCTCGGGTGGCTGGACGCCGACCATTCATCTCTTCGGCCAAGCCAAGGGCAAGCTCGCCTGGAGCGAGGCGCGCGCCGCCTTCCTGCCGGGCGATCCGGTCGATGGTATCGCCGTGGCAGGCGCCGCAGCGGGTGCGGTTTCCTTGTCGGAGGTGTTTGCAGGCGCCGGCAAGGCTGTTGCATCGCTTGGCCAAACGACAACAGCAGTACCGCGCAGCACCGGAGCGGAAGCGACGGGCGGCATTCTCGCGGCATGGCCGATGCCCGGCTCGAAGGGACGCATCTGGATCGACTACCAGAACGACGTGACGGTGAAGGACGTCGAACTGGCGGCACGCGAAAACTTCGTCTCGGTCGAACATTTGAAGCGCTACACCACGCTCGGCATGGCGACCGACCAGGGCAAGACCTCCAACCTGCCGGGTCTCGCGCTGATGGCCGGGATCACCGGCCGCACGGTGCCGGAGGTCGGCACCACCACCTATCGCCCGCCGTTCACGCCCGTGCCGCTGGCGAGCTTTGCCGGCGCGCGCGTCGGCGAACTGATGGCGCCGGTGCGCCGGCTTCCGCTCGAAAGTGTGCATCGCGCCAATGGCGCCGTCTTCCAGGAATATGGTGGTTGGCTGCGCCCGGCCCATTATGGCGGCGGCGACGCGGAGCGCTCTATCGCGGACGAGGCACGGCGCGGCGCGTCAGTCGGTCGCGCTGTTCGACGGTTCGACTCTCGGCAAGATCGAGGTGATCGGACCAAAGGCGGCCGAATTCGTCGATTTCATCTACTACAACACCATGTCGACGCTGAAGCCCGGCCGCTGCCGCTATGGCTTCATGCTGTCGGAAAATGGCGTGGTCTTCGACGACGGCGTGCTGGTGCGCCTGGACGAGCATCGTTTCGTCGTGTCGTGCTCGTCCTCGCATGTCACTGCCGTGCATGCGCGGCTGGAGGAATGGCGCCAGGACCGCTTCGGGCGTGGCGCCGTCTACATCCACAACGCCACCGCCGAAATGGCGACGCTGACCGTTTCGGGGCCGAACGCCCGGAAACTGCTCGAAACGCTGGATCTCGGCCTCTCGCTGGCCGATGCCGACCTCCCGCATATGGCGGTCGGCCATGGCACCTATGCCGGCGACGAGGTCCGCATCGCCCGCGTCAGCTTCACCGGCGACAGGAGCTACGAAATCTCGATCCGGGCTGATCGTGCCGAGCCGCTATGGGTGCATCTGCGCCATTCCGGCCAGGCGTTCGACGCCGTTGTCATCGGCCTCGAGGCGCTGATGATCCTGCGGGCGGAGAAGGGGTTTATCGTCATCGGCAAGGACACTGACGGCACCACGCTGCCGCATGATCTCGGCGTCGAGGGTCCGCGCGCCAAGCGTCAGAGCGAATTCGTCGGCCGCCGCTCGCTGTTCACCGAAGAGGCTTCGCGCGGCGATCGCATGCAGCTTGTCGGCTTGACAGTGCCGCATGGCGAAGCGCCGCTCCCGACTGGCGCGCATGGCATCAGACGGAGCGACGGCGGATTGCGCAGCCAGGGCTTTGTCACCTCGAGCTACCAGAGCCCAGCACTCGGTCGTCCGGTCGCGCTTGGCCTGATCGAGCGCGGCGCGGCCCGCCACGGAGAGACGGTCGAAATCCACCATCTCGGCAAGCTCAGGACGGCGACGATTGCCGCCCCTTGCGCCTTCGACCCGGCAGGAGACCGGCTGCATGCGTGATCTCGCGGAAAAATGGTCCGTCGCGCCGGACTGGCAGTCGGCAGTCATCACGGCACCCGGCCTCGTGGTGCGCGCAGTCCCCGGCCTCAATCAGCTGCTGGTCAGCGGCGATCTCGACGCGTGGTCGCTTATGTCCGGCGTGGACGGAACAGGTGTGGGTGCCTTTGGCACCGCGCAGGGCGAGCGCTATGCGGCGCGGCTGGCGCGCGACCGACTGCTTGTCGTGTCGAATACCCCACTCGCCATCGCGACGGGCTGGCACGCAGAAGGCTTCGCGGTGACGGCGATCAGCGCCGGGCTGCAGGTGTTCGAGGTCGAAGGCTCGGCGCTCGACGCTTTCATCGGGCGCGGGACGACACTCGATCCCAGGCAAGCGAGTGCCAGTGCAGCGCTTTCCTTCGCCGGCATCAGCGCCGTCGTCTATCGCCATCAGGACAGGCTGCGCATTCATGTCGATCGCGGGCTTGCCGCCTATCTCTGGACATGGATGGAAACGGCGGCCAGCAACATCACCGCCGGATCATAGAATGAGCCGGCTATGATCTGGTCAAAGTGTGAACGACCAGAACAGGCAGGCCAGCGTCGCCGCGGCGAAAACCACGAAGAACAGGCTGCGCAGCAGCACATTGCGGCGCAGCTCGTTCATGACGAAGTGGCAACCGACGATCGCCGCGGCAAACAGGAACCGCCAGTTCAGCAGCGCCCACACGGCGCTGCCCTGGCCGAAGGCCCATCTGGCGGCGAGGCAGCCGACAATGGCCGCAAACAGCGCGATCACGGTCCAGAAGATCGCATCGGCGGCATTGGTGAGAACGATGCTGGCCGCCCTGATCGGCAAGATCATCATCAACAGCGCGCTGAAGAAATAGACTGCGGCAAGCGGAATGAACGTTCCGGGGTCGGCAATGCCGTCAAGGCGCCTGACGCCGATCGCGCCATAGGGATAGCCGTGCCTGGCCACAGCCAGGCTCAACGCCATGAGCAAGGCGGTCAGCACCGCGACCAATGCGAAGGATGTGAGGGCTTTGCTCATGACGTTCCTGTACCAGACGAATCAGACAGGAACAGATGTAGCGGGCGGTCGTAAATTGCGCGTAAGCAAGATTACTCGCCACGCGGATTTCGATCGCGGCGCAATCCGCTGAAGCAGGCTACTCGGCGGCGATCCTGCCTGCCGAGCGGTTGGCCAGCACGAAGCCGACCTCGTCCACCGCCTGAGCCGCGCGCTTCAGGATCGCATCGGAGCGGAGCACGCCATCAGTAAAATCCTTGTCGGCGGCGTAGACGGCGGTGGGCAGCGTGAAGGCCTCGAAGAAGCCGAACAGCGGCCGCAGCTGATGCTCGACGATCAAGGCGTGGCGCTCGCCGCCACCGGTCGCGGTCAACAGGATGGGCTTTCCCCGCAAGGCGGCCGGATCGATCAGGTCGAAGAAGTGCTTGAACAGGCCGGTGTAGCTGCCCTTGTAGGTCGGCGACCCGACGACGAGCACGTCGGCGGCGAGGACTTCCTCCAGGATTGCGCGCCCCTGGCTGTCGAGATCGCGGGCCCATCTTGCCGTGCCGAGCGACGAACCGAGATCCTCTACGTCATAGGTGCTCGCCGACAGGCCATGGCGGGCGGCGATGTCCCTGGTGACCAGATCGACGAAGGCGCGCGTCTTTGACGGCCGGGTGATGTTGCCGGAAAAGCCGACGACTGTTGGGTTTGACATGGCAGTGGGCCTCTTGGATGGTCGAAGTTTTGATGTGGCGAGCCGCCCGCCCGCCGATGGGAAATCAGCTCCAGGCGTGCAGCGGCGGGTTTTCGCCGTTGAGGAAATACTTGCCGAGGATGGAGTATTTCCAGCGCACCGGATCGTGCAGCGTGTGCGTGCGGGCATTGCGCCAGTGCCGGTCGAGATTGTGCTCGGCCAGCGTCGAGCGGGTTCCCGCCAGTTCAAACAGCTTGTTCGTGGCGGCGATGGCGATTTCGGTCGACAGGATCTTCGCCTCGGCGGTGACGATCTGCGCATGCGCCACCGTCTCCGTAGTCGGCTCGGCCACCGCCCGGTCGATTGCCAGGCCGGCCTTTTCCAGCAGCGCCTGCGCCGCGTGCAGGCGCAGCGTCAGGTCGCCGACGGCCTGGATGGTGTAGGGATCGTCCCAGGCATTGTCGACGCCGCTGTCGATCCAGGCGCGGCTCTTGGTCCTGACGAAACTGACCGTCTCGTCGATCGCCGCCTGCGCGATGCCGGTGTCGACGGCCACCTGGATGATCTGGAAGATGGCGCCGTCGGCGGTCGGCCTGTCATAGCCCTTGTAGCCGGGCACCAGATGCGTCTTCGGCACCTTGACGTTGTCGATGATGACGGTGCCGGACAGCGTCGTGCGCTGGCCGAAGCTCGACCAGTCGTCGATGACCGTCAGGCCGGGCGCGCCACGGTCGGCGATGGCATACCAGGCGCGACCCTCGTCATCGAGCGCCACGATCGGCACCAGATGAGCGAGCAGCGCTCCGGACGAATAGAATTTCCGGCCGTTGACGACCACATGATCGCCGGCATCGGTGAAGCGGGTCTCGAAATCGGCGGCACGCTTGGAGCCGAACTCGGAAAAGGCATTGCCGAACCGCGTGCCTTTCAGCACTTCGGCGAACAGCAGCTTCTGCTGATCCGCATCCGACACGGTGCGGATGGCGGCGACGACGCCAAGATGGTTCTGCGCAATCTGGCCGATCGAGGAATCCGCCGCCGAAATGATCTCGATCACCCTGGCGAGCGTGGCGTAGGACAGTTCGGGACCACCAAATGCCTTCGGCACGTTGATCGACCACAGGCCGCTTTGCGAAAACGCATCGAGTTCGGCAACCGGCCAGATCCGCTCGCGGTCGCGCCGGGAGGAACCCTTGACGAATTCGACGGCGAGCGCGTGGGCGATGGCAATCGCCTCGGCGTCGTCCCTGATGATGTGCGCTGGTGCGGTTGGCCTTGCGACTGGCGGCACGGCAGCGGAGGCGTGGTCGGTCTTAACGGTCGAGACGGTCATTTCACTGCTCCTTCGGATTTTCGTTTCATGCAACGGCATGGAGATGAGCTGATTTGGGAGTCGGCGATGCCTGTTGCCCGAGATAGAAGGCCCGCACATCCTCGCGCCGGCGAAGATCGGCAGCCGCGCCAGAGAGAACGGAGACGCCGTTTTCGAGCACCGTGGCGTGGTCGGCATAGCCAAGGGCGACCGCCGAGTTCTGCTCGGCGACCAGGATCGACAGGCCGGTCTCGCGGTTCAGCTTTCTGAGCGTCTGGAAAATGTCCTGGACGATGAGCGGCGCGAGCCCCATCGACGGTTCGTCGAGAACCAGCAGACGCGGACGCGACATCAGCGCCCGGCCGATGGCGGTCATCTGCTGCTCGCCGCCGGAGGTGAGACCGGACAAGGTTCGGCGCTTCTCCTTGAGACGGGGAAAATAACCGTAGATCCGCTCGAGATCCCCGTTGATCTCGGCGCGGCGGCCGCTGCGGCCGATGCCGCCGGCGACCAGATTTTCCTCGACGCTCAGGCTCTTGAAGCAGTGCCGGCCTTCCAGCACCTGCACCAGCCCGGCGCGCACCAGATCGCCCGGCTGGCGGCGTGACACATCGCTGCCTTCGTAGCGGATGGTGCCGGCGTTGACCTGGCCGCGCTCGGCCGGCAGCAGGTTGGAGACGGCCTTCAGCGTGGTGGTCTTGCCGGCGCCATTGGCACCGAGCAGCGCCAGGATCTCGCCGCGCCTGATCTCGAAGCTGACGCCGTGAAGTGCGGTGATGGCGTGGTTGTAGGTGGCATGAACTGCGTCCACGGCAAGAATAACGTCATCGTTCGGCATGGGCTCTTCTTCTGTGGTTCGATGAACCGAAAAAGGCCGGGCGCCGCGGAAACTGGTCCGTAGCGCGCCCGGCGTTGATTGATCAGTTGGTGGTCACGGCATCGGCATCGTCGGCGGTGCGCAGCTTGATGCCCTTCTCGGCGGCATAGGCCTCGGCCGACTTCTCGATGATCGGCCGCAGCAGCGCCCAGTCCGGCGCGATCCAGTCGGAGACCACGTTCCACTTCTTGCCGTCCCACTGCTGGAAGGTTACGTAGCCTTCGCCCTCGTGATTGTCCCAGCTGACATTGATCGAGTGGAACAGGTCCTTGGCGCCGAGCGCCTCGACCTTGGCCGGATCAAGCTTGAGGTGTTCGAAGCCCCAGCGGACCTCGTCGCCGGTCAGCGTGCGATGGCCGAACTTTTCCTGCGCGACGCGGATCGCCTCGACATTGAGGATGCCGTTGACGATGCCGAGGTTATGGTAGACCGAGCCGATGCGCGACTTGTCTTCCAGATTGCCCTTGCCGGCGCCGTAGACCGTCTTCACGATCTCCTGCACCACCGGGTAGCTATTGCCGGAGGCCTGGGTGGTGATGGCGGTGTAGCCCTTGGCGGCATCGCCGGCCGGGATCACGTCCTCTTCGGAATTCGACCAAACATTGCCGACGATGTGGTCGACGGGAAAGCCGACCTTGACGGCCGTCTTCAGTGCCACCGGGTTCATCACGCCCCAGCCACGCAGGACGACGAAGTCCGGCTTGGCGCGGCGGATCGTCAGCCACTGCGACTGCTGCTCGTTGCCGGGATGCGGCACCTCGATCTGCTGCACGGTGAAGCCGTATTTTTGCGCCAGCAGCTCATAGATCGGGATGGTCTCCTTGCCGTAGGGCGAGCCGTGATAGAGCACGACGATCTTCTTGCCCTTGAGCTTGTCGATGCCCCCTTCCTTGGAAGCGATGTAGTTCACGATGCCGGACGTCTCGCTGTAGGGATTGAGCAGCAGCGGGAAGACGTAAGGGAAGACGCGTCCGTCGGTGGAATCGGTGCGGCCATGGTTGACGGTGATCAGCGGCACCTTGTCGGCGGTGATGCGGTCGATCATGGCATAGGCGATGCCGACCGAGAGCGGGTTCCAGGCGGCGGCACCAGCATGGCTCTTCTGCCGCTCGTAGCATTCGACACCGCGCTCGACCTCATACTGGGTCTCGCATTCGTCCCAGGTCAGCTTGACGCCGTTGACGCCGCCGTCGCGGATGTTGATGAGGTTGAGATAGTCGATGAAGCCGCCGAAGAAGCCGGTGCCGCCGGCCGCATAAGGCCCGACGCGATAGCTTTGCAGCGGGAAATATTGTTCGTCGGCGTGGGCGGCGGGCAAGGCCACCGACACGATCATCGCCGCGGACAGCGCCGCCGCCTTGATGGTGCTCAGGAAGGTCATGGTTAGGGTACTCCCGGTATGGGCCGTCTTGGGTTCGGCCTCTGGTTCATTTTCGGATGCATTGGCTCAAGTCGACTGCCAGGCGAACAGGAGCCGTCTTCGGATCCTGTCCCACAGCGCCACCAGCCCGTCGGGTTCGAGGATCAGAAACAGGATGATGAGCGCGCCGAGCACAATGCGCTGGCTCATGTCGAGCACGCCCGAGTCGAAGAGATCGCCAAGCAGAAAGCCGCCGAGCCGAGACAAAGCGAGCGGAAAGACCACGATGAGGGCGGCGCCGAAAAAGGCGCCGCGGATCGAGGCCAGACCGCCGATGATGATGATGAACAGGATCTGGAACGACCGATCGAGATCGAAGCCGTCCGGCTCGACGGTCCGCAGATACGCGAAGGCCCAGATGACGCCGGCAACGCCGATGATGAAGGACGAGATGGCGAAGGCCAAAAGCTTGGTCTTGAGGACCGGGATGCCAATGATGCGGGCGGCGGTTTCATTGTCGCGGATGGCGATGAAGTTGCGCCCGGTCTGCGATGACACCAGCCGATAGGCAAGGAAGGTGAGGATGGCGACGATGGTCAGCGCAAAGAGATAACGGCCGATGGCGCTGTCGAGAGCAACGCCGGCTATCGACAGCCTCGGCGCATCGATGACGCCGGAAGCCGAGTCATTGGAGAACCAGCTGAATTTGGTCAGCGCCCATTGGACGAAGAATTGCGCCGCAAGCGTCGAGACCGCAAGGTAGAACCCCTTCAGCCGCAGGCTCGGCAGGCCGAAGACGATGCCGATCGCGGCGGCGACGATGCCGGCCAGAAAGATGCTGCCGATCAGCGGCAGGCCCTCGACACGCAGGTTGAAATTATACGCAGCGAAGGCGCCCGCCGCCATGAAGGCGGCACTGCCCAGCGAAACCTGGCCGGCATAGCCGGTCAGGATGTTCAAGCCCACGCCGGCGAGGCTGAGCGCCAGGAACGGCAGCAGGATGGCCTCGAACAGATAGCTCGAGCCGATCAGCGGCACGACGCCATAGGCGAAAGCGAGCAGCAGCACAGGCACGACCCATTTCGGCAGCACTGGCATGAAGGAGAAATCGCTGGTGATTGCAGCCATGGCTCAGATCCTCTCGACCAGCTTCTGGCCGAACAGGCCGGAAGGACGGATCAACAGGAAGACGAGCGCGACGACATAGGCGAACCAGCTCTCGATGCCGCCACCGAAATAGTCGCCGATATAGACCTCGGCGAGCTTCTCGCTGGCGCCGATCAGCAGTCCGCCGACGATGGCGCCGAGGATGGAATCGAAGCCGCCGAGCACCAGCACCGGCAGTGCTTTGAGCACCACCAGGGACAGCGAGAACTGTACGCCGAGACGCGCACCCCAGAGTAGGCCCGCCACCAGTGCGACGAGGCCGGCCGCCGCCCAGACGGTGGCCCAGATCAAGGGCAGGCGCAGGCCAACCGCAAGCGCTGCGAACTGGTCGTCGGCGACGGCGCGGAAGCTGAGGCCGATGCGCGTGTAGCGGAAGAACAGCGACAAAAGCAGAACCATGCCGGCGGCAACCACCGCCGCGAAGATGTCGAACTGGCTGATCAGCACGCCGCCAATTTCCAGCGGCACGTCCTCAATGCCGAGATCGAGGCCGTGGACCTGCGTGCCCCAGATCAGCTGGGCAGCGCCCTCGATAATGTAGGAGAGGCCGAGCGTCGCCATGAACAGCGTGATCGGCGGCTTGTTGGTGAGAGGCCGCAGCACGGTGCGCTCGATGGCGATGCCGATCGCCACCATGATGGCGAAGGTGACCACCAATGCCAGCGCGAACGGAACGCCGCGTTCGACAAGGCTGACGAAGGTAAGCGCGGCGAACAGCAGCATCGCGCCTTGTGCGAAGTTGAGCACGCCTGATGTCTTGTAAATCAGCACGAAGCCGATCGCGACCAGCGAGTACATGACGCCGGAGAGCAGGCCGCCGACGAGCACCTCGATGAAGAATTGGTAGTCGAAGTCGGCGATCATATGCCCGCCCCGTCCTCATTGTCCGAGGCGACGCCGAGATAGGCATCGATGACGCGCTGATCGTTCCTGACTTCGTCGGGTGTGGCGTCGGCGATCTTGCGGCCGTAGTCGAGAACGGCGATGCGGTCGGACAGGCCCATGACGACGCCGACGTCATGCTCGATCAGCACGACGGTGGTGGCGAAGCGGTCGAGCGCGGCACGGACGAAGCCCGCCATCTCGCTCTTTTCGCTCGCGGTCATGCCGGCCATCGGTTCGTCAAGCAAAAGCAGGCGCGGTTCGGCGACCAGCGCGCGGGCCAGTTCGACCCGCTTTTGCAGTCCGTAAGGCAAGGTGCCGACAAGACGATCGCGAACGGCGCTGAGGTCGAGGAATTCGAGGATCTGGTCGGCGCGGCTCAGAGTGTCACGCTGCTCGCCGCGCGAGCGGCCTATACCAAGCACCTGGCCGGCAAAATTGGAGCGGACCTTATATGCGAGGCCGGAGGCGACATTGTCGAGGACGCTGAGGCCCTTGAACAAAGCAAGGTTCTGGAAGGTCCTGGCGACACCGAGATGCGCCAGCCGCTGCGTCGGCACATGGGCATAGCTGATACCGTCGAGCAGGACCTGGCCGCGATCCGGCTGGTAGACGCCGCTGATGACGTTGATCAGCGAACTCTTGCCGGCGCCGTTCGGACCGATGATCGCGCGGATCTCGCCGGGATGAACCGACAGGTCGACATCGGCCAGCGCGACGACGCCGCCAAATGACAGGCCAATGCCCTGAAGCGAAAGCAGCGGCGAAGCGACGCCCGCAACCGATCCCGTCGGCTCGCCACGGTCTTCGGACTGCTGCTGCGGCCGTAGGCTTGACGGCAGGCCGCGCGCCAAGACCTCCGGCGCATAGGCCGAAGCCTCCATCACTCCTAAGGCAGAACTGGGCAACGGCATTCCAATCGTCCTCGATTGCATCGGCAGGCGCACAAATCCGCATTGCTGCTCGAGGGATCGAGCGCGCGGGGGAACGTTCATTCGTGTGCTGGCCGGAAACCTGCCCGGCCAGCCAGTGGGTGACTACTCGGCTGCCAGCGACGCAGCCGCCTCGGCGCCTTCCAGCTCGCGAACGAGCGGAATGACATGCTTGCCGAAATACTCGACCTCTTCCTGGAAATGCAGGAAGCCGAGCAGGATGAGATCGGCGCCGGCGCGCTTCAGATCGACGATGCGCTCGGCGACCTGCCTCGGCGTGCCGATCAGGTTCGAGCGGAAGCCGTCATTGTACTGGACCAGATCGTCAAAGGACGATTTCGCCCAGTTGCCCTCGCCTTCCGGCGAGGCCTTGCCGGCATTCTTGACCTCGTGACCGAAAGCGTTGACTGCCTCGGGATTGGCCTTGGCGATGATTTCGGCAAGCACCGCCTTGGCCTCATCCTCGGTCTCGCGGACGATGGCGAAGGCATTGACGCCGACCTTGACGGAATGGCTGTTGGCCTTTGCCTTGGCCTGGATGTCGTCGACCTGTTTGGCGATCTCGGCCGGCGTGTTGCCGTTGGTGAAGTACCAGTCCGAGACGCGCGATGCCATGTCGCGCGCGGCGCGCGACGACCCGCCCTGGAAGATCTCGGGCAGCGGATGCGGCGGCTTCGGCTTCAGGGAATATTCGTTGAAGCGGTAAAAATCGCCACGGAAGGTGAAGCTGTCCTGCGTCCATATTCCGCGCAGCGAACGGATGAATTCCTCCGAACGGCGATAGCGCTCATCATGGTCGAGCCAATGCTCGCCGATGGCGTGGAACTCGCCACGGAACCAGCCGGAAACGAGGTTGATGGCGACGCGGCCGTTGGTCAGGTAGCTGATGGTGGCGATCTGCTTGGCCGCCAGCGCCGGGTTCCACGGTCCGGGCAGGATTGCCGCGATGACCTTGAGCGTGGTGGTCGCGGCCAGCAGATCATGGCTGAACGCAACCGATTCATGCTGCTCGTCGGCGCCGTAGCCGGCGGTGAAGCGGATCTGGCTCAGCGCATAGTCGAAACCGGCCTTCTCGGCGATCTGCGCCAGCTTGCGATTGTACTCAGCCGAATGGTTGGTGCGCTGCTCGATGTTGGAGATCACCAGGCCACCCGAAACATTCGGCACCCAGTAGGCGAATTTGATCGCGTCGGTCTCTGCGTGTGCCATGAACTGTCTCCCATTCAGGCCGTGTCGTTGATCGGTCCGACCGCAGCCGGTTTCGCCAATATTTATTATGTTTATAGAATATATATACAAAGAAGGATTTTCCGTTTTTGGGGCCCTGGTGGGACGGAAATACCAATTTTGCGCGGCCGACCCCGGCTTCCGGTTGTCAGCCCGCGACCGGAGCGTGCGCGGCATTGGCGCCGACGGCCTCGGCTGGCGTGTCGAGCAGCTTTACGATCTCGGCCGCGACGGCCTGGGCATGGCGGGCAACCTCAGGCAGGCCCATGAGTTCGCCGAAAGTCCCTCGCGCCAGCGGACCGGCGACAAAGAGTGTCGTGACCGCCCTGCCGTCCCGGCCGAGGGCGCGGCTGTCGCGACTTGTCTCGATACCGAGCCCGTAGGGGTCCGCTCCGATCAGCCCGGCCTCGGTCAGCGAACGCAATGCCGGGTTGAGCTGTAGCGCCTGCCCATGCGCCGGGCCCGTGGTGTTGATGACAGCATCGAAGGGGGCCGTCTCGATCCGCGTTTGCCCGCGCCGTTGAAAGCTGACCGCCAGGCTGTCATGCTCATGGTTCGATGCGACAAGCCTGGCGGCAATGTTGTCGAATGTGCCGGCTGCATGGCGGCGGTCGAGCACGGCCGCGACCTGCGGTGCGATCCTGAAGCGATGCACGTCCCAGAACACGCGCAGTTGGCGGACCAGCCTTGCCCGCTCCGGCGGAGCAAGCCCGGCCCACAGCACAGGCCCCTGCAGGCGCAGCTGGTCGAAGACGGACTGCCAGTTGACGTTGGCCGCGTGTGCCGCGGCCAGCGTGGTGCGGATGGTCTTGAGCAGCCGCAGCGCCGTTGTGGCCGGCACGGACGCAAAGTCGCCGAAGGGCTCGCCCCTGATGTCCGGGTGGCCGCGCGAGCGCAGCCCGCGGCGAGACAGCGCCAGGATACGGCCGCGATGGCCCCGGCGATCGAGTTCGGCGACCATGTCGGCCGAGGTCAGTCCGGAGCCGACGATCAGCACCGACGCTTCCCGCCCGATCCCGGCAAGCGCGGTAGGGGCGTACGGATCGGCGATGAATCCCGGCGCTTCCGCCAGCGAGGCCAGCGCGGCGGGAATATTGGGCAGCGGATGCGTCGCCGCCAGGACGACAATGTCGGCGGCGACCGGCCCGCTGGTGGTGTGCACGGTCCAACCCCTGCCATCCGCTTCACGTGCGACATGTGTGGCGAGACCGCTGACGTGGCGCACCGCGCCCGAGCCGAGCCAGGGCGCCAGGTGCTCGGCGACGTAACGGCCGAACACGCGCCGGCGCGGATAGACGTCGCCATTCTTCCAGATGGCGTCCGTGTCGCGCTCGAGTTCGCCATCGCGGCTCAACCAGCGCGCAAAGTGCTGCGGGTCGTCAGGAGCCATGCTCATTCTTGTCGCCGGGACATTGACCCGGTGCGCCGGCTCCTCGCTGGAATAGGCAAGGCCGCCGCCGAGCCCCGGTCGCGGCTCGATCACGGAAATCGACAGGCACTCCGGTCGAGATGCCTGCGCCAGGTGCCAGGCCACCGCGGCGCCGGAAAAGCCGCCGCCGATGATGGCGACGCGCAATCGGCGGACCGGAGGGAGCGCGTTCACGAGGCGCTGGCGAGCGACTTCGGCCGATGATCGCCGGCAATGGTCTCGCCGAACGGGCCGGTGTTGACCGACGAGCCGGCGGCCTTGACCGGATGATCGGTCGGCAGTTTCGGCAGCACCAGTTCGCCGAAACGGTAGGCCTCTTCCAGATGCGGATAGCCGGACAGGATGAAGGTGTCGATGCCAAGGCGGCGGTATTCGTCGATGCGTTCGGCAATCGTGTCGGGGTCGCCGACAAGTGCCGTCCCGGCGCCGCCGCGCACCAGGCCGACGCCGGCCCACAAATTGGGCGCGATCTCGAGCTTGGCGCGGTTGCCGCCATGCAGCGCACTCATTCGCGCCTGGCCGACCGAATCCATACGGGCAAAGACCTTTTGCGCCGAGGCGATCGTCGCATCGTCGAGCCGGCTGATGAGGCTGTCCGCCGCGGCCCAGGCCTGTTCGGTGGTTTCGCGCGCGATGACATGCAGGCGAATGCCGAAGGAGAGCTTGCGGCCGGCCTTCTCGGCCAGTTCACGCACGCCGTCGAGCTTGCGCTCGACATCGGCGGGCGGCTCGCCCCAGGTCAGGTATTTGTCGATTTCCTGAGCCGCCACCACGGATCCGGCGTCGGACGAGCCGCCGAAATAGAGCGGCGGGTACGGCGTCTGCACCGGTGGAAACAGCAGCCGGCCGTCCTCGATGCGGAAATGCTTGCCCTCATGTGCGACCGTCTCGCCGCTCAGCACGCGCTTATAAATCTGCAGGAATTCCTGCGTCACCTCGTAGCGCTCGGCATGCGACAGGAAGATGCCGTCGCCCTTGTTCTCGAGCGGATCGCCGCCGGTGACGACGTTAATCAGCAGGCGACCATTGGAGATGCGATCGAGCGTCGCCGTCATGCGTGCAGCGAGCGTCGGCGATTGCAAGCCGGGCCGCACGGCGACGAGGAAACGCAGGCGCTCGGTCAGCGGCACCAGCGCCGAGGCGATCACCCAGGAATCCTCGCAGGCCCGGCCGGTCGGCAACAGCACGCCGTAGTAACCCAGCGTGTCGGCGGCCTTGGCCACTTGCGTCAGATAGGGCAGATCGACGGCCCTGCCGCCCTCCGATGTGCCGAGATAGCGGCTGTCGCCATGCGTCGGCAGGAACCAGAGCACCTTGATGCGGTCCGGAATGTCCCGGGTCATGGCCTGCCTCCCCCGGTCTGGCGGCGCCGACCGGCTATGGCAGATGGGGTTGAGAGCGGGCGCAAAAGGGTGGGCATGGCGTGGTCCTGTCCGGGTGGAAACCAGATCGCCAGTGCAGATTGCTTATTCTACAAATTCTGTAGAGTTAGTTTATTCTAAATCCGCGACGGTGATTAGAATTTCTCTCCTCAGGCGGTGGCGCCAACCCCGGTTCGTCCAGCGCACAAAGGCCTCGGGCGTTCGGCATCAGCCCGGCAATCGGCCGAGATGGGCAGCGAAGCGCGCCACCATCGCAAGGCCAGCATCGCTGGGCCGCATCGCTGGAGTCCGGTCGTGTATCGGGATGCCGGCACGGGCGCCAAACAGCCGCTTGCCGTAGCAGATCAGGTTCTCGATTCCCTGCATGACGAAGACCGCCGCCGGCAGCATTTTTGCATATTGGGTTTCGGCCGCTGCTTCGTCTCCGGTGCGGAATGCATTGTAGGCGCGCACGGCAAGGTCGATGCAATCCGGCGCCAGGATCATGCCGCGGCAACCGACACGGAAATTGTCGATCAGCTCCAAACCGCCGCCCCCGTTGAAGACCGGAATGCGGCCTTCGGTGCGTTCGATCAATCCGGCGATGTCGGTGACCGGGCCTTCGCCCTTGATCAGTCGGATGTTGGGATGAAGTGTCATCAGTTCGCGGATTTCGTCCGATGTCAGGCCGCGCCCGAAAAACGCCGGCGCATTCTGGATCGCCACCGGCAGGTCGGTCGCTTCGGCGACGCGGCCGAAGAACTTGATGTATTCCGATGCGCCATAGGACCCGACGGGTGGCGGCTGCGGGATCACCCAGTCGGCTCCGACGCTTTCGGCGTGGCGAACCTGGGATACCTGCTCGGCAACAGAAGAGCCGAAAATGGCGAAGGCGAGCGGCACTTTTCCGGCGGTATCTTGCGCCGTCCAGTCCATGATCGTCCGGCGCTCGGCTTCGGTCAGCTTGGCGACTTCCGTCGCCAGGCCGAGCGCCGCCATGCCATGCACGCCGGTCGCCAGGCAGATCTCGACCTGCTTGCGCATTGCCGCGCGGTCGAGTTTTTCATGCGCATCGAACAGCGCGTAGAGGATGGCGTGGATGCCGTGGATATCATCGGGCCGAAAATGCGGCATCCCGGTCACCCCTCAATGGCTTTCGCGCGGGATGGCGTGGCCTCGGCTGCCGACGAGAAAATCGAGATCGGCGCCACGATCCGCCTGCAGAACACGGTCGACGTAGAGGCCCTGATATCCGCCGCGCATCGCCAGTACGGGCGGCAGCCAGGACTCACGCCGTCTCGCGAGTTCCTGTTCGGACACGTCGAGATGCAGCTTCCTTGCTTCGACATCGAGTTCGATGATGTCGCCGCTCCTGACCAGCGCCAGCGGGCCGCCGATAGCGGCTTCGGGTGCCGCGTGCAGCACGACGGTGCCGAAGGCGGTGCCCGACATGCGGGCATCGGAGATGCGGATCATGTCGCGGATGCCTTGCTTGAGCAGCTTCTGCGGCAGCGCCATGTTGCCGACCTCGGCCATCCCCGGATAGCCCTTCGGGCCGCAATTCTTCAGCACCATGATCGAGCTCTCGTCGACGTCGAGCGAGGGATCGTCGACGCGCGCCTTGTAGTCGTCGATATCCTCGAAAACGACGGCGCGGCCGCGATGCTTCATCAATCCCGGCGAGGCGGCCGACGGTTTGATGATGGCGCCATCGGGCGCCAGATTGCCGCGCAGCACCGCAATCCCGCCCTGGGCGGTAAGCGCCTTGTCGCGCGGGCGAATCACCTCCGGATTGTCATTCCTGGCGTCGGCGATGTTCTCGCCCACGCTCCTGCCGGTGACCGTCAGCGCATCGAGATCGAGCAGGTCGGCGATCTCCTTCATGACAGCCGGAATGCCGCCGGCGTAGCAGAAATCCTCCATCAGGAAGCGGCCGGACGGCATCAGGTCGAGGATGGTCGGCACGTCGCGGCCATAGTGGTCCCAATCGTCCAGCGTAAGCTCGGTGCCAACCCGGCCGGCAATCGCGATAAGATGCACGACCGCGTTGGTCGAGCCGCCGATGGCGCCATTGACGCGGATGGCGTTGGCAAAGGCCTCCTTCTTGAGGATGGCCGATGGGCGCAGATCCTCGTTGACCATCTCGACGATGCGCCGCCCGGTCATGCGGGCGATGCGGCTGCGGCGCGCGTCGACGGCGGGATAGGCGGCGTTGCCGGGCAGCGCCAGGCCGAGCGCCTCAACCATCGAGGCCATGGTCGAGGCTGTGCCCATGGTCATGCAGTGACCGGGCGAGCGCGACATGGCGCTCTCGGCATTGGCGAAATCCTGTTCGCTCATTACGCCAGCGCGGACATCCTCGGAGAAATTCCACACATCGGTGCCGGAGCCGATCTCGCGGCCCTGGAAGCGGCCATTGAGCATCGGGCCGCCGGAGATGACGATCGACGGCAGGTCGCAGGAAGCGGCGCCCATCACCAGCGACGGTGTGGTCTTGTCGCAGCCGGCCATCAGCACGACGCCGTCCATCGGATTGCCACGGATCGCCTCCTCGACGTCCATCGAGGCGAGGTTGCGGAACAGCATCGCCGTCGGCCGCAGATTGGATTCGCCGCAGGAGAAGACCGGGAATTCGAGCGGCAGGCCGCCGGCCTCCAGCACACCGGCCCTGATGTGCTCGATCAGGCCACGAAAGTGCACATGGCAAGGGGTGAATTCGGAGAATGTGTTGCAGATGCCGATCACCGGGCGGCCATCGAAAGCATCGTCGGGCAGGCCGTTGTTCTTCATCCAGCTGCGGTGGATGAAGGCGTCCTTGCCCAAACCGCCGAACCAGTGCTGCGATCGTCTCTTGGTCATGGCTTTGCCCAGCGTTCAGGCGGGATGCTGCAGCTGGCTCAGCCCGCCATCGACGACGAGGCTGGCCGCGTTCATGAACGGACACTCGTCGGAAATCATGAACACCGCGGCAAGCGCGATCTCGCGCGCAGAAGCGATGCGGCCGCCGGGATGCAGCGCCATGGTGTTGGCGCGCGCTGCCGCCGGATCGGCAAAACTGTTCCAGTAGTCGATCGCCTTCTGCGTCTCGACATAGCCCGGCGCCAGCGCGTTCACCCGCACGCCCTGCCCCGCATATTCGAGCGCCAGCGATTTGGTGAGGCCGAGCAGCGCGTGCTTGGCGACGGGATAGGGGAAGGTGTGCGGAATGATGGTGAAGCTATGCGTCGAGGCGATGTTGAGGATGGCGCCGCCGCCGCTTGCGATCATACCCGGCAAGACTGCCTTGCTGCAGTTCCAGGCGCCCTTGACGTTGACATCGAAATTGCGGTTCCACTCTTCCTCGGTCGCCTCGAGCGGCGTCGAGAATACATTGACCCCGGCATTGTTGATCAGAGCATTTATCGGGCCGATTTCATCGTTTGCCCGGCTGACAGCCACAGCAATCGCCGCCCAATCGCTGATGTCGGCTGCGGTATGCCCGACATCGCCTTTTGGTGCGGCGAGGCCCGCGACGGCCTTATCCAGCAACGCGTCGTCGCGATCGATCAAAAACAGCCTTGCCCCTTCAGCAAGACAGGCCTCGGCGATGGCCAGCCCGATGCCTTGTGCGGCGCCCGTCAGGAAGATGCGTTTGCCGGACAGGCGCTCAGCCATTTTGGTCACTCCAGTCGAAGACGGTCATTGCAAATCCCGCGCCGGCCCTCGCTCAACGCCGCCCTAGTGCCGAGGAACGCAGATTGTCGAGCAGCACCGCGAGGAGCAAAATAACGCCACGCACGATGTACTGGTAGAAGGCCGGGATGTTGAGCAGGTTCATGGCGTTTTCGGCGATGCCCATGATCAGCACGCCGACGATGACGCCCGACATGGTGGCGCGGCCCCCGGCAAGCGAGACGCCGCCGAGCACGCAGGCCGAGATGACCGAAAGCTCCAGCCCGACCGCCGCGTTGGGCTGACCCGAGGTGATGCGCGATGCCAGCAGGATGCCGGCGATGCCGCAGACGACGCCCTGGAGCGTAAATATCCAGATGCGCGTCCTGTCGACATTGACGCCGGCAAGCCGCGAAGCCTCCGGATTGCCGCCGATGGCGAGCGTGTTCTTGCCGAAGACGGTGCGGTTCAACACAAAGCCGAAAATGCCGAAGAGAACGGCCAGCACCCAGATCGGCGTCGGTATGCCCAACAATTTCGACAGCGCGAGCTGGTAGAAATCCGGGCTGTTGATGCCGACGGCGCGGCCGTCGGACGCGATCAGGGCGAAACCGCGCACGATCTGCATGGTGGCAAGCGTGGTGATCAGCGCGTTGATGCGGAATTTGGCGATGACGACGCCGTTGATGAAGCCGACGAAGGCGCCGCAGGCGATTGCTGAGAGAAGCCCGAGCAGGATCGAACCGGTGGCGTTCGACGCCATCACCGCGACCATGCCGGCAAAGGCGACGATGGAGCCGACCGACAGGTCGAAGTCACGCGCTGCGAGGCAGAACATCATGGTGCAGGCGACAATGCCGACGGTGACCACAGACTGCAGCAGGCCGAGCATGTTGCGGTCGGTGAGGAAGTTCGGCACCAGAGCCGACACCAGCGCGAAGGCAACGAGGAAGATGACGACGAGCCCCTGTTCGCCGAGCAGGATCTTCTTCAACTGATCGGTCATGGCAGAGGTCCTCAGGATGCGATCGCGTCGGGGGTTTTCTTGTCGGGAAGGGCGGCGGCCAAGATCGCCTTCTCGGCGAACTGGTCGCGGGTGAGTTCGGCGTTGATGCGCCCGCCGCACATCACCAGGATGCGGTCGCAGATGCCCATCACCTCCGGCAGTTCGGACGAGACCACGACGATCGCCATGCCGTCCTCGGCAAGCTGGTAGAGCAGTTCGTAGATTTCCGATTTGGCGCCGACGTCGATGCCGCGCGTCGGCTCGTCGACGATGAGCACCCGCACACCCTGCTCGGACAGCCAGCGGCCAAGGATGACCTTCTGCTGGTTGCCGCCGGAGAGGTTGATGATGTCCTGGTTGCGCGAGGGCGTGCGCACCTTGAGCTTCTTGATGAAGGTTTCGGCGGTCGCGATCTCGCTGGCGCGGTTCAAGACGCCAAAGCGCGTGTGATGGCGTCGCGACGAGATGTTGATGTTTTCCTCGATCGAGCGGCCCTGGATGATGCCGTCATGCTTGCGATCTTCCGAGCACAGCACGATGCCGGCCCGGATTGCGCCATGCGGATCGGTGGCGTGGATCCCCTTGCCGTCGACAGTGACGGCGCCGCCCGTTCGCGGATCGGCGCCGAAGACCAGCCGCATCAGTTCCGAGCGGCCGGCACCGATCAGGCCGAAGAAGCCAACGATCTCGCCGGCGCGGGCCTCGAAGCTGGCCGGCGTCCTCAGCTTTGCCCCTGACAGGGCCTCGACCTTCAGCCGGACATCGCCTGCCTTGCGCGGGCGAAAACCCCAAATGTCCGAGATTTCGCGGCCGACCATTTCGGCGACGACCTGATCGCGGGTGACATCTTTCAGCGATGCATGGTGCGCCGCGAGCTTGCCGTCGCGCAGCACCGTCAGGCTGTCGCAGAGCCGGAACACCTCGTCGAGCCGGTGTGACACGTAGATGATGACCTTGCCCTCGCCGCGCAGGCGATCGATCAGGGCAAACAGAATTTCGCTTTCGCGCGAGGACAGCGATGAGGTCGGCTCGTCCAGCGCGATGACGCGCGCGTCGAGCATGATCGCCTTGGCGATCTCGACCATCTGGCGCTCGCCGATGGACAGCGTCTTGACCTTGCGGCGCATGTCGATGTCGATGCCGGCCGATTTCAGCTTGGCGCCGACGTCTTCCAGCATCCGGCGGCCTGCGATGATGCCGGCGCTGGCGGGAAAGCGGCCGAGGCTGAGGTTTTCGGCAACGGTGAGCTCGGGAACGAGCTGCAGTTCCTGATGAATGACGATGACGCCATTGTCGAACGCATCCCGGGTCGAGGCATAGGCCTGGACCTTGCCGTCGATGCTTATCTCGCCCTCATCGGCATGCTGGTCGCCGGACAGGATCTTGATCAGGGTGGATTTGCCCGCCCCGTTTTCGCCCATCAGCCCATGCACGGCGCCCTTGACGACGCCGAACGAGACGTCCGACAGCGCCTTGACGCCCGGATAGGTCTTGGTGATTTGGGAGAAGTCGAGAAAGGACACGCACCGATCCTTCTGTGCCATGGGAAACAGGCGGCGGGATGAGCCGCCGCCTGTTTGTACAGGGAGGATTATTCGATGCCGAGGCCCTGCCGTACCGTCTGATAGTCGTCGCGCTTGGCCAACGCACCGGAAGTCAGGATCAACTTCTCCGGCTCCTTGTTGTTGGCAACCCAGTCATACATGTTGAGCGCCGTCTCGTAGCCATGGCGCTTCGGCGAGATGATCACGGTGCCGACAAAGCCGGTGGCGGTAGGCTTCTTGAACTCGTTGATCGCCGAATCCGCGCCGCCGATGCCGACGCCGATCATGCCGTCCGCCGGAATGCCGACGCTTTCGGAAGCGCGCACTGCGCCCAGAACGGCTTCGTCATTGAGGCCGAAGGAAACCCACTTCTTGATGTCGGCATGGGCGTTGAGCACGACCGTCGCGGCATTGAGTGCGGCTTCCGTATCCGTCTTGGCCTGCGGCGCGTCGAAGATGTTCTCGGCCTTGAAGCCATTCGCCGTCAGCACCGAGATGGCGCCTTCGACACGATCGACCGCCGTCGGCAGCTGATCATAGGAGACGCGGATGGCGCCGACCTCGTCGGCCTTCCAGCCGCGCGCCTTCATTTCATCGACGATCGCCTGGCCGACGGCCTCGCCGATCTTGGTGGCCGAGATGCCCATATGCGGCACGTCTTCCAGCGCCTTGCCGTCGGCACCGACCAGACGGTCGTCGACGGTCATCAGCTTGAGATTGTTGGCGGCGGCCTTGGCGACGATGCCGGGTCCGAGCTTCACATCCGGCGTGCAGACGATGAAACCCTGCGCCCCTTGCGCGCCGAGATTGTCGATCGCCGACATCAGCTTCTCACCGTCCTCGGCGCCGATCTTGACGAGGGTGAAACCCTTTTCCTTGGCGGCCTGGTCGGCGAACTTCCATTCGTCCTGGAACCACGGCTCCTCGGGCTGTTTGACGATGAAGCCGATCTTGGTGTCCTGAGCATATGCAGCGATGGTCGTGACGGACAGCACGGCAAGCGCGCCCGCGACGAGCGCGGTCTTCAAAAGTCGCATGATTTCCTCCCAGCGATAGGCCGGGCGCTCAGCCCGGGTGTCGGAGTCTCTAATCGCTTTTATCATACTCGTCAATTGATCTGGTATGATAATTAATGTACATGCTCTGACCAGCGATCGCTGGCGCAACGCATCGGCATCGGTTAATGCCGGGCCGGCTGTGCGAACTGGCAGGTTCGCCGCCTTGGAGGAGGGCTGAGGTGACCGAGATTTCGAAGAAGGCACCGGGCGACACGACGACCCGTCGCCCGCGCGTCATGCCTGACGTGACCAAGGCGATGGCCTCGGACATCTTTTCCGGACGCTATCCGGCCGGATCCTCCTTGCCGACCGAAAACGAACTTGGCGTCGAGTATGGCGTCAGCCGCACCGTCATCCGCGAGGCCCTGAAGGTGCTAGCCGCCAAGGGGCTGGTGTTGTCGCGGCCGCGCGTCGGCACCATCGTCTGCAACGAGGACGACTGGAACATCATCGACCCTCAGGTGCTGGCCTGGCATGCACCGCACGCGCTGGACGACAAGCTCTTCGACGCCATCCTGGAAACACGCCGGGCCATCGAACCGCTGGTCGCCGAGCTTGCCGCGACGCGCGCGACACTGCAGGAGATCGCCGATCTCGAAGCGGCCTGGCGCGGCATGGCCGGCGCCGGCGAGGACCTCGTGATGTTCTCGCGCTCCGACATCGCCTTCCACCAGATCGTCTATGCCGCGAGCCACAATCCGATCTTTCGCCAGATCGGCAATTTGATCGACACCGGCCTCAAATTCTCGCTGGAAGCGACGGCGACGATTTCGCTCGACCGGCGCATGGAAGCGGTGGCGGCGCACCGCGAGGTGGTCGAGGCGCTGCGCATGCGCGACGCCGAGGCGGCGCGTGGCGCGGCGAACAAAATCCTCGACCTTGCGGCGCGCGACCTCGTCAGCGCCAAGAAACTCAAGAACAACTGAGACAGCGCATGAAAATCATCTCGCTCACCACCTACATCGTTCCGCCGCGCTGGCTGTTCCTGAAGATCGAGACCGATGCCGGCGTCACCGGCTGGGGCGAGCCGGTCGTCGAAGGCCGGGCGCTGACCGTCGAGGCGGCGGTCAAGGAGCTGGGTGATTATCTCATCGGCAAGGACCCGCGGCTGATCGAGGACCACTGGACGGTGATGCATCGCGGCGGCTTCTACCGTGGCGGGCCGATCCTGATGAGCGCGATTGCCGGCATCGACCAGGCGCTGTGGGATATCAAGGGCAAGGCGCTCGGTGTGCCTGTGCATGAACTGCTCGGCGGCAAGCTGCGTGACAGCATCAAGGTCTATTCCTGGATCGGCGGTGACCGGCCGGCCGAAGTCGCCGCCGGCGCCAGGGAAGTGGTGGCGCGCGGCTTCCTGGCGCTCAAGATGAACGGCACCGAGGAACTGCAGATCGTCGACAGCCACGACAGAATCGATGCCGCTGTGGAGCGCGTCGCCATGGTGCGCGAGGCCGTCGGCCCCAACATCGGCATTGCCGTCGATTTCCACGGTCGCGTGCACCGGCCGATGGCGCGCATCCTGGTCAAGGAGCTCGAGCCCTACAGGCTGATGTTCATCGAGGAGCCGGTGCTGAGCGAAAACCGCGAAGCCTTGAAAGAGATCGCCGCGCTTGGCTCGACGCCGATCGCGCTTGGCGAGCGGCTCTACAGCCGCTGGGACTTCAAGTCGGTGTTCGAGGAAGGCGTCGTCGACATCATCCAGCCCGACCTGTCGCATGCCGGCGGCATCACCGAATGCCGCAAGATCGCGGCGATGGCCGAAGCCTATGACGTGGCCGTGGCGCCGCACTGCCCGCTCGGGCCGATCGCGCTTGCCGCCTGCCTGCAACTCGATGCCGTGAGCTACAACTGCTTCATCCAGGAGCAGAGCCTCGGCATCCACTACAACGCCGCCAACGACCTGCTCGACTACGCCGCCAACAAGGATGTCTTCCGCTACGAGGATGGTTATGTCGCCATTCCCGATGGCCCGGGCCTCGGCGTCGAGATCGACGAGGACTACGTCAAGGAGCGCGCCAAGGAAGGTCACCGCTGGCGCAACCCGATCTGGCGCCACAAGGACGGTTCCTTCGCCGAGTGGTGATAGGAGCGGCCTTCAGACGCGCAGGCGCGCCTGGACAAGGAGGCTCGCGAGGTTCGAATACTATACTCTCACCTGCGCCACTTCGGGAGACTTCAGTCCATCAACTAGATGATGAAGATCCGCCTCGTTCTCGTAGTGCAGGGTAGAGACGAAAGCATCAATCGTAAATTCCGGATCGACCTTGTCTATTTGAGCGAGGTGAGCGGACGCAGCGGTCCGATCGCCCAGCCAGTGATAGGCCGCCGCGACAAAGGCGTGTTGGTTGGCATCCATCTTCGACAGATGCATGAAGGCCTCGATTGCTTCGGAATATTCGTGGGCTGTAAAGTGAGCTTTCCCAAGATGGCTCCAGAAGCGTTCCGGGTGGTGAGGGTTCAACTGCATCGCCTTGCGAATCCAGTGGGCTCCTTCCTTGGGGCGACCGAGCCAAGTCAAAAGCTCGCCGTGCTGGACCACGACGAGATCGTAGTTTGGATTGAGTGCGAGAGCCCGCTCCTGGTGGTGCCGAGCCTTCGTCAGATCGTTGCGGCTGATGCTAATGGCTGCCAATATCCGTTGGACGTCCGCATCGTTGCTGTCCAGTGCTTGCGCCAACTCAAGCTCACGGACGACTTCGTCGAAAGCGGCGTCCTTATCAGCGCACCAGCCGTAGCCCCAAGCTTGCCCCAGGATGCAGCCCCGCCAGGCATGGGCATGCGCGTATTCGGGGTCGAGTTCTAGCGCTCGTGTCACCAGCTTCAGCGCCTCCTCATTCTCGGCTCGATTGCTGCGATGGTGGCGGACCTTGGCCGCGAGCACGCATTCGTATGCTGCCATGTTGGCAGGTGTTTTGCGCGCCACGAGATCCTGCTGCGCGGCTTCGACGCGGCCTGGCAGCGTGGCCACGATCGCTGCGGTTAGTTCGTCCTGAATGGCGAAAACATCGTCGAGCTTGCGGTCGTATCGCTCGGCCCAGATGTGTGTATCGGTGGCAGTATCGATCAGCTGCGCTGTCACCCTGAGCTGATCGCCCGATTTGCGGACGCTGCCCTCCACCAGGTATTGCGCGCCCAGCTTCCGGGCGATTTCACGGAGGTTTACCGACTGCCCTTTGTAGACGAAGGTGGAGTTGCGCGAGATGACGAACAGCTCGTGCCGGCGCGAAAGTTCCGTGATGATATCCTCGGTCAGACCATCAACGAAAAATTCCTGTTCGGATTCGCCGCTCATATTAGCGAATGGCAGGACCGCAATCGACGGCTTCACCACGCTGCGCCGGGCCGAGCCGTCCCCCGCTCGCGGATCGGCTGCATCGTCCAGCACCGCGCGCCAGACCCGTATCGGGCGAGAGATGTTCTTCAGGGCCTTCTCGCCAAGGTCCTCGAACCTGATTTCGAGCCGGTCGAAGACCTGTTCGTACACGGCCTGGGTGACGCACACCCCGCCCACTTCGGCCATTTGCTCCAGCCGGGCGGCGACATTCACGCCGTCGCCATAAATGTCGCCCTCATCGAAGATGATGTCGCCGAGATTGATGCCGATCCGGAACTGAATACGTCCGGCATCCGGCACGTCGGCGTTGCGACGGCGCATGCGGATCTGCACCTCCGCGGCGCAGCGCACGGCATCTGCCACGCTCTGGAACTCGACCAGCATGCCGTCACCGGTGGTTTTGATGATGCGGCCCTGGTTCTTGGCGATTGCCGGATCGATGAGTTCGATCCGGTGCGTTTTGAGCCGCGCAAGGGTGCCCCTCTCGTCGGCTTCCATGAGCCGAGAGTATCCTGCCATGTCGGCTGCCAGCACCGCCGCGAGCCTGTGTTCCATGTTCCAGCCTCGAAGCACGCAATCTTAGATGGCAAACGCTGCAATCAAAGCCGATCAGGGTCTCGCCGCCACCTAACAGCGCCGTCCCCGCGCGATCGGAAGGCGCCCAGTCATAGCTTTACTCGAAATGAGCGCGTGCGGGAAGGAAATCGAACGCTCCCCATACCCGCTCTCTCGGCTGCTCGATTGGTCTGCCTGCTCGACGGGCAAGGTTTCATCCCAAATCCATCGCATTCAGTAGCCAGTTGAACGGCTTCGAAGATGATGGCTTCAGGAAAGTGCTTCGTCGCATTGCCTGGCAGCTTTTGAAGGGGTTCGACCAACTCCCGAACGCAAGGCCGGCCTATCTGGCTAAGCTTGGTGTCAGCGCCGGGACGCGCAACCGAAATCAGTAGACATTCCTACGAAGTAGGAGAGGTGACGCCCGACAAGGCACTGACTTTCCTGCGTGTGTACCACCAATGTGGACCACGTTCGTAGAATAGAGCCTTGAAATCAAAGGTTTATAGGAAAATCAACGACCTAGAGAGAACTTGGTGGAGCCAATCGGAATCGAACCGACGACCTCTTGAATGCCATTCAAGCGCTCTCCCAACTGAGCTATGGCCCCACTTCCGGCAGTCAACCGGCGCCGTTTCCGGCGAAGAGATCCGGCGCGGGTTGGAGACCGCGCCGTTAGTGCAGGCGGCTTCTAACCCCGCCTTTCGTCAATATCAAGCCTTCAAGAGCCGCTTTTTCTTCACAGGCCACGAAAGCCTGCAAACGCCTGGTTTGAAGGTCGATCAGACCTCGTCGTCGTCGTCACCGACGCCGATCATGTCGGCGACGTCGTCATCTTCTTCCTCTTCGTCGGCAAGGAAGGTGTCATCCTCGTCGTCGCCGAGGTCGACGTCGTCCTCGTCGTCGCCAAGATCCGGCAGGTCGTCGGCCTTGACGTCCTCGTCGGCCTCTTCGAGCGAGACGACCTCAACGCCCTCTTCTTCCTCGGCGTCCACTTCCTTCTCGGCCACTTCCTCTTCCTCCTCGAGGGCGGCGATCTTGCCTTCCTCGAAATAGGAACGCGGATAGGTCTTGCCCGTGTAGGGCGAGACGATCGGGTCCTTGTTCAGGTCGTAGAATTTTCGGCCCGTCTCCGGGTCGATGCGTTTTGTGCCAAGTTCGGTTTTTGCCACGGCAAGCCTCGTCAATAAAAGAGTGGTCCCCTTAACCACAGTTTGCAGCGCTGTCAAAGCGAAAAGCCGGCGTCACAAAACCATGCAATGAAAGGCCTCGCGTCGATGACGACCATGGGGGATGACCATTTCGGCCCGCCGTGATACGAGACCGCCGCAACAAATGAAAAGCGCCGGCCCGCCGGCATTCCGTCCAGGGAAATTCCATGTCTCACGCCGCCGCCCCAAAGTCGGCCACCGCCCGCAAATCATCAGCCCTTGCCGGCACCGCCCGCGTGCCGGGCGACAAATCGATCTCGCACCGCTCCTTCATGTTCGGCGGCCTCGCCTCCGGCGAGACCCGCATCACCGGCCTGCTGGAAGGCGAGGACGTGATGCGCACCGGTGCGGCCATGAAGGCGATGGGCGCGCATATCGAGAAGCGCGGCGCCGAATGGGTGATCCGCGGCACCGGCAACGGCGCGCTGCTGCAGCCCGAAGGCCCGCTCGATTTCGGCAATGCCGGCACCGGCTCGCGGCTCACCATGGGCCTGGTCGGCACCTATGACATGGAAACGACGTTCATCGGCGACGCCTCGCTGTCGGGCCGGCCGATGGGCCGCGTGCTCGAACCCTTGCGCCAGATGGGCGTGCAGGTGCTGAAGGCGACACCGGGCGACCGCATGCCGATCACGCTGCACGGGCCGAAGCATGCCGCACCTATCACCTACCGCGTGCCGATGGCCTCGGCGCAGGTGAAGTCGGCGGTGCTGCTGGCCGGGCTGAACACGCCGGGCATCACCACCGTTATCGAGCCTGTCATGACGCGCGACCATACTGAAAAGATGCTGAAAGGCTTTGGCGCCAATCTGTCGGTCGAGACCGATGAGCGCGGCGTGCGCCACATCTTCATCGAAGGCCAGGGCAAGCTGACTGGCCAGACGATCGCGGTGCCTGGCGACCCGTCCTCGGCCGGCTTCCCGCTGGTGGCCGCACTGATCGTGCCGGGTTCCGACATCGTCATCGAAAACGTGCTGATGAACCCGACCCGCACCGGCCTGCTTTTGACGCTGCAGGAAATGGGCGGCAAGATCGACATCCTCAACCCGCGCAATGCCGGCGGCGAGGATGTCGCCGATCTGCGCGTGCGCTACTCCGAGTTGAAGGGGGTCACCGTGCCGCCCGAACGGGCGCCGTCGATGATCGACGAATATCCCGTGCTCGCCGTCGCTGCCAGCTTCGCCGAGGGCGAAACGCTGATGCAGGGGCTGGAAGAGCTGCGGGTGAAGGAATCCGACCGGCTGTCGGCGGTCGCCAATGGGCTGAAGCTCAACGGCGTCGACTGCACCGAGGACGAAGCATCGCTTGCGGTGCGCGGCAGACCGGGCGGCAAAGGCCTCGGCGGTCATCCCAACGGCCAGGACACGACCGTGCAGACCCATCTCGACCACCGCATCGCCATGAGCTTTCTGGTCATGGGGCTGGCGACAGAAAAGCCGGTCACCATCGACGATCAGGCGATGATCGCGACCAGTTTTCCGGAATTCATGGGGCTGATGAAGGGGCTGGGCGCGGAGATTGGGTAACGGTTGATGGCAATCGCAACCCTGGGAGATTGGGGCCAAACTAGAACGTCGGAGGGACAGCGCCCCCCTCTGTCCGGATCGTTGCCCTTTTCGGTCTCGGACATGGTGGGCCACCGATGACACACGTCTTCACCATCGCCATCGACGGCCCCGCCGGCGCCGGAAAAGGCACGCTGGCCCGCCGGCTCGCCGACCACTACCGGCTGAACCTGCTCGACACCGGCCTCACCTATCGTGCGGTGGCCTACGCGCTGATCCAGCACGCACTGCCGCTCGAGAATGTCTCGGCGGCCGAAACCGCAGCGCGCCAGGTCGATCTGGCGAAGCTCGACCGGGCGGTGCTATCAGCGCATGCGGTCGGCGAGGCGGCGTCGAAGGTCGCGGTGTTTCCTTCCGTGCGGCGCATCCTGGTGGAAAAGCAGCGCGAATTCGCCAAGACGCCGCCAGGCGCGGTGCTCGACGGCCGCGACATCGGCACCGTCGTCTGCCCCGACGCCGACATAAAACTCTATGTGACGGCGAGCGCCGAGGTGCGGGCACGACGCCGGCTGGCCGAGATCGAGAGCATCGGCGGCACCGCTGATTTCACCGAGATCCTCGCCGATATCGTGCGCCGCGACGAGCGCGACATGGGCCGCGCCGACTCTCCGCTGAAGCCGGCCGTAGACGCGCACTTGCTTGATACAAGCGAAATGGCTATAGAAGCCGCGTTTCTTGCGGCCATGGCGATCATCGACGACGTCTTAGCCAAGAGAAACAAGGCCTGATCCGGGTTTTTCCCTCGTGTTTCCGTTGTCGGAGGCGAAGAAAATACCCATATCGGGCACGAACCAGCCTGCCAGCATTCTTCATGCGCCGGAATTGCCGCTTAAAGAGCGGCCCAGGGCTTTTGTAGCCCGGAGCGCCGGCAGGCCAACGCAACGCTAACCCACGGCGCCCGTCTCGCGACAGAAGCGGGGCATTCCAGGAGAAACAATGTCAGCTGCAAATCCCACTCGCGATGATTTCGCGAGCCTGCTCGAAGAATCATTTACCGCCGGCCATTCCGGCGAAGGCCAGGTCGTCAAGGGCACGATCACCGCGATCGAAAAAGACATGGCCATCATCGACGTCGGCCTCAAGGTCGAAGGCCGCGTGCCGCTGAAGGAATTCGGCGTCAAGGGCAAGGACACCACCCTCAAGGTCGGTGACACCGTCGAAGTCTATGTCGAGCGCATCGAGAACGCGCTTGGCGAAGCGATGCTCAGCCGTGAAAAGGCCCGCCGCGAAGAGAGCTGGGTCCGTCTCGAAGAGAAGTTCACCAAGGGTGAGCGCGTCGAAGGCGTCATCTTCAACCAGGTCAAGGGCGGCTTCACCGTCGACCTCGACGGCGCCGTGGCCTTCCTGCCGCGCAGCCAGGTCGATATCCGCCCGATCCGCGACGTCTCCCCGCTGATGCACAACCCGCAGCCCTTCGAGATCCTCAAGATGGATCGCCGCCGCGGCAACATCGTGGTGTCGCGCCGCACCGTGCTCGAGGAGAGCCGCGCCGAACAGCGTTCGGAAATCGTGCAGAACCTCGAAGAAGGCCAGGTTGTCGAAGGCGTCGTCAAGAACATCACCGACTACGGTGCGTTCGTCGACCTCGGCGGCATCGACGGCCTGCTGCATGTCACCGACATGGCATGGCGCCGCGTCAACCATCCGACCGAAATCCTCAACATCGGTCAGACGGTCAAGGTGCAGATCATCCGCATCAACCAGGAAACCCACCGCATCTCGCTCGGCATGAAGCAGCTCGAGAGCGATCCGTGGTCCGAGATCGGCACCAAGTTCCCGATCGGCAAGAAGATCAAGGGTACCGTCACCAACATCACCGACTACGGCGCGTTCGTCGAGCTGGAGCCGGGCATCGAAGGCCTCATCCACGTTTCGGAAATGTCGTGGACCAAAAAGAACGTGCATCCCGGCAAGATCCTGTCGACGACCCAGGAAGTCGACGTGGTGGTGCTCGAGGTCGATCCGGCCAAGCGCCGCATCTCGCTCGGCCTCAAGCAGACGCTCGAGAACCCGTGGCAGGCTTTTGCCAGCAGCCATCCGGTCGGCAGCCAGGTCGAGGGCGAGGTCAAGAACAAGACCGAGTTCGGCTTGTTCATCGGCCTCGAAGGCGACGTGGACGGCATGGTCCACCTCTCCGACCTCGACTGGACCCGTCCGGGCGAGCAGGTCATCGAAGAGTACAATCGCGGCGACATGGTCAAGGCGCAGGTGCTCGACGTCGACATCGACAAGGAGCGCATCTCGCTCGGCATCAAGCAGCTGGCCAAGGATACGGTCGGCGAAGCGGCGACTTCGGGCGAACTGCGCAAGAACGCGGTCGTCACCTGTGAAGTCATCGGCGTCAAGGATGGCGGTCTGGAAGTGCGGCTGGTCGACAGCGGCATCGAGACCTTCATCAAGCGTTCCGATCTGAGCCGTGACCGCGACGAGCAGCGCCCCGAGCGCTTCACCGTCGGCCAGAAGGTCGACGCCCGCGTCATCGCCTTCGACAAGAAGACCCGCAAGCTGCAGGTCTCGATCAAGGCGCTGGAAATCGCCGAAGAGAAGGAAGCGGTCGCCCAGTACGGCTCGACCGACTCCGGCGCTTCGCTGGGCGACATCCTGGGTGCCGCGCTGAAGAAGCAGGGCAGCTAAGCATCTGCCCCCACCGCCTTGCGCGGTGGTCAGTTCAAACCCCGCCGGAGCGATCCGGCGGGGTTTTTCTTTACGGTAAGATAAACTTCCTCGCGTATTTGCCAGTGGTCCGAGGGGAGGCTTTCCATGCGCAATGGCGACGATTGTCCCGCTACGGGCTCTTCGTGGTTGCAACGTCTTTACACCAGGTCACCGGCCTTGTTCTGCTTTTGCGGAATGGCGATCTTGATGACGGTGCTCTGGTCCCTGGGCTTCCAGCTCAACGGCGACGTGGACGACCTCGTCAAACTGCATGAAGTCCGTACCTTGCTTGAAACGGGCAACATCTTCGACCGGACGCTGCCCGGTGTTGCCCAGCCAGAGCCCTATGTCTCGCATTGGCCATGGATCGTGGACCTGCCCTATGCCGCCTTCGCGCGCCTGCTGATGCCGCTTGCCGGCTTCGAGCCGGCGCTGATGCTGGCAAGCTTTGCCGTCCCGCTGCTGCTGCTTGCGCCCGCGCTCTATTTCTACAATCGGCTGGTAATCGCTATGGGCTTTGCCAACCCGGCCGTTGCATTGCCGCTGGCTCTGATCTTTGCCGCGCGCAGCTTTTTCGAATACGCTCCGGGACGGATCGACTACCACAATCTGCAAATACTGCTTCTGCTCGCGGCCCTGGTTTTGATGTTGTCGCAGAACCGCTTCGCTGCCTTCATCAACGGGCTGCTGGCGGCCTTGGCTCTTGCCATCAGCGCCGAGTTCGCGCCGTTCTATGCGCTGGTGATGGCGGTCTATGCCGTTGACTGGATCTTCGGCCGCGAACAGGGTCCAGACAGGATCGTAGGCTTTGGGCTGGCATTGGCCCTAGGTGGGGTCGGCCTGTTTGCCACGATCGTGCCGCCTTCAGCCTATTTCGCCGTCAAATGCGACACCTATTCGGCGCCGCATGTGACGGCACTGGTCGCGGCCGGGCTTTCATTTGCCGTGGTGCCCTTGCTTGTCGGCCGGCGCGGCGGATGGGCGACGCGGGCGGCAATTTTGCTGGTGTTCGCGGCCGCCAGCGCGGTGGCGCTGGTGTTGTTGTTCCCGCACTGCCTGGCCGGCCCTTATGCTTCGCTCGACGCCTATGTACGCGACAACATGCTCAACAGGATCCCTCAGGAACTGAGCCTGTTTCGACGCCCTGATTTCGTTCTGTCAGGCAGCTTTCCCAGCATGGCGTTGCTGTTCGTCGGCGCGCTCGCCCCGGCGGTCATCTGCCTCAATCCGCAGAGCCGAAGCCGGCCGCTCGTCATCCTGGCGCTGTTCTCGCTGCTCGCACTGGCGCTGGCGATCGGCTACTTCCGCTACTTTCGCTATCTTCCGGTTTTTTCCGGCATCGGTCTGACCTTCGTATTGGCGAGTTTCCTGCCACCAGATGCGGGACAGGGGCGCTATTTGAAATCGCACGTGCCAACGGCATCGCCAAGATACGCGTTGATCCTGCCCGGTCTCGTCTTGTCCGTGGCGATGGCGCTATACCAGCTGTCGGCAAGGCCATCCCATGCAGCCATTCCAGCCGCCGAGTTTGCCGACAGTTGCGATCTCAGGCATTTTGAGCAGCGACAGGGTTGGCCGGCAGGCGCCGTCGTTCTTACGCCACCGTTGATCGGAGCGCATTTTCTCGCTCTTGCCGAAGGTCCCAAGGTGGTGACAATCCCCAACCACCCGTCGGCTCAAGGTATCGAACGGAGCTATCGCTTCCTTGATCCCTCGACCGCCGATCCGCGCGCGTTTCTCGATGCGTCCAAGGCGACGCATGTTGCGCTTTGCGGGTGGAGAGGCCCACCGTCGCCACATCTCGAAACCGCCTATCCATTCGCGGCGGCGCTGATGGAGGGGCACCCGCCGTCATGGCTCAGGGAGTGTCCGACGGATGCTTCCTCGCCGCTGCGGCTCTACAGCTACCGCAATGCCGATGGATCGGACGCCACCTGCCCTGTTTCGACGGCTTCTGCTCAGGCCCTGCCGTAAAGCGGCACCAGCGTTCCGCTCATCGCCTGATTGGCTGGCGAGGCGAGATAGGCGATGGCTTCGGCGGCTGCTTCGAGACTGACCCATTTGGTGACATCGGCATCCGGCATATCGGCGCGGTTTGCCGGCGTATCAAGCGTCGATGGCGCAACGGCATTGACCAGGATGCCCTTGCCTTTCAACTCCTCGGCCATCGCCACCGTCATCGCCGCCACCGCGGCCTTGCTGGCGGCATAGGCGACCATGCCGGCGCCGCGCCGCGGGTCGAGCCCGGCGCGCGCAGTGACATTGACGATGCGGCCCGCGACGTCCGACGCCAGCATCGAGCGTACCGCCGCGCGGCAGCACAGGAAGGTGGTGCTTGCATTGGTGTCCATCATCTCGGCAAAGGACGCCGACTCGATCTTTTCCACCGGCGCCGCTGTGAAGCCGCCGGCCAAGTGGATCGAACCCCACAGACCTGGAACCTGGCTGTAGAACGCCTCGACCTTGGCGGAGTCCGAGAGATCGACATTGTGCACCAGCTTGACACGGTCATGCTCGGTAAAGGGGAAATGCCCGGGCGCCGCTGCATGGGCATTGGGCACATGGCAGATCGCGCCTTCACTCAGCAGTTTGCCGACGACTGCACCACCGAGCGCCCCGGTGCCTCCGGTCACGACAATATGCCTGCCTTCAAGTGTTTCCGTCATCCTGGACCGCTCCTGTCATATTTTTATGATTATGTCGCTTGTTAGCCGCCCGACGCAGAGCGTCGCGCCTTTCGCACGATCACTCAACTGATATCTCGACATGGCAGTTGTTGCGTCTTTGCATGTGTAGGCCGCCAGCCAGCCGGGTCCATGCCAGGCTGAGACGTGAAGCACGTTGCGCCGCCACTCTTCAGTCGACTGTGATTTCGATGACGCGCGGCAGACCGGTTGCCCGGGCGCGTTTCAACGCGTCCGCCAGAGCGTCGATATCGGCAAGCCGTTCGGCGCCAAGGCGATAGGCTTCGGCCAGCTTGCAGAAATCCGGCGGCGCCGGCGACACGCCGACCGGCTCGACGCCAACATCGAGCATCGAGGTTTCGATCTCGCGGTAGCCGCGATTGTTCCAGACGACGAAGATGACCGGCGCCTGGGCATCAAGTGCGGCGCCCAGTTCCGGCAGCGTGAACTGGAAGCCGCCGTCACCCGTGAGACAGACCACCGGCGCATCGGGCACTGCAAGGGCGGCGCCGATCGCCGCCGGCGGGCCGTAGCCGAGCGCGCCGAAGCCGGTGGCGGCATTGAACCAGCCGCCGGGACGGTCATGATCGTAGTAGAGGTTGGCGGCATAGATCGGCTGTGTCGAATCGCCGACGATGAGCGCGCCCGGCAATGCGTCGCGGATCACCTCCACGGCGCGCACCTGCGCCTGCAGCGTCGGACTGATCTCGGCAAAAGCCGCTTCCCGTGCAGCGGCGGCGCGCGACGGGCCGCCCTCGCTTGCCGGGACATGGCTGGTTTCCAGGAGCAGCGCTTCGAGCGCCTCGGCGCAATCGGCCCGAATCGAAACCGTCGCCGGGCGGCGGGCAAGCTGGTCTGCGCCGATATCGATGCGGATCAGATTGGCGGGCAGGACGAAACCGCCATCGCTGTAGCCATCATAGTCGGTCGGGCCGAATTCGGTGCCGGCGGCAATGACCAGATCCGCCTCAGTCATCAACGCCCGCACTGCCTTCAGGCTGGGGCTGGCCGGCACGCAAAGCGGATGGGCATGCAGGAGGCCGCGCGCATTGGCGGTCTCGACGACCGGCGCTCCCAGTCGTTCGGCCAGACGCCGCAACGGCGCTTCGGCGCGTTTGGCGCCGCCGCCGGCCAGGATCAGCGGACGGCGCGCGGCGGCGATGAGTTTGGCCGCGCTGGCGATTGCCGCGCCGTCCGGCGCGGGTGGTGCTGCATTGCTCAGCATGGCAGCGATGCCATCCGCCGGCTTGACCATGACGTCGGTCGGGATTTCGATATGCACCGGACCGGGCCGGGCCGATGAAAACAGCGCGAAGGCGTGTGCCAGCGCGCGGGGCAGTTCACCAGCCTCGGTGACCCGCTGCGAAGACAGCGCCACCTTCTCCATCATGCCGCGCTGGTCGGGCAGTTCATGCAGATGGCCGAGGCCCTTGCCCAGCGTCGGGGTGGCGTTGACGCCTGAGATCACCAGCATCGGCACCGAATCGGCGCGCGCCTGTCCCATGGCGGTGATGGTGTTGGTCAGCCCCGGTCCGGTGATGACGAAGGCGACGCCCGGCCTGCCGCTGGCGCGCGCATAGCCGTCGGCCATGAAGCCGGCGCCCTGCTCATGGCGCGGCGTGACATGGCGTATCTTCGAGCGCGCCAACCCCCGGTAGAGTTCGACCGTATGCACGCCGGGAATGCCGAAGACAGTGTCGACGCCATGGGCTTCGAGCAACGAAATGAGCGCCTCGCCGACGGTCGTCCCAGTGGTGGTCCCAACGGTGGTCATTGGCGCAGCACCGGGCGTGTCAGGCAGGTCGGGCCACCCTCGCAAGCGATGCAGAGCGCATCCGCCTCGAAGGTGGAAACCGTGCAGCCGGCCGCCTGCATGGCAGCCGCCGTCCTGGGAAAGCCGGCGACGGCGATCACCTGGCGCGGCGCCGTCGGCAGCACATTGAGGCTGAGCCCGCTGGAAGCATGGAACTCATCGGCATCGCCCTCGACCAGCGTGATGCCGCGCCCCTTCAGCATCTGGTAGAAGGCGGCCGGCAGCAGCGGCGCGTAGACCAGCGCCAGATCGTCGGCAAGCGGACTGATCACCGACATCAGGTGCAGGCAGGCTTCCTCGCCGTGCCAGAGCGGCAGATCGAAGCCAAAAACCGAAATGCCTTTCGGCGAAAGCAGATTTGAAAGCTGCTGGATGCCATCCTGGTTGGTGCGCACGCCACGGCCAACGGCCAGCGTGTTTGCATCCACCCAGACGCAGTCGCCGCCTTCCACCTGGCCCGGATCATCGATGCGGCCGAGGATGGGAATGCCCAGGCGTTTGTAAGCTGCTTCGTGCAGGCCCGGTTCAGCCCGGCGCAGCGCTTTGCCCATTGCAAGAATGATCGCGCCGTGATCGGTCATCAGCGACGGATCATGGGTGAAGACCGAATCGGCCAGCCCGTCATCGGCATCCGTCAGCCATTCGACCTCGGCGCCGGAGGCCGAAACCAGCTGCGTCAATCGCTCATGCTGGGCAGTGGCCTTTCCCGGCTCAAAGCCCGGGCCGTAGTGCCATTCCTGCGCCCTGGCATCACGCATGGCGCCGGCGGCGGACCGCATAAGCACGCGTTTCAGCGGTCCGGCCATGGATTGCGACCCGTATGATTTGCCCACTAAATTCTCCCGAGACGTCCGTTGCCGCCACTAACCACTACAGCAGGCTGTGATCAATAGTCCAAAAACCATGGTTGACGGAGGCAAGCGGAACGGTCCATCTTGAGAACGGGAATTCTGTCCAGTGACGGGTAAATGGGTAAAAGATACCAGCAGCGACGAGCTCGACCACTCCACGGAGCGTCGAAGGGATGATGGCGCAAAGCGCCGCGTCCGTACTGAAACACACGGCGCAAGACGGCGCCGCCGAAGCCATCCATGTCGAGAACCTGCACAAGAGGTTCGGTGAGTTGCATGTGCTGAAGGGCGTCTCGCTGTCGGCGCGCGACGGCGAGGTCATCGCCATCATCGGCGGCTCAGGCTCGGGCAAATCGACACTGCTGCGCTGCATCAACTGCCTGGAGAACCCGACCAGCGGCATCATCCGCGTCAATGGCGAGGAGATCAAGCTGAAGGCGGACAGCCACGGCCACACAGTTCCGGCCGACCGCAAGCAGATCGAGCGCATCCGCTCCAAGCTCGGCATGGTGTTCCAGAACTTCAACCTGTGGAGCCACATGACGCTGATCGAGAACGTCATCGAGGTTCCCGTGCATGTGCTTGGCGTCAAGCGCGACGTGGCGATCAGCGGGGCCGAGAAGCTGCTCGCCCGCGTCGGCCTCGCCGAAAAGCGCGACGTCTATCCGGCCTATCTGTCGGGCGGCCAGCAGCAGCGCGCCGCGATCGCGCGGGCGCTGGCCATCAATCCGCGCGTCATGCTGTTCGACGAGCCGACCTCGGCGCTCGACCCCGAACTGGTCGGCGAAGTGCTGAAGGTGATCGGCGACCTGGCGCGCGAAGGCCGCACCATGGTGCTGGTCACCCACGAGATGAAGTTCGCCCGCGAGGTCGCGACGCATGTCGTCTATCTCTACAATGGATTGGTCGAGGAAGAAGGACCGCCGGAGCAGATCTTCGGCGCGCCCAGATCCGAAAGGCTCAAGCAGTTCATCCGAAACATCGGCTAGGACAGGCCGAGACGGAAGAAAACCGGGAACCAACAACAAACTGGGAGTCGTGAAAATGAAGACTGTTCTGAAGACATTTGCCGTAGCGCTGCTGCTGGGCGTCGCCGCCATGGGCGTGGCCAAGGCCGATCCGGTCAAGATCGGCGTCGCCGCCGAACCCTATCCGCCCTTCACCTCGCCGGATGCTTCGGGCAAGTGGGTCGGCTGGGAGATCGATTTCATCGACGCCGTATGCGCCGAAGAGAAGCTCGACTGCGTCATCACCCCGGTTGCCTGGGACGGCATCATTCCGGCGCTGACGACCAAGAAGATCGATGTCATCGCCAGCTCGATGTCGATCACCGCCGAGCGCAAGAAGACGATCGACTTCTCCGACAAATATTACAACACGCCAACGGCGATCATCGGTCCCAAGGACCAGAAATTCGGCCCGGCGCCCGCGGACCTCAAGGGCAAGGTCGTCGGGGTTCAGGTGTCGACCGTGCATGCCGTATACGCCAAGAAGCACTTCACCGAGGCATCCGAGATTAAGGAGTACCAGACCCAGGACGAAGCCAACCAGGATCTTGCCGCCGGCCGTCTCGACGCGGTGCAGGCCGATTCCATCGCGCTTGGCGAATTCCTCAAGTCGGACCAGGGCAAGGCGTGCTGCGATCTCAAGGGCATGGTGGCTCCGGACGATGAAGTGCTCGGACCGGGCGTCGGTGCCGGCGTGCGCAAGGAGGACACCGACCTGAAGGATAAGATCAACGCCGGCATCAAGGCCATCCGAGCCAATGGCAAGTATGACGAGATCTCGAAGAAGTACTTCGATTTCGATATTTACGGCGGCCCGACGCAGTCGAACTGACATCGTCCACGCATGAGCAACAACCGCACGGCATCGCGCCGTGCGGTTCGCCGGAACCTGTCCACTCACGCTTTCCGCTGACGAGAATTGACAGCGGCTGACGCCAGCAATTCGGGGGCGACGCTGATCGACGCATTTCTTTCGGCCTCCACGGCCGGCATCATCGAGCTTCTCTCGCCCAATCCGCCGGGCTGGGGCGGTGCTCTTTTGGTTGGGCTGCTCCATTCGATCGAGATCGCGCTGGGCGCCACGTGCCTCGGTCTCTTGATCGGCACCGGCGGCGCCTATGGCAAGCTCTATGGCGGGCCGGTGGTGCGCGATCTGCTGGCGGTCTACACCACCATCGTGCGCGCCGTGCCCGAACTGGTGCTGATCCTGCTGCTCTATTATGCCGGAACCGACCTGATCAACCAGGCGCTGACGGCAATGGGCTATCAGCGCGTCGACATCAGCGGCCTTGCCGCCGGCATCGCCGTGCTCGGCTTTGTCCAGGGCGCCTATTCGACCGAGGTGATACGCGGTGCGATCCTGGCCATTCCCCAGGGGCAAATTGAAGCTGCCCGCGCGTATGGCATGTCTCCCGGCCTGCTGTTGCGGCGCATCACCTTGCCGGCCATGCTGCCCTTCGCCATACCGGGCCTCGCCAATCTCTGGCTGATTGCCACCAAGGACACCGCGCTGCTGGCGGTCGTCGGCTTCTATGAACTGGCGCTGGCAACACGGCAGGCTGCTGGCGTCACCAAAGCCTATTTCACCTTCTTTTTCGCCGCCGCCGTGCTCTATCTTCTGCTGTCGCTGTTTTCCAATCTGATCATCGGCCGTGTCGAGGCCTGGTCGCGGCGTGGCATGCCTTCGCTCAAGGAGGCGCGCTGATGGCCACCGAAGCCGCCATCATCAACGTCGTCGCGCGAACGTCGCTGTGGCTGCAGCCGCACCGCATCGTGCTGATCCTGATCGCGCTGGGCCTGGTCCTGGCGGCCGCCTTTTTCATGCGCTGGGACTGGCTGCCGCAGTACTATGAAATGGGACTGATCGGCATCTGGCGCTCGCTGTGGATCCTGGCCGTCACCTGCGTGCTGGGCTTCCTGCTCGCCGTGCCGCTCGGGCTGGCGCAGGCGACCGGCTCCTTCTGGTTCGCAGCACCGGCCAAGGTCTTTTGCACAGTGATCCGGGGCACGCCGCTGCTGATCCAGCTGTGGCTGCTCTACTACGGCCTCGGCTCGCTGTTTCCGCAATATCCGTGGATCCGCGAGTCGTGGATGTGGCCATATCTCAGGCAAGCCTGGCCCTATGGCGTGCTGGCACTGACGCTGTCTTTCGCCGGTTATGAGGGCGAGGTGATGCGCGGCGCCTTTGCCGGCGTTCCCAAGGGCCAACTCGAGGCCGCCCGCGCCTTCGGCATGAGCCGCTGGAAGGCATTTCGCCGCATCTGGCTGCCGCAAGCCATCTACCGGGCGCTGCCGACGCTGACCGGTGAAACCGTGCTGCAATTGAAATCTACGCCGCTGGTGGCGACGATCAGCGTCATCGATATCTTCGCCGTTTCGTCCAAGGTGCGGCAGGACACCTACCTCACCTACGAACCCTTGCTGCTGCTGGCGCTGATCTACATGACGATCACCGGTATTCTGGTCTTCGCCTTCAGCAGGATCGAGGCGCGGATCCCCAACAAGGTTGGTTAGAGGGGAGTAGGGGAGTAGGGGAGTAGGGGAGTAGGCAGCCACTATTCACATTCACATTTCCATCCCCATTCGCTATTCACTGCTTGTTCCCCCACTCCCTTACTCCCCTATTCCCTTTAGGACCGCCATGATGCAACTCAGTCTCGACCAGGCAAAAGGACTGTGCCGGATGGCGGCGCTTGGCGCCGGCGCCAATGAGGAAGCGGCGCAATCGCTTACCGCCTCGATCATTGCCGCCGAGGCGGAAGGGCTCTCGACCGTCGGTCTGTCGCATTTCATCGATTATCTCGAGGCGCTCGAAGCCGGACGCATCGACGGCAATGCCGATCCGGTGATCACCCGGCCGGCGCTGGCGGTCTATCTCTCCGATGCGCGCGGCGGGCTGGCGCATACCGGCTTCGACCGCACCATCGACGACCTCGCCAAGGCGGCAAAGCTGTTCGGCGTCGCCATCTTCTCGCAGAAGAACGCTTATACATGCGGCGCACTCGGTTACTTCACCGGAAGGCTGGCGGCGCAAGGGCTGGTGTCGTTCGCCGCCACCAATGGCCCGGCCGTGCTTGCCGGCTCGGGCTCGGTCAAGCCGGTCTACTGCACCAACCCGATGTCGTTTGCGGCACCCGCCGCCGACGGCGCGCCGCTGGTCATCGACCAATCGTCGAGCGCCACCGCTTTCGTCAACATCCGCAAGGCGGCCGAGGACGGCAAGAAAATACCCGAAGGTTGGGCGCTGGACGCCAGCGGCAACCCGACCACCGATCCGGCCGCCGCCATGAAAGGCGCCATGCTTGCCTTCGGCGGCCAGCGCGGTGCCAACATCGCACTGATGGTCGAAGTGCTTGCGGCGGGGCTGTCGGGCGCCAACTGGTCGCTCGACGCGCCATGGTTCAGCGGCGGACCGGACAGTCCCGGAACCGGGCTGTTCGTGCTTGCCGTCGAGCCCAAGCTGCTCGATCCCGACTTCGAGCAGCGCATGAAGGACCAGCTCGACCGGCTGCGGCGGCGCTTCGGCGTGCATGTACCCGGACGGGCCCGGGCCGAAGCCGCCGAGAAGGCGCAAGCGCGGGGCATCACCGCGCCAAAGGCGGTGGTGCAGCGCATTTCCGAATTCGCAGCGCGTTATTCCTCCTAAATAATCCATTATTTATCAGCTAGTTATCTGAAATCTGCCCGCCTAGGTGGCGGTGCGGTGCAAATTTTTTTTGCGCGCCGCTGAACCTTTCCGCGCATCGCAGCGACCCAGCTTTGTCCAGGGCAAGGCGAGCTTGCCCGATCCACACCGAGGGGAACAGCAAACCGAAAGCGAAAGTCTGCTTCACGCAGAGGATGTCCCTTTGCGCCTCGGAAAATCAACCCAATCAAAAGGAAATTGCCATGACCAACACCAAGCTCACCATGCTGACCGCCGTCCTTCTTCTCGGCTCGTTCATGGGGGCCACCCAGGCGGCCAGTTTGCAGGCCGCGCCGGTGAAACCGTCCGCGCCCGGCGTCATCACCGCTCCGAGCGGCGGCGCCACCGAGGATCATTACTGCAAGAACGGCCATGCCAAATTCGCCAGCTGCAGCGCCGATTTCATCGCGGCTTGCAAGAAGGTCGGCGGCACCATGTCGGATGTCCAGGGCTGGGGTGGGCGTACTTGCTTCACGCCCTCCTGATACCGTCTCAGGTCAGGCCGCTCCGTCGGCCCCTGGCTTCGCATGGATGTCACCCGGAAAACCCCGCTGCGGCGGGGTTTTCTGCGTCCGCTCCATGACCTTGGAGATCGCAAGCCTCAGCGCTGCAAGGTGCGTCAATAAAACATTCTTCTAAATGTCAACTTTTGTTTATTTGACTTCGCCCAACCTGATTGGCCGTCTGCGCTGATCGGCAAAACAGAGGAGTCACAATGTCGGCAAGCACGGACAATCCCCGCAACGGCCTTATCATCCCGGTCCTCGGCAGACTGTACGCGGCCTTGCACGATGGCGCGGAAACCGTTCTTCGCGTTGTCGCCGGTGCGTTTCTCGCCATCCATGGCTCGCAGAAGATCATCAATCCTTTCGGTGCCGCCGAAATGGTCGAGGGCCTCGGCTTCTATCCCGGCGCCTTGTGGTCGTTGCTTCTGGCCTGCGCCGAATTTTTCGGCGGCATTTTCATCGCCATCGGCCTTCTGACGCGTCCGGCCGCCTTTGCTGGCCTGTTCGTGCTGCTGGTCACGGTCTGGTTCCACTGGGTCACCATGGGCCAGGGCTTTTCGGGTGCCGAGAAGTCGCTTTTGTGGGCCGCGATCCTGCTCTTCTTCGTCATTCGCGGCGGCAACCGCCACTCGGTCGACACCCGCATCGGCAAGGCGTTCTGACAAGGTCGAGACAAGGGTGACAGCGACGACGCGTCACCCTTTGCGTTCGACGCAAAACGGATTATGAAACGGCTTCAGCCAAGCTTGCGAGCGCCGGAGCCAGCCATGACCGAAATCCTGCAGACCCCAAAGCTCGTCGTCGTCTTTGGCGGGTCAGGCTTTGTCGGCCGCCATGTCGTGCGCGCGCTGGCCAAGCGCGGCTATCGCATCCGGGTCGCCTGCCGGCGGCCCGATCTTGCCGGCCACCTGCAGCCGCTCGGCAATGTCGGCCAGATCCAGCCGGTGCAGGCCAATGTGCGCGTCCGCTGGTCGGTCGATCGTGCCGTGCAGGGTGCTGACCATGTCGTCAATCTGGTCGCCATCCTGCATCAGAGCGGCCGGCAGAAGTTCTCCGCCGTGCATGAGTTCGGCGCCCGCGCGGTGGCCGAAGCGGCCCGCGCCGTCGGCGCCGGCTTCACCCACATTTCGGCGCTTGGTGCCGATCTGGACTCCGAATCGGACTACGCACGCACCAAGGCGCTTGGTGAAAAGGCCATCCTGGAGACGATCAAGGACGCCGTGATTTTCCGGCCGTCGATCATTTTCGGGCCCGAGGACAGCTTCTTCAACCGCTTCGCCAACATGGCGCGCTATTCGCCGGTGCTGCCGCTGATCGGCGGCGGCCTGACCAAGTTCCAGCCGGTCTATGTCGGCGACGTCGCCGAAGCGGTGGCGCGCTCGGTCGACGGCAAGGTCGATGGCGGCCAGATCTACGAGCTTGGCGGCCCCAAGGTGCTGACCTTCAAGGAGTGCATGGAAGAACTGCTTGACGTGATCGAGCGCAAGCGCCTGCTGGTGCCGGTGCCGTGGTGGGTAGCGAACATCCAGGCCTCGATCCTCGGCCTCTTGCCCAACCCGTTGCTGACCAAGGACCAGGTGATGCAACTGCGCGAGCACAACATCGTTTCCGAGGCGGCGGCCAAGGCCAACCGGACATTGTCCGGCCTTGGCATCCAGCCGCAGTCGATCGCCACGATCCTGCCCAGCTACCTCTGGCGCTTCCGCGCCGCCGGCCAGTTCCAGCAGCGCAAGCCCGTGGCTTAATTCGACAGTCCTAAGGTGTGTTGAGATTCAGGTCAGGCTGAGCCGAGGACGGTGGGTTCCGAGAACCGGAGCGGAGCGTCCTTAAAGTACGTGAGCACCGGAAGCGCAGGAAGCCATCGTTCGCAGGCCGGCATCACCTGAATATCAGCACACCTAACGCGGCGTGGCCTGCATCGGCAAGCCGCCTTGCGGCTGCGTGGTCAGCTTCTGCACCGGCCAGGGTTTCGTTTCGGCGGTGGTGTCGAAGCGGAAGCGCGACAGCATGATGGCGAGCGCGATGATCGCCTCCTGCATGGCGAAGCTGGCGCCGATGCAGACGCGAGGGCCCGCCCCAAACGGCAGATACTGGAAGCGGTCGATCTTCTCGCGGTTTCCCGGGTGGAAGCGTTCGGGCAGAAAGGCGTCGGGCCGGTCCCACAGTTTCCTGTGGCGATGGACCACCCATGGCATGACCAGCACCGCGGCGTGTTTCGGGATATAGAGATCCTTCCACATTTCCGGTTCGATCGGCTCGCGGTTGATCGACGGCGCCGGCGGATAGAGCCTGAGCGCCTCGTCGAAAGCCGCACGCGTGAACGGCATGGCATCGAGCCATTTCGTCGGATCGGGTTCGCGCGCCAGCACCTGGTCGATCTCCTGCTCGACCCTGTTGCGCTCCCACGGCGATTCCGCGAGACAGTAAAGCGTCCAGCCGAGTGCGCGCGCCGTGGTCTCGTGGCCGGCGCCGATGAAGGTGATGATGTTGTCCTCGACCTCCGCCCGCGTCAGCCCTTCAGGCCCCTCGGCCTTGAGCAGCAGCGTCAGGAAATCCTGCGGCACGGCATCGGGATCGCGCTTGAATTTCTCTTCGCGCATCTTGACCGTGTCGGTGACGATCTTGCGGAAATAGGCCATGGTCTTGCGACCGCGGATGCGGGTCAAACGCGGCAGCCAGTCGGGTGCGCGCAACAGGTCCAGCGGATCGACGCGGCCCATGGTCTCGAACAGGCGGTCGATCTCGTTGGCGAAACTGCCCGGCTCGCCTGATATCTCGCCGGAAAACAGCGTTTCGGCCAGGATATCGAAAGTCAGCAACGTCATGTCATGGGCGATGTCGGACGTGCCGCCCCCCTCATAGCGGGTGACGAATTCTTGCGTGCGCCTGAGCATCGGCTGGGCGAAGCCGAAGATATGGCGCGGCGTGAACACCGGCGCCATCGCCTTGCGCGAACGCTTCCAGACCTCGCCCTCGGCGGTCAGCAGGCCATCGCGCAGGATCGGCCGCAGGATCTTCTGGCGCACTGTCGCCATCTTGTAGTTCTTGGCATTGTCGACAAGCACATGGCGGATGAGGCCGGGATCGTTGGCGACGACCAGATGTCCGCCGACGCCATTCACCGAAATCCAGGGCTCGTTGTAGGTATGCTCACCCCACAGTTCGAGCGGGTTGCGGTAGACGATGCGGATCATCTCCAGCGTCGAGGGCGGCGTCGTGCGCGGCTTCGGCGCCGGGGGAACGAATGGGGCGGGCTGGACGTCCATGGAGTGCTCCGCTGATAGCTCTATGTAGTGGCTGGCAATCCAGGCGTCCATGTGACCGAACGGCAGACCGAAACCGCGGGCAGCCAAGACGCGAACTCAGATTGTCTGTTCATCTGATCGTGACCGCTCCGCCGACGACCTCGCCTTGTCCACCGGGACGCTCTGCCGTAGTGACAGTCACCAACAGATACTGCCAATCGAAGGAGCCCGTCTTGAAGCACCAGTTGAACATCATCGTCGGCAGCACGCGGCCCGGCCGTGCCGGACCGGTTTTTGCCGAGTGGCTGGAGGCATTCGCGCGCGAGCACGGGAAATTCGAACCGGTGCTGACCGACATCGCCGCGTTCAATCTGCCAGTTCTGGACGAGCCGCATCACCCTAAGCTTGGCAATTATCAGAACGACCACACCAAGGCCTGGTCGAAGGCGATCGATGCCGCCGACGCCTTCGTCTTTGTGGCGCCGGAATACAATTATTTCGCCGCCCCGGCGATCATCAACGCGATCGACTATCTCGCCCGCGAGTGGAAATACAAACCCGCCGCCATCCTCAGCTATGGCGGCGTCTCCGGCGGCCTGCGCGCGGCGCAAGCGCTCAAGCCGCTGCTGGCTGCCGTGGGTGTAATGCCTATCTCCGAAGGGGTTTCCTTGCCGCTCTATCAGAAACTGCTCGAGCACGACGGCTCTTTCCGGGCTAGCGAGCAGGTGCAGGGCGGAGCCAAGACCATGCTGGACGAGCTGTTGCGCTGGAGCGAGGCCCTGAAGCCTATGCGGTTGGCCTGAAACAGCCGGTTTTCGGTCCGGCTTGCTCGCGCCATAAAGAGGTGGAATGGTCGGCGAACGACTGAGCCGGGGGCGGTTCGACTTGCGCTTGCTGTTTGCCTTGCTGCTGATGCTTATGACCACCGCCACCGCTGTGGCGGAGCGGCGCGTGGCGTTGGTCATTGCCGACGACGATTATCGTCTGGTCCGGCCGCTCGCCAATCCCGTCAATGATGGCGAGGCGATGGAAGCGGCGCTGAAGAAGCTCGGCTTCGAGGTCGTCCTCGAAACCAACCGCGATCTCCGACGCATGCGCCGCGCGCTCGACGTTTTTCGCGAGGACGCCAAGGGCGCCGACGTGGCGCTGGTCTATTTCTCCGGCCATGGCGTCGAAATTTCCGGCGACAACCGGCTTTTGCCGATCGATGCCGATGCGTCCTCGCTCGAGACGCTGGAAAAGACCAGCCTGCCGCTGGAAGAGGTGCGCGACGCGGTCGCCGCCACCGCCAAGGTCGGGCTGATCGTGCTCGATGCCTGCCGCAGCGATCCCTTCTCGGGGAACAGCGGCGAAGGGCGCGGCGCGACGCCACTGGCAAAGGATATCGCCGAGAAGGTCAAGCCGGGATTTGGCCGGATTGGCCGGGCGGAAAACATCCTGTTCGCCTTCTCGGCCGCCCCCGGCGAGACTGCGGCCGACGGAGCCGGCCAAAACTCGCCATTCACGACGGCGCTGACCAAATATCTCGGTACCGACGGGCTCGAAATCCGCTCGGTGCTGACGCTGGTGCAGCAGGAAGTCTATGACCTGTCGCGTGGAAAGCAGCTGCCCTATGTCGAGAGCGGCCTGCCGAAACTGTTCTTTGCCGCAGCGGCCAAGGAGCAATTGCCGGAGCGCGAACGCCTGCTGCTGGCCATGGCCGACGTGACGCCGGAGATGCGCGGCGAAGTCGAACAGATCGCCAGCGACGCCGACATGCCGCTGGCGCCGCTCTATGGCGCGCTGATCGGTTCCGACACCAGCAATTTGTCAGCGGACAGCCTGAATGCCCGGCTGCGTGAAGCGGCCGACGCCTTCGTCAAGGTGCGAAGCGAGATGAAGACGCTCGCGGCCGACGATCCGCAAGTGACGAAATTGCGCCGGCAGGCCGAGGAGCAGCTTTCGCTCGGTGCCTTCGATGCAGCGCAGGCAAAGCTGGCGGAAGCGGCCAATATCGACGGGGTGTCGCGCAACGCGCTGAAGGTGAATTTCGTCGACCGCACGCTGTCGCAGGCCGCAACGGTATTCCTGTCGGCAGGCGCGGCGCGCGCCGACCTGAACTATGCGGCAGCCATCAATGGCTACGAATTCGTGCTGGCGCTGTATGGCGAGGCCGGGCAGACCTCGCTCAGCCTGGAACAGGCCGACCGCCAGAGCCGCACGCTGGAGGAACTCGGTATTCTCTATACGACGGTCGGCAATATCGAGGCGGCCGGCCGCGCCTTTACCGCACTGTTGGCCAACCTCGAGCAGCGGTCGCGTCAGGAAACCGATCCCAGCGTCAAGCGCGATCTCGCCATCAGCCATATCAAGCTCGCCAACATAAGGATGGTGCAAGGCGACCTGCCAACCTCCCTGGAAAACTATGAGGCGGCCAGGGGCATGCTGCAGGACCTGACCACAAGCGTGCCGGACAAGAAAGACTGGCTCGGTGATCTTGCCATGGCCAATGACAAGATCGGCAACGTGCTGGCGACGCAAGGCGATGTGAGCGCGGCGGCACAAGCCTATCAACAAAGCCTGTCGATCAAGCAGCAGTTGGTCGATGCGGAGCCGGACCGCGCCGACCTGCTCAATGATCTGACAATCACCTATGACGAAATCGGCGAACTTGCCCATACCGCCGGCCAGTTGGACAGCGCCGAGACGGCCTTTGAAGAAAGCCTGAGGATTCGGTTGGCGCTGGCCGAGAACAAGCCCGATGACGCGCGGCGCCAACGCGCTGTCTCAGTCAGCCAAACCAGGATCGGTGATCTGCTGCGGGATCGCGGCGACGCCGCCGGTGCGCTCGCGGCCTTCAACAAGAGCCAGGCGATCGCCGAAGCGCTGGTGCGCCGCGACCCAAACGACACCGATTTGAAGCGCGACCTGTCGATCGGTTACTCCAAGATCGGCAATGCTTACAGCGACCAGAAGGATTGGCCGCTCGCGCTGGAGGCCTACCAGCAGGCGCTGGCCACGGCGCGCGACCTTGCCGCCATCGATCCCGGCAACACGGACTGGCAGCGCGACCTGTCGGTGTGTCTCGAACAGGTCGCCGAGGTGCTTAGAGTGCAGGGCGATGCCAGCGGTGCTCTGCAAAACTATCAGGACGGTCTTGCTATAGCCCACCGGCTGGCCAAGCTGGATCCTGCCAATTTGAACTGGCAACGCGATATTTCGATCACCCTGCAGAAGATCGGTTATCTGGAAACCGACCGACGTCACTTTGAGGGTTCCAAGGCGGCCTTCGAAGCCAGCCTCGCTATTGCCCAGAAATTGGCCCAGTCCGATCCGAACAATGCGATCTGGCAAATCGATCTGGCGCGCGCCTACATCGCCTATGCCTATGTGGTGAGGGATCCGAAGGCGGCGCTGACCAAGGCGCTCAACCTGACGCTGGAGCTTGACCGGACGGGGCGGCTGGCGCCCGGAGACAAATTCATGATCAAATATTTGCGCAACCTTCTCGCCAAATCCGGGGCTCGAAAAAAATAGCCGGCTGCCGGCTCGGGAATCGGCCCGGAAATGCCCGCAAACCTTGGAAAAACCGCCTTTCGCGCCTATATCTAGGCAATATCAGAGGCGCGATTCGGGGCCGATTTTTCGCGCCGTGCAAGCGGCATCCAGACAACAGGTTTTCATGAGCGACCAGATCGAGAACAACAACGGCGCTGAAGCCGAATACGGCGCCGATTCCATCAAGGTTTTGAAGGGGTTGGATGCTGTCCGCAAACGCCCCGGCATGTATATCGGCGACACCGACGACGGTTCCGGCCTGCATCACATGGTCTATGAGGTCGTCGACAACGCCATTGACGAGGCACTGGCCGGTCATGCCGACCTGGTCACCGTGACGCTCAACCCCGATGGTTCGGTGACGGTGATCGACAATGGCCGTGGCATTCCGACCGATATCCACACCGGCGAAGGCATTTCGGCGGCCGAAGTGATCATGACGCAGCTGCATGCCGGCGGCAAGTTCGACCAGAATTCCTACAAGGTGTCGGGCGGCCTGCATGGGGTCGGCGTCTCGGTGGTCAACGCTCTCTCGGCATGGCTGAAACTCAGGATTCGCCGCAACGGCCAGATCTTCGAGATGAGCTTCACGCACGGCAATGCCGACGCGCCGCTGAAGGCGACGGGCAGCTATGAGCAGAACAAGGTTGCCGGTACCTATGAAGGACGCAGCGGCAGCGAGATCACCTTCTTTCCGTCATCCGAAACCTTCACCATGGTGGAGTTCGACCTCGGCACGCTGGAGCACCGGCTGCGCGAGCTCGCCTTCCTCAACTCCGGCGTGCGCATAATTTTGACCGATGCACGCCATGCCGACGTGGTGCGCCACGAGTTGCACTATGATGGCGGGCTGGAAGAGTTCGTCAAATATCTCGACCGGGTCAAGAAACCGCTGATCGACAAGCCGATTGCCATCAAGGCCGAGCGCGACGGTATCACCGTCGAAGTGGCGATGTGGTGGAACGACAGCTACCACGAGAACGTGCTGGCCTTCACAAACAACATCCCGCAGCGCGACGGCGGCACCCATCTGGCCGGTTTCCGCGGCGCGCTGACCCGCCAGATCACCGGCTATGGCGAGTCTTCTGGCCTGACCAAAAGGGAAAAGGTGGGACTGATCGGCGACGATTGCCGCGAGGGCCTGACGGCGGTGCTGTCGGTCAAGGTTCCCGACCCGAAGTTCTCCTCGCAGACCAAGGACAAGCTGGTCTCGTCGGAAGTCCGTCCCGTGGTCGAAGGGCTGGTCAACGAAGCCCTCGGCACCTGGCTCGAGGAACACCCGGCCGAGGGCAAGGTGGTCATCGACAAGGTGATCCAGGCAGCGGCCGCCCGCGAGGCGGCACGCAAGGCGCGCGACATCACCCGCAAGAGCTCGCTCGGCATCACCTCGCTGCCCGGCAAGCTGGCCGACTGCCAGGAACGCGACCCGGCGAAATCCGAAATCTTCATCGTCGAGGGTGACTCGGCCGGCGGCTCGGCCAAGGGCGGCCGTTCGCGCCAGAACCAGGCGATCCTGCCGCTGCGCGGCAAGATTCTCAATGTCGAGCGGGCCCGCTTCGACCGCATGCTCGGCTCCGAAATGATCGGCACGCTGATCACCGCGCTCGGCACCTCGATCGGCAAGGACGAGTTCAACGCCGACAAGCTGCGCTACCACAAGATCATCCTGATGACCGACGCCGACGTCGACGGCGCCCACATCCGTACCTTGCTGCTCACCTTCTTCTTCCGGCAGATGCCGGAGCTGATCGAACGCGGCCACCTCTACATCGCCCAGCCGCCGCTCTACAAAGTGACGCGCGGCAAGAGCTCGCAATACATCAAGGACGAGAGCGCGTTCGAGGAGTTCCTGATCGGCTCAGGGCTCGATGAAGCATCGCTTTCGCTCGGCTCGGGCGAGGTTCGCGCCGGACAGGACCTGCGCAGCGCCATAGACGATGCGCTGGCAGTGCGCCAGCTCATCAACGGGCTGCACACGCGCTACAACAGAGGCGTGGTCGAGCAGGCGGCGATCGCCGGTGGCCTCAACCCGGACGTCTTCACCGATCTCGGCCACGCCGATGCCATGGCCGAGCGTGTCGCCAAGCGGCTCGACATCATCGCCGAGGACACCGAACGCGGCTGGACCGGCCGCATGTCGACCTCGAACGAGGGCATCGGCGGCTATGTGTTCGAACGAACGGTGCGCAGCGTCAAGGAATTCGCACATCTCGATCTCGGGCTGATCAATTCTGCCGATGCGCGCCAGCTCGACCGCTATGCGCCGCGCCTCACCGAGGTCTATGGCGAGCCCCCGGTGCTGCGCCGCAAGGATGTGACCGAAACCATCTCGGGGCCGCTGGCGCTGCTCAACGCGATCTTTGCGACCGGCCGCAAGGGCCTGACCATGCAGCGCTACAAGGGTCTCGGCGAGATGAACGCCGAACAGCTCTGGGAAACCACGCTCGACCCGAATGTGCGCTCGCTGCTGCAGGTCAAGGTCAATGACGCCACCGACGCGGACTCGCTGTTCTCGCGGCTGATGGGCGACGAGGTGGAGCCCCGGCGCGAGTTCATCCAGGACAATGCCTTGTCGGTCGCCAACCTGGATATCTGATCTCGCTGCGTGGGTCGACGCGATCCTCGCCAAGGCTCAGGACGCCTAGGCAAGGCGCAGCAGGTCGCCGACACCACCAGGAAGGGCAGCGCGACCTTTGCGCTGCTTGGTGCACTGTCGCTGGTCATCGGCGCCTTCATCGCAAGTGCCGCGGCGGCCCTCGGCGGCAGGCAGCGCGACGACGAGGAGGCGGTGTTCCTGACCAGCCGCTGAACCGGCGTCGCTCGTTCAAAAGCAAGAAAGCCCGGCGCGAGGCCGGGCTTTTCTGTATCGCTCAGTCGCGCCGTTGCCGGCTCAGTGATCCATCGCCTTGACGATCTCTTCAGTCATCTTCTTGGCATCGCCGAGCAGCATCATGGTGCCATCCTTGTAGAACAGCGTGTTGTCGATGCCGGCATAGCCGGAGCCGAGCGAGCGCTTGACGAACAGGCAGGTGCGGGCCTTGTCGACGTCGAGGATCGGCATGCCGTAGATCGGCGACGACTTGTCGTCGCGCGCGGACGGGTTGGTGACGTCGTTGGCGCCGATGACATAGGCGACGTCGGCCTGCGCGAACTCAGAGTTGATGTCCTCGAGCTCGAACACTTCGTCATAAGGCACGTTGGCTTCGGCGAGCAGCACGTTCATGTGGCCGGGCATGCGGCCGGCGACCGGATGAATGGCGTATTTCACGTCGACGCCGTTGGCCTTGAGCTTGTCGGCCATTTCGCGCAGCGCGTGCTGCGCCTGGGCGACCGCCATGCCGTAGCCGGGCACGATGATGACCTTCTGCGCGTTCATCATCAGATAGGCGGCATCGTCGGCCGAGCCCTGCTTGACCGTGCGCTCGATGCCGTCATCGGCCACTGCCGCCGTCTCGCCGCCAAAGCCACCGAGGATGACCGAGATGAAAGAGCGGTTCATGCCCTTGCACATGATGTAGGACAGGATCGCGCCGGACGAGCCGACCAGCGCGCCGGTGATGATCAGCGCCAGATTGCCGAGCGTGAATCCGAGGGCGGCCGCTGCCCAGCCCGAATAGGAATTCAGCATCGAGACGACGACCGGCATGTCGGCGCCGCCGATCGGGATGATCAAGAGGATGCCGAGCACCAGCGAGGCCGCGACGATCAGCCAGAACACCAGCTTCGATTCCGTGGTGACCAGCAGCACGATCAGCACGATCAGCGCGATGCCGAGCGCGGCGTTGATGAAGTGGCGGCCGCCGATCATGATCGGCTTGCCCGACATGCGCCCGTCAAGCTTGAGGAAAGCGATGACCGAGCCGGTGAAGGTGATGGCGCCGATGGCGACGCCAAGGCTCATCTCGATCAGCGCCTGGGCGTGGATATCGGCGACCGTGCCGATGCCGAAGCTTTCCGGGGCGTAGATTGCCGCAGCCGCCACCATGACGGCAGCAAGGCCGACCAGCGAGTGGAAGGCGGCGACCAGTTGCGGCATCGAGGTCATGGCGATGCGCCTGGCGGTGACAGCACCGACCGAGCCGCCGATCAGCAAACCAAGAATGATGAGACCGAAGCGGCCAGCCGACGGCGTCGCCAGCGCCAGCGTGGTGGCGATGGCAATGCCCATGCCAATCATGCCGTACAAATTGCCCTGGCGGCTGGTGGTCGGATGCGACAGGCCGCGCAGCGCCATGATGAACAGGACGCCGGAAACCAGATAGAGGAAGGACGCGAAGTTGGCGTTCATGGCGCTCTACTTGTCCTTCTTCTTGTACATGGCCAGCATGCGCTGGGTGACGAGGAAGCCGCCGAAGATGTTGACCGAGACCAGCATCAGCGCGACGAAGCCGAAGCCTGCGGCAATGCCGGAGGCGGCGATGCCGACGGCAAGCAGCGCGCCGACGACGATGACCGAGGAGATGGCATTGGTGACGGCCATCAGCGGCGTGTGTAGTGCCGGGGTCACCGACCAGACGACGTAGTAGCCGACGAAGATCGCCAGCACGAAAATGGCGAAGCGGAAAACGAAGGGATCGATGACGCCGCCGGACAGCGCGTGTGCGGCAGCACCGCCCGCGTCAGCACCGCCTGGAGCATTTGCCAGGTTCTGCACCGCCAGCCGAACGGCGGCGCTTGCCTGGTCGAGCTGGTCGAGGGCTTTCTGCAAGGTCTGATCCATCACGCAATGCCTTTCGACTTCGACGAGGGCGACTTGGATGCGGCCGGTTTCTTCGTCGCGGCTTTCTTTGCCGCTGCGGGCTTCGGCGAAGCGTCGGCGACCATGGTCGTGGCCGGGATTGCGGCCGGCTCGACAGATTGGCCCTTGGGCGGCTGCTGGTCGGCCTTTATGAAAGCAGGATGCACGATCTTGCCGGCGTCGGTCAGCATCGTTGCCTTGACCAGGTCGTCGTCGCGGTTGATGGCAAGCGTCTTGGCCGTCTTGTCGACCAGCGTCTCGAGGAAGGCGAACAGGTTCCTGGCATAGAGCAGCGAGGCCGATGCGGCGACGCGGCCGGGCACATTGAGGTGACCGACGATCTTTACCCCGTTGGCCGTCGTCACCACCTTGCCAGCCTCGGCGCCCTCGACATTGCCGCCGCGCTCGACGGCGAGGTCGACGATCACCGAACCCGGCTTCATCGACGCGACCATCGCCGCCGACACAAGCTTCGGCGCCGGGCGGCCGGGAATCAGCGCCGTGGTGATGACGATGTCCTGCTTGGCGATATGCTCGGCGGTGAGTGCCGCCTGCTTGGCCTGATACTCCTTCGACATTTCCTTGGCGTAACCGCCTGCCGTCTCGGCCGCCTTGAATTCCTCGTCCTCGACCGCCAGGAATTTTGCGCCGAGCGAGGCGACCTGTTCCTTGGCGGCGGGGCGAACGTCAGTCGCGGTGACGACCGCGCCAAGGCGACGCGCCGTGGCGATCGCCTGCAGGCCGGCGACGCCGACGCCCATGATGAAGATTTTCGCCGCCGGCACGGTGCCCGCCGCCGTCATCATCATCGGCAATGCGCGATCATATTCCGAAGCGCCGTCGATCACCGCCTGGTAGCCGGCAAGATTGGCCTGCGAGGACAAAACGTCCATCGATTGCGCCCGGGTGATGCGCGGCATGAACTCCATCGAGAAGGCGGTGACGCCTGCCTTGGCCAAGGCCGCCACGGCGGCATCATTGCCATAGGGATCCATGATGGCGACGACTGCCGTACCGGGCTTGTAGCCCTTCAGCTCGGCATCCGTCGGCCGGCGGACCTTCAGCACCACATCGGCCTTGGCGACAGCGTCAGCCTTGCCGATGACAGCACCGGCTTTGGCGAATTCCTCGTCGGGGATACGCGACCTCGTGCCAGCGCCGGTCTCGACGACGACGTCGAAACCCAGCGCCGCCAGCCGTTTCACCGTGTCGGGCGAGGCCGCGACGCGCGGCTCGTTGGCATCGAGTTCACGAGGGATGAAAACCGTCTGTCCCACCGCATGATCCTTTCGGCCGGAAGCTGTTTCCCGCAAGACGCCGGCCGGCCTCGCGGCGGCGCCGTGGACAAGGTGTCGGAAAAATCTATCGGAGGATAAAGGCGCCGGCGGCCAGAATCAGAACAAACAGGATGGTCGCCGAAAAGAAGCCGCCCGCGAAGAAGCCGAAAGCCATGGCCAGGAGTATGGCGAGGCAAAAGAGCGATCCGTATTTGGCTAGCATGAGAAAACCCGCATAGGTGCGGTCATGCTCGGCATAGTCCATCTTCGCGCCCAGTTCGACAGGACCGGTCGGCGTGTGATCAGCCATAGCAATACCCCTTCGAAGACATCTTTCAGGCACATAGCGAAAAGCCGGGCCGAGAGCAATGGCGCTATTGCCGCATCACAGCCGACAACTGCCTCAAAGGAAAATTGAAGCCGGCTCCCCGGAGCCCCCGACCACAGCCGGCACCGGCGACCCTGTCAGCGGCACTGAACGTGCTGTGATAAAGACTGTCGTCGCCGACAACATCGGACGAACGCCGGAACCGCCATGATCTCGCCGACACGGAAATTTGACTGGAACGGCACCGGCATCGCCGCCTTGACCCTTATTTCCGGTCCGGCCATCTCATGCAGGAATGTGCACCCGAGGCGATCGGCGCCGCAGCCCTGCGTTTCTTCGTCGGCTGACGGCCCCTTCAGCGGACAAGATGCGGGAAAAGCCCGAGCAATCCGACGACGATCAGATAGAGCGCGACAATGTAGTTCAACAGCCTTGGCATCACGAGGATCAGCACGCCGGCGATCAGCGAGATGAGCGGGGTGAGCGCAAGCGTGGAAATGGTCATGTCGGGTTCCTTCTGACAGATCCGTCTGAAATGATGACAAAGGCAGCGGCAACGACGCAGCGCCGTCATTCAGAACGCGGATGTGGCCGGAAAGCTCCGAGCGCTTTCAAGAAAATCGCCTCAGGCGGCGTCGCGATAATATTTCGCTGTTGGCACGATAGACAGGGGTGTCAATCGGTTGATGGCCGGATTGGCAAACATCAGCCGCTGTTCCGTCGGCGTCGACCTGAAGAATGGGAACCGTTCGAGTGTCAGGCGCATATTTTCGCCAGAAGGGATTTCGAACAGTGCAATAGGGGCAAGAACGCCCGGAAATACTTTACCCTCGGTCCTCTGCACGGCATTGAAGTAACGGGCATAAAAATTGGAATGCTCGAGCTTGACCGGCGTAAGCACCGAGTTCTGGCCAAAGTAGCGCGAGGCCACCATGGCAAGCCTGAGTGTCAGGAAAGGCAGCACTCCGGGCGCCGGCGCGCTGTCGGGATCGGTTGCGAACCGGGTTCCGTCGATGAAGGTTTCTCCGCGGGCAAGTCGCTCGATCAGTATTTCCGGATAGGCATCGACGGAGGGTGAATTCGGGTGCTCGCGAGAAATGTAATGGAAGCGGATCGTGCTGGCCAATTCGCCATAGCAATAGACACCGAACCGGTAGGAATTGGGCAGATTGTCCCAACGATCCTCGAACATCCCACTGGCGATTGGGCCGCACATGCCTGAGCGCAGATAGGATTTATAGCGAAGTCGGTAAATCGCCTCCAAATCCTCGCCACCTGTAATGAGGCGATAATCAACATGCTCCAGTAGTTGCATAATCGATCGGTTCAGCACCGAATCCCCGGCTGTGCTGACCACGCCAGACGCGTTCCTTGCAGCCCTTGCAGCATCCATTATCTGTCCTCGAAATTCCGCCTACGGATAAGCTATTCGAGCTGAAATGAGACACAAGCTGAAATTTCGAAGTTGTTGATTTACCTTCTGTTAACCTTAACGGCTGAGAGCCCGCTTGAGAATGTCTGTTGGTGAGCAATTCGCGTGGGAAGGATGCCGTCGAGGGCGATGTGGATTGGGAATCTAGATCAAGCGAACTTCGAAACCACGATACTAGCTGGCTGTCCGTTTGCCGGTGCGACGCAGGTCCGCGACGAATGGCCAGGTGGCACTCGACATCGTCTCGATGCCCGACGCACTTAGCGCGGCACCGAAGAGGAAGCCTTGCACCAGATCCGGTTTGACCTGCAAGGCCAGGATCTTGAGCTGCTCGAAGGTCTCGACACCTTCGATGGTCACTGAAAGTCCGAGCGGTCGCGACAGATTGACAATGCCCTTGAGCAGTTCGAGCGAACGGCTGTTCTGAGTGACGTCGATCAGGAACGAACGGTCGATCTTGATCTTGTCGAGCGGCAGCTTGTGCAGGTAGCTCAGGCTCGAATAGCCAGTGCCGAAATCGTCGAGCGCAATGCGCACGCCAAGTTGTTTCAGCTCCTCGATGTACTGGCGCGTCAGCGACTTGTCGTCGAGCAACGCCGTTTCGGTGACCTCGATCTCCAGCCGGCCAGCGGCGAGGCCGGAGCTGGTCAACGCATCACGAACCTTCTGGACGACGTCGCGGTTGCGGAAATCCTTGGCGGAGAGATTGACCGAAACGCTGGTCTGGTCCGGCCATTTGGCGCATTCGGTGCACGCCGCCTGCAGCACGAAGGTGCTGATCTCGGAAATGATGCCCATTTCCTCGGCCAGCGGAATGAAGATGCTGGGCGAGATCGGCCCGAGATCCGGATGGTCCCACCGGCACAACGCCTCGCAACTGGCGATACGCATGGTGTTCATCGCCACGATCGGCTGATAGACCACCCGCAGGGCCTTGCTTTCCACGGCGGTGCGCAGATCCGCCTTCATCAGCTGACGGTTGCGGAAGGCGGCATCCATCGAGGCCTCGAACAGCCGCCAGCTGTTCTTGCCGAGTTCCTTGGCCTTGTAGAGCGCCAAGTCCGCCTTGACGATCATGGCGTCGACATCGGTGTCCTTGACCCGCGACAGCACTGCGCCGCCGCTGGCCTGGATGCGCAGCCCGTGACCGGCGACGTCGACCTCCCCCTGCAAGCCGGCGAAAATCTCGTCGAGCTGGCCGGTCAGATGGCTCTCATCCTCGACGCGGTCGAAGAAGATCATGAATTCGTCGCCGCCGAAACGGCTGACCGTGATGCCTTGCCCGGCAATGGCGGCAAGGCGCTCGGCGACGGCGTAGATCAACCCGTCGCCGATCGGGTGCCCAAGCGTGTCGTTGACGCTCTTGAAATCATCAAGGTCGAGCACTGCCAGCCCGCAAAGACGGTCGCCGTCGCCGGACGCCATGGCCTCGCCGACCAGTTCGTGGAAATAGGCGCGGTTGGGCAGACCGGTGAGGTTGTCGTAGCGTGCCATGAAGCGGATCTTGTCTTCCGCCTCGACACGAGCGGTGACGTCCTCGAAGGTGATGACGCCCAGTTCCTGGCTGCCTTCGCGAGCCGAGAATTCATAGTGCTGGCCGTTGGCGAGGGAAACCAGCATCTTGCGATCGCGGCCCTCGCGCAGAGCACGGGTCAGCTGGGCTTCGATGTAGCGGCAATCCTTCGGCGCCAGCATGCCGCCGGCGACGCCACGCATCAAAAGACCGTGGATCGACCGCCCGAGCAGCGCATCCGGCGACTTGAGTGACATCAGATGCGCGGCCTCGGCATTGGCCACCACCACGCGCCCGTCCGGGCCGAGCATGACAAGGCCGTGCGACATGGTGTTGAGGGCGCGATCGAACCTGCGCGCGAGCTTCCTCGCTTCCTTGTGGCCGATGACCGCCGAGAAAAGCACGTTGCGGACGTGGTCGGCGCTGTTGATCGTGATGAAAGTCAACGGGATGATCATCAACCCGAGAAGGACCGAGGGGACATCCATGCGCAGCAGGAGTCCAAGTGCTGCCGGACCAATGAAGGTCACGGAAAAAATCCGCACCATGCGCGGAGATCCGTAGTTCCGGCCAACAACCGTAACCAAGGTTGCCAAGGTCAGCGACGTCGCGGCCAGTTCGGCAAAGGGATCGGGATACACATAGATCGATATGAAGCATAGCGTGCCCAACCCAAGGCCCTGCAGGCTGCCCTTGAGTATGTAGTTGCGCTCCCACTGCTGCGCCTCTTCGACATTGGCTATTACACCGCCTGCCTTCCTGAAGCCGCGAATGCCGAAGTAGCGGAAAAGGCTGATGGACAGCAGAATAAAAGAGAAAGCCAGAAACAACGGATTGTGCGTACGCAAGTAGATCATGAATCCGAGGATCCAGTAGCACGCGCCGCCGATCACCAGCATGTGGGCGTTGTCGAACAACGACCGCACAAACTGGATATAAACATCCGCAGGGATGTTTTCGGTCTTTGTTCTGCCCATTTCGACGGCCCAACGCTAAGCCTTGTCATGCCACACCCGCCTTAAGAAAGGCTTAGAACGGTGGTTTGGCTCGGTTGCCGAGGGTGCGCAAATGCCGGACAGACTGGGAAATCAATCTTTAGGTAAACAAGGCCATCATTCGGCGGCCTGAAGTTTCGGCCGTTCTGGCGTCCTCGACAGGCGTTCGAGCAGCCTTTGGCGTTCGCCCGCGGCCTTTTCGGCGCTGGCCCGGCGGACGTGACCATAGCCGCGAATGAGAGCCGGCACCGAGGCGAGGGCAATTGCCGCATCGACCCCGGCCGGCGCCAGCGATCCGGCGACGAGGTCCAGATCCGCCTCGTACTGCGCAAGAAGCTGCCGCTCCATGCGCCGCTCGGCGGTGTAGCCGAACAGGTCGAAGGCGGTGCCGCGCAGGCCTTTCATCGCCGCCAGCAGGCGAAAACCCTTCATCATCCATGGGCCAAAGCTCGATTTTCGCGGTGTGCCGTCATTGCCGCGGCGGCCCATGATCGGCGGCGCGAGATGGAATTCGAGTTTCTCGTAGCTCTGGAACTGCTTGCCCAATTCGGCGGCGAAGGAGCCATCGGTATAGAGCCGCGCCACCTCGTACTCATCCTTGATCGCCATCAGCTTGAACAGGTTCCTGGCGGCAGCCTCCGACACCGCGGTCGAACCGGGCACGGACTTGGCTTCGGTGGCGCGCAAAACGGCGAGCTTTTCCGCATAGCGCCTGCCGTAGGCGGCATTCTGATAAGCGGTCAGGAAAGCGACGCGGCGGGCAATGATGTCATCCAGCGTCTCGGCGACCGCAGCGGCCTGCCCGGTCTTGCCCGGCTGGGCGACGAGGCCACGCACGAAATCCGGCTGATGGGCGGCACGGCGGCCCCATCGGAAGGCGGCGATGTTCATCGCCACGGCTTCGCCATTGAGCTCGATCGCCTTCTCGACGGCCTCGGCCGACAGCGGCAAGCCGCCGTGCTGGAAGGCAAAGCCGAGCATGAACATGTTGGCGCCAAGCGAATTGCCGAACAATTCGGTGGCGGTGCGCGTGGCGTCGAAGAAATGCGCCTTGTCGTCGCCGGCGGCAGTGCGGATCGCCCTCTTCAGGCGCTCGACCGGCAATGAGAAATCAGCCGAACGGGCAAATTCGCCGGGCATGATCTCGGCGGTGTTGGCGAGAAAGATGGTGTGACCCTCGCGCACCGCCGTCAGCACCTTCTTGGCGCCCGACACCACGAGATCGCAGCCAAGCACGAGATCGGCCTTGCCGGCCGAGACGCGGATGGCATGGATGTCGTCCGGGGTGCGGGCGATGCGGACATGGGTGAACACCGAGCCGCCCTTCTGGGCGAGGCCGGCCATGTCGATCATGCCGCAGCCCTTGTCCTCGAGATGGGCCGCCATGCCGAGCACCGCACCGACAGTGACGACGCCGGTGCCGCCGACGCCATTGATGATCGCCGCCCAGCCCTGCTCGCCAAGCGGGAATTCGGCGGGCACAGGCACGCCGTCGAGCGGGTCGGCCTTGCCGGCCGTACCCTCGGCCTTGCGGATCTTGGCGCCGTGCACGGTGACGAAGGAGGGGCAGAAGCCGTTGACGCAGGAGAAATCCTTGTTGCAGCTCGACTGGTCGATCTTGCGCTTGCGGCCGAATTCGGTCTCGGCCGGCTGGATCGAGACGCAGTTCGACTGCACGCCGCAATCGCCGCAGCCTTCGCAGACCAGTTCGTTGATGAAGACACGCTTGTCGGGATCGGGAAAGGTGCCGCGCTTGCGGCGGCGGCGCTTTTCGGCCGCACAGGTCTGGTCGTAGAGCAGCACCGACACGCCTTTGACCCCGCGCAGCTCGCGCTGGACAAGGTCGAGGTCATCGCGGTGATGGATGGTGGCGCCGGCCGGGAATTCGGCCTTGCCGGCATATTTATCCGGCTCATCGGTGACGATGGCGATGCGGTCGACACCTTCGGCCCGCACTTGCCTGGCGATCATGTCGACGGTCAGGCCGCCTTCGTGCGGCTGGCCGCCGGTCATGGCGACGGCGTCGTTGTAGAGGATCTTGTAGGTGATGTTGGCGTCGGTCGACAGCGCGAAGCGGATCGCCAGCGTGCCGGAATGGTTGTAGGTGCCGTCGCCGAGATTCTGGAAGATGTGGTCGCGCTTCGAGAACGGCGCCTGGCCGACCCATTGCGCACCCTCGCCGCCCATCGCCGTGAAGCCAAGGGTGTTGCGGTCCATCCACAGCGCCATGAAATGGCAACCGATGCCGGCAGCGGCGATCGAGCCGTCCGGCACCTTGGTCGAGGAATTGTGCGGGCAACCGGAACAGAAGAACGGCGTGCGCGCGCCGATGTCGGTAGCGTCCGCCAACATTGCCTGGAACTGGCGCAGCTTTGCCACCCGCGCTGAAATCTCTTCCGACGGACCGATCGTCCGCACGATCCTCTCGCCAAGCGCGATGGCGATCTCGTTGGGGTCGAGCGCGCCCTTGGCTGGAAACAGCCAGTCGCCGCGCTCGTCCTTCTTGCCGACAATGATCGGCTGCGTGGCGGTGCCGTAAAGGCTTTCGCGCAATTGCACCTCGATCAGCGAGCGCTTCTCCTCGACGACGACGATGGTGTCGAGGCCGCGGGCGAAGTCGGCGATGTGATGCAGGTCGAGCGGCCAGGGGCAGCCGACCTTGAACAGCCGCACCCCGATGCGGTTGGCGGCCGCCTCGTCGATGCCAATGTCCTCCAGCGCCTGGCGGACATCGAGATAGCTCTTGCCCAGCGTGATGATGCCGAGCTTCGGGTTGCGGCCGCCCGAATAGACGATGCGGTTCAGCCCGTTGGCATGGATAAAGGCGGAAGCCGCGGCGCGCTTGTGCTCATGCAGCCGCTCCTCCTGGCCAAGCATGTCGATCTCGTTGCGGATGTTGAGGCCGCCGGGCGGCATGTCGAAATCGGGCACGACGATGTTCAGCCGTTCGAGCGAGGCATCGACCGAAGCCGTCGATTCGATGTTGTCCTTGACGCATTTGATCGCCGCCCAGGTGCCGGCAAAGCGCGACATGGCAAAGCCGTAGAGGCCGTAATCGATGATTTCCTGAACGCCGGCCGGGTTCAGGATCGGCACCATGGTGTCGACGAACAGGAATTCGGTGGCGTGCGCGTTGGTCGAGGATTCGGCCATGTGGTCGTCGCCCATCAGGGCGAGCACACCGCCATGCCTAGACGAGCCGGCGAGATTGGCATGGCGGAACACGTCTCCCGAACGATCCACGCCCGGCCCCTTGCCGTACCAGACCGAAAAGACGCCATCATGGGTGCCCTCGCCCAGCAGTTCCGCCTGCTGCGATCCCCAGCAAGCGGTGGCGGCAAGCTCCTCGTTGAGGCCAGGCTGGAAGACGATGTCGGCCTGGGCGAGCTGCTTCTTTGCTTTCCACAGCTGCATGTCGAGGCCGCCGAGCGGCGAGCCGCGATAGCCGGAGACGAACCCCGCTGTGTTGAGGCCGGCGCGGCGGTCGCGCTCGCGCTGCATCAGAAGCATGCGGATGACCGCCTGCGCGCCGGACAGGAAAATGCGCTCCTTGGCGAGGTCGAACTTGTCGTCGAGCGCGACGTCATGCAGCGTCATCAGGCATTTCCTCTGCGGAGGCCGCGCGGGGGCAGGCAGCCAACGTCGGAGTCGGATGACGCATCCTTTCTTCCCTTGCAAGGCAGGTCAAACAAAATCGAAGGTGCCAGGCAACGCGCAACGAACGACCCGTCACCTTCTCGAATCGGGTACGAAACCGATCCGCGGACATTGCCCGACGAACGAAAATTTCTGCGCAACCGGGGCGGCAACGGCGCGTCAGATGCCCTTCGAGCAATCCGGCTTCGGTTCGCCCGGCAACTTGCCGTCGGGATGGCCGACGAGATCGGGATTGGCCGTGTAGAGCTGATCGATGACCAGCGGCCGGTCGGGCAGCACCGACTGGTCCTCCGTCGACATCAAGGTGGTGTCGATCTTCTGCAGGATCGCGCCGTCGGCGCCCTTGATGCTGATGGCGATCGCATAGGGCTTGTTCTTGACGACGCAGGTCAGGGCCGGGCTCTCCAGGGTCACCTTGTCGAGCTTCGGCCAGACCTTCTGCTCGACCACCAAGGGCGCGCCGCCGGCGGGATCCTGGAAGCTGGCGACCGCCACCTGGCCGTCTCCCATCGGCTGCAGCGGCCGCAGCGTGACGACATAGGTCGCCCTGGCGAGACGGTAGTTGAAGACGAATATCTTGCCGGAAATCTCGAACAGCTTGCCTTCGTCGTTGCCGGAATCGCGGCAAGCGCCGAGCGCGACCGCGACCGCGACAATCAGGGCAGCGCCGACAACGATCGAGCGGGAAAGACTTCTAGGCATCCTTGACCTCATTGGCCGCCATGCGGCGGCGGCGATAGTGACGACTTGCCTTCTGACGGTTGCCGCACACCGCCATGTCGCACCAAAGGCGGCTGGAATTGCGGCTTCTGTCGACGAACAGCCAGGTGCAGTTGGGACAGATCCTGAGCCTTGCGACGGTGTCGTCGCGCAGCAGCGACAGCGCGGAAACCGCCAATGCCGCCTCGAAGGCGATCGGCGTCAGGGGATCACCGAACGGCCTTCCCGGCGCCCCGATTTCGGTCCGGCTGCCAGCCAGCCCCTCGGCGCAGGCGCTCAGGAACCCAGGCAGATCGGCGGTCGCAACGGTGCCTTTCGACACCGCGCCGCGAAACAGCCGGTCTGTCGTCTCGCGGATCGACAGCACGACGGGCGCGATTGCCGCGGGAGAGGATACCGCCAGTTGCCGGTCGCCCAGCTCGGCGGCGCGAAAGCCGCTCGCCGCATCGGCGAAGCGGGCAATCTCGGCCGGATCATCGAAGCGATCGAAGGTTCGCTCCGGATCACCGCGCAGCACCACGGTGTTCGCCGTGTCGAGCGCAAGCAGGCCGCCGGTGAAGCGGTGTGGGGTCCAGGATACCGTCATGCCCAGAATCTAACCGATAAATCGCATTTGACAAGTTAGATTCAGCGATGCAAACCTTCATAGGGATGCGGTTCCCGCAGCCTTTTTTGAACATGTCGTCGTCACAACCGTTGCTTGTGGACGGCATGATCTGAGGGTTTTGCATGCTCTATTTCTTCCAGCAGGTGCTGAACGGGCTGCATTCGGGCGCGCTCTACGCGCTGCTCGCCTTCGGCTACGTGCTGACCAACGGCATCCTGCACCGCACCAATCTTGCCTATGGCGCGCTGTTTGCCTTTTGCGGCCAGACGATGATCCTCACCGCGGCTTTCGGCTATCAGGTGCTGTGGCTGACGCTGCTGGCGGCAGTGGCACTCGGCATCGTTTCGGCTTTCCTCTATGCCGCGCTGGTCAGCTATGTGCTATCGCGCAGCGTCTTCGAACCATTGGCCGAGCGCTCGCCCAATGCGATCGTGGTGACGACGCTCGGCATCCTGCTGTCGTTGTCGGAGGCAAGCCGCATCGCCGCCGACACCCATGATCTGTGGCTGCCGCCGATGCTGGCGCAGCCGATCACTTTCGCGCAGGACACAACCTTCAAGGCAACGCTGACGCTCATCCAGCTCATCGACTGCGCGGTGGTGCTGGCGGCAATCGTGCTGGCCGCCTGGGCATTTGCGCGCTCCAGCTTCGGCCGGCGCTGGCGCGCCGTCTCCGACGATCCCAAGGCGGCGGCGATGTGCGGTGTCGACGTGCGCGCGGTGTTCCGGCATGCCGTGCTGTTCGGCGGTTTCTGCGCCGCGCTGGCCGGGGTCATGGCCGGCCTCTATTACGGCAATGTCAGCTTCGGCTCCGGCCTCGTCTACGGGTTGAAGATCCTGTTCGTGACCGCGGTTGGCGGCTATCTCTCGCCGCCGCGCGCGGCCCTGGGTGCGGCCGCCTTCGGCATGGCCGAATCACTGTGGGCCGGCTATTTCCCGGTCGAATGGCGCGACGCCTGGATGTATCTGTTCCTGGTCGCCATGCTGGTGCTGATCGGGGCCGGCCGCGACACCGGCAAAATCGCCTGAAACCATCAGACTTTGGTTGCATGACGCTGAGGCAGACCGCCGGTATCCGCACCTGCCCCGCCATGCGATGACGTTTGCAGCCTCCATCCTTGTTGACCCGTCAGTCCACGCGCGGCATACCGTTGGACCACGCGGCGTGACAGACTATGAGGGGGAAGCTGGCACGCCTCCGGTACAAGGGAGGAATGCATGGCAGGGCTTCTCGCTCTATCCAGGACCATTGATCGCGCGAACGAATTCATCGGCAAATGGGTGTCGTGGCTGATCCTGCTGGCGATCCTGGTCAGCGCCGCCAACGCCATCATCCGCAAGGTCTTCGACATATCCTCGAACGCATGGCTGGAGCTGCAGTGGTATCTGTTCGGCGCCGCCTTCATGCTGGCCGCCGCCTATACGCTGAAGCAGAACGAGCATATCCGCATCGACATCGTCTACGGCCTGTTTTCACGCCGCGTACAGCACTGGATCGACCTTCTCGGCCATATCCTCTTCCTGATGCCGTTCGTGACGCTGATGGTGTTCTATTTCGTCCCTTATGTCCGGCTGTCGTTCCACAGCGGCGAAATGTCCAACAATTCCGGCGGACTGATCGTCTGGCCGGCAAAGGCCATCCTGCTGGTCGGCTTTTTCCTGCTCGCGTTGCAGGGCATTTCCGAGATCATCAAGAAGATCGCCATCATGCGTGGCGACATGGACGATCCAAACCCCTTCATCTCCGCGCATGAGCAGGCCGAACTGGAAGCCAAGGCGCTCGCCGACGAGGTGCGCTCGTGATGGAGTTCATCGCCCAGAACATGGCGCCGATCATGTTCGCCTCGCTGATCCTGTTCATGCTGATCGGCTATCCTGTCGCCTTTTCGCTGGCTGCAAACGGGTTGCTGTTCTTCTTCATCGGCGTGCTTTTGACGCCATATTCGGGCGGAGCGATCAATCTCGCCTGGCCGCTGCTCTATGCGCTTCCGGACAATTTCTACGGCAGCCGGGTGATGTCGAACGACACACTGCTTGCCATCCCGTTCTTCACCTTCATGGGCATCGTGCTCGAGCGATCCGGCATGGCCGAAGACCTGCTCGACACGATCGGCCAGCTGTTCGGGCCGATCCGCGGCGGCCTCGCCTATGCCGTGATCTTCGTCGGCGCGCTGCTGGCCGCAACCACCGGCGTGGTGGCTGCATCCGTCATCGCCATGGGGTTGATCTCGCTGCCGATCATGCTGCGCTACGGCTATGACCGCCGGCTGGCATCCGGCGTCATCGCGGCGTCGGGCACGCTCGCCCAGATCATCCCGCCGTCGCTGGTGCTGATCGTTCTGGCCGACCAGCTTGGCCGCTCGGTCGGCGACATGTATGCGGGCGCGCTGATTCCCGGCCTTATCCTGACCGGCCTCTACGCGCTTTACGTCCTGCTCGTTTCGATCTTCCGGCCGAATATGATGCCGGCGCTGCCGCTGGAAGCGCGCACGCTAGGCCATGGCGTGATGTCGCTGCTGGTGGCGCTGGTGGTAACGGTGACCATCTCCTATGCGGCGTATCGCTACCTGGCGCCGACGCATGGCGACAATGCCGATATTCTTGGCGCCAGCATCGGCGTGATCCTGATCTATGTCGTTGCGATTGCCGACAGGCGGCTGAACATCAACATGATGTCGCGGCTGGCGCAGCAGGTCATCATCGTGCTGATCCCACCGCTGGCGCTGATCTTCCTGGTGCTGGGCACCATCTTCCTCGGCATCGCCACGCCGACGGAGGGCGGCGCCATGGGCTCCGTCGGCGCCTTGATCATGGCGGCTGCAAAAGGTCGGCTATCGCTGGACGTGGTCAAGCAGGCGCTGACCTCGACGACGCGGCTGTCGTCCTTCGTGCTGTTCATCCTGATCGGCGCGCGGGTGTTCTCGCTGACCTTCTATGGCGTCAACGGACAGATCTGGGTCGAACACCTGCTGACCTCGCTGCCTGGCGGCGAAGTCGGCTTCCTGATCGGCGTCAACATCCTGGTCTTCTTCCTGGCCTTCTTCCTCGACTTCTTCGAACTCGCCTTCATCATCGTGCCGCTGCTGGCGCCGGCCGCAGACAAGCTCGGCATCGACCTGATCTGGTTCGGCGTGCTTCTGGGCGTCAACATGCAGACCAGCTTCATGCATCCGCCCTTCGGCTTCGCGCTGTTCTACCTGCGCTCGGTCGCCGCGCGCGTGCCCTATCTCGACCGCATCACCGGCAAAAAGATCGCGCCGGTCACCACCGGGCAGATCTATTGGGGCGCGGTGCCCTTCGTCTGCATCCAGGTGATCATGATCGGGCTGACCATCGCCTTCCCGCAGATGGTGATGCATTACAAGGGCACGGCGGTCGATCCCGGCACCATCGACTACAAGGTGCCGGAAATACCAGGCCTGTCGCCGCTTGCCGCACCGCCGGCCGGCGGCGGCACGGCGCCGGCTAATGGCGGTATTGCACCGGCGGCTCCTGCCGCCCCTGATCTGTCGCAACCACCGAGTTTCGGCGACACGCCGCCGGCCAAACCGGCAGCACCGCAGCCGGACCTGTCGCAACCGCCAAGCTTCAACTGAACCCGGCATGGCCAAGATCATGAAAGCGGTGCGGTTGGAAGCGGTGGGCAGCATCGCCCTGCGCGAAGTCGACAAGCCGGACATCGGGCCGGATGAGCTTCTGGTGCGCGTTGAAGCCTGCGGCGTCTGCGGCACGGACCGGCATCTGTTCCACGGCGAATTCCCGTGCACGCCACCGGTGACGCCCGGGCATGAATTCTCCGGCATCGTCGAGGCGATCGGAAAATCCGTCTCGGGCTTTGCCGTTGGCGACCGTGTCACCGGCGACCCCAACATCGCCTGCGGGCGTTGCGCGCACTGTCATGCCGGGCGGGTCAACCTCTGCAGCAACCTGCGCGCCATCGGTATTCATCGCGATGGCGGCTTTGCCGAATATCTTGCCTTGCCGCAGAAGCAGGCTTTCATCCTGCCTGCCAGCTTGAAGCCGACGCATGGTGCCTTCTGCGAGCCGCTCGGCTGTTGCCTGCATGGCGTGGAGCTGGCCGAAATCCGGCCAGGCAGCTCGGTGGCCGTGCTTGGCGGCGGCGTGATCGGCCTGCTCACCGTGCAGCTGGCGCGTCTGGCCGGGGCCACGACCATCATCCTGTCGACCAGGCAGGCCTCGCGGCGCGCGCTCGCCGAGGATCTCGGCGCCACGGCGACGGTCGATCCGACCGCCGCCGACGTCATCAACACCGTCGCCGGACCGGCGGGCCTGGCGCCAGGCGGTGTCGACGTCGTCTTCGAATGCGCGGGCGTGCGGGAGACCGTCGAGCAGTCGATGCGGCTCGCCCGCGCCGGCGGCACGGTCGTCATCGTCGGCGTGACGCCGCAAGGGATGAAAGCGGAATTCGAGCCCTTCGACCTGCTGTTTCGGGAATTGAAAGTGCTCGGCTCCTTCCTCAATCCCTACACGCATCGCCGCGCCGCCGAGCTCATTGCATCGGGCACAATCGAGATCGACCGGCTGATCTCCAGGCAGGTGGCACTCGAAGACGCGGCAGCTGTGATCGCCAATCCACCGGCGCCCGGCGAGGTCAAGGTGCTGGTGGTGCCGCATCCGGGCTGAGCTGCCTTGGCCGTCGCTTGGCCTTGCGCGCTTGCCGGCAACCCATCGATCGGCTATTGGGTGCGCGCCGAAAAAGACATGACCGGTTCGGCGAGCCCGGACTCACGGCGCCTGGAAGAGCATGTAGGTCCCTACGTCTTTGCGCGGGTAGGTCGGCTCGACCCGCCGCGGCTTCTTCGCCACCAGCCGCAGCGGGGCCAGCAGCGCCGCGTACACCTCGACCGGACGCCCGATCGCGCACAGCCCCCTCTCATCCTCGGTGTCCCCGAACCGCAGGGCCGCGTTGGTCTCCTCGCACAGCAGGGCGAAGCCCGACGGCCTTAACACCCGCTTCAACTCCCCGCAAACCCGGGCCAGAGCGGTGTCGGTGCTGTAGCACGGTGAAGGTGAGTACCAGGTCGAAGACGCCAGAGGGCACGGGCAAGGCGTCCAGGCCTTCCACGCGCTCGAAAGCGAAGGCCGGGTGCAGCCGGCGGGCGGCCTCGGCGAACTCGGGCTCGCGCTCGAATCCGACGACGCGGGCGGCGAACTCGCCCAGCACGACCGTCATGCGGCCGTAGCCCGACCCAAGCTCGCAGGCGGAGGCAAGGGGGCGGCTCACGTGGGCGCTCTGCAGCAGGGAGCGGAGGTCGGCGTGCTCCAAGTAGGTGCGCAGGGCGAAGGCGGGCAGGTCGGCGTCGACCACCAGCTCGCGCGTCCAGGGCCGGTGGGGTCGAGGGGCGGACACGGCGTGTACCTCCGATTCGGCTGAAGCCAAGCGCCCCGACAGTTCGGGCGACTTGCTCGAAGATACCACGGCTCGACTGCGAGTGACAATCGTCGTCGGGCAGGACGCGGCGAGAGTGACTCGCCTCCACCCGGTCCGCGTGTGCCCGCTGTTCGTTACCCACGGGCGCGGCTGCGGCATCTGCGCTCCGGGCACAGGCCTCATCGTCTGCATCGCAGTCTGGCGGCTCCCACGGCGGCTTCGCTGCCGGCGGTGCGGTGCGCGGCCCAGGCGGGCCGAGGACGGACTCGATTTTGGCGCGGCTCTCGAATGGCGAATTCGTCATCCAGGCGCGTGCCGTGCAAAGGCTTGGGCTCGACTTCCTGCACGCCATCAACAACGGCTTCATTCCGCAGATGCAAGGTTTGCGCGGCTTCAACTTGGGTGGCTTCGTCAACGACTTCAATCGCTCAATGGCTATCCCGCGCTTTGCCGGCGGTGGGATGGTGCCGGCATTGGCATCGGCGTCTTCCGGCGGCAGCACAATGGTACACCTCAAGCTCGATTTCGGCCTCGGTCCCAACGATGTCTTTGACCTGATTGCCGCCGATAACAGCGGTCTCAAGAAATTACAGCGCTTTGCCATTCAGTCGACGCTGACATCAACGGGCAGGAAGCCGAGGCGCGGATGACCTTTCCGAACGCCGGGGTGGAAAAACCTAATTCTGCGCAAAACGCGCTTCTATTGCGCTGACTTGGCTGTCCTTCGTCCTGGCGGTCGCCGTGAAGCCGCTTCAGGTGCTAGAAGTTCCGACGATATGAATATCAGGTTCTCGCCGTTCACCAGGCTGTCGATGCTCCTTCCGCCAAACAACGAGTACACGAAAGTGAGGCAGCCTCGGCCGGGAAACATAAAGTCGTGCGGTTCGACGATAATGCACGGCACATCCTTGAGGACCTTGCCGCAGTCACGCGTTGCCTCCAGTTCCGCGCCTTCAATATCCATCTTCAGCATCAACAATTTTGTCCTGGGCAATTTGGCAAGAAGGCCCGGCAAGGTGACCGACGGAACACCTCGCCCGTCTGATACGGCCCGTGCCCACGAAGGTCGCTCGCTGTTGACAAGTGCAACCTCACCGTCGTGGCTCCAGAGTGCGCCGTAGACAGGCATGATCTGCTCTAGACCGGCGCAGTTCGATATCAACACTTCATACGCTTGGCGGTCCGGCTCGATAGCTATCACTATGGCATCAGGATACTGGTCTCCAAGGAAAATCGACGAGTAGCCAACATTCGCGCCCGCATCCACGACAACGGGTATGAACTCCCTTTGCCTCCATGCTGTCGCGAGCCGGTTAAGCGCGCTTTGGCCTGCTTTTCCGATTTCATATTCGCAATGCCCAAAAACCTGGGAGATGACAAACAAGTCGCTGTCGGTAGGCCTGATCAGCAATTCATGATTGCCACAGCGAACTTTCATCGCCGGTCCGATCCCCAGCGCGCGGCGAAGCAGTACCGAGACTGATTTCTTCCACCCGATGGCGCGCACGAGGCCATCGATATGATAGAGCTTCGAGTAGTAGCTCAATTCTCAATCCTCGACGCCGAGGGGCGCAGCAACGCCCGGTAGCGGGTATTGAAGCGGTCGCCGTCGGCTGCGATTCAATTAGCATGCGCTAAAATGGTTCCGGAACATTTTAGACGAATTGAAAGTTCAATGGTCATGACGAAGCTATCCGACCTTGGACCGCCTATTCCTGGTAAGCGTCACGGCGGCGACCATTCCGACGAACAGGACAATTTCTATTCCTGTCCAATCTGCGGCCAGTTGGTCGACATGCGCGATCTGCGACAAGTCATTTGGCACGAACGGCCGAAGCACAAGCCGTTCATCGTGCTCGTGGATTAGACGCGGCGTCAGGAAGAATAGCCGTTTCAGTTCCATTAGCAGCTAGTGAGGCGCCCACTCCCCGAAATCGTCAAGCGCTACTCACTTCGGGGAGCCGGCTTGCGTGGTCAGGACCGTGCGCCGGGCGGCGTATAGATCAGGCCGACTTTCCTGCTGCCACACCTGCCACATTTCAGTTTTCGAACGAGGTCATCTGCGGGCGCATCCGGTCCGAACCGATCGCGGAGCTTCACTAGGTCGAGCGGCTGGCTATTGTTGCAAGGCGCGTAATGGCAAAACGCCGTCACCGTCATCTTGCCGTCGATCAGAGATTGAAACGTCCAGCCCTTTGCCATGGCGATTTACCATTTGTTGATCATATTAGGCCAGCATCATATTAGCCCAGCATCATATGCGGTCATGATGTGGTAGTATCTCGTACGGGCCAAAGGCCCTGCGCACCCCAATCCAATCATGCGTCGGGGCCCTTTTTCATTTTTCGGTTATAGCCCCGATTGAATGGCAATCGCCGGTTAGAACGGCCACCACCCTGCCCGATGGCCATCATCGAAGCGAGGTCAACGTGAACCATATCTCGTCACTTAAACCAAAAGTCGATGACGCCGCATACCGACTTGCAAACGACAATCATTCGGTCCCCAGTGACTGCTCGATCCTTGACCTGATCGCAAATGAGGATGATTTCGCTGACGTTTCGCGGCGAGCAGAGCGCCTGGGCATTGCCATAGTTATCGGAATGGCGATCTGCCTGATCCTTGCACCGGTTGTCTATTTTGCCTTGATCTAGGTAGTCAGGAATGCAGGTGAAGTACACCAGCCGGCAACCTCGATCTGACGATAGCTCACTTAGGTAGGATGAGATCGGCCGTAACCTGGTGGATGATCATAATCAGAGCCGTCAACATTCCGGCACCAAAGATGCCAACGACCGCCGTGAGAACGAGCCTTTCAAGCTGTTCGGACTGAAGTTGCTTCTCAATACTCCCGAACCTGGGTGCTGCGAAGATTCGAGGTTCCAATAGTACGTTTTCATGACCGCAATGCGGGCATTTCAGCGTCTTCGAACTAATCAAGCTCGTGCAGTCAGCACAGATGACCAGCATTTTTGGCTACGCCTCCTCGCTCCCTGGTAGCAGTACGCGATCAGGGCCGGGATCAACCGGCAAAGCTGGCACTGCAAGACGGATGCCAGCATTTGATTCCTGAAATGAGACAAGGGAAGCGAGACCGTTTACGTTGGCCACAACGCCAGCGCCAGGACGACGCCAGCGGCGATGCTGAAGGCCAGCCAGGTCGTTGCGTTATCGATCGTTGATCGCCCTCATGGTCTCACGGATGCCTGTTCAGGCCGCCCGTTTCTCGGTTTCGCTGATCTTCACCTTCCGCATCTTGCCAGGGCCGGCCCCCTTGAAGGCGATCGGCGCCGGGATATGCTCGGTCCTTGGTGGTCAGGATCATGCGCCAGGGTGCGGCGCTGACGATGTAGGTGGTCACCGGGCGCGGGCTCTACCGGGAAGTAGGGGCTGGTCGGCCGCGTGTTGCCCGACATCACGTTTCAAACCCTGCGCAGCTTTAATCACGGCCTTGAGCCGCACCGGCCATTGCGGGTCGGTCTTTTTGGGATCGTCCCCTGCATTCCCAAGCTAAACGCATATTAGCAATAGCTCAACTAAGACTGAAGTCCCTAAGCCCCCTTACGGAGCGTTGTTTAGGGTAGTGCCAACCGACGTGAACTGGGCATTGAGCGCGTTGCCTAACGAGCCCGCTCCAACCACAATTCCCAAAGCAATGAGCGCCGCGATCAAACCATACTCGATGGCTGTCGCGCCGGATTCGTCACGCAGAAATTTCGCTACCAGTTGCATTTTTTCCAAGCCCCGACTGTTTATCGCAGATTAGCGACAGCTAATTTAGAGCGGGTAAACAAACATGGTTGGTTTTTAACGGGTCGACGCCGGACGAGCGACGGAGGCCAAATGTGAGACAGCGAACACGCGACTGAAGCTGGCAGGCCGAGACACTGCTAGACCAGTCCCGTTCGGCCCCGTCCCTGGCGATTTCCTAGAACGGCCATGCCAGCGCCAGCACGACGCCAGCGGACAGGGTGAAGGCCAGCCAAGCGATCACGCTTCGTCTTTCTTTCCGCCACGGATTGCAGTCAGCAACGGCCGGGGTTTGTCCCCGATGGTCACGCTCGCTTCGCCATTCGCCAGCCCGGAAATGAATGGCCGGACCTGATCGAGGATGTCGGCCATGATCTGTTCGCCGTCGCCGCGCATGACGGCATCTTGAAAAGCGCAGCAGATGAACCCTTGGAAATGGGCGATTGCCGCATGGGCTGGGTCGCATCCGGGAGCCTCAAGCATTGGGCCTGTGACGCCTTCAACGAAGCACACGGCGACATGTCGAGCCCAATCCTTGTTTTCGTATTCGAACGGGCCTTTGTCGTTGCTTGTCAGAGGCATCCTGATCAGGAATATAATCCTTCGTTGCGGCGACCCTTCAACGGAGATCGCCATTACCCATGACCATGAAATATCCATTTGTCGAAGACACGCTCGGCAAGAAATTGCAGGCCGGATCGGGGCTCTCGGCCGACTGTATGACTTGCCGCCGAAGTTACGCGAGGCCGCGCGAGCCAGCGGACCGAGCTTGGCAACTCCGATCGCGCGACGTCTCGCCTGGACGGCTATTTAGGGGCAGCATACTCCAGCTAAGGTTAGGGTGATCGGCCGCAAACCCTGTTTAATGCTGGCGTCTTGCCGACGCTGGACCGGTCGCGGGGAGCGTCGGGGGAGCGGCCCGCGCTTTCGTCAGCGGCCACGGCCCCTCCCCAGACAAAAAAGCCGGGGTGAGGGTCAGTTTCCAGCAGCCTATTTCCGCCGCCGATTAATGTGCAACTTGTGAAGCTGCCGACATCAGTTCCTCGGGGTTCGGTGTCTTGAACGTAATATCGGGGCCATCCTCCAGACCTTCGGTGAAGCTCCAGCGTACAATGCCCCCTCGGTCGATGAGGAACTGACCGACAAGCAACTCCTTAGCGGAAGCCATCATCCGCTGATCGGCTTCCGTAATTTCATATCCCTCCTTCTTGTTGAGGAACTCGTCCATTGCCATGGGGTCCATAGGCTCGGGCAACTCGCCCGGGAGATGGATCCGGATCCCCATGACCTCGTCCATCCCGACCTCGCGCAAGCCGAAAGCACGGTGTGAGGCCCGCTCGGGGTCCGACGCGGCGAGAAGATCGGGCGCCGGGTGGTAACGGAAATAGAGCCGCGCCCTCTCGACCGGCGTATTGACCACCGCCAGGCATTCGACGCCTCTCTCACGCAGGGCCGGCTCGAGTTGCGCCATTGCCGCGACATTGCGCCGACAGAACGCACAGTGCAGGCCTCGAAACAAACCGATCAACAACGGGCTTCGACCGCGAAAATCAGTGAGCGCGATCTTGCCGTCGCGGGAGATCGCGTCGAGCACAATATTCGGTGCCCGGTCGCCCGGCTGCAGCGGGCGGTCGACACTACTCGTGGACATGGACAACCTCCTCGCCCGGACCAATCAAGAAAAGGCAGCGCACCCAGCGCTCGTAGCTGAGCCGTGCTGGGGGCGCAGAACTTCCTGCGCCAGGGCAAAATACCGTTCGGCCTCTGCCATATTGCCAAGGTCGAGATTACGCGTTGCAACGCCATCGTAACACGAAAAAAGCATCTGCGGGTCGCTCGTTTCGCGAGACCGCCACGAGCGCCGCGCGGGTAAACAGTGGGTCGTCTCATCCGTGCGAAGAGGCCGGGCTTCAGCCGCCCGAACAATCTAGCAGGCGGCCCGCCAGACCCTATGGTGTGATCGGGGAAGCGTTGGCTTAAGCGCTGCCGTCCGTCTCGCTTTCCTCATCGATCGGACCGGCAGATAGGCGTTCGTTTCCAGCCACTCCCGCAGCAAATCGGAATGAGATCCGACTGCATATGGCCTTGGATGCGTCACGCAGGCGAGGCGCGCGCGGCGACGCAATGGGTCAAGCCGGGGCTGATCGGCCGCGTAAAGCACCTCCGCGGCGAGGAAGACTTGCGGCACGCCTCGCTGCAGGATTTCCGCGAGGAGGATTGACTCCCTATTTGTGCTTCTCGACGAAAGCTTTGCATGCGGGGGATAGCTGATCGATCATGCTTTGAAGATCACATTTGCCGATTGGTGTCATCGGGCAAAGCCGTTTGTAGTCGGGTCTGCACTCTTTGCCTTGGAAGTTTTTGAAAGCTTTTGCCTCGGCGGTCATGCTGCTCAAAAGTATTCCCGAGCATGCTAGCGCCAAGCCTAGCCACAGATGCTTCCCCATAGCCCTCTCTCCCCTTGTTGCTTCACAATATCGGTGCAATAAATTAGGATACGCTAATGGGCTGAGCGCTGCAAGCTGACGCCCTAGCTTATATCGGCCGGATGGCAAAGGACTGAACGTTTCAATCGCTGATCGATGCGAAGATGGCGGTGACGGCACACTGTCACCACGCGCCCTGCAACCATAGCCAGATGCTCGATCTGGTGAAGCTGCGCGATCGCTTCGGCCCGGACGCGCCTGCGATGGAATGGGACATTCGGCCGAAGCTTCGGTGCAAGAAATGCAACGGGAACGATGTCGGCCTGACGTACACGCCCGACACCAGCCCGACCGGCTATGGCAAAACCAAGGGCAGTTAGTCCACCGAGGTGTAATTGCTTTTCTTGTGAAATCCATCTTCCCTTGTGCTAATTTAGCTATCGCTAAAGTGGCAGGGGGAGATTGAACAATGTCTATATCACGTCGTGCATTGCTTTCCATCCTGGGTGCAAGTGTCGTCTACGCTACCTTTAGGGGCATCGCGTCCGCGAAAGGCGGCGGAGGTGGTGGAGGTGGTGGAGGCCATGGAGGCCATGGAGGCCGTGGAGGCGGCAAGGGGGCCGGCCGTGATGGCGCGATGGACACCGGTGCTGGCATAGTAACCAGCCCGGTAGGCGGAAAGCAGGTGAAAACTTTCAAATCTTACCAAGGCAAGCAATGCAACCGTGACTACAAACGGCTTTGCCCAACCACACCGATCGGCAAATGCGATCTTGCAGGCAGGATTGATCAGCTGTCACCCAGCTGCAAGGCCTTCGTGGAAGCCCACTGACAGGCCGCCGCAGTGGGGCAAGGTGAAGTATGCCAGCCGTGCCTGAGCCCGCAAGAACCACCTACATCGTCAGCGTTTTCGAGAAGCCGCATTGGCGCACCGTGCTGACCACGAAGGACAAGGCCAAGGCGCTGGCGATGGCGAAGGAGATCGGCGACAAGGTGCGGGTCGAGGAGATCACGCCGAAGGTGAAGAGGCGCTAGCACTACCCAGCGCCGCTATCACGAGCGAAGGGGCCATGCGATCAAGCACTTGAAGGCTGAATGGGGTCTAGGGTCATCGTGACGCCAATCCTAGCATAGGCGTTCATCAAAGCGTAGGTATAGTCCTTGTGAGGCTCCAGCATCAGAACGGCCCGCAGTTCGCGACCTGTCGGGGTAAGTGAGATTACACCAACCGCATCATTGACTCCTCCTGGACTGGATCTGTCCGGCACAAGATGGGCTGTTCTCCCAGCATATTCGACGTACAAATGCTTTCTATATAATTTGTGCAGTTGAGGGTATTCCTGTTCTCCGGAACTTCGGGTTAATCCGACCGACTGGAGATCAAGCAGATCCTCTCTACTTATTCCGAACTCATCGATATATTCACCTATTCTAATTGACGGTTTCGTACCGAGTACATTCACAGGACCCTTGTCGTGCTTTGGCAGGGAAACGATAACAAACGACAGCTCGGGAATATTGAAAGTCATCCGACATAGCTCCTCAAATTTTTGAGCGTTGCGCGGGTGAAGCGTCGCAAGAAGATTTAGGGTCGACGCAGAAAAACTATCCGGACGGGCGATTTCACGGGCAAGAATTCGAGCGAAAATTTCTCGCAGTTCTGATCGAGACAGTCGATCCGCCGTATCCCAAAAATGCTGTAGAAAGTCAGGTGATATGTCTTCCTTTACAGGCTGAGTGGCCGGGCCCTCGATCGCCAAATGATGGGCTGTCAGGTCTAGGATTTCGGCGCGAGATTCGGCCTTTTGTGCCTGAGATATCAAGCTCTGGCGAAGCAGCGCCGCTGCAAGCGCACGATCATCCGGATTCTCGATTGCTCGGCACATTTGGTCGACTATGGCCGAATCGAGCCGTGACTGAAGCGTTCCATGTACCGCACGCCTATATTGGGCGGGAGCGAAACCAGCGAAGGCCATTTCAACGGCCTTCGCAAGGTTGCGACCGGCCATAGCAGCAAGCTTGCCAGGAAGGCGAAGCTTGAATTCGCCGCTGGTAGGATCGACCTCAACGACGGTGTCCAAACCGCCAGTGTCCTGTTTGCCCTCAGCCAAGGTTCTGCCCCTCCGGTCGGGTGACCATCGCGCGCAAGCTTCGCCCCCGCAAGGGCGCGCTTGACGATTTCAGCCCCGGCAGCGACACGGCGCCGAGCCTATGGCTCGCTACAGGGCCAATCTTCAGGCCTCGTCAAGCCAGAAGGCAACTCGGTCCGGGCGTCTCCGCAAGCCATGTTGAGCTGCCACTGGGATAGACCCGCCGAATTGGAAAGATCGAGGCCCTCGATACGGGTCAGAAAGAAAAAAGCGCGGTCAAAGTCTATCGGCGCGGTGAACGTCGCTCCTCGGAAGTCCGCCCGCGCGAGATTGGCAAACGAAAAGCGGCTGCCGCTGATATCGGCGTCATGGAACTGCGCTCGCCCCAATTCCGCCTTTGTGAAATCAACATTGGTCAGATTGGCGTCCTGGAAATTCGAGCGCTGCACTTCCGCGCTCGTAAACACAGCGCCCTGCGCGTCCATATGGCTGAAGTCGGTCCTGTAGGCCTCGATTTTGTCGAACCGGGCGCCTTTGGCGGTCGAGTCGGCCAGGGAAGCACGCACAAGCGTTGCCTTCTCAAAATTTGCCGCAAGGAGATTGCTGTTCCTGAGGTCGGTCGAAGTGAAATCAACACCGATCAGGTTCGCCCCGCTCAGGTCCTGTCCTTCTAGGATGAGAAGCTTTTTGTCACAGTCCTGCCAATTGACGCCAGGCGTCGCGGCTGCGTCGCAATTTTGAGCGGCAGCGGCGTTCTGCCAAGCAAATACAATGCAAACCGCTAGAACCAAGCCGGATGTGCCGTAAGCTCTGGTTCGTCTCAAAGTCATTGTTGCTGGACCTCTGCTACTCGCCGACAATCAACCTTACCACATCTGCTGACACTCGAAAGCGACGGCATTTTGCCCGCTAATCCCGCTAGTCCCCACCGCCAAATGAAAAGCCCGCCACCGTGAGGCAGCGGGCTTGTGCAGCGGAAAACTTTTCCGCCGTTCAGTGACGCTCCTCGGGAGCCTCAAGGAACTGCACGAAAGTCTCCGTCAGCTTGTCCCTAGGCGTCGATCCCGCATTGCAGCCCCTGACGATTGCCGCAGCGATTTTCAGCATGTCGGATCTGCTCCCGACCAGCTTCGAGACGATAGCGTTCTCAGCGCTGCCGTCCAAGGTCGAGACTTGCGAAACGAACAAGGTAAGTCTGACATTGCCGCCCATAAATTGGAGTGGGGCAGAGCCCGTCACGAAGATGTCAGGCACGATGGCCGGTTCGACGAGTTGTGAAACGCTCATGACTGCGCCACCCCGCTCGCCCTGATTGCTTCAAGCGCCGCAACCCCTGCCTTGAGCTTCGCCAGACCTTCGCTCAGCACAGCTTCGATGGCACTGCGCTCTTGCATGTCATCGATGTCGGCCAACGCCATCAGCGCCGCGAAAAACAGATGCTGTGCCATGGTGAGGTTGTCGAGCGCGTCTATCGTGTCGCTCATGATGGCACCTGCTGGATTTCCCGAAGGCGCTGCATTGCCTGTCGAGCCATAGGAGCGGCGGCGGGGTCGCGCTCGTCGCACGTCCCCATTTCATCTTCCGTGGCGCTGTAGTCAGTCTCGTCGCCGTTCGGCTCGGTGTCGCCGCCGTCCTCGTCGTCGCAGTTGTCCTGCTCCAGATCATCGAGGCAGCCAAGGGACGGCTCGTCGTCGGCAGTCTCTTCAAGGTCGCAATCGGCTTCCATCAAGTCGAGCGCGGTTATGAGCGACATGGCACGGTCTAGGAGGTCGTTGAGGCGCTTCTCAACCGACTGGCGCCATGTGCGGGGATCAACACCCTGCGGGCAGCCCAAGGGCTTCAGCGTCCTAATATGAGCGTTCATTGGCCTATCTCCCGCTCGACTTGGCGAAGGACGCGGCTGCCAGCGTCGCCCAGGGCGTTCGACAGGCGCAGCAGTCTCAGCGCAAGGTGAAGGCGTAGAAGGCGCGTACGTAGCGCGGCTGCCATAAGCAGCAGGCATATAGCTAGGTAGGTCATTTCCCTGTCTCCTAAGGTTGCATTTTCCTTGGGAAACACATTGGGAAGGCGGCAAGCTATCGAAGCATAAATGACGCAAAATCAACGATGTAGACGGCAAAAAGGCCGGTTCGGTAGTCCGGTCTCTTCCGTTTTTGAACGGGGGCCTGTTCACCGCATGATTTGCGGGAGAACCCACGGCCGGCAAGCGAGGCGAAAGCCCGCGAGCCGGTTGGGTCATGTCCGGATTTCCTGATGCCACGGTCCCGCCGGTTCACGGTCTGCAGCCAAGCCTGTCCGCGTTTCAACCGGCGACAGGACAAAGACCATGAAACTGAACCATGCCAATCTGATTACCACCGAAGTCGCGGCTCTTGCCGGCTTCTTCACCAGCCATTTCGGCTTCGAGCTTGTCGCCATGCGCGGCAAGGACGCCTTCGCGGTTTTACGCGGAACGGACGGCTTCATCCTCAACCTGATGATGCCGGGCAAGGGAGAGACGGCCCGCTATCCCGACGGTTTCCACGTCGGCTTCTTCGTGGGCAAACCAGACATTGTGCACGCAAAGCAGGCCGAGCTTGCCGATGCGGGCCTCGCGCCGGGCGAGGTCCAGGAGCTGACGCGCGGCGGCGTCAATTCGACCACCTTCTACTGCCTTGCCCCAGGCGGAATACTGGTCGAAGTCAGTTCCTCGCCAGCCTGAAAAGAAAGACCCCGGGCGAGCAGGCCCGGGGTCTTTCGAATATGCAAAGAGCGGTCTACAGCTTGCCGTTGCGCTGCTGGACCATCATGAAGGTGTCGTAATTGTATTCGGCCACCTGCGCCCAGAGATAGTGCTCCTTGCGGAAGCCCTTGATCGAGTCCCAGATCTTCTTGAACGGCGCGTTGGTGGCTTCCATTTCGGCATAGACCTCGTTGGCCTTTTCGAAGCAGGCGGCCATGATGTCCTGGCTGAACGGGCGCAGCTTGGCACCACCGGCCACCAGCCGCTTCACCGCTGCCGGGTTCAGATAATCGTATTTCTGCAGCATGTTGGCATCGGCAGCCTGGGCGGCGGTGCGCAGCAGAGATTTGTAAGCCGGCGAAAGTTCGTCGTATTTCGCCTTGTTGAACATCAGGTGGACGGTCGGGCCGCCTTCCCACCAGCCGGGGTAGTAGTAATAGGGCGCCACCTTGTAGAAGCCGAGCTTCTCGTCGTCATACGGACCGACCCATTCGGCGGCGTCAATGGTGCCTTTTTCCAGCGCCGGATAGATATCGCCGCCGGCGATCTGCTGCGGCACGACGCCGAGCTTCTGCACCACCTTGCCGGCAAAGCCGCCTATGCGCATCTTGAGGCCGGACAGGTCGGCGACGGTGTTGATCTCCTTGCGGAACCAGCCACCCATCTGCACGCCGGTGTTGCCGCCCGGCAGGCCGAAAAGGCCCTGCGTGGCAAGAAACTCGTTGAACAGGTCGATGCCGCCGCCATGGTAGTGCCAGGCGTTCATGCCGCGCGCGTTGAGCGAAAAGGGAACCGCCGCACCGAGCGCCCATGTCGGGTCCTTGCCCCAGTAATAATATGCGACCGTGTGGCAGGCCTCGACCGTGCCGGCCGTGGTGGCGTCGGCGGCCTGCAAACCTGGCACGAGTTCGCCGGCGGCAAAGACCTGGATCTGGAAGTTGCCGTCGGTGGCTTCCGACAGCATCTTGGAGAACACTTCGGCGCCGCCATAGATGGTGTCGAGCGACTTGGGGAAGGATGACGCCAACCGCCACGTCACCTTGGGATTGGACTGGGCTATTGCCGGCGCCGCAAGCGTGGCCGCCGCCGCTGCAGCACCGACACCTGTAACACCAGCCTTGCGAATGAATGAACGACGATCCATGAAGTTCCTCCCTTTTGGACCAACAGACCGACGTTCGGGAAATCCTCGCTCCCGTGTCGGTTCGCTCGAAACAATACACGGGCAAGAAGTCGAGTCCAGCACGGCGGCCCGATTTGACGGCGAAGCCCAGCTGCCCTGCAACTATAGTCTAACAGCCCGCTTCGTGGCCCATGCGACATGCTGAAACTTGTCATGGAAAAATACCGGCGGATCGCCTATTTTGTGGGCAGGATACCCTTTGCCCAAATGGAAAACAGAGCCAAAATGCATCAGCCGCTCGTCGCCATATCGACCGACGTCCGTCAGTTCGACAACTACACCTGGCATGCCGCCCCGCAGCAATATCTGGAGGCGGCGATTGCCGGCGCCGGCGTGTTCCCGGTGCTGGTGCCATCGTTCGGCGACAGGCTCGACTTCGACGAACTTCTGTCGTCGGTCGACGGCGTCATGGTCACCGGCTCGAAATCCAATGTGCATCCCTCGCTCTACGGCGGCGATGCCAGTGAGGCCAATGGCCCCTATGACCCGGCGCGCGACGCCACCACGCTGCCGCTGATCCGCAGGGCGGTGGAGCGCGGCGTGCCGCTGCTCGCCATCTGCCGCGGCATCCAGGAGATGAACGTGGCGCTTGGCGGCACGCTGGGCACCGAGATCCACGAGCGCGAGGGTTCGCTCGACCACCGCGCGCCGGTGAGCGACAAACAGGACGAACGCTTCGCCATCCACCAGACCATTTTGATCAAGCCCGGAAGCTGTCTGGCCGGCGTGTTCGGTGCCGGCGACATCAAGGTCAATTCGTTGCACCGCCAAGCGATCGACCGGCTCGGCCCGAAGCTGCAGATCGAGGCGGTCGCGAGCGACGGCACGGTCGAGGCGGTTTCGGTGCGCGACTCACGCGCCTTCGCCGTCGGCGTGCAGTGGCATCCGGAATACTGGGTCAAATCGGACAGCAACTCGGCCAAGATTTTCCGTGCCTTCGGCGATGCCGTGCGGCTGCACGCCGTGGCGAAAGCCGGTGCGCGTGCCGCGGCGGAATAATCAGTCAGCAGGCTTCACATCACCGGTGGCCGCCAGCGACAGCAATGGCGCGGCCGGGGCATAGGATTCGTAACCGTCGCCGTCCGCAACGGCGAAGGTGACGATCGGATCGACGCCGTTGGCGCTGAAGGCGACCGTGCCGTCCTGTTCCTCCCGCCAGAACTTTGCCCGTTCGATGCCAAGCAGGAGCCGGCGGCAGTTCGGTCCCACCGTCAACAGCGACAGGTCATCCGAAACCGACGCACCGCGCGTGACCGCGCACTTGCCTTCGTCGCCATTGGCCACCAGCCTGTAGCTGTTGGACGGCGCGACCTCATCGGCGGCACTTTCACCACTGCCATCATGAAACAGCTGAACGCCGCCAAACAGCGCGACGGCGGCGATCACCACGGAAAGCATTTTCATCATTCTTCATCCATGCACCCGGACAGGATGAAGAATGATTTCAAAGAGTTAAGCGGACGTTAATAAGTGTGGCAATGCAGAGCATCGATGGCTGCCGAGGACGAAGACGGAACTCGTCGGACTATTGCGGGACAGCCGGCGAATAGCGATCGGAAAGAAGCTTGAAGAGCCATTCGCGCTCGACATCGGTGGCGGCCGAAGCGAGATCGACTCGCTGGGCACCAGCGTCGACTGTCAGGCGGTTGCATGTATCGCCCTCGCGGAGTCTCAGCGATTTGAGCTGCGTCCGATCGATTTTGAGTTCGGTCCGTTTCGGAAACAGGGCGGACCATGCAGGGAATGACCTGGAGATGGGCATCTTGAAGGGCGGCATTCCCGGATCGTAGACGAGACGCGACCTCGAGCTTGATTATTTCAGGCGCGGATCTCTGGAAAACCCGGCGAATAGACAGCATTGCGAACAGGCCTCCGACAGTCCATGCGCAAAGCCAGAATACGAGAAATGCCGTTCCGCCTCCAACAGGCATTGTCAGAAGCCGACGGGCGGCGGAAACCTCACCCACAGCCCAGCCACCTAGCCAGAAAAGAATGAATACGCCTGCCAGATAGACTGTAGCGGGCGGTTTTGGGTAGGGAATCGAAACGATCTGTTCCCGGCCACCGGTGACAACCGAGATCGTGGAATTTTCGGGCGGCTTCACAGCCATCGAGTTTGCCTTTTGGCTAGCCGGCAGCCTTCACATTCACAGTCTCCGGCACCGGCGTCAGCGGCCGGCGCTCGATGAACCAGGACACCAGATTGTCGACGCACAGATCCGCCATGGCGCGGCGTGTATGGTCCGAGGCCGAGCCGACATGCGGCAACAGCGAGGTGTTGGGTGCGTCGAGCAGCGCCTTGGGCACGTTCGGTTCGTCGGCAAAGACATCGAGGCCGGCAGCGGCGATGGTGCCGTTGGCAAGCGCTGCCGCGAGCGCTGCCTCGTCGACCGTGCTGCCGCGGCCGATGTTGACGAAGACGCCGTTGGCGCCAAGCGCCGACAGGACTTCGGCATTGACCGCCTTCTCCGTCGAGGCGCCGCCGGGCGCCACCGAAATCAGCGTGTCGACCGCTTCGGCAAGGCCCTTCAGCGTCGGATGGTACTGGTAGCCCAAGCCTTCGACCTGGCGCCGGTTGTGATAGGCGACCGGCAAACCGAAGACTTCCAGCCGCCGGGCGATGGCCAGCCCGATGCGACCCATGCCGAAAATGCCGGCCTTGCGCCCACGCAAGGTCAGCCGGCTCAGCGGATAGTTGCCCTTGCGCAGCCAGCTGCCGTCACGCAGCCAGGTTTCGGCGCGCGGCAGGTCGCGGACGGCGTTGATCAGCAGCCCGATCGCGGTGTCGGCAACCTCTTCGGTCAACACGTCGGGCGTGTTGGTGACCATGATGTTTTTCGCGGCCGCATGGCCGACATCGACCGAATCATAGCCGACGCCGAAGGAGGCGATGAGTTCGAGGTTGGGCAATGCATCCATCATCGCCGCATTGATGCCGGCGAACGAAGCGATGCCGCGCACGTTGCTGCGCATCTCGTCAGTGACCAGCGCCGGATCGGCTCGTTCAATCCTGACCCGGTTGAAGGTGCTGTCGATGCGCTCTATCGCATGATCGTTGAAATCGCCCGGCACAAGGATGGCGACGGTCTGCAATTGTTCGGCCTTGGTCATGCACGCTCCACCGGCTTGCCGGTCGACTGGCGCACATGCAGTTCCGGCTTGATCAGTTCCTGCGACGGCCGCACCGTCTGCCCGTTCAACTTGTCCAGCAGCGCGCTGGCAGCGCGGCGTCCGACCTCGCGCTGGCCGTTCCAGACGGTGGTCAGCGCCGGCGTCGCGATCGCCGCCTCTTCGAGATCGTCATAGCCGGTGACCGAGATATCGACGCCCGGCACCAAGCCGGCGCGCGCGATGCCGTTCATCAGGCCGATGGCGACAAGGTCGTTCCAGCAGCAGGCGGCCGTGGGCTTGTCCTTCAGCGCCAGGAACTGCCCGGCGGCCTCGAAGCCGGCCTGCTTGGTGCGCGGGCCGGCGATGCGCCAGGACGGCCTGACCTCCAGCCCGGCCGCCTCCATGGCGTTGACATAGCCCTGGTATCGATCGCGGCCGGTCGAGGTCTGGTCGGTGCCGCCGATCATGGCGATGCGCTTGTGGCCGAGCGAGATCAGATGGTTGGTGGCGAGCCCGGTGCCATAGGCGTCGTCGCCGCGAAAGACCGGCACGTCGGCGCCCTCGACCGTGCGTGCGATCAACACCGCCGGCAGGCCGTTCTCCTCGGCCATCAGGATGTCGGAAGCCGGCGTGCCGATGGCCGGCGACATGATGACGCCGTCGGCGCCGAGCTGCAGCAGCGTATCGATGAAGGTGCGCTGCTTTTCGAGCTGGTCATAGTGGTTGGACAGGATGAAAGTCTGGCGACTGCGGTCGAGCTCGCTTTCGATCGAGCGCAGGATCTCGGCGAAGAACGGGTTCATGATGTCGTGGACGACGACGCCGACAATGCCCGAACGCGAGGTGCGCAGGCTGGCGGCGCGTCGGTTGTAGATATAGCCGATGGCGCGCGCATGTTCCTTGATGCGGTCGCGGGTGGCGCCGGCGACCAGCGGGCTGTCGCGCAGCGCCAGTGACACCGTGGCCGTGGACACGCCGAGCGCATCCGCGATCGTCGAAAGCTTGATTTTCTGTGCCAGCGACCTGTGCTCCCCGACCGGCCTAAACAGTTTAAAGGCGGCGTTATGCCATCGATCGGCAGCAAATCAAAGTTTTTTTGCCAACGCCTCCGCTTCGACATCGGAGGCCGCACGGCTCTGCAGCCGAAGCCGGTGCTCGCGATGAACGATGTAGAGGCCGCTGGCGACAATGATGGCGGCGCCGACCAGTGTCCAGCGGTCGGGAAACTGCTTGAAGACGATCCATCCGGAAATGATCATCCACACCATCTGCGAATAGGGATAGGGCGCCAATGCCGTGGTCGTCGCCAGCCGGTAGGCCTGGACCAGCAGCCAGTGGCCGACGCCGCCGAACACGCCAAGCATGAGCAGGACGAACCAGTGCCATCCATCATGCGGCAGGGAGAACGAAAACGGCAGCAAGGGCAAAAGCAGCACCGCCGGCGCCAGTGCCGAGAACAGGATGAGGCTTTCCGACGTCTCGCTCGCCGACATGCGGCGCGTCATGATGACGTAGAAGCAGTTCGACAGCATCGAGCCGAGCGCAAAGAGATGCCCCATGCCGAAAACGCCGACACCTGGCCGGGTGATGATCAGAACCCCGGCGAAGGCCGCCAGGATCGCCAGCCAGCGCCGCCAGCCGGCCCATTCGCCAAGCAGCGGGCCGGCAAGTGCTGTGATCACCATCGGGCCGAAGAAATAGATAGAGGTGGTTTCGGCCAGTTGCAGGGAGCGCAGCGCCAGGATGTTGAACATGGTCGAGCCGAACAGGAACAGACCGCGCAGGACATGCGCCGGCAGGTTGACCGGGCGAAACCGCACCGGTTGGCGCCAGCCGCGCAGCAGCGTGCCGACCAGCACGACATGTACGGCAAAGCGCACCCAGGCGACGATGAGCACTGAAACGCCGGCCAGGACGAGATATTTGCTGCTGGTATCGAGAAAGGTGAAGAAGACGTAGGTGGAAAGCATGCAGAGGATCGCCACCGGGGGCGTTGCGCTTTCTGGATGTCTTTGGGGAGCACTCACTTGCAGGCCGGGTGGGAAGCTGGGCTGAAGCCCACCTTTGCGGGAAATGTCGCTTGGCGGCAAGCCAATCGTCGGCTGCCGCCGCGCCAAAAGCCGGCTGGCACAACAACAGCCGCCGGCAGGCTTAGTCCTTGGGGCCAAGGTGTGTTGAGATTCAGGTCAGGCCGAGCCGGAGTCGAAGACGGGCGCGAAGCGACCAAACTAGGTGGCTTTCGAGAACCGGAGCGGAGCGTACTTAAAGTACGTGAGCACCGGAAGCGCAGGACGCCGGTTGCAGGCCGGCATCAGCTGAATATCAACACACCTTAGGCGTGCATGCGGGCACCCTTGGTGATCTTGTCGACCACCTTCTTCTCGGCGCGAAGCGCGATACCGACCACCTTGGCGTCATCCGGTGCGAATTCGGCGAAGACGGCACGGTTGGCCGCGTCAAAGCCGGTCGCGAACATCTCCTCGACATAGAGCGAGGTCGTCACCCCACGCTCCAGCGTGCGCCGGTGGATCGCGCCCAGCGTCACCTGGTCGGCGGACAGCACGATGACCGGCTGGATCGACAGCGGATTGTAGAGATTGCCGGCGCGGTCGCGATAAGGTTCGCCGATAATGTCCGGAAACTGGGCGGCGATGCCGCTGGTCAGGAAGGCGGTGACGTTGAGTTTCTGCCAGACCGGCAGATCCTCCCTGAGCACGATTGCAAATTTCGTGTCGAACATGAGACATTGACCATTCGAGCTTGTGCCCCAATGCGAGGCTGAAGGAGACGATGTCGCACGATCTAAACAGCCAGGCCTTCGAGGGTCTTGGACGTTTGTGCGTTGACGCGGCGGAAAACTGCATCATCTCCGCCTCCGACCCTGCCGGCATGGAGCGGATCGAGGCGCGGTTCCATGGCAGCGCCTTCGACCTGCATCGCCACGACACCTATGCGATCGGGGTGACGCTGCACGGCGTGCAGAGGTTTCGCTACCTCGGCGTGACGCGCCACAGCCTGCCTGGCCAGATCATCGTGCTGCATCCCGACGAATTGCATGACGGCGGCGCCGGCACCGAGGACGGCCTTCGCTACAGGATGCTCTATCTGGAACCGTCGCTGATGCTCGACTGCCTTGGCGGCGCGTCGCTGCCGTTCGTCAGGGATGGCGTGCTGACGGACGACAGCTTCTGCGCAACGCTGCTTTCGGCACTGGGGCCGCTGGAAGAGGAACTTGACGAGCTGTTCGTTGCCGACTTCCTCGCGCGGCTGATGCAAAGCCTGACCCGGCATGCCGGCCAGCCGGCGAAGCCGATGGCCCGAACGGCATGGCGGGCGGCTACGCTGGCGCGCGACTATCTCACGGAGAACTTCGGCCGCCCCGTCCGTTCGGACGAACTGGAAGCGATCACCGGGCTCGACCGCTATGCCTTGTCACGGCATTTCCGCGCCGCCTTCTGCACCAGTCCGCATCGGTTCCAGGTGATGCGCCGGCTTCAGAGCGCGCGGCGGATGATCGCCGCCGGCGAACCCCTGGCGCAGATCGCCATCGAGGCCGGCTTCAGCGACCAGAGCCATTTTATCAGGCAATTCAAGAAGGCGTTCGGCATGACGCCGGGGCGCTGGTCATCACTGATCCAAGGCACTGCCGCGGCGGCTTGATCGCCTGCTGCCGAAAGTGGCGATCAGTCGTCCGTCTCGGCGTCGTCGTCGATCAACACCAATTCCTCGTTCGAGAGGTTGGCCTCGATGCGGGCAAGCAGCTTGAACAGCGCCTTCTGGTCCTTCTTGTCGAGGCCCTTCAGCGCCTGCTTTTCGGTCTTCTTCACCGATTTCTCGATGGCGTGGATGATGTCGCGGCCGGTGTCGGTGAGGAAAATATGAGCCTGGCGAGCATCGGCCGACGAGGCGCGCTTTTCCAGAAAACCCTGCGCCTGCAGCCGGTTGATGGTCTTGGTGATGGTCGGTGGGCGCACACCGAGGCGTCCGGCGAGATTGCCCGGCGTCTGGCCGTCTTCACGGTCGAGCGCCAGCATGATCTGATCCTGGCCGGCATAGAAGCCGTGCGCCAGAAGCCGCGCCGCGAGCGCGGTTCTTGCCAGCCTTGCCGCCGAATGCAGCCGGCTCATTGTTGCAGTCTTGTCCGCCTTGGCCATGGTCATCCCTCTTCGGCCGTACCGGTGCGGTCAGCATAGACGCAGCCGGCCGGTTGGCAATCGACGATCAAAAAGATTCCGGCGCTCCAAACAGCTTTGCCGGCAAGCATTGCGGTGTCCGCCGTGGCTAATGCCAGATGTTTATTTCAGTTAGATGACAAACGACTTTCCGCGACCGGAGTTTTCGCCGCGGACGACGTGCGTGAGGGAATGTCGGTCAGCCGGGCTTCACCGCGACGATCATCAGCGCCTGATAGGCATCCTCCACCTCGCGCAGTGCTGCCTGCGAGAGCGGTCCGGCCTGCCTGGCGATGCCGTCGCTGGCGTTCGAGGTGTCGCGCTTGCCGGGCCGATCATTGTATGGCGCGACAGTGGTGAAGATCTGCTCGCTGAGACTGTCGGGGAAGAACAACTGGCCGGTCATCACCGAACTGTCGTCGGGGAAGACCTTGAAATGGATATGGGTGGTGCGGCCGCGATACCAGCCGGGATAGATGGTGGCGAAGGAAACGATGCCGCTTGCATCGGTCTTCTGCCAGCCACGCAGGAAGGTCTGGCCCGACGTGTCGACATCGCGGCCGTCACCTTGTCCCGGGTAGCCCGAATAGGCACCTTGCGCGTCGCAATGCCAGATGTCGACGCGGGCGCCGGCAAGCGGGCGGCAGGCCGTGTCGACAACCTGCAGCCTTACAGTGAGGGCAAGGCCCTTCTTGCCCTCGGTGACATCGGCACGTTCGAGTTTCGGGTCGAAATAGAACGGCCCTTCCGTCACCTCAGGTGTGATGGCGCAGACGCCGGCGCCGGTTTCGAACAGGGCCAGTCCGGCATAGGAAGAGGCCTTGCCGGCCGAAGACTGGGCGGCGATTGCCGCGGCCGGCAGGAAGGCACCACCGCCGGCGGTCACCGCGATCAAGCCGAGTGCCTTGCGCCGGCTCAAGGAGAAGGAGGATGGCTTGCTGGACATATCGTGCCTCTCGAGTTGGCCTCCCGCGCCCTGATCTAGGCTGTGACGGCGGCTCTCGCCAATGAAAATTCGGTAATGTCGGCAAGCCGGTTTGGCCCATCGGTTTGCCTCGTGCAAAAGCCCGGCACACATCCTATATGGAGCCGACAATCCCTTTTTCGAAGCCTTTTTCAAGGCGCAGATTCTTCGAGGCAAGCCATGAGCGACGCACTGACGCAGATCCCCGTAACCGTTCTCACCGGCTATCTCGGCGCCGGCAAGACGACGCTGCTCAATCGCATCCTGTCGGAAAACCACGGCAAGCGTTATGCCGTCATCGTCAACGAGTTCGGCGAAATCGGCATCGACAACGAATTGATCGTGGAATCCGACGAGGAAATCTACGAGATGAACAATGGCTGCGTCTGCTGCACGGTGCGCGGCGACTTGATCCGTGTCGTCGAGGGGCTGATGCGCCGGCCCGGCCGTTTCGACGCCATCGTGGTCGAGACCACCGGCCTCGCCGATCCGGTGCCGGTGGCGCAGACCTTCTTCATGGACGACGACGTGCGTTCCAAGACCAAGCTCGATGCGGTGGTGACGCTGGTCGACGCCAAGCATCTGCCGCTGCGGCTCAAGGATTCCAGGGAAGCCGAGGACCAGATCGCCTTCGCCGATGTCGTCGTGCTCAACAAGACCGACCTCGTCACCCCGGAAGAGCTCGCCAAGGTCGAAGCGACGATCCGCGCCATCAATCCGGCGGCGAAGATCCATCGCACGACACGAGCCGGCGTCGCCCTTTCAGAAGTGCTCGACCGCGGCGCCTTCGACCTGTCCAGAGCGCTGGAAAACGATCCGCATTTCCTCGAGGCGCATGACGATCACGATCATCATGACCACGACCACCACGATCACGATGGCCACGATCACCATGACCATGATGGGCACGACCACCATCATCACGCGCATCCTTCCGACATCCATGACGTGACGGTGCAGTCGGTGTCGCTGCGCGGCGGCGAGATGGACCCGAAGAAATTCTTCCCGTGGATCGAGAAGATCACCCAGATGGAAGGCCCCAACATCCTGCGGCTGAAGGGCATCATCGCGCTCAAGGGCGACGACGAGCGCTATGTCATCCAGGGCGTGCACATGATCATCGAGGGCGACCACCAGCGCGCCTGGAAGGACGGCGAGAAGCATGAGAGCCGGCTGGTCTTCATCGGCCGCGAACTCGACGGCGAGCGGCTGAAGAAGAGCTTCGACGCCTGCCAGGCTGCCTGATTTCGCCGTCCTTCTCCCTTCTCCCCTTGTGGGAGAAGGTGGATTGGCGCGCAGCGCCAAGACGGTTGAGGGATGCTGGACGGAATGCAGGCGGTGCCAAACTGGAACACCCCTCATCCGACCGAGCTTCGCTCGGCCACCTTCTCCCACAAGGGGGAGAAGGAAGAAGCCGCGCTGGCGCCCTCGTCTCTCCTTACGACGCTCCGAAGCACGGGTTGAGACCTATGGCCCAACCCCGTAAGGGTGAGTCGCAAGCAGAATCTTAAATGGAAATAGTCTCCCATGCCGACCGTCGCCCCGCTTGATCTCGAAGGCCATTGCATCGCCGCCGTCTTCCTCGGCGACGTGCCGCATTTCGCGATGGCCGACGGCGCCGTCCATCGGCTCGACCATGGTCACAAGACGGTGCAAGCCAATGACGGACTGCTCGCCGCCTTCCATGACCCGGCCAATGACCGGCTGATCACCGGCGGCGAGGACGGCAAGGTGTTTGCCGTGAAAGCAGGCAGCGAGGCCACGGAACTGGCCAGCTCGGCCAGGAAGTGGATCACCAGCGTCGCTGCCGGACCGCAGGGCGCCATCGCCTATGCGACGGGCAAAACCGCCTTCGTGCGCTTCGCCGACGGCAAGACCAGGGAATTTACCCATCCGCGTTCGGTCGAGGGGCTGGCGTTCTCGCCCAAGGGCATGCGCTTCGGTGTTGCCCGCTACAATGGCGCGACGCTGCATTTTCCGGCCGCCGAGGGCAAGCCGGTGGAGCTCGAATGGGCCGGTGCCCACACCGGCATCACCTTCTCGCCCGATGGCGCCTTCCTTGTCACCACCATGCAGGAAAACGCGCTGCATGGCTGGAAGCTCGCCGACGGCAAGCACATGCGCATGACCGGCTATCCCGGCAAGGTCAAAAGCCTGTCGTGGAGCGTGAAAGGCAAGTGGCTGGCGAGTTCCGGCGCGCCGGCGGCGATCGTCTGGCCGTTTTCGGGCAAGGACGGCCCGATGGGCAAAGCGCCGCTGGAACTTGGCACGCGCGGCAACGCCATGGTGACGGCGGTCGCCTGCCACCCGAGCCAGGATGTCGTCGCCGTCGGCTATGATGACGGCATGGTGATGGCGGTGCGCTTCGCGGACGCCAAGGAAGTGCTGTTGCGGCGGCCAGGCAAGGGCGCGATCACCTCGATGATGTGGGACAAGGAAGAACGCCGCGTCGCCTTCGGCAGTGCGGCCGGCGATTGCGGCGTCATCGACATCACCGCATAGTCTGGGGTTTATTCGGCTCCGCAGGAGACCTTGCCGGTCAGTTCGACCGGCTGGCCATCCTTGTCCGCGTCGGCGGCATTGTCATAGATGGCAAGCCTGTACTGTCCGTCATAGACGCCTTCGTCGCTGGCCTTGGTCAGAATCGTCAGTTCGACATAGTTGTAGGCATTTGCGAGCTGATGCTCGTGGTAGATGTTCAGCCGCAGCTCCTTGTTGTCGAGCCAGTACTGGGTGAGGTTGGAATCCTCGAACGTGGTCTTGCGCAGGTCGTCAGCGACGGGCCGCCCGAGAATTTCAAGGGTGCCGCTGAAATTGAAGGTCGGGCCGCCCATGCCTCTGGTGACGCCGGCACCGACGTCGAACTTCACCGCCGTATCGTCGACGTTGCACCAGATGCCGCCGGATGCGGAAGCGGCGACCACCGAGCCAAGCAGCGCCAGCGCCGACATTATCACTGTGAAAACAACCGCCATTGGTCAATCCTCGGTCAGGATAGGTCTTCCATATCAGGGTAGCTACGATATATCTCGGCAATGATATCCACTTCTATTTTTCCAACAGTTATCCCAATGGCCTTGTGCAGACGCCGCATCTCCTCGGTATCCCAATCACTAGTTAATTTGACAATCTCAAGAAGACGCCTCGTGACATCAATACTTATGTCCTTTGCCTGAAGCGCAAATTCCCTATCCATTTTATGCTCCCCGCATTTGCTTGGCCCGACACCGATCCGCATTGACGCCGAGCTCGCGGGCCGGGTCAAGCGCCGGCCGCAGATCCTGAACCAATCCAGCAGGCCTTTGCGGCCAATTGCGATTCATCACGTCGATTGACTAAGGTGGCGGACCAAAGGGGTTTTCATGCACAGCAGCGACAGTTCAAGGACGTCCATCGGCGGCATCGATCGCGGCCGTGTTGCCGATCTGCTGGAGATCGAGGCGGCAGCCTTCCGCAAGGCGCGGCCGAAATCGCAGGCGAAGGTCGGCAATGGCCTGCCGGGCTTCTTCGGTGGCGTGCCGATGCACTGGATGAATGACTGGCCGACACCGTTTCCGATCCTGGTCGATAGCGCCAGGGGCGCCACGATCACCGATATCGACGGTATCAGGCTCGACGATTTCTGCCTCGGCGACACCGGCTCGATGTTCGGCCATTCGCCGCCGCCGGTGGCGCGCGCCATCCGCCGCCAGGCCGGACGCGGCCTGACCTATATGCTGCCCTCCGAAGACGCGCTGGCCATCGGCCCGCTGCTGCAGCAGCATTTCGGCCTGCCGTTCTGGCAGATCGCGACGACGGCGACCGACGCCAACCGCTTTGCGCTGCGGGTTGCCCGCGCCGTCACCGGGCGCGAAAAAATCCTGGTCTTCAACGGCTGCTATCACGGCTCGGTCGACGAGACGATGGTGCGGCTCGTCGACGGCAAGCCGGTCAACCGGCCGGGGCTGGCAGGCGAATTCCGCGACCTGACCCGCACCGCCAAGGTGATCGAGTTCAACGACGTCGCCGCACTGGAAGCCGCCCTCAAGGACAAGGACGTCGCCTGCGTCATCGCCGAGCCGGTGCTGACCAATTCCTGCATGGTGCTGGCTGACCATGACTTCCACGACGCGCTGCGCAGGCTGACGCGCGAAGCCGGCACGCTGCTCCTGATCGACGAGACGCATACGATCTCGACCGGCCCGGGCGGCTACACCAGGAAATACGGCCTGGACCCGGACTTCTTCGTGCTGGGCAAGCCGATCGCCGGTGGTGTGCCGGCGAGCGTCTGGGGCATGAGCGACGATGTCGCCTCGCGCTACGCCGCCTACAACAGGGAGAAGGAGCCGGGGTATTCCGGCATGGGCACGACGCTCTCGGCCAACCCGCTGCAGTTCGCTGCGATGCGCGCCACGCTCGAAGAGGTGATGACCGAGGAAAACTACGCCCGCATGGACCATCTGGCGCGGCGACTCGATGCCGGGCTGACCGGCGTGATCGACCGCTACCGCTTGCCCTGGCATGTCGCCCGCGTCGGCGCCCGTGTCGAGTTCATCTGCGCGCCCGGCCCGCTGCGCAATGGCGCCGAGGCTGAGATGGCGCATGCGCCGGAACTGGAAGCCGCCATCCATGTCGCGCTGGTCAATCGCGGCGTGCTGATCGCGCCGTTCCACAATATGATGCTGATCTCGCCGGCGACCACCGGTGCCCAGGTCAACCGGCTGATCACCGCCTTCGGCGCGGTTGCGGCAAAGCTTGCGGCATGAGACAAGCGGCTAACAAATGGGCGCGCCAAGCAAAGCCGGACAGATCATGACCTCACCTTCGGGCTCGACGCCCACCGAGGCGCAAGCCTTTCTCGACGCCCATCCCGAGATCGAAGCCTTCGATATCGTGCTGACCGACGCCAATGGCGTCGGCCGCGGCAAGATCGTGCGCCGGCATGAGCTGAAAAGCATCTTCGAGGGCGGCCGGCATATGCCGATCTCGATCCTCGGCCTCGACATCACCGGCGAGGATGTGCACGAAACCGGTTTGATCTGGACCACTGGCGACGGCGACCTCAGGGCATGGCCGATCCCCGGCACGCTAGTACCGCTCTACGGTACAAATCCGCCGCGCGGCCAGCTGCTGATGGCGATGTATCACCTCGACGGCCAGCCAATGTCGTCGGATCCGCGGCTGGCGCTGGCACGGCAGGTCGATATCCTCGCGGCCAAGGGTCTTTATCCCGCTGGCGCCTTCGAGCTGGAATTTTTTCTCCTGGCCAATGAGCGCGACGCCGACGGCAAGGTGCAGCCGGCGCGCGCCGTGCTCGACGGCCGTGTCTCGGGCAAGACCGAAGTCTATTCCGTCGACCATCTGCACGGCATGGAGCCGCTGTTCTCCGACATCTATGCGGCGGCCAAGGCACAAGGCATTCCGGCCGAGACGGTGATTTCCGAATATGCGCCCGGCCAGTACGAATTGACGCTGAACTACCGCAAGGACGTGATGCGGGCGGCCGACGATCTGGTCATGCTGAAGCGGCTGGTGCGGGCGCAGGCGCGCCGCCACGGCGTCACCGCCTGTTTCATGGCCAAGCCGATCGAGAAATATGCCGGCTCGGGCATGCATTTCCATGTCTCGCTGCAGGACAAGGCCGGCCGAAACGTCTTCGCCGAATCTGGCGGCGAGAGCTGGTCGCTGCCGCTGCTGCAGGGGCTCGGCGGCCTGATCCAGACGATGGCCGAATCAATGCTGGTGTTTGCGCCACACGCCAATTCCTGGCGGCGCTTCGTGTCGCAATCCTATGCGCCAGTGGCGCCGACCTGGGGCGTCAACAACCGTTCGGTGGCACTGCGCGTGCCGGCGGGCGATGCGAAAAACCGGCGCATCGAGCACCGGCCATCGGGCGTCGACGCCAACCCCTATCTGATCGCCGCGACGGTGCTGGCCGCCATCATCAAAGGTCTCGATGAAGGTCTCGATCCTGGCCCGGAAACGACAGGCAATGGTTATGAGGCAGCGATCACGCGCACGACGATGCCGGTCGACTGGCGCGCCGCGATCGAGGCGGCGAGGGCGTCGAGCTTCCTGAAGGGCGCGCTCGGCGAAGACCTGCACCGCACCTTCGTGGCTATCAAGCAATCCGAATACCTGCGCGTGGCGCGCACGGTCAGCGAACTGGATTATCACCTCTATCTGCACGAGGTGTGAGCCAGATCGCCGACAGGTTCAGCGGATCAGGATCGCCCTGAGATCGTTGACATTGGTTCCCGTCGGGCCGGGCACGAAAAGATCGCCGACGGCATAGAAGGCCGTCCAGGCATTGTTGCCCGCAAGCATCGCCTTGGCGTCCACACCCGCCGCCCTCATGCGCGACACGGTCGAGCCGTCGGCGAAGGCGCCGGCATTGTCCTCCGAACCGTCGATGCCATCGGTGTCGGCGGCCAGCGCGTGGATGCCGTCCACGCCGTTGATACCAATGGCGAAGGCGAGCAGGAATTCCGAGTTGCGGCCGCCTTTGCCCTTGGCGCGCAAGGTCACTGTTGTTTCGCCGCCGGACAGGATCAGCACCGGCTTGGGGAATGGCCGGTTGCGCATCGCCACTTCGCGCGCGATGGCCGCATGGACGCCGCCGACCTCGCGCGCCTCACCCTCGATGGCGTCGGAGAGGATGACGGCTTCGACGCCTTGCCGCTTGGCTTCCGCCGCCGCCGCTTCAAGCGACACGCCGGCCGAGGCGATCAGATGCACCTCATTGCGTGAAAAGCGCGGATCACCAGGGTTTGGTGCATCGGCGGCCGGCGCGTTGATATGCGCCATCACCGCAGCCGGCAGCTTCATGCCATAGACTGCGATCGACGCCAGCGCGTCCTCGCGGCTGCCGGTGTCGGGGACGGTCGGACCGGAGGCGACCAGGGCAGGATTGTCGCCGGGAATATCGGAAACGACCAAGGACACCACCCTGGCCGGCCAGGCGGCGGCCGCCAGCCGGCCACCCTTGATGGTGGAAAGATGCTTGCGGATGGTGTTCATCGCCGCGATCGGCGCACCGGAAGCGAGCAGCGCCTCGTTGACGGCGATCTCGTCGGCCAGCGTCAGGCTGCCGGCAGGCGATGGCAAGAGCGCCGAGCCGCCGCCGGAAATCAGTGCCACGACCAGATCGTCGGCTGTCAATCCCTGTACCTTGGCGAGCAGGCGTTGCGAGGCTTCAAGGCCGGCCGCGTCCGGCACCGGATGCGCCGCCTCGATGATCTCGATGCGCTTGCAGGTCGCGCCATAGCCGTAGCGGGTGACGACCAGCCCTTCGATCGGGCCGTCCCAGACCTTCTCGAAGGCCGCCGCCATCTGCGCCGAGCCTTTTCCGGCGCCGATGACGATGGTGCGGCCCTTGGGCTTCGCCGGCAAATGATCCCGGATGGTTCGCCGCGGATCGGCGGCGGCGACGGCCGCGTTGAAGATGGAGGTCAGGAATATCTTCGGATCGCTCATTTTGCTTCCGGCGGCAGCGCGAGCTCTCGCCCATTGATGCCCAAATGGTTGCACAGCGCCTCGACAACGACGCCATGATCCTGGCGCTCCGGTAGGCCTGAGACGGCGATCACACCGATGACACCGGCACCCTTGACCGTGACCGGGAAACCACCGCCGGCCAGCACATAGTCAGCAATATCCAGCCCTTCGCCGATCTTGAAGGTGCGATCGGGGCGCTGCTGTTCCAGCACCATGCGGTAGGTGCTTTTCAAGAACCGCTTGACGACATTGATCTTGCGCCGCGCCCAGTCCGGATTGGAAGCGTTCGAACCCGGCATCGCGGCATAGAACAGCGGCCGGTCGAAGGTCCTGATGTCGACGATAACAGGCAGGTTCTCAGTCAGCGCCCGGTCACGGATGGCCGAACCGATCTTGAAGGCCACAGCCTCATCGAAGGCGGGAAAGACAAGGATCTCTTCCTGTCTCTTGATCAGTGCGATGTCGTCAGCAACGGCCATGTCGTTCCCCTGTCAACTTCGCCGCACGCTTTGACCGATGGCCGCCGCCGGGTCAAGCGTCGCAGACGGAAGGTATGTTGAGATTCAGGTGAGGCCGAGTCGAAAATGGTGGCTTCCGAGAACCGGAGCGGAGCGTACTTGAAGTACGTGAGCACCGGAAGCGCAGGGAGCCGCCATTTGCAGACCGGCATCGCCTGAATCTCAACATGCCTAAATCGCCATATCGGTCTTGGCCGCCCGACCCGCGACATAGACCTCGCGCACGGCGCGATCGTCGCCCAGCGTCTGCAAGAGAAACAGTTCCTGCGCCAGCGTCTCGACCGTTTCCATCCTGAGCCGCATCGCCGGCGTCGGCCTGGCGTCGAGCACGACGATGTCGGCGTCGCTGCCTTCATCCAGCGTGCCGATCTTGTCCACCACCGACAGCGCTTCGGCATTGCCGCGCGTCATCTGCCAGAAGGACTGGAACGGATTGAGCTTCTCGCCGTTCAGCGCGATCACCTTGTAGCCCTCGTCCATAGTGCGCAGCATGGAATAGTTGGTGCCACCGCCGACATCGGTGGCAGCTGCCATCCGGAACGGCTTGTCGCGGCGGCGAAAGCGCTGATAGTCGAACAGGCCAGAGCCGAGGAACAGGTTCGAGGTCGGGCAGAACACCGCCACCGAGCCGCTGTCCGACAGCGCATCCGCCTCACGATCCGACAGGTGGATGCAATGGCCGAACAGGCTCTTTTTCCCCAGCAGCCCGTAATGCTCGTAGACGTCGGTGTAGTCGCGCGACCACGGATAGAGTTCTTGCGTAAAGGCGATTTCGGCGTGGTTCTCCGACAGATGCGTCTGCATATGCAGGTCGGGATGTTCGCGGCACAGCGCGCCGGCCATCTCCATCTGCTGCGGCGACGAAGTGATGGCGAAGCGCGGCGTGATCGCATAGTGCTGGCGCCCCTTGCCGTGCCATTCCTTGATCAGCGCCTTGCTGTCGTCGTAGCCGGATTGCGGCGTGTCGAGCACGCCGGCGGGCGCATTGCGGTCCATCATCACCTTGCCGGCGATGTTGAGCATGTTGCGGTCATGCGATTCGGCAAAGAAGGCCTCGGCCGACGCCTTGTGCACCGAGCAGTAGGCGGCCACCGTCGTGGTGCCGTGGCGCACCATCTCGTCGAGGAACAGCCGCGCGATGCGGCGGCCGTGCTGAGCGTTGGCGAACTTCGTCTCTTCCGGAAAAGTGTAGGTGTTCAGCCAGTCGAGCAGTTCGGCGCCATAGGAGGCGATGATCTGCATCTGCGGGAAATGCACATGCGCGTCGATGAAGCCCGGCAGCAGCAGATGCGGCCGATGGTCGATCTTTTTTACTTCCTCGCCGGCCTGTTTCTCGACGTCGGCGTAGGCACCGGCGGCGACGATCCGGCCGTCGCGGATCAGCAGGCCGCCATCCTCCTCGTAGCGCCAGGCGGAGTGGTCATCGATGGTTTGCGGCCAGCGCACGAAGGACAGCGTGCGGCCGCGCAGAAGTGTCGAGGTCATGCTATTTCCCTGCGCCTTCGAACCAGGCCACCAGCAGCGCCCGTTCCTTGTCGGTAATCTGCGAGACGTTGGCCGGCGGCATGGCGTGGCTGCGACCGGCCTGCAGATAGATCTCGCGGGCATGGTTGGCGATGTCGGCGTCGGTGTCGAGCATCACGCCCTGAGGCGCGTGGTAGATGCCCTCATAGACCGGCTCCGCCGCGTGGCACATCGAGCAGCGGCCGAGCACCGTATCGCGCACGGCCGGGAAATGCACCGATGCGACGTAGACCTGGGCGGCGGCGGAAGTCTTGGGTTCGCCGGTCAGCACCTTGGGTGCGGTCGACAGCCAGATGATGATGATGAACAGCACAAGGGCGCCCAGCCAGGTCCAGGTCGGGTTGCCCTTGCGGGCATGAACGCTGTTGAAATAATGCCGGATCAGCACCCCGATGATGAACACCAGCGAGGCGATGACCCAGTTGAACTGCGTGCCAAACGCCAGCGGGTAGTGGTTCGACAGCATCAGGAACAGCACCGGCAGCGTCAGGTAGTTGTTGTGCAAGGAGCGCTGCTTGGCGATCTTGCCGTATTTCGGATCGGGCTTGCGGCCGGCGATCAGGTCGGCAACGACGATCTTCTGGTTGGGGATGATGACCATGAAGACGTTGGCCGACATGATCGTCGCGGTGATGGCACCCAGATGCAGGAAAGCGGCACGGCCGGTAAACAAATGGGTGAGCCCCCAGGCGATGAACACCAGCACGCAGTAGAGCACCAGCATCAGGCCGGTGTCGCTTTTTCCCAGCGGCGAACGGCACAGAAGATCATAGACCACCCAGCCGACGCCGATCGTCGCCATAGACAGCAAGATGCCGACCGGCACCGACATTGGCAGCACGTTGGGATCGATCAGGAACAGATCGGCTCCGGCATAATAGACGACGCACAGCATGGCGAAGCCCGACAGCCAGGTGGCGTAGGATTCCCATTTGAACCAGGTCAGGTGCTCGGGCATCTCGGCCGGCGCCACCAGATATTTCTGGATGTGGTAGAAGCCGCCGCCATGCACCTGCCATTCTTCGCCAAAGGCGCCGACGGGCATGCCCGGACGCTGGCGCAGGCCGAGATCGAGCGCCACGAAATAGAAAGACGAGCCGATCCAGGCGATGCCGGTGATGACATGCAGCCAACGCACGGCGAAGCTCAGCCAGTCCCAGAAAATCGCGAAATCCATCATTGAAGTCGTCCCTGCCGATGACGCGACTTTACGGTGTCGCGCGCAAACGGAAAGAGGCGAGGTGTGCGATGACTTTCAAAAAAAAATGGAAAATACTACAGTCGTTGCACGCAGCTGGATGAAAGCCACGAAATCCGCATGGCCTATCTCGACAACATCGCCGTCTTCGTTCGCGTCGTCGAACTCGGCAATCTGTCGGCGGCCGGCCGCGACATGCGCATCTCGCCGGCGGTCGCCTCCAACCGCATCAAGGAGCTGGAGAAGCATCTTGGCGTGCGGCTGTTCAACCGCACCACACGGCAATTGATGCCGACCGAACATGGCACGGTTTTCTATTCGGGCGCCAAACAGGTGCTGGAGGCGATCACCGAAGCGGAAGCCGCCGTTTCCGCGCTGTCCGGCCAACCGCGCGGCACCATCCGCGTTACTGCACCCTTGGGTCTCGGCCGCCGGCTGGTGGCCTCCGGCATTCCCGATTTCCACGACAAATACCCTGACATCGAGGTGCGGCTGAGGCTCTCTGACCACAATGTCGACATCATGAAGGAAGGCATCGACGTCGCCTTCCGGCTCGGCATCATCGAGGATTCCAGCCTCAGGATGCGCGGCATCATGGAATGCGAACGCGTGCTGGTGGCGGCGCCGAAATATCTGCAAGCGCGCGGCGAACCAATGGAGCCGCAGGAACTCATCGGCAAGAAGCACGACTGCCTGATGCTGCGTTACTCCGGCGCGCGCGAATATGTGTGGACGCTGCAGACCCCCACCGGCCCGCAGAAATTCGAGGTGCACGGACCCTACGACACCGACGATGGTGACGTGCTGACCGGATGGGCGCTGTCCGGGCGCGGCATCATCAACAAGCCGCGCTTCGAGGTCGAGCCGTTCATCCGTGACCAGCGGCTGAAGGTGATCCTGAGCAGCACGCCACCAACGCCGGTGCAATTCGCCGCCGTCTATCCGCACAAGAAGCTGCAGGACCCCAAGGTGCGGCTGCTGCTCGACTTCATGGCCGAGCGCTGCCAGCGGCTGATCAACGACCTGCTTGCTGGCAAATAGGGGCTGGCCGGCAAGTGATGGCTGGCCGGCAAGTGACCGGTAGTTGGCCCAGCGCCAGCGGTTGCCATCGCTGGATGAGGCGAACATAGTTCCGATGGTATTTCGTCTTGCAGGGACCATCGATGGACAACGGCGCCACAATGCATCTTGCCGTTTCGCCGTTTCCGGGAACCGCAGAGCCATCGTCCGGGGCCGAGCCGGACTTCAGCCATCTGGCGCGGTTTGTGCAAAGGGCAGAAGCGGCCGGGCTGGATATGGTGATTTTCGCCGATTCCGCGCCGGCTTCCGGCAGCGATGCTGCAAACAGGCAGATGCCCTTCGAAGCGACGACCATGCTGGCCGCACTGGCCACGGTGACAAGCAGGATCGGCCTGGTCGCCGCGGCCTCGACGGTCGCTCACCAGCCCTACAATCTGGCCCGCCGTTTCGCCTCGCTCGACATCATCAGCCATGGCCGCGCCGGCTGGAACGCGACCATGGCGCAAGCGCCACGCGAAGCAGCCAATTTCAGCCGGCCGGACGGATTTTCCGGCGACGATTTTCGCCGCCGCACGGAGGAATATATCGGCATCGTTCAAGGTTTGTGGAACGGCTGGGATGCGGACGCTCTCAAGTTCGACAAGAGCGACGGACGCTTCCACGATCCCGAAAAGATGCACCTGCTCGACCACAAGGGCGAATTCTTTTCGGTGCGAGGACCGCTGAACGTAGCGCGGTCGCCGCAGGATACGCCGGTGCTGGTGCTGTCCGGTCTATCAGACATGGATATTGCCGCCCGCACCGCCGATGTCATCCTGCTGGAGGACGGGCCACTCGAGAGCACGAAAGCCCGGTATGACGATCTCAAACGCTGCGTTGCTGCCTGCGGACGCGACCCGGGCGCCGTGAAGGTGCTGATGAATGTCTCGCCCGTCACCCATGGTACCGCCAAGCCGACCGTCGCCGACAGCATGGAAAAACAATTCCGGTCGAAAAGCTGTGACGGTTTCAACATGTTGATGCCGGCTCAGCTTTCGGCGCTCGACAATTTTGTCGATCTGGTTTTGCCGGCGCTGCGGCAGCGCGGCCTGTTTCGAGAAAGCTATCGCGGCGCGACGTTGCGCTCGCATCTCGGGCTGATGGTGGGAGGCGCAGCATGACCGCCGCTCCCCGCCAGATGAAGCTCGGCGCCTTCCTGTGGGCAACGGGCCACCATATCGCCGCCTGGCGCCATCCCAAGGCACATGTGACGGCCGGCATCGACATCGACCATTACATCCAGCTGGCGCGCATAGCGGAGGCAGCGAAGTTCGACATGATCTTCTGCGAGGACGCTGCCGGCCTGCGCGAAGCCAATGTCGGCATCGCCAGCCAGACGTCGCGCTCGATCGGTTTCGAGCCGATCAGCCTGCTTTCGGCGCTGGCGGCCCAGACCAGCTACATCGGTCTCGTTTCGACGGCCTCGACAAGCTACAACGAGCCCTACGGACTGGCGCGGACCTTCCTGTCGCTCGACCATCTGAGCGGCGGCCGGGCCGGCTGGAACCTGGTCACCTCGGCCAGTCCCATCGAGGCCGCCAATTTCGGCTCAACCGGATTGCGCCCGCATGCCGATCGCTACGAGCGGGCACGTGAGTTCGCCGAGGTGGTCACGGGGCTTTGGCGCGGCAAGCCCGGCGGGGCTTCCGGTTCCGGTCATGATGGCCAGAGCTTTTCCGTGCGCGATGCGCTTGACCTGCCGCGTTCGCCGCAGGGCGCACCGGTGATGGTTCAGGCCGGCGCTTCGGATGTCGGACGCGACCTTGCCGCTCGCACCGCCGATGTGGTGTTCACGGCGGCGCAGACTTTCGAGGAAGCGAAGGCCTTCTACGACGATCTCAAGGGGCGTCTGGCGGCCTATGGACGCGAGCCGGACGACATCAAGATCATGCCCGGTGTCGCGCCCGTGGTGGCTGAAACCACGACGCAAGCTCAGGAAAAATACGAGGAGTTGCAGGAACTTATCCCCGACGATGTCGGCGTTGCACTGCTGTCCAGCTATCTCAGCATTTCCGATCTATGGCGCTATCCGATCGACGGGCCGCTGCCGGAACTGCCGCCCAGCGAAGGCATGCAGAGCCGGCAAGCGCTGGTCATCGAGCAGTCACGTCGCGACAACCTGTCCATCCGCCAGCTGGCGCGGCATTTCGCTGGCGCGCGTGGTCATTGGCGCATCGTCGGAACGGCGGCCCAGGTCGCCGACGAGTTGCAGGCGCGGTTCGAAGGCAGTGCGGCCGACGGCTTCAACGTCATGCCCTCATATTTCCCCGGCGAACTCGATGCCTTTGCCACGCTGGTCGTGCCGGAACTGCAGCGGCGTGGCCTTTTCCGCAAGCACTACGAGGGCCGCACGCTGCGCGACCATCTGGGTTTGAAACAACCGGTGTAGCCGTGACGTAAACTTAGCCGGCCATGGCCTTGCGGCGCGAGGCCTGGTTGGCGGTTGATGCTGCGGCGTACCCAACCAGCGCCGTCATGATCTCGGCGGCCGCGAGCGCTGCGATGACAGGCGGGCGCTTGTCCCTCACGGCATCGCCGCCGATCGGCGAGACGAGGCGGGCAAATTCCGCTTCGCTGCCGTCCGCCGATTTGAGGAACCAGTTCTTGAACGTCGCCTTCTTGGTCTTCGAGCCTATCATGCCGACATAGGCCGTGTCGTCACGCTTCAACGCTTCGGCGACGATCAGGAAGTCCAGCGCATGGTCATGGGTGAGTATGGCGAAAGCGCTGCCGGCGGGTGCATCGCGCACCATCACCTCCGGTATCGGCGTCAACCGCGTCTCAACGGTTTCCGGCATGCCTTCCAGCGCCTCGGCCCGCGTCTCGATGACGACGGCGTGCACGGGAAGAAGGGCCACAGAGGAGGCCAGCGCCTGGCCGACATGGCCGCCGCCGAAGATATAGATATAAGGCAGTTCAGCCTCTTCGGTTTCCGCCGCTGCGACCAGTTCGGCTGCCAGCGCGCTATCGACGAGCCGGATCAACACTTCGACACGTCCGCCGCAGCATTGACCGATCTCGGGTCCTAGCGGCACGTCGAGGGTCGCGCAGAGTTCGTCAACTTCGATGCGGGTCTCTTTGCCCTCCCCCTTGTGGGGAAGGTCGGACGACGGAGTCGTCCGGGGTGGGAGTTCTGGGAACGCCGCTCCCCCACCCCGTTTCGCCAACGCCGCTTCGCGGCGTCGGCTCACGGACCTTCCCCACAAGTGCGAGGGGGAAGACCCTAGCATCTGCCGTGCCTTGTCGATGGCCATGTACTCGAGTTGGCCGCCGCCGATCGTGCCAAAGATCGACGCTTGGGAGACGAGCATGAAGGCGCCCTTCTCGCGTGGCGTCGAGCCTTTGGTGCCGGCCACTTCGACTAGGGCAACCCGGCCGGCATTGCCAAGAAAGGCTTTCAGGCTTTGCGCTTTCGAGTTCATCTTTCGCGTTCCCTAATGGGAAATGTAGGCTTTTTCGGCCTGAATTGCACGTCTCGCCGGTTTCAGGCGCCCGCTTTGACCTCGTTCTTCAGCCGCTCGATCGCCATCAGTACCCGTTCCGGCGTTGCCGGCGCATCGAGACGCGGACATGTCCTGTGATCGGCGACGCTGGCCACCGCGTCCGACAGCGCGTGCAGCACCGACATGCCGAGCGGGAACGGCGGTTCGCCGACCGCCTTGGAGCGATGGATCGTCGGCTCGCTGGTTTCCGGCCAGTCGGCCAGCGTCACGTTGAAGATCTTCGGTCGGTCCGAGGCGAGCGGGATCTTGTAGGTCGACGGCGCATGCGTGCGCAGCCGGCCATTGCCGTCCCACCAGAGTTCCTCGGTCGTCAGCCAGCCCATACCCTGGATGAAGCCGCCCTCGATCTGCCCGAGATCGATGGCGCGGTTCAGCGAGCGGCCGGTCTCGTGCAAGATGTCGGTGCGCTCGACCATGTATTCGCCGGTCAGCGTGTCGACCGAGACTTCCGAGCACGAGGCGCCATAGGCGAAGTAGTAGAAGGGGCGGCCTTCGCCCTTGTCGCGGTTCCAGTGGATCTTTGGCGTTTTGTAAAAGCCCGCCGCCGAAAGCTGGATACGGGCCATATAGGCCTGTTTGACGAGGTCAGCGAAGGCGATCTCCTGGTTGCCGATGCGCACCCGGTTGGGCAGGAACAGCACCTGGTCGCGCGGCACCTGATATTTTTCGGCGGCGAAATCGGTCAACCGATCCTTGATCTGGCGAGCGCCATTCTGCGCCGCCATGCCGTTGAGGTCAGAACCGGAGGACGCTGCCGTGGCCGAGGTGTTCGGCACCTTGCCGGTCGTCGTCGCGGTGATCTTCACCTGATCGAGATCGATCTGGAACTCTTCCGCCACCACCTGCGCCACCTTGACGTAGAGGCCCTGCCCCATCTCCGTGCCGCCATGGTTCAGATGCACCGAACCATCGGTGTAGACATGCACCAGCGCGCCGGCCTGGTTGTAGTGCGTGGCCGTGAACGAGATGCCGAACTTGACCGGCGTCAGCGCCAGGCCACGCTTGATGAAACGGCTATTGGCATTGAAGGCCGATATCTCGCGCCGCCGCCGCGCATAGCTGGAGCTTTGCTCAAGCTCGGCAACGATGCGCTGGATGATGTTGTCCTCGACCGTCTGATGGTAGGGCGTGATATTGCGGTCGCTGGTGCCGTAAAAATTCTTCTTGCGGATTTCGAGCGGATCCTTGCCGACGGCGAAGGCAACTTCGTCGATGACGCGCTCGGCGCCGACCATGCCTTGTGGACCGCCGAAACCACGGAAGGCGGTGTTCGACACAGTGTTGGTGTAGAGCGGCGCCGACTGGGCATGCACCGCCGGCCAGAAATAGGTGTTGTCGCAGTGGAACAGCGCGCGATCGGTCACCGGACCTGACAGGTCCGAGGAGAACCCACAGCGCGCCGCGAACATGAAATCGATGCCGAGAATGTTGCCCTCGTCATCGAAGCCGACTTCGTACTCTATGAGGAAGTCATGACGCTTGCCGGTGGCGATCATGTCGTCGTCGCGGTCGGGCCGGATTTTCACGGCGCGATGGTGCTTTTTCGCGGCGATGGCGGCCAATGCCGCAAACTGGTTGCCTTGCGTTTCCTTGCCGCCAAAGCCGCCGCCCATGCGGCGAATTTCCACCGTGATGGCGTTGCTCGGCACGCCGAGCGCATGGCTGACCATGTGCTGGACTTCACTCGGATGCTGGGTCGAGGAATAAATGGTGACGTCATGGTCCTCGCCGGGCACGGCCATGGCGATATGGCCTTCGAGATAGAAATGCTCCTGACCGCCGACGCGCATCTGCCCTTTGAGCTGGCGAGGTGCGGCCTTGATCGCTGCCGCGGCATCGCCGCGCTTCAGGGTCAATGGCGGCGTGACCAGCTTGTCCTTCCGGGGATCAAGCTCGCCGATGTCGGTAACGAAAGCCAAATCCTTGTATTCAAGCTTGGCCAACCTTGTGGCGCGGCGCGCCTGCTCGCGGGTTTCGGCAATGACGCAGAAGATCGGCTGGCCGTAGAATTGCACCTTGCCGTCGGCCAGCACCGGCTCGTCGTGACGGCCAGTCGGCGAAATATCGTTTTCGCCCGGTACATCCGTGGCCGTCAGCACGTCGATGACCCCGGGGGCGGTGCGCACCGCCGACAGGTCCATGCTGGTGATGGTGGCATGGGTGGCAGCCGAAAGCCCAAGGCAGCCATGCAGCGTGCCGGCCGGTTCCGGCATATCATCGATATAGACGGCGGTGCCGTTGACATGCTTGTGGGCAGAATCGTGGCGTTGGTCGGTGGCGACACCGCCGGTGATCTTTTCAGCCCTAGGATTGGGGGTGGTGGCGTGCTTGTTCATCATGCCGCCTCATGCCTTGAAACCTGGATCGGTTTCCTGGTGCCGCTGGTCTCGGCGAAGAAGCGCAGCAAAAGGTTGCGCGCTGCCAGGGCGCGATACTCGGCCGAAGCCCGCATGTCGGTCAGCGGAGTGAAATCCTTGGCATATTCGGCCATCGCCGCCTCAACCGTCTGCTCGGTCCACGGCTTGCCTAGCAGCGCCTTTTCGACAGCCGACGCCCGCTTCGGCGTCGCCGCCATGCCACCATAGGCGATGCGCACATCGGCGACCGTGCCATCCTTGGCCAGCGTCAGGAAGAAGGCGCCGAGGGCTGCCGTGATGTCCTCGTCGCGGCGCTTGGTGATCTTGTGGACGGCGAATTTCGTGCCCTTGGCGGGAACAGGAACGTGCACCGCCTCGACGAACTCGCCCGATAGCCGGTCCTGCTTGCCATAGGCAATGAAGAAGGTTTCCAGCGGGATCGTCCGCCGCTTCTTGCCCTTGCGCAGCGTCAGGCGCGCGCCGAGCGCGATCAAGGGCGGTGGCGTATCGCCGATCGGCGAACCATTGGCGATGTTGCCGCCGATGGTGCCCATGTTGCGCACCTGTTCGCCACCGATGCGGTCGAACAGCGGCCCCAGCGTCGGGATGCGCTTGGCGAGCATCGAGAACGCCTCGGTGTAGGTGACGCCGGCGCCGATGGTGATGACGCCATTGTCTTCGGCAATGGTGCAAAGCCCGTCGAGATCGCCGATGAAGATCGCCGGCGAAATATCGCGCATGTGCTTGGTCACCCACAGGCCGACATCGGTCGAGCCGGCGACGATGGTGGCGCCAGGCTCCTTGTCCAGCACGGCGGCGAAATCGTCGACGTTGGCTGGCACGATCAGCCGCTTCTTGCCGGCGCCGATCTCGACCCGCGCGCCGTCACGCATGGCCTCCAGCCTTGCCGTAATCGCCTTGCGTTCCACCGCCAGCGGGTCTTTCGTCGCCTTGCCGTAGCTGGAAATGGCGCGGGCCGCGCGCATGATCGCCTCGTAGCCGGTGCAGCGGCAGAGATTGCCTTGCAAAGCCTTTTCGATGGCTTCATTCGACGGGTCTGATGATTTCATCCACAGGCCATAGAGCGACATGACGAAGCCCGGCGTGCAGAAACCGCATTGCGAGCCATGGAAATCGACCATCGCCTGCTGCACCGGGTGCAACTGGCCGGGACGGCCGCGCAGATGCTCGACGGTCACGACATGGGTGCCGTCCAGCGAGCCGAGGAAGCGGATGCAGGCGTTGACGCTTTCATAGACCAGCCCACTGGACGAGAGCTTGCCGACCAGCACGGTGCAGGCGCCGCAATCGCCCTCGGCGCAGCCTTCCTTGGTGCCGCGCAGCGAACGGTCGAGCCGCAGCCAGTCGAGCAAGGTCGCGTCTGATGCCATCGATGAAAGCACGACATCGCTGCCATTGAGAATGAAACGGATCTCGTTGCGGATGCTGACCTTGGCCATGCTTCAGCTCCCCCTGTAGGTCGAGTAGCCATAGGGCGAGACCAGCAGCGGCACATGATAGTGCACCGGTTCAGCCATGCCGAAGCGGATCGGTATCAAGTCGAGAAAGGCCGGTTTCGGCAGGCTCAACCCCTGCTGGCGCAAATAGTCGCCCGCGGCAAAGAGCAGTTCGTATTCGCCGGTGCGGAATTCCGCGCCGGCAAGCAGCGGCGCATCACAACGGCCGTCGGCATTGGTGACAACGGTCTTCAGATGTATCCGCGCGTCGCCCTCGAGGTGATAGAGCGCGATCGACAGCCCCGCCGCCGGCTTGCCGGTCGCCGTGTCGAGGACATGGGTCGTCAGACGCCCGCCATCGCCTATCGACGTTTCTGCCACTGGCCGCCTCCCATTTCCAATGTGAACGAACTGGCCCGGTACAGTCGAACATTACTGATGAATTGTGCGCCAATTAAAGGCGATGCATAAGTCCCGGTCGAGCGGAGTGCGACAAAAACACTTTCAAAAATTTTCGGGGGAATGCGCAAGCAGCCCTTTCGATATCCTGATCATACTTCGGGCAATGCCCCGCGGGAGGAACGATGCGTTACATCAGAGACATGCGCGGCTATGGAGCCAATCCGCCGGATCCGAAATGGCCGGGCGGTGCGCATGTCGCCGTTCAGTTCGTCGTCAACTATGAAGAGGGCGGCGAGAACTGCGTGCTGCACGGCGACAAGGCATCGGAAGCCTTCCTCTCGGAAATCGTCGGCGCCGCACCCTGGGTGGGCCAGCGCCACTGGAACATGGAATCGATCTACGAATACGGCGCCCGCGCCGGCTTCTGGCGGCTGCTCAGGCTGTTCACCGAGGCCGAGGTACCGGTGACCTGCTATGGCGTCGCCACCGCGCTGGCGCGCTCGCCCGACCAGGTCACGGCGATGCAGGAAGCCGGATGGGAGATCGCCTCGCACGGGCTGAGATGGATCGACTATCGCGACCACAGCGCCGAGGACGAGCGCCGCGACCTCGAAGCGGCGATCCGCCTGCATTATGAGGTGACGGGCGCACGCCCGACCGGCTGGTACACGGGCCGCACATCGATCAACACGGTGCGATTGGCGGCGCAAGAAGGCGGCTTCGCCTATGTGTCGGACACCTATGACGACGAACTGCCCTACTGGTTCGAGCATGAGGGCGGCACGCAGCTCATCATCCCCTATACGCTCGACGCCAACGACATGCGTTTCGCCACGCCGCAAGGGTTCAATTCGGGCGACCAGTTCTTTGCCTATCTGAAGGACAGTTTCGACACGCTCTATGCCGAGGGCAAGGCCGGCCGGCCGCGCATGATGAACATCGGCCTGCATTGCCGCCTCGTTGGGCGACCGGGCCGGGTGGCGGCGCTGAAGCGCTTCGTCGACTATGTGAAGTCGCACGACAAGGTCTGGCTGGCACGGCGCATCGATATCGCCCGTCACTGGCAAGAGAACCATCCCTATCGGCCGGCGGCACTCAGACCATCGAAGATGGAATTCGAGACGTTTGTTCACACCTTCGGCGGCGTGTTCGAGCATTCGCCCTGGATCGCCGAACGCGCCTACGAGCTGGAGCTGGGTCCGGCGCATGACACGTCGGGCGGCCTGCACAACGCGCTCTGCCGTGTCTTCCGTTCCGCCAGCGAGACCGAGCGGCTTTCAGTGCTCAACGCCCACCCCGACCTTGCCGGCAAACTGGCCAAGGCCAAACGGCTGACGGCCGAATCGACCAGGGAACAGGCGTCGGCCGGCCTCGACGCGCTGACCGACAAGGAGCGCGAACTGTTCTCCAAGCTCAACGCGGCCTATGTCACCACCTTCGGCTTTCCTTTCATCATCGCGGTGAAGGGAAAGACCAGGCAAGAGATCCTGGCGGAATTCGAGGCGCGCATCGGCAACGGCCGCGGCGTTGAATTCGAGACCGCCTGCAAACAGGTCGAGCGCATCGCGCTGCTCCGCCTCAAGGACATGCTTCCGCAATAGGTTTGAACCCATGGATACAATCAGGATGCCCGACCGAAGCTACTACGCGCCGCATGGCGGCCACCCCGGCCAGAGCGAGCTTCTGACCGGCCGCGCCGTCTTCACCGAGGCCTATGCCGTCATCCCCAGGGGGGTGATGCAGGACATCGTCACCAGCGCACTGCCGTTCTGGGACAAGACCCGCGTCTGGATATTGTCGCGACCGCTGTCCGGTTTTGCCGAGACGTTTTCGCAATACATTGTCGAGGTTGCGCCTGGTGGCGGCAGCGAGCGGCCGGAGCCCGATGCCGGCGCCGAAGGCGCCCTGTTCGTGGTCGAAGGCGAGTTGACCGTTCTGCTCGCCGGCAAGAAGCATGTGTTGCGGCCGGGCGGCTTCGCCTTCCTGCCGCCGGCCAGCGGCTGGACGGTTCGCAACGAGAGCAAGGCCGATGTCCGCTTCCACTGGATCCGCAAGGCTTACGACGCGGTCGACGGTCTCGACGCGCCGGAAGCCTTCTTCACCAATGAACAAGAAATCGCGCCAACGCCGATGCCCGGCACCGAGGGCCGCTGGGCGACGACACGTTTCGTCGATCCGGCCGATTTGCGCCACGACATGCACATGACCATCGTCACACTGGAACCCGGCGCGGTCATTCCCTTCGCCGAGACCCATGTCATGGAGCACGGGCTCTATGTGCTGGAAGGCAAGGCGGTCTACCGCCTCAACCAGGACTGGGTCGAGGTCGAGGCCGGCGACTATATGTGGCTGCGCGCCTTCTGCCCGCAGGCCTGCTATGCCGGCGGCCCGGGCAAATTCCGCTATCTGCTCTACAAGGACGTCAACCGCCATGCCAAGCTCGGCGGCGCCGGCATTGCAAGGCGGACGCCGTGACCCGCATCATCGCGCGGCCGCTGACCCGCGAAAACTTTGCCGCCTTCGGCGACGTCATCGACATGTGCGGCGACAACCACTACCCGATCAATGGCGGCAAGGCCGAGCGCTACCACGATCTCGCCACGGCGCAAGCGACAGGGCCGAACGCCCGCGTGCTGATCTCGATGGTGCGCGGCACGCCTTACGAATTGCCGCTGAAGCTGACCATGGTCGAGCGCCATCCCTTCGGCAGCCAGGCCTTCATCCCGCTGTCGCCGCGGCCGTTCCTGGTCGTCGTCTGTCATGACGGAGATGAGGGGCCAAGCGAACCGCACGCCTTCATCACCGCGCCCGGACAAGGCATCAACTATTCGCGCAACCTGTGGCATGGCGTGCTGACGCCGCTCGGTGAGGCGCAGGATTTCCTGATCGTCGACCGTGGCGGCGACGGCTCCAACCTCGAAGAATTCCATTTCTCGCACGCCTACGAAATCCATCTCCCCGACGAGAGCCTGCAATGACCGACACTTCGCTGATCGACCGCCTGCTCGACGTCATCGAGCACGACATCGTGCCGAAGACGGCAGCAGGCGTTGCCCACGGCAACAAGCTGTTCGGCGCGGCGATCCTGCGCAAGGACGACCGTTCGCTGGTGCTGGCCGAAACCAACAACGAGATGGAAAACCCGCTCTGGCACGGCGAGGTGCACTGCCTGAAGCGCTTCTACGAAATGCCGAAGGCCGAGCGCGTCGATACGAAAGACGCCATCTTCATCGCCACGCACGAACCCTGCTCACTTTGCCTGTCGGCGATCACCTGGACCGGCTTCGACAATTTCTACTATCTGTTCAGCCATGAGGATTCGCGCGACAGCTTCGCCATCCCGCATGATCTGAAGATCCTGAAGGAGGTCTTCACCCTCGATCCCGGCGGCTACAATGCCGAGAACGCCTATTGGAAGAGCTTTTCGATCCGCCGATTGGTGCGCTCGCTGCCGGAGGCCGAACGCCAGCGCCTGGAGACGCGCATCGGCAATATCTCGGCACGCTATGACGAATTGTCCGGCGCCTACCAGGCGAGCAAGGGCGACAACGACATTCCGCTGAATTGACGCGGATTGACCAGCCGAATTCGTCGGCTGGCCCACGACGCGATCCCATCGGCTCCATCATCTGGCGATCCTGGAGTCCCGCATGAAAACCGTCACCGAATTTCCCCGCAAGGTCGTCGAATTTCCCGACATGGGCATCGTCATGCCCGATGGCTGCCGGCTGTCGGCGCGGGTGTGGATGCCGCAAGATGCCGGCGACGACCCGGTGCCGGCGATCCTTGAGCACCTGCCGTACCGCAAGCGGGACGGCACCATCTTTCGCGATCAGCTGACGCATCCCTATTTCGCCGGCCACGGCTATGCGTCGATCCGCGTCGACATGCGCGGCAATGGCGATTCCGAAGGGCTGATGGACGACGAATATTCCGAGCAGGAATTGCAGGATGCCTGCGACGTCATCGCCTGGGCGGCGTCGCAGCCCTGGTGCAACGGCAATGTCGGCATGATGGGCATTTCCTGGGGCGGCTTCAACTGCCTGCAGGTGGCGGCCAAGCAGCCGCCGGCGCTGAAAGCTGTGATCAGCCTGTGTTCGACCGTCGACCGCTATGCCGACGACATCCACTATAAGGGCGGCTGCCTGCTGATCGAGAATTTCGGCTGGGCCTCGACGATGCTGTCCTATTCGTCACGGCCGCCGGACCCGCTCCTGGCCGGCGACAACCGGTGGCGCGATCTGTGGCTGACGCGACTGGAGAACCAGCCCTTCCTGGCACCGCGGTGGCTGAGCCATCAACATCGCGACGCCTATTGGAAACGCGGCTCGATCTGCGAGGATTATTCCGCCATCCAGGCCGCGGTGCTGTCGATCGGCGGTTGGCACGACGGCTACCGCAATACGATCTTGCACCTCGTCACCAACATCCAGTCTCCGGTGAAGGGCATCGTCGGGCCGTGGATCCACAAATACCCGCACTACGCCGCCCCCAAGCCCGCCATCGGCTTTCTTCAGGAAGCGTTGCGCTGGTGGGACCGCTGGCTGAAGGGCATCGACACCGGCGTCGAGGCCGATCCGGCCTACCGCGCCTATGTCATGGACAGTGTCCGCCCGGCGCGCTGGCATCCCGAACGGCCCGGCCGCTGGGTGGCGGAGCAGGAATGGCCGTCGTCCACCGTCAAGACGCAATCGATCGATCTTATCCCCGACGGCAGCAAGCCCTCTATCGTCGCCTCGCCGCAGAGCTGCGGCCTCGCCGGCGGCGAGTATTTTCCGTTCACCTTCGGCCCCGAATTGCCCGGCGACCAGCGCCCCGACGACGCTTTGTCGGTGTGTTTCGACCAGCCGGAACTCGGTGAGGCGATCGACATCGTCGGCGCGCCCGAAGTCGAGGTGCGGCTGTCGTCCGACCGCCCGCAGGCAAACATCGCGATCCGGCTGTGCGATGTGCATCCCGATGGAGCGTCCGAGCTGATCTCCTACGGCGTGCTCAATCTGACGCATCGCAATTCGCACGAATTCCCCGAAGCGCTGGTGCCGGGCGAAACCGTGTCGGCGCGCGTGGTGCTCGATCAGTGCGCCTATCGCGTGCCGGCAGGCCACCATCTGCGCATTGCCGTGTCGAATGCCTATTGGCCGATGATCTGGCCGTCGCCGGAGTCGGTCCATCTCGCCTTGTCGGCCGCGACGCTGGCCCTGCCGCTGCGGCCGCCGGCGACAGGCAACGAAGTGACGTTCGCCGAGCCGGAAGGCGCTACTCCCTGGGCGACCGAGACGATCCGTGCCGCCAAATCCGAGCGTCATATCGATCGTGACGAGAAGACCGGAATTGTGACGCTTTCCATAACAGATGATTTTGGCGAGGTGCGCGATCTTGCCCATGGCCTGGCCAATGGCAGCATCGCCCGCGAGACCTGGACGATCCATCCAGACGATCCCCTGTCGGCCTCGGGAAAAACGCACTGGACGCAGACCCTGTCGCGAAATGGATGGTCGGTGCGCACCGAAACATTAGCCGAAATGCGATCGGACGCGCAAAACTTCATCGTCAGCGCCAGAATCGAGGCCTATGAGGGCGAAACTCTCGTTTTCGAGCGTAATTTCGAGGAACGAGTGCCGCGCGCGCTCCTTTGAGCACGGATTTCGTTGATCCAAATGCGACGTACGATTTACGCCACGGCATGTCGCATTCGGTCTTGCTTACCGCTTTCCCTTGCGGTCATTATTCTCCTCACAAGAAACAAGAAAAACGACCGCAGAGTCGAACCAACAGAGTGAGGAACTCAACATGTCAAACGAACTGGAATTCCTTAGCCGGCGAGTCGCGTCCGGCAAACTGAGCCGTCGCGATTTTCTCGGCCGGGCGGCAGCGCTTGGCGTCACCGCGACCTTCGCCAACTCGCTGCTTTCAGGTGCGGCGCGCGCGGCAGGCCCGATCAAGGGCGGCACCCTGAAGGCCGGCCTCGTCGGCGGCGAATCCACCAACAGCCTCGACCCTGCGCTGATGATGACGCAGGTTCCGTTCGCCTTCGGCAAGTGCTGGGGCGAAATGATCGTCGAGCTATCGCCGGAAGGCAAGCTCGAGAACCGTATCGCCGAGGAGATCGGTTCCTCGGACGACGCCAAGGTGTGGACGTTGAAGATCCGCGACGGCGTCGAATTCCACAATGGCAAGACGGTGACCGCGGAAGACGTGGCCGCGACACTCGAGCGCCATTCGGACGAAAAGTCGAAATCCGGCGCGCTCGGCTACATGAAGGGCATCGAGACCATCAAGGCGAGCGGCAAAGAAGTGGTGCTGACGCTGAAGGAGGCCAACGCCGACCTGCCCTATCTGCTCAGCGACTATCACCTGATCGTGCAGCCGAATGGCGGCAAGGACAAGCCTGATGCCGGCATCTCGGCCGGCCCGTACGTGGTCAAGACCAACGAGCCCGGCGTGCGCCATGGCGGCGAGCGCTTCGCCAATTACTGGCAGGGCGACAAGATGGGCCATGCCGACCAGATCGAAGTCATCGTCATCAACGATGCGACCGCGCGCACGGCGGCCCTGCAGGGCGGCCAGGTCAACATGATCAACCGCGTCGAGCCGAAGATCGTCGACCTGATCAAGCGCCTGCCGGGCGTCACCATCCGCAACCACGCGGGTCCTGGCCACTACGTGTTCATCATGCATTGCAACACGGCACCGTTCGACAACAACGATCTGCGCATGGCACTAAAGCTGGCGATCGACCGCGAGGAAATGCTGGACAAGATCCTGCGCGGCTACGGCTCGCTCGGCAACGACTTCCCGATCAATTCGTCCTATCCGCTGTTCACCGAGATCGAGCAGCGCAAGTACGATCCCGACAAGGCCAAGTTCCACTACAAGAAGTCGGGGCACGACGGCACCGTGCTGCTGAGGACCTCGGATGTCGCCTTCCCGGGCGCTGTCGATGCCTCACAGCTTTTCCAGCAGAGCGCTGCCAAGGCCGGCATCAAGATCGAGCTCAAGCGCGAACCCGGCGACGGCTACTGGAACGAGGTCTGGAACAAGCAGCCCTTCTGCGCCTCCTACTGGGGCGGCCGCTCGACGCAGGACCAGATGTACTCCACCGCCTATCTGTCGACCGCCGACTGGAACGACACGCGTTTCAAGCGCCCGGATTTCGACAAGATGGTGCTTGCGGCGCGCGCCGAACTCGACGAGGCCAAGCGCAAGCAGATGTACCACGACATGGCTGTCCTGGTGCGCGACGAGGGTGGTCTGATCCTGCCGATGTTCAATCAGTTCATCGACGCGACCGGTGCCAAGGTCGACGGCTGGGTCGACGATCCGCATCAGGAATTGATGAACGGCTACGCCCTGGCGAAGTGCTGGCTGCAGGCCTGAGCCCGGCTTTGCGGATATGTCTTCACCCATCCTGAAGCTAGTTGCCCAGCGCGTTGCGCTGGGCATCGTCCTGTTGCTGGCCGTTTCGGTCCTGATCTTCGCCGGCACCCAGATCCTGCCCGGCGACGTCGCGCAAGCCATTCTCGGGCAATCGGCAACACCGGAGTCGCTCGCCAACCTGCGCGAGCAGCTCGGCCTCAACGATCCGGCCTATATCAGGTATTTCCGCTGGCTCGGCGGCGTCCTGACCGGCGATCTCGGCACAGCCATGTCGAGCGGCCAGGATATCGCGACGTCGATCAAGGGCCGGCTGTGGAACACGCTGTTCCTCGCCTTCTGGGCGGCGATCGTCGCCGTGCCGCTGGCGATCATCCTCGGCCTGATCGCCGTGCGCTACCGCAACGGCTGGGTCGACAAGCTGATCTCCGGACTGGCGCTGGCCTCGACCTCGTTTCCCGAATTCTTCATCGGCTACGTGCTCGTCTATTTCTTTGCCGTGAAATGGCAGATCTTCCCCGGCATTTCGACCGTCTATGACGGCATGCCGTTCGGTGAGCGCATGCAGGCGATCGCCTTGCCGGCTACGGCGTTGACGCTGGTGGTGCTGGCCCACATGATGCGCATGACGCGCGCGGCGATCCTCAACGTCATGCAGTCGGCCTATGTCGAGACGGCCGAACTGAAAGGCCTGTCGGCGTTCAACGTCATCCGCAGGCACGCCTTCCCCAACGCGATCGCGCCGATCATCAACGTCGTGATGCTCAACCTCGCCTATCTGATCGTCGGCGTCGTCGTGGTCGAGGTGATCTTCGTCTACCCGGGCATGGGGCAGTATCTCGTCGACCACGTCACCAAGCGCGACGTGCCGGTGGTGCAGGCGGTCGGCCTGATCTTCGCTGCCGTCTACATCAGCCTGAACATCATTGCGGACATAGGGGCCATCGTCGCCAATCCGCGCCTCAGACATCCAAAATAGGGGGCGGATATGCTCGATATCAAACGCATCCCCATCCCCGCGCTGATCGGCATCGTGCTGACGGCACTGTTCGTGTTGGCGGCGCTCTTCGCACCCTGGATCGCGCCGCACGGCAATGGCGAAATCGTCGGCGACGTCTGGGAACCGATGTCGGCAACGCACTGGCTGGGCACCGACAATCTCGGCCGCGATCTCTTGTCGCGCATGATCTACGGTGCCCGCATCACTCTGTTCATCGCGGTGCTCGCCACCGCGCTGTCGTTCTCGCTCGGCGCCATCCTCGGCTTCTCGGCGGCGGTGTTCGGCGGCTGGTTCGATACGCTTTTGTCGCGCCTGGTCGACTTGTTGATGTCGATCCCGACGCTGATCATGGCCCTCGTCGTGCTCTCCGTGCTGCCGACCAACCTGGTGACGCTGATCCTGGTGATGGGCGTTCTGGACTCGACCCGCGTTTATCGTCTGTCACGGGCTGTCGCCGTCGACATCAACGTCATGGACTATGTCGAGGCAGCGAAGCTGCGCGGCGAAGGCAGCGCCTGGATCATTTTCCGCGAGATCCTGCCCAACGCGCTGTCGCCGCTGGTTTCGGAACTCGGCCTGCGCTTCATCTATGCCGTGCTGTTCCTGTCGACCCTGTCGTTCCTCGGCCTTGGCGTGCAGCCACCGGATGCGGACTGGGGCGGCATGGTCAAGGAAAACAAGGACGGCATCGTCTTCGGCATAGCCGCCGCACTCATCCCGGCGGCGGCGATCGCCTTGCTGGCGATTTCCGTCAACCTGGTTGCGGACTGGGTGCTCAACCGGACGACAAGCCTGAAGGGAGGACGCGGGTGATGGCTGACAGCAAAGCGAAACCTGGCCTGCTGCTCGACATCCGCAATCTGCGCATCGAGGCCACTGTCTTCCCGCCTGGCGAGCCGCCGAAGAACATCGTGCTGGTGCACGATGTCTCGTTGACGCTAGAGAAGGGCAAGGTGCTTGGCCTGATCGGCGAATCCGGCGCCGGCAAGTCGACCATCGGCCTGTCGTCGATGGGCTATGGCCGCGGTGGTGTGCGCATCACCGGCGGCGAGGTCATCCTGAACGGGCGCGATATCCTCAAGGGCGGCAAGGACGGCTTCCGCAAGCTGCGCGGCCGCGAGGTCTGCTATGTCGCGCAATCGGCGGCGGCCGCCTTCAACCCGGCACACAGGCTTATGGACCAAGTGGTGGAAGCCACCCTGCTGCACGGCACGGCGACGCGCGCCGAGGCCGAGAAGCGCGCCGTTGCGCTGTTCAAGAAGCTCAGCCTGCCCAACCCCGAAACCATTGGCGAGCGCTTTCCGCACCAGGTCTCGGGCGGCCAGTTGCAGCGCGTGATGACGGCGATGGCGCTCTGCTCCGAGCCGGACCTGATCGTCTTCGACGAACCGACCACGGCGCTCGACGTGACGACGCAGATCGACGTGCTGGCGGCGATCAAGGACGCCATTCGCGACACCCATGTGGCGGCGCTCTACATCACCCACGACCTTGCCGTTGTCGCCCAGGTCTCGGACGAGATCATGGTGCTGCGCCATGGCCGGCTGGTCGAATGGGGCGGCACCCGGCAGATCATCAAAGAGCCGCGCCAGGAATACACCAATGCGCTGGTGTCGGTGCATGAGATCGAGCACGCCGAGCAGAAGCCGGGCACGACGCCGTTCCTGTCGGTCAAGAACGTCACCGCCGCCTATGGCCGTAGCCGCATCAAGGTGCTGAAGAATGTCTCGGTCGACATTTATCCGGGTCAGACGCTGGCCGTGGTCGGCGAATCCGGCTCCGGCAAGTCGACGCTGGCGCGCGCCATCACCGGACTTTTGCCACCCGAAGAGGGAACCGTCACCTTCGACGGGCGCCCGCTGGCAAACCGGCTGGCCGACCGGCCGAAGGAGGATCTGCGCCAGCTGCAGATGATCTACCAGATGGCCGACGTGGCGATGAATCCGCGCCAGACCGTCGGCACCATCATCGGCCGGCCGCTGGAGTTCTATTTCGGCATACGCGGCCGCGAGCGCGACAAACGCGTCGCCGAACTGCTCGACAAGATCGAAATGGGCAAGGGCTTTTCCGACCGCTACCCGGCCGAGCTTTCCGGCGGCCAGAAGCAGCGCGTCTGCATCGCCCGTTCGCTCGCCGCCAAGCCGAAGCTGATCATCTGCGACGAGGTGACCTCGGCGCTCGATCCGCTGGTCGCCAACGGCATCCTGAAGCTGCTGCTCGAGCTGCAGAAGGAAGAAAACGTCGCCTATCTGTTCATCACCCATGACCTCGCCACGGTGAAGTCGATCGCCGATTCGATCGCGGTGATGTATCGCGGCGAAGTGGTGCGCTATGGCCCGAAGAGCAAGGTGCTGGCGCCGCCCTTCGACGCCTATACCGACCTTCTCCTGTCATCGGTCCCAGAGATGGAGATCGGCTGGCTGGAAAAGGCGATCAAGGGACGGCGCATGGCCAGCGCGGGGAATTAGAGCAATTCCAAGTGTGAAACGGTAATGCGCTAGGCGAGTGCTGGCTGAACGCCTGACGAACCTGGCCGTCAGGCCCGGGACTTTATCCCTACCCCTGTGACAAGACTGCAAGGAGCCGCCCATGGCGCTCAAGACCAAGTTTTTGCTGATCATCCTTGACGGCGTGCCCTACAGGAACTGGCGCCGGCTGATGGGCAATCTCGAAGGCTGGGTGCAATCGGGCGAAGCGCGGGTCTGGAAGATGCGCTCCGTGCTGCCGTCGACCTCCGCCTGCTGCTACGCCTCGATCCACACTGGGGTTTCGCCACAGGTGCATGGCATCCTGTCCAACGAGAACCGGTTCCGCGTCGAGCAACCCGACATCTTCTCCGAAGTCAGCAAGGCCGGTGGCAAGACCGGCGCCGTGACCCATTCCTATTGGTCGGAGTTCTTCCGCGCCTATCCGTTCGACCTGGTCGAGGACATGGAATTCGACGAGCCGGGCGGGCCGATCACGCATGGCCGGTTCCACACCATGACCGGCTACAATCTTCGCAACCAGATGACGCCGAGCGACGTCGACCTGTTCGCGACGTTGACCATGCTGACGCGGCGCCACGGCATCGACTACGGCATCCTGCACACCTGCACGCTGGACTCAATGGGCCACCGCTTCGGCCACGACTGCCACGAGATGGATCATGCCGTCTATGCGATGGATGGCATGCTGGCCGCCTTCCTGCCGCGCTGGATCGAGGCCGGCTACGAGGTCATGGTCACCGCCGACCACGGCCAGACCGATCGCGGCCATCATGGCGGCCATGACGACGAGATGCAGGATTTCGCGCTGTATTATTTCGGCGCCGGCAAAGGCCCGCAGGCCGAGACGCTGCTCGACCAGCTGCAACTGGCGCCGACCATCTTGAGCCGCCTCGGCGTGCCCGTGCCGGCGACGATGAAGGCCAAGCCGTTTTTGAGTTGAGCGGGCGCCTTCCCTTCACGCTTGTGAGGAGGGTGGATTGTCGCGAAGCACCAGCGTCGCCCGCCCTACGCTATGGCTTCGGGCGTTCGTCACTTCAATCGACAAATCGTTGTCGATTGACCCGCCTTCGGCGGGACGTTCCTCACCTCTGGCAACCGCCCCGCTCTTGAGTTAGCCTCCGCAAATTCCTTGGCGGAGGATGAACCTTTTTGGACCGATCAGCGACAGAGCAGACAGGAGCCAGGCGGCTCGACCGGCTATGACGGCGACGGAGACCGATCGCGCGCTTGTCGACCGGGTCGCGAAGGGCGACCGTGCCGCCGTGCGGCTCCTGTTCATGCGTCACCACGCGCGGGTCTATCGCTTCGTGGCGCGCCAGACGGGATCGGAAATGATGGCTGACGATATCGCGAACGAGGTGTTCCTCGAACTGTGGCGGCAGGCGCCAGGCTTCGAGGGGCGCTCCGAAGTCTCGACATGGCTGCTCGGCATCGCCCGGTTCAAGGCGCTGTCTTCGCTGCGCAAGAAGAAGGAAGACTGGATCGACGACGAGGCCGCCGCCGCGGTGCCCGACAGCGCCGACACGCCGGAAGTCGTCACCATGAAGGAAGACAAGGCTGCCGCCTTGCGGCGCTTCGTCGACGCCTTGCCGGAAGAGCACCGCACGGTGATCGATCTTGCCTATTATCATGGGCAGTCGGTGGGCGAGATCGGCGAGGTGCTCGGCATTCCGGTCGCGACCGTCAAGACCCGGATGTTCTACGCCCGCAAGAAACTCGGCGAGGCCCTCAAGGCCGCCGGTTACGACAGGGGGTGGCCATGAGCGCCGCTGAAAAGATGTCACGCCGCGACGAAATGGAAACGCTGTTGCCGTTCTATCTGAACGGCTCGCTGGAAGGCTCGGACCTGGAAGCCGTCGAGGAGTGGCTGGCCAGCGATCCGGCGGCGATGGCCGCCCTTGGCGAGGCCGAGGCCGAATTTTCCGGCACCACGGCCGCCAACGAAGCGATCCGCCCGCCGGCCGATGCGCTGAGCCGCTTCGCCAGGGCGTTCGACGCCGAAGCCGGGCCAGCCCGCGCGCCGGCAAACTCGTCCTGGCTGGCGCAGGCCTGGGGCCGCTTCATGGCGGTGCCGGCCGGTGTCGCCTGGGCTGCGGCCGCGGTACTGCTGGCGCTGATCATGGTGCAGTCGTTTGTTCAGCCCGGCGGCAGGGGTAAGGATTTCGAGATTGCGGGTGCGGAAGGCGATCTGGCGAAAATGCCGTTCGCCCTGGTCAAGTTCAAGCCGGATGCAAAGATGTCGGATGTTTCCGGCTTTCTCGGCAGCAACGGGCTGAAGATCGTCGGTGGACCGACCGCCGAGGGCGTGTTCCGGCTTGGCATTCCCGCTGCCAACGCAGCCGACTACACCAAGCAGCTTGGCCTTATTGCCGCCCAGCCTTTCACCGAGACTGTGATCGAGGGAAGGAAACCGGTTGATGGCGGCTGAGGCGGCGGTCATTCGATGTGCGGCAATGCTGGCGGCGGCGATGACAATCGCCGCCGTGCCTGCGTCGGCGCAGACCAACGCCCCCAATCCCCACGGCGCGAAAATCGACTGCAGCGACGCGAGCAATGCGGCAGGCGCTGACTGCGCCAAGGACGGCAGCGACACAAAGGGGGGATCGGGCGCGTCACAGACCGGCGCTGTCTTCCTGCCGGCCCTGATCGTCGACCTGTTCCCCAATCCGGTTGCGCCCCCGGCACCGCTGCCGACGCCACGGCAGGACCCGGCGACTCCGCCTGCCAACAACCAGGCCGGCCCGCCGCCTGGCGGCCCGATCGTCTCGCCGACCGATCTCATCGCTGTTCAGCCGCCGCGCGCGGTGGCCGGCGATTTCGTGCCCGACGAGGTGCTGGTGACGGTCGACGGCGATGCCGGCGCCGTGCAGCAGATCGCCGCGTCCTTCGGTCTCCAGGTGCGCTCGCAGCGCCAGTCGCGGCTGCTTGGCACCACGCTGGTGCGCTTCGGCATTCCCAATGACCGCCCTGTCGGCGTCGTGCTCGCGCAATTGGCCGCCGACGGCCGCACACAGCGGCGCGAACCCAACCATGTCTATTCGCTGCAGCAGGCCGCCAGCATCGTCAACTATGCCTTCGAGCGCATCGCGCTCGACTCCAAACAGGCCAGCGGCGAAAACGTCCGCATCGCGGTGATCGATACCGGCATCGACGACAGCAATCCGGCGCTGTCCGGCGTCATCGCCGGGCAGTTCGACGCCATGCCCGACGTTCCGATCGAAAAGCGCGATCATGGCACGTCGGTCGACGGGCTGATCGCCGGTGTCGGCGCGCTGGAGGGCATGGCGCCAGGCGCCAGGATCTACCACGCCCGCGCCTTCGAGGGTGGCAAGTCGACCATGGACGTCATCCTGTCGGCGCTCGACTGGGCGGCGAGCCAAGACGTTCGCATCATCAACATGAGCTTCGTCGGGCCGAAGAACGACCTGCTCGGCGTCGCCTGCCGCAATGCGCGGGCGCTCGGCATCGTGCTGGTCGCGGCCGCCGGCAACAACGGGCCTAAGGCGCCCTATGGCTACCCGGCCGCGTTCGACGGCGTCATCGCGGTGACCGCCACCGACGCCAGGGACGGGCTGATGCCGCAGGCCAATCGCGGCGCCTATGTCTTCATCTCGGCGCCTGGCGTCGAGATGGTGGCGCCGAGCGGCGCCGGCTCGGACGTGGTCACCGGCACCTCGTTCGCGGCGGCGATCGTGACCGGCGCCATCGCCAATCTCATCCATGCCGCGCCCGACCGCTCGGCCGACGGCATCGAGAAGGCGCTGGCGGCAACGGCCAGGGATCTCGGCCCCAAGGGGCGCGACAATGATTTCGGCTACGGCCTGCTCGACATCAAGGCGGCTGAGTCTGCGAAGGACTAGTCCGCGACGGCTCAAGTCGCCGTTTGCCTAGAGCGGTTCATCGTTTCAAGGAAACGCCGACCCGCTCTATCTGTTTGTTTTGACGCAATTCCCTAAGGGAAAGCGCTACGCGCTTTTCCCAGGAAAACCGTTTCACACTTTTCCTGGAATTGCTCCAGGACGCACCAGAAAATAGAATGCGACGATGTGCGTGATCATCAGCAGCGGTACGTAGATGACCGGGATCGCGTAGGTGGCGCCCAGTTCCCCCGCGCGTGTGGGAAGGCCGAGCTGGACGGCGTGGTAGTAGTCGACGATGAGGTCGACCGTGCCGACGAGATTGAAGGCGACGACGAACGCCCAGAAGAGCTGAGGTATCCTCACCGTGAGCAGCGCCAGCATGGCCAGCACCCCGGTTGCGAAGTCGCCATAGGCGGCGAACATGGCGAAGCCGGCCGGCAGATTGGGACTTACGACGCCCGGAACGAGGAAGACGAGCCCGAAGAAGCGGAACCTGTGCAAAGTTGCAATAACGCGTTGCGCCGCGACCCGGTCCATCGACCTCAGCCACGGGAGACCGTATGCACCGAGGCAAAGCAGCCACGCGACATAGCCTAGAACGAAATGGGTTTGGAACACGACTTCCGTGGACATCTGGCCTTCTCTCAACAGTTGGTTCACGCGGCCTCGGACATCGCGCTTGGGACGCAGGCAGCCGCTCTGGCAGCTTCAATCGATTACCTAAGCCCGCTTCCATAATTCGACTATCCGCTGTAATCACAACAACCCATGAAGCAGAACTACACAGTCCGACACGGTGCGCTGGAGGGCGTCGAGGCGTTCCTGGCTGTCGCCAGGCACCGCAACTTTCGCCGTGCCGCCGCGGAGCTCGGCGTGACGCCGTCCGCGGTGAGCCAGGCGGTGCGCGCGCTGGAAGCTCGCATGGGCACGGCGATGTTTGTCCGCACGACGCGGAGCGTCGGCTTGACCGAGCCTGGTCAGCGGTTCCTCGACCGTGCCGGCCCAGCCTTCGAGGAGCTCGTCGCGGCCGGCGAGGCGGTGCGCGATGCCGGCCAGCGGCCGACCGGGCTGCTGCGCCTGTCCGTGCCCCGCGCCGTCGTGCCGTTGATCCTGGAGCCGATGATCGCGTCGTTCTGCCGAGCCTATCCCGAGATCGAGCTGGAGATCGCCGCGAGCGACGAGATGGTCGATCTCGCGACCGGAGGGTTCGATGCCGGCATCCGGCTCGGCCAGTTCATCGCGGCCGACATGGTCGCGGTGCGGCTCACTCCGCCGTTCGCGTTCGTGGTCGTCGGCAGCCCTGACTATCTCGAGCGCCACGGCCGCCCCGAGCGTGTCGACGACTTGCGCCGCCACGCCTGCCTGCGCTTGCGCCGTTCGAACGGCGCCATCGCGCCCTGGGCCTTCGTCGACGGCAACGGGGCGATCGAGGCGATGGTCTCAGGGCCGCTGATCGCACACGACTATCCGACGTTGCTTGGGGCCGCGATGCAAGGCGTCGGGCTGGCGCAGACGCCTCGACCTGTCGCCGAACGTCCGATCGCCGAGGGAAAACTCGAGCCGGTGCTGGACGGCGTCGCCGCCTCGACGCCGGGCGTCTTCCTCTATCATCCCGGCAAGCGCCAGGTCCTGCCGAAGCTGCGCGCCTTCATCGATCACCTCAAATCCGCGGCCTGAGACAATCCGACCAACTGTCTTTCCGACTTGTTCGGTCCTCAGGCCGGCGCGCCGGCGACCGATCCCCTGACCACCAGGTCGACCGGCCAGACCTCGCCACGAACGCCCTCCTCCAATCCCGAAATCCGTGCCGCCAGCCGCTCGGCGACGCGCGCGCCAGCGAGACGGATCGACGAGCGCGTCGTCGACAGCGGCACGGAGAAATTCTCCGGCCTCAGCCAGGGAAAGACGTCGTCGTGGGCGATCAGCGACACATCGCCAGGAATGGTCAGGCCGAGGTCGCGCACCGCGCGCACGACGCCCAGCGCCATGATCAGGCTGGAGCAGACGATCGCGGTCGGCGCGTCGCCCGCCTCCAGCAAGCGCTTGGTGGCGCGATAGCCGTTCTCCTCGGTCATGACCACCGAGCAGACATGGCGTTCGCCCAATGCCAGCCCGCTCGCCGCCAGCGCCCGGCGCACCCCGCGCTCGCGGTGGATGGCAAAGGTCTCGCGGTCGTCACCATTGATCAGCGCCAGCCGCCGGTGGCCGAGTTGGATCAACAGCCGCGACGCCTCGTGAAAGGCGCCCTCATTGTCGATGTCGGTGAACGGATAATCGAAATCGAAGCCTTCGCTGCGGCCGTGGACGATGAAGGGAATGCCGAGCGTGTTGACCAGCGCCACGCGGCGGTCGGCGGGCCTTGGCGAGGAAATGTAGACGGCGTCGACCTGCCGGTTGGCGACGATGCGCCGGTAAGTCGTTTCCTGGTCGTCGGCATCGGCCGGCGACAGCACCAGGTCCAATTCATGCGAGCGGGCATAATCGCCGAGGCCGGACAGGAACTCGACGAAATGCGGATCGATGTCGACGGACGCACCGGTCGGCAGGACATAGCCGATCATGCCGGTCTTGCCCGTCGCCAGCCGGCGCGCGCTGGGGTTGGGACGATAGCCATGGCGCTTGGCGGCGTCCATCACCCGCCGGCGCGTTTCCTCGTTGACCTCGGGATAGCCGTTCAGGGCACGACTTACCGTGGTTTGCGAAAGCGCCAGCATATGGGCGAGCTGCTTGAGGTTCACAGGAGGCCTCCACGCCTCAAAGCGCTTTTAATTCGATTGGATCTGGGCTCCACGAGGGGCGCAGCGATATGAAGATAAGCATAGGCGTGCTTTGGGCGAGTTTGAAACAAAAATTACTGCTGCACTGCCATAAATACATGCTGCAGCGCACTTTTCGCGTCTCGCAAGCCCAAAATTAAATCGATTAGCCAGCCACCCTCTTGACTTCCGAGCGATTCAATGGCGTGATCAAGAAAGCCAAAGCGCTTTGGAAGACTCTTCGAAAGGTTGCGGTTCCTTTGCGACTGAGTCACAGTCCTGCGGCGTCGGCGGGCGGAATGGAGGTTCCGTCCGGTGCTTGTGACCCACTGGGAGGAATACCGATGAAGAAAATACTTTTGCTGGGTGCTGCGTTTGCCACGTTCGCCCTGAACGTGCCCGCGCAGGCCGAACTGAAGTTCAAGCCAGGCGAGGATCCCCGCTTCAACTGGGCGAACTACGAAGAGCTCAAGAAAGTCGATCTCAAGGGTGAGACGCTGTCGATCTTCGGACCGTGGCGCGGTGAGGACGAAGGCCTGGTGCGCGGCGTTCTCGACTATTTCTCGGAAGCCACAGGCGTCGAGATCAAATACTCCTCATCGGAGAATTACGAGCAGCAGATCGTCATCGACACGCAGGCCGGCAGCCCGCCCAACATCGCCGTGCTGCCGCAGCCGGGCCTGATCCAGGACCTGGCATCCAAGGGCCTGCTGACGCCACTGGGCGACGACACCGCCAAATGGGTCAAGGACAATTACGGCGCCGGCCAGTCATGGGTCGACCTCGGTACCTTCAAGGACAAGGACGGCAAGCCGGGCTTCTTCGCCTTCCCCTACAAGGCCGACGTGAAGTCGCTGGTCTGGTACTCGCCGGATAATTTCGAGGAAGCCGGCTACAAGGTGCCGAAGACGCAGGAAGAACTCGCCGACCTCGAGAAGAAGATCATCGCCGATGGCGGCAAGCCGTGGTGCATCGGCCTCGGCTCCGGCGGCGCCACCGGCTGGCCGGCGACCGACTGGGTCGAAGACCTGATGCTGCGTACCCAGGCTCCGGACGTCTACGACAAATGGGTGAAGAACGAGATCCCGTTCAACGATCCCGCGGTGGTCAACGCCATCGACATCTTCGGCAAGATCGCGACCGACGACAAGATGGTCGACGGCGGCGCCAAGGCGGTTGCGGCGACCGATTTCCGCGACAGCCCGAAGGGCCTCTTCTCGGTGCCGCCGAAATGCTACCTGCACCATCAGGCGTCATTCATCCCGACCTTCTTCCCGGAAGGCACCAAGGTCGGCCAGGACGCGGACTTCTTCTACTTCCCGCCCTATGCCTCCAAGCCTGAACTGGGCACGCCGGTGCTCGGCGCCGGTACGCTGGCGATGATCACCAAGGACTCAAAGGCCGCGCGCGCCTTCATCGAATTCCTGAAGATGCCGCTCGCTCACGAGATCTGGATGGCCGAGGGTGGTTTCGTGACGCCGTTCAAGGGAGTCAACAAGGCTGCCTATGCCAGTGATGCGCTGAGGAAGCAGGGCGAAATCCTCGCCAATGCCTCGACCTTCCGCTTCGACGGTTCCGACCTGATGCCGGGCAAGATCGGCGCCGGCGCCTTCTGGACCGGCATGATCGACCTGGTCGGCGGCAAGTCCGCGCAGGATGTCGCCACCGACATCCAGAAGAGCTGGGACGCGATCAAGTAGCGGCTGGCAAGCAGCGGCCGTCCGGCTCGGCGACCCTACCATTCTCGCACTGGATCCGGGTCCTGCCGGCCCGGATCCGACGGCGGCCCGTGCCGCAGCCTTTCGTCATGAGCGCATAGACATGAAGCGCAATCGGCATGTGAACAGGTTTCCATCGCCGATGACGCTCCAAACAACTGAATCGGCGCCTGGTCCCGTCACCAAGGTCATTCCTTGTCGGATCATGCGCAGAGGGAGGGACCCATGGCGGCTCAGATTTTCTCGGCCATATTCGTCATCATCGTCGGGGTCGGCGGTTGCGTCGCCTATTTCTGGGGCGCCAACAAGCTGGTCGACCTGATATTCCCGTCGCGCGGCGTCGCCGGCGCCGCGGCCATCGACAATCTGCGCCGGCAAGGGCTGGTCCGGCCTTGGCTGTTCGTCGGTCCGGCGATGATCATCCTGACCATCTACCTCATCTATCCGGTGGTCGAGACGCTGCGGCTGTCATTCCTCGATCGCGGCGGCATAAACTTCGTCGGCTTCGCCAATTATGAATGGGCGTTCGGCGATCGCGAGTTCCGCAACTCGATCCTCAACAACATCGTCTGGCTGGCGGTGGTGCCGGCCGCCTGCACCTTCCTCGGCCTGATCATCGCCGTGCTTACCGACAAGATCTGGTGGGGCACGATCGCCAAGAGCCTGATCTTCCTGCCGCTGGCGATCTCTTTCGTCGGCGCCAGCGTGATCTGGAAATTCATCTACGAGTACCGTGGCGAGGGCCAGACCCAGATCGGCCTGCTCAATGCCATCATCCAGCATTTCGGCGGCCAGCCGCAGGTCTGGATATCGCTGCCGTTCTGGAACAATTTCTTCCTGATGGTGATCCTGATCTGGATCCAGACCGGCTTTGCCATGGTCATCCTGTCTTCCGCCTTGCGCGGCATCCCGGAAGAGACGCTGGAAGCCGCCGTCATCGACGGCGCCAATCCGTTCCAGATCTTCTGGAAGATCATGGTGCCGCAGATCTGGGGCACCATCGCCGTCGTCTGGACCACGATCACCATTCTGGTGCTCAAGGTGTTCGACATCGTGCTGACCATGACCAACGGCCAGTGGAACAGCCAGGTGCTGGCCAATCTGATGTTCGACTGGATGTTCCGTGGCGGCGGCGATTTCGGCCGTGGCGCCACCATCGCCATCATCATCATGATCGCGGTCATTCCGATCATGGTCTGGAACATCCGCCAGGCGAACAAAGAGACGGGAGGACATTGAGATGGCCGTTGCGACCGGAAATTCCTTCGCCAGCCGCTTTGGCGTCCACATTGCCGTCTTCATCTTCGTCGCCATCTGGACCATACCGACGCTCGGCATCCTGGCCTCGTCGCTGCGCGACAAGGACCAGATCATCGCCTCGGGCTGGTGGAACTCGTTCTCCAGTTCCACCCAGACGGAAGCCGGCCGGCTGCCGGCCGCCTCGACGCAAGTCGAAAAGGACGGCAAGTTCGTCCTTCAAGGCAACATCTTCGGCGACGGCGCTCACCGCAACATCAGCGCCTTTGGCGTCAAATCGGCGGCACCGACGCAATATCCCGCCGGCACGTCAGCCGATCTCGGCGACGGCGTCACCCTGCAGCTCAACGCCGACGGCAGTTTCGTCATGGCCTCGCCCAAGGCTTTCGAAGGCGATCGCGGCCAGCGCGTCTACTATGCCTCCTCGGCACCGCCGAAGTTCACCACCGACAACTACAAGACCGTGCTGTTTTCGGAAGGCATCGGACGGTCGTTCATGAATTCGCTGACCGTCACCATCCCGGCGACCGTCATCCCTATCCTGATCGCCGCCTTTGCCGCCTATGCATTGGCCTGGATGCGCTTTCCCGGCCGGGCGCTGTTGATTGCGGTCATCATCGGACTGCTGGTGGTGCCGCTGCAGATGTCGCTGATCCCGCTGTTGAAGCTGTACAACGGCGTCGGCGCTTTCTTCGGCATGCCGTCGAAAACCTATCTCGGCATCTGGCTGGCGCATACCGGCTTCGGCTTGCCCTTCGCCATCTACCTGCTCAGGAGCTACATTGCCGGTCTGCCGCGCGAAATCATGGAATCGGCGCGCATCGACGGCGCCAGCGATTTCGAGATCTTCGTCAAGATCGTGCTGCCGCTGTCCTTCCCGGTGCTGGCCTCGTTTGCCATCTTCCAATTCCTGTGGGTATGGAACGATCTGCTGGTGGCGATGGTTTTCCTGGGTACAGAGGCAGACCAGATCGTGCTGACCGCCAAGCTCAACGCGCTGCTCGGTTCACGCGGCGGCGATTGGGAGATCCTGACGACATCGGCTTTCGTGACCATCATCGTGCCGCTGATCGTGTTCTTCTCGCTGCAGCGCTATTTTGTCCGCGGGCTGCTTGCCGGCTCGGTGAAAGGAGGCTGAGACAATGCAATCCGCTTTGAAGGCCAGTTCGAAGCCTGACCTCGCCATCGATCGCGACTGGTGGCGGGGTGCGGTGATCTACCAGATCTATCCGCGCAGCTACCAGGACTCGAACGGCGACGGCATCGGCGACCTGAAGGGCATCATCGGCCGGCTCCCCTACATCGCGGCACTCGGTGCGGATGCCATCTGGATTTCGCCGTTCTTCAAGTCGCCGATGAAGGATTTCGGCTACGACGTCACCGATTACTGCGACGTCGATCCGATGTTCGGCACGCTGGCCGACTTCGACGCGCTGACCGCCGAAGCACACAGGCTGGGCTTGAAGGTGATGATCGACGAGGTACTGTCGCACACCGCCGACAATCATCCATGGTTCAAGGAAAGCCGGTCGAGCCGCAACAACCCGAAGGCAGACTGGTACGTGTGGGCGGACGCCAGGCCGGACGGCACGCCACCCAACAACTGGCTGTCGATCTTCGGCGGCTCGGCGTGGCAATGGGACACCAGCCGCCAGCAATATTACCTGCACAACTTCCTGGCCGAACAGCCCGATCTCAATTTCCACAACCACGAGGTCCAGAACGCGCTGCTCGACGTCACCCGCTTCTGGCTGGAGCGTGGCGTCGACGGCTTCCGGCTCGACACCATCAATTTCTACTTCCACAGCCAGGGTCTGGAAAACAATCCGCCGCTGCCGCCCGAGCAGCGCAACGACCAGACCGCACCCGCGGTCAATCCCTACAACTACCAGGACCATCTCTACGACAAGAGCCGCCCGGAAAACCTCGGCTTCCTCGAACGCTTCCGCGCCCTGCTCGATGAATATCCGGCAACCGCCGCGGTCGGCGAAGTCGGCGATTCGCAGCGCGGGCTGGAAGTGGTGGCGGCCTATACGGCCGGCGGCAAGCGCGTGCACATGTGCTATTCCTTCGACTTCCTGGCGCCGGAAAAGATCAGTGCGGCCAAGGTCCGCTCGGTGCTGGAATCCTTCGGCAAGGTCGCCAGCGACGGCTGGTCGTGTTGGGCCTTTTCCAACCATGACGTGATGCGCCCGGCCTCGCGCTGGGCGGCAGGCGAAGCCGATCCGACCGCCTATCTCAAGGTCATTTCGGCGCTGCTGATGTCCTTGCGTGGCTCGGTCTGCATCTACCAGGGCGAGGAACTTGGGCTCGGTGAAGCCGACCTCCGTTTCGAGGATCTGCAGGACCCCTACGGCATCCGCTTCTGGCCGGAATTCAAGGGCCGCGACGGCTGCCGCACGCCGATGGTGTGGGACGGCAGCGCCAGGAATGGCGGCTTCTCCTCGGCCAAGCCCTGGCTGCCGGTGCCGGCCAAGCATCTGTCGCAAGCGGTCAATGTCCAGCAGGGCGACGAGACCTCGCTGCTCGAGCACTACCGGCGCTTCCTCACCTTCCGCCGCGCCCATCCGGCGCTGGCCAAGGGCGACATCACATTCATCGACAGCGAGGGCGACACCGTCGCCTTCACGCGCCGCGCAGGCAACGAGCAGATCGTCTGCGTCTTCAATCTGGGAGCCGGGCCAACCAAGGTTGACCTTGGCAACCGATCGCTGCAACCTTTGCCCGGGCACGGATTTTCGGGGCAGGCGAGCACTGGTTCCATACAGCTCGGCGGCTACGGCGCCTGGTTCGGGCGCATCGACTGAATTTCAAATCACTTGAATTTCAAATTACTGGGAGGAAAACCAATGGCCGATGTCACGCTAAGACAAGTGAAGAAGTCCTACGGCAATCTGAACATTCTCCACAGCATCGACCTCGATATAAAGTCGGGCGAGTTCATCGTCTTTGTCGGCCCGTCGGGCTGCGGCAAGTCGACATTGCTGCGGTCGATCGCCGGGCTTGAGGAAATCACCTCCGGCGAACTCAAGATCGCCGGCGAGGTGGTGAACGACGTGCCGCCGTCGAAGCGGGGCATCGCCATGGTGTTCCAGTCCTACGCGCTCTACCCGCATATGACCGTCTACGACAACATGGCGTTCTCGATGAAGATCGGCAAGGAGAACAAGGCCGAGATCGACCGCCGCGTAAAGCAGGCCGCCGAAATCCTGCAGCTGACCAAATATCTCGACCGCCTGCCCAAGGCGATGTCGGGCGGCCAGCGCCAGCGCGTCGCCATCGGCCGCGCCATCGTGCGCAATCCGAAAGTGTTCCTGTTCGACGAGCCGTTGTCGAACCTTGACGCGGCGCTGCGCGTTGCCACCCGCATCGAAATCGCCAAGCTCAAGGAATCGATGCCCAACACGACCATGATCTACGTCACCCATGACCAGGTCGAGGCGATGACGCTGGCCGATCGCATCGTGGTGCTCAAGGAAGGCCATATCGAGCAGGTCGGCACGCCGATGGATCTCTACAAGAAGCCCGGCAACCTGTTCGTCGCCCAGTTCATCGGCTCGCCGGCTATGAACATCCTGCCGGCGACCATCGACAAGACCGGCAACCCGACCGTGGTCAGCCATGTCGGCGGCCGCAAGGCAAGCGTGCCGATCGCGACGCCGGCTTCGGCAAAGGGTGCTGCTGTGAGCTTTGGCGTGCGGCCGGAAGATCTGATCATCGCCAGCGGCGCGGACTATCTTTTCGAGGGAACGGTGGACTATGTCGAGCAGCTCGGCGAGGTCCAGCTTGTCTATGTCGACATCGGCCGCGCCGACCTGCCGCTGGTGACCAAGATGCCAGGCAATGTCGAGGTCAAGCGCGGGGCGACGCTGCGGCTGAGCGCGGACGCCAGCGACCTTCACATCTTCGACGCGGACGGGCACTCCTTCTCGCTCCGTCAGCCGGAAGCAAAGGCGGCCTGAGGTCAGGACATCGGAGGCCGTATAAAAGACAAAGAGCGGCGGGCACAGGCCCGCCGCTCTTGTTTGGAGATCAGCTTCGGTTGTTAGTGGCCGAAGAGGTTCCGGTCGCTGCCCTGAGGGGCGGACTTCTGTACGTCGTCCGACGAATTGAGCAGCTTGCCGACGAAACCACCGCTGTTGCGGATCGAGCCCGTATGCGAGCTGTCAACCGACGTGACCGCGGGCTGATTGGCACCATCGGAGCCAAAGTTGTCGCTGCCGGCGAAAGCGCTACCGGAAAGCGCCAGAACGGCGGCGGCAGCAATAAGGATCTTGTTCATTTTAGTCTCCTGAATTTTTCGAGCCTCTCCAAGACGGCGGGACAGACCCGCCGTCCGCTGGGAGTTGGCTGTTAGTTGTTGCCGAACAGGTTGCGGTCACTGCCCTGAGCGGGCGTCTGAGCCGCCGGTTGCGACGTCTTGGTGGAAGCCGTGTACGAGTGGTCAACCGCGGCTGCAGGCTGTTTGGCGCCGTTCGAACCATAGTTGTCGCTGGCGGCGAAGGCGCTGCCGGAGATGGCCAGAACGGCGGCGGCGATGAGGATCTTGTTCATTTTAGCTCTCCTGAATTTCTGGATTTCACCAGGGCGGCGGAGCGAGGCCGACGCCTCTGGGAATCGGCTGTTAGTGGCCGAAGAGGTTACGGTCGCTGCCCTGGACAGGCGTCTGAGCAGCCGGTTCCGACTTCTTGACCGAAGCGGTGTAGGAGCTGTCGACAGCGGTGGCTGCCGGGGCGTTCGAACCATAGTGGTCGCTACCGTTAGCGAAGGCGCTGCCGGAAATGGCCAGAACGGCGGCGGCAGTGAGAATGATCTTTTTCATTTTTTGGTACTCCAGTATTTCTTATTTTTGCCGTCCGTCTAGCGGCGTGTCTTGGGATGAAATCGCGTCGTTCGGACAGCCCCGATGTGGGAAAGCCATCCAGCCATTTCCAATCACGAAGTTGTTCCGCGTGGACCAAGAATCTGCCACTTGAAATTGCGCCAGGAGTTTCCACTCTCAATGTTTTTCTGATTTATATCAAAGAGTTGTATGAAACCGTCGCCCAGATCACCAACTGTGTCGGAGGCCCAGTGTTCACCCGTCCTGCACGCACCGTCAACAGAAACGAACCGTTCGGTTCGATTTTAGATGCTGCTAATAGTCACTTTTCGAAACCGTTAACCTTTTTTGGCCCCTGGCAAGGGGTCGAACTCGAGTAGATTGCAGCCGGCTATGGCTGCCGAAGAGATAGGATTTCGGCCCGGCAATCGCCAACCTGGGCGTTTCGCACACGTGTCGCGCCGCATGGATACGATGTCGTTTTCATGCCGATGACGCGCCCGCGATCGTGATTAGATCATGTCATCTCAGGTGCCGCTTCGTGACGACGAGGCGGAGAATTGGGAAGCCGGTCAGAATCCGGCGCTGCCCCCGCAACGGTGGTGGAGTTCAAGTCGCAACGGGAGACCACTGGGCAATCGCCTGGGAAGGTGTCGCGATGGTCCGCAAGGACAACTCCAGAGCCCGGAAACCAGCCCGAGATGTTTGAACTCGACTGATCGCGGTGGGCGGTCAAGAGGTGGATAGTGCATGTCCGGCGCATCGCCGGCCTGCGTCCGATCCTTCCTCCGTCACCACCAGTTCAGTCCTTAGATAACGAGGACAGGACATGGATGCTCGCAACGACATGCTGAGGCTCTTGAGTGGGCGCCGGCAAGGCTTTTCGCTGGAACAGCCCTTCTACACCGATCCAGACTATTTCAAGCTCGACATGGAGCTGATCTGGTATCGCGACTGGCTGTTCATCGGCCATGATTGCGAACTGCCGAAGCCGGGCAGCTACATCACGGCACAGATCGGCGACTATCCGGTCGTGCTAGTCCGCGACCAGCAAGGCAAGATCAACGCCTTCCACAATTCCTGCCGCCATCGCGGTAGCCGCGTCTGCAATTCCGACAAGGGCACGGCGGCAAAGCTGGTCTGCCCTTATCACCAATGGACCTATGAGCTGGACGGAAGGCTCTTGTTTGCCAGGCAGATGGCCGACGGTTTCGACAAGAGCCAGTTCGCCTTGAAGCCCGTCGCCTGCGAAAGCGTCGGCGGCTACATTTTCATCTGCCTGGCCAAGGAGCCGGCGGATTTCGCGCCGATGCGGGCGATGATCGAGCCGTACCTTTTGCCGCACCGGCTGCGCGAGGCCAAGGTGGCGTTCGAATCGACCATTGTCGAGAAGGGCAACTGGAAGCTGGTCTGGGAAAACAACCGCGAGTGCTACCATTGCGCCGGCAATCATCCGGAGCTCTGCAAGACTTTCCCGGAAGCGCCCACGGTGACCGGCGTGCAAGGCGCCGACAGCGACCCGGAGATGCTTGCGCACTGGGCGAAATGCGAAGCGGCCGGCCTGCCGAGCAAATTCCGCATCGATCCGGCCGGACAGTACCGCGCCACCCGCGCGCCGCTGCTGCGCGACGCCGTCAGCTACACGATGACGGGAAAGCGCGCGGTCAAGAAGAACCTGTCCGACAGCGTTTCGACCGACCGCATCGGTTCCTTGCTGCTCTATCACTATCCGACGACCTGGAACCACATCCTGGGCGACCACGCCGTCACCTTCCGGGTGCTGCCGATTAGCGCCACGGAGACCGCGGTGACGACCAAATGGCTGGTCCACAAGGATGCGGTCGAGGGCGTCGACTACGATCTCGCCGAGCTTACCCATGTCTGGACCGAGACCAACGATCAGGACCGCCGCATCGTCGAGGAAAATGCTTTCGGCATCCTGTCGCCCGCCTACGAACCCGGCCCCTATTCGGAGCTGCATGAGGGGGGCGTGATCCAGTTCGTCGAGTGGTACGCGTCGTTCATCGGTCCGCGCCTTGCCGAAGGCGGCCGGCCGGCGCTGCGCAGCGTTGCCTAATGCATGTCGCTCAAAAGTGGCCCCGGTTTTGAGACAACGACATGCATACAAACAAAGACTTAAAGCGCGGCGCATGAATCCGTTTCGACGCGACGCGCTTTAGGGCATGTCGCCCAAAAGTGCCCGGCGGTTTTGGGATCACGGCATGCACCGAACAAAAGGGACAAGAGGATGAATGCGATGACGGACCTTGGCCTCTATCGCCATCTCGACCAGATGACGCCCTGGAACGACAGGCTCCAGGTGCTGGAAGTGATCGGCGTCAGCGACGAAGCGCCTGATGTGAAGACCTTCACCTTCCGCTCCGACAACCAGACCTGGTTCCGCTACAAGCCGGGCCAGTTCGTGACGCTGGAACTGCCGACCGCCGACGGGCCGCTGATGCGCACCTACACGCTGTCGTCTTCGCCATCGCGGCCGTTCTCGATCGCGGTGACGATCAAGGCGCAAGCGGGCAGCATCGGCACACGCTGGATGTTCGACCATCTGACGCCCGGTTCGCACGTCAAGGCCTATGGGCCGACCGGCGACTTTTCGCTGCACAGCCACCCGGCGGCCAAGTATCTGTTCATTTCGGCCGGCTCCGGCGTGACGCCGATGATGTCGATGCTGCGCTGGCTGAACGACTGCGCGCCATGGACCGATGTCGGCTTCGTCAATTGCGCGCGCCGCCCCGAAGAGATCATTTTCCGCAAGGAACTCGAGCTGCTCGGCAGCCGCATGCCGGGCCTGTCGCTCGGCTTCATGATCGAGGAGCGATCGAGCCGCGAGGGCTGGTTCGGCCATATGGGCCGCATCGACGCGATCCGGCTGCCATTGCTGGCGCCCGACTTCCGCGAGCGCGAGATCTTCTGCTGCGGCCCCGATCCCTTCATGCGCGCCGTGCGCGGCATGCTGGACGCCGCCGGCTTCGACATGACGAAATACCATCAGGAGAGCTTTGCGGCGCCTGTCGTGGAGGAGATCCCGGCGCCCTTCACGTCGCCTGCGGAGGACGGCGGCGCCGTTATCGTCGAAGCCGCGACGCCGATCCGGTTTTCGCTTTCGGATGTCGACGCCGAATGCGTCGCCGGCCAGACCGTGCTGCAAACGGCCCGCGCCTCGGGCGTGCGGATTCCCGCCGCCTGCGAGTTCGGCCTCTGCGGAACCTGCAAGGTGAAGAAGGTCGCGGGCACCGTCGAGATGAGCCACAATGGTGGCATCCTTGATCACGAAATCGACGACGGCTTTATCCTCGCCTGTTGCTCAAAACCGCTTTCGGCGCTCGAAATCGAGGCGTGACCGGTGGGCGATGCCGAGCCTCGGAACGGCGGCTGCGAGAAACCTCTCGAAGGGCTGCATCCGTTCAAACTCCGTAGCGCTCGGTGCGGATGATGTCCGCTGCAACGCCGGCATCGATCAGCGCTTGGGCGGCGGCCGAAACGAAGGCGTTGGAGCCGCAGACGAAGGCGATATCAGGCGGTCCGGGCAGCCGCGCCATGGATTGCACCATCATGGGAACGTCCACCCGCCGCGAATAATCGGCAGGACGGCGCGCGGCTTCGCGCGTCAGTGTCAGCACGAGGTCGAAGCCGTCCTTGCGATCATCGAGAGCGATCAATTCGTCGCGAAAGATCAATTCGTCCCAGACCCGCGCTGAAAAGACCAGGGCGACGGGCACCATCGAATTGCGCTTGGCGCGATGACGGACCATCGACATCAAAGGCACGACGCCCGAACCACCCCCGACCAACAGAAGCGGCCCGCTGTCATCGTGTGGCCAGATGAAATGCCCGCCGAGCGGCCCGCGCAGTTCGACCTCATCGCCAACCGCTGCGACGTCGTGGAAGAACGGAGAGACCTCGCCATCGTCGAGTTTTTCGATCGCCAGTTCGATCACCCCGTCCGTCTCGGGCGCGGAGGCAATCGAATAGGAGCGGCGCGCCTGATAGCCGTCCGGCGCTGTCAGCCTGACGTCGACATGCTGACCGGCCCGATAGGCGAACGGCCGCGATGGCTGGAAAAAGAAGCTGGTGACACGCGGCGTGCGCTTTTCGATACGGACGATCCCGGCCGTCTGCCAGGGCGATTGCGGCGCTTGTGCGTCGCTCATGGATCGTTCGTGTAGCGCTGCTCACGCCATGGGTCGCCATAGATGTGATAGCCGCGCAATTCCCAGAAACCCGGCTCATCGCGCTCGGTGAACTGGAGGCCGTTCAGCCATTTGGCCGATTTCCAGAAATACAGATGCGGCACCAGCAACCGCGCCGGGCCGCCATGGTCCGGCGTGATCGGCTTGCCTTCGTAAAACAGCGCGACCATCGCCTTGCCGGCGGTGAGGTCCTTTATCGGCACATTGGTGGAATAGCCGTCGAACGAATGCGCCAGCGTGAAGGCGGTCGGCGGCTCGATGCCGGCATCGGCGAGAATATCGTCGATCAGCACGCCTTGCCATGGCGTGTCGAACTTGGTCCACGCGGTCACGCAATGGATGTCGCGTGTCATCTTGGTCAGCGGCAAGGCGTTGAACTCGGCCCAATTCCATTTCTTGATCGGCCGCGGCCCGTGCTTCAGCGTGAACGACCACTCCTCGGTGCGCACCCGCGGCGTCGGGCCGGCTGACAGGACCGGAAATCCCTGCTCGAGATATTGCCCTGGAGGGATGCGCGCGTCGCCGTCGGTCGGCGGGCGCCGTCCTGAAAGGAAACCTCGGGTGACCATTGCGGCAATCCCCCTGCATCGGGCCATCTGTCAGACTTCATGCAGTTTTCTCGAAGATGCCGTGGCGGGCAACTGAAATCTTGACGGACTGGATCGGCGGCTCGTTGTCGCCGAGCCCGCCGATCCTGCCTTCAAGTCAGCGCCACGTGTCAGCCATTGGCAAACGGCACCGCGACATAAATCTGGCCGCCGTCGCGCTCCAACAGCAACAGCACCGATTTCCTGCCGGATTTGCCGGCCTGGGCGATCGCCTGGGTGACCTGCCTGGCGCTCTTCACCGGCACCTGATTGACGGCGATAATGATGTCGCCGGCCTGGATGCCGGAAGCCGCGGCCGCCTTGTCGGGATTGACGCTGGCAACCACCGCGCCGTGCTGATTGTCGGCTAGGTTCATCTGCTGGCGAATGTCGGGCGTGATGTCCATCAGGCCGAGGCCTATCGCGGGGACTCGATTGCCTTGCCCGGCGCTCGGCGCGCCGGACCCGTCGGTCACGGATGCCGTCTTCACATCGTCGCCGTTGAGCCCGACATCGACGGAAATATCCATGGCCTTGCCCTTGCGCCAGACATCCAGTGTCTCCCTGGCGCCCGGTGCGACATCGGCGACGGCCCGCGACAGGTCCTTGGGATCCTTTACATCCTGTCCGGCAAAGCTGGTGATAACGTCGCCGGTCTCGACGCCGGCCTTGGCAGCCGGCGAACCGTCATTGACCTGCGAAACCAGCGCGCCGCCAGGATGATCGAGCCCGATGGCGCTCGCCACATCCGGCGTCACCGGCTGGATCTCGACACCGAGGTAGCCGTACTGGATTGAGCCGTCCTTCATCAGCTTGGCGACCACCTTCTGGGCCTGGTCCGACGGGATGGCGAAGCCGACACCGACACTGCCGCCATTGGGCGAATAGATCGCCGTGTTGATGCCGACAACATTGCCGCTGACATCGACCAGCGGACCGCCGGAATTGCCATGATTGATCGGCGCGTCGATCTGGATGAAGTCGTCGAACGGCCCGCTGTGCAGATCGCGGCCGCGTGCCGAAACGATGCCGGCGGTGACCGTGGTGCCGATGCCGAACGGGTTGCCGATCGCCAGCACCTGGTCGCCGGTCATCAGCCTGTCGGAATCGCCCCATTTGACCGTCGGCAAGGGCTTGTCGGCTTTGATCTTGAGCACCGCGAGATCGTTCTTGGCATCGCGGCCGACGAGCTTGGCGGGAAGCTCGGTGCCATCGTCGAGCGTCACCTTGATCGAAGAGGCGCCATCGACGACGTGGTTGTTGGTGACGATGGTGCCATCGGCAGCGACGATGAAGCCGGACCCGAGCGCCTCGGCACGCGGAGCCTGTTGCGGCGGGGTCTGTGGAGCGGGCATGCCCTGGTCGCCAAAGAACTGACGGAAATATTCGTCGAACGGCGAGTTGCCGAGAGGCATGCCGTCATCCGTGCTTTCCGGCTGTGCCTTCATGGCGGTGGTGACGGTCACCACCGCCGGCTTGTCGGCGGCCACGATGGGGGCGAACGAGCCGTTGGGTGCCGTGATGCCGGCGACAGGTGTCTGGGTTGTCGGAACGGCGTTGCTCGCACTTTGGGCGAAAGATATGACAAAGGGAGATATGATTAGCGCAGCGCCCAGCAAGGCCGCGACGCGATGTCTGCGAAGGATATCTGACATGGTCGTTTGTCCGGGCGAGAGTTGATCCTGCGCTGTGGCCGCCTCCCTTGGGGAACCAGCCATCCGGCGTGTCGAAGGTCGCGATTGCCCGTCTCGCCTAGCATGGCAGCCGACCAGATCGACAGCCCTGCATCTAGGGTACGGATTGGCCCGATTTAGGGTTTTGAGGCGACCTTACGAAGATTTAATTTCCAGACGGCGACCGGTCACGATGTCGTCGGGCGACAGGCCAGGCGCTCTTCCCTGCCCCGCCGAGGCATCAGCCCGCGCCGGTTCGCTCGAGATAGGCCGTTGCAATTTCGCGCATGCGCTTGCCGTCGAAGCTTGGCCCGTGGCCGCCATGGCCAATGCGGATCGGGATGTCGAGCAGGCGTTGCATCGTGCGGCGATAGGCGGTCCGATCGGAGTCCGGCAGGTCGTCGATCAACGTGTCGTCGTAGATGGCGTCGCCGCTGAAGAACAGGCCATCGGCCTCGTCGAACAGCGCGATCGAATCCGGCGAATGCCCGGGCAGATAAAGCACGCGAAACTGCCGGTCGCCGAGATCGACCACGTCGCCCTCGTCAAGGGTCCGCGTCAATGGCGCTGACGGGATCCTGTAGTCGGCTGCCCTCCAGCCAGGCGCCGGCAATTTCGACACGGCGCCATCGAGATCGTGGAACATGTAGGCGTAGGTCGCCGCCTCATCCATGCTCTCAAACTGCGCGGCACTCATTCTTGGCCCGGCCCGCAACGGGAACTCGTGCAGCGAGCCGACATGGTCGAGATGGATATGGGTGGCGACGACCAGCAGCTGCTTGCCATGCGGCGTCTCGATCTCCGGCGCCAGCGGACAGATGCCCATGCCGGTGTCGACCAGCAGGTCGACATCGCGGCCGCGCAGATGCCAGATGTTGGCACGCACATAATCATGCACGAACGGTTCGGTCAGCATCGTCGTCTTTTCGTCGACGATGCTCTTGCTGAACCAGTCCGGCATCATCTTTGAGCCCGGCATCACGTGTGAGCCTGCATCAGACGAAAGGCTTCCCGACCTTGTATTTCTCCGGCACCAGCCGCTTGAGATAGGCCATGCCGGCCTCGGACAGCTGATTGACATCGGGCTTCATGAAATCGTCGGGCATATGGCGGGTCTTGCCGGCGACGTTCTTCAGAGGCACCTTCTTCAGCACCGTTTTGGCGCCGTCATATTGCAGCGCCACCGAGCCGCCGCCCTGTTCGGCGACGCTGACGGCGAAGGCGCCGGCATCGAATGCCTCCTGGGCGTCGACCGCGCTGATGGCGCCGATATAGCCGCGCGGCATATAGCCGAGCGCATCGACGCGGGCCCGCTTGCCGGGCAGCCCCTCGGCCAGCGCGCGTTCGAGCGCTGCCGGCAGGTCGCTGCCGGACAACTTGACGTTGCCATGCGCGTCGCGCTCGAGCTTGTCCGGCGGCACCAGGCTTTCGACCAGCGCCTTGCCGTCGGCGGTGCTGACACCTTCCGACACCGCGACGATGCAACGCTTGTGGCGATCGAGCGTGGCGCGCACGTCATCGATGAAGCCGGCCGCCGAGAATGGGCGCTCCGGAACATAGACGAGATGGGGGCCGCTGTCGGGGTCGAGTTGCCAGGCTGCAGCCGCAGCCGTGAGGAAGCCGGCGTGCCGGCCCATGACGATGCCGACATAGATACCAGGCAGAGCGCGGAAATCGAGGTCGACGGACAGGAAGGCGCCGGCGACGAACTCGGCCGCCGAGATGAAGCCCGGCGTGTGATCGTTTTCCTCAAGATCATTGTCGATGGTTTTCGGCGCATGGACGAAGGCGATCGTGCCGCCGGCAGCGTCCGTCAGGATCTGCTGCGTGCCGGACGTATCGTTGCCGCCGATATAGATGAAGGCGTCGGCACCGGCCTTCTTCAATCCGTTGAGGATGACCTCGCAATAGGCGGCGTCCGGCTTGTCGCGCGTCGAGCCAAGGGCTGCACTTGGCGTGCCGGCAATCAGCCGCAGCCGGTCTTCTGGGATGGCGGAGAGGTCGACATAGTTGCCGTCACGAATGCCGCGCACGCCGTGGATAGAGCCCAGCACCTTGGCGCCGGGATGCCGGTTGCGGATCTCCAGCGTCGCCCCGACCACCGTCTGGTTGATGACGGCGGTCGGGCCGCCGCCCTGCGCGATAACAAAAGTTCCGGCCATTCCTGACGTCTCCCGAGCGATGAATTCGCAGGCACATTCGCCTGTCTTTCGCTATCGCGCAACGGGAGAACCAGAGCATGATCCCGAAAAGCATGCCCTTGAGCCTGACACTTGGGCCTGACCCAAGAGTGAGAACCGGATTTCGCCAGAGATCATGCTCGAACAGAGAGAGAAGCGGCCGCGCCGGCGGCCGGCACGATCAGACGACGACGACCGGGTTCTTCTTGGAGACGCGGCTGTAGAGGTCGATGATGTCCTGGTTGATCAGGCGCACGCAGCCCGACGACATCGCCTGGCCAATGCTCCACCATTCGGGCGAGCCGTGGATGCGATAGCCGGTGTCCTTGCCGTCCTGATAGATGTAGAGCGCCCGGGCGCCGAGCGGATTGGTGAGGCCGCCGGGCTGACCGGCCTGCCATTTCACCAGTTCCGGCTTGCGGGCGATCATCTCGGGCGGCGGCGTCCAGGTCGGCCATTCCCTGCCATACTGGATGTTGGCGCGGCCGGACCAGCGGAAGCCGTCCTTGCCGATGCCGACGCCGTAGCGGATGGCATCACCACCCGGCTGGACGAGATAGAGCATGCGCTCCTGCAGATGGACGACGATGGTGCCGGGCGCCTCGCCGGTCGTGTCGACGACGATCTGGCGGCGGAACTCCGGCTTGACCTTCAGGTACGGCACTTCCGGCAGGTTGAAGCCGCCATCGGTCAACCCTGCATACATCACGTCGGGGCTGGTGATGTGCTTGTCGACGCTGATGCTCGGCCGGATCGGCCGTAATGAACCGGTAACCGTGTCGTCGAGCTCGAGCGCCGACAGACCGCCGCCCGAGGTCGAGCAGCCGGCGGCGCTGAGCAAAGCCAGCGCCCCCGCTCCAGACAGGATGGCGCGACGGGAAAGATGATGATCGGTTTCGATTGCGTCGCCGTTTCGCGGCGGCGTCAGACCTTGCGGCAACTCACGCATATACCCAAACCCTACGCTGTCGGCGGGAAGCACGGTCCGGCCGGATAGAACGCATTTTCATCATTCATGGTTGATAAAGCGTGAAGGCGTTGCGCTGCCTGCGTTTGCGCGTGCCTTGCTGGCGTTCGACCTGCCGCCCGACCGTCGACCAAGGCGCTGCTGCACAAAATGACCTCCGTCAGGTCATATGCCCGGCGCCGGCATTTCCCAATCCCCTCAGGCGGCCATCGAGGGGGATCCATGTGCAAGACCTTAAAAACCGACATCAAGCTTTTTGCCGCGGCCATTGTCGCAGCAGCAACCGTTCTCGGTGCCAATGTCAGCCTGGCCGATATCGTGAGCACATTGAGCGGCGCGAACTGACACCGACCTGCCGTTGGCGAAATTAGGGAAATCGCCCTTTACATTCTCCCATCGCCAAGGATTTATCCTCTTCTTTACGCTCAAAGGAGACGAGCATGTCCTTCGAAAACTGGGCCGCCTTCGCTGCCGCATCGACGATCCTTCTCATCATTCCGGGTCCGACCATCCTTCTGGTGGTGTCCTACGCGCTGGGCCAGGGCTGGCGCACCGCCCTGCCGATGGCGGTCGGCGTGGCGCTCGGTGACTTCACCGCGATGACGCTGTCGATGCTCGGCATCGGCGCGCTGCTGGCCGCTTCGGCGACCGTCTTCACCATCCTGAAGCTGATCGGCGCCGGCTATCTGATCTATCTCGGCGTGAAACTGTTTCGCGCCGGCGGCGCGCTGAAAGCCGAGCCGCGCACCGACGCGGTGTCCTCGGCCAAGATGATGGCGCATGCCTGGCTGGTCACCGCGCTCAACCCGAAAAGCATCACTTTCTTCGTCGCCTTCCTGCCGCAGTTCCTCGACCGGCATGCCGATTTCTGGACACAGATGCTGATCTTCGAGACGACCTTCCTGGCGCTCGCCTTCGCCAATGCCTTCGGCTATGCGCTGATCGCGGCGCGCGCGCGCAACGTCGTGCGCAATCCCAAGGCGATCCGCATCTTCAACCGCACCGGCGGCACGCTGCTGGTCGGCGCCGGCATCGCCACCGTGGCGATGCGTTCGGGCAATTAGGCGGGCCCTCTTTTTTGACCAAGGTCCCGAACCTCCGATTCGGGACCTTGATCTGCCTCACCATTTGACGCTGAAGCCGAGATTGCCCTCGAGAATGCGGCGCTTGTCGCCACCGAGATTGGTGGTGTAGTCGCCGGTGGCGAAGACGCTGACCTTGTCCGTCACCTTGGCGACGACGCCACCGCCGAATTCGAAGGAGGTCGATTTGCCCTCGGTCGAGATGTCGTTGGTGTCGAAATTGACATGGCTGGTGCCGCCGAAGTCGTGCCAGATATTGGCTTTGAGGTAAGGCTGCAACGCCATGCCGTTGATAGCAGTCTCGCCCTGCAGCCGCACGCCCAGCCGACCGGCGACGTTGTCGTCGGGATCGAAGGAAACCGACGAGAACAGGTCTTTGGTGTCGTCAAGCGACAGATGCTGCCAGACCAGTTGCGCCTGCGGTTCAAGCGTCCAGCCTTGCGCCAGCGCAATGGGATAGCCGCCTTCCAGCGAAGCGGTGACACCGGTGCCGTCGACGTCGATGCCGACGTTGCGGGACGACGTTGCGTTGCCGCCAAAGAAGGTGGCCATGACGACGCCGTCCAGGTACCAGCCGCCCTGGCCGACACGGGTCCAGTAACCGCCGACACTGGTGCCGTCGATATCCATGCTGCCGACGGACAGATTGTTCCATCCCAGCGCCTGGCCGCGCACATCGCCAGTCATGCTGGCATAGGCGACGAACAGGCCAGCGCGATCGATCTGGCCTGACGCGGTCTCGCGGCCGAACAGGTCGAAACCTGCCTGGAAGCCGAACAGAGAGCCGTCGAAGGATGGCGACACCGTTCCCGACCAGCCCATCTCAGTGTCCTGGCCGAAAACGCGGCCCCAAACCGGCGACAGCTCCGCGTTCGACAACAGGCTCTGCTCGCCGCGCCGTTCATGGAAGGTGCCGAGCGTCGTCATCGCCAGATGCTCGGCGACCGGCGGCAAGGCCGAATAGACCGGAACCTCGATGCGATAGAGCGGGATCTCGGCGGCTTGCACCGCCGTCGCTCCGGGTGTCGGCGGCGCCGGCTGCACAGGCGGCGGACCAACAGGCGGCGTCGGCACTGGAAGCGCGGGCGCTGCGGTTGGCACCACCGGTGGGGGCGGTGGTGGGTCCGCCGGCGGCGCCGGTGCTGGCGGAGGCGGCGGCGTGGGTTCCGGATCGCTGGCCTGCACGGGCTGCGTCGGGTCGACCGGCGGGGTGTTGATGTCGCCCTCGGTCGGCGGCGGCGTCGGCGGCAGCTCGGAGGGTGGCGGCGGCGGTGGCTCGACCGCAGGCGGTTCAGGTTCCGGCGGCGGCGGGGGTTCGACCCCAGGTCCCGGCGGCGGTGGCGGCTCGACCGCCGGCGGTGCCGGTGCCGGCTGCGGCGGAACCTGTGCCGGTTCCAGCGGCGCCGTCAGCGTCGAGCGCAGATACCAGTTCTCCTGGCTGCCGGCGCTGACGCCGCCCTTGAACAGATAATATTCGAAGGCGCCGGCCGCGACCTGCGTGTCGAGGGCGAAGGTGCTGGTGCCGGAGGTGGCGCCGTTGACCGCCTGGACGACCATGATGCCGTCCTGCGTGGTCTCGGCACCGGCGCCGCCGAGATTGATCACCGAGATGCCGGTCGAGCCGGACGCCGTCCCGCCCGACAGCACCAGCCTGTCCGATGCGGAGGAATCATCGCCAAGCTCGGTCTGGATGAGCAGCAGGCCACCGACGCCGGTATAGTTGCCGGAGATCGTCAGACGATCGGTCGCGCCGGTGCCGCCATTGGTCAGGTCGATGCGTCCGGCATTGGTGACCTGTGCCAACTGCCCTGCGGTAAAGGCCTGGATCGAAGCGTTGAAGCCGCCGCCGCCAAACAGCGTGCTCGAGGCGTCGACGTTGAGTGCGCCGGTGCCGGTGCCGCTATCGCCAAGCACCAGATTGCTGTCCAGCTTCAGTTCGGTATCGTTGGTGGCGCCGATGCTTTCCCAGTTCTGCAGCCGGCTGATCCCATCCAGCTTGACGTTATCGAGGGTCAGCGCGTCGGTGCCGAGGCCACCGGTTATTGCATTCGTGGCGCCGAGATTGGCGTTGGTGAGGTTGCTCAGCCTGGCGGTGTCGTTGTCGCCGCCGAGATCGACGGCGCCGTAGATGATGCCGCCACCGTTCCAGACGAAGTTGTCGGCGCCAAAGCTCATCAGGATATCGCCGCCGACCGTGCCGCCGGTGATCGTGACGCTGTCATTGCCGCCGCTGACGCTGATGTTGCCGCCGATGGTGCCGCCCGACAGTATAATCGTGTCTTGGTCGAAGCCGGTGACAAGATTTCGGTCGATGGTGCCGCCCGACATGTTGAAATAGTTCTTGTCGAGTTTCATGTTGACGCGGCCGATGCGGCCGCCGGTCATGACCGCATGGTCGCCATCGTCGAAGAAATCGACGATGCGCCCACCTGTCATGGTGAAGGTGTCGAGGCCGTCGCCCTGGTTGAGCGAGCCGATCTGGCCGCCGCTCATATTGAAGTCGTCGATGCCGGCGCCTTGCTGGACATTGCCGGCGACGGTGCCGGCGCCAATGGTGAAGAAGTCCGTGCCGCCGCCCTGATCGACGGTGCCGGTGATGGTGCCGGACTGCATGTCGACGCGGTCCGTGCCGACGCCAAAGGTGACATTGCCTGATATTTGCCCGGTCCCGCCGGCGGGAAAATTCAGCGCGTTGTCGCCGCCATTGTCGGTGAGGCTGCCGCCCGAATCACCACTATCGCAAGTGAAGGTGTCGTTTCCGGGAGACGGAACCAGCACGCATGCTGCGAAGGCCACGGAATTGGGCAGCAACGCAAATGCTGTAGTTGCAAGAACGCTAATAAACCATGGATGGATCTGACGCGGCTTTCGCGGCAGCAAAGCAATCGTGTCATCCATCCCTTCCAACCGGCTGTTTGGAAGCTTTATTTCAAAGTGCCGCATCGCGTCCCCTCTCAGATCGCGATTTCAAGCCCTCCACCCGCGCCGCAATGAAGCCACAATTCGTTCGCTTTTACAAAGCCTAATCTGTGGCTCATGGTTGATAAACTGCAAAATACACTGGAATAGTCCCAGCGCGGCGCGCGATTGGCGTGTCTGTGGCCCATGCTTTAGGATCGCCTTGGGCCGACGGATCGAGGCCCATCATGGGCCGGTCAAAGGACATTGCATGGCAATCAGGGACGCATTCGGTCTGACACTTTCGGGCGCAACGGAGGCGGGGTTCACGCCCTACAGCCAGGCTGTGCGTGAACTGCAATGCTTCATCGGCGATCCCGTAGCCTCCGTCGATCGCGCCATCGCGGAAGATCCCGGCTTCGTCATGGCGCATGTCTTCAAGGGCTATCTCTTCGGCCTCGCCACCGAGCGAGAGGCGACGGCGGTGGCCAAGGCTTGCCATGAGGCGGCGTTGCCGCTTGCCGCGACCACGCGCGAGCAGGCGCATGTCTCAGCCCTTGGTCATCTCGCCAACGGGCGCTGGCATGACGCCGCCGGCATTCTTAGGGATATCGCCATCGACTTCCCGCTCGACGCGGTGGCGCTGCAGACCGGGCATCAGATCGATTTCTTCACCGGCAATGCGCGCATGCTGCGCGACCGCATCGCCGGCGCCCTGCCGTCCTGGCAAAGCGACATGCCGGGCTACCACGCCATCCTCGGCATGCAGGCCTTCGGGCTGGAGGAAATGGGTGACTACGCACGGGCCGAGAAGCTTGGCCGCGCCGCGGTCGATCTGGAGCCCCGCGACGGTTGGGCCCAACATGCCGTCGCCCACGTCATGGAGATGCAAAGCCGGCAAAGGGATGGCATTGCCTGGATGCGCGCCAATCCCGAAGCATGGACGAAGGAGAGCTTTCTCAAGGTGCACAATTGGTGGCACCTGGCGCTGTTCCACTATGACCTCGGCGAGACCAACGAGGTGCTGGGGCTCTATGACGGCCCGATCTACGGCGAGCGATCGACGCTGGCGCTCAACATGGTCGATGCCTCGGCGATCCTGTGGCGGCTCTATCTTGGCGGCGTCGATGCCGGCGACCGCTGGACGGCGGTCGCCGCCAACTGGGCGCCAAAGGCCGGCGACGGCAATTACGCCTTCAACGATGCTCACGCGATGATGGCCTTTGTCGGCGCCGGGCTCGACGCGCCGGCTCAGACCTTGCTGGAGGCGCAGCGCGAGGCCATGCGCGGCAGCGACGACAATGCGGCGTTCACCCGGGATGTCGGCCATCCACTGACGCTCGCCATCAAGGCATTCGGCGCCGGGAACTATGCCGACACTGTTCGCCTGATCCGGCCGATCCGGGCGATCGCCCACCGTTTCGGCGGCAGCCACGCCCAGCGCGACGTCATCGACCTGACGCTGATCGAGGCGGCCTTGCGGACCGGTGACGGTGCGCTGGCCAGGGCGCTCACCGCAGACCGTTCAGTAGCGCGACCCGACAGTCCATTGTCGGCGCTGCTTTCGCGACGCGCCGCCGATTTGTCAGAGAATTGACCCGAAGCGGATCTTGTCTTAAAAACTGGCCAAGCCAGATTTTTTCGAGATCCGAAAAAATTAAATGGCATGGGAGGAAATCATGTATCTCGGCCTCGATCTCGGGACATCGGGCGTCAAGGCGCTGCTGATCGATGCCGAGCAGACTGTCATCGGCTCCGGCCATGCATCGCTCGACGTATCGCGGCCGCATCCGGGCTGGTCGGAACAGGATCCGTCCCACTGGATACGCGCCTGCGAAGAAGCAGTTGCCGAGCTGAAGGCTTCCCATCCAAGCCAGCTCGCTGCGGTGAAAGGCATCGGCCTGTCGGGGCAGATGCATGGCGCGACCTTGCTCGATTCCGCCGACAAGGTACTGCGGCCCTGCATCCTGTGGAACGACACGCGCAGCCACGCCGAGGCGGCGACGCTGGACGCCGACCCGCGCTTCCGCCAGCTGACCGGCAACATCGTGTTTCCCGGCTTCACCGCCCCGAAGCTTGCCTGGGTGAAGAACAATGAGCCCGCGGTCTTCGCCAAGGTCGCAAAAGTGCTGCTGCCCAAGGATTTCCTGCGGCTCTGGCTTTCGGGCGAACACATTTCGGAGATGTCGGATTCGGCCGGTACCTCCTGGCTCGATGTCGGCAAGCGGCACTGGAGTGCGGACCTGCTCGCGGCGACATCGCTCGACGAGAAGCAGATGCCGTCGCTGGTCGAGGGCACGGAGAAGGCCGGAGCCTTGCGCAGCGAATTGGCCTCGAAATGGGGCATGCAAGCCGGCATCCCGATCGCCGGCGGCGCCGGCGACAATGCCGCCTCGGCCTGCGGCATGGGCACGGTGGGCGCGGGCCACGCCTTCGTCTCGCTCGGCACATCGGGTGTGCTGTTTGCCGCCAATGCTTCCTATCTGCCCAACCCGGCAAGCGCCGTCCACACCTTCTGCCACGCGCTTCCCAACACCTGGCATCAGATGGGCGTCATCCTGTCGGCGACCGATTCGCTGAACTGGCTGGCGGAGATCACCGGCAAAGGCGCTGGCGAACTGACCGCGGAACTCGGCGATACGCTGAAGGTGCCCAGCGGCGTGTCTTTCCTGCCCTATCTCTCCGGCGAGCGCACGCCCTACAATGATTCCGCCATCCGCGGCGCGTTCACCGGCCTGGCGCATGAATCGAGCCGCGCGGTGCTGACGCAGGCCGTGCTCGAGGGCGTCGCCTTTGCCTTCCGTGACAGCCTAGAAGCCCTGGCCAAGGCCGGCACGACCTTGACACGGGTGACGGCGATCGGCGGCGGCTCGCGCTCGCGCTACTGGCTGAAAGCGATCGCCACCGCGCTTGGCCTGCCTGTCGACATTCCCGCCGACGGCGATTTCGGCGCCGCCTTCGGCGCGGCGCGGCTCGGCCTGATCGCGGCGACCGGTGCTGATCCGCTGAGCATCTGCACGGCACCCACGACGGATGCCACGATCGAACCGGATGCGGCACTCGGCGGCGTCTATGCAGATGCCTATCAACGCTACCGGGCGCTGTACCCGGCCATCAAGGTGGCCACGGCGTGAGTGAGTTCTCGCCCACGCCGCGGCCTTGCCGCTCACTGCGCCGGGATCTTGTCGAGAAAGCCGGTGACGCTTTTCAGGCGGCCGTTCTCGATGACGCCGATGTCGGTGCCTTCGATGACGGAAGGGGTGCCTTCCGGGCCGAGGTTCCAGGAAAAGCGGATCTTATCGGCAAAACCGTCCGGCGTGCCCTTCAGCGAGAACCGGAAGCCGGCAAAGCGCTGCTGCACGCCGTCGATCAGCGCCGCGACACCCGCATGGCCATCGCCCTGCATCAACGGATCGCGGTAGCTGACGTCGTCGGTGAAGGTCGCGTTGAGCAAGGCTGCCCGGCGGTCCGCGTCGCTTTCGTTCCAGGCGCTGATGTAGCCTTCGGCGATCTTGATGAGGTCGGTCATGGTCTGTCTCCTTTGTTGAGTGGCTTTGACTTGAGCCTTTTCGACCGGCGGAAGAACGAAACCAATTACGCCTGAGGTAATCAGGGCGAACTATTCGAAAGAGGACAAAGATCATGAGCAGCGGATTTTTCGGCGACATCAAAGAGATCAAATACGAGGGACCGGATTCGACCAATCCGCTGGCCTACCGGTTCTACAATCCCGATGAGGTGGTGGCCGGCAAGCGGCTGGAAGACCATCTGCGCTTTGCCGTCGCCTACTGGCATTCCTTCGCCTGGCCGGGCGGCGATCCGTTCGGCGGCCAGACCTTCGACCGTCCCTGGTTCCCGAAAGCGGGCGGCGTCGACACAATGGAGCTGGCAAAACTGAAAGCAGACGTCGCCTTCGAAATGTTCTCGCTGCTCGGCGCGCCCTATTTTTGCTTTCACGACGCCGACGTGCGACCGGAAGGCAAGGATTTTTCCGAAAGTGCGGCGCGCCTCGACGAGATCGCAGACTATTTCGCCACCAAGATGAAGCAGACCGGCGTCAAGCTTTTGTGGGGCACGGCAAACCTGTTCTCCAATCGCCGCTTCATGTCGGGTGCCGCCACCAATCCCGATCCGGATGTGTTTGCCTATGCGGCGGCGACGGTGAAGCACTGCATCGACGTCACCAAGCGGCTGAAGGGCGAAAACTATGTCCTGTGGGGCGGGCGCGAGGGCTATGAGACGCTGCTCAACACCGACCTTGCCCGTGAGCAGGAACAGGCCGGCCGGTTCCTCAGCCTCGTCGTCGACTACAAGCACAAGATTGGTTTCAAGGGCACCATCCTGATCGAGCCGAAGCCGCAGGAGCCGACCAAGCACCAGTACGACTATGATGTCGCGACGGTCTATGGCTTCCTCAAGCGCTTCGGGCTGGAGAAGGAGGTCAAGCTCAATATCGAGCAGGGCCACGCCATCCTGGCCGGCCATTCCTTCGAGCACGAACTGGCGCTGGCCAATGCGCTGGGCATCTTCGGTTCGATCGACATGAACCGCAACGACTACCAGTCGGGCTGGGACACCGACCAGTTCCCCAACAACGTGCCGGAAATGGCATTGGCCTACTACCAGGTGCTTCAGGCCGGCGGCTTCAAGACCGGCGGTACCAATTTCGACGCCAAGCTGCGCCGCCAGTCGCTCGACCCGCAGGATCTGTTGATCGGTCATATCGGCGGCATGGATTCGTGCGCGCGCGGCCTCAAGGCCGCGGCCCGCATGGTCGAGGACAAGGCGCTGTCGGGGCCGCTGGCTGAACGTTATGCCGGCTGGAGCACGGCTGAGGGCAAGGCGATGCTTGCCGGCAAGCGCACGCTGGAAGACATCGCCGAGCGCGTCGTCAAGAAGAAAATCGAGCCGCAGCCAAGGTCCGGCCGCCAGGAATTGCTGGAAAACATCGTCAACCGGTACGTGTGAATCCCGATCTCTGGACCCGATATCCACCACCTCTGGCTGAAAGCCGCCGTCGTTGCCTTCTGCTAGTCAGGCCATTTCGCGCGGGGCGTCCGCGCAGGATGGACAGGCCGCGTTGCCGAAGGGCCGCGCGGCGGTGACTGGAGACGGAACGTGGCAGAGGACCGAATCATCGTGCGCCGGGCGCAGGCAAGCGATATCCCGGCGTTGAAGCAGGTGCTGCAGGAAACATTCGAAGGCACCTGGTTGCCGCATATCACCGAGCAATCGGCGCAACGCTACGTCGAGTCGGACATTGGCGGGCGCTATGTCGACCAGAGCTGGCCGGAATTTGCCATTGCCGAGATCGATGGCGACGTCGCCGGCCTGATCCATTGGCGCGCGGACTTCATCGAGGCCCTGCACGTCATGGCGTCGCGCCAAGGGCAAGGCGTCGGCCGCAAGCTGCTTTCCCATGCCGAACAGGCGATCGCTGCCGCCGGATTTGCGCAGGCGCGGCTGGAAACCGACACGTTCAACCTGCGCAGCCAGACGCTCTACAAAGCGGTCGGCTATGTCGAGAAGGATCGCTACCCCGACGACGAATGGGACAGCGGCTTCACCACCGTGCTGTTCGAGAAGCGGCTGTAGAAGTCTCCGACCTGGCCTGGCCAGACGCAGGAACGGCTTTGCGCAAGGCCGGCTCCGACGACACGGTTTTTGCCCTTTGCCGCCCCTCAATGACCTCGCTCTTGCCTTCAAACTGCCGTCACGTATCTCGTATAAGACTGGCTCGTGGCGGGAGAGGAAGAAGGAGGCGAACCGATATGCAGAACGAACGCGAAATCGACGCCCTGCTCTCACCTGGCGAGGCCGGATCGATCATCGACCGGCTGATGGCAATGCCGCATCCGAAAGACAGCACGCAGCGCACAAACGAATGGGATCGCGCGGTTGCAGCGCGACTTGAAACGGTGCTGGCCAAGAGCATGCGCTCGCGCATTGTCCACGAAAGCCGTGATGTCGCTTGATGGTCCCTGTGGTTTGACGAACGGAGCCTGTTTCGTCATCCTTCACCGATGGTACGCGCGGTGCTTCTGGACCTTTTGGGTGTCGTCTACAATGGCGACACCCCGATAGCGGGCGCTGTCTCGGCAATCGAGCGCCTGCGCAATGCGGGCTTGCCGCTCCGCTTTGTCAGCAACACAACTCGCTCACCACACAAGGCAATCATCGCGCAACTTACCGCCTTCGGCGTCGAGGTTGGAGAAGAGGAATTGCTGACGCCGGCGCGTGCCGCCGTCGAATGGCTGCGCAGGCACGGCCTCACACCGCATCTGCTCGTCCATCCCAACCTGGAGCCTGAGTTTTCCGGACTGGACGGCGCAAATGGGCGGGCCGTCATCGTCGGAGATGCAGGCGAAGCCTTCGATCATGCCAGGCTCAACCGGGCGTTCCGCGAGCTGGTGGCCGGCGCCGATTTTGTGGCGCTCGCCACCAATCGCACCTTCAAGGATGCAGACGGTCTGCTCAGCCTCGACACGGGCGCCTTCGTTGCCGCCCTCGAATTCGCCAGTAATCGAAGCCCTGTCGTGCTCGGCAAGCCGTCACCGGACTTCTTTCTTTCGGCGCTTGCCAATATGAACTGCTCGGCCGCCGATGCGGTCATGGTCGGCGACGATGCCGAGAGCGATGTCGCCGGCGCGCTGCGCGCCGGGCTTGGTGCGGCGCTGCTTGTGCGGACAGGCAAGTATCGCCCAAACGACGAAACACGTTTCAATCCGGCCCCCACGGCTGTGGTAGATGACCTCGCCGCTGCGACCGACTGGATACTCACCAACCGCGCCGTAGTCTGACTGGCGCCTCGCCAAAAGCTCTCGAAAACGCTCTGGAAAACGCGGCGGCGGACGAAAATCCGGTCCGCCCGGCAATATCGGCCATAGCCACCCGGGTGTCGACCACCAGTCGGCGCGCCGCCCCCAGCCGAAGCCTGAGATAGTAGGCGCCCGGCGTCTCGCCGATCGACTTGCGGAAAATGCTCTCCAGCGTTCGCGCCGTCACGCCGGCGCGCTTTGCCACCGCTTCTATGGTCAGCGGCTGGTCGACATGCGCTTCCATCAATCGGATGGCTTGCGCCAGCCGCGGATCGTAGCCATCGAGCCGGCCGAGCGAGACCAGCGGCTGGGCGTCGGTCGCGGCGCGCGCCTGGTCGTAGATGAAGACGCTGGCGACATCGAGGGCGACGGCCATACCGAGGCGGGTGCGAATGAGATGCAGCATCAGGTCGAAGGTCGGCGACGCACCGCCCGAGGTGAAAACCGGTCCGTCGATGACATAGCGGTCCGGGCGGACGTCGACGCCGGGAAAGGCCGACGAGAAATCCTCCATGTCCTCCCAGTGAGTGGTGGCGCTGCGCCCTTCCAGCAGGCCGGCGCGCGCGACAAGCCATGTGCCGGCCTCGACGCCGCCGCAGGCCCGCGCCGTCCAGGCGGCGCGGCGTAGGCCTGACAACAGAGCCGACGTTGCGTAATTCTGGGTGCCGAAGCCGGCGACGACGACAAGAACGTCGGTTGGATCGGCCGCGTCGAAACGTCCGCTGACCGCCACCGGCAGGCCGCAGGTGGTGACCGGAGCCTCGCCGGTCACAGAGACCAGCTTGAAATCGAACAGGGTCTCGCCGGAGATGCGGTTGGCGGCGCGCAGGGGATCGACGGCCGACGCCACGCACATGATGGACGAGCCGGAAAACACCAGTAGCGTCACCTTGAGCGGCGAGCGCTCGGCGCGAAAGATCGTTGGTTTTTCGCTTTTGATCATATGCCCTTCGTAAAACGCAAAACAGTTTCCGACAAGTCAGGCATTGTTGGGGCAGTTCTTGTGCATGTCGTTGTCCCAAAACCGGTTCCCACTTTTGGGCGACATGCGTGGCAATCTTGATTGGGAGGATTTCGATGCCGCTCGCGATGAACCGTGAGGTTTTCATTACCTGTGCCGTGACCGGGTCCGGCGGCTCGCAGGACCGCAGCCCGCATGTGCCGCGCTCGCCCAAGCAGATCGCCGATTCGGCCATCGATGCGGCCAAGGCCGGCGCCGCGATCGTGCACTGCCATGTGCGCGACCCCGAAACCGGCAAGCCCAGGCGCGACCTGCATCTCTACCGCGAAGTGACCGAGCGCATCCGCGCGGCAGACGTCGACGTCATCCTGAACCTGACCGCCGGCATGGGCGGCGACATGGTGTTCGGCTCGCCGGAAGCGCCGCTGCCGCTCAATGAAAAAGGCACCGACATGGGCGGCGCCACCAACCGTATGGAGCATGTGCGCCTGTGCCTGCCGGAAATCTGCACGCTCGACTGCGGCACCATGAACTTCGCCGAGGCCGACTATGTCATGACCAACACGCCTGGCATGCTGCGCGCCATGGGCGGCATGATGACGGCACTCGGCGTCAAGCCGGAGATCGAGGCCTTCGACACCGGCCATCTGTGGTTCGCCAAGCAGCTGGTCGAGGAGAAGGTGCTCAATCCTGACGCTTTGGTGCAGCTATGCATGGGCGTGCCGTGGGGGGCGCCTGACGACCTCAACACCTTCATGGCCATGGTCAACAATGTGCCGTCGACCTGGAACTGGTCGGCCTTTGCCATCGGCCGCAACCAGATGGCCTATGCCGCCGCCGCGGTGCTGGCCGGCGGCAATGTCCGCGTCGGGCTGGAAGACAATCTCTGGCTCGACAAGGGCGTGCTGGCAACCAATGCGCAGTTGGTCGAGCGCGCCGCCAGCATCGTCACCAATCTGGGCGCCAGGATCCTCGGGCCCGAAGACGTGCGCAAGAAGCTGAACTTGACCAAGCGGGCGCCAATCGCGGCATAACCAGAGCATGATCCCGAAAAGTGGGAACCGGTTTTCGGAAAAGATCATGCTCCCAGTAAGATAACCGGGAGGTCGGCATGACTACCGTCAAGTTCACTGCGATGAAGGATGGCGACCGGGACGACTACGAGTTCCTGACCGCGCACGAAATCGACTACGCGGCCAAGACCGGCGAGCGGCTGCTCGACGCTCTGGTCCAGCTCGACGAGGGCCTGTCGGGCTACAAGATCACCCGGCTCGGCCATTCGCTGCAGGCGGCGACACGCGCCTGGCGCGACGGTGCCGACACCGACTGGATCGCCTGCGCGCTGCTGCACGATATCGGCGACATCTATGCGCCCTACAATCACGACGAATACGCCGCTTCGATCCTGAAGCCGTTCGTGCGCGAGCAATGCACCTGGGTGGTGGAGAAGCACGGCGATTTCCAGCGGCTCTATTATGCCCATCACCTCGGCGGCAACCGCCATGCGCGCGACCGCTTCGCTGGCCACGCCTATTTCGACGATTGCGACCAATTCTGTGAACGCTGGGACCAGTCGAGCTTCGACCCCGACTATGACACGCTGCCGATCGAATTCTTCCGGCCGTTCGTGCTCGAAGTCTTTGCCCGCAAGGCCTACGACGCGTCAGTGATCCGCGCCGGCGAGCGCGTGCCCCTCATCGATCCCACAACCGCCACGACAAGAACCGGAGCCCCAGCATGAGCATCATCAACAAGGCAGCCGCCATCGGTGGCGGCGTCATCGGCGCCGGCTGGATGGCGCGCCTGCTGCTCAACGGCATCGACGTTTCGATCTTCGATCCCGATCCGGAGGCGTCGCGCAAGGTCAGCGAAGTGATGAAGGGCGCACGCCGCGCCTACAAGCAGATGGTGCCCGGCGGCCTGCCGAAAGAGGGCAGACTGACCTTTGCCGCGACCATCGCCGAGGCGGTGGCGGACGCCGATTTCATCCAGGAAAGCGTGCCGGAACGGCTCGACCTCAAGCACCGCGTGCTGGCCGAGATCGATGCCCATGCGCCGGCCAACGCCATTGTCGGCTCCTCGACCTCCGGCATCAAGCCGACCGACATGCAGGTGGCGATGAAGAAGCACCCGGAGCGGCTGGTCGTCGGCCATCCGTTCAACCCGGTCTATCTCCTGCCGCTGGTCGAGATCGTCGGCGGCGAACAGACCTTCCCGGAGGCGATCGAGGTCGCCAAGGAGATTTACGCCTCGATCGGAATGAAGCCTGTCGTCATCCGCAAGGAGATCGAGGCCTTCGTCGGCGACCGCCTGCTCGAAGCCGCATGGCGCGAGGCGCTGTGGCTGATCAAGGACGGCATCTGCACGGTCGAGGAACTCGACGATATCATGCGCTATGGCTTCGGCCTGCGCTGGGCGCAGATGGGCATGTTCCAGGTCTATCGCGTCGCCGGCGGCGAGGCCGGCATGCGCCACTTCATGGCGCAGTTCGGCCCGTGCCTTAAGTGGCCATGGACCAAGCTGATGGACGTGCCGGAGTTCAACGACGAGTTGGTCGACCTGATCGCCACGCAGTCGGACGACCAGGCGCACGGCCTGTCGATCCGCGAACTGGAAAAGATCCGCGACGACAATCTGGTCGCCATCATGGACGCGCTGTCGAAGCAGAACAAAGGCAAGGGCTGGGGTGCCGGCGCCTTGCACAAGGACTATACCAAGCAGCTGGCCAAACTGGCGGCGAAGAAGCCGACGGCCTCCAAGGCGGCAGAAAAGGCCAAGGCGAGCAAGCCGGTGAAGAAAGCCGAGAAGCCGAAGAAGAAGACCGGCAAGAAGAAAGGCTGACAGCATGGATTTCGGTCTGTCTGAGGAACAGAAGCTCATCGTCGAAACGACGCGCGCCTTCGTCGAGAACGAGCTTTACCCGCATGAACGCGAGGTGGAACGCACCGGCGTGCTGCGCCGCGAGCTGATCGAGGAGATCAAGGCCAAGGCGATCGAAGCCGGCCTCTACGCCGCCAACATGCCGGCGGACGTCGGTGGCGCCGGGCTCGATACGGTGACCTGGCTGCTCTATGAAAAGGAGCTCGGCCGCGCTAACTACGCGCTGCATTGGACCTGCGTGGCGCGTCCCTCCAACATCCTTTTGGCCGGCACGCCGGAGCAGCGCGAAAAATATCTGTTCCCTTGCATCCGCGGCGAGAAATGGGACTGCCTGGCGATGACCGAGCCAGGCGCCGGTTCCGATCTGCGCGGTATGAAGGCGACCGCGGTGCAGGATGGCGACGACTGGGTGCTGAACGGCACCAAGCATTTCATCAGCCATGCCGATCTCGCCGATTTCGCGATTTGTTTCATGGCTTCGGGCGAAGAGGATTCGCCGCGCGGCAAGCGCAAGAAGATCACCGCTTTCTTCGTCGACAAGGGCACCAAAGGTTTTGCCGTGCGCGACGGCTATCGCAACGTCTCGCATCGCGGCTACACCAACGCCATCCTTGAATTCGACGATTGCCGGCTGCCCGCAAGCCAGGTTCTTGGGGAGGTTCACAAGGGCTTTGACGTCGCCAATTCCTGGCTCGGTGCAACGCGCCTGCAGGTCGGCGCCACCTGTCTCGGCCGCGCCGAGCGGGCGCTTGGCCATGCCGTGGAATATGCCGCGCAGCGCCAGCAGTTCGGCCAGCAGATCGGCAAGTTCCAGGGCGTGTCGTTCAAGCTTGCCGACATGGCGACCGAACTGAAGGCCGCCGACCTGATGGTGTTCGAAGCCGGCTGGAAGTACGATCAGGGCACCGTCACTGATCAGGACATGGCCATGGCCAAGCTGAAGGCCACTGAAATGCTTGCCTTCGTCGCCGATGAAGCGATCCAGGTCCATGGCGGCATGGGGCTGATGGACGACCTGCCGCTGGAGCGTATCTGGCGCGACGCGCGCGTCGAGCGCATCTGGGAAGGCACGTCCGAGATTCAGCGCCACATTATTTCGCGGGCGCTGCTGCGCCCGTTTGGAGCCTGAGCATGATCCCGAAAAGTGGAATCCGGTTTTCTCGGACAAACGATCTCGTTTGTCCTGAGATCATGCTCCAACGAGAAGGCCATCATGCATAAACTCGAACGTCTCCTGCGGCCGAAGTCGATCGCTGTCTTCGGTGGCGCGCAGGCTGCCGCAGTTGTCGCACAATCAATCAAGATGGGCTTTGCCGGCGAGATCTGGCCGGTGCATCCGACCAAGGACGAGGTCGCCGGCCGCAAGGCCTATCGTTCGGTGGCCGACCTGCCCGGCGCGCCTGACGCCGCCTTTGTCGGCGTCAACCGCCACCTGACCATCGAGGTGGTCAAGGCGCTGGCCGAACGCGGCGCCGGCGGCGCCGTCTGCTTTGCCGCCGGCTTCCTCGAGACCGAGGCCTATGACGACGACGGCGAGCGTCTGCAGGCCGAACTGGTTGCCGCGGCAGGCCAGATGCCGATCATCGGACCGAACTGCTATGGCCTGATCAACTATGCCGACGGCGCGCTTTTGTGGCCCGACCAGCATGGTGGCATCAGGCTGGCCGAGGGTGGCAAAGGCGTCGCCATCATCACCCAGTCGTCCAACATCGCCATCAACATGACGATGCAGAAGCGCGGCCTGCCGATCGCCTTCCTGATGACCGCCGGCAACCAGGCGCAGACCGGCCTGTCCGAAATGGCGCTTGGCCTGATCGAGGACGAGCGGGTCACGTCGCTCGGCCTGCACATCGAGGCCTTCGATTCGGTAGCCGGATTCGAACGGCTGGCGGCCCGCGCCCGCGAACTGAGGAAGCCGATCATCGCCATGAAAGTCGGCCGCTCCGAACAGGCGCGGCAGGCGACAGTCTCGCACACCGCCTCGCTGGCCGGCTCGGACGCGGCCTCGGGCGCCTTCCTGAGGCGGCTCGGCATTGCCCGTGTCGATTCCATTCCGGCCTTCATCGAGGCGCTGAAGCTGCTGCACGTCACCGGACCTTTGCCCGGCTATCGGCTGTCGTCGATGAGCTGCTCGGGCGGCGAGGCGTCGGTCATGGCAGACAGCGCCGAAGGGCGCTGGGTCAATTTCCCTGACCTGACCGGCACGCACCGCGCTCATGTCAAATCGACGCTTGGGCCGCTGGTTGCGGTGGCCAACCCGCTCGACTACCACACCTTCATCTGGAACAACGAGCCGGCGATGACCGCCACTTTCACCGCCATGGTGTCGGGCGGCTTCGACCTCAACATGCTGGTGCTCGACTTCCCGCGCCCCGACCGGTGCTCGGACACCGACTGGTGGGCGACGCTGCGCGCCTTCGAATCGGCGCTGAAGACCAACAAGGCGCAAGGCGCGATCGTGTCCTCGCTGCCGGAGAACCTGCCGGAGGAGTACACGGCCGGGCTGATGGCGCGTGGCATGGTGCCGTTGTTCGGCATTTCCGAGGCCATGGATGCCGCCCAGGCGGCAGCCTTCATCGGCTGGGCGTGGCGCGAGCCGCAGGCGCAGCCGATCGACACGTCCGCCTCTGGCGCGCCTGGCGGCGACCACGTCACGCCCGACGAGGCCGAGGCAAAATCGCGGCTGATCAAGGCAGGCCTGCCGGTGCCCAAGGGCGAACGCGCCGCCAATGCCGTCGAGGCGGTGATCTCGTCGATGGCGCTCGGCTTTCCGGTGGCGCTGAAGGCGCTGGGCGTCACCCACAAATCCGAGGTCGGCGCTGTCAGGCTCAACCTCAAGGACGCCGAATCCGTCAGCACGGCGGCGCATGACCTGCTGCCGCTCGGCACCGGCCTCTATGTCGAGCACATGGTGCGCGACGGTGTCGCCGAACTGATCGTCGGCTTCACCCGTGACCCGATGTTCGGCGCGGTGATGACGCTGGGCACCGGCGGCGTGCTGGTCGAGCTGTTGCGCGACAGCGTCACGCTGATGCTGCCGGCAACCCGCGACGACATCGAGGCGGCGTTGCGCGGCCTCAAACTGTTCCCGTTGCTCGAAGGCTATCGCGGCCGGCCGAAAGCCGACGTCGCGGCTGCCATCGACGCCATCTCCGGCATTGCCGCCTTCGTGCAACAGAATGCCGGCGAGATCGAGGAACTCGACATCAACCCGTTGATCGTCTGCACGCAGGGTAAGGGCGCCTGGATCGCCGATGCACTGCTGGTGCTGGGAGACAAGAAGAATGTCTGATGTCATTTCGACCCGCCGGGAAGGCACCATCCTTGAGGTCACGCTCGACCGGCCCAAGGCCAACGCCATCGACCTCAAGACCTCACGGCTGATGGGCGAGACGTTCAAGGCATTCCGCGACGATCCGGAGTTGCGCGTCGCCATCGTCAAGACCGCCGGCGACAAGTTCTTCTGCGCCGGCTGGGACCTGAAGGCGGCGGCCGGCGGCGATGCGGTCGACGGCGACTATGGCGTCGGCGGATTTGCCGGGCTGCAGGAGCTGCGCGACCTCAACAAGCCCGTCATCGCCTGCGTTAACGGCATGGCGGTGGGCGGCGGCTTCGAGCTGGCGCTGTCGTGCGACCTCATCTACGCCTCCGATCATTCCTCCTTCGCGCTGCCCGAGATCCGCGCCGGCACATTGGCCGATGCCGCGACGATCAAATTGCCGAAGCGCATCCCCTACCATGTCGCCATGGACCTTTTGCTCACCGGCCGCTGGATGGATGTCGCCGAGGCGCATCGCTGGGGACTGGTCAACGAGGTGCTGCCGAAGGAGAAGCTTGAAGACCGCGTCTGGGAGATCGCCCGGCTGCTCGCCGGCGGCCCGCCACTGGTGTTTGCCGCGATCAAGGAGACGGCGCGCGTGGCCGAGGCGCTCACCTTCCAGGACGCGATGAACAAGGTAACGCGCCGCCAGCTGCCGACGGTCGATGCCCTCTATGGTTCCGAGGACAGTATGGAAGGTTTTCGCGCGTTCGCCGAAAAGCGCGAGCCGGTGTGGAAGGGGAAGTAGTGGCGGCCCCATGACCGATTACAAAACCCTCATCGACGCCGAGACCTGGGCCTTCATCGAGCGGACCAATTCCTATTATCCGCCTGATACGATCGACTACACGATCGCGCAGCAGCGCGAGATCTATGACCGCATGTGCCGCGAGTTCTTTGCCGGCTATCCCGAAGGCGTCGCGGTCGAAACCTCTGCCATTGCCACGCCCACCCGCGACATCCCAATCCGCATCTACCGAAGCGCGCCGCAGGCAGCAGTGACGGTGCTTTATTTCCATGGCGGCGGTTTTATCCTTGGTGGCCTCGACAGCCATGACGATGTCTGCGCCGAGCTCTGCGCACGCACCGGCTATGAGGTGGTCTCGGTCGACTACCGGCTGGCGCCGGAGCACCTGCACCCGGCCGCCTTCGACGACGTGATGAGCGCCTTCGAATGGGCCACCACCAATCGCGAGCATCCAATTGCGCTTTGCGGCGACAGTGCCGGCGGCAATCTTGCCGCTGCCGTCAGCCATGCGACACGCGGCCATCCGCGCAAGCCGATCGGCCAGGTACTGATCTATCCCGGCCTCGGCGGCGACCGCTCGCGTGGCTCTTATGTGACGCATGCCGAGGCGCCGATGCTGACCATGCGCGATCTCGAGTTCTACAAGAACATCCGAACCGGCGGCGTAGATGGGACCGGCGACATCACGCTGTCGCCGCTCGCCGACGCCGACTTCGCCAATCTGCCGCCGACGGTGCTGATCACTGCCGAGTGCGACCCGCTGTCGTCCGACGGCGAAGCCTATCGTGACCGCGTCGTCGCCGCGGGCGGACGGGCATATTGGTTCGAGGAACCTGGGCTGGTGCATGGCTATCTGAGAGCCCGGCACACGGTCGGCCGCGCCCGCGTCAGCTTTACGCGGATCGTCAATGCGGTAGCAGCTTTGGCAAGGGGCGAATGGGTCCCGTGAGCGCCGTCGTACATATGCGGTGTATATAATTCAGGCCAAAACCTGCTCTCGAATTCCTATGCGGCCAGCGACTATGTAATTCCCAGCCGCTTGACTGGCGGCCGGAACGACAGACTGGCTTCAAGGACCATGAGATTACATTCAGTCTGGCTGACCTCCAAGGCCAGCCGCAGGGTGCCGACGGAATATTTTGTCCTGGCAAACCTGAAAGAGCAGGGCGCTATCATCGGCCGGCTCGCCGGGCATCCGATCGCCGATACGGTCGTCGATGCGAACGGATCCCGATATCGCTATGTCGGCGTCGCAACGCGCGACGCCGACGGGCGCTTCGATGTCGAAGCGCTGCGGGCTGGCGAATGGATCGTCCAGCCGGGCCTGGTCTATGCCGCCGACGGCAAGGCCGCTCCGTCAAAGCCGCTGCTGCGCGGGCGCGGCCGCAATCCGTCCTGATTGCATTGCGCCCGATCCACCCTCGTTCAGGGTCACCATCGCCTCTCGTATTGCCGTCGCGGTTTCAGGACGGATAGCGGTCAATGGCAAGCGGACGTCCGGGCTCAGCCCCAGCGCTAGATGCAGGGCGTATTTGACCGGCACCGGATTGCTCTCCAGTTCAAGCGCGGCGATCAGCGGCCGCATGCGATGATGGATGGCCCGGGCGGTGTGGTCTTCGCCTTGCCGGCAGGCATCATGCATCTCGACGCACAGTCGGGGCGCGACGTTGGAGACCACGGAGATCGTTCCTCGTCCACCCATCGTGTTGAAGCCGAACGACGTCGCATCGTGGCCGGACAGGCAGATGAAGCGACGCCTCAGCACTGCGGGAAGCGAGGATAGGCGGTTCACATCGCCGGTGGCGTCCTTGATGCCGACTATGGTTGGGATCCGCGCCAGGCGCTCGAGCGTCTCCAGCGACAGGTCGACGCCGGTTCGCGCCGGGACATTGTAGACGATGATCGGTATCCTGACCTTGCTGGCGACCGCTTCGAAGTGGCGGAAAATCCCCTCCTGGCTCGGCCTGTTGTAGTACGGCGTCACGATGAGGGCGGCGTCGGCGCCAAAAGCTTCGGCGGCTGTCGAGAAGGCAATCGTCGTCTCGGTGCTGTTCGTCCCGGTGCCGGCGATGATCGGTACCCTGCCGCCGGCAATTTTCACGCAGAGCGCGATGATGTCGAGGCGCTCCTCCCACGACAAGGTCGGGGCTTCACCTGTGGTGCCGCACGGCACCAGCCCGTTGATCCCCTGTTCGATCTGCCAACGCAACAGCGTGGTCAGTTGCTTCAGGTCGACCTCGCCGTCGGTGAACGGCGTTACCAGCGCGGTCATCGCTCCTGTCAGGCGCATTCGTGCTTGTTCGGGTGTCATGGGAATCAAATTCTCCTTGGTGATTGTTTGGGTACGCTGCCTGTTCGAGGTGCGAGGCAAGCAAGGCCGAGAGCACCGCGGCAGCCAGATCCGTATGGTCAGCTTCGACTATGCCGGCCTTGCCCGGCGCCCCTGCAGGCGTGACGTGAATGCTGCAAAGCCAACGCTCGCCGATCCTACCGATCGACGACACCGAACGCTCCGGTTTCGACAAGGCGACGAGCAGGAGGACGGCGTCGAGCGTGGCGCCGGCCTCGACCAGATCGGCAAACCGGCGGCCTTGCCGGGATGATCTGTCGAGCGACAGGCCGCGTGCGGCCTCCCACAGCTGGTGTTCGAGCAACCTGCCGACATGCGGGAGACGATCAAGCAGTCCGGCCAGATCGGCAGCGTTGGAAGTGTCCATGGCCAGACCATTCCGGAAAGGTGAAGCAGCCGGAAACAGGATCAGTTGAACAGGGAAAGGCGGACGCTCGCCGGGGCGAAGCGTATCGCGCCGGCCTGACGACCGCTTTCCATCGTGGCGAACCGGACGGCGGAACTCCTGTCGGCAAAAACGCCGCCGGTCAGGCCTTCTTCGTCACGCGCGATCCAGTGGCCTTCGCCGTCGCGACCGACCACGAAGCGTCAAGAGCGTTGCCATCGGGGGATATATGAGAACTTTGCATCGTCATCTCCTGCCTTGCGATCAAGAGACCTGGGCAGCGATGGCGGCGGCGGCCAGCAGCGCACCGACGACCAGGAGCCACCATGTCGGCGTGAATGGCGCGACCAGGCTGACCTGCCGGCGATTGTTGTTGGCCGCAAGCCGCGCCTGCTCGAGCTGCGAGGTCGGCAGCGGACGATGGGTGGGCAGATAGAGCCCGTCCGAGAGGAACATCGGAGACTTCCTTCTTTCTGGAACTGTCACCACGAGGTGGTGACTGCCTGCAGCGGCTCAGGACCGGCTGCACTCGGAAAGATAAAAGCATCCGCATTTGTATTCGAGGCGGCCCAAAACTGAAAAATATAAAAAAGTCATATGTTTATCACCTGGGCGTATGTAGAGCCCAAGCTGGAAGATCGGACCGCGATGGCGCCGTTTCATGCTACCGAGGCGGCCGCTGCCCGGCCGGCGCCGCGGCCGGAAAAGATACAGCCGCCGAGGAACGTGCCTTCAAGCGCCGCATAGCCATGCACGCCGCCGCCGCCGAAACCGGCGGCTTCGCCAACGGCGTAAAGCCCCGCCACCGGCTGGCCATCGGCACCCAGCACACGGCTGTCGAGATCGGTCTGCAGGCCGCCCAGCGTCTTGCGGGTCAGGATGTTGAGGCGGACCGCGATCAGCGGGCCATTTGCCGGGTCAAGCATCTTGTGCGGCTTTGCCGTGCGGATCAGCCGGTCACCGAGATAGGCGCGGGCACCGCGCAGAGCGGTGATCTGCATGTCCTTGGAGAACGGATTGTCGAGCTGCCGATCGCGGGCGCGGATCTCGCGCTCGACCTTTGCGAGTTCGAGCAGCGGCTCGCCGCCGGCCAGCGCATTCATGCGGGCGACCAGCGTCGGCAGGTCGGCCTCGACGATGAAATCCTCGCCCTTCTCCATGAACGCCTTCACCGGCCCGGGAATGCCTGAAGTGGCGCGGCCAAGCACTTGCCGCCAGCTCTTGCCGGTCAGGTCGGGGTTCTGTTCGGAGCCCGACAGCGCGAACTCCTTCTGGATGATCTTCCTGGTCAGGATGAACCAGGTATAGTCGAAGCCGGTGCTCATGATGTGGCTGAGCGTGCCCAGCGTGTCGAAGCCGGGATAGAGCGGCACCGGCAGGCGCTTGCCCCTGGCATCGAGCCACAGCGATGACGGGCCGGGCAGGATGCGGATCGCATGGTCGGTCCAGATCGGCGCCCAGTTCTTGATGCCCTCGACATAGTGCCACATGCGGTCGCGATTGATGATGCTGCCGCCGGCCGCTTCGGTGATCGCCAGCATGCGGCCGTCGACATGGTCGGGCACGCCCGTGATCATGCGCTTCGGTGCCGCGCCCAGCCGTTGTGGCCAGTTCTCGCGGACAAGCTGATGGTTGGCGCCAATGCCGCCGGAGGCGACGATCACCGCTTGCGCCTTGAGTTCGAAATCGCCGGCGATGTCGCGCGAACTCCTGTGGCCGCGCTCGACGGTGCTCGGCTGCAGGATGTCGCCACGCACACCGTCGACTGCGGCACCCGTGCGGGTCAATTCGTTGACGCGGTGGCGGAATTTGAAGCGGATCAGCCCGCTTTTCTCGGCTTCGCGCACGCGCTGGACAAAGGGTTCCAGCACGCCGGGTCCGGTGCCCCAGGTGATGTGGAAGCGCGGCACCGAATTGCCGTGGCCGATGGCATTGCCGCCGCCACGCTCGGCCCAGCCGACCACGGGAAAGAATTTCAGGCCGCGCTGCATGAGCCAGGAGCGTTTCTCGCCAGCGGCAAAGCCGACATAGGCTTCGGCCCATTTGCGCGGCCAGAAATCCCCCGGCCGATCGAAAGCAGCGGTGCCCAGCCAGTCCTCGAGCGCCAGATCATGCGAATCGCGGATGCGCATGCGCCGCTGCTCGGGCGAATCGACGAGGAAAAGGCCACCGAACGACCAGAACGCCTGGCCGCCCAGCGACTGCTCCGGCTCCTGGTCGACGATGACGGTCTTCTTGCCGGCCTCAGCAAGCTCGGCGGCGGCGACCAGCCCTGCAAGGCCGGCGCCGACAATGATCACGTCCGCATCGTCAGCCATCTTTTTCTCCCCCGTTTGCCGGCTAAAGCAATTCCAGGAAAATTGCAAAACGGTTTTCCCGGGAAAAGCCATAGCGCTTTCCCTTGGGAATTGCGTCAAACAAAGGGCTAGACGGCCTCCCAGCCGTCCTTGCCGCCGGCGCGGAAGATGGCGTCGATGACCTTCTGGTTGAGCACGGATTCCTCCAGCGTGAAGACACGCTCCTTGCCACCCTGTGCGGCCCGCGCGAAGGTCTCGACCTCCAGCCGGTACTGCTGGGTGCCGGGAAAGCGGAACACCTGCGCCTCGGTGTGGTTCTGGTTGTGCAGTTCGACGCGGTGATGATCGTAGAGCCCGGCATTGAAGGGGGAAAACAACTCGATGAAACCCTTCTCGCCATGGAACACCATGACCTGGCGTGCCGCCATCTGCGTCGACAGGTAGAAGGACAACTCGAAGTCGCCGAAATCGGCGCGGATCGAGGAATAGATGTCGGTGCCGAATTTCTTGTCGCGCTCGATTGTCGCCTGCACCCGCAGCGGTTCCTTGCCGGTGGAAAAGCGCGTCGACACCGTCGGGTAGACACCGATATCGGGCAGCGCGCCGCCGCCGAGATCGAGCTTATTGCGCATGTTGTTGGGATCGACATTGTAATAGGAGAACGCGCCCTGCACGTGGCGCAGCCGGCCGATGGCGCCGCTGGCGATGAGATCGCGCACCTTGATCCATTGCGGGTGGTAGATGACCATGAAGGCTTCGCAGACCAGCACCTTCTTGGCGTCGCGCAGCTTGATCAGTGGCTGGATGTCCTTGGCGTCGAGCGCCAGCGGCTTTTCGACGAGAACGTGCTTGCCGGCCTCAATGGCCTTCGCCGTCCATTCGACGTGCTGGGAGGTCGGCAGCGGGATGTAGACGCCATCGACGTCCTTCGAGGCAAGCAGCTCCTCATAGGAGCCGAAGGCTTGGCGCGCACCGAAGCGCTCTGCCAGTGCCTTGGCCTTCGACAGGTCGCGGCTGGCGATCGCCGACAGAACGCCGTTCTCCGCGTCGACCATTGCCGGCAACAACTGCTCGCGGCCGATCTTGGCCGTCGACAACACACCCCATCGGAACATCAGGCTTCTCCATAGCGATTGCAGGCGAGGAGGTTTGCCCGAAATCTCAGGAAAAGCCAATGACCAGGGCTGCCTGGATTCAGCCCCGTTTGCCCGTCAGCGTCATGTCGAAGTCGACGATGTTGGAATAGATCGGCGTGCCCACATCCATGCCGTAGCGTGACCTGAGCACCTTGCCGGTGACATGGAATTTTATCGTGCCGGCCTTGAGGTCGCCAAGCTCGGCCGTGAACTTTTCCGGGAATGTCTTGCCTCGCGCCGTCAACCGGCCGCTGACGAGGGCCGTGGTGTCGCTGGTGCGGGTCACGCTGGTCGAGCGGAACTGGATTTCCGGGCTGTTGGCGGCGTCGAACACCGCGTCGGAGCGCAGGAAGGCATCGATGCGGCCCTGGCCGGTGCCGACGCTTTCGGGAAATATGGTGAAATTGACCTGCGAGCGGGCGACGTCGCTGTTGTCGATGCGGATCGAGCCTTTGAAGCGGCCGAAGGCGCCATCGAGGCCGCCGCCACCGACCTTGCCGATGGAAAAGCGGATCGAGGAGTTGGCCGGGCTGATCGCGTAACTGCCGGCGGCATCACCAAGCGCGATTGCCGCTGAAGCCGGCATGGCAAGGCAAACGGCGACCGCCGCAAATCCGAGGATACGCGTGTACATTGAGGTGTTCCTTGTTGTAGGCGGCGCATTTCCTGCGCGCCCTCACACAATGAACGAATGACCCGGCCGCTCTATTCCGCACTGTCTTCTGACGAAGGCGTGATCATGCGTGTGAGCACGCCATCCCTGAGCTGGAAATGATGACGCAGCGCCGCCGCGACATGCAGCACGACCAGGGCCATGCCGGCATAGGCGAGATACCAATGCGCTGACGCCCAGAAGCTTTCGGCCGCATCCGATTCGGCCAGCGGCAGGTTCGGCATGAGGAAAAGATTGAACGGCAGGCTAGGGATCTCCAGCATCGACACCGACACCAGCGCCCAGCCGGACAAGGGTAGGGCCAGTTGAAACGCGTAGAGCCCAAGGTGAGCGAGCGGCGCGGCCCGCCGCTCCAGGATTCCGACCGAACGCGGCAGCGCCGGCGCGGCATTGCCGAGACGCCAGGCGATGCGCAGGATGATCAGGCCGAGCAGCAGAAAACCGAAGGATTTGTGCAGCTGGATCAGTTCGAAGGCGGTGCGCTGGCTGGTCAGCCGCACCATGATGAAGCCGAGCCCGAACTGGCCGATGAAGATCAGCGCAATCAGCCAGTGGAGAATGATCGCGCCCCAGCCATAGCGGGTCGTGCTGTTGGTGATTGATATCTGCATGGGACGTGAACGAATGGTGGGGCGGGTTTCTTCCGGCCCGCGCTTCACCCGCTGATCTTGAAGAAATCAACGAAAGCCCTGAGCGCCGGGCGCATCTGGCGGCGGCTTGGGTAGTAGACGAAGAACCCGTCGAAGGGCGGGCACCAGTCCTCCAGCACGCGCACAAGCCTGCCGTCGGCGATTGCCTCGCTGACATAGCCTTCGAACACAAAGGTCAGGCCGGCGCCGTTGAGCGCCGCTTCTACTATCAGGCGATCCTCGCCGACGATCAGCGGACCTTCGACTGATATCTCCAGCTCCTCGCCATCCTTTTCGAACTCCCAGCGGTAGAGCACGCCGCTCGAGAAGCGGAAGCGGACGCAGCGATGTGCCGCCAGGTCGCGCGGATGCAGGGGGCGCGGCATGGTCTCGAAATAGGAAGGAGCGGCAACCACAGCGCCACGGATCGACGCTCCGATCCGCACCGCGACCATGTCCGGCTGCAGGCTTTCACCGAGCCTGACGCCGGCATCGAAGCCGCCTTCGACCACATCGGTGAAGCGATCCTCGACGACGATCTCCAGCACGATGTCGGGAAAGGCCTGGGCAAACGCCCCGAGCCGTGGTGCGAGTGTGAGCTGGGCGGCGGTGCGCGGTACGGTAAGCCTCAAATTACCCGCCGGCCGGTCACGCGCCTCGATCGCCGTCTCCAGCGCCAAGTCGATCTCCGACAGCGCCGGCCGCAGCCGCTCCAGCAACTGCGCACCTTCTTCGGTGGGCGCAACGCTGCGCGTGCTGCGCGACAGCAAGCGAACGCCAAGTCGTGCCTCGAGGCTGGACACCGCATGGCTGACCGCCGATGGCGCGATGGCCAATTCCCTGGCCGCGCCGCGAAAGCTGCCGCATTGGGCGACGGTCGCGAGCACCGCGAGTTGTGAAAGATGGGCTCGATTCATCGATCTATTTTATAGAACAGCCCGTGCGCATGAAAGACGATTATCGAACATAGAACAAGGCGCTATCTCCACATGCGTGTCGCCCAAAAGTGCGCAGCGGTTTGGGGGGCAACGACATGCAAAAAACAAAGACTTAAAGCGCGTTGTCGACGCGCTTTAAGCATCACAACAAGGAGACGCGTGATGCAAACCCGCAAGCTAGGAACTGAATTGAACGTCTACCCGGTCGGCCTCGGCTGCATGGGCATGAGCTTCGTCTATGGCGGCCAGCCAGAAGCCGACGCGATCGCCACCCTGCACCGCGCCGTCGACATCGGCGTCAATTTCTTCGACACGGCGGAGGTCTACGGCCCCTACGAGAACGAGATCCTGCTCGGCAAGGCGCTGAAGTCCGTTCGTGACAAGGTGACGATCGCGACCAAGTTCGGCTTCAAGATCCTGGAGGAAGGCACCGGCACCGACCGCATGGCCGGCGTCGACAGCCGCCCCGAACACGTCAAGGCTGTCGCCGAGGCGTCGCTGAAGCGGCTGGGCACCGACGTTATCGACCTCTACTACCAGCACCGCGTCGACCCCAACGTGCCGATCGAGGATACGGTCGGCGCCATGGCCGAGCTGGTGCGCGAGGGCAAGGTGCGCGCGCTCGGCCTGTCGGAGGCGAGTGCGGCGACCATCCGCCGGGCCCATGCCGTGCATCCGATATCGGCCGTGCAGAGCGAATATTCGCTGTGGAGCCGCGACCCGGAAGACGAGGTGTTCGCCGTCTGCCGCGAACTCGGCATCGGCTTTGTCCCCTACAGCCCGCTCGGCCGCGGCCTTTTGACCGGCACCATCGCCAAGCCTGAGGCTTTGAGCGATGACGACTGGCGTCGCGGCCTGCCGCGCTTCCAGGCCGACGCCATGGCGGCCAATGCAGTGGTTATCGCCACGCTGGAGAAGATGGCGGCTGAAAAGGGCGTGAGCTCGGCGCAGCTGGCGCTGGCCTGGGTGCTGCACCAGGGCGATTTCATCGTACCGATCCCCGGCGCACGAAAAATCCGCCATCTTGAGCAGAACACGGCGGCAGCCGGGATCGAGCTCAGCGCGGCCGAGGTGCAAGCCATCGGCGACGCGCTGTCGCCCGACAAGGTGGTGGGCAAGCGCTACACCGAGGAGCTGCTGGCGCTGGTGAATGGGTGAGCATTGATCTCGGATCAATCGAAGGGGCGCTTCGGCGCCCCTCTTGCGTGGTACGCGCTGCATAGAAATTGGAAAGCTTTGGCGGGACAGCGCCCCCCTCTGTCCCGCCGACATTTACCAAGGCAGAACTGTAATTTCCGGCCAGTTGGCCTTCGCACGCGCCCCCTTGGCCTCATGAGTTTGTCGGTTGTCCATTACCCGGTTCGGCGTGATGCGAAACGAGAAGACATCGTCGAGACCAAACGGCGCCACGAGGTCAAGCTGCCCATCCGCATCGAAGCGAACCCCAACCGCATGGGTTTTGGAGGCGAAGTGGCGGACCGAGTCGCTGGAACTTGTGTAGCGCGGGCACGGCTGTCCGAACTTCAGGGGATACCAGAGATGGACACGGGCCTGATTGCGAATTTCGACCGGCAGCGGCAGTTCCGCAAAGACCGGAACGGCAGCGGCAATCACACCATCCTCAGCCTCATAGGAGAGGTCGCTCTCATCGAAATAGAACAGGTCGACATCCTTGATGCCGTAACCCGACGGTTTGCCCGTCAGGTGGTTCCAAACGGAGTTGTAGAGAGCACCGGAAACGACCAGCCAGTCCGGCAGGTCGAACGAGCGTGCCCTCGCCAACGCGTCGTGGACCAGCGGGTCGGCCGACACGATGTCGAGAAAGGCCGCGCGTTGTGCGTCGAACGGGAGTCCTGAATAGCGCAAATGGTCCATCGCCCTTTGGAGGGCGATTCGACATGCCTGCGCAATCCCTCAAGTCCTGAGCACGCCACCCGTCTGCTTGCCGACATTCTCGACGATGCGCTTGGCCAGGGCCTCGAAGTCCTCGTCGGTCAGAGTTTTCTCGACCGGCTGGATCGACACCTCGATGGCGATCGACTTCTTGCCTTCGCCAAGCGACGAACCTTCGAAAATGTCGAAGACCGAGACAACCGTGATCAGCTTCTTGTCGGCGCCGAGTGCCGCGCGGACCAGCGTGCCGGCCTCGACCGTCCTGTCGACGACGAAAGCGAAATCGCGCTTGACCGCCTGGAAGGCGGACAGCTCCAGCTTCGGCTTGGTTTTCGTCGGCTTGGCCTTCGGCTCGGGCACGGCGTCGACGAACACTTCGAAGCCGCAGAGCGGTTCGGAGACATCGAGGCCCTCCAGCGTCTTCGGATGGAACTCGCCGAAGGTGCCGAGCACGGTTTTCGGCCCGAGCTTGATGGTGCCGGAACGGCCGGGATGATACCAGGCCGGGCCGCCGGCCTCGACCTGCAATCGGTCGACCGGCGCGCCGCAGGCTTCGAGTGCGGCGATCGCATCGGCCTTGGCATCGAACACGCCGACCGGGCCTGAATTGCCAGCCCAATTGCGGCCTGAGCCGTCGAGCTTGGCCGTGCCGCGCCGCACGCCGGCGGCCACGCGCCGCTGTTGGTCGGCGCCGTCGCCCTCATAGGTGCCCGACACTTCGAACAGGGCGACGTCGCCGATACCCCTGTCGGCATTGCGCTGGGCAGCGGCGATCAGTCCCGGCAGCAACGACGGCCGCATGTCGGACATGTCGGCGGCGATCGGGTTGGCGAGCTTCAACGCCGTCTGGCCACCGCCGAACAGTTCGGCGTGCTTGGCCGGAATGAACGACCAGGTGACGGCCTCCATCATGCCGCGCACGGCGAGCGCGCGCTTGGCCGTGCGGGTGCGGACCTGCAACGTGGTGAGGATCTTTGCATTGACCGCGTCATGCGCACCGAGCGGCTGCGGCACGATGTTGTCGACGCCGTGGATGCGCATCACCTCTTCGACCAGGTCGGCCTTGCCGTCGACATCGGGGCGCCAGGACGGAACCTTCACGTCGACAATTTCGCCCGAGCCCTGCGGCTCGAAGCCGAGGCGCGACAGGATGTCTAGGCTTTCCGCCCGTGGCACCTCGATGCCGGTCAGTCGCTTCACTTCCGAAAGCGGGAAGGAGACGATCCTGGGCTGGTGGCCGGCATAGCCAGCCACCTCGATCTCCGTTGGCGTGCCGCCGCAGAAATCGAGCACCAGCCTGGTCGCCAGTTCGACGCCGGGCACCATGAATTCGGGATCGACGCCGCGCTCGAAGCGGTAGCGCGCGTCGGTGATGATGCCGAGCGTTCGGCCGGTGCGGGCGGTGGTGATCGGGTCCCAAAGGGCCGATTCGATCAGCACGTCCGACGTGTTCTCGTCGCAGCCCGAATGCTCGCCGCCCATGATGCCGGCGATCGACTCGACGCCGTTCCCGTCTGCGATGACGCACATCTCCGGCGTCAGCGTGTATTCGCGGCCGTCGAGCGCCTGCACCTTTTCGCTATCGCGCGCCCGCCGCACCGTCAGGTTGCCGGTAACCTTCCTGGCGTCGAACACATGCAGCGGCCGGCCGCGGTCGAAGGTGACGTAGTTGGTGATGTCGACCAGCGCGCTGATCGGCCTCAGCCCAATGGCGATCAACCGCTGCTGCAGCCATTTTGGCGACGAACCGTTCTTGACGCCGCGCACCAGCCGCAGCGCGAAACCGGGGCAGAGCTCCGGCGCTTCGATCGTCACCTTGACCGGCGCCTCGCCCTTGCCCGGGACCGGCTCGATCGCAGCACTTTTCAGCGTACCGAGCCCGCTCGCCGCTAAATCCCTGGCGATGCCGTAGACGCTGGTGGCGTCAGGCCGGTTCGGCGTCAGGTTGATTTCGATGACCGGATCGTCGAGATGCGCATAACTGGCGAAGCTGGTGCCGACAGGCGCATCTTCAGGTAGATCGATGATGCCGTTGTGCTCGTCGGAAAGTTCGAGCTCGCGCTCGGAACACATCATGCCATGGCTTTCGACGCCCCTGATCTTGCCGACCGTCAGCGTCACGTCGATGCCGGGCACATAGGTGCCTGCCGCGGCAAAGGCGCCGATCAGGCCCGCGCGGGCGTTCGGCGCGCCGCAGACAACCTGCACCGGTGCCTTGCCGTCGCCAGTGTCGACGGTGAGTACGCGCAGCCGATCGGCATCGGGATGCTGCACCGCCGTCAGCACCTTGGCGATGACGAACGGTTTCAGGCTCGACTTGTCGTCGACATGCTCGACTTCGAGGCCGATCGAGGTCAGCCGCTCGACGATTTCGTCGAGCGAGGCGTCGGTCTCGAGATGGTCCTTGAGCCAGGAGAGGGTGAATTTCATGGGACTGTTCCGTCTGGTCTTTTGACGCTTGTTTTCAGATGTCTCGGCAGATCGTCGGACATATGCAGGAAGGGAAGCTGCTCGCTGACATAGGCATGCAGCGTCGGCCTGAAATCGCCCGGCATGTCCATGGCGCCGAGCGTGAAATAGATGACGTCCTCCAGCCGCTCGTCGACATAGGCGATCGGCGAGCCGCAGACGCCGCAGAACGAGCGCGTCACCGGCCCGTTCTCATACATCTTCAACGCCTTGCCCGTGAACGCCACCTGATCGACCAGGAAGCCGACAAAGGCCGACACCGGCGCGCCGCTCGCCCGCCGGCAATCGCCGCAATGGCAATAGCTGATGTGATGCGGTTCGGCCGAGGCCTCGAACCGCACGGCGCCGCAGCGGCAGCCGCCGGCGTGGGCGGCTGTCATGCGCTCAAGCCTCCGAACAGCGTTGGCATGTCGAGCGGCCTGAAGCCGTAATGCGACAGCCAGCGGACATCGGCATCGAAGAAGGCGCGCAGGTCCGGCATGCCGTATTTCAGCATGGCGATGCGGTCGATGCCCATGCCCCAGGCGAAGCCCTGGTATTCGTCCGGGTCAAGCCCGCCATGGCGCAGCACATTGGGATGAACCATGCCGCAGCCGAGGATCTCCATCCAGTCGGAACCTTCGCCGAAGCGCACCTCGCCGGGTCGCGAACGGTCGCACTGGATGTCGACCTCGAGGCTGGGTTCGGTGAACGGGAAGAAGGACGGCCGGAAGCGCATCTTGACCGAGGGCACCTCGAAGAAGGCCTTGCAGAACTCTTCCAGCACCCACTTCATGTTGGCGACATTGGCCGTCTTGTCGATCACCAGCCCCTCGACCTGATGGAACATCGGCGAGTGGGTGGCGTCCGAATCCTGCCGGTAGGTTTTTCCCGGAATGACGATGCGGATCGGCGGCTTCTGCGTCTCCATGGTGCGGATCTGCACCGGCGAGGTGTGGGTGCGCAAAAGCTTGCGCTCGCCCTTCTCGTCCGGCTGGAAGAAGAAGGTGTCATGCATCTCGCGCGCCGGATGGCCTTCCGGGAAATTCAGCGCGGTGAAATTGTAATAGTCGGTCTCGATGTCCGGGCCTTCGGCGATCGAGAAGCCGAGGTCGCCGAAGATCGCCGCGATCTCGTCGATGACCTGGCTGATCGGATGGATGCGGCCGCGCTCGGCCGGCGATTGCCGCACCGGCAGCGTCACATCGACCTTTTCGGCGGCCAGGCGGGCGGTGATCGCCACATCCTTCAGCTCGGCCCGACGCAGCGAGAGCGCATCGGTGACGCGGTTCTTGAGGCCGTTGATGGCCGGACCCTTGAGCTGGCGCTCCTCGGCGCTCATCGCGCCGAGCGTCTTCAGCATCTCGGAAACCGAGCCCTTCTTGCCTAGCGCCGAAACGCGCACCGCCTCGATCGAGGCCTCGTCCGCGGCCGATGCGATGTCAGCCATCAGGGAATTTTCGAGAGTTTCCATGTCACTCATGTTCCAGACCCGATTGAGCCAAAGAAAAACCCGCGCCAGCCGTGCCAGCGCGGGTTCCCCAAATCAGAATTTCGAATGCTTGGGAAGCGCTGGTCTTAAGCGACAGCGCTTTCAAAAGCGTTCGGCGTGGTGTTCTTCAGATATTCGAGCGCAACCTTGGCCTTGGCCACGAGTGCGGCGAAAGCCTGCGGCTCATGGATGGCCATGTCCGACAGGATCTTGCGATCGATCTCAATGCCCGACTTGTTGAGGCCGTCGATGAAGCGGCCATAGGTCAGGCCGTGCTCGTGCGTCGCGGCGTTGATGCGCTGGATCCACAGCGCGCGGAACGAGCGCTTGCGGTTCTTGCGGTCGCGATACGCGTACTGCATCGACTTTTCCACCGCCTGCTTGGCGATGCGGATGGTGTTCTTGCGGCGGCCGTAGAAGCCTTTGGCGGCTTTCAGGACCTTCTTGTGCTTGGCGTGCGAGGTGACGCCTCTCTTTACGCGTGCCATGTCATGATCTCCTTAAAACGTGTCCGGACCGAATGCCTTAGAGGCCGTTCGGCAGAAAATTCTTGATGACCTTCTTGCCATCCGGTTCAGCCAGAACCATCGTGCCGCGGGCATTTCGAATGAACTTGTTGGAACGCTTGATCATGCCGTGACGCTTGCCGGCCGCAGCCGACAGGACTTTACCCGTACCTGTGATCTTGAACCGCTTTTTGGCAGCGGACTTGGTCTTCATCTTGGGCATTTTGCTACTCCGTATTGTTGGCGCACTATCGCGCTTCTTGTTCGCTTCGGGCCGACCAAAGCCCGAAAAGCAAATGAAACCGCCACGGCATGCCCTGCCGGGCGGTTTTCTTGAACGGCGGTCCTATACGTCAAAGCAGGCGGCTGTGCAACACCCACTGCGCCGCTCGTTCCCGGGACGCTGCGTCCCTGGTCAGGGGAGCGTAAACAATACCGGCAGCATGCCCGACTGCTGGGCGCCGTCGATCAGCTCGAAAGCCGGCAGCGCAATGAGGAACACAAGGCCGTCGAGCAGTGTGCTCAACAGCAGGCGCGGCTTGAAGCTGCCCGTATCGCCCTCCTGGTAGAGGGAAAGGTTCGGAAAGAAGCGCGGCACCCTTGCCAGATAGGCCTGATAGGGCGCGCCGAGCGCTTCCTTGAGGAATTTCTCTTCGCGCAGGATGACGATATGGAAGGCGCCCGCGCACAGAACAGCAAAGAGAATGATGCCGGAGAACGAGCCGATCTGCGCGCCGACGCCGGCCGCGGCCACGGTCGAGAACACATAGAGCGGGTTGCGGGTGATCGAGTAGGGTCCGCCCGTCACCACTTCGGAAGATTTGCGCCCGCCTATGTAGAGCGTCGACCAAAGGCGACCGACGAGGCCGAGAAAAATCAGCAGCACGCCGAACATCTCGATCGTCTCATGCATCGCCGTATCGGGCGGGAAGGTCGATTGGCCAAACAGCAGCGCGGCGAACAGCACGACCACGAGAACGGCAAGAACTATCCTGCGCGTGCGCTGGTAGTTTCCCAGCCCGTATTTGAGTTCTTTGTCCAAGGGAGGAATCCGATCGTCGAGGAGCCTAATGCACGTCGCCCCAAAGTGGCCCCGGTTTTGGGAGGACGACATGCATAAAAACAGAGCCGGCGATCGCAGCTGTGGCCAGGAAACAGGCGTCCCGCCGATCGCCGGGACGCCGTGTACTACAATTCAGGCGGATTTAGAGCGCGATGACCAGGCCTGACGTCATCGTGATCTCGGTGTGTTGATATTCAGGTGATGCCGGCCTGCAAACGGCAGCTTCCTGCGCTTCCGGTGCTCACGGACCCAAATGTCCGCTCCGCTCCGGTTCTCGAAAGCCACCATTTTCGACTCGGCCTGACCTGAATCTCAATACACCCTAGCGCGGCGCCAGCACCATCATCATCTGGCGGCCTTCGAGCTTCGGTTCCGCTTCGACCTTGGCGATGGTCGCCACTTCCTCGCGAACCTTGTTCAGAAGCTGCATGCCGAGTTCCATATGCGCCATTTCGCGGCCACGGAAACGCAATGTCAGCTTGACCTTGTCGCCTTCCTCGAAGAAGCGGCGAACCGCCTTCATCTTGGTCTCGTAGTCATGGCTGTCGATGTTCGGGCGCATCTTGATCTCCTTGATCTCGATGACCTTCTGGTTCTTGCGCGCCTCGGCCGCCTTCTTCTGGTTGGCGTATTTCAACTTGCCGAGATCGAGGATCTTTACGACGGGGGGCACCGCATTGGGCGATATCTCGACGAGATCGAGCCCAGCCTCTTCGGCGAGCAGCAATGCGTCGTTGATGGAAACATCGCCGCGGTTCTGGCCTTCGGCGTCGATAAGCTGGACCCGGGGAACCCGGATATCACGGTTGGAGCGCGGGCCATCCTTGGTCGGCGCCGCTGCTTTGAAAGGTCTGCGAATGGTCGTGGTCTCCTTGGCCGTTTCGTTCGGGGTTTGTCAGTCTTGATGCGTGGACGCGCCAATGTGGTGAGCGCGCGGGCGGAGTCAATAGCACAGCGTCGACAGAAAATCACCCTGATCACTGGCCTGCACCAAACAAAGAAACATAGCGAGCACTTTCCGCCCCGGCGCTGGCTGTGCCAAAAGCGAGGTGTGAGGAAAAAGCCATGACTGCCACGCCCCCAATCTTTCTGGATGTCCCAATCTTTCTGGATGTTGGGGGATCGAGCATCGCGGTGCGCCATACAAAAGGTGCCGAGCCCGGCATCGTCTGGCTCGGCGGCTACAAGTCGGACATGCTGGGCACGAAGGCGCAGACGCTGTCGGGCTGGGCCGAAAAAGAAGGCCGCGCGTTCCTGCGCCACGACTATTCCGGCCATGGCGAATCCGGCGGCGCCTTTGCCGACGGCACGATTTCGACATGGCTTGCGCAAAGCCTTGCCGTGTTCCGGCAGTTCACCCAGGGCAAGCAGATCCTGGTCGGCTCCTCGATGGGCGCCTGGATCGCGCTGCGCATGGTGCAGGAATTGCGCAAGGCGGGCGACAGCAATGTCGCAGGACTGGTGCTGCTGGCGCCGGCGCCGGACTTCACCGCTGAGCTGGTCGAACCGGTGCTGACCGAGGCGCAGAAGCGCGACCTCGCCGAAAAGGGCTTCTTCGAGGAGCCGTCGGATTATTCCGCCGAGCCTTACATCTACACAAGCGCGCTGATCGAGGACGGACGCAACAACCTGGTGATGACAGGCCCTATCGACACGCATTGCCCGGTGCACATCTTGCAGGGGCTGGCCGATGCGGACGTGCCGGCAAGCCACGCGCTGAAGCTGGTCAGTCTGCTGCCGGCCGACGACGTGACCTTGTCGCTGATCCCCGACGGTGATCATCGGCTGTCGCGACCGCAGGATCTCGACATGCTGGTGCGGGCCGTCGGCGCCATGGCACAGAGGGAGAACTGATGCGCCTTTCCATTCCGATACACGCGTTCGTCGCCGCCATCGTCGGCTTTGGCGGCACGCTGGCCATCGTCATCGCGGCGGCCAAGGCAGTCGGCGCGACGCAGATCGAGACGGCGAGCTGGGTGACGACGATCTGCCTTGCCATGGCGATCGAAAGCCTGTGGCTGTCGTGGCGCACGAAAATGCCCGTCATCACCGCCTGGTCGACGCCGGGCCTGGCGCTGATCGCGGCTTCGAGCGGCTTTTCGATGGGCGAGGCTGTCGCGGCCTTCATCGTCACCGCCGTCCTCTTGATCGCTACCGGGCTGTTCCGGCCCCTGACGAAGCTGATCTCGAGGATACCGCCCTCTGTCGCCTCGGGCATGCTGGCCGGTATCGTCGTCACCTTCGCCCTCAATGCGGTGAAGACCGTTCCCGTCGATCCCCAGTTGATCCTGCCGCTGATCGCGGCCTTCTTCGTCATCCGCCTATTCAATCCGGCGCTGTCGGTGCTGGCCGTACTGATCGGCGGTGGCCTCGCCGCCTTCCTGACGGGCCGCGTCGGCGGCCTGCCGACACCGGAACTGTCGACGCTGACGCTGATTGCGCCTGATTTCACCGCCAAGGCGATCATTGGTCTCGCGCTGCCGCTCTATCTCGTCACCATGGCTTCGCAGAACCTGTCGGGACTCGCGGTGCTGCGCGCCGCCGGCTACCACCCCGAGCCCGGCCCGCTGATCGGCGTCACCGGCCTGTTTTCGCTGCTGTCGGCGCCGTTCGGCGGCTCGACCACCAATCTGGCGGCGATCTCGGCAGCGATCTGCACCGGGCCGGACGTCCATCCCGACACCGCCGAGCGCTGGAAGACCGGCCCGTTCTATGCGCTGGCCTATCTTGTCTTCGCGATTTTCGGCGCTTCGCTGGTGGCGATCTTCGCCGTCCTGCCGCAGAGCCTTATCGTGCTGGTCGCGGGTCTCGCGCTGATGGCGTCGCTCGCCAACGCGCTGTCGATCGCGCTGAAGGAGGAGGCTGATCGCATGGCCGCCACCGTCACCTTTGTCGTCACCGCCTCGGGGCTGACGCTGTTCGGCGTCGGTGCCGCATTCTGGGGCCTGATTGCCGGCCTGGTCGTGCTTTTCCTCGATAGGCTCAAAAAGCGACAATCATTTCAGCCGCTTGTCCGGTTTTGGCAGGCATTGTCTTGAATCGCCGTTTTCTCCTTCCCATTTCGATTCCACGCAGCCGGGTTTGGCTGTCTCCAACCGAAGGAATGGGAGAAAATGAACACATCTGCATTGATCCGTCCGGCCTGGACGCCGGCAACCATCGCGTTGATGGTGATCGGTTTCATGGTGTTCTGGCCACTCGGCTTCGCCATGCTTGCCTATATCATCTGGGGCGACCGCCTCGATGGCTTCAAGCGTGACGTCAACCGCGCGACCGACGGCATCTTCGCCGGCTGCCGCCGCGGTTCCGACAAGGCCGCGCGCTGGGGTCACGGCTCCACCCGCACCGGCAACGTCGCTTTCGACGACTGGCGCGAAAAGGAACTTGAGCGGCTGAACGAAGAGCGCCGCAAGCTCGACGAAATGCTGACCCAGTTCGACGAATACGCTCGCGAATTGCGCCGTGCCAAGGATCAGGACGAGTTCGACCGCTTCATGGCCAACCGCAACAAGTCGACGGCGCCGACGAAGACCGATCCGAGCACCGGGACGACGACCACCAAGCGTGGCAAGGGCTCGAACCTGCTTGACGACTGAGGCCCGGCGACAGGCCACATCGTGAAAAAACGGCGTCGCGCGAGCGGCGCCGTTTCTTTTTTGTTCTATTCGTTTTCCTCGAATCGCGTATCGTCCGGCCATGTCTTTCGGCTTCTTCCGCAATCTGACAAAGCCCAAGCCCGCGCCTGTAGAAGAGCGCGAGCATGTCGTTGCCGGCCGCTCATTGCCGCTCAAGATCGTCGAGAACGACCGCGCAAGGCGGCTGACGCTGCGCATCGATTCCGGTGGTCGTGGCCTGCGCATCACCGTGCCACCCGGCCTGCGCCGGGGCGAGGTCGAAAAGTTCCTCGACCGCCATCAGGAGTGGCTGGAACAGCGGCTGGCCAAGGTGCCCAACCGGCCGCAGGTGCGGCCCGGCATCAAGATCCCGGTGCGCGGCGTGTCGCATCGCATCGTCCATGAGCCCTCGAAACGCGGCACCGTCACCGTGTCGCGTGACGAGCGCGGTCCGCTGCTGATCGTGCATGGCGACCGCATACACCTGCCGCGCCGCATCGCCGATTTCCTCAAGCGCGAGGCCAAGCGCGAGATCGAGAAGCTGGTGGTGAAACACACGCAGGCGCTGGGCAAGCGCGCCAAGGCGATCCGCTTCAAGGACACGTCGAGCCGCTGGGGCTCCTGCACCTCCGACGGCAATCTGTCGTTTTCCTGGCGCATCATGATGGCGCCGTCGCCGGTCATAAATTACCTCGTCGCGCATGAAGTGGCGCATCTCAAAGAGATGAACCACGGCCCGAAATTCTGGAAACTGTGCGAGCAGCTCTGCCCGGACACCGAGCGCTGCAAGGCATGGCTGAAGCGCAATGGCGGCGCGCTACAGGCGATTGTGTTCGAGTGATTGATGCCTGCGCGTATCGAATACCGCCTGATTGGTAGTGGCTGGGCGATGTGCGATGTTTCGATTGGGGACCTTCAGGCAACCGTGGCAGCGTCTTATCTGGGCGATGCTCTGAACGAACTGCTTGGCGCGACACTGAATGCGCTGGAAGGCACCAGATATTCGGTCGCACGCTTCTGTGATGAACCTGGAGAGTACCGCTTTGTCTTGGTTCCACAAGGCGCTTTTATCAGAGTGCAGATACTAGAGTTTTCAAAGCTGTGGTCTGACGAGCCGGATGAGTTCGGCGAAGTGAAACTTGATGCCATCTGCGGGTTGCGAGAGTTCGCAGAAGCGGTTCTTGATGCCGCTCGCGCGGTTCTGAATACATATGGCATTGAGGGTTACAAGAAAGAATGGATCCGTCACGAGTTTCCATTGGAGGCCATGAACAATCTGAGCCGCGCGCTGGGAGTGGCGACGCTCCATTGACAAAGCGCGCTCTGACCAGAGACCCGCGCACCAGCGTTTTAGCCGGGCTTTAACTGTCAGTCGTCATTCGCCGCGTTGAGCTCCTCCGGCCGCAGCCCCTCATCACCGTGATGCGGCCAGGGCAGGAAGTTGCCGTCGAATTCATCGCCGCCGAAATAGTCGAGCGCGCGATGCGCTTCGGCGCCGTTGAAGGCGGCTTTGTCCATTAGATGGGCGATGACCTCGCGCGCCTGCGCGATCTTCTGTCTGAGTTCGGCAACGGTTCTGTCAGCCATGATCTTGCTCCCGCCTTGTATCCCTGTCCTTCAATAGGTAGCGCCTTTGGCCTTGCTGGCAAACAGTATGCTTTTTCTCGACTCTTTCCGCTTTTCATGCCAATTCCCGCGCCATGGCGCTCGACATCAAGATTTGCGGCTTGAAGACCGACGGGGCAATGGCCGCGGCGCTGGCCGGCGGCGCTAGCCATGTCGGGTTTATTTTCTTCGCCAAAAGCCCGCGCTATGTCGAGCCTGCCGAAGCTGGCCGTCTGCGCGAGGCGGCGCGCGGCAAGGCAAAAGCGGTCGCCGTCACCGTGGATGCCACCGACGCCTTCCTGGATGAGATCGTGGCAGCGATGCAGCCCGACATGCTGCAGCTGCACGGCTCGGAAACGCCGGAGCGGGTGGCCGAGGTGAAAGCCCGCTACGGCTTGCCGGTTATGAAGGCGCTATCGGTCAGCGAGGCCGCCGACCTCGAGCGGCTAAAGCCGTTTATCGGCATTGCCGATCATTTCCTGTTCGACGCCAAGCCGCCTAAGGGCTCTGAGCTGCCGGGCGGCAACGGCGTGGCCTACGACTGGCGCATCCTCACCGGCCTTGACGCCGGCGTCGATTACATGCTTTCCGGTGGGCTCAACGCCGCCAATATCGGCGATGCCCTTCGGCTTGCCAACCCGCCCGGAATAGACATTTCCTCCGGCGTGGAAAGCGCGCCGGGTGTCAAGGATCCGGCGCTGATCGAACAGTTTTTCCGGGCCGTCAGGGCAGCGCGCGACAACCGCGCCGCCTGACCGGCTCAAACCAGAGCATGTCCCGGAAAAGTGGGAACCGGTTTTCCGACAAGGACATGCCCCCACATCGAGACCAGGAGATCGGCGATGGACAAGCCGGCGACACCCAATTCCTTCCGCACCGGACCCGACGAACAGGGCATGTTCGGCATTTTCGGTGGTCGTTTCGTTGCCGAAACGCTGATGCCACTGATCCTCGACCTCGAGCGGCACTGGAACGAGGTCAAGAACGATCCCGATTTCAAGGCTGAACTCACGGACCTTTCGACCCACTATGCCGGGCGGCCGTCGAAGCTTTATTTCGCAGAGGGTTTGACGAAGCATCTTCGTGAGGTTTCCTCGGCGAAGGGCCTCGGGGGCGGCGCCAAGGTCTATTTCAAGCGCGAGGACCTGAACCACACCGGCTCGCACAAGATCAACAATTGCCTCGGCCAGATCCTGCTGGCCAAGCGCATGGGCAAGAAGCGCATTATCGCCGAGACGGGTGCCGGCCAACATGGCGTGGCTTCTGCCACGGTCGCGGCCCGCTTCGGCTTTCCCTGCGTCGTCTATATGGGCGCGACCGACGTCGCTCGCCAAAGCCCCAACGTCTTCCGCATGAAGCTGCTCGGTGCCGAAGTGCGGCCGGTGACCGCCGGCCACGGCACGCTGAAGGACGCCATGAACGAGGCGTTGCGCGACTGGGTGACCAATGTCGAGGACACCTATTACCTGATCGGCACCGCCGCCGGCCCGCATCCCTATCCGGAGCTGGTGCGCGACTTCCAGTCGGTGATCGGCACCGAGGCGCGCGCGCAGATCCTCGAGCAGGAAGGCCGGCTGCCGGACACCATCATCGCCTGTGTTGGCGGTGGCTCCAATGCCATCGGCCTGTTCCATCCTTTCCTCGACGACAAGGAGGTTCGCATCATCGGCATCGAGGCCGGCGGCCGCGGTCTCGACGGCATCGAGCACTGCGCCTCGATGAACGCCGGTGCGCCAGGCGTGCTGCACGGCAACCGCACCTATCTCTTGCAGAATTCCGATGGGCAGATCATGGACGGGCATTCGATCTCGGCCGGACTGGACTACCCAGGCGTCGGCCCGGAGCATTCCTGGCTGCGCGATTCCGGCCGCGTCGAATATGTGCCTATCCTCGACGACGAGGCGCTGGAGGCCTTCAAGCTGACGACGCGCGTCGAAGGCATCATCCCGGCGCTGGAATCGGCGCACGCCATCGCGCATGCGGTGAAGATCGTTCCGGCCATGGACAAGGACCAGATTGTTATCGTCAACCTGTCCGGCCGTGGCGACAAGGACGTGCACACGGTGGCCAGCATGCTGGGCATGGAGATCTGATCATGACCACACGCATCGACCGCCGCATGGCCAAGCTGAAGACCGAGGGCCGCCCGGCACTCGTCACCTATTTCATGGGTGGCGACCCCGACTACGACACCTCGCTGTCGATCATGAAGGCACTGCCTGGAGCAGGCGCCGACGTCATCGAGCTCGGCATGCCCTTCTCCGATCCTATGGCCGACGGCCCGGCGATCCAGGCGGCGGGCTTGAGGGCGCTGAAAGGCGGCCAGACGCTGGTCAAGACGCTGAAGATGGCGTCGGAGTTCCGGACCGGAGACAATGAAACGCCGATCGTGCTGATGGGCTATTACAATCCGATCTACATCTATGGCGTCGACCGCTTCCTCAAGGATGCGATCGCCAGCGGCATCGATGGGCTGATCGTCGTCGACCTGCCGCCGGAAATGGACGAGGAACTGTGCATTCCGGCGCTCAAGGCCGGCATCAACTTCATCCGGCTGGCGACGCCGACCACCGACGACAAGCGCCTGCCCAAGGTGCTGCAGAACACGTCGGGCTTCGTCTACTATGTGTCGATGACCGGTATCACCGGTTCGGCGCTGGCCGACACCGGCAAGGTGGCGGCGGCGGTGAAGCGTATCAAGGGCCATACCGACCTGCCCGTCTGCGTCGGCTTCGGCGTCAAGACCGCCGAGCAGGCGCGGGTGATCGGCGCCAACGCCGACGGCGTCGTCGTCGGCACCGCGATCGTCAATGCGGTGGCCAATGTGCTGGGGCCGAAGGGCGAAAAGACCGCCGACCCGGCCGAAGCCGTTGCCACGCTGGTCAGCGGCCTTGCGCAAGGTGTGCGCTCGGCCCGCCTTGCTGCTGCCGAATAGTTTTCCTACCTCTCTTCCCAAATCTTCGTCAGGACAGGAGCCGAAGCGATGAACTGGATCACCAATTACGTTCGCCCGAAGATCAATTCGATGCTCGGCCGGCGCACCGATATGCCCGAGAATCTCTGGATCAAGGATCCGGAGACCGGCGAGATGGTGTTCCACAAGGATCTGGAATCCAACCAGTTCGTCATTCCGTCCTCCGGCCACCACATGAAGATCTCGGCCAAGGAGCGGCTGAAGTTCTTCTTCGACGACGGCAAATACGAGACCCTGGACAACCCCAAGGTCATGCAGGATCCGCTGAAATTCCGCGACGAGAAACGCTATGTCGACAGGCTGAAGGACGCCAAAGCCAAGACCGGCCTCGAAGACGCCATCATCAATGCGCTGGGAACCGTCGAAGGCCTGCCGGTGGTGGTGACCGTGCAGGATTTCGCCTTCATGGGCGGCTCGCTCGGCATGGCCGCCGGTGACGCCATCGTGCACGGTTTCGAAGTCGCCTTGCAGCGCAAGCGGCCGCTGATCCTGTTTGCCGCGTCCGGCGGCGCCCGCATGCAGGAAGGCATCCTGTCGCTGATGCAGCTGCCGCGCACCACGGTTGGTGTCGACCGGCTGAAGGAGGCCGGCCTGCCCTACATCGTCGTTTTGACCAACCCGACCACCGGCGGCGTCACCGCTTCCTACGCCATGCTGGGCGACGTGCACATCGCCGAACCCGGCGCGCTGATCGGCTTTGCCGGGCCGCGCGTCATCGAACAGACGATCCGGGAAAAACTGCCGGACGGCTTCCAGCGCTCCGAATATCTGATGGAGCACGGCATGGTCGACATGGTGGTGTCGAGGCTTCAGATGCGCGAAACGATCGCAAGGCTGCTGAAAATGCTGCTCAAGCTGCCGGAGGAGCAAAGGCCTCTCGAACCGGAAATCCTGCCGCCGGCAACAATTCCGGCCGAGGCACGCCCACAGGCCTGACGCGACATTCTTCGCCGCGAAACGCGATTGCGCCATGTCCGTGGCGCGCTGTAGCTTTTTGATTGCCATGGCCATTTCGAAACCGATTCTGGTTCCCGGGCCATGGGCCAGGATTGCGCCATGACAACGCTTGCCGCCGACCGCGAAATCGAAGCCCTGATGGCGCTTCACCCGAAAGGCTTCGACCTTTCGCTCGACCGCATTTCGCGGCTGCTGGAGCGGCTTGACAATCCGCAGGACCGGCTGCCGCCGGTGATCCACATTGCCGGCACCAACGGCAAGGGCTCGTGCGCGGCGTTTTCGCGCGCGCTGCTGGAAGCGGCGGACTACCGCGTCCATGTCCACACCTCGCCGCATCTGGTCAACTGGCACGAGCGCTACCGGCTGGCCGCCGATGGCGGCGGCAGGCTGGTCGACGACAGGGTGTTCGCCGATGCCATCGCCCGCGTCGCCAGGGCCAATGAAGGCGAGCACATCACCGTCTTCGAGATCCTCACCGCCGTCACCTTCCTGTTGTTTTCCGAACACCAGGCCGATGCCGCCATCATCGAGGTCGGGCTAGGCGGCCGTTTCGACGCCACCAACGTCATCAAGGAGCCGGCCGTATCGGTGATCATGCCGGTGTCGCTCGACCATGAGGCCTATCTCGGCGACCGTGTCGAACTGATCGCCGCCGAAAAGGCCGGCATCATCAAGCGCGGCTGCCCGGTGGTCATCGGCGCGCAGGAAAGCGAGACGGCGCTGCAGGTGCTGATCGAGACCGCCGAGCGGCTCGAGTGTCCGACCTTCGTCTACGGCCAGGATTTCCTCGCTTTCGAGGAGAACGGCCGCATGGTCTACCAGGACGAAGACGGCTTGATGGACCTGCCGCCACCGCGGCTGCCGGGACGCCACCAGTTCGCCAATGCGGCGGCGGCGATCGCGGCGGTCAAGGCGGCCGGCTTCGAGATCAGCCATCGCGCTGCCGAAAAGGCGATGATCAATGTCGCCTGGCCCGGCCGCATGCAGAAGCTGGCGCAGGGCCGGCTGACCGAACTGGCGCCGAAGGGTGCCGACATCTGGCTCGACGGCGGCCACAATCCGGGCGCCGGCGTGGTGATTGCCGAGGCGCTGGCCGAGCAGGAAGAAAAGAACCCGCGGCCGCTCTTCCTCATCTCGGGCATGATCAACACCAAGGACCAGAGCGGCTATTTCCGCGCCTTCAAGGGCCTCGCCCGGCATGTCTACACGGTGCCAGTGAGCCTCAGCGACGCCGGCGTGCCGAACGATGAACTGGCGGTCCGCGCGACGGAAGCCGGGCTGACGGCCGAGCCGGTGAGTTCCGTCGCCAGCGCGCTGATGCTGCTGCGCGACACCTGGGACGGTCCGGCGCCGCGCATCCTGATCGGCGGTTCGCTTTATCTGGCCGGCGCGGTGCTGGCCGAGAACGGCACGCCCCCGACCTGAGGTCGGCTTTCGGCGATCACCGCAAGGAGCAGTCATGATCAAGGTCAAGCAGGTCGCTCACGTCTGCATCTTCGCGAATGATCTGGAGGTGACGCGACGCTTCTATCGCGATGTCCTCGGCATGGACACCCAATTCAATTTCCTGCGTGACGGCAAGATTTTCGGGTTCTACCTCGATTGCGGCGGTCGGAGCCACGTCGAGGTGTTCCAGAAGGACGGGGCCAGCTACAGCGACCTGAACCAGATCAACCACTTCTGCCTGGAAGTGGAAAACATCGACGCAGCGATCGCCCATATCAGGTCGAAGGGCGTCGATGTCACGGCAAAGAAGCTCGCCTGCGATGATACTTACCAGGCCTGGATTCGCGACCCCAACGACGTGAAGATCGAGCTGTTCGAGTATACCGAAAAAAGTGCGCAATTCGCCGGAGGCGATCGTATCGCCGACTGGTAGTCGCGCCTGCCGCCTGATGGCCTTCGCGGCTACTTCAGTTCGATCTCGATGAAGGCGTATTCGCCCTCATTGGCGTTGATGACGTCGTGTTCGACGCCCTCCTTGCGGAAATAAGGCGCGCCCTTATTCATCTCGGCGAAGGATTCGCCGTCCTTGGTCAACAGCTTCACCGTGCCGTCCATCAGCGGCACGACCACATAGTCATGGCCATGGCGGTGCCAGCCGGTGTTGTCGCCCGGCTGGAAGCGGTACTCGGTGACAATGACGCGCTCATTGTCGATGAAGACGGTGGCCTTGGCGGATCCGGTCATAGCGTTCTCCTGCTTCTGCTGCCAACAGAAGACATGGAGTGCGCAGATGTGAGGGCCAGAGCGGCCCACCGATGACGCCAACAAAAAGCCCGGCGCGAGGCCGGGCTTGATATCAGGAATTTCAGACGGATCAGGCGAGGCTGCCGTTGATCCAGTGCGACAGCGCGGTCTTGGGTGCTGCGCCAACCTTCATGTCGGCCACTTCGCCACCCTTGAAGATCATCAGCGTCGGGATCGAGCGCACGCCGAACTGCGCCGCGAGTTCTGGATTCTCGTCGATGTTCAGCTTGGCGATCTTCACCTTGGCGCCAAGTTCGGTGGCGATGTCTTCGAGCGCGGGAGCGATCATCTTGCAGGGACCGCACCATTCCGCCCAGAAATCGACGACGACCGGTACGCTGGCGTTAAGCACATCGGCCTGGAAATTGCTCTTGTCGACCTTGACGGTGGTCATGCGGAAAATCCTTTCGAAAGTTTTTGTCGCACCAAATGTGGTGGTGATCGTGCCCTTCTTCAAGCAGGTGTTGTGTCACGCTCCCGTGAGTCGAGCAAGGGCGTCATCCATGACGCTCGCCGGCAGTTCGATCAGCCGCGGCGCCTCGGTGAACAGCAAGGCGGCCTTGACCGCGCGTCCGGGATAAAGCGGCTGCAGCAGGGCGCGATAGAGCGCGAGTTGCAGGACATAGGCCGGAGGGACCTCGGCCAGAGAGGCGGGTGCCGGTCGGTTGGTCTTGTAGTCGACGATCGAGACCGCGTCCGGCGTCACTGCCAGCCGGTCGATCTTGCCGGAAATCGAGCGCTTTTTGCCCTTCACCTCCAGGCTGCCCATGATCGCGACCTCGGCACGCGACGATGGCGCAAACAGCTGGCCGAAGCTCGGATCGGCAAGGATGGCCGTGACCGACGCCAGGGCCTTTTGACGCTCTGATCGAGGCCAATCTGCACCCGTTCGCGCGAGATAGCGTTCCGCCGCGCCCTCGCGTTCGCCCTCGACAATGCCGGGCAACATCTGCAGCAGTTTGTGCAAAGCGAGCCCACGCAGCACGGCAAAGCCTGGCTCGGCATCGGCGTCGAGCACCGGCGAAGCCTTGTCGACCACAGCTTCCTTGCCTTCGTCGATCAGCGCCGAAGCGCCGGACGGCGACAGCGGACGCGGCAAGTCCTCGAAAGGCGGCAAGGGCCGGAACAGGGTCGCCGGCAAAGGCCCGAAACTGTGCGCCTGCCGTGCCTGATCGCTGGAAACCAAAGCCACGGGCGGCAGCTTGGTGACGTGAAAACGATGCACCGGCTCGCCGCCGGCGGAATGCGGACGCTGTTCGCTCTCCGCCGCACCTATCAGCGCGCGGCTGACAATCGAGTGCCAGGTGCCGGTGTTCGGCGCCCGCTTGCCGTGATAGCCGCAGACGATCAGCCGGTCCTCGGCGCGGGTCATGCCGACATAGAGCAGCCGGCGATATTCGTCATCGGCAAGCTCTCGTGCCCGCACCGCGGCAGCCTTGGAAAAGCCGTTGGCGACATCGCTGGCCGAACGCCAGAGATAGCCCTTGCCGTCCCAGCCCGAGCCGTCGAACGGCATCAGGCGCGGCAGATGCTGATCGCTGAACGGCGCCGAACCACCGTCGACCAGGAACACGACCGGTGCCTCCAGGCCCTTGGCCGCATGCACGGTCATGACGCGAACCTCGTCGCGGGTCTGGTCCATCTCGCGCTTGATCTCGGGGCCGGCATTCTCCAGCGTCGACAGGAAGGCTTCCAGCCCAGGCAGGCCGGTTCGCTCCTCGGCAAGGCAGAAGCTCAGGAACTCGTCGAGGATATCGCCGGCCTCGGGTCCGAGCCGCGCGATCATCTTCCGGCGCACGCCATCGCGGGCCAGCAGGCCGGCGTAAAACTCAAACACCGGCTTGAAGGCGGCCTCACTCGTCCAGATGTCGAGCTGGGCGACGACGGCCGCCAAAGCCTCGCTGTCGCCAGCGTGGGCGCGCAGCGATGCGATCAGCGACAAACCAGGCGGCCGCTCCGCCGCGAGCGCAAAAAGCCTCTCCTCCGGCAGATCGAAGATCGGGCTGCGCAGGATGGCGGCGAGCGACAAATCGTCCTGCGGCTGGATGAGGAGATGGCCGAGCGCGATCAGGTCCTTGACCGCAATGTGTCCGGGCAGGCTCAGCCGGTCGGCGCCAGCGACCGGAATGTCGCGGCGTTTGAGCGCCCGGGTCAGTGCGTGGACGAAGCGGTCGCGCTTGCGCACCAGCACCAGCACGTCGCCCGGCCGCAGCCGCTTGCCGCGACCTTCGATGATTTCACCGGCGCCGATCCAGCCGGCAATGGTGGCCGCGACGTTCTCGGCAACGCGCACCGCCGGCGCATGGGCATGGTCGATGGCCTGCGTCCAGTCGTCGGGCTCGTCGACGACGTCAGCACCGACCGACGGCCAGACCTCGACATAGCCCGGCGCATCGGTGCGAATCGCCTGGTGGCGCAGCGGATCGGGATCATGGCTGATGCCGCGCCGCACGATGGGATCGGCAAAGACGCGGTCGACCGCGGTCAGAACGTCGTCGGTCGAACGGAACGACCAGGTCAGCTTGAGGTCAGCGAAGGACGCCTCGGCGTCGCGCACGCGTCCGGCAAACAACAGCCGGCTGTCGGCGAAGGAGTCCGGCGCCGCACCCTGAAAGGAATAGATCGACTGCTTCTCGTCGCCGACGGCAAAGACCGTGCGATGGACCCTGTCGCGGGCGCCGAAGCCGGCAAAGAATTCTTCCGCCAGTCGCTTCACCACCTCCCATTGATCCGGGCTGGTGTCCTGCGCCTCATCGAGCAGGATGTGGTCGATGCCCTGGTCGAGCTTGTATTGCACCCAGGGGCCGGCATCTGGCCGCGCCAGAAGGTTGACCGTCCGGGTGATCAGGTCGTTGAAATCGAGAAAGCCGCGGCTGCGCTTCAGCACCTCGTAGCGGGCGATCAGCCAGTCGGCGATGGTCAGCGCGGCGCGCGTGCCTTCCAGCATCCGGAACAGCGCCAGCCTGTCGACTGTTTCGACGATGGCATTGGCCGTCGAGAGATAGCGTTCCGCCAGATCCGGCAGCCGGTCGACCAGAGCTTTCTTGAACGCCTTGGCCGGATCGTAAGCGTCGCCATCGGTCTTGAGGAAGGCTCTCGCAAGCAGCTGCAGACGGCGAACCGGGTCGCTTTCGGCGAAAGCCTGACGCGCATAGGGCAGGATGTTGTTCAGCACCGTCCTGGCATCGGTGGCATCCGCCCCCTGGGCGAAGCCGGCAAAATAATCGGGCAGGAAACCCGGCAACGGCCAGACCGATGCCGCTATGCCGTCGGCGGTCTGGCCGGGGCGGAAATGGAATTCATCGAACAGCGCCTGGAAACGCGTGCCGTCGCGCCCGATCGTGTCGATGAAACTGCGCAAGCCGTCGCGCTTGCGCACGATCTCGCCCAGCAACGTATCGAGCCCGGCTTCACCGCCACGATCGAGAATGGTGGCAAACGCCTCGGCCAGTTCCATGTCGCCGGCGGCCGTTCCGGAAATCATGTCGCGGCGCGCGGTGGCAAACAGCGATGCCTCCATCGGCGGATCGAGCATCTCGAAATGGGCCGGAATGTTGGCCTCCAGCGGGAACTGGTGAAGCACCGATTCGCAGAAGGCGTGGATGGTCTGGATCTTCAGCCCGCCGGGCGTTTCCAGCGCCTCGGCGAACAGGCGCCGCGCCCGGCGCATGGTCTCAAGATCGGGCCGGCGGCCTTCCAGCGTTTCGATCCTTGCCGCAAGATCCGCGTCAGCGAGTGCCGTCCACTCCGACAGCGTCGAGAAGACCCGGTTCGACATGTTGGCGGCGGCGGCGCGCGTATAGGTCAGGCACAGGATCTTCGACGGATCGGTGCCGCGCAGCAGGAGCCGAATGACACGCTGGGCCAGCACATGGGTCTTGCCGGAGCCGGCATTGGCCGACACCCAGGCGGAATTCTGGGGGTCGGCGGCGCGGGCCTGGCTGGTCGCGGTGTCGCTGGGAATGGGATAGGCCTTCTTCATGCCTCCCCTCCCTCGTCACCGGCATCGCCGCCGGCGGACCATTCGAGCACACGGGCAAGATGGTCGTAATCGCCATCGGTCTCGCCTTCACGAAACGGCAGCGCGCGCGACAGATATCCGGTCCCAGGGTCGGCATAATGGATCAGGAGCTTTTCCAGCCGCGCCCAGGCCTCTTCGGCAAGATCGGTCGCGGTTTTCGGCTGGCGGTTGTGTTCGAGGATCGATTCCTCGAACACCTCGCCATTCGGCTTCAGCCGCACGAAGGCCAGTTGCGAGGGTTCGCGCTCGCCCAGATCCTTGAAGGCGCCGCGCCTGAGCAGCGCGCCTTCCAGCGCCAGTTGCGGCGCAAGCAGCGTGTGCGCTTGCGCCTTAGACGGCGAGGAGCCTGTCTTGTAGTCCAATATGTCGGCCATGCCGCCGGCCAGCAGGTCGACCCGATCGGCGTAGCCGGACAGTGTCATGCCGGACTGGCCGACGACGGTCTTTCCAGCACGCTCCTCGGCATGCCGCCGCATCACCGCGTCGGCGCGCGTACGCTCCCACTCGATGATGTTGGCGGCGAGTTTTTCGAAACGCGGCCACCACACCGCCTCGACATCGGCCGGAAGTGCGACTTCGGCAAAACAGGCGCGGCCGGCAGCGATGAGGCCGGCGAGCGCGTCGGGCGCGCGCGGATCGGCAACGCGCGCCGAGAACAGATGCAGGATGGCGTGAAACAGCGTGCCGCGCTCGGCCGCACCGGGATCGCGGATGACCGGATCGAGCGGCATCAGGCCGAGGATCCGCCTTGCATAGACGGCGTAGGGGTCACGGCGCAGGGTCTCGATCTCGGTGATCGAGAAATGGCCTGGGCGCACTGACAGTGGCGGCTTCGGTTGCGGCCGTGGCGCGAAATCCTGCCTCCGCCCGGTATCGAGCGCGCGTGCCCAGGCGAGCAACTCGTCGCCGCGCCGGCGCAGTTCAGAGGCCTGGTCGTTGCCGATGAAGGTGAGCAGGCGCTGCAGCCAGCGCGACGGGACGGCAGGGGCGTCGCCGGCACGCGCCGAGCGGGCCAGCACCACCTTCTTCGCGCCCATGGCCATCTGGAAATCATGCGCGGCAAGGCCGATACGCCGTTCGGGCGGTTCGAGATCGATGCCGGTCTTCATCAGCCGCGACATGAAGCGGTCGCTCTCGGGCTTGCGCGGCCACACGCCTTCGTTGAGCCCGCCGATGACCAGCGTGTCGACATCCTGCAAGCGTGCTTCCAGGGCGCCCCAGATGGCGATGTTCCTGTCGGTGCCTTGTGCCGGCTTGACCGTTTCAGGCGCGATCAGCGCCGCCATCACGTCGGGCCACTCGTCTGCGGCGAAGGACAGCGGTGCAGAAGCCGCGACCAGCCCGCGCAGCAATTCGGCAAGCTTTTCGCCGGCGTCACCCGCATAGAGCGCGCCAAGGCCGCCATCGGCGGTACGGCCGAGATTTTCGAGCGCCTCGACGCTGGCCCTGACCAGCGCGGCAAGATCGGCGTCCGCCTGATCGCGAAACGCCGCGAGCGGCGCCAGCGCGTGCGCGAGACGTTCGAGCAAATTCTTCGCGCCTTCGATGGAGCGCACGGTCAGACGGGAAAACCAGAAGGGCGGCCGGCTGCCGCTGCCAAGGCCGGTGAGGCGGGTTTCGAACAGTTCCGGTAGCGAAACGATGTCGGGCCGGCCGGTGCCGCCGCGCAGCGCCACCAGTTCAACCAGCTCCGCCGCGTGGCGCACATCAGCGCGTTCGAGGCCAAGCCCAAGCAGAGGATGCTTGAGCAGCGACAGCAGGCCGACCGGATCGCCTGGCCGGAACACCGCCTCGAGCGCCAGCCCGAGCAGGCTGGCCGCCGGGGTGTTGGCGAGCGGCGTGCCACCGGAATCGTCGGCGACGACGCCGAACCGCAGGAGTTCGACCGAGACGCGCCGCGCCAGTGCGCGATCGCCGGTCACGAGAGCCGCCCTTTGGCCCCGTTCTTCGACCGCGCGCTTGAGCGCAACGGCGATGGCGACGGCTTCATCGCGTTCGCTTGCGGCTTCGAGCAGGGTCACGCCGGCGAAGGCGCCGGCAATGTCGGACGCTGAAAAGCCGTCGCGCGTCTCGGCCCACAATTCGGTGGTTTCGGCCGGCCGCAGCGCTTCGCCGACCAGGGCGGCGCGGAGCGCGAGCCGCGGCTCCGCCGCGCCGATCTCCTCGACATCGCCACGCAGCACGCCGATCTTGCCGATCAATCTGGCGAGACCGTATTGCGGGTGGCCGAGCACGGCCGGACGCGCGCCGGGCGCCGCGATTGCCTGGAACGACGCTTCGTCCAGCGTCCGGTCGAGACCGGGCAGCACAATGGCGCCGCCGGGCAGGCGGGCAATCGCGGCAAGCAGCTCGGCCGTTGCGGGTATCGAGCCGGTCGAGCCCGCGGCGATGACCGGCCCGGCAGGTGGATTGCGCTGCAGCCGCGCGGCCTCGGCGCGGATCAGCGCGCTGCGATGCGCGGCCGGGTTGGAGCGATCGCGCTCTTCAAGGAATTTCGGCCAGGCATCGGTGACGATGCCGAGAAATTCGAGCGTCACCTGCCACCATCCGGCAAGGTTGCCGGTCACCAGGTCGGTAAGCTTGGCCCAGTCCGTGCCTTCCGTCTCGATCTCGTCCATCAGCCGGGCGAGATCGCGCGCCAGCCAGATCGCATCGGCGGTAGAGGCCGGGATGACGATCTCCTCGGCGAAGAGCGCCGCGACATGGGCCGGCAGCCGGCGCTTCCAGGCGCGCACCAGCGGCGCCAGCAGCAACAGGCGTTCGGCTGCGGCAATCGGCGGCGCGAGGTCGATTGCCGCCGACGCCTCCGTCTCGAATGCGGCCTCATCCTCGTCGAACTCGCCGAGTGGCCGGATGACCGGCAGGATCGCCGAACCGCCGCCGCCGAGCGCCGCGAGGCTGTCGACGAAGACACCCCGCAAGGCGCGCGCGGCGCGGCGCGTCGGCACATAGATGGTGACATCGGCCAGAGCGAGCGGGTCGCCGTCAAACCGAAACCCCGGAACAAGACGCCCGGCAAGCAGCGCCTCGGCAAGCGTCGGCAGAAACGGCGCTCCGGAGGGAATTGAGAAAACGCGGCTTGAGCCGCTCATCGTGACTCGGCTAGCGCGTCGGCCACCGCCGCTTCCGCGAGCGCAATGGCATCGGGCGTGCCGACGGTGATCCAATGGCCATGCATCGGCATGCCGAACAGGCGGCCGGCAGCAATGGCCGTGTCGAAATAAGCGTTGAGCGAGTGCGGTTCGGCCGGCGCTTGCTCGAACAGGCGCGGATGGACGATCGCCGCCCCGGCATAGATCAGGCCGGCCGGGTCACCCTTTGAACGCCGCAAGCCGCCATCCGGCGCCACCAGGAAATCGGTGCTGCCGCAGTGTCCGGTCGCCTGATGGAGATCCGCCAGCATCAGCAGAATATCCATTTTCGCCGCGTCCCATGCAAGGGCAAGGCGGCCGAGATTGAGAGGACCTTGGTCGATCCAGAAGGTGTCGGCGTTGAGGATGAAGAAGGGCTGCTCGCCCAGTTCCGGCAACGCCTTGACGATGCCGCCTGCAGAATCGAGAAGTCGTTCGCTCTCGTCGGAAATGACGATCCGTGGCGCGCGGCGCGCCGCGACATGGGCAACGATCTGCTCGGGAAGATAATGGACGTTGACGACGGCCTTGCCGACACCGGCGGCCGCCAGGCTGTCGAGCCCCCAGTCGAGCAACGTCTTGCCGGCGATCTTGACCAGCGGCTTGGGAATGGTGTCGGTGATCGGCCGCATGCGCTTGCCAAGCCCGGCGGCAAGCACGATGGCAGTGTCCGGTCTTGCTGTCACAGTGCCCGCTCCTCCAGCAAACCGTTGGCGTTGTAGAACTCCCGCAGGCTGGCCAGCGCAGGATGAGACAGCGCCCGGCGCAGATAATCGCGAATGCGCGGCAGGTGCTTCAGATAATAGGGCTTGCCGTCGCGCTTTTCGAGGCGGACGAAGATGCCGAGGATCTTGGAGTTTCGCTGCGCCGCCATGATTGCGTAGGATTCCAGGAAGCTTTCTTCGTCGAAGGCGCCGGCTGCGTAGCGCGCCGCGACATAGGCGTCGAGCGTCTCCCTCTCGATCTCGGGCGACATCGTAACACGCGCGTCCATGGCCAGCGAGGCGACGTCATAGGCGCACGGGCCGATCAGCGCGTCCTGGAAATCGACGATGCCCAGCCGATCATGCCCGGAACGGTCGCCGCGCCAGATGATGTTGGGCGAATGGAAATCACGCAGCATCAGCGTGACTTCGCGGCCTTGCAGCCGGTCGAGGAGCGCGTTCCATTCCTTGTGGTAACCGGCGCGCAAGGCATCGCTTGCCGGGCTGCCTGATATCGCCGGCACGTACCAGTCAACCAGCAGATCGGCTTCGATCATCATGGCATCGCGGTCGAAAGGCGGCACGTCATGGAAGTCGCCCCGCCCCGTTTCAAGGCGTTGCGGCCAGGCCCTGCCATGCATCATGGCCAGCAGTTCGGCCGCCGCCGCATAGCGCGCGGCCACCGGCTGGCCATCGCTCCCAAGAAATCCTTCGGAACCAAGATGCTCGAGCAGAAGGAACCCCTGATCCTGGTCCTCGGCATGGATTTCCGGAACACTGACGCCACCCGCCTTCAAAGCCCGGTCGATGGCGACGAAGGCGGAGACCGACTGCGCGGTATGAGCGATCTCGGCATAGGGCCTGCCGTCGCGGACCGGCGGCCCGAGCACCAGCCGCGGCGAGTTCATCAGCACACGCGGCTCCGCGCCGGCAAGCGATACGATCTCATAGGAGCGGGCCGAGGCATCGCCGATGAAATGGCGGCGCCTTGCTTCGCCCCAGCCGGCACTTTCGAGAAAGCGGCGCATGGCCAGCGACCGCGCCGCCCGGTCGAAGGCAGCGCCCTCGCCCGACAACCGGGCCAGCCGACCCTCGCCATGCTGGACGATTTCGATCAGCACCGAGGTTTTCGGCAGATAGTCCTGCGCTCGTTCCGGCCATTCGACCAGGGCAGCGCCTTGCGCCAGGGCTTCCTCGAAACCAAGCTCATCGATCTCGGTCGCCGAGGACAGGCGGTAGAGATCGAAATGATGGACCGGGATGCGGGTGTCGTAGCTCTGCACCAGCGTGAAGGTCGGGCTCGGAACATCGAGGCCGGCATCGTCGGCCAAAGCCCTGATCAACGCCCGCGCCAAGGTGGATTTGCCGGCGCCGAGGTCGCCCTTGAGCGCCAGGACGTCACCTGGACGCAATGACAACGCGAGATCTTCGCCCAGCAACGCTGTCTGTGTCTCGTCGGCGAGTAAACGCTCCAGCACCAATCCCGTCATCGAGCGCGCTACTCGGCCGCGGCGCGGATGCCCGGCGTGTCGGGAAAGGTGCAGATGACGGTCGTGCCCTTGTCCTTGCCGGTTTCGATGCGAACGCTGCCGCCATGCAGTTCGACAAAGCTCTTGACGATCGACAGGCCGAGACCGGCGCCGCGCCGGCGGCCGCCATTGGCACGCGGCTCGAAACGGCGGAACACCGAATCGAGCAGGTCCGGCGGCATGCCGGGACCGTCGTCATGAACCGAGAATTCCACCCCGTCCGCCAGATGGCGGCAAGTGAGCCGGATGGTGCTGGCTTCCGGCGCATAGTTGGCGGCGTTGCTGAGCAGATTGTAGAGGATCTGGCGGACGCGGATCTCGTCGCCATGGAACGTCTTCGGCGCCGCGGCGGCGTCGACCTCGAGCCTGATCGAATGCTCTTCCAGCCGGTCGGCCACCAGTTCGGCCGCAGCCGCGATGGTGCGATCGACATGCACCTCTGAAATGTCGAGCTGCATGATGCCGGCGTCCACCGTCGCCAGGTCGAGGATGTCGTTGACGATCGTGAGCAGGACCGAGGAGGACGAGCCGACATGCTCGACATATTCGCGCTGCTTCTGCGTCAGCGGACCGGTCGCCGGCAGCGACAGAAGTTCGGTGAAGCCGATGATGTTGGTCAGTGGCGAGCGCAATTCGTAGGAGACGTGCTGGACGAATTCGTTCTTGAGCTGGTCGGATTTCTGCAGCGCCTCGTTCTTGTCCTTCAGCGCCCGCTCGACGTTGACGCTGTCGGTGACGTCGACGAAGGTCATCATCACCTGCCCGTTGGGCAACGGGATCATGGCGTAGCTCAGCACATTGCCGTTGTTGAGTTCGGTCTGGCCGTGGCGGTCGCGACGCTCGTCGTCGAACCCGGTGATGGCGGCAACGAAGCCCGGCCAGGGACTGTTCGCCGCCTGCCCGTCGCAAAGGTCGCGGATCGCGGAAACGTGCACATTGGGCTTGGCCGCTTCGCCGCTCAAGCCCCAGAGCTTGGCAAAGGCAGGGTTCGACAGCCGAAGCCTGCCATCGGGGCCGAACACCGCCACGCCTTCGGCAAGATTGTCGAGTGTCTCGCCCTGCACCCGCACCGCTGTCTGGTAGCGGCTTTCGAGGTCCATCTTCTCGGTCAGGTTCTCGAACACCCAGGTCACGCCGCCCTTGGGCTGCGGGTTGGCGACGACGCGGATGGTCTTGCCGTCCGGCAGATGCCACCAGTGTTCCTGCGATTCGACGGCGCGGTACGCGCCGAGCAGGCCTTCCTTCCAGCGGCGCCATTCCGGCTGCTCGGCGATCTTGCCCGAGCTGCGCAGCCGGTCGAGCAACAGGGCATTGTCGGGAGCGCTGTGCAGGAAGCCGCTGTCGAGGCCCCACAGCTTCTGGAAAGCCTGGTTGAAGAACCGCAACTTCTCGTCGGTGTCGAAAATGGCGACCGCCGTATTGAGCTGGTCGAGCGTGTCGGCGTGGCTCCTGACGGTCCGTTCGTATTCGCCGCGAACGGCCTCGATGGCGCTGGTGTCGCAGGCAAGGCCGGCCGAGCCGTCCGCGCCGGCGAAATCGGTGACCGCAAACACACGGCGGTCGCCTTCGATCACGGTGGAAAGCGACTGCTCGAAGACCGGATGCGTCTTGTGCTGGGCGGCAATCGCATCGCGTGCCTGGCCGCCGAGGAACTCCTTTGCCTCCCGAACCGCGGCTTCGGCATTGTCTGCTTCGACCGCATCGGCATAGGCCCGGTTGACCCACTTCAACCGCCCATCCTCGCTGCGAAGCCATGCCGGCATGTTCAGCGCGTCGAGCAGGCCGATCATCGTGTCATGGTCGGCGGCCAGCCGCTGGTTCTCGATCTTCAGCCTGGCCTGGCTGCGCTGCGTCTCCGAGAGCGAGACGAAACGCACGAGCACATGGGCGGCGCTCTTGCGGCCATGCACTTCGAGCGGTGCGCCGGCCTGCGATTCGATGACGAGGTCGAAGTGTTTCGCCTTTTCGCGCAGTCCCGCGACGGCATGTTCGAGCGCCGCCGCAGAACGCGGCATCAGCCAGCGGCCGAAAGCGAGGAAAGCAGCCCGGTCCTCGGGAGCACCGCTCTCTACGGGCAGTGTGCCGATGAGTTCGGGCTTCTTGTTTTCAGCGGCCCAGACGACCACGCGCTGGTCGCGCAGATTGAGCAGCGCCTCCGAGCGGCGCAGGGCCGCGTTGATGTCGGCGAGGCGGCTCCTGAGTTCGACATTATCCGCCGAGGTGCGGGCTCTTTCGCGGATGAGGACGATGGCCGACAGAAGTGCCGCGCCGGTCACGCCGACAAACACCGCAAGCTGCATGACCTCGATCGCGCTGATCGACAACCCGGCCGTTGTCACGCCGGCGGCTTCGGCATGCGCAACCGCATTGGCCAAGGAGCCGGCAAACGCCGATGTGGCAAGGAACAGTGCCGCGCGGGCGCGCCATGACAGGCTTCCGCTTTGCATGGCGGAGCCAGTGATCCCCGAATCGTCTTGGCCGCCGGAAACGGCCCGTCCCGCTCCGTGCGGGTGTTGCCCCGGCATGTCTTGGTCCTCTCCGCCGCCTGAATGCAAGACCGCCCTGATGCGCGCTTCTCTTGATCCCCTCTCGGGCCGGAAGCGTCGCGAATCACCTGACAATAAACCCTCGCCGAATCGCCGTGAAGGCTGGTGGCGCGCAAAAATAAAGCCGGGCGAAAAGTCAATCGCCCGGCGTCAATATCTGGTAGCAATTTTAGCTTTGGTTAATAGCGGTAGTGTTCCGGCTTGAACGGCCCCTGCTGAGTCACGCCGATATAGGCGGCCTGCTCGCCGGACAATTCGGTTAGGCGGGCGCCAAGCTTGTCGAGATGCAGGCGCGCGACCTTTTCATCGAGATGCTTGGGCAGGACATAGACCTGGTTCTCGTACTGGCCGGGCTTGGTGTAGAGCTCGATCTGGGCCAGCACCTGGTTGGTGAACGAGGCCGACATGACGAAGCTCGGGTGACCGGTGGCGTTGCCGAGATTGAGCAGCCGGCCTTCCGACAGCAGGATCATCCGCTTGCCGTCCGGGAAGGTGATCATGTCGACCTGCGGCTTGACGTTGGTCCATTTCAGGTTGCGCAGCGCGGCCACCTGGATCTCGTTGTCGAAGTGACCGATGTTGCCGACGATCACCATGTCCTTCATCGAGCGCATGTGGTCGAGGGTGACGACATCCTTGTTGCCGGTGGTGGTGATGACGATATCGGCGGTGGGTGCCGCATCTTCCAGCGTGACGACTTCAAAACCGTCCATCGCCGCCTGCAGGGCGCAGATCGGATCGACCTCGGTGACCTTGACGCGGGCGCCGGCGCCCTTGAGCGAGGCCGACGAGCCCTTGCCGACGTCGCCATAGCCGCAGACAACCGCGACCTTGCCGGCCATCATGGTGTCGGTGCCACGACGGATGCCGTCGACTAGCGATTCCTTGCAGCCATATTTGTTGTCGAACTTCGACTTGGTGACCGAGTCGTTGACGTTGATGGCGGGGAAGGGCAGCAGGCCCTTCTTCTGCAGCTGGTAAAGCCGGTTGACGCCGGTGGTCGTCTCTTCGGTGACGCCGCGGATCGCCGCCTTCTGCTTGGTGAAGAAGCCGGGCGAAGCCTTCAGGCGCTTCTTGACCTGAGCGTAGAAATATTCCTCTTCCTCGCTCTGCGGGTTGGACAGCACGTCCTCGCCGGCCTCGGCGCGGGCGCCGATCAGGATGTACATGGTGGCGTCGCCGCCATCATCGAGGATCATGTTGGAGGTGCCGCCGTCGGCCCATTGGAAGATCTTGTCGGTGTAGTCCCAATACTCCTCAAGCGACTCGCCCTTGACGGCGAACACCGGGATACCGGATGCGGCGATGGCCGCGGCCGCATGATCCTGGGTCGAGAAGATGTTGCAGGAAGCCCAGCGGATTTCGGCGCCGAGCGCCTTCAGCGTCTCAATCAGCACCGCCGTCTGGATGGTCATGTGCAGCGAGCCGGTGATGCGCGCGCCCTTGAGCGGCTTCTTGTCGCCGAATTCCTCGCGGCTGGCCATCAGCCCCGGCATTTCGGTTTCGGCGATCTCGATTTCCTTGCGGCCCCAGCCGGCGAGCGAGATGTCGGCGACCACATAGTCCTTGCTACCCGTCATGGCAGTGCTCCGATGCGAATTGGTTGTGCTGCGAATTGGTTGCGGATGCGCCCGCGCCGTCGGCGCGTCGAAGGGCGCGAATTGCCGGCCTGACTAGCAGATCGGGGCCGAGACGACAATGGGATATAAAGAAATCTTTATCCGTGCATGTCTCGAAGAGCTTCTTCGCTCCGCGCGAGGATCAGCTTTCCTCGCCGAAGCGGGACGCCACTAATTGCTCCAGCGCGTCGATGACCTGCAGCGCCTCCGGCCCGCTGGCAGTGACACGGATCGAGTAGCCGGGGCTTGCCGCCAGCATCATCAGGCCCATGATCGAGGTGCCGCCGACCTTGACACCGTCCTTCTCGACATGCACCGAGGCGTCGAAGCCGCTCGCCAGCTGGACGAATTTCGCTGAGGCGCGCGCGTGCAGGCCGCGCTGGTTGATGATGGGAAAGTCCCGGATGATCTGATCTTTTTCCGGGGACAGCGCGTTCATTTGCTGCTCAAAAGCTGACTGGCGACGTTGATGTATTTGCGGCCGGCGGCCTGCGCCTCGTCTAGCGCGGCCGCCATGTTGTCGCCCTTGCGGATCGAGGAGAGCTTGATCAGCATCGGCAGGTTCATGCCGGCGATCACCTCGGTGCGACCGGACTCCATCACCGAAATGGCAAGGTTGGAGGGCGTGCCGCCGAACATGTCGGTCAGCACGATGACGCCCGTTCCGGTGTCGACACGGGCCACGGCATCGACGATGTCGCGGCGACGCTGCTCCATATCGTCATCGGCGCCGATCGCCACGGTTTCGAAATTGTCTTGTGGCCCGACGACATGTTCCACGGCATGTCGAAATTCGGCGGCCAGTTGACCGTGCGTTACAAGCACGAGTCCGATCATTCTTTGGTGGCTCCCGTCATCGCCGCTTCACAGGCGCATATTATGCTCGCCAGCCATTCCAGGCGGCGGGAGCGCTATCTTGTCGACGCGCGGCCGGTTGACAAGCCCCAAATTGCGCCGGCCCATGCCATTTTGACGCATTGCAGCAAAAAATCCGGAGCGGATCATAGAAAAGGCGCGATCGACAGCCGCGCCATTACGGCGGGCAAGGCCGTGGCGGCGTTACGCTCGGCAAGGTCGATACGCGGCACCGGGCAGCCTGCGACCGGCTCGCTGATTTCCTCCTGGAAACGGGCCATCTCTGCCTTTGGCACCAGCCTCACATGGAGGTCGATCACTCCGCCCGGCTCGAACGGCAGCGGGCGCGGCATGAACCCAGGTACTTCGGCGAGACCGGCGATGGTCGCCGGCACGCGACAGACCAGCCGCCCGGCGCGGGCCGCGGCAAGCAGCCTGTCGTCGCCGATCAGCCGCGAGAACAGCCCGCGCGCGCGGCAATGGTCCAGGAGTGTCAGTGCCAGCGTCGTCTTGCCGGCGCCGGATGGCCCGGTGATAAGGACGCCGCGCTCGCCGATCAGGATCGCGGTTCCGTGAATGTTTTCAGGCTGCGCAACCGGATCAGGCACGATCTTGCCCGATCATGTTTTTGGATGGCATGATCTTGTCCGAAAACCGGTTTCCACTTTTCGGGATCATGCTTCGGCCGGCAGCGTCACGACAAAACGCGCGCCCTTGATTTCGCCGGGTTTGGTGCCGGGGATGTTTTCGGCGGTCAAGGTGCCGCCATGGGCCTCGACGATCTGCCTGGATATCGACAGGCCAAGGCCCGAATTCTGGCCGAACGCCTCGCCGGCCGGCCGGTCGGTGTAGAAGCGTTCGAAGATGCGGTCGATGTTGTCGGCGCGGATGCCGGGACCATTGTCGTCGACGGTGACGATGTTGAACTTGCCGGCGCGCGCCAGCGACAGGCTGATATGGCCATGGTCTTCGGGAACGAAGGAACGGGCGTTCTCGATCAGGTTGGTGATGACCTGACCGATGCGCAGATCATGGCCGACGACCACATAGCCTTTGACGCCCTGCGGCAGCTTGGCGACCTTGAATTCGATCTCGACCGCCTTCTTGTTGCGCGTGGCTTCACGCGAAACGGCGACGAGATCGGTGATGAATTTCTTCAGGTCGACCGTGCCTGCATCTTCACGCGCCAGCTCGGCATCAAGACGGGAGGCGTCGGAAATGTCGGTGATGAGCCGGTCCAGTCGCCTGACATCGTGCTGGATGATGTCCATCAGCCGGCCGCGCGAATTGTCGTTCTTGGCCAGCGGCAAGGTTTCCACCGCGCTGCGCAGCGACGTCAGCGGGTTCTTCAATTCGTGCGACACGTCAGCCGCAAAGCTTTCGATCGCCTCGATGCGGGCGTAGAGCGCGTTGGTCATGTCGCGTATGGCGATCGACAGATTGCCGATCTCATCCTGGCGGTCGGAAAAGTCCGGGATTTCCTCGCGGCTCTTGACGCCGCGCCGCACCCGCACGGCAGCCGCCGACAGCCGGCGCAGCGGATTGGCGATGGTGGAGGCGAGCAGCATCGACAGGATGGCGGTGACAAGGGCCGCGATGCCGAACACGCGCAGGATCGCCTTGCGCTCGGCGGCGACGATCTTGTCGATGTCGCCGCCTTCGGTCGACAGCATCAACACGCCGAGAACGGCGCGGAAGCGCTGGATCGGCACCGCCACCGAGACGATCTGCTCGCCCTGTTCCGAGATGCGCACGATGGTCGACGGGCTGCCGGTGAGCGCCTTGACCACTTCCGGGAAGGCGGCGCCATTGCCACCCGGCTGCTCGTGATAGACCGGCAGCTCGGTGTTGCGGAAGAAATCGAAGACAAACTTCTGGATGCGCTCGACCAGATCGGGCTCTTCCTCGTCGACCGGCGGCAGGTCGTAGCGCAGGATCTGGCCGCGCGAATAGAGATGGCGCGAATCGAGCAGCAGATTGGCGTCGCGGTCATAGATGCGGGCGCGCGTCCGGGTCGGCGAGATCAGCCTTCGCAGCACCGGCGCGACGCGCTCCGGATTGATCGGGAAGTCGAGATTGTCGAGCTGGTCCGAGCCCGGCCCGAGGCTTTCGCCGGCCTGCAGCTCGAGCAGCTTTTCCGGGTCGATGCTGATCGAATCCGTCTCGACCGTCGCCGACGCGGCGATGGCGCCGGCGATGATCTCCCCCTGGGTCATCAGGCTTTCGACGCGGGCGTCGATCAGCCCGTCACGGAAGGTGTTGAGATAGAGGATGCCGGTCACCAGGACGGCCAAGCCGGCGAGGTTGAGGAAGAGGATACGCCGCGTCAGGCTGGAAAAGATATGATGGCCGAGGAAGCGGCGCATCGGCACCGTGATTTTCGACACGAATGACGGCATGATGCGCGACGGCCGCCTGGAGGCGCCCGCCGGTCTGCTTCGCTGTGCTTCCACTGCCATCGAATAGCAGCTCCCGCCTAGTCTTTGCTTTGATGCATGTCGTTGTCCCAAAACCGGGACCACTTTTGGGCGACATGCATCAACTTACGCTTCGCGGAACCGGTATCCGACTCCGTAAAGGGTTTCGATCATCTCGAAGTCGTCGTCGACGGCCTTGAACTTCTTGCGCAGCCGCTTGATGTGGCTGTCGATGGTTCGGTCGTCGACATAGACCTGTTCATCATAAGCCGAATCCATCAGCGCATCACGGCTTTTTACGACACCGGGACGCTGCGCCAGCGAATGCAGGATCAGGAATTCGGTGACGGTCAGCGTCACCGGCTCGCCTTTCCAGGTGCAGGTGTGGCGCTCCTGGTCCATGACAAGCTGGCCGCGTTCGAGCGAGCGGGCCTGCTGGCTGGGCGTCTTTGCCGAAGCCTCGCGGGCACTGGCGCGGCGCAGCACGGCGCGCACCCGCTCGACCAGCAGACGCTGCGAGAACGGTTTGCGGATGAAATCGTCGGCGCCCATCTTGAGGCCGAACAATTCGTCGATCTCGTCGTCCTTGGAGGTCAGGAAGATCACCGGAAGGTCGGATTTCTGACGCATCCGGCGCAGCAGTTCCATGCCATCCATGCGCGGCATCTTGATGTCGAGGATGGCAAGATTCGGCGGGCGTGCCGCCAACCCTTCCAGCGCAGACGCACCATCCGTGTAGGTCTCGACCCGATACCCTTCGGATTCGAGGGCGATCGACACCGATGTCAGAATGTTGCGGTCGTCATCGACAAGCGCGATTGTTGCCATTTCAAGCGGCTCCCTCATGAGCTGTCCCTTCTTTTGTAGAGAAGGGGCTTTTGCAGGACAAATTAGGTACAAAATGTGGCATAGGCCTTGTCCGCTGTCACGCGCGGCATGCCGGCGGCCACAATCCTACCTCGATATGGATTGGACGAACGAACACCGCCAATCCTTTGGGCAACCGCCAAACTTTTTGCACATATAAACGATTTAAACAACTTTCAAAATATTTAAATCGATTAATGATTTGATATCATTTGGCTTTTCTGGTTCTGACGATCTCAGCCTGCGTCGTGGGCCTGCCGGAAAATACGCCGGCAAAGATGCGGAAAACGAAGAGGGACACTTGATGTCGGAAGTCGGCAAACGCAATTCTGCCTGCGCGATCGATCATATCGGCCTGAAAACCACCGGCGTGGTGCGCTATAATTTCGGTGCAGCGGCCCTTTACGAGGAATCGATCCGGCGCGGCGAGGCCCGGCTCACCGCACATGGCGCACTGGTCGCCGAGACCGGCCAGCACACCGGCCGCTCGCCCAAGGACAAATTCGTCGTGCGCGACGGCGCCACCGAGCCGCATGTCTGGTGGGACAACAACAAGGCGATCTCACAGGCCCAGTTCGACCTGCTGCTTGCCGATTTCCGCGATCACGCCGCGGCCAGGGATCTTTACGTGCAGGATCTGGTCGGCGGCGCTGACGAAGGGCTGAAGCTGCCGACCAGGGTGGTTACCGAACTCGCCTGGCACTCGCTGTTCATCCGCAATCTGCTCATCCGCCCGGATGCTGCCGAGCTCGAGCATTTCGTGCCTGAGATGACGATCATCGACCTGCCGTCGTTCCGCGCCGATCCCGCCCGTCACGGCAGCCGCACCGAAACGGTGATCGCTGTCGACCTGACGCACAAGATCGTGCTGATCGGCGGCACCTCCTATGCCGGCGAGATGAAGAAGTCGGTGTTCACCATGCTCAACTATCTGCTGCCGGCGAAGGGCGTGATGCCGATGCATTGCTCGGCCAATGAGGGTGAGAGCGGCGACGCCGCCATCTTCTTCGGCCTATCAGGCACCGGCAAGACGACGCTCTCGGCCGATCCGTCGCGCACGCTGATCGGCGACGATGAGCATGGCTGGGGACCGCACGGCATCTTCAATTTCGAAGGCGGCTGCTACGCCAAGACGATCAAGCTGTCGGCGGAAGCCGAACCGGAAATCTTCGCCACCACGCAGCGCTTCGGCACGGTGCTGGAGAATGTCGTGCTGGACGCGAACCGCGTGCCGGATTTCAACGACGGAAGGCTCACCGAGAACACGCGCTGCGCCTACCCGCTGGATTTCATCCCCAATGCCAGCAAGACGGGACGCGCCAGTCATCCGAAGAACATCATCATGCTGACCGCCGATGCCTTCGGCGTGATGCCGCCGATCGCCCGGATGACCCCGGCACAGGCGATGTATCATTTCCTGTCCGGCTACACGGCCAAGGTGGCCGGAACCGAAAAGGGCGTGACCGAACCCGAAGCGACGTTTTCGACCTGCTTCGGCGCGCCGTTCATGCCGCGCCATCCCTCGGAATACGGCAATTTGCTGCGCGAGTTGATTGCCCGCCATGACGCCGATTGCTGGCTGGTCAACACCGGCTGGACCGGCGGCGCCTACGGCACCGGCAAGCGGATGCCGATCAAGGCAACGCGAGCATTGCTTGCGGCAGCACTCGACGGCTCGCTGAAGGCGGCCGAGTTCCGCACCGACCCTCATTTCGGTTTCGTGGTGCCGATGGCTGTCCCGGGCGTCGACAGCGCCATTCTCGATCCGCGGTCGACCTGGGCGGACAAGGCCGGTTATGACCGGCAGGCGGCAAGGCTGGTCGGCATGTTCATCGACAATTTCGAGAAGTTCGAAAGCCATGTCGACGCCGTGGTGCTGGGTGCCGCCCCCCACATGCAGGAAGCGGCGGAGTAATCAGTCAGCCTGTCGTTGAAAGGCCCGGTTTCGATCGGGCCTTTTCTTTTTCGATCCGCCGCGCCATGACTGCGGCATGGCGAGCGACGACGACATCATCATTGCCGACGATGCGGTGATCCACCCGGGCGACCTGCACGAGGACTTCATCCGCTCGTCCGGTCCGGGCGGCCAGAACGTCAACAAGGTGGCGACGGCGGTGCAGCTGCGCTTCGACGCGGCCAACGCAACGGGTCTTTCGGAGCGCGTGCGCGAGCGGACGATCAAGCTTGCCGGCCAGCGTGCCACCAAGGACGGTGTCATCGTCATAGAGGCAGGCCGCTTCCGCACCCAGGAACAGAACCGGGCGGACGCACGGGCAAGGCTCACGGCACTGGTCGCCAAGGCCGCCGAGCCGCCACCGCCACCACGCAAGAAGACGCGGCCGTCGAAAGGTGCGGTGGAGCGGCGGCTGAAGAGCAAGGCCGGACGCGGCACGATCAAAAAACTGCGCGGCCGCGTTGGCGACGATTGAGCCATCGGAAGTGTCCGGACATGCGGTTTTCGGGTCGCCGGGAGCGACTCATCATGTCATCCTGTTTCACACGATTGACTCGATTGAACCGACCTCATGCTCGTCCTGCCCAAAGGCGTCCGCCACATGCCGGCCTACCTGTCACGCACCGTGCAGGAAGCGCTGGTCGAGGCGGTGAGAGGCATCGTGCAGCAGGCGCCGCTGTTCGTGCCGGCGATGCCGCGCACCGGCAAGGAGATGAGCGTGCGCATGACCAATTGCGGCCCGCTCGGCTGGGTCACCGACAAGGAAGGCGGCTACCGCTACCAGCCGACGCATCCGGTGACCGGATTGCCATGGCCGCCAATTCCGGACGGGCTGCTCGACCTGTGGCGGCAGGTGTCGGGCTATCCGCATCCGCCGGAAGCCTGCCTGGTCAATTTCTACACGCCGGACGCAAAAATGGGCCTGCATCAGGACCGCGACGAGGCCGAGTTTTCGGCACCGGTGGTTTCCGTTTCACTGGGCGACGATTGCCTGTTCCGGGTCGGCCAGACGACGCGTGAGGGGGCGACCCGGTCGTTCAGGCTGAAAAGCGGCGACGTCGTGGTGCTCGGCGGCGAAGGACGCCTCAGCTTTCACGGCGTCGACCGCATTTATCCCTCGACCTCGGCATTGCTGAAAAATGGCGGCCGCATCAATCTGACACTGCGGCGGGTGACGAAACCGATCTCAGCCGCGCCGGACGAAGGCTCGCGAGAAGGCCTATAAGGCAATTCCAGGAAAATTGACGCGCTGGCGGCCGCCGTCACAGCTTCCTGAGCGCCACTTCCTCGATCAGGTGATCGGCGCCCTTGCGCAGGATGAGGTCGGCGCGGGCCCGCGTCGGCAGGATGTTCTCGCGCAAATTCTTCAGATTGATGTTGGTCCACAGGCCTTCGGCGATGGCGCGGGCCGAATCCTCCGAGAGCTGCGAATAGCGGTGAAAGAAGGAGTCCGGATTGCGGAAGGCGGTTTCGCGCAGCCGCATGAAACGAGCGGTGTACCATTGATGGATCAGCTTCTCGTCGGCATCGATATAGATGGCGAAGTCGAAGAAGTCCGACAGGAAGGGCACGATCTTGCCGTCCTGCGGCAGCTTGCCGGGCTGCAGGACGTTGATGCCTTCGAAGATCAGGATGTCCGGCCGGTCGATGGTGACGAACTCGCCGGGAATGACGTCATAGGTCAGGTGCGAATAGACCGGCGCGCGGACATTGCGCAGCGCCGACTTGATGCCCGACAGGAAGCGCAGCAGCGCGCCGACATCGTAGCTGTCGGGAAAACCCTTGCGCTCCATCAGGTTTTCGCGGCGCAGGACCTCGTTGGGCAGCAGGAAACCGTCGGTGGTGATGAGATCGACCTTGGGGCTCGATGGCCAGCGCGCCAGCAACTCCTTCAACACGCGCGCGGTGGTCGATTTGCCGACCGCGACGGAGCCGGCAATGCCGATGATGAACGGCGTCTTGACCACGTCGACCGCGTTGAAGAAGGCCTGGCGCTGCCTGAACAGCAACTGGCTCGCTTCGACATGCGCGGATAAGAGCCGCGACAGCGACAGGTAGATGCGCTTGACCTCTTCGAGGTCGACCGGGTCGTTGAGCGAACGCAGGCGGCGGAATTCGTCCTCGCTCAGCGTCAGCGGCGTGTCGGCGCGGAATTGCGACCATTGCTCGGCGGAGAAGAAACGAAAGGGGGAATATTTCTCGGTTGGCGCGAGCTGGTCCATCGAGATTCCTACCCTCCTCGCGGTCAGCCCTTGGGCCGTGACGCCTTCTCGGCAATGCCCGAACGCCCGGTGCGGCCTTCGAGTTCCCTAAGCACATCGCTCAGCGGAACCCCTGAGATGCCGAGAACGACGAGCCAATGATATATGAGATCGGCGCTTTCCGAAACGAGGGCCTGTTTGTCGCCCTTGACGGCGGCAATCACTGTCTCGACAGCCTCTTCGCCGAGCTTCTGCGCCGCCTTGTCGATGCCGCGCGCAAACAGCTTTGCCGTCCACGAATCCGGGTCACCGGAATGGGCGCGTTCCCGGACGATTTTTTCCAGGTCGGAGAGCGAAAACTCGGTCATGGCCGCCGTTTAAGACCGATTACCGGGCGAGTCCAGCCGCATCGGCAGCCCGGCTCGGGCCATATGCGCCTTGGCTTGCCCTATCGTGTAGGTTCCGAAATGGAAGATGGATGCCGCCAGCACCGCGCCGGCATGGCCATCACGGATGCCTTCGACCATATGATCGAGTGTGCCGACGCCGCCGGACGCGATGACCGGCGCGCGCACCGCATCTGCAATCGCGCGGGTCAGCGCGATGTCATAACCGGCCTTGGTGCCGTCACGGTCCATCGAGGTCAAAAGGATCTCGCCGGCGCCGCGATCGACCATCAGCTGAGCAAATTCAACCGCATCGATGCCGGTTTTCTCGCGTCCGCCATGGGTGAAGATCTCCCAGCGATCGGCTTCGCCGGCGCCTGACACCTTCTTGGCGTCGATGGCGACGACGATGCACTGGTTGCCGAACTTGTCGGCGGCCTCGGCGACGAAATCCGGGTTCTTCACCGCCGCCGTGTTGATCGACACCTTGTCGGCACCGGCAAGCAGCAGCTTCCTGATGTCGGCGACCTGGCGCACGCCGCCGCCGACTGTCAGCGGCATGAAGCACTGTTCGGCGGTGCGGGCAACGACGTCGAAGATGGTCTCGCGATTGTCCGATGAAGCCGTGATGTCGAGGAAGCAGAGCTCGTCGGCGCCGGCCGCGTCATAGGCCTTGGCCGCCTCGACTGGATCGCCGGCGTCGATGAGATCGACGAAGTTGACGCCCTTGACGACACGGCCATTCTTGACGTCGAGGCAGGGGATGACACGGGCTTTCAGCATCACCTTCCCTCTATCGTGGCGATGAGATCGTTCAGCAACTGGCCGACAAGCGGGGGAACATCGGCCTGCGCATCGAAAGCCGGATCGTAGGCGGAAACGGTGATGCCGACCACCGGCACCGTAAGGGCCATGGCGCAAGCCGCGTCGCGCAATTGTTCCGGGTTCGGCCCGCCCGAACTGACGTATCGGTTGGCCTGCAGCTCCTCGGGATCGTGCACGTCCAGATCGAGATGCATGTGCACGCGTTTGGCGCCGGCAACCTTCAGTCTTTCGGTCGCCTGGGCCACTCCAGGGCATTCCGTTCGAAGGATCGGCAATGTCTCGAGAAGCTGTTTTTCCGCCGGATCGAGATCGCGCGCGTTTACGAGCACGCAACGTGACGGATCGATCGGCTGGAAGCCTGGAATGGCCGCCGCCATCGGCCGCCAACACAGGCCGAGTACGGTCGCCAGCGCCATGCCGTCGAGAAAGCCATAGACGGATGTCTCGGGCGTGTTGAGGTCGCCGTGCTGGTCGGCCCAGATGATTGCATCGGCGCCTTCGCCAGCGACTGCGCCGGCGCTGGTCAGGCAATTTCCTGAGAGAACGATGGGAAAGCGACCGCTGTCGCGAGCAAAGCGAACCTCGGCCGCGACCGCGTTGCAGACGGCAAAGCCGGTGGCGATCTCGCGCTCCTGGTCGTCTCCGACCCTGCCGATGTCCTCGACCGCGACGTCGTGACCCGCCATGGTCAAGGCATCGACGAGACCGCCTGATATCAGCGCGTCCGGCCCCTGGCCCATGCCGCCATGATAATGGCCGCTGTCATAGGACGCCAGGATGATCGAGATCTTCACGGCCGCGTCTCCATCGCCGGCCTGCCTTGCAGGATCGCCAGCGCCTCGGCCGGATCGATGCGGCCGTCATAGAGCGCCCGGCCGGAGATCGCGCCTTCGAGCTTCTGCGCATCGGGCATGGTCATGCGCACGATGTCGGCGATCGAGGCGAGGCCGCCGGACGCAATGACGGGAATAGACACGGCGTCGGCGAGACTGATGGTGGCGTCCCAGTTGATGCCGGTCAGCACGCCGTCGCGGTCGATATCGGTGTAGATGATGGCGGCGACGCCGGCGCCCTCGAATTTCTTCGCCAATTCGATGACCCCGAGGCTCGACGCCTCGGCCCAGCCTTCGACGGCGACCTTGCCGCCCTTGGCGTCGATGCCGACTGCCACCTTGCCCGGGAACGCCTTGCAGGCCTGCTTGACCAGATCGGGATCGCGCACCGCCACCGTGCCGAGGATGACACGGGCCAGCCCGCGATCGAGCCAGTCTTCGATCTGCGGCAAGGTGCGGATGCCACCGCCGAGCTGGACCGGGTTCTTCGTCGCCTTGAGGATGGCGCCGACCGCCGCGCTGTTGACGCTCTGGCCCTTGAAGGCGCCATTGAGGTCGACGACATGCAGCCATTCGAAGCCCTGTTGCTCGAAGGCTTTGGCCTGGGCGGCCGGGTCGTCATTGTAGATGGTCGCGGTCGCCATATCGCCGTGCTTCAGACGCACGCATTGGCCGTCCTTGAGATCGATGGCGGGGAAAAGGATCATCCGTTCAAGCGCCTTCAACGATGACGAAATGGCCTGTCGAGGCGGCAAACCGAAACTTCGAGGCATGCTGATATTCGGGCGAATGATAGCATTCGACCGCCTTGTCGTAGGATTCGAACTCGACCAGCACGTGGCGGTTTCCGGTCGGTCCTTCCGGATTCTCGTAGCGACCGGCCCGCACGGGGAATTTCGCGCCGTACTTAGTGAAGGCGACGGCATTCGCCTCGATGTATTGCTTGTACACATCGGGATCGCGAACATCGATCATCGCCATCCAGTAGCCCTTCTTGCTCATGATGCTTCAGGGCCTCCAGCGCAGGAAATTGGTGATCAGCGCCAAGCCCAACGCCTGGCTCTTTTCGGGGTGGAACTGCGTGCCGACGAGATTGTCGCGGGCGACGGTGGCCGTCACGGGGCCGCCATAGTCGGCGATCGCCAGAACCTCGTCGGGCTTCTGCGCATCGAGATGGTAGGAATGCACGAAATAAGCGTGCAGTCCGTCCGGCCCGCTCGGAATGCCGGAAAACAGTGGATGCTCACGCTTGAGTTCGATCGTGTTCCAGCCGATCTGCGGGATCTTCAGTGAGGTATCGGCCGGCGTGATCTCCTTGACGTCGCCGGCGATCCAGCCAAAGCCGTTGGTGACGGTCTTTTCCAGGCCGCGCTCGGACATCAGCTGCATGCCGACGCAGATGCCCAGGAAAGGCCGGCCCTTGGCCACGGCGACCTCCTCGACCGCTTCCCACATGCCGGCGACGGCGCGCAAGCCGGCCGCGCAGTCGGCATAGGCACCGACGCCGGGCAGGACGATGCGGTCGGCGGTGCGGACCCGTTCCGCATCGGCGGTCAGGTCGATTTCAGCTGATATGCCGGCTTCACGCGCGGCGCGCTCGAAGGCCTTGGTGGCCGAGCGCAGATTGCCCGAGCCGTAATCGATGATCGCAACCCGCATGTCAGGTCCGTCCCGGAATGTGGGTCAGCCCCAGCGCCATGCCCGGCTGCGCCGGGCGCGCAAGGGCGGCATCCGGAACCATGCGCGGCACTGGAGCGGCTTGATCGGAAAGTGCTTCCGCCTCCAGCGCATAGCGCATCTCGGCCTCATCGAGCCAGCCGGCCTCGACCACGCCCCATTCATGCCAGCCGCGGCGGCGAAGTGCTGCGATGCGCAGGCCCTGCCCCTCCAACCCGACATAGAGCGAAACCAGGAGCGACAGCAGCGAGCCGGCGAGCCCAAGGCCGAGCCTTTGGCCAAGCATCGAAAGCAGGCCCATGACGACGAAGGCGAGTGCTGCTTCGATCCACAGCCGATGCCAGACGAACCATAGCGGCGGCACCAGAAAACCCAGCCAGGTGAAGCCATCGCGGACAAAAGCCGTGGCGTCGACCTTCTCGCGGCGGCCGGGCGGTTCCATCACGACATAAGCGGCCATCACGCTATCCCTTCAACGATCCCTTGGTGGAAGGAACCGCGTCCGGCTGGCGTGGGTCGCGTTCTAGCGCTGTGCGCAGCGCACGCGCCACCGCCTTGAAGCAGGTCTCGGCGATATGGTGATTGTTGGCGCCATAGTGGTTGGTGACATGCAGCGTGATGCCGGCATTTTGCGCCAGCGCCTGGAAGAATTCACGCACCAGTTCGGTGTCGAACGTACCGATCTTCGGCGACGAGAAGGAAACGTTCCAGACCAGGAACGGCCGGCCGGACACATCGATCGCCGCGCGCGTCAGCGTCTCGTCCATGGCAAGGTCGATCGAGGCATAGCGCATGATGCCGCGCCGCTCGCCGAGTGCCTTGGCCAGCGCCTGGCCGAGCGCGATGCCGGTGTCCTCGACGGTGTGGTGGTCGTCGATATGCAGATCGCCCTTGGCCTTGACCGTCATGTCGATCAAGGAATGGCGCGACAGCTGGTCCAGCATATGGTCGAAGAAACCGACGCCCGTCGAAATGTCTGATTTGCCCGAGCCGTCGACATGGACCGATACGGCGATATCGGTTTCCTTGGTCTTGCGGCTTGCTTCGGCGGAACGGGGCGACATGACCTTGTCCTTGTCCCAGGGTTTGATGCGTTCCAAGCCTTCACCGGCTTGAAAACGAAAGCCTTCTAGCAGCATGATCCGGCGATTGCCAGTTGCCATCCCGGTCGCTATCGAGCCGTTTGCAATCACCGGGCCCATGCATACATATGGCCGATCAAGTCACTCGTACCGCGCCAATCGCCTTTTTGGGATGGCGCGAATCGGAGCCAGGAAATGTCGAATGAACTGACCATGCACGCCACGACCATCGTGACGGTGCGCAAGGGCAACAAGGTGGTGATCGCCGGCGACGGCCAGGTCAGCCTTGGCCAGACCATCATGAAGGGCAACGCCAGGAAAGTGCGCCGCATCGGCAAGGGCGGCAATGTGATTGCCGGTTTCGCCGGCGCGACCGCCGATGCCTTCACGCTGCTGGAGCGGCTGGAAGCCAAGCTCGAACAATATCCCGACCAGTTGACGCGCGCCTGCGTCGAGCTTGCCAAGGACTGGCGCACCGACCGCTATCTGCGCCGGCTGGAAGCGATGATGCTGGTTGCCGACAAGTCGATCTCGCTGGCGCTGACCGGCACCGGCGACGTGCTCGAACCCGAACATGGCGTCATGGCCATCGGTTCCGGCGGCAATTACGCACTGGCCGCGGCACGCGCGCTGATGGACACCGACAAGGATGCCGAAGAGATCGCCCGCAAGGCGATGCAGATCGCGTCCGACATCTGCGTCTACACCAACAACAACTTCGTCATCGAAACGCTCGATGCCGGTTGACCCGGCCGTCCTGTATGATTTTCGGCCGGTGACCGAGAAGGACCTGCCGATGATCGCCGGCTGGCTCGCCGAGCCGCATGTCGCGCAATGGTGGGACGATCCAGAGACGGAAATCGCCGGGATTCGCGACCACATCGACAGCATTTCCGTCGAGCCGCTGATCGTCGAGCTCGACGGCAAGCCGATCGCGTACCTGCAGAGCTACGACCCGCATCTGGAAGACGACCACCCCTATGCCGACCAGCCGTTCGGCACGCTCGGCATCGACCTGTCGATCGGCCGGCCGGAGCTGGTCGGCCGCGGCCACGGCTCGGCGATCGTGCGGCAGTTCGTCGAACAGCTGTTCGAGGAAGGCGTGCCGCGTGTCATCATCGACCCGGATCCCGCCAACGGACGCGCCATCCGCGCCTATGAAAAGGCTGGTTTCAGGCGTATCGACCGCAGGCAATCGGAATATGGCGACGTCGTGCTGATGGCTATCGATGCCGAAGAAGGCGACGCGGAAGAGGGGCAATAAGGCATGATCGCATCCGGCGAGGATAAAAACCTCTCGGCCTATGAAAACAGCTGGCGGATGGGGCTGCTGATCGTGCTTGGCCTGGTCATTGTCCAGGCCGTGACGCTCTACCTGATGGGCCGGACGCCGATCTGCACCTGCGGTTACGTCAAGCTCTGGCACGGTGTCGTGCAGAGTTCAGAGAACTCCCAGCACATTTCGGACTGGTACACATTCTCGCACATCATCCACGGCTTCCTGTTCTACGCGCTGGCACGGTTCCTGTTCCCGCGTTCGCCGATCGGGTTGAGGCTGGCATTCGCGGTCCTCGTCGAGGGCGGCTGGGAACTGCTGGAAAACAGCCCGTTCATCATCGACCGTTACCGCGCCGGTACCATCTCGCTCGATTATTACGGCGACAGCATCATCAATTCGGTGTCCGACACACTGGCCATGGTGCTGGGATTTGTGATGGCGCGAAGGCTACCTATATGGGTGATCGTCAGCCTCGCCATCATCTTCGAACTCGGTACCGGCTATCTCATCCGGGACAATCTGACACTCAACGTGATCATGCTGCTGCATCCGTTCGAGGCCATCAAGCAGTGGCAAAGTGGAATTTAGTGATATGAGCACATTCTCTCCCCGCGAAATCGTTTCGGAACTCGACCGCTTCATCATCGGCCAGAAGGACGCCAAGCGCGCTGTGGCCATCGCCTTGCGCAACCGCTGGCGCCGCCAGCAGCTGGAAGGCCAGATGCGCGAAGAGGTGATGCCGAAGAACATCCTGATGATCGGGCCGACGGGCGTCGGCAAGACCGAGATCTCGCGCCGCCTGGCGCGCCTTGCCGGGGCGCCTTTCGTCAAGGTCGAGGCGACCAAGTTCACCGAAGTCGGCTATGTCGGCCGCGATGTCGAACAGATCATCCGCGACCTGGTCGAGATCGCCATCGGCCTGGTGCGCGAGAAGTTGCGCGAAGACGTCAAGGCGCGCGCCCACATCAACGCCGAGGAACGCGTGCTGGAGGCGCTGGTCGGCAAGACGGCGAGCCCGGCCACCCGCGATAGCTTCCGCAAGAAATTGCGCGACGGCGAACTCGACGACAAGGAGATCGAGATCGAAGTGGCCGACACCGGCAGCGGCGGCATGCCCGGCTTCGAGATTCCCGGCATGCCGGGCGCCAATATCGGCGTGCTGAACATCAACGACATGCTGTCGAAGGCGATGGGCGGCAAGAAGACCAAGTCGCGCAAGACGACAGTCAAGGAATCCTACGCGCTGCTGGTCAACGACGAGTCCGACAAGCTGCTCGACCAGGACGAGGTGGTGCGCCAGGCGCTGGATGCGACGGAGAATGACGGCATCGTCTTCCTCGATGAGATCGACAAGATCGCGTCGCGTGAAGGCGGCATGGGCGCCGGCGTTTCCCGTGAAGGCGTGCAGCGCGACCTCTTGCCGCTGATCGAAGGCACCACGGTGGCGACCAAATATGGGCCGGTGAAGACCGACCACATCCTGTTCATCGCCTCCGGGGCGTTCCATGTCTCGAAGCCATCCGACCTTTTGCCTGAATTGCAGGGCCGCCTGCCGATCCGGGTCGAATTGCGGGCGCTGGAGAAGGACGATTTCGTCCGCATCCTGACCGAGACCGAAGCCAGCCTGATCAAGCAGTATATCGCGCTGATGAAGACCGAGGGCGTCGAACTGACCTTCACCGACGACGCCATCGATTCGCTGGCCGGCATCGCCGTCGACCTCAACGACAGCGTCGAGAACATCGGCGCCCGGCGGTTGCAGACGGTGATGGAGCGGGTGCTGGACGAAATCTCCTATGACGCGCCCGACCGCAATGGCACTGCGGTCACCATCGACGCCGCCTATGTGGAAAAGCATGTCGGCGACCTCTCCAGAAACACAGATTTGTCGCGATTCATCCTTTAAACGACGGCGCCGGGTTTATTCCGGTGCCGGCCTCTTCAAAGTGACGCATCGTGCTTTACAAAAATCGATTCCGATTTTTGAGCCGATGCGTTGCAACACAGTCTGGCAAACAGAATCATGTGTGGCCAGATGGCACCATCTGGCCACCTTTCGTCTTGCCGGTGGATGGGGCGCTCTCGACTCGACCAAGAGCACTACCTAGTTTGCGCGGCAACATCTGCAGGCGGCGGCGCATGAAAAAACTGATCCTGGTCATTCTCGGCTTGACGCTGGCGGCGACGCTGTTCGCCGCCAATGCGGCGACATTGGTGCCGCCGGGAAACCGCAACGCCGAGCAGCCCGATATTCCCGGCGCTTCGAGCCGGCGCACGCAGGCCACCAACACCACCTTCCAGGCGAAGTACCGCAAGGTCTATGCCTTGCTGCAGAACGACGCCGATCTGCGCGGCAAGATCAAGAAGGCCGCTGCCGCCTACGGCATTGATCCCCTGCACATTGTCGGCGCCATCGTCGGCGAGCACACCTACAATGTCGACGCCTACGACCGGCTGCAGACCTACTACGTCAAGGCGATTTCCTATCTCTCCAGCAAGCTCTCCTTCGCCTATGACGGCGAGGACATCACCGATTTCGTGCAGCGGCCGGAATTCAAGAAATGCGCTGGGGTGTCGGACAGCTATGATCTGTGGGAATGCCGCGAGCAGGTGTGGAACCATTCGTTTCGTGGCAAAAGCGTCGGTGGCGAGAGTTTCCCCGATGACCGTTTCGGCGCCACCTTCTTCCAGCCCTATTATGCCGGCCAGACCTTCGGCCTCGGCCAGCTCAACCCGCTGACGGCCTTGCAGATGAGCGATCTCGTGCACAAGGTTTCCGGCCTGCCGAAGCTCGACGTCGCCGATCCCAATTCGGTCTACAAGACCATCATGGATCCGGACCTGACGCTGCCTTACGTCGCCGCGACGATCAGGAAATCGATCGACGCCTACAAGAGCATTGCCGGCTTCGACATTTCGGGCAATCCGGGGCTCACCGCCACGCTCTACAATGTCGGCAATCCGGAGCAGCGCGCCGATGCGCTGAAGGCGGAGAACGACAGGCGCCGCGCTGCCGGCGAGCCGGAAAAGCTGCCCGAGGAGAATTATTACGGCTGGCTGGTCAACGACAAGCTGCCGGAGCTGAAGGCGCTTTTCTAGGGCGTGTTGAGGTTCGGGTTGCGCCGCACCAGAGTTGAATTCGCCCCCTTTTTTGGGCGTTTGCGCCGCCCCTAAGCCGCCAGCAGTGACTTCAATTTTACCGTTTGTGAGCGAAGCGCTTCCGGCGCCGGCTTCGCCCGCTTGCCGATCAGCATTTCGGCCAGCCTGATGTCGCGGGCGACCGCGTTGCCCGGACCGATGCCGCTGGCCGCCATCAGCCTGCCGTCCTCAGCGAGGTGGAAGAGGATGAAGGCGCCGTCGTCGAGATCGCGACGCACGATGCTGCGGCCTTCGTCGGACAGCCCGGCGATCTGCAGGGATAGGCCATATTGATCCGACCAGAACCACGGCACTGCCGCATGCGCCTCGCCGGCGCCCAGCATGTTCCTGGCCGCCAGCGCGCCCTGTTCCTGGGCGTTGCGCCAGGCTTCCAGCCGCACGCGACGGCCGCCATAGACGGCGAGCGGAAACGAACAGCAATCGCCGGCGGCGAAGATGTCGGGATCGCTGCTGCGCAGCTCCGCATCGACAGCGATGCCGTTGTCGATCGTCAGCCCCGCTTCGGCTGCCAGCCCGGTCACCGGCACGGCGCCGATGCCGATGATGGCGAGATCGGCTGATATCTCCTGTCCGCCAGCAAGCGCGATGCGCACCTCGTTGCCGTCGTCGGCGATGGACGCAATGCCGTTGCCGCACAGAATGTCGACGCCTTCGGCAACATGCGCATCATGGATGATTTCGGCGATCTCGGCCGGTACGCCGCGCATCAGGATGCGCGGCTGCGCCTCGATGACGGTGACCGCAGCGCCGAGCTTGCGCGCCGCGGCGGCGAGTTCGAGGCCGATGAAGCCGCCGCCGACAATGGCGATACGGTTGCCGGCGCTGAGATGGGCGCGGATGGCCAGCGCATCGGCGAAGGTGCGGAGATAAACGCAGCGCGAACCCAATCCCGGCATCGGCAGCTTGCGCGGCGTCGAGCCGGTGGCCAGCAGCAGCTTCTCATAGGGCAGCGCGGAGCCGTCCCACAGGCGCACCATATGCGCGGCACGGTCGATCGCCACGGCTTGAACGGAATGGATATGGCGGATCGATTTTTCAGTCAGAATTGCGTCGCTTGCGATCGCCTTGATTTCGGGTGTGTCGCTGGCCATAGCCTCCTTGGACAGAGGCGGCCGTTCATAGGGCAGATGCGGTTCGTCGCCGACCAGCGTCACCGGCCCCCCATAGCCGAGATCGCGCAACGCCAATGCTGCCCGGCCGCCGCATTCGCCGGCGCCGATGATGACCATTCCGTGCACCATCGCCGTCATCCGATCTGAACCAGCACTTTGCCGGCGTCGACTTTGACCGGATAGGTCTTGAGGTTGACGCAGACCGGCGCGCCGCGGGCGTCCCCCGTCTTGTAGTTGAAGCGGCCATTGTGCTTGGGGCATTCGATGATGTCGTCCATCACCAGCCCGTCGGCGAGATGCACCTTTTCGTGCGTGCAAAGGCCGTCGGTGGCGAAATAGTCGTCGTCCGGGCTGCGATAGATGGCGAAGGTGCGGCCGCCATGATCGAAGCGCATCACATCCTCTTCATCGATATCGCCGGCGGCACAGGCCTCGACCCAGTCGCTCATTCAGTCCTCCCCTGGAAATCGGATAAGCGCACGATCACTCCGCCGCGGCCGCGACGGCATCGTTGTGGAATTCCTCGCGGTATGGCCTGGCGGTCGGCGGCAGCTCGCGCTTGAGGAAATAGTCTTCGTTGCGCAGCTGGCGCAGGAAGGCCGGGATCATCTCGCGGTAGCCGGCCAGGATCGATGGTGTCGGCGCCGGCAGGTCGTGCTTGATCAATTCATGCAGTTTTGGCAGCGCATGATAGGGCACCATCGGGAACATGTGATGCTCGACATGATAATTCATGTTCCAATAGATGAAACGGCTGATCGGGTTCATGTAGACGGTGCGGCTGTTGAGGCGATGGTCGGTAACGTTGTCGGCCAGGCCGCCATGCTGCAGCAGCCCGACCATGACGTGATGCCAGGCGCCATAGAGCCTGGGCAGGCCGATCAGCATCAGCGGCAGGAACGAACCGGTGTAGAGCGCCAGGGCGATGGTGGCGGCATAGATCGCCGTCCAGATGCGGGCGATGCGGATCGCCTTTGGCTGCTCCTGCTCGGGAATGAAGGTCTTTTCCGCCGCGCTGATGTTGCCGGCCGCGTTGCGCAGCATGTCGCTCATCGCATGCCAGGCATCGAGCACACCGACAAAGGCAAGGACGACGCGAACCAGGTCCGGCGGCCGCATGACCGATATTTCCGGGTCGCGGCCGACGATGATGGTGTCGGTGTGGTGGCGCGTGTGGCTCCAGCGCCAGGTCACCGGATTGCGCATGATCATGAAGCAGGCGATCTGATAGATCACATCATTCATCCACTGCGTCCGGAAGGCGGTGCCGTGGCCGCATTCGTGCCAGCGCGAATCGGTGGATGAGCCGTAGAGGACGCCATAGGCGAAGAAGAACGGCACGCACCACCATGTGCCCCAAAACCAGGCGCCGCCGGCGCCGCTGACGATCAGGGCGGCGAGCCAGATGATGGTGTCGCGGATCGCCGGTGCGTCGGAGCGCTGCATCAGCTCCTTCATCTGCTTGCGCGGGATGTCGGTGTGATACCACTCGGCCGCCGACAGGCCGGTCTCGACGGCGAGCTTGGCGTCGCGGCCGATCAGGCTGTAGTCACGCCGGGACGGCGTTGTGGACATGATTGCCTCCCTTGGCAAAGGCACTCGGCTTCGAGGCTGAAAATAACGCCGACGCATGATAGACTCAACATCACAAAGATAGTTTCTATCATTTCCTATCATGATGATGTAAGAAGGGGCCAAGCAATCCGATGAGGCAAGCATGGCAAAACGGCCGACCATCACCGACCTGGCGCGCATCTCTGGTGTCAGTGTTGCCACGGTGGACCGCGTGCTCAACAGCCGCCTGCCGGTGCGCGAGGACACGGCGCGCCGCGTCTACGAGGCGGCGACCGAGATCGGCTATCACGCGGCCGGCCTGATCAAGCAGCGGATGCGTCACGAATTGCCGGAGTATCGGCTGGGTTTCCTGCTGCTCAAGGGCAATTATGTCTTCTACAGCGAGTTCGCCCGCGAGCTTGAACTCGCCGTGTCGCGATCGCCGCGTTTCCGCGGTGTCGCCACCATCGACTTCGCGGATTCGCTAGCTCCCGATGAAATCGTCGAGCGCGCGCGCAGGCTGGCGGCCAAAAGCAGGGCCGTTGCTTTGGTCGGGCCAGATCACCCGACGCTGACGGTCGCCGTCGAGGAGATGAAGGCGAAGGGGCTGCCGGTGTTTTCCCTGCTATCCGACTTCGCCGCCGGCATTCGCGAGGGCTATGTCGGCCTGGACAACCGCAAGGTTGGCCGCAGCGCGGCCTGGATGATTTCGAAGGCCGCCAAGCGGCCGGGCAAGGTTGCGCTGTTCGTCGGCAGCCATCGCTTCCATGGCCATGAACTGCGCGAGATCGGCTTTCGCTCCTTCTTTCGCGAGCAGGCGCCGGAATTCACCTTGCTTGAGACATTGGTCAATCTGGAAGCCAACCAGATCACGCAGGACACGCTGCTCGACCTCCTCGGCCGCCACCCCGATCTCGTTGGCTGCTATGTCGCCGGCGGCGGCATGGAGGGCGCGGTCGCGGCACTCAGGCAGGCAAAGCCGGCCGAGATGCCCGCGGTCATCTGCAACGAGATCACGGCAGTATCGCGCTCCGCCCTGGCGGACGGCGTCCTGACGATGGTGATCTCGACGCCACTGGCAGCGCTTTGCCGCGAGCTGGTCGACCTGATGGCACATGCCATCGAAACGGGTGCCGCGAACGCGCCTGGCCAGACCTTCCTGCCATTCGACATCTTTCTGCCCGAGAACATCTAGGCTCTCGACCCTTCGAGTTCGGACCGAAGCGCCTAAACTTCGTCATCCCAGGGCGGAGCAGGAGCGAAGCGACGTCGCGGAGACCCTGGGATGACGAAGTGATGGGTGCCCATCATCCGAAAATCGCGCATCCGGTTTTGGAATCTCCCTTGACGCCCGGAGGCAAAATGGAATAAATATTTCACCAACTGTGTATTTTGGTTCTTTCGTTCCGGAACATCTGTTTCAAACAGAGGGTTTGGCGTTCCAGCAAGCAGGAGACGTTACCCGGAACAGAAATGACAATCGGGAGAGATTCCCCGGGGAGATCGGGGATTCCGGATAGATCGGTGCAACCGGACACCAAAATGTGGAGGAGAAACACAATGAAGAAACTGATTTTGGGCGTCGCTTTCGCGGCGCTGATGAGTTCATCCGCCATGGCCGCCAAGGTCGGTGTGTCGATGGCCAAGTTCGACGACAACTTCCTGACCGTGCTGCGCAACGGCATGATCGAGCAGGCCAAGGGCATGAGCGGCGTGGAGCTGCAGGTCGAGGACGCGCAGAACGACGTCGCCAAGCAGCTCGACCAGATCAAGAACTTCGCCGCCTCGGGCGTCGATGCGATCATCGTCAATCCGGTCGACACCTCGGCCACGCAGGCCATGTCGGACGCCGCGGCGGCCGCCAAGATCCCGCTGGTCTATGTCAATCGCGAACCGGTCAATGTCGACACACTGCCGGACAACCAGGCCTTCGTCGCTTCGAACGAGGCCGATTCCGGCACGCTCGAAACCAAGGAAGTCTGCCGCCTGTTCACGGAAGCCGGCAAGAAGGAAGCCAACGTCTATGTGATCATGGGCGAGCTGTCCAACCAGGCCGCCGTGCAGCGCACCAAGGATATTGAAGAGGTGATCGCCACGCCGGATTGCAGCTTCATCAAGATCATCGACAAGCAGACGTCGAACTGGAACCGCGACGAGGCCCAGAACCTGATGACCAACTGGCTGTCGACCGGCAAGAAGTTCGATGGCGTCATCGCCAACAATGACGAAAGCGCCATCGGCGCCATCCAGGCGATGAAGGCCGCCAACATCGACATGAAGGCGGTCGTGGTCGGCGGCGTCGACGCCACCCAGGACGCGCTTGCCGCCATGCAGGCCGGCGACCTCGACGCTACCGTGTTCCAGGACGCGGCCGGCCAGGGCGCGGGCGCGCTGGATGCAGCACTGAAACTGTCCAAGGGCGAGAAGGTCGAACACAAGGTCTACGTGCCCTTCCAGCTGGTGACGCCGGCGAACATCGACAAGTTCCTGAAGAAGAACTGAGCGGCGGACATACGGAGCGGCGCCAAGAGCGCCGCTCCCCTTTCCCTCAGCGCCGGCAAGGCAGCGAGGGGCGACCGCGGCTGACGGAGGATAGAAGATTTGGCACAGACATCTCACGGCGTCGGCGGGGTCGGCTATGACGCGAAGAAGCGCGCATGGCCTGCCGAAATCAATGTCTTCCTGGCGCTTGTCATCCTCGTCGTCGTCTTCGAACTGATCGGCCGGATCTTTCTCGGCGACAGCTTCCTGTTCAACACCCGCAGCGACGTCAGCGCGATCTTCAACGAGGCACGCCTGCAGATCATCATCCTGCAGGTGTCGATCGTCGGCATCATCGCCATCGGCGTCACGCAAGTGATCATCACCGGCGGCATCGACCTGTCCTCGGGCTCGATCGTCGGTGCGACCGCGATGATCGCCATGAGTTTTGCCCAGGTGGCGACCGTCAACGGCAATCCCAACCCCAAGGCGATGTTCCTGGCCCAGGGCTGGACCGACCTGCCCGTCATCGTGCCGGTGCTGGTGGCCATCGGTTGCGGGCTGTTCGCTGGCCTGGTCAACGGCGCCTTGATTGCCTACACGCGCATCCCTCCATTCATCGCCACGCTCGGCATGATGGTCACCGCGCGCGGCATCGCCAAGTGGTGGTCCAAGGGTCAGCCGATCTCGTTTCCCACCGAAAGTTTCGCAGGCATCGGCAAAGGCCTGATGCCCGTCATCATCTTCCTGTCGCTGGCGGTGCTGTTCCAGCTGATCATGACCTACACGCGCTATGGCAAGCACTGTTACGCGATCGGCTCCAACGAGGACGCCGCGCGCATGTCCGGCATCAAGATCGCCAACCACAAGATCCTCGTCTACGTCATCGCCGGCGTGCTCGCCGCGCTCGCCGCCGTGGTGCTGAGTTCCAAGAACCTCACTGCGCAGTCGGGCATGGGCGTGATGTACGAGCTCGACGCGATCGCCATGGCGGTCATCGGCGGCGTGTCGCTGTCGGGCGGCCGCGGCTCGATCGTCGGCACGGTGATCGGCTCGCTGATCTTCGGCGTCATCATCTCCGGCTTCACCTTCCTGCGCCTCGACGCCTACTACCAGGAGATGGTCAAGGGCGTGATCATCGTCGGCGCAGTCGTTCTCGACCAGTGGCGTCAACGCCTGCGGGCAATGAGGGCTTGATCATGGCAGACATCGTCCTGAAGACCGAAAACCTGACCAAGCGCTATGGTGGCGTGCATGCGCTGGAAGGCGCGAACTTCGAGCTGCGCAAAGGCGAACATGTCGCCATCATGGGCGACAACGGCGCCGGCAAGTCGACCTTCGTGCGCCAGATCACGGCCGTCGAGCAGCGCACCGACGGCAAGATCTGGTTCGACGGCAAGGAAGTGAATTTCACCGGGCCGATCGCGGCGCGCGAGGCCGGCATCGAGACCGTGTTCCAGAACCTGGCGCTCGCCGACGATCTCGACGTGCCGTCGAACCTGTTCCTCGGCCGCGAAAAGGTGCTGTTCAATCTCGGACCGTTCTCGATCCTGGACCGCAAATACATGCGCAAGGCGACCGAGGCCGCACTTGTCCGCACGGCGGTGAAGATCCCCAATCTGTCCAACACCATCCGCCATATGTCGGGCGGCCAGCGCCAGTGCGTGGCGATCGCCAGGACCGCGACCTTCGCCTCCAAGCTGATCATCATGGATGAACCGACGGCAGCCCTCGGCGTGCAGGAGACCGCGCAGGTTGAGAACATCATCCGCACGCTGAAGGACAATGGCGAGCCGCTGATCCTGATCAGCCACAACATGCGCCAGGTGTTCGACCTTTGCGACCGCATCGTCGTCTTCCGCCGCGGCCGCATCGTCGCCAACCTGCGCAAGCAGGACACCGACGGAAACGATATCGTCTCCTACATCACCGGCGCCAAGACCGGGGAGGCGGAACTCGCGGCCTAGGCCGGGCGCGGAGGCGGTGGTCGCCGCCTCCCTGTCGATGTCATCTTGACCGGAAAATCACCCGCGCCCATGACCGGCGCCCCGCTTCGAACCATCCTCAAAGGACATTCCATGGTACTCCGCTTCGCTCTCCTCGGTGCCGGTCGCATCGGCAAGGTCCACGCCCGCGCCGTCGGCTCCAATCCGCAGGCCAAACTGGTTGCCGTCGCCGACGCCTTCGAGAAAGCGGCGACCGAGCTGGCGACGGCCTATGGCGCCGAAGTGCGCAGCATCGACGCCATCGAAAAATCCAAGGACATCGACGCCGTCGTCATCTGCACGCCGACCGACACCCATGCCGATTTGATCGAACGTTTCGCCAAGGCCGGCAAGGCGATCTTCTGCGAGAAGCCGATCGACCTCAACGTCAAGCGCGTCGAGAAGTGCCTGGCCGTGGTCGAGAAAACCAAGGCAACGCTGATGGTCGGCTTCAACAGGCGCTTCGATCCGCATTTCGCCGCCGTGCGCAAGGCGATCGACGACGGCGCCATCGGCACCGTCGAGATGGTGACCATCACCTCGCGCGATCCAGGTGCGCCGCCGATCGACTACATCAAGCGCTCGGGCGGCATCTTCCGCGACATGACCATCCATGATTTCGACATGGCGCGCTTCCTGCTCGGCGAGGAGCCAGTGGCGGTCAGCGCGCATGCCTCGGTGCTGGTCGACAAGAAGATCGGCGCGGCCGGTGATTTCGACAGCGTCAGCGTCATCCTCGAAACCGCTTCCGGCAAGCAGGCCGTCATCTCCAACTCGCGCCGCGCCACCTACGGCTACGACCAGCGCATCGAGGTGCATGGCTCGAAGGGCATGGTCGCGGCCGAGAACCAGCGCCCGGTGTCGATCGAACTGGCCAATGAGAAGGGTTATACGCGCCCGCCGCTGCATGACTTCTTCATGACCCGCTACCTCGACGCCTATGCCAACGAGATCGCTGCCTTCATCGCAGCCGCGACGTCAGGCAAGAAGGCGGCACCGAGCGGCGCCGACGGCCTCGTGGCGCTGAAGCTGGCGGATGCGGCGCTGAAATCAGCGACGTCAGGCAAGACCGTCCGCCTCGACACGGCAAAGTAAGAACCGGAATCCGGACCCAAGCCACAGGAGCAGAGCGATGAGCACATCAGCCGATCGCAATCATGAAACGCGCGCCATCGTCACCGGCGGCGCGCAAGGCATCGGCTTTGCCGTCGCCGAGGCGCTGGCCGACGAGGGCTGCCGGGCGCTGGCGCTCATCGGCCGCTCGCAGGAGAAGGGCGACAAGGCCGTCGCCCATTTCAAGAAAGCAGGCGTCGACGCGATGTTCATCAGCGCCGACGTTTCAAAGGTCGCTGACTGCAAGCGTGCGGTCGCGACCGCGATCTCGCATTTCGGCACCATCAACGCACTGGTCAATGCCGCCGCGACATCGGCACGCGGTTCACTGGTCGAGACGAGCGAAGAGCTTTTCGACACTATTTTCGACACCAATGTGCGCGGACCGTTTTTCCTGATGCAGGGCGTGGTGGCGCATTTGCTCGAGCGAAAGGCGCCTGGCTCGATCGTCAATGTGCTGTCGATGTCGGCGCATTGCGGCCAGTCGTTCCTGACGCCCTATTCCACAAGCAAGGGCGCGCTGATGACGCTGACCAAGAATGTCGCCAATGCCTATCGAGGCAACCGCATCCGCAGCAACGCAGTGCTGCCCGGCTGGATGGACACCGAAGGCGAGGCGATCGTGCAGAAGAAATGGCACGACGCTCCGGATGACTGGCTGGAAAAGGCCGAAGCGGCGCAGCCGATGGGCCAGTTGGTGAAGCCAGCGCAACTCGCCCGGCTGATCAGCTATATGGTCAGCCCGCAGTCGGGGGTGATGACCGGATCGCTGGTCGACTACGATCAGAGCGTTGCGGGGTCATCGCCAGAGTAGCAGCAACAGGGTAGCCTCACGTCCAGAAGTAGCTTGGCCATGCGTCGGCCGAAAATATCGGCGCCGGGGTGATCGGTTCCGGATCAAACTCACCAAGGCACCCGGGCTCTGAAAGCCCCTCTCCCTGCCTGTTGCCGCCGCATCGCCATTCCCATATAGTCATGATAGTCAGAGTGGTCACTGAGGTAGAGATGCCGTCTGCGCCCAAAGAGGATACCAACTGGACGGTCGCTGGGGCAAAAGCCCGGCTCTCGGAGGTAATCGAGCGTGCGCAGTCTTCGCCGCAGACGATCACCAGAAACGGCAAACCAAGCGTTGTTGTCGTCTCGGCCGAGGAATGGCAGCGGAAGACCGCGCGCAAGGGTACGCTTGCGGAGTTCCTGCTGGAGTCGCCGCTGTGCGGCGCCGATCTCAACCTTGAGCGTCAGCGCGACGAACCGCGTGATCTGCCGCTGTGAGGCTACTGCTCGATACGAATGTCCTGTCCGAGGTGACAAGGCCGGCGCCGGATGCACGCGTTCTGGACTGGCTGGACGGGCTTGATGAGGACCGCTCATTCATCAGCGTCGTGTCGATCGCCGAGATCCGGCGCGGCGTCGCCCTCATGGATGAGGGCCGGAAACGCGAGGCACTGGCCGACTGGCTCGCTCGGGACCTGCCGCAGCGCTTCGAGCAGAGGGTTCTTCCAGTGAACGAACCGGTTGCCTTGGCCTGGGGCGACCTGATGGGCCTTGCGAAGCGCCGCGGTCGCGGTCTGTCGTCGATGGACGGCCTGATCGCAGCCACGGCGATTGCACAGGAACTCACCTTGGCAACACGTAATACGAAGGATTTCGAAGGCTTTGGAATTGAACTCTTCGATCCCTGGATTGCATGAACCGCTCGGTGCTGCATGTTGGGTCTCGACCCTATGCTACGTCAGTAGCCTCATCAGGTACGTGACAAGCGCCTCCGCTTCGACTATATGAGCCTCATGATCAACCTGACCGCCACGTATTGGTACTTTAGGAGCTCGCTGGCGGCGGGAGGATTGCGCTCGATCTGAAGATTGCAGCATCAATATCCGAACAGCCGCCAGACCTGGCGGCTTTTTTGTTTCAGCCGGCAGGTCTCCTAACAGGAGCAGAAAGCCGTGTTGACCACCACAGATGACCTTCGGGTCAAGGAAATCAGGGAATTGAGTACGCCGGACCAGGTGATGCGGGAGATACCGCGCACGCTGACGGCGACGCGCACCGTTACCGCGTCGCGCAATGCGATACACGCTATTTTGAATGGTACCGACGATCGACTGCTGGTCATCGTCGGTCCGTGTTCGATCCACGATCCAGTCGCTGCGGTGGACTATGCCAGCCGTCTGGCGGCGCTGCGCGAGAGCCTGTCGGCCCGGCTCGAGATCGTGATGCGGGTTTATTTCGAGAAGCCGCGCACGACGGTCGGCTGGAAGGGGCTGATCAACGATCCCGACCTCGACGGCAGCTTCAACATCGACAAGGGGCTGCGGATGGCGCGCAACGTGCTCTCCGCCGTCAACAATCTCGGCCTGCCGGCGGCGACTGAATTCCTCGACATGACCACGCCGCAATACATCGCCGATCTCGTCGCCTGGGGCGCCATCGGCGCGCGCACGACCGAGAGCCAGATCCACCGCGAGCTCGCTTCCGGTCTGTCGTGCCCGGTCGGCTTCAAGAACGGCACCGACGGCAATCTGCGGATCGCCGCCGAGGCGGTCAAATCCGCCGCGCAGCCGCATCATTTCATGGCGGTGACCAAGGGCGGACGCAGTGGCATCGCGACGACCACCGGCAATGAGGACTGCCACGTCATCCTGCGCGGCGGCATCGCGCCCAATTATGATGCACCGAGCGTCGAGGCCGCCAGCGTGGAACTCGCCCGCATCGGCGTGGCCCCACGGCTGATGATCGATGTCAGCCACGCCAACAGCTCGAAGAAGCCCGAGAACCAGCCCAAGGTGGCGGCTGATGTCGCGGGCCAGGTCGCGGCGGGCGACGAGCGCATCATCGGCGTCATGATCGAGAGCAATCTCGTCGCCGGGCGGCAGGACGTGGTGCCCGGCAAGCCGCTCGTCTACGGCCAGAGCATCACCGATGGCTGCATCGACTGGGCGACCACCGGGACGGTGCTGCACGGCCTTGCCGGCGCCGTCGAGTGGCGCCGCTCAGTGCGCCGCGCCATGATGGACAGCAGGCAGGGAGCCGCCTGACGCAGTTGGCGATGCAGCGAGGACAAGGCGGCGTTTCCTCACGCCGCCTTCAAACCTTGCCAGGCGGTCAGCACCGACACCGCAACCAGAAGCAGTCCGGCCGCCCGGCCGGCAAATGCGGTCGCCCGTGGATTGGCGACCAGGAGATTGCGGCTGCGCCCGGCTGATATGGCGAGCCCGCCATAGACGGCAAATTGTACGACGATCGTCATCAATCCCATGATGGCCGCCTGCATCCAGATCGGACCGTAAGCCGGCCTCAGAAATTGCGGATAGACCGCAAAGACAAAGAGATAGGCTTTGGGATTGATCAGGCAGATCACCAGCCCCTGGCGAAACGCCTTCCATGCGGAGCGGCTGCCGGCAGGCCCCTCCTGGCCGACCTTGATTGAGCTGCGCATCAGCGTCAGGCCGATAAAGGCCATGTAGGCAGCGCCGGCAATCAGCAGCGGATTGTAGAGGATCGGGACGAAGTGCATCAGTAGGCCGACGCCGACAGCGCCGTTCAGCGTATGCACCATGCCGCCCAGCATGATGCCGCCTGTCGCGGCAAGCCCTCTGTTGCCGCCACCGGTCAGCGCATTGGCAAGCACGAAAAGCATGTCCATGCCGGGCACGATGATGATGCCGAACAGGAGGAGGAAGAACAGCCAGAGATTTTCCGCATAATTCATGTCAGTTGCCTGTCGCCTCGCCCGGCCAAGCCGCCGAGGAATGTGTTGCTTTTCAATTCGATAGGCGATCGTATAGGTCAGCCCAACTGACGATGTAGTGTCAGTTGTGATCGGAGCGGTGAGGAAATGCGCAAGGCGTCACGGCTGTTCGAGATCATCCAGATCGTGCGGCTGGCGAGGCAACCGGTGACGGCGGCCATGATGGCCGAAAAGCTGGAAGTGACGGTGCGCTCTGTCTATCGCGATATTGCCGCTTTGCAGGCGATGCGCGTGCCGATCGAGGGCGGGCGCGGCATCGGCTATATCCTGCGCCCCGGCTTCGACCTGCCGCCGCTGATGTTTTCGATCGAGGAGATGGAGGCGATCGTTCTGTCGCTCGCGCTGCTGGAGCGCACGGGGGACAGCGAGCTCAAGCAGGCGGCCAAGCGCGTCAGCGCCAAGATCGCCGGCGCGGTGCCGCCGCCCTTGCGCCAGACGTTCGATGCCAATGCGTTGCATGCGTGGGGGTTCGCCGCGCCCTCGGTCGGCGCTGTCGATCTGGCGCTGGTGCGCCGCGCCATCCGCGACGAGGAGAAACTCGACCTGTCCTATCGCGACGAACTTGGCCGCGCCTCCGAGCGCCTGATCCGCCCGATCGCCCTCATCTACTACGCCGAAACCGCCAACATCGTCGCCTGGTGCGAGCTACGCCAGGCGATCCGCAATTTTCGCAGCGACCGGATCGAGGATTGCCAGGCGACGGGGCTGCGATTCAAGGGCGAAGGCGACCGATTGCGGCAGGTCTGGGTAAACGGATGGGAGACGAACGCCTCGGCCGCAGGCGGCTGAGGCCCGCGAAGCGCATGCCGGAAACCCATGCCAGGCGAGGAACTACCTCACATCCACCCAGCGCTTTTCCTCGAACGAGCGCGCCATCGCGTGCACGGTGCGCTCGATCTCGAGCCCTTCGGCAAACTCGATGACCCGCGCCGGCTTGCCGGCAAGCCGCTTCAGCAGCTCGTGGCATTCGATGATCTTGAGATCGTTGAAGCCGAGGCCATGGCCGGGCGCCGGCAGGAAGGCGTCGTAGGGTTTGTGGTGCGGCGCCACCAGGATGGTGCGATAGCCCTGTTCGGTCGGGCGATCGGCGGTGAGATAGAGCTGGAATTCATTCATCCGCTCCTGGTCGAACAGGATCGATCCCTTCGAGCCGAATATCTGGATGGCGATGCGGCCCTTGCGGCCCCAGGCCGAACGATTGACCAGCAACGTGCCGGCGATGCCGTTTTCCAGATGCATCAGCACGCTAGCGATGTCGTAGGTCTCCACCGCGCGGCGCCCGCCGGCCGCGAGCTTGCGGTCGGCATAGGGTTTTGCCATGTCGCAGATGACGCTGGCGACGCGGCCGAACAACACGGAGACCAGCGACAGCGGATGCACGGCGAAATCGTCGAGCGCGCCATAGCCGGAAGCCGCTTCGTGCTTCCAGAAGAACAGCGCCTCCGGGTCGGCCATGAAGTCCTCGTCCATCTCGATGCGCAGATGGTTGACCTCGCCGATGACCTTCTCGTCGAGCAGCGCGCCGATGTGACGGATGGCCGGGCTCTGGATGTAGTTGTAGCCGAGTGCGGCGACCTTGCCTGACTTTTTCGCCGCCGCGGCCATGGCTTCGGCCTCGGTGAAGCTCGGCGCCATCGGCTTTTCGCACCACAGATGCTTGCCGGCCTCGAGGATGGCGATGGCCATTTCCGGATGGAACTGGTTGGGCGTGGTCAGCGAGACGATATCGACGTCCGGGTCGTTGACGACGGCGCGCCAGTCGCCGGATGCCTTGGCAAAGCCGAACTCGCCCGCCTTGCGCCTGGCGAGGTCCTCATTGACCTCGCCAAGATGGACGAGCCGTGGCTTGGCCACGTCGGGAAAGACGGCACCGACGGCACTCCATGCAATGGCGTGACACTTGCCCATGAAACCCGTGCCGATGAGACCGACGCCGACCATTTTCCGTTCCTCCACTGCCTGAAGCGTTGCGTGGATGAATTAGTCCATTTTCTCTTGGAATGGAATGTCTGCCTCATTTTTTATGGCGTTCTTGCGCAGGCTCGCTATGATGGGGCAGAGAGGGTACCCATAGATGAGCCTGGACAGAGCGACGATGGACGAACGGGTACCTCGCGACTTCGAGACGCTGCGCGCCACCATCCTGGACCGGCGCGAAAGCCTCCCGAAGCGCATCGCCCAGATCGCCGCCTATGCGCTCGACAATCCCGACGATATCGCCTTCGGCACCGCCGCAAGCATTGCCGCTTCGGCCGGCGTGCAGCCGTCGACCCTGATCCGTTTTGCCCAACAGCTTGGCTTCGATGGTTTCACCAGCCTGCAGCAGGTGTTCCGCGAGCGGCTGCGCGAGCGCAACTCGTCCTATGACGAACGCCTGCAAGCCCTGCGCGCCAAGGCTGAGGGCGGCGCCGGCCACAGGTCGATCTTCGACGGCTTCGTCGCCGCCGCCAGCACCTCGCTCAACGATATTTCGCGCACGCTGGATGACGCGCATCTGGAAGACGCGATTTCCCTGCTGGCAAAGGCAGAGACCATCTACGTGCTGGCCAAGCGCCGTTCCTATCCGGTGGCGTCCTACATCGCCTATGCGCTGGGCAAGCTGAAGATCCGCAACCAGCTGATCGAATCGGCCGCCGGGCTGAACGCCGAGATGATCGCATTCGCCACGCCGGCGGATGCCGTCATTGCCATCAGCTTCTCGCCCTACGCGCCGGCCACCATCGATGAGGCGCGCAGCATTTCGGAACAGGGCGTGCCGATCGTCGCCATCACCGACAGCTCGTTTTCGCCGCTTGCCCAGTTCGCCCGGGTCTGGTTCGAGGTTGCCGAAGCCGATTTCGCCGGCTTCCGCTCGCTGTCGGCGACGATGGCGCTGGCCATGTCGCTGACCGTCGGCGTCGGCGAGAAGCGGCGCAGTACGGGCAAGAAGCGCAAGGCCTAGCAGGCCTTCTTTGTTCTTTGACCACGATCTTTTTCGAAACCGGCGGCCACTTTTCGGGATCATGCTCGGGCAATTTTAGAACGGGGAACGCTCATTCCATATTGACTATGGATTGGAATTATTATTTCATATTCCCGGCGCCACGCTGCCGCTCGCGCGTGTACCCCAAAACAACAAGGCCGACGGGAGGTTCCAATGAGCGAAGCCGTGGACGCGAAACAGGCGCCGCTCGACGTCATCACCATCGGTCGTGCTTCCGTCGACCTTTACGGCCAGCAGATCGGCTCGCGGCTGGAGGACATCACCTCGTTTGCCAAGTCGGTCGGCGGCTGCCCGGCCAACATTTCGGTCGGCACGGCGAGGCTCGGCCTGCGCTCGGCGCTGCTCACCCGCGTCGGCGACGAGCAGATGGGCCGCTTCATCCGCGAACAGCTTAAGCGCGAAGGCGTTTGCGTCGACGGGCTGAAAACCGACAAGGAGAGACTGACCGCGCTGGTGCTGCTGTCGGTCGAGGATGAAGGCGTTTCGCCGATGATCTTCTACCGCTCGGACTGCGCCGACATGGCGCTGGCGCCGGAAGACGTCGACGAAGCCTTCGTCGCCTCGGCGCGCGCCATCGTCGTCACCGGCACGCATTTTTCCCGCCCCAACAGCGATGCCGCCCAGCGCAAGGCGATCCGCATCATCAAGGCCAAGGGCGGCAAGGTGGTGTTCGACATCGACTATCGGCCGAATCTGTGGGGTCTCGCCGGCCATGCCGAAGGGTTCGAGCGCTATGTCAAATCGGACCGGGTCTCGGCCCAGTTGAAGACGGTGCTGCCCGATTGCGACCTGATCGTCGGCACCGAAGAAGAGATCATGATCGCGTCGGGTGCCGACGATTGCCTGAGCGCGCTGAAGACGATCCGCTCGCTGTCTTCGGCGACCATCGTTCTAAAGCGCGGCGCCATGGGCTGCATCGTCTATGACGGGCCGATCAGCGACGATCTGGAAGACGGCGTCGTCGGCAAGGGTTTTCCGATCGAAATCTACAATGTTCTCGGCGCCGGCGACGCCTTCATGTCCGGCTTCCTGCGCGGCTGGCTGGGTGGGGAAGACCATGCGACGGCGGCGACCTGGGCCAATGCCTGCGGCGCCTTCGCCGTGTCGCGGCTGCTCTGCGCGCCGGAATATCCGACCTTCGAGGAATTGCAGTTCTTCCTCAAGAACGGCAGCAAGCATCTCGCCTTGCGCAAGGACGAGGCGATCAACCACATCCATTGGGCGACCACTCGTCGCCGCGACGTGCCCTCGCTGATGGCGCTCGCCTGCGACCATCGCATCCAGCTCGAGGATGTGGCGGCGAAGGCCGGTGCTGATCCCGCACGCATCCGCGATTTCAAGGTTCTGGCGGTCAAGGCGGCGGCGAAGGTTGCCGCCGGCCGCGACGGCTACGGCATGCTGATCGACGAGAAGCATGGCCGCGAGGCGATGTTCGAATTCGCCCGCCATCCCTTCGCCTGGCTCGGGCGGCCAGTCGAATTGCCGGGATCGCGGCCGCTGCGTTTCGAGTTCTCGCAGGACATCGGCTCGCAACTCGTCGAATGGCCGGTCGACCACTGCATCAAGTGCCTGTGCTTCTATCACCCCGACGATCCGGCGGCCTTGAAGGAAGAGCAGCAGCAAAAGCTGCGCGCGCTGTTCGAGGCCGCGCGGAAAGTAGGCCGAGAACTTCTCGTCGAGATCATCGCCGGCAAGCATGGCAAGCTCGACGACACGACGATCCCACGCGCGCTGGAGGAACTCTATGCGCTCGGCATCAAGCCCGACTGGTGGAAGCTCGAACCGCAGGCTTCGGCAGCGGCGTGGGCCAAGATCGAAGCGGTGATCCTGAAGCACGATCCGTGGTGCCGGGGCGTCGTGCTGCTTGGCCTGGAAGCGCCGCAGGACGAGCTGGAAGCGGCTTTTGCCGCGACCGCCAAGGCGCCCATCGTCAAGGGGTTTGCCGTCGGCCGCACCATCTTCGTCCACGCGGCCGAACAATGGCTGGCCGGCAAGATGTCGGATGACGAGGCGATCGCCGACATGGCGTCGCGCTTCGAACAGCTGACCGAAGCGTGGCTTGCCGCGCGCGGCCGCAAAGCAGCATAAGAAGGCGCGGCATAAGGACTGCGGAGGAAAATACCATGAGCAAGACAATCCGCCTGACGATGGCGCAGGCGCTGACCCGCTTTCTCAGCAAGCAGATGACCCAGATCGACGGCAAGACCATGCCGATCTTCGGCGGCGTCTGGGCGATCTTCGGCCACGGCAATGTCGCGGGCATCGGCGAAGCACTCTATCAGGTGCGCGACGAACTGCCGACCTTCCGCGCCCACAACGAACAGGCGATGGCGCATGCGGCGATCGCCTATGCCAAGGCCAATTTCCGCCGCCGTTTCATGGCCGCGACTTCGTCGATCGGCCCCGGCGCGCTCAACATGGTGACGGCGGCGGCATTGGCTCACGTCAATCGGCTGCCGGTGCTGTTTCTGCCCGGCGATGTCTTCGCCAACCGCATCCCCGATCCGGTGCTGCAGCAGGCGGAGGATTTCTCCGACGGCACCGCTACGGTCAATGACTGCTTCCGTCCGGTGTCTCGGTACTTCGACCGCATCACGCGGCCCGAACAGATCATCCCGGCGCTGAACCGCGCGATGCAGGTGCTGACCGATCCGGCCGATTGCGGCCCGGTGACGCTGTCGCTGTGCCAGGACGTGCAGGCCGAAGCCTATGACTATCCCGAGAGCTTCTTTGCCGAGCGCGTCTGGCACCAGCGCCGGCCGCGCCCGGACCGCCACGAGCTTGCCGCCGCGGTGGCGGCGCTCAAGGGGGCGAAAAAGCCGCTGGTGATCGCCGGCGGCGGCGTGCTTTATTCGCAGGCCTCGGATGAGCTGGCGAAATTCGTACAGGGCGCCGGCGTTCCGGTCTGCGAGACGCAAGGCGGCAAATCCTCGCTGCCGGACGACCATCCGCTCAACATGGCGGCGGTCGGAGTCACCGGCACCTCGGCCGCCAACCGGCTGGCCGAAGAAGCCGATGTCGTGCTGGCCATCGGTACGCGGCTGCAGGATTTCACCACCGGCTCGTGGGCGCTGTTCAAGAATTCCGGCAAGACCATCATTGGGCTCAACGTGCAGCCTTTCGACGCCGGCAAGCACAGGGCGCTGCCACTGGTCGCCGATGCGGCCGAGGGGCTCGCCGAACTCGGCGCGGCGCTGAAGGGCTGGAAAGCACCGGCAAGCTGGACCAACAATGCGGCCACCGGCAAGAAGGCCTGGCAGGCCGAGGCGGCCAAGGTGACGGCGTCGACCAACGCCGCCTATCCTTCCGACGCCCAAGTGATCGGCGCCGTGCAGCGCGCGCTGGGATCCGGCGTGACGCTGCTGCATGCCGCCGGCGGCCTGCCCGGCGAATTGCACAAGCTCTGGCAAGCAGGCGCGCCCGGCTCCTACCACGCCGAATACGGCTTCTCGACCATGGGCTACGAGATCGCCGGCGGGCTCGGCGCCAAGATGGCGAAGCCAAACGAGGAGGTCGTCGTCATGATCGGCGACGGCTCCTATCTGATGCTGAATTCCGAGATCGCCACCTCGGTGATGCTCGGCCTCAAGCTGACCATCGTGCTGCTCGACAACCGCGGTTATGGCTGCATCAACCGGCTGCAGATGGCGACCGGTGGCGCCAACTTCAACAATCTCCTGAAGGACTCGCGCCACGAGATCCTGCCCGATATCGACTTCGCCGCGCATGCGGCGAGCATGGGGGCGATTGCCGAGAAAGTACCGTCGATCGCCGGGCTGGAAAATGCCCTGGAAAAGGCAAGGAAGAACAACCGCACCACCGTGCTGGTCATCGACACCGATCCGCTGGTTTCGACCGACGCCGGTGGCCATTGGTGGGATGTCGCGGTGCCGGAGGTCTCGGCGCGAGCCCAAGTGAATGCGGCGCGCAAGGCCTATGACGAGAAGCGGCAGATGCAAACCATTGGCGATTGATGCCAACTCTGCCTTGAATTGAAATGACCGGGCGAACCCGGTCCGAATGGCCTGAAACTGGAGTGACGACTTGAAAGCCAAACTGGGCATGTCCCCCATTGCGTGGTGGAACGACGATCTTGCGGAACTCAGCGATGACGTGTCGCTGGAAGAGTGTTTGCGCCAGTCGCGCTCGGCCGGTTTCACCGGCATGGAGATGGGCCGGCGGTTTCCCAACGATCCCGATGTCATGCTGCCGATCCTCAAAAAGGCCGACGTGACGCTGTGCGGCGGCTGGTTCTCGGGCACGCTGGTCGATGGGGAGATGGCTGACAACAAGGATCGCATCCAGCCGATGATCGATCTGTTCAAGGCGGTGAACGCGCCTTGCATCGTCTATGGCGAGGTCGGCCGCTCGATCCAGGGCGACCGTTCGAAGCCGCTCGCCACCAAGCCGAAGCTGTCGGACGACGAGATGAAGGCCTATGCGAAACGCCTCACCGAGTTCGGCGAATGGTGCGCGGAACAAGGCATGCCGCTTTCCTATCATCACCACATGGCGGCGGTGGTCGAGACCGAGCCGGAGCTCGATGCCTTCATGCATTATTCCGGAGCCGGCATTCCGCTGCTGCTCGATGCCGGACATCTGGCCTTTGCCGGCGGCGATGTCCTGCGCGCCATCGACAAACACCACGCGCGCATCAGCCATGTGCATGTGAAGGACGTGCGCATGGGCGTGATCGACAAGCTCGATCGCAGCAAGCAGTCCTTCCTCGACGCCGTGGCGCTGGGCGCCTTTACGGTGCCGGGTGACGGCTCGCTGGATTTCGGTGCCATCGTGCAGCGGTTCGCCGACCATGGCTATGAGGGCTGGTTCGTGGTCGAAGCCGAGCAGGATCCGAAAAAGAACCCGCCGCTCAAGATGGCTGAGGTCGGCCACAAGGAACTGATGCGGGTGATGACGGCGGCCGGCTATACGGTCGAGACACAAGGTTTCCCCAATGCCTAGGGCTTCCCCAATACCCAGGGCTTTGCCAATGCCTGACGCGCTGGTTCTCGGCGAAGCCGGGTTGCTGTAGGTTGACCGGATGAAAGATTCCGAGCACCCATTCTTCCGGCCTTTGTGGCGGCGCGTCGCTGTCGTCGCCGTCTGCGTCATCTGGTCGATCATCGAATTCGCCACCGGCACGCCGTTCTGGGGCGTGATCGCGCTCGGCTTCGCCGGCTACGCCGTCTGGCAGTTCTTCTATCTCTACAAACCGGCCGACGAGAGCAAGGCAACGACCGAGGCCGAACCGAAGGAGTAACCCGGATGTCGAAACTGCTGGTGAAGGCCGACAAGGGCCATGGCCGCGTCGCCCATGTGACGCCGCAAATCGCAGGCTGGACCTATGTCGGTTTCGACCTGCATCGGCTGAAGCCCGGCGAAAGCGCCTCGGGAAAGACGGACGATCGCGAGGTCTGTCTGGTGTTCGTCACTGGCAAGGGCAACGCGACGGCGGGCGGCAAGGACCTCGGCCTGCTCGGTGAGCGCATGTCGCCCTTCGAAGGCAAACCCTGGTCGGTCTATGTGCCCGAGGGATCGGACTGGTCGGTTACGGCAGACACCGAGCTGGAACTCGCGGCCTGCTCGGCGCCAGGCCTCGGCGGCGGTCTGGCGGTGCGCGTGATCAGACCCGACGATCTCGGCCAGGAGGTGCGCGGCAAGGGCACCAACACGCGCTACGTCACCAACATCCTGCCGGAAGGCAAGCCGGCCGATTCACTGCTGGTGGTCGAGGTCATCACGCCCGGCGGTCACACGTCGAGCTACCCGCCGCACAAGCACGACCAGGACAATCTGCCGGCCGAATCCTATCTCGAGGAAACCTATTATCATCGCCTCAACCCGCCGCAGGGCTTTGCCTTCCAGCGCGTCTACACCGACGCCGACAAGAACGGCCACCGGGCGCTGGACGAAGCCATGGCGATCGAGGATGGCGATGTCGTGCTGGTGCCCAAGGGTTATCATCCCTGCGCCGCCTGCCATGGCTATGACCTCTATTATCTCAACGTGATGGCCGGACCGAAGCGAACGTGGAAATTCCACAACGCGCCCGAGCACGAATGGTTGATGAAAGCCTAATCGGTCATGCCTTTCGGATGAAGCTATTGGTCCAGCTTGGAAAAATCGTCGGCTAAGGACCGCCTGGGTCGATTTGCCTTCGAAAACCCTTCAAAGCTTCGTCAATCCGTCATGGAAATCACCTATGGCAACGGGGCCAGTGCATGTCGCCCAAAAGTGTGCAGCGGTTTTGGGATGACGACATGCGAAAAACAAAGACTTAAAGCGCGTCGCACCATCTCTTCAAACGCGGCGCGCTTTAACGAGGACTTCTCATGCGCTACGCCATCTATTTCACCCCCCGGCAGGACGAGCCGCTGGCGCGGATCGCCGCCAACTGGCTGGGCCGCGACCCGTTTGGTGCCGCGACTAGGCCGGTGGAGGCAGTGGCTGATCTGTCGGCGGCGGAAGTCGCCTTCCACACTGCTTCGGCGCGGCGCTACGGTTTTCACGCGACGCTGAAAGCCCCCTTCAGGCTGGCTGCCAACGAGACGGAGGCCTCGCTGCGCGCCGCGCTCGACCATTTTGCCGAAGCAACGCCGGTGGTGACGATCCCGCGCCTTGTCCTCAGCCAGATCGACAGCTTCTTTGCGCTGGTGCCGGAAGGACCGCTGCCTCCGCTCAACCGCTTCGCCGATGATGTCGTGCTCGGCTTCGACCGGTTTCGCGCGCCGTTGACCGAGGCGGAGATCGAGCGGCGCAGCCCGGATTCGCTGAAGCCGGCCGAATTCCGCAATCTCTGCCAATGGGGCTATCCCTATGTCTTCGAGACCTTTCGCTTCCACATGACGCTGTCCGGCCGGGCGGGGCCACAGGAAAGCCCTCGTCTTCGCCTAGCAATCGACAGCCTGTTCGCGGAGGTGCTGCAACAGCCGGTGCTGGTGGATGCGCTGACGCTGTTTGTCGAAACCGAGCCGGGCGCACCGTTCATGGTGCTGTCCCATCGCGCGCTCGGGCGCCGCCCTGCCAGAAAAACTGCCTGAATAACCCTGCCGGAACAACCCCAACCGGAATAAGCAAGGACTGCCTGAAATGACCGCCGAAACTGTTCTGACCAACGCGCGCATCGTGCTTGCCGACGAGATCGTCGAGGGTTCGCTGGTGCTACGCGACGGCTTTATCGCCGGCATCGATGCCGGCACCGGCCACACCGGCGGGAACATGGCCGGCGAGGACATGGGCGGCGACTACATCATTCCCGGGCTGGTCGAACTCCACACCGACCATCTCGAAGGCCATTACGCGCCGCGGCCGAAGGTGCGCTGGAACCCGATCGCCGCCGTGCTCGCCCATGACGCGCAAGTGGCGACCGCCGGCATCACCACCGTGCTCGATGCCCTGCGCGTTGGCATGGACGAGGACGCCGACCTGACATCGGACGATATCCGCAAGCTGACCGACGCGATCGAGGACAGTGTCCAGCAGGATCGTCTGCGGGCCGACCATTTCATCCATCTGCGGTGCGAGGTTTCGGCGCCGGACTGCCTCAAGGCCTTCGCCAATTTCGACGGCGACGAGCGGGTCAAGCTGGCATCGCTGATGGACCACGCGCCCGGCCAGCGCCAGTTCGTCAATCTCGAGACCTATGCCTATTACTACCAGCGCAAGCTGAAATTGACCGACCGCGACTTCAAGCTTTTCTGCGAAAAGCGGATGGGGGAATCGGCCGAGAATTCGAGACCGAACCGTGCGGTGATCGCTGCCGCCTGCCATGAGCGCGGCATCGTGCTGGCCAGCCATGACGACGCCACCGTTGGCCATGTCGACGAGGCGATCGAACAAGGCGTGCGCGTCGCCGAGTTCCCGACCACGGAGGAAGCCGCCAGGGCCTCGAAACAGGCCGGGCTCGGCGTGTTGATGGGTGCTCCCAACGTCATGCGCGGCGCCTCTCATTCGGGCAATGTCTCGGCCCGCACGCTGGCCAGAGACGGGCTGCTCGACATCTTGTCGTCCGACTATATTCCTTTCAGCCTGATCCAGTCTGCGTTCTTCCTCGGCGACGTTGTCGAAGGCATTTCGCTGCCGCAGGCGGTCGCCATGGTCTCGAAGAACCCGGCCGAAGCAGTTGGCCTGACCGACCGCGGCATCATCGAGCAGGGCCGCCGCGCCGATCTGGTGCGCGTGCGTGTCGACGACCATGTTCCGGTCGTGCGCACGGTCTGGCGGCAGGGACGCCGGGTCGCATGATGGTGTCGGCGTTGATCGAGCGTGAATTGTCCGCCGAGACGTTTCCGATCCGCGACGGCGTCTTCGTCGCCGTCGTCGGCCCAAGCGGCGCCGGCAAGGATACGGTGATCGGCTATGCCCGCGCCCGTTTTGCCGACGAGACCCGGCTGGAGTTCGTTCGCCGCGTCATCACCAGGCCGAGCGATGCCGCGAGCGAGGATCACGACACGCTGGCCGACGCCGCCTTCGTCGAAGCCGAAGCCGATGGCGCCTTCGCCATCTCCTGGGAGGCGCATGGCTTGCGTTATGGCATCCCGGCCGATGTCGACTGGTCGGTCGCCAATGGCCGTGTCGCGGTGGCGAACGTGTCGCGTGCGATCATCCCGGTCCTGCGCGAGCGCTATGCCAATCTGGCGATCGTCGAGATTACCGCCTCGCCGGACGTGCTGGCCGAGCGGCTGGCGATGCGCGGCCGCGAGTCACGCGGCGAGGTGCTGGCGCGACTGGCGCGCAGCGCCAATGTGACCTTGTCCGGACCTGATGTCACCTCGATCGACAACAGCGGCCCGCGTGAGGCGGCCGGCGAGCGTTTCGCCGAGGTGCTGCGCAAGGCGATGGCCTTTTCGGACATGTCGGGCTTGATTTAGAGCCAATTGGCGCTTCATTTGCTTTTTCGCTGACGCCGGAGCGCTGTGTGGTGCTGACCGCATCATGATTCTGGACCGCGATCCGGGACGTGGAAATGATCTTCCAAAAGATCATGGTCAAACGAGACAATACAGGAAGCCTTCATGCAGACGCTGACACCCATCCTTTCGACGGTCACGGCGGCATTTCTGGCGTCCTTCGTCGAGGTCGTCGAGGCCTTCACCATCGTGCTCGCTGTCGGGGTGACGCGCAGCTGGCGCCCGGCACTGACCGGCGCCGCACTGGCGCTGGCGGTGCTGGCGGCACTGGTGCTGGCGTTCGGCCCGCTGCTGGCACTCGTACCCATCACCACGCTGCAGTTCGTCGTCGGGGTGCTGCTGATCCTGTTCGGCATGCGCTGGCTGCGAAAGGCCATCCTGCGCAGCGTCGGCGTCATCGCCCTGCATGACGAGGAGGCGGCCTTCTCCAAGGAGACCGCTGCCTTGCACCAGCAGGCCAACGACCGCCGCGCCGACTACCTCGCCGGGCTGACATCGTTCAAGGCGGTGCTGCTCGAGGGCGTCGAGGTGGTGTTTATCGTCATTGCCGTCGGCGCAGCACATCGGCAGACGCTTTACGCCAGCCTGGGCGCGCTGGCGGCGTTCGTCCTGGTGATGCTTATCGGCCTGGCGGTCCACCGGCCGCTGGCGCGCGTGCCGGAAAATGCGCTCAAATTCGTCGTCGGGCTGATGCTGACCAGCTTCGGCATCTTCTGGACCGGCGAAGGCATCGGCGCCGACTGGCCGGGCGCCGATCTCGCCTTGTTCGCCATCTTCGCCATCGTTGCGCTGGCGTCGTTTGCCATGGTGCGCTGGTTGCGCGGTGCCTACCCCACACTCACTGGAGGGCTCGCCCGATGAACGTCATTCGGGTCGCGGCCAAGGAATTCTTCGGCATGTTCGTCGATGACGGCAGTCTGGCGCTGCTGGCGCTGGTCCTGGTGGCTGTTGTCGCGGCGGCGGTGAAGCTGCTGGCGCTGCCGCCGCTTCTCGGCGGCGCCCTGCTGTTGCTGGGCTGCCTCGCCATCCTGTTGCAAAGCGTTCGCCGCGCCGCACGCGGGACCAATCGGTAGTGCTGGCGCTGGCGCGGCTGCTTTTAAGCTCCAAGCGCAAAGGGCATCAGCGACACGGTGCCAGTGACAGTTTCGCCTGGGGCGAGCACGATGATGCCCTCGTCCGGATCGTTCCATCCGCCCCGGTTGAAAGCGCCGGAGGCATTGGTCTGCGGTTCGACGCAGAAATAGGGCTTCGTCGCGTCGGCGTACAGCATCAGGTGCTTGAAGACGGGGTCGGCCTTGATGCGCAATCCTGCGCCGCGCGCCGGAAAGCGAAGCGTCGCCTCACCCGTCCAGCCGCCATAATCGTTGTTGCGCCAGCCGGCGGGTAAAGGCCGGCCGTCGGCGAAGTCGAGTTCGGGTGCAAGCGTGATCGGATCGCCCGCGATGTTTTGCGGTTCTTCCAGATAGAATCGCGTGGCTTCGAACTGCAATGTGACGTCCGGGTCGCGATCGAACCAGGGATGCAGGCCAAAACCGAACGGCATGCAAACTGGCCCCGTATTGGCCAGCGTCATGGTCACGCTGAGCCCTTCTTCGGACACCACGAAAGCCTGCGTCGCGTGATAGGAGTAGGGTTCGACGCCGGCTGCGATATCCAGCGACAGCGTTGCCTGGGCGTGGCCCGCCTGGGCGACGGTCCAGGCGTGTTTCCAGCCACTGCCATGCAGGTTGACTGTTTCGGGTGGATTGTTCGGCTGGACCTGCCAGCGCTTCGCTGCGAAGTCGAAGGCATTTCCAGCGATGCGGTTGGCGTAGGGCATCATCGGGAACATGGCCACGCCGAGCACGTTGCCCGCTTCGCGATCGTCATCGGAAAGCCGGCGCATGAGATCGATGCCGCGCCAGCGCAGCGCGCCCATACTGCCGCCAATTCGCGGCACGAGGTCGACCTCAAGCGCTCCTGCGTTGAGCGTCAACGGTTCAGGAATTACACCCATCGCCTGCCATCCATCCCCCATCGATATCGGGCATTTGGCCCGACGTGCGTGTTCAGTGGATCGCAGAAGAACACCGCGGCCGCAATCATTTCATCGATACAGTTGTGTCGGGGCTGGCGGTTATTCCGCGGCCGCACCGGCCACGTTCTTGCGAGCGGCATCGACCATCAGCCGCCGTGCCCGGAACACGCCCCATTGCTGGTCGACCAGCACGCCGATGAGGATGACGCCGCCCATCACCGCGAAGTTGAGGGAGGACGGAATGCCGAGCAGATTGACGAGGTTCTGCAGTTCCTGCAGCAGCACCGTGCCGAGGATGACGCCGATCAGCGAGCCCTCGCCGCCGCGCAGCGAGAAGCCGCCGAGCACCGCCGCGGCAATGGCATAAAGCTCGTAGAACTGGCCATGGCTGGCCGGCGAGATCGAGCGCGTGTACATGGCAAAATAGATCGCCGACAGCGCCGTCAGCACACCGCAGATGACATAGGCGGCCATGACGACACGGCCGGTGCGGATGCCGGAATATTTCGCCGCCTCCTCGTTCTTGCCGATGGCGTAGAGATAGCGGCCGAACACCGAGCGGTGCAGCACCACCCACATGACGATGGCGATGACGACCAGCGCGATGAAGCTGTTCGGCACGCCCCAGGAGCGGCCGGCCGTGAGGAATTCCAGCTCAGGAAAATTCTGGCCGAAGGCGAAACCGGCGGTGCCGTCGGCGGTGTAGAAGCGGGCGACGCCGCGATAGATCAGCAGGCCGCACAGCGTGACGACGAAGGGCTGCAGCTTGAGCCGGGTGATCAGCCAGCCATGCACCAGGCCGATGATGGCGCCGAGCGCGATGATCAGCACGAAGGCCAGAGGCCAGTCCAGATCGCGCACGGCGATGAAGTCGATGAACAGCGTTCCCAGCAACGCGACCACCGAACCGACCGACAATTCGATGCCGCCGGTGATGATGACGAAGGCCTGGCCGATCGACAGGATGCCGAACAGGCCGATCAGGTTCGAGGTGTTGGCGAGATTGATCGGCAAAAGAAAGCGCGGATTGATGATCGCCACGATGGTACCGACCACCAGGATCAGGATCAGCAGGCCGAGATCTTTCTTGCTCATCGTCTTCTCCCAAACGCCTGCTTGAACAGGTTCTACAAAGTGTTTCCCGCGACCGGGGCTACGGCAGAACAAAAAAACTATTGCGGCTGCTTGCCCACCGCCAGCAGCAGCACGTTTTCCTGGCTGAACTGGTCCTTGTCGAGAATGCCGGAGATCTGGCCCTCATGCATGACGGCAATGCGGTCGGACACGCCGATCACCTCTTCCATGTCGCTGGAGATCATCAGCACGGCGACGCCGGCGTCAGCCAGCGCCCGCATCAGCCCGTAGATTTCCGCCTTGGCGCCGATGTCGATACCGCGCGTCGGCTCGTCGAGGATCATCACCTTCGGGTTCATGGCCAGCCACTTGCCGAGCACGACCTTCTGCTGGTTGCCGCCCGACAGCGTGCCGGTGCGCGTCTGCACCGAGGGCGCCCTGATGCCGAGATTGGTCTTCTGCTTCTCGGCGGTGGCGGTCTCGGCACTTGCCGAAACCAGCGAGCGCCGTGCATGCGCCGGCAAATTGGGCAGCGAGATGTTCTGGGCGATCGACAGGTCGAGCAGGATGCCGGTCAGCTTGCGATCCTCTGGCACGAGAAAGATGCCTTGCGCGACGGCATCCGCCGCCGAGCCCAGAACAAGCGGCTTGCCGCCGAGTTCGAGCGCGCCGCCAAGGCTGCTGTCGATGCCGAAAAACACCCGTGCCAGCTCGGTGCGGCCGGAGCCGACAAGCCCGGCAAGACCGAGGATTTCGCCGCGCCTGACGTCGAGATCGACCGGCCGGCCGGGATAGGCAGGGGTGCGGACGGCCTTGGCCGACAGGGCGATGGCACCTGGCGCGCGCGCCGCCTCTGAGGCTTTCTCGCGCTCCTTCAGCATGCGGCCGATCATCAGCTTGACCATCTGGTCGTGGTTGATGGCGCTTTTCTGCAGCGTGCCGGCAAGCATGCCGTCCCGCAGCACCACGACGCGGTCGGCGACGCGCTCGACCTCATGCAGGCGGTGCGAAATAAAGATGACGCTGATGCCGTCAGCCTTCAGCGCCTTGATGACATCGAGCAATTTGTCGGTTTCGGCGAGCGGCAGGCTCGATGTCGGCTCGTCGAGGATGACCAGCCGCGCCTTGATCGACAGCGCCTTGGCGATCTCGACCATCTGCTGCTGGGCCAGCGACAAGGCGGCGACAGGCGTGTCGGCGGAGAAATTGGCGCCGACGCGCTTCAGCAGCGGCGCCACCATGGTGCGCAGCCGGGCGCGGTCGACGAGTTTCAGCGGGCCGGCGCGCAGCGGCTCGCGGCCGAAGAAGATGTTGGCGGCAACGTCGAGATTTTCGAACAGGTTGAGTTCCTGGTGGACGAAGGCGATGCCGGAACCGAGACTGGCTTCGACGGTGAGCCCATCATGCGCGATGCCGTCGACGGTGACGGTACCGGTGTCGGGCGTGGTGACGCCGCCGAGGATTTTCATCAATGTCGATTTGCCAGCGCCGTTCTCGCCTACGAGGCCGATGACCTCGCCCGGCCTGACCTCCATGGAGAAGCCATCGAGCGCCACGACGCCCGGATAGGTCTTGCGCACGTTCTCGAGGCTGAGGAACGGGGTGGACGCCGTTATGGATGTGTCGGAATAATTCATCATGCCTGACAGCAGCCGGTGGGCTACAGACTGACGGGCCTTCGCCGGCCCGTCAATACGATCGCCGGCTCAAGGCGAACCCTGAGCCGGCGTAACTGCTTTGTCTCAGTTTCCGGACATCGCCTTCAGATTGGCGGCATAGGCGTCGACGTCATCCTTGCCGATGATCTTGGTCGGGATGATGATGAGGCCGCCGGCCGGGATACCCGACTTGTCGCCCTTGAGATAGGAAGCCATCAGCTTCATGCCCTGATAGGCCCATTCGAAGGGCTGCTGCACGACGGTGGCGGCAACGGTGCCTTCCTTGACGCCGCCCAGCGTGATCGGATCGTCATCGAAGCCGACGACGGTGATCGAGCCGAGCTTGCCGGCGTCGCGCAGCGCTTCATAGATGCGCGGCGTGTTGTAGGAATAGAAGCCGACCATGCAGGTGACATCGGGGCTGGCGACCAGCGCGTCCTCGACGTTCTTCTTGGCGCGCGCCTGGTCGATGTCGTCGCCGCGCACGTCAATGAGTTCGATCTTGGTGCCGGCGAGACCGTCCTTCATGCCCTGGATGCGTTCCTTGGCATTGTCGGCGCCGAGCAGGCCGACGAAGCCGAGGCACTTGCCGCCATTGGGCATCGCTTTCTTGGCGATCTCGGCCGCCTGCTTGCCGGCATCGACATTGGACGAGCCGATATAGGCGACGCGCTTGGTCTGCGGGGCGTCGCTGTCGGTGGTGAACAGCGCCGTTTCCGAGGCGATCTTGTTGAGACCATCGGTGGAGGTCTTCGGATCGACCGCCGAGACCATGATGCCCTTCACGCCGGCCGTCACCAGATCGTCCATCAGCCGCTGCTGGATGGCGACCGAGGACTGCTCGGGATATTTAAGCTCCAGAGTGTAGTCCGGCAGTTCGCCTTGCGCCTTCTTGACGCCGGCTTCGGCGGCCTTCCAGAAGTCGGAAGCGCCGTTGACGACGAAGGCCAGCGTCGGCTTGTCGTCGGCGCGCGCGATGGCCGTCGCCGACAGGCCAAGCAGCAGCACAGCTGTGGCTACGGATGCATTTCGTATCAAGGATTTCATGTTCAACCTCCCGTTTGGCTCAGTCGTTCGACTGGCCGATCTTGCACTGACCTGATTTTGCCGTTTGCAGCTTGGACGCCTTCCTCCTCAAAGGGTTCCCGGCACCGAAAGAATGGCGTCGTTCCAGCCACGATCGTGGACTTTAGAGACTCATCCATCATTCGTAAATAGTCCGATTTGTCTGACATATCATTTGTCCGAGACAAAGTTTGCGGAGGTAGGATCCGCTCGCCATCGGGCTGTTCACGTACACTCCCGCCGCTCCCAACCGAGCGGGCCGGACGCGACGGATTGACGGTACAGCGCATTTTTGTATTAGTAAACAGTATTAGTTCCGAGGCGATATCTCAGGGCATATTGCGGTTTCGTGGCGTGCCTGTCGGCGAGCCGTTGCGTTGGCCGCGCCCGAGCCGAGCCTTGTGGCTTTTGAGTTTCGGACTGCGGTAACGGCGTGGTGGATGGACCACGAGGTCACTAATAGATATAAATGGCGATGACGATTTCTATAAATCGATAACATCACGCCATCTTGTCGGCCTGACCGGCTGCCGCTAGACAGGCCTAGGATTGGGGATGCCATGAGCGAGACGACGGATCCGGAAGCCCTCGATACGGCGCGGCGACGCAAGCCGCCGGCGAAGAGCGCCAGGGGTCGCGTCACCATGACCGACATCGCCAGGGCCGCCGGCTGCTCGCAGGCGACCGTTTCCTTCGTGCTCAACAATTCGCCCGGCATCAAGCTGTCACAGCAGACGCGCGAACGGGTGATCGAGGCCGCGCGCGCGCTCGGCTATTCGCCACCGGCCTTCTCGGCATTGCAGAAGCCATTGCCGGCGTTCGAGGGGCTGGACGGGGTGATCGGCTTCGCCGTCGATCAGCTTGCCACCAGCCCCGAAGCCGTCGTCGCCATCGAGGGCGCGCGGCAGGCCTCGTGGAATGCCGGCAATGTGCTGCTGGTGGCGCAGACGCTGGGCGATTCCGTCATGGAGCCGCGCGCCATCGCGGCGCTGACCAAGCGGGGCATTTCGGCGCTGATCTACATGACCATCTTCACCCGCGAGATATCGGCCCCCGACTATCTCTACGGCCTCGACATCCCGGTGATCCTGCTCAATTGCTACACGGCCGACTATGCCTTCCCGGCCGTGGTGCCGAGCGAGATCGCCGGCGGCCAAAGCTCCACCCGCCACCTGATCAGCCACGGCCACCGCCGCATCGCCACGATCACCGGCGAACCCTGGATGCAGGCAGCACAGGACCGGCTGAAGGGCTATCGCCGGGCGCTCGCCACCGCCGACATCCCGTTCGATCCGGAGCTGGTGGTCGAGGGCGACTGGTCGGCCAGCGCCGGCTATGCCGCGACCGTCAAGCTGCTGGCGCTGAAAGACCGACCGACCGCCATCTTCTGCCAGAACGACCGCACCGCGATCGGCTGCTACGAGGCGCTTAAGGAAGCCGGCCTGCACATCCCGCAGGACATTTCCGTCGTCGGCTACGACGACGAGGAAATCGCCCGGCATTTGTTCCCGCCGCTGACGACCTCGATCCTGCCGCATATGGCGATGGGCCAATGGGCGATCGAACAACTAGAGGCGCCGGCGGCGGCTGGGCGGGGACGCTATCCGATCACCAAGCTGGAGTGCCCGCTGGTGGAACGGGAGAGCGTGCGCGCTGTGGCGGCCGTGTCCTAAAGCGCGTTGCGTTTGAAAAGGTTCAGGCGACGCGCTTTAGGTCTTCCATTGTCGATGGGGCCTTCGCTAGCGGCGCGGCCAATGACGCGCGCTGGGAAAAAGGCGCGACCTTTCGTGCCGACCGAAATTCATGTCAGCGCTGTCACGGACCAGAACGGCACCCTTGGCATCCTCTCGATCCATACAACTGACGGCATGTTGAATGGCGCGCTAGATCGGCCGGCTGCCGATGCCATCGTGAACGCCATCAACGCAATCCGGTCAAAGCTGGATTCGGACGGCAGCGGAATCTAACTGCGCGCTATTCGGCGGTCCCGTCTACACGCTCGGCAATGGCGAACGCTTGTAAGTTCTTTGCCTTGCCGTGGTCCTGATCGGCATTGGCGATAATTGAGAAGAAGGCCGCGCGGGCGATATCCTTCTTTGACACCTTCGGGTGTTCTTTCTGCACCGCCTTAATTAGTTGCTTGGGACTCATCTCCGGCGTCACAACACGCATCAGCGTGTCGGCTATCGCCTGCATGTCTTCCGCGTTCATAACCTAGCACTCCACACCATCCCGATAAGGACCGCATCATATCAATGAGGCTAGGTCACGGCCAACAAATCAGGAGAAACCGATAATGTTAGAAGCCTTCAGAAAAGCTCCCGGCGAGTTTGTTATGATCGTCCCCTTACAATCGCCTTCACCCGCTTGGTGGTCTCGGCAAACGTGCCAGCGAGCGCTTTCCTGGCTTCGTTCATTACGCGTTCGCCATAAGCATCCACCGGATAACCAGTGTCCGCCAGCGTAGCCGCCTTAATCTTCTGAAGCTCACCGACCGGATTGGCGTCCTTCAGCACTATGCCAGCAAGTTGCGACCGCATGAAAAATTCGGTAGTGCATCAGTTTGAAATTGGCGGGCCTTGAATATGTCGCTGCGGCTGGGTAGCGCCATCTGGACACTAAGCCCTAGGATGTCGCATCCTCTTCTTGGGAGAAGGGGAGACTGCAATGGCCAGCAAAGTCAGGGCTATCCCAGTTTACACTGCCAAGGATTATCCTCGTATCCGCCAGCTTCCCGGCGCCGATGACATGCCGACGACTTGGGAAGAGTGGCATACGGATTTTGAAGCTTCTAAGGCGGAGAGACTCCACCGCCGCGACTTCACCCACGCCAAAGTCCTCGTCAGACCCGGCAAATTCAAAGGGTGGCTAGACGAAAACTCATTTTCGGCCACGGAGCATACGAGACAGCTCTACGCTCAGGAGCGGCTGGATTCAAAACGGGCAAGGCAGGAAGGGCGCCGCGAGTTGGAGCGAATGCTAATCGTCGAGAGGCAGCAGAGTTACATGCGGCCGCGACGCGTGGCGTACCATCCCCTCAACAATGGCTCATTCGGTCTATTCCATGCCGTTATAGCCGGCTTGCTCTTCGCCTGGCTTGCACATCATTGGCTTGGTTGAACATAGTCCTGCGTGCGATCTCGTGATCGCCGGCCAGTTTGCAGATTTCAAACTGATGCACTACCAAAAATTCTAAGGCGATAATTCGTCCCTGTAGGTTTTCTTCCACTGCCATGCCTTCCCCACCCGTTTCTACCGCAAGGGAACATACGCTTTATGGCCGTCTTCGCCATGGGGCACTACATCGAGAACACAGGCAACACGACACTGCGATATTTGGAGGTATTCAAAAGCGACTACTTCGCCGATGTGTCACTGAATCAATGGCTCGCCGCCACACCGTCGGAATTGGTCCGCGTCAGTTTGCGCGCCGACCCGCAGTTTCTGCACGCCTTGCGCAAGGAGAAGTCGCCTATCGTGCCAGCCTAATTTAGTCACAGCGTTTTGGAAGTGACTAGCTTTAGGGACACTGGGATAGTTCCATCCTCAGAGTCACTTACGATGGTCTCCTCGAAGAATTCATTCTTGATCCGAACATAGTACTCTCCGGCTGAAGCGCCAACTTCTGCTTTAACTTTGAAGTTGATTGTTGTCGTATCCTCGATGGTTATATAGTTGTCGTATACCACTAGGTGTGCCGCGTCACCTAAAGTGACAGCATCAATAAAGTCAATTACTAAGCATTGTGTATCGTTAAACCAACCACGGTCTGGGGCCACCGTCACACTGACAGTGACCGGATCTCCGCCTCTTACAGCACCCCCTTCAGGTGTATCGACACGTACTATATCTACTCTTGCCATGGCCCATCTCCCTTCGGCATTCTCAATTAACGATCGGAAACGCTAGTCCAAATCGCCGCGCCCGCCGCGGTTCATGGCGCCACCGGACCGTCCCATCGCACCGCCGGATCTGCCCATGGCGCCGCCTGATCGCCCCATCGCACCGCCGGATCTGCCCATTGCTCCACCCGATCGACCAAATGAACGCGGGTCCAACTCTGCACTTAACAGGACATCCTCGAGCGTTCCGGTGTCGAGTTCCAGCCGCATTGTCAGGTCACTCTTGTCGTAGACCCAGACCTGCATTCCGCGCGCGAACGAGCCTATCTGCGATGCGAGTCCGGTATACGCAGGGTCGCTTGGACCGCGGCTCATGACCTTGAGATCGGTGTCCCCCGGGGCTGGATAATCAACGACAGTGCCAGGCCCATGGACAAGAAGTATGGTCGGTCGGGCTAGCTCGTAGAACTGCGCTTCGAAGGTGAACGCATAAATCCTTGCCAGCAGGCTACCGGAGGCGTCAATCTGGTTCTGCAGGAATCTATTGTTGCCAAGTCTTGGAGGCCGTCCCCCATCGGCCCTCTTCTTAAGCTTCAAATCTTCAAGAACCCGACCGAACAAATGTATGGCCGGGGTATTTAGAATGGTTTCAGTTATCATGGATCACCCCATCTTCTGCATGTCGATCAAAGATCGGCGCCACTTCTGGACATCCAATATTTCTCGAAATAGCTCATGTCCGGCAGGCGCGCCTGGTCCAGTGGAAGAGCGATTCGGCCCTCATGAAAATGGCTCTTTCGGTTTGGCTTCGTCAGGCGAGGCCCGGCACGGTAGCGAAAAATCCCTCTCCGGTCGAAATCCCGGAAGATGATGCTTGATAGTTCTCCTCCGGTCACACTGTCGTCGACTGCGAGCATCGTTCTCGCCACGTCACCGTAGTCCAGGAAATCCGGGTCGAGAGCCCACAGCGTCTCGGCGAGATAGGTACCCACGATATCCCGCGCGTCGAGCAGCGCTTCGACGAAACCTTCTGGATTGCGGGCGAAGTCGCGGTCAAAGACTTCCTGGACCGGCAGCTCCGCAGCTGGGTCGATCTCGGCGAGGTCGGCAAGATCTTCGGCCTCAGGCGAGATCAGTCCTCGAGCCACCAAGCTCTCGTGAAAGACATCGACCAGAATGTCGAAGACGGCGCCGGTGAGAGGTTGTGACAGGGCATGCTCGTCGGTCCAGCCGTCCGCAAAATCGGCCATCGTCAGTTTGTTGTTGGCCTCGCGTATCTGGCGGTGCGGCGAGAATTCCGAGAAGCGAGAGAGTTGGTTGGCGATGTAGAGATTCCCGCGCGTCACCGTCAGAACATTTTCGATCACGGAGGGAAAATGCATGGCCGCGATCAACGAAACGCAGTCGGAAAAGGCCTCCTGAAAGCCCAGATATTCCGGGAACTCAGCTCCCGGGTTCGGCATGCCGAGGACGCTGTAGACGAACGCATGGCCAACCTCGTGCGCGATAATATCGAAGTCGAGGCTGAAGGGGAGCGCGCATCCGTCTTGCACGAATTGGCTGCCGAGCTCGAGGAAGCCGTAGCCGTATTGGGCGTTATCCCAACCCGGCAGGATCGAGATTTCCAGACGGTCGTAGTGATCGCTGAAATGCCAGATGAGCGGTTGGCCGATGTAACGCTCCCAAACGTCGAGCGTGAAGCGCACGCAACCGAACGCGTGCGCTGCTTCGAAGCCGGGCGTCGAGGGCTGATAGTGATCGAAATTGCCTTCCTCGTCGGGAACGGCCGGATCGAGGATCGCTCGCGTCCAGGGCGGCAGGGAGATGACGGGCGTGCCCAACGGGCCGTGGTTGACGCCATAGGGCCGCGTCTTGTCGACCGGCTCGACGACATACATACGATCGTCGGACGGGCCAGGTCCGACGCTGCCTCGCGGGGACGAAACCGTAATGATTTCAGGGCTTGACGTAGGGTCTTCGAACGGAGGCTGAACGAACAGCCTGAACCGGGTACCCATTCCCCACCTCTCGGTTATATTAGTAACCTAACATAATATCCGTGGGATGGCGAGGGCGTTGGTTTGTCAGGTTAAATCTTCCTGAAGGCCAGTTCTTGATTATCAGCAATAAAATTGCCTCAGGAACAATGCGGATCGCTACTGCAGGAGCTGGAGCAACTTCTGGTAGCGAGGATGACTGCGAATAGAGGCGAAATCGGAATCGTTCTTGAACCAGAGTCTCATCTCGGCGCTAGCCTGCGGCAGCCACGCTTCCAAAAGGTCGATCGAGCGTTCGAACTCCCCCAGCAACGCATAGGTACAAGCGGCGTTGTATTGGACGTTGATATCGCTAGGGGCGATCGCCAGAGACCGGTCAAGCCACTTCGCTGCCCTATCGGGTTCACCAAGGAAGGCCAGCACGATCGCCCCTAGGCAGGCACAATTGGCGTTCTCCGGATGCAGACGGAGTTCCTCTTCAGCTCTCTCCAATGCGATCCGCGCATAAAGCTCCGCGTCGTTCTGTTGGCCGAGAGTGCGGAAGACGTTCACCAGCATGACCGGTGCGCCGTAGTCGGTCGGTTTGATCTCCATAGCGCGCATGAAGTACGTCGCGGCGAGCTCGAACTGGCCGCCGGTTACGCAGAACTCGGCATAGTAGCGGTTGGCCTCGTGGCAATTGGGGTCGAGCGCGAGAGCCTGTTCGAACGTCGCCGCGGCCTCGGAACGGCGGTCGGCGAGAGACAGGGCAAAGCCCCTGGCTGAATGCGCCTCGGCCAAATTCGGGTCCAAAGCCAGGGCCTTATCGGCGGTCGCGAGAATGTTGTCCACTTGGATCGGTGAGCCGTACATCGACTGAAGGCGTACGTCGCTGACCGCCAAACCTGCATATGCGCGGGCATATCCCGGATCAAGCTCGATGGCCCTGATATAACTTTGTCTGGCCATCAGGTGGTTCGCTCTGGTCGCGATGTGGCTGTAATCGCGGCCTCGAAGATAATGCGTATAGGCTTCCACATTGTCCGTCGGCGCCTTCTCAATAGCCTTCTTCTCCTCGGGCAGGAGCCTGACCCTGAGTTGCGCCACGACCGCCTTGGCGATTTCGTCCTGCACGGCGAAGATGTCGGTGAGGTCGCGGTCGTAGCGGGCAGCCCAGACGTGTCCGTCTGTGGCGCCCTCGATCAGCTCGGCATTGATCCTGACCCGGTTTCCCGCCTTGCGGACGCTGCCCTCGACAATGTAGCCGACGCCAAGCTCCCTGGCGATGCGTTCCATCTTGTCGGTCCTGCCCTTGAAGGCGAAGACCGTGTTGCGGCTGAGCACGAACAGGCCGGAGACGTTCGAGAGGTCGGTTATGATATCTTCAGTGATGCCGTCGCTGAAATACTGCTGGTCGGGATCATTGCTCAGATTGGCGAAGGGTAGGATCGCCACCGACGGCTTGTCGGACCGCACTAGCGTCTGGACGCTCCTGGCCGCAATATGCGTCTCGACATGCGGGACGCCCTGGTCCCAGTTGGCGAAATAGACGCGCACCGGCTGAGCAATGTTCTTGACGGTCATGGCGCCCTGATCGGCGAAGTCGACGCCCAGCTTGTTACCGACCGCATGGCGCACCGCTTCCGAACAGGCGATGCCGCCGGGTATCGCGAGGCCCTGCAGCCGCACCGCAAGATTGACGCCGTCGCCATGGAAATCATCACCGTCGACGATGATGTCGCCAAGGTTGATGCCCATGCGAAACTTGAAATGCCGGTCCTCGGGGATGCCGACATTCCGCTCGGACATGCCGCGTTGGATCTCGACCGCGCAGCGCGCCGCATTGATTACGCTGCCGAACTCCACCAGGAAGCCGTCACCCATCACCTTGAAGATGCGCCCACCGTGCTTGGTGACGGTCGGATCGAAGAACTCCCGTCGATGCTGCCGAAGGAGATTGAGCGTGTGCTCTTCGTCGACCTCCATAAGACGGCTATAGCCGACCACATCTGCGGCCAGGATCGCCGCCAGCCGACGCTCAACATGCTCCTCGGACATGTCGTCTCCTGAAATCGCAGACAATGGTTCTGCCTGATTTAGTTCTATCTGATTTACCTCCTCGGCGCCAACGCCGCTGGAATGGTCGCTCGCGCCGGTCCCGATACGGTTGCCAAATCAGGTGGCGCAGCACTCGTCCCTCGCTGTGGCTTCATGCGATTTCTGCAGGATGGCGGGCAGGATTTCCGCCAAAGCGCCTCGTCCAGCACCCCAGAAAGCGAAAAAGCCGCGGCGGAGGAGCGGGTGAAGCGATTCGAACGCTTGACCCCAACCTTGGAAACGTCAATTTCTGCTAACGCTGCCCTATCCGAATCTCCGCTACCAGAATCCGAGATGATCAATACAGTGAAATGATGCAGGTTCTTCTGGACCAGGTGGCAAGCGGGCAGCTGAGCAGACGCAGCTTCCTGGCTTGAGCATATGGACCCTCTTGGGTAATACAAATTGAAAATTGCGCCCTCATGTTTCAAAACAGGTCGGTAAGGGTGGTTTGGAAGCCTGCCGGGTCGCCTACGGTCCTCAAGGCGAGAATTCTAAAAGACGTTCAACAATGACCCAGCACGTACAAAACGCTCGAATTCTCATGTACAGCCACGACACGTTCGGGCTCGGCCACTTGCAGCGCTGCCGGACGATCGCGCATTCGCTGGTCGAGGATTTCCGCGGACTTCAGGTGCTTATCATTTCGGGTGCGACTATCGCTGGCGCCTTCGACTACCGCGCCCGTGTCGACTTCGTGAAGATCCCCAGCGTCATCAAGTTGCGCAACGGCGAATACACCTCGCTGGAAAAGGATATCGATCTGCATGAGACGCTAAGGATGCGCCAGTCGATCATCCGCCACACAGCCGAGACCTTCCGGCCGGATATCTTCATCGTCGACAAGGAACCGCTCGGCCTGCGCGGTGAGATCGAGGACACGCTGTCCTACCTCAAGACGCGGGGCACCACGCTCGTGCTTGGCCTGCGCGAGGTGATGGATGCGCCGCATCTGCTCGAAGCAGAGTGGGCACGCAGGGATGTGATGCGCAAGATAGGCCTGTTCTACGACAAGGTCTGGGTCTATGGTCCGCCGGATTTCTACGATCCATTGACCGGCTTGGATGTGCCGCCGGCTGTCAGGGCAAAGATGAAGTTCGTCGGCTTCCTGCAACGGAGCCTGCAGAAGAACGAGTTGCCCGGCCACCGGCCCGAGGGCGACTATATCCTCGTTACCACCGGTGGCGGCGGTGACGGCGCCGAACTGATCCACGACGTCATCGATGCCTATCAGCAGGATCCGCAATTGCAGCATAGGGCGCTGATCGTGCTTGGGCCTTACATGCCGGCGCGCAAGCGCAACAAGCTGCTCAAGAAGGGGGCCAAGATCCCCTATATCAAGATCATCGAGTTCGACAACCGCATGGAAGAGCTGATTGCCGGCGCCAAGGCGGTAGTGGCGATGGGCGGTTACAACACCTATTGCGAGATACTGTCTTTCGACAAGCCGGCGCTGATCGTGCCGCGCGTCAAGCCCCGCGAGGAACAACTGATCCGCGCACGGCGCGCAGCCGAACTCGGCCTCATCGAGATGCTTTTGCCGGAAGAAGCCGAGGATTCCCAGCGGTTTGCCGATGCACTGGAGGTGCTGCCAGACCGGCCCCGCCCATCGCAGAGCAATCCGCATCTGACACTGGAAGGGCTGCCTCATATTTCCGAAATCGTCGCGGAACTGCTCGACCGGCGGGCCGGCCATCACCTTTCGGTCATTGAGGCATGAACTGAGTTGCAACGTCGCAAGATCGTCGTGGTTCTGAAGGGCTATCCGCGGCTGTCGGAAACCTTCATCGCGCAGGAACTGCTCGGTCTGGAGCGTGCGGGGTTCGACCTAATACTCGTCTCGCTCAGGCGGCCGACCGACGCAAAACGCCACCCCGTGCATGACGAGATCAAAGCGCCCGTCCATTATCTGCCGGAATATCTGCATGAAGAGCCATTGCGCGTGGTTCGCTCGCTGTTTGCTTATCTGCTGCGGCCGGGCTTCTGGCGCGCGCTCGGATCGCTGGCTGCCGATATCCCCCGCGACTTTACGCGCAATCGCGTGCGCCGCTTCGGGCAAGCGCTCGTGCTGGCGGCCGAATGGCCGGAAGACGCGGGCTGGCTGCATGCTCATTTCGCGCACACGCCGGCATCGGTGACGCGCTATGCCAGCCAGCTTCGTGGCCTGCCCTGGAGCTGCTCGGCCCATGCCAAGGACATCTGGACTTCGGCGGACTGGGATCTGACTGGCAAGCTTTCCTCGGCGCGCTGGACGGTCACTTGCACGAAAACCGGCTTCGACCGTCTGAAAAAACTCGCTAACGGCAACTCGTCTGTGCATCTGAGCTATCATGGGCTCGACCTTGATCGCTTCGGCAGTTTCGGCGAGGCGCGAAAACAGCATGACGGCTCGGCGCCGGACGAACCGGTTATCGTTCTGAGTGTCGGGCGCGCCGTTGAAAAGAAAGGTTACGATACCTTGCTGGAGGCCCTTGCCCTCTTGCCTGGTGATTTGGCGTGGCGTTTCGAGCATATCGGCGGCGGCGAGGAGCTGGAACGGCTCAAGGCGCTGGCGCAAAAGCTCGGACTGGATGGTCGCGTCTCTTGGAAAGGCGCGCTTGCGCAGGAGGAGGTGCTTGAGCACTACCGCTGCGCCGACATCTTCGCCCTGGCCTGCAGGATCACCGCAAATGGCGACCGGGACGGTCTGCCGAATGTTCTGGTGGAGGCGGCAAGCCAGCGGCTTGCCTGCGTGTCGACCGATATTTCCGGCGTGCCGGAGCTTTTATCGCCGGATGAAACCGGGCTGCTGGTTCCGACGGAAAACCCAATTGCGCTGGCACAGGCGCTGGAGCGCCTGATCCGTGATCCCGTGCTGCGCGCCCGCCTCGGCGACGCCGCAGAGCGGCGCGTGCGCGGCGATTTCGATCATATGGCAAGCATTGGACAGCTCAAGGAACTGTTCGAGCGGGAGTGGCGGACCGCCGAATGAAGCGGCTGCACGCTTTCTTCTATGTCCAGCACCTGCTCGGTATCGGCCATCTCGCGCGCGCCAGCCGCATTGCGGCGGCTCTGGTCGATGACGGATTTGACGTAACCGTCGTGACCGGCGGAGCGCCGATCGCGGGGTTTCCGGGACTGGGTGTAAAATCTGTAACCCTGCCACCTGTCACCTCCGGTGATGAAGGATTTTCCGGACTTGTCGACCTGCAGGGCAAACCCATCGACGATGATTTCAAGAAATGGCGTTCAGAGATGCTGCTGCAGGCATTCCGGGATTGCAGGCCTGATATCGTCATTGTCGAGGCGTTTCCATTTGGACGCCGGCAGATGCGTTTCGAACTCTTGCCGCTGATCGAGGCCATCGACGCGACGTCGCCCAGACCGCTGCTGGCGACGTCCGTCCGTGATATCCTTCAGGAGCGCGTCAAGCCGGGCCGAAACGAGGAAACGGTCGATCTCATCAACAGACATTTCGACCTTGTTATGGTCCACGGCGATCCGGCTTTCGCAACCATCGACAAGACATTTCCACTGGCTGGGGCGATCAGGGCCGAGGTCACCTACACAGGGCTCGTTGCCGCGCCGCCAACGCCCGCGGCCTCCGAGCGCTTCGACGTTCTGGTGTCGGTTGGCGGCGGGGCTGCCGGAAAGAGCCTTGTCAGCTCCACCATCGCAGCGGCGCGGAATGCCAACAACGGTTGGAAATGGTGCTTGATCACCGGCCCAAACCTGCCGAAAGACGAGTTTGACGCGATCGCACGCGATGCCACGCCGGGCCTGTCTATCTTCCGGTTCCGCGAGGATTTCGCCAGCCTGCTGACGGGCGCCCGCCTGTCAGTCTCGCAGGCGGGTTACAACACGGTCTGCGATGTCCTGCGCGCGGGTTGTCGCTCCCTGCTCGTTCCATTTGCAGCCGGCGGGGAAACCGAACAGACGGTTCGCGCCCTGATGCTCGAAGAACTCGGTCTTGCAACCGTGCTGATGGAAAAGGACCTAACGCCTGAAGGTTTGGCGCAAGCGATCGAACAGGCGCTTGTGGGGCCGACGCCATCCGCGCATCGCCTCGATCTGGAAGGCGCGCGTCACTCGGCGCAAATCCTGCGCGAACGGTATCGAACATGGTCCCTAAAAGTGGGGCCAGGTTTCGGAAAAGTTCATGATCAAACCGACGATAGATCCTAGAGCCGCTCATCGTTTCACGGAAACGCAGAACCGCTCTATCTCTTTGTTTTTGACGCAATTCCGGACGGAAAACCGTTTCACACTTTTCCTGGAATTGCTGTAACGCGCGTCGCGTCTGGCGAGATTCGTGCGACGCGCTTCAAGTCCTTGTTTTTATGCATGTCTTTGTCCCAACACCGCTACGCACTTTTGGGCGAAATGCATTAAACAGTTCCAATCAGCATGAAGCGCGTATAATTTTTTGTCGGCAGTTCGCCGGAGAACCGCACCTCCCGGAGCGCCGCCATTGCTTCGAAGGCTGCAAGTGAGGCCACGCAGTTGATGTGCGTCGGCTCGCTGAAATAATCGTTCGATTGCAGCAGTACGTTCGTGCCCCGCGGAAGCAGAGCAAGCCAGGCGCGCAGATCGGCTATGTGTTCGCAGCTCGTATTGACCATCAGGTCGGGCCGCCCGGCCGCATAGTCGAGTGCGTACATATCTGCCGTCAGCGCCCGGAACCGGTCGCCGGCTTCCCGGTTGAGGGTCCGGGCGACCGGCGCGACTTCGGGATCGATGTCGATGCTGTCGACCGCCGCGATGTCGAAGCGGGCGTCGTTGAAAAGCATTGCCGGCAATACGCCGTACCATCCACCCAGAACCCATATGCGCTCGAACCGGCCGCCGCAGCTTTCGAACAGCCTGTCGAGCGCCCACATCTTGCAGGCGACCTGCTTGTGGTTGAAGGCGTTGGCGATATCGGCCTTCGGATGCTTGGTGATGACGCGCGCCAGCCCTGCCACGAGAGGGCAGTTGACATAGGCAGCAATCCCCCGCGTGAGGTCCAAGGCTTGCTCGTGCCAGTCCGTGCCGGCATTGCGTGGTTGCGTGACATCCATCATATTCGTCTTGTATGTTGGGATTTCGGGCGACACAACGCAATCTTGCCTCCTGCAAGGCTGTTCGATTCGCGGACGTGATTATGCTGCAAGCCGCTTCGCCATTGGCCGGTGCCGGAGAGAGCCTGTTGCATCTGTCCAGACCATCGGCGTCCATCCGCCAGCACCTGCCGCGCAGCTGCGGCCTCGTGCTGCCCGGCTATTCGCCAAAACCCTATGGAAGCCGCGAACCGCTTGGCCAGTTGCTTTCTTCGCTGACCAACAATGCCCATGTCGTTGTCATCGACCATGCGCCGGAACTGGACCGCGCCGCCTCGCAGGTTCCTTCCATCGTTGAGCGCAGGACAATCTGCGTGCACTGCAGCTTCGAGCCTGTCGCTGGCGACGAAGAAATTGCCGATACGCCATTCGCCAGCAGGTGCTTTTGCATCCTGCATCCTTCCAACTGAAGGGTCCACAGTCGCATATGGAACCCAGCCTAGCCCGTTACATCTGGACGCACACCAAGAAGCAGCAGCTCTGGATATTGATGATCGTCGTGCTTTCGATGATCCCGTATTTCATGTCCTTCGACCTGCCGAAGCTGATCGTCAACGGCCCGATCCAAGGTAGGGGCTTCGAGCAACCGGGCGCGACCCTGCCATTCATGAGGCTGCACTATAACCTGCCGTTCATTGGAGAGGTCCAGTTCTTCTCCGGTTTTCAGCTCGACCGCAAGGAGACGCTGTTTGCCCTGAGCGTTGTGTTCCTCTTGCTAGTCATCATCAACGGCCTGTTCAAACTCTACATCAACACCTACAAGGGCCGCCTCGGCGAGCGCATGCTGCGGCGTATCCGCTTCGATCTGGTCGATCGTGTGCTGCGGTTTCCGCCGGTTTACTTCAAGCGGGTGAAATCCGCCGAAGTGGCGACCATGGTGAAGGACGAGGTGGAGCCGCTGGGCGGCTTCATCGGCGATGCCTTCCTGCAACCGGTACTGCTCGGCGGCCAGGCGCTGACGGCCATGCTGTTCATCATGGTCCAGAACGTCTGGCTCGGAATGATAGCGGTCGTGATCGTGGTGATCCAGATCGTGCTCATCCCCCGAATGCGCCGGCGGCTGATCGTGCTCGGGCGCGAACGGCAGTTGACGGCGCGCGCGCTTTCGGGCCGGGTTGGCGAAATCGTCGACGGCATCGGCGCGGTTCACGTCCACGATACATCAAACTATGAGCGCGCCGACATAGCTGCCCGGCTCGGACTCATCTTCAAGATCCGCTTCGATCTTTACCAATGGAAATTCATGGTGAAGTTCCTCAACAATTTTCTCGCGCAGCTCACGCCCTTTCTGTTCTACATGATCGGCGGGTATCTGGTCATCCAGGGGCGGCTGGACGTCGGGCAGCTCGTGGCCGTGATCGGCGCCTACAAGGACCTGCCCGGACCGATGAAGGAACTGATCGACTGGGATCAGGCGCGGCAGGATGTCCAGGTCAAATATCAGCAGGTCGTTGAACAATTCACCGTCGATGGTCTCATCGCGCCGAGAATCGGGGCATTGACGATCGACAATCCCGATCCGATGACCAACCCCCTGTCCGCGATCGGTCTGTCCATAGCAGACGATGGCGGTGCCATGCTCCTCGACCGTATCTCCCTCCAGGTCAAGCCGGGTGAGACGGTGGCGCTGGTCAGTACCGCAACAGGTGGAGCGGAGGCGCTTGCAGAAGCCTTCGCACGGCTGAACTGGCCAGACAGCGGAAGGGTCGCTTCGGGCGCCGACGACCTGCTTGAACTCCCCGAAGCAGTGACCGGCCGGCGCATGTCCTATGCCTCGTCGGATGTTTTCCTGCTCCAGGCAAGCCTCCGCGATAACCTGCTCTACGGGTTGAAGCATGCGCCGTTGACATCGGTGACTTATGACGGTGCTGCGGCAGACCAGCACCGATGGAACATCCACGAGGCGCGCCGGTCGGGCAATCCGGAGCTTGATATCCACAGCGACTGGATCGACTATGCTTCCACCGGCGCTACCGGCCCGCACGACCTCTTTGAAGCCGTGCGCCGGGTGCTCGACGCGGTTGTTCTGTCGCGCGATATTCTGGACCTTGGCTTGCGCTCTTCGGCTGACCTCACGCGTCACACGGAGCTTGCCAGGCGGATCGTCGAACTGCGTGCGGCGCTGCGAACCCGGCTGGAACAAGAAGGGCTGAGCGGACTGGTGGTGCCTTTCGAACCGGGCGCCTACAACAAGGAAGCGACGATCGGCCAAAACCTGCTCTTCGGTGCTGCCGCCGGCCCCGAACTGGCCGACAGGGCTCTAGCGGCCAATCCCTATTTTGCTTCTGTGCTGAAACAAGCCGGCCTCGACCGCACGCTCTACGAAATGGGCATGGAGATCGCCAAACAGGCGATCGAGCTGTTTGCCGACCTGCCGCCCGATCACCAGTTCTTCCAGCAGCTCGCCTTCATGAGCGCCGAGGAGATACCCGCCTACGAAACCTTGCTGCAACGGCTCAAGAACCGTCCCCACGAGGCGGTTTCGGAGAACGACCGCGCCATGATCGTCACCCTGAGCTTTGCCTATATCGAGCCCCGGCACCGCTTCGGCCTGCTGAGCGACGAGCTGATGAGCAAGATCGTCGCTGCACGCAACCGGTTCTATGAAAACCTGCCGCCCGAGCTGCAAAATGCGATCGAACGGTATGATCCTGCCAAATACATTGCCGCGGCCACCGTCATGGATAATGTCCTGTTCGGGCGTGTGGGCAACAACCATCCCGACGCGCCGGACCGCATACGCTCCATCGTCTATGACATTCTTGACGAACTGGGGCTTTATGCCGAACTTCTGGATGTCGGCCTGGACTTCAACGTCGGCTCCGGCGGCAGGCGGCTGACCGGTGGACAGCGACAGAAGCTCGATGTTGCCCGGGCCCTGCTCAAGCGTCCCGATTTTCTCATTCTCAACCGGCCGCTGTCGGCGCTCGACCAGCGCATGCAGGATAAGGTGCTGCGAAACGTGCTCGAGGAAGCCAGGCGCGACGGCCATTCGCCGGCAATTGTGTGGGTCGTGACGAGTCCGGCAATGGCGATGATGTTCGATCGCGTTATCGTCTTCGACTCGGGTCAATTGGTGGAAGACGGAACACACGAGACACTTTTGGCAGGGAACGGTATCTTCAAGGAACTGTTGTCATAGACTAGTCTGGCAAACGCGAATTTTGGGAAGGTTTGCGACAATGCTGCTCAAGGATGAAGTTGGAATGCTGCAACGCATTCCCTTGTTTTCTGGCATCGAGTCGACAAAGCTCAAGCTGCTTGCGTTCACATCCGATCGCGTGAGCTACAGCGCCGGCCAGATCCTTTTCCGGCAGGGTGACGAGGGAGACGCCGCCTATGTCATCCTTTCAGGCAGGGCGGATATTCTGGTCGATTCCGACAGCGGACCGATAAAAGTTGCCGAAATGGTGCCAAATTCGATTGTTGGCGAGATCGCCATATTGTGCAACAGCTCTCGCACTGCCACCGTCAGAGCGGCAAGTCCGCTGGAAGCCTTGAGAATCAGCAAGGATCATTTCCTGAGGCTTATGAAGGAGTACCCGGAAATGACCATCGAGATATTGCGGGTTCTTGCCGATCGCCTAAGCCATACGACCGCGGATCTGATCGACGCACGAAGCGCCAAATAACGAATGAGGTGCGCTCAGTCCTCGCTGTCGTGATGGCACTGGTCTCAGAAGGTCACCCGGAGAAAACCTGTCTCGCCTAGCAGCAGTTGTTTGGCTACGATGGGCGACGGGGTCAGCGAAGGGGTAGCATGGACGACGACGTTTTCCTGGTCAGGTTTTGGGGCGTGCGCGGCAGCATTTCGGTATCGGGGCCAGAATTCTCTCGCTATGGCGGCAACACAACCTGCATTGAGATGCAATGCGGTAAGCATACGCTTCTGTTCGACGCGGGCTCTGGCCTGCGGCCTGCCGGCGGGGCGCTTCGGGCGTCGGGCGTGACCGATTTCGACCTGCTTTTCACCCATTGCCATTACGATCACATCATCGGGCTGCCATTTTTTGCGCCGATCTATGACCGGAACGTCAAGGTTACGCTTTGGTCCGGGCATCTTGCAGGACGCATGACGACCCGGCAGATGGTCGATGAGTTCATGCAGCCGCCGTGGTTTCCGGTGAAATTGGAGATCTGCAAGGCAAGCCTCGACTGCCGCGATTTCGTATCCGGAGACGTGCTTCGGCCGCGCGAAGGGGTGGTGGTCCGAACCGGCAGTCTTATCCATCCGGGCGGCTGCATAGGCTACCGGGTCGAATGGGGCGGACGTGTCGTGGCGATGATCACAGACACTGAGCACGAGCCGGACAAACTCGATCAGGCGGTGCTCGGCCTGATCGAAGATGCCGACCTCGTGATTTACGATTGCACCTACACCGAAGAGGAAATGGAACGCCGCCGCGGTAACGGGCACTCGACATGGCAACAGGGCGTCAAGCTCTGTGAGGCGGCCGGTGCGCGGAGGCTTGCGCTGTTTCACCACGATCCGACACGCACCGACGAGGAACTGGACGAGATCGAGAAACTGGCCAAAGACAGGTTTGCCGGCGCTTTTGCCGCGCGGGATGGCCAGACGCTCAAATTTCCAGTCTCATTGCGCAAAAAGCGCTGAGCTATTTTCCTCTACCGGCGCTGCGCCCGATCAATGTCCTGATCGGAAGCCATGCGCAGGCTTCAGTCTGTGCGGTGACTGCGAACAGCCGTTCGAGGAAAAGCCAGGCCGATTCATCATGTACGAGATGGTGGGTGAGCAGGCCGACCGGTTCGCCGCCGTCGAATGCATGCTGCAATTGCGCGATGATAGCCTGAACCAATAGGCCATGATCACGGCAGCCGCGCGTGCCATGCCAATCCATGATGTCGACATTGCTGTTGATGACCGCCAGTGAAGCCGGCTTCGGCGGCCCATAGACCGACAATGCCGCAAATCCTATCGATCCAAGGTCGGATACCAAGCCGGCGTCGATCCTGTTCCAGGGTGGCACCAGCATCGGAACCGCACGTGCGCCGTGCAGGCCGGTTACGTGCGACAGCCCGCGAGCCAAATCATCGAGCACCGCCTCGCGTGGCCGATGCGCGCCGAGCTCCTGCTTTTTCTGGTCCTCGGGCGCATGATTTCGGTGCGCCCAGCCATGGATGGCGACCGTGGCATGCGGCGCCTCGTCAAGCCGGACGACAAGCTTGTCATCAGTCAGGGCCGGAATGACGGCCAGAGTGACCGGAACCGCGAATTCACCGGTGAGGTCGAGCAGCCGATCAAGCGCAGGCGTCGGATCCACGGCGTCGTCGTCGCGCAGCCAGAACTCTGCCTTACGGTCCGCCCGTTGCCGGCGCGCCAGTTCTTCAACCAAGGGCTGCCAGATCTGATCGGATGTCATGAAACGGGGATCTTCGCAAGAAGTTCGGCCAGACGCGCCACTGCAGCATCGAGGGAGCGTTCTTCGAGGATGAAACGTCTGGCTTCCGCGGCCATGATGGTTCTTTCGTCGTTACGGACCAGAAGCCTTTCAATGGCAGAAGCGAACGCCGCCACATCGCCCGGCGGGGTGAGAAACCCGGTCTGGCCATGCCGCACGACCTCCGGCACGCCGGCGATGTCCTGAGCCACCACTGGAAGGCCGGCGGCCTGTGCTTCAAGATAGGCAACGCCATAGGCCTCGCCGTAACCCGGCCAGACGTAAATTCCCCCGCTGTAGAGGACACCCGGCACGGCGGCTGGCTCAATCGCGCCAAGCCATTCGATACGGTCGGCGGGCAAGCCGGCGAATTGCGCTTTGACTTCGTCACGGGCAGGCCCGTCCCCGACGACCGACATGGTCCAGGGCAGGCGGCCGATCTGACCGAGCGCTTGCGCCAGCATGCGATAGCTTTCGACTTTGTCGCCCGGGCGCATCATGGCGACGGTAACGAGGCGCGTCGGACAACCCCGTGCCGGCATTTCCTGGAATACCGATGTGTCGATGAAGGGCGAAAGCATACCGAGAGCGGCGTCGGGAATCGCATCTGTCAGTCCCTGACGATCCCTTTGCGTGAAGCAGATGTTCAGCGCTGCCTGTTCGACGGCTCGCGCCACCAACGCTTGTGTATCGGCCCACAAACCGACGTTGCGCCGCCTCGAATAGGAGGCTTCCGCTGTCACATAGGGGACGGCAAAGGCCGACGCCAGCTCGAGCCCGATCAGGTCGGGCGCCTTGTAATAGGGATGATAGGAGAACCAGAGATCGGACTTGCCGTCACGATCCCAAAGCTTTGTCAGCCGCGCGACTTCCTCTCGGGCCTCGATCTTGAGCGCATCGAAACTTTTCGACTCCGGTTCGCGTAGATAGAAGCGTAATTCGGATGCCAGTTCGACGCTGTGCCCTCCATGCTCCAGCGCCTTGACCAGCATCCGTGCCATCTGGCGGTCGCCGGAGGCAACGGGATGATTGGGCGACTTCAGCGGCGCGTAGAAGGCAATTCGCATCGCGCGACCCTATCATCGGAAAGCCTGCGCAAGTCAATTTCGAAGCATGATCGACTTCACCTTCAAGCAGTGGAATGTGCTATCTGATGCTCATGGAAACAGCTGCCGCGTCCGACCCGTTTGTCGCTTCCTTGCCGGTCTTCGCAAAGTTCGAAAGCGTTGCCGATATCGACAACTATCGGCCTCTCCCCGATGGCTGGGCGCTGGCCACCGCCGACATTGTCGGCTCGACCAAGGCGATCGAGGCTGGGCGCTACAAAACCGTCAATATGGCCGGCGCCAGCGTCATTTCGGCGCTGCTCAATGCACTGGGTCGGCAAGATCTTCCCTTTGTCTTCGGCGGCGACGGCGCGCTCGTGGCGTTTCCTGGCTCGGCGCTGGAGATCACCCGCAACGCGCTGGCGGCTGTCCAGAGATGGGTGGCGGACGAACTGGACCTGACCTTGCGTGCCGCAATCGTGCCGATAAACGATATAAGAGCGCAAGGCCTCGACGTTCGCGTGGCGAGGTTCCAGGCCTCCGAGGCGGTCTTCTATGCCATGTTCGCCGGCGGTGGCGGCAGTTGGGCGGAAGCCGAGATGAAAGCGGGGCGCTACCGTATCGATCCTGCGCCGGCCGGCGCGCGGCCGGATCTGACCGGCCTCTCCTGCCGCTGGAACCCTATCGAAGCCCGACATGGCGAAATCGTCTCGATCATAGCCATACCGGGGGCGTCGCGCGACTTGCGCGGTTTTCAGTTTCTGGCTTCCGACATCATCGCCCTTGCCGGCATGCAGGAACGCGATGGCCACCCGGTCCCGGTGAACGGGCCAAGCTACAGTTTTTTGCCCGCCGGCCTCGATATCGAGGCGCGGGCCATGGCGCCGGCAGGATGGCGGTGGCTGTCGAAGCTGTGGATAGTGTTCCTGATGACGCTTACGGCTGTCACCGATAGATATGGCTGGACGATCGGCCGTTTCGATCCGAAGATCTACAAACGCGAGGTGGCCAGCAATTCGGATTTCCGCAAGTTCGACGACGGCTTGAAGATGACCATCGACGTTGACGCGGATGTGTTGCAACGGATCGAGAACCGGCTGAAACAGGCGGAAGAGGCGGGCATCTGCAACTATGGCCTGCACCGCCAGAAATCGGCCCTGATGACATGCCTCGTCGCCTCGCCGCTGCAGCGCGATCACGTTCATTTCATCGATGGCGCCGCCGGCGGCTATGCGATGGCTGCTGCAAGCCTGAAGGCGAAGGTGCCGGTCTGATGACGGCTTGCGGAAATCGATCTTCCGCAATATGCCTCGGCCATGGTTCTTGGCATCAGGTGAGCCTCGCCACGGGAGCGGACAGCCTGTCCGAATTGACGGGAAAGCAGATTTTTGGACGCCTCACTATCGACATATGACCGTCTTCTGAACCGGATTTCGACGCGCGCCGCGCAAATCGGCGTGATCGGACTGGGCTATGTCGGGTTGCCGCTGGCGGTTGCAATCGCACGCGCCGGCTTCCCGGTTTCCGGCTTCGACATCGAAGCCCAGAAGGTCGAGAGCCTGAACAACGGCCAATCCTACATTGAGGCGGTAACGTCGACAGCCCTTGCCGGCCAAGTGGCGAGCGGACGGTTCCGAGCCACTGCGGATTTTGCCGAACTGGGCGTCTGCGATGTCATCATCATCTGCGTTCCGACACCGCTGACGAAACACCGCGAGCCGGACCTCTCCTTTGTCAGGGACACGGCAGGCACCATCGCGAAGCATCTGCGTCTCGGCCAGCTGATCGTGCTGGAATCGACCACCTATCCCGGCACCACCGACGACGTGATCAAGCCCATACTGGAAGAAACCGGCTTGCAGTCGAAGATAGACTTCTTCCTCGGCTTCTCGCCCGAACGCGAGGATCCCGGCAACCGCAGCTTTGAAGTCGCGACGATCCCCAAGGTCGTGGCAGGCGACGGCATTGAAGCGGCGACGCTCGTGCAGGCTTTCTACCGGGGCGTGGTCGAGACCGTCGTTCCGGTTTCCACCACGGCGACCGCCGAGGCGGTCAAGCTGACGGAAAACATTTTCCGCTCGGTCAACATAGCCCTCGTCAACGAGTTGAAGGTCGTGCTCGGTGCGATGGGCATCGACATCTGGGAGGTGATCGAGGCGGCAAAGACCAAGCCCTTCGGCTACATGCCTTTCTATCCTGGCCCCGGACTTGGCGGGCACTGCGTTCCGATCGATCCCTTCTACCTGACGTGGAAGGCGCGCGAATACGAACTGCCGACCCGCTTCATCGAGCTGGCGGCGGAGATCAACACGGCTATGCCGCGTCATGTGGTCGATGAACTGGCGAAGGCGCTGGACCGGCGCTGCGGCAAGGCGCTCAGCCGCTCGCGCATTCTCATCATCGGGCTCGCCTATAAGAAGAATGTGCCCGACATCCGCGAAAGCCCCTCATTGCGGCTCATTGAACTCATCGAGGAATGGGGCGGCAAGGCGGAATTCCACGATCCGCATGTTACCGAAATCCCGACCACACGGGAGCATATGGCGATCAAGGGGCGTCGCTCGGTCGAATTGACCGAGGCGGCCTTGAAGGATTTCGATGCTGTCGTCGTTGCAACCGACCACGACGCGATCGACTATCAGGCGATCGCTGATCACGCTCTTCTGATCGTCGACACACGCAATGTTTTTGGCCGCCTCGGGCTAGCCCGAGAGACGGTGGTGAAGGCCTGACGGCGTCTGAGCCGGCGAATTTTTTGCCCGATGTCAGGATCGTGGTTGCACTCCGCCGGCAGCCTCGCCACATAGTGCCCCAAGAGATAAGATAGATGCAGTTACGCCTGCTCCTTGCATGCAAGGACAGTCATTGGGGAAATTCTTCGCCGGCTTTTGCCGCCGAAGCCGGCTTCATTGACTTCGAGGTCTTGTCTTGGGGTCGTTGGCGGACTGTGTTGTGGCGGATCAAAGCAGTGGCTCGTCTTCGACGGGTTTGGAGATAGCATGAGCACAGCGCAAGCAGAAATTTCCACCATTCTCATGGATAAGGTTGCCGATTGGCTGAGCCAATCGGCGCTGGCGGGCAACGACCTGGAAACATTGGTAAAAGGCTTTTGTGAACGGCTGGCTGCTGCCGGCCTGCCACTGAAGCGGGTGCATTTGAGCTTTTCGATGCTTCATCCGCTTTATGACGCGCTTGGGTTCACCTGGTTTCGCGGCCAGGGCATGGAAATGGAAGGCTTCCGCAATGAGGGCGGCGTGCCGTCTGACAGGTTCCTGACCAGCCCATACTACCATCTGCTCAGCAACAAGCTCGACCATCTGCGGCGCCGGTTCAACTCGTCGGTGCCGTCGGAGTTTCCTGTTTTCGATGAACTCAGGCTTATGGGCGTCACCGATTACATGGCTTTCGTCCATCCCTTCAGCGGCAACACCAGTCAGGGCATGATGGGGTCCTGGTGCACCGACAGTGCTGCAGGCTTCAGCGACAGCATGATTGCGGCGCTGCTGCGCATCCAGAACCATCTCGCTGTCGCAACCAAGATGGCGGTGCTCACCAAGCTCGCCGACAACATGATGACCACTTATCTCGGCGGCGACGCCGGCAGGCGCGTGCTCGACGGTCAGATCAAGCGCGGCGAGGGCGATACAATCCGGGCCGCACTGGTCATGGGCGATATGCGCGGGTCGTCAAGGCTTGCCGAAACCTCCGGCCGCGAAATCTATATCGATACGCTGAACCAGTTTTTCGACGCCGTTGCTGCACCTTTCAATCGCAAAGGCGGGCAGATCATGAGTTTCATAGGGGATGGCTTCATTGCCGTCTACCCTTGCGAAAGGCACCGCTCGCAGTCCGAGATCGCCTGCCAGGCTGCTCTTGCGGCAGCGCACAAGGCCACCGCGCGCATGATGGATCTCAATCTGCGCAGAAAGGAAAAGGGGTTGTCCGACATAAAATTTGGCATCGGCCTGCATGTCGGCAATGTGATGTTCGGCAATGTCGGGCTTACCGACCGGCTCACATTCTCTGTCTTCGGCTCGGCTGTAAACGAGGTCCAGCGCCTCCAGACCCTGACCAAGAAATATCCGCACAGCGTTCTCGCCAGCAAAGACTTCGCCAGCTATTGCGGCGCCAACAGCTGGCTGACGCTCGGCAACGAGGAACTGGCGGGCATCAAGCAGAAGCTGACGGTGCTTTCACCTGATCTGTCGGGTGCTCTCGCACTCGATGAAGACGGTGCGATGGAGCCGATTCGCGACCGAATATCGGACGCCGAGCAGGTCATGCTGCTTCATCGCGATGCCGCGCGGCTGTCGGCGGGCGACCCGAGGAAGCTCCAGTAAACCGCCACGATCTGATCCGAACGCCTTTGGTATGCAGTCCGGTCGCCGGTTCCGCCAGGGAACTGGCGACCGTTTCGAATCCAAGTTGCTCTAGGCTGGCAATGCGCTAGTCTCGCTTTCTGGGTCGGCCGCCCCGGCAGGCCGCCAGAGTGGGGCTGGTGTGAGAATGAATTCGGGTGTTGATCTGCTGCGGATCGAAGATGTTGGCATCTCTTTTGCCATTATCGGGGGACCGTTGCATGCCGTCAGGCGTGCAAATCTTCGCGTCCTGCCCGGCAAGGTTACCGCGCTTGTGGGCGAGTCCGGTTCCGGAAAATCGGTTCTCAGCCAGGCAGTGATGGGCATTTTGCCGAAGACAGCCCATGTTCGCGGCCGTATCCTGTTTTCCGATCCTGAAAAGCCCGGCACGACGCAGGATATCCTGCAGATGCCGCGTGACGGACCCGAAATCCGGGCGTTGAGAGGCAGCCGCATCGGCAAGATCTTTCAGGAGCCGATGACATCGCTGTCGCCGCTGCACACGATCGGCAACCAGGTCAGCGAATCCCTGCAGATTCATACGCCCATGGCTCGGGCGGAGCGCAAGGCGCGGACCGAGGAAATGCTCAGCCTTGTCGGCTTTCCCAATCCCAAGCGCGCCTATGACATGTATCCCTTTGAACTTTCGGGAGGATTGCGTCAACGCGCCATGATCGCCATGGCGCTTATCTGCCGGCCCGCCCTGTTGATCGCCGACGAGCCGACGACCGCATTGGACGTCACCATCCAGGCGCAAATCCTGCAATTGCTGCGCGAGCTTCAGACCAAGCTGAACATGGCGATGCTGCTGATCACGCACGACCTCGGCGTGGTCGCCAATGTCGCCGACGAGGTGGTGGTCATCTACCATGGCGAGATCATGGAAGCGGGGCCTGTCGAGGCGATATTCCGCCGGCCAGGTCACCCTTACCTGAAGGGCCTGATGGCAGCCGTTCCGCATTTCGACCTGAAGCCTGGCGAAAGGCTAAAGGCGCTCCGCGAGGTGCCGGTGAATGTCGGGAACCTGCTCGGCAAGCAGACGGCGCCGGTATCGAAAGGGCCGGACGACATCCTGCTGTCGGTCAAGGATCTGGAAAAGACCTTCACCACCCGCAAGTCCGGATGGTTCGGCGGGGATCATCAAACCTCTGTTCGCGCCGTGGACGGCGTGAGCTTCGATATCAGGCGGGGTGAGTGCCTGGGTCTGGTCGGCGAAAGCGGCTCCGGCAAAACCACCGTCAGCAAGATCCTCATGCGGGCTGTTACCCCTAGCGGCGGCTCTGTGATCTTCAACGGCCGCGATGGACCGATCGACGTCTTGGCAGCCGGGGGAAACGCCCTGCGCATGCTGCGCGCGAAAATCCAGATGGTCTTCCAGGATCCGGTTTCGTCGCTTTCACCTCGCATGACGGTGGAGAACATCTTGAGCGAGCCGCTGGAAATCCATCAACGTGGCAATGCCGCTTCCCGACTCGCCACAGTCAAGAGCCTGATGCAGGCAATCGGGCTCGATCCGCGCTTCATCAAGCGTTATCCGCACAGTTTCTCCGGCGGGCAGCGTCAGCGTATCGGCATCGCGCGCGCGTTGGCGCTGGGGCCTGAACTCCTGATCTGCGACGAGCCGGTTTCAGCACTCGATGTCTCTGTCCAGGCGCAGATCCTGAACCTTCTGAAGGACCTGCAGAAGGAACTGGGCCTGACCTACCTGTTCATATCCCACAACCTGGCGGTGGTGGACTACATGGCAGACCGCATCGCAGTGATGTGCGGCGGGCGTATCGTCGAGCTTGCGCCGCGCGAAATTCTGCTTAGGAAACCGGTGCACCCCTACACGCGCTCACTGGTCGCCGCAGTACCTTTCCCCGATCTCGACAGGCCGATGGATTTCAAGACGCTGAATCTCAGCGGCGCTTCCGACACCAGCGCATGGGGACCGCAATTCCGCGACGAGGGCGACGAGGATATGCTGTCGCCGCTCGATCTTGGCGGCGGCCACCTCGTGCTGGCCCGACGTTCGGCAGATGTCAGCGAGCTACGCCATTGATCAGCCGGCGCACCGTCCTTGGGCTCATGGCTTCGGCATTTCTGCCGGGCACGTTGCACGCCGGCGATCTGGAGCCGGAATTTCTTCAGCCGTACCTGAAGGCCAGGGCGCTGCCGGCACTCGCCGAACGCCTGCCCAAGAGCCCGCGCGCGGTGAATCTCGCTGCGATGGGCCGGCAGCCCGGCCAGTATGGCGGCACGCTGCGTACGATCATCGGCAGCCAGAAAGATATCCGGATGATGACGATCTATGGGTATGCTCGCCTGGTCGGCTATGACGAAAAGCTTAACATGCAAGCCGACATTCTCGAAAGTTTCGACGTAGCGAATGATCGCGTCTTCACTTTCAAGATACGGGAAGGGCATAAATGGTCTGACGGTGGCCTGCTGACGCCGGAGGATTTTCGCTATTGCTGGGAAGATGTCTGGCTGAACGATGAGCTTTCGCAAGGCGGGCTTGCCCCGGCCCTGCTGGCGGACGGCAAGCCGCCACGCTTCGAGATCGTCGATCCGTTGACGGTCCGCTATAGTTGGGATGCGCCCAATCCCGACTTCCTGCCCAGGCTCGCTGCTGCTTCGCCGCTATCGCTTGTTCTGCCAGCCGCCTATCTCAAGCAGTTCCACAAGAAATACCAGGATCCATTCCGGCTCGCCGGCCTAATGAGGGAGAACCGGGCCAAGAAATGGACGCTCCTGCATATCCGCATGTCGCGGCAGTATCGCCCGGAGAACCCGGATTTGCCGACGCTCGATCCCTGGCAGAACCGGACCAAGCCGCCGGCTGAGCAGTTCGTCTTCGAGCGCAACCCGTTCTTTCATCGAATAGACGAGAATGGCCGGCAACTGCCCTATGTTGACCGGATTGTCATGAATGTCAGCTCGTCGGCGATCATTTCCGCCAAGACCGGTGCGGGCGAGAGCGACCTGCAATGCATGGGAATTGACTTCACCGATTACTCCTTCCTGAAGGATGCGGAGAAGCGCTACCCGGTGAAGATGCATCTCTGGAAACGCACACAGGGTTCGCGGCTGGCGCTGCTGCCCAATCTGAATTGTGCCGACCAGGTGTGGCGTCGCCTTTTTCGCGACGTGCGCGTGCGCCGCGCACTTTCGCTCGCTGTGGACAGGCGCGAGATCAATATGGCTGTGTTCTACGGATTAGCACAGGAAAGTGCCGATACGGTCCTGCCGGAGAGCCCGCTCTACCGGCCGGAATTCGCGAAAGCCTGGGTCGCCCATGATCCCGACCAGGCCAATGCCCTGCTCGACGAGGTCGGGCTTCAGACGCGTGACGATGACGGCCTGCGGATACTTCCCGATGGACGCCCGGCGCAGATCATAGTGGAGACGGCCGGCGAAAGCACGCTGGAAACCGACGCGCTCGAACTCATCACCGATCACTGGCGCAAGATCGGCATCGCCTTGTTCATCCGGACTTCGCAGCGCGATATCTTCCGCAGCCGCGCGGTTGGCGGCCAGATCATGATGTCGATGTGGTCGGGTATCGACAATGGCGTGCCGACCGCCGACATGAACCCGAGCCAACTGGCCCCCACCATCGACGACCAGCTGCAATGGCCGCTCTGGGGTGCTCACTACTTGTCTCATGGCAAGCTCGGTGAGGCGCCCGATCTTCCGCCTGTGGTCGAGTTGATGGCTTTGCTCAAGCGCTGGAACGCATCGACCGAAACCACGGAGCGCGCCGAAATCTGGAATTCGATGCTGTCGATCTACACCGATCAGGTGTTTTCGATCGGCACGGTGAACGGAACGCATCAGCCGGTTCTGGCGTCCTCGCGGCTGCGCAACCTGCCTGACAAGGCGCTCTACGGCTACGACCCGACTGCCTATTTCGGTGTCTACATGCCGGATACATTCTGGCTTGGAGAGTCCTGAGCGTGCTTCGATATCTTGTCTGGCGCATCGCCGTGATGGTTCCAACGCTGCTGATCATATCGGCGCTGGTGTTCACGATCATCGAACTTCCCCCAGGCGACTATTTCGACAGCTATGTTGCCGAGCTTCGGGCTCAGGGCGAAGGGGTGGATTCCGATCGCATCGAGATGATGCGCAAGGAATATGGTTTCGACAAGCCGCCGATCGTTCGCTACTTCTACTGGGTCGGCGGGATGCTGCACGGCGATTTCGGCTATTCCTTCGAATATGAGCTGCCGGTTCGCGACGTCGTCGGGGACCGAATGTGGCTGACCGTGATGGTTTCCTTCGTCACGATCGTCTTCACCTGGCTCATCGCCTTTCCAATCGGCATGTACTCCGCCACGCATCAATACAGCTGGGGCGACTACGGCCTGACTTTCTTCGGCCTTCTCGGCCTTGCCATTCCGAACTTCATGCTGGCGCTGATCCTGATGTATTTCGCCAACATCTGGTTCGGCACATCCATCGGCCATCTCATGGACCAGCAATATCTCAGCGAGCCGATGAGCTGGGCCAAGGCGAAGTCGATCCTCGCCCATCTCTGGATCCCGGTCTTGATCATCGGCACCGGAGGCACGGCAAGCATGATCCGGCGGCTGCGCGCCAATCTGCTCGATGAGCTACACAAGCAATATGTCGTGACCGCGCGCGCCAAAGGCCTTCATCCCTTCAAGGCGCTGGTCAAATATCCGCTGCGCATGGCGCTCAATTTCTTCATTTCCGACATCGGCTCTATCCTGCCGGCCATCATCTCCGGCGCCGAAATCACGGCGATCGTGCTGTCTTTGGAAACGACCGGGCCGATGCTGATCAAGGCGCTGCAAAGCCAGGACATGTATCTGGCAGGGTCGTTCCTGATGTTCCTCGCCTTCCTGACGGTCATCGGTGTCCTGATTTCCGACCTGGCGCTGGCGCTGCTTGATCCACGAATTCGTTTGCAGGGCGGCAGCACCAAATGAACACGAATTCTCCGCTGCCCGCTCCGGGTGCTCCACTGCAACACTACGTTTCCATCGCGCCCATTGACCTGCAGTCGGTCGAGGCGATGACGCCGGAGCAGTCGAAAGTCTATCAGGCGTCGCAGTTGCGGCTGATGTGGTGGAAATTCCGGAAGCACCGGCTTGCCGTTATATCAGGCATATTCCTGGCAGTGCTTTATTTCGGGATACTGATCTGCGAGTTCCTGGCGCCCTACAATCTGCACACGCGCAACATGGACTACATCTATTCGCCGCCGCAGCGGGTGCACCTGTTCCACAACGGCCAGTTCGTCGGGCCGTTCGTCTATGGCCGCCGGATGACGCTGGATATGGACACGCTCAAGCGGAACTACATCGAGAACCACGATGATGTTCAGCGGATCCGCTTCTTCTGCAGGGGCGACAGTTACCGGTTCTGGGGCCTGATCGAAGGTGACAGGCATTTTGTCTGCCCTGCCGAAAACGGCCAGCTCTTTCTGGCCGGCACTGACAGGCTGGGGCGCGACGTGCTCTCGCGCATCATCTATGGCGCACGCATTTCACTGACAATCGGCCTCGTCGGTATCAGCTTCAGCTTCCTGCTCGGCATTGTTATCGGCGGACTGGCCGGCTATCACGGCGGTATCTTCGACCTGATCGTGCAACGGATAATCGAAGTTCTGCAATCGATCCCCAGCATTCCGCTATGGCTGGCTCTGGCGGCTATCATGCCGATAACCTGGAGTCCGGCCCTGATCTATTTCGGCATCACCGTCATCCTCGGGCTGCTCGACTGGACCGGACTGGCGCGGGCCGTGCGTTCGAAGCTTCTAGCCTTGCGCGAGGAGGATTACGTTCTGGCCGCGCAATTGATGGGCGCCAGGAGCAGCCGCATCATCGGGCGGCACCTCATTCCCGGCTTCATGTCGCATCTGATCGCGACGGCGACGCTCTCCATACCCAGCATGATCCTGGGCGAGACGGCGCTGAGCTTCCTCGGGCTCGGCCTGAGGGCGCCGATAACCAGTTGGGGCATCCTGCTCACCGAGGCGCGCAGCGTCAACGTGATCGCGTTCTATCCATGGCTGCTTTTGCCGATGCTCCCCGTCATTCTCGTCATCATGGCGTTCAACTTCCTCGGCGACGGCTTGCGGGACGCCGCAGACCCCTACAAGTGAGATCGCAATTCCGCCGCGCGCCGTGCCGCCGACTCCACCCGGTATGATCCTTGTCGGCGGCCTGTTCGGCTATTGCAATGTTCATTGCTCGCCTCTATGTGCGGGACTGGTTCAGGACATACAATCGCCTATGAGTCGCCTCGACAGTTTCATCCGCAGGATGACCGCACAGCGCGACATTCTCGATCATGTCTGCACCGAGGTGGCGAAGATGGAGGGGCCCGTGGTCGAGCTCGGCCTCGGCAATGGCCGGACGTTCCACCATCTGCGCGAGCGCCTGCCCGGACGCCGGATCGTGGCGTTCGACCGCGCACTTGCCGCACACGCCAGCTCAATTCCCGAAGCTGAAAACCTCGTGCTCGGCGAAATACGCGAGACGGCGAGCAGGTTCATTGGCATCGATGCCGCTCTTGTTCATGCCGACATCGGTACCGGCTATGAAGATCTCGATGCAGTGACCTCTACCTGGCTTCCCGATCTGATTGCGCGCCTGCTTCGCGTCGGCGGCATCGCGGTCAGCGGCACGCCGCTCGATCACCCGCAGTTGCAACGCCTCCCGCCGCCGCCTTCGGTGCCCGCCGATCGTTATTTTGTCTGTAGGCGCGTGTGAGAGGCCGAGACGACCCAAATCTTCAGGGGCCAAGTCTTCAGGGGATCGTATAGACTGCGATCTCCCGCTCAATGCCGCGCAGCGAGACCTCGTGGGGCACGGGCGTCAGCGCTTTCCTGTGCAACAGATCGGCGGTGAGATTGTCGTCGACCACCGCACGAGTGGCGAAGATCGCCTGTGCGGTGGCAAGGTTCTGGACCCGCGAAGCAATGTTGACCGTCTGGCCGAAATAGTCCTGTCGCTCGTTCATGGACACGGCGATGCAGGGGCCGGCGTGGACTCCGATTTTGAGCAGCAGATCCTCGCGCCCGCTCTTGTCGTTGAGCGCACGCATGGCATCGCGCATCCTGAGGGCCGCCGCAATCGCGCGATCAGGCGTCGCGAAGGTCGCCATCACCGCATCACCGATCGTCTTCACCACCGCGCCTGCCTCCGCCGCGACGATCTCGTGCAGAACCTGGAAATGCTCGCGCACGAGATCGAAGGCTGAAAGGTCGCCCACCCGCTCGTAAAGCGCGGTCGATCCGCGCAGGTCGGTGAACAGGAAGGTCAGGCTGGTGATCTTCAGGCGCTGGTTGATGTCGAGCGTGTCCGCACGATAGAGATTGCGGAACGTCTGGTTGGTGAGCAGGCGCTTGGCGGTCAGGAAGGGCCGGCGTTTGCCCAGCAAATCATGCAATGCCTGGCCGGCGATGAAGACCGTCGGCAGCACGCGGGTGTCGGTCCTGTTTTCCAGCGAAATGCGCATCGGGCCCGGTTGCATCTCCAGCGTCTGGCTCTGCACATGGTCGCGGTCGAAGACCAAAGAGAGGCTTCGGCGTTCCTTTGTTGGTTCGCCCTTCCCGTCGATGAACTGCGCTGAATGGGTGACCGGATCGAAGACGATGATGAATTCGGACGGAAGCTGTATGAGCAGAAACGCCTTTTCACCGGGCGCAAGCTCGATACCCTCCAGCGAGAACGCTTCCATCTTTTTGGCGAAATCCTCTTCCGGCAGATCGACGCCGGACCCCCAGTAGATCTGGCGGAAATATTCCACCAACGGCAGTTCGTGTGGATTGTGGGCGGCAATCCTGCGCACGCGGGAACTGACGGTGAATGTCACCTCGACCATCTCGTCGAGGGTCGGCGAATAGCCCTCGGCGCACAGCGCGCAGGTGTATTCGTCCTTCTGCAGGGTTTTCAGCGTGGCGTTGGTGTCGAGCACGCCGCCACAGCCGGGGCACAGAACATTCCAGGAAATGTCGAAGATGCCCACCCGCGCCGCGTGGAGAAAGGCGCCTATGGTGCGTTCCTCGTCGAGGCCATGCTTGCTGGCGAAGGCTGGCGCATTGATGCGGCAAAGTTCGCGGTCCTGGCCTTCCGCGATGGTTCGCTCGATCGCGTCGATTGCCTGTGGATCGACATCGGTCGATTGCCGCAGAAGCGAGAACAGATCCTGAGCTTCGTTCATCGTGCAGGCTCCGGACGCCCCATGAGGCATGGTTGACCGGACCGCTCTTTGGTCCGAGTCTTCATTCTACTTCGAAACGGACCGTACGGCCATTCGAATAGACAAGCCTGGTGACAGTCCAATTTCCATTCGCGGTAACCGGCACTATGATGATCCATGGGGAATTCATCCTTGGGGCTCTCTCCCATGCCGACATCCGACAACCCGCCATTTCCGGCGGCCCTGCGCCTTTTCTCTGCGGTGGTCATCATCGTCCTGATCGTAGGCGCCGGCCTGTTTTTCGCACCCGTCCTGGTCAAGCCGCGCTGGCCTTGGGCCGTCACGCCGTTCAATGCCCGCTTCCTCGGCGGCTTCTACACCGCCGAAATGGTCGTGATGGCGGCGCTGCTGTTGTGGAATCGCTGGTCGCCCGCCAGGCTCGTGCTCGTCATGGCCTTCATCTTCACCGTCATCGTGTCGGTGGCTTCGTTCCTCAATCTCGGCTATTTCAACTTCGGGCGCAAAGCGCCCTGGCTCTGGTTTTTGGTCTATCTTGCTTCGGTCGCGGTATCCGGGCTGTTCCTGTGGCGGGCCAGGGCCCGTCCTTCTGCAAAAGGCGTGACCTTAAACCCCGCATGGCGCGGCTACATGCCGGTGGAATCGGCGATCCTTGGGCTCTATGGCGTCGGCCTGTTGCTGTTTCCCCTGACATTCAGCAGCATCTGGCCATGGCCGGTAGACGCCTTCCACGCTCAGGTCATCTTCCTCGCCGGTGCGGGCGGCATATATCTCGTCTGGAGAAGCGCGCCGCGCGAGGAACTGCTGGTGCTCGGCTTGGCGCAGTTTCTGGTTGGCCTGCTTGCCATCCTTGGCCTCGTCATCACCGACGCTGCGGTGCACCGGATCGACTGGCCGGCGACCGGGACATTGTGCTGGCTCGCCCTTTTCGGCTGGATCGGCATCAGCGGCGTCTTCAAACTCTACACCGCCTCCCGGTATTTTAGCTCGCAATCGGCATCATAGGTTGCAGAGACGACTGGATTTTCAGGGGACGTCCGGTGCATCGTGCCGAGCCGATTGCCTTCGCCGGGAGCGCCATGACCAGCACGACCTCGCCATCCTCCGAGAAAATCCAACCGCAGCTGCGGTCCGTCCGGCCAAGCGATGCGGAGGCGCTTTGCGCTATCTTCAACATGCCGGGCTTCCGCGGGGGCACGCTCAGGATGCCCTTCGAGCGGGTAGAGCAGGTGGAGCGGCGCATCGCCAAGTCCGGCCCGGAAACCACCTGGATCGTTGCCGAGTTGGACGGCAAGGTCGTCGGCCATGGCAGCCTGGTCGTACAGGGTTCGCCGCGCCGTTCGCATATCGGCGAGATCAATATCGGCCTTGACGATGCCTTTGTCGGCAAGGGCATCGGCTCTGCCATACTTGGCGCGCTGCTTGACGTGGCCGACAACTGGCGCGCCCTGAAGCGGGTCGAATTGACCGTCTATGCCGACAACGAACCGGCCGTCCGTCTCTACACAAGCCACGGCTTCGAGGTCGAAGGCCGGCATGTGAAGGCCGGTTTTACCGACGGGCAGTACCACGACCTCCTGAGCATGGCCCGGCTGCGGTTCTGAGGTCTCCCTTGGCGTTTACACCGCAAGCGGCTAATGCATGTCGCTCAAAAGTGGTCCCGGTTTTGGGAGAACGACATGCTAAAAAACAAAGGTCTAAAGCGCGTCGCATGGGTCCGTTCAAACGCGACGCGCTTTAGACGGGACCAATGACCGCCGTCTTCGATCCAACCCCTACGCCTCCGGCGGAAATTCTGGCTGTGCTGTCGCTGCTCTGTCCGGAAGTCGTGCGTGACATCGAGCAGAACTGGAATGCACCGGTTTCCGATTACGCCCGCCATCTGTGGCGGCCGGTGGCAAGGCCTGCATCGGCCCCGGCGATCGCTGCCCGCTCGATCCTGCGCGAAGTCCTGCATCAGCGCCTTGGTGTGATCATGCAGCCTGAAGAGATCGGCAAGGCGCTCGAAGAGTTCGAGCACAGACCGGTGATTCAGTCCGGCCTGCACTGCCTGCTTCTGATGGACCGGATCACCTTCGATGCCGTCCTGCTTGCCTGGCTCGGCGCGGTCGAAAACGGGCTGTCGGCCTTCGTCGGCTTCATGGGAACGACGATGACCATGGAGACAATTGGCCGGGAGGGGCCGGGATGGCTCGATGTCGGCGACGACAAGGTCAACCTGTTTGGCATGGGGCGCCACAAACTGTGCCGCAAAAGCGCCTGCGTGGCCGGTCCCGTCTCCCTCAACAAGCGCGCGCTCGAAGCGGTGGGCGATGAAACGGATGCCAGCCGCTGGCTGGGCACACTGCTTGCCAACCAGGACAAGGTGTTTGGAACCGCCGCCGATGCGCTGACAGCCCTCAACGAGGATCTGGTCGCCGATTGGGATCGTTCCGGCATGGCCCTGCCGGTTTTCATCGATGATCGGCTCGCCGCGGCTGCCATGGCGCGGCATCTAGAATATGACGGCAGCCTTCTTTCCAGGCTGCTCATTGAGCCCGCAAGGCGCCAGCGTCTCGAACGTGCCTTGCAAGAGGCCGCATCGAGCCCCTTTGGCAGGTTTCTGCCCAATGCCACGGCCTATTTCTGGGGCATCCGCGAGGAGCGCGTGCGCAAGCTCGTCCTCGAGAACGGGCACCTGATCGAGCCTGACAAGCCGCATGGTCTTTCCATCCCGTTCGAGCGGCCGCATCTCAAGCAGGCGCTGCTGGACGGCGTGCTGCTGCCGAACTTGTTCCTGATGTTCCTCGTCCTTGCCATATTGCCGCGTGTGCGGGTTGTGGGCGGCCTGAGACAGATTGGCTATGTAGCGCTTTTCCACTCGATCCTGCTGGCTGCGCTGGACGAAAACATGCCGGAAGAGCGCGATCTGGCTGCGGAGCTGCAGGTTCGGGAAAATGCCTGGGGCATGCGGGTCATCGATGAAAAGATCTCGGTCCGCGAGCAGCTTGCCGGCCTGCCGGAAGGGTCGCTCTTCCCGGACCTGCTCCGGCAATACCGTTTGCGGACACTTGCCGAGACGACCGACGACCTGAAGCTGGTTCGCGAAAACGCCCGATGGCGCAAGATCGGCCAGGCAGAGATCAAGGCGACCTGAGCCTCGCTTCAGGCCTTATTTCAGGTTGATTTTCTAATTTCGACGACGGCTTCCGCCTCGACGATCATATGGCTTGCCTGCGATCCGTCTGCAGTTCAAGGCCTGACCTGACATGGGCTCACCTGTCATTGCACGACACCGGCCTTGCGGAGCCCGTCCACCACGAGTTCGAAATCGGCAGGGTTCTTGTAGGGCAAGACTTTGCGACGGTATTCCAGCGAATAGTCGGGATTGACGCGAAGCACCTCCTGCCATGCCGCGCGGGCCTCGGCGAAACGGCCCAGATGGCCGTAGCTGGCGGCCAGAAGCGCGCGCGAGACGTCGGTAACAGCGTTGCGAGCCAGCCGTTGCATCAAGAGGCCAACGGCCTCTTCGTATCTTCCCAGTTGAAACAAGGCCAAAGCCTGGAAGTGCAGAAGCACATCCGGAAAGTACGGATTCAAGGTCTTCCCCCGGGCGAAACTCTCGAGGGCCTCCTCAGGTCTGCCCGAATAGTACAGCGCCTCGCCGAGGATCACGTGCCCTTCGGCGAAGTTCGGATTGAGGGCGATCGCGCGCTCGGCCTCGCCGATGGCCCCATCGTGCCGTCGTGTGTACAGCTTGGCTATAGCCAGCGCCCAGTGCGCCCAGGGATCGCTGTCATCCAGCGTTACCGCTCGCGTTGCGACCTCTTCCGCTTGCGCCATCGATTCCGGCGGCGAGGCACTCCACCTGTTCAGGTAATCGAGTCCGTGCGTGAGGGCGAGGAAAGCGTGGGCCGAGGCAAACTTCGGGTCCAGTTCGATGGCACGTTGCAAGAGGTCGCGGGCTGCGAGGTTCGTCTCCTTCGTCAGCCGGTGCCACAGCTCCCGGCCCCGCAGGAAACAGTCATACGCCTCCGCGTTGCGCGGGTGCTCGGGCGCCAGCCGCTGACGGTCACCCTCCGTCAGATTGAGCGCCAGCGCAGCGACGATCTGCTGCGTCACGTCGTCTTGCACGGCGAATATGTCGGTCAGGTCGCGATCGAACCGCTCCGCCCAAAGATGGCCGCCCGAGGTTGCATCGATGAGCTGCGCGGTGATGCGCACCCTGTTCCCCGACTTGCGTACGCTGCCCTCAAGGACATGCCGCACGCCGAGCTTCGTGCCCACCTCCTGCACATGGACGTTCTGGCCCTTGAAGGTGAACGACGAATTGCGTGCGATGACGAAGAGTTGCGACAGTTTGGACAGCGCCGTGATGATGTCTTCGGAGATGCCGTCGGCGAAGTAGTCCTGTTCGACGTCACCGCTCATGTTGGCGAACGGCAGGACGGCTATCGACAGCTTCGGCGGCGCTGCCGGCCGGCTCGTCGCGGTTTCCGAGGTCGCGGCCGCCTTGGTCCCGGCGCTGCCGACTTGCAGCGAATAGACCCGGATCGGCTCGGCGATGTTCTTGAGCTGCGTGCTGCCGAGATCGCTGACCGAGAGGTCGAGCCTCGCCTTGACCTGGCGATAGGCATCCTCGGACAGGCAGATGGCGCCGGGCGCCGCGACGCCCTCCAAACGCGAGGCGATGTTGACGCCGTCGCCCATCAGGTCGCCGTCGCTTTCTTCGACCACATCGCCCAGATGGATGCCGATCCTGAACTCGATGCGGCGGTCCTGCGGCACGCCGGCATTGCGCTCAACCATACCATTCTGAACCTCAACGGCGCAGCGCACGGCATCCACCACACTGCGGAACTCAACCAGCGCCCCATCCCCGGTGCGCTTGATCACCCGTCCGTTGTGCACGGCGATGGTCGGATCGATCAGGTCGCTGCGCAGGGCCCGCAACCTCGCCAAAGTAAGATCTTCGTCCGCGCTCGCGAGCCGGCTGTATCCGACCACATCCGCAGCCAGGATCGCGGCCAGCTTACGATTCTCGCTCATCGGTCCGTCTCCTCGTCCCTACGATAGCAGGAAGACGGGGGGTACGAGGGAACTTTCGCAAACGACGGCCACGCAGCCGCCCGAACGACAGGACTCACACTGATCGCTCGATGCCCATCTGCGCTGCCGCTTGCTGGTCGACGGCTATCGGTTCATTCTTGTGAATACCCTGGCCGTGAAGTGCGTATCGAGATCACGCCGTCACGGCCCCTAGTGAGGTCTTGTTCGATGGACTGCTCGGGCTGCGGTTTGGAGGTTGAGAGCGGATACGCTTTCTGTCCGAGGTGTGGCAGGCGCCAGCCCGTGACATGCGCCAGTTGCGGCTACCCCTGCGCACCTGATTTCGAGTTCTGTCCGAAATGTGGGGCAAGCCTCGGTGCGCCCGCAAAAGCCGTCGAACAGCCTGCTCCGACACCAAGCCGGACCATTGTGCCGCCTTCTCGAACTCCGTCGCTGCTTGCGAACATCGAAAGCGAAGATGGGCTGCATCCGGTCTCTGACGCCGATCGCCGGACTGTGACGGTCCTGTTTGCTGACCTTTGCGGCTTCACGACACTCAGCGAGCAGCTCGACCCCGAGGTCATGCAAGCGCTGCAGAACGAACTGTTCAAGGAATTGACGGCGGCCGTGCGAAACTTTGGTGGTTTCGTCGACAAGTTCATCGGCGATGCACTGCTCGCTCTGTTCGGTGCGCCGGTCGCGCATGAGGACGATCCGGAACGTGCGCTTCGCGCCGCTCTCGACATGATCGCCCGGACGGCGCGGCTCGGCGAAAGCGCGCCGCCCTCCGGCTCGCCTCTGTTACTCCACATCGGCATAAACACTGGTCCGGTCGTCACTGGCGGATTGGGCATCGGCACCGCCAAATCCTATTCGGTGACCGGCGACACAGTGAATACGGCGCAACGCCTGCAATCGCTGGCCGCACCGGGTGAGGTGCTGGTAGGCGAGCTCACTCACAGGCTGACCCGGCATGCCTTCTCTTACGAGTCGCTGGGTGATGTCGTGCTTCGCGGCAAGGCTGGCAGTGTGCTCGTCCATCGGCTGGATGCACCGCTTGCGGCGCCGCGTGCAGCGCGTGGGCTCGAGGCGCTCGGCCTCAGCGCGCCGATGATAGGTCGTGATGCGGAGCTCCAGAGAATGCTGGCGAGCCTTGACCAGGCGTGCGGCGGCTCGGCCCAACTTGTCCGCCTCGTCGGAGAAGCCGGTATCGGGAAATCGCGGCTGGTGAAGGAGTTCGTCGCCCGCGTCGGCGACGAGGATCGTTTTCGCAACGTCGCCGTGCGGCAGGCAACGTGCTCACCGCTGGGCGAACAATCATTTGGCGCCTTGGGCGCAGTGGTGCGCAGCGCTGCCGGGATGATGCAAAACGACAATGGGGACGAAATGCGGGGGAAGCTCGCAGGCTTGCTTACCGATCTCGGCCTGCAGGGCGAGGAGGCGAAGCGGCTGATGCCCTTGCTCTACCATGTGCTTGGCCTTGGCGACCCCAATGCCACCTTGCAGCATGTCGAGCCCGAGCAGCTGCGGCGGCAAATTCTCTACGCAGTCCGGACAATCATCGAACGGCGGCTTGCGTTGTCGCCGCTGTTGATTGTCGTCGAAGACCTGCACTGGGCTGACGCCGTGTCGCTCGAGGCACTGCGTTTCGTGATGGACAGGTTGGAACGCACGCGGTTGATGTTGCTGGTCACGCATCGTCCGGCGCCGGACAACGACCAGCTCGACTCAAGTCGGGTCAGCCACACAGCGCTCAGGCTTTCGCCGCTCAACAGTGACGACGGACGCAGCCTGCTGGCGGCGCTTTTCGGCGAGAGCTGGGTAAACTCCGCAGGAAGGCTTGTCGACCAGATCCTCGAGCGCGCGGGCGGCAACCCCCTTTTTGTAGAGGAGATCGTTCGCGGCCTTATCGATCGCGGTGTACTGATGCGCGAGGGCCAGCGATGGCGGACTGTGGCAGGCGAAGTCGCAACCGGCATTCCCGCCACTATCCAGGCAATGTTGCTTGCTCGCGTCGACCGGCTGCCCCAAGAGGTGCGCCGGTTGGCCCAGGAAGCCGCGGTAATCGGCCCGCGCTTCGATGCCACACTTCTGAAAACCGTGACAGCCGACCCCGGCCGGCTAGAAGCCGGCTGCGAACTGCTTTGCGATGCGGAAATCATCGAGGAAGTTGCCGGATCAGGCTCGGTCTCGTCGCAAAGCTACCGCTTTACGCAAACATTGCTGCAGGACGTGATCTACCAGAATCTGCTCCTGCAACGCCGGACCGACATCCACGGGCGGGTCGGTGCTGCCTTGGAGCAACTGTGCGGCGACAAGCCGGAACGGCTCGAGGATTTGACCGTGCTCGGTCATCATTTCGCACTGAGCGCCGAGCGGGAGAGGGGCGCACATTACCTGCAGGCGGCGGGCGATCGCGCTCGCATGATATACGCCAACGACGACGCCCTTCGTTTCTACGAGCGAGCCCTGACTGCGTTGGACGCGATCGGGCAAACACCGCTCAAACTGGCAATTGCAGAACGCATTGCCGATTTGAGCGGCCCGGTAGGCCGCCGCGAGATCGCGCACCACCACTACGAGACGGTGTTGCAGGCATACCGCGAGTCAGCCGATCGTGTCGCTTCGGCGCGCGTTTTGCGTAAGATCGGTCGGCTGCTCTGGGACGTCGGCAAGCGGGACGACGCGGAATCCCGCTATGCTGAAGCGGCAGCGCTCCTCGATGGAGCGGATGCCCCGATCGAGCAGGCGCATCTGTGGCAAGAACGTGGCCGACAGGCGTTCCGTAGCGGAGACAACGCTCTCGCGGCAAAATGGGCGGACGCGGCGCTGGATTGCGTACGCACTCTGACAACGGAGCATGTCTCCGAGGTAGGGCGTGATGCCACTCTTGTGACCGCCGAGGCACTTAATACCAAGGCTGTTGCGCTGGCCCGCCTTGGGCGAAACCGTGAAGCCGTGCGAGAGGTTGAGCGAAGCATTGAATTGGCCGAAGCCGCCGGTCTACTGGGCGCGGCCTGCCGCGGCTACACCAATCTCGGCGTGCTTTACACGACCATCGATCCGGCAAAGGCGATGGAGGTCTGTCGGCGCGGTCTTGAAGTGGCGCGCCATATTGGTGATTTGGGTTTCCAGGCGCGCCTTCTCGCCAATCTGGCGGTCGCTTGTTGTACTTTCACGGATCGCTGTCCAACGGAGGGCGTGCCTGCTGCCGAGAAGGCCATCGAGATCGACCGGGCGCTCGACCAGCGCGAGCACCTGCCGGTGCCGTTGATCGTGCTTGGGCAGATCCATCAGTGCAACGGCCGTCCGGAACTGGCGGTTGGCTTGTTCCACGAAGCACTGGACGTAGCCCGCGAAACAGGCGAACCCCAACTGCTGTTTCCGTGCTATGATGGTCTTGCAACGCTTAATCTCGACCTCGACAATCTGGCCGAGGCCGAACGCTACTTTTCCCTGGCGCAGGGTATATGCGCCCAGCACGGGCTCGACCCGGAAGCGCTTGTGGTGCTGCCTTTTCTCGACTAGCCGGGGTGGGAGGTTGGACATGTCCGCGCATAGTGACTTGGTACCGCTTCAACCGGGCGACCGTGCGCCGAACTTGGTACTCGACGCCATTACCCAGGAAGGCAAGATCGCGCTTGACGACTTTCGCGGACAAAAACCGGTGCTGGTCGGCCTGTTTCGAGGTCTGCATTGTGCGTTTTGCCGGCGCCATATCGCCGCCCAGGCGCGGCTTGATCCGGAGCTGCGCGAAAAGGGCGTGGAAAGCCTGACGGTGGTCAACACGCCGATCGAACGGGCGCGTCTCTATTTCCGCTACCACCCGATGCCGAATCTGCTTGCGGCCTCCGACCCTGAACGCGCTTCACATCGTGCTTTTGGACTGCCCAATCTCGAATTCACCCAAGACGAGACGAACTGGCCGTACAAGGTCTCGATGGCAGCGGCAAAGGATATGCGGGTCGACATGCCAGGCGAGTTGCCCGCTCCTATGGATCCTTTCGCGGCCAGCGAATTCCTCGACAAGAAGGACCATTACGAACTGACCGAAGCCGACGAGCAGATGATGGCAACGGGACATGGACAACTGGTCGGTCAGTTCCTGCTGGACCGGCAGGGGATCGTGCGCTGGAGCTTCACCGAGGTTCCAGAGGGTGGACGATACATGTTTGGGGCGCCAAACCCGCAGGAGCTGATGTCAGCCGTGTACCAAGTCGCCCAATAGACAAGTTCACCGTTCATTCGAGCACGGCCTCGACAGTGGCAACAAAGTCATCGAGCGAGCGGTCCCCGCGAATCTCGATGCGCGGAAGGTCGATGGGATCGCAATCGAGGCCCGCCGGCCCGTGTCTGCCGCCGAAGCCGATTCGATAGCCGCACTCCTTGGCCAGCCTGCCAAGCCGTCGGTCGGTGACAGAGAAGGGTGCCGCGAACGCCGTGGTTGGCCGACCGGTCCACCGTTCGATGAACATACGAGAGCGCAGGAGCTCGGCGGCCAGGTCAGAGCTCGACAGACCATCGATCGCGCGATGCGTCGCCAGATGGCTTCCGAAGAACGCACCTTCGGCGGCGAGGCGTCGTACCGTCCCGGCGTCCATAAGCTGCGTCGGCGGACCGCTGACGGCGTCCCACCGTGCACTTTCACCCACCAAGTCCGTCACCAGGAACACTTCCGCGGTCAGGTCGTTCGCGCGCAAGGTCGGCCAGGCATGGTCAGCAAAGTTCTGGAAGCCGTCATCGAAGGTGATGAGCACTGGGCGGCCAGCGAAAGGGTGACGGTTGGCGACGAACCATTCCAGCTGCTCGGACATAATCGCGTGAAAGCCATTGGCGCGCAGCCATGCCATCTGGCTGTCGAATGCGGCGGGCGTGAGCCGAAAACGGGCGAGCGCGGCCGGACCATCATCGGAGACGCTGTGATACATGAGGACAGGGATGCGCTGCCGCCGCTCGCTACGTGCGACGTCGCGGCGCAAGGCCCGCGCCCCACCCCAGATGATTTTTCGCGCGACCCCGATTTCGATGGGCGCGCGGATTGGCACATGATCTATCATCGGTTCCGTCGCCACGTCGTCTGGTGACAGGCGGCGGAAGCGGTCTATGCGATAGAGCTCGGTCTGGATCGATTGCTCGAGGACGAGGCCTTCGGTCCCTGCCAGCGTCTCTGAGATCACTTGCGCACCGAATGTGTTCCAGTCGAAGCCCGTCCTTTCAACATTGTCACCCAGCACGAATGCGTGTGCGCTGATGAAACTGCCGCGAGGCGCCAACGCCTCAACGAATTTTTTGGCGATGCGCCGCAACTCGGCGAGATCATCCAGATAGTAGAGCACTTCCGAACAGACGATCAGATCCATCTCACCCGGCAGCGTGTCCGCAGAGAAATCCAGTACGCCGAACTCAACATTCGGCTGATCGCTGCATCGCGCGCGCGCCCGCCCGACGGCTACGGCGGAGATGTCAGTTGCGGTCAAATGACCCACTCGCGGCGCCAGCTGCCGCGTGAAGTGGCCCTCCGCGCAGGCCAGCTCAAGCGCCCGTCCGATGGGACCGGCAGGCAGAATTTCGAGCTGCCGCTCATATTTTTCCTGCTCATAGGGCGAACCGTAGCTCCAGGGATCCTGGGTCGCGAAATGGCGATTCCAGAACGACGTGCGATCATTGTCGTGCCTATCCGCGGCCGGTGCACGGCGCGGCGCTGCAAGAGGCTCCGTAGGTTCGGCGCTCGACCGAACCAGCCGCCGCGCTTGCGCGGCCAATCGCGCGAGTTTGCCGAAGTGGCTGTCCCGATCGGGCCGGCGTCCCGCTACGGTCAACAATGCCTGCGCGGCAAACATGTTTGACTTGTCGGCACGTACAAGCCGCTCGGGGGACACGAAATTCAGGATCAGTTCAATCCAATGACGCCTTGTCACTTTCCCGAGGACGCCGAACTGCACGCGAGCCTCGATCTGGCCATCCATCATCAGATAGGCGTAAATTTGATCGATTCCTTGTGGAAGTTCGATCGAGGTCGGGTTGCGAGCGTCAACGCGAATTCCAAGTGTCCGCGCCAGCCTGCGCGGCGCGGCAAGATCGTCGACGTCGAGAAGCATTTGCTCAAGGTGATACTGGACGCGGCGACCCGCGACGGGATTGTCCCAGACCTTGCCGAGTTCGATGATCAACTCGGTGAGGGAGCCGCCGAACCTGTCCCACCTGGCAGCCAATTGCGCCGGCACCGATAGGCTTCCTGCCATGAGGCCATCGAAGGCCACCTTGGCGATCTCACGCGCCCACTTGCGTCCTGCCGGGAGCGCGCGCAGGGACTGCGGGTTGACCGAGCGCGAGCCGCTGCCGCAATCCGACGCGGCGTTCCACAACGCGAACCACGCGAGTGCTTCGGAAGCGGTGCGGCCGTTCGCCTCGGTCGCTCCATTGGCGTGAGCCGATGCTGGGTGTTTGACCCTGGGATCAGCAGAAAAGCCGCGGGCGATCACGATTTCCGCATCTACCAGCATCTGCGCCGAATTGCGGGAGAGCGCGTTGGGGCTGGCCCGATAGAAAGCGAGCGGCTCGTCGACCATCACCCAATTTTTGCCCAGACGTGCGAGGCGCTGCCACAGATCCCAGTCCTCGCAGGTGCGCAGCGACACATCGAAACCGCCCAACTCGACAATTGTCTCCCGGTCGACCAGCAGCGCGTGAGTGCGGATGGCACACTGGCGGGCGAATGTTTCGAAGGGCTGGATCGCAACCTCCGTTGAGATGCTCGACGGGGTGAATTCGCCATCGGGCATCACGCGCCGGGAACCGCAATAGGCGGCCACTGCATCGGGAGCGGTTTTCAGTGCGGCCAGCATTTTCGCAAGGAAGCTGGCATCCACCCAATCGTCCGCATCCAGAAACATGAGCCAGTGGCCGCGCGCTGTCGAAATCCCGCTGTTGCGCGCGCCGGCGGCGCTGTACGCGCAAGAGCTCAACGTCCGAAATCGGGCATCTTGCTCCACATAACCGGCGATGATCGCGGGGGTGCGGTCCGTGGAGGCGTCGTCGACGATGATCGCCTCCCAATCCACTATTTCCTGATCGAGGAGGCAATCGAGTGCGCGCGCCAGCGTTACCGCCGCGTTGTGCGCAGGAATCACGATTGAAACCAAGGGATTATGCGCCACGCCGTCTTACCCGCGCCTGGTTCGAAGCAAGGGTCCCGAAACAGTGCCGGCGATTTCCTGCCAAAGGAAACGGTCCTCGGGGACGCTGCGTCCAAACAGTCTCCTGCGACCGAGATACCAAAGCGGCTTCCATTTGCAAGCTTGTTTCAAATTCGACCTGACGCCAGTCCGCTCATGCTGGACGCAATGCGGCTGAATGGCCGCACATATAGAAGTAGAACCACGCCAAAACCCCTTCGGGCCAAAAGTGTTACCCATCCGGTATAAACCGTAACCTATGTGTCCGGGTCGGACACGACAAGGATGGCGCACCCGAGAAGACGAAGATGAGAACTCGTCCTGGACTATGCACGTCCCGATACAGCCTGCGAGGCCCGTGCCACGTAAGCGATCCAAGAGCAACGCCCGCGGGCTCTGAACGATCTCGCGACGTTATTGAGTGACCTGGTCAATCCGAGTGATCGCAGTGGAAGCGCCAAGAGCTTCCGCAATTAAGCGCGCCTCCTTGAGCCTCGGATCGCTCCTGTCGCCTCTCCCGATCGGCGGCAGAGCGGCTCCCATAAGCGCCTGCATGAGAAATCCCCGCGTCGCTGCACTGCGCGCTATGTCAGCGGCGCGTTCGTAATGGCGCCGGGCCCTCGCGCGCGCGGTCATGAAGATGAACGCCAGGATCGGATCGCGGAACGCCGCGGAGATTGGCGGCGTCGGCATTTCGACCATGATCTTGTGAAGATCGCCGAGCATAAGGTGAGCCCAGCCGACCAGCCGGGAATTGCGCCACTTCGTAAACAACGCAATGGCGCTTTCGAGACCCGCGATCGCCTCTCGGACGCGCCCGATCGCGGCGATCGCAGCCCATTTCGGCACCTCGACCGCTGGCAGCAATGCGCGGAAACCCGCCTTGTCGATGTCTTCATAAAGGCGAGTGAAGGTTTCGTTCGCTTCGGCGAAACGGCCAAGTGTCAACAGCGCGAGGGCGGTCGCGGCCGCCGCGCCCATCTGTTCGGTGCGGCCACCGGAGGCGACGGAAGCCGCGTCGGCGCTGGCGAGGGCGCCGGCTCCGTTGCCCGCCACTGCCAAAGCGAAACTCGTAAGCATGTGGCCCATGGACCGGGCCGGCGGATAATGGGTGCGCTCGCCGAGCGCGAGCGAGCGGTTCGCCCAGGCGAGGGTCGTGGCAATGTCGCCAAACTGCAGCGCCCTCGTACTTGCGAGATAACAGGTCAGGGTCTCGAGGTAGGCATCGCCGAGCGCGTCAGCGGTGGCTAGGATTTCATTTGCAGTCCCGTCGAAAGTCTCGGACGGCCTGCCATCGGGGCGCAATTCTGCGAGCCAGAGCTGATCCCATTTCGCGTAGGCGATGCTCTCCCGGTCGCCAATCGCCGTTCCGATCTGCAAGGCGCGGTCGAGCGCCGCCTCAGCTTCCTCGAACCGATCCGCGTTGAGATAGCCCTCGCCCAGCCAGGCGAGCGTCCGCGAAAGCGCGCGGCTCGGCCCGAGTTTTTCGATCCGCGGCAGCCAGCGCTCCGCGTGGCGGATCATGCCGGCGAAGTCGGCCTCCCAGCAGCAGGCAAGCATGCGGTCGACGACGATCTCGGCAAGCGTCGGTTCGTCAGCACAGTCTGGATCGGCTTCGATGAAGGCCAGCGCGCGATCGAGCCGCTCGACAGCTTCCTTCAGCGAAAACACTTCCAAACTGCGCTTGGCGGCGAGCGCGAGATAGTGGACCGCCTTTCTCGCCGAAGTCGCGCGCGAGTAATGGTGCGCGAGAATTGCGGCGAGATCGTCCGCCCGATTTCCCGCGCGCCGTTCAAGCGCTTCGGCAGTCCGGCCGTGAAGTTCGACGCGCTGCGACTTCAGCAGGGAGCCGTACAGCGCATCCTGGATCAGCGAGTGTTTGAACGCATATTCGCGGTCTGCGTCGGTGTCAGGCGACAGGGGCAGGATCAGCCCTTCGCCTTCGGCGCGCGACATTTCGCGCACCGGCGGCGCTGGCGTCGCGCAGACCTCGCCGACTAGCGTCGTCCGGAACTGACGGCCGACGACTGACGCCGTCTGCACGGCGAACCGGTCCTCTCCGGGCATCCGCTGCACCCGGTTCATGATGAGATTTTCGAGGTTCGCAGGAATATCTTCCGGCTGTGCGGCCGCTCCGGGCTTTCGCTGGGCGACGTAAGCGGCCAGCTCCTCTGCGAACAGCGGATTTCCCTCCGCCCGGCTGACGATCGACTTCAGGAGATCCGGCGAGACCTCGGCGCCGAGGCGATCGGTAACGAGGCGCATCGCCTGGGCGTCCTCAAGCGGAGCCAAGTTGAAAATTTCAACACCCTTCGCCTGAACCAAATGCTGGACTTGGGGCTCCGGGCGCGTCGTAAGGGCGAACATGGCGCGCATCCGTCCCACTGCGCCCATGATCTCGTGAAGCGCTTCCAACGACGCGCTGTCTGCCCAGTGCAGGTCTTCGAAAATCAGCAAAAGTTGGGGCTCTACGTGAGAAAGGAATTCAAATAGGGCGACCAGCGCCTCTCGAGTGCGCACGCCGCTGAGTTCCGACGCTTGGATCGCGCCGATCTGAAGCCTCTTGGCGCCCAGAATATTCAGCAGAAAGGGCGTTGCGGCCAAAAGCGAGTGGCCGGCGCCGTGCAAGCCTGATGCGATGCTCGCCTCGATCTCGGCGGCCAAAGCGGTTTCGGGGATCCCGAACGCCGCGCGGAGGACATCCGCGAACGGCGAGAAGGGCGCTGAGGCCGCATCGGGGCGACAGGACGCCCGCCAGACAGTCGCGTCTTTCAATTCGCTTTCAAACTCATGAAGCAGGCGCGACTTGCCAAGCCCTGCTTCCGCGACGATCAGCGTAATCGCCGCGCCCTCTGTCTTGCTTCGCGTCCACAGCGATCGAAGGCGCGCCAGTTCGCTTTCCCGGCCGAGCAGGGAACCCAACCCCAGGGCGCGCTTAGCTTCGAAGCGGCTGACGGCGGAACGCAGGCCATCGATCCGAAACAGCCGGGCCGGTTCAGACTTGCCCTTCAACGCCCTCGCACCGAGGTCCGAGAATTCGGCATAGCCCGCAGCGAGGTTGGCTACGATTTCGGTGCAATAGACGGTTCCCGGCTCGGCCGCGCTCTGGACCCGCGACGCCAAATTGATTGCGTCGCCAAGCGCGTTGTAGGCAAGGGCCTTGTCCTCGCCGATGCGCCCCAGCACGACCGCGCCCGTATGCAGGCCGATCCGCAGCACAGGCTCGCAATCAAAGGCGGCGAGGAACTCGGATTGCAGCGCGTTCATGCGCCGCTGTATCTCGACTGCTGCGCGGCACGCGCGAGCGGGCGCGTCTTCGAGTGCCTGAGGAGCGCCGAAAAAAGCCATCAGGCCGTCTCCCGCAAAGTCCTGCAGCATTCCCCCGTGACGGTTAATGATCGCGGTCTGCTCTCCTGCGAGGCGCTTGATCAGGGCGAAGACAACCTCCTCGTCTAGCCGCTCCGTCAGCGGCGTGAACCCGACAAGGTCGGTGAACATAATCGTGACCTGGCGCCGCTCCCCCTGCGGCTCCGACGCGGCCTGCTCCACGCCCATGATGGCCTCCAACAGAACAGGGTATCCGAATTTCGTTGTTCCTCTGGCCCGCCGCCGTGCGAAGTCACCTTCGACGCTCGTACGTTCGGGCGTGCCGAAGTCGGGCCGGTTTTACGCGGTCAGTGGCGTCGTGTCGTAGCCGATGAAGCGCGCCAATTTGCCGTTACGCATTTTCATGAAGTGAGCCCAGCGGTTTTCATAAGGTGCGCCGGACGACCGGATCTGCGCTGATGTACGCCCTGTGACAGCTACGTCATCTTCGCTCACTATGAATTCGTCAGGTCCAAACGCCCTGATTTCGACAGCGCCAGCCAGAATTCCGAAGAAACGCATGACCTCGCCTTGGCCTCGGAAAGAGCCCGCCCAAGGCACGGATCCGTAGTAGATCCATTCGATGTCGTCGTCGCAGAGGGCCATGAACTTGGCCATGTCTCCACGCGAAAATGCTTCGTAGCCTTCCTTTGCGATGTCCAAGCTGCCCATGTTTTCCTCCCCGCGCGCAAGTCGAGCTGTCGCGCAAATGGCGCAAGAAAGCGCCCCGATGCGGCTCGCCGCACTTCGTTGGCGAGGATATTGATGCCATGTAGCCGCTTTCTGCAAGTGCTATCACGGTCCGTCGCGGGAAGCGTCGCCCCTGCAACGCCCCGAATATCCAGAGGAGGCCTGCGCCGACCGCAGTCGACACAAATTACCCTAGGCCCGCAGCATAAGAGGCTGCTCCTGTAATCGTCGCACGGGTTTGGAAGCCAGGGAGGTTCTCATCTTTGTTCTGCCCGAAGACGGAAAAGCTAAGAAAATCATGGCTTCTATCGAAATGGCGCACCCGACAGGATTCGAACCTGTGACCTCTGCCTTCGGAGGGCAGCGCTCTATCCAGCTGAGCTACGGGTGCTTTCAGGACCGGCGATCCGGAAAACGAACCAGCCGATAAACCGGCAAGTCACGGCTTCTTAGCGGAAGCCGGGGCGGGCTTCAACGGGCAATTAGAGATTGGCGGCGTCCAAGGGTCGAGCGTCGGACAGCTGATCTGGTTCGCACTCCGATCACCCCGCGCCGCGTCCGGCCCTTCGCAGGCTCCCTGCCTTCGGGCGTCCTTCAAAAGGCTCACCGGACCTTTTGAAGGACGCCCGAAGGCGGACCGGGGCTTTCACCGTTCGCTGCGCCGCCCGGCCCTTCGCAGGCTCAGGGCGTTCATCGCTCGAAAAGCCAAGCAATTGGCTTTTCGTCCGCTACGCGGACCGCGCCTCACCCCTCCGCGGCGCTCGCTTTGGCTTCTTGGCGCCGGTCAGTTCGTGCATGGCGTCGAGCTGCATCTGCTGCATTTCGGCCAGCCGCGTCCATTGGCGCGAGATGAGGTAGTCGAGCTTTTCGTGCAGGTGGCGCACTTCCAGCTCGGCCTTGAGGTTGACCCGGTAGTCGTTGAAGGAGCGCAGGCGGTCCTTGGTCTCCTGCCGCTTCTGGCTCATCATGATGATCGGCGCCTGGATGGCGGCAATGCAGGAGAGCAAAAGGTTGAGCAGGATGAAGGGGTAGGGATCGAAGGCGCCCGCCATGCCCGCGACCAGGTTGATGCCGATCCACACCAGGAGCACGGTGCCGAACGAGATCAGGAACCACCAGCTGCCGCCGAAGGCCGCCATGTTGTCGGAGACGCGGTCGGCGAACGTCCGGTGCTCCTCGAACTCCTCCTCGCTGTTTTCGGAAATGGTGTCTTGCCTGGCGATGCTTTCGACCACCTGGCGATCGAGCTCGGAGAATTCGCCGTGTTCCTGCTGGAGAAGCTCCTCCATGTAGCGCATGCGGTAGCGGCCGAGCTCCGCGCGGCTGATGCGGGCGCCGGCCGGCAGGTCCGGATGATCGGCGCGGATGCGGTCGGCGAGGCTCGGGCGCAAAGTGTCGATCCGCACCAGGTCGCGCTTGCGGAATTTCCGGCCTGATATCGCCGAGGGTTTCTTCTTCGCCTTACCACGCGGCAAGCCGGGTCCGGCCGGCTCCGAATCCGGCACGTCGGGCACCTCAGAGTGCTCGTCCGAACCATGTTCGGCCTCATGCTCGCCAATGGTCGGCGCCTCGAAATACTCGCCGCCGCTGTCGTGCTGGTTGTCTGCCGCCTGGTCGGGCGCTTTCGGGACGGTGCTCATGGTGCGGGCTCCTATGGTGGTGCTCGGCGTGAGGATACGCTGAGGTGGTGAAGCATATCCACCGTCGCGGCTGATTTCGCAGCCCGTACAAGTGCTTGTGATCGGAGAGGCGACGCCCCGCCGCTGCTGGCGGTGGTGCGCAGGCCGCGAACAATCAGAGACATTCGAGATTGGCCGAAGCCTCCCCGTCTTCGACATCCACGGGCGGAGCGGGAGCGAAGCGGACGCGCAGACCCGAGGATCCATGCCGGGACCTTGGCCGACGGGTACAGCGGAGCAGAATTCAGCACCGCGGCCGCGCTCGGACGTCGCGGCATGGATCCTCGGGTCTGCGCTGCGTCGCTAAGCTCCTTGCTCCGCCCGTGGATGACGAAGCGGAGGATGACTCCCGTGGAAGGATGGAAACAAAAAACCCGCCTTGCGGCGGGTCGCTGGCGCAAATCAGCACCATGCCTAAATCTATAGCATAACTGCCCTCACTTTGCAATTCCTCACCGGTCAGCCGGGCGCAAATTCGGGCTGCGGATCACTGCTGCTCGGCGAACATCAGCCTGGTCTTGCTGTCGGCCATCGCAGGCGACAGGCTGCGCTGGATCAGCGCCTCGACATGGTCGTTGCGCTGGCGGGCGCTGTCGGCGCCCATCACCACCACGATCAGCTGGCGGCCGTCGGCATCGTAGGAGGTGACGATGTTGAAGCCGGAGGCCCTGATGTAGCCGGTCTTGATGCCGTCGACGCCGCGCACGCGGCCGAGCATGTCGTTGTGGCCGCGCACCAGCCTGCCGCGGAACATGAAATCGCTTTCGGAGAAATAGTGGAACTGCTGCGGGAAGCGGGAATGCAGCGCCATGCCGAGCACCGCCATGTCGCGCGCCGAGGTGTGCTGGTCGTCGTCGGGCAGGCCGGACGCGTTGCGGAACACGGTGCTGGTCATGCCGATCTGGCGCGCCTTGGCGGTCATCATGGCGGCAAACTGCTCCTCTGAGCCGCCGAGATATTCGCCGACCGCCACCGCCACGTCATTAGCTGACCTCACGACAATGGCGCGGATCGCCGAATCGACATCGATGGTCTCGCCGCGCCGGAAGCGCATCTTGGTCGGCGGCTGCGAGGCGGCATGGTCGGACACCGGGATCTGCGTCTCCTTGGTGACGCGGCCGGAGTCCAGCGCCTCGAACAGCAGGTACAGCGTCATCATCTTGGTCAGCGACGCCGGATAGCGCTGCGCCGTCGAGTTGACCTCGAACAGCTGCTTGCCGGTCCTGGCGTCGACGACGATCGCCGCATATTTCTGCGGCGGCGCCGGCACGGCCAGCACGGCATCCGGTGGCGTCGCGGTCGTGCAGCCGGCAACTAGCACCAACAGGGGCAGCACCAGCAGGGCAAGCGCCGCGAAAAGCCTCTGGATGAGCGGAAGGGGACGCGGGTTGGACAAGGGCTGGACTGTTCTGGTCATGCTGTTGCTGAGATGAGGCGAAGCTAACGTAACGCGCCAGCTGCGTCCATTTGGTTAATGGCGGTCATACCCAGGATTGTCATGCCTTCCCAGGCTTGCCCCGCCGTGAAATCGCCTGTTTCCTGTCTCTTCTTGCCAAAGCCGCGTTTCCTGTGGGAAGGGGCGTGGCATCTGACGGCTTTGGGGGGCTTGGGCATGACGAATATCGGGGCTGGCGGCGCAGCACCCTCGCTTATCAAGGCATCACTCAGCCGCACCGGCAAATGGGCCGGCAGTGTCGCCTTTGTCGGGGGTGCTGCTTCCGACATCCTCAATCCGCTGGCGCCGTTCGCCGCCTATGTCGCGCTGGTCGCGTCGGTGGCGGCGCTGATCATCGCCATTGCCATCGTGCTGCGGCTGGTGCTGGCGGCCAAGGCGCTGCCGGCGCTGGTGTTCGCCACCAGTGCGGCGGCCGTCGCCGGCGGCGTCTATGCCGTGCAGAAGGAGACCAATTCGCAGAACGGTGTGATCGCCAGCCTGGTGCCTGCTGTGGCCGGGTTGCAGCAGTCGATCGGCATCGTCTCGGAGAAGGTGGCCAAGATCGAGCAGACGGTCACGCAAACGCAGAAGACGGTCGAAGAGGTCAAGCAGTCGACCGACACGGTGGCGAAAAAGACCGATGAGATCGCGTCCGCCCAGCAGCAACAGACGCAGCAGACGGCGCAAGTGCAGAAGACCACCGAAGAGGTGAAGAAGCAGACCGAGACGCTGGCCGCCGGCCAGGCGCAGCAGCAGGCGCAGACCGAGAAGCTGCAAGCAACGACCGAGCAGATCGCCGCCTCGATCGACACAATAGCCAAAGGGTTTGCCGCCCTTGCCGCGCAAGGCGGGGCGATCGCCGAGCCGAAGCGGCCGGACGAGTTTTATCACAACGCCCGCGTCTACGAGCTGTCGGGCGACATGCTCAATGCGCGGCGCGCCTATCTCGCCTTTGCCGGCTTCGATGTCGATGCCATCGATCCCTACACGCGCTTTGCTACGCTGCTGCGGGTGCAGGACGGCAAGGCCGGCGCCCGCGAGGTGTTCGGCGCATTGGCCGACAAGGGCAAGGCGCTGTCGATAAAGCTCGTGCATATCCTGCAGTTCGACGACGCCCAGCGTCTCGACAAGCTCAACGCCTTCATCGCCGCCAATCCGGATTTCGCGCCGGCCTATTTCCTGTTGGCGCAGGAGTTTTCGGAGGACCGCCTCGGCGCCCAGACGCTGGCCGACAAGCGCAACGAGGCCAAGGCGCTGACCAGGTTCATGGCTTACGAGAAGGATGGCGGGCTGCTCAAATATTTCGTCGACCAGACCCAGCTTGCCGACTGGCTGGACCGCAGCCGCAGCCGGCTGGCAGCACTTGGCGACGTGCTCGACCCCTCTCGCTTCGTGCCGACGCTGACGCCGATGCGCTCGAACCAGGGCTGGTCGATGACCATCTCGCTGCCGGAACCGGCGACCGCCATCTCCTGGCGCATGGGCGATAGCGGCCCGTTCACCGACACCGGCTTCCTGGCGCTCAACGACCAGACCACCGGCAAGCCGATGCCCAATCCGAGTTTCGAGATGCCCGGCAGCACCGTGGCCGGCATCATCGCCGTCAAATATCTCGATATCAGGGGGCGCGAGACCGGCCCGTTCGACATCCGCTTCGACCCGGAGACGGCGCTGCAGCAAGGCGACAAGCAGATCCTCGACCAGTTCTGGACGTCGTGGATCGCCTTCGACGCCGGCGGCAACCACGGGCTGGTCTATTTCACCCAGATGCTGTCCTACCGCTGCGCCATCAAGGAGGTGCATTACAGCCTGAACGGTGCCGCGCTCGACAAGTTGCTCGAGATACCGCCTTGCGACAAGAAGGACCCTTACGCCATCCCTTACGACGCCAAGGGCTATATCAAGGTTGCCGACAGCGTGACGTCGATGTCGGTGCAGGTCACCTATACCGACGGCACCAAATCGCCGGTGCGGGAATACAAGCGGCAGTAGCGCGGCCACCCTCCCCACAAGGGGCGGGTGAAGTTGATGCAAAATGCCGATTGCGGTGCTTGCGCAAGCCGCGCCGAAAGGGTTCTGTTTGCGCCTTCAGAATCGGTGAGAGCGCAATGACTATCAGCACGATCAAGGCAAAAGGCATTTCGGTTTCGCTCGACCTCACGGTCGGCCACATCGCCGACATGGTCGTCGACAGCGACGGGCGCCAGCTGAGGCCATTGCATCGCGCACCGTGGATCGACGAGCCGCGCGAGACGCTGCCGAAAGACCTGCCCGAGGGCACCGTTCGCCTGTCCGGCGACTTTCTCTGCGCGCCGTTTTCGCGCAGCGATGTTGAGGACGCGCCGCTGCATGGCTGGCCGGCCAACAGCGCCTGGGATGTCGCCGGGAGTGCTGCGACGGTCGATGGCTGGCGCGCGGTCTTTCGTTTGCGGCACAGCGTGATGGGTGCGACGGTCGACAAGATCCTGACGCTGCGCGACGACCATCCCTTCCTCTACCAGGAGCATGTGTTTTCCGGCGGCCATGGCGCGATCTCGGTCGCCCATCACCCGATGACGGCGATGACGGGCGGCGGCAGGCTGGCCTTTTCGCCAAAGCGTTTTGCGGCGACGCTGGACGACCCGCTGGAGCCGGATCCGGCACGCGGCCGCTTCATGCTGGCCTATCCGGCGCGGTCCGCCGACCTCAGCCATTTTCCCGCCGCCGGCGGCGGCACACTCGACCTGACGGAGTACCGCATGGGCGACCGTCGCGAAGACTTCGTCACGCTGGTCGAGGCCGATCATGGCGGGCCGGGCTGGACGGCACTGGCGCGCGAGGCCGAAGGCGATCTGGTGCTGGTGCTGAAGAACCCGGCCGAACTGCCGATCACCATGCTGTGGCTCAGCAATGGCGGGCGCGACTACGCGCCCTGGAGCGGCCGCCATCGCGGCGTGCTCGGCATCGAGGACGGTCGCGCTTCCGTCGGCCATGCCGCGTCGATCGGCGACAACTGGCTGAAGCGCGAAGGGGTGGCGACCGCCTTTGCGCTCGGCGAAGGCCATAGCGTTTCCTTTCGCCATGTCATCGGCGCCATGCCCCTGTCCGGCGGCGAGCCGCCGCAAGAGGTCACCTCGTCCAACGGCCGCATGCGGCTTGCAGCCGGTGGCTCGACATGGGAGGTTCCCTTCGCCAGCGATTTCCTGCGCATCGGCCAGCCTGTTCCCGACTGAGTGCGCGGCATCAATGCGGGTTTGAAATTTCCGCCAACTGCCGCCAAGATGTGGCCGAAATCATCATGCGGAACATGGTGGATTTGAAGCTCCTGCCAGAGAGAGGCTCTCATGTCCGAAATCGCCCATCTCGCCGCCACCATCTTCAAGCGCGCCGGCAAGGCGCGGCGCTTCATCGTCGCCATTGCCGGTCCGCCGGGCGCCGGCAAGTCGACATTGTCGGCAAGCCTGCACGATCTGCTGCCCGAAGGTGCGGTGGAAGTGGTGCCGATGGACGGCTTCCACTATGACGACGTCGTGCTCGAGCGGCGCGGCCTGCGCGCGCGAAAGGGTGCACCGGAAACCTTTGATTTTGCCGGCTTCGAAACCCTGCTGAAGCGCATCCGGGCCGGTGAACCCGATATCGCCATCCCGGTCTTCGACCGCAGCATGGAACTGTCGCGCGCCGCCGCGTCCATCGTCGCCACCGAGACCAAGTTCATCCTGGTCGAGGGCAATTACCTGCTGCTCGACGAGGAACCCTGGTCGCGGCTGGCGCCGCTGTTCGATTTCTCGATCTTCGTCGACGTGCCGCGCGACGAGCTCGAGCGCCGGCTGCTCGAGCGCTGGCACGGCCATGGCCGCTCCGACGCGGATGCCCGCGCCTGGATCGCCTCCAACGACATGCCCAACATCGACCGGGTGCTTGCCCGTCGCCGGGCCGCCGACCTGGTGATCGGCGATTTCGCTTGATTCTAAAGATTCTCCAAGGGGAACCTTAAGACTTTCAGGCCGTTATCGCCGACAAGGCAATTCTGCCAGAAGAGGGATTCCATCCGATGGCACAAAAGGCAAGAAAGCCTGCGCCCGCCAAGGGCAAGGCAACCCAATCGAAGGCAGGCGCCGGTCCGGCGATAGCCGAGCGTTCAAAGGACGCCAAACCGGCCTTCGGCAAGGCGGCACCGAAGAAAGTGGTGCCAGCTGCCGCGAAAGCCGCGCCCAAAGCCACAAAGCCGAAAAAGCCGGCAAACGCCAACGATTCGCTGGCGGGCAGCGCCATGCGCACGGCCAAGGCCACGGCCAATGTAGCAGCCGGTGCCGTCGTCGTGGCGGCAAGGGGCGCTGCATCGTTTGCCGCGTCCGTCATGGGCAAGGGTGGCTCGAAAGCCAAGGCGAAGGCAAAGTAGCCGCGTTTTATCGAGGACCTGGCCGGCTTTAATTCATCCCTTCGCCGGGATGGTCAGGCCCTTTTGCACCGCGGGCCTGGCAAGCCCGCGCTCCAGCCATGCCCCGACATTGGCGAAATCATCGAAGCCGACGAGTTCGCGCGCTTCGTAGAAGCCGATCAGGTTGCGCACCCAGCCGAGCAGCGAGATATCGGCGATGGTGAAGTCATTGTCCATGATCCACTTGCGCCCCTTCAGCCTGCCGTCGAGCACACCGATCAGCCGCCGCGATTCATCGCGATAGCGCTCCAGCGGGCGCTTGTCGGCGATTTCGCGGCCGGCGAATTTATGGAAAAAGCCGACCTGGCCGAAGATCGGCCCGATCGAGGCCATCTGGAAGAACACCCATTGGATCGTCTCGTAGCGCCGCGCCGCGTCCGCCGGGATGAGCAGGCCGGTCTTTTCGGCGAGGTAGAGCAGGATGGCGCCGGATTCGAACAGGCCGATCGGCTTGCCGTCCGGACCGTTCGGATCGATGATCACCGGTATCTTGCCGTTCGGGTTGAGCGACAGGAATTCCGGCGTCCAGCTTTCGTTCTTGCCGATGTTGACCAGATGCGGCTCGTAGGGCAGGCCGAGCTCTTCCAGGGCGATCGATATCTTCACCCCGTTGGGCGTTGTGGCTGAATAGAGCTGGATCTGGTCCGGATGCTTGGGCGGCCAGCGCGTTGCGATCGGAAAGGCGGACAGGTCAGCCATGGAAAACTCCTGAACGGGGGATTGGCGCCTAGCGGCGCTGGTTTTGGCGGGTCCCACAAGGATTAGGCGGACGGCCGATTCTGATCAATATGGCGGCGACAGTTTCGCCATGCACGGACAGTCAATGGAAACAGCCTGGGATCAAACGGCGTTGAAGGCCAGCACCGCATTGGTGCCGCCGAATGCGAAGCCATTGCTGATCGCCGTGCGCACCTTGCGTTCACGTGCCACGTTCGGCGTGACGTCGAGGTCGCAATCCGGATCGGCTTCGCGAAAATTGGCCGTCGGCGGCACGATGCCTTCACGGATCGCCATCACGCAAGCGATCATCTCCAGCGCCCCCGATGCGCCAAGGCAATGGGCATGCATGGATTTGGTCGACGACACCGACAGTCTGTAGGCATGGTCGCCGAAGACGCGCTTGATCGCCGCCGTCTCGATCTGGTCGTTGGCCTTGGTGCCGGTGCCATGGGCATTGAGGTAGTCGACATCCTCGGGATTGAGCCCGGCGTCGGCCAGGCAGGCGCGCATGGCGGCCGTCGGTCCTTCGATGGTTGGCGCGACGATGTCGGACGCGTCGGCGGAAAGGCCGGCACCGGCAATCTCGGCAAGGATGGTGGCGCCGCGCGCCATGGCATGCTCGTAGCTCTCCAGCACCGCCATGCCGGCGCCCTCACCGAGCGACAGGCCCTGGCGATCGGCCGAGAACGGCCGGCAGGTGTCGGGCGCCAGCACCCGCAAAGCTTCCCAGCCCTTCAGGATACCCCAGACCAGCGGCGCATCGGTGCCGCCAGCGACCATCACGTCGGCGCGGCCGAGCCTGATCTGGTCGACGGCCGAGGCGATGGCGTGATTGGACGACGAGCAAGCGGAGGTGACGCCGAAAACCGGACCGCGCAGGCCGAGGCTCATGCTGACCTGGCCGGAGGCCGCACTGGGCATCACCTTTGGCACGGTGAAGATACCGGCGCGGTTCTTGCCCTCGATCAGGATGGCGCGATAGCTCTCTTCGATGGCCTCCCAGCCGCAGACGCCGACACCGACGATAGTGCCCATCCGATAGGTGGTGGCTTCGTTCGAGACCAGGCCGGACTGCTGCATGGCCTCCCTGGCCGCGATCACGGCCAGCAGGCTGAAGCGGTCCATCGACACCAATTGCTTGCGGTCGACGCCATGATCGGGGAGCGTCTTGATTTCGCAGCCGACCTTGACCTTCAGATCATGCAGCTGCGGACTGCTGATCTGGCCGATGGCCGAGCGGCCGGCGCGCATTTCATTCCAGATCGCGGGCGCGTTGGTGCCAAGCCCGCAAATACCGCCCATGCCGGTGATGACGACGCGCTGTCGCATTCAGGTCAGGCTTTTTTCACGATCAGCGCGCGAACAGCTTCGACCATGTCGCCGACATTCTTCAGATTGCTCCAGGCATCGACCGTGTTCATCTCGATCTCGATGCCATATTCTTCCTCGAGATCGAAGATGATCTCCGTCAGCTCGAGCGAATGGATACCAAGCGAGGTCAATTCAGTGTTGGCGGTGATTTCTTCGCCGCCCGGCTCGGCATGAGCCTTGATCTTCGCGATGATATCCGTTGCCAGCTGGTCGGCCATTCGGTTTCTTCCCCACTATGTCGCGTTTCCCGACGCCAATTGAGCAGCGCCCCTTTTTCTCCTGGTATCAAGCCGCCGTCTTCGCTCTATACCCCCGCCAAGCGCTGCATGACCGTACCAAGGTGGTTCCCTCTATAGAAACCGAAAGGTTGTCAAGCAACAAGCTATATCGAGCCATATATCGACAAAGCCGCCGGAGTGCTTAACGTGCCCGCATGGATACGATCGAAGATGGCGGGATTTCGACGCAGCGCGCTGCGGGCGTGGCGCGGCTTTCCTGCGCTCTCAGTGACGGTCGCACGCGCCTGCGGCGCCTCTATCAGGACGGTGCCGCAAAGATAAGGATGCCGGCGGTCCCGTCCGATCCGCTCGAAGCGGTGCTGATCAACACCGCCGGCGGGATGACCGGCGGCGACCGTCTCGCCTGGCACGTGGATGTCGGCGCGGCGGCCTCGGCGTCGATCACGACCCAGGCTTGCGAGAAAATCTATCGGGCAGCATCCGACCGTGCCGAGGTGCGGGTCAAATTGTCGGTCGGTGAAAATGGCCGCATCGCCTGGTTGCCGCAGGAAACCATCGTCTTCGACCGGGCAGCGTTTGCCCGCACGCTCGACGTCGAGCTTGCCGTCGGGGCCGAGGCGCTGGTGCTGGAGGCTGCCGTCTTCGGCCGCCTGGCCATGGGCGAACGCGCCACGCAGGGCAATTTCCATGACCGCTGGCGTGTCCGCCAGGATGGCAACCTCATTCATGCCGAGGATTTCCGCATCGGACCCGATATCGCGGCCACGCTCGACCGTCCGGCGATTGCCGGTGGCGCGATCGCCATGGCGACGCTGCTGCTGGTGTCGCCGCGGGCCGAGGCCCTGCTCGATCCGGTTCTGGGGATCGTCGGCGACCAGGGCAGCGCCAGTGCCTGGAGCGTGAAGAAATCTGGCAAGCTTCTTGCGAGGCTCTACGCTGGGGACGGCTATCGGCTCCGCCAACGGCTGGTTCCGCTCGTCGAATTGCTCAACGGAAGGGCGGGGCTGCCTAAATTATGGTCACTGTAGGTCTGTCTATGCCAGTCCAGGGAAGCGCATGAACCTGACGCCGAGGGAAAAGGACAAGCTGCTGATTGCCATGGCGGCGATCGTGGCGCGCAAGCGGCTCGAACGCGGCGTCAAGCTCAATCATCCAGAAGCGATTGCGCTGATCACCGATTTCGTCGTCGAGGGCGCCCGCGATGGCCGCCCGGTCGCCGAACTGATGGAGGCCGGCGCCCATGTCGTCACCCGCTCGCAGGTGATGGAAGGCATCGCCGAGATGATCCATGACGTGCAGGTCGAAGCGACATTCCCCGACGGCACCAAGCTGGTGACCGTGCACGAACCTGTCCGGTGAGGTGAGGAGAGCAAAATGCTTGAGCTGCGCCCCAATTGCGAATGCTGCGACAAGGACCTGCCGCCGGAGGCGGCGGACGCGCTGATCTGCACCTTCGAGTGCACCTTTTGCGCCGACTGCGTGGAACACGTGTTGGGCGGCACCTGCCCCAATTGCGGCGGCAATTTTTCGGCGCGGCCGATCCGGCCGGCGGCGATGCTGAAGAAATATCCCGCTTCGACCAGGCGCGTTCTCAAAGCCGAAGGGTGTGGCCCCCGCAAGGCCGCGTGAACACTGCGACACACGAAAGGCACATAGAATGATGTCCGCCAAACGCCTATGCCTGTCTGCGATCCTGCTGCTGGCCGCCGCCATGCCGGCCTATGCCCATGTCGGCATCGGCACGACCTCCTCCTTCATGGCCGGCATCATGCATCCGCTCTCCGGCCTCGATCATATGACGGTGATGATCGCGGTCGGCCTGTGGGCGGCGCTCAAGGGCGGCAAGGCAATCTGGGCCTGGCCGGCGGCTTTTGTCGGCGTGATGCTGGTTGGCGGCGCGCTCGGCATGCTGCATATGCCGCTGCCCTTCGTCGAACCCGGCATCCTGGCGTCCGTCGTGGCGCTCGGGCTGCTCGTGGCGCTTGCCGTCGATCTGCCGGTCTCCGCCGGCGTCGCCATCATCGGCCTGTTCGCGCTGTTCCACGGCCACGCCCATGGCACCGAGGTGCCGGAAAATGCCGGCGGGCTCGAATACATGGCGGGCTTTGCCATGGCGACGGCGCTGCTGCATGCCACCGGCATCGCTGCCCGGTTCGGGCTTGGCGCCAGGTTCCGTGGTGTTGCCCGCGCCGCCGGTGCGGCCTGCGCGGCGGTCGGTGTCGGCCTCGTCTTCGGCGTGTTGTGAGGCACGATGATCCCGGGCGAAATCATCACCAAGGACGGCGACATCGAGCTCAACAAGGGCCTGCCGACCGTCATCCTGAAAGTGGCCAACAGCGGCGACCGGCCGATCCAGGTCGGCAGCCACTACCATTTCTTCGAGACCAATGAGGGGCTGAGATTCGACCGCGAGCGTGCGCGCGGCATGCGCCTCGACATCGCCGCCGGCACGGCCATGCGCTTCGAGCCTGGCCAGGAGCGCGACGTGACGCTGGTGCCGCTCGGCGGCAAGCGCGAGGTCTACGGATTTCAGCAGAAGGTGATGGGCAAGCTGTGAGATCGATGGCGTCGAGCGCTCTCGGCCCTTTGATGCAGCCGGCGGGCCGGACGCCGGCCCGCCGCACCGCGTCGTCAGCTCGCCTTCTTGGTGATCAGGGTCAGCGAGCCATTGGGCTCCATGCTGGCGGCGATGACCTGCGCCGAGCTGAGCCCCTTGGCTTCGAGCGCCGACTTGACCTTGGGCGTGGCGTCGATCGAGCTGCGCAGTTTCTGCAGGCCGTCATCGCCGCGCTGGGCGATCACCTGGTTGACCTGCGTCTGGGTGTCCTTCGGCAGCTCCGTGATGTCGACGATTTTGACGCTCTGGATCGTCGGCACGGCCGGCTGAGCCTGGGGCGAGGCTGGAGCAGGCGTGGTCGGAGCGGGCTGCTGCTGGGCACTGGCGGCGCCCGCCAGCATCAGCGTGGCGGCGGCGGTAATCAATATTGTTTTGCGCATGGATTTTCCTTCCATCGATTTGGCAAACGGACATTTTGGGGTGACCCCCTAACCTCAACCGCCAAATCGGATCAGAAGGTGTCGCCCAGCGGGTCATTGCGTGACCATTGGATGGCGACAATGTGCAGCCGGGCTTCAATCCAACGGCATTTTGGCAAACCGCATTTTGGCAAGCCGCATTTCGGGAGCAATCGCTGATGGCCAGAATTACCCGCGCCGCCTATGCGCAGATGTATGGCCCGACGGTGGGCGACAAGGTCCGGCTTGCCGACACCGAATTGTTCATCGAGGTCGAGAAGGATTTCACCATCCACGGCGAGGAGGTGAAATTCGGCGGCGGCAAGGTGATCCGCGACGGCATGGGCCAGAGCCAGGTGTCACGTGCGCAAGGCGCGGTCGACACCGTCATCACCAACGCGCTGGTGGTCGATGCCAGCGCCGGCATCTTCAAGGCCGATATCGGCCTGCGCGACGGCCGCATCGCGGCAATAGGCAAGGCCGGCAATCCGGACATGCAGGATGGCGTCACCATCATCATTGGCCCCGGCACCGAGATCATTGCCGGCGAGGGCAAGATCCTGACGGCAGGCGGCTTCGACGCGCATATCCACTTCATCTGCCCGCAGCAGATCGAGGAAGCGCTGATGAGCGGCATCACCACCATGCTCGGCGGCGGCACCGGCCCGGCGCATGGCACACTGGCCACCACCTGCACGCCGGGGCCATGGCACATGGCCCGCATGATCCAATCCTTCGACGCCTTTCCGATGAACATTGGCCTGTCGGGCAAGGGCAATGCGTCGCTGCCTGCAGCACTCGAAGAAATGGTGCTGGGCGGAGCCTGCTCGCTCAAACTGCACGAGGACTGGGGCACGACGCCGGCGGCGATCGACTGCTGCCTGTCGGTCGCCGACGATTACGACGTGCAGGTGATGATCCACACCGACACGCTGAACGAATCCGGCTTTGTCGAGAACACGGTGGCGGCGATCAAGGGGCGGACCATTCATGCCTTCCACACCGAAGGCGCCGGCGGCGGCCATGCGCCCGATATCATCAAGGTCTGCGGGCTGCCCAACGTCATCCCGTCGTCGACCAATCCGACCCGGCCCTACACGGTCAACACGCTGGCCGAGCATCTCGACATGCTGATGGTCTGCCATCATCTGTCGCCGTCGATCCCCGAGGACATCGCCTTTGCCGAAAGCCGCATCCGCAAGGAGACCATCGCAGCAGAAGACATTTTGCACGACATCGGCGCCTTCTCGATCATCTCGTCGGACAGCCAGGCCATGGGCCGCGTCGGCGAGGTGGCGATCCGTACCTGGCAAACCGCCGACAAGATGAAGCGCCAGCGCGGTTCGCTGCCGCAGGAGACCGGCAACAACGACAATTTCCGCGTCCGCCGCTACATCGCCAAATACACCATCAACCCGGCCATCGCGCATGGCCTGTCGAAGGACATCGGCTCGATCGCGGTCGGCAAGCGTGCCGACCTCGTGCTGTGGAACCCGGCCTTCTTCGGCGTCAAGCCGGACATGGTGCTGATTGGCGGCATGATTGCCGCAGCCCCGATGGGCGACCCCAACGCCTCGATCCCGACACCGCAGCCGATGCACTACCGGCCGATGTTCGGCGCCTATGGCAAGGCCAGGACCAACTCGTCGGTGACTTTCGTCTCCAAAGCGGCGCTCGAGTCGGGCCTGCATGGCAGGCTTGGTGTCGACAAGCAGTTCGTCGCCGTCGAAAATACCCGCGGCGGCATCGGCAAGCATTCGATGGTGCTCAACGACGCCACGCCGCATATCGAGGTCGATCCCGAAACCTACGAGGTCCGCGCCGACGGCGAGCTGCTGACCTGCGAGCCGGCGACGGTGCTGCCGATGGCGCAGAGGTATTTTCTGTTTTGATGCGAAATTGGCTATCGGGCCGACCGGTGCAAAATCCGTTGCGGCTCGTGTCGTGACGCCGCAATATGCGGCTCAACGGAACCGCGTGACTAGCCATGGCCACCGAAATCGCCTCTCCCCACGACATCTTTCCACACATCCGCATCGTCATGGGCATGGTGATCGGACTTGGCGTCACCCGCCTGCTGTCGGGGCTGGCGCGCATCGTCCAGCATCCGGGCCAATATCGGCTCTATCCGGTACATCTGGCCTGGGTCGGTTCGGTGCTTTTGATGCTGGTGCATTTCTGGTGGTGGGAATTCGGCCTCTACGCCATCGAGACCTGGACCTTCGGCAAGTACCTGTTCATCATCTTCTACGCGATCACGCTGTTCCTGCTCTGCGCGCTGCTGTTTCCGGATTCGATGCTGGACTACACCAGCTACGAGGATTTCTTCTATTCGCGCCGGGCCTGGTTCTTCGGCCTGCTGGCGGCGACCTATCTGCTCGACGTGGTCGATACGCTGCTGAAGGGCCCGGAGCATTTTGCCCGCTTCGGCAACGAGTATCTGTTCCGCACGCCGGTCTTCGTCGCGCTGTGCATCGCCGCGATCCTGGTGCGCGACCGCCGCTTCCACATCGCCTTTGTCGCGGCCGCACTCGTCTATCAGATATCGTTCATCCTGCGGCTCTTCGACACGATCGTTTGAGCGCCATTGGGATGGTGTCAGGGATCATCTAAGCTGCTCGGGAAAGGCAGGTTTGCGCATGTACAAGGCCGTCGGATCGCGTGGATCCCGGGTCAGCCGCGTTCTCTGGATGCTCGAGGAACTCGGGCAGCCCTATGAATTCGTCGAGGTCAAGCTGCGCTCGCCGGAAGCCTATGCGCTCAACCCCTCCGGCAAGGTGCCGATCCTGATCGACGGCGAGCTGACGGTGACGGATTCGGCGGCGATCTGCGTCTATCTCGCCGACAAGCACGCGGACAAGGGCATGGGCGCAAACCCGGGCCTTTCCGGCCGCGCCGAGATGGATTCCTGGATGCATTTTGCCCAATCGGAATTCGAAGCACCATTGTGGAACAAGCTGCGCCATCGCTTCCTGCTGCCGAAGGAGGTGCGGGTCGATGTCGGCCCCGCGGCGGCTCATGACTTTGCCTCGGAGCTCAAGGCGCTGGACCGGCGACTGGGCGACAAGCCCTTTGCATTGGGCGACCGGTTTTCGGCTGTCGACGTCCTGCTCAGCGATATGGGCGGCTGGGCCCGCGCCGGGCGGTTTCCAATCGAGTCCGAGCGCGTCAACGCCTATTTCGATCGCGTTCTGGCGCGGCCCGCTCGTGCAAGGGCGCAGGCTAATGGGGGATCCCTGAGATGAAACTCGACATCCGCACCGACTTCACCAAATTCCCGCGTGCCGTCTCGGTGCTGAGCGCCGGCAATGCCGGAACCACCGCGCCGTCCGGTCGTGCCGTTCTTGCCCATGACGAGCGGCATCTGCGCCGCCGAGCCATCGAACTTGCCGACGGCAGCAAGGTGCTGGTCGATTTGCCCGAGCCCGTTGCCCTGAACGATGGCGACCGGCTGGTGCTGGAGGATGGCGGCCATATCGAGATCATCGCGGCGCCGGAAGATGTCCACGATATCCGCGCTCGCGACGCCGTGCATCTGGCCGAACTCGCCTGGCATATCGGCAACCGGCATCTGGCGGCAAGCATCGAGGCCGGGCGCATCCTCATCCTGCGCGATCATGTCATCAAGGCGATGCTGGAGGGGCTGGGCGCCACGGTGACCGATGTCTCCGAGCCGTTCAAGCCGGTGCGCGGCGCCTATTCCGCCCATAGTGGGCACAGCCATGATCACGGCCATGCGCATGCCGAGGCGCATGCACACAGCCATGGTGAAGCGCACAGCCATGGCGAGTCGCATTCCCATTCGCACAGTCACGCTGGCCACCACCACGATCATGACTGACCAGCCTTCGAACATCGCGCTCTTACGGCTGATGGCGTGGCTGTCGCCGGCCTTTCCGGTCGGCGGCTTTTCCTACAGCCATGGCATCGAGCGTGCGGTGCATGACGGGCTGATTGCCGATGCGAAAAACCTCGCCGACTGGCTGGAAACGCTGGTCGAGATGGGCTCGGGCTGGAACGATGCGGTGCTGTTTGCCGAGAGCTGGCGCCGCGCACGCAACGGCGGCGATCTCGACGACATAGTTGCACTTGCCGAAGCGCTGGCCGGCTCTCGCGAACGCCACACCGAAACCATGCTGCAAGGTGCGGCCTTCCTGAAAGCGGCGGCGGCCTGGCCCAATCCTGTGCTGGAGCGCCTGCCCGCCGAATGCGCCTATTGCGTCGCCGTCGGCGCCGTTGCCGGCGGCAACGGCATCGCGCTTCAGGACGCGCTGTCCGCCTTCCTGCAGGCCTTCTTCTCCAACTTCGTCCAGGCAGCGATCCGGCTCGGCGTCGTTGGCCAGAGCGGAGCGACTGCGCTGCTTGCCGGCTTCGAGCCGCTGGCGTTGTCGACCGCCGACCGCGCCGTGCGCTCGACATTGGACGATCTCGGCGGCTGCGCCCTTGTCTCCGACGTCATGGCGATGAAGCATGAAACCCAGTATTCACGATTGTTCCGTTCATGATTTTTCTCGCCTTCGCGCTATCCTTTGTCCTGCTGCTGATCACCGCGCTGCATGTCTATTGGGGCATCGGCGGCATCTGGCCGGGCAAGGATGCGGCCTCCTGCGCCCGCGCCGTCGTCGGCTTTCGCGGCGTCGATGAAATGCCGACGCCGTTCGCCAGTTTCGCGGTTGCGGCGTGCCTCTGTCTGGCGACGCTGTGGCCGCTGGCGCTTGAAGGCGTCTTTGCCTCGCCCTTTCCCAGGCAAGGCCTTGCCGCCACCTCGCTGCTCATCGGGCTGGTGTTCCTGGGGCGCGGCATCGCCGGCTTCACGCCATGGTGGCGACGGCTGGCGCCGGAACAGCCTTTCGCGCGGCTCGACCTCAGCTATTACTCGCCGCTGTGCCTATTGATCGGGCTCGGCTTTGCCATCCTCGCCATCACGGAGTTTCCCGCATGACACAGAAAAATGGCCCGCTGCGCGTCGGCATTGGCGGTCCGGTCGGGTCGGGCAAGACGACGCTGACCGAAAAGCTGTGCAAGGCACTGCGCGACGAATTCTCGATCGCCGTCGTGACCAACGACATCTACACCAAGGAAGACGCCATGATGCTGGCGAGGCTGCAGGCGCTGCCGGAGGATCGCATCATGGGTGTCGAGACCGGTGGCTGCCCGCATACCGCGATCCGCGAGGATGCCTCGATCAATCTGCAGGCGATCGCCGAGATGAACAAGAAATTCCCCGATCTCGACATCGTCTTCATCGAATCCGGTGGCGACAACCTCGCCGCCACCTTCTCGCCTGATCTCGCCGACCTGACGCTCTATGTCATCTCGGTGTGCCAGGGCGAAGAGATCCCGCGCAAGGGCGGGCCGGCGATCACCCGCTCCGATTTCCTGGTCATCAACAAGAGCGATCTGGCGCCTTATGTGAACGTCAATCTCGATGTCATGGAGAGCGACGCCGGCCGCATGCGCGGCAAGCGGCCGTTCGGCTTCACCGACCTGTCGCGCGGCAAGGGACTGCAGGAGGTGATCGACTTCATCGTCGAGCATGGCGGCCTGCGGGCCGGCGCCACCACCAGCACGGCCGCGTAGGCAAGAACATCGGCGTCCGGCAGGTCTCTGCACCAAGCGAAAGCGGTTGCGAGCCTCGGCTGGTCGCGGCATTCTCGCCTCTTTCACGGAGTGTCTTCGATGAGCATCGCCCGCCTGCAAAAGGAAACGCTGACCAACCTGCCCTTCTACGAAGAGCGCGTCGATCTCGCTTGTGCCTTTCGCTGGACGGCGCGGCTCAACATGCACGAGGCGGTGGCCAATCATTTTTCGCTGGCGGTCAACGACGACGGCACGCAGTTCCTGATGAACCCCAACCAGGTGCATTTCTCGCGCATCAAGGCGAGCGACCTGCTGATGATCGACGCCAACGATCCGGACACGCTCTCCGGGCCGAACGCGCCCGACCCGACGGCGTGGGGGCTGCACGGCGCCATCCATCGCAATGTCCGCCACGCTCGCTGCGTCATGCATGTCCATTCGATCCATGCCACGGTGCTGGCCTCGCTCGCCGATTCGACCTTGCCGCCGATCGACCAGAATTCGGCGATGTTCTTCAACCGCCATGTCGTCGACGCCCATTATGGCGGGCTGGCCTTCGAGGAGGAGGGCGAACGCTGCTCGCAGCTTCTCGTCGATCCCAAGGTCAAGGTGATGGTGATGGGCAATCACGGCGTGCTGATCATTGGCGATACGGTCGCCGATGCGTTCAACCGCATGTTCTATTTCGAGCGTGCCGCCGAGACCTACATCAAGGCGCTGTGGACCGGACGCCCGCTGCGCACGCTGTCCGACGCGATCGCCGAGAAGGCGGCAAGCGAGATGGACGACTATCCCGGCCAGGCCGAACGCCATCTGAGCGAATTGAAGGCGATCCTCGACGAGCAGGAACCGGTCTACCGGAACTGAGCCTCTGAAGGCTAAAGCCCGAGTTGGGCGCGCAATTCCTCGGCACTGTTGATGACGATAGCGCCGGGCGGGCCAGCCATCGGCACTTCCGGCCAGAAGATCGTTTTCATGCCCGCCGCCAGCCCCGCCATGGCGCCCGGCCAGCTGTCGTCGATGGCCACGGCTTGCGCGGGAGCGACGCCAGCGAGATACGCGGCGCGCAGGAACGGTTCGGCGTGCGGCTTGCCTTCGCGCACGTCGTTGCGGCTGATCGTCTTCATGCCGGGATAAGTGAGGCCGACCATGCGCAGATTGGCGTCGACGATCATCCGGTCCGAATTCGACACCACGGCCTGCGCCACGCCCTTTGCCCGCAGCTCGTTGAAGATCTCGATCGCGCCGGGACGTGGCTGCAAGCGCTCGACCAGCGGCAGATAGTGCTCGTATTTGCGGATGATCCAATCGTCGAACGGCAGGTCCAGGCCGAACTCGTCGCGCATCATCTCATAGACCGGCCAGGCGGCGACGCCGAGCACCCGCTCATGCAGGTTGGCCGGCGGGACAAGGCCGACATTGCGCATCGCCGCCACCAGGGCCGCCTCGTGCAGCGGTTCGCTGTCGACCAGCGTGCCGTCCATATCCCAGAAAACCGCTTTCGGCGTCATGCAAGGCTCCTTTTTGCGATCCCTTAAAGGGTTTACGCGGCGAGATAAACCTTCGGGATCGCAGAACGTGCCGCCTGTTGGAACTGAAACCGCTCGTCTTTCTCCGGCGTAACCCTCAACTTTTCGCGCCATGTGCGCCGAGGGTTGCAAGCAATTGCCCTCGAGATTGACAATTGCGCAGCAGGCCGTTCCCTGCAAGAGTAGAAGCGGACCGCACTCATGACCGGCGGTTTCGGGAGGCAGAACGTGAATACCCGGCAGGATGGCGGCAGCAACAGGCTGGACGACGCGGCGCGCGCCGGCTGGCTTTATTACGTTGCCGGCAACACGCAGGACCAGATCGCCACCACGCTCGGCATTTCGCGGCAGACGGCGCAGCGGCTGGTGTCGCTGGCGGTGTCGGAAGGCTTGATCAAGGTCCGTGTCGACCATCCGATCGCCAACTGCCTCGATCTGGCGGCTCGGTTGAGATCGCGTTTCGCGCTCGATCTGGTCGAAGTGGTGCCGAGCGACCCCAATTCATCCTCCACCACCATCGGCATTGCCGAAGCGGCCGCCGCCGAGATCGAGCGACGGCTGCGCTCGCCTACCCCGATCGTCATGGCGATCGGCACCGGCCGCACGCTGAAAGCAGCGATCGAACAGCTGCCGCCAATGGAATGCCCGCAGCACAAGGTGGTGTCCTTGACCGGCAACATCTCGCCGGACGGCTCGGCCGCCTTCTACAACGTCATCTTCACCATGGCCGACAGGGTCAAGGCGCGATCCTTCCCGATGCCGCTGCCGGTCATCGCCTCTTCGCCGGAGGAGCGCGAGATGCTGCTCAACCAGCCGATGATCCAGCCGACGCTGGCGCTGGCCGCCGAGGCCGATGTCACCTTCATCGGCATTGGCGATCTCGGTCCGAAGGCGCCGCTCTATGAGGATGGCTTCATTTCGGAGAGCGAATTGAAGGCGCTGCAGAAGGCCGGCGGCATCGCCGAAATCGTCGGCTGGGTGTTCGATCGCGAAGGCCGCATGATCGAAGGCATCACCAACGACCGGGTGTCGTCGGCATCGCTGCCGTCGCGCGAAAAATCGCTGGTGATCGCACTGGCGATGGGCGAACGAAAACTGCCGGGCATCCTGGCGGCGGCCAACCGGCGGCTGATCAACGGCCTCATCACCGATGAGCGAACGGCGGCTGCCCTGCTCGCCAGCATCTGATCCTGCTTGCCGGAGGTAGCGCCGTCGCGACTGATTTGGATAAAGTCAGCCGGGCTATTTGCCCCGCCCGAAAGGGTCGTTGCCATCGAGGAAGCCGAGGTCGCGCTGCAGATGCGGCGACAGGTCCCTGATGTCGAGATGCGCCTTCTTTTTTATCGCGAACCAGCCAAATCCATCCGTGAGCCACGAAATCCAGCGATGGTCTGGAGTGGGAGTGCATTTTTGCTGCGCCATGGTCATGATCGTCAACCTTCGCTATCCTGAACCCCAATGACGGGTTGACACTGAATGTCGGTCTTGCCGGCCGCCTTCGCCAATCGAACATCTGTTATAGCCCATAAGGAGGCCTTATGCCTGACCTCAGCTCGCGACAGGTCTCCCAACTCCCGCCGCTGCAAGCGATCAGGGTGTTCGACGCGGTGGCGCGGCATCTTTCCTTCACCAAGGCCGCCGGCGAACTCGGCATGACGCAGGCGGCGGTCAGCTATCAGATCAAGGTGCTGGAGGAGCGCGTCGGCTCACCACTGTTCCTGCGCCGGCCGCGACAGATCGTGCTGACCGAGGCCGGACAGCGCCTGGCGCCAGCCGTCGGCGAGGCCTTTGCCATTCTCGGCCAGGCTTACGCCGCGGCGCGCGCCGGCGCCGACGGGTTGCTGTGTGTCACCACGGTGCTGACCTTTGCCTCGAACTGGCTGGCGCACCGGCTAGGCTCGTTCCAGATCGCTCATCCCGCACTTGCCGTGCGGCTGGAGACGTCGAGCCGCATGACCGACTTCGCCCGTGAGGATGTCGATATCGCCATCCGCTCGGGCGGCGGCACGTGGCCGGGCCTGGAAGTGCACAAGCTGCTGGATGCCGATTTCACGCCGATGCTGAGCCCGAAACTCGCGGCGAGCATCGGCGGCATCAACGAACCGATGGATCTTCTGCGGCTGCCGATCCTCGATCCCGGTGACATCTGGTGGACGGAGTGGTTTTCGGCCGCCGGCGTGCACTCGCACGATCTTGCCAGACGACCCGGCAGCAGCATGGGCGCGCAGGCCTATGAGGCCAATGCGGCAATCGCCGGCCATGGCGTGGCGATCCTGACCCGGGCACTGTTCAAGGCGGAGCTCGCCGACGGCCGCCTGATCCAGCCTTTCGACCTGGTTGGCGACGATGGCCACGCTTATTGGCTGGTCTATCCGGAGGCGCGCCGCAACGTGCCGAAGATCCGCGCCTTCCGCGACTGGCTGCTGGCCGAAATCGCCTGCTGACGGGCAAGCCCCTCCGTCAACCCGATCCTGCCGACCTTTCCGTCCTGCGCCTGAATATCGGCGACCGGCGAAGTTCTATTGGCAATTTCCACGCGCGCATTGTCCGTCGGCATCACCGAGTGCTGCGCTGCAGCATCGAATCCGGCTTGACATAATTAACGCCAGGTGAGTAATTGCTCATAGCCAAGGCAAATGCTCATCTTGGTTTATGGGAGGAATTTGATGAAACTTCGCACGCTCATCCTGGGCTTGTGCTCGACCAGCGCAATCGCGTTCGCCGCACATGCCGAATCCATCACCATCGCCACCGTCAACAATGCCGATATGGTCCGCATGCAGACGCTGACGGAAGACTTCACCAAGGCGAACCCCGACATCACGCTCAACTGGGTCACGCTCGAAGAGAACGTGCTGCGCGAGCGCGTCACCACCGACATCGCCACCAAGGGCGGCCAGTATGACGTGATGACCATCGGCACCTATGAAGTTCCGATCTGGGCCAAGCAGAGCTGGCTTCTGCCGCTCGACAAGCTCGGCGACGACTACGACGCCAAGGACATCCTGCCGGCCATTGCCGGTGGTCTTTCGGTCGACGGCAAGCTCTATGCCGCGCCCTTCTACGGCGAGAGCTCCTTCGTCATGTACCGCAAGGACCTGATGGACAAGGCCGGGTTGAAGATGCCCGACGCGCCGACCTGGGACTTCATCAAGCAGGCCGCCGACAAGATGACCGACCGCGCCAATGGCGTGAACGGCGTCTGCCTGCGCGGCAAGGCGGGCTGGGGCGAGAACATGGCTTTCCTGACCGCCATGTCGAACTCCTTCGGCGCCCGCTGGTTCGATGAGAACTGGAAGCCGCAGTTCGACCAGCCCGAATGGAAAAACACGCTGCAGTTCTATGTCGACCTGATGAAAGCCGACGGCCCGGAGGGCGCGTCCTCCAACGGGTTCAACGAAAACCTGGCGCTGTTCCAGCAGGGCAAGTGCGGCATGTGGATCGACGCCACGGTCGCCGCATCCATGGTCTCCGACCCAAAGAGCTCGAAGGTCGCCGACAAGGTTGACTATGCGCTGGCGCCTGACAACGGTCTCGGCAAGCGCGGCAACTGGCTGTGGGCATGGTCGCTGGCCATTCCGGCCGGCACGCAGAAGGCAGATGCCGCCGAGAAGTTCGTCTCCTGGGCAACCAGCAAGCATTACTCCGAGCTCGTCGCTAACAAGCTGGGCTGGGCCAGCGCTCCTCCCGGCACGCGCACCTCGCTCTACGCCAATGCCGACTACCAGAAGGCGGCTCCGTTCGCCAAGATGACGCTGGACTCGATCAATGCCGCCGACCCGACGCATCCGACCGTCAAGCCGGTGCCCTATGTCGGCGTGCAGTTCGTCGCCATCCCTGAATTCCAGGGACTCGGCACCACTGTCGGCCAGCTCTTCTCGGCGGCTCTTGCCGGCCAGTCGAGCGTCGACGATGCCTTGAAGCAGGCCCAGGACGCTGCCACCGCGGCAATGACCGAAGGCGGGTATATCAAGTAGGCTCCTCCCGGTGCCGAATGCCGGTCGCCTCCTTGACCGGCAACGGCCGCCCGAGTCCCAGTTCGGGCGGCCGCCTTTAAAGGCTCTTGAAAATTCAGTCTGACCATTGAAGGGTGACCGTCATGGCTACTCAGCAGACCCGTTCGCTTGCCCGTTTCATGATGGCGCCATCCGTCGTCCTGCTGCTGGTCTGGATGGTTGTTCCACTGGCGCTCACGCTGTGGTTCTCCTTCCAGCAGTACAACCCGCTCAATCCGATCCGTGACGGGTTCGTCGGCTTCTCGAACTACGCGCTGTTCTATTCCAACCCGGCCTTCCTGCAATCGATCCTCAACACGCTTACGCTGGTGATCAGCGTGCTGTTGATCACGGTGATCGGCGGCATCCTGCTGGCGCTGCTGATCGACCAGCCGATGTGGGGACAAGGCATTGTCCGCATCCTCGTCATCTCGCCGTTCTTCGTCATGCCGCCGGTGGCCGCATTGGTCTGGAAGAACATGATTATGCACCCGCAATACGGGGTCTTTGCCGACATCGCGCGCTTCTTCGGCGCCCAGCCGATCGACTGGTTCGGGCAGCATCCGATGACGGCGATCATCATCATCGTCGCCTGGCAGTGGCTGCCCTTCGCGACGCTGATCCTCTTGACCGCGCTGCAGTCGCTCGACGGCGAGCAGAAAGAGGCCGCCGAGATGGACGGCGCCGGCTTCATCAGCCGCTTCATCTATCTGACGCTGCCGCACATGTCGCGCGCCATCACCGTCGTCATCCTGATCCAGACGATCTTCCTTTTGTCGGTCTATGCCGAGATCCTCGTCACCACCAATGGTGGCCCTGGATACGCCTCCACCAACCTGCCCTTCCTGGTTTACCAGAAGGCCTTGCTGGAGTTCAAAATCGGCCAGGCATCCGCCGGCGGCATCATCGCTGTCATTCTCGCCAACATCGTTGCCTTCTTCGCCATGCGCGCCGTCGGCAAGAACCTGGACAAGTAAGGGAGGATACGATGGCACGCTCAGTCACCACCCAGCACAAGACAATCGCGACCGTTGCCGCCTGGATCGTCGCGCTGCTGATCTTCTTCCCGATCCTCTACACGATCATCACCTCGTTCAAGTCGGAGCAGGAAGCCATCCAGGGCTTCAACCTGATCCCGTCGGGGACGTTTGAGAGTTACACCGAGGTTCAGGCGCAGAGCGGCTACTTCAAGTTCTTCCTGAACTCGGTGTTCCTGTCGGTGGGCTCGACCATCCTGGCCTTGCTGGTCGCCATACCGGCCGCATGGTCGATGGCTTTCTCGCCGGGCAAGCGGACCAAGGACATCCTGATGTGGATGCTCTCCACCAAGATGATGCCGGCGGTCGCCGTGCTGTTCCCGATCTACCTGATCTTCCGCAACCTCGGACTGCTCGACAGCCGCATCGGCCTGATGGTCATGCTGATGCTGATCAACCTGCCGATCGTGGTGTGGATGCTCTACACCTACTTCCGCGAAATCCCGGGCGAGATCCTCGAAGCGGCGCGCATGGACGGCGCTTCGCTGTGGAACGAGATCGTCTATGTGCTGACGCCGATGGCGGTGCCGGGCATCGCCTCGACCATGCTCTTGAACATCATCCTGGCCTGGAACGAAGCGTTCTGGACAATCCGGCTGACCACCACGGACGCAGCACCCTTGACCGCCTTCATCAGTTCCTTCTCCAGCCCGCAAGGCCTGTTCTGGGCCAAGCTTTCGGCCGCCTCGACACTGGCCATCGCGCCGATCCTGATCATGGGCTGGTTCAGCCAGAAGCAGCTGGTGCGCGGCCTGACATTTGGTGCGGTCAAATAATGGTCGGTGCGGCGACGTAACAGAAATTGCCTGAAGCAATCGGCAGACATAACCCCTCGGGGAGGAAACTATGGGAAACATCACGCTCAAGAACGTCTCCAAATCCTTTGGATCGACGTCCATCATCCCCGGCCTCGACCTGGTGATCGAAAATGGCGAGTTCGTCGTCTTCGTCGGCCCGTCGGGTTGCGGCAAGTCAACGCTGCTGCGCCTGATCGCCGGGCTGGAGGACACCAGCGGCGGCACCATCAACATCGACGGCCGCGACGTCACCGGTGAAGCGCCGGCCAAGCGCAAGCTGGCCATGGTGTTCCAGTCCTACGCGCTCTACCCGCATATGACGGTGGCCAAGAACATCGCCTTCCCGCTGAAGATGGCGGGCGAGGACCAGGCGACCATCGACAAGAAGGTCAAGGACGCGGCGCGCGTCTTGAACCTCACCAACTATCTCGAACGCCGCCCCGGCCAGCTCTCCGGCGGCCAGCGCCAGCGTGTCGCCATCGGCCGTGCCATCGTGCGCCAGCCCTCGGCCTTCCTGTTCGACGAACCGCTGTCCAACCTCGACGCCGCCCTGCGCGGCACCATGCGGCTCGAGATCAGCGAGCTGCATCATCAGCTCAAGACGACGATGATCTACGTCACCCACGACCAGGTCGAAGCCATGACCATGGCCGACAAGATCGTCGTGCTGAACGCCGGCAACATCGAGCAGGTCGGCTCGCCGATGGAACTCTACAAGACGCCGAAGAACCTGTTCGTCGCCGGCTTCATCGGCTCGCCGAAGATGAACCTGATCGAAGGGGCGCCGGCTGCCAAATACAGCGCCAAGACCGTCGGCATCCGTCCCGAGCATATGGAGATTTCGACCACTGCGGGCGAATGGAAAGCCATCGTCGGCGTTGCCGAGCATCTCGGCTCCGACACCTTCCTGCATGTCCAGGCCGATGGCGTCGGCCCGCTGACGGTGCGCGCCGACGGCGAACTCGCCGTCCGTCACGGCGACACCATCTATCTGACGCCCGACAAGGCCAAGCTGCATCGCTTCGGCGCCGACGGGAAGGCTATGTGAGCATGCGCCTGGCCGGCAAATCCGCGCTGATCACGGGTTCGGCCCGCGGCATCGGCAGAGCCTTCGCCGAAGCCTATGCGGGCGAAGGCGCCACCGTTGCCATTGCCGACATCAATCTCGAGGCTGCGCAGAAGACGGCCGCCGAGATCGGCGGTGAGGCCTATGCGGTCAAGCTCGACGTCACCGACCTCGCCTCCATCGAGGCGGCGGTGAAAGCCGTCGAGACGAAGACCGGTGGCCTCGACATCCTGATCAACAACGCCGCCCTGTTCGATCTGGCGCCGATCGTCGAGATCACCAAGGCAAGCTACGACAAACTGTTTTCCGTCAATGTCGCCGGCACGCTGTTCATGCTGCAGGCCGCCGCTCGCTCGATGATCGCGCGGGGCAAGGGCGGCAGGATCATCAACATGGCGAGCCAGGCCGGGCGGCGCGGCGAGGCGCTGGTCGGCGTCTATTGCGCCACCAAGGCCGCCGTCATCTCGCTGACCCAGTCGGCCGGGCTCGACCTGATCAAGCACGGCATCAACGTCAACGCGATTGCCCCTGGTGTCGTCGACGGCGAACACTGGGATCACGTCGATTCGCTGTTTGCCAAGTATGAAAACCGGCCGAAGGGCGAGAAGAAGAAACTGGTTGGCGAGGCGGTGCCGTATGGCCGCATGGGCACGGCGCAGGATCTCACCGGCATGGCGGTCTTTCTCGCCAGCAGCGACGCCGAATACATCGTCGCCCAGACCTATAATGTCGATGGCGGCCAGTGGATGAGTTGAGGCGGGGACGGCCTCTGCTCCTCATCCCTCCGCGAGGAGCAGAGGCCGACATCAAAGGGCGCATCGATCTCGGAAGGGTATGTGCCACCCCTAACTAACCCTCTCCCCGTGAAAGACCGGGAGAGAGGGGAGTAACGAAGGCCGAAGCCCGGCCAAAGGGTAAAACAGATGACCGTGAAACTCTCGTCTTCAAACCTTGCCAAGCTGCCCGCCAAGGTCGCCGGTCCGAAATATGACCGCGCGGCGCTCAAGCCCGGCATCGTGCATTTTGGCGTCGGCAATTTCCACCGCTCGCACCAGGCCGTCTATCTCGACGACCTGTTCAATTCGGGCATCGGCCATGACTGGGCGCTGGTCGGCGCCGGGGTGTTCGAGGGCGAGAAGATCGGCCGCGGCAAACTGCAAGAGCAGGACTGGCTGACCACTGTGGTCGAACAGGACAGCGGCCATATGAGCGCCCGCGTCACCGGCGCCATGATCGACTTCCTGATGCCGGGCGATGCGGCCGGCATCATCGAACGGCTCGCCGACCCGGCGATCAAGATCGTTTCGCTGACCATCACCGAAGGCGGCTATTTCATCGATCCGGCCTCCGGCGTCTTCAACCCGACCCATCCCGATATCGTCGCCGACGCGCAGCCGAGCGCGACGCCGAAGACGGTGTTCGGCATCATCCTCGCCGGGTTGGTCCGCCGGCGCGATGACGGCATCGTGCCGTTCACCGTCATGTCCTGCGACAACATTCCTCACAACGGCCATGTCACCTCCGACGGCGTCATCGGCCTTGCCCGGCTGATCGACGAGGATCTGGCAAACTGGGTCAGCGAGCATGTCGCCTTTCCAAATGGCATGGTCGATCGCATCACGCCGGCCACCACGGACCGCGAACGCGGCATTCTGGCCAGCGAGTTCGGGCTGGAGGACAACTGGCCGGTGTTCTGCGAGCCGTTCCGGCAATGGGTGCTGGAAGACCATTTCACCGACGGTCGCCCGCCGCTGGAAAAGGTCGGCGTGCAGTTCGTCAAAGACGTCGCGCCCTACGAATTGATGAAGATCCGCATCCTCAATGGCGGCCATGCGACGATCGCCTATCCGGCCGGTCTGATGGACATCCATTTCGTCCATGAGGCGATGCACGAGCCGCTGGTGCGCGGCTTTCTCGACAAGCTCGAGCACGACGAAATCATTCCGACCGTGCCGCCAGTGCCGGACACGGTTCTGGAGGATTACTACCAGCTCATCGAGAGCCGCTTCTCCAATCCCAAGATCGGCGACACGGTGCGCCGGCTTTGCCTCGATGGTTCCAACCGCCAGCCCAAATTCATCATCCCGACCATCGCCGACAGGCTGAAGGCCGGAAAAGGCGTCGCCGGCCTGGCGCTGGAATCGGCCCTGTGGTGCCGCTACTGCTTCGGCACGACGGACAGCGGCGCCGTCATCGAGCCCAACGACCCGAGTTGGGACCGGCTGCAGGCGACGGCAAAGGCGGCAAAGGACGCGCCCGCCGCCTGGCTCGCCATGGAGGACATCTATGGCGATGTCGGCCGCGCCACGGCGTTTGTCGAGGCCTTCGCCCATGCGCTCAACGTGCTGTGGGCGAATGGCACGCGCGCGACGCTGACGCGCTACCTCGCCGGCGAGCTCTGAGACCATTCGACGCCATGACGCCTGAACTGGTCATCTTCGACTGCGATGGCGTGCTGGTCGACAGCGAGGCGCTCTCCGTCTCGGCGCTGCTTGGCATGATCCGGCTTGCCGGCGGCAGCATTGGCGAGGATGCCGCCTACGAGCATTTCCTCGGCAAGAGCATGAAAAGCGTGCGCGAGATCCTCGGCCGCGACTTCGGACTTTATGTCACCGACAGCCATCTGACCGACATGCGCGTCGAGCTGATGCGCAGGTTTCGCGAAGAGCTGAAGCCGATCCCTGGCGTCAAGGAGATGCTGCCGAGGCTTGGGCTGCCGTTCTGTGTCGCGTCCTCGGGCACCCTCGATCGCATCCGCTATGCGCTCGACGTCACCGGATTGCTTGGACTGATGGAGCCGCATCTGTTCAGCGCCGGGATGGTGACCAGGGGAAAGCCCGCACCGGATCTATTCCTCCATGCCGCCGCCAGCATGCGAGCCCATCCGCACAAATGCCTCGTCGTCGAGGACAGTCCGGCCGGCATCACTGCTGCGCGGGCGGCGGGCATGCGCGTCTTTGCCTTCACCGGCGGCTCGCATGCCGGCAACCCGACCTTGAAAGCGCTGCTTGCGTCGAGTGAACCGGACTTTATATTCGCTGACATGCTGCAATTGCCCGATCTGATTGCAGGCCTGGGAGCGAGAGTAAGAGCATCTTGACGAAACAGTTCGTTTGCGCGGTCGATGTCGGCACCGGGAGCGCTCGTGCGGGCATTCTCGACACCACGGGCACCTTGCTCGGCCGCGCCGAGCGGCCGATCGCCATGAATCAGCCGAAGCCCGATCACGCCGAGCATGATTCGCGCGATATCTGGTCGGCTGTCTGCACCGCCGTGCGTGCGGCGCGGGAAAAAGCCGGCGTCGCCGCCGAGGATGTCGTCGGCATCTCCTTCGACGCCACCTGTTCGCTGGTCGTGCGCGACCGGCAAGGCGGCCAGCTCAGCGTCTCGGTCACCGGCGACAGGCGCTGGGACACCATCGTCTGGCTCGACCACCGCGCCATTGCCGAGGCCGACGAATGCACGGCAAGTAGCCATGCCGTGCTCGACTATGTCGGCGGCGTCATGTCACCGGAAATGGCGACGCCAAAGCTTATGTGGCTGAAGCGGAACCTTCCTGAAACGTGGAATGAAGCCGGCTATTTATTCGACCTGACCGATTTCCTGGCCTGGCAGGCGACCGGATCGCTGGCTCGTTCGCAATGCACGCTGACCGCCAAATGGACCTATCTGGCGCATGAAGAGACTGGCTGGCGCCGCGATTTCTTCGAGATCGTCGGCCTCGACGATCTTTTCGCGCATGGAAACCTGCCCGAGAGGGCCAGTCCGGTCGGCACCGATATCGGTCCGCTGACGGCGCAAGCGGCGGCGGACCTCGGCCTGACTGAAAAGTGCCGGGTCGGCGCCGGCGTCATCGATGCCTATGCCGGCGCGCTTGGTGTGCTCGGCGGCTTTGCCGGCGACCAACAGGACATTGGCCGGCATTTGGCGCTGATCGCCGGCACGTCGAGCTGCGTCATGGCGATGTCGCCCGATCCACAGCCCTTCGCCGGGGTCTGGGGCCCCTACTATGGCGCGGCACTGCCAAAGCTGTGGCTCTCGGAAGGTGGTCAGTCCGCCACCGGCGCCTTGCTCGACCATGTTATCCGCTGGCACGGCGCCGGCGGCGAGCCGGATGCCGCCATGCATGCCAAGATCGCCAGGCGTGTCGCCGAACTGCGCGCCGCCGAAGGCGAGGCGCTCGCAGCAAGGCTGCATGTGCTGCCCGACTTCCACGGCAACCGTTCGCCGCTCGCCGATCCGCACGCCGTCGGCGTGGTCAGCGGGCTGACGCTGGACTCCTCCTTCGACAGCCTGTGCAAGCTTTACTGGCGTACCGCCGTCGGCATCGCGCTCGGCGTGCGGCATGTGCTGGAGGCGCTGAACGAGAATGGCTACCTGATCGACACGCTGCATGTCACCGGAGGCCACACCAAGAACCCGCTCTTGATGGAGCTCTATGCCGACGCCACCGGCTGCACGGTGATCGAGCCGCTGGCCGACGAGGCGGTGCTGCTCGGCACCGGCATGGTCGCGGCAACCGCGGCCGGGCTTTTCCCCGACCTTAACGCCGCCTGTCTTGCCATGCAACAGGGCGGCAGGACGCGCGCGTCAAACCCGAAATCGGCCGGCCGTTTCGACCGCGATTACAAGGTTTTCCTCGAGATGCACCGGCAGCGGCAGATGCTGGACGCGATCAGGTAGGACGCTGAGGTCTATCCGCTGGCTCAATCTGTTCCGGCCCCTCCTCCCTTGCCTTCATGTCGCGTTTCGTCCAAAAGCTGGCGCAAACGCCGCGAAACCGAAGGTTTTGCCGTTTGAAATGCGGCTTCCGGCTCGATCCCGACGTGCCGCACTTGGAAAGAGCGGAACAATGTCTGCGATCGAAGCCGGCGCTCGCGCGCCGGAAAATCTTTGGCGTCAGGAAATCAGGGCGACACTGGCGCTCGCCTGGCCGATGGTGCTGACCAATCTCGGCCAGACCGCGATGACGACCACCGACGTCATGATGATGGGTCGTCTGGGGTCGGATACGCTGGCCAGCGGCGCGCTTGGCGCCAACCTCTATTTCATGCCGCTGATCTTCGGGCTCGGCCTGATGCTGGCAACCTCGCCGATGATGGCCACCGAGCTTGGCCGCCGCCGCCATTCGGTGCGCGACCTGCGCCGCACCGTGCGCCAGGGCCTGTGGCTGGCGATCTTGATCTCAATCCCGATCTGGCTGGTGCTTTGGCATGGCGAGGCCATCCTGCTGGCGATGGGCCAGGAACCCGCGCTTGCACATCAGGCCGGGATCTATCTGCGCTGGCTCGAATGGGCGGTGCTGCCGTTCTATGGCTATATCGTGCTGCGCTCGTTCATCTCGGCGCTGGAGCGGCCGGGCTGGGCGCTGGTCATCGTCTTCGTCGCCGTCGCCTGCAACGTCTTCTTCAACTGGGTGTTCATGTTCGGCAATCTCGGCGTGCCGGCGATGGGCATTGCCGGCTCGGGCCTTGCCACCTCGCTGTCCAGCACGCTGATGTTCGGCGGCATGGCGGTTGTGGTGATGCTGGAGAAGAAGTTCCGGCGCTACCATCTGTTCGGGCGCTTCTGGCGCGCCGACTGGCCGCGCTTCAAGGGCCTGCTGCGGCTCGGCTTGCCGATTGCCGGCATCCTCGCCTTCGAGGTGACCATCTTCAACGCCGCGGCGCTGCTGATGGGCCTGATCGATGCGGATTCATTAGCCGCGCATGCAATCGCCATCCAGATCGCCTCGATCAGCTTCATGGTGCCGCTCGGCCTCAACCAGGCGGTGACGGTCCGCGTCGGCCTGGCGCACGGCGCCGGCAATCCGGAAGGCGTTTCCCGCGCCGGCTGGACCGCCTTTGTCATCGGCGTTTCGTTCATGGCGCTGATGGGGCTGGTGATGATCCTGTGGCCGCATCTCCTGATCAGCGCCTTCATCGATCTCGCCAACCCGGCCAATGCCAGGGTGATCGCGCTTGCCGTGTCGTTCCTGGTCTTCGCAGCCCTGTTTCAGATCTTCGACGGCGCGCAGGCGGTGGCCGCCGGCATGTTGCGCGGCCTGCACGACACCAAGGTGCCTATGATCTACGCCGCGATCGGCTATTGGGGCGTCGGCCTGCCGCTCGGCGTGCTGCTCGCCTTCCATTTCGGCTTCCATGGCGTCGGCATCTGGATCGGCCTGTCGTCGGGGCTGGCCGTGGTGGCGGCGCTGCTGCTGGCGCGCTGGCTGCGCCGGGATCGCCTGGCGCCGCCGCTCGCCTTCGGCCATTGAAAGCAAGACGACCGCTGGTTCGGCGGCCGTTATGTCCCAACATTGTGGCTCAAAAAACGGCGCCTTCAGAACTGCCGCGAACGTCCGCTAAGCGTCCCATTAGTCCCAAACACGGGTTCGCTCCCATTCCCCCCTTGTTCGATCCCCAAGACCATGACGGTCTGTTTACGTCGCTCATGGCCACCCCTCCACTTGATTTGCCAAGGGGATGGTTTCTCACTCTGCCGCCACTGGCTTGGCAATTTCGGATCTGTGCACTGACAGCGACAGCAAGATGATTGCTCCAAGTACGATCGCAGCCCCGAGCGCCCCGACCGACGACAGCCGCTCATCTAGAAACATGGCCGCGCCAATCGCTCCGAACACGCTCTCTGCGCTGACGATCACGGCGGCGTGGCTGGCGGACGTGAACCGTTGGGCGATCGTCTGTATGCCGAAGGCGCCCGCGGTCGAGAAGATGCCGAGCACCGCGAGTTCTGGAGCCGCGTCGCTGATCGCTGCCATCGATAGATTGCCGTGAAGGGCGCCAAGCGGCAGGGTGATGACGGCAGCGCCGAGGAATTGAGCGGCGGCGGCAGTGACTGGAGCGCCGTGGGTCTGCATATGGCGCCCGAGTTCGACCATCCAAAGCGCGTAGCATGCGGCCGATAGTATCGCTGCGAGATCGCCCTGACTGAAGCTGGCGGTCAATCCGCCGGACAAAAGCAGCACGCCGACCGACGTCACGCACGCCGCAAGTCCGACGGCCGCGGTCGGTCGTTCGCCGATCAGGAGCCACGCCGCAAGAGGGGTCATCACCGTTGCCGTGCTCACCAGGAAACTCGCATTGGTGACCGAAGTGCCGAGATAGGAGACCTGCTGGATGGCAATGGAAATTGAAAACAGCGCGCTGACTTTGATAAGACTCATCCAGTAGCCCGGCTCAAGCTTCCTCCCCCGTTCGAGCATCATCAGCGGCGCGGCCAAGAGTCCCGCGATCAGGCAGCGCATGCCTACGGCGCTGAACGGATCGAGATGATCCAGCACAGTCTTCTGCGCGACGTTGCCGAACCCCCAAAAGGCGGCGGCAAGCAGCAGCAGACAGTTGGCCTGCACCTTCGACATATCGATGTCCTGGCAAAGCTTGCGCCGCAAAGGGGCGGATCGGTGATCTAGCTAACCGCCGGCCTGCTTGTTCAACTGGTTGCAATATGGGCGAGCGCCGACGGGGACGATCTCATAACCGGCTTCGATCAATTGGAGGCTCATCTCCTCGAAATGCCGATTTGAGCCGCTGACGATCGATTGAGGCGTGTAGTTCCAGCCGTTGCGGGCAGCATTGGCCAGGATGTCGGCATACACACGCATGCTGGCGATTTTCACGTTTGACTCCAGCAACTGTCGGCACCCGCTTGCGAACGAAGGCGACGGTGGGGCAGAAAAACCCAAGACCGTGCATGCCAGCACTATGGATACAGAACGCATGGAACCCCCCTTTGGCTGATGCTTGTTTCCGTCGGGGAAGCTTGCACCGTGTGAGCCTGCGGCGGCATCGGGCAGATGCGGTATTCGGCCTACTGCATTTGTAGTATTCTTCCGCTAGGGAAGGAGGTCTCTTCCAGAGACGGGGTCCACCATGCTGCCCAGCGATGCTTCGAAAGCTCAGGCGCTCGATGCCCTGTCGGCTCGCGAGCGGGCGGTCGCGGAAAAATTTGCAGCCGGCCTGACCTATCGGGAGATCGGCAAGGCGCTTTTCATTGCCCCGACCACTGTTCGCACCCACCTTGCGACCATCTACGAAAAACTTGGGGTGCGTAACAAGATCGGGCTCGCGGCGCACTTTACCGATGCCTCCGGCGCGCCGCCGGAGGCACTTCCACCTTTGTCCGACGCCTCGCCGATGCTCGCCATATTCCCGATCGAATGCCTGAATTCCGAAGAGCGCTGGCGCCGCTTTGCCGACGGCCTGTCGTCTGACATCACCATCGACCTAGCACGATACGCGGGTTTGCCCGTCATCGCTTTCCACACGATGAAATCGCTGGGCAGCAAGCCCGCCGATTTCGCGGCCGACGGCAAGGCGCTCGGCGTCGCCTATATCGTGTCGGGTCAATTGCGCGCGGACGACCAGAGGGTTCGATTGACGATAGAGCTTGCCGACGCACGCAACGGCGTCAGCCTGTGGAGGGAGCGTTACGACCGCCCGGTCGAGGATATTTTCGCGCTCCAGGACAACCTGACCGAAAGCATCATCAACGTGCTCGTCGGTAGTTACGGAACGCTGGCCACGGTCGGCCGCAATGCGGTTCGCCGCAAGCCGCCGACCAGCCTGCGGGCCTATGACTGCTATCTGCTTGCCATCGAACAGCACACCACGGTCAGCCGCTCCGGCACTGCAGAGGCAATCCGACTGTTTTCACGCGCGCTGGAGCTTGACCCTACATTCGCCAACGCTTGGGCCGAACTCGCTTATGCCTATTCGATCGAGGCCTGCAACGGCTTCGGAGACGATCTGCCAACATCGATCGAGAACTGGCGGACCGCGGCCGAAACGGCGCTGCGGCTCGACCCGAGCGACAGCTGCGCCCATGCTTGCCTTGTCAATCTCAGGGCATGCCTCGGCGACCTCGATGGGGCGGAGCGTGCGTATCGGTGCGCTTTCGAATACGGCTCCCACCATGCCGGCATACTGCCGCTGCTGGCCGGATGCAGAGCTCTTGTCGTCGGCGATCCGTCCGAGGCGATCCCGCTCATCGAGCGTGCGATGCGCCTCAACCCACTGGCCCCGCCCTGGTATTTCGGCATGCAGGGCCGCGTCCTGTTCGCCGCCGACCGGCATGAGGAGGCCATTGCGGCGCTGCGCAGAAGCTTGCCCGAGTCGCCGGACGTGCTGATGTTCCTGGCGCTCGCGCATGCGGCCATGGGCGAGACCGGCGAGGCGGCCAGGATCGCAGCCCGCCTGAAAGCTGACTTTCCGAGCTTTTCGGTCGAACGCTTCATCGCAGGCTACCCCGTGAAGAACCCGGACGCGTTGCTTGCCATCCGCCACGGCGCTGAACAGGCAAGACTCCCCTAAGGTTTTGCCCAATTCCGAAAACCCGGGACGATCGCTGACTATGCGGTGCTGATCCAGAACGCAGTGAAAGAAATTGGAGGGGTCATCGATATCAACATCATGGATGCGGCCTTTGGTGACGGCGGTACGTTTGTCCAAACGTCTCGAAATGGCGCACCCGCGGCCTCCAGAGCGGTCGCCGGTAATATCCGCTTTAAGGCAGTGGCACAGGTAACCTTAATGACTGATATAGGCGCTAGTTGCCCGTTCCGGCGGCCGGCTCAAACGGCAAAACCTGACCCTAGTCGGACATTCCAGGCCCAAATTTTCTCCCAAATAGCGGACCTTCAGCGGAACTCACCGCTTTGGCCCAAACTGGAAACTGGAGTGACTAGTCCATCGCCTCGCGCCGAGCCGGCATGCCGGAGCCTTCGCCAGCGACACAATGATCGCCTCAGCCGTCGACATTGTCCTCGCTTCGTGAACGACTGCACCCTTACGGTCGAGCACGCAGACAGCAGACATATGTCTCTTCCATTGAGATATCCAAACCTGCACGCCCGAACCACTGGACCTCAGGCCAAACTCGCCCGCTTTGCGCCTTCCCGGATCGCGGTGATGGCCACAGGATTTGTGACCGGATATCCCACAATGAACCCCTCTGGAGTGAACTCGGGGAACTCGGTGCGCAGTCGCCTTGCGATCTTGCTCGCCCCGGCCTCATCCCCAATCAGCGCGTTGGCCATCGCCTGGAACAGCAGGGTGGCAGGCGAGTGGGCCGGAGCCTGATGGAAGGCCGTCAGGCATTCCTTGTACTGGCCAGAGACAAAACAGCATCGGCCAAGCATTCCATGATACCAGGAGACTTGGGAATTGTAGCGGATCGCTCGGCTCGCAAGTTCGCAGCCCTTCTGTGGGTCGCCAGCAACGAACGCCAGATTTCCCGCGAGCATGGCCAGGTTATCGGCGCAGTGGGGCGCGGCCGAGAGGATTCGGTCCTGCTCATCGAGAGCGGCGTCGAAATTTCCCTGCAAAGCCCAAAGTGACGCAATGCAAAGACGCGCATCGGTATCGCCCGGATCAAGCTCCAGCGCCCTTTCCATGCACTGCGCAAATCGCTGCATTGCAGCGGCCCTGTCGCCGATAAAGCCATTGAATGCCCCGACGCTGTAGGCGAGTCCGAGCAAGGTCCATGCTCGCGAGAGCCCGGGATCGAGTTCCACCGCCTTGGATAGAAGACGGATTGCTTCCGCGTTGGAGAGCCGGGTGTAGAGGTCGTGCTGCTCGGCGCCGAGCAGATAGCAATCATATGCCTGCAAATTCGCCGGAGGCTTGCGCCGGACGACATCCCGCCGGAACTTCACCAGTCTCCCGCCGCAACTGGCCAGAACGTTGACGACGTTTTCGGTGACCATGTCCTGCATCGCGAACAGGTCGTCGCCCGACTGATCGTACCGTGCCGACCAAAGGTCGGCTCCGCTGCCGGCATCGGCAAGCTGCACGGAGACGCGGATCTGACCTCCGGCGGCCTGCAGGGTTCCCTCAAGGACATAGTCTGCGTTCAGTTCGCGCCCGATGGACCGGATGTCGCCGCCCCTCCCCCGGTATGAAAGCATGGTCTGGCGGGAGATGACGGCAAGGTCAGGATAGCGCGCGAGATCGGCAATGATGTCCGCCGACAAGCCGTCCGCCAAGCGGTTCCAACGCTCGTCCGAGCCAAGGTTGTCGAACGGTAGGACGGCCATGACCGATGGCCCGGATCGAGCATGGGCAAGAGATTGTTCGGATTTATAACGGTGATCCGCAAAGAGGGCGGCCAGCGCCGTTTTGCTGGAAACGCCAAGCTTCCGATAGATCGTGGACAAGTGCGTTCTGACCGTGGCGGGCGATATGAACAATGTCCTGCCAATTTCCCGATAGGACATACCCTCGGCGAACTTGGCGGCAACGACCCACTCACGCTCGGAAAGCGCTTGCAGCAGCTTTGTTGGATCCACATGTTGGAGCATTATTTCACGTATCGGATCAGCAGAATTCCGGGAAACTTTAGCACAGTTTTCTTGGCTGCATGATCGAAATGCTGCATTTGCACTCCGAACTGAACGGCAGCTTTCCGCCAATGCGACCGTTCATTTATCGCCACAGGAACGTCAACGGGTCGCGGATCGCCGTATGGCTGCGCGCCAGCCGTTTGATCTTCCGACGGAAGGCAATCTTTCCGTCGGCGTCGAAACCGACGATATGAAAGACCTCCTTGCCGATGTCGATGCCGATCGTCGTCGGCGCTGCGCTCTCTGCTCGGGTTTCTATGGACTGCTTCTCCTTCCCTTCGCGGGCAACAGTCTTTGCAGACTAACCCGCCGGCGTAGCAGCCGGTTCATCCCATTAGCGGAAGTTCGCTTCCGCTCAGCCGAACTCACGCCCATGACCCGATGCTGCCGTTCAGTCTCGCGATCTTGAAGGTCCGGAAAAGCGGTGCGAGCCGACATTCGCCTAGGCCACCTTGGGTGTGTGTTTGCTCCGAAAGCGAAGATATGAATTGTAGAGTGTTGCTGTCCGGCGCGCGACGGTCGTGATAGATTTCCGGCCAGCGAGGTTAGCATCATGCCGGAGATCGCCTCTTGGCTGGCCCGCCTTGGGCTCGACAAGTACATTGAGGCGTTCAGCGCGAACGAAGTTGATTTCGATGCACTTCGGCATCTCACGGAAGACGACCTGAGGGAGCTGGGCCTACCCGTCGGCCCGCGTCGCAAGGTTCTGGCGGCGATTTCCGCATTGGACGACGACACCATGTCGCCCGCGAGTTCCGTGTCCGCTCCGGGATCAGCGGCGCCTGTACGCGAGGCCGAGCGGCGGCAACTGACCGTGGTGTTCATCGACCTCGTGGGGTCGACCGAGCTGTCACAGCGGCTCGATCCGGAGGAAATGCGCGACGTCATCCGTGCCTACCAGAGTGCGGTGTCGGCGGAGATTGCACGCTACGAGGGTTTTGTTGCCAAGCTCATGGGCGATGGCGTGCTCGCCTATTTCGGCTGGCCCAGGGCGCATGAAGACGATGCTGAACGGGCAGTGCGCGCAAGCCTGGCGGCAACAGCGGCGACCGCTAGCCAGACGACGCCATCGGGCGAACCTCTTGCAGCCCGCATTGGCATCGCCACCGGCCTTGTCGTGGTCGGCGACCTGGTTGGCGAAGGGTCAGCGCAGGAAGAAGCGGTCGTCGGTGAAACGCCCAACCTTGCGGCACGCATGCAGGCCCTGGCCGAACCGAACACCGTCGTGATTGCCGGCGGCACGCACAGGCTGGTCGTCGGGTTGTTCGACATGATCGATCTCGGCCACCGCCAGCTCAAGGGCTTCGCAACTCCCATCCGCGCCTGGCGCATTATCGGCGAGGCCGACACGGAGGGGCGCTTTGATGCGCTGCATGGAGTTGCGACGCCTCTGGTGGGGCGATCCGAGGAACTCGAGCTTCTGCTTCAACGCTGGCAGCAGGCTCGGGCAGGAAACGGCCAGGCGGTATTGCTGTCTGGTGAACCGGGCATCGGCAAATCGCGACTGATAGCCGCGCTGGAAGAGCGATTGAGCGCCGAGCCGCACGCCCGGTTGCGCTATTTCTGTTCGCCCTACCACCTGAACAGCGCGCTCTACCCGGTGATCAAGCAGCTCGAGCGTGCTGCGGGACTGGTGCGCAGCGACAGTTCGGAGACGAAGCTCGACAAGCTCCAGACTCTGTTGGGACAGGCTGTCCCCGACATTGCCGAAACGGTACCATTGTTGGCGGAGTTGCTGTCGATCGACACCCTTGGCCGCTATGCGCCCCTGAAGCTGACACCGCAGGCGCGTAAATCACGTACGCTGACAACCCTGCTCCAACTACTCGAAGGATTCGCGGCGCGACAGCCGGTTCTGATGATTATCGAGGATGCCCATTGGATCGACCCGACGACCAGCGAATGGCTCGACATGCTGATCGACGGCCTACAAAGCGTGCCGGTTCTTCTCATCATCACCTTCCGCCCTGAGTTCAAGCCACGGTGGACGCCGCTATCGTACGTCACCGCGGTATCGCTTAGACGCCTTGATCACGGTCAGGGATCAGCGATCGTCGACCGGGTGGCTGGTGGCAAGATGCTGCCCACCGACGTTAGAAACCAAATTCTGGCCAAGACCGAGGGCGTGCCCCTATTCGTCGAAGAACTGACGAAGACTGTTCTCGAGTCCGGCCTCCTTACCGATGAAGGCGACCACTATGTCCTGTCGCGGACGTTGCCCTTCCTTGCGATCCCGTCGACGCTGCACGATTCGTTGATGGCCCGCCTCGACCGGCTCGCTCCGGTCAAGGAGGTGGCACAGATCGGCGCCTGCATCGGCCGTGTCTTCCAGCATCGTCTGCTGGCTGCTGTGACCGGCTACGATAATGCCCGGCTCGAGGGCATCCTGCAGCAACTTGAAAAGTCCGAACTCGTTTTTCGGCGCGGCGTCCCGCCCGAGGCGACCTACACGTTCAAGCATGCATTGGTCCAGGACACTGCCTATCAGAGCCTGCTGAAAAGCCGGCGGCAACACATCCACGCCAGCATCGCGTCAGAGCTGGAGGCGCAGTTCCGCGAGATCGTCGAGGCCGAACCTGAGACGCTGGCGTACCACTACGCTGCCGGCGGCCTTCCTCAGCAAGCCGTCGACTTTTGGCTGAAGGCTGGCCAACAAGCCCTGAAGCGATCGGCCCATCCTGAGGCGATTGCCAACTTAGGCAAGGGACTCGAATTGGTTGCGTCCTTGCCGGACGCAGAGAGTCGCCTGCGACAGGAGATTCATCTCCAGACGGCTTTGGGCGTGACCATGATGGCAACCAGGGGCTTTGCAGCGCCGGAGGTCCTGCAGGCCTTCTCCGAAGCCCGTACGCTTGCCGAGAAACTGGGTGACACGGACCAGTTGTTCGTCGCGCTCTGTGGTGAAGCCTCGTACCACATGATTTCCGGCAATTTGCCCGCCGCTGACGAACTCGGCCTTCAGTGCCTGGATCTCGCGCGGGCATCCGGCCACCAGGCCCTACTCATCGAGGCACATCATCGGCAATGGGCCACCAAATACTACATCGGAGACTACACTGCCGCCGAACACCATTTAGATTATGGTATCGCGACCTACGATCCCGATCGGGATCATCGCTTGACTTACATCTATACCGGACACGACCCAGGCGTCTGCTGCAGGAACTTTTCTGCGCTGATGCTTTGGCTTCGCGGTTATCCTGACCAAGCCCTTGTCCGTTGCCAAGAAGCCGTAACCTTGGCCGAACGAGTATCTCATCCCTTTACGATGGCGATGGCGCAGTCGATCTTGACCGACCTTCATCTCTTGCGGCGCGAACCCGCCGAAGGGCGCCGCTATCTAGACAAATCAATCGCGCTGTCAAAGGAATTCGGCCTGCGGCGCGAGATGTCCGAGGGCAGATTCCAACTCGGCTGGGCGCTCGCTGAGGAGGGGCATTGGGTGGAGGGCATCCGGGAGATGCGCGAGGGACTTGCAGCTATCACAGCGATGGGTGCGGGAGCTGGCTTGCAACACAACCTCTGTGTTCTGGCGCGGGCCTGCGGCGAGTGTGGTGGGGCAAGCGAAGGGCTGCCTCTATTGGATAGGGCGTTGAATATCGTCGCAGAGTTCGGTTCGAAACATCTTGTGCCTGAGCTGTTCCGCACCAAGGGTGAACTCCTGCTCCAGCAAAATCCCCAAGATGATACCGCCGAAAGCTGGTTCCGAAAGGCCCTGATCCTAGCCTGTGACCAAGGCACGAAATCGCTGGAGTTGCGGGCGGCTCTTAGCCTCGCGCGGCTGTGCCACGCTCGGGACCGAGACGGAGAGGCTCGCGACCTGCTGACTCCAGTATATGCTTGGTTTACCGAAGGTCTCGATACGCGCGACCTCGTCGAAGCAAAGGAACTACTCGATCAATTTAGATAGATGCACTTTCAGAAGCACCAAGATCAAACCGAGCACGCCGAGCATCAGCGACTGACCCTGGCCACTAACGTTGAGGTCTACTTTTGCGACCCTCGGTCGCCATGGCAGCGCGGCTCCAACGAAGACACCAACCGATTGCTGCGCCAATATCTACCGCGTGGCACCGACCTGTCCTTGCATAGCCAGGCTAAGCTCAGCGCCATCGCGCGGCAGCTCAACGAACGCCCCAGAAAGACCTTGCTCTATAAGACCCAGCGGAGAAGTTCGCTGAGTGTGTTGCAGCGATCGGTTGAACCCGCCGCCCAAAGGAGGCATTCGAGCGCTAACCGCGGGACAGCTTACTGGCTTGTAGCCGCCGTCGATGGCGGTCAACACAACATGCCTTCGGCTCAGCGGACCGCGGCGCGTCGTTCGAGCGTACGCGCGTATTGCGTCAGCGGAAAACACATGACGAAAAAGATCAGCGCCACCAGCCGTAGACCTTGAAGGGCTCGAAGGTGGCATTGTTGATGGCGTTGGAGGTCCGCACCAGCTCCTCGAAGCCGATGATCGAGGTGAGCGCCGTCGACTTGATGAGCTGCACCAGGAAGCCGACGGTCGGTGCGCGGGTGATCGAAAATGCCTGCGGCAGGATGATCAGCCTCAGCTCCTGCAGATAGTGCAGGCCGAGGCTGGCGCCGGCATCCCACTGGCCACGCGGCAGCGCGTCGACGCCGCCGCGCCAGATCTCGGCGAGATAGGCACTGGCGAAGAAGGTGAGGCCCAGCACCGCCGCCGTCCACGGCTCGATGCGAAGCCCGAGCATCGGCAGGTCGAAGAACATCGTGCTGCTTGCCTTCCATTTCGGCTTTCATGGCGTCGGCATCTGGATCGGCCTGTCGTCGGGGCTGGCCGTGGTGGCGGCGCTGCTGCTGGCGCGCTGGCTGCGCCGGGATCGCCTGGCACCGCCGCTCGCCTTCGGACGTTGAAAGCAAAATGGCTACCGGTTGCCCGGCAGCAGAAAGCTGACTGGCGGCTTCGGGCCTCGAATATTCAATAGCGGACCTTCAAGTCGGTGCGAGTATCGTCGTGACGTGACCAACACGGAAATTCGCCGCCCGGTGCATAGAAGGATGCTTTCCGACTCGTTTCGGACATCGCGGGCACCCCAAAACCAGGGCAGGATTCAGTGCCGCGTTGCGACGGGCGCCCGACCTGTCCCCAGCGTCTTGGCGAGCGTGATCGAGGGCAGTTCGCCGAACTGGCGCCCGTACTCGGCGGAAAAGTGGCCGAAATGCCAGAAGCCAAACCGTGACGCCACATCTGTCACCGTCCGCTCGGAGGAAGGGTGGGTGAGAGCCCGGCGCACGGCGTTGAGGCGCAGTTCGAGCAGCATGGCTTTGGGGGGACGGCCAAAGGCCTCCACGCAGGCCACGAAAAGCGTGCGTTCTTTAACTCCCAATTCTTCGCACATTGCGCTGATGTTCACGGGCGCCTCGACATGGCCCAGCAGCATGTCCCTCAGCTTCATAGCAACAAGCGCGCGCCGGTGCAGCGGTTCCGCGACATCGGTTGACGGCACCATGCCGAGGACAACATCGACGATCTGGTCTTCGATAGCTGTCAAGGCGTCCGGTAGGATGGCGCCGTCGGCGCCGTTGAGCAGCGACCGCAGAAGTCTTGCCAAGGCGGTCCCACGCTTGACGATCTCCTGCTCGGCCATCTTGAACGGTCGGTCCAGATATTTCCTGTCGAGGCCAGGTGCGCCTCTGCGAATCTGCATCCAGTGCTCGATCTGATCGACCGGAATGACAGCCTGAGCCAGGTCGGTATGGCCGTTTGCTATGAATGCAATGTCGTCACAAGGCCCGGCCAGGACTGGCTGACCGCTCGCAATTTGCCGCCCGCGCACATGCAGCGATCCTTCCGCGACGATCGGAAGGCCGACGAACCAGCAACGTGCCGGCGCGCTGCCGCGCTGCATGATTCCCGGTTTCCAGCGTTCTCGCCCGACCTGCAGCGTGTTGAGGACGACCATGCTCAAGCTGCCTTCGAAGCGGCCGCGGCCGATATGGTTGTATTTCTGATCCCAGCCGACCGCACTCGCGGCCATCATGTCGAAGTCCGTATAGCGGGCCTTGACGGAAGCCAAGATCTCTATCCGACGATTGTCTCGACCGACCGGCCACCCCATTGGCGTTCCCTCTGCGGGCTCATCCAGGTCTCTATTATCAGACCTCACCTCGATCGGCTACCGCAACGGCATCTGCGGCTGCTCGCCGCTGCAGGATTCGGATAGCGGTCCGCCGGGATGGCGCATACCGTAAGGTCACCCCCCTTGATCCGTTGCCAGGATCGAAGCGGACACCAGCCAAACAAGCGAGCCACGAAGATGAGCTTCTACCGAAAACAAGCCGCAATGACGACACGCTACAGACAGGGTCTCATCGCAGCCGCAGTCGTCGGTTCGCTGAGCCTCACGAGCGCGCATGCGCAGGACAAGACTCCGGGCTACAACCACAAAATACCCGACAAGATCATGACACCGGATTCGGTCGAGACGCGGATCGGCACGCTCAAATTCGACGACGGCGTGCCCACCGTCGAGACAACGCAAAAGGTCTACGACAACCTCGACTTTCTCCGCGGCATCGAGGTTTTCCTCAACTTCATTCCTGCCGCATCTGTGGAAGCGACCCGCCTGAGCGGCACCGAACGGGGCGCGACCAAGAGCAATCAGGCGGTCATCTACGACGACTTGCTCGATTCCTCGACGCTGATGCTCACGGCCAATACGGACACCGTGTACCTCTTTGGTTTTCTGGACCTCGAGGCTGATGGCCCCACCGTCGTCGAGATTCCGGCGGGCTCCGGACCCGGCACCGTGGACGACGCTTTCTTCCGCTTCGTGACGGACGTGGGCCCTCCCGGTCCTGATCGCGCCAAGGGCGGCAAGTACCTGATCGTCCCCGACTGGTTCAAGGGCGAGCTCCCGAAGGACAAGAAGGACGGCGGCGAGTACTTTATTGCCCGCTCGCCGTCGAAGGTGAACCTTCTCATCCTGCGCGGTTTCCTCAAGGACGGGAAGCCCGACGCGTCATCCAAGCTGTTCCGCGAAGGCGTCAAGATTTATTCGTTGAGCAAGGCGACCAATCCGCCCGCCATGGAATTCATCAACAGCTCGAAGGTGGCGTTCAACACGATCCACGCCAACAATTTCGAGTTCTACGAGGAGCTGGATCACGTGCTCCAGAATGAGCCGCTCGAATTCATCGATCCGGAGCTGCGCGGCCTTGCGGGGAGCATCGGCATCGTCAAGGGCAAGAAATTTGCCCCCGATGAGCGGATGAAGAAGATCCTCACCGATGCCGTCGCCATCGGCAACGCCACCGCGCGGGCGATCAACTTCCGCAACCGCGATCCGCGCTCTCCCTTCTACCCGAACAGCCAGTGGCGGACCGGCTTCATCGCGAACGACTACCGCTGGCTCGGCGGCGACGAGATGGCTGGCCGCGACCAGGATGCTCGCACGAATTTCTTCTACATGGCCACGGTGAACACACCGGCTATGGCTGCGCGGATACCCGGCCGCGGTTCGCAGTACGCGCTGAGTGTGGCGGACACGTCCGGCAACCCGTTTGACGGCGCCAAGTCCTACCGCGTCAACATTCCCGCGAACGTCCCCGCGCAGGACTTCTGGTCGATGGTCGTTTACGACCCGCAGACGCGATCCGAGCTGCAAACCCCGCAGCCTTACCCCAGCAAGAACAACAAGCGTGACAAGCTGATCGCCAACGCCGACGGCTCGGTCGATCTCTACTTTGGTCCCAAGGCCCCGGCCGGCAAGGAGGTCAACTGGACCCAGACCGTTCCCGGCAAGGGCTGGTTCGCGATTTTGCGCCTCTACGGCCCGCTTGACCCGTGGTTCGACAAAACGTGGCGGCCGGGAGAGATCGAGCTGATGAAGTGAGTAACGCAGTCAAATATCGGAGGAGAACAGTCATGAAGATCAGCCACAAACGAGCCATCCTTGCCTTACTGACCAGCGGGCTGATGCTCACAGGCGCGTACGCGCAGACGACGCCCGACAGCGTGAAGACGCGCGCCGGCGATCTCAAGTTCGAGCAGGGTTTCCCCACCGACGAGACGACGCGCATGGTGTTTGACGAAATCGACTATCAGCGTGCCGTGCAGGCCTATTTGTGGGCCTATCCGGCGGTTTCATTCGAGTCTATCCGGCTCGCGACCAAAAGCGACCTCGGCGCTGACCTCAACGACTTCGTTATCGCCGACAACTATGCGAACCCCAAGGCCGTCTGGCTCACCGCAAACGACACCACCATCTACGCTCTTACCAACGTGGACCTTGAGAAGTCGGGACCGCTTGTCGTCGAGATTCCGCCCGGCGCGATCGTCGGGTTGATCGACGATTTCTGGCAGAGATCGCTCACCGACGTCGGTCTGCCCGGACCCGACGCCGGGAAGGGCGGAAAGTTTCTGCTGCTCCCGCCCGGCTACAAAGGCGACGTCCCGCAGACCGGCTACTACGTTGTTCAGGCAACAATGAACAACAACAACGCCATGATCCGCGGCATTATTCAGAACGGCGACAAGGATGGTGCCGTCGCGAACGTCAAGAAGGTCAAGGTCTATCCGCTGAGCGAGAGCGCCAACCCGAAGCCGAACAAGTTCGTCTCAATGTCGGAGAACCCCTCAAACACCCTTCCGCCCCCGGGGATCGCATTCTGGGAGCGTCTTTCGTCGGTCATAAACAACAACCCCATTCACGAGCGCGACCTGTTCGTCCTGGGCATGCTCAAGCCGCTTGGCATCGAGAAAGGCAAGGAGTTCAAACCGGACGCACGGCAAAAGGCCATCCTCGAAGAAGCGGCGCTGGTGGGCGATGCCATGGGCCGCGTGATGCTGATGGAAGGGCCCCACCGATTCCGCCAGGTCGGGGAAGGTCTCGAAAGTGAGCCGTTTCCCGGAACGAACTGGCACTGGTGTTTCCAGGTGAATCCCGTCCAGCAGACCGATACCTACGGCCAGATCGATGAACGGCTCCATTACACCTATGGCGCCATCTACACGACACCCGCGCTTGGCGTCATGAAGGCCGGCCCCGGTGGAAATTACGTCCAGGCGTTCAAGGACAAGGACGGCAACCGTTTCCACGGCGACAAGAAGTACCATCTGCACGTTCCCGCCAACCCGCCGGCGGAGGCGTTCTGGTCGCTGACGCTCTATGACACCGCGACCCGCTCGATGATCCAGAACCCGCCTAGCGACTCGGCACTCTCGGGCCTAGACAAGCTCAAGGCCAATGCGGACGGCTCGATCGACCTTTACTTCGGCCCTGCTGGAAGCGCCCCCGCGGGTCTCGAAGCCAACTGGATCGAAACGGTTCCCGGCAAGGGCTTCTACCCGTTCTTTCGCTTTTACACCCCGAAAGAAGGGTTGTTCGACGGTACATGGAAGCTGCCGGACGTCGAGGAGATGAAGTGAGCTGGAGGTAAGTGCAGGAGTGAAATCAAACGCCGAAGAACACTATGGAGGCTATCATGAAGACCAACTACTCAAGACGCGATCTTATGACTACCGCCGCCGCGCTCGCGGTCACCAGCATGACCAGCAGTACGACGACGCAGGCAGCAACGCAGACGCCCGAGGCCTCTGCCATCAAAACCCGCAAGGCTTCGTGCAATTGCGGACAGCTCACCGCTACCTGCACAGGCCCCGACCCGGAGCGGAGATCTCTGTGCTTCTGCAAAAACTGCCAGATGCGGACGGGCAGCGCGTTCTCCATACAAACACGGTTTCCACGCAGTCAGGTGACGGTCGAAGGCAAATCGAAGGCGTGGAAGTTTCCCATCGAAGGCGCTCAGCCGGTCACGTATCGCTCCTGCGACAGCGAGGGGGTCACGTACTACTTCTGCCCCGAGTGCGGTTCGAACGTTTACTATGACATTGCCGTCGCCCCCGACTTCGTAGGGATCAAAGTCGGCGCCTTCACCGATCCCACGTTCCCGCCGCCAATCATTTCGGGCTTCGAAGAGTACCGGTTTCCTTGGGCGATGAACATAGAGGCCCTGCCGATGCCGGGGGGACATCATGCCTAGCTGCGGAGCGAGGCCGGCCGGGCAACCTGTTCAGCGCGCCTGCGCCCGTTGTTCGAGCGTACGCGCGTATTGCGTCAGCGGAAAACACATGACGAAAAAGATCAGCGCCACCAGCCCGTAGACCTTGAAGGGCTCGAAGGTCGCATTGTTGATGGCGTTGGAGGTCCGCACCAGCTCTTCGAAGCCGATGATCGAGGTGAGCGCCGTCGACTTGATAAGCTGCACCAGGAAGCCGACGGTCGGCGCGCGGGTGATCGAAAATGCCTGCGGCAGGATGATCAGCCTCAGCTCCTGCAGATAGTGCAGGCCGAGGCTGGCGCCGGCGTCCCACTGGCCACGCGGCAGCGCGTCGACGCCGCCGCGCCAGATCTCGGCGAGATAGGCACTGGCGAAGAAGGTGAGGCCGAGCACCGCCGCCGTCCACGGCTCGATGCGAAGCCCGAGCATCGGCAGGCCGAAGAACATCGTGCTGCTTGCCTTCCATTTCGGCTTCCATGGCGTCGGCATCTGGATCGGCCTGTCGTCGGGGCTGGCCGTGGTGGCGGCGCTGCTGCTGGCGCGCTGGCTGCGCCGGGATCGCCTGGCGCCGCCGCTCGCCTTCGGTCATTGAAAGCAAAAACGGCCGCCGGTGCCCGGCGGCCGTTTTTCATTCTCGGTCAGTTGCCCTCGGACGACATCGCGCCGAGCAGCCTGCGGATATCACCGAACCTGGCGATCGAGCCGAACACCAGCGCTGCCACCGCGACGAAGAACACCGACACCGAAGCCATGGTCGGTGTGTAGCCGTAGCGCAGCGCGTTGAAGATCTTGATCGGCAGCGTCTCGGTGGTGAAACCGATCGTCATGTAGGCGACGATGTATTCGTTGAGCGACAGCACGAACGCAAACGCGTAGCCGGAGACGAGATAGGGCAGGATCAGCGGCAGCACCACCGTCTTCAGCACGGCGCGGTCGTCGGCGCCCATGGTCGCGGCGGCCTCGACCAGCGACCGGTCGATCGAGGCAAAGCCGAGCGACAGCGTCACCAGCGGCAGCGTCACGAAGAAGATGGCGTGGCTAATGATGGCGGTGAAGAACTGGCCAAACAGCCCGACCGTCGCCCAGAAGGTGAGGAAGCCGAGCGCGGTGATCACCGGCGGCAGGATGAAAGGGGCGAGCCCCAGCACCTGGAAGATGTTCGCCCAGGGCGCGATGCGCCGCCACAGGAACCAGGCGAGCGGCAGCGCGATGGCGACCGCGATCGCCACCGAGCAGACGGCGAGCGTCACCGAATGGATCAGCGCCAGCCGCCATTCCGGATCGGCAAATATCTGACCATACCAGGCGAGCGAGAAGCCTTTCGGCGGGAAGGTCAATTCCTGCCGCGCGTTGACCGAGACGCCAGCGACAACGATCAGCGGCGCGGCCAGGAACAAAGCCACGACGGTGAAATAGAGCCGGCGAAGGAAGGTAGCGGTCATAGTGCGTTCTCCTTGCGCCCGACAAGCAGCATCAGCCCGACCAGCGCCAGCGAGATCAGCACCAGGAAGACCGCCATGGCCGCCCCGAACGGCATGTTGGACTGGTAGATCGCCTGGTCGGTGATCAGCACCGACAGCGTCCAGTGGCGTGGCCGGCCGAGGATCTGCGGCAGCAGATAGGAGCCGAGCGCGAAGACGAAGACCATGATCAGCGTCGCCACGATGGTGTTGCGCAGCGCCGGCGTCACCACGTTGAAGAAGGCCTTGACCGGCGAGGCGCCGAGCGTGCGGGCGGCTTCGAGCAGCGTCGGGTCGAGACGCACCAGGGCCGGATAGAGCACCAGGATGGTGTAGGGCAGTGCCTGGTAAACCATGCCGGCCAGCACCGCGCCGAAGGTCGGCAGCAGCGCCACCGGCTTGTCCATCAGCCCGAGCGCGACGAAGAGATTGGTGATGCCGGCGGTCTGCGAAAACAGCGTCGACCAGGCAAAGCCGATGATGACTTCCGACAGCGACAGCACCGACAACAGGCCGACCAGCCACAGCGTCTGCACCCGGCGCGAGCGCTTGGTCAGCAGATAGGTGAACGGAAAGGCGATGCAGACGCAGCAGACGGCGACCAGCACCGCCAGCATCAGCGAAAAGCCGAGCACGCCTGCGAAGAAGGTGGTCAGGAACCGGGCATAATTGTCGACGACGAAATCGGGCGTGTAGAAACCGGCCGGATTGCGCTTGAAGAAGCTGACGGCGATCATCGTCGAGAACGGCACGACGAAGAACACCACGAGCATCAGCCCGGGGAACAACAGCGGCGTATAGTCGGCGAATGATTTCGGGACTTCGCGTCTCATGACCCGAGCACCACGCAGCTCTCGGGGGGCAGGGTGACGCCGACCTTTGCGCCGACCGAGACGTTGGGTCTTTCGCGCGGCGTCGCCACCGCGATGATGCTGGTGCCGCCGACCTCGACGAAGGTTTCGATGGTGCCGCCGAGGTCGCGCACGAACGTCACCTGGCCGGTGATGGCGCGGCTGCCGGGTTCGCCCAGATGCACGTCTTCGGGACGGATCGACACCGAGGCCTTGGTGACGCCGGCCGGCATGGCGAGGCCCGGAATGGCGGTGCCGAGGATGGTGGTGCGCCCGGCGCTGTCGACCTCGGCCGGCAGAAGGTTGGTGATGCCGATGAAATCGGCGACGAAGGCGTCGGCCGGCTTGCGGTAGATCTCGATCGGCGGCGCTGCCTGCAGGATCCTGCCGTTGCCCATGACCACGACTAGGTCGGCCATGGTCATCGCCTCGCGCTGGTCGTGGGTGACGACGATGGTGGTGATGCCCAGCCGCTGCTGCAGCTGGCGCAATTCCACCTGCATGGCCTCGCGCAACTTGGCGTCGAGCGCCGAAAGCGGCTCGTCGAGCAGGAACAGCTTCGGCGACAGCGCGAGCGCACGGGCGATCGCTACGCGCTGGCGCTGGCCGCCAGACAGTTTCGCCACCGGCCGGTCGGCAAAACCGGGCAGATGGATCAGCGTCAGCAACTCGTCGACGCGCTTCTTCTGCTCGTCCTTCGAGGCGCCGCGGATGCGCAGCGCGTAGGCGATGTTGTCGCCGACCGAAAGATGCGGAAACAGCGCCAGCGACTGGAACACCATGCCGAGATTGCGCTTGTGGGTCGGCAGCGGCGTGATGTCCTCGCCGTCGAGCACGATGGCGCCGCTGGTCGGCTCCTCCAGCCCGGCGATCATGCGCAGCAGCGTGGTCTTGCCGCAGCCGGATGGTCCAAGCAGGCAGACGAAGGTGCCATGCGGCACATTGAGCCGCACATTGTCGACCGCGATGAAATTGCCGAAGGTCTTGGTGATGGCGTTGATATCAAGTCCGGACATGGGTCACCTCTCTCGGGCATTGCGCTGCAAGGGCCGCCGGATACTGCCCGGCGGCCGGCTAATGCATGTCGCCCAAAAGTGGCCCCGGTTTTGGGGCAACGACATGCATGAAACAAAGACCTAGAGCGCGGCGCCTGAATCCGATCAAACGCGACGCGCTTTAGGCTGCATGCGGTTTGGCTCAGCCGACGATCAATTCGGTCCACTTCTGGTTGATCCAGTCGGCCTTCGACGTATAGAGGTCGTAGCGCGGAATGATCGGCTCGATCTCCGACGACACCGATGCGAACTCGGCCGGCGTCAGGTCGAGCACCTCCTTCTTCAACGTCGGCGTGGTGCCGACCTTGCGCGACATCACGCCCTGCATCGACGGCTGGCTCATATAGTCGATGAAGACATGCGCCTCGTCGACCTTGGTCGAAGCGCGCGACAGGACCCAATTGCCGGAGTCCTGGATGCCGCCCTCCTTCGGGAAGGTGGTGCGGACATGGAAGCCGTCGGCGATCGCGAGGCCGGTGACGTCGTGATAATACTGGCCCATCGGGATTTCGCCCGACTTCAGCGCCTGTTCAAACTGCGCCTCATCGCGATACCACAGACGCACATTGGGCTTGACCTCGGCAAGCTTCTCGAACGCCTTGTTCAGCCCTTCCTCGGTGTCGAGGGCATTGGTGCCGCCCATGAAGGTCTTGGCCGTCACTTCGAGCAGGAACGAGTTGGAGGCGAGCGCCAGCAGGCCGAGCTTGTCCTCGTTCGCCTTGTCCCAGAACGCCGCCCAGGAGGTTGGCGCCTCCTTGTAGACATCGGTGTTGGAGACCAGCGTGATCCACCAGGCCACCGCGCCGATGCCGGCGACGCGGCCATCCGGATATTTGTTGATGAAGCGGGGCAAGAGGTCGCCGTAATGCTTGAATCTGGAAGTGTCGAGCGGCGTCCACAGTTCGGTCGACTGGCCCTTCAGTGTCGAGGTCTGCGACATCATCGAAAGATCGGCCGGCGCCTGGCCGGCCTTGGCCGCCTGTTCGAGCTGCACCAGCCACGCCTCGCCGGTCGGCTCGGCGACCGATTCCACCGCGATGCCGGTGGCCTTGGTGAAATCGGGGAAGACGTGCTCGTCGAAGGATTTCTTGAAGTAGCCGCCGTAGACGCCGACCTTGAGCGACTTGTCCTGCGCCCGCAGGATCGACGGCATGGCGAGCACGCCGGCCGTCGCCAGGCCGGCGCCAAGCACGCCGCGCCGGCTGATGGGTGTTGCGATCAATCTGTTCATCTGGTCTCTCCTCTGTTTATGCCGGATCCCCGGCTGGTTCCCTTAATTCCGTTGCTCGCCGCTTTTTTGCGGCTCAGTGAGCCGCCGCGCGTCGTTCGAGCGTACGCGCGTATTGCGTCAGCGGAAAACACATGATGAAAAAGATCAGCGCCACCAGCCCGTAGACCTTGAAGGGCTCGAAGGTCGCATTGTTGATGGCGTTGGAGGTCCGCACCAGTTCCTCGAAGCCGATGATCGAGGTGAGCGCCGTCGACTTGATAAGCTGCACCAGGAACCCGACGGTCGGCGCGCGGGTGATCGAGAACGCCTGCGGCAGGATGATCAGCCTCAGCTCCTGCAGATAGTGCAGGCCGAGGCTGGCGCCGGCATCCCACTGGCCACGCGGCAGCGCGTCGACACCGCTGCGCCAGATCTCGGCTAGATAGGCACTGGCGAAGAAGGTGAGGCCGAGCACCGCCGCCGTCCACGGCTCGATGCGAAGCCCGAGCATCGGCAGGCCGAAGAACATCAAGAACAGCTGCATCAGCAGCGGCGTCCCCTGGAACAGGGCGATATAGCCGGAGGCAAGGCGCCGGCTCCATTTATTCTTGGCGATCCTGAAGAACAGCACGACCATGCCGACCACGCCGCCGCCAACGAAGGCGGCCAGCGACAGCAGCACCGTCCAGCGGGCGGCGAGCAGCAGGTTGCGTACAATGTCCCAGAAGGTGAATTCGATCATGACACGCCAGCCCCCAGGACGCGGCGTCCGCCCGTGACCAACAGCCGGCGCAACGCCATCGACAGGGCGAGATAGACCATCGTCACGACAAGATAGGTCTCGAAGGAACGGAACGTGCGTGCCTGCAGCATATCGGCCTCGTAGGTAAGCTCGCGTACCGCGATCTGCGACACCACGGCGGACTCCAGCATCATGATGACGATCTGGCTGGTCAGCGCCGGAAAGATCACCTTGAGCGCCTGCGGCAGCACGATCTTGATGAAGACCTGGCGTGACCTCAAGCCCAGCGCCAGGGCTGCTTCCGTCTGTCCGCCGGGCACCGCGTCAAGCCCGGCGCCGACGATCTCGATGGTGTAGGCCGCCATGTTGAGCGTCATGGCCAGGATGGCGGCCAGCACCGGATCGAGCCTGATGCCGAGGCTGGGCAGTCCGAAGAAGATGAAGAACAGCTGCACCAGGAACGGCGTGTTGCGGATCACCTCGACATACCAGGCGATCGCCCGTTTGAGCAGTACGGGGCCGTTTCGCCGTCCCGCGGCACCCAGGATGCTGAGAAACGTTCCCGCCAGCGTGGTCACGGCGATCAACAGGATCGTCGTGACCGCTCCGCGCGCTATGTCGCTCGCAGCACCTGGAAGCCAGGCAAAGGCCACCGGAGCTCAATCCTTGAGGTTGTCGGGGTTGAGCGGCGTCTTCAGCCAGGCCTGCGAGCTTGCGTCCAGCTTGCCGTCCGCCAGCATCTTGGCGATGGCGTCGTTGACCGCCTTCTTCAGGCTGTCTTCATTCTTGTTGAGACCGATATGCGAAGGCGAGGTCAAAAGCTGGAACTTCTGCTCCGGCTTCAGCACGTCCTGCTTGGCCAGCACCTGCGCGCCGACATCGTTGCCGACGACCATCAACTGCGTCTGGCCGGAGATGAAGGCCTGGATCACCGAATTGTAGTTGTCGAAACGCTTGATGTCGGCCGACGCCGGTGCTGCTTCGGTCAGCGAGGTGTCTTCGAGCGTGCCGCGGTTGACGGCGATCGACTTGTCGGCAAGGTCTTCCTTGCCTTTGACCGCCAGCGCCGCCGGACCGATCACGGCGATGTAGTAGGGCGCGTAGGCAGCAGCGAAGTCGATCACCTGCTCACGCTCCTTCGAATAGCCGACGCTCATCAAGAGGTCGACGCGATGGTCGTTCAGGTACGGGATGCGGTTCTGGCCGGTGACGGCGACGGGGTTGAGCTTCACCTTGAGTGTGTCGGCAATGTATTGCGCGACATCCATGTCATAGCCCTTGAGGCTCATGTCGGCGCTGGCCGAGGAGAAGGGCGGGAAATCGGCGAAGACGCCGACATTGATGGTGCCGGCCTTGGTGATGTCTGCCAGCGCGTCGGCATTGGCAGCCTGTGTGGTGAAGCCGAGGCCAGCGGTTCCCAGCATCAGAACGGCGGCGATGGATGATTTGAGTGTGATACGGATCGTCATTTTTATTCCCCTCTGGAGGCTTTGTTTGTTTGGGTCGGCCGCCGGCTCCAGCGCGGCGGCCGCCTTTGCTTTTCTAAAGATCAGGCTCCCTTGCCGGATATCGCCGGGCTGAACACCATCAGGCTCAGGATCTCGAACAGCACCTGTGCCGCGGCGTGCGCCGTGTTTGTGGTCGCGTCGTATTGCGGCGCCACCTCGACGACGTCGCCGCCGACGATGTTGAGGCCCTTCAGGCCGCGCAGCAGTTCGAGCACTTCGCGCGTCGTCAACCCGCCGACCTCAGGCGTGCCGGTGCCGGGCGCGAAGGCCGGATCGACGCTGTCGATGTCGAAGGAGACATAGGTCGGCCCGTCGCCAACGATCTTGCGTGCCTTCTCGATGATGGCGGGAATGCCGAGGCCCGTCACCTCCTCGGCATGGACAACGGTCATGCCGGACTCGTAGGTGAACTCCCACAGATATTCGGCCGAACCGCGGATGCCGATCTGGATCGTGCGCGTCGGATCGAGCACGCCGTCGAGCACCGCGTTGCGGAACGGCCCGCCGTGGTGGAACTTGGTCATGTCGAACAGGCCACTGGTGTCGCAATGGGCGTCGATGTGGATCAGGCCAACCGGGGCTTTCTTGCCGACGGCCTTCAGGATCGGGTGGCTGATCGAATGGTCGCCGCCGATCGACAGAGGGATGACGCCGGCATCGACGATCTGGTTGGTGCGACGCTCGATATCCTCATGGCTGATCTCGAGCCGGTAGCGGCTGCGGAACGGCGTGTCGCCGATGTCGGCGACCCGAAGTTCATGCGTCGGGGCGCATTCCAGCACGTGATTGTAAGGGCCGATGCGCTCGATGGCGCGCAGCGCCCTTGGCCCGAAACGCGAGCCCGGCCGATTGGTGACGCCGAGGTCCATCGGCACGCCGATCATCGCCACCTGTAGGTCGCCGAAATCCGGATTGTCGGCTGATATTTCGCGGTAGGGCGCGGCAAGGAAGGTCGGGATGCCGGAATAGGGAGCCAGCCGCGTGCCGGTCTTGGAAAAGATCTTGTCGGCGACGCGCCGGAACTTCGGGTCGAACATCTCGCCGCCATGGCTCTCGCCATATTTGCGACGCAACGCGTCGAGCTTGCCGCGATCGTAACCCATGTCCGCTCCTCCTGCCGGGTTGATGCAGTGCGGCCGCCGGTGACCTTGGCGAACCGACCGTCATCCGGCCGGGTCGTTGTCCCGCTGGCTGCCTGCAGATTTCACGTCTTGATGCTGTTCCGGACCAAAGTGTCTGGCAGCCGCATTGAAAAATCAATTGATATTGTTACGGTGTTGGCTGTGAGAAAATCTCACAATCAACTCTGAGCACGATCTCATCCGAAAACCGGCCTCCACTTTTCGGGATCGTGCTTCAATGGATGCCCATGGCCAAGCGCCTGCCACCGCTGAATCCGCTGCGTGCCTTCGAGGCCACGGCCCGCCATGGCTCGCTGACCAAGGCGGCGAGTGAGCTGAATGTCACGCATGGCGCCATCAGCCACCAGATCAAGGCGCTCGAGCAGTCGCTCGGCGTCAAGCTTTTCGAACGCGCCGGCCAGCGGGTCAAACTGACGCCACATGGTGCCGAGCTGCTGCCAGCGGTCTCGAGCGCCTTCGACGGCATCGCCGCCGCCACGCAGCGCATGACAAGGCCAGCGAGCAGCGGCACACTCTCTGTCTCCTGCGTGCCGGCATTGCTCTTGCTGTGGATGACACCGCGACTCGGCAGTTTCATGGCGCAATATCCTGACATCAGGCTGACGCTGATCCCTTCCAACGACGCCAAGGATATCCGTGCGCCGCAGATCGATGTCTGCGTGCACTATGGCGACGGCAGCTGGACCGATTGCTGGATGCGCAAATGGTCGGGGCTCGAACTGTTTCCCGTGGTCAGCCCGACATTGATCAACAACCGTCCGATCCGCAGCGTGCGGGATCTCGCCGACCATGTCTTCCTGCATGGCGACGACGGCCGCGAATGGCATACCTGGCTGGCGGCCGCCGATGCGCTGGACCTGGAGCGCGGCCGCCGTCATCATCTCGGCGACGCACGCATGGCGGTTGAAGCCGCGGTCCACGGCCACGGCGTGGCGCTGGGCGATTCGGTGACGGCGAGCTCGCTGCTGGCCAGGGGCATGCTGGTGGCGCCGTTCAGCCTGTCGGTGCCGGCGGTCGACGATTTCTACGTCGTCTGTCGCAACGAGATGAAGTCGACGCCGATCGTGCAGCTGTTCATCGACTGGCTGTTTGCCGAGAAGGCGCAGGATGACGGCCGCGCCGATGCGCCGGTGGCGGGCCGCGTCGTCACCCGCCGCAAGCGTCCGGCGCTCAGGGTCATCGGTGGCAGAACCGGGGGCTGACACTGGCCAGTCGTTGGCGCCGACGGCCGATCGTTTTCAGCCGCATGCAGGGTTTTCTTTTTGTCGGGCCAGCCTGAAACCGGGCAGCGTTTTGGCCAATTCGATGCTATGAGGCCTGTCGCGGTTGTGAGTAGCAGGCAGCGAAGGCGGTGTTGAAACATGGCTAAGACCGATATTGCGCGGCGTGTCTACAACCACACCTGGAAGCTCGACCCGATCGTGCGCAGCCTGCTCGATACGGATTTCTACAAGCTTTTGATGCTGCAGATGATCTGGGGCATGTACCCCAAGGTCGACACGACTTTCTCGCTGATCAACCGCACCACCTCGGTGCGGCTGGCCGACGAGATCGACGAGGGCGAGCTGCGCGAACAGCTCGACCATGCCCGCACCTTGCGCTTCAGCAAGAAGGAGATGATCTGGCTCGGCGGTAACAATTTCTACGGCCGCAAGCAGATCTTCGAGCCGGAATTCCTCGCCTGGCTGGAGAATTTCAGGCTGCCGGAATACGACTTGTCGAAGCGCGACGGCCAGTATGAGCTCACCTTCAGCGGGCCGTGGATGTACACCACGCTGTGGGAGATCCCGGCGCTCGCCATCATCAACGAATTGCGCTCACGCGCCGCCATGCGGGCGTTCGGCCCCTTCGCGCTCGATGTGCTCTATGCCCGCGCCAAGGCCAAGATGTGGGCCAAGACCGAACGATTGAAGGCGCTGCCCGGCATCCGCATCTCGGACTTCGGCACGCGCCGGCGCCATTCCTTCCTGTGGCAGCGCTGGTGTGTGGAAGCTTTGAAGGAAGGCATCGGCGAGGCTTTCACCGGCACCTCCAACGTGCTTTTGGCCATGGACAACGACCTCGAAGCGCTCGGCACCAACGCGCATGAACTGCCGATGGTGTTCGCGGCCCTTGCCAACTCGGAAAAAGAGCTGAAGCAGTCGCCCTACAAGGTGCTGCAGGACTGGCAGCGCTATTATGGCGGCAATCTGCTGATCGTGCTCCCCGATGCTTTCGGCACGGCCTCGTTCCTGCGCGACGCGCCGGACTGGGTGGCCGACTGGACCGGTTTTCGTCCCGACAGCGCGCCGCCGATCGAGGGCGGCGAGAAAATCCTGTCCTGGTGGCGCGACAAGGGCAAGGACCCCCGGCAGAAATTGCTGATCTTCTCCGATGGGCTCGAGGTTGAAACCATCGAGGAGACCTACCGCCATTTCAGGGGCAAGGTGCGCATGTCGTTCGGCTGGGGCACCAACCTCACCAATGATTTCGAGGGCTGCGCGCCAACCGAAACCAACAGCCTGGATGCCATATCGCTGGTCTGCAAGGTCACCGAGGCCAATGGAAGGCCAGCGGTCAAGCTTTCCGACAATCCGGCCAAGGCAACCGGCGACGAGAAAGAGATCGAGCGCTATTTGCGCATCTTCGGTCAAAAGGACCGCGTGGAGCAATTGGTCAAGGTGTGAGGGGTGATGGAACTCCTCCATAGTTCGAGTTCCTTCGCGCCCCCCTCTGTCCTGCCGGACATCTCCCCCTCAAGGGGGGAGATCGGCAGTTCCACCGACCGCGCTTCCTCTGCAACCCTGACAGTTGGCGAAAGCCAAAATGACCGCGCAATCTCCCCCCTTGAGGGGGAGATGTCCGGCAGGACAGAGGGGGGCGCCGTAGAGCGCCTTTCTTCGAGAACTTCGCTCGCATGCCTCATCGCTCTGCTGGCCCTCCTGTCGCCTACCCCCGCCTTCGCCCACGCCTCCGACCGTGGCCACGTCCTGCTCTTGCCGACCGGCTACTATCTGGTCGGCGGGGCTTTCGCGGTGGCCGTCAGTTTCCTCGTGCTGGCGCTGCTGCCAGGGGATTGGCTAGATCGTTTCTGGCGCCGACGCCTGCCGCTGTTCGCCTTCGGTGACGGCGCCCGCACCGCCGTCAGCCTGATCTCCTTTGCCGGCTTTGCAATCCTCATCGCTGCCGGCCTTTTCGGCAGCCGCGACCCGCTCTCCAACCCGCTGCCGCTGATGATCTGGACGCTGCTGTGGGCAGGCGTCACGCTGCTGCAAGGTGTCTTCGGCGATCTCTGGTCATGGCTCAACCCGTGGTATGGGCCGTGGCGTCTTGCCTCTCGCCTGTTCGGCGCGGGGGATGAAGGGAGATGGCGGCTTCCCCGATGGCTCGGCTGCTGGCCGGCGGCCCTGCTGTTCTTCGCCTTTGCCTGGTTCGAACTCATCGATCCGGCGCCCGACGATCCGGCGCGGCTGGCCTTGGCCGCAGGCCTCTACTGGCTGCTCACCTTCCTTGCCATGCTGGCGTTCGGCTACCGTGGCTGGAGCCGCGGTAGCGAATTCCTGTCGGTCTTCTTCTCGATGGTGGCGCGTTTCGCCATCGTCGAGCGCAACGAAACCGGCCAGTTGGCACTGTGCTGGTCGGGCGCCAAGCTGCTCGCCGCCGAGCCGTTGCCGGCCAGCGGCATTGCCTTCCTGCTTCTTGCCCTGTCGTCGGTCTCCTTCGACGGCCTGTCGAAAACTTTCTTCTGGCTCGGCCTGTTCGGCATCAATCCACTCGAATTCCCGGGCCGCACGGCGGTGATCGGCAGCGGCAGCCTCGGGCTTGTTCTGACGTTCGTGCTGCTGGCAGCGGTGTTCATGCTCGCCGTCTGGCTCGGCCTGCGTCTTGCCGGCAGCACTCAGGCCTTTGGCGAGGCAGCCGGCTTACTTGTCTGGTCGATCGTGCCAATCGCGCTTGCCTATCATGTCGCGCATTACCTGACGTCGCTGCTTGTCGACGGCCAGTATGCGCTTGCGGCGCTGTCCGACCCGTTCGCGCTGGGCTGGAACCTGTTCGGCACCGCCGACATGCAGATCGAGGCCGGCATCGTTGCCGGTGCGTATTCCGCCTGGTGGCTGTGGAATGTCCAGGCCGGTGCCATCATCCTTGGCCATGTGCTCGCCGTCCTCGTCGCCCACGGCTTCGCCTGGCGCCTGCACCCACAGCCCTCCCGCGCAGCCCTCAGCCAGTTCCCGCTCACCGTGCTGATGATCGCCTATACGGTCTTCGGCCTCTGGCTGCTTGCCACGCCGACGGTGGGCTGAGCCGTTTGCGCGGGAAAAATAAACCGGGATTCTCCTAGGCAACCGGCATTGCCGTGTCCGGACTTTGGTGATTTAGTTTGTACACATGCAATTTTTCGACTTCCGGAAATGAGCGGATTTGACGCTCGAAACGCTGAACAAGGGGAACGGCATCATGGACAAGAGCAAGACCTTCGACCTCTCGAAAACCGGTCTCACCCGCCGCACGACGCTGAAGGGGCTGGCCGCCACCGCCGGCCTGGTCACCGCGCCAGGCTTCGTCCGCTATTCCCAGGCGCAGAGTTCGGCGCCGATCAAGATCGGCTTCCAGTCGCACCGCACCGGCATCGGCGCCGCCTATGGCCGCTGGTACGAGAAGACCACGGCTGCGGCGGTCAAGGCGATCAATGCCGCCGGCGGAATCAATGGCCGTCAGGTCGAGGTGATCATCGAGGATGACGGCACCGATCCCGGCCGTGGCGCCGAGGTGGTCGGCAAGTTCGCCACCCAGCATAAGACCGACATCGTCTTCGGCACGCTGTTCTCGCATGTTGTCATCGGCTCGGCGCCCGCCGCCGGCGAGGCCAAGATCCCCTACTTCGTCGTCAGCGAAGGCCACCATGTCGCCTCGACCAAGCTGAACCGCTATGTCTTCCAGCCCGGCATCACCGACGTGAAGAGCCAGATCCAGTCGATGGCGCCGTGGATCGCGGCCAATGCCGGCAAGAAGGTGACGCAGATTTTCCCGGATTTCGCCTTCGGCTACGACCACCGCGACTACCTGCCGCCGGCGCTGAAGGCGCAAGGCGCCGACGTCATCGCGCAGATCGCCATCCCGCCGACGGAATCGTCCTTCACCAAATACTTCCCGCAGATCCCGGCCGAGACCGAGGTGATCTACCACGTCATGGTCGGACCGGCCGTGCTCACCTTCGTCAAGGAGCTCGGCGAATTCTACGGCTCCAACCGGCCGCAATTGTTCGGCTTCATCGATTCGCTCGAAGCCACCGACATCAACAGCCCCGGCCTTGAGTTCCTCGACGGCAGCCATTTCTGGGAAGGCTCGCCGCGCTATGCGCAGGCCGATGATACCGAGGCGCAAAAGGCCTATCGCACTGCTGTCGGCATCGATGACAATGGTGCCGCCGTCGGCGACCCCAAGGACGTCTCAACCGCAGCGCACATGTTCGGCTGCTGGGAAACGCTCTACGTCGTCAAGAAGGCGATGGAAGACGCCGGCTACAAGGGCCCGGAAGACCGCGCCAAGCTGGTCGAGGCGACCGAGGCCTTGACCGCCTTCGCCGAAGGCCCGGAGCATCCGCAGGGCGCCAAAACCTTCAACGGCAAGATCCACCAGTGCTTTGGCATCCAGAACATCTCCAAGGTCGAGGGCGGCAAGCTCAAGGTCGTCCACAAGACCAAGATCGAGGATGGGCTTTACGAGGCTGAAGGGGATTATACGACGCAGGCGCTGTGAGCCGAGTTCTTTAAGCGCAGTGCCCTTCGGCCCACCCCCCTCTGTCCTGCCGGACTCGGCCCTTCGCTGTCGCTCCGGGCGTTCGTCGTTCGGAAAGCCAAGCTATTGGCTTTCCGTCCGCTGCGCGGACCACTTCTCACCCCCCTCAGGGGGTGTGCGTCTCGCACCTGCCTTGGGCATATAGCCGATGCACTTTGGTCCCCACCTCCTCCTCGCTGCCCTCGAAGGCCTCGTCACCTCCGCCGTGCTGGCGCTGACGGCGCTTGGCCTGTCGCTGGTGTTTGGCGTCATGCGGGTGGTCAATGTCGCCCATGGCGAGTTCTTCATGCTCGGCGCGGTGCTGGCCTGGGCGATCACCACGGCGATCGGCGGCCATCCGGCGCTCGGTTTCCTGGCGGCATTGGTGATCGCGCCGCTGATCGTCGGCGCCATCGCGCTGGTCGCCGAACGGCTGGTGCTACGCCGGCTCAACTACAATCCGGAAGCCACCATCGTCGCCACCATCGGCATGCTCTACATCATCCAGCAGCTGGCGCTGACCTTCTACGGTCCGGAGGCGCGGCCGGTGGAGCCGCCGTTCAGCTATCGCATCCTTTTGCCGTGGTTCGGCTATTCCGGCTACAAACTGTCGATCATCGCCGCCTCCGCGCTTCTGCTGGTGGCGACATGGCTGGTGCTGACGCGCACGAAGATCGGCCTCATCATGCGCGCCACGCAGTATGACAGCGAAACGGCGCAGGCCTTCGGCATCCCGGTCGGCCGCGTCTATGGCGGCGTCTTCGCGCTCGGCGCCATGCTGGCGGCCATCGCCGCGGTGCTGATCGTGCCGATCAGCCAGGCGCATTACCTGATGGGCCAGGACCCGCTGCTGCTCTCCTTCATCGTCGTCATCATCGGCGGCCTCGGCTCGCTGCGCGGCACGGTCGTCGCCGCCGTGCTGATCGGCCTGTCCGACGGCATCATCTCGATGTTCTTCTCGCCGACACTGGCCAAGATCATCGCCACGCTGCTGGTCGCCATGGTGCTGGTGTTCCGGCCGCAAGGCCTGTTCGGGACGGCATCGCGATGAGCGAAGCTTCGCCGGCAAAGGCCTACGGCCTGCATCTCGGCGTCATCGCGCTGCTGTTCGTGCTGAGCTTCCTTTTGCCGGAGTATTATCACGGCCTGCTCGCCCGCATCATGGTGCTGGCGGTCTTTGCCATGGGCTACAACATGCTGTTCGGCTATGTCGGCCTGCTCAGCCTCGGCCATGCCATGTTCTTCGCCGCCGGGCTCTACGGTGCCGGCCTTGCCGTCATCCAGCTCGGCTGGAGCGTGCCGGCGGCATTCGCCGCAGGCCTCGGCTGTGGTGTCGTTCTTTCACTGGTCATCGGCCTGCTGGCGCTGCGCACCACGGGCGTCGCCTTCATGATCGTCACCATGATGTTCGCGCAGGTGTTTTACCTGGTCATCCTCTACTTCGCCTCATGGACAGGCGGCGACCAGGGCATGGTCGTGCCGCAGCCGGCGCGGGTGCTTTTTTTCGGCGCGACGGCGCTCGACCTCACCAACCCGACAATGCGCTACATGAGCGCGCTCGGTTTGTTCTCGCTCGTGCTGCTGATCACGCTTGCCATTGTCCGCTCCAGATATGGCCGCGTGCTGGTCGCCATCCGCGAGAACGAGGAGCGGACGAAGATGCTGGGCTACGACACCTTCTCCAACAAGCTCGCCGCCGTCGTCATCTCCGGTATCATTTGCGCTGCCTCGGGTGCTGCCTATGCGCTGCTGTTCGGCTATGTCGGCTCGAGCTTCGCTTCGGTGCAATACTCGATCCTGCCGCTGCTCTGGGTGCTGCTCGGCGGCGGCGCCACGACGCTTGGGCCGCTGATCGGCACGCTGTTCATGTATTATGTCATCGACATCACCAGCGGCTATACCTCCGCCTACCTGCTGATCGTCGGCATCGCCCTCATCCTGCTGGTGCTGTTTTTCCCGAAAGGCATTCTCGGCAGCATCCGGCAGCGTTGGCTCGGGTGGCTGCCATGATGCCGCTTTTGACCACGAAGGGCCTGTCGCGCAATTTCGGCGGCCTGCGCGCCGTCGACAGTGTCGATTTCACCTTGATGCCCAGCGAAATCCGCGCCGTCATCGGCCCCAACGGGGCTGGGAAGACCACCTTCGTCAGCCTGGTCAGTGGCTGCATCCAGCCATCCTCGGGCATGATCGTCTTCGATGGCGCCGACATCACCGGCCTGCCGGCCTATGTCCGCGTCCGTCAAGGCATCGCCTACACGTTCCAGATCACCAGCGTCTTCGCCAACCTCACCGCCTACGACAATGTTGCATTGCCGGTGCAGCGGACGCTGAGCGATGGCCGCTCGAAGGGCGCGGTGCGGGCCGGCGTCATGGCGGCGCTTGAACGCACCGGCCTTGCCGACCGTGCCCATATGCCGGCTGGGCAATTGTCCTATGGCCACCAGCGCCTGCTGGAAGTGGCGATGGGCCTGGCGTTGAAGCCGCGCCTGCTGATCCTCGACGAGCCGACGCAAGGCCTGGCCGACAGCGAGATAGACAATTTCATCACCCTGGTGCGCGAGATCGCTGGCAGTGCGACCGTGCTCCTGATCGAGCACAACATGCCGGTCGTCATGCAACTGGCCGACCGCATCACCGTCTTCAATGCCGGCAAGATCCTCGCCGAAGGCACGCCCGAGGCGATCCGCGAGAACGTAGCTGTTCAGGAAGCCTATCTGGGGACCGCCCCATGACCGAGACGAACAAGGCGCAGACAAAGTCCGAGGCGTTGGTGATCTCGGGGCTGGACTGCTTCTATGGCGAGGTCCAGGTGCTCTATGGCCTCGACCTCGTGCTGAACAAGGGTGAGGTGCTCTGCCTGTTCGGCCGCAACGGCGCCGGCAAGACGACGACGCTCAAGGCCATCATGGGTCTTGTCCCGGCCAGCGCCGGTTCGATCAGGCTCGGTGGCCAGGAATTGACCGGTCTGCCGGCGCATGAGGTGCCGAAGGCCGGGGTCGCCTATGTGCCGCAGGGAAGGCGGCTGTTCGCCGAGATGACGGTGGCGGAGAACATCGAGATCGGGCTGATGGCGCGCGGCAAGGGCAAGGCGACGCGCGAAAGCGTGCTCGATCTCTTCCCGCTGCTGCGCCAGCGGCTGAGGCAACGCTCGGGCACCTTGTCCGGCGGCGAGCAACAGATGCTGGCGATGGCGCGCGCGCTTTGCCTGGAACCGCAGGTGCTGCTGCTCGACGAGCCGACCGAAGGGTTGATGCCGTCGATGATCGCCAAGATCCGCGAGACGGTGGCCAAGCTGCGCGAGCGCGGCGTCTCCACCATACTGGTCGAGCAGCGGGTCGACGCCGTGCTCTCGGTCGCCGACCGCGTTTCATTCATCGAGAACGGCCGCAACCGCGAGACCGTCGATGTCGAGGAATTGCGCGCTGACCCATCGGCGGTCAGGCGCTATGTGGGTGTTGGGTAGGTTCGCTTCAAGGCGCAACGCCGATCTTCAAACGGTAGCGCCGACCCTCACCCTTACCCTCTCCCCGTCAAAAACGGGGAGAGGGGGTCGCCAGCGGCGGAGCTCGTCCCTTCTCCCCGTTCTTTACGGGGAGAAGGTGCCGGCTGGCGGATGAGGGGCAGCGCATTGGATCATCATTATTTGGATCATCATTATGATGCCGACTCAGCCGCCGAAAAACAGGAAGCCGGCGATCAGGAAAGTAGGGATCAGCACCAGGCCGGACCACACCATGTAGCCGAAGAAGCCAGGCATCTTGAAGCCGCGATGCCTGGCGATGGCAAAGACCATGAAGTTGGGCGCATTGCCAATATAGGTGTTGGCGCCCATGAACACCGCACCCGTCGAAATCGCCGCCAGGGTCGAGGCGAACTCCGTCATCAGGTGCTGAGGGTCGCCGCCGGCGAGTTCGAAGAACACCAGATAGGTCGGGGCGTTGTCGAGGAAGGACGACAGCGCGCCGGTCAGCCAGAAATAGGCGAGATCGTTGGGCTGGCCGGAGGGAGAACTGACCAGTGCCACCAGCGGCGCCAGTGCTCCCTCATGGCTGGCCCTGAGGATGGCGACGACCGGCACGATGCAGATGAAGATGCCGGCAAACAGTTTCGCCACCTCTGATATCGGACCCCAGTTGAAGCCGTTCGCTTCGCGGTGGCTCTTGTATGAGAGGGGAAGCGACAGCAAGGCCAGCGCCAGGATGATGGCGTCGCGCACCAGATTCTGCAGCTCGAGGCTCACGCCCAACACGGAAAAGCTCACTCCCGGCTTCCAGGCCGCCGACAGCAGGATCGCACCGATCACACCCGCCAGCAGCGGAAGGTTGGCTAGGCCGCGCAGGCGCACCTTCGTATCCGGTGTCGGATCCTTGATCTTCGGTGCTCCGCTTTCGCGCCGATGCAGGATGATGTCGATGCCTAAGAAGACGGCCAGCACGACGCCGCCGACGAACAGCGTCTCGCGCCAGAGGTTGGCGCTGGTCCAGAAAAAATCGACGCCGCGCAGGAAACCGACGAACAGCGGCGGGTCGCCGAGCGGCGTCAGCGAGCCGCCGATGTTGGAAACCAGGAAGATGAAGAAGATGACGACATGGGCGTTGAACGGCCGGTTGTCATTGGCGCGCAGGATCGGCCGGATCAGGACCATCGAGGCGCCGGTCGTGCCAATCACCGAGGCCAGGATCGCGCCGGCGAGCAGCAGCCCGGCATTGACCAGCGGCGTCCCGTGGATGTTGCCGGCAAGCAGGATGCCGCCCGAAATTGTGTAGAGCGCAAACAGCAGGATGATGAAGGACATGTATTCGGTGAGCAGCGCGTGCAGCACCGCCTCGGTCGCACTGGGAATGCCAAAGGCCAATGCCAGCGGCACGATCACCAGCGCCGCCCACAGCGCGGTGATCTTGCCATAGTGATGCTCCCATATGTGATGGAACAGCAGCGGCCCGGTGGCGATCGACAAAAGCAGGCCGGCAAAGGGCAGCGCCCACCACAGCGACATCGCAGCGCCGGGCAGAGCGTGTTCCTCCGCTGCCAAGGCTTGTTCCGGAAACAGCATTGCGACGGCCATCGCAGCGCCCGCCCCTGTCGCAATCCGCGAAAAGCCCCTGTTGCACCCCACGTTCCGTTCAATCCAGGACGTGGTCTTCGAGCGTCACGCCGGCATCGCGCATGCGCTTCAGCATGGCATCGAGCGAACCGTTGAGATCGATGCCACGGCAGGCATCGAGCCGTACGGTGGTTTTGAAACCTTGGCTGATGGCGTCCAGCGCCGAAAACGCAACACAGAAATCGGTCGCCAGCCCGACCAGCGTCAGCGTGTCGATGCCGCGCTCCCTGAGATAGCCGGCAAGGCCGGTCGGCGTCGTCCGGTCGTTCTCGAAGAAGGCCGAGTAGCTGTCGATGGCAGGCCGAAACCCCTTACGGATGACGAGCTCCGCCTTGGTCCAGGCGAGGCCGGAGTGGAAATCCGAGCCCAGGCTGCCCTGGATGCAATGGTCCGGCCACAATGTCTGCTGCCCATAGGGCATGTCGATCATCGTGAAAGGCTGCGAGCCCGGATGGCTGGAGGCAAAGCTCGAATGGCCGGCGGGGTGCCAGTCCTGCGTCAGCACGACGTGATCGGCGTGCCGGATCAGGTCATTGACCAGCGGCACGATCTCGTCGCCGCCGGCAACCGCCAGCGCGCCGCCCGGACAAAAGTCGTTCTGCAGGTCGATGACAACAAGCGCTTCGTCGGCCATAGGGCCTCCCTCTTTGTCTCGGGCTCCGGTGAAAAATGCGACTGTCGCGACCGGAGGCAGAAACTCGACCAGATGGCCGGCGGCGTCAACCTCTGGCGGCATAACAAATGCGTGCCGACCGATCGCCCGCAAACTCCGGCTTTGACAATTCCCGCCGTCTTGATATCATTTGCATACGAACGAATTTCGCCCAGCGCCGATGCTGGCAGGGTCTTTCGAAATACCGGTTTCTGGAAGGCCCCATTTGGGAAGGCAAAGCGTGATCCGTTACGCGAAACCCACCTCGGTCGACGAAGCGCTCGCTTTGCTTGGCGAGAGCGCCTGGCGCATTCTTGCCGGCGGTACCGATTTCTATCCGGCCCAAGGCAGCAAGCCGTTCCGCGAAAATGTTCTCGACATCAATGGCCTGGCGGCGCTGCGCGGCATTGCCGAGACGGATGACCACTTCGTCATCGGTGCGCGCACGACCTGGACTGACATCATCCGCCATCCCTTGCCGGCGGCCTTCGATGCGCTGAAACAGGCGGCGCGTGAGGTCGGCTCGGCGCAGATCCAGAACGTCGCCTCGGTCGCCGGCAATCTCTGCAACGCCTCGCCGGCCGCCGACGGTGTGCCGGCCCTGCTCGTCCTCGATGCCGAGGTCGAACTGCGCTCAGTGGCGGCGACGCGTCATCTGCCGCTGCAGGGCTTCATTCTCGGCAACCGCCGAACCGCCTTGCAGCCCGGCGAAATGGTTACGGCCATCCGCGTGCCGAAGCCTGCTGCCGGCACGTCGGCTTTCGTCAAGCTCGGCGCGCGGCGCTATCTCGTCATTTCCATCGCCATGGTGGCGGCGCGTCTGGTCGTCGAGAAAGACATCATTGTGGAATCGGCGGTCGCCGCCGGCTCCTGCTCGGTGGTGGCCAAGCGCCTTGCCGGCGTCGAAGCCGCCTTGCGCGGCTTGCCCGCCGGCCAAGCGCTCGCCAATGCGGTCCTGGCCGCGCCGATGGCTGAACTGTCGCCGATCGCCGATGTGCGCGGCAGCGCCGAATACCGGCTCGATGCGGTGCGCGAGATCGTTGCCCGCGCCGTGCTCAATGCCTGCGGGCTGATGAATGATCCCGAGGTGGTGGCGGCATGAGCCAGGTCTCGCCTGACGTGCGTGAAGCTCTGCCCGATCTCGGCGGCGTTCAGCCTGGCCTCGGCCCCGAGCGAGCGGATATCGCCTTCGAGGTGAATGGCGCCGCCATCTCGGTCAACGTGCCGCCGCTGCGCCGGCTGTCCTCGGTGCTGCGCGACGAATTGCTGCTGACCGGCACCAAGGTCGGCTGCGACGCCGGCGACTGCGGCGCCTGCACGGTGCTGGTCGACGGCGATCCTGTTTGCGCCTGCCTGATGTCGGCGGCTTCAGCCGCGGGAACGGCGGTTACAACAGTCGAGGGGCTCGCCAATGGCCGGCTGTCGGCGCTGCAGGCCTCGTTCCTCGACCATGGCGCGGCGCAGTGCGGCATCTGCACCCCGGCGCTGCTGGTCGCGGCAACGGCATTGCTGGACAAGAAACCCAACCCGACCGAGACCGAGGTACAGGACGCGCTGGGCGGCATTCTCTGCCGCTGCACCGGTTACCGGAAGATCATCGCGGCGGTGATGGATGCCTCCCTGCAGGCCGGAAGCCTCGATTTCCGCTTGCCTCGATCGGGCCATGCGATCGGCTCGTCGCCGGTCAGGCTCGATGGCGTGCCGAAGGTCACCGGCGGTGAAAAATTCGGCGGCGATTCCTTCCCCGCCGATGCACTGGCCGTGCTGGTGGTCCGCTCGCCGCATTATCATGCCAGCTTCGCCTTCGGCGACCTCGATGGCTGGGTGAAGGCGCATCCCGGCATCGCCGGCGTCTTCACCGCCGCCGACATTCCGGGAAAGAACTGTTTCGGCGTCATCGGCCCGTTCGCCGACCAGCCGGCGCTGGCCGAGGGTTTTGCTCGCCTTCGCGGCGAGGCGGTGGCGCTGATCGCCGGCGAGCGCGAGGCCATGCTCGATCTCGACCTGTCGGATTTTCCGGTCCGCTGGAGCGAACTGCCGCATGTCCTGCAGCCTTGCGAAGCGCAGGCCAGCGGCGCCAGGCTGATCCATGAAAACCGTCCGGCGAACCTGCTCACCTCCGGCTTTGTCGAGCATGGCGATCCCGAGGCGGCGCTCGCCGGCGCTGCCTTCACCGTGTCCGGCGCCATCGATACCTCCTATGTCGAGCACGCCTATGTCGAGCCGGAAGCCGGCTATGCATATCTGGATGGCGACACGCTGGTCGTCGTCGCTTGCACCCAGGCGCCCTATATGGACCGCGAAGATACCGCGAAGGTGCTCGGCCTTGCCGTCGACAAGGTGCGCATCGTGCCGACCGCAACCGGTGGCGGCTTCGGCTCGAAACTCGACGTCTCGCTGCAGCCGCTGATCGGCCTTGTGGCGCTGAAGACCGGCCGACCGGCGGCGCTCGCCTATACCCGCAACGAATCGATGATGTCGACCACCAAGCGCCATCCGGCGGAGATGACGGCGACCATCGGCGCCGATGCCGATGGCCTTATCACCGGCATGATATTTGCCGGCGACTTCAACACCGGCGCCTATGCCAGCTGGGGGCCGACCGTCGCCAATCGCGTGCCGGTGCATGCGTCCGGCCCCTACGCGACGCCTAACTATCGCGCCGAGGGCCGCGCCATCCACACCCATGGGCCGATCTCCGGTGCCTTCCGTGGCTTCGGCGTGCCTCAAGCGACGATCATACAGGAAACGCTCTATGACGAGCTGGCTGGGAAGCTGGGCATCGACCGGCTCGAGTTTCGCCTGAAAAACTGCCTTCGGAACGGATCCGAAACGGTTACCGGACAGCGGCTGGACTCCGGCGTCGGAATTGCCGAGTGCCTCGAGTCGTTGCGGCCGCATTGGGCGCGCGCGAAGACCGATGCGGATGCATTCAACGATACCAACAGGGATAGAAAGCGCGGCGTTGGCGTGGCCTCCTGCTGGTATGGCTGCGGCAACACCTCGCTGCCCAACCCGTCGACCATCCGCGTTGGCATAGCGGCTAACGGCACGATCATCCTGCATCAGGGCGCGGTCGATATCGGCCAGGGCTCGAACACGGTCATCACCCAGATCTGCGCCGATGCGCTTGGCCTGCCGCTGGAACAATTCCGGCTGAAGAGCGCCGATACGGCCATCAGCCCCGATGCCGGCAAGACATCGGCCTCGCGCCAGACTTTTGTCACCGGCAAGGCGGCCGAAAAGGCGGGCCGCGCCTTGCGCGAAACGATCCTGCGCTTTGCCAATGTTTCTGAAAGGGCGTCCCTGCAATTGGACGGCACTACGATCGTCATCCGAGAGGGTGAGGCCACGCGCCACATCGATCTCGCAGCGTTGGACGTGGATGCCGATGGCTTCGTCTTCCGCGCCGAGGAGACCTACGATCCGCCGACGCTGCCGCTCGACGCCAAAGGCCAGGGCAAGCCCTACGCGGTCTATGGCTACGGCGCGCAGATCGCCGAGCTCGAAGTCGATCTCAAGCTCGGCACGGTCAAGCTGATCAAGATCACCGCGGCGCACGATGTCGGCAAGGCGATCAACCCGCTGCTGGTCGAGGGCCAGATCGAGGGCGGCATCGCGCAAGGCATCGGCATGGCGCTGATGGAAGAGTATATCCCCGGCCGCACCGAGAATCTGCACGACTACCTCATTCCGACCATTGGCGACGTGCCGCCGATCGAGACGATCCTGATCGAGGTTCCCGATCCAGAAGGACCGTTCGGCGCCAAGGGTCTGGGCGAGCATGTGCTGATCCCGACGGCGCCGGCGATCCTCAACGCCATCCGCCATGCGACCGGCGTCCTGGTCACCAAGGTTCCGGCGACGCCGACGCGTATCCGCGCCGCCATTCGCGAAAAGGAGGCGCGCCCATGAGCGAGCTTGCCGAACGCTTCGAAACGCACGATCCCGGCGAGAAGCTGGTGGCGGAAAAGATCCGCTGCGATGCCTGCCCGGTCATGTGCTACATCGCCGATGGCCGCACCGGCGCCTGCGACCGCTACGGCAATGTCGGCGGCAAGATCGTGCGCATGGACCCGCTGACCATCCTCGACCACGCGGCCGAGGCCGGCGCCGCCATGGTGCCGTTCGTCGCCGAGGGCGAGGCATGGGATGGCGAACTCGTCAACACGGGCCGCCGTTTCGTCACCGCCATCGGTGCTGGCACCACCTATCCCGATTACAAGCCGGCCCCGTTCATCGTCAGCCAGGAAGTCGAGGGCGTCGATCTCGTCACCGTCGTCACCGAAGGCATCTTCTCCTACTGCGGCGTCAAGGTGAAGATCGACACCGACCGTCATATCGGACCCGAAACGGCAACCGTGCGATCGCAAGGCGAAGCGATCGGCCATGTCACGACGGGCGAATATGGTTCGCAGATGCTGTCACTGGGCGGCGTGCATCACCTCACCGGCGGCTCGAAGGCGGAAGGCCGCGCCACCTGCGACGCGCTGCTCAATCTGTGCAACCGCAAGCCGGTGGAACTGGCCATCGACGGCGGCGCCACCATCATCGTCGAAGCCGGCAAACCACCTGTTATCGACGGCAAGCAGGAACACCGCATGCGGGTCGGCTGCGGCTCGGCCACCATCGGCATGTTCGCCACGCAATGGCGCGGTCTGGTCGACGAGGTGGTGGTGGTCGACGACCACATCACCGGCGTCGTTTCCGAGCATCAGGCCGGCAAGGTGCTGGGCTGGCAGGATACCGGGATCAAGATTGTCGGCCGCCGCTCGACGCCGGGCCGCTACTTCAAGGTGTCCGAGCCCGGCCTCGGCTGGGGCGGCACCAGCATATCCGACCCGCTGTCGATCCTTGGGGAGTGGAACGCCAAGAAGGGCGCGCGGCCGGGCCTGTCGCTGCTGATGGTTTCGACCACCGGCGAGCAGTTTGCCTATTACGAACTCGATGACGAATTGAAGCCGGTGCAGAAGCCGTTTCCGGAGCGGCTGCAGAAGTCCGTCGGCCTGATCGAGGAGAATTGCGAGCCGGCGCTGTGCACCGTGCTGTTCATTGGCGGCGCCGGCGGCTCGCTGCGCGCTGGCGTCACCGAAAACCCGGTCAACTTGACCCGTTCCGTGCAGGGCCTGAAGACTTATGTGACGGTCGGCGGCGCGCCGGTCTATGTCTGGCCGGGCGGCGGCATCACGCTGATGGTCGATGTCACGCGGGTGCCGGAAGGCGCCTTCGGCTATGTGCCGACCCCGGCGCTGGTGGCGCCGATCGAATTCACCCTGCGCCGCGATGACTACATCCGGCTTGGCGGCTACGAGGCCGAGATCCGCAGCGTCAAGGATATCGTTGCCAAAGGCGGCGAATATCTCAATCCGCGCCGTGGCACAGGTGCCGCGGCCGGCAATCCATGGCCGCCGCTGGCTCAATTGCACCGTGTGCCCCCGAACGGGGCCGGGTGATGTCTGACCCGCAAGCGCATTGGCTGCAGGACGGCAAGCGGCTGCATCTCAACCACGGGCCGATCGACCTGATCGTCGAGGCCTTTGGCGAGGCGCACGAATGCCGCCAGGCCTATGAGCAGGCGGTGGCGCGTTTCCAGACCGTCCTGCCCGAGCTGGTGGAGGAATTGCCTGAATTGCGCCAGCCGGCCGCGCTTCGGCCGCGCGCTTTCGCTGGTTCGACAGCGCAGCGCATGGAAGCGGCTGTCGTGCCGTTGGCGAAAGATTTCATCACGCCGATGGCCGCCGTCGCCGGCTCGGTAGCCGACGAAATGCTCGCGGCCATGCTTGCCGGCCGGAAGCTTGAGCGCGCCTATGTCAACAATGGCGGCGACAGCGCGATCCATCTCGGCGCCGGCCAGTCGATGACGCTTGCCATCGCCGGCACCGGCCACGGCTTGGCCGACCGCATCGTCATCCGCGCGGAGGATGGCGTGCGCGGCGTCGCCACCAGTGGCTGGCGCGGGCGCTCGTTTTCGCTTGGCATTGCCGACGCCGTCACCGTGCTGGCACGAACCGGGGCCGAGGCCGATGCCGCCGCGACGCTGATTGCCAATGCCGTCGACCTGCCAGGGCATCCGGCCATCCGGCGTGTGCCGGCGCGCGATCTGGCGCCGGACAGCGACCTTGGCGACCGGCTGGTAACGCAAGAGGTCGGCCGGCTTTCTTCAGCGGAAATCGCCACAGCGCTGGACAGCGGACTTGCCGTCGCCGAAGATTTCCGCCGCAGAGGATTGATTGCCGCATCGGCGCTGTTTCTTGCCGGCCAGACCCGCATCAGTGGTTCCATGGCGCTTGCCGCGCCCAACAAAAGTCCAGGGAAGGAAGTTGCCCATGCCTGAGTTTCCGATCCGCAAGATCGCGGTTCTGACCGAAGAGATCTTTCACGAGGGCGGGCCGGTGGCCAAGGTGCCGCGCCGACGCGCCGCCGCTATGGCGCTGGTCAAGAACCCGTTTGCTGGGCGCTACGTGGAAGACTTGCAGAGCGCCATGGACGATCTGAAGCCGCTCGGCCTGCTGCTGGCCGACCGGCTGATCGCGGCACTCGGCGGCGACGTGAAACAGATCGACGGCTATGGCAAAGGCGCCATCGTCGGCTCCGCCGGCGAGCTTGAGCACGGCGCGCTCTGGCATGTGCCCGGTGGCTATGCCATGCGCGAACGGCTCGGCGACGCCAAGGCGATCGTGCCGTCGGCAAAGAAGGTCGGTGCCTTCGGCTCCAGGCTCGACGTGCCGCTCGGCCATATCAACGCCGCCTATGTGCGCAGCCATTTCGACGCCATGGAAGTCGGCATCAGCGACGGCCCGCGCCCCGAAGAGATCCTGTTCTGCCTCGCCATGACCTGCGGCCCGCGCGTCCACGACCGCATGGGCGGCCTGGCGGCCGGGGATATCAAGGCCTGGGACGGGCTGCGGTGAGCGCCGAGGACAATCTGCTCAAACTGGTCGAGGCCGAAGAGCCTGACGAAAACGACTATCGCTTGCAGGAGCAGGTCGGTTTCATCCTGCGCAAGGCGCATCAGCGCCATGTCTCGATCTTTGCCGCGCATATCGCCGATCTGACGCCGCCGCAATTCGCGGCACTCGCCAAACTGCGCGACGTCGGCGAGACCTCGCAGAACCAGCTCGGCACGCTGATCGCCATGGACGCGGCAACGGTGAAGGGCGTCATCGACCGGTTGAGGGCTCGCGGCCTTGTCGATCTCTCCAAGCATGAAGTCGACAAAAGGCGGCTGCTGGTCAACCTGACGGCTGAAGGCCGCGACGCGGTCGAGCGCCTGATCCCGCTTGCCCGCGAGATCACCCAGGAGACGCTGGCCCCGCTCTCGGCCAAGGAAATCGCCACATTTATGAAGCTGCTGGCGAAATTGGCCTGAATGCCGTCACAGCCAGGTGTCTCCGTGCAGAAAGCGTTCAGAGCTTGAACACTTCAGAACAAAGCTCCCGCAGTTTCGGAAAGACGCCCCTGCCGCCAGTGATCACCAGCGTTCCGTCCTGCAGCACCGTCTTCGGATCGGGTTTCACCACCATGCCACCGGCTTCTTCGACCAGAAGCATGCCGGCCAGGCAATCCCAGGCGTTCATGTGCTCCTCGACATAGCCGAGCAGCCGGCCGGAGGCGACATAGGCGAGCATCAAGGCGCCGGATGCGTTGCGGAAGAAGACACCGCCTTCGGCCAGCAGCATGCGGACCAGCACGGCGACATTTTCGGTGTCGGCGCGGTTTGAAAATCCGGTCCCGACGGAGCCTTCTTCCAGGCTGGTGACCGCACTGGTCTTGATCGGTCTGCCGTTGACGAAGGCGCCGCCGCCGAGCCTGCCGTGAAACGTCTCGCCGGTCGACGGTTCGTGGATCACGCCAACCACGGTTTCCCCGTCCCTGGCGCAAGCGATCACCACGCACCAGGCCGGGATGCCGCGCACGAAATTGGCGGTGCCGTCGATGGGATCGATCACCCAGACATAGCCCGTCGAGCCCGCCACCGAGGCATGCTCCTCGCCGACGATGCCGTCTTGCGGATAGTCGGCGGCAATGGCAGCGCGGATGAACAGTTCGACCTCGCGGTCTGCTTCCGAGACCAGGTCCTGATGGCCCTTGCTCTCGATGGTCAGGCTGTCGAGGTCGCGGAAATATTTCAGGCCGAGGTCCCCGGCACGCCGCGCCAGTTCGATGGCAAACTGCATGCGTGAGTCATGGTCATTTTTCACGGGGGAACTCGATCTTGCGGACGGGTGCCCCGCCCTTAGCAGAATCGGACCGCACCTTCCAAGCCGAGAATATCAGGCCGCCTGCGACAGCGATTTGTGGGCCTCGGCCAGGATCTCGAACGACCGCACACGGGCCGCATGGTCGAAGATCTGCGCGGTGACCATCAGCTCGTCGGCGCCGGTGCGGCGCACGAAGGCGTCGATGCCTTGCCGGACCGTTTCCGGAGACCCGACGACAGCGCAGGACAGCGCCTGGCCGAGCATGGTCTTGGCCATCGGATCGAGATCGCGGTCATAATTCTCGACCGGTGGCGGCAATCTTCCGGGCCTTCCGGTGCGCAGATTGACGAAGGCCTGTTGCAGCGAGGTGAACAGCAGCCTCGCCTCCGCATCGGTGGGCGCGGCAAAGACATTGAGGCCGAGCATGACATGCGGCTTGTCGAGCTGCTCCGACGGCTGGAAGCGCGAGCGGTAGATGTCCAGCGCGTGATCGAGTTCCGCCGGCGCGAAATGCGAGGCAAAGGCATAGGGCAGCCCAAGCATGGCGGCAAGCTGCGCGCCGTAGAGGCTGGAGCCGAGGATCCAGATCGGCACGTTCTGGCCCTCACCCGGCACGGCGCGGATGCGCTGGCCTTCCCCAGCCGGCTGGAAATAGCCCATCAGCTCGACGACATCCTGCGGGAAATTGTCGACGCCGGCCTCGAGATTGCGGCGCAAGGCGCGTGCCGTGCCCATGTCGGTGCCGGGCGCCCGGCCGAGGCCGAGATCGATGCGGCCCGGATGCAAGGCGGCCAGCGTGCCGAACTGCTCGGCAATCACCAGCGGCGAATGGTTCGGCAGCATGATGCCGCCAGCGCCGACACGAATGGTCCTGGTGCCGCCGGCGACATGGGCAATGACGACCGCGGTTGCCGCACTGGCAATGCCCGGCATGTTGTGATGCTCGGCCAGCCAGTAGCGCTTGTAGCCCAGCCGCTCGGCATGACGGGCAAGATCGAGCGAGTTGGCAAGCGACTGCGAGGCATCGCTGCCTTCGATGATCGGCGACAGGTCGAGAACGGAAAGAGCGGTCATGAACGGGATCCTGTGTAGGGACCGCATGTAGGAAGCGCCTGGCGACGCCGCAAATTCAAAAATATTGATCAGCCTTTTGCGGATTCGGGATCGGCGACGTCATCTTCCACGACGACTGCCGCGTGCTGCGCGGCGAGGAAGTTGCCGACATGGCTGAGCCCGTCGAAATGATCGCAGAATACCTTGATGACGACCAGCAGCGGCACCGCTATCAAAGCGCCGACGAAGCCCCAGAGCCACGACCAGAAGGCGATGGCGATGAAGATCGCCACGGCGTTGATCTCAAGCCGCCGGCCGACCACCATCGGTGTCACGAACTGGCCTTCGACGATGTCGCACAACAGCACAAAGGCCGGCGCCAGCAGCGCGTAGGAGATGGTGTCGAAGCTGATCAGCGCCATGATGGTGACAAACACGATTGTCATCAGCGCCCCGACATAAGGCAGGAAGTTGAGCAGGGCGGCGGCGACGCCCCAGACCAGCGGGTTGGGCATGCCGAGCGCCCACAGACCAAGGCCGGTGACCGTGCCGAGACCGGCATTGATGATGGTGACGGTGAGCAGATAGTGCGAGATTTCGCGCTCGACGTCATAGACGACGCGCAACGCCCGCTTTTTTTCGCTGAGACTGGCGAAGGACTGGATGATCTTCTCGTAAAACATCGTGCCCGAAGCGAGCAGGAACAGCGACAGCACGAAGATGATGGTGAGGCTTGTACCCGCCGACAGGATGTTGCTGGCCGCTGACGACAGCATGCCTGACTGCGCCACCGCCACCTTCTGGATGCCGGGCTCCTGCGACGTCTGGGTCAGCTGTTCGATCTGATGCGAGATCTGCATGATTCTCTCGAGCGGACGCCGCAATTGCGCCAGCCGTTCGGTGAGCTGCTGGCCGATCGACGAGGTGTTGTTGATAAGGTCGATGATCGGGCCGCTGAGCAGATAGCCGGCGCTGGCAAAGATGCAGATCGATAACAGCACCAAAAGGGTCGCCGAAACCACTTCGGGGATGCCGTGCTTGCGCAGAAACCGGACGATCGGCGTCAGCGTCAACGCCAGCAGGAAAGCCAGCATCACCGGCATGAAGAAGGCACGGGCGAAGTAAAGCGCGTAGATGGCCATGAACAGGAAGATGCCGACGAGCAGCGAACGCATCAGATGCGTGTCCGCGCGAGCCGCGACGCGCGGATCCGGTCCATCGACAACGCCTGCGCCCAAGGTAGTGGGTTCGGTTTTCATGCTCGCCCCTCGAGCCGGCGTCCCTTCCGCACGGCAATTGCCCGCATGAAACGCAGAGTTACGGGCGCAGGTTCCATGAGCCGGCTTTGAGAACGAGACCGCCTGGCGTGAGGCTTGGCAGGAAATCAGACGGCAGCAGCGCAGCGATCGATCGAAATATTACATGGCGTGTAATTGAGACCACGCCTTCGACAAGCCTAATACAGGCAGGCCTTCGCGACGCCAAAGGGAGCAACGACCCGCCGTGGCGCAATGCGAAGGTGTGCGTGCAATCGGAAACTGATCTTGGAAGAGGACGTTAGAAATGCAGAGATTCAACCTTCAGACAATCGAGTCAGCGCCGGAAAAATCCAAGCCTGCGCTGAAGGCGTTGGAAGAGAGATTTGGCTTCCTTCCGAATGCTCTGGCGACGATGGCGAACAATCCGGTTCTTCTCAACGGATTCGTCGGCATCTTCGGCAGCTTTCACGGCGGCAGCTTCGATGAAATTGAAAAACAGGTCCTGCTGCTTACCAACGCGGTCACGATCAAATGCCCCTGGACCGTTGCCGCGCATTCGACCTTCGCCATCGAAGACGGGATTGCCGAAAGCGAAGTCAAGGCGATCCGTGATGGCCGGTTGCCGAGAGACCCGAAATATGCGGCACTCTCGGCGCTGACGAAAGCGCTGATCGAGAACAGAGGAAACGTGAGCGATGTGGACATCGACGCGTTTGTGTCGGCGGGCTATTCGAAGGCCCAGATCCTGGAAGTGGTGACCGGTGTCGGCATTTCCACCGTGGCGGCAACCACCACCAATATGGCCGGCACGCCGATCGAGGAACGCCTTCAGCCCCAGGCGTGGTCCGCTGCGGCCTGAATCAATCGGCAGCGCATGGATTGGCCGATGCCATCCATGCGCTGTCGGGCGTATGCGCCGTGTGTGGTGCAGGTGGTTGCGAGGATACGAGCAATGAAATCGGCGGAACTCACGACCAATATGATGCCGAACCTGGGCGTGCTCCTGCGCCACTGGCGTGATCTGCGTGGCAGAAGCCAGCTCGATCTATCGCTCGATACCGGCATTTCGCAAAAGCAGATCAGCTTCGTCGAAAGCGGCCGCAGCGTTCCCAGCCGCCAGACCTTGATGGCCATCGCCCAGGCGCTCGATATGCCCTTGCGCGACCGCAATACATTGCTGCTGGCGGCAGGCTACGCGCCGATGTTTTCCGAAAGCGCGTGGGACAGCGCGGAGATGACGAGCGTGACCAATGCCTTGAGGCGCATGCTGCGGCAGCACGAGCCGTTTCCCGCCCTGGTCATGGATCGATACTGGAACGTGCTCATGACCAACGAATCCGCGCCGCGCTTCTTTGGCTGTTTCATCGACATGGGCGCTCGCCAGGGACCGCGCAACATGCTGCACCTGATGTTCGATCCTCAGGGCATGCGCCCGTTCGTCGCCAATTGGCAGGATGTGGCGAGGAGTTTGTTCGAACGTGTCTATCGCGAATCCCTCGGCCGCGTCGTCGACGAGAAGACCAAGGCCTTGCTGGCAGAGCTGCTCGCCTACCCGGACGTGAACAGCGACTGGAAGAACCCCGTGGCGATCGGCTTCATGCCGTTCATTCCTTTGGGTTTCATCCGGGGAGACCGGGTCCTCAACTATTTTTCGATGGTCACCACTGTCGGCACGCCGCAAACCGTTGCCGCCCAGGAACTGCGCATCGAGTGCATGTTCCCGGCGGACGAGGCGACCGAGATCCATCATGCCGAGATGATGGCGGCCGCCGGTAACCCGTAACGTGCAACGGCCGCGCTGCTCAGGCGACGGGCGCTGCCAGCGCCGGCGCGGATTTCGCCGTTTCCTTGCGCACGATCGGCGCCACCCTGGTGCCGTAGAGCTCGATTGCCTTCATGATCCTGGCATGCGGCATGGTGCCGATCGCCATCTGCAGCAGGAAGCGGTCATTGCCGAAGATCCTGTGCTGGGCGACGATCTTTTCGGCCACCTGCTCGGGATTGCCGACGAACAGGGCGCCATTGGGACCGCGCGACTGGTCGAAATGCGCCCGCGATGTCGGGCCCCAGCCGCGCTCGCGGCCGATGCGGTTCATCACCTCCGCCTGCGGACCATAGAAATCGTCGGCCGCCTGCTCTGTGGTTTCAGCGATGAAGCCGTGCACGTTGATGCTGGTGGCGAGGCTTGCTGGATCGCTGCCGGCGCGCTTGGCCGCCTCACGGTAGAGATCGAACAGCGGCGCGAAGCGCGCCGGCTCGCCGCCGATGATGGCGAGCGCCAGCGGCAGGCCGAGCGCCCCGGCACGCGCTGCCGATTGCGGCGTGCCGCCGATGGCGATCCAGACCGGCAGCCTGTCCTGGAACGGCCTCGGATAGACGCCGCGATCGTTGATCGGCGCCCGCAGATTGCCGGACCAGGTGACCTTCACATGATCGCGGATGGCGAGCAGGAGGTCGAGCTTTTCGGCGAACAGCTCGTCATAGTCCTCCAGATTGTAGCCGAACAGCGGGAAGGATTCGATGAACGAACCACGCCCGGCCATGATCTCGGCGCGGCCGCCCGACAGAAGATCGAGCGTGGCGAACTGCTGGAAGACGCGCACCGGATCGTCGGAGGACAGGACGGTGACCGCGCTGGTCAGCTTGATGCGCTTCGAGCGCTCGGCGGCAGCGGCCAGCGCCACGACCGGCGCGGAGGCGGCATAGTCGGGCCGGTGATGCTCGCCAAGACCGAAGACGTCGAGGCCGACCTGGTCGGCCAGTTCGACCTCCTCGATCAGGTTGCGCAGCCGCTCATGCGGGCCGATGGCGCCACGGCCTGGCTGCGGGCTGACGTCGGCGAAGGTGTAGAGACCGAGTTCCATTCGAATGTCATCCTGGTGTTGGGTTTTCGCGCTAGAGCAATTCCAGGAAAGGTGTGAAACGGTTTTCCGTCCGGAATTGCGTCAAAACAGAGAGAAAGAGCGGTTCACCGTTTCGGTGAACCGCTCTAGAGGTAGCGACGCGTCAGCCCCGCCGCCAGAGGGGCGGACGGTGAACAGTGCATGTCGGTTTCGGTCGAAAAGGCGTCTCCCGGGTGCAACATCCCGGAATTTCATGGCTGGCATGCCGTTTTGGCGCTTGAACTCTCGGTATTCGCGCGTATGTAAGCGTCGCGAATTGACTTCAGGGAAGTGGACTTGGCTATCTACAGGGAAAAAGACATTTTCGAGCGGCGCAATGCCGCAAACGAGGCAAAGAAGGCGCTTCTGGAGCGCTTCAAGTCAAAGCCGACGGCAGACGATCCTGCGGTGCTGGCACGACAGGCCGAACGCAAGGCAATCCTCGAGGCTCGTCAGATACGCGAGGCTGAAAAGGCCAGGCTGAAGCAGGAAAAGCTGGCACGCGAGGCGGTCGAGAAGGCCGAGCGCGAGGCGGCAGCCGAAGCCGCACGCCTTGCGGCCGAAGAGGCGGCACAGGCTGAAGCCAAGATTCGGGAAGCCGAAGAAAACGAGCGCATCGCCCGTTTGCTGGCCGACGAAGCCGAACGCAAGGCCAAGCGCGACGCGCGTTATGCGGCGCGCAAGCAGCGCACGGGCAGGACGCCGCCAGGCTTCTCCGCCCGCTAGCCTCCAGGCAACGGAAGCAATCTGCTTCGAAGATCAGGGTCGCCTTGCAGCGGCCCTGAACGTGTTTGTCCAATGCCTGTCGCCCAAAAGTGGTCCCGGTTTTGGGAGGACGACATGCATAAAAAGCAAAAACCCAAAGCGCGTCGCCTGAATCCGTTCAAACGCGACGCGTTTTAGAGCAATTCCAGGAAAAGTGTGAAGCGGTTTTCCCGGGAAAAGCGCGTAGCGCTTTCCCTTAGGGAATTGCGTAAAACAAAGAGATAGAACGGTATGGTCAGGCGGCGAACTTCAGCCCCATGATGCCGCAGACAATGAGCGCAATGCAGGCCAGCCTGATCGCGGTGGCCGGCTCGCCGAGCAGCCAGATGCCGAGCAGTGCCGTGCCAACGGTGCCGATGCCGGTCCATACCGCATAGGCGGTACCGACGGGCAGCGCCTTCAGCGCCAGGCCGAGCAGGGTGAGGCTGACGATCATCGAGGCAACGGTCAGTACGGTCGGCACCAGCTTCGAGAAGCCGTCCGTGTATTTGAGACCGATTGCCCAGCCGATCTCGAACAGGCCGGCAAAAAACAGAAGAATCCACGACATCGACAACGCTCCATCAAAGCATCGGGCCGAATTCGATTTTCGGAATCCGATGCTCAATCGACAATGGCGGGTCGTCCCGGCCGGATTTTCGGGGAAAGTGCGAGGTCGTCCCCGCCACACCAATATAAGAATTTCGAGCGCTCGATCAACAACGACCGGCAACAACGTTGCCGATCGCAATCCCATTCGGACGGGTATTAACCGGACCTACTTGTCCTTGAGCTTCATCGCCTTGACCGGCGGCGCTTTCAGGGCCGGAGCCGGGGCGGGCTTCTTGGCGTCCTTCTTCGGCTTGCGGGCTTCCTTGCCTGCCTTCATCGCACCTTTAGCCATGATTCGTTCCTCCGATTGCGGGAAGCGAAGTGAAACAAGAGAAACGTCCGACTGCAAGAGGCCAGTGCCTGTCGACGCCGCCAGCCGGCCGCTTTCAACCGGTTTCTAATTTGCTCGTAAACCATGGCGGTCCGTGCCATGGTTGTCTTCGCACTGCAGCATCAGCCCGGCTTTTCGTCGGGCGATGAACAGGCAGGCCGGTCAGGACGACAATGCGAATCCACATCGGCTGCGAGATGAGCTTCGACTTTCCGCAGGAAACGCCGCTCATCGCAATGCTGAATGTCCACTATTCCCGCGCCTCCGACCTCGAGCGGCCGGACTTTTTGACCTCCAACCCGCCAGTGCCGATCGAGAGTTACCGCGACAGTTTCGGCAATTGGTGCAACCGGTTCGTCGCTCCGCCCGGGCGCTTCACCTTCGGCACCGACGCGGTGATCCGCGATCCCGGCACCTTCGAGATGGGCGACCTGATGGCCTGGCAGCACGAGGTGCGCGACCTGCCGGCGGACACACTCTTGTTTCTGCTGCCCAGCCGCTTTTGCGAGAGCGACCTCCTGGCGAGCGAGGCGTGGCGGCTGTTCGGCCACACGCCGCTTGGCATCCCGCGCGTACAGGCGGTCTGCGACTTCGTCCACAATCACATCGTCTTCAACTACGGCAATGCGCGGCCGACACGCACCGCGGCGGAAACCTATCGCGAGCAGAGTGGCGTGTGCCGGGATTTCGCCCATCTCGCGGTCACCTTCTGCCGGGCGCTCAACATCCCGACGCGCTACTGCACCGGCTACATCAGCGACATCGGCACGCCAAAGCCGTGGTCGAGCATGGATTTCGCCGCCTGGATGGAAGTCTATCTCGGCGGCCGCTGGCATGTCTTCGACCCGCGCAACAATGCGCCGCGCATCGGCCGCATCCTGATCGCCTCCGGCCGTGACGCGGCCGACGTGCCGCTGACCCATATTTTCGGGCCGGGCACGCTTGCCGGCTTTAAAGTTTGGACCGACGAGTTCGTCTAGCAGACACCTGCGCCGCACCCTGAACGACTGGACAGTTCGAGCGTTGTGAATGGCTGTGGAGCTTCTACGAGTGCTTCGCTAAGTTCGCAGCATCGAAGAGGGCTAAACACCATGGCCGGTCATGGCGGCTCGAAAAGAGTTATTTACGCGGCGCTCGCCGGCAATTTCGCCATCGCGCTGACCAAGTTCGCCGCCGCCTTCTTCACCGGCAGTTCGGCGATGCTGTCGGAAGGCGTGCACTCGCTGGTCGATACCGGCAATGGCGGGCTGCTGCTCTACGGCATGCACCGCGCCGCCCGCCCGGCTGATCGCACACATCCGCTTGGTCACGGCCGCGAGCTCTACTTCTGGAGTTTCATCGTCGCCCTTCTTGTCTTCGCACTGGGCGCCGGCGTGTCGTTCTACGAGGGCGTGATCCACATCATGGCACCGGAACCGGTCGCCAACTCTGAGGTGAACTACATCGTTCTCGGCCTGTCCTTCCTGTTCGAGGGCAGCTCCTGGCTGGTGGCGCTGAGGGAGTTCCGCAAGCAGAAGGGCAAAGAGGGCTGGCTCCAGGCGCTGCAATCGAGCAAGGATCCGAGCGTCTACACCGTGCTGTTCGAGGACAGCGCCGCCCTTCTCGGCCTGATCGTCGCCTTTGCCGGCATCCTGGCAGCGAAACTGCTCGAGATGCCGGAGCTCGATGGCGCCGCCTCGATCGGCATTGCGCTGATCCTTGGCGCGACGGCGATCTTCCTCGCCCGCGAAAGCAAAGGCCTGCTGATCGGCGAGCCGGCCTCACCAGAGGTGCAGAAGAAGGTGCTGGCGATCGTCCAGCAGGACCCGGCGGTGCAGCGGGCGAACGGCGTTCTGACCGTCCACATGGGCCCGCAAGAGATCGTCGCCGCCCTCAGCATCGAGTTCGAGGATCATCTGACGGCCCCAGACATCGAGGCCTGTGTGGAGCGTATCGAGAAGCGGCTGAAGACAGAGATGCCGGAGATCGCGCGGCTGTTCGTCAAGCCGCAGACGACCGGGACCTGGGAACGGCGGCGCAAGATTGTTGAAGCCGCGTCAGGAGACGAGCCGGATCGGGCCGGTTAAGATGCCGGCGAAGCAGGGAGAAGCAAGATGAAAATCGACGGCGGCTGCCACTGTGGCGCCATCACCTACGAGGCGGAGGTCGACCCGGAAAAGACCAGCATCTGCCACTGCGTGGATTGCCAGCAACTGACCGGCACGGCGTTTCGGGTGACTGTTCCCGCGTCCGAGGATCACTACCGGATCACCAAGGGTACGCCGAAAATCTACACCAAGACCGGGGCGAGCGGCGCCAAGCGCGCCCAGGCCTTTTGCGCCGACTGTGGTTCGCACCTTTACGCCACGTCGGTCGGAGATGGCCCAAAAATCTATGGAATTCGGGTGGGAACCGCGCGGCAACGCGAGGATTTGATCCCGACACAGCAGAAATGGCACCGCTCGGCGCTGCACTGGCTGCCTGAATTTCAGGGCATGACGACCGTGGAGGAGCAGTAGCCAGCGGCTCAGTCGTCTCCTTCGACGACCCTCAGCCGGAGCTGTCCGGTTTTCGAATCGGCAACGCGGGCGCCTGTCTCGACTTTCGCGGCGGGAGGCCGTGATGTGGCGTCCGGGCTGGCCTCGCCGTCGGGCTGGGCGCCGAACTCCAGCGCCTCGATCTTCTGGCCACGCCTGGTCACCTTCGACGTCGAAACGAGGATGTCGTCGATGTCCTTGGCCGACTGGCCGAAATGGACCTGCAGCTTGCGCACCCGCTCGTCGACGCGCGCAACGTCCTCCATCAGCCGGATGACTTCGCCCTGGATCAGATGCGCCTGTTCGCGCATGCGGGCATCCTTGAGGATGGCCTGGATGACCTGGATCGACAGCATCAGCAGCGACGGCGAGACGATGACGACACGGGCGCGGTGCGCCTTGTGGACGATGGCCTCGAAATTCTCGTGGATCTCGGCGAACACCGATTCCGACGGCACGAACATGAAGGCGGTGTCCTGCGTCTCGCCCTGGATCAGGTATTTTTCCGATATATCGCGGACATGGATCTCGATGTCGCGGCGGAAGGCCTGGGCAGCGACCTTCTGCAGGTCGGCGCCATCGGCGGCGCGGATGGCGTTCCAGGCTTCGAGTGGAAATTTGGCATCGATGGCCAGCGACGGCGCGCCATTCGGCATCTTCACCAGGCAGTCGGGCCGGCTGCCGTTCGAAAGCGTCGCCTGGAATTCATAGGCGCCATGCGGCAGGCCGTCGGCAACGATCGCCTCCATGCGCGACTGGCCGAAGGCACCGCGCGTCTGCTTGTTGGAGAGGATCGCCTGCAATTGCACGACCTGGCCGGCAAGCGACTGGATGTTGCCTTGCGCGACATCGATGATCGCCAGCCGCTCCTGCAATTTGGCCAGGCTTTCATGGGTGGATTTGGTCTGCTCGGTCATGGTCTGGCCGAGGCGGCCGGTCATGGCGTCGAGCCGCTGGCCGATGGACTGCGTCAGCTCCGCTTGCCGTGCCCCGAACACTTCGGCGATGGCGCCCATGCGGCCCTGCATCTCGGCCTGGCTTTGCAATATGCCGGCCATCCGCGCCTCGGCATCGCGGGCATGGTCGGCGGCTTCGGCAGCGGCAATGGCGCGCGCCTTGGCCGACCGCCACAGCGCGATGACAAGCGCCACGAACAGGCCAAGAAACAGCAATGCGCCGACGGCCAGCGCATGGCCGAGCGTGATCGTGGAGGCACCAAGCCGGGCGACAGGCTCCGAAAGGATGGATGTCAGATCATTCATGTGGACAGCATAGCCGATTCGCGGGGCTGGCACAGATCAAAACGTGAACGAGCGCCAGGCGCACCGGTTGACGCTTTTCGCTGGAGGTCTTAGGTGGAACGCCATGCCGATCAAGCCGCTCATCATCCTTCCCGACCCCATCCTGCGCCAGGTTTCCAAGCCGGTGGAGCGCGTCGACGCGCCGTTGCGCAAATTAGCCGACGACATGCTGGCGACCATGTATGACGCGCCCGGCATCGGGCTGGCGGCGATCCAGATCGGCGAACCCGTGCGCATGCTGGTGATCGATCTGGCCAAGGAAGACGAGACGCCGGCACCGCATGTCTTCATCAATCCGGAAATCCTGGAGAGCGCCGACACGCGCTCCGTCTACGAGGAAGGCTGCCTGTCGATCCCGGACTACTATGCCGAGGTCGAACGCCCGGCCGCCGTGCGGGTCAAATATCTCGACCGCGACGGCAAGCTGCAGGAACTCGAAGCCGAGGGACTGATGGCGACCTGCCTGCAGCACGAGATCGACCACCTCAATGGTGTCTTGTTCATCGACCACATCTCGAAGCTGAAGCGCGACATGGTGGTGAAGAAGTTCAAGAAGCTGGCCAGGGACAAGGCGCCGGGCAAGCTGGTGGGATAGGGGAAATGCCCCTTCGCGTCATCTTCATGGGCACGCCGGAATTTTCGGTGCCGACGCTGCGCGCCATCGCCGAGGCCGGACATGAGGTCGCCGCCGTCTATACGCAGCCGCCGCGCGCCGCCGGACGGCGCGGACTGGAGCTGACGCCGTCGCCGGTGCAGCGCGAAGCGGAGCGGCTGGGCATCGAGACGCGCACACCGGTATCGCTCAAAGGCGGGGCCGAGCAGGCCGCTTTCCGCGCCCTGCAGGCCGATGTCGCAGTGGTCGTCGCTTATGGCTTGCTGCTGCCGAAGGCGGTTCTGGAGGCACCCCGGCTTGGCTGTATCAACGGCCATGCCTCGCTTTTGCCGCGCTGGCGTGGCGCCGCGCCTATCCAGCGCGCGATCATGTCCGGTGACAGCGAAACCGGCATGATGGTGATGCGCATGGAAGAGGGTCTCGACACCGGCCCGGTGGCAATGGTTGAAAAATGCGCCATCGAACCCGATATGACTGCCGGCGATCTGCATGATCGGTTGATGAGTGTCGGTGCTGCACTGATGGTGGAAGCGCTGGCGCGACTGGAAAGGAACACCCTGACATTTGCCCGCCAAGCGGTGGAAGGGGTGACCTACGCCAAAAAAATCGATAAATCCGAGACTCGCGTGGACTGGACTCGCTCGGCGAGCGCGGTCCACAATACCATTCGTGGCCTGTCACCCTTTCCAGGTGCCTGGTCCGAGATGGAAATTGGCGGCCGCCTGGAGCGGCTGAAACTGCTTCGCTCGACGCTGTCGCAAGGCGTCGGCGAGTCGGGAGGAATTCTCGATGACCGGCTGACGGTCGCCTGCGGGGCAGGCGCGATCAGTCTGGTCGAAGTTCAACGGGCGGGCGGAAGGCCCGCTGCCGCGTCGGAGTTCCTGCGCGGGGCCAAGATCGAAAAAGGAATGAAATTCTCATGAGCATGATGTCGATACGCGCGGCGACGCCGCGGGATCGCGAGGCGATCCGCCTCGTCGAGGAACACGCTTTCGGCCAGCAGGCGGAGGCCGGACTGGTCGACGCGCTGGTTACCGGCGGCGACGCCGTCGCCGAACTGGTGGCGGAAGAAGACGGCCAGGTGGTCGGCCACATCCTGTTTTCGCGGCTGTTCGTGCAGAGCAGCGGCAAGAACTATGCGGCCGTGGCGCTCGCGCCGCTGGCGGTGGAGCCCTCGTTCCATGGCAGCGGCATCGGCGGCGCGCTGATCCGCGAGGCGCATATCCGCCTCAGGGATGCCGGCGAGACGCTGGCCGTGGTGCTGGGCGATCCGGCCTATTACAGCCGTTTCGGCTACAGCCATGCACGCGCCGACAAGTTCGAGAGCGAGTACCAGAGCGAAGCACTGCAGGCACTGGCCTGGGGCGATGCCCCGGAAGCCGGCAGGCTGGTCTACGCCTCGGCCTTCGGCTCGGCACTCGCCGCGTGAACGGCGACAGCCCTAAAACGCGTCGCGTTTGAACGGATTCAGGCGACGCGCTTTGGGTTTTTGGTTTCATGCATGTCGTTTTCGCAAAACCGAGGCACTTTTGCGCGACATGCATTAGAGCCGGATGATTTCAGGCCGAATCGACCTGAAATCTGAATCCGCCTCTAACTCAAAGAGATAGAGCATGATGTCGTCCGAAAACTGCTTCACACCTTTCGGCATCATGCTCTAGCATGCCGCGTTTTCGCCTCGACATCGAATATGACGGCAGCCTGTTTGCTGGCTGGCAGCACCAGGCGGATCAGCCTTCGGTGCAGCAGGCGATCGAACAGGCGATCGAAAAATTCTGCGGCGAAGAGGTCAGGTTGCGCGCCGCCGGCCGCACCGATGCCGGCGTGCATGCGACCGCCCAGGTGGCGCATGTCGACCTCGTCAAGGCGTGGCCGGGCGACAAGGTGCGCGATGCCGTCAACGCCCATCTGCAGGCGGCCGGCGCGCGTGTCGCCGTCCTGAAGGCGACGGCCGTCGCCGACAGCTTCGACGCGCGCTTCTCGGCCACCGGCCGCCACTATCTCTACCGTATCCTCAACCGCCGCGCTCCTGCAGCGCTCGACAAGGGCAAGGTGTGGTGGGTGCCGAAACGGCTCGACGCCGACGCCATGCACGAAGCGGCAAAAGTCCTGCTCGGACGGCATGACTTCACCACCTTCCGCTCGACCCAATGCCAGGCCAACAGCCCGATCAGAACGCTGGAGCGGCTGGATGTGAGCCGGGCGGGTGACCTGATCGAGGTGAAGGCTTCGGCGCGCTCTTTCCTGCACAATCAGGTGCGTTCGATGGTCGGCTCCCTCAAACGTGTCGGCGAAGGAGGCTGGACCGTTGCCGACCTGAAAGCGGCGCTCGAAGCGCACGACCGCGCCGCCTGCGGCCAGGTGGCGCCACCCGACGGGCTGTTTCTCATTGGCGTCGATTATCCCGAGGGCGTCGATTACCCAGGCGTCGACTATCCGGAGATGAACCCGGAAAGGCTCTGAGACCCGACATCGTCCGGCACGGTGATGCCGAGCAGCATCTGCAGGCCGAACAGCACCAACAGCGAGGCGATGAACATGCCGACAAAGACAGCGCTGCCGACGGCTGGGCCTCTGCCGATGGTGGCGTTGGTCATGCGCCAGGTCAGCACCATAGACAGGGCAAACAACAGCAGCGACACGGCACTTGATATCTGGTTTGCCGACGACAGGAAAAGCCTGATCAGCGCCGAGGGCAGCATCAGCCAGGCGGTGATGGCAGAGGCCCAGTTGCTGGCAACGACATAGTGGACGAAGCGGCCGCCAATGCCGGCGCGCGGCGCGACCAGGGCCAAAACGACGAGCGGCAGCACCCAGGAGCCGATATCGACCGTCGCCAGGCGCACCAGCATGCTGAAGCGCCCGGCGAAGGCGTCGGGATCCCCGATCTCGTTGGCGATGCCGACCCAGCCGACGATCAGCGCCGGCGCCGCAACGATAATGGCGAAAAAGGAATTCCAAAAGCCGTCAGCCGACAGGTCGAGCAGGCGCAGGCCGTCGGCCTTGCCGAGCATCAACCGCCAGGCGCCCGTCAGCGAAGCTTGGGTTTCGTCGGCCGAAAGCATGCTCATCCCTGCCCGAACCAATCTTCGATGAAGCGCTGGTAGATTTGCGTCAGCGTTTCAAGATCGGCAATGGCGACGCGCTCGTCGACCATGTGCATGGTCTTGCCGACCAGGCCGAACTCGACCACCGGGCAATAATCCTTGATGAAGCGTGCATCCGAGGTGCCGCCCGAGGTCGACAGCGTCGGCTCCTTGCCGACTGCCGACTTGATCGAGCCGCGGAGCGTTTCGATCAGTCTGTCGTCGCGGGTCAGGAAGACATGGCTCGGCCGGTCGCGCCAGACCAGGTCATAGTCGACCGGTGTCTTCTTGCCTTGCCGGTACTTCTTGCGCCTGGCCGCCTGATCGAGCCGGTTGTGGATCTCGGCCTGCACGGTCTCAGCCGTCCAGGTGTCGTTGAAGCGGATGTTGAAGGTCGCGGTCGCCTTGGCCGGGATGACGTTGGTGGCCGGATTGCCGACATCGATGGAGGTCACCTCCAGATTGGTCGGCTGGAAATCCCTGGTTCCCTTGTCGAAGACAGGATGCAGCAAGGCGTCGACCAGGCCCATCAGGCCGCGCACCGGATTGTCGGCAAGCTGCGGGTAGGCGACATGGCCCTGACGGCCATTGACGGTCACGGCGCCGGACATCGAGCCGCGGCGGCCGATCTTGATCATGTCGCCAAGCGCGTCCGGGTTGGTCGGCTCGCCGACGATCGAGGCATCCCATTTCTCACCCCTGGAAGCCGCCCATTCAAGCAGCTTGACCGTACCATTGATGGCCGGCCCTTCCTCGTCGCCGGTGATCAGCAGCGAGACCGAACCTTTCGGGCCGCCATTGTTCTCGACATGGCGCGCCACGGCGGCGATGAAACAGGCAATGCCGCCCTTCATGTCGACGGCGCCACGGCCATACATCTCGCCATTGGCGATTTCGGCGCCGAAAGGCGGATGCGTCCAGGCGGCTTCGTCGCCGACCGGCACCACGTCGGTATGGCCGGCGAACATCAGATGCGGGCCGTTGCCGGAACGCCGCGCATAGAGGTTCTCGATATCCGGCGTGCCACCTTCCGAAAACACCGGCCGATCGACCAGGAAGCCGAGCGGTTTCAGCATCGTCTCCAGCGCGGTCAGCGCGCCGCCTTCGGCGGGCGTCACCGAAGCACAACGGATAAGGGCGGCGAGGTTTTCGGCGGGATCGGTCGGCAGCGTCATGGCAAAAGCGATAGTCGAAAGCGGAGGGCCTGTCACGGCCAGACATAAGGGCCAGTGATGGCGCCGACATTATGGTTTTCATGTCGTATAGTTTGCGGCCGGTGCGGAGCGACGGGATGGCAAACGCGGACAGAAGGATCGTCATTGCCGGCGCCGGCAGCATCGGCTGCTATGCCGGCGGCTGCCTGGCGCTTGCCGGGCGCCGGGTGATCCTGCTGGCCCGGCCGCGCATCGAGGCGGCGTTGCGGCAGCGCGGATTGCGGGTCAGCGACCTCCAGGGCCGCGACAGCATGATCGCGCCTGACGCGCTTGTCGTCACCGCCGATCCGGCTTTCGCCCTGCCTCAGGCGGACGTGATCCTGGTCACGGTCAAGAGCGGCGCGACGCAGGACATGGCAGACCTCATCAGGGCCCACGCCCGCCGCGATGCGGTGGTGGTCAGCCTGCAGAACGGCGTCGACAATGCCGACGGGCTGCGCGCTGGGCTCGACGGCCGAACGGTGCTGGCCGGCATGGTGCCGTTCAATGTGGTGCAGTCCCCGGACGGCGAGCTGCCGCTGCGTGCGCACCGCGCCAGCGACGGCAAGGTGATGGTCGAAGACCGCGATGCCGGCCTGGTCGGCCTTCTCGGCGTCGAAGGGTTTGCGGTCGAAGCCCATGGCGACATGAAGGCCGTGCTGTGGGGCAAGCTGCTGGTGAATTTGAACAACGCGCTGGTGGCGCTGTCGGACCTGCCGCTGGCGAGAGAACTTGCCGACCGGCGCTGGCGGCTGATCCTGGCCGGCCAGATCGACGAGGCGCTGGCGGCTATGAAAGCGTCCGGCATCGAGCCGGCGCAGATCGCCGGCTTGCGGCCGGCACTGCTGCCGAAGGTGCTCAGGCTGCCGGACTGGCTGTTCAGGCTGCTGGCGCGGCGCATGCTGGCGATCGACCCGCAAGCGCGCTCGTCGATGTGGGACGATCTCCAGCGCGGCCGGCAGACGGAGATCGGCGAATTGCAAGGGGCAGTGCTCGGCCTCGCTGAAAAAACCGGTACGCCGGCGCCTCTGCTGAGGAGCGTCAGCGCGCTGGTGCGCGCGGCGGAATTGGCGCGGCTTGGCTCGCCGGGCCTGACGCCGGAGCAGGTTGTTGCGCCGCCGACTGGCCGTCGATCAACGTGATCTTCTGCCAGATTTTCCGCGACAGGTTGGACGCCAGGTTTTCGATGTCGTTGACGCCGTCGATGACCACGTCGTCATTGACCGACTGTGCGAACAGTGCCGCGATCTTGCCGGTGATCGACAGCATTTCGGAGCAATAGTCGAGGTAGCGCGCCAGGTCGGCGGCATTGGTGATGCGGGCCGGCGAGTGCGAGGTCGGCTTGAAATTGACCGAAAGGGCAGCCGGATCCTTGGTCAGCTGGTGCATGTCGATGACATGGATCAGCGACCGCAGGCCGTGCAGCTGGCGAAACACCCGCTTGCGCTTGATGCGCTCCTCGGTGCGGATCAACGCCAGGAAGCCGAGCACAGCAAGGATCATCATGTTGATCGTGGCTTCGATGCCTTGCACCGACTGAACCGCATCGTCGGCCTGGGAGATGTGAATAAGCGGCAGGATGGTGCCGACGAACAGGAAGATCAGCGCGCCGGCGACGACGGCGGCGACGATGAGCCCGCGCAGCCACCAGATCGGCGCTTCGAGCGCTTGAGCCGCCTTGGCAAGATCGCGTGATAGCGACACCAGTTCGGCGGCGACGCCGCGCAGTCCGGCGTCGGGAAAACGCTCGGCGACGCGGCCCTCCAGCCGTTCGGCGGTGTCGATGATCAGTTTCGGATCAAGCGTGCGGTAGCGCATGTCCGATCGGCCCTCAGGGTTGGTCCGGCTCGTTGGTGCGCCGGCCATAGCGGTTGGGTCCAGGCTGCCCTGGAAACAGGCACAACACAAGGAAGGCGACGATCGAGACCACCGGCACGAACAGGATCAGCGCGGCAATGCCCGGCTTGTCGAGGTCGTGCAGCCGTTTGACAGCCAGCACGATGTTCGACCACAGCGAGGCTATGAAGGCGATGAAGAAGATGAACGACCACATGTTGCTCTCGGCCGAGCCTTCCGGCACCAGCGTGAAGCGGTAGAGCGGAAAGGCCTGTATGATGGCAACGAGCAACCCGCCAAGAAAATAGGCCGCGCGACTGACGCGGCCCGAGGTTTTGAAGAAAAGCCAGGTGAGATCTGATCTGTCAGGCAAGCGGGTCCGGTCCATATTGATTGGCACCCCTGGCGCCTTCGAGAATGCCGCATTCCACCAGAAACCAGATCGCGCCGATGAAAGGCACCAGCATGATCAGGCTCCACCAGCCCGACTTGCCGCGATCATGCCAGCGCTTGGCGTAGACCGCGAGTGCGAAATAGATCGAGGCCAGCGCGGCGAGGATGCCGATGATACCGATCTGGGCGCCGCTGGCGGTGGTGATGCGTGTCCCCAGGATCGCATCGAGAATGAAGGCAACGATACCAATGGCGAAAAAGACCCCGACTGCGGCCCAGAATTTGGCACGATTGATGCGACCGTCGAAACTCGTCAGCAGATATTTCCAGTCCATGTCCACCCCTCCGTGTTGAACCAGCGCGACGGATTGTCGCGCCGGCGGGAAGGTGCGCTCGCTTTGCGCAAAGATCAATCGCGCAGCAATTCGTTGATCGAGGTCTTGGACCGGGTCTTGGCGTCGACGCGCTTGACGATGACGGCGCAGTAGAGGCTTGGGCCCCAGTTTTCGCCTGGCACGTTCTTGCCCGGCATCGTACCGGCCACCACGACGGAATTCGGCGGCACTTCGCCGTAGAAGACTTCGCCGGTAGCGCGGTCGACGATCTTGGTCGACTGGCCGATGAAGACGCCCATGCCGAGCACCGAGCCTTCGCGCACGATGCAGCCTTCGACCACTTCCGAGCGCGCGCCGATGAAGCAATTGTCCTCGATGATGGTGGGGCCTGCCTGCATCGGCTCCAGCACGCCGCCGATGCCGACGCCGCCCGACAGATGCACATTCTTGCCGATCTGGGCGCAGGAGCCGACCGAGGCCCAGGTGTCGACCATGGTGCCGCTGTCGACATAGGCGCCGACATTGACGAAGGACGGCATCAGCACGGCGCCCGGCGCGACGTAGGCGGAGCGGCGCACGATCGACGACGGCACGGCGCGGAAGCCCGCCTTCTCGAAGTCGACGGCGCTCCAGCCGTCGAACTTCGACGGCACCTTGTCCCACCACACGGCCTGGCCCGGACCACCCTTGATGATCTCCATCGGGTTGAGCCGGAAGGACAACAGCACGGCCTTCTTCAGCCACTGGTTGACGTGCCATTTGCCGTCGGCCTGCCGCTCGGCGACGCGGGCGGTGCCGCGGTCGAGCAGGTCGAGCGCCGACTGGATGGCATCGCGGGTTTCGCCGCGCGTCGCCGTCGAAATCGCGTCGCGTTCCTCGAAGGCCTTCTCAATGGTCTTTTCGAGGCTCGCCAGATCGGGCTTCGACATGAATTCGCTCCATTACCAAGCTGTTAAGGGGCTGCGCCTTAACCTGTTTTGAAAGTCGCGGACCCCTGGCAGGCTTTGCCTGCCTGGGTCTTTGCATGTAGCAGGTTCTTGTCGCAAAACCGCCGGACACTTTTGCGGAACCTGCTTATGTTAAGGCTCAATGAGGGTCAATCGCGGCTGCGTCATGGGACGGCGCAACTGAAGAATTCGGACGGGTAAGCAATTATGACTCCTATGGAAAAGGCGGGGTGGACGCCGCTGCCGCATTCGGACGAGGATCTGGAGCGGTCGAAGAGCGTGCCGGACACGCCGCAGACGCGTGCCGAGACCTACCGGCTCGCCTGGAATGATCCCGAGTTCATGACGCGGCGCGAATTGCGCGCGGTCAGGCTGCAGCTCGAACTCTTGAAACCGGAAATGATCCTGGCCGAACGCGGCATCCGTTCGACGGTGATCCTGTTCGGCGGCGCACGCCTGCCGGAACCCGGCGGCGAGGCCTGGGCGGCCAAGAACGAGACGCAGAAGAAGAACCTCGAGGAAAACAGCAAATATTACGAGGAGGCGCGCAAATTCGCCCGTCTCTGCTCGCAGCAGTCGGCGGCTTCCTATTACCGCGAATATGTCGTGGTGACCGGCGGCGGGCCCGGCGTGATGGAAGCCGGAAATCGCGGCGCCCACGACGTCGGCGCACCGTCGATCGGCCTCAACATCGTCTTGCCGCACGAGCAGGCGCCGAACGCCTATGTGACGCCGGAGCTGTGCTTCAACTTCCACTATTTCGCCATCCGCAAGATGCATTTCGTCATGCGCGCCAAGGCCGTGGCGGTGTTTCCCGGCGGCTTCGGCACGATGGACGAGTTCTTCGAGACGCTGACCCTGATCCAGACCGGACGCATGGAGCGCGTGCCGGTGATCCTGTTCGGCAAATCTTTCTGGAAACGGGCGATCGATCTCGATTTCCTCGCCGAACAAGGCACGATCAGCCCCGGCGACCAGGACATCATCGATTTCGTCGACACCGCCGACGAGGCCTGGGGGATCATCAGCCGCTTCTACAATCTGTGAGAGCAGGCGGGTCAAGGTTCGTCGACATTCAGGTCAGGCCGGCTCGGCATCACCTGAATATCGATGAACCTCAGGCGGTGACCTCGACGATGGCCGTCAGGAAGCCGGCGAGGTCGTCGGTGACGAAATCGACATCATCCTCATTGGCCGGGTCGCGCTCCCAGATCTCGGAAAAGGTCGGTTCGAAATTGCGCGGCACCACGAGCACCGTGGTCATGCCCAGCGACTTCGGCACCTCAAGGTTGCGGGCAAGGTCCTCGAACATCACGGCATTGTGGCCGGTGACGGCGTGGAGTTCGGCGAATTTCTCGTAGGTCTGGCGCGCCGGTTTGGGATTGAGCCCGGCGGCGACGATATCGAAGATGTCGTCGAAATGATCAAGAATGCCGAGCTGGCGCGCGGTGCGTTCGGCGTGCCTGCGGTCGCCGTTGGTGAAGATGAACTTGCGGCCCGGAAGCTGGCGAATGGCGGTGCCGAGAACGGGATCGGGCACCAGCCATGAATAATCGATGTCATGCACCTTCTCGAGGAAATCGTCGGGGTCGATGCCGTGGCGCGTCATCAGCCCGTTCAACGTCGTGCCGTATTCCAGATAGAGCTCCTTCTGCAGCTTGCGTGCTTCCTCGCGCGGCAGCGCCAGCAGTTCGCCGACATAGGCGGTCATCTTGACGTCGATCTGCGAGAACAGATTCGAATGATGCGGATAGAGCGTGTTGTCGAGGTCGAACACCCAGTCGGTGACATGGGCGAAGCGGGCGGGGTCAGGCAGCGTGGTCATGCGCTCCTTATGGCATGAAACGGTCATTCCGAAAGAGACTTTATCCACAACTTATGCGCGTCGAGAGTCGCGGAAATAGCGTCACCATTCAAATTTTAGGCATCGGGGAAAGGTAGCCTTCAGGGCTTGCTGGCACAGAGACAGACCTGTGGGAGCCAGCGATGAATAGCGTTATTCTGAGATCCGCCGCCGTTGCTTTTGCCTCTGTCGCGGCCTCTCTCCTGCTGACACTGATCATCGTTCCGGCGATGGGATTTCCGGTCAACCGCACGATCTGGCTGACCTCAACGCTGTGTCCGCTGGTCCTCGCATGGGCAGCCAGCGCAAGCACTTTCTGGCAAAGCGACAGGCTGAAAAGCGCGCATCGCGACCTTGCCCGAGCCCATGCCCAGCTCGCCGCCGCGCATCGCCGCCTGGCGGAAAAGGCGAGCCGTGACGACATGACCGGCATGCTCAACCGGGAAAACTTCTTTGCCACGCTCGACGGTTCCCGCCGCAAGTCCGATCGCGGCGCGCTGCTGATCATCGACGCCGACCACTTCAAAAGGATCAACGACAATTTTGGCCATCTGACCGGCGATGACGCATTGCTTTTGATCGCCAGCGCGATCGAGCGCGGCGTGCGCAGCGGCGATGTGCTCGGCCGCATCGGCGGCGAGGAGTTCGGTGCCTTCCTGGTCGGCGCCACCGAGCAGGAGGCCAAGCGCGTCGCCGAGCGCATTCGCCGCGAGGTCGAGCTGATCCGCTTCCGGCCCGTCGACGAGCGGACCGTTCCGCTCACGGTCAGCATCGGCGGAACCGTCTGCGGCGAGAATATCAGCGTATCGGACCTGATGCGCGCCGCCGACCGGCGCCTCTACCAGGCCAAGCACCGAGGCCGCAATCTAACGATCCTCGATACGGACATTCCCGAGGCGGCGTGATCAGCCGGCCGGCCCGTTAAGGAAATTCCAACCCTGTTCGCACTCGGTTGCGCCGTTTACCCGGTTTTCGCTGCTTTGCGGTTAGCGTGGCACGATACTGGCTTCTGCAGCGATGCATGTGTCGTTTCGGGACCTGTCGTTCCGGGAACGCCCTGCGCAGTCGAAGCCCCCATCCGAGAGACCAGTCATGAGTTTCTTCATCAAGAACATGTCCCGCCGCACGATCGTGCAGGCGCTGATCGCACTGCCTGCCCTGTCCTTGTTCCGCAAGCTGCCTGATGCCGATGCCAATGCCTCCCATGCCGATCCATCCCGGGCCGATCCGCACGAGATCGTCGAGGTCAATGGCTGGATCCTGAAGCGGAGCGATCTGGCATGATCTTCGACAGCTATGAGGCGTTTCGCGCTGCGAATTTCACCGCCAAAGTCTGCATCCTCGGCTCCGGCCCGGCCGGCACCACCATTGCCCGCAAGCTTGGCGCCGCCGGCATTCCGGTCGTGGTGCTGGAGGCCGGATCGAGGGAGTTCAGCGACGAGTCGCAGGATTTCTACCGTGGCACCACAGTCGGCGATTTCTATTTCGATCTCGACATCACCCGGCTGCGGTTCATGGGCGGCAGTTCGAACCACTGGGCAGGCTGGTGCCGCGTGCTCGACAAACAGGATTTCGAGCCGAAGGCCTGGGCGCCGGATACGGGCTGGCCGATCCGCCGCACTGACATCGAACCCTATCTGCCGGAAGTGCACGATATCCTCGAACTTCCCGATTTCCGGCCAGACGTTCCGATTTCCGACGACATTCGCTGGGTGCAACTGATCAAGAGCCCGGCGGTGCGCTTCGGCGAAAAATTCGCCGACGAACTCGACAAGAGCAGGAACATCGCGGTCGTGCTCAACACCTACGCCACTGAACTTGCCGGCGACGGCAAACGCGTGACGGGGGCCAGATTGTGGTCCAACGGACAGGATGCCGGCGCCTTCAGCGCGGACTATTTCATTGTCTGCACCGGCGGACTGGAGAATTCGCGACTGCTTCTGTGGTCGAACCAGCGCTCGAACGGCGGCGTCGTGCCGAATGCAACAGCGCTTGGCCGCTACTGGATGGAGCATCCGACCTTCGAGGGCGGCAATGCCATCCTGGCCAATTACAACGAGTTCGAGGTCGATGCCGTCAACGAGGCCTTCTTCTCGCCGACGCTTGCCGCCATGGAGCGGCTGCAAATCATGAATTTCGGCATCCGGCTGATCGAGACGCCGTATCCGGGCGTCAAGAGCCTCATCGCCGACCTCGCCTGCACGGCGCCCGACATGGCCGAATGGATGTCCGCCAAGCTCAGCCAGAATCTGCGCTGCGCGGCCCAGCTCTATGTCGCCTGGGAACAGGCGCCGCTGGCCTCCAACCAGATCGAACTGTCGAAGACCGATGTCGACCATGCCGGTGTGCCGCGCATCGAGCTGCACTGGAAGAAATCTGAACTGGAACGCCGCACCCTTGTCGAAGGGCTTAGACTGTTCGGCACGACGCTGATCGAGAAGAATCTCGGCCGGGTGCGCATTGCCGACTGGATCGCCAATGGCGACGACTACCCGACCAAAGACGAGACGGCGGGCCATCACCATATGGGTGGCACGCGCATGGGCACCGACGTCACCAAGAGCGTTGTCGATGCCAACTGCAAGGTGCATGGCATGGACAACCTCTATGTCGGCGGCTCCTCGGTGTTCTGCACATCGGGCGAATGCAACCCGACGACAACGATCACAGCGCTCGCCTGCCGGCTGGGAGACCATCTGAGCAAGGTGGTCGCCGTCTGACGGTCCACCGCAACGTCTCGGGATGTTGAGCATCCCGACGATACCGGCGCCAATGATGGCGCCGGTAGATGCGCGGCATGGCTCAGAAGCCGTAGACGGCTAGGCGCACCAACACCGCGGCAGCGGCCAGCGCCACGAGCAAAATACCGAGGCCGATGGGAGATCCCCATCCGTACCATTCCATTGCCAGCTTGGCATATTTCAACTCTTCCTCATGCGAGAGGGGCGCACGCTGTTGAATCAAGCTCATTTTTCGCTCCATGATGGCGGCTGGCTCTTGCCTTGTGGGCACTGCAGCCGCATATTGCTATAATGGTCTAAATGTTAGACAGATTAATAGTTAGATGATCGAAATAAATTCGTCAAGTGTGAATCGCGCCGAAATGACGGCGGCCATCGGCCTTGCCATCATGCAATGGCAGGACGCGACGCAGGCCTATGACGAGGCGGTGGGGGTGAGGCTGGGATTGAACATGGCCGAACGCCATTGCATCGGGCTGCTCCATGGCGGCCCGCAATCGGCCGGCGCGATCGCCACTGTGACCGGGCTGACGCCGGCCGCTGTGACCGCGCTGATCGACCGGCTGGAGGCGCGGGGCCTGTTGACGCGCACGCGCAGTCTCGAGGACAGGCGTAAGGTGGTGATCGAGGCGACCGAGGCCACGCGGGACCTGTCGGCGCGCTACTACGGCGCCATCGCGCGGGAAGGCGAAAAGGTCATCGCGACCTTCAGCGATGCCGAGCTCGCCACAATATCGCGCTTCGTCAACGCTGCACTCGACCTGCAGCGCGCCCAGCTGGCGCGGCTGAAGGCCGAGGCCGGCTGAACGGTTAGACCGTCGCCGGATCGAGCGCCGGCTGGCCCTTGCGACGCGCGACGATCGCCTCGAAATCGGCGGTCTGGAAAGCATCGCGCAAGGCGTCGAACGACGGCAGCACGAAATAGGCGCGCTGGAACTTGTCGATCTCGTAACCGGTGCGCATCACCGTTTCGAGGTCGAAGGGCACGTGGTGGGCGTCCTTGCCGTCAACGGCGAATTGCAATTCGGTGAACGACGACATCAGGCCGGCGCCAAAGGCCTTCAGCTGCTGGCCACCCTCCTGCATCAGGCCGTATTCGGCCGTGTACCAGTAGAGCCGGGTGATCATCTCGTCGCCGCCCAGTGCAATGATGTCGCCGGCCTTGCGGCCATACATCTGCATGAAGTCGGCAAACACCGGTTGCGACAGCACCGGCACGTGACCGAAGAAATCATGGAACATGTCCGGCTCGACGATGTAGTCGAGTTCCTGCCTGGTCCGCAGCCAGTTGGTGACCGGGAAGCGACGGTTGGCGAGATGGTCGAAGAAAGGCGCGGCGGGAATGAGACCCGGGACGGCGACGATCTCCCAGCCGGTCAGCTTGCGCAGCTTGGCGCTGATGTCCTCGAAGTCGGGAATGCGGTCGAGCAGGCCGAGCTTCTCGACGCCGTCGAGATAGGAGTGGTGGGCCAGCTTGCGCGTCAGTTTGGTCTGGCGGTCGCACAGCGTGCGCCACACCGCCTGCTCCTCGGTGCTGTAATCGTAACCCTGCGCCACGGTGAAATCGGCGCAGCAGACCGAATAGTCGCCGCGCAAGCCCTGCGCTGCGCAGTCGCGGGCATACTCGGCAACGCTCATCGTGGTCATGGGTTCTCTCCCTGCAAATCATGAATGGCTGACGTGCCGAAAGGCTAGCCGGATTTGCCGAGGCAAATTGATTTTGATGGTGGCTCGAACGCGATATTCGAGATAATATTAACTCGAGAAACACTTCGACGGAGTGAAAATGCCTCAATTCGATGATTTCGAGATCAAGATGCTCGATGTCCTGCAGCGCGACGGGCGCAAGCCGGTGTCCGAGCTGGCGCAAGAGATCGGCCTGTCGACGACGCCGTGCGCGCGGCGTTTCGAGGCGCTGCAGGAGGCCGGCATCATCAAGGGCTTTGCCGCGGTGATCAGCCGCCGCGCGGTCGGCCTGATGGTCGAGGTGTTCATCCAGGTGCGCCTCGTCAGCCACAGTGACGGCTCGCCCGAAAGCTTCATTGCCGCCGTGCAGCGCATGGACGAGGTGTCGTCATGCTGGACGATGACCGGCGACCACGATTTCCTGCTGCATGTCATGGTGCCGTCGGTCGACGAGCTCAACGCTTTCGTGATGCACCGGCTGATGCGGCTCGACGGCGTGCGTGACGTCCACACCCAGCTGGTGCTGCAGAACATCAAGGGCCCCGGCCACGTGCCGCTCGGCCACCTCAGGCGGTGATGGTGCCTGCCTTGCGCTTCCCTGCGGAAAAGCTGCACGCAAACTGCTGAAACGGGCCAATCGGGCGTCCATATCACCGGCCAGCATGCGCGGACCAACTGCCCCGGAGGTCCGCCATGAAAGTCGTCCTGATCAATCCACCGCACACCGCCATCGGCAGCCGCGTGCCGGACGATCACCTGCCGCCGCTTGGCCTGTTGGCGCTCGGCGGCCCGCTGATCGATGCCGGCCATGAGGTGCGCCTCGTCGACGCCGAATTCGGGCCGATGCCGCTCGACCTGGTGGTGCGCAATGCGCTGGACGATGATCCCGATTTCGTCCTAATCGGCCATTCCGGATCGACCTCGGCGCACCCGACCGCCTTGCTGATCGCGCGCATGATCAAGCAGCGCGAGCCGGCCACCATCATCATCTATGGCGGCGTGTTCCCGACCTATCACTGGGGCGACATCCTGACTGATACGGACGTCTTCGACTTCATCGTGCGCGGCGAGGGCGAGGCGACTGTCGTGGCGCTGGTCGAGGCGCTGGAAATGCACCAGCCGCCGGCAAGCGTGGCCGGCATTGCCTTTCGCGACGATCTGCGCCGCCCCTTCGCAACGCAGCCGGCAATGACCATCGCCGACCTCGACGCCTACCGTGTCGGCTGGGAGCTGATCGACCACGGCCGCTACAGCTATTGGGGCGGCAAGCGTGCCGTGGTCATGCAGTTTTCGCGCGGCTGCCCGCATCTGTGCAACTATTGCGGCCAGCGCGGCTTCTGGACCCGCTGGCGGCATCGCGATCCGGTGAAATTCGCCAGGGAGATCGCCTGGCTGCATCGCGAGCACGGCGTCGAGCTGATCAACCTTGCCGACGAGAACCCGACCGTTTCGAAGAAAGCCTGGCGCGCCTTTCTCGACGCCATGATCGCCGAGAACGTACCGGTGCTGATCGTCGGCTCGACCCGCGCCGACGACATCGTGCGTGATGCCGACATCCTGCATCTCTACCGCAAGGCGGGCGTCATCCGCTGGCTGCTCGGCATGGAAAACACCGATGAGCAGACGCTGCAATTGATCCGCAAGGGCGGCAGCACCTCATCCGACCGCGAGGCGATAAGGCTGCTGCGCCTCAACGGCATCCTGTCGATGGCGACCTGGGTGGCCGGCTTCGAGGATGAAGGGTTTCGCGACCTGTGGCGCGGCTTTCGCCAACTCATCGCCTACGACCCGGACCAGATCCAGGCGCTCTATGTGACGCCGCATCGCTGGACACCGTTCTTCAGGATCGCCCGTGACCGCAAGGTGATCCAGAAGGATGCCCGCCTGTGGGACTACAAGCACCAGGTGCTGCAGATGACGCGGCTGAAGCCGTGGATGCTGTTCTTCAGCGTCAAGCTGATCGAACTGGCGGTGCAGTCGCGGCCGAAGGCGCTGGCGCGCATCCTGTTCCACAAGGACCCCGAGCAGCGGCACTCGATGCGCTGGTACACGCAGATGGGCCGCCGCGTCTGGTTCCGCGAGGTCTGGGGTTTTCTGGCCCGCGACGGCCGGGTGAAAGACGGCCCGACGCTTGCCGAATTCTGGGGCGCGCCGCAGGACGCCGAGGAGGAATCGATGACCGTTCGACGCCCGGCGCGCAAGCTGACTTTGCCCGGGATCACGATTTCGCCGAATGCCTGACCGCTCGAAAGAGCTTGGACCGCGGCCCAATGTCATCTCTTGAAATAATATACGTCGCGTATGCGTATTGACATACGCAGCGTATGTGCCCACATCCGACATACGGGACGTATGTCAATAGCCGCCCCGAACAGTGGAGCGCAGCGATCCAAAACCACCCTGAAGCCTTGCGAACGGCTCGCCCTCCCGGCGAAGCCAATTCGCGATCGTCGGGAGGCCTGGCCTGCCTTGTCTAGATGGAGTGAAACTATGACCAAACGCGACGCGATCTTCCCTGCCGGCCGGCAGGCTCTCTACGAGATCAACCGTTACTCGGCGGCGATCCGCTCGGGCGACTTTCTGTTTGTCTCGGGCCAGGTCGGCAGCCGCGAGGACGGGTCGGCCGAGCCGGTCTTCGAAAAGCAGGTCCAGCTTGCCTTCGACAATCTCGCGGCGGTGCTGAAGGCCGCCGGCTGCACATTCGACGACATCGTCGACGTGACCACTTTCCACACCGATCCGGCCACGCAATGGCCGGCGATTGACGCCGTTCGCCTGAAGGCGTTCGGCGAACCGCCCTACCCGAACTGGACCGCGGTGGGCGTGAACTGGCTGGCGGGCTTCGATTTTGAAATCAAGGTTATCGCGCGCCTTCCGCAGCCCGCCTGATAGATTGGCAGCAAGCTGCCAAGGGTGTCGCTCAGGGCACGATCAGCGTGCCGGCGCCGTGTTCGGTGAAGAGTTCGAGCAGCACCGAATGCGGCGTCTTGCCGTTGAGGATGACGACGCCTTCGACGCCGCGCTCGATCGCCTCGATGCAGGTCTCGACCTTGGGGATCATGCCGCCGGAGACCGTGCCGTCCCTGATCAGCGCTTTGGCCTCGGCCACGGTCAGTTCGTCGATCAGCTTCTTGTTCTTGTCGAGCACGCCTGGCACGTCGGTCAGGAACAGCAGGCGCGTTGCCTGGCAAGCGCCGGCAATGGCGCCGGCGAAGGTGTCGGCGTTGATGTTGTAGGTGTGGCCGTCGCGGCCGGGCGCCACCGGCGCCAACACCGGGATCATTTCGGAACGCGCCAGAAGATCGAGCAAGGTACGGTCGACCTCGACCGGCTCGCCGACGAAGCCGAGATCGAGCACGCGCTCGATGTTGGAGTCCGGATCGATCATGGTCTTGCGCGCCTTTTCGGCAAAGACCATGTTGCCGTCCTTGCCGCACAGGCCGATCGCCCATTCGCCCTCGGCGTTGATCAGCGCCACGATCTCCTTGTTGATCGAGCCGGCCAGCACCATCTCGACGATTTCGACCGTCTTCTGGTCGGTGACGCGCAGGCCGCCTTCGAACTTCGATTCGATGCCCATCTTGGCCAGCATGGCGCCGATCTGCGGGCCGCCGCCATGGACGACAATCGGGTTGACACCCGATTGCTTCAAGAGCGCGATGTCGCGGGCGAAGGCCTTGCCGAGCTCGATATCGCCCATGGCGTGGCCGCCATATTTCACCACGACGGTCTTGTGCTCATAGCGCTGCATGTAGGGCAACGCCCGCGAAAGCAGGGCGGCCTGCATTTCGGCGGTGGCGGTAATCTCCGTCATCGGCTTAGTTCCTGGCTCTTGGTTTATACATGTCGTTGTCCCAAAAACCGCTGGACACTTTTGGGCGACATGCACTGGGTTTATGCATGTCGTTGTCCCAAAAACCGTCGGACGCTTTTGGGCGACATGCACTTGGAAAGGACGGCGGCGTCTTAGCGGGAATTGGCGCCAGCCGCAAATGGCTTTGCTGTCATATTCGAGCGCCTCACGACGTCGTCATCATGACGGCACCCTCAGCGGCGCCCTGCGGCCCAGCCAGCCCGAGATCTTCTCCATCTGCGCGGCAAGCGACAGCAGCGTCTCCTCGTCGCCCGGACGGCCGGCCGCCTGGATGCCGAGCGGCAGGCCGGCATCGGTGACATGCACCGGCAGCGCGATCGACGGCTGGCCGCTGACATTCTGGATCGCCGGCCAATGGGTGAACCAGAGGCTCTTGTCCATCATCTGGCCGAACAATGGCTTCAGCTTCAGCAAGACGCTGAGATGAAGCTTGTCGAGCAGGTTTTCGATGAATTCGTCGGCGCCTTTCGGGTCCATGCCGCCGCAGGCGAGCGGCGGATGGGCGATGATGGGCATCAGCACGGCATCATATTGCGCGGTCTCCGCGATCAGCTGCCGTGAGGCGGCATGCAGCCGCTGCAGGCCGGCATAGGTCTCGCCGGCCGACACCAGTTCACCGAAGCGGGCGACCACGCGCGTCGCCCGCTCGATGTCGCCCAAAACGGAACGGCCGACACGCAGTGCTTCGGCCCGCATCGTGCCGGCGACGGCAGAGGCCACGCTGCTGGCAAAATCGGCGAAGAAATCGCGGCCAATAAAGGGCAGGTCGATGTCCTCGACCGTATGGCCGCCCTCGCGGGCGAGCGCCACCGCAGTGTCGAGCGCAACAAGCGTCTCGGCCGAGACCGGCAGGCCAAGCGGCGACTTGCGGTACACGGCCAGCCTGAGCTTGCCGGGATCGCGCGCGGCAGCAGCGGTGAAGCTGCCTTTCGGCGGCAGCGCGGCATAGGGCGACAAAAGGTCGGGCCCGTGGGTGAGGTCGAGCAGCAGCGCGCAATCGCGCACCGAGCGGGTGAGCGCGTGGTCGACGACCATGCCGTACCAGCTCTCGCTCACCAATGGCGTCAGCGGTATGCGGCCGCGCGAGGTCTTGAGGCCGACAAGCCCGGTGCAGGCGGCAGGCACCCGGATCGATCCGCCGCCATCCGAGGCATGCGCCACCGGCACCACACCGGCAGCGACCAGCGCTGCAGCACCGCCGGACGAGCCGCCGCTGGTATGGCCGGTGTTCCAGGGATTGCGGGTGATGCCGAAGGCCTTGGATTCTGTCATCAGGCGCAGCCCGTGTTCGGGCGACGTCGAAGTCACGATCGGAATGAGCCCGGCGGCGAGATAGCGGTCGGTCAGCACCGAATTGACATCGGCCAGCCATGCCGGAATGCGGCTGCCGCCATGCGTCGGCACGCCCTTGATGGCGATGCCGAGATCCTTGATGGCGAAGGGAACGCCGGCCAGCGGCAGCGAGCGGTCGACGGTCTTCGCGCGGGTCCGGGCGGCGTCATAGAGCGGCTCCGCGCTGGCGTTGATGTCGGGACGGGTGGCCTCGGCACGGGCGATCGCCGCTTCGGTCAGTTCGACCGGTGAGATCTCGCCCTTGCGGACCAGATCGGCAAGGCCGGTTGCGTCTTGCGCCCACAGTGTCTGTTCAACTGACATGCGCGTTCCCCCCACCATTGGGAAGACAAGCTAGCCAGTGGCGATTTCATTGGCAATCGACGGACAGATCCGGGCTGGCAATGTGGTAAGTCTGGCGTGCACAAGGCCATTTCCGTCGTTGCAAATACATGGCAATCCCCTAATTTGCCTGCATGGCGCCGCAGGACATCACCAAGCTGATCGTCCGGACTTCGATGAAGGATCGGGCTGCGTTCGATCTGCTCTACCGGCAGACCAGCGCGAAACTTTTCGGTGTCTGCCTTCGTGTATTGAACGACCGGGGAGATGCAGAAGAAGCCCTGCAGGAAGTCTTCGTCAAGATATGGACGAAGGCGGACCGTTTTGCCGTCTCAGACTTGAGCCCGATCTCCTGGCTGGTGGCGATCGCGCGCAACCACGCGATCGATCGCGTCAGAGCGCGCCGCAAGCCCGCCCTCGATATCGATGCCGCGCTCGATGTGGCCGATCCGGCGCCGGGGCCTGAAGCGATGGTGGTGGCGGGCGGAGAATCCGAACGCATCCATCATTGTCTCGATGAGCTGGAAAAGGGCCGGGCGGCGGCCGTCCGGGGCGCCTATCTCAAGGGCGAGAGTTATGCCGAACTGGCGGAGCGCCATGGCGTGCCGTTGAACACGATGCGTACCTGGCTGCGCCGCAGCCTGTTGAAACTCAGAGAATGCCTGGAAAGATGACGCTGGCAGAGGACACCGGACCGGAACGTGGAGGCGACGACCTGCTCGCCGCCGAATACGTTCTCGGCGTGCTGCCGGCGGAGGAGCGGCAGATTGCGTCCCGGCGCATCGACGCGGAGACCGAGTTCGCCCGTCTTGTCGACGGCTGGGAGGTCTCTCTCTCGCCGCTGGCCGCCGCCTACCCGGAAATCGAACCGCCGGCTTCGGTCAAGGCTGCCGTCGATCGCCGCCTGTTCACGTCCACCGCGGCCGTGACCACGCCCGCTGAATCGCGCGGCGGGCTGTGGTCCAGCCTGGCCTTCTGGCGTGGCCTCGCAGCAGTGGCGGTCGCCGCGCTGGCGATCTACATAGCCGTACCCACCCTCAACCCGCCGGTCGAGCAGCCGCAGGCGCGCCTTGTCGCCTCGCTGGCCGCCGATGGCAGTGATGTCAAATATCTCGCCGTCTACGATGTCGCGCATCACGAGGTCGGCCTGTCGCATGTCTCCGGTGAGCGCGCCGCCGGCAAGGACTTCGAGCTGTGGATGATCGAGGGCAAGAACCCGCCAGTCTCGATGGGCGTCATCCCGGCCGGCGCGACGGCGCATATTGTCGTCTCGCCGGCTGCCCAGCAGAAGCTCGCCCAGGGCGCGGTGCTCGCCGTCAGCCTCGAACCGGCGGGCGGTTCGCCGACCGGACAGCCGACCGGACCGGTGGTCGCGGCGGGCGATCTGAAGAGCATCTGACCGGGTTCCCTGCCGACAATAGAAGACTTTCAGTCTATCTTCCGCAGCTGATGTCTAATCGCGCCATTGAGCCGGCAAAACGCTTCGCGCGAAAATCTCCCGGCGACGTAAATAAAATTAAAAAAATCCCGATGTTTCTGAAACTCCCGCTTTTGTGTCCCGTATCTCCTCGCGTCCCCAAAGATGGGAAGAGAAAACCCGAGGAGTTTGACATCATGCGTAGATACGCCACCCTTTTGCTTGCCAGCACGATCGCCGTTTCCGCTCTTGCCACCGCGGCCTATGCCGAAAACCCGATGGTTGGCGGCGCCGCCATGTATGCCAGCAAGAACATCGTCGAGAACGCCGTGAACTCGAAGGACCACACCACGCTGGTTGCCGCCGTCAAGGCGGCCGGCCTGGTCGAGACCCTGCAGGGCGCCGGTCCCTTCACGGTGTTCGCGCCGACCAACGACGCCTTTGCCGCGCTGCCCGCCGGCACGGTCGAAACGCTGCTCAAGCCCGAGAACAAGGACAAGCTCACCAAGATCCTGACCTGTCATGTCATCGGCGCCAAGGCGATGGGGGCGGACGTCGCCGCGATGGCCAAGGCTGATGGCGGCGCCCACAAGGTCAAGACGGTTGGCGGTTGCGAACTGTCGCTCAAGGCAGACGGCGGCAAGGTCACCGTCACCGACGAGAACGGCAACGTCGCCAATGTGACGATCGCCGATGTCGAGCAGTCCAATGGCGTCATCCACGTCATCGACAAGGTTCTGCTCCCTAAAATGTAAAAGGGGGGCGAAGATGTAACAAAGGGCTTGCTGCCGACGAAATTGCAGCAAGGGCTCTCTGCCGATTGCATGGTCTCGCTCCCGTGACCCGCAATTGACCCGCGCACTCCGCGCCGCCCACGTTCAGATGGGGAACGGCGCGGAGTGTTCGTTCGAGGGGCCACCGTCACCGGCTTTTGATTTCCGCGGGGCGGTATAGTTTGGCAAAAGAGACGACAGGAGGAACTGGTCATGAACCGTCGCGACTTTCTTTTGAGCGGTGCCGCCGCCATCGGCATCGTCGGGGCTGCCGCAACAATGCTTCGCATGGGCAATCCGCAGCCCGCACAGGCTGCCGAAACCTTCGAGGTCACCAAGACCGACGCCGAGTGGAAAGCCATCCTGTCGCCGGCCGCTTTTGATGTGCTGCGCAAGGAAGGCACGGAATATCCCGGCACCAGCCCGCTGCTCAACGAACACCGCAAGGGCATCTTTGCCTGTGCCGGCTGCGATCTGCCGGTCTATTCTTCCGAGACGAAATTCGATTCCGGCACCGGCTGGCCGAGCTTCTGGCAGGAGATAGCCAAGGGCATCGGCACGACTGTGGACAGGTCGCTCGGCATGACCCGCACCGAGGCACATTGCCGCCGTTGCGGCGGCCATCTCGGCCACGTCTTCGATGACGGCCCGGCGCCGACCGGCCTGCGGCACTGCATCAACGGCGTGGCGCTGACCTTTAAGCCCGCCACGGCCTAGAATAGTTCATCGGTTCGCGGACACGCAGAACCGCTCTATTGCTGGCCTAGTTACTCGAAGATGAGTCGAACGGTCAAAGCGATTGTTACGACAAGTGGCAACACAGCGCCTAGCGCCATCATGGCAAGGATGTAGTAGAACCGGACGGGCTGGGTATCTCGGGAAACGTTGCCGGTGCGTTGGCTGACAACACCGGCCGCAGACCATCGGCGCAAGTTCGCCAAACAAATGCGAACCCACAATGGACAGCCGATCACACACGCCACCAGCAGGACGGCAAGAACCCAAGTCTCCATTAAAATAAGGTATCGCGAGATGTTTTAATCATTCGTGCAGCCGGCCCCATTGCAGCCGGTTCGTAACGGCGGTTTAGGTCCAATCGGGATACGAAAAAACTCCGGGCTTGCGGCCCGGAGTTTTTTTGCGCGGTCAGAGCTTTCGGGCGTGGACTGGAGGAGCTTCCCGAAACTGCTGTCCACGTTTGGGTATCAGTGGCCGCCACCACCACCGCCACCGACCGCTGCCGGCTTGCGGATCAGCACGGTGAACAGCCCGAGCGTCGCAAACAGCACCGTCAGCAGAAAGAACACGTCCATGAAGGACAGCAGCGCGGCCTGCTGCTGCACCATGCCCGACAGCTTGGAGATCGCAGCGCTGGTCGCGTCGAGGCCGGCGGTCTGCTCGAAATTGAGCGTCATGTTCTGCAGCTTTTGCTGCGCGGCGGCACTGCCCCACTGCACGTGCTCGGAGAGCCTTGCGTAGTGGAACGCGTTGCGGTCGATCAGCACGGTGTTGATGACGGCCAGGCCGACGGCGCCACCGAGGTTGCGGGTGAGATTGAACAGACCGGACGCATTCTTCAACCGGTCGGGCGGCAAGGTGCCGAGCGCCAGGTTGTTGATCGGTACCATGCACAGCATCATCGAACAGCCGCGCAGGATCTGCGGGATGAGCAGCTCATAAAAATCCCAGTCGGCGGTCAGATGCGTCATCCACCAGGTTCCGGTGGCGAAGCCAAAGAAGCCGATCATCATCATCAGGCGCGGGTCCATCTTGCTCGACAGGATGCCCGAGATCGGGGCGGTGACGAACATGGCCAGGCCGCTGACGAACAGCGCCTCGCCGATCATCATCGAATCGTAGCCGCGGATGCGCCCGAGGAACACCGGATAGAGATAGGTCAGGCCGTAGAGGCCGATGCCGATGACGAAGGAGAACAGCGAGCCGAAGGCAAAGTTGACGTTGCTGAACGCCTTCAGGTCGACGATCGGCTCCTCGGCGGTGAACACACGCCAGAAGAACAGCACGCCGCCCACGGTCATGACAACGGCGCAGATGAACACGCCCTGATCCTGCAGCCAGTCATTGTTGGGGCCTTCCTCGAGCACATACTCCATGCAGCCCAGGAACGCTGCCATGCCGGCGAGGCCCCACCAGTCGAACTTGCTGAACAGCTTGAGATTGGGCTTGTCGAAGTCGATCAGCGACCAGGCCGCCGTCGTCACCAGGATGCCGGGCACGACATTGATGAGGAACAGCCAATGCCAGGACATGGCATGGCTGATATAGCCGCCGACGGTCGGGCCGATGGTCGGCGCCAGCGTCGCCACCAGGCCGATCATCGGCGAGACCACGGCGCGGCGCGAGGGCGGGAAAATGGTGAAGGCAGCGGCAAAGACGCTCGGGATCATGCCACCGCCGATGAAGCCCTGGACGGCACGGTAGACGATCATCTGGTCGATGTTGGTCGCGGTCGCGGCCAGCGCGCTGGCCGCGGTGAAGCCAGCCGCCGAGATCGTGAACAGCACGCGTGTCGACAGCATCCGGCTGAGGAAACCCGACAGCGGGATCATCACCACCTCGGCGATCAGATAGGCGGTCTGCACCCACGGAATCTCGTCGGAACTGGCACTCAGGCCGGCCTGGATCTCGGCCAGCGAAGCCGAGACGATCTGGATGTCCAGGATGGCCATGAACATGCCGAACACCATCGCCAGGAAGGCGATGACGCGCCGCGTCGAGATGGTGTCAGGCACAGCCGGCCTCGCCGGCGGCGCTCCTGCTGTCAGGGTTGCGGTAGCCATGGCATTGCTCCCCGGCGGCCGCTCAGTTCGAGGCCGAGGGCGCGGTACGGCTGTCGACGGCGACGACGACACTCAGGCCGGCGCGCAGCCTGCCGCTCTTCAGCACGTCGGCCGGCACATCGATGCGGACCGGGACGCGCTGCACGACCTTGGTGAAATTGCCGGTAGCGTTTTCGGGCGGCAGCAGCGAGAACACTGCACCCGAAGCCGGCGCCAGCGACGAGACGGTTCCCTCGAAATCCTGGCCGTCGGTCGCGTCGACCGCGATCTTGACCTTCTCGCCGGGAACCAGCCGGGCAAGCTGCGTCTCCTTGAAGTTGGCGACGATGTAGAGCTTGTCCATCGGCACGATGACGGCGAGCTTCTGGCCGGGGCTGACGAGATCGCCCTGCTCGACCGAGCGGTTGCCGACGACGCCGTCATAAGGCGCCTTGAGCACGGTGAAGGAAAGATCGCGCACGGCCTTGTCGTGGCCGAGCTGCAGCGATGCCAGCGTGCTTGCCGATTCGGCGCGCTGCGCCTGCAGCACACCGATATTGGCCTGTGCCGCGGCGATCTGCGCGTCGGCACCGACAAGGGCGGCATTGGCCTGCTGGACCGCCGTCTGGGCATCGTCCAGCTGTGCCTGCGTGCCGACATGCGTCTTGAGCAGTTGCGAGGCGCGCGCCGCGACCTTCGCCGCATTGTCGGCTGCGGCCTGGTCAGCGACTTTCTGTGCCTGCGCCTGCTGAAGCGAGGCGCGCGCCGCTTGCGTCTGGGCGTCGATACGGTCGAGCGTCTTGCTCAAGGTGGCGATCTGCGCCTCAGCCTGGGCGACGGCGATCTTGTAGTCGCCGTCATCGACGACGAGCAGCGGGTCGCCAGCCTTGACCTGCTGGTTCTCGCTCACCTTGACCTGATCGACATAGCCGGAAATCTTGGGTGAGATGAACGCCATGTCGGCCTGGACATAAGCGTCGTCCGTCGAAATCATGAAGCGGCCCGTGGTCCAGTAATTGTAACCGTACCAGGCGCCGGCGCTCAGCAAGGCGACGCCGATGATCGGCAGCAGCAAGGAGCGCACCGAGCGCTTCTTCTTGGCTGGTGCTTCCACCGGCGTGTTGACGGCAGGCTGGAAAGGCACTTCGGGTGCTTCCGTCGCCGGGGCGACCTTGGCATTGGGGAAAGGACGGACTTCGGCGGTGGTTGGCGCGTTCGAGGACATGACATCTCTCTAAAATAAAGCTATAATACTGAACCGTTCGGTTCGATCCGACCGTTGACATAGCGCGGAAACAGGACCATATCAAGGGCAATCGAACCGGTTGGTTCGAATTATTTTCGAGGTGTGACTTTTATGGCCGAAGCCTTACCCAATGTTGACAGGGACCTGTGCGATTTGCCGGAGAGCCTGCGTCGTGGGCGCCCTGCAGCGGGCCAGGATCCGGTCAAGCGCAGCCAGATCATCGAGGGCGCCCGTCGTGTGTTCATCGACAAGGGCTTCGAGGCCGCCTCCATGAATGACATCACGCGCGAGGCCGGTGTCTCCAAAGGCACCATCTATGTCTACTTCGCCAACAAGGAAGAGCTGTTTGAAGCGCTGATCGAGGAAGAGCGCGGCACGATCTTCAAGAACATGTATGACGTGCTTGATAACGCCGACGACCTGCGCGAGACGCTGGTGAAGTTCGGCAAGGTTCTTGCCCTCAAGATCACCTCGGCCAAGGTTATCCAGGCGCAGCGCACGGTGATCGGCGCATCCGACCGGATTCCCGAGCTTGGCGCGCGTTTTTACGAACGCGGCCCCAAACGCGGTCATGACAAGGTCGCGGCCTTTCTCGATGCCGCCATCGAGCGCGGCTTGCTGCGGATCGAGGATGTCGATCTTGCCGCCTATCAGTTCACCGAACTGTGCCTGGCCGGTCTTTTCAGGCAGTGCATCTTCGCCTACCGCACCAAAGCCCCGAGCCAGGAAGAAATCGACCACATCGTCAGGTCCGGCGTCGGCATGTTCCTGAAGACCTACGGCACCGAAAGCCTTGCTGCGGAAGAAAGCCACCAGACGATTGCAATCGAGGCTAAGCCCTAGGTATTTGTTTTTACGCAATTCCCAAGGGAAAGCGCTATGCGCTTTTCCCGGGAAAGTCGTTACACACTTTTCCTGGAATTGCTTGTCTGTTGAGCATGATCTTTTCCGAAAACCGGATTCCACTTTTCGGGATCATGCTCTAGCCACCATTGGCGGCCAACACGATCGCGGCCTGCAATTCCTCAAGGCCCTCGGCCTTTTCCGAAGACGTGGCCAGGACGAACGGAAATGCCGCCGGCCGCTTCTTGATCTTTGCCAGCGTCTCCTCGATCAGCCGCGGCACGCCGGCAGCCTTGATCTTGTCTGTCTTGGTCAGCACGATCTGGTAGGACACCGCCGCCTTGTCGAGCAGCGACAGCACTTCGTCGTCTTTGGCCTTGATGCCGTGGCGGGCGTCGATCAGCACATAGACCCGCTTCAGCGTGACGCGGCCCTTGAGATAGTCGAAGACCAGCTTGGTCCACTCGTCGACCTTCTCCTTAGGCGCGGTGGCGTAGCCATAGCCCGGCATGTCGACCAGCGCCAAGGGCGGCAGGTCGGCGCCCTCGCCGGAAAATCCATCCGGCACGAAATAGTTGAGCTCCTGCGTGCGCCCCGGCGTGTTGGAGGTGCGCGCCAGCCCCTTCTGATTGACCAGCGCGTTGATCAGCGACGACTTGCCGACATTCGAGCGGCCGGCAAAGGCGATTTCCGGCGGCCCTTCCGGCGGCAGGAACTTCATTGCCGGCACGCCGCGGATGAATATCCACCCACGCGTAAACAGTTCGGTGCCGATCACGGTGTTGTTCAGAGCGTTCAAGCTGCTGCCTCCAGAAGAGAAATATCGGCACCCCTGATAGCATCGAGGTTGCGGCTGATCTTGTCCACCGGCCAGTCCCACCACGCCACCGCCAGCAGCCGCCTGATCGTCCGGTTGTCGAAACGCAACTTCACCATTTTGGCCGCGTTGCCGGCGACAATCGCATAGGGCGGCACGTCGTGCGTCACCACCGATTTCGCGGCAATGATGGCGCCATCGCCGATCGTCACGCCGGGCAGGATCACCGCGTCCATGCCGATCCAGACATCGTTGCCGAGCACGGTGTCGCCGCGCACTTCCTTCGACCAGGTCGCCGGGTCAAAACCCTTTTCCCAGCCATGGCCGAAAATATTGAACGGATAGGTCGAAAAGCCGGACATGGCGTGATTGGCGCCGTTCATGATGAAGCGCGCGCCCTCGGCGATGGCGCAGAACCTGCCGATGATGAGCTTGTCGCCAATGAACGGATAATGATGCAGCACGCATTTCTCGGCGAATTTGTCCGGCCCGTCCGGATCGTCATAATAGGTGAAATCGCCGATCTCGATGTTCGGCGCGCTCACCAGTCCCTTGAGGAAGCCGACGCGGGTGTGCATCGGGATCGGATGCTTGATGTCAGGGTTGGGTCCGTCCATGTCGAGGTCCGTCGATCAATTGGCCGCCAGGCACAGCGAAGTTCGCATGCGCCGGTTCAAAATAGCGTGATCCGCCCTATAGCACCAATCGGCTGACGAGCTAGCCTTGCGTGGCGGCGTTGCTCATTTGCTGCCGCGGCAGATCACGATCGGATCGGAGAGAGCGCTGTCGAAACCGCTGCCCTGGTAGACGGTGACGTTCGAAGCCCCGGGCGGTAGCATGAAGGTGCCTTCGACGATTTTCTGATCGCCGGCCGGCGTGTGCAGAGCCCAGCTATACGTGCAAAACTGAGGCGGCGCCTGGGGTTCGACGTGGCTGCAGTTCAATTGCGCTCCACCCAGCATGGCGGCGCCGCCGCAGCTGACCGCCTCCTTTGCGAGCGCAATGCCAGGCCATACTGCGAAGGCCGCCACGGTCGCGATCTTGAGCCAATTCATCGTCATATCCTCGTCCGGCAACTGCCTGCTGCCCGACCTTTCTGTTGCGCCGCAGCGCGTGCGACATTTTTTCCGAGCGGACTTAGTGCGTCTTGTACGCCGCGTCCAGCAGGATTATGTGCATGATGATAATAAGCATGCTCACTAAAAGTCGCACCCAGAAATCCAGCCCCCCATGCCATCGTCACCCAACATCAGCTTCGTGCTGCACGATGTCGCGCGTCTGCTTCGAAAGCGGTTCGAGCAGCGTTCGCGGGCGTCGGGGCTGACCCGCGCCCAGTGGCAGGTGCTGGCCTATCTGTCCCGGCACGAAGGCATCCACCAGAGCAGACTGGCCGACCTGATCGAGATCATGCCGATCACGCTCGCCCGGCTGCTCGACAAGATGGAGGCGCGCGGCTTCATCGAGCGCCGGCCCAATCCTGCCGATCGCCGGGCATGGCTGCTTTATCTGACGCCGCAAGCCCATCCGCTGCTCGAAATCATGCGCAGCAACGGCCAGAAATCGCGTGACGAGGCCTTTGTCGGCCTTTCCGCGGATGCCCAGCGGCATCTGCTGCAAACCCTATCCCTGATCAAATCCAATCTGCTCGAGGCTTGCGCCCAGCCAGCCGTCGACCGGGAGAAAGTACATGGCTGATTCAACCTCACCCAAACAGCCCGCCAAGGACGAAGCTTCGGATCGGAAGAGCGACCAGATCATCCGGCTGGATAGCGAACGCGAACAGAGGCGAGCCAACACCGTCATCGCCGGTGACGAACTGGAAGCACCGGTTGCCCTCGAGCCGGCGGCGCTGGAGGCTCCCTCCAAGGAGCCGCAGCCGCAAGCCGCGGTTGCCGTTGCACCCCCGGCGCCGGTCAAGCCCAGGCGCAGCCTGACACGGCCGATCCTTTTCGCCCTGCTTCCGGTCGCGCTGGTTGTCGGCGGCTATTCCTATGTCGTCGGCGGCCAGGTCATGACATCGGACAATGCCTACATCCAGGCGCAGTCGCTCGGGGTTTCCACCGACGTCTCCGGCACCGTCTCCGAGATCGACGTGCACGAGAACGAGGCGGTGAAGAAGGGCGACGTGCTTTTCCGCTTGAGGCCGGCCTCCTTCGATACCGCTCTCGCCGCGGCCCAGGCCCAGCTCGGGACGGTGCGCAACCAGGTGCTGACCTTGCAGGCAAGTTACCAGCAGTCGTTGGCGCAGATCGAGCAGGCGCAGGCCGATATTCCCTATTTTGAGGCCGCTTTCAAACGCCAGCAGGATCTGCTCAAGACCTCCACTGCCTCCAAGGCGACTTTCGACAGCGCTCAGCACGACCTCGATGCCGCCCGCCAGAAAGTGTCCGTCGCCAAGGCGCAGGCACAGGCGACGCTTGCCCAGCTGGGTGGCGACGCCAACCAGCCGGTCGAGAAGAACCCCTTCTACCTGCAGGCCCAGTCGGCCGTGGACGACGCCCAGCGCAACCTCGACGATGCCGTCGTCAAGGCGCCGTTCGACGGCATCGTCACCAATGTGGATATGCTTCAAGTCGGCAAGTATCTGCCGGCGTCGCAGCCGGCGTTCAGCCTGGTGTCGGCGACCGACCTTTGGATCGCGGCGGAGCCGAAGGAAACCGAACTGACCTATGTGCGGCCAGGGCAGACGGCGACGATCAGCGTCGACAGCTATCCAGGTAGCGTCTGGCATGGCACGGTCGCCTCCATCAGCCCGGCCTCGTCGTCGAGCTTCTCGCTGCTTCCGGCGCAGAACACCACCGGCAACTGGGTCAAGGTCGTGCAGCGCATCCCGATGCGCGTGACGGTCGACGATCCGCAGGGCAAGCCGCCGCTGCGCGGCGGGATGAGCGTCGAGGTCGGCATCGATACCGGCCATGCGCGCGGCCTGCCGGACTTCGTCACGGATCTCATCAACCGGTTCGAGCAGAAGTCATGACCGGCGCGTCCGCGACAGGTGGCACATCGGTGATCGCCAATCGCGGCGCCATCACCGCTTGCGTGATCCTGGCCACCATCATGCAGGCGCTGGATACGACCATCGCCAACGTGGCGCTTCCCTATATCCAGGGCAGCGTTTCGGCGAGCGCCGACCAGATCAACTGGGTGCTGACGTCCTACATCGTCGCCGCGGCCGTCATGACGCCGCCCTCGGGTTACCTTGCCAATCGTTTCGGCCGCAAACGCGTCCTGCTGACCGCCATCACCGGCTTCGTCGTCGCTTCGGTGCTTTGCGGCTTCGCGCAATCGCTGCCGCAGATCGTCGGCTTCCGCCTGCTGCAAGGTCTGTTCGGTGCGGCTTTGGTGCCACTGTCGCAGAGCATCCTGCTCGACATCTACAGCGTGGAAGAGCGCGGCTCGGCCATGGCGCTGTTCGGCGTTTCCATCATGGTCGGGCCGGTGCTCGGGCCGGTCATCGGCGGCTGGCTGACCGAAAATGTCAGCTGGCGCTGGGTGTTCTACATCAACGTCCCGATCGGCATGCTGGCTTTCGCCGGCGTGTCTATGTTCGTCCAGGAAACCAAGACCGACCTCAAGGCAAGGCTGGACTGGCTGGGATTCGGCATGCTCAGCCTCACCATCGCATCGCTGCAGATGTTTCTCGATCGCGGCGAGCAGCTCAACTGGTTCTCGTCATCCGAGATCATCGTCGAGGCGCTGATCTGCGCGTCGGCCTTCTACATCTTCCTCGTCCACACCTTCACCGCCCGCAACTCGTTCGTGAACCCAAGGCTCTTCCTTGACCGGAATTTCGCCGTCGGCATGGTCTTCATTTTCATCGTCGGCATCACCTATCTCGCCTCGCTGGCCCTGATGACGCCCTATCTGCAGACGCTGATGGGCTATCCGGTGGTGACGGCCGGCATCGTCATGGGGCCGCGCGGCCTTGGCACCATGGCTTGCATGTTCCTCGTCGGCAGGCTGATCGGCAAGGTGGATACGCGCTGGCTTCTCCTGACCGGCCTGCTGATCACCGCCTGGGCGATGTACGATATGACCGGCTGGACCCCTGATGTCTCGCAATGGACGATCATCAGCACCGGCTTCATCCAGGGTGCGGGGCTCGGCTTCCTGTTTGTTCCGCTGACCACCATCACCTTCGCCACGCTGGCGCCGGAGCGGCGCGCGGAAGGCACCGGACTGTACAATCTGTCGCGAAACATCGGCTCCAGCGTCGGCATATCGGTCGTCACCGCGCTGTTGACGCAGAACGTGCAGGTCAACCACGCCAACATCGCCACCTATGTGACGCCGTACAACCAGGCGTTCAGCAACCCGGCGATCTTCCAGGCGATGAACCCCTACAGTGCCGCCGGCCGTGCGGCACTCGACGGCGTGGTGACGCTGCAGGCGACGATCATCAGCTACATGAACGACTTCAAGCTGATGATGATCCTGTCGCTTGCCGCCGTTCCGCTGGTTCTTTTGCTGCGCAAGCCGGTGACGTCGGCCAAGGTCGACCACAGCGCCGTCATGGAGTGATGCTTTGGCAGCGGTCGAGGCCGCCCCGAGACCGCGTTCAGTTTCGCCGATCACAGGAACGTGAGCCGACCCCAGCCCAAACAAAAAAAGCCCCGGACCAGCCGGGGCTCTTTGAAAGAGAGGCCTGCTATTCCGCCGGCGACGGTTTCTTTCGAAACAGTGCGACCAGATTGTCCCACAGTTCGATCTTGGCGCCCTGGCGCTTCATGATCACGCCTTGCTGGAGGATCGACAGCGTGTTGTTCCAGGCCCAGTAGATGACCAGACCGGCCGGGAAACCCGCCATCATGAAGGTGAAGATGACCGGCATCCAGGTGAAGATCGCGGCCTGCGTCGGATCCGGCGGCGTCGGGTTCATGCGCATCTGCAGGAACATGGTAACGCCCATGATCAGCGGCCAGACGCCGATCATCAGCATGTGCGGCAGAGTGAGCGGAACGAGGCCGAACAGGTTGAAGATCGACGTCGGATCCGGTGCCGCCAGATCCTGGATCCAGCCGAAGAACGGCGCATGGCGCATCTCGATGGTGATGTAGAGCACCTTGTAGAGCGAGAAGAAGACCGGGATCTGCAACGCCACCGGCCAGCAGCCGGCCAGCGGATTGATCTTCTCGGTCTTGTACAGCTCCATCATCGCCTGCTGCTGCTTCATCTTGTCGTCCGCGTATTTCTCGCGGATCTCCAGCATCTTGGGCTGCACCTTCTTCATGTTCGCCATCGACGCGTAGGACTTGTTGGCGAGCGGGAAGAAAATGGCCTTGACGATGACGGTAGTGGCGAGGATCGCCAGGCCGAAATTGCCGAAGAATTTGTAGAGCGTGTCGATCAGCCAGAACATCGGCTTGGTGATGAAGTGGAACCAGCCCCAGTCGATCAAGAGGTCGAACCGCTTGATGTGGCGGTCTTCCGCGTAGGCGTTGATCTTGCCGACCTCCTTGGCGCCGGCGAAGATTTCGCTCTCCAGCGTCGCCGACTGACCCGCATCGACGGTGATCGGGTCGGTCAGGAAGTCGGACTGGTAGCGATGGCGGCCGTCCTCGAAATAGGCGTAGCGCGGCTGGAACGGCTGCTTCTCGGTCGGCACCAGCGTCACCGCCCAGTATTTGTCGGTGATGCCGAGCCAGCCGTCGGTCGACTTGCCCGGCGTCGCCTGCTTGTCCTTCTCGATCGACGCGTATTTGTGTTCCTGCAGGCCTTCCGTGCCGGTGAAGCCGATCAGGCCTTCATGCAGCACATAGGTGCTGGCGACGGCCGGCTTGTCGAACCGGGTGACACGGCCGTAATTGGATAGCGAGACAGAAGCCGCGCCCGAATTCTGGATCGTATCGGAAACCGTGAACATGTAGTTGGTGTCGACCGAAAAAGTCCGCTTGAAGGTCAGGCCCTTGTCGTTCGAATAGGTCAGCGTGACCGGCGTTGTCGCGGTCAGCGTCGCATTGCCATCGACGGTCCACACCGTCTCGGGACCGGGCACCGCGCCGGTCTTGTCGTTGCCGACAAAGCCGATCTCAGCATAATAGCCATTGGGCAGTGCCGCCGGGTTGAGCAGGCTGATCTCGGGCGAATTCTTGTCGACCGTCTCGGTGTAGTGCTTGAGCTTGAGGTCGTCGAGACGGGCACCGGTGAGGTTGATCGAGCCCTCGAGGCTCGGTGTGTCGATCTTGACGCGCTTGCTGGTCTCCAGCGCCTGTTCGCGGCCGGCCGGCGTCACGGCGTCGGTGCCGGGTGCGTTGGGAATGGCGCCAGGTGCGACGGGCGTTCCGGTATCGGCGCCGGGATTGGCGGCATCGGCGGCCTTCTTCTGCTCTTCGACGCGCTGCTGCTCGATGCGGGCCGCCTCGCGCTGCTGCTCGCTGCGCGGCAGCACATAAAAATATTGCCACACCGCCAGGATCAGCACCGACAGCGCGATGGTGATGAAGAAGTTCCGGTTGTTTTCCATCGAAAGCCCTTGGCCTATCGTGTTCCGCGCAATCGGCGGGAGAGTTCGGCCTTCAACTGGCCGAACGGAATGGTAAGCACGTCTTCGCGCCCGACGATGACATAGTCATTGCCAGGCGCCATGTCACTTGCCGCATGCGTACGGACGGCTTCTCGCAGCCGCCGCCGGACGCGGTTGCGGACAACCGCATTGCCGACCTTCTTGGTGACGGTATAGCCGACGCGCGGCGACAGGCCGTCGCCGCGATCGAGAACCTCAACGAGAAAAAGCCGCCCGCGTCGCTTTTCACCACGACGGACAGCCAGGAATTCCGCGCGCTTCAGAAGCCGCTTGGGATTTGGTCCCACTGGCTTGCCGGATGCGGGCAACGATCTCGTCTTCCGTTCAGGCGCTAAGCCGCTTGCGACCGCGGTTGCGGCGAGCTGCGACGACGCCGCGACCACCCTTGGTGGCCATGCGGGCACGGAAGCCGTGCCGACGTTTGCGGACGAGTTTAGACGGTTGGTAGGTACGCTTCATTTGTTTTAATACCGCGGGGTGCGGCCCTTCTTGATTCTGTCACTGTGTAACAGGAGCTTTGCCGGGCCGGCTTTGGCGCGATCGAAACCGCGCCGGGACGAATGGCCCGAGCGTGAGCGGGCTTATAGAAAGAAGGGTTTTGGAAGTCAATCCGGCGTCGTCAGGCCGAAGCCGGTCGTCGTTCAGGCCAGTTTATGTTTCAGACCAAGGATGAAATTGGCAAAAAAGCCGTAATCGCCTAATCTGCGTTGATCAAGTGATTGTGAAGATAGAGTCGCATGAGCGAAACCATACAAGCGGAGGAAAGGATCGACACGGCGGCGCCAGCCACCGTGCGCACCGTCCCGCTGTCGCGCGGCCTGTCGACCAAGCTGCTGCTCCTGACCATCGTCTTCGTGCTTCTGGCCGAAGTGCTGATCTTCCTGCCGTGGATCGCCAGCTACCGGCTGAACTGGCTGAAGGAGCGGCTGAGCACGGCGGCGGCGGTGTCGATCGTGCTGGTGCAAGGTGAATCCACCTCGCTGTCGCGTACGGCCCAGAACGACGTGCTGATGGCGATCGGCGCCAAGGCGATCGCGGTGCGCGACGGCGGCGTCTCGCGGCTGCTTGTGGTGGCCGAGATGCCGCCGAAGGTCGACGAACATGTCGACATCGCCTCGATCGGCATGATCAAGGGCATGACCGGCGCGCTCGACACGCTGTTTTTCGGCGGCAACCGGATGCTGCGCGTTTTCGGCCCGGTCGGCGACAGCGACAAGGAGTTCGAGCTGATCATGCCGGACAACAGTCTGCGCAATGCCATGCTCAGATATTCGCGCAATGTCGCCTTCGTCTCGCTGCTGATCTCGCTGTTCACCGCAATGCTGGTCTATGCCGCGATCGACCTGATCATGATCGGGCCGATCCGGACGATGACGCGCTCGATGCTGTCCTTCTCCGAGGCGCCCGACGATCCCGGGCGCATCATCCATCCCGCCGCCCGCGCCGACGAGATCGGCGTTGCCGAGCGCGAGCTGTCGCAGATGCAGGAGCGGCTGCAAAAGATGCTCTCCGAGCAGAAGCACCTTGCCGACCTCGGCCTGGCCGTCTCCAAGATCAACCATGACATGCGCAACATCCTGGCCTCTGCGCAGCTGATGTCGGACCGCCTGCGCCAGGTCAAGGACCCGACCGTGCAGGCCTTCGCGCCGAAACTGCTGCGCGCGCTCGACCGCGCGGTGTCCTATTCCGAAGGCGTGCTCGCCTATGGCCGCACCCAGGAGCCGCCGCCTTCGCGCCGCAGGCTCAGGCTGCGCCAGCTGGTCGAGGACGTGCACGGCCTGCTCGACATCGAGCAGGGCATCGAGTTCGTCAACGCCATCGAGCCGTCCTTCGAGGTGGACGCCGATTCCGATCAGCTGTTCCGCGTGCTCACCAATCTCTGCCGGAATTCCGTGCAGGCCATGGCGTCGGACAATGAAAGCGCGCTGGTCCGCCGCCTGGCGGTGTCGGCCGTGCGCCTGGGCAGCGTCAGCCGCATCGCTGTCACCGACACCGGCCCCGGCCTGCCACCCAAGGCGCGGGAAAACCTGTTCGCGGCCTTTCGCGGCTCGGCCCGCAGCGGCGGCACCGGCCTTGGCCTGGCGATCGCGCATGAACTGATCCGTGCGCATGGCGGCACGGTGGAGCTGGTCGAGAGCATTGGCGGGCGCACCACATTCGCGGTCAGCATTCCCGACCAGCCGGTCCGGCTCGACCAGGCCCGCAGCAACGGCCTGCGCCGCCCGGCATGATCGTGTTCGGGCGCTGTTTCGCCCGATGCTCTCCCCTCAGGCCCCCGCCCATTTCTCAGGGATCGGTGCTTTTCCCTTCAAGGATTGAGATCGGGCCCTCGACTTCGATGCCGTTTCGAAGCGCCGGAATCCGGGCTGTGATCGCCGACCAGGGCCCCTGCGACAAAACTTTTGCCGGATCGGCTTGCTTTTCGGAAATTCAGTCGCTAGGGAACACGTCTCGTCGCGGCCGGTCGTTCACGATCAGATCGCGGGGTCATGGAAAGCATGGCCCATTGCGCGCCCGTAGCTCAGCTGGATAGAGCACCAGACTACGAATCTGGGGGTCAGGAGTTCGAATCTCTTCGGGCGCGCCATTCCATCTAATCGAAATCGTTAACATATTTTACAATCAACCGGCTGCGGCACCGGCTTAATTTTGAGCATTCAGCCGGTTTTGGAAGAACGGACATCCCTTCGAGTTATGTCACAGCTTGGCGTACGCTCGACCGGGGTAAGACCCTAACATTGTCGATCAGCCGCGTCTCGCCAAGCCACGCCGCAACAAGCAGTCGCGCAGGCCGGTCGAGGTCGTGCAGCGGGCCGCAAATCCTCCTCCACCCGCAGCTCCAGATATTCGACTTGCGCGTAGCCGGCGGCAAGGATCGCCGCCCGCGCCTCAACAAGCTTTGGGCCAACCGGCGCCCCGCGCGCGAGTTGCTCCGCCGCGTCGAACAGCACCGATGCAAGTTTCGGCGCGGCCTGTCGCTCGGCGGGCGTGAGGCAGACATTGCGCGACGAGAGAGCCAGCCTGTCAGCCTCGCGCACCGTCGAGCAGCCGACGACGGCGATTGGAATGTCCAGTGCCTTCTTGGCGTAAAACGACCCCCGGCGGCGTCACCGCCCTCACATGGTGCGTCGCGCTCATGGCATCCTTCCCTTACGTAAGCCACCCGGCGCTCGCATTTGGCATAGATTTGTGCGGATGCGAAGGGCAAAGACCTGCAGTGACTGCACTGTGCCGTTCCGCGCGAACGTTGACGGGCAGCAGGCGGCAGTCCACCCTTCGCTCACGTTGGTTCCTTCGGGGCGCCACGATTTTCGGAACTCCATCGGACCCAAATGCAAGACACGACGACACAGGCGACGAAGCGCGCCGCAACAACCAACCGCAGCCGGGCCGTCAGTGCGGACCTGATCGCTGTTGTCATTGCCGTGACGAATGGTGAACCACGCGTTCTGACCATCGGACAGGCGGACGCTTTGCCGTCTGGCCCTTTTGAGCTCGGCCATCGCTCCTTGCAGTCGGGTCTGCGGGCGTGGGTAGAGCGGCAGACCGGTCATCCGCTGGGCTATATCGAACAACTCTATACGTTCGCCGACCGAGACCGGATCGGCGACGAGCGCGTGCAGATCTCGATCAGCTATCTCGGCCTGACGCGGGAAGAGCAGGCCGAGAGGTCTCCAACGCATGGCTGGCGCGGCTGGTACGACTATTTTCCGTGGGAAGATCACCGTGCGGGCGTGCCGTCCGTCCTGCCTGATATCCTCATGCCCCGACTTTTGGTCTGGACCGATGAAGCCGAAGACATGAACATGCGCCGTGATCGCCGGCAGCGCGTGGCATATGCCTTCGGCCTGGATGATCGCGACTGGAACGAGGAACTCGTCCTGCAGCGATACGAACTGCTCTATGAAGCCGCGCTGGTTGCCGAAGCCACCCGTCACTCGGACGATGGCAGCCCGCTATCTGTCTCCGGTCGACCGATGATCGCCGACCATCGCCGTATTCTGGCGACCGGAATCGCCAGGCTTCGAACCAAGATCAAATACCGGCCCGTCGTCTTCGAACTGATGCCACCGGCATTCACGCTGCTGCAGTTGCAGCGCACCGTCGAAGCGCTCGCCGGCAGGCTCGTGCACAAGCCGAATTTCCGGCGTCTCATCGAACAGCAGGACCTGGTCGAGGAGACAGGCGAGACGGTGGCGGATACAGGCGGGCGCCCGGCCAAGCGTTTCCGCTTCCGCCAGACGGTTCTGGCGGAACGAGCAGTCGCAGGGACGAAATTGCCACTTTCGCGCGCTTGACATTGCTTATACTCAAGCTAAGTATATGCCATAGTTATACTCACATAGAGCATAAGGAACGCCGGGCATGCTCAACGTCTCCACGCGCACGGCCGCGCTCTATGATCGCGTGCGGCGGGTCATCCCGCCCATCGAATGGCCGACCTTCGCCGACGATATCGAGGCCATTCTCGATCTGAAACGGCAGCGAAACGCCGTCATCCTGGCGCACAACTACCAGACGCCGGAGATCTTCCACTGTGTCGCCGACATCGTCGGCGACAGCCTGGCGCTTGCCCGCAAGGCGATGACGGCCGAAGCCGATGTCATCGTGCTGGCAGGCGTGCATTTCATGGCCGAGACGGCAAAGCTGCTCAATCCGCAAAAGACGGTACTCATTCCCGACCTGCGCGCAGGCTGTTCGCTGGCCGACTCGATTACTGCCGAAGACATTCGCCTGCTTCGGCAGCGCTATCCCGGCGTATCGGTCGTCACCTATGTCAACACGTCAGCCGACGTGAAAGCCGAGTCCGATATCTGCTGTACCTCCGGCAATGCGAAAGCCGTAGTGGAGTCACTTGGCGTTCCCCGGGTGATCATGTTGCCGGACGAGTATCTGGCCCAGAACATCGCCGCCCAGACCGACGTGCAGATCATCGCCTGGAAAGGGCGTTGCGAGGTGCATGAGCGCTTCACGCCTGCCGACATCCGCCAGCTTCGCGAGGACCATCCCGGTGTGACGGTGCTGGCCCATCCCGAATGTCCGCCCGAAGTGGTGGCCGAGGCCGATTTTTCCGGGTCGACCGCGGCCATGTCCGACTATGTCGGACGGCAAAAGCCGCCCCGCGTCGTGCTGATGACGGAGTGCTCGATGAGCGACAATGTCGCGGTCGAGCATCCCGAGGTCGAGTTCATCCGGCCCTGCAATCTGTGCCCTCACATGAAGCGGATAACGCTCGCCAACATCCGTGAGGCGCTCGAACAGAACCGCCACGTCGTGACCATCGCACCGGAGATTGCCGGGCGTGCTCGGCTGGCCGTCGAGCGGATGCTGGCGGTATGAGCATGGACGTCCGCGATCTCGCCGGGCGACCGGTCATCATCGGCGGCGGCATAGCCGGACTGATGACTGCGCTGCACATGGCGCCTGAGCCAGTGCTTCTCCTGTCGAGATCGCCGCTAGGCGCGGATGCGTCGAGCGCTTGGGCGCAGGGCGGACTTGCCGCCAGCCTAGGCGACAATGATGAACCGGCGCTCCATCTTGCCGACACGCTCGCTGCAGGCGACGGCCTCTGCGATGCGCAAGCAGCGGAGCACATCGTGTACGCGGCGCCCGCCGCGATCGAGGATCTGGCGCGCCTTGGGGTTCGCTTCGATCGGACACCCGAAGGAGCGCTGCGCCTCGGGTTGGAAGCCGCGCACAGCCGACGGCGCATCGTTCATGCCGACGGCGACGGGAGCGGACGGGAGGTCATGCGCGCCCTGGTCTCCGCCGTGCGTTCCACTCCGTCGATTGTGGTCGTGGAAGGCGTGGAAGCGCGCCGATTGGCTGTGGAGGACGGCAGGATCACCGGGGTGCTGGCGAGCTGTTCGACGGGTCCGGTGTTCTTCGCCACAGGACGGGTCGTTCTCGCCACAGGCGGGATCGGTGGCTTGTTCCACGACACGACAAACCCGCTCGGCAGTTGCGGACAGGGGCTGGCGCTCGCAGCGCGTGCCGGTGCTGTGCTTGCCGACCTGGAGTTCATCCAGTTCCATCCGACCGCGCTTGACGGGCCAGGCCGTCCGATGCCGCTCATCAGCGAGGCAGTTCGCGGCGAAGGCGCGGTGATCGTCGACGAGACAGGGCGGCGTTTTCTCGACGGCTTGCGAGGGGCGGAACTCGCACCGCGCGACATTGTCGCGCGCGCCGTCTGGAGGCATCTTGCCGACGGCCATCGCGTCTTCCTCGACGCACGCGAAAAGCCGGGCGCGACGTTCGCGCAGCATTTTCCAACGATCGCATCAGCCTGCAGCAAGGACGGCATCGATCCGGCGCGTGATCTCATTCCCATCCGGCCGGCGCAGCACTATCACATGGGTGGTGTCGCCGTGGATCTGGCCGGGCGCACATCGGTTCCTGGACTTTGGGCCTGCGGCGAAGTCGCCTCGACCGGGCTGCACGGCGCCAACCGGCTTGCCAGCAACTCGCTGACCGAGGCCGCCGTCGGTGCGCGCTGGGTTGCCGAGAACGTAGCCGGTTCGCCCGACGGCGGCGGAAAGCCAGCAATGGCAGCTAACCTGCCCACGCCGGATCCAAGGCCTGTGCGCCCTCTCCTGTCACATGCCCTTGGCGTCACGCGGGATGGCGAAGGTTTGAAAGAGGCTGCGCGCGCCTTGTTGCTGCTGTTGCAGCGGCACGACACAGCGTCCGATCCCGCCGCCGTCGGGCTGATGATCGCGGTTGCCGCCTTGCTGCGCCGCGAAAGCCGTGGCGCTCACTACCGGACCGACTTTCCCCATCAAGCGGCCGTCGCCCGCCGTTCCGAAATCACGCTCGACGCGGCCATGTTTGCGGCGCGGGAACTCGCCAACTCTCCAATGCTGGAAAGCGTCGCTTGATGAACCTATCCCCCCTTCCAACGATCATGCTCGAGCCTCTGGTGCGGGCAGCTCTGCTCGAGGACCTTGGCAGGGCCGGTGATTTGACCACCGATGCCATCGTACCGAAGGACCATCATGCGACAACGGTGCTGACTGCGCGCGAGGCCGGAACTGTAGCCGGTCTCGATATGGCGATGCTCGCTTTCAGGCTGATCGACCAGAATGTCGAGATGACAGTGGAGCGAGCGGACGGCAGCAACATCGCGCAAGGTGAGACCATCGCATCGGTCAGCGGTCCGGCCCGGGCCATACTCACCGCGGAACGGACGGCGCTCAATTTTCTCTGCCATTTGAGCGGCATCGCCACGGCGACGGCATCGGTCGTCGCGGCGGTTGGCGGCTATGGCGCAAAGATCGTCTGCACGCGCAAGACAACGCCTGGATTACGGGCCGTCGAAAAATACGCCGTGCGCGCCGGTGGCGGCTCCAATCACCGTTTCGGCCTCGATGACGCCATCCTGATCAAGGACAACCACATCGCCATCGCCGGCGGAATTCGCCCCGCGCTGGAGCGCGCGCGAAGCAGCGTCGGCCATCTCGTCAAGATCGAAGTCGAGGTCGACACACTAGCCCAACTGGAGGAGGCCATGGCCCTCACCCCCGACGCCGTCCTGCTCGACAACATGTCGGTCGACGAGCTTCGCCAGGCGGTGGCCATGGTTGCCGGCCGCGCCACGACCGAGGCGTCGGGCAGGATCACCGCCGCGATTGCGCCAGCCGTTGCCGCAACTGGTATCGATCTGATTTCCATCGGCTGGTTGACTCACAGCGCGCCGATCCTCGATATCGGCCTCGACTACCGTCAGCCTTAACCCTCGAGGCTGACCATCTAGCCTACCCAGCTTCTTTCGACCGTGTCCGCCATTTCAAAGGCGCCTGTGTCGCATAACGCAAGGAACAGGATGGAAATGCACGCAGCGATTTCGGAAAAGACCCAGCCTGAAGTTCAATCCTTCGACGGCAGCCGGATGTGGACCCTGGAAGAAGCCCAGGCCCTCCACGATGCGCCCTTCAACGACCTGCTGTTTCAGGCGCAGACCGTGCACCGCCAGAATTTCGATCCCAACAAGGTCCAGCTCAGCCGGCTTCTCAGCATCAAGACCGGCGGATGTCCGGAGGATTGCGGCTATTGCAGCCAGTCGGCCCATCACGAAACCGGCCTGAAGGCGTCGAAGCTGATGGAAGTCAGGCGCGTCATCGCCGAAGCGACCAAGGCGCGCGATGCCGGCGCCACCCGCTATTGCATGGGTGCGGCCTGGCGAAATCCCAAGACGCGCGACATGGATGCGGTGGTGGCGATGGTCGAAGGCGTCAAGGCGCTGGGCATGGAGACCTGCATGACGCTGGGCATGCTCGATCTTGAGCAGGCCGCTCAGCTGAAACAGGCTGGTCTCGACTATTACAACCACAACATCGATACGTCGGAACGCTACTACAGCGAGATCATCAGCACGCGCAGCTTTGCCGACCGGATCGATACGCTTGAGTTGGTTCGCCAATCCGGCATCAAGGTCTGCTGTGGCGGCATTGTCGGCATGGGCGAGGAGCCGGTGGATCGGATCGACATGCTGGTGACGCTGGCCAATCTGCCGGAGCATCCCCAAAGCGTTCCGATCAACATGCTGATCCCGATCGCCGGCACCCCGCTTGCCGAAGCCAAGCCCATCGAACCGATAGAATTCGTGCGCGTGATCGCGCTGGCGCGCATCATGATGCCGAAATCGCATGTGCGTCTTTCCGCCGGCCGCACCGCCATGACCGACGAGATGCAGGCACTGTGCTTCTTTGCCGGCGCCAACTCGATCTTCGTCGGCGACACGCTGCTGACCGCGGACAATCCCGGCGAGGACAAGGATACTCTGCTGTTCCGGCGCCTCGGTATCGAGCCTATGGGCCTCGAGGCGCAATGAAAGGGGCGCCCCTCGCCCGCTATGACGCGACCTTGCAGGGGCTGGCGCGCAAGGACCGGCTGCGGACGCTGTCGCCGCGCACCGGGCTCGACTTCTCGTCGAACGACTATCTCGGGCTCGCCGCATCGAGGAGGCTTGGCGGCGCGGTTGCGGCGGCGATCGCGCAGGGCACGCCGGTCGGCGCCACCGGGTCGAGGCTGTTGCGCGGCAACGCGCCGGAGCATGAGCAACTTGAGGCGGACGCAGCGGCGTTCTTCGGGACCGACCGCGCGCTGTTCTTCGGCAGCGGCTACATCGCCAACTTCGCTCTGCTGACCGCGCTGCCGCAAAAGGGCGACCTGCTGGTCCTCGACGAACTCGCCCATGCCAGCATGCATGAGGGCGCGCAGGCCGGGCGCGCCGAGTTCAAGCTGGCTGCGCACAACGACATTGGTGCAATCGAGGATGAGATCAACAACTGGCGCGTCGAGGGCGGCATGGGGCGCGTGTGGATCGCGGTCGAAAGCCTCTACAGCATGGATGGCGACCGCGCGCCGATGGAGAGCCTCGTCGAGCTAGCCGATCGGCACGAGGCCTTCATCGTCGTCGACGAGGCGCACTCCACCGGCGTCTGGGGACCGGACGGCCGGGGGCTGGCGGCCGCATTCGAGGGCCGCGACAACATCATTGCGCTCCATACTTGCGGCAAGGCGCTCGGCGCGTCCGGCGCACTGGTTACCGGATCGGGAACGCTGTGCGATTATCTCGTCAACCGTTGCCGGCCATTTATCTACGCCACCGCGCCATCGCCGCTGATGGCGGTCGCGGCGCGCGAAGCGCTCGCCATACTGTCCGACGAGCCCCTGCGCCGGGTTCGGCTGCATGAACACGTTGCTTTCGCCGGCCGCCAATTGGCCGAACGCTGTGGCGTGACGTCGAGCGGATCGCAGATCCAGCCATTCGTCATCGGCGACGTCAGGCGCACCATGGCGGTGGCGACGGCATTGCAGGCTCGCGGTTTCGACATACGCGGCATCCGCCCGCCGACGGTGCCCGAGGGCACATCGCGCCTGCGAATCTCGCTCACACTCAACGTCGACGAAGCCGACATTTCCGCCATGGTCGAGGCGCTCGTCGAGGTGTTGGCCACGGCATGACCAAGCGCATCGTCATCACCGGAACCGACACCGGAATTGGCAAGACGGTGTTTTCGGCCGGACTAACCGGCCTGCTCGACGGCTTCTACTGGAAGCCGGTTCAATCGGGCCTCGACGACGAGACAGACAGCGAGGTCGTTGGACGGCTCGCCGGCCTGCCGCCAGGCCGCGTCCTGCCCGAGGTCTACCGCTTGAGCAAGCCCCTGTCGCCGCATCGTTCAGCGGAAATCGACGGCGTCGCGATCGAGGCGGCAAAGCTCTCGCTTCCAGCCTTGCCGGGTCCGCTTGTCATCGAAGGCGCTGGCGGGCTGATGGTGCCCCTCAACCGACAGACAAGGTTCATTGACATATTCGCGCAATGGCGGCTGCCGGTCATACTGTGCGCCCGCACCGCGCTCGGCACAATCAACCACACGCTCCTCTCAATCGAAGCTCTGCGGGCCCGCTCTATCCCAATCATCGGCGTCGCCTTTATCGGCGACGAGGTGGCAGACACGCAAAGGACAATCGTGGAATTCAGCGGCGTGCCACAGCTCGGCAGGCTGCCGCACCTTGATCCGCTTACGGGTAAAACCCTGAGAGACGCGATGGTTGCCGGGTTCGACCTCGCTCTGATTGCCGGAGGCGAATGATGCTGCAGTCCCAAGTTTGGCACCCCTTCACCCAGCACGCGCTCGAGCATTCGATCCCCGAAATCGTCCGGACCGAAGGCGCCTACCTTCACAAGGCCGACGGCGCGCGCATCCTGGACGCCATTTCCTCCTGGTGGGTCGTCACGCATGGCCACCGCCATCCCCGCATCATGAAGGCTATCGAGGCGACCGCGTCGAGCCTCGACCAGATCATCTTCGCAGGCTTCACGCATGAGCCGGCAGAACGGCTGGCCAAGGCGCTTGTCGGCCTCGCTCCCTCCGGACTCGACTGGGTGTTCTATTCCGACAGCGGCTCGACCTCAGTCGAAGTCGCGCTGAAGATGGCGCTCGGCTATTTCCGCAACATCGGCGCGCCGCGCTCGCGCATCGCTGTGATGGAGCACAGCTATCATGGCGACACGATCGGCACGATGAGCGTTGGCGCCCGCGGCGTGTTCAACGCCGCCTATGAACCCCTGCTGTTCGAAGTAGACACCATTCCCTTCCCGGCCGCCGGCCGCGAGCAGGAAACGCTGGATCGTTTCGAGGCCGTCAGCCGCGACCGGCGCGCCGCCGCGCTGATCGTCGAGCCGCTCGTGCTTGGCGCCGGCGGCATGCTGATGTACCCGGCCTGGGTTCTGACCGAATTGAAGAAGATCGCCGAAGCCTCGGGCACACTGCTGATCGCCGACGAAGTGATGACGGGCTGGGGACGCACCGGGACCATGTTCGCCTGCGAGCAGGCGTCCATCTCTCCGGACATATTGTGCACCTCGAAGGGCCTGACAGGTGGTGCCATCCCGCTGGCGGCCACGCTCGCCACTGATGCAATCTTCCAGGCTCATTATTCTGAGGACCGGAAGAAGACCTTTTTCCACTCGAGTTCCTACACCGCCAATCCGATCGCCTGCGCGGCTGCGCTCGCCAATGTCGAGATCTGGCAGGACGAGCCGGTGGCAGAGCGGATTGCGGCCTTGAGCGCGAGGCAGGCCGCCGGGCTTCGACGCTTTCGCGACAATCAGTTCTTCACCGACGGCCGAGCGACCGGTACGATCGCGGCGCTCGATCTGCGCGCCGGTTCAGCTGGTTATCTCGCCGAGATCGGTCCTAAGCTGCGCGCGTTCTTCCTCGACCGAGGGCTGCTTGTGCGCCCGCTCGGCAACGTCCTCTATCTTCTCCCACCCTATTGCATCACCAGCGACGAGCTCGATCGGCTCTATGACGCCATCGAGGAGGCCGGCGAACGCTTCGGGTCTAGGCCATGAGCAGGTCGTCGCGCATTCTCGGATTTGGCCATCACGCGCCTGGGCGCAAGGTGGCAAATGCCGAGATCGAGAGCAATCTCGGCCTCGAGCCGGGCTGGATCGAAAGGCGTACCGGAATTCGTTCGCGCTTCTGGGCAACGGACGAAGATACGCTGTCTGGTCTTGCCACGCATGCGGGCGACATGGCGCTGGCGAATGCCGGTATTGACCGCAGCGACATCGGTCTGCTGTTGCTTGCCACCTCGACGCCCGACCACCTTCTGCCGCCCAGTGCACCCTTGGTCGCGCACAAGCTCGGCCTTGGCCGCGCAGGCGCGGTCGATCTAACCGGCGCCTGCGCCGGCTTCATCTATGCGTTGATGTTCGCCGACGGATTCACGCGTCTGCACGGCAAAGCGAGCCTTGTCATTGCCGCCAACATCCTCAGCCGCCGCATCAATCCGGCCGAGCGCGCCAGCGCCGTGCTGTTTGCCGATGCCGCCGGCGCCCTGGTGATTGGCCCTTGCGAGGACGCCGACCGGGGCATCCTCGGCGCGTCGGTGGATTCGGACGGCTCGCGCTACGAGCTGATCCAGATCCCGGCGGGCGGAAGCAACATCCCGTTCCAAAGTGGCCTGGATCTCGGGCGAACCCGCATGACGATGACCAACGGCCGCGAAGTGTTCGCCAAGGCTGTCGAGATGATGACCGATTGCTCGACAAGCGCGCTTGCCGCTGCCGGAGTGCGACCACAGGATGTCGGCCGGTTCGTGCCGCATCAGGCGAATGCTCGCATTTTCGATGCGGTCGGGAGGAACCTTGGAATAGCAGATCAAGCAATCGTCAAGACGATCGCGGAGTATGGCAACTCTTCTGCCGCGACGATCCCACTCTCCCTGTCGTTGGCCCATCAGATGGACACGTTTCGGCCGGGCGAGAGAATTCTTCTGGCGGCAGCGGGTGCGGGCCTCAGCGGCGGTGCGCTCGTCGTCGGAATTTAGCGGGGCGCCCCGCGCAGCAGACATCAAGACCAGCCACGTGAGTTGGATGGCCGGTCGAATGCGCTTGACAAGATAGCGCCGGCCCGTTCAATTCGATGCATTCACCAGGGGAGTCCCGGCAAGGGGCTGAGATACTGCTGGCTTTCGCGGCGCAGTGACCCGTTGAACCTGATCCAGTTCATACTGGCGTAGGGACGGTGCAAGCACTTTGCGGGAGTTCACGCCCGAAGTCCGTTTCGAACAGGCGGCCAAAGCGTCTTTTCATCCTTCCGGCACAGAACTGGGTCTCCAATGCATGAGCAAAGGAGCCTCAAATGAATGCCCTCACCCCCGCCGTATCGACGGGACCACTGCCCGCCTCACGGAAAATCCATAAGCCCGGTGCCATCCACCCCCAGATCAGGGTGCCGATGCGCGAAATTTCCGTCCATCCGACGGCGGGTGAACCGCCCGTCATCGTCTATGATCCGTCCGGCCCCTATACCGACCCGACTGCCGAAACCAGCATCGAAAACGGCCTCGCCCGGCTTCGCCATGAATGGATTGCGGCGCGCGGCGATGTCGAAGCCTATGATGGCCGCCATGTCCGGCCGGAAGACAACGGATTCGTGGTGGGCGAGCGCCTGACACCGGAATTTCCGGTCCGCAACCGGCCGCTCAGGGCCAAGGCCGGCAAGGCGGTGACTCAGCTTGCCTACGCGCGCGCCGGCATCATTACGCCTGAGATGGAGTTCGTCGCCATCCGCGAGAACCTCGGTCGCGAGATCCTGCACGGCAAGCTGCAGCGCGACGGCGAGCCTTTCGGCGCGACGCTGCCCGATTTCGTCACGCCGGAATTCGTGCGCGACGAAGTGGCGCGCGGGCGGGCAATCATTCCCGCCAACATCAATCACCCGGAGAGCGAACCGATGATCATCGGGCGCAATTTCCTCGTCAAGATCAACGCCAACATCGGTAACTCCGCCGTCACCTCGTCGATGGCCGAAGAGGTCGAAAAGATGGTCTGGGCGATCCGCTGGGGCGCCGATACGGTGATGGACCTGTCGACCGGCCGCAACATCCACAACATCCGGGACTGGATCGTGCGCAATTCACCGGTGCCGATTGGCACAGTGCCGCTCTACCAGGCGCTCGAGAAGGTCGGCGGCATCGCCGAGGACCTGACCTGGGAGGTGTACCGCGACACGCTGATCGAACAGGCCGAACAGGGCGTCGACTATTTCACCATCCACGCCGGTGTGCGGCTGCACTACATCCCGCTGACCGTTGACCGGGTCACGGGCATCGTTTCGCGCGGAGGCTCGATCATGGCCAAATGGTGCTTGCACCATCACCGGGAAAGCTTCCTCTACGAGCATTTCGCGGAGATCTGCGACATCTGCCGCGCCTATGACGTCTCCTTTTCGCTCGGCGACGGCCTTCGTCCCGGCTCGATCGCCGATGCCAATGACGCGGCGCAGTTCGCCGAGTTGGAAACACTCGGCGAGTTGACGAAGATCGCCTGGGCGAAGGATTGCCAGGTGATGATCGAGGGGCCCGGCCACGTTCCGATGCACAAGATCAAGGAGAACATGGACAAGCAGCTCGCTGTCTGCGGCGAGGCGCCGTTCTATACGCTTGGGCCGCTGACGACCGACATCGCGCCGGGCTACGACCATATCACCTCAGGCATCGGTGCTGCCATGATCGGCTGGTTCGGCACCGCCATGCTCTGCTACGTCACGCCCAAGGAGCATCTCGGCCTTCCCGATCGCAACGACGTCAAGATTGGCGTGATCACCTACAAGATCGCCGCCCATGCCGCCGATCTGGCGAAGGGTCATCCGGCAGCGAAAGTCAGGGATGATGCCCTTTCCCGCGCGCGCTTCGAGTTCCGCTGGGAGGACCAATTCAACCTGTCGCTCGATCCCGAAACGGCGCGATCCTTCCACGACCAGACCTTGCCCAAGGAGGCGCACAAGGTGGCGCATTTCTGCTCGATGTGCGGACCGAAATTCTGTTCCATGCGTATCTCTCACGACATCCGCGCCGAGGCACAGAAAGAGGGCATGGCGGCAATGGCGGCGAAATACCGCGAGGGCGGCGATCTCTACATGCCAGCTGACGAGACCGGCGTACCGCTCATGCCAGAGGCGCCGGAACGGTCATGAGGGTGCTGGTCAAAGGGGCCGGCGTCGCCGGCCTCACCGCGGCCTTCGAACTCGCCGCCCGCGGCGCGACGGTCACAGTCGCCGAGATCCGGCACGGCCTTGGTGGCAATGCGTCGTGGTTCGCCGGCGGCATGCTGGCGCCATGGTGCGAGCGTGAAAGCGCGGAGCTGCCGGTGCTGGATCTCGGACGTGACGCTGCCAACTGGTGGAACACGGTACTGCCCGGTCAGGTGACGTGGGCCGGAACACTGGTCGTGGCCGCGCCGCGCGATACTGGCGAACTCGACCGGTTCGCAAGTCGCACGTCGGGGCATCGGCGTGTTGATGAAGACGAAATTGCGCTCCTGGAGCCCGACCTCGCCGGCCGCTTCCGGCGCGGATTGCTCTTTTCTGATGAGGCTCATCTCGACCCGCGCCAGGCGATGGCAGCACTTCATGACAAGCTCGCGGCCATGGGTGTCGAGTTCCGCTTCGGCGCCGACGCCCGGCATGGTTCCGGTTTCGATCGCCAGATCGACTGCACGGGAATGGCCGCTGTCGATGACAGGCTGCGCGGCGTTCGCGGCGAAATGCTGATCCTGCGCACGCTTGATATCTCGCTGTCGCGCCCGGTCAGGCTGCTGCATCCGCGCTTTCCGCTTTATGCGGTGCCGCGTGCCGACATGCAGTTCATGATCGGCGCGACGATGATTGAGAGCCAGTCCGCCAGACCGGTCACGGCGCGTTCCATGATGGAGCTGCTGGGGGCCGCCTATGCCCTCCATCCGGCCTTTGGCGAGGCCGAGATCGTTGAAACCGGTGTCGGCGTTCGCCCGGCCTTTCCCGACAACCTGCCGCGCGTCGAAACGAGCGGAGACAGCGTCGCGATCAATGGGCTCTATCGCCACGGTTTTCTCCTCGCCCCCGCCATGGCGCGCCAGGCTGCCGACCTGTTTTTTCAGTCAAGACAGAAACAAGGAGCTTGCTCATGAAACTGACCGTCAACGGAGAAGCGCATGAGGTTGCCGCCACCACACTGGCCGAGCTGCTTGCCGCGCTCGACTATGAGGGCGATTGGCTGGCAACGGCCGTCAACAGCGATCTCGTGCACAAAGCCAACCGGGCGGAGTTCCAGTTGAGCGACGGCGACCGGATCGAAATCCTCTCACCCATGCAGGGAGGCTAGCATGTTCGACCTTCTCGGGACGACGCTTGCCTCCAGGCTGCTTCTCGGCACGGCTCAATATCCTTCGCCTGCCATCCTTGCCGATGCGGTCAAGGCCTCGGGCACGTCGGTGGTGACGGTCTCGTTGCGCCGTGAAATGGCAGGCGGCAGGGCCGGCGAACAATTCTGGTCGTTGATCCGCTCGCTCGGCGTCAGAATCCTGCCCAACACTGCCGGCTGCCACTCCGTCAAGGAAGCGGTCACGACCGCGAAAATGGCGCGCGAAGTCTTCGGCACGAGCTGGATCAAGCTCGAAGTGATCGGCAACCACGATACGCTGCAGCCGGACGTGTTCGGCCTGGTCGAGTCCGCCCGTATCCTGTGCGAGGACGGTTTTGCGGTATTCCCCTATACCACCGACGACCTTGTCGTCGCCGAGCGGCTGCTGGAGGCGGGCTGCGAGATCTTGATGCCATGGTGCGCGCCGATCGGCTCCGCCCTCGGCCCGGTCAACATCACAGCGCTGCGCTCGATGCGCGGACATTTCCCTGGCGTCCCGCTGATTGTGGATGCGGGGCTCGGGCGACCGTCGCACGCGGCCACCGTCATGGAACTCGGCTTTGATGCCGTGCTCCTGAACACGGCTGTCTCCAAGGCGGCCGATCCGGTCGGCATGGCGCGTGCGTTCGGCAAAGCGGTCGAGGCCGGTCGTGAAGCCTTCAGCTCGGGAATGCTCGAACCGCGCGACGTTGCCGTGCCATCGACACCGACGATCGGCAGGGCAGTTTTTTCATGAAGCTCGATCCCTTCTACCTGATCGTCGACAGCGCTGCCTGGATCGAGCGGCTGGTGCCGCTCGGCCTCAAGCTGGTGCAACTCCGCATCAAGACCATGCATGAAGCCGGGTTGCGCACCGAAATCCGGAAAGCGAAGGCCTTGTGTGCTCGACACCGGTGCCAGCTCATCGTCAACGACCACTGGCGCCTGGCAATCGAGGAAGGCTGCGACTTCGTGCATCTCGGCCAGGAGGATTTGCAAACCGCCGACCGCTCGCAGATACGGGCAGCCGGTATGAGGCTCGGGCTCAGCACGCATGATAATATCGAACTGGAAACAGCGATGGCCGCCGAGCCCGACTATATCGCGCTCGGCCCCGTCTACCCGACCATCCTGAAGAAGATGAAATGGGCGCCGCAAGGGGTCGAACGGATCAGCGAGTGGAAGCGCCGGGTCGCGCCGATCCCATTGGTCGCCATAGGCGGCCTCAACCCTGACCGGCTCGACGGAGTCTTCGCGGCTGGTGCGGACAGCGCGGCGGTGGTCACCGACATCACATTGAATGCCGATCCCGAAGCGCGCGCGCGGAAATGGATCGAAAAGACGGACCAATGGCGCTGAGGCGGGAACCGCATGTGCTTGTCGTCGGTGGATCGGACTCCAGCGGTGGTGCCGGAATTGCGCGCGACATCGAGACGATCTCTTCCATTGGCGTGCGCACCTGCCTTGCTGTCACCGCGCTGACGGTGCAGACGCACGAAGCCGTCATGGAAATCCATCCACTGCAACCCGATCTGGTGGCAGATCAGATGCGCGCGGCGCTGCAGGCCAACAAGGTGGCGGCCATCAAGATCGGCATGCTCGCAACCGCCGAGATCATCGTTGCCGTTGCCGCCGTGCTGCGCGAGAATCCGCAGGTGCCGGCAATCCTCGACCCCGTGCTCGCCTCGACCTCAGGCCGGGCGCTGCTGGAAGCAGGTGCCATCGCCGTCATGAAGCGCAATCTGATGCCGCTTTTCCGTCTCGTCACACCCAACCTCATCGAGCTGGCGCTCCTGGTTGGCTCGGAACTGGCCGTGGATGAGGACGGCGCACTGTTGCAAGGCCAGGAATTGCTGGCCGCCGGAGCGCAGGCCCTGCTGATCAAGGGCGGCCATGCAAAGGGGATTATGTCGAGAGATCTCCTGTTGCGCCCGAACTGCCTGCCTTTGTGGTTTGACGCACTACGTCTTGCCGGATCAATGCGCGGGACGGGATGCATGTTGGCCAGCGCGATCGCAACGCACCTGGCGAACGCGCGGCCCCTTGAAGACAGCGTACGCAACGGCAAGCTTTTTGTGTTCGAGAAGCTTCAGAAGAATGCAGCCGAATGACCGTGGCATTGGAAGCGGTCGGTGCGCTCCAAAATGCGTTTGTACGAAAATATGATCACTTGGCAAAAATGGCTGTTTGACCCGAATCTGTTATTTTTCAGGCTAGGCGGTGTCAGGATTTTCTTTGAGAAATTATAGTCTGTATGCTATAAGGTAAGGGCGAATGAAAACCCAAAGGCCCACGGTATGGATGGGATCGTCGAAGGATGACCTGCGCGAGTTTCCGGTCGACGTTCGCCGGTTGATGGGTGCCGCAATCAACGACGCCCAGAATGGTGAGGAGCACCCGGCTGTCAAAGCCCTGAAGGGTTTGGGGGTCGCAGCATCCTCGAGGTGGTCGACGACTTCGACGGAGATACCTACCGGTGCGCTTTGCCGGGGTGATCTACGTCCTTCATTGCTTCCAGAAGAAGTCGAAGAGGGGCAGAGAGACACCCAAGCACGAAATCGATCTCGTTACGGCGCGATTGAAGGCGGCCGAGGCGCACTACCGCGAAAACTATGGGAAAGGAACAAAGTCATGACTGAAGACATCACCGCCGAAGTGAGCAGCGGCAACGTGTTTGCGGACCTCGGCTTTGACAATCCCGAAGAGGAATTGCTCAAGGCCAAGTTGGCCCGCGAGATCCGCGCCATTATCAAGCGCCGGCGCCTGACCCAGGCGAAGTCGGCCGAACTGCTCGGGATGAAACAGCCGGACGTCTCAGCGATCGTCACCGGGCGAACGGGCAAGTTTTCAATAGACAGGCTGGTTCGCTGTCTGGACCGGCTCGACTACAAGGTCGACGTGGTGGTTCGCCATAAGCCTCGACGGTCGACTCGTGCAGCTGAAGCCGCTTGACCAGACGGCTTTGCCGACGAGAGGCATCATCTTCTGAGGCGACGGAAATCGACGACGCGGCCATTGTGTGCGCTCACTGCAATTTCGAAGCGGCTGCCGCCGCGCCGAGCGTGATAGACGAAGAACCGCCCGCGGCAATCCTCGCGTCGAATGTCCCGAAAACCGCGATTGCGCAGGATTCGCTCGCCATCTCGGCAAGTGATCGCTCTGCCATTGTTCAGGCTGCTGCCGATATTGATGTTGATTGTGACGGCATAGGCGGGCGTTGGCGAAGCCACAGGCACTACAGGGGTGAGAGCCAGACCAAAGTAAGCGAAAAGAAGCAGGCGCATAACCATTCTCCGTATCAACGTGCTCCGCGTGACATCAAATTCATCATCGGTTGAACACCAAATCGGCGGATGCTCACTCGGGATAGGTCTCGGCGCCCTCCGTCGCCGTCTTGTGGAAAAGGATAAATGCCAAGGGGTTGCCGGGCTCGGACATTGCATCGCTGCGCTTGCCAGTCATCTCTCCAGCCACGCTGCTTGTATACTCCGCAACCACTTCGCCGAAGCTATTGCGCTGGATGGCCACCTTCTGTCCGGCCTCGACCTTGTCGTTGAGTTTGACCAGATGCTCGACGATCCCGCCCTCGGTCGCCAGGATCGGGAATGAACTGTTGCCGACAAAGACGGTCACGTCCTTGCCCGTGCGTCCCATCGGCCCGGCGACGATGCCGTGATGCTTGAGCACGTTCATCGTGCCTTCCACGAATAGCCCGATCATCTCGAGGTCCAGGTGGCGGGCAGCCCCGATCTCCGGGCAAAAGGACGGGATGCCCGCGGCGTTAAACGCGTTATGGAGGACATTGGGATATGTAGGATTGTCGAAGATCTGGCCGATCGGATAGAGCTCCGCCATCGCCTTGATCTCGGGCACGTCCATCTCGGCAATATTGAATGCGGTGACCTCGAATCCGGTCGTTCCGGTATGGAAGTCGATCGCGAAGTCGGCGTTGGGCCGCAGCAGCCGGTTGAACACCAGCCCGGCGTGCCGGCTTGCCGCGGTGAAGCCGTTCTCGTTGCCGGGCCATTCCCGGTTCATGTCGATCAGGTCGGCGCCCCTGCCCGAATTGGGCCATCGGCGCTGCATGCTTTCGAGGGCCGCGCGCGACACGTCCGTGACCGCCATCACCGTGCCCGACATCTCCGCCGGATCGAGCTGGTTCATCACGGTCTGGACCGTGTGAATGGAACTCATCTCGTCGCCATGCACACCACTGGTCAGGACGCCGCGCTTGCCCGGCTTCGCCCCCCTGGCGACGGCCACGGACACATACCAATGCTGTCCGGTCGGCATCCGCACGCCCTGAAAATACAGAAGGTGCTTCTTGCCGGGCTCCAGGTCGTTGACGTCGAGCGCGCTGACGACCTTCTTCCCCTGGATCACATCGCCGGTATAGACCGTCCCTGATGGCGCACCCGATGCCGCGTCGGTGGTGGGAGCCGCTGTGTTTTGGGCATTCGCAGCGCCACCGTTGGCCGCGAGGGCGGCCGCCGCTCCGAACGTGGCAATGGAGGCTACCAACAGATCGCGGCGATCGAGGCCCTTTCTGGGTTTTTCCGACATGATGACGTTGTGTCCTTTGTTCGTTCTATTTCACGAATTCGCTTGCCAGCATCTTCGCGACGATTTGGATTGCGGCTAGTCCGGCAAGACCCATGCAGACCGCCTTTCCGATGGCGGCAGTGAAGACAGTGGACCGAATTCTTCGAGTGCTGGTCATCTCACCACTTCCTCCTCAGTTTGCTCCACCGTCCAATCTGGAGTTCGCAATTGCACGAGCCAAAGGTTTTGCGGTCTTCACACTCGGCCGGGAGTCGCGCTCGCTTTGGTTGTCTCACATCGATGCCGTCTCTGCGCAGCACAATCGACCTGCGGCCACTTCAGTCGATGCTTCCGTCTCGTTTCCGGACGATAGCGTCCCCTAGTTGTCTTGGCATTGGCTTAGAATTCCAAAGCTGTGCCTCGCGTCCTAAATCGGATGACATTTCTCCGATGAACGAAGGTCAGGTCTTGGCGGCCACATTGCATCGGGAGCGACCCGCTTCGGGACCCACTTGCGATCTTCTCGGAGGTCGTCGTTCCGTCTGCTTTGGGTAGCCTCGGTCTTAGATGCGGCTGAGAGGACGTTTGTTTGCGTCCCGCATCGCTTCAGCGCTCATGGTGACTCGCCGAAATACTTGGCATGCAACTGCTCCACGAGCCCGCGCTCATGTGCGCCCAGAATTTCGACCGTCAGCCGTCTGGTCTAGGGACTGTTGCGCGCAAGACCGAAGCCGTACTTGTCCGGCTCGAAAAGGCCTCCGATGACACTGACCCGTTCTTCGGGGTGCGTATGCGCGTAATATTCGAGCACGGGCGCATCGCCGATGATCGCGTCGATGCTGCCGTCACGCAAAGCCGCTACCGCTTCCTCGATGTTCGGGAACGATTGCCGGTCGAAACCGGAGTTGCGGGCAAAATCCTCTGACACACTGCCGGTGAATACCCCGACCGACTTGCCGGGAAGATCGGCAAGGCTGTTGACCTGGTTGGTCAATGAGAGGGTGGTCATCACGCTCGTTACGGATGAGGTGACATAGGCGAGCACAGCAATCCCGAATATTAGCCACAAGCCCTGCCATACCCGTCCGATCCAACCGAAAACATTCTTTCGGCCGGATGCTTTGCCTGCGGCAACTGACATGATCGAGAAGAAGCTCTCCGCTATTCCGTCACGCCATCGACGCGGAAAGGCGGGATCGAACTTCCGGTCGAAGATGGTCAGCGATACGGTCGCCACCGCGATGACAAAGGCGAGCCACGCATAGGCGCGAAGGAAGCCTGCGTCCCTTAAACCCGCCATAACATCCAGGAATCCTGTGCCTTGATGCTCGTTGACCATGATCCTCTGTCCGGCATCGAACCACGGATGAATGAAATCGATCCGCTGCGCCCGGCCTTGTGTAATGGTGAGATTGGTGACGGCAACGTCGATCTCGCCGTTTGCCGCGGCGTCGATCAGGGCACTCACCGTCGGGTAGGGGCGGTACTGGCTTTGCAAGCCCTGCGATGCCGCGATCGACTCCCAGAGTTCGACCGCCATTCCGGTGAACCTACCTTGCTCCTGTATGACAAATGGCGGGCCGAGATAGAGGCCGACGCTGACTGGCTGTTTGGCTTGAGGCGTTTCCTGCGCAAGTGGACTGCTTACGGCCAGCAGGCTGAATAACAGGGCTACGCAGAGAGCGTTCCTTGACATGAAAGAGTTCCCGCCTGCGGAAGCATTGACGAAATCGTCCCCTCCGGCCTTTCCCGAGACAATGGCCTGAGAGAACGCGCCTTACCGAATCTATGACAAGCTTCATGGGTGTGCGATCTGAAATCCTGAATTTGTGTCCCGTTTCCGATAGATACCGTCTAGCTTGGGAGGAGACAGCGAAGCGATCTGTGTCGATGCGACCTCGCTCCAGCACTCTATGACGCAAGCCGCGCTGCGTCAGCGCATGACTGACGCCTAGCCCCGCCCAACCGGCACCGATGACGACGGCATAAGAATGTCCGTTCCGCTCGTCATTGCGCTCCCCTCTGATTGTCACCCTATTGACCTTTGTGAAATCAGTAAATGGTCCGCTTTCTAGTACGGCGTTGCTCTCGCACATGACAAAATCGAAGACGACAGCACTTGGCGAGGCGATGACTAAGATGTCGCGTCTCGTGTAAGCCGCGCCTCTGGGAGGCGGCTGATCAGGTGGAATGACCAGAGGAGAAGAGGGCAAAGGAGGAGCGCGGCAGCGCCGAAATCGAGCGCGGCGGCCGCGGTGCCGGCCCAGGTTGCAAGTTTGCCGCCGATCGCCGGCCCAGCCAGCATGCCGGCATAGTAGACGGTGTAGAACACCCCCATCCCGATCGAGCGCGTCTTCTGACTGAGCACGCGCGTCGGCAAGCTCATGATCGCGCCGGCAGGCAAGCCGCCTGCGATCCCCATGGCAACGATGAGGGGCAGCACTGGTCCGCTTCGCGACAGAAGAAGCATCAGGAATGCAAAGCCCACACAACCCGTGGCGAGAACCGCTCCGCTGCGTTTGGTTCGATCCGTCAGGAAGCCACCCAGGGGGACCGAAAGCGTGGCCAGCCAAAGCACGACGCTGATCGTCGATCCCGCCGCAGAGTTGGGCCACCCGCGCTCGACGAGCATCGACGGACCGAAGCTGAAGACCATTGCAAAGCCGACATTGTAGAGGCACCAGATCAGGCCGGCGGCGATGAGGGCATAGGTTGTCCCGGCCGAAATGCCCGAGCGTTCGACGCCACCGGCGGGCGATACCTCCGGGGTGCGATAGATGAAGGTCATCAGGCCGATGCCGACGATGACCAGGACCGAAACGGCAATGCCCACGGCGGCCACCCCGAATGTCGTTCCGATTGCCGGCAGCAGCATGAGAGCGATAGCGATGCCCGCTGGCCACGAGTTGATGTAGATGGCCATGGCGGTTGCGATTTCCCGGCCGGCAAACCAGTCGGCGACCATCTTGGTCATCAGGACGTTCAGGAGAACGCCGCCAGTGCCGCTTATCAATCGGCCGCCGATCTGCAGGCCCCAGAACGGCGATGCAGCCATCAGCATTTCACCCGCCAGCATCATCAGGAGGCCGACGAGAACGGTCGCCTTGTCGCCATAGCGCTGGCCGATGGTCGCGCCAGGCAGGGCCAATGCGACTCCCGGTGCAAGATAGAGGCCGATTAGAATACCGATGTCGGCCAGGCTCGCACCGACGCTATCGCTGATAAGAGGCGCGACGGCGCCGACGCTCTGAAACTGAAACGCCATCGCGGCGCGGGCGACAAACAGGACAGCAAGGATCGTCCAGCGACTGCGCACGGTTCCCCCCGATATTCCGAACTATTCGGGCCTGATATTCTGGTTCAGTCGGAAGAAATTGGTTGGGTCGTATTGCTTCTTGATCGCGGCGAGGCGTGCATAATTGCCACCGTAAGCATCACGCACGCGCTCGTCACCCTCATCACCAAGATTGTTGGCATAGACACCGCCGGTGGAGAATGGCCTGACCGCATTCCACAGGTCACGTGCCCAACCGATATTCACCTCATCATCGACCGGATTGTCCCAGACAGCGATCGGAAAGCAGTCAAAGGCCGCATCGCGATTGGCGTAGGGCGAGTGTGACGCAGGCACACGAGCGATGGCTCCGCCGACTTGCTGGAAAACCAGCAGGGACGAGCGATTGGGAGCCTTCGCGTAACTGTCGAGCAGCGCGTCGATCGCGCCGTCGCTGATCTCACGCAGGAACTGCGCCTTCCAGTAATAGCGTCGCCCGCGTGGAAAGAGGCTATCGCCCGCCGATTGAATCTGAAGATAAGGAACGGCCTGAAGGCGGCTTTCGATGGGGGATCCGAATTTCATCAGCGGCGCGATGACAGGTTCGCCCGCTTCGGGTGACCCGACATAGCAAGCCGAGATGCTGAAGGCTCGGTCGCCCGAGGGCAGCGTGACGAGAGCGGCATCGACGCTCACCTCGTCCGGGGCGTCACGGGAGAATTTTTCGTAAAACCGCATGGCCTCGCGCGCCTGATTGTAGGCGTGAAGCACCGAGCCTACGAGAAGCGTCGGGCCGAGCGGGTGCAGCCGGTATTCGAACGCCGTCACTATGCCGAAATTGCCCCCGCCCCCTCGCAAGGCCCAGAACAGTTCGGGATGCTCGCTGGCGCTTGTTCGCAACAGCCGTCCGTCGGCCGTGACAATTTCAGCCGCGATCAAATTATCGCAGCTCAGGCCGTGCTTTCGTCCGAGCTTGCCGAAGCCTCCACCGAGCGTGAGGCCGGCAATACCAGTGTCGCTGTTGACGCCCATGGTCGTCGCAAGGCCGTGGGCCTGCGTGGCCGCGTCGAACTCGCCGAGGGTCAGACCAGCTTCGGCCCTGGCGATGCGGCGCTCGGGATCGACTGCGATCTTCTTCATGCGGGATAGATCGATCACCATCCCATCGTCGCAGACGGACAGACCGGCGACGTTGTGGCCGCCGCTGCGAACTGCCACCAGACAGCCTTGTGACCTGGCATAGGTCACGGCATGGACGACGTCATCAGGATCGGCGCAAAAGGCAATTGCAGCAGGGCGTTTGTCGATCGCCCCGTTCCAGACCCCGCGCGCCTGGTCGTAGGTAGCGTCCGTCGGCAACACCAGTTCGCCCCGTAAGCCTTGCCGTAGCTGTTCAATCGCCGCACTCGGAGAATGGGATCGGCCCAATAGCGCTTCGGTCTGTCGTGGAATCTCCATCGGTATCGCCCTCGGTTCTGGCAGGACTATGGTCTCACAGAGATGCAACCTTCTGCAAAAGCGAAATTCTTAGCTGCTAGATGAGAGGAATTCATCTACTCTGCCGGCATGAGAAACTGTCCGCCCCTCCGCGCTTTGCACGCCTTCGAGGCCGCCGCTCGGCACGGCAGCTTCAAGGCCGCAGCGGCGGAACTCGGCGTGACGCCGACAGCGATCAGCCACCAAGTCCGCTTGTTGGAAGAGATATGCGGTCGCAAGCTGTTCCAGCGCCGACCGCGCCCGCTCGTGCTGACGGGTGCGGGAGCGCGACTGTTTCCTATCCTCCGCAACGGCTTTGATCTTCTGTCTGGCTCCCTTGCAGCAGTCGCCGAGCCGGATTTTCAAGCGCCATTGCGGGTGACAAGCCCAAACGCTTTCGCGAGTCGATGGCTGGTGCCTCGGTTGCCGAAATGGCGAGAGGCCAACCCGGCCGTACCACTGGATATTATCGGGACGGACGCAGTACTCGATCTACGCGCTGGCGCCGCAGATGTGGCGATCCGCTACACACGTCGCCCGCCTTTGGGCTTTGCCACGCAGGAGATATGTCGCGATTCCTTCTTTCCCATTTGCAGTCCCCGACTATTGGCAAGCGACGGGCGAACGATTGAGCGTGCTGCTGATCTTCTGCGTTATCCGTTGATCCATTTTGACTGGATGAACCGGGATCCGGACGCTCCCACCTGGCCCCGGTGGCTAGCGACGGCCCGTTCAATCGATCCAGACCTAATCCCACACAAAGCTTGGGATTTGAGCTTCCGCGAGGAACTGCATGCGATCGATGCGGTTGTCGCCGGGCAAGGCATTGCGATCTGTAGTGACGTCGTGGTTGGCCGTGAACTGGAAAACGGCTCGCTCGTCAAAGCGCATCAATTGTCCTTGCCGGGCTACAGTTTTTATATCGTATGGATGCCCCACAGTCCGAGATCCGCGGTGATAGAGGCCTTCCTGGGGTGGATGAGAACCGTCGCATGAGACTGTCGAACCTGGCTGAGGCGCGCAGGGGTTTGGCTCTTAAGAGGATGGCGCCATGGCAGCGAAGATAAATGCGACGTCGCTGCTTCATGGCTCACACTCCACCTTTCAGAAAGACTAGTGTGTTGCGTTCACCGGTTGAGCCCACCGCGCGAAGCGGACGGCGTTGGAGTGAGCGTCGCGCGCTGTACCGTGGTAGCATTGGTGGTGAGGTTACTCTTGGCAGTGGGATCAGAGCATGGCCGAGATCAAGTACAACAGCACGGCTGCAGGCGGCTACGATCAAGGGTTTGCCCGCGTGTCGACGCATTTCATCCCTTACCTGCTTCGGGCCGGACGTGTAGCGGTTGGCCAACGGGTACTCGATATCGCAACGGGCACTGGTCTCATCGCCAATGCGGCTCTTGCCGCTGTTGGGCCAGACGGCCACGTGACAGCGGCAGACCTTTCGCCCAACATGGTGGACCAGGCACGGCGGCGCTTGGGAGAAGTATCAAATGTCGCGGTCAGGGTAGAAGACGGCCAAGCATTGAGCTTCCCCGATGGTAGTTTCGATACCGTGCTGTGCAGCCTGGGATTGATGTTTTTCCCGGATCCGGCGTCGGGAATTGGCGAATTTCGTCGAGTGCTTCGTCGGGGCGGCCGCGTCGCGGTGTCCGTTAACACGGTTCCAGAGCGCTCCTATAACACTCGAATTCACGTGATGATTGCGCGCCATGTGCCAAGCCTCGCGCCCGCCGCCGCTCGCCTGTTCTCACTTGGGGATGAAACACGATTGCGAAGCCTCTTCGAGAATGCCGGCTTCGAGGACATTGAAATATCGACGCACTCGCATCGCTTCCCGGTGGAATCGTTCGACGCTTACTTCGAGCACATTGAGCGGGGTTGGGGCTCCGCCGGGGAGGCATTCGTGGCGCTTCCGGAAGCCCTGCGCCATCTGATCCGCGAGCAGGTCCGAAGCGATGTCGGTGACAGAGTCGGACCGATTGAAATCGAGGTGGAGTTCAGGTTTGCCAGCGGACGGAAGTAAACGACCGACGTCTATTTCAGAAGGTGACCGCTGTAGAGGGTTACCGGACCACCTGCGATATCGGGGAGGTCCACGATGCGCCGTGCAAGATCGCAGAGCGTCGCAGACTTACCGATTGGAGCGCATCGCGGGCTGCGGCATCATAGGAGAATCGCGAAGGAGTAGCGCCCATCTTCATCGGCCGTGGCGCGCCAAAACCATTCATGGATTATGGTTCGTTGATTGCGACCGCTGCTGTCCGACTGCGCGGACAGGCGGAAACCAGCGGAGCCTGATTTGACCCATCCCCCTACCAGCATCAAGCGCGCTTTGATCACCGGGGCCGGGGCCGCCGACGGCATCGGCTTTGCCATTGCGCGGCAGCTCGGCCGTGCCGGCCATGCCGTTGTTCTCACCGGCGCCAGCGCGCGTGTGCTCGATCGCGCCGCCGAGCTTTGCGTCGAAGGCATCGATGCCGCTGCCGCGGTCGCCGATCTCACCATCGCTGCCGACGTCGCGCTGCTGCGGGCGAGCGTCGGCGCCGTCGATATCCTGGTCAACAATGCCGGCATGGGTTCGCTGGCATCGCCATCGGTCGACAAGGCGTTCCTCTCGATGACCGAGGCCGACTGGGACCAAGGCATCGACGTCAGCCTGAAGACGGCGTTTCTGGCCACCCGTGCGTTTCTGCCGGCGATGGTCGAAGCGGGCTATGGGCGCATCATCAATGTGGCGTCGGTCACCGGGCCGCTGGTGTCTTTCGAAGGAACGGCTGCCTATTCCGCCGCCAAGGCCGGAATGGTCGGCCTGACCCGCACGCTGGCGCTCGAAGTGGCGAGACACGGCATCACCGCCAACGCCGTGGCCCCTGGCTGGATCGAAACGGGTTCGTCGAGCGAGATGGAACGGATGGCGGCCCTGCATACGCCGCCAGCGCGGGCCGGCCGACCGGATGAAGTGGCCGCAGCGGTGGTGTTCCTGGCATCGGAAGGCGCCAGCTATGTCAACGGCGCCCTGCTGGTGGTCGACGGCGGCAACAGCCTTCAGGAGCGCAAGGGCTGAAGGCCCAAAGGCGCTTCGCCGGAACGAAACGAGGCAGCGTGTCCTTTCGACAGGCCCCGTCCTTAGAATTCGGTGCATAACACCCCATCGATGCCCATTAGTTCTTGCTGATATACCCTTCGCAGCGATAGCGTCCGTTGGGGCTTTCAGCAGGCGAAATGCTTAATCGGATCGTAGCTTCCACCACGTCGCGCCAATTCAACTTTCTTGTTCCCGATGACGTCACTGACGCTATCGCTGGATATATCGACTCCTCTGCCCCCGGACGCATCATCTCGACCTTTTCGGCAGTTCAGTCCGTGCGAGATAAAGTCCCTGATTGCGAGCTGTCGGACGATCAGCTTGAGCGGTGCGCTGTATTGGCTGCAGTCAACGAAGGCCTGGCGGTCCACTTCGATCGGCGAGGACGCCAGCCGGATCCATATTCGTCGCTAAGCAGGAGCCACTGGCACCTCGTGCCGATTTGGAAAACCAGGACGCGACTGGCGGTCATGTCATTCCAGCGGCCGAATGCAGCCGGCCCCGCCGGCCGTACCCCTCCGCCCGTTATCGTTGGCCGGCCGCAGGTCCGGCCGCAGCGCATAGAACTCAGCCCATGACAGGCGCCGGCCGCTAAGGCGTTCGAATTTCTTCGAGCGTGCCAAAGAAGGCCCTGCCAGGCGCTTCATCCCGTCAGCCGGCGTGTTCAGGACGCCTTGGCGAGGAAATTCTGGTAATCCGACTTGGCCTGCAGCAGGCGCAGCACATTGTCTCGCGATCCCCGCACATGGGCGCGCGCCAGCGTACCGGCTCGGCTGGCGTCACCGGCACAGATGGCGTCGACGATTTCGGCATGCTCGTCGCGGGCGATCTTCCATTCGTCCAGCCACAACAATTCGGTCCAGACATAGTGCTGGCACTTGTCGAGGATGCCGCACAGCATGCCGTGCAGCATCACATTGCCGCTGATTTCGGCGATGACGCGATGCAGGTCGATGCCGACCTCGAGCTCCTGGAATTTCTCCCTGGTGGTGCGATCCGGAATGGCGGCCAGCCGCTCGCACTCGGCCAGCATGGCGCGCAGCCGCGCCTTGTCCTGCTCGGTCGCGGTGGCCGCGGCCAGCTCCGTCGCATGGCCATCGAGCAGTTCGCGGATCTCGAAGGCCTCTCGGAACATGTTGATGTCGAACTCGGTGACGACATAGCCCTGGCGCGGCCTGCCAGTGACCAGGCCGTCGCGCTCGAGGCGGTTGAAGGCCTCGCGCACCGGCGTGCGGCTGACATTCAGCTTCACCGCGATGTCGTTCTCGGTGACGCGCGAGCCCGGCGGAATCTGGCCGGTCACGATCATCGCCTTGAGCGAGGAGTAGACCGAGTCGCGCAGCGTATTTTTGGTTTCCTTGGCCAAGGTCCCGTTCCCAGTTCTCCGGTTTTCCAGCCGGAACACGCATAGCTGTAGTCGCAGTCGGCGCAATTTGCCACGCCCCGGCGAAGCCATCCCCTCACCAGCTTGTCCGCTCGACACGCATGAATTCGATCGCGCCGGCCGCTGTTGACAACATCGATCGCTAGGTTACACTCAAAATTGTATACAAAATAGCATGCGAAATCAAAAATAATGGGAACACCGGTTGGAGAGCCGAAAATGAACAGGATCAGAAGCGTTAGCGTTGTTGCGGTTGCCGCCCTCATGGCGTCGCTCGCACCCCCGCCATGGCGGGCGATACCATCACCGTCGCCTCATGGGGCGGCACCTACCAGGAGGCGCAGACCAAGGCGTTCTTCAAGCCGACCGCCGACGCGCTCGGCATCACCATCAGGGAAGACACCACCAATGGCCTCGACGACGTCCGGCTGCAGGTGACCGGCAATGCCGTCAAATGGGACATCACCGAGCTTGGCGCCGACGAATGCGCGCGCGGCTCGAAGGAAGGCCTGTTCGAAAAACTCGACTATGGCATCATCGACAAGAGCGGCATCAACCCCAAGCTGGTCCATGACGACTGGGTCGGCATTTCCTACACGTCGGTCGTGCTCATCTATCGAACCGATGTCTTTGGCGACAAAGGGCCGAAGACTTGGGCCGATTTCTGGAACGTCGAGAAGTTTCCGGGACGGCGTGCGCTGAGCGGCAGCCAGGCGACCGAAACGCTGAGCGTCGCGGCACTGGCCGAAGGCATTCCGATCGACAAGGTCTATCCGGTCGATATCGACGGCGCGCTGAAATCCGTCGACAAGATCCGTGGCCATGTCGATGCCTGGTGGACCTCCGGCGCCCAGGCCATGCAGCTGGTCAAGGACGGCGAAGTCGACATGGCGAGCATCTGGAACGGCCGCGCCGGTACCTTGAAGAAGGAAGGCGCGCCGGTCAGCTTCTCGTTCGACCAGGGTGTTCTCACCGCCGACTGCATGGTCATTCCCAAGGGCGCCAAGAACAAGGATGCCGCGATGAAGGCGCTGGCGATGTTCGTCAGCCCGCAGCTGCAGGCCAATCTGCCGCTCTATGTCGACAACGGACCGGTGAACGAAAAGGCTTTCGAGACCGGCAAGATCCCGCAGGACAGGATCAAGGACATCAATTCGTCGCCCGAAAACGTCAAGACGCAGGTGCTGCAGGACGCCGAGTTCTGGCGCGACACGCTGGTCGAGGCGACGGAAAAATTCAACAATCTGATCCAGCAATAGGCTGCGGCCGCAACCCAAACCACGGCAGGGCGGCGCAACCGCTCGCCCTGCTTCCGCCGCTCAGCCCAGGAGACGACGATCTTGTCCATTGCGCCATCCGCGCTGCCGATCAGCATGCGCCGGATCGAGAAACGATTTGGCAGCGTAGCAGTGCTGCGCGACCTCAACCTCGATGTCGAGGCTGGTGAATTCCTGACGCTGCTGGGGCCTTCCGGCTCCGGAAAGACGACGCTGCTGATGATCCTGGCCGGCTTTGTGCGCGCCAATGCCGGCAGCATCAGGGTTGGCGATGACGAGATCATCACCACGCCGCCGCACAAGCGCAACATCGGCATGGTGTTCCAGAACTATGCGCTGTTTCCGCATATGAACGTCTTCCACAACATCGCCTTTCCGCTGAAGCAGCGGGGCGTTGCGGCCGCAGAGACGGCTGAACGCGTCGAGAAGGCGCTGGATCTGGTCAAGCTGCAGGGCCTGGGCGAGCGCCGGGTCGACCAGCTCTCCGGCGGCCAGCGCCAGCGCGTGGCGCTGGCGCGCGCCATCGTGTTCGAGCCACGCATCGTGCTGATGGACGAACCCTTGTCGGCGCTCGACAAGGGCCTGCGCGAGCATATGCAGATCGAGCTGCGCAGCCTGCACCGGCGGCTTGGCATGACCACGGTCTATGTCACGCATGACCAGCGTGAAGCCATCACCATGTCGGACCGCATTGCGGTGATGAACGGCGGACGCATCGAACAGCTCGATAAGCCGGAAACCCTCTACGCCACGCCGCAGACGCGGTTTGTCGCCGGCTTCATCGGCGAATCGAACTTCATTCCGGTCGAATGCCACAATGGTTCGGTCTGGTACGAGGGCAGGAGAATCCACACCGCGGCACCGGCGCCGGCATCGGGCCAGCACCTGATGGTGGTGCGGCCGGAAAAGCTGCGGCTGCTGGCAAATGCCGAACCGGCAAGCGGCGTCAATGTGCTCGACGCGACGCTCAGTGACATCATCTACCAGGGCGACAGTTTCGTCTGCTACGCGGTGCTGCGCGATGGCCGCCAGCTGACGCTGCGCGACTATTGCCGCAGTGACGTGCTGGCCAGAATGCCGGCTCCGGGCCAGCCGATCAGCCTCGGCCTCGATGCGCAGGACACGATCCTGGTGGCATCAGACGGATGAGCGCGCAATCCGCCTTCCACGAATCTGCCGGCACCAATCTCAACGCGCAGTCGCTGCGCGCCGACGCCCGGCGCGAGTCGTTGCGGTTGCTGGCGCTGCTGGCGCCAAGCCTGTTCCTGGTCTTCGCCATCACCATCGTGCCGATCGGCTGGCTGTTCTGGCTGTCGCTGTTCGACGAGGCCGGCGCCTTCAGCGCCGCCAATTATGCGCGCTTCTTCGAGCAGGCCTCCTACATCAAGACCTTCGTCACCACCTTCAAGGTCGCCTTCATCGTCACCGGCGCCTGCGTCCTGCTCGGCTATCCCCTGGCCTATATGCTGTCGCAACTGACGCGCCGGGCGGCGTCGATCTGCCTGATCTTCGTCATCCTGCCGTTCTGGACATCGGTTCTGGTGCGCACTTATGCCTGGCTGGTGATCCTGCAGCGCAAGGGCCTGATCAACAGCTGGCTGATCGACCTCGGCGTGATCAGCCAGCCGCTGTCGCTCGCCAACAATCTGTCGGGCGTCGTCATCGGCATGACGCACATCCTGCTGCCGTTCCTGGTGCTGCCGCTTTACGCCTCGATGAAGACCATCGACACCGACTGCCTGCGCGCCGGGATGAACCTTGGCGCCGGTCCGGCCGCCACCTTCCGGCAGATCTTCTTTCCGCTGTCGCTGCCCGGCCTCGCCTCGGGCGTGGTCATCGTCTTCGTGCTTTGCCTGGGGTTCTTCGTCACGCCGGCGCTGATGGGCGGCGGCAAGGTGATCATGTGGGCGATGCGCATGGAACAGACCACCAGCCTCTATTCGAACTGGGGCGCCGGAGCGGCACTCGGCGTGGTGCTGCTGGTGGTCACGCTGGCGCTTCTCGGCCTGTTCCAGTGGCTGCTCGGCGCGCGCGCCACCGGTGTATGGAGTTCGCGATGAGCGAGGATATCGGCCTGCCGATTTCGCACCGGCAACGTCTGTGGCTCTATGCGCTCAGCGGCCTCGTGCTGTTGTTCCTGATCGCGCCATCGATCATCATCGTCATCATGTCGTTTTCGGATTCGACGCTGCTGCAATTTCCGCCACAGCAATGGTCGCTGCGCTGGTACCAGACCTATTTCCAGTCGCTGGAGTGGCGCGACGCGACGATCGTCTCGGTCAAGGTGGCGATCATGACGACATTGGTGGCGACACCGCTCGGCACTGCCGCCGCCTATGCGATCAACCGGGGCACGCTGCGCTTCAACGGCACCATCAACGCGCTGCTGACAGCGTCGCTGATCATCCCGGTGATCCTGATCGGCATCGGCACCTTCTTCCTCTACGCGCGGATAGGGCTCAACAACACGCTGACCGGCCTGGTCATCGCGCACACCGTGCAAGCCTTGCCGTTGGTGGTGCTGACGGTGCTGTCGGGCTTGCGCTCCTACGACATGAACCAGGAGCGCGTGGCGCGCAGCTTAGGTGCCGGACGAATCGCCGCATTCTGGCAGGTGACCATGCCGCAGATCCGCTTCTCGATCGTCTCCGGCGCGCTGTTCGCCTTCATCACGTCCTTCGACGAAGTGGTGGTTTCGCTGTTCATATCGGGCGGCGAGACGACGACGTTGACGCGCCGCATGTTCAACGCGCTGCGCGACCAGATCGATCCGACGATCGCCGCCATCTCGACATGCCTGATCGTGCTGTCGGTCGTCCTGTTGTCGGTTGCGCAGATATTCGGGCGGCGGCATTGATTTCAAGTGACCATGGGATATCCAGACAGAATGCGTGATTTCCAGTTTCCCGGCCGCTCGCCGGTTCGTGCCACTGAAGCGGTTGCCGCGACGTCGCACCCGCTTTCGACCCTTGCCGCAATCGACATGCTGCGCTCCGGCGGCAACGCCATGGATGCCGCCGTCTGCGCCGCCGCCGTCCAAGGCGTAGTCGAACCGCAATCGACCGGCATCGGTGGCGATTGCTTCGTGCTCTATTGCCCGGCGGGACAAGGCGACGTGCTGGCCTTCAATGGCTCCGGCCGCGCGCCGGCCAAGGCGACGGTCGACTGGTATCTGGAAAAAGGCTTCGACCGCATCCCGCTGCAGGGACCGCACGCTGTCACCGTGCCGGGTGCCGTCGACGCCTGGAGCCGCCTGCTGGAGGACCATGGCCGCAAGGGGCTTGCCGATGCGCTGGCACCGGCCATCCACTACGCCGAGAACGGCTATGTCGTGCATGACCGCGTCGCCTTCGACTGGGCCGAGCCGGAAACCGATCTGTCGGCCGACGAACATGCAGCGCGCATCTTCCTGCCCGGCGGCAAGGCGCCGAAGGCCGGCGATGTCCACCGCCAGCCGGAACTGGCGGCCACCTTGCGGATAATCGCCAGGCACGGCCGCGCCGGATTCTATGAAGGCGCCGTCGCCGACGATATCGTCAGCCGGCTCAATGAACTGGGCGGACTGCATTCGACCGAAGATTTCGCCGCGACCAGAGGCGACTATGTGGCGCCGGTCAGCACCGCCTATGGCGGCCACGACATTCACCAGATGCCGCCGAACAATCAGGGGCTGACGGCGCTTTTGATGCTGAACGTGCTGTCGGGGTTCAAGCTTGGCGGGCTCGATCCCAATGGCGCCGAGCGCCTGCATCTGGAGATCGAAGCCGGACGGCTGGCCTATCGCGACCGCGACCGCTTTATCGGCGACCAGGACCATGTCCCGGTGCCGGTAAAGCAGCTTCTGTCCAGCGCCTATGCCGACCGGCTGCGTGCCGAGATCGATCGCGAGCGTGCCATGACGCATCTGCCGCGCCTCGACCTGCCCGGCAGCGACACGGTCTATATCTCCATCGTCGACCGCGACCGCAATGCGGTCTCCTTCATCAACTCGACCTATTATTCGTTCGGCAGCGGCGTCGTCGGCCCGAAGACCGGTGTCGTGCTGCAGAACCGCGGCTCGAGCTTCCGCCTCGACCCGGCGCACCCGAACGCCATCGCGCCCGGCAAGCGGCCGATGCACACGATCATGCCCGGCATGGCAACCAGGAATGGCCGCGTGGTGATGCCGTTCGGCGTCATGGGCGGCGGTTACCAGCCGTTCGGGCACGTCCATCTGCTGACCAACATGCTCGATTTCGGCATGGACCCGCAGCAGGCGCTGGATGCGCCACGTGTGTTCTACAATGATGATACCGTGGAGGCCGAACGCAACGTGCCCTCCGAGGCAATCGAAGGCCTGCGCCGGCGCGGCCACCGCATAGGCGAGCCGCATCACCCGCTTGGCGGCGGGCAGGTGGTGCTGATCGACTGGGAGAAGGGAACCCTGACCGGCGCCTCCGATCCGCGCAAGGATGGTTTGGCGCTTGGCTATTGATGGCCTCGGCTTTGCCGTGGCATCACAGTCGCGGCTGGATTTTGTCGGATTGGAAAAAGTGTCGGTAATCATGACCAGTATCGGAAATTCTCCTGGGCTTTCGCGCCCACTTGCCGCCGGCGCCGATAATGCTCCGGCGATTTCGGCGCCCGAAAGAACCACGCTGACGCATGGCGGACTGCGCGATCTGATCGCCACCACCGCTGCTGCGCTGCATGCGCGCGGCATCGGCCGTGGCGACAGGGTGGCCATCGTGCTGCCCAACGGACCGGAGATGGCCACCGCTTTCGTCGCGGTGGCAGCCGCGGCCTCGACGGCGCCGCTCAATCCCGCCTACCGGGCCGACGAGCTCGATTTCTACCTCACCGACATCGGTGCCAAGGCGATCCTCGTTGCGCAGGACGAGACCGGCCCCGCAGTGGCGGTTGCCGAGCGTCTCGGCATCGGCGTGCTCCGGCTTGTCGCTTTGCCTGACGCGCCGGCTGGAAGTTTTGCCGTCGAGGGCGCGGCGATCGGGCCGCAGGCTGCGCCTGACATGGCGCAGGACAGCGACATCGCGCTTTTGCTGCACACCTCCGGCACCACGTCGCGGCCCAAGCTGGTGCCGCTCAGCCATGCCAACATCGCGGCCTCTGCCGCCCATATCGGTGCGACGCTCGGCCTGACGGCCAATGATCGCTGCCTCAACATCATGCCGCTGTTCCACATTCACGGCCTGATCGCGGCCGTGCTGTCCTCACTTGCATCGGGCGGCAGCATCTACTGCACGCCGGGCTTCAACGCGCTGCGCTTCTTCCAGTGGCTGAGCGAGGCGCGGCCGAGCTGGTACACGGCGGTGCCGACCATGCACCAGGCGATCCTGCCCCGCGCGGCGCGCAATGCCGAGGTGCTGGCGGCAGCGCGCCTGCGCTTCATCCGCTCGTCCTCGGCATCGCTGCCGGCGCAAGTAATGGCCGAGCTGGAGGCGACCTTCGGCTGCCCGGTGATCGAATCCTACGGGATGACCGAGGCGGCGCACCAGATGGCGTCGAACCGGCTGCCGCCGGGCCAGCGCAAGCCGGGTAGCGTCGGCGCCTCCGCCGGACCGGAGGTGGCGGTGATGGCGCCGGACGGGCGACTGCTCAAAGCCGGTGAAACCGGCGAGATCGTCATTCGCGGACCCAATGTCACGGTGGGCTACGAGAAGAACCCGGACGCCAATGCCACGGCTTTCGCGCATGGCTGGTTCCACACCGGCGACCAGGGCGTGCTGGACGAAGACTTCTATTTGCGCGTCACCGGCCGGCTGAAGGAGATCATCAACCGCGGCGGCGAGAAGATCTCGCCGCTCGAGGTCGACGACGTGCTGATGGACCACCCGGCGGTGGCGCAGGTCGTCACCTTCGCCATGCCGCATGACAAGCTTGGCGAGGAGGTCGCAGCGGCGGTGGTGCTGCGTGAGGGCATGACCGCCAACGAGAGCGATATCCGCGGCTATGCGGCGACGCGGCTCGCCGACTTCAAGGTGCCGCGCAAAGTCCTGATCCTGGACGAGATCCCCAAGGGCGCGACGGGCAAGCTGCAACGCATTGGGCTTGCCGCCAAACTCGGACTTTGACGATGAAGATCACCATCTTTGGCGCCGGTGCTATCGGCGGCTATCTCGCCGCCAAGCTCGCCATGGCCGGCCGGACCGAGCTTTCGATCGTCGCGCGCGGCGCCCACCTCGACGCGATCAAGGCAGATGGGCTGCGCCTGATCGAAGACGGCCAGGAAACGTCGGTCCCCGTCCAGGCCGCCGCGAAAGCCGAGGAGCTTGGCGCCCAGGACTATGTGGTGCTGGCCCTAAAAGCCCATTCCCTCACCCCTGCACTCGACCAGATCGCGCCGCTGCTTGGGCAGGACACCGCCGTCGTCACCATGCAGAACGGCGTGCCGTGGTGGTATTTCCATGACGTCGGCGGGCCGCTCGAAGGCACCAGGTTGAACGCGGTCGATCCCGGCGGCGCGATCTGGCAGCGGATCGGACCGCAGCGCGTCATCGGCTCGGTCGTCTATCCCGCGGTCGAGGTCGACGCGCCCGGCCTCATCCGCCATGTCGAGGGCAAACGCTTCTCGCTCGGCGAACCCTCGGGCGAGCGCAGCGAGCGGGTCACGCGGCTGGCCGAGGAGATGGTCAAGGCCGGGCTGCAGGTGCCGGTCCGCGACGATATCCGCAGCGAGATCTGGGTGAAGCTGTGGGGCAACCTCTCCTTCAATCCGATCTCGGCGCTGACCGGCAGCACGCTGGCGGCGATCGTTGCCGACGAGGCGACCCGTGCGCTTGCCCGCGCCATGATGCTGGAGGCGCAGGCAATCGGTGAAAGTCTCGGCGTGCGTTTTCCCATAGCCGTCGACCGGCGCATCAAGGGCGCCGGCGATGTCGGCGAGCACAAGACCTCGATGCTGCAGGACCTGGAACGCGGCCGGCCGATGGAGATCGACGCGCTGGTGAGTGCGGTGCAGGAACTCGGCCGGCTAACGGACAAGCCGACCCCCACCATCGATGCCGTGCTGGCACTGGTGCGCCGCCTCGCCATCGAGCGCGGCTGTTATTCCTGACGGGACTTAGAGCTTTGTTCAGGCGTCGGCGGCGACGAGATGGCCGTTGCCGACATCCCTTAGCGCCAGCTTCAGCGGCGCCTCGCCGATCCTGCGGGTGGCGCTCGGGATTTCCTGGTCGAGGCGGGCGAAGCGGCTCCTTCGCTGCGCCGGGTCGGGCACCGGCACGGCTTCGATCAGCCGCCTGGTGTAAGGGTGGCGCGGGTTGGAAAACACCTGGTCGCGCGTGCCCATCTCAACGATCTGGCCGAGATACATAACGGCGACCCGGTCGGAGATGTTCTCGACCACCGCCATGTCGTGCGAGATGAAGAGATAGGCGACGCCGAATTCGCGCTGCAATTCCTTCAACAGGTCGAGCACGCGCGCCTGCACCGAGACATCGAGTGCCGAGACGCTTTCATCGGCGATGATCAGCTTCGGCCGCAGCGCCAGCGCCCGCGCGATACAGACGCGCTGGCGCTGGCCGCCCGAGAACTCATGCGGATAGAGCTCCATCTGGTCGGCAGACAGGCCGACGCGCTCGAACAGCGCCGCGACACGCTGGCTGCGCTCGTCCTTCGACGCGATGCCGTGGATGACAAGTGGCTCGGCGACGAGGTCGCCGACGCGCATGCGCGGATCGAGCGAGGCGAAGGGGTCCTGGAAGATCATCTGCACGTCGCGGCGGACCGCTTTGCGCTCGTCGCGGCCAAGCCCGGACAGGTTGCGGCCGCCAATGACGATATCGCCGCTGTAAGGCACCAGCCCGGCCAGCGCCTTGGCGGTGGTCGACTTGCCGCAGCCGGACTCGCCGACCAGCGCCAGCGTCTCGTTGGGCGCGATCGAAAAGCTGATACCCTCGACGGCGTGAACACGGCGGTTGACCCGGCCGAAGATGCCGCCGCGCAGATCGAAGCGAACATGCAGATCATTGACCACGGCGACGTTAGCCGGCGCCGCCGTCTCGGCATCCCCGGATTTCTGGCGGCCGGCACCGGTGCCGATGCGCGGCACGGCGGCAAGCAGCTCGCGCGTGTAGTCGGCTTGCGGCCTGGCGAAGATGTCTGATGTCGTGCCTTCCTCGACCATGCGGCCATGCCGCATGATGATGACGCGATCGGCCATTTCGGCAACCACGCCCATGTCGTGGGTGATCAGGATCACGCTGGTGCCATGCTGGCGCTGCAGGTCGCGCAAGAGTTCCAGCACCTCGCCTTGCACAGTGACGTCGAGCGCCGTCGTCGGCTCGTCGGCGATCAGCACGTCGGGCTCCAGCGCCAGCGCCATGGCGATCATCACCCGCTGACGCATGCCGCCGGAGAGCTCATGCGGAAACTGTTTTAGCCGGCTTTCAGCCTCCGAAATACGCACCGCCTTCAGCGCCTCGATGGCGCGCTGGCGGGCCTGCGCCTGTGACAGGCTGGTGTGCGCCTCGATGGACTCGGTGAGCTGCCGGCCGATCGACAGCACCGGATTGAGCGAGGTCATCGGCTCCTGAAAGATCATGGCGATGCGGTCGCCGCGAATGCGGCGCATCTGGCGCTCGTCGAGCGTCGCCAGATCGGTATCGCCCAGATCCCCGGTACGAAGGCGGATTTTCCCCGACGATATGCGCGCGGCGGGTTGCGGCAAGAGCTGCATGATCGCCAGCGCCGTCATCGACTTGCCGGAGCCGGATTCGCCCGCAATGCACAACGTTTCGCCACGGGCCAGCGTCAGCGACAGGTTGGAGACGACGTCCCGCTCGCCGTCCTCCCCGCGCACGCTGACCGACAGGCCGGCGATGTCGAGCACCGGTCCCGCCGTCGCCGGAGCGGCAGCCCCGGCGTGCTTCTTACCCGCGCCTGCGTTCATTCGAAGACGCAGCGCGGGAAATAGAACGACACCACCCAGTTCGGCATGTCGACGATCTCGCTGATCCTGAGATCGCCGCACACCGAGGCCAGCATATAGGCATCGACAGGATCGAGCTTGTAGCGGCCGGCGAGCAGGTCGACCATCTGCGCGACGGCCTCCCTGGCGCCGGTCATCAGATCCGGGCCGATACCGGTCGTCACCTCATAGCCCTTTGCGTCGAGGTGGCGGGTCACCGGGCCGGAGGTGGTGAAGCGCGGCGTTTTCAGCCTGGCATCCTTGACCAGGTCGAGCTTGAGCACGACATCCATCGGGCTTTCGATCGCCGTGCCGCAGACCTCGCCATCGCCTTGCGCGGCATGGGTGTCGCCGACCGAAAACAGCGCGCCCGCCACTTCCACCGGCAGATAAAGCGTGGTGCCGGTCGCGAGATCGCGGATGTCGAGATTGCCGCCGACCCGCCTTGGCGGCACCACCGAGTGATGGCCCTTTTCGGCCGGTGCGTTGCCGATGGTTCCGGCGAAGGGTTTCAGTGGCACGCGGGCGTTTTTGCCGAACAGCGCCGGCTCAAGCGAGGCGGCGTCATACTTCCAGATGTTGAGCGCCGGCTCCTTGAAGTCGTCGGCGAGCAGGCCGAAGCCGGGAATGTTCGCCGTCCAGCCGAAGCCGGACGGTTTGAACATCTCAATCGTCACCTTCAGCGCGTCACCCGGCTCGGCGCCCTCGACGAAGATCGGCCCGGTCACCGGGTTGATCTGGCCGAAGTCGAGCTTGGCGATATCGCCGACCGTGCTGTCGGCCTGCAACTGACCGCCGCCGGCATCAAGGCACTGGAACTCGATGGTCGAGCCGGGCGCCACCCGCTCGGCCGGGGCAAACGAATTGTCCCAGCCGAAATGGTGATGGCGTCCGTGGATTGTGTAGTCGCAGTTATTGCACATCTTTTACGTACACATTGTCGTAGTTGACGAAGACATGGACCGGGTCGACATAGAGGTTGTCGGCGCCGCCCATGCGTGCGGATTTCATGGTGAAGCGCTGCTCGTTGAAGACCGGCGCCCAGGGCGCGTCTTCCATGATCTTGTCGTAGATCCCACTCCACATCTTGTTGCGCTCTTCAGACTTCGCCGGATCGGTTATCGAGTCGGCTTCGGCCGCCTTGGCGTCGAGATCCTTGTTGCAATACCAGGACCAGTTCCAGCCACCCGGCACCGCACCGGCGCAGCCGAGGATCGGGCCGTAGAAGTTCGACGGATCGGGAAAATCAGCGATCCAGCCCATGCCGCCGGACCAGATCATCGGCGCGCCGGCCTTGTCGCCGCCGGCGGCGATGACATTGGCCTGGGCCAGTGCCTGGATGCTGGCCTTGATGCCGATAGCCGCCAGATCCTGCTGGATCGCCTGGGCGATGCGCGGGTTGGGATCGGTGTTCATGGCGAACAATTGCGTGTCGAAGCCGTCGGGATGACCGGCCTCGGCAAGCAGCGCCTTGGCCTTGGCGACGTCATAGGGATAGCCCTTGAACTCCTTGTCGTAGCCCGGCATCGACGGCGGCAGCGGCTGGTTGGCCGGCACCGCGCGGTTGTTGACGATCTGGACGATGCGCGCCTTGTTGATCGCCATGTTGACGGCTTGCCTGACCTTCACATTGTCGAAGGGCGCCATTGTGGTGTTCATGGTGATGTAGCCAGTGTGCAGCTGGCCGCCTTCGACGACGCGCGCCTTCTGCTCGGGATCGGCCATCACCTCCTGGAATTTTGCCGGCGGAATGCTGTCAAGGGGCAGGTCGATCTCGCCTTTCTGCATGCGCAGCAGCGCCACGATCGGCTCCTGGCCAACCTCGAAGGTGATCTTGTCGAGATGCGGCAGGCCCTTGTGCCAATAATCCGGGTTGCGCACGAAGACGATGCGCTGGCCGAGCGTCCACTCGGCGAGCTTGAACGCGCCGGTGCCGACCGGGTGCTTGCCGAAATCGGCGCCGTATTTCTCGACCTCCTCTTTCGGCACGACATGCGAGAAGTTGATGGCCATGACATGCAGGAAGGTGGCGTCCGGGCGGGTCAGCTCGAACTTGACGGTGTAGGGGTCGACCACGGTGACGCCGGAGAGGCTTTCGGCCTTGCCGGCGGCGACATCGTCATAGCCCTTGATCGAACCGAAGAAGCCGGCGCCCGGGCTCTGCGTCTTCGGATTGGTGACGCGGTCGAGCGAGTATTTCACATCGTCCGCCGTCATCTCGCGGCCATTGTGGAATTTGACGCCGTGGCGCAGCTTGAAGGTGAAGGTTTTGCCGTCGGGCGAGATCTCGTAGCTTTCGGCGAGGTCGGGCTTGAGGTTGGTGGTGCCCGGCTCATAATCCATCAGCCCATCGAACAGGCTCTTGATCATCGACCAGTTTTGCCAGTCGTAACCGATCGCCGGGTCGAGCGTGGTGACATCGTCCTTGTATGTGGCGATGATTTCGCCGCCTTGCTTGGCGTTCGGATCGATGGTGTCCTCGGCGAGCGCGCTTGTCATGCCGAGCATCAGCGCCAGCGCCGATGCCGCCACTGTGGATGCCAGAAACTTTTTCATTTTTATGTTCCCTTTCTCTGCTTGTTTTCGGTCATGCCCTGTTGTTTTCGGTGTCTGGGTTTCATCTGAGCTTGATGCTCATCTGAGTTTAATACGGGGGTCGATGAAGGGCGCGATGATATCGGCGAGCAGATTGCCGAGCACGATGGCGAAGGCCGACACCAGAGTGACGCCCATGATGATCGGAATGTCGACGCGCTGGATGGCTTGCCACGCCAGCTGGCCGATGCCGGGCCAGCCGAACACGCTTTCGACCACGACGATGCCGCCCATGAAGATGCCGATGTCGATGCCGATCATGGCGATGACCGGCAGAATGGCGTTGGGCAGCGCGTGGCGGAAGAGGATGGCGCGCCGCGCCAGACCCTTGGCGCGCGCGGTGCGCACATAATCCTGGCGCAGCACGTCGATCATCGACGAGCGCATCATGCGCGCGTACCAGCCGGCGCCGAGGATGCCCATGGTCAGCGACGGCAGCACCAGATGGCGCCAAGTGCCGTAGCCGCCGATCGGAAACCAGCTCAGCCGCACGGCAAAGACATAGAGCAGCAACAGCCCGACGACGAATTGCGGCGCCGATACGCCGACGAAGGAGGCGACCATCAGCGTCTGGTCGGTGGCGGTGCCGCGCTTGACGGCGGCGATCAGGCCCATGCTCAGGCCGATCAGCAATTCGCACAGGATGGCGCCGACCATCAGCAGCAGGCTTGCCGGCAGCCGCGAGACGATCAGTTCGGTGACCTCGGAGCGCTGGATGTAGGAACGGCCGAGATCGCCGCTGATGAGCCTGGTCAGATAGCGCCAGTACTGGATGACGAAGGGCTGGTCGAGGCCGAGTTGCTGGCGGATGTTCTCCACCGTCTGCGGCGTGGCGCTGCGGCCGGCGATCTGGCGCACCGGATCGGCCGGCAGCAGATAGAGCAGCGCGAAGGTGATCAGCGAGACGCCGAGCAGGATGAGCAGCGACTGGATCAGGCGGCGGCCAAGATAGGCGATCATGCCCGGCCCCTTTGCGTCGGATCGAGGATGTCGCGCAGCGCATCGCCGATCAGGTTGAAGGCCAGCGCCAGCGCCAGGATCGCCGCACCTGGGAAGAACACCAGCCAGGGCGCGGCCTGGAAATAGGTCTGGTTCTCGAAGATGATGTTGCCCCACGACGCGGTGGGCGGCTGCACGCCGATGCCGAGGAAGGAGAGCGTCGCTTCGAGCAGCACCGTGGTCGAGATGCCGAGCGTGCCCCAGACGATGATGGTCGGCAGCAGATGCGGCAGGATGTGGCGAAACAGGATGCGCGGCGCACTCGCCCCGATGGTGCGCTCGGCGTCGATGAACTCACGCTCGGCGAGCGAGCTGGTCTCGGTGTAGATGACGCGCGCGGTCTGCACCCAGTTGACCAGCGCGATGACCATGGCGACGATCCACAGGCTGGGCTGGAACACCGCCGCCAGGCAGATGGCGAGCAACAACGCCGGAAAGGCCATCATCAGGTCGGTGAAGCGCATCAGCGCGCCGCCGATCCAGCCGCGGAAATAGCCGGCGGTGACACCGACCAGCGTGCCGATCAAAAGCGCCACGCCATTGGCGACGATGCCGATTATCAGCGAAGTACGCGCGCCGTAGAGGATGCGGGTCAACAGGTCTCGGCCGAGCAGATCGGTGCCGAGCCAGAACTGTGCGTTCGGCGGCAGTGGCGAGCCCTCGATCGTCAGGCCGTCGAACATCTGCTCGTTGGGATCATAGCCGGTCAGCCACGGCGCCAGGGCGGCGCCGGCGACGACGATGGCAACGATCACCAGGCCGAGCAATGCCAGACGGCGTTTGACCAGCCGGCGCCAGACGCCGGCGCGCGGCTTGACCGGCATGCGCCCGGCTGTCGGGAGATCAGGCGCGATGGGACTGGTCATCGCCGCCTTCTTCCACGGTCATCGCCACGATCCTGCGCGCGGCATCCTCGACGCTGATCTGCCAGCTCATCGCCAGCGAGCGCAGCTGCGCATAGGCGCGGCCGTCGTCGGTGCCTTTCGACAGTGCGGCCACCGCGCGCACGATCGTCTGGCGCTCGGCAACACGCTGGCGAAGCGAGGCAATTTCGCTGGCCAGGTGCTTGCGGGCCTCGAAACTCTGCCTGGCGATCAGTAGCGCGCTGTAGACGCCGGCATTGCCGACCGGCTTCAGCAGCTGGGCGTCGGCCTTGTGCGACAGTGCCCATTCGATGCGGCCGGGCGCCTCGGAGCCGATCAGCGCCACCAGCGGCATCGGCGCTTCGCCCGGCTTCCAGGGAAATTGCTCGTCAAAGCCGAGATCGGCGTCGAAGAAGACGAAATCGGCTGCCAGAGCTTCAGGAGGCAGTTCCGGCCAGCAATCCACCGTGATCAGGCCGATGGCCGACAATTGCCTGGTGATTGCCTGCACCGTCGGATGCGGGCGATGCAGGATGAAGGCCCTGGCGCCGCCGAGATTGGGGATGCGAGGCGGTCTGGTCACGACACCACCCTCAAGCGCGGACGACCGAAGGCCCTGGCCGGGTCGTAGCGCGACAGATAGGGGTCCGGCGCCACCTCGTCCTCGCGGCTGACGACCTCGAAAAAGCCGTCCGCGATACGCCCGATGATCACCGGCAGCGTCGCATGCTGGGAGTGGGCGTCGATGGCGATCGGCCCGAGCCGGGTGGAGAAACGCCGTTCGGCGAAGGCCTTGGAAAATTCCGCCGGACCGGCGTCGGGATCGCGGGTGAGCACGTCGGCCATCACTTGCACGGAGGCATAGGCGGAGGCCTCGAAGGACGAGGCGAAAGCGGCCGGCCGCGGCGCGAAATAGGGCCCGACCGACAAATGCCCTTTCCCGGATTCACCGATCGCCGGCAGCTCGCCCTCGGTGAGGTTGCAGGAGATGACGGGGCAGGTTTCCGGGCTGAAGGCTTGATCCTCACCCGCCAGGTCTCGATAGGCCGCCAGGAAGGCGTAGGACGAGGTGCCGATCAAATTGTTGAGGATGAAGTTCGGCCGCGTCGCCCGGATTTCGGCGATCAGACGCGACACATCGGTCTCGCCGATGCGCAGATAGCGCTCGCCCAGAACCTTGCCGCCGGCATCGGCGATCAGGTCGCGCGCCACGCGGTTCATCTCCCAGCCCCAGATATAGTTCGAGCCGAGCAGGAAGCCGTTGGCACCGAAACGCGGCACGACATGGGCCATCAGCGGCACGAGATGCTGGTTGGGGCAAGCGTGCATGTAGACGACGTGCTCGTTGGCCTCGAAGCCCTCATAGGGGCAGGCATACCAGAGCATGCCGCCGGCTTTCTCCAGCACCGGGATCGTCTCCTTGCGGCTCCAGGAGGTGACACAGCCGACGACATGGCGGGCGCTGCTGGTCTTGAAAATGTCCTCGCAGAGCGTCGCGTAGCGATCCGCATTGCTTTGCGGATCGCGCTCGACCGGCACCAGCTCTATGCCGTAGCGGCGGTCGGCATTGATGTCGGCGATGGCGCGCATCGCGCCCATCCGGCACGCATCGGAGACGAGCTGATAGCTCCCCGAGCGGGAATAAAGGATGCCGATCTCGATACGCCGCTTCAAAACAGATCCCCAAAATGAAAATGCCCCGCAGCCAGCGCCGGGGGGCGAGGCATACGAGGCATATTTGCCGCCCGGCGATCAGGGCCGGTATTTCGTCCTAGCGTATTCTGTACGACGGGTCAGTCAAGCGGGAAAGTGGGTGATGCCTGGCGGCGCGATCCGGTGTCTTTGCAGGATTTGCCTTATCGTTGCCAGAAGCGCTTGGCGATCTCTGCCTCGAGCTCACGGTCCGTCAGACCGATATCGTCGATCAGATGGGGATTGTCCTTCGCCATTTGCGCAAGCTCCCAGCGAAAGCGGATCCGCTCACGCCAGGTTCGCTCGCGCCAGCTCGCGATGATGCCGCGAAGGGTCGTCAGATGCCAACGCGATACCGGCGCCACGGGCGTTCCCGGCCGCGCCGCCTTGTGCGGGGCAAATTCAAGAATATTGGTCATAACAACCTCCATGTGGTTTGAGGGTCCGGAGGCCCTCGACCTGAAAGAGGTTGAATTCTGCAGGATACGGACAGCGCGGTAATTAAGCCTTCCCAAATAGTTCTCAAAAGTTCCAAACCGGCCAGAGCAGTTCACCGGTCCACGGAACCGGCAACCTGCTCTAACTCTTTGTTTTGACGCAATTCCCTAGGAGAAAGCGCTACGCGCTTTTCCCTGGAAACCGTTTCACACCTTTCCTGGAATTGCTCTATAGATGCGGCGTATGCAGGGATCGCGCTTTGCCTTTGGTCCGTTCGTGCTTGATTCCGGTGCGGGAACGCTGCTTCGGAACGATGTACCCGTTGCCGTTGGCTACCGCGGGCTACAGCTGCTCGCGGCGCTCGTCGGACGGGCCGGTGACATCCTGAGCAAGGCCGAATTGATGGACGCGGCCTGGCCGGGCACGGCCGTCGAGGAAGGCAACCTCACCGTCCAGATCGCGCAGCTGCGCAAGCTGCTTGGTCCTGCCGGGGATGGTAGTGATGGGGGCGGCGAATGGATCGTCACGGTTCCACGCGTCGGCTACCGCTTCACGGGGGTCATCGAAGAACTCGGTGGCGCGGCGCGAAAACCTTTGCCGCTGCCCGAGAAACCATCGATAGCCGTGCTGCCCTTCGTCAATGTCAGCAACGATCCCGAGCAGGACTCCTTCGCAGATGGGTTGACCGAAGACCTGATCACCGACCTGTCCAGGATCTCCGGCCTGTTCGTCATCGCACGCAACTCGGCCTTTGCCTACAAAGGAAAGGCGATGGACGTGCGTGCGATCGCACACGACCTTGGCGTGCGCTACCTGCTGGAGGGCAGCGCAAGACGCGCCGCGGGGCACGTGCGCATCAACGCACAGCTGGTCGACGCGGTGAGTGGCGATCATCTGTGGGCGGAACGCTTCGATCGCGGCCTGGAAGATATCTTTGCCGTTCAGGACGAGGTCACGGCCAAGATCGTGGAGGCGCTGCTCGGCCGGCTGCGTGCACCGCCGCCACGCAACCGGCCCAGAAATCTCGAGGCTTACGATCTCTGCGTGCGGGCGCGCAAGCTGATGGATGATTCGCCGCAGATGGCGCAGGAAGCGCATCTGATGCTGACGCGCGCGGTTTCGCTCGATCCGGGATACGCCGAGGCCTATCGCTGGCTTGCCATGAACCACTGGATGGGACGGGTGCATTCCGGCGGACCAACTGAATCGTCCCGCAGCGTTGCCTTGGAGCTGGCGCGCAAAGCCGTGGCGATCGATCCCAACGATGCCGGCTGCCACTGGGTCCTGGCTTACCTGCTTGCCTATGAGCGCAGCTTCACTGATGCGGATGCGGAATTCGCCAGGGCGATCGAGCTCGATCCGAACGACGCCGATGCCTGGGCGGCACTATCCGACATCGCGGTCCTGGCCGGGCGGGTCGAGGAGGGCCTTGAGCACATTCGCAAGGCGTTCCGGCTGAATCCTTATCCGGCAAGCTGGTACTATCTGACGCTCGGCCAGGCGCAATATGCGGCCCGCGATTACGAAGCCGCCGTCGAGACCCTGCGCAGGGACGAGACCTATCGTACAAGCTCGCGCCGTTTCCTGGCGGCAAGTCTTGCGCAACTGGGCCGGCTCGACGAGGCGCACGCGGAGGTCGAACTGTTCCTCGTCGGGAACCCGCATTTCACAACCAGCCACTGGGCCACGACGGAGCCATTCCGCGACGCCGCGACGCTTGAGCATTTCGTCGATGGCTACCGCAAGGCCGGTCTTCCGGACTGACGCGCCGGCGTGATCTGCACAACTTCTGGCCGGACCTGACGGTGTCGCGGATTTCGGCGCCTTTCTCGACAGCGAACTGCTCGGTCGCCTCGCCGCGGATTCGCCTTCCATGTCGAAGCCGCAAGGTCCGCATCCTCCTATGACCGGATCAATGCCCCCGCAACTGCTTCCGGCGCCAGGCGGCTGGCGCCTCGCCGACCCGCGCGCGGAAGACCCTTGAGAAATAGGCCGGGTCGTCGAAGCCGATCTCGTAGGCGATGTCCTCGACCGTGCGCACGGTGAACAGCAGCAGCCGCTTGGCCTCCAGCAATCGCCGCTCGCTGACCACCCGTTTGACGCCGCTGCCCAGCACCACGCGGGCGGCCTTGTCGAGCAGATGCGGCGTCGTGGCCAGCGTCTCGACATAGCGGTCGACCGGCCAGTTGTCGCGGAAATGCAGATCGACAAGCCGACGCAGGCCCAGTGCCAGCGAAGCCTCGGAAGAGGTTGTGGAGATGGTCCCGCCGGGACCGAGGCGGGCGATGTGGGAGAGCGCGACGGCGATCAGCGCCGGCAGCACCTTGTCGTTGCCGGCTTGCGCCTCGGCGTATTCGGCAGCGATCATCTCCAGCACCGCCGCCAGCCTTTTCCAGGCGGCGTGGTGCGGCAGGCCGTCTGCAAACACCGGCCGGTCCAGCGGCAGCAGGCTGTGGCCGGCAATGGCGGCGAGGGCGTCATCGGCGACCGAGACGACGATGGCGTCGGTACCGGGGCCGATCGAGAAGCCATGCACGACATTGCTTGGCACGAAGCTGACGGCAGGCGCCGAAAAGTCCCAGGACCGGTCTTCTATGCGGTAGGTGCCGGAGCCACTGGTCCAGTAGGTGATCTGGCCCATCTGCGGGTGCTTGTGCGCGGCAACCTCGCCGCGATGGATGTTGCTGCGGGCAAGCACCGTCTCGACATGCAGGAAACCGACATCGAGCGGCCGCACCGGCTCGCCATAGACGAAGAAGTCGGGGATGGAATTCTGGCTCATGACGCCGGAAAAAGTCCAATCGGTTTTGCGATTCCGTCCATAACCGATCCATATCCGGCGCGCTAGAGTTGGCGCCGCAAGTGGAGGAACATCATGCGCTCAGAAGACTTCCGTGCCGACAAGGGGCGTCCGTTCACCGGGGCCGAGTATCTGGCGAGCCTGCGCGACGGCCGCGAGGTCTACATCAACGGCGAACGCATTGCCGATGTCACCACGCATCCGGCGATGCGCAATTCGGCGCGGTCGCTGGCGCGCCTTTATGATGCCCTGCATGACGCCAAGCAGCACGACGCGCTGACCTCGCCGACGGACACCGGTTCGGGCGGCTACACCCACAAATATTTTCGCGTCGCCAAATCATCCGCCGAGCTTGTCGCCCAGCAAGCAGCCATCGCCCAGTGGTCACGCATGTCCTATGGCTGGATGGGGCGCACGCCCGATTACAAGGCGGCGCTGATGAACACGCTTGGCGCCAATGCCGACTGGTATGGGCCGTTCAAAGACAACGCTCTGTCCTGGCACAACAGAGCCCAGGAAGCGGCTCTGTTCATGAACCACGCCATCGTCAATCCGCCGATCGACCGCCACAAGCCGGCCGAACAGGTGAAGGACGTCTTCGTCCACATCACTGGGGAAACCGACGCCGGCATCACCGTGTCCGGTGCCAAAGTGGTGGCGACGTCCTCGGCGCTGACCCACTATAATTTCCTGGCGCAGGGCTCGGCGACGGTCACCGAGGATCCGTCGCTGTCGGTGATGTTCATCGTGCCGATGAATGCGCCGGGGATAAAGATGTTCTGCCGCGTCTCCTACGAGCAGACGGCCAATACGGTGGCAGCACCCTTCGACTATCCGCTGTCGTCGCGCTTCGACGAAAACGACGCGATCCTGGTGCTCGACAATGTCTTCATCCCCTGGGAGGACGTGCTGGTGCTGCGCGACGCGCAGAAAATCCTGTCGTTCCATCCGGCTTCCGGCTTCATGCACGGCTATTGCTTCCAGGGCTGCACGCGTTTCGCCGTCAAGCTCGACTTCCTCGCCGGCCTGCTGGCAAAGGCGCTGCGCGCCACTGGCGGCGATGCCTTCCGCGGCAACCAGGCAGCGCTGGGGGAGGTCATCGCGCTGCGGCACATGTTCTGGAGCTTTTCCAATGCCATGGCCTACAATCCGATCCCGTGGGCGAACGGCGCGGTGCTGCCCAACCTGGAAGCAGCCCTCGCCTACCGGACCTTCATGTCGGAAGCCTATCCGCGCGTCATCGACACCGTGCGCCGGGTGATCGCCTCGGGGCTGATCTACCTGCCGTCGTCGGTGCGCGACTTCAACAATCCCGAGATCGACAAATATCTCGCGCAGTATGTGCGCGGCTCCAACGACATGGGCCACATCGAGCGCATCAAGATCATGAAGCTGTTGTGGGACGCGACCGGCACCGAGTTCGGCGGCCGCCACGCGCTCTACGAACTCAACTATGCCGGGGCGCCGGAAGAGGTGCGGCTGCAGGTGCTGAAGGGCGCCGAACGCGGCGGGCGGCTGAAGGCGATGGAAGAGCTGGTCGACACCTGCATGGCCGACTATGACGAGAGCGGCTGGACCGGCGACACCTGGTTCAATCCGCTTGCTTCGTCGGCTAAGTGAAACCAGATGGCCACGCAGATTTCGAAAGCCGATTTCCGCGACGCCATGGCGAGGGTCTGCGCGCCCGTCAACATCGTCACCACCGACGGCCCGGCCGGACGCGGCGGCTTCACCGCCACCGCCATGTGCAGCGTCTCCGACGAGCCACCGACGCTGCTGGTGTGCATGAACGGCCGCTCGACGCAGGCCGCCATGTTCTTGTCCAACCGGCGCTTCTGCGTCAACGTGCTGACCCACGACCACATGCATCTGGCGGGAAAGTTCGCTGGCGCGACCAGGGACATGGAAGCGCGCTATTCGGCGGCGCGCTGGCAGACGCTGACCTCCGGCACGCCGGCGCTTTCGGATGCGATCGTCAATTTCGATTGCGAGATCGAGGATGTGCATGTCGTCGGCACGCATAATGTCATGATCGGCCGCGTCATCGATGTCCGGCATGGCAGCGGCGGCTCGGCGCTGCTCTATGTCGACCGCAATTATACGCAGCCGACGCGGCTTGGCAGCTTTGGCGGGTGAGCCCAAGCGAAACCGCCCCGACCGAACGGTCAGCTTTCGCCGTCGATGAGGTTTTCCAGGAGATCGAGCAGCTGTTCCAGCCTGTCGTGGCCGAAGCGCTGTTCGATGTCGTCATAGATAACGCGACGCTCGGGCGAGAGAGCATCGATCAGGGCGGAACCGGCCGGGGCGATTGCCAGCACGACGCGGCGGCCGTCGCCTTCCGCCTTGTTGCGGGTGATGAATCTGCGTCCCTCAAGCGCCTTGATGATGCGCGTCAGGCTGGGCGGCAACACCGATGCGCGATCGGCAAGCTCCGTCGCCTCGACCGGGCCGGCTTCGCTCAGCACGCGCAGCACGCGCCATTGCTGTTCGGTCACATCGTGGGCCGCGAGCATCGGACGAAACCGCGCCATCACCACTTCGCGGGCATGCAGCAGCGCCATTGGCAGGGAACGACGGGTGTTTTCAGGCAGCAAGAAAAAGGGCCTCCCACGCTGGCTTGCGATCGAAAACAGGCCTTCTTTCAAGCCGAATCCGCGCACCGAAAGCCCGTTCCAGCCATCCCGTATCGTTGCGCCAAGCCCGATGCAAGACTTGACTTCACGGGTGCCACATGTAATTAACGCGTTAACTACAACAAGGCAAGTGATTGGGGAGCGAAACGCCGTGCCGCACTTCTCCATCGAGTATTCGCCCAATCTCGATGCCAAGGTCGATATGGGCGAGTTGTGCGCGCTGGTGTTGCGCACCGTGCTGGACACCGGGCTGTTCGAAACCGGCGCCGTGCGGGTGCGGGCCTTTCGCGCCGATGCCTATGCGGTGGCCGACAGGCTGGCGGAAAACGCCTTCCTCGACATGTCGTTTCGCATCGGAACCGGGCGCAGCGCCGAGGAAAAGAAGCGGACCGGCGAAGCCGTCTTCGCGGCGGTGAGCGAACACCTTGCCGGGCTGTTCGCAACGCCGCATTTCGCCCTGTCGCTCGAGATCCGGGAAATCGACCCGGTGCTGAGCTGGAAGAAGAACGCAATCCACCCGCGACTGCGCGGCAAGTGACGGAAGCTGATATGTCCGACCTGCAAGGCAATCTGAAGAAGGCCGAGGCCTATCTGGCCCGTTTCAAGCGCGACGGCGTGCTGAACCAGATCGGCGGCGAAGCGGTGCCGGCGCTGGACGGCGCGACGTTTGAAACGCTGTCGCCGGTCGACCTCAAGCCGCTGGCCAAAGTCGCGCGTGGCAATGCCGCTGACATCGACCGCGCCGCCAAGGCGGCGAAGGCAGCGTTTCCGGCCTGGGCCGCGATGCCCGGCGAAGCGCGCAAGAAGCTGCTGCACAAAATAGCCGACGCGATCGAAGCACGCGCCGAGGAGATCGCCTTCGTCGAATGCATGGACACCGGCCAGGCGCTGAAGTTCATGGCCAAGGCGGCGTTGCGGGGGGCCGAGAATTTCCGCTTCTTCGCCGACCGTGCGCCCGAAGCGCGCGACGGCGAAACGCTGCGGACCACAGGCCAGGTCAATATGACCACACGGGTGCCGATAGGCCCGGTCGGCATTATCACGCCGTGGAACACGCCGTTCATGCTGTCGACCTGGAAGATCGCGCCGGCACTGGCCGCCGGCTGCACCGTGGTTCATAAGCCGGCCGAATTTTCGCCGCTGACCGCACGCCTGCTGGTCGAGATCGCCGAAGAGGCCGGCCTGCCGAAGGGAGTGTGGAACCTCGTCAACGGGCTCGGCGAGCACGCCGGCAAGGCGCTGACCGAGCATCCCGACATCAAGGCGATCGGCTTCGTCGGCGAGAGCCGCACCGGCTCGATGATCATGCGCCAAGGCGCTGACACGCTGAAGCGCGTCCATTTCGAGCTTGGCGGCAAGAATCCGGTGATCGTCTTCGCCGACGCAGACCTGGAGCGCGCGGCCGATGCGGCGGTGTTCATGATCTATTCGCTGAACGGCGAACGCTGCACCTCCTCGTCACGGCTGCTGGTCGAAGCCTCGGTCTATGACAAGTTCACCGATCTGGTGGCGGAAAAGGCAAAGCGCATCAAGATCGGCCATCCCCTGGATCCGACAACGGTGGTCGGTCCGCTGATCCATCCGGTGCACGAGGAAAAGGTGCTCTCCTACATCGAGGTCGGCAAATCGGAAGGCGCGGTGGTCGCTGCCGGCGGTGGCAAGTTCGCCGGCCCGGGTGGCGGCTGCTATGTCAGCCCGACGTTGTTCGTCGGCGCCACCAACAAGATGCGCATTGCCCAGGAAGAGATCTTTGGGCCGGTGCTGACCGCACTTTCCTTCAAGGACGAGGCGGAAGCGCTGGCGCTGGCCAATGACACGCAATATGGCCTGACCGGTTATCTCTGGACATCGGACGTTACCCGCACCTTCCGCTTCACCGACGCGCTGGATGCCGGCATGATCTGGGTCAATTCCGAGAATGTGCGGCATTTGCCGACCCCGTTCGGCGGTGTCAAGAATTCCGGCATCGGCCGCGACGGTGGCGACCATTCCTTCGGCTTCTACATGGAGACGAAGAATATAGCCTTCGCCACGACGGCGCACGCGATCCAGAAACTCGGCGGCTGATCAGAGGAAATCAAATGCCCTTGCCCAAGCCCAATCTCTACCCTGCCTTCAACATCGTGCGCCTCAGCCATGTCGAGCTGGCCGTCACCGACCTCGCCAGGTCCCGCGCGTTCTATGTCGACACACTCGGCCTGCAGGTCACCGACGAGACATCAGACAGGATCTATCTCAGGGCGCTGGAAGAGCGCGGGCACCATTGCATCGTGCTGAAGAGGGCCACTACGGCCGAAGCGCGCGACCTCGGCTTCAAGGTGTTTTCCGAGGACGATCTCGACAAGGCCGAGCACTTCTTCAAGGGCAAAGGCCTGCCGGTGGAATGGGTCGAGCGGCCCTACCAGTCGCGCACCTTCCGCACCCGCGATCCGCACGGCATTCCGCTCGAATTCTACGCTGAGATGCAGCGGCTGCCGCCGATCCATCAGAAGTATGCGCTCTATCACGGCGTCAAGCCGCTGCGCATCGACCACTTCAACTGCTTCTCGCCCAATGTCGACGAGTCCGTCGCCTTCTACAACGAGCTCGGCTTCCGCGTCACCGAATACACCGAGGATGCCAGCAGCGGAAAGCTGTGGGCGGCCTGGACGCACCGCAAGGGCGGCGTCCACGATATCGCCTTCACCAACGGCATCGGGCCGCGCCTGCATCATGTCGCCTTCTGGGTGCCGACACCGCTCAACATCATCGACCTGCTCGACCTGATGGCGACGACCGGCTATTTGCCGAACATCGAACGCGGCCCCGGCCGGCACGGCATTTCCAACGCCTTCTTCCTCTATGTCCGCGACCCGGACAATCATCGCATCGAGATCTACTGCTCGGACTACCAGACGGTCGATCCGGACCTCGAGCCGATCAAGTGGGACCTCAAGGACCCGCAGCGCCAGACGCTGTGGGGCGCACCGGCGCCCAAGAGTTGGTTCGAGGAAGGCAGTGCATTTGCCGGGGTTGCGGCGCGCCAGCCGGATTTGACGGCGTCGCCGATCATCGCGCCATGAGAGAATCCTGGTCGATGTCCGAGTTCCTTCGCCGTAGAGCTCCACACTTGCGGGCATCCACCAACGGCGGAGTTGCAGCATGAGCATGGCACGGCTCGCCACCTTCACCGTCGGCGGCAAGGCACGTTACGGCGCGATCACCGGCAAGGGCGTCGTCGACCTGTCGGCCCGCCACGGCCAGTGGCCGACGCTGCGCGAAGTGATCGAGGCCGGCGCCTTGCGGCGGCTGGCGGAAGAGGCGGACGCCTTCGCCGCCGATTTCCCGCTCGACGCCATCGCCTACGACATCCCGATCCCGTCACCGGAAAAGATCATCTGCGTAGGCGTCAACTATCCCGACCGCAACGAGGAGTACAAGGACGGCCAGGCAGCACCGGCGAATCCGTCGCTGTTCATCCGTTTCCCGCGCTCTTTCGTCGGCCATGGCGCGCCGCTGGTGCGCCCACCGGACTCTTCGCAGCTCGACTATGAGGGCGAGGTCGTCATCGTCATCGGCAAGGCTGGCCGGCGCATCGCGCAAGCCGACGCGCTCGGCCACATCGCGGCGCTGTCGTTATGCAATGAGGGCACCATCCGCGACTGGGTGCGGCATGCCAAGTTCAACGTCACGCAAGGCAAGAATTTCGACCGCAGCGGCTCGATCGGCCCGTGGCTGGTGCCGTTCACGGATGAGGCGCAGATCGCCGACATCGCGCTGACCACCCGCGTCAATGGCGAACTGCGCCAGCAAGACCGCACCAGCCGGATGATCTTCTCATTCCGCAAGATCATCGCCTATATCTCGACCTTCACCACGCTGGTGCCCGGCGATATCATCGTCACCGGCACGCCGACAGGTGCCGGCGCCCGCTTCGAACCGCCGATCTGGCTGAAGCCGGGCGATGTGATCGAAGTGGAAGCGGAGGGCGTCGGCGTGCTCAGAAACGGCGTCGTCGACGAGGGAACATCATGACCCCGGAGCAAGTGGAAGACGCCGCCGCACGGCTGTTCGAAGCCGAGCGGTCGCGCCGCCAGATCCGCCTGCTCAGCCTGGACTTTCCCGAGGCGACGATGGAGGACGCCTATCGCGTGCAGGCCGCACTGGTGACGCGCAAGATCGATGCCGGGCTGAAGCCGAAGGGCTGGAAGATCGGGCTGACCTCCAAGGCGATGCAATATGCGCTCGCCATCGACACGCCGGATTCCGGCGTGCTGTTCGACGACATGTTCTTCAGCGATGGCGCGACAATTCCCGCCGGCCGCTTCATCCAGCCGCGCGTCGAGGCCGAGATCGCCTTCGTCATGAAGGCGCCGCTGACGGGCCCCGGCGTGACCATCTTCGACGTGCTCAACGCCACCGATTACATCACGCCGGCGCTCGAAATCCTCGACACGCGCATCGAGCGCGTCAATGCGGAGACGAAGAAGGCGCGCACCTTCTTCGACACGATTTCCGACAATGCCGCCAATGCCGGCATCGTCATCGGCGGCCGACCGCAGCGGCCGCAGGAGGCCGACATGCGCTGGATCGGTGCCATCGTCTCGCGCAACGCCGAGGTCGAGGAAACCGGGCTTGGCGCCGGCGTGCTCAACCATCCGGCGATGGGCATTGCCTGGCTGGCGGACAGGCTCGCTTGCTACGGCATGTCGATCGCGGCCGGCGACGTTGTTCTCTCGGGGTCGTTCGTGCGACCGGTCGAGGCACGGCCCGGCGACACCATCGTCGCCGATTTTGGCACTTCGGGGACGGTCAGCATTCATTTCGCGAAGAGCTTGACCGATCCGCCTGCATAGGCCGCACGGCAGCTTCTATCCACCGCGCAGATACGCAATAACCACATCGGCGGCGATAGTAGACATGCGCATGCCGACATCCCTGGTGATGTCGCCTTCGACGCGGCTCTGCACCCATCCGAGAAACGCGAAGGCACGCAACGCCGAAAACAGCGGCAGTGCTGCGACGTCCTGCGGCGTCAGCTCGCGCTGCTGCCGATACCCGTCGAGCAGGGCGGTCTCGATCAGCGGATAGATCGCCTCCTCTCGGTTCTGGTAGAGGGCGACGGCAAGGTCGTACATGTGCCAGCCATAGCCGCAATCGTCGAAATCGATGATGCGGATCGCGCCCTCATGGACGAGCACGTTCTCACGCACGAGATCGGCGTGGATGATGCCGAAATTGCGGGCGCTGCGTTCATGCTCCGACAGCGCCTTCACGGCCTTTTCCCGCGCCTGGAAAACCAGCTCGCGGCGCGGGCCGTCGAGGAAGGGAGAGGTCTCGAAGCGTCCCCAGTTTGGGTTCGGGCCGAAGAAGCCGTCGAAATCCCAGGCATGGCGGGCGAAGCCGGCGGGCGGCATCCAGACGGTGGTGACATTGTGCATGTGGGCGATGGTTCGCCCGATCGCCGTGAAGACCCGTCTTGCCTGCTCAGGCGTGAAATCCAGCGGCACGCCTCGCGCGCCGACGGCGCGGCCTTCCAGCCAGGAGAGACAATCGACTTGGCGCGGCGGCGTCAAAGAGCCGTTGCCGACCGGCACGAACAGGTCGCCGCTCAGTGCCGCGATGGGAGACGGCGTGGCGACGCCAGCGGATTGCAGGAAGGCCATCCATTGCAGTTCCGAGCGCAGCGCGGCGTCGGAATGATAACCAAGCCGGTGAATGCGTATAGCGGCCGGTTGTCCATCGGGCAGGCGGACCCGAAACACCGCGTTCTCCCGGTATTTCAGCAGCTCCGGCTCACCGTTACGAACCCCCCAATGTTCGAGCGCACGCCGGGCAAGCTCTGTGACTTCCGCTTCCGTCTCAGGCTCGGATTTGGTGGACACAGCGTTCACGCCGGCACTCCGCCGACTTCATCAAGCACCTCGTCGAGCATGCCGATCAGGAAGGCGGCATTGTCGCGGGAAAACGGCATCGGCGGGCGGATCTTCAGCACATTGCCGTGGATGCCGGTCTTGCCCATCAACACGCCGCGATGGCGCATCCGGTTGGCGACTTGCTCGGCAATGTCGGGTGCCGGCTCGCGCGTCTTGCGGTCGTGAACCAGCTCGGCGCCGAAGAACAGCCCGGCACCCCTGACCTCGCCGATGCATTCGTGGCGATCGGCCAACGGGCGCAGCAGGCCCTGCGCATAGGCGCCGACATCAAATGCGTTGGCGACAAGATCTTCCTGCTCCAGCACATCGAGCACTGCATTCGCCACCGCAGAGGAAACCGGGTTGCCGCCAAAAGTGTTGAAGTAGCGGAAAGCGTTGCGGAAGGTCGCCAGGATCTCCCTGGTGGTGACCACGGCGGCGACCGGGTGGCCGTTGCCCATCGGCTTGCCCATGGTGACGATGTCGGGAACGAAGCCGGCGCGCTGGTGGCCCCAGAAATGACTGCCGGTGCGGCCGAAGCCGGGCTGCACCTCGTCGGCGATGACCAGGCCGCCGGCCTCGCGCACGGCACGCAGCGCGTCACCGAAGAATCCGGACGACAGCGCGGGGAAGCCTTCATTGGCGAGCAGCGGACACAGGATCATGCCGGACAGGCCGATGCCGTCCTGCTCGAGCGAGGCGATCGCTTCGCGCACCGCATCGCCAAAGGCCTTGCCGGTGGCCATCGCATCCGGGTGGCGATAGCTGTCGGGCGCCGGCACCAACCTGACATGGCGGGCGCGGCCACCGACCGGCGGCATCCGCGTGCTGAGCTGTGAAACCGCCGCCGTGTTGCCGTGATAGGTGGCGTCGGTGGCGATGATGCCCATGCGGCCGGTGGCGGCCTGCGCCATGCGCAGCGCGATATCGTTGGCCTCGCTGCCGGTGCAGCTCAGGATGGCGGTGGACAGGCTGGCATCGAAGGTCGCGGTCAGCCGCTCGACATAGTCGAGTATGGCCGTGTGGAGATAGCGCGTATGGGTGTTGAGCAGGCTTGCCTGCCGGCACAGGGCCTCGACCACATGCGGATGGCAATGGCCGACATGAGCGACATTGTTGTAGGCATCGAGATATTTGCGGCCATCGGCGTCATAGAGCCAGACGCCTTCGCCGCGCACCAGGTGCACGGGCTCGTCATAGAACAATTGCGATTTCGCGCCGAGCAGGCGGGAACGCCGGCTAACCAGCGCCTCCTCAGCCAAATTTTCCTGCGAATAGGCCATTTGCGTACCGAAACTCCGTTGTAACAGCGTCAGACCTTTGACAGGCCTGCGTCCAGCGCTTCGCCGATCTTCGCGACGTCGGCGGCACTGATGATGAGCGGCGGCGACAGGATGATGTTGTTGCCGGAGACGCGCAGCATGACGCCGGCTTCGTAAGCCGCCTCCGAAACCACGGCCATGGTCTTCTTGTCAGCCGGCTTCTTGGTGGCGCGATCCGAGACCAGTTCGAGTGCTGCCATCAGGCCTTTGTACCTGACATCGCCGACGATCGCGTGCCTGGCCTTCAGACCTTCGAGCACGGTGGCGAGTTCGTTACCCCGCGCCGCCGCGTTCTCGTCCAGGCGAAGCCGCTTGGTCTCGGCAAGGGCCGCCAGCCCTGCCGCGCAGCCGACTGGATGGCCGGAATAGGTATAGCCGTGGCCGATCGAGCCGAAGCTGGTCTTGTCGGCCTCGAAGGCATCGGCCACCCTGGCGCCGATCAGCGTGGCGCCGAGCGGGAAGTAACCCGAGGTGATCGCCTTGGCGATGGTCATGAAATCCGGCTTCACACCCGACAACCGTGAGCCCGACCATGCGCCCGAGCGACCGAAGCCTGTCACCACCTCGTCGGCGATCAAAAGGATCTCGTGGCGATCGCAGATGTCGCGCACCAGCGGCATGAAGCTCTCATGCGGGACGATGACGCCGCCGGCGCCCAGAACCGGCTCCATGATGAAAGCGGCGATGGTGTCGCCGCCCTGGAAGGCGATCTCGTCCTCCAGCGCCTTGGCGCACAGTTTGGCCAGCCGCGCCGGGTCCGTCTCGTCGAACGGGTTGCGGAAGGTCCATGGCGCCGGGATGTGGAAGACGCCGGGCAGTAGCGGCTCGTAGTTGCGGCGGAAATTGGCGTTGCCATTGACCGAGGCGCCGCCGAAATGCGTGCCGTGATAGCCCTTCTTCACGGCGAGGAACTTGGTGCGGTCGCCCTGGCCGCGGATCTTCCAGTATTGCCGGGCCAGCCGCAGCGCGGTCTCGACCGAATCCGAACCGCCCGAGGTGAAGAATGTCCGCACCATGCCTTCCGGCTCGAACCATTCGCTGAGCTCGTAGGCGAGCTCGATCGACGGTCCGGTCGAGGTGCCGCGAAAGCCGGAATAGTAGGGCAGCGCACTGAGCTGGTCGGCGATCGCCTTTTTGATCGGGTCGCAGCTGTAGCCGAGATTGACGTTCCACAGGCCGCCGACGGCGTCGAGCACGCTGTTGCCGTCGATGTCGGTGACGGTGACGCCCTCGCCCTTCATGATGATCTTCGGCGGGTTGGCCCGCATCTCGGCCGGATGCGCCATCGGGTGCCAGATCGGCTTGGCGTTTGTCTCGGTGAGGAAATTGATGTCGCGCATGACAGGCTCCGCAAATGGTCTCAGACGGCTGGGACGAGGTCGAAATGGCCAAGGGCTTCGGCATAGGAAAGTGCTGGCCGGGCAACGTCGAAATGAACGGTGCGCATGCCGGCGGTGCGGCCGCCATCGACATTGCGCTGCTGGTCGTCGACGAAGACGCAGGCGCTGGCAGGCAGGCCGAGCGACTCGGTGACGAAGGCATAGGCGCGGGGGTCGGGCTTGAGGATACCGGTATAGGTGGCGTCGATTATTGTGTCGAACAGGCCGAGCAGCGGCAGCCGCCGGCGAAAGTCGGCGCCGTAGAACAGGTCGAGCTCGTTGGACAGGATCGCCAGGCGAAAGCCCGCCGCATGGACGGCGCGGATGGCGCTATCGGCCTCGGGCCGCACCACCTTTTCCGGCTCCGCGCCGCGTGCACGCTGGACGAAGGTTTCCATCGTCCGCCAGTCCTCGCCGACCAGCCGGCCGACTTCGCTGGTGCGCGTGCGCCAGTAGTCGCGCTCACTGATCTCGTCGGCCTGCATCGCGCGCCACAGCGGATCGCTGTCCGGATCGAACGGCCCGCGCCATTGCAGCGTTCCCGGTTCGAGGTCGAGCGCCTGTTCGGTCAAGGCATGCGTCTCGAACAGCGTCCGGGTGACAACGCCGCCGAAATCAAGAACCAGCGCCTGGGCCAAAGGAGTGCTCACGCGGCCACTCCCTTGACTGGTGTGCCGCGCGGGACAATGCCTTCCTCGACCCAGCGGTCAAAAATCTCGAGCGCCTTGCCGACGAAGTCGTCGCCGTTGATGTGGGCGTCGATCTCGTGGAACTCGACGCCTGCGGGAATGGCCTTGCGCATTTCGTCGACGAAGGCAGCAAGAGCCTCCGGTTCGTAAAGCGGCTCGCCCCGCATGTCCCATTCCTGGATGCCGCCCGACGGCAGGATGAAGGCGGAGCGCCCTTTCGCGGCTCCGAGCTTGGCGGCGATGGTTCTGGCGACCTGGCGGCGATCGTCGGCGTCGACGGTGACCGAGCCGATCAGCCGGTTGTGGGCATGGAACGGGCGCTCGGAGAACTTAGCCGGCAAATCCTGCCAGGTCGGCAGATCGACCATGTCGACCGCCCCGGGAGCGGCGATCTGCGGAATGCCACGGGCGCCTGCATTTTCCAGGCGGTCCGCGCCGGAACTGACGACGGAGCCGGCGAGATGGTTGGTGATTTCCTGCAGGCTGAAGTCGAACACCGCGCAGAAATGGCCTTGTCCGGCAATCGATTCGAAGGCGCGGCCGCCCATTCCGGTGGTGTGGAAGACGGCGACATCATAGCCGCGCCGCTCCAGTGCCGGTTTCAGCGTCTTCATGTAGCGCAGGCAGCTGCTGCCCAGCGAGGTCATGCCGATGGTCGGGCCGATGGCGGGAGCAGCCGCGCGCGACGCCAGCATGATCTTCGCCGCGCCGACGACCGCGCCGCAGGCCTGCGAGAGAACCGCCTTGCAGATGCTGTTGAGGCCATAAAGCCCACCCGCCCAGAGGATCATCATCAGGTCGGGGGCGACGCGCTCGGGTGGGATGAGATGCGAGTAGGCGATGGTCGAGACGACGAATTTCGGCACGCCGAGCGGCAGGCAAAGCGCGACGTCGAGCGCCAGGTCGGTTCCCATCGAGCCGCCGATGGCGATGAAGCCGTCGATCTCGCCGTTTTGATGAAGCTGGCGCGCCAGTTGCACGGCGCCGCCGGCCATCAATGTCATGGCGGTGTTCTCGTCGCCGCTCGAGACGATCTCCGCGATCGTCACATCCACGGCGCGCGCAACGGCATGCTTGTCGTGATCCGGGCTGTATGGCGGGTCGCCCAGCACGCTGACATCCATCATCACCGCGCTGCCACCGGATGCCTCGATGCACTGTTTCATGAAGTTGAGCTCGTCGGCCTTGGTGTCACCCGTGCCGATGACCAGGATGCGGGGTGCTGTTGCCGTCTCTGCAGACATCACGCCTGCCTCCTCAGGGTTTGCAGGTTGTCGCCGTTGAGGCGCATCGAAATCTCCCGTGCCGCGGCCATCACCGCAAGTCCCCGTTCCACGATCGCCGCCGGCGTCGTCCTGGCCTTCGGCGCGGCCACCGCGATGGTGCCGAGCGCAAAGCCGTCCGCCGCGCGGATCGCCGCCGCGACGCTGATCACGCCTTCCTCAAAACCCTGATCGCAGATCGAATAGCCGCGGTCACGCGTCTCGCCGATCGATGTGGAAATGGCGGCCGGCTCGATCAGCGTATGCGCCGTGAAGGCATTGAGCGAGCCCGCCAGGCATGCCTTGACGGTCTCGTCGCGGGCGAAGGCCAGATAGGCGATGCCGGAGGCAGTCGAATGCAGGGGCAGAAGCTGGCCGATATCGATGTTGACCCGGTTTGCCCAGGCCGGATGTTCGACATGGACGGTAACCAGCTTATCGACGCCGAATTCCGAGAGGTGCACGGTCTCGGCGGTCGAGGCCGCGAGATCCCGCACCAGGGGAACCGCCGTCTGCAGGAACGGAAAGCGCGCCTCGCGGATGCGCGCCAGCCGCGACAGGCCGGCGCCGAGGCGATAGTGCCGGGAGGCGGCATCCTGCTCGACGAAGCCATGGCCGGTCAGCGCCAGCAGCAGCCGTCGCGTCGTCGCCTTGTCGAAGCCCGACCGGCGCGCCAGGTCGGACAGCCCGAGCGCGGGCTCGTCGACGGTGAACAGTTCCAGAAGTGAAATCGCCTTGCCGACCGTACCCAATTTCCGCCTCCAGATAATCATTTAACGTGTGAATTAACTTGACAGGCATCGGCTTTGTTTGCAAGTCTATATTCAAAATATGGGTTCACATAATGAACCGACATCCAGAGCGCATGGGACAGGCCGATCGGCCAGCGAATCCAAAGGTTCGCAAACAGGAGGGACCAATGTCAGCAGTTTCGGAGCAGGCGCCAGCCAACAGGCTGCGCAAGAACAGTCTTGGCGTCGGCGCCATCACCTTCATGGTGATTTCGGCGGCGGCACCCCTTACCGCGGTGGCCGGCGGCACGCCGCTCGGCATGCTGATGGGCAATGGCGCCGGCTTTGCCGGCACCTATCTCATCGTGACCATCCTGCTGCTTTTGTTCGCGGTCGGCTATGTGACGATGTCGCGCCATGTCGGCAATGCCGGCGCCTTCTACGCCTATGCGGCGCGCGGGCTTGGCGGCCTGGCCGGCGGCGCCACGGCACTGATCGCCATCCTGTCCTACAATGCCATGCAGATCGGCGTCATGGGCCTGCTTGGTGCGGCGACCGCCGGGCTGTTCGCCGGCTGGGGCATCAACCTGCCGTGGTGGGTGTGGAGTTTCATCGCCATCGCGCTCGTCGCCGTCCTCGGCTATCGCCAGGTCGACCTGTCGGCCAAGATCCTGACAGTGCTGGTGCTGTGCGAATATCTGGTTGTGCTGGTCCTCGACATCGCCATCCTCAAGACCGGCGGCGATAGCGGGCTGTCGGCGGCGCCGTTCAGCTGGAGCCAGATCACATCAGGCGCGCCAGCCATCGCCATCCTGTTCTGCTTTGCCGCGTTTATCGGTTTCGAGGCGACGACCATCTATGCCGAGGAAGCCCGCGACCCCGAAGTGACGGTTCCGCGCGCCACCTATTTCTCCGTCCTGCTGATCGGCGTCTTCTACATGCTCACGGCATGGCTGATGGCGGTCGGTGCCGGTGTCGACAAGCTGCTGTCGGCGCTGCAGGGCCTGCAGGATCCTACGACCTTCCTGTTCGGCCTGTCCGATCGTTACGCCGGAACGATGCTGTCGCATGCGATGAGCATCCTGTTCGTGTCGAGCCTGTTTGCCGGCGTGCTGGCGTTCCACAATGCGGTTGCCCGCTACATCTATGTCTCGGGTCGCGAAAAGCTTCTGCCGCAGACGATCGGCGTGACGCATTCGGTGCACCAGAGCCCGCATGTCGCCTCGGTCATCCAGAGCGTGCTCGCAGCAATCGTCGTCGGGCTGTTCGCCGTGCTCGGCCTCGATCCGGTGCTGGCGCTGTTTTCGTGGCTGACCAATGTCGCGACGCTCGGCGTCATCGTCATGATGGCCGTGGCGTCGCTCGCCGTGGTGATGTTCTTCCGGGCCAATCCGGCTGCGCGGGAGAACGCGCTGAAGACCGCCATCCTGCCCGGGCTGACCTTCATTGCCTTCGTCATCATCATCTACCTGATCGTCATCAATTTCGGCGGCCTGTCCGGGGCCAGCGGCTTCCTCGGCGTGTTGCTGCCGGGGCTGGTGCTGATCGCCGCAATTGTCGGACTGCTGCTGGCGAGCGCGCTGAAGAGCCGCGATCCGGTCGCCTTCGAAAATCTCGGTCAGCCGTTGAAAGACTGAGCGAAGCGCAGGATTGAGAGAAGCGATGGGCGGCGCCCACGCCGCCTATCGCACTGCATAGCCCCTGAAGTGAGAACGCAATGATCAGCCAGAATGCCATCGATGCACTGCGCAAGACGGAGATCGGCGCGCGAGGCCTGTTCATCAATGGCGCGCAGACCGATGGTACGGAAGGCGCGACGCTGCCGGTGATTTCGCCGATCGACGGCCGTCCCTTCGCCAGCATCGCCGACGGCAATGCCGCCGACATCGACCGCGCCGTCAAGTCGGCGCGCGAGGCCTTCGACAAGGGCTCGTGGTCGCGCTCAGCACCCGCCTTTCGCAAGAAGGTGCTAGTGAGGCTCGCGGAGCTAATCGAAAAGCATGCCGACGAACTGGCCGTGCTCGGCGTGCGCGACAACGGCACCGAGATCGGCATGGCCTACAAGGCCGAACCGCTCTCGGCGGCAGGCACCATCCGCTATTATGCCGAGGCGATCGACAAGATCTATGGCGAGATCGCACCGACGGCCGACAACGTGCTCGGGCTGATCCACAAGGAGCCGCTCGGCGTCGTCGGTGTCATCGTGCCGTGGAATTTTCCGCTGATGATCGGCGCCTGGAAGATCGCGCCGGCGCTCGCCGCCGGCAATTGCGTGGTGGTCAAGCCGCCGGAGATCGCTTCGCTGACGCTGCTGCGACTGGCCGAGCTGGCAAGCGAGGCCGGACTTCCCGCAGGGGTGCTCAACGTCGTCACCGGACGCGGCGCAGTCACCGGTGAAGCGCTCGGCCTGCATATGGATGTCGACGCCATCGCCTTCACCGGCTCGGGACCGGTCGGCCGGCGGCTGCTCGAATATTCCGCGCGTTCCAATCTGAAGCGCGTCTTCCTCGAACTTGGCGGCAAGTCGCCCAACATCGTCTTTGCCGACGCCCCGGGCCTGAAACAGGCGGCGGTGGTCTCCGCCAATGGCATCTTTCGCAATTCCGGCCAGGTCTGCGTCGCCGGCTCGCGCCTGCTTGTCCAGGCGTCGGTCTATGACCGCTTCATGGCCGAGCTTCTCTCGGCAACCACGCGGCTGAAGGTCGGCGATCCGCTCGATCTCTCGAGCGACGTCGGCGCGGTGTCGAGCGCCGAACAGCTGGACAAGAACCTCGGCTTCGTCGCCCGGGCGGCGGCGGAAGGCGCCCGTCTGGTCACCGGCGGCGAACGAATTCTTGCCGAGACCGGCGGCAGCTACATGGCGCCGACGATCTTCGAGAATGTGACGCAGGGGATGCAGCTTGCCCGCGAGGAGGTGTTCGGACCGGTGCTCGGCGTCATGCGCTTCGAGACCGAGGAGGAGGCCGTGCGCCTTGCCAATTCGACCGTCTATGGGCTTGCCTCGGCGGTCTGGACCGCCAACCTTTCCACCGCCCATCGCATGGTGCGCGCCATCAATGCCGGCGTCGTCCACGTCAACACCTATGGCGGGGCCGACATCACCGTGCCGCTCGGTGGCGTCAAGCAATCCGGCTTCGGCCGGGACAAGTCGCTGCACGCGCTGGAAAAGTACTTTGATCTCAAGACGGCATGGATCGCCCTTTGAGGGCAGTGCCGGGAGGTCTGCGAATCTGACTTCACCGAGGTGCGCCGGATCGCACCGCAGTCGATCCGGCGGCGTCTTGTGCTCTCTCCCTCGACATTTTTGAGAGAATATTCCCGGCTTTGACGAGAACGGCGAAACGCTTTCTTTGATAAAATCGATAGAATTTCTGACGATGTGATCAAGGCTCGGCAATCCGCCTGGCCGCATGACTTCACAACCGCAGAGATCAATCATGACTGACTTCAAAAACACTTTGCCATCTTCCCTTTGGTCAAGCCTCAGCCGGCGCAGTGGCCTTGCTCTGCTGTTCGCATCGGCCGTCGCGGTCGGCAGCCTGATGGCGCCGCATGCGTCGTTCGCCGAGGACAAGAAGGCGATCAAGGTCGGCATCATCAGCGGCGAGGACGAGGATGTCTGGCGCGTCGTTGTCGCGCAGGCGGCCGAAAAGGGCCTCACCATCGAGACCGTGGTGTTCAACGACTATACCCAGCCCAACGAAGCGCTGGAGCGCGGCGAAATCGACGCCAACGCCTTCCAGCACCAGCCCTATCTCGACAACCAGATCAAGACACAAGGGTACCATATCGTCCGCGTCGGCTATACCGGCGTCTGGCCGATCGGCCTCTACTCGAAGAAGTACAAAGAGGTCGCCGACCTGCCCGAGGGCGCGGTCATCGGCGTGCCGAACGATCCGTCCAACGAAGGCCGGGCGCTGCGCGTGCTGCAGAACGAGGGCGTGATCAAGCTGAAGGACGGCACCGGCATTCTCGCCACCACCGCCGACATCGCCGAGAATGCCAAGAAGGTGGTGATCAAGGAACTCGACGCCGGCATCGTCGGCCGCTCGGTCGAGGATCTCGACGCCGCCGTGGTCAACACCGACTGGGCGCTGAAAAGCGGCCTGACGCCGGAAAACCGCATCGCGCAGGAGCCTATCGCCGACAATCCCTACCGCAACTTCATCGCGGTGAAGGCCGGCAATGAGAACGAGGCCTGGGTCAAGACGTTGGTCGCGTCGTACCAGAACGAGGCGGTGAAAGCCGAGTTCGACAAGGTCTACAAGGGCACCGGCCTCAGCGCCTACTAGGGAATTACGGGCGCTGATGTGCCTGCTTTGACTAGAGCAATTCCAGGAAAAGTGTGTAACGGTTTTCCGTCCGGAATTGCGTCAAAACAATGAGATAGAGCGGTCCGCGCAACGCGCGGGCCGCAATCGCATTTTCAGGGATCCACGCATGAACCAGCATTTTACCGCACCCGCCGAGGCCACGGACCAGCCACGTGCAACACCGCAGGACGTGGTGCGTCTTGTCGACCTGAAGCGCCGCTTCGGCGCGACGCCTGCACTCGATGGCGTGTCGCTGACGGTGCGCAAGGGCGAGATCCTCGGCATCATCGGCCGCAGCGGCGCCGGCAAATCGACACTGATCCGCTGCCTGAACGGACTGGAACGGCCCGATTCCGGTGAGGTTTTCATCGAAGGCCGCGAGATCAGCCGGCTCGGCGAGCGCGACCTGCAGCCGCTGCGGCGGCGCATCGGCATGATCTTCCAGCACTTCAACCTTTTGTCGGCCAAGACGGTCGAGGACAATGTGGCGCTGCCGCTGAAGATCGAGGGCCGCCCGAAGGCCGAGCGGCTGCAGCGCGCCGCCGAACTGCTTGACCTCGTCGGCCTGTCGGAGAAAGCAAAAGCCTATCCGGCGTCGCTGTCGGGCGGCCAGAAGCAGCGCGTCGGCATCGCAAGGGCACTGGCGGCGCGGCCGGCGCTGCTGTTGTCGGACGAAGCCACTTCGGCGCTCGATCCGGAGACGACGCGGTCGATCCTTGCCTTGCTGAAAGATATCAACCGGCAGCTTGGGCTAACCATCCTGCTGATCACCCACGAGATGGAGGTGATCCGCTCGATTGCCGACCGGGTGGCGGTGATCGATGCCGGGCGCATCGTCGAGGAAGGGCCGGCCTGGTCGGTGTTTGCCGAGCCGCGTTCCGACATCACCCGCAGCCTGCTCGGCGCCATCCGGCCGCAATTGCCGGCAGAACTCGCAGGTCGACTGCTGCCATCGGCCGGCACGGAGACGATCCTGCGTGTGGACGTGGCCGGCGAAGCGGCGCGTGGTCCGCTGCTGTCCGATCTTGCCGCTGCTGTTCCAGGTCCCTTCCGCCTCGTCCATGGCGGTATCGACCATATCCAGCAGCAGCCTGTCGGCACCCTGTTCCTGGCTGTTCCGGGCAGCGAAGCAGGTCATCTCGCTGACGTCATTACATTCCTGAAGGCCCGCCAGGCGCGGGTGGAGGTGCTTGGCCATGTCGCCAATTCTGTTTGAGCTTCTGCTGCGTTCGATCTGGGAAACCGTGCTGATGACGGCCGCGTCCGGCCTTATTTCGCTGGTGTTCGGCCTGCCGCTCGGCCTAGCGCTGGTCGCCACGGATCGCGGAGGCATTGCCGAAAGCCTGTGGGTGAACCGCGCGCTCGGCGCCGTCATCAACGGCTTCCGCTCGGTGCCCTTCATCATCCTTTTGGTGGCGTTGATCCCGGTGACGCGGCTGATCGTCGGCACCTCGATCGGCACCTGGGCGGCGATCGTGCCGCTGTCGATCGCGGCCACGCCCTATTATGCGCGCATCGCCGAAGTGTCGCTGCGCGAGGTCGATCACGGGCTGATCGAGGCGGCGCGCGCCATGGGCGGCAACCGCTGGACGATCATCCGCGAGGTGCTTGTGCCCGAAGCCCTGCCCGGCATCGTTGCCGGCTTCACGGTAACGCTGGTGACGCTGATTGGCGCCTCGGCCATGGCCGGCGCCATCGGTGCCGGCGGGCTCGGCGATCTCGCAATCCGCTACGGCTACCAGCGTTTTGAGACCAGCGTCATGATCGCCGTGGTGATCGTGCTGATCATCCTGGTCTGCGGCATCCAGTGGGCCGGCGACCGGCTGGTGGCGAGGCTGGACCGGCGAGGGTGAGGCTACGCCCTTAACCTGATCCCCTCGGGATCGAAGAACGGGATCGGCGCGACGACCGCGCGGGTTGGCTTGCCGTCGATGTCGATGCTGAGCTCGGTGCCGATAGTCGTGAACGGCAGCCGCAAATGCGCGGTCGCCAGCACCTTGCCCAAGGAATAGCCGTGGTCGCTGTAGGTGACGATGCCGGCATCCTCGCCATCGGCCAAAACCCTGGCGTCAGCCGCGGCTGGCTTGTCGCCGTCGAGGATCAGTCCGACCCATTGCTCGTCGAGGCCCTTGTCACGAACCTTGAGCAAGGCTTCGCGGCCGACGAAATCGCCCTTGTCGAACTTAATCCAGCGATCGAGGCCGACATGGAACGGCGTACGGGGCTCGTCCATGTCGATGCCATGCGCCGGATAGGCCTTTTCCAGGCCGAGCGTGAACATCGCCAGCACGCCATAGGGTTTCAGGCCAAAGTCACGGCCAGTCTGCATCAGCGCGTCCCAGACCGAAGCCGCCTCGTCGGCCGGTACAAACAGTTCGAAGCCGAGTTCGCCGGTGACGCCGGTGCGCGAGATCAGTATCTTGGTCCCGCCGATGCGCCCTGAGGTGAACGACCAGCGCTTGAGCCCGTCCAGATCGGCATCCGCGATCAACACCTTCAGCAGATCGCGCGAGCGCGGGCCCTGGATGGTCGGGAAGGCGATGGCCGCAGTGATGTCGGTGACATAGGCTTTTCGGCCCTGCGCATGGTGCTGCAGCCAGGGCAGCATCTTCAGGCGGTTAACCGAGCCGGTCACCAGCATGAAATGCTCCGGCGCCAGACGGAACACAGTGAGGTCGTCCATGATGCCGCCATCCTCGCGACAGACCGTGGAATAGCGAACCTGGCCCGGTTTCATCGCCGCCGCATCATTGACGATGACATGGTTGACCAGCGCCTCGGCGTCCGGCCCCTTGATGTCCATCTTGCCCATGGTGCTGAGATCCTGGACGCCGACATTCTTGCGGGTGTTCAGGTGCTCGTCGGCGATGCCGGAATAGGTCTTGGCCGAGATGAAATCGCCGCCGACCCGACCCATGGTCGCGCCCAGTCCGACGATGCTGCTGTAGAAGGGGGAGCGCCGCTCAGCCAAGAAAGTCTCCATCGTTCATTGCGGTCCAGAGACGGTCTCAGTTCCCGTAGACGTCGAACGAGAAATACCTGTCGTTGATTTCCTTGTATTTTCCGTTGGCGCGCAGCGCGTCTATTGCCGCATTGAGCTTGTCGGCCAGCCCCTTGTTGCCCTTCTGCAGCGCGATGCCGACGCCCGGCCCATGAATGGCCGGATCGGCCGTCAGAGTGCCCAGCAGCTTGCAGCAGGCGCCGTCGGGTTTCTTCAGCCATTCGGTCAGAATGATCGAGCCGTCCATCATCGCATCGAGGCGACCGTTGGCCATGTCGGTGCGGGCGTCGTCGCCGGTCGGATAGACCTTGACGGTCGAGCCTGAGTATTTCTGCTCGGCGAATTTCTGGTGGATGGTCGCGGTCTGCACGCCCAATGCCTTGCCCTTCAGATCGTCCGGCGAGGTGCCTGCGATGGTCGAATCCTTCGGCACCGCGATGGCCGGCGGCGTCTGGTAGTATTTGTGGGTGAACTCGACCTTCTCGGCCCGCTCGGGCGTGATGGTGATGTTGATGATCGCATCGAACTTGCCAGCCTGGAGAGCCGGGATAGAGCCGTCGAAATCCTGCACGGTGAATTCGCACTCGGCCTTCATCTCAGCGCACAGCGCTTTGCCGAGGTCGATGTCGAAGCCGCCCAGCGTGCCGTCTGCATTGGCGTAGTTGAAGGGCGGATAGGCGCCCTCGGTACCGATCCTGAGCTTCTTGTCCTGGGCGGAAGCGGCGCCAGTGGCGAGAACCAGGCCGACAGAGGCGGCAAGCACGAAACGACCGAAAAGACGCATGTCCGAGATCTCCGTTGATCGGAGAAGTCTACGGGCTTTCATGACCCCGGCGGAGACGGAAACGACATGTCATGCGCCGATCACGGCGGCGCGATCCAAGCCGCCGGCGGTGTTAGCCGGCGCGCTGCTTGTCCGTCGCCTTCCGGTCAACGGCGAACTCGCCTGCCGTCAGGACAACGCCGAACTTTTCGCTGGCTTCCGCTGACGTGTAGTAGCCCAGCGCCACATCACGCAGCACCATCTCGGCGTCGCGCTCAAGCGGATCGCCATAACCGCCGCCGCCCGGCGTGCCGACGCGCACGCGGTCGCCGGCCTTCAGGGCGATGTCCTGCTCCTTGGAGAGGTGTGGCGGCACATGTTCCTCGCAGTTGCGGAAGACGGTCACCGTGTTGACCGCGCCGTCCTTGCCGCCGAGCGCGCCTTGCGGGCCAAAACGGCCATGATCCATGACGAAGGAGGCGCGGGCGTCGCCGCGCAGGATCTCGACCTCATAGGCGAGGCCAAAGCCGCCGCGCTGCTTGCCGGCGCCGCCCGAGCCTTCGCGCAAGGCATAGTGGCGGTAGAGTACTGGAAAGGCCTGCTCCATGATCTCGACCGGCGGCGATTTGGAGATGCCGATGGTCGAGCAGCCATTGGTCAGGCCGTCATGGCCTGAATTGCCGCCATAGCCGCCGCCGGAGATCTGGTACATGACGTAGTCGCGGCCGCGCGCCGGGTCGTTGCCGCCGAGCGCGAAATTGCCGCTGGAGCCGGCGGGAGCCGCCGTCACCTTGTCGGGCAGCGCCTGCACCATGGCCGCGAACACCGCCTCGGCGATGCGCTGCGACACCTCGGCGGCGCAGCCGGAGACAGGGCGCGGGTATTTGGCGTCGAGGAAGGTGCTTTCCGGCCGCTTGACGATCAATGGCTCGAAGGCGCCGGCGCTGATCGGCACGTCCGGGAAAATATGGCGCATGGCGAGATAGACCGAGGACAGCGTCGTCGCCAGCACGCTGTTCATCGGCCCGGCGCAGGGCTTTGACGAGCCAGCAAAATCGAAGGTCAGCGTGTCGCCCTGTTTCTCGATGGCCAGCGCGATGGCCAGCGGCTCGTTGACCACCCCGTCGGAATCGACGAAGGCCTTGGAATGGTAGGTGCCGTCGGGGATGGCGGATATGTTGGCGCGCATCTGCTCGGCGGCGCGGCGGCGCAGTTCGGCAATCGCCTCGACAACAGTTTCGTCTCCGTAACGATCCAGGATTCCGTTGAGCCGGTCCTGGCCGATCAGCAATGCGGCGGCCTGGGCTCGGATGTCGCCGATGCGCTGGTCGGCGACGCGGATGTTGGAGCAGATGATGGCGTAGATCTCTGGGTCGAGCACGCCCTTCTTGAACAACTTGACCGGCGGCAACCGCAGGCCTTCCTGCTCGACCGCCGTCGCCGAGGCCGAGAAGCCACCGGGCACCGAACCGCCAATATCAGGCCAGTGGCCGGTGTTGGACAGCCAGCAGAAAATCTTGCCGTCCCGGTAGACCGGCATGGCGAAGCGCACATCCATCAGATGCGTGCCGCCTAGATAGGGATCGTTGACGATGTAGATGTCGCCGGGCTCCGGCGGCAGGCAGCGGCCGTCGGCGATCATCTCGATCACCGTCCTGGTCGAATACTGCATGACGCCGACGAACACCGGCAGGCCCTGGCTGCCTTGCGCGATCAGCGAACCATCGACGGCCGAATAGATGCCGTCGGAGCGGTCGTTGGCCTCGGCGATGACCGGCGAGAAGGCAGCGCGCGAAAAGGTCAAATCCATCTCGTCGCAGACCTGCTGCAAGGCCGCCTGGAGAACCGAAAGGGTGATGGCGTCGAGCTTCATCTCAGGCCTCGCCAATGTCGATGATGATGTTGCCGTCAGCGTCCGAGCGCGCGCGGTCGCCGGGTTCGAGCACGGTGGTCGCATCCATCTGCTCGAGGATTGCCGGGCCTTCGATGACCGCATCGAGCGGCAGCTTTTCGCGTGCGTACACCGGTGTGTCGTGCCAGCGTCCGCCATACCAGACCGGCCGAATCTCGCGGCGTGCCTCGTCGAGCGTTTTTGCGCGCCCAGCCGGGTCGATCAATCGCGACAGGTCGATTGCCGGCCGCACACCCGTCACCGAGGTGTTGAGGTTGACGAGGTTGGCGCGGATTTCCGGCAGCTCGACCTTGAAGCGGGCGAAATAGGCCTTTTCGAACAGTTTTTGCAGCTCATGCCGGGTCACATGCGAGGACGGCAACGGCACGTTGATGATGTGGGTCTGCCCGACGAACTGCATGTCGGCGGAATGGGTGACGCGGATCGTCTCCGGCTTCACCGCTTCCTTGCCGATCAGCTCCTCGCCTTCGTTTCGGTGCCGTTCCAATATAGCGTGAAGCTGGGTTTCGTCGAGCACCGCCACCGGCTGGTTGACCGTGTTGACGAAGTCGTGGCGCAGGTCGGCGACGACGCAGCCGAGCGCGTTGGTGATGCCGGGCCGCGCCGGCACCAGCACCTTGGGCAGGCCGAGTTCGCGCGCCAGTGCGGTCGCATGCAAGGGCCCGGCGCCGCCGAAGGCGAACAGCGCAAAGTCGCGCGGATCGTGGCCGCGCGACACCGAGACCATGCGGATGGCGCCGGCCATCTTCATGTTGCCCAGCCGCAGCACCGCGCCCGCCGCCTCGACGCCGGACAGGCCAGTCGCCTTGCCGATCTTCGCCTCGAAGATGCCGGTGACGCGCTCGACGGTGACCGGGTTTTCGACCGCCAGCAGCTTCTTCGGCGCCAGCCGGCCGAGCACCAGATTGGCGTCGGTGATTGTCGGCTCCAGTCCGCCGCGTCCGTAGCAGATGGGGCCGGGATTGGCGCCGGCGCTTTCCGGGCCGATCTGGATCAGGCCGGCCGCATCGACGCGGGCGATCGAGCCGCCGCCGGCGCCGACCGTGTGCACCGCCACCATCGGCACGTGGATCGGCATGGCATATTCGATCTCGATCTCGTTCGAGACCGCCGGCTCGGCGTTGCGGATCAGCGCCACGTCGGTCGAGGTGCCGCCCATGTCGTAGGTGACGAGGTTTTCGTAGCCGGCGCGCTTTCCCGTGTAGGCGGCGGCGATGACACCGGAGGCCGGGCCGGACATGACGGTCTTGGCCGACTCACGTGTGACGAAGCGGGCCGAGATCATGCCGCCATTGCCGTTCATGATCAGGAAGTCGCGGGCATAGCCTTTTGCCCCCAATTCCTTGCGCAGCCGCTCGACATAGCGCTCGAGGATCGGCTGCACTGACGCATTCACTGCGGCGGTGACGCCGCGCTCGAATTCGCGCGCTTCCGACAGCAGCGCATGGCCCGACGTGATGTAGCCGTTCGGCCAGAGCTCGGCGGCAATCTCGGCGGCGCGCCGCTCATGCGCCGGGTTGGCGTAGGAATGCAGGAAATGGATGACGAGGGATTCGCAGCCGGCCTCGATCAGCGTCTTCACCGCCGCGCGCATTTCGGCCTCGTCGAGCGGCGTGCGCACCGTGCCCGACGCCTCGACACGCTCCGAGACTTCGAGCCTGAGATTGCGTGGAATGATCGGCACGAAGCTGCCGGTCATGCCATAGGCCTGCGGTCGTGTGCGCCGGCCGAGCTCGATCACGTCGCGAAAGCCGCGCGTGGTGATCATGCCGGTTTTCGCCAGCCGGCGCTCGAGCACCGCATTGGTGGTGGTGGTCGTGCCATGCACGATGAGGTCGATGCCGTCGATCGGAAATCCGGTGGCACCGAGCGCCGAAACGACGCCGAAAGCCTGGTTGTCGACCGTGGTCGGCGTCTTGGCGATATGCACCCGGCCACCGTCGCGTCCGTCGATCAGAAGCAGGTCGGTGAAGGTCCCGCCGACATCGATACCGGCGACGACGCTGCCCAGGGAATCCGGCGGCTGCACCGAAAAATTCTCTTTCATTGTCGAAACCCGAAATGCGCGGACTACGGATATGTCACAGTTTGGAAAGGTGTTTCGCGGCGGTATCTTGACGCAAATATCGTTTGTATACTAATAAATTCCGGACACAAGAGCTTACCGCTTTGGAGTGTGCAGACAGCACGCCGAAACCTGAATGGTTCGGGCGCGCAGGTGAAGGTTTGGTGCCCGCGATCGCAATTGGGCCAGAAGGTTGGATTTGATGAACACCACATCCGCGCTCAACACCGTCGGCGCCCGCCCGCTGCAGTTTCCTATACCGGCCAATGTCTATGCCGAGACCGTCGTCTCGGTGAAGCACTATACCGACCGGCTGTTTTCCTTCCGCATCACCCGGCCGCAGTCGCTGCGCTTCCGCTCCGGCGAGTTCGTCATGATCGGCCTGCCCAATGCCGAGAAGCCAGTGTTCCGTGCCTATTCGGTGGCGAGCCCGGCCTGGGACGACGAGCTGGAATTCTTCTCGATCAAGGTGCCGGACGGCCCGCTGACCTCGGAACTGCAGAAGATCCAGGTCGGCGACACCGTCATCATGCGCCAGAAGTCGACCGGCACGCTGGTGGTCGACGCGCTGACGCCGGCCAAGCGGCTGTTCATGATCTCGACCGGCACCGGCATCGCGCCCTTCGCCAGCCTGCTGCGCGACCCCGACACCTATGAGAAGTTCGAGCAGGTCGTCTTGACCCACACCTGTCGCGACAATGCCGAGCTCACCTATGGCCAGGAGCTGGTGGCGGGGCTCGAAAGCGATCCGCTGATCGGCGAGATGACCGGCGGCCGCGTCACCCTCTACAATTCGACGACCCGCGAAGAATCGGCACGGATGGGCCGCATCACCGCGCTGATCGGGTCCGGCAAGTTCTACACCGATCTCGGCATCGACAAGCTCAATCCGGAAACCGACCGCATCATGATCTGCGGTTCGATGCATATGCTGAAGGACGTCAAGGAGCTGGCCGAAAGCCTCGGCTTCGAAGAGGGCTCGCTGCATCATCCGGCGAGCTTTGTTGTCGAACGCGCCTTCGTCGGCTGAAGTCAAGCTGCTCATTCCAGAATCAGGTTTTGACCTTTCGGTCAAAAACTAGCTGCTTTCGCAGCCTTTTTCAGCTAAGACCCGCTGAAGGACTCGTGAAGTACGACTTCGCGGGCTATCTTCGGCGCACGTCGATGAATGAAAGGGCAGGAGATGAGCAGCACAATCCGCGAAGCCGATCTTGGCTCGTCCAAGGTGACGCCGCTGCCGGCACGGGCCGCCGCCAACACGCCCGCCCCGCTGGACCATCGCATCGCGCGCAACCCCGGCATGAAGCTCGACCTCGGCTTCATGGAATCGGTGCGCAGCGTCAACCGCTCGGCGCTGGAACGCCGCGTCGCCAGCCTGACCAAGCGGCGCTCGATCAAGGCTGACAACCAGGCGGCATGGCTGCTGCGCGCCGTCGCCTGCATGGACCTAACGACGCTGAATTCGAACGACACCGAAGAGCGGGTGCGCCGGCTGTGCGCCAAGGCGATCAATCCGTTCCGCCGCGACATCGTCGAGGGCCTCGGCATTGCGGGCGAGACCATTCGCCCGGCCGCCGTCTGCGTCTACCATCCCTTCGTCGCCACCGCTGTCGACGCCGTGCGCGGCACCGGCATCCACGTCGCCGCCGTTTCCACGGCCTTCCCGCACGGCCTTGCGCCGCTCTCCACCCGCCTGCAGGAGATCGAGGCCTCGGTGAAGGACGGCGCCGACGAGATCGACGTCGTCATTCCGCGCGGGCTGGTGTTCGGCGCCAAGTGGCGGGAGCTCTACAATGAGATCGTCTCGATGCGCGCCGCCTGCGGTGACGCGCATCTGAAGGTCATCCTCGGCACCGGCGACCTCGCCACGCTGCGCAATGTCATGCTGGCCTCGATGGTGGCGATGATGGCGGGTGCGGATTTCATCAAGACCTCGACCGGCAAAGAAAGCGTCAACGCGACGCTGCCCGTTGGCCTCGCCATGGTTCGCGCCATCCGCGCCTATTTCGAGGAGACCGGCAATCTCATCGGCTTCAAGCCGGCCGGCGGCATTTCCACGGCAAAGGCTTCGCTCGACTGGCTGGTGCTGATGAAGGAAGAGCTCGGCCGGCCGTGGCTGGAACCCGACCTGTTCCGCTTCGGCGCCTCGAGCCTTTTGACCGACATCGAGCGCCAGCTCGAGCATCATCTGACCGGTCACTATTCGGCCAATCATCGCCACGCGATGGCTTGAGGCGCGTGAGGCCTTGAACGTGGAGTTCCTTCGCGCCCCCCTCTGTCCTGCCGGACATCTCCCCCACTTGTGGGGAGATTGGCTGTCATCGATGATTTCGCCAATCGCCGACGTTGCAGGATGCCAGCTGACAGGCGCGAAGGCCGATCTCCCTCCTTGTGGGGGAGATGGCCGGCAGGCCAGAGGGGGGCGCGAAGGAATGCTTTCCGAGACAATTATCTGGAGCGCGCCATGAACATTCTCGACCGCTATCACGCCATGGAGTACGGCCCGGCGCCGGAAGCCCGCAACGAGGCCGATGCGTGGCTCGCCGCGCGCGATTTCAGCAAGGCGCTGTTCATCGGCGGCGACTGGAAAGCCGCTGCCGGCGGCAAGACCTTCGAGACCAGCGAGCCATCTTCCGGCAAGCTGCTGGCCAAAGTGTCGGACGCCAATGCCGCCGATATCGATGCGGCGGTTGCGGCGGCCGCCAAGGCACTGCCGAAATGGTCGGCGTCTTCAGGCTACAGCCGAGCGAAAGTGCTCTATGCCATCGGCCGCGCCATGCAGCGGCACCAGCGCCTGTTCGCGGTGCTGGAATCGATCGACAACGGCAAGCCGATCCGCGAAAGCCGCGACATCGACGTGCCGTTGGCCATCCGCCATTTCGTCCACCATGCCGGCTGGGCGCAGGCGCTGGACAGGGATTTCCCCGGCCACAAAGGTGTCGGCGTCGTCGGCCAGATCATCCCGTGGAATTTTCCGCTGCTGATGCTGGCCTGGAAGATCGCGCCGGCGCTTGCCGCCGGCTGCACTGTGGTGCTGAAACCGGCCGAATTCACGCCGCTGACCGCCATCCTGTTTGCCGAGATCTGCGAACGTGCGGGCGTGCCGAAAGGTGTCGTCAACATCGTCCAGGGCGGCCCGGAGGCGGGTGCGGCCATCGTCAACCATCCCGGCATCCAGAAAATCGCCTTCACCGGTTCATCGGAAGTCGGCAAGATCATCAGGAAAGCCACGGCGGGCTCAGGGAAAAAACTGTCGCTGGAACTTGGCGGCAAGTCGGCCTTCATCGTCTTCGAGGACGCCGATCTCGACAGCGCCGTCGAAGGCCTGGTCGATGGCATCTGGTTCAACCAAGGCCAGGTCTGCTGCGCCGGTTCGCGGCTGCTGGTGCAGGAAGGCATCGCCGATGCCCTCATTGCCAAGGTCAAGACGCGGATGAGCCGGCTGCGCGTCGGCAGCCCGCTCGACAAGAACACCGATATCGGGCCGCTGGTCGACGCCACACAGCTCGACCGCGTCAAGGGACTGGTCGCCGAAGGCGCCAGACAGGGCGCCGTCTGCTGGCAGCCGGACGCAACACTACCGTCGTCGGGTTACTATCATTTGCCGACGCTCGCGACAGGTGTTTCTCCGGCTAACATCTTGGCCCAAGAGGAAGTATTCGGGCCGGTGCTGGCGACCATGACCTTCCGCAACACCGAGGAAGCGATAGAGCTTGCCAACAACACGCGCTATGGGCTGGCCGCCTCGGTGTGGAGCGAAAACGTCAACCTTGCCTTGCATGTCGCGCCGCAGTTGAAAGCCGGCGTCGTCTGGGTCAACGGCACCAACATGTTCGACGCCGCCTGCGGTTTCGGCGGCTACCGCGAGAGCGGTTTCGGTCGCGAAGGCGGCCGCGAAGGCATGTTCGAGTATCTTTCGGCAAAGCTGCCGCTTGGTCCGGTGATCAAGCCGGCAACAGTCTCCGCACAGCCTGCCGAGCAATCAGACGGCGATGCCATCGACCGCACGGCAAAGCTGTTCATCGGCGGCAAGCAGGTGCGGCCGGACGGCAATTATTCGCTGGTGGTTGCCACCGCCAAGGGCAAGCTCGCCGGCGAAGTCGGTCTTGGCAGCCGCAAGGATATCCGCGACGCCGTTTCGGCCGCGCGGGCCTGCAAGGCCTGGCCGGAGGCGACCGCCTACAACCGCTCGCAGGTGCTTTACTATCTGGCCGAAAACCTGTCCGGCCGCGCCGCCGAGTTTGCCGCCCGCCTCACCGAGCTGACCGGCGCTACGCCCAAGGCGGCGCGCGACGAGGTCGATCAGTCGATCGAGCGGCTGTTCCTCTATGCCGGCCTTGCCGACAAGTTCGAGGGCCGCGTGCACCAGCCGCCGGCGCGTGCCGTGACGCTGGCGCTGCATGAACCGGTCGGCGTCGTCGGCATTGTCGCACCCGACGCCTCGCCGCTGCTTGGCCTGATCTCGCTGGTCGCACCGGCGCTGGCCATGGGCAACACCGTGGTCGCCGTGCCGTCCGAGCGCTACCCGCTGCTCGCCACCGACCTCTATCAGGTGATCGAATATTCCGACGTTCCGGCCGGCGCCATCAACATCGTCACCGGCCGCACGGCTGAACTTGCCGGTGTGCTGGCCAAGCACGACGATGTCGACGGGCTCTGGGTGTTCTCCGATGCCGACACCTGCGCCAAGGCGGAGGCCGAGTCGATCGGCAACCTCAAGCGGGTCTGGAGCGGCAACGGCCGCGGGCTCGACTGGGCGTCCGACGAGGCGGCCGGCGATGCCTTCCTGCGCCGCGCCATCGAGGTCAAGAACGTCTGGGTGCCTTACGGCGACTAATGCATGTCGCCCAAAAGCATGCCCTCGGGCTTGACTCGGGGGTGCGCAGCGGTTTGGGGCAACGACATGCACAAAACGCGCTTTGAGCCGTTTCGGCGCTGCTGCCGCGATGGTGATCGTGTTCGGGCTTGACGCCCGGATGCATGTTCTTTAACGAGAAAAAACATCTTTATCTGTGGGCTGACAAGCGCGCAGGCCGCATGATGGCGTCCGACTGGCCCATGACGCCCCGGCCGACTGCCGATAGACCCGGATGATCCCAAGCGGGCGAGGAGAAGAGCATGGCGGATCTGGCAGGCAAGGTCGTTGTCGTCACGGCAGCGGCGCAAGGCATCGGGAAGGCGAGCGCGCTGGCCTTCGCCAAGGCGGGTGCCGTCGTCCATGCCACCGACATCAACGAAGCGCTGCTGGCGGAACTCGCCAAGACGTCCGGCATCAAGACCCGCAAGCTCGATGTGCTCAATGATGAGGCCGTCAACGCCGCCTTTGCCGAGATCGGTGCTGTCGATGTGCTGTTCAACTGCGCCGGCTTCGTCCATTCCGGCTCGATCCTCGAGATGAAGGACGCCGATCTCGATTTCGCTTTCAACCTCAATGTCCGCGCCATGATCCGTACCATAAGGGCTGTGCTGCCCGGCATGCTGGAGCGTGGCGACGGATCGATCATCAACATGTCGTCGGTCGCTGGCGCCGGCAAGGGCGTGCCGAACCGCTTCGCCTATGGCGTCACCAAGGCCGCGGTCATTGGCCTGACCAAGGCGATTGCCGCCGACTATGTCGGCAAGGGCATACGCTGCAACGCAATTTGCCCCGGCACGGTCGAAAGCCCGTCGCTGCAGGACCGCATGCACGCGCAAGGCGACTACGAAGCTGCCCGCGCCGCCTTCATCGCCCGCCAGCCAATGGGCCGGCTCGGCACGCCGGAGGAAATCGCCGATCTCGCCGTCTATCTGGCCGGCGCCACCTATACGTCCGGACAGGCCTATAATATCGACGGCGGCTGGTCGATCTGAACCATTCTGACTGAGGAGAGCATGACATGAAGCTGCTGCGCTATGGCGAGGCAGGGAGCGAACGCCCCGGCCTGCTCGATGCGGATGGAACGATCCGTGATCTCACCGGCCATGTCGCCGACATTGGCGGCAAGGCACTCGACCCGACATCGCTGGCGACGCTGGCCAAGCTCGATCCGAAGTCGCTGCCGGCGGTTTCCGGCAGCCCGCGCATCGGCGCCTGCGTTGCCGGCACCGGCAAGTTCATCTGCATCGGCCTCAACTATTCCGACCATGCCGCCGAGACCGGCGCCACCGTGCCGCCGGAGCCGATCATCTTCATGAAGGCAAGTTCGGCCATTGTCGGCCCCGACGACGACGTGCTGATCCCGCGCGGCTCGGTCAAGACCGACTGGGAAGTCGAACTGGCCGTGGTCATCGGCAAAACCGCGAAATATGTCAGCGAAGCCAACGCGCTCGACTATGTCGCCGGCTATTGCGTTGCCCACGATGTCTCCGAGCGCGCCTTCCAGGCCGAGCGGCAGGGCCAGTGGACCAAGGGCAAGTCCTGCGACACGTTCGGCCCGATCGGCCCATGGCTGGTCACCAAGGACGAGGTCGCCGACCCTCAGAACATCAAGATGTGGCTGACGGTCAACGGCAAGACGATGCAGAACGGCTCGACCAAGACCATGGTCTATGGCGTCGCCTACCTGGTGTCCTATCTCAGCCAGTTCATGTCGCTGCACCCCGGCGACATCATCTCAACCGGCACACCGCCCGGCGTCGGGCTGGGCATGAAGCCGCCGGTGTTCCTGAAGGCTGGCGATGTCGTCGAACTCGGTATCGAGGGCCTTGGTCAGCAGAAGCAGACGTTCAAGGCTGACGTGTAGGCGCCCAGTTGCTCCCCCCTTCTCCCCTTGTGGGGTGAGCAGCCGGTTCGCCGAAGGCGAATTCATCGTGCCCGTGGCACGATGAAAGGCCAGCGAACGACGGGACGCTGCGAAGCAGCGGGGACCCGGCAGGGTGGATCGGCCACCACCCGGCCCTTCGCAGGCTCAGGGCGTTCGAAGGGCAGGGTGGATCGGCCACCACCCGGCCCTTCGCAGGCTCAGGGCGTTCGAAGCTCAAAAAGGCCAAGCAATTGGCTTTTTGTCCGCTACGCGAACCGCTTCTCACCCCACAGGGGGAGAAGGGCAGTCAGCGCCCAGCTACTTCAGCACCTTCCCATCCGCACCAAATCGATACGTCTTCGCCGGGTCCGGCGTCGCATAGAGCGTGGCGCCCGGTTCGGCGTCGTAGACGCCGAAGATGCGCACGGTGATCAGCCCGGCCTTTTCGCAGTCGAGATAGAGGTTAGTGTCGGCGCCGAGATGCTCGGCGTGGACGACTGTGCCCTTCCAGGCTCCGGACTTCGGATCGACGGTCAGATGCTCCGGCCGCACGCCGATGGTCTTGGCAGTTTCGCCGAGGCGGGCGCCGTCGACGAAATTCATCTTCGGCGAGCCGATGAAGCCGGCGACGAACTCATTTGCCGGCGAATTGTAGAGCTCCATCGGGCCGCCGATCTGCTCGATCCTGCCGGCGTTGAGCACCACGATCTTGTCGGCCAGCGTCATCGCCTCGACCTGGTCGTGGGTGACGTAGATCATCGTCGCCTTCAGCCGGCGGTGCAGCTGCGCGATTTCCAGTCGCGTGTTGACGCGCAGCGCGGCATCGAGATTCGAGAGCGGCTCGTCAAAAAGAAAGAGCTTGGGCTCGCGCACCACGGCGCGGCCGATGGCGACGCGCTGGCGCTGGCCGCCGGAGAGTTCCGCCGGCCGCCTTTCGAGATAGGGCTCCAGCGACAGCATCGACGAGGCAATGCCAATGCGGCGGTCGATCTCGGCCGCCGGCGTGCCCGCCTGCTTGAGGCCAAGGCCCATATTGTTCTTCACCGTCAGATGCGGGTAGAGCGCATAGGTCTGGAACACCATGGCAATGCCGCGCTTGGCCGGCGGCGTGGCGGAGACGTCGTCGCCGTCGATGACCACCCGGCCCGAGGTCGAATCCTCCAACCCGGCGATGACCCTGAGCAAGGTCGACTTGCCACAGCCCGACGGGCCGACGAAGACGACGAATTCGCCGTCCGTCACCTCGAGGTTGATGCCCTTCAGCACCTCGACCGGCCCGAAGGCCTTCTTCACGTTCTCGATGTTCAGCGAGCCCACGGCTTCGTCCCTGTTCTAGAGTTTGACTCGTCCTAGAGTTTGATGGGGGCGCCGCTGCGCACGCTCTCGTCGGCGGCAAGGCAGACGGCGAGCGACTTCACCGCGTCGTCCATGTGTTTGGTGAGATCCAGATCCTCGCGGATCGCCTTCAGCACAAAGGCCTGTTCGAGATCGCAGAGGTCCTGATGACCGGGCTCGCCTGCCATCGACAGCATTTCGTCAGGCTTGGCGAATTTGCCGTCCGGACCGGTCGCCGCACTGTGCAGGCGGATGGTCGAGGTCTTGGTGTGGGTGTCGATGTCATCGGACTTGACACCTTCCTTCATCACGATCGACACGCAGCCATTCGGCGAAATGACGTCCTTCACGAAGAAGGCCGTTTCCGAAATCATCGGCCCCCAGCCGGCTTCGTACCAGCCGACCGAACCGTCATCGAACAGCACCTGCAGATGTCCGTAATTGTACATCGACGGCGCGACTTCCTCGGTCAGTCGCACGCCCATGCCGCGCACCTCGACCGGCTTCGCGTCGGTGATCTGCAGCATTACGTCGAGATAGTGCACGCCGCAATCGACGATCGGCGACGTCGTCTGCATCAACTGCTTGTGCGTCCCCCAGGTAGGGCCCGAGGATTGCTGGTTGAGGTTCATGCGGAACACGTAGGGGCCGCCGAGCTTGCGCGCCTCGGCGATCAGCCTGATCCAGGACGGGTGGTGGCGCAGGATGTAGCCTATCACCAGCTTCCTGCCGTTGGCCTTGGCCGCCGCGACGACGCGCCTCGCGTCGGACACGGTCGTCGCCAACGGCTTTTCGACAAAGACATGGCAACCGGCCTCGAACGCCTTCACGGCATAGTCGGCATGGCTGTCGGAATAGGTGGCAATGCAGGCGACATCGGGCTTTTCGTCGCGCAACACTTCGTCGAAGGAGCGCCTGATGCCATAGAAGGAAAGCCCGTCCGGCAGCGGCACGTCGGAGCGGTTGATCAGCGCCGCGATCTGGAAACCCGGATTGGTGTGATAGGCCAGCGCATGGCTGCGGCCCATATTGCCGAGGCCGGCAACGACAACGCGAAGAGGTGTCTGCGAACTCACTTGACGGCTCCCGAGGTGATGCCGCGGATCAGCTGCCGCGAGAAAATGACGTAGAGGATCAGCACCGGCATGATCGCCAGCGAAAGGGCGGCCAGGATGGCATTCCAGTTGGTGACGAACTGGCCGAGGAACAATTGCGCGCCGAGCGTCACCGTCTTGGTCTCTTCCGACGGCGCCAGGATCAGCGGGAACCACAGATCGTTCCAGATCGGGATCATGGTGAAGACGGCGACGGTCGCCATCGATGGCCTGACCAGCGGCAGCACCAGCCGGAAGAAGATGGTGTATTCGGACAGGCCGTCGATGCGCCCGGCATTCTTCAGGTCGTCGGACACCTGCTTCATGAACTCCGACAGGATGAAGACGGCGAGCGGCAGGCCTTGGGCGGTGTAGACCAGGATCAGCGCCGTCAGCGTGTTGACCAGGCCGCTCGCCACCATCAGCTGCAGGATGGCGACGGTGCCGAGGCGGATCGGGATCATGATGCCGAGCGCCAGATAGAGCCCCATCAGCGTGTTGCCGCGGAAGCGATACTCTGACAGCGCAAACGCCGCCATGGCGCCGAACAAAAGCACGAAGAACAGCGAGGCGACGGTGACGACAAGGCTGTTCTGGAAATAGTGGATGAAATCGCCCTGGCCGATGACCGTGGTGTAGCCGATCAGGTCGAATGTCCCGGGCGTCGGCGGCGTCAGCGGCGCGCCGAAGATGCCGGCGCGCGACTTGAACGAATTCATGATGACGAGGATCACCGGAAACAGCGCGATCGCCGTGTAGGTCAACAGGATCGCGTGGGCACCGATGGTGCGGGGCAGGGAACGGGTGGCCGTGCTCATCTCTTGTCCCTCAGAACTGGTAGCGACGCAGGCGCGTCTGCACGAGGAACAGATAGACGCAAACGCCGCCGAGGATGATCAGGAACATCATCGTGGCGATCGCCGCGCCCATGTTGGGATCGCCGACCTGCAGCTGGAAGCCGAAGAAGGCGCGGTAGAGGAAGGTGCCGAGAATATCGGTCGAGTAGTTCGGCCCGGCGAGTGCCCCTTGCGCGGTGTAGATCAGGTCGAAGGCGTTGAAGTTGCCGACGAAGGTGAGGATCGAGATGATGCCTATCGACGGCAGGATCAGCGGCAGCTTGATCTTCCAGAACTGCGACATGCCGGTGATGCCGTCGCATTCGGCGGCCTCGATCACCTCTTCGGGGATCGACAGCAGCGCGGCATAGATCAGCATCATCGGGATGCCGACGAACTGCCACACCGAGATCAGGCTGAGCGCCGTCAGCGCGTATTCTTCCTTGCCGAGCCACGGCGTGAACAGGCTTTTCAGGCCGACGAGATCGAGCAGATGCGGCGCCACGCCCCATAGCGGCGACAGGATCAGCTTCCAGGCAAAGCCGACGATGACGAAGGACAGGATGGTCGGCACGAAGATTGCCGTACGGTAGAAGGCCGAGAACCTCAGTCTTGGGCTGGACAGTAGGGCCGCCAGCATCACGCCGATCGGGTTCTGCACCAGCATGTGGATGATGAAGAACCAGGTGTTGTTCCTCAGCGCGTTCCAGAAATTCACCGACCAGTTGGGGTCGCCGAACAGCGTGCGGAAGTTTTGCAGCCCGACGAAGACCTGGTGCTGCTCGATGTTGCGGAACAGCGACAGCTGCAGCGTGCCGGCCAGCGGCAGGATCATGATCGCCGTGTAGACAAGCAGCGCCGGCGCCAGGAAGACGCCAATGTGCCAGCGGAACGGTCGTTTCGGTCGTATTTCTGCGGCCATGAGTTCGGTCCCCGCCGTCTCTCGGTTCCAAAGGGTGTGATCTAGATGATGCCTCGATGCACGGCCCGACCATTCTTGCCCGATACGGCAAGAACAAAGGCCTGCGACTGATCAGCTAGCCTTCCCCACCAAGGGAGGGTAAGGCCGAGAGGCGGTGCCGACAATCGCTATCTGAAAAACCAGGATAGTCCGAGACCGGCCAGGCATACGCCCGGCCGATCTCGCTGCCTGAGTTCTTACTTCGCCGGCTTGTACCAGCTGTCGAGGCCGGTCTGCAGCTTCTTGGCGGCAGCTTCCGGGGTGTCGGTGCCGTTGATGACGTTGGCCGATTCAACCCACGTCTCGTTTTCGAGGTTCGGCGTGCCGCGCGACAGGATCTGGTAGGTCGAGCGGATCGTTGACTTGCACTTGCCGCGCCAGGAGACGAATTCCTGCGCCAGCGCGTCTTCCATCTTCACCGGCGCGGAGTTCAGGCTGAAGAAGCCCGGCAGCGCGTTGGCGTAGATGGTGGCGAAATCCGGCGAGGCGACCCAGGACAGGAAGGTCTTGGCCGCATCCGCGTTCTTCGATGCTGCATTCAGGCCCATGCCGATATCGGTATGGTCGGAGATGTAGCAGGTGTCGCCGGCCTTCTCGACCGGCGGCGGGAAGGCGCCCATCTTGAACTGGGCCTGGGTGTTGAACAGGCCGATTTCCCACGAGCCGGCCGGGTAGATGGCGGCGCGTCCGAGCGTGAACAGGTTCTGGCTGTCCGGATAGGTCTGCGCTTCGAAGCCGTCGCCGAGATATGGCTTCCACTTGGCCAGTTCCTCATACGGTGCGACCCAGTCCTTGTCGGTCAGCTTCTGGTCGCCCTTGATGAGGGCGGCGCGGCCGTCCTCGCCCTTCCAGTAGTTCGGGCCGATGTTCTGATAGCCCATGGTCGCGGCTTCCCAGAGATCCTTGGTGCCCATCGCCATCGGGATGTAGGTGCCGTCGGCCTTGATCTTGTCGAGCGCGGCGAAGAACTCGTCGCGGGTCTCCGGCACTTTGATGCCGAGCTTGTCGAAGGCGTCCTTGTTGTAGATGAAGCCGTGGATGACCGAGGCCATCGGCACGCAGAAGCTCGCCTTGCCGTCGTCGGTCTGCCAGGCGGACTTGGCCACCGGCGAGAAATTTTCCATGCCGGGCAGCGCCGAGAGGTCGGCGAGGTTGCCCTTCTTGAACAGTTCAAGCGACTTGTCGAACGGGCGGCAGGTGATCAGGTCGCCCGCCGAGCCGGCGGCAAGCTTGGCGCCAAGGGCGGCGTCATACTCGGTCGGCGCCGATGGAGCGAACACCACCTTGATGCCGGGGTTCTTGGCTTCGAAAGCCGGGATCAGCTTGTCCTTCCAGATGGCAAGGTCGTCGCCGCGCCAGCTTTCGATGTTGAGCGTTACGTCGCCGGCATAAGCAACCCCGGCTGAGCCGAGAATGCTGGTGCCCAGAAGCAGTGCCGTCAGTAGTTTCGTTGTCATGCTCAGTCTCCCTGTTGACCTTTTTCAGGTTCGGTTTTGATGAGAACAGGGGCAGTGCGCCCCTTGCTCCCCTCGATCGCGGAAAGCGCCGGCCTCAGCTTCTGGCCGGTTCCTTCCAGCAGTTTCTCCGCCGCATCTGCGCTGTCGGCGCCGGCGGCGAGCAGAATGGCGGTCTTGACCGCGCCGCCGCTCTTTTCGAGCAGGCGGGCCGCTTCGTCCCTGCCGCGCCCGCTGACGGCGGCGACGATGCGCGCCGCGCGGTCGCGCAGCTTGATGTTGTCGGCCATCAGGTTGACCATGTAGCCGTCATGCACATGGCCGAGATGGACGGCGGTCAGCGTCGACAGCATGTTGAGCGCGATCTTCTGGGCGGTGCCCGCGCCCATGCGCGTCGAACCGGCGATCAGTTCCGGCGGCGTTTCGAGCAGGATGGCGGTTTCAGCCTGCCGCAGCAGAGCCGAGTCCCTGTTGTTGGCGATGCCGATGGTGGCAGCACCCCGGCGTGCGGCTTCCTCGATGGCTCGCACCGCATAGGGCGTCGTGCCGCTGGCGGATATGGCGATCAGGCAGTCGCCCTCGCCGATGCCGGCATTGATGACGGCTGTTGCGGCCTCCTCGGTATCATCTTCCGGCCCGCCGGCCAGCGTCCTGAAAGCCTCGTCGCCGCCGGCGATCAGGATGGCGATGCGGTCGCGATGAATGCCGAAGGTGCCGGGCAATTCAAGCGCATCGGCCAGCGCCATCAGGCCGGAACTGCCGGCCGCGGCATAGGCAAGCTTGCCGCCGCCCTTCAGCCTGGCCGCGATGATCTCGGCCGCCCTGGCGATTGCGGGAATGGCATTGCGCACGACCTTTGCGGCCTCGATCTGCGCATCGGCCAAAGAAGAAAGGATGGCGTCCGGGGTCTGGATATCCAGCCCCTCGGCATTCTGGTGAAGCGCTTCGGTGCGCGTTTCGGCCATCCCGGTTCCTCCAATTCGGAAAACAATACCAAAAAAATACCACTTGTCCACACGCATTAACGAATTCGCTGACCGGAAATCGCTGAGCCGGCGAAATGCATAGGCTTTTCAATAAAATAAGGCTTAATCTTTTTGAAACGGAAATTAATCCTTGGCTATTGGTATTTTATTGGTATTATCCGCCCGGAGGAGAAATCGCGTGAATTTCGTGCTCGGTATCGATGGCGGCGGCACCAGCTGCAGGGCCGCCCTGGCAACTGCGGATGGCGCCGTCATTGGCCGCGCCAAGAGCGGCGCCGCCAACATCCGCACCGACCTGACCGGCGCCCGGTCGAACATCGTCGAGGCCGCGAGGCAGGCGTTCCTTGCCGCCGGACAGGATCCGGAACTGATCCCGCAGACACCGGCCATCCTCGGCCTCGCCGGCGCCAATGTCGGCACCTACCGGCAGCAGCTCGAGGCCATCCTGCCGTTCAGCATCAGCCGCGTCGAGACCGACGCCGAGATCGCGCTTGAAGGGGCTGTCGGCGCCGGCGACGGCGCCATGGCGATCCTCGGCACCGGCACCGCCTATATGGCACGCAAGAACGGCAAATCGCGCGCCATCGGCGGCTGGGGGTTTCAAGTCGGCGACCAGGGCAGCGGCGCCCGCATCGGCCGCGACCTGCTCGAACAGACGCTGCTTGCCTATGACGGCGTCCGCGAGGGTTCGCCCCTGACGCAGAGCATGCTGGCGGTTTTCCGCAACAATCCCGAGGACGTGGTCGAATTCACCACCAATGCCAAGCCCGGCGATTTCGGCGGCTTCGCGCCCAAGGTGTTCGAGCATGCCGAAAAGGGCGACAGCGTCGCCAACTGGATTTTGAACAGGGTGGTCGCCGATGTCGAAGCTGCGCTTGGCGCGCTCGATCTTGCGGACGACGCGCCGCTGTGCCTGCTCGGCGGGCTGGCGCCGCTTTACGCGCCACGCCTGTCGGCGCGCTACCGGGCACTGCTGAAGCCACCGCTCGATGATGCGCTGGGCGGCGCCGTGCAGATGGCGACCCGCCTTTTTGCTGAGACAGCGGAGGCGGCTCGATGAACGATGCCGCCGACCAGATCTTCGCCACGCTGAAACAGTCGTCGCAAAGCGGCGCGCCGCTTTATCTGCAACTGCGCAAGAGCATCGAGGACGCCGTCAATCGCGGCCTGATCGGCCCCGGCGACGCGCTACCTTCCGAGCGCGACATCGCCAGCAAGGCGGATATTTCGCGCGTCACTGTACGCAAGGCGGTGCAGGACCTGGTCAAGGGCGGCATCCTGGTGCAACGCCACGGCTCCGGCACGTTCGTGGCGCCGCGCATGGAGCGCGTCGAGCAATCGCTGTCGCGGCTGACCTCCTTTACCGAGGACATGGCGCGGCGCGGCATGGCGGTGCGTTCGGCCTGGCTCGACCGCGGCCTTTACGCGCCCTCACCCGACGAGATGATGGTGCTCGGCCTGTCGTCGAACGAACTGGTGGCACGGGTGGCGCGCCTGCGCATTGCCAACGACACGCCGCTGGCGATCGAACGCGCCTCGCTGTCGGCCAGCGTGCTGCCCGACCCGGCGGGAATAGGCTCCTCGCTCTATGCGGCGCTGGAATTGACCGGCAACCGGCCGGTGCGGGCGGTGCAGCGCATCTCCGCCGCCAATCTCGGCGACGGCGACGCGCGCCTGCTCGAAGTGCCGCCGGGCATTGCCGGCCTGCACATCGAACGCATTTCCTATCTGGCGAGCGGCAAGGTGATCGAATTCACCCGTTCCATCTACCGGGGCGACGCCTATGATTTCGTCGCCGAACTGCGGCTGACAGGGCCGAGCGAAGAGGGCCGACCATGAGTACAGAGCCGACCATGTCGACTGAGCCGACCATGTCGACTGAGATGACCCATATGCGGCGCGAGATCGAGGAGATCCCGCTGGCCGTCGCCCGCCTGCTTGACGGCTCCGGCGCCGTCCTGACCGAAGCCGGGCGCGGCATCCGCGAACGCGACCCGCAGTTCGTCGTCACCGTGGCGCGCGGTTCGTCCGACCATGCCGCCACCTTCATGAAATATGCCGTCGAGCTGACCGCCGGCCTGGCCGTCGCTTCGGTCGGTCCCTCGATCGCCTCGATCTATGGAGCCGAGCTCAGGCTCGGCGGCTCGGCCTGCCTGGCGATCTCGCAGTCGGGCAAGAGCCCCGACATCGTCGCCATGGCCGAAACCGCGCGGTCCGGTGGCGCGCTGACCATCGCCATCACCAACACCGCTGATTCGCCGCTGGCGCGCGCCTCGGACTATGCGATCGATATCCTGGCCGGGCCGGAGCGCAGCGTGGCGGCGACCAAGACCTTCATCAATTCCGCCGTCGCCGGCCTCGCCCTGATGGCGCATGCCACCGGCGACGAGGCGCTGCTGGCTGCACTTTTCGAATTGCCCGAACATTTCCGCAAGGCGATCGCCTGCGACTGGATGACGGTGCTGTCCGAAACGATCGAGAAGCAGAAATCGCTGTTCATCCTCGGCCGCGGCCCGTCGGCGGCGATGGCCAACGAGGCGGCGCTGAAGTTCAAGGAAACCTGCGGCATGCATGCCGAGGCCTACAGCGCGGCCGAAGTCATGCATGGCCCGCTGGCGCTGATCGGCCCGGACTTTCCGGTGCTGGCGCTGGCTGCGCGTGACGCATCGGAGCCATCCGTCGCCGAGGCCGCCGACAGCCTGGCGGCCAAGGGCGCACCGGTCTTCGTTACGTCCGCACTTGCCCAGCGCGCCGTGCGCCTGCCGCATGTCGCCACCGGCCATCCGCTGACCGATCCGCTGACGCTGATCGTCTCCTTCTACATGTTCGTCGAGGCCTTTGCCCGCCATCGCGGCCTCGATCCGGACACGCCGCGCAATCTTCGCAAGGTGACGGAGACCGTATGAGCGACCGCTTTGCCCTGACTGGCGCCCGCATTTTCGACGGCGACGACTGGCATGACGGCCACGCGCTTGTGGTGCTCGATGGCCTCGTCGAGGCCATTTTGCCCGCCGGCGCCATTCCCTCCGATATCCGCGTCGTCGAGACCGGCGGCGGCATGCTGGCGCCAGGCTTTGTCGACGTCCAGGTCAATGGCGGCGGCGGCGTCATGCTCAACGACCACCCCGATGTCGCCTCGCTCGAAACCATCTGCCGGGCGCATGCGCCCTTCGGCACCACGGCGCTGCTGGCGACATTGATCACCGATACGCCCGCCATCACCGCCGCCGCTGTCGCTGCCGGCGAAGCAGCGACGCTGCAGAAGCTGCCGGGTTTCCTCGGTCTGCATCTCGAAGGCCCGCATCTGTCGATTGCCCGCAAGGGCGCGCATGATCCGGCGCTGATCCGGCCGATGCTTGACGCCGACCAGGCGATGCTGATCGCGGCGCGGCAGAAACTGCCGGTGCTGCTCACCACCATCGCACCGGAATCCGTCGTACCGGCGCGTATCTCGGCGCTGACCAAGGCCGGCATCATCGTCAGCCTCGGCCATTCCGACACCGGCTACGCCACGGCCAGCGCCTTTGCCGCGGCCGGCGCCTCGATGGTCACCCATCTGTTCAACGCGATGAGCCAGATCGGCAACCGCGAGCCCGGGCTGGCGGGTGCGGCTATCGATATCGGCACGTTGTCCGCAGGCATCATCGCCGACGGCATCCATGTCGATCCCGCCACCATCAAGATCGCGCTGCGGGCCAAGCAGGGACCGGCCCGGATCGTGCTGGTCAGCGACGCCATGGCGACGATCGGTACCGACATGACCTCGTTCACGCTCAACGGCCGCACCATCTATCGCAGGGATGGCAGCCTGCGGCTCGCCGACGGCACGCTGGCGGGTGCGGATCTCGACATGATCTCGGCCGTGCGCTTCATCCACCGCGTCGTCGGGGTGGAGCTTTCCGAGGCCTTGCGCATGGCCTCGCTCTATCCGGCGCAAGCGATCGGCCAGTCGCACCGGCTCGGGCGCTTCGCCAACGGCACGGCGGCCGATATCATTGCGCTGTCTGACGATCTCGACATCAGAAACGTCTGGATCAGCGGCGAAAGAGTTTTTTCAGCTGATAGCGCGAGGTGATGTCAGGCCATGCATGACGTCGATTGCGTCATTGCGGGAGCAGGTGTCGTCGGGCTCGCCATCGCCAGGGCGCTTGCCTTATCGGGCCGCGAGGTGCTGGTGGTCGAACAGGCCGGCGCGATCGGCACCGTCACCAGTTCACGCAATTCCGAAGTCATCCATGCCGGACTCTATTATACGCCAGGAAGCCTGAAAGCCCGGCTCTGCGTCGAAGGCCGCGCGCGGCTCTACGCCTATTGCCGCGAGCACAATGTTGCCCATGCCCGCACCGGCAAGCTGATCGTCGCCGTCGAACCCGACCAGTTGGAAAGGCTGGGCGCGATCCGGGCCAACGCGCAAAGTTGCGGGGTCGGCGATCTCGAAGTTTTGACACGGGCACAAGCCGAAAGCCTCGAACCCGCGCTGCAATGCGCCGGCGCGTTGTTGTCGCCATCGACCGGGATCATCGACAGCCAGGCACTGATGCTGTCGCTGCGCGGCGACGCCGAGGCCGCCGGTGCATCCTTCGCCTTCCTCACATCCGTTGCCGGAGCGGCTATCGAAGCCGATGGGATCCGGATCGACACGCGCGATGCCAATGGCGGGACCTTCGCCCTGCAGGCCGGCGCCTTTGTCAACGCCGCTGGCCTCGATGCGCAGGCGCTCGCCGGCCGCATCGAAGGCTTTCCGCAAGACCTTGTTCCGCCGCGATGGCTGGCGCGCGGCAACTATTTTTCACTCTCCGGACGGTCGCCCTTTTCGCGACTGATCTATCCCGTGCCGGTTCATGGCGGCCTCGGCGTTCATCTGACCCTCGATCTTGCCGGCAGCGCGCGTTTTGGCCCGGATGTCGAATGGATCGACAGCGTGGATTATACGGTCGATCCCACCCGTGGTGAGGCCTTCTACGACGAGATCAGGCGTTATTGGCCCGATCTTGCCGACGGCGCCCTGCAGCCGGCCTATGCCGGCGTCCGGCCGAAACTGTCCGGCCCGGGCCAGCCGGCGGCCGACTTCATGATCCAGGGACCGGCCGACCATGGCGCCGGCCCGATCGTCAATCTGTTCGGCATCGAAAGTCCCGGCCTGACGTCAAGCCTGGCGATCGCCGAGCATGTCGTGGAGCTGTTGTACCCGGGCTGACGAAACGCCTGCGCACTTCCAGCCCTAGGATGTGTAGAGACCCTTGTAGGCATCGCGCAAAAGATTCTTCTGCACCTTGCCCATGGTGTTGCGCGGCAGTTCGTCGACGAAGATCACCCGTTTCGGGTGTTTGTATTTTGCGACGCGTTCAGCGATGGCGCCGAGAATTTCGGCTCCGGTGATGTTCGATGCCGGCGACCGCACGACGACAGCGGTGACGCCTTCGCCGAAATCCGGATGGGCAACGCCGATGACAGCGCTTTCGCTAACCCCGTCAAGCGCGTCGATCTCGCTTTCGAGCTCCTTCGGATAGATGTTGTAGCCGCCGGAAATGATCAGGTCCTTGCCGCGGCCGACAATGTGGACGTAGCCGTCGGCGTCGACGATGCCGAGATCGCCGGTGATGAAGAAGCCGTCGGCGCGGAATTCCGCTTTGGTCTTCTCCGGCATGCGCCAATAGCCGCCGAAGACGTTCGGACCCTTGACCTCGATCATGCCGACCTCGCCATGGGCAAGCGGCCTGCCATTGTCGGGATCGGCGATGCGAAGCGCGACGCCCGGCAAGGGGAAGCCGACCGTGCCGGCGCGCCGCTCGCCGTCATAGGGGTTCGAGGTGTTCATGTTGGTCTCGGTCATGCCGTAGCGTTCGAGGATCGCGTGGCCGGTGCGCGCGCGCCAGGCTTTGTGCGTCTCGGCCAGCAGCGGCGCCGAACCGGAGATGAACACGCGGATATTTTTTGCCGCCTGACGATCCAGCCCATCCTGTTGCAACAGGCGCACGTAGAAGGTCGGCACGCCCATCAGGGCGGTGGCGCGCGGCAAAAGCGAGACGATGCGAGCCGGATCGAATTTCTGCTCGAACAGCATCGAGGCGCCGGCCATCAGGACGACGTTGGTGGCGACGAACAGGCCATGGGTGTGGAAGATCGGCAGCGCGTGGATCAGCACGTCGTCGGCCGTGAAATGCCAGTGGTCGACCAGCACCCGCGCGTTCGAAGCGAGGTTCTCGTGGCTGAGCATGGCGCCTTTCGAGCGGCCGGTCGTTCCCGAGGTGTAGAGGATCGCCGCGAGATCGTCCCCGCCGCGCGCCACATCGTGGAAGTCCGCCGGCAGCCGCGAGGCCTGATCCGTCAGGGATCCCTCGCCATTGCGACCGAGCGTGACGGTGATGGCGCCCGATTTTTCCGCCAGTGCGCCGATGTCGGCCGCCCTGGCCGGATCGCAGACGACCAGGCGTGGTGCCGCATCGCTGAAGAAGTACTCCAGCTCGGCCAGTGTGTAGGCGGTGTTGAGCGGCAGGAAGACGGCACCGGCACGCAGGCAGGCGAGATAGAGCAGGACGGCTTCGGGACTCTTCTCGACCTGAACGGCGACCCGGTCACCGGGCTCGACATCCAGTTGCAAGAGCGCATGCGCGAGCTGCGCCGACCGCGCCAGCATATCGCCATAGGTGAGCGAGCGGCCGTCATCGGTTTCCATCAGCAGGCGCCCGGGCGCCGGCATCCGGGAACGGAACGCGTCGAACAGATGGTTGCTCATAAAGTCTTCCTGGGGGTGGCGGAAACGGCGGCGCTGGGCACGCTTTTCGAGTGGCATGCATTGGCGGCGAGCGTTCGCGGTTCTTGGCCGCGCCGTCAAGACCGCGGTTCACCCGTCGCGCCAACGGGTTGCGGGCAATGGCCGCAAAAGACTGCCGGGAAACGACGCTATCGCCGGGCGCGTTCGGCCTTGCCGGCGACCGCCTTTGGACCTTCGCCTCGCTGGAAGCGTTCCATGCACATGGCAGCGGTCAACTGGTAGTGATTGATCAGTGCTTCAACGGCACCGTCGGCATTACCGTCCAGCGCACATTCGGCGATCAGCCGATGCTCGCCGAAATCGTCGCGCTGGACGCTTTCGCCGTCACTTGCCATTTGCCGATAGCGATAGGCGTGATCGGAAAGCTGCTCGCAGAACCCCACCAGCCATTGCGACCGGCAGGCCGAAATCAGGACCCGATGGAAGATGCGGTGCAACCTCTCCCAATCCGGATTGAGCGAAAAGTTGTTCTGCGGCGAAAGACGCGACGCACGCCCCAGGCGATGCAGCGCCAGTACGAGCTGTTCTTCCCATTCGGCGGTGCGGTGCGCGATGGATTCGCGAAGCGCCCGCTCCTCAAGCCAGCAGCGAGTGCGCGTCAGCTCCTCGAGCTCCGACGCGCTGACCGGCATGATGAAGAAGCCGCGCTGGTCGTGCCGGCCGAGAAGCCCCTCCGAGGCGAGGCGGTTGAGAGCCTCGCGGACAGGGGAAGCGCCAGCCCCATATTTGGAAACCACCCATTCGACCCGCAGCTTGCTCTCGGCTTCAAGAACTCCACCGAGAAGATCATCCCGCAATTGGTGATAGACCGTGCTGGCAAGCGTGCTCTTGTGCCCTGCGCCGTCGTCGTTCAGATTGGCAGCTCCGTATGTCAAAGCGACTCCTTGTCCCCAAATTATGTTTGGGCAATTCGAGTCCGAAGCATCCCCCTTCGTACACGTACCATATCGCGTCTGGCCTCAGAGGCTCAAGCAGAAGATCGCGCTATTGTACTTAAGCACAAAGGAATATACGGCATTTTGCCGTTCAGCGATGCAAATTCGCGTATTTCTGCAACCTTCGGAAACTTAACATGTTTTGTATGCACGCAGAATCATCTGTTCTTGTGTGCACGCGCGATTGTCTTTTCTATCGCGCGCAAAGGAGGATCTACGCAGACCCTCATCGGGGCTCGATGCTTCGCGAATCAGATCCGGACGGACCTCGGCACGAGAGCCGCTTGGCCAGCCTGAGGGCTTAAGGATGGGATGAACGCCGTGGGTTAGCCGGCTGCGTTGTCTGCAGCCGTCCTGATCGCCTGAATGTTTTGCCGGTAGGCGTCGACGCTGCCGCCCTTGAAGATCGCGGCGCCCGCCACCAGCACGTCGGCGCCGGCGGCAGTGACCAGCGGCGCGGTTTCGGCTGACACACCGCCATCGATCTCGATGCGGATCGGCCGGCTGCCGATCAGCGCCTTGACCCGCTTCACCTTGTCGACGATCGCCGGAATGAAGGCCTGGCCGCCGAAGCCGGGATTGACGGTCATGATCAGGATCAGATCGAGCCGGTCGAGCACATATTCGACCGCACTTTCCGGCGTTGCCGGATTGAGCGACACGCCGGCCTTCTTGCCAAGGTTCCTGATGGTCTGCAGCGAGCGGTCGAGATGCGGCCCGGCCTCGGCATGCACCGTCAAGCCGTCGCAACCGGCCTCGGCGAAGGCGGCCAGATAGGGGTCGGCCGGCGCGATCATCAGATGGCAGTCGAAGAAGGCCTTGGTGCGGTTGCGGATCGCCTTGATCACCGGCGGGCCAAAGGTGATGTTGGGGACGAAATGCCCGTCCATCACATCAAGGTGGATCCAGTCGGCGCCGGCCGCCACCACCGCTTCGACTTCGTCGCCGAGCTTGGAAAAATCCGACGCCAGCACCGAGGGTGCGATCAAGGTCTTTTTGCTCATGGGTGCGGCCTTTCCGAGCGCCCTTTTCATCCGGTCACTCTATCGACTGCCTAATGCGCCACAGGGGACTTGTCGAGTGCGCAGGCCGGCGGCTGCGCCGGCTGGCGTGACGCTGCAGCGTCCCGCCCCTGTTGGCCCAGCCCAGTTGCCGCGATCCAAACAAAACCCGCCGGATTGCTCCGGCGGGTTCTGACCTGTGTCGGGCAGACGGTTACGGCTTGACGTTCTGGATGTTTCCAGCCGGATCGTCCTGCTGTTGCTGGTCGCTTTGCGTCTTGCGCCGCGGAAGCAGCTGCTGCAGGACGTTCGGGTTCAGCAGGCCTGGTTCCAATTGCCCGCGGATCGGCCTGCAGTTTGGATAGCGCCCAATCGTGCCTTGCGGGCAGCGCCGCTTGATGATCGGCTGGCACTGGCCATTGATCATCTGCGAGCCCGGTGCGCACTCCTCCACCTGCGGCCTGGACCTGCGGCATGCGCCGTCGATCACCTCGGTCCCGCGCGGACAGACACACTCGCCGCGCTTGTTGTGGACCTGGCCGCGTATGTCGCACTGCTGCACTGGCGGCTGTTTACGCCGGCAGGCATTGCCTTGCACCTCGGTACCCCTCGGGCAGACACAATTGCCGTTGGCGTCGTGGACCTGGCCACGGATGGTGCATTGCTCGGGCTTCGGCCGGATCGGTCGGCAGGCATTGTCCCTGACTTCCGTACCCCTCGGGCAGACGCAATCGCCGTCCGAGTTGTGGACCTGACCGCGGATGGTGCACTGCTCAGGCTTTGGCCGGATCGGACGACAGGCATTGCCCCTGACTTCAGTACCCTTCGGGCAGACACAATCGCCATCGGCATTGTGGACCTGGCCACGGATCGTGCACTGCTCGGGCTTCGGCCGGATCGGACGGCAGGCATTGTCCCTGACTTCCGTACCCCTCGGGCAGACGCAATCGCCGTCCGAGTTGTGGACCTGACCGCGGATGGTGCATTGGTCAGGCTTGTCGGTCTTGACGCATTTTCCGTTCTCAAGCCCGGTTCCGCGTGGGCAGACGCAACGCCCGTCCTCGGTGCGGATCTGGCCTTCGAGCAGCACGCAGGGCTTCGGCTTTGGCTCGACGATGACACCACCGCCGGGCGAGCACTGGCCGTTGCGGAAGGTGGTGCCTGCCGGGCAGACGCACCGGCCGGCATCGTTCATGACGAAGCCTTGCGAGCACTCGTTCTTCACCTCATGCGTGATGATGAAGGGGTGGCAGGCATAGGCCTTGCCGCGATCGCCCTGCACATTGGCCTGGTCGCCGGGGAGCACGTCGCCGCCTTGCACCCGTGTGTCGGGAGACAGGACGCCGACGCAGTTCTGGCCGTTGACGTTGCCCCGCAGATTGGCCAGTCGGCCGTCGTCGGGAATGACCACGGTGACATGGTGTGCCTGGCTTTCCCCGGCGCCGAGCGTCAGGTTGGCGATGCAGGACAGCGGCAAGGTCGCCGGCTCCGGCGAGCAGCCGAAGGGCGGATCGATCGAGGTGATCGCAACGCCGTCCAGCCTGCCAAGACCCTCCACGCCGATCGCATCACCGATGCGAACCGGACCGGAGAAGGGGCTCGTCCCATCGTTCGTGATGGTGATCTCGAACGAGCAGGGTTGGCCGAGCTTGCATTCGCGGTCGCCGGTCTTTTCGACGCGGATGGTCGAAGAGCCGCCGCCCTTGGCGCAGGCCTGGCCGATCGGATAGACGACGTCGTCGCCCGGGGCCGGACCATACGAACCCCGCGCGCAGTTCTCGAACTCGCCGTTCGCCGAAACCGTCACGTCGAAGTGGCGGCTGGTTCCGGGTGTCATGACGGCACCGGGAATCTGGCACGACAGCGCATTGGCCGGAACCGGTCCGCACGCCCATTCCGCGCCGTCGGGAGTGACGGTCTGGATCTGGACGGGCGCGCCGCCCGCCACCAGCGTGGCGGCGTCGTTGACCCGCACCGGACCGGTGGGGGCAGCCGTGCCGGCATTGATGACGGTGATGCGGCAAGAGACGACCGCAGCACCGGCCAGCGAGCCGCTGCACACCTTGGTGATGCGCAGGGCGGGCTTTCCGCCATTGGGGTGACGGATGCGTTCCTTGGCGCAGGCCCTGTTGTTGGTGAGGTCGTTTTCACCAGGAATGGCCTTCACCTCGGCGCAGTTCTCCACCGTGTCGGACTGATAGCCGGCCGGCATGACCGCCTTGACGAAGATCGGCGTCGAGGCGCCCGGTGCGAGCGAGATGCCCGCATTGTCGCAGCGGAACTGGCCGGGGCCGGTCGGTCCGCAGGTCCATGGCGGGGTCGGGCCAAAGGTCGAGGAGGCCGGCGCGCCGCCGGGATAGCTGTCGATCACCGTCAGCGGCCCATTGTAGGTGAAGGTGCCGTTGTTGATGATGTCGATCACGAAGGTGCAGATGCCGTCGGCCGTGCAGACTTCGGTGCGGGCACGCTTCTTCAGGATCAGGTCAACCTTCTTGTCGACCGGTGGCTGGCAGTCGCGATCACGATCGCCACGCCGGCAGATCGGGATCGAGGCGCAGCCGCGATCGTTCGACTGGCTGCCGAACAGCGGCTTGCCGCTGGCCGCGTAATTATAGGCGGCGCAGTTGCGCAGGACGCTGCCTTGCCAGCCGCCAGCCGGCTTGAAGCCGAGCTTGAGGTCGACGAAGGCTCCCGGATTGAGCGTGGTCACCGGATAGGTGCACGTCATCGGGGTGGTGCCGGGCACGCAGACCCAGGGCGGATTGGGCCCTGAATCCAGCGTCGAGCCGGCCGGCAGCGTCACCTCGTCGAGCACGATCTTGCCGTGGTAGGCACCGGTGCCGACATTGGTGACCCTGATGGTGAAGTCGCAGCCGCCGCCCATCGTGCAACGCTGGACTTCGGCGCGCTTTTCAACCTTGAGGTCCGGTTCCTTGTCCTTGGGCGGGCATCTCTGGTCGCGCGGGATGACGATGTCGATGGTCTGCGTGCAGCACAGGCCCCAGCCTTCCTCCGGGCCGGCATAGGTTTCGATGCCGGTGACGATGAGGTGGATGACGTCGCCGGGTGACGCGCCGACGATCTTCCAGTTGAGCACGCCGCCGCCCGCCGGCACCAATTGGGTGTCGGGGATGATGGTGATGCCGGGTGTCGTCGTCGAAACCTGCACCCACTTGCCGCCCATGTCCGGGCCGACCGGCATGTGGTAGATGAAGGCGCCGCCACCGGGCACGCAATCGACCGTGCCGCGTTCCACCTTGAAGCATTCCTTGCCGGGAGGTGGCGGCGGCGGATTGCACTTGGTGACGTCGATCTTGATCGAGGTCTTTTCCCCGGTCTTGAAGTCGCCGTCGTCGGGCTTGCTCGGATCCTGCGACGGGATGATGATCCCGGTGCCGGGTCCATTGGTCACCTTGATCATGCCCTGGTTGTCGACGATCGTCGGCGAGGGGAACGCCGCATGATCGATCTTGGCCGTGATCTGGAAGGTGATAACGCGCTCGTTGGGAGCGCCGACGCCGTCGAGATCGGAGGCGGAAATCCGGAAATCAGAAACCGTCGCCGTGTCGTTCGGATTTGCCGAAGTGCTGATTGTACCACCCGGCAGCGGCCCGCCGGACGAATCCGTGCCGTCGCCGGACACATTGACGTTGACGATCTCAAGGCCATGCGGAAGCTGGTCCTTGAAGTCGAGCCGGGCTTTTTTCAGTCTTGCCGCGAAGCCTGGGTCGGCAAAACCCTGCGGGTCGCCGCGCAAGCCGAAGCTCAGGGAATAGACGACATAGTCGCAGCCTCTCTGAGTGCCCTTCTTGGTGAAGAAAGGCACGACCCGGCCCGGTTCCGGATTGATGATGCGCGGATTATCGAGGTCGAGTCTGGGCTCCGTAATGACGGTGTAGACCTCAGCGGCGAAGCCTTGCACCGGGGTCAAGGTGGCGACCGCGATACCGGCCGCCATCAGCCAGCGCGCGCCGCGCCTGGCGAGTGACAGGGGTTTCATGATCGTCTCCAAAACGGTTGACTGCTTGACGGTTGACTGGTTGCTCGTTGCGAGCGGGGAAAGTGCGAGATTTTTCATCTTCCCCTCCTCAACGTTCGCAGCTGACGGCTGGGGTTCTGAGCGGCAAAGTCATCTTGCAGCAAGGGTAGTAGCCACCCTTGTCCTTGTCGGACTTCCTGTAGAAGCAGAGCCCGACATCGACTGTGTCGCCCGGATAGTGGCCGGTGATGCCGATCGTGTATGGCGTGCCGGGCGCATGCGACATGGGGGAAGTCACCCCGACGCCTGGCGTCCTGGACTGGGCCTTGATCGAATCGCCGCCGAAGCCGGCATGGTCATGGAGATAGAGATCGGCCTCGAGGCCGGACGGCGTGCAGTAGTACTGGACGTCCTCGACATCGAGACAGGGAGGCAGATTGCCGGGCGGTGGGAAGTCCGGCGGATAGAAGGGTGGCAGGTAGCCGCCCGGGATTTCTTCATAATAGCCGGCGCGGCCTTCACAGGGATGCCAGACCGCGACGTCGCCGACGTGGCCTTCCACTTCGGGGTCTTCGAAATAGCCGTCGAAGTCGACGAACCAGGAGCCGAAGGGCGGCACGTTGGCTGGCTTGACCAGCTCCTTGGGCGTGATCTGCACGCCGTGCACGGCGAGCGGCCCGCCAGCGGCGAGCTGCTCGGCGAGCGCCGGATTGTCGCGCAGCTTGTCGCCGGTGTTGACCAGCGTCTGCGTGCAGACCGAGGTGTCGAGATTGCCATCGGCATCATAGCCATATTGCAGGTCGAGACCGCCGGCCGACTGCCGGTTGCCTTGCGGGAAGCCGACGGCATATTCCTGCGGCACTTCGACCCAGACCGATTCCGTCGCCGGATCGTCCGGGTTCTCGCGCCAATAGCGGATGACCTCGCCCTTGCCGGAATCGGCGAACTGACTGTAATCATAGCGGTTTTCGACCGGGCCGCGCTGCGCCAGATACATGAAGCCGCTGTTGTCGAAGGCGATGTCGGTGACGGCGTAGTCCTTGTCGGCCTTGACGGTCAGTTCCCAGCGCGGGTCGCCGGCAAAGGTGCCGTCGCGGGCAATGCCCACCGACCAGATTTCCGACTTTTCGCCGACCGAATAATAGAGCCGGCCGCCATGATAGGAGACGCCCCAGATGCGGCGCTCGTCCTGCGTGTAGCCCCAGCTGTCGGGGTCTTCGCTATCGAAGGCCGCGCCCTGTATGTCCATCACCGAACCATCGTCGGCGACCGGAGCCAGCCCGTGCGCCGGACGCCCGGCAACGCCATGGTCGAAGCTGTCGATCAGCCTGCCTTCGGCGTCGATGCGATGGATCAGGCCGGTGTCGAGGTCGGAGACGAAGAACTGGCGGTGGATGGGATCGAAGGTGAGATTGCCGATGCCGGGACCGCTGTTGGTGTCGATGTCGGCAAACTTGGAGACCTGGCCGGTGATGCCGTCGATCTTCCAGATGGTGCCCGGCCCGCCACCGTTTTCGGTGCCGAACTGGCCATCCATGAAGGTAGCGCCGGCAGTGCCGCGGCGCTGCCGCTCCGGCCTTCCATCGTCGTCGGCATCGGGGGTGACGATGCGGATGCCGTGCAGCGAGGTGGCGCCGGCATAGAGATTGGGAACGCCCGACGGGACACCGTCGCGCACGCCGTCGTCATAGGTGAGGCCGAACACCTGGCCGATCTGTTCGGCCGTCACCTCGAAGGGCGGCGGCGTGAAGACGAGCTGGCCGGCGGCCGGCCCGCCGAGATGTGAGACGTCGAACACGCGCAAGGTGGCGCGCGTCGTGTCGATGAAGGTTTCGTCGACCGGATCGACGCCGGGCGGCAGGCCTTCGTCGAAATGGGGAATGATGGTACCGGAAAATCCGGTTACCGCCATCGAGCCGGGATAGATGATCTGGGTGTCCTGCGCCTGCGCGGCGCTACCCAGCCACAGGCCGGCAGTGAGTGCCAGCGCCAGCAATCCGCTCGGATGCATGGCGCGGCGCAGGCCGCTGTTGAGAGAAGACACGAACGTGCCGCGGACGCGAGACATGAAGCTACCCCCGTTAGCCACGGGAGAAACATCCGGCGTTACCGCGCAAACCAGGGCAAGGCGCGGTGGTCCGGCACGTTCTTCCCTGATCGAATTGTCTGCTTTCCTCATTTTGACGATACGCCTGCTCTTACGCAGGGTCAACGGAATCAGCAGGAAGCCCAGCGCATCGACCCCGTCCCGAAGGCGGTGGTCGCGCCGAGCTCCTGTTGTTCCCGGAGACCGCAGAGCCTCTGGGTTAATGGTCATGGGGGCTTCCTTTCCGGGCCGCACCATGCGGCACCTGGACATCAGTCGCAGGCGGACGTGGAAAGGTTCATGGAAGCCTTGCGCAGAATGCTTGCGCGCGATGCTGCCTGTTCTTATATACGCGCCAAGCCGTTCGGCGCCGGTATGCCGGTTGCCGGAACGGAATTTCTTGTGAACAGGGGCTTTCGTCGGAACGCCTGTACGGGTCCTGAGAGCCTGCTTAGCGGAGAGACTAGAAAAATGGCAAAAGTAATCGGTATCGATCTCGGCACCACCAACTCCTGTATCGCCATCATGGATGGCAAGGAGCCGAAGGTGATCGAGAATGCGGAAGGCGCGCGCACGACGCCTTCCATCGTCGCCATCAGCGGCGACGGCGAACGTCTCGTCGGCCAGCCGGCCAAGCGCCAGGCGGTCACCAATCCTGAAAACACCATCTTCGCGGTCAAGCGCCTGATCGGCCGCCGCTATGACGATCCGGTGACGGAGAAGGACAAGAAGCTTGTCCCCTACAAGATCGTCAAGGGCGACAATGGCGATGCCTGGGTCGAGGCCGGCGGCAAGAAGCAGTCGCCCAGCCAGATCTCGGCCATGATCCTGCAGAAGATGAAGGAAACGGCGGAAGCCTATCTCGGCGAGAAGGTCGAGAAGGCGGTCATCACCGTTCCGGCCTATTTTAACGACGCCCAGCGCCAGGCGACCAAGGACGCCGGCAAGATCGCCGGCCTGGAAGTGCTGCGCATCATCAACGAGCCGACCGCTGCCGCGCTCGCCTACGGCCTCGACAAGAAGGATGGCAAGACCATTGCCGTCTATGACCTTGGCGGCGGCACGTTCGACATTTCGGTGCTCGAGATCGGCGACGGCGTGTTCGAGGTGAAGTCGACCAATGGCGACACCTTCCTCGGCGGCGAGGATTTCGACATGCGCCTGGTCGAGTACCTGGCGGCCGAGTTCAAGAAGGAACAGGGCATCGACCTGAAGAACGACAAGCTGGCCCTGCAGCGCCTCAAGGAGGCGGCTGAAAAGGCCAAGATCGAGCTGTCGTCGACGACGCAGACCGAAATCAACCTGCCCTTCATCACCGCCGATGCGACCGGGCCGAAGCACCTGACGCTGAAGCTGACGCGGGCCAAGTTCGAGCAGCTGGTCGACGACCTCGTCCAGCGCACCATCGACCCCTGCAAGGCGGCGCTCAAGGATGCCGGCCTGAAGGCTGGCGAAATCGACGAAGTCGTCCTGGTCGGCGGCATGACCCGCATGCCCAAGATCCAGGAGATCGTGAAGCAGTTCTTCGGCAAGGAGCCGCACAAGGGCGTCAACCCGGATGAGGTCGTCGCTCTCGGCGCCGCCATCCAGGCCGGCGTGCTGCAGGGCGACGTCAAGGACGTGCTGTTGCTCGACGTGACGCCGCTGTCGCTCGGCATCGAGACGCTGGGCGGCGTGTTCACGCGGCTGATCGAGCGCAACACGACGATCCCGACCAAGAAGAGCCAGGTGTTCTCGACGGCCGAGGACAGTCAGTCTGCCGTGACCATCCGCGTCTTCCAGGGCGAGCGCGAAATGGCCGCCGACAACAAGGCGCTCGGCCAGTTCGACCTGGTCGGCATCCCGCCGGCGCCGCGCGGCGTGCCGCAGATCGAGGTCACCTTCGACATCGACGCCAACGGCATCGTCAATGTTTCGGCCAAGGACAAGGGCACCGGCAAGGAGCACCAGATCCGCATCCAGGCATCGGGTGGGCTTTCGGACGCCGACATCGAGAAGATGGTCAAGGACGCCGAGGCCAATGCCGAGAGCGACAAGAAGCGGCGTGCGCTGGTCGAGGCCCGCAACCAGGCCGAGGCGCTGGTGCATTCGTCCGAGAAGTCGCTGAAGGAATATGGCGACAAGGTCTCGGAAGCCGACCGCACGGCGATATCAGACGCGATCACGGCGCTGAAGGCTGCGGCCGAAGGCGACGACGCGGCCGACATCGAGGCCAAGTCGCAGGCGCTCGCCGAGGCTTCGATGAAGCTTGGCCAGGCCATGTACGAGGCCTCGCAGAAGGAAGCGGCGGAAGCCGACGCCAAGGCGGATGCCGCCAAGGACTCCGACGTGGTCGACGCCGATTTCGAGGAAATCGACGAGGACGACGACAAGAAGAAGTCGGCCTGAACCGTTTGACGGCAAGATAATGCTGAAAGCCCGGCGCATGGCCGGGCTTTTTTGCAACCCCTTGCAGAAAAACAGCGGACCTCGCCAAAAAATTGCCGGCAAAGCCGCGTCGACACTGGCATCGCGGTTCCATCGCACCTAAATCGAAACGTCAGTGCCGGCAAAAGACACAACAATGCATCAAGACGTTGAGTATCCGGACAGCGGGAAAAAATGAAAGCTGATTTCTACGAAACGCTGGGCGTCCAGAAAGGCGCCGACGAGAAGGAGCTCAAGAGCGCTTTCCGCAAGCTCGCCATGCAGTTCCATCCCGACCGCAATCCCGGCGATCATTCCTGCGAGCACAAGTTCAAGGAAATCAACGAAGCCTACGAGACACTGAAGGACCCGCAGAAGCGCGCGGCTTATGACCGCTTCGGCCATGCTGCCTTCGAGCAGGGCGGCATGAACGGCGGCGCGCAAGGCTTTGGCGCCGGCGGCTTCGCCGACATTTTCGAGGATATTTTCGGCGACATGATGGGCGGGCGCCAGCGCCGCTCGTCGGGCGGCCGCGAGCGCGGCGCCGACCTGCGCTACAATATGGAAATCTCGCTGGAAGAGGCCTTTGCCGGCAAGACCGCGCAGATCCGCGTGCCGGCGTCGATCTCCTGCTCGGAATGCTCGGGCAGCGGCGCCAAGCCCGGCACCCAGCCTGTCACCTGCTCGATGTGCAACGGCCACGGCAAGGTGCGCGCCACGCAAGGCTTCTTTTCGATCGAGCGGACCTGTCCGCAATGCCAGGGGCGCGGCCAGACCATCAAGGACCCGTGCCCGAAATGCGCCGGCCAGGGCCGCGTCACCGAAGAGCGTTCGCTGTCGGTCAACATCCCGGCCGGCATCGAGGACGGCACCCGCATCCGCCTTGCCAATGAGGGCGAGGCCGGCCTGCGCGGCGGACCGTCGGGCGATCTCTATATTTTCCTGGCGGTCAAGCCGCACGAGTTCTTCCAGCGCGACGGCGCCGATCTCTATTGCAAGGTGCCGATCTCGATGACGACGGCCGCCCTTGGCGGTTCCTTCGAGGTGACGACGCTGGATGGCACGCAGACCAAGGTGAAGGTGCCGGAAGGCACCCAGAACGGCCGCCAGTTCCGCCTCAAGGGCAAGGGCATGCCGGTGCTGCGCCAGCCCAATGTCGGCGACCTCTATATCCAGACCGCGGTCGAGACGCCGCAGAACCTCAGCCGCCGCCAGCGCGAGCTGCTGGAGGAGTTTGAACAGCTCTCATCGCAGGACAATTCGCCCCAATCGAGTGGGTTTTTCGCCCGCATGAAGGATTTCTTCGAATCCTTCGGCGAGCGTTGATGCATAGATCAAGAACCCAAGGCATGTCGGGTGATTCCGTGAAATGCGTCGCGTCTTGAGACGCGACGAAACTTATCTTATCCACGACATGCGTCTGGTCGCGCCTTGCCTTGCGGCGCTCAAGTGTTAAGTAACTTGGGGGGAGTGCTGAGGAGAGCTTGCATGACACGTCCCGGACTGCGGAAGGCGCTTGCCGAAAAGTTCGACGACGAGCTCAAATTCTTCAAGGGCTGGATCGACAAGCCGAAGACGGTCGGCTCGATCGTGCCGACGAGTTCGATCACCGCCCGCAAGATGGCCTCGATCGTCAATCCGAAATCCGGCCTGCCGGTGCTCGAGGTCGGTCCCGGCACCGGCGTCATCACCCGCGCCATCCTGGCCCAGGGGGTGCGGCCCGAAAATCTCTACGCGGTCGAATACTCCACCGATTTCGTCCGCCACCTGCGGCAACTCTATCCCGGCGTCAACGTCATCGAGGGCGATGCCTTCAACCTCAACGCCACGCTTGGCGAGAAGAGCGGGATGATCTTCGATTCCGTCGTTTCCGGCGTGCCGCTGCTCAACTTTCCGGTCGCCCAGCGCATCGCCTATATCGAGAGCCTGCTCGACCGTATCCCGGCCGGACGGCCGATCGTGCAGCTGACCTATGGCCCGATGTCGCCAATCCCGGCCGGCCGTGGCGACTACACGGTCAAGCATTTCGATTTCATCTTCCGCAACATCCCGCCGACGCAGCTGTGGATCTATCGGCGCGAGGCGCATTAGGGTGTGCCGATATTCAGGTGAGGCCGGCCTGCAAACGGCGGTTCCCTGCGCTTCCGGTGCTCACGTACGAAAAGTACGCTCCGCTCCGGTTCTCGTAAGCCACCATTTTCGGCTCGGCCTGACCTGACTCTCAACACACCCTTCACGCATGTGCCGCCAAAATCGGTTTTGATTTTTGGGCCGGTGCGTTGATTTGAGCCGCCTCTGGCTGTACCTGTCCGGGAACAAGGTTGGCCAATGGCAGTGATCCCGAAAGTCCTCGTCTTCGCCGGCTCGGTGCGCAGCGGCGCCTATAGCGGCAGGACCGCCGACGTGGCGCAAAAGGAGCTCGCCATGCAAGGCGCCGAGGTGACCCGCATCTCGCTCGCCGACTATCCGCTGCCGATCCTCGACGAGGATCTGGAAAAGGAAAAGGGCGTTCCCGAAAACGCCATGAAACTCGGCCGTCTAATCATCGCCCATGATGGGCTGCTGATCGCCACGCCCGAATATAACGGCTCCATCCCGCCGCTGCTCAAGAACACGATCGACTGGGTGAGCCGGGTGCGCAGGGATGGCAGCCGGCCGGTCAGGCCGCTGGCCGGCAAGGTGGCTGGCCTTTGCTCGTCCTCCAATGGGCACTTTGCCGGGATCCGCTGCATCAACCATCTACGCGCCGTGCTGGTGCGTTGCCAGATGGAGGTGGTGACGCCGGAATGCTCGGTGCCGGAGGGCGGCAACGCCTTCGACGAAGGCGGCAATTTCCATGACGAAAGACTGTACAAATCGATGGAGCACCTATGCCGCACGCTGATCGAAACCTCGCGCATGCTGTCGACCCGGATCGGGGCGTGATCGCCGATACCATGCGGACAAAATCCATGCAGGCCCAATCGATGCAAGAAAGACTGATCGTCGGCCTCGACGTGCCGACGGTGCTGGAGGCCGAGCGGGCGGTGCGCGAACTCGACGGCGTCGTCTCCTTCTACAAGATCGGCTATCAGCTGGCCTTTGCCGGCGGGCTCGACTTTGCCAGGGAACTGGCCAGCGGCGGGACAAAAGTCTTCCTCGACATGAAGCTGCTCGACATCGACCACACGGTGGCCAAGGGCGTCGAGAACATCGTCAAGATGGGCGTCACCATGCTGACCATCCACGCCTATCCAAAGGCGATGGCGGCGGCGGTGGAAGCGGCCAGGGGCAGCGACCTTTGCCTGCTCGCGGTCAGCGTGCTGACCTCGATGGACGAGCAGGACATGATCGATGTCGGCTATGAGTATGACCCGCACACGCTGGTGCTGCGGCGCTCGGAACAGGCGCTGCATGCCGGCATGGGCGGCATCGTCTGCTCGGCCGCGGAAGCCGAAGCGGTGCGCCGCATCGTCGGGCCCGACATGGCGGTGGTGACGCCCGGCATCCGGCCGGCGGGCAGCGACCATGGCGACCAGAAGCGCGTGGTGACGCCGGCACAAGCGATCCGCAACGGCGCCAGCCATCTCGTCGTTGGCCGACCGGTCGTCGCGTCGGCCAACAGACGAGAAGCAGCCGAAGCCATCCTCGCCGAAATGCGCTCAGCGTGAGGACCAGTTCTGAAACTCTACTCCGGCGGTCGTCTGACGGCGTTTTCTGCGCTTCCGGTGCTCACGTACTTTAAGTACGCTCCGCTCGTCACCTGCGGTGACCCCGAAAACACCCCAGCCGTCTCGCCGGAGCGAATTTCAAAACTGACCCTCGCCTGCACGGACAGAAACAGGAGAAAAAAATGCCGAAGGGATATTGGATCGCCCGCGTCGATGTGCGCGATGCCGAAGGCTACAAGGAGTATGTCGCGGCTGCGAAGCTTGCCTTCGAGCGCTTCGGCGCGAAATTCCTGGCGCGCGGCGGCGCGCATGAGCTGGCCGAGGGTGTCGGGCGCGCACGCAACGTCGTCATCGAGTTCGAATCGCTCGCCGCGGCGCATGACTGCTACCACTCGCCGGAATACCAGCGCGCGGTCGCCATCCGCCAGAAGGTCGCCGACGGCGAGATCGTGCTCGTCGAAGGCATCTGAGATCCATCGAGATCATCGACCCGAGCCTGGCGGCGCGTCAGACGACGCGCTGAAGGTTCCTTTCCCCTTAGCTTCGCCCCGCCAAGCAGGGCTCCGATCCGCTTGAGGGCGAGGCAGTTTCACTATGCCTTGGCCGACGGCCGGGCATAGCCGTTCGATAACGACCGCTATACGGCCGGCGCACGGCCCATCCAACAATCGACTGCCGAGCCTGAGTAGCCTTCGCCCGAGCGAATTGCGACGGCGCTGGTTGCCAGTTGACATGCAGGTATTTACCTGCATATTATAGCCTCACAAACGAACGAGTGAGGCTGATGGACGCTGACAAGGTTTTCAAGGCACTGGGCGACCCGACACGCAGAAGGCTGCTTGACCTTCTTTGCGAGAAGAACGGACAGACGCTCGGCCAGCTTTGCGAAAACCTGGACATGGCGAGGCAATCCGCCACCCAGCACATCGACCTGCTGGAGGCAGCCAATCTGGTGAGCACGGTCAAGCGCGGCCGGGAAAAACTGCATTTTATCAACCCCGTGCCGCTGCACGAAGTCTACGAGCGGTGGGTGCGGAAATTCGAACGGCAGCGGCTCATCCTGCTGCACGATCTGAAGCAAGAACTCGAAGGAGAGGACCAATGACCAGAGAGACGACCAGCTTTGTCTACGTGACCTACATCAGATCGACGCCGCAAAAAGTGTTCGAGGCCATAACCAGGCCTGATATCGCGAAACGCTACTGGGGCCACGAGAACGTCTCCGACTGGAAGCCGGGATCGAAATGGGAGCATATCCGCGCCAATGACGAGCGGACCGTCGAACTCGTCGGCAAGGTCGTCGAGATATCGCCGCCGACCCGTCTCGTCATGACCTGGGCGAACGCTTCGCAGGCGGACGATCCGTCACAATACAGCCGGGTGACGTTCGGCATCGAGGAATACGACACCATGGTGCGGCTGACCGTCACCCATGACGAACTCGAAGCCGGCAGCGGCATGGCGAAGGGCATCAGCCAGGGTTGGCCGGCCGTGCTGTCCAGCATGAAATCCTTCCTCGAAACTGGCAGCGGCATCGACCTTTTCGCCAAGCCGAAATCGGCCTGATGCCCTGCGATATCATGCAGAACCAGGCCAGTGGAGAACGACAATGACCAAGCGCTATATCGGCGGCTGTGCATGCGGTGCGATCCGTTATGAAACCAGCGGCGAGCCCATCTTCCAGAACCACTGCCAGTGCCTCGACTGCCAGAAGCGCGCAGGCACCGGCCACGGATCCTATCTGACCTTCGGCCGGCGGGCCGATATGACAATCACCGGCGAGGCGAGCACCTGGCGGGTGGCGGGCGCCAGCGGCAACGAAAAGGTCCACGCTTTCTGCCCGACCTGTGGAACGCCGGTCTACCTGACATTCGTCGCAATGCCGGACCTGATCGCGGTCAACGCGACCAGCCTTGACGACCCCAGCCAATTCAACCCGCAGGTGGTCACATACACTATCCGCGGCCATGCGTGGGACACGATTGATCCCTCGTTGCAGACATTCGAGCGAATGCCGCACGGTTAGACGTCCGCCGGGCAATCGCAACCGGCTAGTGTGATGCCGAGTGCTCGTCGCCGGCGAGCGCTTCCGCCTGGTGGCGGTGCCCGAGCATTTCATAGCCGACGACGGTGACGGCCGGCGCCAGCATCAGGATGATCAGGCAGATCGCCATGTCGACGCCGGCAAGTGCGGCGAGGATGGCAAGCGCCACGACCGCCGCGGTCGCGAGCAGCAGCCAGATGTGGAACGGGTCGAAGCGCTGCACAAGATAGGTGTAGAGCGCATAGACCATCCCCAGGAAAACGGTGACGGGAATGGCGGTGGCAAGCAGCGTTTCAAGCGCGCCGATATGCGCCTTGTGCTCGATGAAATAGGCCGCGACATGCAGCCCGGCGCCGGTCGCGACGATGGCGGCGACAATCAGCATCTGCCCATAGCCCCAGATGAATGCGCGATTGCGATGGGCATGCAGGATCGGCGCTGACGGCAGCATATAATAGACCCACCACATGCCGAAGGTGAGCCCGGTGCCGGCGATGCAGACCAGCGCCGCATCCAGGGTCCAGCCCTGCTCCTCGACCACGGCGGACAGGGTCGCGAGCGTTCCGACGACCCCTTCGCCCAAGGCGATGATGGCGAACAGGATGTAGCGCTCGGCCATATGGTGCGCGTGCCAGGGCGTGCCGCCATCCTTGCCTTCCGCGATCACCGGCCCCGCCAGTTCGATGAGCCCGAGAATGCCAGCGAGTATGATGCTGGTGCCGACCGGGAAATCCACGACGATCTGCACCACCCAGCCGATCTGGGCGACCGCGATGGCGGTGGCGTAGGTCAGGCAGGCGCGGCGCCGGACAGGGTCCTGCCGGGCAGCGCGCAGCCATTGGAAGATCATCGCCACCCGCATGATCACATAGCCCAGCACCATCACCGAATTGTTGAGGTGCTCGCCATGTTCGATGGAGGCGAACATGCGTGGCAGGCCGATCGCCAGCACCAGCACGCCGATCATCTGCACCATGGTGCCGAGGCGGAAAATCCAGTCGTCGGTGTCATAGGCCGAGGAGAACCAGGAGAAATTGACCCAGGCCCAGCAGATGGCAAAGCTGGCGAAAGCAAAGCCGAGCAGGGCGGCCATGGAGTGGCCTTCGGCCAATGCATGGGCGAACTGGGACGAGGCAAAGCTGAACGCAGTGACGAAGGTCAGATCGAACAGAAGCTCGAGCGGCGTCGCGACACGATGCGCCTCATGCGGATCGCGCCCGGCCATACGCCTGACATGATGGTGGAGGGCTTCGGGGTTGACGGGTGTGGTGTTCATCGCGCGGCCTTCGCTGAGGGTCGTAAGCCGACACTAGAGCGGTTCATCGTTTCAAGGAAACGCGGAACCGCTCTATCTCCTGTTTCGACGCAATTCCGGACGGAAAACCGTTTCACACTTTTCCTGGAATTGCTCTAGGGTCAAAACCCAATCACGCTGAACGACTGAGGTCGATCCCCATAGCGGCCATCCGAACTTATCCGCCCGCAATGCCTCTGGTAATGTGGTTCTCATTCTGCCGCACTTGTCTATGATCGGGGATGGACGCAAGTTTCAAAGTCTTTGCCAGAGCAACACTTTTGACAGTCATCCTTGCCGTTGGCGGACCGGCGGTCGCGAGCGAACTGGCCGCGACGGCTTCCAAGCCGATCTCCATATGCCACGGCTATGGTTGCAACTATCGCACCATGATTGTGCTTGGGTCCGGCGACTACATTCGTTTCCGCTCTATCTTGCATGCGGGCGCGGGTTCAGCCCGTGCCGAACGTTCCGCCATTTCGAAGGCTGTCCGCTATTTCGACCAGCGCATTTTCCGGGCCACCGGTGTCCGCGACCTGCCGCAGTCGGAATTCGGTGCATCGCGTATCAGGGGCCAGATGGATTGTGTCGACGAATCGACCAATACGCATACGCTGCTGGTCTATCTTGCCGAGCGAAAACTGCTCACGTTTCACAAGGTCGAGGACAATGCCTCGCGCGGCCTGTTTGTCGACGGACGCTATCCCCATTGGACGGCGGTGATAAGTGATCGTGGCGGGACCCAATGGGTGGTGGACTCCTGGTATGCGGCCATGGGCGGCGCACCGGACATTTTTCCACTGAGCCAGTGGAAGGAACGGGGCGTGCTGAAAAGTGGTGCGCTGGACTGACGACGGGGCGCCTTAACTCAGGTGGGAAAATCAGTTTGCGGGCGTGCAGAGTGCACTACCGTTCTCATTAGCTGCGGGGCAAACCCCGATCAGATGAACAATCAGGGAGTAAGTCCGAGATCGCTGGCGCATACCATTGCCAATTACAATTCCCGTCTGGTTTTTGCCTAGAGGCAATGTCTCCCCCCATCTCGGCCATCGGCGGCAGCCGCTGATTGAGTTTGGACCCTAAGGCAAGGCAGGACGCGTCAAGGCGCGCAGCCGGAGCCGCACGCCAAAGGCCCAGCGGTTCCGAAAGTGCCGCCGCGCCGTTCAAAGATGGTGGTTTTGGCCGACCAGCCGGCTCGCCGCGGTTTCGGCCATGGCGTCGGCAAGTTCGAGGTCCCATTGCTGGCGGCAATAGGCGCGGAAATCGAAGCAAGGCAGGCCGGGGCAGACCTCGAACTCGATGAGGTGGACCGTGTCGTCGGCCTCGACGCGCAGATCGACGGAAAACACGTCGCGCAAACCGAGCCCGCTCGTCAGCCGCTCGGCGATCGCGCGAATCCTGGCGTCGGCGGCCGGCTGGCTGTCGGCGACCGCAACGAGCTCCGGTTCGGCATAACGTCCTGCCGCCTTCGCCGCCTCGCCAGTGTCGCCGTAAAGCGCCAGGCTGTCCGCCATGGTCTGGAAATCGGCGCCTGAATCGACAAAGGCCACGCCAAGCGCTTCGACCGCCGCGCCCGGCACCAGGCCGAGGAAACTGGCGCGCACGTTGCGGCCGGCGACATAGGGCTGGACGACGACATCGTCGCGATAGGCCGCAAACACGCGCCGGCTAAGCTCCAGTGCGTGGCCGAGATCGCTGGTGCGCGAATCCGGCCAGATGCCGATCTTGGCGCCAAGCCGGTTGGGCTTGACGAACCAGCCGGCGGGCGACGCGGGCGGCTCGACCAGCCAGTTCCCGTCGCGCGCAAGACCGGCCTGCGGCACCGGCAGGCCGAGCGCGCCGAGTACGGCGCCGGAGCGGAACTTGTCCTGGCAGAGCGCGAACAGCGCATCGTCGGCGCCGATCGTTTTGAACCCGCCCAGCCTCGCCAAAGCGGGTGCGGCGCCGCCATGGAAATAGGCAATGCCGTCGGTCAGTGTCCAGACCAGTGTCGTGTCTCGACCCTCGCCAGCGAGCACGCTTGCGGCATCGTCCAGCGCCACCGGCACGAAGGAGAGGCCGCGCGCCTGGCAAGCGGCGGCAAGCGCATCGAATTCATGGGCGAGATCGGTCGACTGCGCCAGATAGGAGGCGATTTCGGCGGCGCGCTCCGGTGCATGACCGTCGGCGACGAGACGGTCGAAGCAGGCTTTTTCCGGCTCATGGACGAGGATCAGTTTTGGCGTTTGGCTCGGCATGAGACGAACGATTCCCGGCGGTACGATCGCCTACCATCGCATGGCGAGGGCAATCGGCTCCCGCGAAACCGACCGGGTCGGACGGTTGCGTGACAACGCAGCGGCCGACCGCGGTTCAATCATGTGATCAGCACACGCGGCTCGAAACGGCCGTTGACCTTGATGTCGAGCAGGAAGGTCATGCCCGCCTGCGGATCGAGCTGGCGCTGCTTCTCGTCTTTCCCCTTCCAGGCGGACGTCACTGCCAGCCGATCGGCATTCTTGCCGACAAAGGCCGGACAGGATGGCTGCGTCACCGGCATCGCGACCGACCGCAGCAGCGTGCCGTCGGGTGAATAAGCCTTGACCGTTTTGCCGCCCCAGACGGCGTTCCACAGCACGCCGTCACGGTCGACGATCGAGCCGTCGACATAACCCTTGGACGAGCGGTGATCGACGAACACTTTCGGCTCGCCGGTGGGCAGGCCGGTCGCCGGGTTGCAGTCGACGCGCATCAGCAGCCCGGTCGAGGTATCGGTGTAGTAAGCGAGCCCGCCGTCATCGGAAAAGCAGATCGAATTGGAGACGGTGATTTCCGAAAACAGGCGGCGCAGTTCGCCCTTGAAAAACCAGTAGATGGACCCGGCGCCCTTTGTCTCCGTCTTGCCCATCGTGCCGGTCCACAGGGCGCCACAGGGATGGACGCGGGAATCGTTGGAGCGGGTCAGGGGATTGTCGGCCTCGATCGGCGTGTGCAGCGTCATGGTGCCGGTCGCAACATCGCGGACATGGAGGCCGGTCTCGGTGGCGATCAGCTGGCGCTGGTCGTCGATGATGGCGATGGCGCTTGCCATCTGGCCAAGCTCGTGGATTTTCAACGCGCCGCCGGCCACCGGCTTTTCCAGGAGCTGGCCGTTGACGATGTCGAACCAGAACAGCGCATCGGTGGTGGGATCGTAGCTCGGCCCTTCGCCGAGCTGGCAGATGTGATCGGAAAAAACCGAAACCTCACTCATCATGCTTCTCCGAACACCGCATCCCAGGCCGCGACGGCGGCATGTGCGCGTGCCGCCACCTCGTCGACGCTCATGCCCGGCTTGAACAGGCTGGAGCCGAGGCCAAACACCGTCACCCCCACCGCCTTGTAGCCGGCAAAGTCCTTTTCCGAAACGCCGCCGACCGCGCCGACCAATGTCTGCGCCGGCAGCACCGCCCGGATCGCGGAAATGCCTGCCGCGCCGAGCACGCTCGCCGGGAAGAATTTCAACGCCGAAGCGCCGAACCGGATCGCCTGGAAGGCTTCGGTCGGCGTGAACACGCCCGGCATCGTCACCATGCCGTAGTGCATCGCACGCGCCATCACCTCGGCATCGATGTTGGGGCTGACCAGCAGCCGCCCGCCGGCCTTGTGCAAGCCGTCGACATCGGCTGGTGTCAGCACCGTGCCGGCGCCGACCAGTGCCGTTTTCGGAAGCACTTCGACGATCCGGGCGATCGACGAAAACGGCTCCGGTGAGTTGAGCGGCACTTCGATGGCCTCGATGCCGGCGTCGAACAGCGCCTGGCCGATCGCGACCGCTTCGACCGGCTTGAGGCCGCGCAGGATGGCGACCAGGCCGCGCTTGAGCTTTGGGAAAGGTGCGGTCTGGCTCATCGGGCAACTCCAGTTCTGGCGATCATGCCGTTCTCGCGCGCGGCTTCGATGAGACCGGCACGCACCGCCTCGTCGGCATCGACGGTGCGGACCTTAAGTCCGGCAAGGCCGAGCGCGGCTTGGTACAGCACTCCCAGCGCACCGGAGGCGACCAGCACGACGGGTTCCGCGCCGGCGCCATGCCGGCGGCTGGCCGAGGCGATCTCGCCACCGATCAGCAGGCCGGACAGGCAGGCGGCGGCATCGTCCGCTTTCAGATCCTGCAGCAGGCCGGCGGCGCGGATGGAAAACAGCCTCGAGGTGACATCGCCGCCCTCAGTCAATGCGGTTTCGCACCAGCTGCGGAAGAATGGGTTGTCCGAGGTGACCGGCTTGGGATGTTCGCCGAGCGAATGGCGCAGGATCGAGTGCGCGGCAAGCACGGAAAACAGCTCGCCGGTCGGCCAGGTGCCGAACCCGGCAACGGCGCCGTCTTCGACCAGCACCCATTTCGAATGGGTGCCGGGCATGCAGACCAGCTGACGCCCTTTGGCCGGCAGGCCGGCGCCGGCAAGCTGCGTTTCCTCGCCGCGCATGACGTCGGGCGCATCGATCTGGCGCTGGGCGAGGCCCGGCACGATGCGGATGTCGCGATCCTGGCCGGGTACCCGCGCGGCACCCGCCAGGATGGCGCTGAGCGGCGCCGGCACGGTGACATAGGGCGCTTCCAGCCAGCCCTGGCGCGAGCCGGCCATGCCACAGATGATGACGGGCAGCGCCTGCGGCGCGGCCATCGCCGCCAGATGCCCTTCGAGAATGGTCGAAAAACCCTTTTGCTGGGCGGTGATCAGGCCATCATCGCCACGGCGTTCGGCAAGAACCTTGCCGTCTTTGTCGATCAGCCAGACCCGCATGCGGGTCGTGCCCCAGTCGACGGCGGCTACCGCCGGCGCTTCGCTCACAGGAAACCTCCATCGACGATCAGCATTTGCGCGGTCAGCATGCGCGAGGCGTCCGAGGCCAGGAACAGCACCGTGCCGACGATGTCGTCCGGCTGCATAACCTGCTTGATGCACTGCTTGGCGACATGGGCGGCAAGCCCCTGTTCGGTCACCCAGAGCTCCTTCTGCCGCTCGGTGATCACCCAGCCGGGCGCAATGGCGTTAACGCGGATGCCGTCCACGCCGAGCTTACCGGCCAGCCCCTTGGTCAGGCCGAGGATGCCGGCCTTGGCGGCGGTGTAGGCCGGCATGTCGGGGTGATTGATCAGATAGGACGTCGAGGTGAAGTTGATGATCGAGCCGCCGCCGGCCCGCTTCATCCCCGGCGCCACCGCTTGCGCGGTGAAGAAATGCGGCCGCAGATTGATCGCCTGGTTGTTGTCCCAGAATTCCACCGTCACGTCTTCGACGGCGTGTCGCTCGTCAAGCGCCGCATTGTTGACCAGCACGGTGACATCGCCATGCGCGTCGGCCGCCCTGGCTGCCGAGGTCCGCAAGGCCTCGACGTCGCGCAGGTCGGTCTTGAGATACAGCGGTCGGCGGCCGAACGCTTTCTCGATGCGGTCGGCAAGGGCCGTGCTTGGGCCATCGGCGATGTCGATGAAGGCGACATTGGCGCCCTGGCGCACAAAACCCTCGGTCAGTGCCGCGCCAATTCCGGAGCCGCCACCGGTGATCAGCACCGAGGCTCCTTCGAGGTCGGCAAAATGCGCCGATGGCATCATATCTGTTGTCTCCCAGCGCATGACCCCGACAACGTCCTTTGCGCGCCCTGAAGGACGCGCGGCGCTGTGGTCGGACCGGCGCGCATCCTAGCCAGACACGTCGTGCGGGCAAGGGCGAAAAGGCGGATTTGCGGGCTTATGTCAGACAAAACGACAATGCGCCGCACCGGATGCGCACGGCTGCATCATCGAGATTGCGGGCAACGTCGAGCTTGCCGGTCAGATCGCCTTGGCGCGCAAGGCGCCGCGGAAGGAATCGCGGAGGTAGCCGAGCGTGGCATCGGCATCGACCGGCCTGCCGAACAGATAGCCTTGCCCGCCGGCACAGCCGAACTGGACCAGGCGATCAGCCTGCGCCTCCTGCTCGATGCCTTCGGCGACCACGTCCATGCCGAGCCCCTCGCACATGGCGAGAATGGCACGGATGATGTGTTCGGACGGACGGTCGTCGAGAATGGAGGAGACGAAGGCGCGATCGATCTTGAGCTTGTCGAAGTGAAATTCGCGCAAGCGGCCGAGCGAGGATTGGCCGGTGCCGAAATCGTCGAGCGAAACGCGGATGCCGACGCGGCGCAGATCCTCGACGATCTTCTCGGCCGAGGCAGGATCGTTCATCAGGCCGGTCTCGGTGATCTCGATCTCCAGCCGGCGCGGATCGAAGCCGGTGCGCTCGAGGATCGCCAGTATGTGCAGGCCGGTGTTCTGGTCGACGAGCTGCGAGGGCGACAGGTTGAACGACAGGAACAGGTCCTTCGGCCAGCTTTTGGCCGCTTCGGTCGCCTTGCGCAGCACCAGCTGCGACAGCGGGCCGATGATGCCGCGCTCCTCGGCGATGGGGATGAACACCGTTGGCGGCACCGAGCCGAGATCGCGGTCGGTCCAGCGCGCCAGCGTCTCGAAGCCGATGGTGCGGCGCGTGTTGAGGTCGACGATGGGCTGGAAATGCGGCTCGACCTCGCCAGCCGAGACAGCGCGGCGCAGCGCCTGTTCGATGCGGGTGACGCGCTTGGCCGCCTCTTCCATCTCGCGGGTGTAGACGACGACGCGGCCACGGCCGGAACGCTTGGCGTGGTAGAGCGCCGTCTCGGCCTTGTTGATGAGGATCTCGGTGGTCTCGTCGCCCGAATAGAACAGCGAGCAACCGACCGAGGCCGAAAGCCTGGCGGTGCGTTCGCCGACATCATAGGGCGCCGAAAGGATCTCGATCAGCATGCGGGATTTCTCGGCCGCCGCCTCCTCGCTGAACACCATCGGGTAGAGAAAGGCGAATTCGTCGGCGCCAATGCGGCAGACGGTGGAATGGCCGTCCATCGAGGCGCGCAGCCGCATCGCGACCTGGATCAGGATATCGTCACCCGCCTTGTGCCCGAACAGGTCGTTGATCGGCTTGAAGCCGTCGAGGTCGAGAATGCCGACGGTGAACGGCGCCGGGTCGTCGGCACGGTCGCTGATCAGGCGATCGACCTTGTCGAAGAAGCGGCGATGGTTGCCAAGCCCGGTCAACGGATCGGTGAATGCCAGATCCGTGCTCTCCCTGTTTGCCTGACCGGTGCCAAACGAAGTTTGCATCGGTGTCCCTGTTTTGTGACGTCGGAATTTAGTTTCAGACTGGCAGCAAACCCTTTAGGAAACGTATCCCCAAATCGATTATTCGCGGGTAAAGCGCATTGTCTTCAGCAGGGTCGACGCGACGCGCGTCGAGCCTGCATGCGGATCCTCAACCCTTGGGCCGGACACGATAGAGTTCGAGCGAGGCGCCACGGGTTTCCGCGATCGGCTCCAGCCATTCCGGCACGTTGCCGCGCATCAACCCGGCAAGAAAACCGTCCGGCGCGGTAAAGGCTAAAAGCTGGCTTTCCGAGTTGCCACGGCACAGCGCGACAAGGCCGACGTGATGATCCCCGACGATCGACCTGGCTTGCGCCTCGGAACCAAGGAAAGCGTCGAGCGCAAGCAGGTCTCCCGCGACGTTGCGGTGGTAAGGCCCGGCGAACACGCGATGTCGGGAGTACACCAGGATCGGCGATCCGAGATTGGAGACGGCAAGCACGGTGGTATCGGGCAGCCTGCCGAGTGTGGCGAAGGTGGCCTTGGCCTGGCAGGACGGGTCGACGCCAGCGTCGCTGGTGATTTTTGCGCCGCCGGTTGCGAGCGCCGCCGACGCCGCCTGGGCGGCGCCTGACCAGATCGAGTTCACCGAGATGAGCCAGGCCGCGGCCATCCGCAGCACCGAGCTGCGCGACGGGCTGGTTTCGGCCCGCCGCCGCCATTTGGCGATCCAGGCCGAAAGCGGGATCACCGCGAAGGCAATCGAGAATGTCGAGCCGCGCACTTGCCAAACGCTGACCAGGAACGCCACGACCAGCAGCATGGCGACAAGGCTGTCCTGGCGCCGCCAGCCGCCACGGCGTAGGCGCAACGCCATCAGCACGAGCGCCACCAGCGGCGTGGCATAGCGCGCCGCCAGCTCGGCGGGATCGTGGGCGGCGAGCTGGAACAGCGACTGCGCCTCGTCGATATGATCGAGCCACAGCGTCTTCAGGCGCGGATCGAGCCCGGCATAGGGAGAGGCCAGGCATTGCGGGAACAGCAAAAGGAGAACCGCGCCGAGCACGAGCGCAAGCACGCCTACCGACAGCAGGCGCTGCCCGCGCGTGCGCCCGGCCGCTTCGATCGAGGCGATCGCCGCAAGGCCGGTTCCGGCAAGGGCCGCGACGACGAACTGCATCGTCGAGAAGGCATCGCATTGCGCCTGGCCCCAGGCCGATAGCGGGATGGTGGCGACGAAGACAAGCGCTGCGACGCCGGCAAAGCCAAGGCCGAAATCCCTGGCGATCAGCCTTTCGCCTGATACGTCAAAGGCGAACAGCGTCGCCACGCAGACGCCGATGGTGGCGACGTAGGGAGCGGTTTCCATGCCGACGGCCAGGGTCAGCGCGGCGCACAGGCCGGCAAGGAACGCCGCCGGCCGGCGCATGCGCGCTTCGAGCAGGAAACTCAGGCTGGCGACGGTCAGCATCAGCTGGACATTGTGATGATCGAGCGCGCCCGGCTCGAAAATGCCGATGAAATACAGCGCCGCCGCGCCGACGATGACGGCGGGCAGCACCGCGCCATCGCCGGCAAAGCTGCGCGCGGCGCGAATGATGAAGACCATGGTCAGGCCGAAGAGCAGTGCCGGCCACGCCACCTGCGCGACGTTCTCGGCGAGGGTCATGTTGCCAGTCAGGCTCGATACGGCGAGCACGATGGCGGCGATCGGCACATCGACCAGCCGCGACCAATGCATGACGAAGCCGCCTTCGAGGCCCATCCGGTATTGATGCAGGTCGAACCAGCCCTGGCCGGCCAAGAGGTCGCGCACCTCGACCAGCCGCAGCAGATTGTCATTGTCGCCGCCGGCATTGGTCAGCGCCGGGAATCCGGCGCAGGCGTTGACGACCAGGACGCCGAGCGTGGCAAGCAGCGCCAGCATGAGGTCCGCTCGCCAGGAGGCGCGTGCGCCGTCTCTGGAAAGCATCGCGGTATGAGCGGTGGTCATGGATTGGGCTTTCAGCCTGTGTCTGTCGGCGCACGCTAGCGCCGGCCGCTTCACAAAGCGTAAAGCGGCGCGATTTTGCGCCACTTTGGGCGCCGTGCGTCAATCGCGCGCCGGAAACACCCACAGCGACGACAGAATGTAGCTCACCGTGCTTGCGGCAACCGTCATCAGCGCCGACATGGCAAGCGCCGACATGCCGAAACGGGTGACCGCCAGATGCGACACCAGGCCCGAAAACAGCGCGCATCCCACCTGCAGCGCGAGATAGCGCGGCATGGCGCTGGCATGATCGTGCTGGCCGCCGAACGTCCAGCCGCGCTGCGCGCTATAGGCAACAACGACGGTGATCGCATAGGCGACGACACTGCCGATGAAAGGCGAAAAGCCCAGCGACACCAGGAGCCACGACAGAACGAACAGCAGCAATGCGGCGCCGACGCCGACCGTCAGGAACCGGAACAGGCGCGTTTGGACAAGGACCGGCAATGCGTCGCTCATGTGTCGCGCCCCGGCAGTTGGTTAGCCGGCGATTCACTGGCCGGCAACTCATTGGCCGGCAATTCATTGGCCGGCAATTCATTGGTTTGACCGGCCCGGCCGGACTTCAGCCGCTTGACCGGTATTTCCAGGACACCGAGCAGAAACGCCGAGAAGAAGACCTGGAATGAAATGACGATCAGGCTCAAGCCCAGCACCACGATGCGCGGGATTTCGGAATCGTTCAGCGGGCCGAAGCCGAGATGCGCCCAGCGCGCCACGGCGTAGCCGAAGAACAAGACGCCGCCGGCAAAGCAGATGCCGGCATTGGCGGCGAGGCGGTCGGTGCTGATGGTTCTGGTCAGCCAGTCGGAACGGCGGCTTGGCGGCAGGATACCGGTTATCTCGGCATAGTATCGCGAAATGGCGCCGAAGGTGATGAGCTGGACGCCGGTGACGACCATGAAACAGGCGGCGACGAAGGTGTTGAGGTCGAGCGACAGATTGTCGATCACCCGCAACGGCCCGAACACCAGCAGCGCCGCAAACAAGATGCCAAGGCCACCGAGCACCGTGCCCGGGATGAAGAACATCCAGCGCGGATTGTAGACCAGCAGAAACTTCAGGTGCCGCCAGCCGTCGCGCCAGGTCCTGAGATGCGGCGGCCGGCTGCGGCCGTCGGGCTTGAGCGTGGTCGGCACTTCCTCGATGCGCAGGCCGGCAAGGGCGCCGCGCACCACCATCTCGCTGGCGAATTCCATGCCGGTCGTCTGCAGGTCGAGCTTCCTGATGCTGTCGGCATTGAAGCCGCGCAGGCCGCAGTGGAAATCCCCGGTCTTGATGCGGAAGAACAGGCGGCCGACAAAGCTCAGCACCGGGTTGCCGAGATAGCGATGCAGCGGCGGCATGGCGCCGGCCTCGATGCCGCCCTGGAAGCGATTGCCCATGACCAGGTCGGCACCGTCGCGCAGCCGCGCGACGAAGGCCTCCAGCGCGCCGAAATCATAGCTGTCGTCGGCATCGCCCATGATGATGAAACGGCCCTTGGCGGCGGCGATGCCGCCCAAAAGGGCCGCGCCATAGCCTTTCTGCGCCACCGGCACGACACGGGCGCCCCCCTCCGCGGCAATCGCCTGCGACCCATCGGTGCTGCCATTGTCTGATATCAGCACCTCGCCGGAGATGCCCGCTTTGTCGAGGAAGGCTTTCGCCTTGCCGATGCAGACGGCCAGCGTCTCGGCCTCGTTGAGGCACGGCATGAGGATGGTGAGTTCGAGCTGTTTGGTTGCGGCGGCGCGGATGGCGGTGACGGCGTTCATTGGTCGTTGTTCCATCGAGTGCCCGGCGCTGCGTCAGTTCGGCCGGGCGCATTCGGGCTTACCGTTGCACGGCAAGGCTTAAGGAAAGGATGACGCGCAGCCTCGCCTTGTCTCCAATCGGACCGCAGGCCGAGCTTGCGGTTGTCTGACACCAATCTTCAAAATGTCGCGATTGGCAGATGGGCGGTGAGCCTGTACAGGCAAGACAGTCGCCTATCCGAGCCGCCGGAGACCTGCCATGAAGCTGAAAATCGCCGTCCAGATGGACCACATCGCCACCGTGTCGATCGCCGGCGACACTTCGTTCGCGCTGTCGCTGGAAGCGCAGCGGCGCGGCCATCAGCTGTTCCACTACACGCCCGACCGGCTATCGCTGCGCGACGGCAAGGTGTTTGCCCGCATCGAGGAAATGCAGGTGCGCGACGAGAAGGGCAACCATTATTCGCTGGGCGAAAAGGTGCGCACCGATCTTGCGGAAATGGATGTCGTCCTGCTGCGCCAGGATCCGCCCTTCGACATGAACTACATCACCACCACGCACATCCTCGAGCGCATCCATCCCAAAACGCTGGTGGTCAACGACCCGGCCTGGGTGCGCAACAGCCCGGAAAAGATCTTCGTCACCGAGTTTTCCGACCTGATGCCGGACACGCTGATCACCAAGGACCCGCTCGAAGTCGCCGCCTTCCGCAAGGAGTTCGGCGACATCATCATCAAGCCGCTCTACGGCAATGGCGGCGCCGGCATCTTCCATCTGCTGGAGGGCGACCGCAACCTCGCCTCGCTCTTGGAAATGTTCGGCCAGATGTTTCGCGAGCCCTACATCGTGCAGCGCTACCTGAAGGACGTACGCAAGGGCGACAAGCGCATCATCCTGATCGACGGCGAGCCGGCCGGCGCCATCAACCGGGTGCCGGCCGAGCACGATTCCCGCTCCAACATGCATGTCGGCGGCCGCGCCGAAAAGACCGAGCTGACGACGCGCGAGCGCGAAATCTGCGCCCGCATCGGGCCGGCGCTGAAAGCGCGCGGCTTCATCCTCGTCGGCATCGACGTCATCGGCGACTACATGACCGAGATCAATGTCACATCGCCAACCGGCGTGCGCGAAGTCAGCCGCTTCGGCGGCGCCGACATCGCCAGCCTGTTCTGGGACGCAGTCGAGGACAAGCGGCGGACGTAGTCCGTTTTCACTTTGTCTTAACCATGTTCCGGTTTTTCAACCGGGTACAACCCGACCGCGACCGGTGCGGCTGGGTATTCTTGTAATGTTCTTGATTTGATCAGGCGATTGTATAGGCCACTGCGGATCGACACTGGCGATGGGCTTCCTTCCCCACCACTGACCTTGCTGTTTCCTGTTGGTTGCGCGACAGCTAATATGTGCGTGTAGTTCGAAGCCTGAAGGCTCACGCTATGAAAATTAATGTCGTCTGCGCGCATCCACTAGCCGACAGCTACCAGGCATCGCTCCACAAACGGGTCGTTCAGACCCTCAAAGCCAGGGGTGACGAGGTCGTTGATTTCGATCTCCATCAGATGAAGTTCGATCCTGTGATGCATGCCGAAGAAAGACGTGGCCACTTTGATCCTGCTCAGGCCCCGCGATTTGCAGATTTACATCGACGCGTTGAGATGGGCGGAAGCCTGCGTTTTCTGCTTTCCCACATGGTGGTCAGGCATGCCTGCAATCTTGAAGGGTTATTTTGATCGAGTTTGGCGACCAGGGGTGGCTTACGAGTTGCCGGCAGACGGTGGCGTGATCAAGCCGGCGCTATTGAACATCCGGCGGATGGGGGTTGTTACCACATGCGGCTCGCCGTGGTGGTATACCGAACTGTACATGCAAAACCCAGGGAGGAAGGTGCTGTGTCATTCACCGTAAGTGAGCAACCTTATGTTCTCGTAATGTTCTTGCCTAGCTCGGAAATCTGTGGTTGTCTTCTATGACCTCGCTCGCGTCCTGATCGCCAGGGCATGGGCGAACCAGTATCCGGGGGCATGAAAATGGTGGCGCGGGTTCGCACGGTCGCTTTCCAGGGCATCGAGGCCGTGCCGGTCGACGTGCAGGTGATGATCGCGCCCGGCAAGGTCAACATGCACATCGTCGGCCTGGCCGACAAGGCGGTGGCCGAAAGCCGCGAGCGGGTGCAGGCGGCCCTTCATGCCTCCGGCCTGTCGATGCCGTCGAAGAAGGTCACGGTCAATCTGGCGCCGGCCGACCTGCCCAAGGAGGGCAGCCACTACGATCTGCCGATCGCGCTTGGCCTGATGGCGGCACTGGGCGCCATTCCGGGCGACATGCTGGCAGGCTATGTCGTGCTTGGCGAATTGTCGCTCGACGGCACGATTGCCGCTGTCGCCGGCGCCTTGCCGGCGGCGATCGGCGCCAACGCCGAGGGCAAGGGCCTGATCTGCCCGTTCGCCTGCGGGCCGGAAGCGGCCTGGGCCGGCGCCGATTTCGACATTCTGGCGCCGCGCAGCCTGATTGCGATCGCCAATCATTTTCGCGGCACGCAGGTGCTGTCGCGACCGGAGGCCGGCATCCACTCCTCGGCGCGCGACCTGCCCGATCTTGCCGACATCAAGGGCCAGGAGACCGCCAAGCGGGCGCTGGAAGTGGCGGCCGCCGGTGGGCACAACCTGTTGATGATCGGGCCGCCGGGATCGGGCAAGTCGATGCTGGCGCAGCGGCTGCCGTCGATCCTGCCGCCGCTGGCGCCGAAGGAATTGCTCGAAGTGTCGATGATCGCCTCGGTGGCGGGAGAACTCGGCGAAGGCAAGCTGACCGACCGGCGGCCGTTCCGCGCGCCGCACCATTCGGCCTCGATGGCGGCGATGGTCGGCGGTGGCATACGCGCGCGGCCGGGCGAAGTGTCGCTCGCCCATCACGGCGTGCTGTTCCTCGACGAGTTTCCCGAATTCACGCCGCAGACGCTCGACGCGCTGCGCCAGCCGCTGGAGACCGGCGACTGCATGATCGCGCGCGCCAACCATCGCGTCACCTATCCGGCGCGCATCCAGCTGGTTGCGGCGATGAACCCGTGCCGCTGCGGCATGGCCGGCGAGCCGGGCTATCGCTGCCTGCGCGGCGACCGCTGCCGCACCGACTACCAGGCGCGCATCTCCGGCCCGCTGCTCGACCGCATCGATCTCAGGATCGAAGTGCCGGCGGTCTCGGCCAGCGACCTGATCCGGCCCGATCGGGCGAAGAAGAGTGCTTCCGTGGCGCTGCGCGTGGCGCGAGCCCGCACCATCCAGCGCGAGCGCTTCGAGCGGCTCGGCGTCACCAGCGCCACCACCAACGCGCATTGCGCGCCGTCGGTCATCGAGGAGATCGCCATGCCTGACGCCGCCGGCCTGTCGCTGCTCAAGGACGCCAGCGAAAAGCTAGCCTTTTCGGCGCGGGCCTATCATCGCGTGCTGAAGGTCGCGCGGACACTGGCCGATCTCGACGCCAGCGAAACCGTCGGCCGCATCCATCTGGCGGAAGCGATTTCCTACCGCATGAGCTCGGAGCGCGTCGCGCAGGCGGCGTGACGTCCCCCTCCTGCTTCAAAGGCGGGGGACCGCAGGCGGCGGCACCCGGCCCTTGGCTCCCATCATGCTTTCCGAACCTTCGGCTCAGGCCGAGGCACGCGCCTTCAGCTCCAGCCGCCGCGCGTGCAGCACCGGTTCGGTGTAGCCGTTGGGCTGGATACGGCCCTTGAACACCAGATCGCAGGCGGCCTGGAAGGCGATGGAGCTGTCGAAGTCGCCGGCCATCGGGCGGTAGAGCGGGTCGCCGACATTTTGCAGGTCGACGATGGCCGCCATGCGCCGCAGGGAATCCATCACCTGGATGCGCGAGCAGACGTCGTGGTGCAGCCAGTTGGCGATGTGCTGCGAGGAGATGCGCAGCGTGGCGCGGTCCTCCATCAGGCCGACATCGTTGATGTCAGGCACTTTCGAACAGCCGACGCCCTGGTCGATCCAGCGCACGACATAGCCGAGGATGCCCTGCGCATTGTTGTCGAGCTCACGCTGGATCTCGTCGGGAGTCCAGTTCGGCCGCCTTGCTACCGGCACCGACAGGATGTCGTCGAGCTTGGCCTTGGGCCGGTTCTTCAGTGCTGCCTGCACGGCATGGACATCGACCTTGTGGTAGTGCGTGGCATGCAGCGTCGCCGCCGTCGGCGACGGCACCCAGGCCGTGTTGGCGCCGGCCCTGGGGTGGGCGATCTTCTCGGTGAGCATCGCCGCCATCAGATCGGGCATCGCCCACATGCCCTTGCCGATCTGGGCGTGGCCGGCCAGTCCGCATTCGAGCCCGGTGTCGACGTTCCAGGCCTCGTAGGCGGAAATCCAGGCGGCCTGCTTCATGTCGCCCTTGCGGATCATCGGGCCGGCTTCCATCGAGGTGTGGATCTCGTCGCCGGTGCGGTCGAGGAAGCCGGTGTTGATGAACACCACGCGTTCTTGTGCCGCGCGGATCGCCTCCTTGAGGTTGACGGTGGTGCGCCGCTCCTCGTCCATGATGCCCATCTTGATGGTGTTTTTGGCCATGCCGAGCAGGGCTTCGACACGGTCGAAGATCTCGACGGCGAAGGCGACTTCCTCCGGCCCGTGCATCTTGGGTTTCACGACATACATCGAGCCGGCGCGGGAATTGGCGCGGCGGCCGCTCGGTCCGACATCATGCAGCGCGATCAGCGCCGTCATCGCCGCGTCCAGGATGCCTTCCGGAACCTCATTGCCGTCGCGGTCTGATATCGCCGGATTGGTCATCAGGTGGCCGACATTCCTGACCAGCATCAGCGAGCGGCCGGGCACAGTCAGCGTGCCGCCGGCCGGCGCGGTGTAGGAGCGGTCGGGGTTGAGCCTGCGGACAAAACTCTTGCCGCCCTTGGTGATCTCTTCCGCCAGGTCGCCCTTCATCAGGCCGAGCCAGTTGCGGTAGATCACGACCTTGTCCTCGGCATCGACCGCCGCGACCGAATCCTCGCAGTCCTGGATGGTGGTCAGTGCCGATTCCAGGATGACATCGGCGATGCCCGCCGGATCGGTGCGGCCGATCTGGTTGTTGCGGTCGATCACGATCTCGATGTGCAGGCCGTTCCTGACCAGCAGCACGGCATCGGGATTGGCGGCATCGCCGCGATAGCCGACGAATTGTTTCGGGTTGGCCAGCGTGGTCGAGCCGGCGCCGGCGCTGAGCCGCAACGCGCCTTGCGCCAGCGACAGGCCGTTCACCCCGGCCCATTTGCCCAGGGTGAGCGGGGCAGCCTCATCGAGAAAAGTTTTCGTCCAGGCAACGACCTTGGCGCCGCGCGCCGGATTAAAGCTTTTGCCTTTCTCGGCGCCATCGGTTTCGGGAATGGCGTCGGTGCCGTAGAGCGCATCATAGAGCGAACCCCAGCGCGCATTGGCGGCATTGAGCGCATAGCGGGCATTCATCACCGGCACCACCAGCTGCGGCCCGGCAACGACCGCGATTTCCGGGTCGACATTTTCGGTCGACACGCTGAAGGCCGGCCCCTCGGGGACGAGATAGCCGATCTCCTTCAGGAAGGTCTTGTAAGCCTCGATGTCGACGGGCGCGCCATGGTCGCGATACCAGCCGTCGAGCTTCTCCTGCATGGCGTCGCGTTTTGCGAGCAGCACCCGGTTCTTGGTGCTGAGGTCATGGACGATGGCGGAAAAGCCGTTCCAGAAGTCGGCCCCTTCGATGCCGGTACCGGGCAGCGCATCGCCAGCCACAAAATCATGCAGCTCGCGGGCAATCCGCAATCCGGCGATCTCGATGCGATCGGTCATCAGGCTTCTCCAGATGAAAGGCTTTGCGGCCTTTGGCATGTCAGGTTTGCCGGGTCAATTCAGCTTAGGGTGAAGGCGGCGTATTTACATCGCTTCACATGGCGTGCGGGATTCAGGTCAGGCCGAGTCGAAAATGGTGGATTCCGAGAACCGGAGCGGAGCGTACTTTTTTGTACGTGAGCACCGGAAGCGCAGGAAGCCGCCATTTGCAGGCCGGCCTCACCTGAATCTAAACAGCAATCCTTGGCCTTCCCGAGGCCACCGCCACCACATGCGCCTCGATGAACATTCGCTGGGCTTCGACGGTGGAGACGCGGAATTCGGTCGCGACCTCGATCTCGGCGCTGTCGGTGCCGGCATCCCTGGCCCGTTGGGCAACGATGGCGCGGACATCGGCCTCGGCGGCCGCGATCGCTGCCGTCTCGTCGAGGAAATCGCGCACGGTTTCACCCGAGGCAAGACGAAACAGCCCTTCCTTGGGCTGGCTGACCCGCGCTTCGGCCGAAACCCTGACCTGGCCGACGACGGCGCCGAGCGCGTTGGCGACATCGGTGTCCTCCGGCACCACGCAGTCATTGCCGATCAAGGGCGGCAGGCCGGCATAGTGCAGCGGCGCGGAGGCGCCGAGGCCGATGACCGGGCGGTCGAGCGCGACGCTCAGCCGGGCGATGCCGGGATGGGCGTCGACAGCGCGCTGCACCAGCGCATGCGCCACCGTCGACGCGCCGTCGAGCCCGTCTTCGGCAAAGGCGGTCTCGAGGATGTATTCGGCCGACCAGCGCGTCAGCGTCACCAGCACCCGCTCAGAGATCACCTCCGGCGACGCAGCGATCGGCTGGCCGCGGCCGTCGCGCTTGCGCGCGAACAGTTCGGCGCCGAGGCGGGCGGCGACCGGATCCCAGTTCGCCTGCTTGCCCAGCACATGGGCGGCGTCCGACGGCGTGAAGCCGGCGACATGCACCAGCCCACGCGACACCAGCCGGTTAAGCGTCGCGTTCTGCGCGTTAGAGGTCAAAAGCCTGTCGACTGCGAGCGGCACGGCACCAATCGCCTCGTAGAGCCGCGCTTCGGCGCCGGTCAATCCGGCGGCGAGCCGGTCCGGCACGCCGGTGCGTACCGCAAAGCGACCGTCCATGCGGCCGGGATTGGGCGCGCGCAGCTGGCGCTCCAGCTCCGCCGTCACCGCCTCGCCATGCGCCATGCCGGCCAGCGCCAGCGGCACCAGGCGGCGCGGTCCGAGCAGGATTTTTGGGTTGAGCGCGCCATCCTCCAGCGCCACTTCGGAATCGCCGCCAAGGCCGAAGGTGCGCATGGCCACCGCCTCGACCATGGTGCGGAAGCCGCCGACGGTGGCGCCTTCCGGATCGAGCCGCGGCCGGCCCTTGTCGAGCACGGCGACGTCGGTGGTGGTGCCGCCGATGTCGGAGACCATGGCGTTGTCGAGCCCGGTCATGTGCCGCGCGCCGACCAGGCTGGCGGCCGGGCCAGACAGAATGGTCTCGATCGGCCGCTGGCGGGCAAACGCCGCCGAAACCAGAGCGCCGTCGCCGCGCACCACCATCAGGGGCGCGGCGATGTTGCGCTGTTCAAGAAAGCCTTCGGTTGCCGCCACCAGCCGGTCGATCATCGAGATCAGCCTGGCGTTGAGCAGCGTGGTCAGCGCCCGGCGCGGGCCGCCGAGCTTTGCCGACAGCTCGTGGCTTGATGTGACCGGCAGGCCGGTCTTTTCGCGGATCAGCTCGCGGGCCGTGATTTCGTGCGCCGGATTGCGGGTGGCGAAATAGGCGCAGACGGCAAAGCCGGACACCGAGGCGCCAAGTTCCGGCAGCGCTGCCTCCAGGCCGGACAGGTCGAGCCTGGCGGCATTGCCATGCACGTCATGGCCGCCGGGGCAGAACACCACCGGGTCGGTGCCGAGCGCCGCCTTCAGCCCGTCGCGAGCGAGGTCCGCCTCGGAGAAGCCGATCATCACCAGCGCCACGCGGCCGCCCTGGCCCTCGACCAGCGCGTTGGTGGCGAGCGTCGTCGACATCGAGACCAGTTTGATCGCGGCCGGATCGGTGCCCGCCTTCTGCAGCACCGCGTCGACCGCGCCGGAAATGCCGACCGCAAGGTCATGCCTTGTGGTCAGCGCCTTGGCCTTGGCCAGCACCTTGCCCTTGTTCGGCCCGTCTTGCTTGCCTTCCGTTTCAGACCACAGCACGGCATCGGTATAGGTACCGCCGGTGTCGATCCCGAGGAACAGCGGCTTTGGCTTGGTCTTGGCAGTCATTTCTGATGGTGATCCGGCTGGCGAATTTGTCTGACCCTGCCCTTAGCCGATACAGGCCGGCCGATAAAGCAGCGAGCGCTGGGCCAACACGTGATGATCATGATGAGGACTTGATCTCTCCGTCTGGGGGAGATCGGTAGCTTTGGCCGCAGCACTTATTGACCATCTCCCGCCGACGCCGGAAGTCTTCGGGCCATGACCGAAGGGAGTCTGGCGAGATGCCGCTATTTCGCCGTGACAGTGCCTTTCATCGAGCTATGGATCGCACAATGGAATGGGTGTGCGCCGGCAGCTGATATCTTGACCTTGGCGCTCTTGCCGGTGGCGAGATGGCCGGTGTCGAAGGAGCCGTCAAGCGCGGTGGCGGTGTGGGTCATCGGGTCGGCATTGGTGAAGGTGACGGTATCGCCGACGGCGACCGAGATTTTCGACGGGTTGAATTTCATGCCCTTGATCTGGACCGCATGATTGGCGGCGTAGGCGGGGATGGCAAAGGCAAGCAGAGCGAGAACGATCATGGTGCGCATGATGGATTTCCTCCTGAGCGCGGACCCTCATCCTACACTAACGCTGGCGAACGGCCTTTCATGCCACGAAGCCGATCTTTTTATGCGTCCCATCGCAAAACGGCTTGTTGGCCGAGTGGCCGCAACGGCAGAGGAAGGTGCGTTGCGTGCGATCGACGGTGTGGCCGGTGCCGGTGACGATCTCCAGATTGCCCTCGAGCTTGAGCGGGCCGTCCTTCGTCGGGGTGACCTTGAGCGGACCGTCGCGCGTTTCCAGCGCCGGCGTGTCCTTCAGCGGCGGCTCACCGGTGGCGGTGAAACCAGATTTGTTGTGGCTGCCGTCGCAGAACGGCTTGTTTTCCGAAGCGCCGCAGCGGCAGAGCGTGGCGCGATAAAAAGTCTCGCCGTCGAGCACGATCTCGGCGTGTACGGCCAGCGGGCCGTTTTCCCGCAGACGCACCGTGTTGACCACCGGCGGCCGTTCCTGCGGCCCGCCATCCTTCCTGACGTAGGTGATGGCGCCCGAGGGGCAGCTTTCGGCGATGGCGACGATCTTCTCGACGCTGGCCGCCTCGGGATGGATCCATTGCCCCGGTGCGTTGGGCACGAAGACGTGCGGATCGCCAAGCACGCAGTTGCGCGAATGGATGCAGCGCTTGCCGGAGAACCCGACGTCGATCTTGTCGCTTTCGACCATGCCGGCCATGGCTAGCCTCCTGTTGCCTGGAGCACGTCGCGTCCAAACGGACAGACGCGACGCGCTTTGGGTGTTTGTGCAGGCTATGTTTTAACGCAATTCCCTAGGGGAAGCGCTACGCGCTTTTCCCGGGAAAACCGTTTCACACTTTTCCTGGAATTGCTCTATGGCTCCAACAGGAAAACCGTCAAGCTGGCAAACCGGTCAGGGGACCAGATCAATTTCCTCGGTCTCGCCGCCGCTGCAGGTATAGCAGCAATCGTCGCATTTTTCCTTGTTGCCGGGGCCGACGCCCCAATAGGTCTCCTCGTCGCCATCGACCCAGGCGCCGTAACAGATCGATTCCCCTTCGTTGCAGGATATCGGCAAGGACTTGGTCTCGCCGTCATTGAGGTAAAAATCCTGGTCGTTGCCCGGCCAGACATAGTCGCGGTCCTGGCTGTAAAGCTCAAGGCGCATGGCATTGGGATGGCTGTTCTTGATGGCAAACGTAACGTCGCCGGCATGTGCCGACGGCGCGACCAGCATGACGAGAGACAGCGCGGCCAGCGTGCGGCGCGCATAGGCGTAAAACATGGTAACCCCCTGGAAAGACACGGCCTACCCGGCCGCGGTGCGACCATGGCACGCTGCATTGAATCGCGGAAGTGGGTCGGCTGAACCGATCCCTGACTTAATTTGGGTCTGACTGCTCTAGGTTTTGTTTTTACGCATGTCGTTCTCCCAAAACCGCCGAGCATCCCCGGGTCAAGCTCGAGGACATGCTTTGGACGACATGCATTGAGGTGTGTTGAGATTCAGGTCAGGCCGAGCCGAAAATGGTGGGTTCCGAGAACCGGAGCGGAGCGTACTTAAAGTACGTGAGCACCGGAAGCGCAGGAACCCGCCGTTTGCAGGCCGGCATCACCTGAATATCGACACACCTTAGGGCACCAGATCGATCGTCTCGGTCGTGTGTTCCACACAGATGAAGCAGCAGGTGTCGCAGGGCTGGTCATTGTCCGGCCCAACGCCGGCGGAGATGCTGTCGTTGCCATCGACCCAGGCGCCGTAGCAGATGTGTTCGCCCTGATTGCAGGTGAGCGGCACCGATTTCTGCGAACCGGGATCGATCAGAAACACCTGATCGTTGCCCGGCCAGACCGTTTCGCGGTCGCGGCTGAACAGCTCGACAGCAACCGCTTCCTTGCGCAGGTTCTTGACGAAGAAGGCCATCTCGGTGGCCTCGGCCGAACTGGTGAAGACCAAGGCAGCAAGTGCAGCCATGCGAAACAGCGTCACGGTCTCGATCTCCCGAATCATGGCGGCAGAATCGCATGCCTGCCGGGAACTAGGAAGACGCAGGACGCTGCGCCGCGATCTGCCGTCCCAGCCTCGTCACTTGACGCACCAGAAGGTCGAGATCCTCGCGCCGGGTGCGGTGGTTGGTGATTGCCACCCGCAGCCAGTGCTGGCCATGCACCGTGGTGTCGGAGAGTGCTGCAATGCCCTCTTCCTGCAGTCGCAGCATGATTTCGGTGTTGAGCGCCTTCAGCGCCTCGCCCCTCAAACCGGGCTGATAGCGGAAACAGACGATGTTGATGGTTGGCGAGGCGGCGAGCTCCAGTTCCGGCTCGGCCTCGATCAGCCCGGCGAGATAACCCGCCTGCGCGATGTTCTGGTCGATCAGGCGGCCGAACTTGTCGCTGCCATGCTCCTTCAGCGCCATCCACACCTTGAGCGCGCGAAACCCGCGCGTCGTCTGCAAGCCGTAATCATGCAGCCATTCGCCGGAGGCGAGGCCGCGCGGTGTCGATTCCAGAAATTCCGGCGTCACGGCGAAGGTCTTGCGATGCGCGACGGCATCCCTGACCAGGGCGCAGCCAACCTCGAACGGCGCGTGCAGCCATTTGTGCGGGTCGAGCGCGACCGAATCGGCCCATTCGATGCCGGCGACGCGATGGGCATTTTCGGGCGCGATGGCGATCAGCGCACCAATGCAGCCGTCGACATGGAACCAGAGGCCTTCCTCATGCGCCAATTTGGCAAGCGCCTGCAGGTCGTCGATCGCGCCGGTGTTGACCGTGCCGGCCGTGCCAATGACGCAGGCCGGCTTGAATCCGGCCGCGCGGTCCTCGGCAATCGCTGCGCGCAAGGCAGCGATGTCGATGCGCAGTCCGGCATCGGTCGGGATGCGGCGCAGCGCCCGGTTGCCGAGGCCGAGCGCCTCCATCGCCTTGCGGTGGCAGGAATGGATCTGGTCCGAGCCGTAGAAACGCAACGGCTTCTCGATGGCGGCAACGCCATGCTCGCGCACGTCGATGCCGGCCTTGGCGTTGCGCGCTACCGTCAGCCCGATGATGTTGGCCATCGAGCCGCCGCTGACCAGCGTGCCGCCGGCAGAAGCAGGAAAACCCAGCATCTGCTTGCACCAGTTCACCACCTGGCTGTCCATCAGCCCGGCGGCATGGTTGCCGCCGCCGAGATTGGAGCCCTGGATTGCCGCGAGGAAGTCGCCGAGAGCGCCGGCAAGGTTGCTCGACCCCATGTACCAGGACCAGAAGCGCGGATGGATGTTGCCCATCGGATAGGGCATCACATTGCGTGCGACCTCGGCATAGACATCGGCGAGCGGCGATGGCGATCGCGGCAAAGGTGCGGTGAAGAATGCCCGCACCTCGCCAGGCATCTCCTGCCACACCGGACGCTCCCTGACATCGCGCAGATGAGCGACGGCATCGTCGACGATCCGGTGCGACAGGGCCTGCACATCGGCCCAGTCCCGGGGGTCAAGCGTTTCCTCCGCCATCATGCCAAGGGTTTCCTGCGCCGCGTCCATGACCGGTCCTCCCTCAAGCCGCCGGGAACTGGCAGCCGGGCGTCGAGCGCGACAGGGCGATCTCGTCGGCGTCCATCTCGGCCTCGATGCCGTCGAACAGCGGCGTCGACATGTAGCGCTCGCCGGTGTCGGGCAGCATGCACAGGATCACCGCGCCGGCTGGCGCCCGTTCGGCGACCTGCCGCGCCACGGCGAAGGTGGCGCCGCCGGAAATGCCGGTGAAGATGCCTTCCTGGCGTGCCAGCGCCTTGGCCCATTTGATGCCCTCGGGCCCGGCAATCGGCATCACCTCGTCATAGAGGCTGGCGTCGATCGCTTCCTGCAGCACATTGGGGATGAAGTCCGGCGTCCAGCCCTGGATCGGGTGCGGCTCGAAGGCCGGGTGGGTGGCGGCGGGAGCGCCATCGGCACCGCGCTGCTGCGCCTTGCCGCTGCCGATGAGCTGCGCGTTGGCCGGCTCGGACAGCACAATGCGGGTGTCCGGCCGTTCCCGCCGCAGCACGCGCGCCACGCCGACGACCGTGCCGCCGGTGCCATAGCCGGTGACGAAGCAGTCGAGCCGCGAACCGGCGAAATCGTTGATGATCTCGCGCGCCGTCGTCGCCTCGTGGATGGCGGCATTGGCCGCCGTCTCGAACTGGCGGGCGAGGAACCAGCCATTGGCCTCAGCCAGCTCCACCGCCTTCTTGTACATGCCAAAACCCTTCTCGGCGCGCGGCGTCAGCACCACCTTGGCCCCCAGCATGCGCATCAGCTTGCGGCGCTCGACGGAAAAACTGTCGGCCATGGTGACGACCAGCGGATAGCCCTTCTGCGCGCAGACCATGGCCAGCCCGATGCCGGTGTTGCCGCTGGTCGCTTCGACGATGGTCTGGCCCGGCTTCAGCGCGCCGCTGCGCTCACCCTCCTCGATGATGTTGAGCGCCAGCCGGTCCTTCACCGAGGCGCCGGGGTTGAAGAACTCGGCCTTCACATAGATCGTCGCATGGGCCGGCCCCAGATTGTTGATGCGGACCACCGGCGTGTCGCCGACGGTGTCGAGAATGCTGTCGAACAGGTGGCCGCGCCCGGCCGTGGTCCTGATTTTCTGCTGATGCAACATCTTTGATCTCCTCGATCGTTTTCCATCACAAGCCGGTTACAAACCGGCGGCTTGGGCGGCGAGGTTTCGAGACCTTGCCGCGATAGGACAGACATGCCGGCGATGCGGCAATGGCGGTATCCGGCGCGAAATTCGCAGCCGGATGCGCCGTGTCGCGTTCGGTGGTACAGGAGAGGCCGACAGGCCAGCGTGGGAGCAGGCGTGGAAACGCACGTGGAATCCGCCACATCGAGGCTGGACGGCGAAGCGACCGGCCTATCCGTGCGCCTGCTTGGATCGCTGACGATCTCCCGCAACGGCGTTCCGGTGGCGCTGCCGGCCTCACGCAAGCTGCGGGCGCTGTTTGCTTATCTGGCGCTGGCGCCGCACGCCGTTGGCCGCAGTCGCCTGTGCGAGCTGTTGTGGGACGTGCCCAACGACCCCCGTGGCGAGCTGCGCTGGTGCCTCAGCAAGCTGCGCGGCGTTCTCGACGAGCCCGACCGGCGCCGCGTCTCCACGCAAGGCGACACGGTCGCGCTTGATCTGAGCGATTGCCCGGTTGATGCGCTGGAGGTCACCAACGCTGCCGCGCAAGGGATCGGCGCCCTTGACGTGGAGCGGCTACGGGCGCTGGCAAAACTGTTCGCCGGCGATTTCCTCGACGGGCTGGAGCTCGAACGCAGCCCGCATTTCAACAGCTGGCTGGTCGCTCAACGCCGCCGCTTTCACTCATGCCATGCCGCCGTGCTGGAGCAGCTTGCCGCAAACCATCCGGCTGACACACCGGATGTGTCCGCGTATCTCGACAAATGGGTCGAGCTGGCGCCATTCGACACGCGCGCGCATGTGGCACTGCTGGCCAATCTGGCCGAGCGCGGCGAGATCGGCGCCGCCGAGGATCATTTGGCGTCGGCGGCTCGGCTGTTCCAGTCGGAGGCGCTCGATTTCGGACCGGTCCACGCCGCCTGGCGGGCGATGCGCGAGCAACGGTCAGGTGCTTCGTTCCGGGCACAACCTGCCTGCCTGTCCGCAGTGTCGCGTCTGGTCGCCGCACCCGACGACGCCGGTCCGGTCGAGCCCAGCCACGCTTCGCTGGCGGTAATGCCGTTTGTCGAGGAAACCGGCGGCACGCGCGGCGGGCTCGCCGACGGTTTCACCCACGACATCATCACCCGCCTGGCCAAGCTCAGGGATTTCTTTGTCATCGCGCGCGGATCGGTGTTTGCACTGGCCGAGAAGAACATCGCGCCTGAGGATGCCGGGCGCCGGCTGAATGTCGACTATGTCGCCACCGGCACCGTACGCAGCCCGCCCGGCCGCCTCATTGTCAGCGTCGAACTCATCGAGGTGCGCACGGCCAGGATCGTCTGGGCCGAGACGTTCGAGCGCCGGCCCGACGACATCTTCGGCGTGCTTGACGATATCGGCAACAGCATCGTCTCATCGATTTCGGCCGAGATCGAAACGGTCGAGCGCAACCGCGCCATGCTGAAGGCGCCCAATTCGCTCAACGCCTGGGAGGCCTATCATCGCGGCCTCTGGCACATGTACCGCTTCACCCAGGCCGAGAACGAGCACGCGCGGCATTTCTTCGATATGGCCGTGCAGCTCGATCCCACCTTTGCCCGCGCCTATGCCGGCCTGTCCTTCACCCATTGGCAGAACGCCTTCCAGCGCTGGGGCGACCGCGACCGGGAAAGTGGGCTGGCCTTCGAGAGCGCCGGCCACAGCCTGCTGGTCGACGACCACAATCCGGCCGCGCACTGGGCGATGGGCCGGGCGCTGTGGCTGCGCGGCGAGCAGGACGGCTCGCTGCTCGAGCTGGAACGGGCGGTCGATCTCAGCCCCAACTTCGCGCTTGGCCACTACGCGCTGTCCTTCGTCCACTCGCAGTCGGGCGACCCGCAGGCGGCGATCGGCTCGTCCGACCATTCGCGCCATCTCAGCCCGTTCGACCCGCTGCTGTTCGGCATGCTGGGGGCGCGGGCGATGGCGCATGTCCGGCTCGGCCAGTTCGAGGAGGCGGCCGAATGGGCGCTGAAGGCGGCGGCGCGGCCCAACGCCCACGCCATCATCCTGGCGATCGCAGCACACTGCCTGGCGCTGGCGGGACGCCTCGACGAGGCGCGCGGCTTTGCCGCCGCCATCCGCAAGACGTTGCCGAACTATGGCGTCGACGATTTCATCGGCACCTTCCGCTTCGAGCCGGACGCCGTGGCGCTGTTCCGGCAAGGCGCAAGGCGGATCGGGCTGGGCTGAAGCCGGGATGCCACCAAAACTTCGGCCTCAATTCCGCCGGGTTAACAATGTCGGAAGGGGATGCTTAACCGTTTTCGGCTATGTCACCCCCCGGGGGGCCTGACAAAGTGAGTATGATGAGCAACAGCCCCGACAAGCGCAACGAATGGCGCGCCATCTTTTACGTGCAAGCCCGCGTTGCCATCCTGTTCGTGCCGGTTGTCGCCAGCCTGCTGATCATAGCCGCACTGGCCGGCAACGAACGCAAATCCGTTCCCGGCACGATCGACCCGACCGTCACAGGCTCCGTGCGTTAGACCGGTGGTCGTCAGTTCTTCGGGGCGGCCGGCAAGGAGGAACGGCCAGGCGCTTGGCGTGCGCTATCGGTGCGTTGTCGTTTGGCGCTAAAGTCATCCAATGGCACTGAGTGAATGGGCGCGGACGATCAAGCGCGACGTGCATGCGCTCTACCTCGCCGCAGGCGATCCCCGAACGCCGTGGTACGCCAAGGCGCTTGCCTTGTGTGTCGCAGGCTACGCCTTGTCCCCAATCGACCTGATCCCCGATTTCATCCCGGTGATTGGCTACCTCGACGATGTGATCCTGGTCCCCTTGGGCGTCCTTGCCGTGATCAAGATGATACCGCCCGAGGTGATGGCGGAACACAGACAGGCCGCCGCCCTTGCCGTTGACAGGCCAGTGAGCCGCAGCGCCGCGGTGATCATCGCTTGTATCTGGATCGCTTCGGTCGCGCTGGCGGGATGGCTGGGATATCGATACTTCGCCGGCAGATTTTGAAGTCGCGTCCCGATAACGTCGGGCTCAATAAAAGCGCGGGATCGGACCGTTCTGTGGCGTGGTGCGGTCGCCGAGGTCGAGAAAGACCTCGTCGATGTAGCACCATCCCCAGCCCTCCGGCGGATCGTAGCCCTCGATGATCGGATGTCGGGTGGCGTGAAAATGCTTGGTGGCGTGACGATTGGGCGAGTCGTCGCAGCAGCCGACATGGCCGCAGGTGCGGCAGAGCCGCAGATGCACCCATTCCGAGCCGCTCTTCAGGCATTCCTCGCAACCGAGCGCGCTCGGCGTCACGTCCTTGATATCAGCCGCATGTCTGCATTCATCCGCCATCACATTCTCCCGATCCGTTCCGGTGTAACGGCCTGGCTGCCGTCTTGCGCGAGATATGCGTGCAATGCCGCCACCACCTGGGCACCTTCGCCGACGGCCGCCGCAACGCGCTTGACCGAGCCGGCGCGGACGTCGCCGATGGCAAACACCCCGCTGCGGCTCGTCTCCATCGCACCATGCCCCGATCCTAGGTCGGATCCGGTGCGCACGAAACCCTTGGCGTCCAGCGCCACGTTGCAGTTCGCCAGCCAATCCGTATTCGGGTCGGCGCCGATGAACAGAAAGAGGTGGCGGATCGGGCGCGTCGTTTCCGCGCCGCTGGCGCGGTTGCGCCACCGCACGGTGGCAAGACTGCCCTCGTCGCCGTCCAGCGCCTCGACCTCGGTCCCGGTCAGAACCTCGATGTTCGGCTGCGCCCTGATGCGCTCGACCAGATAGCGCGACATGCTGGCATCGAGGCTGCCGCCGCGCGCCAGCAGCGTCACCTTGCGGACGTGGCTGGCCAGGTAGACAGCCGCCTGTCCGGCCGAATTGCCGGCGCCGACCAGTGCCACTTCCTGGCTCTGGCAAAGCCGCGCTTCGATCGGCGAGGCCCAATAATGCACACACGTTCCCTCGAACTGCGCCAGGTTGGCGACATCGAGGCGGCGGTAGCGCGCGCCGCTGGCGATCACCACGGTGCGCGTCCGCACGGTCTCGCCGTCGCCGACATCAAGCGTGTAACGGGCGCCGTCGGTCGCAGCGCTCAGCAGCTTCGCCTCGTCCGGTATCACCATTTCGACGCCGAATTTCTGCGCCTGGTTGTAGGCGCGCGCCATCAGCGCCATGCCCGAAATGCCGGTCGGGAAGCCGAGATAGTTCTCGATGCGCGAAGAGGCGCCGGCCTGTCCGCCGAAGGCCCGGCAATCGAGCACGATCGTCGACAGCCCTTCGGACGCCGCATAGACGGCCGCCGCCAACCCCGCCGGCCCGGCGCCGACGATGGCGACGTCGTATAATTTGTCGGCATCGATCGGCCGCAGCAGGCCGATGCAGCGGGCGAGGTCCTTCTCGCCGGGATTGAGCAACAGCCTGCCGTTCGGACACAGCACGATCGGCAGATGATGAGGGTCGACATCGAAGCGCTCGACCAGGGTTTTGGCGCAAGGATCACTGTCGGAATCAAGCACACGGTGCGGCTGGCCGCTGCGAGCCAGGAAACCCTGCAGCCGCAAGACGTCGCTGTTGTCGACGGGCCCGATGATGACCGGCCCACTGGTGGCGCTTTCCAGCAGCCCGACACGGCGCAGGATCAGCGCCCGCATGATGCGCTCGCCGAGATTGGCCTCCTGCACCATCAGGTCGCGCAGCCTCTGCGAGGGGATGACGAACGCCTCCACCGGCTCGGCGGCCTGCGCATTCACCAGCGAGGGGCGGGCCGAAAGCTGCGCCAGTTCGCCGACAAAACTGCCCGGACCATGCGTGACGATCGTTTCGCGCCGGCCGAGCCCGCCATCCTGGGTGATGTCCACTCTGCCCGACAGGACGACGATCAAGCCGGGCGCCACAGCGCCGGCTGTGACGATGTGCTCGCCGGCGGCATAGAAGCTGGCCTCGCCGAACCGGCGCATGTGATCGATGTCGGCTTCAGCCAGCGTTGGGAACGCCTGATCGCGACGCGCGCCGAAGATCGGGTTGGTGGTTTGAGACATGGTTTCGAGCCTACCGAAGCGGCCGCGGAGTTTGAAGCGGTTTGTTGAGCGCCTAGCCGGGAGGAGAGGTTGGCGGCAACAAAAAAGCCCGGACGAACCGGGCTTTTTCTTTGGGTCTCTGAACCATCGAATGGTTCGAAACGGGAATTTGGTGCCCAGAAGAGGACTCGAACCTCCACTCCTTGCGGAACACGGACCTGAACCGTGCGCGTCTACCAATTCCGCCATCTGGGCTGGTGCGGGCTCATGTAAGCGGGCAAGCGATGTGTGTCAACGCGCTTTTTTCAAAGCATGATCCCGAAAAGTGGGAACCGGTTTTCGGAAAAGATCATGCCCAATCAAGAATGGCCAACTGTGCTTGCCGGCTCAAGGATCGTCAGTCGTCCAGCACTTCCTTCGAAGCCACCGTCGAATCGGCATTGAGCTCGTAGATGACCGGCACGCCGGTGCCGAGTTCCAGTTTGACGATCTCCTCGCCCGACTTGCCGTCCAGTGCCATGATCAGCGCGCGCAGCGAGTTGCCGTGCGCGGCGACCAGCACGGTGCCGCCGCGCAGCACATGCGGCTGCAGGTCATGCAGGTAGTAGGGCCAGACGCGGGCGCCGGTGTCCTTCAGGCTTTCGCCGGCGGGCGGCGACACGTCGTAGGAGCGGCGCCAGACGTGCACCTGCTCCTCGCCCCATTTCTTGCGGGCATCGTCCTTGTTGAGGCCGGAGAGATCGCCATAGTCCCGCTCGTTCAGCGCCTGGTCGCGGATGGTTTTCAGATCGCTCTGGCCGACGGCGTCGAGAATATGCTGGCAGGTTTTTTGCGCCCGGATCAGCGCCGAGGTGAAGGCGATGTCGAATTTCACGCCGCGCGCCTTGAGTTTTTGGCCCGCGGCCTTGGCCTCGGCGTGGCCCTGCTCGGTCAGGTCGACATCGCGCCAGCCGGTGAACAGGTTCTTCAGGTTCCATTCGCTCTGGCCGTGGCGCACGAGCACGAGGGTTCTCGACATGTTTGCTCCCTTCAGTTTGGCAGATTGGCAGATTTTGGCCGCTCAGCTGAGGCCGAGCACGTCCCGCATCGAATACAGTCCCGGCTTGCGGCCACGCGCCCACAGGGCGGCCTTGACGGCGCCACGGGCGAAAATGGCGCGGTCCTCGGCATGGTGGGACAGCGTGATGCGCTCGCCGGTGCCGGCCAGCAGCACGCTGTGATCGCCGACCACCGAGCCGCCGCGCAGCGTGGCGAAGCCGATCGAACCCGTTTTTCGCACCCCGGTGTGGCCGTCGCGGACGCGCACATCATTGCCGGTAAGCGTGATGCCGCGCCCGGCGGCGGCGGCCTCGCCGAGCAGCAGCGCCGTGCCCGACGGCGCGTCGACCTTGTGCTTATGGTGCATTTCGAGGATCTCGATATCGAAATCGTCGGCGTCGAGCGCGCGTGCCGCCTGTTCGACCAGCACCGCCAGAAGATTGACGCCGAGGCTCATATTGCCCGACTTGACGATCATCGCATGGCGCGCCGCCGCCGCGATTTTCGCATTGTCGTCGACCGAGCAGCCGGTGGTGCCGATGACATGGACGATGCGCGCCTGCGCCGCGTAGCCGGCGAATTCGACGCTAGAGGCCGGCGTGGTGAAATCGAGCACGCCATCGGCCCTGGCGAAGACCGGCAGCGGATCGTCGCCGATCGGCACGTCGATGCGGCCGATGCCGGCAAGTTCGCCGGCATCCTTGCCCAGATAGGGTGATCCCGCGCGCTCGACGGCGCCGATGACCCGGGCGCCCGGAATGGTGTGGATGGCGCGGATCAGCGTCTGGCCCATGCGGCCGGCAGCACCCACCACGACCAGGCCCATATCGCTCATGAAGGTCTCCCGACCGCCTTTTTCGCGCGGCTGCGCGGCGGCGGAGTTTGGATTGGCTTGGCATCATCGACAAGCCCCAGCCCCTTTTTGCCCTGCACCCGGTGGAAGCGGGCATAGACGCTGTGCGGATCGGCCATCAGCGAGGCATGCGTGCCCTGTTCGACCAGATGGCCCTGTTCCAGCACGATGATGTGGTCGGCATTGACCACCGTCGACAGCCGGTGGGCGATGACGATGGTGGTGCGCCCTTCCATGACCTGGATCAGCGCTTCCTGGACCCGGGCCTCGGCCTCGTTGTCGAGCGCCGACGTCGCCTCGTCGAGCAAAAGGATCGGCGCCTGCCGCACGATGGCGCGGGCGATCGAGACGCGCTGGCGCTGGCCGCCCGACAGTGTCACGCCGTTTTCGCCAACCGGCGTGTCGTAACCCTGTGGCTGCTGGCGGATGAAGCCGTCGGCCTCGGCCTGCCGCGCGGCCTGTTCGATCTCGGCATCGGTGGCGTTCAACCGGCCATAGCGGATGTTGTCGCGGATCGTGCCTTCGAACAAATAGGGTTGCTGCGAGACATAGGCGATGGAGCTGCGCAGCGAGTGCTTGGTGATCTTGGAAATGTCCTGGCCGTCGATCACGATCGTACCTGCCTCGACGTCGTAGAAGCGCTGCAGCAGCGCCACCAGCGTCGTCTTGCCGGCGCCGGAGGCACCAACGATGGCGGTCATCTTGCCGGCCGCGGCGACGAAGCTCAGGTCCTGCAGCACCGGCGCCTCCTCGACATAGCGGAAGGACACGTTGTTGAAACGCACTTCGCCCGTGGTGAACCTCGCCTCGGCGGCTCCCGGCGTGTCACCCTGCTGCGGCTCGATATCGAGAAGTTCGTAGATCATGCGCGCATTGACCAGCGCGCGCTCCATGCCGACCTGCATGCGCGCCAGCCGCCGTGCCGGATCATAGGCGAGCAGCAGCGCGGTGATGAAGGAAAACACCGCACCCGGCGGCTGTCCGAGAACGATCGCCCGATAGCCGGAATAGGCGATGACACCGGTGACGGCGAGGCCGGCCAGCATGTCGGAGATCGGCGACAGCCGTTCCGAGACGCGGGCGATCTTGTTTCCCCGCTGCTCGGCGCTGTCGGCGAGCGCGCCGATGCGGCGCGACAGCTCCTCTTCCATGGTGAAGGCCTTGACGATGGCAATGCCTTGCGTGGCCTCCTGCACGGCGCCGATCAGCCGCGAGTTGATCTGCACCGATTCGCGGGTAATGCGGCGCACCCGGCGCATCAGGTAGGTGACGGTCCAGATCAGCGGCGGCCCGATCAGCAGGGAACTCAGGGAGAGAACGGGATCCTGGTAGATCATGACGCCAAGCAGGCCGAGCAGCGTCACGCCATCGCGCGCAATCGACGTCAGCGTCATCGACAGGAGGTCGCGGATGCCGTTGACATTCTCGTTCATCTGCGCGGCCAGACGGCCCGAACGCGTGTCGCTGAAAAAGCCGACGCCAAGCTTCATCAGATGGTCGAAGAGGCGTTTCTGGTAGCGCGCCACCAGATTGTTGCCGACCTTGGCCAGCGTCACCGCCTGGCCATAGCCGGCGAAACCGCGCACGAGGAAGGCTGCCATGATGGTGGCGCATATCCACACGATCAGATCGCCACGCCGTTCATAGAATATCTGGTTGACCACCGGGCTCATGACCCAGGCGGTGAAGGCGGTTGTCCCGGACACCGCGATCAGGCAGGCCGCGGCAAAAGCGTAGGACCAGCGGTAATCACGGCCGTTTTCAGCGATGATGCGGCGGAGCACCGCTGTGACCGCACGGGGCGTGACTTTCGGCTTGCTTGGTGTCTGAAATGTCAAATCGGAGCGCTTCACAGGTTTCCGCTTCCCGTGTCCGGGTTGCAATTCGGCACTCCTCTTAGCGCCAAGGGGCCGGCTTGCCTATGCCTTGGGGTGACTAACTTCGTCGCGCCAGCGCCGGCCCGCGGTCTGCACACCGAACAGCGACGGGTTTCTGGCATAGGCGGCAAGACCCAAAAGCGCTGCCAGCGGGTGGGTGATCACATAGACCGGCATGGTGCGCATCAGCGCACTGTGCGGCGCCTTGTCCTCGAAGGCGGCGCGGAAATTGCCGGCCTTCAGCGCCGGCACGATCTTCTGCGCAATGCCGCCAGTGAGGAACACGCCGCCGCGGCTCATGAACACCAGGGCAAGATCGCCGGCGGTGCGCCCGAGGCAGGTGACGAAGGTCTCTAGCGCTTCTTCCGCAACCGGATCGGTCTTCGCAAGTGCTGCGGCGGTGACTTCCGCCGGCGTGGTGAAGGGCGACGGCTTGCCGTCGGCCCTGGCCACCGCCCGGTAGACGTTGACGAGGCCGCGTCCGCACAGGATCTGCTCGCCCGAAATGCGGCCCTCGAGCTTCTCGATATGCGGGAAAACCTCGAAATCGCGCGGCGTGCGCGGGCCGATGTCCATATGGCCGCCCTCGCCCGGCACCGGTATCCAGTGGGCAAGCGCGTAGACCAGCCCGGCGACGCCGAGCCCGGTTCCCGGACCGAGCACGACGCGCCCGGCATTGGGCTCCGGCGTGCCGCCGCCGATCTTTTCCATGTGCTCCTCGCCGAGCGCGACGACGGCCAGCGCCTGCGCCTCGAAATCATTGAGCACGACGATGTCGCTCAAGCCGAGGCTGGCGAACATCTGCCTGGGCTTGACGATCCAGGGACAGTTGGTGAGCTCGATCTCGTCGCCGTCGACCGGGCCGGCCACCGCCAGCACCGCCGAATTGGGGCGGACCGACGAACGGTCGAGCACGGCCGCCTGGATCGCCTCGTCGATGGTGTTGTAGTTGGCGGTCTGGACGATGGTCGGCTCGCCGGCCTCGGAATTGGCGTCGAGCACAATCGAGAAGCGCGCATTGGTGCCGCCAATGTCGCCGATCAGGATCGGAAACCGCAACAAAGTATCGTCGTCGCCCGTGCTTGGCATGCTCTCGTCCGTCCCCGGCGCCCCCGACGGCGTATCGCCGTTCTTCCGTTGACTAGCGCATGAGTTTGAAAAGGGAAAGCCGCTTCGGCGTTAGCTCAAGGGCAATCGCTTCAGGTTTCGAATTCGCCCCATCAGCCTTTCCGACCGCTGACGCTGCCCCTCACCCGCCTGCCGGCATCCTCTCCCCGTATAGTGACGGAGACAGGGGCGCTGCCATCGATGGTTTCGCCATTTATCAGTGTTGCAAGAAAGGCGCCGGCATTGCGGCCAGCCCCCTTCTCCCCGTCACTATACGGGGAGAAGTGCCCGGCAGGCGATGAGGTGCAGCGCCGACTTAGGCGATTGACTCGTCTCCAGCGCAAATTGGAAGCTGGAGCGATCCCCTGACGGTCAGTTTCCCGGCCGTGGCCGCGGCAGCGGGATGCCGATCTCGGGGGTCGCTGTGAATGCGTTCACCGAGCTTGGCAAGCCGGCCGCGCCACTGGCCGTGGTGGCGGGCAGCGAAGGCACTTCGGGTTCAGGCATTGCGGCCGCGACCGGCACGCTGCCGCCATGATAGGTCGCGGCCTCGGCAGAAGCCGGACCCGGCGCGTCGAGCACGGCGCGGCATTCCTTTGGCAGGTTCGCCATCGTCATCAGGTCACGGGCCTTCGGCGCATCCGGGTTCTTGTTGGGCCGCCAGGGCTCTTCGGTGAACCACCAGGCGAGCGGCTTGCCGCAGCCGTCATCGGGCGGCGTTGCTTCCTGCGCCTTGCAGTTGGGCGAGCCCGGCTGGCAGCCGATGCGCATGTGGAAATGATAGTCGTGGCCCCAGAACGGCCTGATCTTGCGCAGCCAGTCGCGGTCGCCCTTGACGGTGTCGCAGAGCTTTTTCTTGATGCCAGGATTGACCAGGATGCGTTCGACCTCGGGATAGCTCGCCGCCCGCTTCAGAAGCCGTGCATGCGCCGGCGTCCACAGTGCGTCCTTCACCAGATGGGTCTTCTCGTCGACCATCAAGGTGGCGCTCTTGGTTTCGCGCTGCGCCACCGACAACGGGGAGCTGGGCATCGGCGTCAGCCAGATGTCGGCGTCGAGACCAATCTGGTGCGAGGCGTGGCCTGTCATCATCGGGCCGCCGCGCGGCTGCGAAATGTCGCCGATCAGCAGGCCGGGCCAACCATCGGCCGCGGCGTCGCGCGACAATTTCTCGATCACCGCGATCATCGCCGGATGGCCCCAGCGGCGGTTGCGCGACGGCCGCATCACCTCCCAGGTCGGACCGTCCATGGGAATGGCGACACCGCCGGCAAAGCAGCCCTTGGAGTAGAAGCCTATCGACTGCGGCGATGTCGCCACCGGCAATTTCTTGGCACCGAACAGATCCTTCGCCCGTTCCTCGGCCGCCGCTGGCTGCGCGGCGAGCCCGGCCAGCGCGAACAGGCCGAGCGCTGTGGCCAGCAGTGATTTCCTGCCGAGAGATCGCCGCGTCGCTGTCTTCATGAAACCGGATCCCCACCGCAATCCAAGGCCGAATCATAGCATGCAACGCGCGGCGCTTCGATGATTAGCGCTTCATCGGGCTGCGCGGCTCGCCATCGCGCCAGTCGCCGCTTGCCCACATATGGTCGAAGGCGGCGCGGTAATCCGGAAAGCGAAGGGAATAGCCCGCCGCCTTGATCGCCGCGTTGGCGACGCGCTTGTTCTCGCCATAGAAGGACCGCGCCATGGGCGAAAGTTGGGCGGCGTCGAAAGGAATTTCGGGCGGCGGTGTGACGCCCATCAGCGACGCGGCATAGGCGACGACATCCTGCGGCGGCGCCGGCAAGTCGTCGGTGACGTTGAAGATGCCGCCGGTATTGCCGTCGATCAGCTGCCACAGCGCGCCGGCAATGTCGTCGCAATGGATGCGGTTGAACACCTGGTCCGGCTTGACCAGCCGTCTCGCGGTGCCGTTTTCGAGATTGACCAAAGCGTTGCGGCCCGGCCCGTAAATGCCGGACAGGCGCAGGATCGCCACCGGCCGGCCGATCTCCCGGCCGAGTTCCAGCCAGTCCTGTTCGGCAGCCACCCGCATCACCGAGCGCTTCGACACCGGCCGGCACTCGGCCGTTTCATCGACCCATGCGCCGTCATAATTGCCGTAGACGCCGACCGTCGAGAGATAGCCGATCCATTCGAGCGCCGGCATCCGGGCCACGATGTCGGCGCGGGCGGCATTCAGCACGGGATCGCCGGCCTCTTCCGGAGCGACCGAAACCACCAGATGCGTTGTGTTTCCCAGCGCATCGCCGATTTCACCGGTCAGTGCGCCGTCGAACAGCAGCGGCGCGATGCCGGCCTGCCGCAGCGCCTCGAACTTTTCCGGCGAACGCGTCGTCCCCGAGAGCCTCGCGGCAGCTTTGCTGGCGCGCGAAAAAGCCTTGCCGGCTCGGGCAAAAGCCTTGCCGGAATAGCCGGCGCCGAAAATGAATATCTGCTTTTCACTCATGCATGCGCCCTGGTTGGCCGCGCCACACGCCATTCGTCGCGCACGGCCGCATCGCCCTCGGTTTTCAGGCCGGTCGCGGCCCGTTCGGAATATTCGGCGTCGGGCACGAGCCGCGCCAGCGCCCATATTGCCGCGCCCCGCACCAGCGGCGAGGCATCGTCCAGCAAGACACGCACGGCACCGGCAAGTGCTGCATCGCCGGAATTGCCGGCGGCGATCAGCACGTTTCGGACAAAACGATCACGGCCGATGCGTTTTATCGGCGAGCCGGAGAAAAAGGCGCGGAAGGCTGCATCGTCGAGTTGCAGCAATTCGGCGAGCGGCGGTTCGCGCAATTCGTCACGCGCGGCGAGTTTTGCTTCGGAGGCAGCCCGGGCGAATTTGTTCCACGGGCAGGCGGCGAGGCAATCGTCGCAGCCATAGATGCGGTTGCCGATCTTCTCGCGGAATTCATGCGGGATCGGCCCCTTGTTCTCGATGGTGAGATAGGAGATGCAGCGCCGCGCATCGAGCCGGTAAGGCGCCGGGAACGCATCGGTCGGGCAGACGTCGAGGCAGGCGCGGCAGGAGCCGCAATGGTCGATCTCCGCCCGGTCGGGCAAGAGTTCGGCTGTCGTGAAGATGGTGCCGAGGAACAGCCAGGAGCCGTGCTCGCGGCTGACCAGATTGGTGTGCTTGCCTTGCCAGCCGAGTCCGGCGGCCTCGGCCAGCGGCTTTTCCATCACCGGTGCCGTGTCGACGAACACCTTCACGTCGCCGCCGGCGCGCGCCACAAGCTTGCCGGCGATCTCCTTGAGCCGGCCCTTCATCACCTCGTGATAGTCACGGTTCTGCGCATAGACCGAGATGGCGCCACGGTCGCGCTTGGCCAGCACTTCGCGCGGATCATGATCGGGGCCGTAATTCATCGCCAGCACGATGATCGAGCGCACTTGCGGCCAGAGTGCCGTGGGTTCGCCGCGGCGTTGAAGCGTCTCGGCGATCCAGTCCATTGAGCCGTGAAAGCCGTCGGCGACGAATTCGGCCAGGCGCGCCGGCGCCAGCGGGATCGCATCGGGGGTGGTGACGGCGACGGCATCGAAGCCGGCGCGATGCGCCTCTGCGTCGATCAGCGCGCGCAGTTTTACGGGATCAGAAGTCGAGGTCCGCATAATGCGACACCGGCGACAGGCCGCGCACCCGGTCGGTCAAAAGCGGCCGGAAGGAGGGCCGCGACTTCACCCGCGTGTACCATTCGCGCGCCGCGGCGTGTTCGCGCCAGTCGATCTCGCCGAGATAGTCGAGCACCGACAGCGTCGCCGCGGCCGCGAGATCGGCGTAGGTGACCCTGCTGCCAGCCAGCCAATGGCGGGTGCCGGCCAGCCAGTTGGTGTATTTCATGTGCTGGCGGATGTTGGCGCGCGCCGCACGGATGGCTCCTGAATCGGGCGAACCGCCGCCCGCCGTTTCCGGCATCACCGGCTTCAGCACGCGCTCGCGCACCAGATGGCGGGTGACTTCGCTTTCGGCCTTGTTGAGATACCAGTCGATCAACCGGCGGATTTCGGCGCGCTGCATCGGGTCCTCGGCGAACAGCCGCTTGTCGCGCTTCAAGACGCCGCGTGTCTCATCGAGATACTCGGCAATGACGGTTGCGCCGACGATCGGCACGTCGCCTTCAGCCAAAAGGATCGGCAGCGTGCCGGCCGGGTTCAGCGCCAGGAACTCCTTGCGCCGGGTCCACGGCTTTTCCTCGATCAGGGCCAGCTCCTCGCCATACTCGCCAAAAGCGAGGCGGACGAAGCGACAGGTGGCGAACATGGGATGGTGGAAAAGCGTCAGCATGGTTCCGCGATGATAAAGCGCACTGGCGAATCGCCGGGCGCACCGGTAAGTCTTGGCCGCCCGGTTAGCGGGCCGTCAGGGTGTTGCGACCTATAGGGGGACTTGCAGGCCATGACAAGCAAGCCGTTCTGTTAGCCGTCACGCCAATGCCGAGGTAGCCATGGAAAGCCAGACCATCGTCGAAGCCCTGCTGCTCGGCCTGCTGGAGGGGCTGACCGAGTTCATCCCGGTCTCGTCGACCGGCCATATCCTGCTCGCCGGCCATTTCCTCGGCTTCCATTCGACCGGCAAGGCCTTCGAGATCCTGATCCAGCTCGGTGCCATCCTGGCTATTCTGAGCGTCTATTTCCGCCGTCTGTGGAAAATGCTGCTCGATCTGCCGCATGACCGGCTGACGCGGCATTTCGTCATCGGCATCTTGATCGCCTTCCTGCCGGCGGCGATCATCGGCGCGCTGGCGCATGATTTCATCAAGACGGTGCTGTTCGAATCGCCAAGGCTGATCTGCATCATGCTGATCATCGGCGGCGTCGTGCTGCTGGTGGTTGACCGCATGAACCTCAAGCCGGTCTACCGCGACGTCGAGCGGTTCCCGACCCGGCTTTACCTGCAGATCGGGCTTTTCCAGTGCCTGTCGCTGATCCCCGGCACGTCGCGCTCGGGGTCGACGATCGTCGGCGCGCTGCTGCTGGGCGTCGACAAGCGGGCGGCGGCGGAATTCTCCTTCTTCCTCGCCATTCCGACGATGATCGGTGCCTTCGCCTTCGACCTGTTCAAGAACCGCAACGTGCTGAGCAGCGCCGACCTGCCGATCATCGCCATCGGCTTCGTCGCCGCCTTCGTCACGGCGCTCATCGTCGTGCGCTTCCTGCTCGATTACGTCTCGCGCAACGGCTATTCGCTGTTCGGTTGGTGGCGGCTGGTGGTTGGCGGCGTCGGGCTGGTGGCGTTGATGATCTGGGGGTGAGCAGCGCCTGAGGTGATGGGCTACACGCCGTCGTCATCCACGGTAAGCGACGCAGCGCAGACCCGAGGATGACGAAGGATGTTTTCGCCCTTCCTCAATTCCTTCCATAAAACGCATTCTCGACATGCACCGGCCAGCGCCACGGCAGCACCGCGACCATGTCGAAGCGCATCGACAGTTTGCCATAGTCGGACTGGCGCGACAGCCAGATGTCGGCCGCCGCCTCGATGCGGCGCTCCGATTCGTGGCCGATCGCCTCCATGGCTTCGATCAGCGTGCGGCGTGCCTTGACCTCGACGAACAGCACGAGATCGCCGCGCCGAGCGATCAGGTCAATCTCGCCGAAGCGGGTGCGGTGGCGGCGCGCGAGGATCCGGTAGCCCTTGAGCATCAGCGCTGCCGCCGCCAGCCATTCGCCGCGATGACCGCGCCGATAGGCTTTTTGGCGGCTGGCGCTCGGGCGCTCAGCCACCACTCTCTCCAGCAGCATCCCTGAGCTCGAGCAGCCGCCGATAGAGCGCCTGTTTCTGGCCGCCGGTCATTTTCGCGGCTTCCGCCGCCGCCTTGGAGGCCGGCATTTCGGCGGCGAGCGACAAAAGCAGGCGATCGATGTCGGCCGGCTCGTCTGCCTTGGCCTCGGCGGGACCGACGCAGACGACGATCTCGCCCTTCGGCGTATCGGCCGCCGCATAGTGGTCGGCCAGCACTTGCAGCGTGCCGGTGCGCATCTCCTCGAACGTCTTGGTCAGCTCGCGGCCGATCGCGGCCTTTCGCTCGCCGCCAAGGGCCTCGACCATGGCGCCGAGGGATTCGGCCAGCCGGCGCGGCGATTCGAAGAAGATCAGCGTCGCCGGCACGGCTTTCAACGCTTCGAGGCGCGTCAGCCGCTGGCCGCTCTTCACCGGCAAAAATCCCGCGAACAGGAAGGCGTCGGAGGGCAGGCCGGATGCCGTCAGCGCGGCGAGTGGTGCCGACGGGCCCGGGATCGGCACGACGCGGATGCCATGGTCGAGCGCCTCGCCGACCAGCCGGTAGCCGGGATCGGACACCAGCGGCGTGCCGGCATCGGAAATCAGCGCCACGCTCTGCCCGGCCTGGAGCGCCGCGATCAGCTTCGGCCCGGCCTCGCCGGCATTGTGCTCGTGATAGGCCGTGGTGCGGCGGCGAATGCCGTAACGGTCGAGCAGCACGCGCGACACCCGTGTGTCCTCGCAAGCGACGATGTCGGCGGCGGCCAGCGTTTCCAGCGCGCGCAGCGTGATGTCGGCGAGATTGCCGATCGGCGTCGCCACCAGATAGAGCGCCGGTTCGAGCGGCCGGGCCGCGATCTCGGTCTGCCCGACCACATAGCTGCGCTTGCCCGTCTCGCCGGTCACCGATGCATCTCCATTCGAACCTTGTTTGGCACGGCTGAGGCCGGCTTGCAAAAGCTGACGTTGGGTCCGCCTCGCCATTCCTTTGCCACAGTAGGGAACGAAACCGGTTTCGGCAGATTTACCCCCTGATTCCGGAGGAGGACAGGATGGACAGCCTAAAAATACAGGATGCTTTCGCGCCCTACTATGCCGGCCGCAAGCGCGTTGCCGCACCCAAGGACAAGCGCCTGCCTGCCAAGACCGACACCAGCCTGACCAAGCGGGCCACAAGCGCCTTGCCGACGAACGTCAGGCTTTCCGACAACAAACCAGACAGCACGACGGAGCACTGACCGGACGATGCCCAATCGCTTCGATATCTTCATCACCCGTCTTGAAACGAAAAACGCCCGCAACGACGCGCCGCTACCCCCGATAGGCGACCAGCACCGCGCCCGCGGCGACAAGGGCGACACCAAGCCGGTTCGCTCCGGAGAGTCGCCCGCCGAGAAGGACCGCGCCAAACACCGCCACAAGCACGACGCCTAGCGCAACAGCTTGCGACGGCTCAGAATTCTGCCATTGCATGCCGCCGCAAGGGTCGCGGCATGGATCCTCGGTCAAGTCCGAGGATGACGAACGTGGGGTTGCGAACGCTCGGCCAGATCATTTAGCCCAGATATCGTGAAACGCGCGCCTCCAGAAGTGCAATCCGCAGGGCTTGGAGATTGGCCGCAAGATTCCTGAAATCGTCATCCTGGGGCGGAGCAAGGAGCGAAGCGACGCAGCGCAGACCCCAGGATCCATGCCGCGACATCAAAGCGGCGCGACGATTCAGAAATTCTGTCGCCGCATTCCTCCACAAGGCGCGCGGCATGGATGACAAGGACGCGGTGGCATCACCACCCCGTTCCGCGAAAAAGCTCGAACCATTCTGGATTGGTCTTCTCGATCAGCTCGATCTTCCATTGACGTGGCCAGCGTTTCAGTGACTTCTCGCGCTGGATGGCATCGACAATGTCAAAATATTCCTCGTACCAGATCAGTCGCTGCACCCCGTAGCGACTGGTGAAGCGCGAACCTTGGCCGGATTTGTGCTCCGGAATGCGGCGGCCGAGGTCGTTGGTGACGCCGATGTAGATCGTGCCGCGCTTCTGGCTCGCGGTCAGGTAGACATAGCCGGTCATGGTTGAAGGGTAGCTTGCAACCTGTCAAACGGCTATCCTTTACTCGCCGTGTTCTTCGGCGGATGTCGCGGCATGGATCCTAGGGTCTCCGCAACGTCGCTTCGCTCCTGCTCCGCCCTAGGATGACGAAGGCGCGTTGCCTACCGCGCCAGATCGGCCACCACCGCGTCGAGCACGATCATGCCGGCCGGCGTGGCGCGCAGGCGGGCGTTGCCGATCGGCGCCACCAGCCCCTCGCCCTGCAGCGCCGACAGCCGCGCGCTCGACAGGCCGCGCCCGGAAAACGCTTCGTAGCGGGAAAGGTCGATGCCTTCGGCCAGCCGCAATCCCATCAGCAGGAACTCGTCGGCCTCTTCCGAGCGCGTCAGGATCTCGCCGCCGGTGACGCCGTGGCCCTTGGCTTCGACCAGATTGGCCCAGGTTTCCGGCATCCGTTCGGCGATCGTGACCGTGCGGCGGCCGTTTTCGACGAAGCGGCCATGCGCGCCGGGCCCTACACCGACATATTCGCCATAGCGCCAATAGGTCAGGTTGTGCCGGCTTTCAGCCCCCGGCCTGGCGTGGTTGGAAATCTCATAGGCGGGCAGGCCATGCGCCGTCGTGATCTCCTGCGTCAGCGCATAGAGATCGGCGGCGGCGTCATTGTCGGGAATGATGAATTTCTTCGCCGCATGCAGCGCATGGAAGGGCGTGCCTTCCTCGATGGTCAGCTGGTAGAGCGACAGATGATCGGCGGCATGGCCGATCGCCTGTTCGAGCTCGGCCTGCCAGGCGTCCGGTGTCTGGCCGGGCCGGGCATAGATCAGGTCGAAGGACAGGCGCGGGAAGATTTCGCGCGCCAGGCCAATCGCATGAAGCGCTTCCTCGACATTGTGCAGCCGGCCGAGGAAGCGCAAATCCTTGTCGTTCAGCGCCTGCACGCCAAGCGAGACGCGATTGACGCCTGCAGCGCGATAGCCGCGAAAACGTTCGGCCTCGACCGAGGACGGATTGGCTTCCAGCGTCACCTCGATGCCATCCGGAACGGTCCAGTTCTTCGCCACCGCGTCGAGGACCCTGGCCACGGTTTCCGGCTTCATCAGCGACGGCGTGCCGCCGCCGAGGAAAATGCTGGTCACCTCGCGCGGCCCGGTGCGCTGGCGCATGGTCGCGAGTTCGGCCTCGAAGGCACTGGCGAAGCGGTCCTGATCGACCGGCTGGTGGCGGACATGGCTGTTGAAGTCGCAATAGGGGCATTTGGCCGCGCAGAACGGCCAATGGATGTAGACGCCAAAACCGGGCGCCCGGTCGAGCAGCATGCTCATGCCGAGCCCAATCGTGTCAGATTCAATCGTGCTTGAGCGAATTTCTGGAAAGCCCGGGCGCGGTGCGACAACGCGGTCGGCTGGCCGGGCTTCCAGCCGTGCTTTTCCTCAGCGCTCATCTCGCCAAAGGTCTTGTCGAAGCCATCGGGCAAAAAGACCGGGTCGTAGCCGAAGCCAAGTTCGCCGCGCGGCGGCCAGACCAGCGTGCCTTCGGCCTCGCCGCGATAATATTCGGCGTCGCCGTCGGGAAAGGCCAGGCAGATGACGGCGACAAAGCGCCCCTTGCGCTGTTCCGGCAAGGCGGCGCCGACTTCCTGCAGCGCCACTTCGGTGCGCTGCATGGCCATGGCGAAATCGCGCGAACCGTCAGGGGTTTCGGCCCAGTTGGCGGTGTAGACGCCGGGCGCGCCGTCGAGCGCGTCGACACACAGGCCGGAATCATCCGACAGCGCCGGCAGGCCGGTCGCCTGGGCGGCGGCGAGCGCCTTGATGTAGGCGTTCTCCTCGAAGGTCGTGCCGGTCTCGTCCGGCTCCTGCAAGCCATAGTCCTTGGCCGATTTCGCTTCGAAACCGAATGGCCCCATCAAATCGGCGAATTCGCGCAACTTGCCGGCATTGTGGCTGGCCACGACAATTTTCTTTCCATCAAGCGTATGAACAGTTGGCGAATGCATCATATGCCCCAGATTCGTGGCTCGGCGAATTCGATCGAATTGCCCGAGGGGTCGCGTATATAGATCGAACGGCCGCCTTGCGGCCATTCGAATTCGCTTTCGATGGCGATCTTCTTCGCCTCGAGATGCGTTTTCCAGCGCGCGATCTCGTCGGCGCTGGCCGCAAAGCACAGATGACCCTCACCAACCGCGCCGTGCGGCGGCACTTTCAGTCTGGCATCGGGCGCGGGCGGCACTTTCGTCGCCTCGGCGTTGAAGATGAGCAGCACGCCGGAGCCGCAGCGGAAGAAGAGGTGCCTGCCGTCAACCTTGCCGAGCAGGTCGAGCCCGAGGACGCCGGTGTAGAAGGCTTCGGCGGCGTCGAGGTCGGTGACGTAGAGGGCCGATTCCAGAATTGCGGAGGGAGTCACGCTCAAACTCGGCATTTGAAAATTACGCCACCGCCATCTGCTGCAGGCTGACCAGGCGCTGGATGCCTTTCTTGGCCAGACCCATCAGGGCGGCAAACTGTTCCTCGGAGAAAGGCTCGCCCTCGGCGGTGCCCTGGATCTCGACGATGCCGCCCTTGCCGGTCATGACGAAATTGGCGTCGGTGCCGGCCGAGGAATCCTCGATATAATCGAGGTCGATGACCGGCTGGCCATCGTGGATGCCGCAGGAAATCGCCGCGACATGGTCCTTCAGCACCTTGGCGACGCTGGCCATCTGGCGGGCTTCCATCCAGCGCAGGCAATCATACAGCGCCACCCAGCCGCCGGTGATCGAGGCGGTGCGGGTGCCGCCATCGGCCTGGATGACGTCGCAGTCGACGGTGATCTGCTGCTCGCCCAGCGCCTGCAGGTCGACCACGGCGCGCAAGGAGCGGCCGATCAGCCGCTGGATTTCCAGCGTGCGGCCACCCTGCTTGCCGGAAGAAGCCTCGCGGCGCATGCGCTCGCCGGTCGAGCGCGGCAGCATGCCGTATTCCGCCGTGACCCAGCCTTTGCCGGAATTGCGCATCCAGCCCGGCACCTTTTCCTCGAGGCTGGCGGTGCAAAGGACATGGGTGTCGCCGAACTTCACCAGGCATGAGCCTTCGGCATGCTTGGAGACGCCGCGCTCGAAGGAGATGGCGCGCATTTCGTCGAATTGGCGTTTGGAGGGGCGCATTCAGGCTTCTTTCCCGTCATTTTTCGGATTCTTGGCCGGCTTGTAACCACATGGGGCGCGTGGCGCAAAGGAAAATGGCCGGCGACCTGACTCAGACACCCGCGTGATCTGCCTCAAGACACCGGGTGATCTGACACAGACACCGGGTTGCGCGGGCCGTGGTGAAGTCTATATCCTTGGGCCGGAGGTTTTTGGCCGAATGACCAAGGCAGTTGCCGAACCCAGTCTGCTGTCGCCGGCGCTGCAGTCGCTCGATATGCGTTCGCGCGACATCTTCCGGCGCATCGTCGATTCCTACCTGAAGGACGGCGAACCCGTTGGATCGCGCAGCCTGTCGCGCATCCTGCCATCCTCGCTGTCGCCGGCCACCATCCGCAATGTGATGAGCGACCTCGAGCATCTCGGCCTGATCTACGCGCCCCACATCTCCGCCGGCCGTCTGCCGACGCAGACCGGCCTGCGCTTCTTCGTCGACGCCTTCATGGAACTCGGCGACCTCTCCGACGAGGAGCGCCGCACCATCGAGGCGCAGGTGCGGGCGTCGGGCTCGGGCGCGACGCTGGAGCACATGCTGACCGAGGCCAGCCAGATGCTGTCCGGCATGTCGCGTGGCGCCGGCCTGGTGCTGGCCGCCAAGAACGAGGTGGCGCTGAAGCACATCGAATTCATCCAGCTCGAGCCGACGAAGGCGCTGGCGGTGCTGGTGTCGCAGAATGGCGACGTCGAAAATCGCGTCGTCGACCTGCCCGCCGGCATCACCGTCTCCCAGTTGCACGAAGCCTCGAATTTCCTCAACGCCCATATCCGCGGCCGCACGCTGGCCGAGGCGCGCATCGAGATTGCCCGCATCAAGGAAGAGACCAGGGCCGCGCTCGACACGCTGTCGCAAGACCTGGTCGAGAAGGGGCTGGCGGTGTGGGCGGGCGCCGACAGCGGCCTGCCGGCACGGCTCATCGTGCGCGGCCGCGCCAACCTGCTCGAAAATGTCACCGCGCAGGCCGACATCGAACTGTTGCGCCATCTGTTCGAGGACATGGAGACGCAGGACGGGCTGATCCAGCTGCTTGACCTTGCCGAGGAAGGATCGGGCGTGCGCATCTTCATCGGCTCGGAAAACAAGCTGTTTTCGCTGTCGGGCTCGTCGCTGGTGGTCGCGCCCTATCGCGACAAGGATGCCCGCGTCGTCGGCGCGCTCGGTGTCATCGGTCCGACCCGGCTCAACTATGCCCGTATCGTGCCGATGGTCGACTATACGGCGCAGCTGATTTCCCGCATGCTGCGTTGAGGTAGGTGTATTGATATTCAGGTGATGCCGGCCTGCAAACGGCGGCTTCCTGCGCTTCCGGTGCTCACGTACGAAAAGTACGCTCCGCTCCGGTTCTCGGAAACCACCATTTTCGGCTCGGCCTGACCTGAATCTCAACACACCTTAGAGCCCAAACCGAAGAACAGACTGCCGAGGAGAAAAACAATGGCGCTCGAAGAATTCAAAGCCCGGATCAGCCTGTTGCTCGAGGAAATGGTCAACCAGCCGGAGGATCAGCACGAAATCCAGGAGCAGTTGCGCGAAAAACTGCGGGAAATGCGTGCCATGGGCCTGCCGCTGCCGGCCGATCTCGTCGAACTGGAAAAGCGCCTCGACGACGATTTCTACGCTGCCGGCAACTGAGGCTGGACCCTCCGTTTCGCTTCAACTCATCAGGTGCCGCGGAACGATAGACGAAACCGCCCGTTTGTTCTCTTTGTAACCTGTCTCTGCAACCAGGGTGTGGAGGGCAGAATGATCCGGTTGGCTTGGCTGGCGTTTCCCGCCGCACTGTTTCTAACGGCCGCGACATTGACCCAGCAGGCGGAGCAACCGGTGCTGAAAGGTGCGGCCGCCTTCGGCGACTGGCGTGCCGACAGGCCAGGGGTGCGCCGCCTGATCAAGCCGGAAGACCTGCCAAGGCCATATGTCACCAAATCTGCCTCGAACAGCGCCGGCCTTGCCGACAGGCCGGCGGACGCCAAGCCGAGACTGCCACCGGGCTTTTCGGCGGAGCTGATCGCGTCGGGCATCGACAATCCGCGGGTCGTGCGCATCGCGCCGAACGGCGACCTGTTCGTCGCCGACAGCGAAGCCAACCAGATCCGCGTCTATCGCCTGACCGAAGGCAGCGCGAAGCCGGCGAAGGACGGCATCTTTGCCGGCAATCTCAACCAGCCCTACGGGATTGCCTTCTATCCGCCGGGCAATGACCCGCAATGGGTCTATGTCGCCAACAGAGACAGCATCGTGCGCTTTGCCTACCGCGACGGCGACCTGAAGGCCGCCAGTGATCCGGAAACCATCGTCGACAACATCCCTGCCACTCATCACTGGACGCGTGACATCGTTTTCTCGCCGGATGGCAAGACGCTCTATCTGTCGGTCGGCTCGGGTTCGAATGTCGCCGAGGACATGACAAAGGAGCCGGATGGCGGCCTCGACGCCTGGGCCAAGTCCAAGCCGCTCGGCGCCACATGGGGCTCCGAGGATGGCCGCGCCGACGTGCGGGCCTTCGACCCCGACGGCAAGAATGGCCGCATCGTCGCCACCGGTCTGCGCAACTGTTCGGGCATGACGGTTCAGCCGGCGACCGGCGCATTGTGGTGCGTCGTCAACGAGCGCGATGCGCTCGGCGACAATGTGCCGTCCGAATATGCGACTGTGGTCAAGGACGGCGGCTTCTATGGCTGGCCCTGGTACTATATCGGCAGCAATGCGGATCCGCGCCACAAGGGCGAACGCCCCGATCTTGCCGGCAGGGCGACCATTCCCGATGTACTGATGCAGGCGCATTCGGCGCCGCTCAACATCGCCTTCTACGACGGAAAGGACGTGCCCGCCGGTTCCGGTTTTCCGGCCGAGTACAAGGGCGATGCTTTTGTGGCCCTGCATGGTTCATGGAACCGCGGCAACAGGACCGGATACAAGGTGGTGAGATTGCTGTTCAGGGATGGCAAGCCGACTGGCGAGTACGAGGACTTCATCACCGGCTTCGTCGTCTCCAACGGCGAGGTCTGGGGACGACCGGTCGGCGTGGCGGTGGCCCGCGACGGCGGGCTGATCGTGACCGAGGACGGCAACGGCACCATCTGGCGCGTCACCTACAGTGGCGGCCGTTCCTGACGGCGTGGTCATACGCCAGCGTTGGTGCAATCGAATCCGGCTTGAGGGAATTCACGTCTGCCTGACCTTGTGTCATAAGGCGCGGTCACAATGCATGTCGCCCAAAAGTGCGCAGCGGTTTTGGGACAACGAGATGCATAAAAACCAAGACTTTGGACGCGCAAGGCCGCACCCATGACCCTTACCGGCTTCCTCGCCTACAGTGCCGCTCTCGGCATTGCCGCCGCCATTCCCGGCCCCGGCGTCACCGCGCTTGTCGCGCGGGCGCTCGGCTCCGGCTTCCGCTCGTCGCTGGCGATGTCCTTTGGCCTGATGCTCGGCGACCTCACCTATCTGACTGCCGTGGTGCTGGGCCTCGCCTTCGTCGCGCAGACCTTCGGCATGGTGTTTCTCGCCATCAAATGGCTCGGTGTCGCCTATCTCGCCTTCCTTGGCTGGCGCTTCTGGACCAGCGGCATCACGCCCGAAACGGTCGAGGCGAAGAAGGGCAAGGGCGGGCTGGTTTCGAACTTCCTCGCCGGCCTCACCGTCACGCTCGGCAATCCAAAGACGATGATCTTCTACCTCGCCATCACGCCGACGATCGTCGACCTGAAGACGATCACGCTGGCCGATTACGGCATTCTCGTCGCGCTGACGATCGTCGTGCTTCTGGTGGTGCTGGTGCCCTATCTGGCGCTGGCGGCCAAGGCGCGCTGGTTCCTGAAGTCGCCGCGCGCGCTCAAGGCGCTGAACCGCACCGCCGCCGGCTTCATGGTCGGCGCCGCGGCGGCGATTGCCGCCCGTCAGTAGGCCCCTTTCGGCCAAATCGTTCCAGGGACAGGCTTTTCCGGGAAATGCTTTTCCGGGAGCCCTATGTTTTAGACACGGGTCCCACTCGATATTTTCGGCCGACAGTCTATCTTGCGCGACCGAAGGTCCTATCTTGCCGGCTGCAATGCCATTTGCCTGAAGTCCTCCACTTGCCTGAAATTCTCACTGCCTGAAGTTCTGGGAGCGAAACCAATGAACAAGCCCGTCACCCCTGCCCGCGTGCCCGGCCGCGGCCGCGTCTACGATTCCATCACCGACACGATCGGCGACACGCCGCTGGTGCGGCTCGACAAATTCGCCAAGGAAAAGGGCATCGTCGCCAATCTCATCGCCAAGCTCGAATTCTTCAATCCGATCGCCTCGGTCAAGGATCGCATCGGCGTGGCGATGATCGAGGCGCTGGAGGCGGCCGGCAAGATTTCTCCCGGCAAGACCACGCTGATCGAGCCGACCTCCGGCAACACCGGCATCGCGCTTGCCTTCGCCGCGGCCGCCAAGGGCTACAAGCTGATCCTGACGATGCCGGAAACGATGTCGATCGAGCGCAGGAAAATGCTGGCGCTGCTCGGCGCCGAGCTGGTGCTGACCGAAGGTCCGAAAGGCATGAAGGGCGCCATCGCCAAGGCCGACGAGCTGGCGGCGACGATCCCCAATGCGATCATCCCGCAGCAGTTCGAAAACCCGGCCAATCCGGAAATCCATCGCACGACGACGGCCGAGGAAATCTGGAACGATACGCATGGCGAGGTCGATATCTTCGTCGCCGGCATCGGCACCGGCGGCACCATCACCGGAGTCGGCCAGGTGCTGAAGAAGCGCAAGCCCTCGGTGCATGTCGTCGCCGTCGAGCCGGAATCCTCACCGGTGCTGTCGGGTGGCCAGCCCGGCCCGCACAAGATCCAGGGCATTGGCGCCGGCTTTGCGCCAAAAATCCTCGACACCACGATCTATGACGAGATCGTCAAGGTCTCGAACGAGGATTCGGTCGCCAATGCGCGCCTCGTCGCCCGCCTCGAAGGCGTGCCGGTCGGCATCTCGTCGGGCGCCGCCCTGCAGGCGGCGATCGTCGTCGGCTCGCGGCCGGAGAACAAGGGCAAGAACCTGGTGGTGATCATCCCGTCCTTCGCCGAACGCTATCTGTCGACGATCCTGTTTGAGGGGCTGGGGGCTTAGGTCGCACTCTCCCCAAGGATAGAATCGTAGCGATCCTTCGCGCCCCCCTCTGCCCTGCCGGGCATCTCCCCCTCGAGGGGGAGATTGCGCGCTCGACCGCTTTCGCGAACCGTCGACGCTGTAAGGTGAGCGAGACGACGAAGCTGCCAATCTCCCCACTTGAGGGGGAGATGTCCGGCAGGACAGAGAGGGGCGCTGTCCCTCCGGCTTCAAAAGTTTTGCACTGTCGCAGCTACCTGGACCGCTGAAAAACCGCCCGTGGCGGCCGCCACCGGCTTGAGCAGAACCCTGCTTCCGGTTCATATCGCCACCGGCCTGCTTTGCGCGGGCCGGGGGAGGAATTTCATGTACAAGCTCTACACCCGTCCCGGCAGCGGCGGCTTTGTCGTCGAGGCGGCGCTGGCGCTGGCGAACGCGCCGTTCGAGCAGATCGACGTGCCGAAGACGGACCGGCCCGATCCGGCGTTCCTCGACATCAGTCCGTTGAACCAGGTTCCGGTGCTGACCTTGCCGGACGGTCGCTCGATGACCGAATCGGCGGCGATCTGCATCCTGCTTGCCGAGCGTCACCCCAATGCCGGCCTGGCGCCGGCTGTCGACGCGCCGGCCCGTGTCGACTTCCTGCGCTGGATGGCCTTCATGTCGTCGGTGCTCTATCCGGCAATCCTGCGGCTGTACTACGCCCATCGCTACACGACCGACGCCGATGGTACGAAGGCCGTCAAGCAGGCAGCCATTGCCGAGATGGATCGCGGCTTCGCCGTTCTCGACACCGCTCTCGAGGGCCGTGACTGGCTGGTCGGCGACCTGATGTCGGTGGCCGACATCTATCTCGTCATGCTGGTGGCCTGGCACCCCGACGCAGACAGGGCGCGGGCGGCGTGGCCGAATGTGGAACGTTTGTGGGCCGGGTTGCGCGACCATCCGCTGATGAAGACGCTCAACACGTCACATGAGATGTGGCCGGCCTGAATGTCTGCCGACGGCGAGGCTTAATGTCTGAGGGCTGCCCGTTTTCCCTGCAGGAAGCGGCGCACCGCCAGGTCGCGCTCAAGGCCGATCGCCCGGTCATAGGCCTCGATCGCCTGCGGCACCTGACCGAGCCTGGCTAGGAGACCGGCACGCGCCGCCCAATAAGGCTGATAGTCGTTGAGCCGCTTGTCGTCGCCCAGCACATAAAGAGCCGCCAGCCCCGCCACAGCGCCCTCAGCCTCCGCGATCGCTATCGCGCGGTTGATCGCCACCACCGGCGATCCGGCGATGACTGACAGCGCATCGTAGAAATTACGGATCGCGGCCCAGTCGGTCAGGCCGGTCAGCCGTCGCGCCGCATGGACGGATTGTACGGCTGCTTCGAGCTGGTAACGGCCGATGACGCCCATGGTGGCGGCGCGGCGGAGCAGGGATTCCGCCTCGTCGATCAAGGCGGCGTCCCAGTCCGCACACTTCTGCTCGGCCAGCGGCACATAATCTCCGGCCGCATCACGGCGCGCCGGGCGGCGTGCCTCGGCAAACAGCATCAGTGAAAGCAGGCCGAGCGCCTCCGGCTCATCCGGCATCAGCGAAGCCACCAGCCGGCCGAGCCAGATGCCTTCGGTCGCCAGATTGCGGCGCTGCGTTTCGGTGCCGGCCGGATCGGACCAGCCTTCGGCGAAGGCGGCGTAGATCGCTTCCAGCACCGCGTCCAGCCGCTCGCCGAGTTCGGCCCGCTCCGGCACGCGGAACGGAATGCCGGTTTCACGGATGCGGGTCTTGGCGCGCACCAGGCGCTGGCCCATGGTTGCCGGCGAGACCAAGAAAGCAGAAGCGATCGTTGCCGCGTCGAAGCCCAGGACGGTCTGCAGGATCAGCGGCGAGCGCACGCCGGCCTCGATCGCCGGATGGGCGCAGGCAAACATCAGCCGCAGTCGTTCGTCGGGCAGGTCTTCGTCAGTCATGCGCGCTTCCACCTCCTCGGCGATCAGCTTGAGATGATCGCGGCCGGCCTCGCTGATCAGCCGCCGCCGCACCGCATCGACGCGCCGCCGCCGCGCCACCGCCAGCAGCCAGGCTTCCGGCTTTTCGGGCACGCCGGTTCGCGGCCAGCGTTCGAGCGCCGCGGCAAAGGCATCGGCCAGCGCATCCTCGGCGGCGGCCACGTCGCGTGTGCGCGCCGCGAGGTAGGCGACCAGCTTGCCGTAGCTCTGCCGGGCGGCGGCCTCGGCAGCCGCCCGGGCAGTGTCTGACCCGATAGCTGTCACGCAGCGTATTCTGCCATCGGCCAGATCGGCCGCACCTCCATTGTGCCGGTGCCGGCGCCGGGGCAGCGCGCCGCCCAGGAAATCGCCGCGTCCATGTCGGGCACTTCGATCATGTAATAGCCGCCGAGCTGTTCCTTGGTGTCGGCATAGGGACCATCGAGCACGTTGGTCTTGCCGGCGGCCACCCGCACGGAGGTCGCGTTTGTTGTCGGCCTCAATCGCTCACCGCCAACGAACACGCCGGCCTTCTTCATCGCTTCGGTATAGGCGCCATAGGCGGCGCTCATCTGGGTGAGCGCCTCCTTGGGTGCGGCTGCCATTCCGGCTTCGTTGGAATAGATAAGAAGCAGATACTGCATGATCATCTCCCGTGGTTTCGAAGGCCGCGTTCTTGCGAGCCAGACGTATGTCGCGCGGCATCGCCCGATTTCGACAGGTTGCGGAAAAACTTTCCGCTCCGATGGCTTTTTGTGCAAGCCGCCATCTGTTTCCTGAGTCCTGAACGCATTCGGTGGAACGGACGCACTGGGAGGAAGACTGGACGGTGATGGCATCAGGCCTGCAGGTGGTCGAGGCGCGGGTCAAGGGCTCGGGCGCCGGCATGGAGCCGCCGGAAAGCGCGGTGCTGAAAGACGGCTGGCGGGTCTATGCGCCGAAGGTCGGCCCGCAGCGACGCGTCGTGCTCGCCGCCTCCGGTGCAACCGGTGACGGCGAGACACTGTGCACGGTTCAGGGTTGCCGTGAGCTGGGCAAGGCGCCCGGCGGCACGATCGTGCTGGAGCCGTGCGAACCCACCGGTTCCAGCCAGCCGCGATAGCGCTCGATCAATCCGGTGAGCGGCGTTTCGTTTTCCAGCAATTGGATGATGGGGCGGCCAACGGCGCCGTAGCCGCCGACAATGGGAAGCCTCATCCGCTGCTCCCCCGGAGCCACGCTTTTTAGCCAAGGAACCGCTCCCGCAGCTCGGGAGGAGGAATGTCGCAACTGTCCTTCCTGCCGAACAGGGCGTAGCGGTTTTTGGCGATCCGGTTGTAGAGCCAGTTGCGGAGCGGGCGCGGCAGCAGCAACAGAACCTTGGCCGCCCGCCACGGCCAGCCGAGTTCCGCCATGACGGCGACGAAGCTGTCGAGCCGCGTGAAGGCGGCGCCGTCGACCAGGACGAGATTGGTTTCGTAAGAATCCGTGCGCAGCCCGTGTTGCCTGAACAGCGCTTCGCCGAACGGCGACTGCGCGGTGGCGAAGCGGAAGCGGCTTTGGCGGTCGAGCCTGACCACCATGCGCACGAAGCCGGAGCACAGCACGCAGACGCCATCGAAGACGATCAGCGGATGACTGGGATCGAAGGGTTCAGAGGGACGGCTTGACTTGGCCCGACTTGAATGGGAAAGCTCGGTCACGCGGGCCTCGGCTGCTTGTGTCTGATGACACTAAGCCAGCCGGAGGCGGCATCAAAGCCGTGGCGATGTCGCACGCCGCCTGTCGACGAGAGCGGGACGCTCGGCGCGATAGGTGGTAGCGCGGGATTCGGCGGCCGGCCGGCAGATCCGGCTGTCGTGGCGATTTTCGAAGCTCATGATCAGTGCGCGCTCACACCGAGCGAATTGCCGCGACGCGCACAGGCCGGGCCCGGGCCGCGCATGTAGTAGCGCTCCGGCCGATAGGTCGGCGCAACGAATTCGCGGATGGCGGCGGCATAGCCGATGAGGTGCGTGAGGAAGTTCATTTTACCTGTCCCTGTCCCGATTTTCGGATGTCCCTTCCGATTTGCGGGCATCATAGCGTCGAGGCGTGAATAGTCGGTGAACACGATGTTAATATCTGGTCGAAAAGGCCTTGGTTCATGGCCGGAATGCGGCTGATTCGGGGTCTTTCCGTGTGGTTCGTCGACATTTCGGCCAATGTGACTTTTGCATCACATATGTTTCGTTTGAATGTCGCCTGCGTGCGGTTCTGTTTCAATTTTTGCCGCGCCCGTGAAATTTCCGTGCTTGCCGCCACAACGCCTCAGGCGCCTTGTCCTCCCGATCAGCGCGCTATGGCGGAACTGGACCGGGGTCTGTCCGTTCTCACCTTCATCTGGTTCTGGAAGGGAAGATATTATGGCGCCGCGTCCTGCCTGGAAGGGTTATCTGAAGCTGTCGCTGGTCACCTGTGCCGTCGAGCTGACCAATGTCGTCACCCACACCGAGAAGGTCTCGTTCCGGGTGCTGAACCGCAAGACCGGCAACACGGTGAAGCGCATCTATGTCGATGCCGAAACCGGCAAGCCTCTCGGCGACGGCGACGAGATCAAGGGCTATGAAATCGACAAGGACGATTTCGTCCATATCGAGGAGGACGAGATCGAAGCGGTGCAGATCGAGTCCTCGCACACGATGGCGCTGGATGGTTTCGTCGACAAATCCTCGATCGAGCAGATCTATCTCGACACGCCCTACTATGTCGCGCCGGCCGACAAGGTGTCGGAGGAGGCGTTCGCCGTCATCCGCGATGCCATGGCCGGCAAGAAGATGGCCGGGCTGGCGCGCATCGTGCTCTATCAACGCGAACGCCCGGTGGTGATCGAACCGCTCGGCAAGGGCATGGTGCTGACGACGCTGCGCTACGACAACACGGTGCGGCAGCCGGACACCGTGTTCGGCGACATCAAGTCGGTGAAGACCGACCAGGAGATGACCGATCTGGCCGAGCTTATCATCGACAAGAAGAAGGCGACGTTCGATCCCTCGAAGTTCGACGACAAATACGAGGACGCGCTGCTGGAGCTGATCCGCGCCAAGAAGGCCGGCAAGAAGGCGCCCACGGCCAAGGCGGCACCCAAACCCTCCAATGTCGTCAACCTTTTCGACGCGCTGAAGAAGAGCCTGTCGTCGGATGGCGGCTCAGCGAAGGCTTCCCCATCGGCGAAAGCCAAACCGGCGGCCAAAGGCGCCAAGCCGAAAGCCGTTGCTGCGAAGCGCAAGTCGGCCTGAGGACAGGGGAAGCCATGGCCAACCTCGAACAGTACCACTCCAAGCGCGATTTCAAGAAGACCGCCGAGCCGGCCGGCAAGGCCGCGCACGGCAAGAACGCCAAGGCGGGCGGTATCTTCGTCATCCACAAGCATGCCGCGACACGGCTGCATTACGACCTTCGGCTGGAGCATGACGGCGTGCTGTGGAGCTGGGCGGTGACGCGCGGCCCGAGCCTTGACCCGCATGAAAAGCGGCTGGCCGTGCATGTCGAGGACCATCCGATCGACTACGCGCCGTTCGAGGGCACCATTCCCAAGGGCGAATATGGCGGCGGCTCGGTCATCGTCTGGGACGAGGGCACCTGGGTTCCCGAGATCGATCCGGCCAAGGCGATGAAGAAGGGCCATATCAGCTTCGAGCTCAAAGGCCATAAATTGCATGGGCTCTGGCATCTGGTGCGGCTGAAGCCGCGCGTGGGCGAAAAGCGCGACAACTGGCTGCTGATCAAGTCGGACGATGCCGCGGCGCGTCCCGGCGAGGATATTCTGAAGGAGGCGCCGGAATCGGTGAAGTCCGGCCTGACGATCGAGGAGGTCGGTGAGGGCAAGACCGCCAGGGGTGAGAAGCCGAAGCTCTGGCATTCCAACAAGCCGGCCGCCGGCAAGGCGAAGGCCGGCAAGCGCCTCGATTTTGTCGAGCCGCAGCTCGCCACGCTGGAGCGGGATGCACCGCCGGGCAAGGACTGGCTGCACGAGGTGAAGTTCGACGGCTATCGCATGCAGGCCCAGATTGCCGGCACCGAGGTGCGGCTGCTGACCCGCACCGGCCTCGACTGGACGGAGAGGTTTGGCGGTGCGATCGCGGCGGAACTCGCTGCGCTGAAATGCAGCGATGCCATCATCGATGGCGAGATCGTCGTGCTGGCCGACAGCGGTGTTTCGTCCTTCGCGCTGCTGCAGGCGGATCTGTCGGCGAAGCGGACAGATCGCTTCGTCTACTATGTCTTCGACCTGATGCGGCTCGACGGCGAGGATTTGCGCGGCGAGCCGCTGGTCGAGCGCAAGCAGGCCTTGCAGGACCTGCTGGGCAAGCAGCCAGAGAATTCGGCAGTCCGTTTCTCCGACCATTTTGCCGAACCCGGCAAGATCATGCTGGAGCATGCCTGCCGCATGGGGCTGGAAGGCGTCGTCTCCAAACGCGCCGATGCGCCCTATCGCAGCGGACGCGGCCCGTCCTGGGTGAAGTCGAAATGCACGGCGCGGCAGGAATTCGTCATCGGCGGCTATCTGGCGTCGGACAAAACCGGGCGCGGACTGCGCTCGCTGCTGGTCGGCTATCACGAGGATGGCAGGCTGCACTATGCCGGCCGCGTCGGCACCGGCTTCTCCGCCAAGGGCGCCACCGACCTCAAGACAAAACTCGACGCGCTGAAGGCGGAGGATTCGCCCTTCGACAAGGCCGTGCCGAAAGGCAAGGGCCTGGTCTGGGTGAAGCCAGAACTGGTCGGCGAAGTGGAGTTCCGCAGCTGGACATCGGACCGTATAATACGCCATGCCTCGTTTCAGGGATTGCGCGAGGACAAGCCGGCGGAGGAAGTCGTGCAGGAAAAGCCCAAGGCATCGACAGGGAAGGCATCGACCGACAGGAGCCTGGCGAAGGCGAAGCCGGCATCAAGCGGCGCTGGTAAATCTGCCGGAGCGATGACGACCAGCGTAAAACTTTCCCACCCCGACAAGCTGCTATGGCCCGAGGAAAAGATCTCCAAGCAAGGCCTGCTCGACCATTACGCGCAGGTGTGGCCGCGCATGGAACAGTTCATCGTCAACCGGCCGCTCAGCCTGGTCAGGGCGCCAGACGGCGTCGGCGGCCCGCGCTTTTTCCAGAAACATGCCTCGGCCGGCATGAGCGACAAGATCGCCCGGATGAAGGACCCGACCGACGGCGAGGAGATCCTGTTCATCCGCGATTTCGACGGCGTTGCCGCACTGGTCCAGTACGGCGTGGTCGAGATCCACATCTGGGGCTGCACCGTCGATGCGCTGGAACTGCCGGACCAGATCGTCTTCGATCTCGACCCCGATGAAGGCGTCGACGTGAAGGCGGTGCGCGAAGCGGCACTCGATATCAGAGGCAAACTTGACGAGCTGTCGCTGCCGAATTTCGTCAAGACGTCGGGCGGCAAGGGATTTCACATCGTGATGCCGCTGAAACCATCGGCGGATTGGGACGCGGTGAAGACCTTCGCCCATGATTTTGCCAAGGCGCTGGAACAGGCCTCGCCCGACCGCTACACGGCGACGCTGTCGAAGAAGGCGCGCACCGGAAAGATCTTCGTCGACTATCTGCGCAATGGCCGGGGCTCGACGACGGTCGCGCCCTATTCGTCGCGCGCCAAGAAAGGCGCCACCGTGTCGATGCCTGTGACCTGGGCCGAGATAGAAGCCGGGCTGGCGCCGAACGCCTTTCCAATCGGCGACAAGACGACCTTGAAGCAGCTGGCGGAAGCCGATCCGTGGGCGGATTTCTTCAAGCAGGGGAAGGTGCTGAAGCGGGGGTAAGAGACGAAGATGACGGATCCAGCGTCAGCCGAATGGCGGATGTAGCGATCCTTCCCACCCCCCTCTGTCCTGCCGGACATCTCCTCCCGCAAGGGGGTGTTGTCCCGCTAACATCGCGAAATCAGCCCCGGCCTCTCAGCCCAAAAACACCCTCTCGAAAGCCTGCTTGCCCGGCGGCGAGAAAATGACCGCGCGGCTGTCCTTTTCGCGGCGCGCCCATTTTTCCAAAAGGATCTTGTCGAGGATGGCGGCGCCCAGCGTGCCGGCGAGGTGCGAACGCCGCACGCTCCAGTCGAGGCAGGCGCGGCAGACCGGCCGGCGCGGCTTGGCATCGACATCGATGCCTATTGCCGCGAAATGCGATGCCGCCAATTGGCCGAGCCTGATCTCCTTGTCGTCGCGCAGCAGGATTTCTTTCTCGACGAGACGATCGAGCATCGCCACGGCCTGCTCGCCGGCAAGGTGATCGTAGCAGACGCGCGCCACGCGCATCGCGCCGTCACGCGGACCCGGCCGGACACGCTGCGGCCCGACGGAAGCGGCGACACCGGTGATGGCTTCGATCATGCCCGCCACCTGCGGCCCGGCGAGGCCGTAATAACGATGCCGACCCTGGCTCGCCAGCGTCAACAGCCCGCCCTCCATCAGCTTGGACAGATGCGAGCTGGCCGTCGGCAGCGACACGCCGGCCTCGAGCGCCAGTTCGCTCGCCGTCAATGCCGTGCCGCCCATCAGCGCGTTGAGCATGTTTGCCCGCGCCGGGTCGCCGACCAGGCTGGCGATGCGAGCGATGTCGGGTCCTTCACGCATAGTTCGTTCCTCATCGAAGCATTCTTGTCAGATAAGCATTATTCTCCGACCAGATCAAGGAGACGACGATGACAACCGCTTCCACTTCCGCACCATTCCCTAGCCGCCGATCGTTCCCGTTCGTCACCTGGATCCGCTCGCGGCAACTGGCCCGCTGGTATGACCGCCATCTGCAGCGCCTCGACCTCGCCGAGATCGACGACCACCTGCTGCGCGATCTCGGCCTGGCGCCGGAAGACGTGCGCCGCGAATGCGCAAAATCCTTCTGGCAGGCATGATCCGCAAGGGAAATGCCTAGCACATCGACCCTGGGGATGCTTCGACCCCGCTCGAAATGTCCCCGCAAGAAGAAATCAACCCGCCAAGGAGACGACCATGACCATCACCTGCTTCATCCGCTACGAGATCGACCCGTTCGGCAAGGCTGCCTTCGAGGAATATGCGCGCAACTGGGGCCAGGCTATTCCGCGCTGCGGCGCCGACCTCATCGGCTATTTCGCGCCACATGAGGGCTCGGCCACGACAGCCTATGCCGCCTACAACATCGACAGCCTGGCGGCCTACGAAGCCTATCGCGCGCGGCTTGCCGCCGACCCCGCCGGCAAGGCAAACTACGAATTCGCCCGCCTCGAAAAATTCATCCTCAAGGAGGACCGCATGTTCCTGAAACTGGCTTCCGGCCCACACGCGAAACTGGTGCTGCCGTGATCGCCGTCATATTCGAGGTCGAGCCGGCAGCCGGCAGACGCGATGCCTATCTCGGCATCGCTGCTGACCTGCGCCCTCTGCTCGACGGCATCGATGGGTTCATCTCCATCGAGCGCTTCCAGAGCCTGGCCGACCCGAACCGCATCCTGTCGCTGTCGTTCTGGCGCGACGAGGAGGCGGTCAAGGCCTGGCGCAACACCGACGAACACCGGCAGGCGCAGAAGGCCGGCCGTGGCGGTATCTTTGCCGGCTACCGTCTGCGCATCGCCCATGTCGTGCGCGATTATGGGCTGACTGAAAGGGCCGAGGCGCCAGCGGATAGCCGGGCGGTGAATGGGTGAGGTTCTTCCTTCTCCCCTTGTGGGCCTGTTGCGTAATTCGCTGGTTGTGATTCTCTGAGACAGAAGCTCGGAGGACATCAGGATGGCAGTGAAGCGGACGGGTCAGTTGAGCTTGGCGGAGGCTTTTCTGGGCACCAAGCTTGTGGGC
>NZ_MZXV01000082.1 GCF_003253745.1 Mesorhizobium kowhaii
TGATGCCGGGCGACAACATCACGGTCGATGTCGAACTGATCGTGCCGATCGCCATGGAAGAGAAGCTGCGCTTCGCCATCCGTGAAGGCGGCCGCACCGTCGGTGCCGGCATCGTCGTCACCATCAAAGAGTAATTTGGACTTAAACCGATCTGTCGCGGGCGCAGGAGTTGCCCGCGCCGCGCCAGAACAAGGAAGTGACGCATGAACGGACAGAATATCCGCATCCGCCTGAAGGCGTTTGATCACCGCGTGCTCGACGCCTCGACGAAGGAAATCGTGTCGACGGCCAAGCGCACCGGTGCCAACGTCCGCGGCCCCATTCCGCTGCCGACGCGGATCGAAAAGTTCACGGTCAACCGGTCGCCTCACGTCGACAAGAAGAGCCGCGAGCAGTTCGAGATGCGCACGCACAAGCGTCTGCTCGACATCGTCGATCCGACCCCGCAGACAGTCGATGCTTTGATGAAGCTCGATCTGGCCGCCGGTGTGGACGTCGAGATCAAGCTCTAAGGGAATGAGAGCGCGGTAAGGGGCGGTGCCCCTGGCCCGGAACTCTAAAGGAATTGAACCGATGCGTTCAGGTGTGATTGCAAAGAAGGTGGGAATGACCCGCATCTACAACGATGCCGGGGAACATGTTCCCGTCACCGTTCTCCAGATGGAGAACTGTCAGGTCGTGGCGCAGCGCACGCAGGAGAAGAATGGCTACACCGCCGTTCAGCTCGGCGTTGGCCTTGCCAAGGTGAAGAACACGTCGAAGGCGATGCGCGGCCATTTCGCGACCGCTTCCGTCGAGCCGAAGGCGAAGGTCGCCGAGTTCCGCGTCTCTGCCGACAACATGATCGATGTCGGCGCCGAGATCACCGTCGAGCATTTCGTCCCCGGCCAGAAGGTCGACGTGACGGGCACGACGATCGGCAAGGGTTTTCAGGGCGTCATCAAGCGCCACCACATGGGCGGTGGCCGCGCGACGCACGGTAACTCGGTCTCGCACCGTACGCACGGTTCGACCGGCCAGCGCCAGGACCCGGGCAAGGTGTTCAAGGGCAAGCATATGGCTGGCCACATGGGCGACACCCGCGTCACCACGCAGAATGTCGAGATCGTTTCGACCGACGCCGACCGCGGTCTGATCCTGATCCGCGGTGCGGTTCCCGGATCGAAGGGCGCCTGGATCCTGGTCCGCGATGCGGCCAAGGTGGCACTGCCGGCCAATGCGCCGAAGCCTGCCGCGATCCGCGCCGTTGTCAAGAATGAGGCTCCGGCCACAGAGGGAGCGGAATAATGGATCTCAAGATCACAACGCTTGGCGGCAAGGACGCCGGCAAGGTGGAACTCTCCGAGGAGATTTTCGGCCTTGATCCGCGTGAAGACATCCTGCAGCGCGTCGTGCGCTGGCAGCTCGCCAAGAAGCAGCAGGGCACGCACAAGGCCAAGGGTCGCGCCGAGATCGCGCGCACCGGCGCCAAGATGTACAAGCAGAAGGGTACGGGCCGCGCCCGTCACCATTCGGCACGCGCTCCGCAGTTCCGCGGCGGCGGCAAGGCTCACGGCCCGGTCGTTCGCAGCCATGAGCACGAACTGCCCAAGAAGGTTCGCGCGCTTGGCCTCAAGCATGCTCTCTCGGCCAAGGCCAAGAGCGCGTCGATCATCATCATCGACGAGCTGAAGCTGACCGAGGCCAAGACAAAGGCGCTGATCGCGAATTTCGCGACGCTGGGCCTGACCAACGCTTTGGTGATCGGCGGTGCCGAGCTTGACAATAATTTCAAGCTGGCAGCGACGAACATCCCCAACATCGACGTGCTGCCCATTCAGGGCATCAACGTCTACGACATTCTGCGCCGCGGCACGCTGGTCCTTTCGAAGGCCGCCGTCGAGGCTCTCGAGGAGCGCTTTAAATGACCGACCTTCGTCATTACGACGTGATCGTCTCGCCGGCGATCACCGAAAAGTCGACCATGGCCTCCGAGAACAATCAGGTCGTCTTCAACGTCGCCAAGAAGGCGTCGAAGCCGGAAATCAAGGCCGCCGTCGAAGCGCTGTTCGGCGTCAAGGTGATGGCCGTGAACACGCTTGTCCGCAAGGGCAAGATCAAGCGCTTCCGTGGCACGGTTGGCCGCCAGAGCGACGTCAAGAAGGCGATTGTGACGCTGGCCGACGGCCAGTCGATCGACGTCGCGACGGGTCTCTGAGCAAGGCCGCGAGGACAGAAACATGGCACTGAAAAAATTCAACCCGGTAACGCCCAGCACCCGTCAGCTGGTCATCGTCGACCGCTCGGGCCTCTACAAGGGCAAGCCCGTCAAGGGTCTGACCGAAGGCCTGACCAAGTCGGGCGGCCGCAACAATCACGGTCGCATCACCGCCCGCTTCATCGGTGGTGGCCACAAGCGTTCGTACCGCATCATCGACTTCAAGCGCCGCAAGTTCGACGTTGTCGGCACGGTCGAACGTATCGAATACGATCCGAACCGCACCGCTTTCATCGCGCTGATCAAGTATGATGATGGCGAGCTGTCCTACATCATCGCTCCGCAGCGTCTGGCTCCCGGCGACAAGATCGTGTCCGGTGAAGCCGTCGACGTGAAGCCGGGCAATGCGATGCCGCTGGCCTCGATGCCGGTTGGCACCATCGTCCACAACATCGAGCTGAAGCCGGGCAAGGGCGCTCAGGTCGCCCGTTCGGCCGGTGGTTATGGCCAGCTGGTCGGTCGCGACCAGGGTATGGCGATCCTGCGCCTCAACTCGGGCGAGCAGCGCGTCGTGCACGGTTCGTGCATGGCCACCGTCGGTGCCGTGTCCAATCCGGACCACGGCAACATCAACGACGGCAAGGCTGGCCGTACGGTTTGGCGTGGCAAGCGTCCGCACAATCGCGGCGTGACCATGAACCCGGTCGACCATCCGCACGGCGGCGGCGAAGGCCGCACCTCGGGTGGCCGCCATCCGGTTTCGCCCTGGGGCAAGCCGACCAAGGGCAAGAAGACGCGGTCCAACAAGGCGACCGACAAGTTCATCCTGCGCTCGCGCCATCAGCGCAAGAGCTAAGAAGAGGTAACGCCAAGTGACTCGTTCTATTTGGAAAGGCCCCTTCATCGACGGCTACCTTCTCAAGAAGGTGGACAAGGTTCGTGAAGGTGGTCGCAATGAGGTGATCAAGATGTGGAGCCGTCGCTCCACCATCCTGCCGCAGTTCGTCGGCTTCACCTTCGGTGTCTACAACGGCCAGAAGCATGTGCCCGTTTCGGTGAACGAGGACATGGTCGGTCACAAGTTCGGTGAATTCGCTCCGACCCGGACCTATTACGGTCACGGCGCGGATAAGAAGGCGAAGAGGAAATAATCATGGGCAAGGCCAAAGCTCCGCGCAGGCTTGCTGACAACGAAGCGCGCGCCGTGTTGCGCACGATCCGTATCAGCCCGCAGAAGCTGAACCTGGTTGCCGCGCTGATCCGCGGCAAGAAGGTCGCGACAGCGCTTTCCGATCTTGAATTCTCGGCCAAGCGGATTTCCGGCACGGTCAAGAAGACGCTGGAATCGGCAATCGCCAACGCCGAAAACAACCACGACCTCGATGTCGATGCACTGATCGTGGCGGAAGCCTATGTCGGCAAGTCGATCGTCATGAAGCGGTTCCATGCCCGTGGCCGTGGTCGCGCCAGCCGTATCGAGAAGCCGTTCTCGCACCTCACGATCGTCGTTCGTGAAGTCGAAGAAAAAGGGGAGGCCGCATAATGGGCCAGAAAGTCAATCCGATCGGTCTTCGCCTCGGCATCAACCGCACCTGGGATTCGCGCTGGTTCGCGAACACCGGCGAGTACGGCAAGCTGCTGCATGAGGACATCAAGATCCGCAAGTATCTTGAGAAGGAACTCAAGCAGGCCGCGATCTCGAAGGTCGTCATCGAGCGCCCGCACAAGAAGTGCCGCGTCACCATCCATGCCGCGCGCCCGGGTCTGATCATCGGCAAGAAGGGCGCCGACATCGAGAAGCTTCGCAAGAAGCTGATGGAGATGACGAAGTCCGAGACGCACCTCAACATCGTTGAAGTGCGCAAGCCGGAAATCGACGCGACCCTGGTCGCCCAGTCGATCGCCCAGCAGCTCGAGCGTCGTATCGCCTTCCGTCGCGCCATGAAGCGCGCCGTGCAGTCGGCGATGCGCCTCGGTGCCGAAGGCATCCGCATCAACTGCGCCGGCCGTCTTGGCGGCGCCGAGATTGCGCGCATGGAATGGTACCGCGAAGGCCGCGTGCCGCTGCATACGCTACGTGCGGACGTCGATTACGGCACGGCCGAAGCGCATACCGCCTATGGTATCTGCGGCGTCAAGGTCTGGGTGTTCAAGGGCGAGATCCTCGAGCACGACCCGATGGCTTCGGAGCGTCGTGCGACCGAGGGCGATGCTGCACATGGCGGTGGTGGTGATCGCGAACGCGGTCGTCGTCGCGAAAACGCCTGAGACATTTAGGAATTTGGAGTTAGAACGATGCTGCAGCCAAAGCGCACAAAGTTCCGCAAGCAGTTCAAGGGCCGTATCCATGGTACCGCAAAGGGCGGCACCAACCTGGATTTCGGTGGTTTCGGGCTGAAGGCGCTTGAGCCGAACCGCGTCACCGCACGTGAGATCGAGGCGGCTCGCCGTGCGATCACGCGTGAAATGAAGCGCGCCGGTCGCGTCTGGATCCGTATTTTCCCGGACGTGCCGGTCACTTCGAAGCCGACCGAAGTCCGCATGGGCAAGGGCAAGGGCGCGGTCGATTACTGGGCGGCGCGCGTCAAGCCGGGCCGCATCATGTTCGAGATCGACGGCGTGAATGAAGAAACCGCCCGTGAGGCACTGCGTCTCGGCGCGGCCAAGCTCTCGGTCAAGACGCGCTTCGTGCAGCGCATCGCAGAATAAGGACGGGCTGATCATGAAAGCCGAAGACATCCGGACCAAGACCCAGGACCAGCTGACCGACGACCTGGCCAGCCTGAAGAAGGAGCAGTTCAACCTGCGCTTCCAGAAGGCCACCGGCCAGCTCGAGAAGACCGCGCGCGTGAGACAGGTCCGCAAGGACATTGCGCGTATCAAGACCATCGCTGCGGAAAAGTCCGCGGCTAAGAAGGCTTAAGGACGAAAACCATGCCAAAGCGCATTCTGCAGGGCACCGTCGTCAGCGACAAGAACGAGAAGACGGTTGTCGTCAAGGTCGAACGGCGCTTCACGCATCCCGTGATGAAGAAGACCGTACGCATGACCAAGAAGTACAAGGCGCACGACGAGAACAACGCCCACAAGGTTGGCGATCAGGTGTTCATCCAGGAATCGAAGCCGATTTCCAAGGATAAGCGCTGGATCGTCGTGTCTTCGGACCAGGCGTAAACAAACGAATTTTGGACAGACCGGGGAGGGGTTTAGAGCCCGTCCCGTTAGAAAAGAAGAAGGCGGCCAGTCATGATTCAGATGCAAACAAACCTCGACGTCGCGGATAATTCCGGCGCCCGTCGTGTCATGTGCATCAAGGTGCTGGGCGGCTCGAAGCGGAAATACGCTTCCGTGGGCGACATCATCGTGGTGTCGATCAAGGAAGCCATCCCGCGCGGCCGCGTGAAGAAGGGCGATGTGATGAAGGCGGTCGTGGTTCGCACGGCCAAGGACATCCGCCGCCCGGACGGCAGCGTGATCCGTTTCGACAAGAACGCGGCCGTTCTCGTCGACAACAAGAAAGAGCCGATCGGCACGCGTATCTTCGGACCGGTTCCGCGCGAACTTCGCGCCAAGAACCACATGAAGATCATCTCGCTCGCGCCTGAAGTGCTGTAAGGAGCCGGACCAATGCAAAAGATTAGAAAAGGCGACAAGGTCGTCGTGCTGGCCGGCAAGGACAAGGGCCGTTCGGGCGAAGTCCTCTCGGTTCAGCCGAAGGATGACACCGCGCTGGTGCGCGGCGTCAACATGATCCGTCGTCACCAGAAGCAGTCCCAGTCCCAAGAGGGTGGGATCATCACCAAGGAAGCGCCGATCCAGCTGTCGAACATCGCGCTGGCCGACCCCAAGGATGGCAAGCCGACCCGCGTCGGTTTCATCTTCCAGAAGGACGGCAAGAAGGTGCGCGTCGCCAAGCGCTCGGGAGAAGTCATCAATGGCTAAGGCTCAAACCACGAAGCCCAAGGCTGAAAGCAAGCAGTCCAAGGCCCAGAACACGCCGCGCCTCAAGCAGGTCTACAACGAGACCATTCGCAAGGCGCTGCAGGAACAGTTCGGCTACGAGAACGAGATGCAGGTTCCCCGCATCGACAAGATCGTGCTGAACATGGGCGTTGGCGAAGCGACCGGCGATTCGAAGAAGCCTTCGATCGCGGCCGAAGACCTGGCGATGATCGCCGGCCAGAAGGCCGTCGTCACCCGCGCCCGCAACTCGATCGCCGGCTTCAAGGTCCGCGAGAAGATGCCGATCGGCGCCAAGGTCACGCTGCGCAAGGAACGCATGTACGAGTTCCTCGACCGCCTCGTGAACATCGCACTGCCACGTGTCCGCGATTTCCGCGGGCTCAATCCGAAGAGCTTCGATGGCCGTGGCAACTACGCCATGGGCATCAAGGAACACATCGTGTTCCCGGAGATCAACTACGACAAGGTTGATCAGATCTGGGGCATGGACGTCATCGTTTGTACGACTGCGAAGACGGACGACGAAGCCAGGGCATTGCTCAAGGCTTTCAACTTCCCCTTCCGCCAGTAACGGCAGCGAGAAAAGGAAAAATCTGAAATGGCAAAGACCAGCTCAGTCGAGAAGAACAACAGGCGCCGCAAGCTTGCCGACCAGTACGGTCCCAAGCGCGCCGCGCTCAAGGCGATCATCATGGATCAGTCCAAGCCGATGGAAGAGCGTTTCCGCGCTCAGCTCAAGCTTGCCGCCATGCCGCGCAACTCGGCCAAGATCCGCATCCGCAACCGCTGCGAAGTTACCGGCCGTCCGCGTGCCTACTATCGCAAGCTCAAAGTATCGCGCATCGCGCTTCGTGATCTCGGCAATAACGGCCAGATCCCGGGCCTGGTCAAGTCGAGCTGGTAAGGAGGACATAACATGTCATTGAGCGATCCTCTCGGCGATATGCTGACCCGCATCCGCAACGCCTACGGCCGCAAGAAGTCGAGCGTTTCGACGCCGGCCTCGCGCCTGCGTACCCGCGTCCTCGACGTGCTGAAGGCTGAAGGCTATATCCGCGACTACAGCCAGACCGACTTCGACAACGGCAAGTCCGAAATCGAGATCGAGCTGAAGTATTTCGACGGCGCGCCGGTCGTGCGCGAAATCGCCCGCGTCTCGAAGCCAGGCCGCCGCGTCTACGTTTCGGCCAAGTCGATTCCGCACGTCGCCAACGGCCTCGGCATCGCCATCCTTTCGACACCGAAGGGCGTGATGGCCGACCACGAAGCGCGTGAACAGAACGTCGGTGGTGAAATCCTCTGCCAGATCTTCTGATCTGGCGTGTGACCGGGAAAATTGGAATCCGGTCTTCGGGATCATGCCCGAAGACAGAGACCTGAAACAAGAGAAGTGACGAGGACAACAAAATGTCTCGTATTGGAAAGAAACCCGTTTCGCTGCCGCAGGGCGTGACCGCGACCGTCAACGGCCAGACCGTGACGGCGAAGGGCCCCAAGGGTGAGCTGAAGTTCGTGGTGAACGACGAAGTTCTGGTCAAGATGGAAGGTAGCGAGATCGCTGTCCAGCCGCGCGACCAGACCAAGACCGCCCGCTCCAAGTGGGGCATGTCGCGCACGCAGATCGTCAACATCCTGCAGGGCGTCAAGGACGGTTTCGAGAAGAAGCTCGAAATCACCGGCGTCGGCTATCGCGCCGCCCTTCAGGGCAAGAACCTGCAGCTGGCGCTTGGCTTCAGCCATGATGTCGTCTACGAGACGCCGCAGGGCATCACCATCACCGTGCCGAAGCCGACCGAAATCACCGTTGCCGGAATCGACAAGCAGCAGGTCGGCCAGGTTGCCGCCGAGATCCGCGAATACCGCGGTCCCGAGCCCTACAAGGGCAAGGGCGTCCGCTATGCTGGCGAGAAGATTGTCCGCAAGGAAGGCAAGAAGAAGTAATTGTAACGCCGCGGGGAGCGGTCGCGGGAGGCGCTTTCGCCTACCGCATATGGCGGCCCCCTTTTTTTGAAGGCAAGGAAGACTATCATGGGTACCAAGGAATCCACGCAGCGTCGTGCGCAGCGCGTTCGCCGCCAGATCAAGAAGGTCGCCGGCGACCGTCCGCGTCTGTCGGTCCACCGCACGTCGAAGAACATCTATGTGCAGGTCATCGACGACGCCAAGGGGCACACCATCGTCGCTGCTTCGACACTCGAGAAGGACCTCAAGGGTTCGCTCAAGACCGGCGCCGACACCGCCGCTGCCGCCGCGATCGGCAAGCTGATCGCCGAGCGCGCCACCAAGGCCGGCGTCAAGGAAGTCGTCTTCGACCGCGGCGCCTACATCTATCACGGCCGCGTCAAGGCGCTCGCCGAGGCTGCCCGTGAAGGTGGTCTTAGTTTCTAATGCCTGATCCCGAAAAGTTGCAGACTTTTCGGATAAGATCATGCAAGGGAAAAAATAACTTTCGCCCCCGGTGACCCACAGAGGCGCCGGATATTATCAGCAACCGTGCTTCCGGAAAAAAACAAGGAACAGGATATGGCACAGGAACGTAGGGATGGCGGCCGCGGCCGCGATCGTGAAGAACGCGATGACGGCATGGTGGACAAGCTCGTCCACATCAACCGCGTCGCCAAGGTCGTCAAGGGCGGCCGTCGCTTCGGTTTTGCAGCACTCGTCGTCGTCGGCGACCAGAAGGGCCGTGTCGGCTTTGGTCACGGCAAGGCGCGCGAAGTGCCGGAAGCTATCCGCAAGGCAACTGAATCAGCCAAGCGCGACATGATCTTCGTGCCGCTGCGCTCGGGTCGTACGCTGCACCACGACGTCGAAGGACGCTGGGGCGCCGGACGCGTGCTGCTGCGCGCTGCCAAGCAAGGTACCGGCATCATCGCCGGTGGCCCGATGCGCGCTGTCTTCGAGACGCTCGGCATGCATGACGTGGTCGCCAAGTCGATGGGTTCGTCGAACCCCTACAACATGGTTCGCGCCACCTTCGACGCGCTGAAGAGCCAGATGCATCCCAAGGATGTGGCTGCTGCTCGCGGCATCAAGTATTCGACCCTTCAGGCCCGCCGCGGCACCGCCGTTGCGGCTGAAGAATAGTCGATCTGACCAGGGATTTTGACCATGGCCAAGAAAGCAACAAAGACCGTCACCGTTGAGCAGATCGGCTCGCCGATCCGCCGCCCGAAGGAACAGCGCGCGACGCTGGTCGGGCTCGGCCTCAACAAGATGCACAAGCAGCGCACGCTGGAAGATACGCCCTCCGTGCGCGGCATGATCGCTGCCGTCCAGCATCTCGTCCGCGTCGTGGACGAGGGCTGAGCCAGAGCGCAGGAGAACTCAGATGAAACTCAACGATCTGCGTGACAAGGACGGCGCGACGCACTCCAAGAAGCGTCTCGGCCGTGGCATCGGCTCCGGCACCGGCAAGACCGGCGGTCGCGGCGTCAAGGGCCAGAAGGCGCGCTCCGGCGTCGCCATCAACGGCTTCGAGGGTGGCCAGATGCCACTCTACCGGCGCCTGCCGAAGCGTGGCTTCAACAACATCTTCGCCAAGAGCTTCACCGTCGTCTCGCTGGCCCGTATTCAGGTCGCCATCGACGCCAAGAAGCTCGACGCCAAGGCAACCGTGACGGCTGAATCGCTGGTCGCTGCCGGCGTCATCCGCCGCGTCAAGGACGGCGTGCGTATCCTCTCGGACGGCGAGATCAAGGCGAAGCTCGCCTTTGACGTTGCCGGCGCCTCCAAGGCCGCGATCGAGAAGATCGAAAAGGCTGGCGGCTCGGTCAAGTTGCCGGAAAAGGCAGCTGCCGAGTAACGGCAATTTGAAGCGCGAGCGGGATCCGTTTTTGCTCACGATTGCGCTTTGATCTGCTCAATTAGGCGGCCGCGTCAACGCGGCCGCTTGCATGTTTAGAGCCCGGAGCTTATCTCGTGAGCTTCGGTGAAACGCGCCGCCTGACCTCAAGGGCCATCAAGCGTTACCAAGCGGAGAATCAGGCATGGCTTCGGCTGCTGAACAACTAGCCTCGAATCTGAATTTCTCGGCCTTCGCCAAAGCGGAGGACCTGAAGAAACGCATCTGGTTCACCATCGGCGCGTTGCTCGTCTATCGCCTCGGCACCTATATCCCGCTTCCCGGCATCAACCCAGACGCCTTCGCCCAGGCTTTCTCCTCGCAGAGCAAGGGCGTGCTTGGCATGTTCAACATGTTCGCCGGCGGCGCCGTGCAGCGCATGGCGATCTTTGCGCTCGGCATCATGCCGTACATCTCCGCCTCCATCATCATGCAGCTGATGACCTCGGTCATCCCGTCGCTGGAAGCGCTGAAGAAGGAAGGCGAACAGGGCCGCAAGGTCATCAACCAGTACACGCGCTACGGCACCGTGCTGCTTGCGCTGGTTCAGGCCTATGGCATTTCGGTCGGCCTGGAGGGCGGTAACGGCATCGTCAACGATCCTGGCATGTTCTTCCGCCTCTCGACCGTCGTCACGCTGGTCGGCGGCACCATGTTCCTGATGTGGCTAGGCGAACAGATTACCGCACGCGGCATCGGCAACGGCATTTCGCTGATCATTTTCTCGGGCATCGTCGCCGGCCTGCCGCGCGCCATTTCCGGCACGCTGGAGCTTGGCCGCACGGGCGCCTTGTCGACCGGCCTGATCCTGGCGATCATCGTCCTGGCCATCGTCGTCATCGCGCTCATCGTGTTCTTCGAACGTGCTCAGCGCCGCTTGCTGATCCAGTATCCGAAGCGTCAGGTCGGCAACCGCATGTTCCAGGGCGATACCTCGCATCTGCCGCTGAAGCTCAACACGTCAGGCGTCATTCCACCGATCTTTGCCTCGTCGCTGCTGTTGCTGCCGGCCACCGTCGCCGGCTTCTCGCAGACCACCAACATGCCGGCCTGGGCAAGCACCATCCTGGCGTCGCTCGGCCACGGCCAGCCGCTCTACATGGCATTCTACGCGGCGATGATCGTGTTCTTCGCCTTCTTCTACACTGCGATTGTCTTCAACCCGAAGGACACCGCCGACCAGCTCAAGAAGCATTCGGGCTTCATCCCGGGCTATCGTCCGGGCGAGCGCACCGCCGATTACATCGATTACGTTCTCACCCGCATCACCGTCGTCGGCGCCATCTATCTGGTGCTGGTGTGCCTGCTGCCGGAGTTCCTGATCTCGGCGACTGGCGTACCATTCTACCTTGGTGGCACATCGCTTCTGATCGTGGTCAGTGTCACGCTCGATACGGTTGCGCAGATTCAGGGCCACCTGATCGCGCACCAGTATGAAGGCCTGATCAAGAAGTCGAAGCTGCGCGGGGGGAAGAAAGCCAGATGAGGTTGATATTGCTTGGGCCGCCAGGGGCGGGCAAGGGGACACAAGCACAAAGACTGGTAGAAAAACACGGCATACCCCAGCTCTCCACGGGCGACATGCTGCGTGCTGCAGTCCAGGCTGGCACCGAAGTCGGCAAACGCGCCAAAGCGGTGATGGATGCCGGTGAACTGGTTTCCGACGCCATCGTCAACGCCATCGTCGCCGAACGTATCGATCAGCCGGATTGCGCGAAGGGTTTCATCCTCGACGGATATCCGCGGACCCTGGTGCAGGCGGACGCGGTTGAGCAGATGCTTTCGGATCGCTCGCAAGGCCTCGATGCGGTCATCGAACTTGTCGTCGACGACAAGGCGCTGGTTGGTCGTATCGTCAAGCGCGCCAACGAGGCACAAGCCGCCGGTCAGCCCGTGCGCAAGGACGACAATCCGACCGTGTTCGAGGAGCGTCTGAGGGAATACTACAAGAAGACGTCGCCGCTGATTGGCTACTATTATGCCAAGGGCAAGCTCCGGAGTGTCGACGGCATGGCCGATATCGATGCCGTGACGGAACAGATCGAAGCGGTGCTCAGGGACGCAACGCGGGGAATTTAACGATTGCACTTGACGGGAGCGGTTCGCTGCGGTATGGCGGCCCGTCTTCCTATCAGGCATCGGCTTTGCTTGTCCGCAAGGGCAAGGCAGCCGCTTTGAACTGGAAACTCCCGCATGGGCCGGCCTCCACCGGACGCGGGGCAACTTAAGATAGCGCCGGTTCGTCCGGCCCACATGGAGAAGAGAAGAATATGGCTCGTATAGCCGGCGTCAACATTCCGACCAACAAGCGCGTTGTCATCGCGCTTCAATACATTCACGGCATTGGCAAGAAGTTCGCCCAGGAGATCGTCGACAAGGTCGGCATCCCGGCCGAGCGTCGCGTCAACCAGCTCACCGATGCTGAAGTGCTGCAGATCCGCGAAACCATCGACCGCGACTATCAGGTCGAGGGCGACCTGCGCCGCGAAGTCTCGATGAACATCAAGCGGCTCATGGACCTCGGCTGCTACCGCGGCCTGCGTCACCGCCGCTCGCTGCCGGTTCGCGGCCAGCGCACGCATACCAATGCGCGCACCCGCAAGGGCCCGGCCAAGTCGATCGCCGGCAAGAAGAAGTAATTTAGGGCAGTAAGGGAGTAGGGCAGTAAGGCAATAGGATCGGCAGACATACTGCCCTACTGCCATATTCCCCTACTGCCTTCTCCCTGGTGGAGCCGCTGGCATTACGGCGGTGTAGAGATCAACTGAAAGGACTATCATGGCCAAGGAAGCCGCTCGTGTTCGCCGTCGCGAACGCAAGAACATCTCGTCGGGCGTTGCCCACGTCAATTCGACCTTCAACAACACGATGATCACCATCACCGACGCACAGGGCAATTCGATTGCCTGGTCGTCGGCCGGTGCCCAGGGCTTCAAGGGTTCGCGCAAGTCGACCCCGTTCGCTGCCCAGATGGCTGCCGAGGACGTTGCCAAGAAGGCCCAGGAACACGGCATGCGCATGCTCGAAGTCGAGGTCTGCGGACCCGGCTCCGGTCGTGAATCGGCACTGCGCGCTCTGCAGGCGGCCGGCTTCACCATCACCTCGATCCGTGATGTGACGCCGATCCCGCACAATGGGTGCCGCCCGCGCAAGAAGCGCCGCGTCTAAAAAAATTACCGAACGCCGCGCGAGCGCCCTTGGGGCGCTCCTCCACGGCATTCCAGGTCGCCCGCCACGATTGGATGGTGGCGGGTCAACGGAAGGAAAGCATCATGATCCAGAAAAATTGGCAAGAACTGATCAAGCCGAACAAGATCGAGTTCTCGTCGAAGAAGAAGACGCTGACCACGCTGGTCGCCGAGCCGCTCGAGCGTGGCTTTGGCCTGACGCTGGGCAACGCGCTGCGCCGCGTGCTTCTGTCTTCGCTGCGCGGTGCGGCTGTTACCGCCGTGCAGATCGACGGTGTTCTGCATGAATTCTCGTCCATCGCCGGCGTGCGCGAGGACGTGACCGACATCGTCTTGAACATCAAGGAAATCGCCATCCGCATGGAAGGCGATGGCCCCAAGCGCATGGTCGTGCGCAAGCAGGGACCGGGCGCGGTTCTCGCCGGCGACATCCAGACGGTTGGCGACGTCGAAATCCTCAACCCCGACCACGTCATCTGCACGCTGGACGAAGGCGCTGAAATCCGCATGGAATTCACCGTCGACACTGGCAAGGGTTACGTACCGGCCGACCGCAACCGCGCCGAAGACGCGCCGATCGGCCTCATCCCGGTCGACAGCCTCTATTCGCCGGTCAAGAAGGTCTCCTACAAGGTCGAGAACACCCGCGAGGGCCAGGTTCTCGACTATGACAAGCTGACCATGACGATCGAGACCGACGGTTCGATCACCGGCGAGGACGCGGTGGCTTTCGCTGCCCGCATCCTGCAGGACCAGCTCGGCCTGTTCGTCAATTTCGACGAGCCGCAGAAGGAAGTCGCCGCCGAAGCCGTCACCGAGCTCGCCTTCAACCCGGCGCTGCTCAAGAAGGTCGACGAGCTCGAGCTTTCGGTGCGTTCGGCCAACTGCCTGAAGAACGACAATATCGTCTATATCGGCGACCTGATCCAGAAGACCGAAGCCGAGATGCTGCGCACCCCGAACTTCGGCCGCAAGTCGCTGAACGAGATCAAGGAAGTCCTGGCGGCGATGGGCCTGCACCTCGGCATGGAAGTGCCGGACTGGCCGCCGGAAAACATCGAAGACCTCGCCAAGCGTTACGAAGATCAGTATTGAGCATGATCCCGAAAAGTTGCGCGACTTTTCGGGCAAGATCATGCGGCTAACCAGTTGAGGCTGAGGCCTCTTGAACCCGCAATGAAGGAGAAGAGCCATGCGCCACGGATTTAAGGGCCGCCGGTTCGCCCGCAGCATAAGCCACCGCAAGTCGATGTTCGCCAACCTGGCCGTGTCGTTGCTCGAGCACGAGCAGATCGTCACCACCCTGCCGAAGGCGAAGGACCTGCGTCCGATCGTCGAGAAGCTGGTGACGCTCGGCAAGCGTGGCGACCTGCACGCCCGCCGCCAGGTGATCGCGCAGATCGGCAATGAAGGCGTCGTCAAGCGCCTGTTCGACACCATCGCGCCGCGCTACGCCACCCGCAATGGCGGCTATCTGCGCATCATGAAGGCAGGCTTCCGCCACGGCGACAATGCCGCGATGGCGGTCATCGAGTTCGTCGATCGCGACACCTCGGCCAAGGGCGCCGGCGACCGCGCCCGCATCGAAGCCGAAGGCACCGACGCGGACGCCGCAGCCGCATAAGGCTTGGCTTTCCGGAATGAATTCAAAGGGGCCTGCGGGCCCCTTTTGTTTTCTGGAGGCAGCAGATTGCGGCTAAAGGCGATCTTCTGGCCGGAACCGAGGCTCTTTGGCCAAAATAATCGGATTTCAGCGGCTTAGCCTTTCATTTTGCACAATCGTCGGGACAATGCCCCCGAACTTGCCTTGGAGGATTCGCGAATGCGCGCCAACCGACTGTCCCTTGTTCTGCTCTTCGCCATAATGGCGTTCGCAGCCGCACCGGCGGTCAGGCAGGCATTGGCCGAGGAGACCAAGACCGATCCCGGCCTGTCCGACGTGCTGACCGACCTGCTGCATGGCGTCGAAGGCGAGAACTCTACGTCGGGTCCCGACAAGCGCGTGCCGTTCGGCCGCGAGGAAGTGCAATTGTCGTTCGCACCGCTGGTCAAGCAGACGGCGCCGGCCGTGGTCAATGTCTATGCCTCGCAGACCGCCAAGGTGACGTCGCCCTTCGACGGCGATCCGTTCTTCGAGGAATTTTTCGGCCGTTCGCAGCCGCGTGCGCAGTCATCTCTGGGCTCCGGCGTGCTGGTCGACCCGACCGGCGTCGTGGTCACCAATTACCACGTCATCAAGGATGCCGATCAGGTCAAGGTGGCGACCGCGGACGGGCGTGAATTCGACAGCAAGGTGATGCTGAAGGACGAGACGCTCGACCTTGCGGTGCTCAAGATCACCTCGGACAAACCTTTTCCGGCCATCGCCATCGGCGATTCCGACGCCCTCGAGGTCGGCGATCTGGTGCTGGCCATCGGCAATCCCTTCGGTGTTGGCCAGACCACCACCAGCGGCATCGTTTCGGCCCTTGCCCGCAGCCATATCGGCGTCTCCGATTCCAGCTTCTTCATCCAGACCGACGCCGCCATCAACCCCGGCAATTCGGGCGGTGCGCTGATCAACATGGGCGGCCAGCTGGTCGGCATCAACACGGCGATCTACAGCCGCAGCGGCGGCTCGATCGGCATCGGCTTTGCCATCCCCGCAAACATGGTGCGCGCCTTTGCCGATGCGGCCAAGGCCGGACTGGATTTCTTCGAACGGCCCTATATCGGCGCCGAGTTCGAAGATGTGACGCCGCAGATCGCCGAATCGCTCGGCATGGAGAAGCCGACCGGTGCACTGGTCGCGTCGGTCGAGGCGACCGGCCCGGCGGCCAAGGCGGGGCTCAAGCCCGGCGACGTCGTGCTGCAGCTCAACAGCAAGCCGGTCGAAAGCATCGAAGCGCTGGATTACCGGATGGCGACATTGTCGATCGGCACCACCGCCAATTTCGCGGTTCTGACCAAAGGCCAGCAGGCGGCGATGGACATCGCCCTGGAGCGCGCTCCCGAAGGCATGAAGGCTGCTGAAGTGACGTTGCACGGCCGCAGCCCGTTCTCGGGCGCCAAGGTCGCGGAACTGTCGCCCCGGCTAGCCCAGAAGCTTGGCCTGCGCACCGACATCAAGGGCGTCACCGTGGTCGACATCGACCGTGACTCGCCGGCCGCCGATTTCGGCTTCCAGCCGGGTGACATCGTGCGCGAGGTGAACGGCACCACCATCGATACCGCGGCGACCCTGGAGCAGGCAGCCAAGGCGGATACGCGCTGGTGGCGCTTTACCGTCGAGCGCGGCGGGCAGATACTGCGTCAGGTGTTGCGTTATTAGGCACGGCCCCGAGCATTCGGGCTCATGCTCCAACCAAAAAGAAGTGCATGGCCGATCTGTTCAGCGTCGATGAACCGGAAAAGGCGTCGCCCGGGCGGCCGCTGGCCGACAGGCTGCGGCCGAAGAACCTCGGCGAGGTCGTCGGCCAGGAACATCTGACCGGCCCTGACGGCGCGCTGACCAGGTTGATCGGTTCGGGCTCGCTCGGCTCGATGATCTTCTGGGGACCGCCCGGCACCGGCAAGACCACTGTAGCGCGGTTGCTTGCCGGTGAAACCAGCCTCGCTTTCGAGCAGATATCGGCGGTGTTTTCCGGCGTCGCCGACCTGAAAAAAGTGTTCGAAGCCGCCAAGCTGCGCCGCACCAACGGTCGCCAGACCTTGTTGTTTGTCGACGAGATCCATCGCTTCAACCGCGCCCAGCAGGATTCTTTTCTCCCGGTCATGGAGGATGGCACCGTCGTGCTGGTTGGCGCCACAACCGAAAACCCGTCCTTCGAGTTGAACGCGGCTCTGTTGTCGCGCGCGCGCGTGCTGGTCTTCCACTCATTGGGCGAGGAAAGCATCGCCCAGCTGATGGTGCGAGCCGAGGAAACCGAGGGCAGGGCGCTGCCGCTCGACGATGACGCAAGGGCGATGCTCATCCGCATGAGCGATGGCGATGGCCGCGCCTCACTGACGCTTGTTGAAGAGGTCTGGCGGGCGGCAAAGTCGGGCGAAATCTTCAACCCCGAGGGTCTGCAGCGCATCGTCCAACGCCGCGCGCCGATCTACGACAAGGGCCAGGACGGCCACTACAATCTGATCTCGGCGTTGCACAAATCGGTGCGCGGTTCGGACCCCGACGCCGCGCTCTATTATCTCGCGCGCATGTTCGATGCCGGCGAGGATCCGCTCTATCTCGGCCGTCGGCTGGTGCGCATGGCCATGGAAGACATCGGCCTTGCCGACCCGCAGGCGCTTGTCGTCGCCAACGCCGCCAAGGACGCTTATGACTATCTCGGCTCGCCCGAGGGTGAACTCGCCTTTGCCGAGGCCACCGTCTATCTCGCCACCGCGCCCAAATCCAACGCCGTCTACACCGCCTTCAAGGCAGCCACGCGTGCAGCGAAGGAACATGGCTCGCTGCTGCCGCCGAAGCACATCCTCAACGCGCCGACCAAGCTGATGAAAGAGGAGGATTACGGCGCCGGCTATCGCTACGACCATGACGAGCCGGACGCCTTTTCAGGCCAGGACTATTTTCCGGAGAAGATGGGTCGGCAGACCTTTTATGATCCGCCTGAACGCGGCTTCGAGCGCGACATCAGAAAGCGGCTCGATTATTGGGCGAAGCTGCGCAAAGAGCGGGAATAGCGGGCTTGCGTGGCCCGGTCGTCGTCACGCATGGTGCAATTGTGCAATCTGGAAGCCATGGATCAGATCCGCAAATGGCGCACGGATTTTCAGCCTGAGCGGGTCGTGCCTTACGCCACAATCGAGGAAAAGATCACCGGCGCGACGATCGCCGCCAATGGCGCTGCCTTTCGCAGCCGCGGAAACTGGGTGCGGTCTGAAGTTCAAATGCCGGCTCGCGCAGGATGGCGAGAGCGTCATCGGCTTCGAGTTCCTGGTCGGTGATCCCGTGGCCAGGGAGAAATGGGACGAGCTTGGTTTGCCTGCGGTGCATTGAAGGATGCTGCCCTAAATCATATCCGCACTGCCAAACCGCTCAAGGTGCTGGAGCGTCGGCCGCGCTGGGCGTTGTGCGGCGGCCCAAAAAACCTTATCAAGGCGCACGGCCGGGCAGTGGTCGATGCCATGATTTTGGCGCCACTCTTTCGCAACAGGATCGCGCTTCGCGCGTGGAAAAATGACAAAAACGCTTCGCAAAACCCTTCGCAAATTCGCCATTGCCATCCCGCTTCTTGCCCTTGGCTTTTACTTCATCCCGATCCTGACATCGGTCTTTGTCGTCCTCGGCCTCATCGATGTCCTGCGCAACGACCGCAAGGACCTGTCGCTGTTCAGCGGCTATTTCCTCGGCAACGGCCTGTTCACCTGGCTGCTTTCGCCCTTCAATCTGCTGGTCGATCTCTTGTGCTACCGGAATCCGGGCGTCTGGAAATTGGAGCAGTTTCCCGCTGACTATCAGCGCGAGGTCAATGAGGTCCTGGACATCTTCAAGGCGCGCAAGGACGAGATCATCGCCGACATCGACGCCAATTTCGGCGCCGGCCGACGCGGCATGTATGTCTATCAATGGTACGGCAAGCACAAGATCGACAACGTCGCCGAGTTCAACAAGGATTTCAAATACATCAAGACGATCGCCGTCTCCGTCTTCAGCAAGCGCGAATCGACCTCATGGCATTTCGGCCCACTGCGGCTCAGCCTGCGCATTCTCTACAATCTGATCCCGGTGAAGTCGGAGATTTTCGTCGAATGCGGCAACGTCAAGAACTACTGGTATGACAATCCGCTGTTCATTTTCGATGACACGCTGCTGCATCGCTCGGTCAACGAGTATGACGGCCGCCGCTACTGCGTTTTCATGGACATCATTCGCCCATCGCCGGTTCCAGGCCTCATCGCTGGCATGCTCGCCGTCGTCTCGGTGAGCGTCGAGCGCATCAACTCGATGTTCTACAAGAACTGGAAGATGATCGGCTCGACCAAGCCGAAGAATGCCGGGACGACCTGAGCTTAAGATCATCAATGCTGCCGGCCTTGCCGGCGGCATTGGGGCGCTTTGCCCGCCGCTCATGGCAACGCCCGTGCATCGCCAAGCCGCCGACGCGTTCGATTGTCTGCGCGATCCCAACCGCATCGTCGTCAGCTTCAGGGGATTGACCAGGCCGCCCTTGTGGAGGCAGTAAACGGTCATGTTCAATCTGCTTCTCGTTATGGTCGGCGGCGGCATCGGCGCCGGCATTCGTCATCTCATCAACTTCGGCGCGCTGCGCCTTGTCGGCCCCAACTATCCCTGGGGCACGATGGCTATCAACATCATCGGCTCCTTCGCCATGGGCCTGTTCATCGCCACCCTGGCGCGCCGCGGCGGATCGAACGAACTCAGACTGTTCGTCGCCACCGGCATTCTTGGCGGCTTCACCACCTTTTCCGCGTTTTCGCTCGATTTCGCGACCTTATGGGAGCGGGGAGCCACACTGCCGGCGTTTGGATATGCCCTTGCCAGCGTCATTGGCGCCATTATCGCCCTGTTTCTGGGACTTTGGCTCGCAAGAACCGTTTCATAATGTTATTGCCGCGCCGAGAGCGGGCCGAACCCTGCTCGGGAAACGGATAAGCGAAAAAAAATGGCAGGCGTTGAACAGATCACAGTGGAGGCCGGCGAGGCGGGCATGCGGCTCGACCGCTGGTTCAAGACCCACTTCCCGGGCCTTGGCTTCGGCCATCTGCAAAAGCTGCTGCGTTCCGGCCAGATCCGCGTCGATGGTGGCCGCGTCAAGGCCGACACCCGTGTCGAGCCCGGCCAGATGGTGCGCGTTCCACCGCTCGAGGTGGACAAGAAGGGCGAGAGCGCGCTGACCGGTCACTCGATCCGCAACCAGGGCGACGCCGACGTCCTGTCGAAAATGCTGATCCATGAAGATCCCAAGGTCTTCGTCTTCAACAAGCCGGCAGGCCTTGCGGTGCAGGGCGGATCGGGCGTCACCCGCAATGTCGACGACATGCTGGAAGCCTGGCGCAACCAGAAGGGCGAAAAGCCGCGGCTGGTCCACCGGCTCGACCGTGACACTTCGGGCGTGCTGGTCGTCGCCCGCACCCGGCTTGCCGCCATGAAGCTGTCGGAAGCGTTTCGCGCCCGCGAGACCAAGAAGACCTATTGGGCGCTGGTCAAAGGCGTGCCGCCGAAGCGCGAAGACAAGATCTCGACCTGGCTGATCAAGGAGCCGACGCCCGATGGCGATCGTGTGCGCGTCGCCGCGCATGGCGAAAAGGGCGCCGACCACGCGGTGTCCTACTACCGTATCATCGAGCAGGCGGCGCAGACGATGACCTGGCTGGAAATGGAGCCCTACACCGGCCGCACGCACCAGCTTCGTGTCCACGCCGCCTATATCGGCTGCCCGATCCTCGGCGACCCGAAATATTTCGAGGCCGACACCAACTGGGATTTTCCCGGTGGCATTCAAAACCGCCTGCATCTGCATGCGCGCCGCATCATCATTCCGCATCCGGACAAGGGCGTCATCGACGTCACCGCGCCGATGCCGCCGCATATGCGCCAGAGCTGGAACCTGATCGGCTTCGACGACGCCAGCGCGGAGGACTGATCGTGAGCGGCGCGACCGATACGCTCGACCGGCGCGACACGGTCGACATGGCCGCCGCCGCGATCATGGTCGGCCTGACCTTTTCCTGGGGGCTGAACTACGTCGCCGCTAAGATCTCCTACGCCGGTTACGATCCTGTCTTTCTGTCGATCGCGCGCTCGATCATCGGCGGTCTGTGTGTCTTCGCCTGGTGCCGCTGGCGCGGCATCGCGCTTTTCACGCGCGATGGAACATTGCTCGCCGGCATCGCGGTTGGCGCGCTTTTCGGCGTCGAGTTCCTTTTTCTTTATGTAGGCCTGGAGCACACGACCGTCGCCCGCAACACACTGCTGGTCAACACAATGCCGTTCTGGATGTTGATTGGCGGCCAATTCCTGCTTGGCGAGGAGATCACCCTGCGCAAGTTCCTCGGCCTGCTGCTGGCCTTTGCCGGCCTTGCCGCGGTCTTTTCCGACAAGCTTGGCGGTGGCGGAGACATGCTGTTCGGCGATCTTCTGAGCCTTGGCTCCGGATTTTTCTGGGCTCTGACCAACATCCTCATCAAGCGGTCGAAGCTGGTCGAGGCGAGCGCCGAGAAGCTGCTGCTCTATCAACTCGCAGGTGCGGCAATCGTTGGCATACTGGTGCTGCCGCTCGCCGGTCCGCCCGTCCGCGACCCTGCCGTGCTGCCGACATTGGCTCTGCTTTTCCAAGCGGTTTACATCGTCGCCTTCACCTATGTGCTTTGGTTCTGGCTGCTGCGGCGCTATCCGGCCTCAGGCCTGTCCAGCTTTACCTTCCTGTCGCCGGTTTTCGGCGTGCTGTGCGGCGCCATGTTCTTGAATGAGCCGCTGACCATGCGCATTTTCCTGGCACTTGGCCTGATCGCCGCCGGCTTGATCATTGTCAACCGGCCGGTGCGCAAGCTGACACCGGTGTAAGAGAGACTTTCCATGCGTGATATCCTCAACGACCTCGAAGCGGGAAAGCAGCTTTCCGATCCGGATCCGGTGCGCCGCGCCCAGATCCAGATGAAGACGCATCTGCCGAAGCGCTTCTACAAGACCGTTTCGGTGGCGCCGGTGGAGGACGGCTTTGCGGTGCATCTCGACGGCAAGCCGGTGCGCACGCCTGGCAAGGCGCTGCTGGCGCTGCCGACCGAGAGAGCGGCGGCACTCGTCGCCGACGAATTCGCCGCGCAGGGCGAAGCCATCAACCCGGTGACGATGCCGGTGATGCGCCTCGTGAACACCGCTATCGACGGCGTCGCCAGCGATCCGCAGGCGGTGCTGGAAGACATCCTGCGCTTCGCCTCGTCCGATCTGCTCTGCTACCGCACCGACGCGCCGCAAGGCTTGGTGGAGCGGCAGAACGAACATTGGGATCCGGTCCTTGATTGGGCGCGCGGCAGCCTCGGGGCTCGCTTCAATCTCGCTGAAGGCATCATCCATGTCGAGCAGCCGCGCGAAACCATCGCCGTGCTGGGAAGTCATCTTGCCCAGCGTGCCGAACCGCTGCGGCTCGCGGCCATCCACGTCATGACCTCGCTGACCGGTTCGGCGCTGCTGGCGCTGGCCGTCGATTTCGGCGAACTCGACGCCGAGGCGGCCTGGGCCGCCGGCCATGTCGACGAGGACTGGCAGATCGAGCATTGGGGACAGGACGCCGAAGCGGTGGCGCGCCGCTCGGCCCGCAAGCGCGACATGATGGCTGCCGTCGGCCTGTTGGAAGCGCTCAAGGGCTGACGGCTCCACCGCTGGCTCCACTTCATCCCGCACCGCACCTAATACCAAAGTCATAATCCCAAAGACGCCCTGACGTTGGCGCGCGCTTTCTGTCATTTTTTCCGCGATCGCTGTGCTTGAGTCCGTGTTCGGAGGAGGACGCGGACAGTGACTCGCAGCATCGAGGCAATGGGTCTCACGGGAGGACAATTCTATGGCAATGGCATCGACTGCCGGCGGAGCTAGCCGCGGCATGACTCGGGAGGAGAAGAAGGTCATCTTCGCTTCCTCGCTCGGCACCGTTTTCGAATGGTACGATTTCTATCTCTACGGCTCGCTGGCAGTGTTCATTGGTTCGACCTTTTTCAGTCCAACCATTCCGGAAGCGACGCGCAATATCTTCGCGCTGCTGGCTTTCGCCGCCGGCTTCCTGGTGCGCCCGTTCGGTGCACTGCTGTTCGGCCGCATCGGCGACCTTGTCGGCCGTAAATATACTTTCCTTGTCACCATGACGATCATGGGCCTGTCGACCTTCCTGGTCGGCCTGCTGCCTGGATATGCGACTTTGGGCATCGCGGCTCCCGTGATCCTGATTGTCCTGCGCATGTTGCAGGGCCTGGCGCTGGGCGGCGAATATGGCGGCGCCGCCACCTATGTCGCCGAGCACGCGCCGGACAACCGGCGCGGTTACTACACATCGTGGATCCAGACGACGGCCACGCTCGGCCTGTTCCTGTCCCTGATCGTGATCCTGATCGTGCAAGGTTCGATGAGCAAGGAAACCTACGCTGCCTGGGGCTGGCGCATTCCGTTCATCGTCTCCTTCCTGCTGCTCGGTATCTCGATCTGGATCAGGCTTTCGCTCTCCGAATCGCCGACCTTCCAGCGCATGAAGGACGAGGGCAAGGGCTCAAAGGCGCCTTTGACGGAAGCTTTTGGCCAGTGGAAGAATGCCAGGATCGCGCTGCTGGCGCTGCTCGGCCTGACCGCCGGCCAGGCCGTGGTCTGGTACAACGGCCAGTTCTACGCGCTGTTCTTCCTGCAGAACGTGCTCAAGGTCGAGGCGCAGTCGGTCAACATCATGATCGCCATCGCTCTGGCGATCGGCTCGATCTTCTTCGTCGTCTTCGGCTGGCTCTCCGACAAGATCGGCCGCAAGCCGATCATCATGGCGGGCCTTGCTTTGGCGATCGTCTGCACCTTCCCGTTGTTCAAGGCGCTGACCTGGGCCGCCAATCCGGCGCTCGCCAAGGCCCAGCAGAACACGCGTGCGACGGTGACGGCGGCACCCGGCGACTGCAGGTTCCAGTTCAATCCGGTCGGTACGGCGAAGTTCACGACGTCTTGCGACATCGCGACCTCGTTCCTGACCAAGAACTCGGTTCCCTATGACGTGGTGTCGACGGCCGCGGCCGGAACGGCTGCGTCGGTCAAGATCGGCAATGAGACGGTGGACTCCTACGACGCCATCGCCGCCGGCGATCAGGCGAAGGCCAAGGACGCCGCCTTCGTCAAGGCCGTCAACATGTCGTTGCGGGACGGCGGTTATCCGCTGAAGCGTGCGGCGATCAAGGTGCCGGACCAGAAACTCGACGGTTTCGTCGCCGCCAATCCGGAGCTGAAGCTCGATGCCGCCGCCATCCGCGCCGGCGAGAAGGCGACGGTCCCCACCGACCAGGCGATCAAGGACAAGCTGCTGACCGCCGACGAGGCCGCGGGCGCCCCTGAAGTCACCGTCTACAACATACCGGGTGGAGGCGCCTTCGCCATGTTCGCCGACCCGGCGGGGATCAACTGGCCGATGACGATCGGCATCCTGTTCGTCCTGGTCCTGTTCGTGACCATGGTCTATGGCCCGATTGCCGCGATCCTGGTCGAGATGTTCCCGACCCGCATCCGCTACACCGGCATGTCGTTGCCCTATCACATCGGCAATGGCTGGTTCGGCGGCCTGCTGCCGGCGACCGTGTTCGCACTCAGTGCCTACAGGGGCGATATCTACTTTGGTCTGTGGTATCCGGTGGTCATCGCCGCGATGTCGCTGGTCATCGGCATGATCTTCGTCAGGGATACGCTTGGAACCGACCTGAACACCAAGCAGTAACGGACTGCACGGTAGCCAACAAAAAACCCGGCGCGAGCGATCGCGCCGGGTTTTTCAATGCATGGCGATATGCGACCAGGATAGGCGGTTAGCTTTGCCGGTCCTGCTTCGCGTCCTCGATGGCTGCCTCGTGATACCAGCCGTCGCCGAAATCCGTCCGTACACCGCGCAGCGAGGCAAGCTCTGCTGCAAACTTAGCCTTGCCGCTCAAATTTGAGGCAGAGATGCGCGCTGCCGCCGGGAACATCAGAATTTTGGCCGACGGACGTGTGGAAATGATTTCCATTGTCGGGCTCCTTCTTCTGCCGAACCTTGTCGATTCAACTTAGCTTCAAGATAAGGTCTGCAATCAAGTTAGGCAATATGCCTACGAAAAGATCAGTATTCGCCTATTATTTGTGCGAATTGCGATTGTGATTGATCCGAACGCATTGCTTAGGCGGCTTGCCAACGTCAATCGAATGCGGCGTCAAATTTGCCGCACCTTCCAGGTCAAGAGTGGCACACGAATTGCATTTTATTGATCCGGCAGGCCGGCTGCTGGTGGCAGACGCATGTCGACGCCGTCCAGTGTTCGGTGATCAAGCAACGAGAGGCTAGAATGACGAAATACAAGCTCGAGTACATTTGGCTCGATGGATACACCCCGGTTCCCAATCTTCGCGGCAAGACGCAGATCAAGGAATTCGCCGAATTCCCGACGCTCGAGCAGCTTCCGCTGTGGGGCTTTGATGGCTCGTCGACGATGCAGGCCGAGGGCCACAGCTCTGACTGCGTGCTGAAGCCGGTCGCGGTCTATCCGGATCCGGCCCGCAGCAACGGCGTGCTCGTCATGTGCGAAGTCATGATGCCCGATGGTGTCACGCCGCATGCCTCCAACAAGCGCGCCACCATCCTCGATGACGAGGGTGCCTGGTTCGGCTTCGAGCAGGAATATTTCTTCTACAAGGACGGCCGCCCGCTCGGCTTCCCGGAGAGCGGCTATCCCGCACCGCAGGGCCCGTACTACACCGGCGTCGGCTACTCCAATGTCGGCTCCGTCGCGCGCCAGATCGTCGAAGAGCATCTCGACCTCTGCCTTGCGGCCGGCATCAACCACGAAGGCATCAACGCCGAAGTGGCCAAGGGCCAGTGGGAATTCCAGATTTTCGGCAAGGGCTCCAAGAAGGCCGCCGACCAGATGTGGATGGCCCGCTACCTGATGCAGCGCCTGACCGAGAAGTACGGCATCGACATCGAATACCACTGCAAGCCGCTCGGCGACACCGACTGGAACGGCTCGGGCATGCACGCCAACTTCTCGACCGCCTATATGCGCGAAGTCGGCGGCAAGGCCTACTTTGAAGCGCTGATGGCGGCCTTTGACAAGAACCTGATGGATCACATCGCCGTCTATGGCCCGGACAACGACAAGCGTCTGACCGGCAAGCACGAGACCGCGCCGTGGAACAGGTTCAGCTATGGTATCGCCGACCGCGGTGCTTCGATCCGCGTGCCTCATTCCTTCATCAAGAACGATTACAAGGGTTATCTGGAAGACCGCCGTCCGAATTCGCAGGGCGACCCCTACCAGATCGCCTCGCAGATCCTGAAGACGATCGCCTCGGTGCCGGCGAGCGCACAGGTTTCGGCGGCCGCGTAAGCGTTCGTCACGGCGAAACCATGCCGTGACCGTCTCAGGTCCATACTATGGTCCGTCCAAGCAAGAACCCCGGCGAAAGCTGGGGTTCTTTTTTGCAATGCGGGTTTGGCGCGCGCCGCTCCATCTTCGTTGCCTAGAGATAGATGGATAGACTTATGACCGGGTGAATCCGGTCATGAAAATTGGAGAGATGACTGAAAGACGAAGACTGAATCTCCAGAACCGCAGTTCTGGGACGCGCCGTTGTGTTCGCCGGTTGAGTCGAGCATTATTGCTTGCCAAGAGGTCTGTCGTTCGGAGGGCGGCTTACTGCCGCCGTCCAGAATACGGCGTGCCAGGGATCATCTGACAATGACGAGACGCGCCTTCAGTGCGGCAACGACCTTCGCGTGGGCAGGGCAGGCATGCGGTTGCCGTCGCGGCTGATCATGTAGTGGTTGGCGACCAGGGCTTGAGTACCGCCTCTTCGGTCGCCTGCACGACAGCGGCGTAGAACGCGCGTCCATCCCCCCCATGAAGTTGAAGTCCATATGGCCGTTTTTTTGCGCTTACCCGGCAAATCGGATCTCGGGCAAAACATACCCAGAAAAAGTCAGGCAATTCAGCCAGTCACAAATCTGGACGAAGGAGCGGCCGCCGCTGTTTCAGTCTCCAGCGGTAGCCGTCAGAAAGCCCGGAAAACTGCCTTTTTGAACACTTTTTGTGACCGATCACCGTTCCATAAGCCGCTGTTCAAGCTCCAAAATCGGCGATGCGCACCCCGGCGAGCGGCGTTGACAGATTGCAGTGCAGCATGCGTATTCGCAGCTCTTGGGGTTACGTCACGCGATGCTGTTCGGACGGGCGGGGTTTTCTTGAACGGCAGCATAGGCGTGGGCGCCGGACGAGCGGTCACTGTAGCCTGAGGCAGTGCTCCGCTCGCTCCTGGCTTCATCTTCACCATCGACCGAGCTGTTTCTGCCTGCCGATGAATCGCGGGCTGGGCAACCCAGGCATTCCCACGCCGAAAGGCTCAATGACAAGAAAGACACGCCGATCACGATGGGCGCGGGCCTGTCGGTACACGCGTGGCCTGTGGGAGCGCAGCAAAAAGCCCTTGAAAGAGGGAAATCTTTCAAGGGCTTGAATATTATATCGAATCTTAGACCGAATAGTACATGTCGTACTCGACCGGATGCGGGGTCATTTCGAAGCGCATCACCTCGGCCATCTTCAGCTCGATGTAGCTGTCGATCTGGTCGTCGTCGAAGACGCCGCCGGCTTTCAGGAAGCCGCGATCCTTGTCGAGGCTCTGCAGCGCTTCGCGCAGCGAACCGCAGACGGTCGGAATCTTCTTCAGCTCCTTCGGCGGCAGATCGTAAAGGTCCTTGTCCATCGGCTGGCCGGGGTGGATCTTGTTCTTGATGCCGTCGAGACCGGCCATCAGCATGGCGGCGAAGGCGAGGTAGGGGTTCGCGCCCGGATCGGGGAAGCGGACCTCGACGCGCTTGGACTTGGGCGACGAGCCGAACGGGATGCGGCAGGAAGCCGAGCGGTTGCGCGCCGAATAGGCGAGCAGCACCGGCGCTTCGTAACCCGGCACCAGACGCTTGTAGGAATTGGTCAGCGGGTTGGTGAAAGCGTTGATCGCCTTGGCGTGCTTGATGATGCCGCCGATGTAGAACAGGCAGCTTTCCGACAGGCCGGCATATTCATTGCCAGCGAAGGTCGGCTTGCCGTTCTTCCAGATCGACTGGTGGACATGCATGCCCGAACCATTGTCGCCGAAGATCGGCTTCGGCATGAAGGTGGCCGTCTTGCCGTAGGCGTTGGCAACCTGGTGCACGACATATTTGTAGATCAGCATCTTGTCGGCGTTGCGGACCAGCGTGTCGAACTTGATGCCGAGTTCGTGCTGGGCAGCGGCGACCTCGTGGTGGTGCTTTTCGACGCGCACACCCATTTCGGCGAGCACGGTCAGCATCTCGGAGCGCATGTCCTGCGCGGAATCGATCGGCGGCACCGGGAAATAGCCGCCCTTGATGCGCGGACGGTGGCCGAGATTGCCGGTCTCGTAGTCGGTGTCGTCGTTCGACGGCAGTTCGGTGGAATCGAGCTTGAAGCCGGTGTTGTAAGGGTCGGCCTTGTACTTCACATCGTCGAAGACGAAGAATTCGGCTTCCGGGCCGACGAAGATCTGGTCGCCGATGCCTTCCGACTTCATGTAGGCCTCGGCCTTCTTGGCCGTGCCGCGCGGATCACGGTTGTAGGATTCGCCCGAAACCGGATCGAGAATGTCGCACAGGATGACCATGGTCGACTGCGCGAAGAACGGGTCCATGTGGACCGTGTCCGGGTCGGGCATCAGCACCATGTCGGACTCGTTGATGGCCTTCCAGCCGGCAATCGAAGAGCCGTCGAACATCACGCCATCGGCGAACATGTCTTCCTCGACCTCGATGACATCCATCGTCACGTGTTGCAGCTTGCCCTTCGGGTCGGTGAAGCGCAGGTCGACGAATTTCACGTCGTTGTCCTTGATCTGCTTCATGATGTCTTTGGCTGTCGTCATGTCATGTATCCCTGTTTGATGACGTTTTTTGATGATGACGGTTTTCAGGCGGATGGCCGGGCCGGATCAGACCGCGTCCATACCGGTTTCGCCGGTGCGGATTCGCACGACCTCCTCGATGTTGGAGACGAAGATCTTGCCGTCGCCGATACGGCCTGTCTGGGCCGCCTTGCGGATGGCCTCGATCGCGCCTTCGACAGCGTCATCGCCGAGCACGACCTCGATCTTCACCTTGGGCAGAAAATCGACGACATATTCGGCGCCGCGGTAGAGTTCGGTATGGCCCTTCTGACGACCGAAGCCTTTCGCCTCGGTAACCGTGATGCCTTGCAGTCCGGCCTCCTGAAGCGCTTCCTTCACTTCGTCCAGCTTGAATGGCTTGATGATCGCTTCGATCTTTTTCATGTAAAAAGTGGCCTCCACTGCCAAAAAAACGGGTTGTGAGCCCCGCTTGCGCCTCCATCAAGCACGAACTGTGCCAATTGGACGGATTTGAAGCGGTCTCATACGATTTCAAAGCCGCGCCGCGCCGGGATGCAAATTCGCGTCATTCACTGCATCAGGTGCGGCATGGGCTGCTGAAGCCTACACAGCGCCAGCATGTGCGTCCGCACAACAATTAGGCATATCGCCTATCCGGTGGGCAGTTTTGTGCCTGCGATGCCCTCATCCCAACGAAATGACCCGCAAATTTTGCCAACTCCCCTTTGTTTGCTTCGGATCGAAAATTGGACAATGCTTGATCGAATGCGGATCGGCAATCCATGAGCAACGAACTTCTTTCCCCGGCCGAAATGAGCGAGGCCGATCGGCTGACGATTGCCGCCGGTCCAACCGACGGTATCGACCTGATGCGGCGCGCCGGCGAAGCGGTCGCAGCTGTGGTCCTCAAGCGCTACCCGGCGGCGACGCACGTCCACGTGCTTTGCGGACCAGGCAACAATGGCGGCGATGGCTATATCGTTGCCCGCATCCTAGCCGGCAGCGGCGTCGGCACGACGATCTGGGCAAGCGGGACGCCGAGGCCGGAAAGCGATGCGGCACTCGCCGCCGCGCAATGCCCGGTCAAGCCTCGACCACTGTCGGATTTTGCCGCCGAGGCCGGCTCGATCGTTGTCGACGCGCTCTATGGGGCAGGGCTGTCCAAGCCGCTGTCCGGCGATGCCGCGAAAGCCGTCGATACTGCCACAGCCCTGCGCCTGCCTGTCGTCGCGGTCGACCTGCCGTCGGGTGTCTCTGGGGCCAGCGGCCAAATATTGGGCAAGGCGTTTCGCGCCGAGGTCACCGTCACCTTCGCGCGAAAAAAGCCTGGCCACCTGCTGCTCCCGGGACGGGAACGATGCGGCGAGATCGTGCTCGCCGATATCGGCATCGGCGACGGCATCATCGCCCAGCTCGCCGTGTCGACCTTCGAGAATGTGCCGGACCTGTGGTTACGGGAATTTCCGGTGCCAGCTGTGGACGCACACAAATACAAGCGCGGCCACGTCGGCGTCTTTTCCGGCGGTCCCGGCGCCACAGGCGCGGCACGGCTGTCGGCACTTGCCGCAGCGAGAAGCGGGGCAGGGGCGGTCACCGTGCTGCCGCCAGCCAATGCCATGCAGGTCAATGCCGCGCATCTCACCTCGATCATGTTGCGCAAGGCCGACGACAGCGTCGATGTCGATGCGTTCATCGGTGAGCGCCGGCCGTCGGCCTTTGTTCTCGGGCCAGGCTTTGGCGTTGGCGAAAAGACGCGGAAATTTGCACTCGCGCTGCTCACCTCTGGCGAGCAGCGGGATACCTCAACCCGGATTGACGGCCTCGTGTTCGACGCCGACGCGATCACCTCGTTTCGCGAGGCGCCCGACGTCTTGTTCCAAGCTTCTCGCCAACCGGACGCACCGGCTCTGGTGATGACGCCGCATGACGGAGAGTTCGCCAGGCTGTTTCCCGGCATCGCCGATGACGTTGCCACATCCAAACTGGCCAGGGCGCGTTTGGCCGCGGCACGTGCAAATGCCATCATCGTCTACAAGGGCGCCGACACCGTGATCGCGGCGCCGAACGGCCTTGCGGCGATCAACAGGAACGGCGCGGCATGGCTTGCAACCGCAGGCTCGGGCGACGTGCTGTCCGGCATCATCGCCGGGCTGCTTGCGCAAGGCATGCCGGCGTTCGAAGCGGCCTGCGCCGCGGTGTGGATCCATGCCGAAGCCGGCAGCCGGTTCGGGCCGGGGCTGATCGCCGAGGATCTGCCGCGGGCGCTGGTGCCGGTGCTGCGCGAACTTGTCGAAGCGCGTACGGGCGCTCTATGAGCCGCGTCCTGGCTCTGCGGCTCGCCACCTTCTTTGCTGTGTTCGCGGCGTCTGAAGCGCGCGCCGAAGGTCCTGTGACGATCGTCGGTGACCCGGCAGTGCTCGCGGTGCTCGATGCCAAGGGGTATGGCTTCGCCGGTCTTTTTAGCACGCCAGACGAGGGTGATCTAAAAACCCTCTACGACAAGGCGCCAGCCTATCACGCTGTCGTCGAGACTGTAGCGGCCGATGTTGCCGCACTGCGCGCCGACATGAAGGCCGGCGGGCGGCCGCTCTACGAGGTTACCGACGGCAATGTCGGCCGCATCATGGACATGCGCTGGCTGAAGACCGATGCCGCGCGCTTCCGACTGGTCGGCGTCGTCAACCGGCTCGACCGTCGCGACTTCGCGGTGCTGCTGGGTGACAGGAGCTGCGGCGAGGTGCGCTTCATCTACCGACTTGCCTACAGTTTCCGGAAAAACGGCAAGCTGCTGGCGTCGCGTCTGCCGTTCAATTTCAACGCCGTCTACAGCGCGGCACCCGATGCCGATGGTGGCTGCGTCGGCGTTGCCGGACGCTGGACGCCACAGCTTGACGAGACCGTCGATGCTGGCTGGCTGACCGGCGGACCGCTGGAGAAAGCCGGGCTGACCTTCAAGCAGCTGGAACTCAACGCACAGGTGGTGCGCTTTCCCTCCGGTCAGGAAACCGAGTTCGGCGGCCAGGCAGCCTATCTCATGCGGATATTCGGCATCGATGGCGGGACGGTCAGCGAGAAGCCGCTGGAGAACACGCCGGACACCGCACGGCTCTCGCAAGACGCGGCGCTGAAGGCAAGGCTCGCCGCCTATGTCAGCGCCAATCTGCCGGCGGTCGATGAAGGCGTCTACGAAATCCCCGACGAGTTCCTGGCCAGGAAGGTCATCTCCTGGTCGACCTTCGGCAGTGCGCGGCAGGCCAACCACCCGTTCACGCCGCTGTTCCAACCCGGGGAATTCGCGTCGCTCGATTATTCCGGGCTGAAACTGGTGCGCACGCCGGAAGCGCTGGTCGAGCGGCTGGATAATGGCGCCTGCCAGGGGTGCCATCAGGCTGGTTCGACGGCGGGGTTCCACTTCATTGGTCTCGACGACAAGACGACGTCGCCGTTGAACCGCATCGAGGTCGGCATTTCGCCGCATCTTCACGCCGAAATCCCGCGCCGTCAGGCTTGGCTGCGCGCCATGGCGCAAGGCAAGGAGCCGAACCGCTTCCGTCCGCTCTCCTTTGCACCGCCGGCTGCCTGGACGGACGCCGGCGCGGTCGACTACGCGCCGGCAGAGATGGCAATGCCGTGCCTGATGCCGGAAGATGCCGCCCGCTTCGGCACCACCTGGCAGTGCGGCAGCGGCACGGTCTGCACGCCGCTGGCGACGGCATCGGGGGTGCGGACCAAGCTGGCACAATGCCTGCTGCCCAAGGACAGCGAAAAGATGTTTTCCGGCCATCCCTGCCTGACCGGCTCGATCGCCAGCAACGAAGCGCAGCCGTTCAACGACCGCTACAGCATATCGGGCCAGTTCGCGGCTTTCGCACCGGACGTCTCGCGCACCGCTTACACCTGCCGTCCGCCGAAGATCGGTGTGCCTGCCGGAATTGCTTATCGCGGCTGCGACGACAAGGACCGTGTCTTCGCGGCCTTCAAAGCCGGTAAGCCGATGCCGAACGAGATCTGCGGGCTGGTCGGCGGCAAGAAATTCGACATCTGCGTGGCCACCAACAACTTCGACCAATGCCTTGGCGGCGCCGTCAATCGCGGCAACCGGCCGGCCTGTTCGGCCGATCATTTCTGCCGCGAGGACTATATGTGTCAATCGCTGCCGCCCGATACGCCTGGCATCGGCAAGATCAGGGGCATCGGCTTCTGTTCGCCGACCTATTTCATCTTCCAGATGCGCATCGACAACCATGCGACGCCTTGGGGCAGTTCCGTGCGTGCCACCATGGGAGCGGGGTTTGGCGCGGCGGAAGAGGAATGATCTGCCCTGTTGCGACCAACTGGATACGTCCGCCCGACAGGATGCCTCACAGCGGGATATTGTCGTGCTTCTTCCAGGGGTTCTGCATGTCCTTGTTGCGCAGCATCCGGAGCGCGCGCGCGATGCGGCGGCGGGTCGAGTGCGGCATGATCACCTCATCGACATAACCGCGCTCGGCGGCGACGAAGGGGGACAGGAAGCGATCCTCGTAAGCCTTTGTATGGGCTGCGATCTTTTCGGCGTCGCCGATGTCCTTGCGGTAGATGATCTCGACCGCGCCCCGGGCGCCCATCACGGCGATCTGTGCAGTCGGCCAGGCATAGTTCATGTCGCCGCGCAGGTGTTTTGACGCCATCACGTCATAGGCGCCGCCATAGGCTTTTCTGGTGATGACGGTGATCTTCGGCACGGTGGCCTCGGCATAGGCGAACAGGAGTTTCGCGCCGTGCTTGATCAGCCCGCCATATTCCTGCGCCGTGCCGGGCAGGAAGCCGGGAACATCGACAAAGGTGACGATCGGGATCGAAAAGCAGTCGCAGAAGCGCACGAAACGGGCAGCCTTGCGGCTGGCGTCCGAATCGAGCACGCCCGCCAGCACCATCGGCTGGTTGGCGACGAAGCCGACGGTGCGGCCCTCGACGCGCCCGAACCCGGTGACGATGTTCTTGGCGAAATTCTGCTGGATCTCGAAGAAGTCGCTTTCATCGGCGACCTTCAGGATCAACTCCTTGATGTCGTAGGGCTTGTTGGCATTGTCGGGGATCAGCCGGTCGAGCGACAGATCGTGGTCGGTGACCGACTGGTAGCATTCGATCTCCGGGAGCTCCGATGTGTTGGAGGCGGGCAGCAGGTCGACCAGCCGGCGCATCTGCAGCAGTGCCTCGACGTCATTGTCATAGGCGCCGTCGGCGATCGAGGATTTCGTCGTGTGGACGGAGGCGCCGCCGAGGCTCTCGGCGGTCACCGTCTCATTGGTGACGGTCTTCACCACATCCGGTCCGGTGACGAACATGTAGGAGGTGTCGCGCACCATGAAGATGAAGTCGGTCATCGCCGGCGAATAGACATCGCCGCCGGCACAAGGACCCATGATCAGCGAAATCTGCGGAATGACACCGGAGGCGAGCACATTGCGCTGAAAGATCTCGGCATAGCCGCCCAGTGCCGCCACGCCCTCCTGGATGCGCGCGCCGCCGGCATCATAGAGGCCGATGATCGGCGCACGGTTGCGCAGAGCCATCTCCTGCACCTTGATGACCTTTTCGGCATGCGCTTCCGACAGCGAACCGCCGAACACGGTAAAGTCCTTGGCGAACAGGTAAACCGGGCGGCCGTTGACGGTGCCCCAGCCGGTGACCACACCGTCGCCGGCGATCTTGGTCTTCTCCATGCCGAAGTCGGTCGAACGGTGCTCGACATACATGTCGAATTCCTCGAACGAGCCCTCGTCGAGAAAGACCTCGATGCGTTCGCGCGCGGTGAGCTTGCCCTTCTTGTGCTGCGCATCGATGCGGGCCTGGCCGCCACCCATGCGAGCGATGTCGCGGCGGCGCTCGAGTTCCTTCAGCACGTCCTTCATCGATTACCTCCCAGGCCAGCGGCATTTCGTGGTAATCGTGCCGGCAAGCGAGTGCAAGCACCGCTTGCGCCATGGTTTTGTTGCGCTGCAGCATGACGCCCCTTGCATTTGGCCGCGAACTGGGCCATATGCGGCGACATAGGCGCTTGGGCCGGGAACAATCCGGCCTTCTCGACAAATGAGACTGGTTGCGTCTGTTTTCCCTCTTTCCGGTATATCGGCCCCCTCTTTCCGGTACATCACAAAGCGGCGAAAAAGCCCCGTGGTATGATGCCTGCGGGCACGACAGCGCAGCCGAGTGGACGATCCCGTCCGCCCGCCTTGTCGTTTCATGACAATTTATCCGACGGCAGGTTGCGCCCTGCCGCCATTGATGTTTGCGGCCAGGAGCCGCGTGAAAGAAGAATATTTTGACCAACGAAAACACTTTGCTCGGTACTGGGGAACTCTCTGGTTTCGCAGCACTTGGAATTACGGGCGCGCTGCTCAAGGCGACCCATGCCGCCGGCTTCACCGAGCCGAAGCCGATCCAGACCCAGGCGATCCCGCCGCAGCTGGAAGGCCGTGACATTTTCGGCATTGCCCAGACCGGTTCGGGCAAGACCGCGGCCTTTGCGCTGCCGATCCTGTCGAAGATCATCGCTCTCGGCACCAAGCGCCGGCCGAAGACGGCGCGTGCGCTGATTCTGGCGCCGACGCGCGAACTCGCCGTGCAGATCGAGGACATGATCAAGTTGCTCGCCAAGGGCGCGCATGTCTCGACCGCGCTCGTGCTCGGTGGCGTCTCGCGCTTCAGCCAGGTGAAGAAGGTTGCGCCCGGCGTCGACATCCTGATCGCCACACCAGGCCGGCTGACCGATCTGGTGCGTGAGGGCGACCTCGTGCTTGCCGACACCAAATGGCTGGTGCTGGACGAAGGCGACCGCATGCTGGATATGGGCTTCATCAACGACGTCAAGCGCATCGCCAAGGCGACCGCGCCCGACCGTCAGACGGTGCTGTTCTCCGCGACCATGCCAGCCGAAATCGCCGAACTGGCGAAAGGCCTGTTGAAGAACCCGATCCGCGTCGAAGTCGCCCCCCACAGCACGGCGGCAGCCGAGATTGTGCAGGGCGTCGTCTTTGCCCGCACCAAGCAGAAGCGCCAGGTGCTGTCGACCATGCTCGCCGACGAGGCGATGAAGTCCGTCATCATCTTTTCGCGCACCAAGCATGGTGCCGACCGGGTGACCAAGGACCTCGAGCGCGACGGCTTCAAGGCCGCCGTCATCCATGGCAACAAGTCGCAGAACGCCCGCCAGAAGGCGCTGAACGATTTCCGTGAGGGCTCGGTGCGCATTCTGGTGGCGACCGACATCGCGGCGCGCGGCATCGACGTGCCCGGCATCAGCCATGTCGTGAATTTCGACCTGCCGGACGAAGCCGAGAGCTATGTCCACCGCATCGGCCGCACCGGCCGCAACGGTATGGACGGTATCGCCATCACGCTCTGCGATCCGTCGGAAAACAGCAAGCTGCGCCAGGTCGAGCGCATCATCCGCACCAAGCTGCCGATCGTTGCCGACCATCTCGGCAGCCCTGATCCGCTGCGCAATCCGGCTGAAAAGAACGAGCGCTTCGAGCCGGCCAATGACCGCAACGGCAATGGTCGTCGCGACGGCAGGCGGCCCGGTGGCGAGAACAAGGGCAACGGCTTTGGCAAGAAGCGCTTCGGCGACAAGCCTGCCTTCGCTGGCGAGCGCAAGCCGGAAGGCGCCAAGCCTTTCAAGGGCAACAACAAGCGCCGCTTTGGCGGTAAGCGTCCGGCTGCGCGGGCTGCGTAAGCCAGAACGCGTTGTAATCAGTCAAGCTTAGGCTGGCTGATTGCCCGTGAGTGACAAAGACGTGAGTGACAAAGAAAGGGCGGCTGAAGCGATGCTTCGGTCGCCCTTTTCGTCTGGAGGCTACTTGGCCACCGCCTCGACCCAGACGGCGATCCTTTGCGCCAGAAAGGTCGTGGTCGATGGCGACAGTGCATCGCCGGCGATGACGTGGTTGTCGGGATCGCCGGTGTCGTCGACCGGAACCAGTTCATGCGGCGCGCCCCAGCGCCCGGCGCTTTCGCGGGTGCGGTCTTCGCGCACCACTCTGTCGGAATCGGAGAAGATGAAGAGAGCCGGTATGGTCGCCTTTTCCACCGGCGCGGCGTAGGCGAGCTCGGTCAGCGCTGCCATCGGCAGTGTCGCGGCCATCGGATATTTGTGCGTCCAGAATTTCTCGTGCAGGGCGTTGCGGGTCGGAAAGCTGCGTTCCTTGCCGCCGACGAGCTCGGCAATCTGCTTGCCCCAGGGCATGGTCAGGATCTCGGCGCCGGACGCCTTGACGCCGAAATTCGGCGAGATGAACGCAATCGCCGCCACACCGTCCGACGCGCCCGGCTGCGTTGCCGCCCATGTCGCCAGCGAGCCGCCGGTCGAGGTCGAGATGACGATCACCTTGTCGCCGATCGCCCGGCCGATGGCGAGCGCCTCCTCATAATCGTTGATCCAGGCATTGACGCTGCCTTGCGTCATCGCCGCGCCGTCCTGCCCGTGACCAGTAAGGCGGGTGTAGAACAGATTGGCGTCGAGCTGGTCGGCCACCTCGTCCGGCAGCGGGCGGACCTCGCCCTTCGATGCGGAAAAGCCGTGGATATAGACGATCGACAGCGGCGTCCTGGCATGCACCATCGGATTGGCCCAGACGATCTCCTTCTCCAGCCCGTCACGGATTCCGGGTGTGGCGGCTTCTATCTTCGCCACATAGGCCTGCGGATCGTCGCCGATGACCGAGGGATCGAAACGGATCGTGGTGTCGACTTTGACGCGCGGGCCAAGCACGAAAGCCAGTGCGAGGACAATGACAAGGCCCAGCACAGCAAGCACGATCCGTCGCCCCATCGCAGACTCCACGCAACAATTTCTCAGCCTATGGCGGCGGTCACAAACAGGCAACGCCCTGCCCGGAGAGGGGAGCCTGCCAATCTCGATGGCGTTCTATTCGCTTTGTGGCTTGCGGTCGTAGTGCAACGGCCGCGCCTTCCAACTGGTCATCAGGCTGATCACCCCTCTGCACAGCGGCCTCGGTAGCAGGCTGAGCAGTTTCAGAGGCCAGCTCAGCCGGCGCGGGAAGGTGACTTCGAAGCCGCCGGACTTGATGCCCCGGGCCATACGGCGCGTCGCGCGGCTGACCGGCATCAGCCCCGGCATCGGCAGCATGTTCTTCTCGGTCAGAGCGGTGTCGATGAAGCCCGGGTTGATCACCTGGATACGCACATTCATCTTGTCGAAGTCATATTTCAGCGACTCGGCCAGGATGTTGATCGCCGCCTTGGTGCCGCCATAGGCGGCCGTGGTCGGCCAGCCGAAATAGGCGGTGACCGAGCCGACCAGCACGACGTGGCCGCGTGCCCGCACACGCATGCGCTGGATGACGGGCACCAGGCCGTTGATGATGCCGAAATAGTTGACATCGAAGGACCGGTGAAAGTCGTTGACGACTAGATTTTCTCCCGGCGTCGAAATGTAGTTCCCGGCATTGAAGACGGCGAGCACGATAGGCCCGAGTTCCTTCTCGATCGCGGCGACGGTTTTTGCCATGCGCGGCTCGTCGGTGACATCACAGGGAAAGGCCGTGACACTGCCCGGCATCTGCGCGGTCTCGACGACAAGCGTGTCGATCGGATCGTCGTCGAGCGCTGTCACCGCGACGGCATAGCCCTGGGACGCAAGATCCCTGGCCAGTGAACGGCCGATGCCGCTGCTGCCGCCCGTGATCCAGGCGACGCCGTGATTCGGATTGGCTCGATAGAGTGTCATGCTGCGCCCTGTCGACTTGTTCGTGCCTTGCTCTAGCGATGAAGAAATCGAATGAAAAGAGTGCTTTCATCACAGTGAGGAAATGAACTGTGGGCCATGAAGGCGATATTGAGAAGCGTCGGCGCGGCAACAGTGCCGCAAATGCGACTGGTCCAGACAAATTCTTGCCTTGAAACCGAAGCTTCGGGTTTCTACGGTTTCGGCGCAGCTACACAAGGAATCCTGAATGCCCCGTTCTGTGATCGACGTGATCGGCAACACGCCTCTGATCCGCCTCAACAAAGCGTCTGAACAAACCGGTTGCGAGATCCTGGGCAAGGCCGAGTTCATGAATCCGGGCCAGTCGGTCAAGGATCGCGCCGGTCTGTTCATCATCCGCGACGCCGAGCAGCGCGGGCTGCTGAAGCCCGGCGGCGTCATTGTCGAGGGAACGGCCGGCAATACCGGCATCGGGCTGACGCTGGTCGCCAAGGCGCTGGGATACCGCACCGTCATCGTCATTCCCGACACGCAGAGCCAGGAAAAGAAGGACACCATCAAGCTGCTCGGCGCCGAGCTGATCGAGGTGCCTGCGGTGCCTTACAAGAACCCCAACAATTACGTGAAACTGTCGGGGCGGCTGGCCGAGCAGATGGCGCGGACGGAGCCGAACGGCGCCATCTGGGCCAACCAGTTCGACAATGTCGCCAACCGCGACGGCCATATCCGCACCACGGCGCAGGAGATCTGGAACCAGACCGGCGGCAAGGTCGACGGCTTTGTCTCGGCGGTCGGCTCGGGCGGAACGCTGGCCGGCGTCGCCTTCGGATTGAAAGCCAGGAGCAAGGACGTCAAGATCGCGCTCGCCGATCCGCTGGGGGCCGCGCTCTACAGTTTCTACACCAGCGGTGAGTTGAAGTCCGAAGGCAGCTCGATCACCGAAGGCATCGGGCAGGGGCGCATCACCGCCAATCTCGATGGCTTCACGCCGGATTTTTCATTCCAGATCCCGGACGAGGATGCGCTGCCGATCGTCTTCGACCTGATCCAGGAAGAAGGCCTTTGCGTCGGTGGCTCGACCGGCATCAACATTGCCGGCGCGATCCGTCTGGCACGCGAACTTGGGCCCGGCCACACCATCGTGACCATCCTTTGCGACTATGGCACGCGCTATCAATCGAAGCTGTTCAACCCGGAATTCCTGCGCGAGAAGAACCTGCCGATACCGGGCTGGATGGAGCAGCGGAGCACGATTTCGGTGCCGTTCGAAAAGGTCTCGTGATGGCGCACCGGACCGAAGCGCTGTTTCGCGACGACGCCTATCTGCGCACGGCGGATGCCACGGTCGTTGCCGTCAACGACCGCGGCGGCATCATTCTCGACCGGACGATCTTCTACGCCACCTCGGGCGGCCAACCGGGCGATACCGGTTATCTCGAACGCGCCGATGGCAGCCGCATCGCCATCGCCGCCACCATTACGGGCGAGACCAAGGACGAGATCATCCATGTGCCGGCGCTGGAGCAGAGGGTTCCAGAGGTCGGTGATCGCTTGAGCCTGGCGATCGACTGGGAGCGCCGGCATCTTTTGATGCGCATGCACGCGGCTTGTCACCTGCTCACTGTGGTCTGCCCGTTCCCGATCACGGGCGCGTCTGTTTCCGAGGATGACAGCCGCGTTGATTTCGATATTCCCGACGCCAGCTTCAATAGGGAAGAGGTGACGGCGAGCCTGATGGATCTGGTGCGGGCCGATCACCCGATCTTCACCAGGCTGATCAGTGACGAGGAACTGGCCGCCAACCCCGGCCTGGTGAAATCCAAGAACGTCCGGCCGCCGGTCGGCACCGGTAAAATCCGCCTGGTCTGCATCGGTGACAACGCTTCGGTCGACAGCCAGCCCTGCGGCGGTACCCATGTCAAAAGCACCGGTGAAGTCGACGAAATCCATGTCGGCAAGATCGAGAAGAAGGGCCGCGAGAACCGACGCTTCCGCATCCGCTTCGGCCCGATGCCGGCGAACTGATGCATGTCGCCCAAAAGTGGCCCCGGTTTGGGACAACGACATGCATAAAAACAAGACTTAAAGCGCGTCACCGGAACCCGTTTCAACGCGAAGCGCTTTAATCGGACAATCACCGCCAAAAGGCGAGCAGGAGAAAAAATGGCCGAGGACAGTCCTTTCACCGTCGACGCGGATTGGCTGCAGCAGCGCCTCGGCGAGCCGGGTCTGACGATCATCGACGCATCCTGGTATCTCCCGGCGCAGAAGCGCGATGCGCGCGGCGAATACCAGGCCGCCCACATTCCGGGCGCACGGTTTCTGGATCAGGATGCGGTTTCGGACCCGGATTCGCCGCTGCCGCATACGTTGCCGTCACCGCAGCATTTTGCCCAGTATGTCGGGTCGATGGGTGTTTCGGCCGACGACACCATCGTCGTTTATGACGGTCCGGGTTTCTTCTCAGCGCCTCGGGCGTGGTGGATGTTTCGCGTGATGGGCGTCTTCCAGACCTATATTCTGGACGGCGGCTTCGATGGCTGGAAAGCGGCCGGCCGGCCGGTAACGGCCGAACCGACCAAGATCGCGCCAAGTGTGTTTCATGCCAATTTCGACGCCGGTCGCGTCGCCAGCCTCGCCGACATGCGCCGGATCGTCGATACCGGGGAAAGCCAGATCGCCGATGCCCGTGGACCGGGCCGCTTTTCCGGCACGGAGCCTGAACCGCGCGCCGGTATCCGCTCCGGCCATATGCCTGGCGCGCGCAATCTGCCCTATTCGGCGCTGTCGGAAAATGGCGAGCTGTTGTCGAAGGACCGCCTGCGCAAGGTGATGGAGGCGGCGGGCATCGATCTGTCGAAACCCGTCATCACTTCGTGCGGTTCCGGCATTACAGCCGCGGTGGCGACGCTGGCGCTGGAAACGCTTGGCCATACCGACAACAGGCTCTACGACGGTTCGTGGACGGAGTGGGGTGGGCGTTCCGACACGCCCGTCGTGACCGGCAAGGAATGAAGACGATGGAAAACGGCGCGCTGGAAGACATCGAAGTCACGGTGACGTTTCTCGAGATGCATGTGCCGCCGGCCTATTCGCCACCGGTGCCCTATAACCGTCAGGTCGCGCTGTTGAAGACCAAGGACATTCCCCTGCATTTCTACCGCTATTTGATGGACCGGGTGGGACGCAAATGGCACTGGGTCAATGTGCTGAGGCTGGATGACGACGAGCTTTCAGCCGGCATCCACCGCGAGGACCGCGACATCAGGGTGCTCTATCTCGACGGTGCGCCGGCCGGCTTCTTCGACCTCAAGCCGCATCTGCCGGAAGAAGTCGAACTCGCCTATTTCGGCATGATGGAACATGCGACAGGGCAAGGCATCGGCCGCTGGTTCCTGGGTGCGGCGATTGCAGCGGCGTGGTCGTACGGGCCCAAGCGGGTGACGGTGCAGACCTGCACGCTCGATCATCCGGCGGCTTTGCCGCTCTACCAGAAGCTCGGCTTTGCACCGGTGGCGCAGAAGAAGGAAATCGTGCATCCGCTGACTTTCGGTGAACGCTCGGCCAGTGTCATGCGGCCGTGACATCAGCCAAAATCTGAATCATCCGCTAACGCGCAAGAATCGGGTGGGAAGCATCAGCCTGAGCGCATAATTTCCGGTCACGACACCGGAGATTTTACCATGACCATTCAGTTCAAAGCTCTGCCGACCCGGGATGTCAGGGCCCTGCAGTTTGGCGGTCCCGATGCTTACGGCCATACGCCCGAGCGAAAGATTTCCGACGGGGACGGCATGCCTTGCCGGCACTGTCTGAAGAACATCGCCGCCGGCGACGCTTACCTCGTTCTGGCTTACCGGCCATTCCCGGACCTTCAGCCCTATGCCGAAACCGGGCCGATCTTCCTGCATGCCGAAGAATGCGACCGCGCCGCCGAGACCGAGGGGCTACCCGAGATTCTCGAAAGCCCCGACTACATCGTGCGCGGCTACGGCAGGGATAATCGTATCGTCTACGGCAGCGGCGGTGTCATCCCGACCGGAGCAATTGCTGCGCGAGCCGAAACTTTGTTCGAGCGCGACGATATCGCCTATGTCCATGTCCGCTCGGCGCGCAACAATTGCTACCAGTGCCGCATCGAGCGCGCATGAGGCATCAGAACCGCCGGGCGGAGAGGGCTTGTCGTACTCCCGTCGCACAATCGCGCTAGAAAGCGATTGTCGATCGATTTGCCGACCGCGGATGAACCGGCGGCAAATCTCGATATCGAGGAAGCGGGGCTTTGGCTCCGCTTTTTTGTTGCCCGTCGTCAGGTTAAGAAAAAACCCGCCGGAATGAACCGGCGGGCTGACGGGAGGTCGCTTTTAAAGGTGAAATCAGGCCGCGAGAACGGCTTTCGGCTCAACCAGTTCATAGCCGAGCGCCTCGGCAACCGCGCGGTTGGTGATCTTGCCCTTGTGGACATTGAGGCCGTTGCGCAGGTGGTGGTCGTCGACAAGCGCCTTCAGGCCCTTGTCGGCAAGCTGCAGGCCATAGTGAAGCGTCGCGTTGTTGAGCGCGTGGGCTGACGTGACCGGCACCGCGCCGGGCATGTTGGCGACGCAGTAATGGATGACGCCGTCAACCTCGTAGGTCGGCTCGGCGTGGGTGGTGGCGTGCGATGTCTCGAAGCAGCCGCCCTGATCGATGGCGACGTCGACCAGCACGGAACCCTTCTTCATGCCCGAGAGCATCTCGCGCGAAACCAGCTTGGGTGCCGCGGCGCCCGGAATCAGCACGGCGCCGACGACGATGTCGGCCGAAAAGCACTCTTCCTCGAGCGCCTCGACGGTCGAGTAACGGGTGTGCACCCGGCCGGCAAAAAGGTCGTCGAGCTGGCGCAGGCGCGGGATCGAGCGGTCGATAATGGTGACGTCGGCGCCGAGACCCGCCGCCATCCTGGCCGCGTGTAGGCCGACGACGCCGCCGCCGAGCACGGTGACCTTGCCGGGCAGCACGCCGGGCACGCCGCCGAGCAGCACGCCGCGGCCGCCATTGGCCTTCTGCAGCGCCGTGGCGCCGGCCTGGATCGACAGCCGTCCGGCGACTTCCGACATCGGCGCCAGCAACGGCAGGCCGCCACGGTCGTCGGTCACGGTCTCGTAGGCGATTGCGGTCACGCCGGAAGCGAGCAGGCCCTTGGTCTGCTCCGGATCCGGAGCCAGGTGGAGATAGGTATAGAGAATCTGGCCTTCGCGAAGCTGCGCCCATTCATTGGGTTGCGGCTCCTTGACCTTGACGATCATGTCCGACTTGGCGAACACGTCGGCTGCCGTCTTGGCGATCGTTGCGCCAGCCGCGCGGTAGGCGTTGTCATCGGCGCCGATGCCGGCGCCGGCGCCGGTCTCGACCAGCACTTCATGGCCATGGGCGACATATTCGCGAACCGAGCCCGGCGTGAGGCCGACGCGATATTCGTGGTTCTTGATTTCCTTGGGGCAGCCGACGCGCATTGTCTTCTCCTGATCCGGCCCTTTGGGCTCGTTTCCCTGTATCAGTAGAGTGAACCACGAATCGCTGTGCAGGTGTTTGCGAATGCGCTTGCGCGAACAGCTCGGTTTCGATAATCGTTGCGCAAAATAGTGGAATATTCGCAGGATTCACGAAAAATGCCGCTCGACAGGATCGATATCGCCATTCTCGAGACTTTGCAGAAGGATGGCAGGATACCCAATGCAGCACTTGCCGAGAAGGTTGGCCTGTCGCAGTCGGCGTGTTCGCGCCGGCTCGACAATCTGGAGAAATCCGGAACCATCCGCGGCTACCACGCCCGGCTTTCCAATGCCGCACTTGGCCACCAGATGACGGCGATCGTGCATATATCGCTGTCGGGGCAGTTCGAGAAGACACTGTCGGACTTCGAGGCGGCGATCAAGCGCTGCCCCAACGTGCTGTCCTGCCATCTGATGTCGGGTGAATATGATTATATTCTACGCATCGCGGCCAAGGATCTCGTCGACTATGAGCGCATCCACAAGGAATGGCTGTCGGCGATGCCACATGTGACCAAGATCAACTCGTCGTTTGCGTTGCGTGAAATCGTTGACCGTACCGCGATGGGCATGAAGCCGGAAATGGCTTAACGCCAAAGGCACACCCGGACGTCCTTCCCAACATAGCATGCGCCTTCGCGGCGAAGTTCTCCCCAATCTCCTGGTTCACCGTGGGTTGCGCGAATGTCCGAGTTCCCATAGCCTTCCCAAAAATCACCGTCCTTGTAGATAACTGCCCAGTAATCTTTGGACATTTCACCAGCCCCACTATTCGTATCAGGATAGTCGATACCTGCAAAAACTTGCCGAGGCCCCTGGATATTAAAATCGCCGCCCTTCTCGATTTGATAGGAGCATCTTCCGGATATGCGAGTCTGACCGTTAACAACAAGCAGGCAGCGGCCCCACTTATAACCGCTCGGTAAACGATGCTGTGGTTGCGCATGCGAAGGCGAAAAGGAAAACGCAATTGCAAGGGCAGCCGCTATAGTTCGTCCGATCATCCTATCATCCGTTGTGAAGCAGCCGATCTAAAGAGCGACCGGACACTGTTGGATCCACCCGGAGCGCATGTCGAAACCGTCCAACGCAGCATGGTCCCCTTAAAGATCAAAATATTTATCGACCAAGTCGGATTTTTGTCACGTGACATTCGCGCTGCTACACGGCGGGATTATGTTTCGATTGAAACGCGTTGGTCCGTACCTGAGGTTGTTTTTACGTCGAGTGATCCCGGCCAACTGGCCGCGCTGCTGTCGTGTCCGCGTTTCAAGGGTGAATCATATTCGCAGCGAAACAGAAATCCAGCCGGTCTCATTTTCCAAACAGGGTCTTAGGCCTCGGTGACGATCCGATCCATCGGGATGTCGTGCGGCTGCGGGTAGATGGTGGCGATGCGCTGCAGGCCGTAGCCGACGCCGATGATCAGCGGCTTGAAAGGCATCGCAGCCAGCGTGCGGTCGAAGAAGCCGCCGCCATAGCCCAGGCGGTAGTTGCCGGGATCGATGCCGACGATAGGCGAGATGACGATGTCCGGCAGCACCGGATCGCCCTCGGCCGGTATCGGGATGTTCCAGACACCCTTTTCCAGCCGGTCGCCTGGCACGTAGGCGCGGAAGATCAGCGGCTGCCCTTTCTCGACAACGACGGGCAGGGCGGTGCGGCCGCCGCGTGCGTTGATGGACGCCATCCATGGCCGCAGGTCCGGTTCGCCGCGAAACGGCCAGTAGAGACTGACCATGCGGCCGGCGATCTTGCCGACGATTGCGTCGAGACCTTCCGCAATGCGCTGCGACATCACCGTTCTCGCGTCGGCCGAAACGGCAAGACGGGCGGCGATCAGGCGTTCGCGCTCGGCTTTGCGCCAGCGTCTCACGTCGGTCCAGTCGCTCAACGGAGCGCGAAACTCCTGATCCAATTCATGCATGAAGCAAGGCGGCGAAGAATACTGCGCCGGGCCTTCTTCGTCATGATCGTCAGCCATGCCTCACCTCGTCTTGCTGTTTCGAGAACGCTATACCCGGCCACGGGGTCCGACATGTGCATTCACGACATTCAAGGGCGACTCCCAGGCAATCATCAAAGGACGGAACGTTGTTGCGGTGCACAAAAATACCTACATGAGATCGGATGCATTGGGGTGAATGAGATGAACCAGGCCAGCCATCACATCGTCGTTGTCGGCGCGGGTTTCGGCGGTCTCGAATTCACCCGAGCGCTTGCCGGCGCGCCGGTCCGCATCACCATGATCGACAAGCGCAACCATCACCTTTTCCAGCCGCTGCTCTACCAGGTGGCGACCACGGCGCTGGCGACGTCCGAGATTGCCTGGCCGGTCCGCCACCTCCTGCGCAAGCGCAAGGATGTGACGACGCTGCTCGCCAATGTCGTCGGTGTCGACCGGCCCAGCAAGCGCGTGCTGCTCGATGATGGCAGTGCGGTCGCCTACGACACGCTGCTGCTCGCCACCGGTGCCCGCCACGCCTATTTCGGCCATGACGAATGGGAACCTTTCGCGCCCGGCCTGAAGACGCTGGAGGACGCCACCACTGTTCGGCGGCGCATTCTTTTGGCCTTCGAGCAGGCCGAGCGGGAGACCGATCCCGCCAAGCGCCAGGCGCTGCTGACCATTGCGATCGTCGGTGGCGGGCCGACCGGCGTCGAGCTTGCCGGCACCATCGTCGAACTGGCGCATGACACGCTGCGCGGTGAATTCCGCAACATCGATACACGGCAAACGCGCGTCGTTCTGATCGAGGCCGGCGACCGTATTCTGGCCAATTTTGCACCGAAACTTTCCGACTATGCCATGAAGGCGCTCGAGCGGCTCGGCGTGACGATCGAACTCGGCCGGGCCGTTACGCGGTGCGACGCCGAGGGCGTCGTCTTCGGCGACAAGCATCTGGCGGCAAGCACAATCCTGTGGGCGGCGGGCGTCGCCGCCTCGCCAGCCGCCGAATGGCTCAGCGCGGCCGCGGACCGGGCGGGCAGGGTGCTGGTCGAGCGTGACTTGAGCGTGCCGGGCAGCCCGGAGATTTTCGTCGTCGGCGACGCCGCTCATGTGCTGAGGCCGGACCGGCGGCCCGTTCCCGGCGTTGCGCCGGCCGCCAAGCAGCAGGGCCGGCATGTTGCCGCCACGCTGAAGGCGCGGCTTGCCGGCGACACCAGCCCACGGCCATTTCGCTATAGACATGACGGCGACCTCGCCACGATCGGCAAGCGCGCCGCGGTGATCGATTTCGGCTGGATCAAGCTGACCGGCTGGGCGGCCTGGTGGCTGTGGGGCATAGCCCACATCTATTTCCTGATCGGCTTTCGCAACCGGCTTGCGGTTTCGTTGAGCTGGCTATGGATCTACGCGACGGGCCAGCGCAGCGCGCGGCTTATCACCCAGGGCGACGACGACAAGGGCTGATTTCTTCACCCAGGCCGTTCATCCGCACGTCATCTGGAACTGATCGACTGGCGGCTTGATGCGCGCGACTTGTTGAATGGACTCAGATGGGTTTCGGCGCGAAGTTCGCTTCGGGGCAGGGCTGTCACGTTGTCGAAGAAGGAGAACTCATGTCGCGACTGCTCTATCCCGTCTCCCGCCGCGATCTCCTTGCGGGTGCTGCCGCCGCAGGAGCGTTGATCATGCTGCATCCGTTCTCCGCCCGCGCACAGGCCAACCAGGCCCATCTTAGGATCATGGAAACCACCGACATCCATGTGAATGTGCTGCCTTACGATTACTACGCCGACAAAGCGAACGACACGATGGGCCTGTCGCGCACGGCTTCCCTGATCGACGCAGTGCGCAGGGAAGCCGTCAATTCGATGCTGATCGACAATGGCGACCTGCTGCAGGGCAATCCGATGGGCGACTACATCGCCTATGAGAGGGGCATGAAGGATGGTGATCTGCATCCGATCATGAAAGGCATGAACCTGCTTGGTTACGAATGCTCGACGCTGGGCAACCACGAGTTTAACTACGGCCTGTCGTTCATGGACAAGGTGCTGGCCGGTGCCAATTTTCCCTTCGTCTGCGCCAATTTGATCCGTGGCACAGAGCTTGCCGCGAACCCGCGCGACGACAAGCTCTATCTCAAGCCCTATGTCATCCTCGACAAGAAGATCAAGGACGGTTCGGGCGTCGATCAGCCGATCAGGATCGGCATCATCGGCTTCGTGCCGCCGCAGATCATGGTCTGGGACCTCAAGAATCTGGAGGGCAACGTCAAGACGCGCGACATCGTCGAGGCGGCCAAGGCCTGGGTGCCGCAGATGAAGGAGGAAGGCGCCGACATCGTCATCGCGCTCTCGCACTCCGGCATCGACGTGAAGCAGGGTGACATGATGGAAAACGCATCGTTCTTCGTCGCCGGTGTCGACGGCATCGATGCGGTGTTCACCGGCCATCAGCATCTGGTCTTCCCCGGCAAGAAGGATTTCCAGTCGCTGGACGGCGTCGACACGCAAAAAGGCACGCTGCAGGGCAAGCCCGCCGTGATGGGCGGCTTCTGGGGCTCGCATATGGGGCTGATCGACCTGATGCTGGAGCGCGACGGGTCAAAATGGAAGGTCGTTTCCGCCACATCCGAGGCGCGACCGATCTTCGAACGCGTCGACAACAAGGCCAAGCCGATAGTCCCTGATGACAAGCGCATCATCGCGGCACTCGAGCAGGACCACCAGGCGACACTGGCCTATGTGCGGCGGCCTGTCGGCAAGACCTCCGCTCCGCTCTATTCCTATTTCGCGCTGGTCGCCGACGATCCGTCGGTGCAGGTCGTCAGCCAGGCGCAGACCTGGTACCTCAGAGACATTCTCAAGAACACGCAGTGGAAGGACGTGCCGTTGCTGTCGGCCGCCGCTCCCTTCAAGGCCGGCGGACGCAGCGGCGCCGACTACTATACCGACGTGCCGGCGGGCGACATCGCCATCAAGAACGTCGCCGATCTCTATCTCTACCCGAACACCGTGCGAGCCGTCGAAATCACCGGCGCGCAGGTCAAGGAATGGCTGGAAATGTCGGCCGGCATCTTCAACCGGATCGAACCGGGCAAGGCCGACCAAGCGCTCATCAACACCGACTTCCCGTCCTACAATTTCGACGTCATCGACGGCGTTAGCTACAAAATCGACCTATCGCAGCCGCCGAAATACGATGCCAAGGGCGGGCTGGCGAATGCCGGCGCCAATCGTATCGTCGACCTGATGTTCGATGGAAAACCGATTGATCCCAAACAGAAATTCGTCGTTGCGACAAACAACTACCGTGCCGGCGGTGGCGGCAATTTCCCTGACATCAATGCCTCGAAGATCATTTACGAGGCGCCGGACACCAATCGCGACGTCATCGTTCGCTACATAAGCGAGGGCACGATCAACCCGTCGGCGGACGGCAACTGGTCGTTCGCGCCGCTGCCTGGAACCAGCGCCGTGTTCGAAACCGGCGCCAAGGCGAAGGATTTCATTGCCGAGGTGAAGTCGCTGAAGATCGAGCCGGCGGGTGAGGGCGAAGCGGGATTTGCGAAATACCGCATCCTTCTCTGATTGTTGCCATATGGACTCAAGTCCGCGCCGTAACTGCGGCGTGGACCTATGCCTTGTAGACCACCTGGCGCACGTCGATGTAGCTGGCGCGGAAGCCGGCCTCGCAATAATGCAGGTAGAACTCCCAGAGCTTCTTGAAGCGGTCGTCGAAGCCGAGCGGGACGATCTTTTCCCATGACGCCCAGAACCGGTGACGCCATTCGGCGAGCGTACGCGCGTAGTCATCCGGAAAAACGCGCTCGCGCAGATGGGCAAGGCCATGATCCTTGCCGAGCGCCTTCAGGATCGACGGCGTCGGCAGCATGCCCCCCGGGAAAACGTAGCGCTGGATGAAATCCGGCCTTGCGCGATAGGTGTCGTAAGACGCTTCGTTGATGGTGATGATCTGCAGGCCGGCGGTGCCGCCGGGCTTCAGGCAGGCCTTCATCTTGCTGAAGAACACAGGCCAATATTTCTCGCCGACCGCCTCGAACATCTCGATCGAGGCGATGCGGTCGTAGGTGCCGGTTTCGTCGCGATAATCCTGCAGCTTGATGTCGACCTTGTCGGCAAGCCCGGCCTTGGCGATGCGCGCCTTGGCGAAATCGTGCTGCTCGCGGCTGATCGTCAGCCCGGTCACACGGCAGCCGATCTCGCGTGCCGCGAATTCGGCGAAGCCGCCCCAGCCGCAGCCGATCTCCAGCACGTGGTCCTTCGGACCGATGCCCGTATCCTTCGCCAGGGCGCGATATTTGGCGGCCTGGGCGCTTTCGAGGTCATTGGCGCCGGTCGCGTAGAGCGCCGAGGAATAGGTCATGCTCGGATCGAGCCATTCCTTGTAGAAGGCGTTGCCGAGGTCGTAATGCGCCGAGATATTGCGCTTCGAGCCGGTGCGTGTGTTCTCGTTGAACCAGTGCCGGATGCGCTGGACGGTGTTGATGAGCCAACTGGCGCCGCCGGCGACGCGTTCGCCGATGGCCGAATTGACCACGAACAGCTCCAGGAAGCTGGTGACGTCAGGGCTTTCCCAATCGCCGTCCATATAGGATTCGGCAACGCCGATCGTGCCGCCGGAAAAGGCACGGCCGGGCAAGCGCCAGTTCTTGAGCACCAGTTCGGCGTCTGGGCCAGGTCCTTTGCCCCCGACCAGGACGGCGCGTCCGTCCGGCATCCTGACCTTCAGCGATCCGCGCGGCAGGTTCATCGCCGCCGACAGCACCATGCGCGCCTTCGCCGGCAAGCCCTTGACGATTTCGGCGAAATTGAATTCGTCCAGCCTGACCGCGTCGCTCAACGCCAGACCATGATGTTCCTTGTGTGCCATCTCACGCCCCTGGACTTCCGCGGTGTCGGCGCAAATTGCCGAGCCTCGGTTCTCGCGGTTCATTCGCCAGGTTCGAGCGCCATTGCCTGATCCCGGCAGCTGACCGGTTCGGCGACGGGCGGGCTCGAACGAAGCGCGCGCCCTTTAACCAGAGCTTCAGCGCTTCCCAGTGAATCCCTGCCACAATCTTCCACGTCATAGGGGGGAACTTCAAGGGGCAGGCTGCAAGCTGGGCTGTGCCAAGTCGAGGGCACTCGCCGGCGTGGATCTGGCTTTTACACAGCAAAGGCCGAACACGCCCAAAACGCCTATGGCTGCAACCCTGCTTGTGCGATAGTTTTAGCCATGCGTTATGTAATCGTCATTGCCGCGGTCGCCTTTTTCCTGATCTGGGACGGCCTCTACAATCAGGGCCGGTACCTCGACACCGCGGTAAGGGGTGTCACGCACGTCGTGCGATCCGTCACCGGCAAGACCTAGCGTCCATCCGCATGACTCGCTGCCGCGACATCCTTGTCGATTGACGCGGCCGTCCTGCCGTCACAAAAGACCCCGGCACTTAATGCATGTCGCCCAAAAGTGGCCCCGGTTTTGGGACAACGACATGCATTAAAACAAAGACCTGAAGCGCGTCGCTGACGCGCTTTCGATCGAGGAGGCGGGGTTGATCCGGCATATCGTTTTCTTCAGCGCGCGGCGTAAAGAGGATGTGGAGGCCGTGCACACCGGCCTGCAGGCGCTCGGCAAAATTCCCCATTCCAGCCTGTTCGAGGTGACGCTCAACACCAAGGTTGACCCGCTGTCGGACGAGATCGATGTGGTCGTCTATGCCGAGTTCGCCGATGACGCGGCATTGGCCGCCTACAAGGCCCACCCGCTCTATGCGCAGACGACCAGCAAGGTCAAACCGATGCGTGAACTGCGTTATTCCGCCGATGTCGTGGCCGGCAGCTGATCAAGTCTTGAACCCGTTTGCGGAATGATGCACATCGCGCTTGCATGAACCCAACAACAGCCGCCGACACACACCCGCTCGATCATCTGGTGCTGCCGACGCAGAGTCTCGATGTGGCGCGAGCCCGGCTCGCCGCGCTTGGCTTCGTCGTTGCCCCGACCGGGATCCATCCCTTCGGAACGGAAAACTGTTGTGTTTTCCTCGCCGACGGCACCTTTCTCGAACCGCTCGCTGTCGGCGACGAACAGGCCGCGATGAAGGCCATTGCCGAGGGCAATGTCTTCGTCGCGCGTGACCGCGTGTATCGTGATAGCCATGGCGATGAGGGATTTTCCGCTGTGGCTCTTGCCACCGGCAATGCGGATGCCGACCATGCGCGCTATGTCGAAGCTGGTCTATCGGCAGGAGACACGCTGAGCTTTTCGCGCGCTTTCACGGACGCGGTGGGCAAAAGCGACATCGCATCGTTTAAGCTCGCCTTCGCATCCGATAGCAACGCTACGGATGCTTTCCTGTTTGCCTGCGAACGGGTCAACGCGCCGAAAGTGGACCGCACGGCTTTGCAGGCGCACGCCAACGGCGCCACCGGCATTGTCGAAGTGGTGGCGGTCAGCGGCCGGCCCGCCGAACAGCACCGATTAATTTCCGTGGCGGTGAATGATCCAACCGCCAGCGGACAAGGCGGCGCGTTTCACTTGCCGAATGCAATCTTGAGCGTGTTCGACCCTGCGTCTTTCACCGCACGCTTTGGCTTGCCTGCCGGCGCGCCGACAGATCTTCGCCTCGCCGCGGTGGTCTTTTCGGTCCGCAGCGCCGATATCACTGCGAGGCTGCTTGCAGCCAATTCCATCAAACACGATATAGCGGGCAATAATGATATTGTCGTGCAGCCGGCATCCGGACAGGGCGCGGCTTTCATCTTCCGGGAGATCCAATGAGCAAGCCCCTGGCGCCCAATTCGTCGGTAACCGTCGGCAATGTCGTCTTCGACAACAATGCGGCTTTGTCGCTGATCGCTGGTCCTTGCCAGTTTGAATCGCGCCAGCATGCCTTCGACATGGCCGGCGCCCTGAAGGAACTGACCGGCAGGCTTGGCATAGGCCTCGTCTACAAAACCAGCTACGACAAGGCCAACCGCACCTCGCTATCGGCGACGCGCGGCGCAGGCATGGACGCCGCACTTCCCGTCTTCGACGAACTGCGCAAGGAATTTTCGCTCCCGGTGCTGACCGATGTCCACACCGAGGAACAGTGCGCGATCGTCGCGCCGCATGTCGATGTCCTGCAGATTCCGGCCTTCCTGTCGCGCCAGACCGACATGCTTGTCACCGCCGCCAGGACCGGCAAGGTGATCAACGTGAAGAAGGGGCAGTTCCTTGCTCCCTGGGACATGAAGAACGTGGTTGCCAAGATCACCGGTTCCGGCAACGCCAATGTTTTGACCACCGAGCGCGGCGCGTCGTTCGGCTACAACACGCTGGTGTCCGACATGCGCGCTCTGCCGATCATGGCCGAGATCGGCGCGCCTGTGATCTTCGACGCCACGCATTCGGTTCAGCAGCCGGGCGGGCAGGGCGGTTCCTCGGGTGGCGAGCGCCGCTTCGTCGAGACGCTGGCCCGCGCGGCCGTCGCCGTCGGCGTTGCCGGCGTGTTCATCGAGACCCACCAGGATCCGGACAATTCGACCTCTTCCGACGGACCGAACATGATGCCGCTGAAGGATATGCCGGCACTCCTGGAAAGACTGATGGCATTCGATCGTATCGCCAAGGGTCACTAGCGCCTTCCAAAGGGACGCTCCAGCGTCGCAGGTGACAATGACCCATGGCCCGCCGGCGCTTGTGGGAGACATAAGCCGGCTGTACGCTTGCCCCGCAAATGAGCGTTTTGGCAGGAGGAAGCCATGTCTGTCGCCCGCGTCACCGAAATCACCTCATCGTCGAAGAAGAGCTTTCAGGACGCCATCGAAAAGGGAATTGCGCGTGCCGCAAAGACCCTGAAGAACGTCGAAGGCGCCTGGATCCAGGACCAGAAGATCGTCGTCGAGGACGGCAAGATCGCTGCCTATCGCGTCAACATGAAGGTCACCTTCATCCTCGCGGAGTGACCGGCTGCCGCCGAAAAAAGTCGGGAACTTTCGCCCGCGCCCCTCATTGTCAAAGCACAGATCAACGACAAGGAGGAGCACATCATGACAACCCAGACAGGCCACACCGAAGCTATTGCCGCTTCGCGAGTCATCGGCACGTCCGTCTACAACACCGAAGGCAGGAGCATCGGCAGCATCCAGGACATCATGCTCGACAAGACGTCGAACGGCATCATGTTCGCGGTGATCGGTTTTGGCGGTTTTCTCGGCATCGGCGAGAAGTATCACGCCATTCCGTGGGCGAGCCTCGACTATGACGAGGACAAGGGCGGCTATGTCGTTCCGTTCTCCAAGGAACAGCTGAAGGCAGCACCTGCCTATTCGATCAACGAACTGGCCGGCGCGGATGGCGAGACGGCGCGCGACGCGTCCTATGATTATTACAAAGTCACGCCTTACTGGCATTGACGCCTGCAAACAAAGAGGCCCCGTCGAGACGGGGCCTTTTTGGATTCGATGCGGCGCCTATTCGCTGATGTGCAAGGCCGGTAGCACTCCTGCCTTGGGCGGCGATTGCTGATTGTCGCACGACGTCAGAAACGCCGCCGCGATCAGGAACAGACTCACGATACCACTCAACTGGGACATGGCGAAACTCCTCCTGTTTCGCCCCGCGCCCCCGCACCATAACCGGAAGCACGTCCGCCGCACATGACTTATGATGACAGCGATTTGCGCTTCGTGAATCGTCTGATGCATGTCGCCCAGAAGTGGCCCCGGTTTTGGGAGAACGACATGCATAAAAACAAAGACCTAAAGCGCGGCGCCTGAATCCGATCAACGCGACGTGCTTTAGGCTGACGCCACGGCAATAATTGCGAGCGGGCCGATTGCCTTTTGCGGCACTTTGGCTAAGACGTGCGCGACGCTTCTTCAGATCAATCGAGGACATCGCAATGACCGCCATCATCGACATTGTCGGGCGTGAAATCCTGGACAGCCGTGGAAATCCGACCGTCGAGGTCGATGTCGTTCTCGAAGACGGCTCGATGGGCCGCGCGGCGGTGCCGTCGGGTGCCTCGACCGGCGCCCACGAGGCCGTCGAACTGCGCGACGGCGGCGCCCGCTATCTCGGCAAGGGCGTGCTCAAGGCCGTCGAAGCGGTGAATGGCGAGCTGTTCGAGGCCATCGGCGGCATGGAAGCAGAAAACCAGATCCACATCGACCAGACCATGATCGAGCTCGACGGCACGGCCAACAAGAGCCGGCTCGGCGCCAACGCCATCCTCGGCGTCTCGCTGGCCGTGGCCAAGGCCGCTGCCGATGTCGCCGGCCTGCCGCTCTACCGATATGTCGGTGGCACCAAGGCGCACGTCCTGCCGGTGCCGATGATGAACATCATCAATGGCGGCGCCCATGCCGACAACCCGATCGACTTCCAGGAGTTCATGATCCTGCCGATCGGTGCGCCGACGCTGCGCGAAGGTGTCCGCTGGGGTTCGGAAATCTTCCACACGCTGAGGAAGAAACTGAAGGATGCCGGCCACAACACCAATGTCGGCGACGAGGGCGGCTTTGCCCCGAACCTGAAGAGCGCACCGGTGGCGCTCGACTTCATCATGGAATCGATAGAGAAGGCCGGCTTCAAGCCGGGCGAGGAGATCGCGCTCGGCCTCGACTGCGCGGCGACCGAGTTCTTCAAGGACGGCAACTACGTCTATGAGGGTGAGAAGAAGACCCGCGATCCCAAGGCCCAGGCCAAGTACCTGGCCAAGCTCGCCGCCGACTATCCGATCATCTCGATCGAGGACGGCCTTGCCGAGGATGATTGGGAGGGCTGGAAGTACCTGACCGACCTGATCGGCAAGAAGACCCAGTTGGTCGGCGACGACCTGTTCGTCACCAACACGGCACGGCTGCGCGATGGCATCCGCATGGGCGTTGCCAATTCGATCCTGGTCAAGGTCAACCAGATCGGCTCGCTGACGGAAACGCTCGACGCCGTCGAGACGGCGCACAAGGCCGGCTACACCGCCGTCATGTCGCACCGCTCGGGTGAAACCGAGGATTCGACCATCGCCGATCTCGCCGTTGCCACCAATTGCGGGCAGATCAAGACCGGCTCGCTGTCGCGCTCGGACCGCATGGCCAAGTACAACCAGCTGATCCGCATCGAGGAAGAGCTCGGCAAGCAGGCGAGCTACGCCGGCAAGTCGATCGTCAAGGGCTGATCCGGAAACACCCAGACATGGGATATCTGATGAAGGGCGGAGCATTCCCGCCCTTTTTCATTTCGGTCTCGCACAGGCGACCATCCGTAACCGTCCGTTAAGCACAATCGGGCGAAAAAGATGGCGAGCCGCATGAGTTCGCGGCCGCGAGGATTCGGATCATGTGGACGCGTCAGCACAAGCAGAGAAACACCGGCCGGCTGATCATTCCCTCGCTCTGCGTGGCATTCCTGGCCTATTTCGGCTTTCATGCCTACCACGGCGAATTCGGCATCAATTCGAAATATCAGCTGGAAGCCCAGACGGTTGCGCTGCAAGGTCAGCTCGACGCGATCAAGGCACGCCGGATGGAGCTCGAACGGCGCGTTCGGCTCATGCATGAAGGATCGATCGAGAAGGACATGCTCGACGAGCAGGCGCGCAAGGCGCTCAATCTGTCCCAGGCTGACGAAATCACCATCATGTTGCCGGCCTCGGCGAAGTAACCGGTTTTCAGTTAATCGCCAATATTTTCAATGATTTTAATCGCTTAGACGCATGTCAGCTATGCAATTTCGGCATGGCGCAACGCCCTGACGCGTGTTAGCCTCCCTAAAATCGGTGGGGAGGAGCTGATCTCCCCAGAGCAGATTTGATCCTGCTCTAATGTCCGCAAAGAGACGCCAACAGGGAGTGATGCATGGCCACCGCAGCCAGAAAAGCGCCTGCCAAATCCAAATCCGACGGCAAATCGGGGGTTTCGGCCCCCAAGCCAGCCGAATTCACCAAGGATGAAGAGCTTACCGCCTACCGGCATATGCTGCTTATCCGCCGTTTCGAGGAAAAGGCCGGCCAGCTTTACGGCATGGGCTTCATCGGTGGCTTCTGCCACCTTTATATCGGCCAGGAAGCGGTCGTCACCGGCATGAAGATGGCGCTTATCCAAGGCGACCAGATGATCACAGCCTATCGCGATCACGGCCACATGCTGGCGATGGAGCTTTCACCGCGTGGCGTCATGGCTGAGTTGACCGGGCGTCGTGGCGGCCTGTCCAGGGGCAAGGGTGGCTCCATGCACATGTTCTCCAAGGAGAAGCATTTTTACGGCGGCCATGGCATCGTCGGCGCGCAGGTGTCGCTCGGCACCGGCCTTGCCTTCGCCAACCGCTACCGCGACAACAACAATGTGTCGCTGACCTATTTCGGTGACGGTGCGGCCAACCAGGGCCAGGTCTATGAAAGCTTCAACATGGCCTCGCTGTGGAAGCTGCCGGTGATCTACATCATCGAGAACAACCGCTATGCCATGGGTACCTCGGTCTCGCGCTCATCGGCGGAGACGGACTTTTCGCATCGCGGCGCCTCGTTCAAGATTCCCGGCATCCAGGTCGATGGCATGGATGTCCGTGCCGTCAAGGCGGCGGGCGATCTGGCCACCGAATGGTGCCGCGCCGGCAATGGCCCGCTGATCCTCGAAATGCAGACCTATCGCTATCGCGGCCACTCGATGTCCGATCCGGCCAAGTACCGCTCGAAGGAAGAAGTGCAGAAGATGCGCTCCGAGCATGACCCGATCGAACAGGTCAAGGCGCGGCTGATCGAGAAGAAGTGGGCGACCGAGGACGAATTAAAGACCATCGACAAGGAGGTTCGCGACGTCGTCGCGGACGCCGCGGAATTTGCCCAGAACGACGCGGAGCCGGATCCGTCCGAGCTCTGGACCGATATCGTACTGTAACGGGAGGGCAAGGACATGCCGATCGAAATTCTCATGCCCGCTCTCTCGCCGACCATGGAAGAGGGCAATCTTTCCAAGTGGTTGAAGAACGAGGGCGACAAGGTCGTCGCTGGCGACGTCATCGCCGAGATCGAAACCGACAAGGCGACGATGGAAGTCGAAGCCGTCGACGAAGGCACGCTTGCCAAGATCGTGGTTCCTGCCGGCACCGAAGGCGTCAAGGTCAACGCAGTGATCGCCGTGCTCGCGGTTGACGGCGAAGACGTCGACAAGGCTGGCGAAGGCATCGGCGAAGAGCCTGCCAAGGCTGAAACAGCGGCGCCTGCGCCGGCGGCGGCTAAAAGCGAGGTCGCAGCACCGGTCGCAGCCGCCTCGAAGACGGAAATCGCCGCCGATCCGGATATTCCGGCCGGCACGGAAATGGTCTCGACCACGGTGCGCGAAGCACTGCGTGATGCGATGGCCGAGGAAATGCGCCGCGACGGCGATGTCTTCGTCATGGGCGAGGAGGTCGCCGAATACCAGGGCGCCTACAAGATCACGCAAGGACTGCTGCAGGAGTTCGGGCCGCGGCGCGTCGTCGACACGCCGATCACCGAGCATGGCTTTGCCGGCGTCGGCGTTGGCGCGGCGATGGCCGGCCTGAAGCCGATCGTCGAGTTCATGACCTTCAACTTCGCCATGCAGGCGATCGACCAGATCATCAACTCCGCTGCCAAGACGCTCTATATGTCCGGCGGTCAGATGGGCGCGCCGATCGTATTCCGTGGACCGAACGGCGCCGCCGCGCGCGTCGCCGCCCAGCATTCACAATGCTACGCTGCCTGGTACAGCCACATTCCGGGCCTCAAGGTCGTGATGCCCTATACCGCCGCCGACGCCAAGGGCTTGCTCAAGGCGGCGATCCGCGATCCCAATCCGGTCATCTTCCTCGAGAACGAAATCCTCTACGGCCAGTCCTTCGACGTGCCCAAGCTGGATGATTTCGTGCTGCCGATCGGCAAGGCGCGCATCCACAAGACCGGCAAGGACGTCACCATCGTTTCCTTCGGCATCGGCATGACCTATGCGGTGAAGGCTGAAGCCGAGCTGCGCGGCATGGGCATCGATGCCGAGATCATCGACCTCAGGACCATCCGTCCGCTCGACCTCGATACGATCATTGCCTCGGTCAAGAAGACCAACCGGCTGATCGTGGTGGAGGAAGGCTATCCGCAGAGCTCGGTCGGCGATCATATCGCCAACCAGGTGTCGCAGCGTGCCTTCGATTTCCTTGACGCTCCGGTCATCACTATCGCCGGTAAAGACGTGCCGATGCCCTATGCGGCGAACCTCGAAAAGCTGGCGTTGCCGAATGTCGGCGAGGTCATCGAGGCGGTCAAAGCCGTCACGTATCGCTGAACCGGGCGGGAGGACAAAATGCCAATCAACATCACCATGCCGGCCCTGTCGCCCACGATGGAAGAGGGCAATCTGTCAAAGTGGCTCGTCAAGGAGGGCGACAAGGTTTCGCCGGGCGATGTGATCGCCGAGATCGAGACCGACAAGGCGACGATGGAAGTCGAAGCCGTCGATGAAGGCACGGTTGCAAAGCTCGTCGTTCCCGCCGGCACCGAAGGCGTCAAGGTCAATGCGCTGATCGCAGTGCTTGCCGCCGAAGGCGAGGACGCCGGCGCTGCCGCGAACAGCGGTGGCGCTGCCGCACCAGCGAAAGCGGAAGCGCCAAAAACGGATGCTCCGAAGGCGGAAGCACCAAAGGCTGAGGCACCAAAGGCTGATGCACCAAAGGCCGAGCCTGCAGCCGCATCCAAGGCAGAAGCTGCTCCGGTCGCCAACGGCCATGCGGCTGGCGAGCGCACTTTCGCGTCGCCGCTCGCGCGCCGCATCGCCAAGGAAGCCGGCGTCGATGTGTCTGCCGTGACCGGCACCGGCCCGCACGGCCGGGTGGTGAAAGCCGATGTCGACGCAGCGATTGCCGGTGGCGGCGCCAAGCCTGCAGCCAAGGCAGCCCCCACTGGGGCTCCGGCTGCTGCTCCTGCCGCGCCGGTGAAGGCGATGTCGGACGAGCAGGTGCTGAAACTGTTCGAGCAAGGCTCCTATGAACTCGTCCCGCACGACAATATGCGCAAGACCATCGCGCGCCGCCTGGTCGAGGCCAAGACCACCATCCCGCATTTCTACCTGACGCTCGATTGCGAGCTCGATGCATTGCTCGCATTGCGCACGCAGATCAATGCCGCGGCGCCAATGAAGAAGACCGAGAAGGGTGATGCACCGGCCTACAAGCTGTCGGTCAACGACATGGTGATCAAGGCAATGGCCATGGCGCTGAAGGCGGTGCCGGATGCCAATGCGTCATGGACCGAAAGCGCCATGGTCAAGCACAAGCATGCCGATGTCGGCGTTGCGGTGTCGATCCCAGGTGGCCTGATCACGCCGATCATCCGCAAGGCGGACGAAAAGACGCTGTCCACCATCTCCAACGAGATGAAGGACCTGGCCAGCCGCGCCCGCAGCCGCAAGCTGAAGCCGGAAGAGTATCAGGGCGGCACCACGGCGGTGTCCAACCTCGGCATGTTCGGCATCAAGGACTTTGCCGCCGTCATCAACCCGCCGCATGCGACGATCCTGGCGGTCGGCGCCGGCGAGGAGCGGGCGGTGGTCAAGAACGGCGAGATCAAAATCGCCACCGTGATGTCGGTGACGCTGTCGACCGACCATCGCGCCGTCGACGGAGCGCTGGGTGCCGAATTGCTGGTCGCCTTCAAACGCCTGATCGAGAACCCGATGGGCATGCTGGTCTAGGAAGGGAGAGGGCGGTGCGGACATTCTTCACCAGCCTTTTCGCTTTCATTCTTTCCGGTTTGGCCGGCGGGCTGGTCGCGCAGTGGTTGGCCATCGCCACTGGTGCAGAGGAAGAATACATCCTCGTTTTCATGTTCTCGGTGCTGGTGACCTTCATGGTTACTTCGTCTTCTTCGTGGCGCAGTTCATGACGGATCCGGTCGCGGCGGTGGCCAGGACGGGTAAGTGGCTGCTGATCGTGTTTGCGGTATTGCTTGCCCTGCTGGTCGCGCTGATCCTCTACGCCGACAGCGGTGCCGCGGTGGTGAAGGACATTCCCATGGTGGTCGGCTTTGGCCTGCCGGGGCTGGTGACGATCATTCTTCACTGGCTGTTCGTGAGCTGGCGGGTGAGACGCGGTTTGAACAGGGAACAAGTGGGTGTGGGTGCATGAAGACGGTTCTTTGCTACGGTGACTCGCTGACCTGGGGACACAACCCGGAGACTTTGGGTCGACATGAATATGAAGACCAGTGGCCAACCACACTGGCGAGAGCACTCGGACCGAGCTTCCATGTCATTGCCGAGGGACTGGGCGGCCGCACCACGGCCTATGACGACTTCTTGTCGGGCGCCGACCGAAACGGCGCGCGGATATTGCCGACGATCCTGAGCACGCATTCGCCGATCGATCTGATCGTCATCATGCTTGGCTCCAACGACATGAAGCCGTCGATTCATGGCAGCGCAGTCATAGCTTCCTATGGCATGCGACGCCTCATCGAAATCGTGCGGGGGCACGCCTATCCGTTCGGCGGTGCCGCCCCCAGGATTATTCTGGTAGCGCCGCCGCATATCGTGGAAACCGGCAAGGCGGACTACGCCGAAATGTTGGGAACCGGCGCGATCGAGTCGCCCAAGCTCGCAGGCTTTTATCAAACCGCCGCCAACGAGATGGGCTGCGGCTTTTTTGATGCAGCGAGCGTCGCTAGATGTACACCGCTCGATGGCGTCCACCTCGATGCCGAAAACACGCGAAACATCGGCAAGGCGCTGGCGCCGCTGGTGCGCGTGATGTTAGCCACATGATATTCGATGCAAGTCTGATCATTGGCCTTTGGTTGGCTGTGCATTGGCAAGGCCGTCGAAGTCGGCTTCTTGCAGGCTACGCACTTCTTGGGCTCTGGGTTTTCGACGCCCTTTCGATACTGATGCATGAGCCAGCTTTCGCGCCTCCAACACTGAGGTACGAGCCAATTTCGATACCGAAGCCTTCTTTCGGTGAAGCCTCGCTTCAATAAGGACCACAAAATGGCTGAATCCTACGACGTCATCATCATCGGCTCCGGCCCGGGCGGCTATGTCACGGCGGTGCGTTCCGCCCAGCTTGGCTTCAAGACGGCGATCGTCGAGCGCGAGCATCTCGGCGGCATCTGCCTCAACTGGGGCTGCATCCCGACCAAGGCGCTGCTGCGCTCGGCCGAGATCATGCATTATTCGGATCACCTGAAGGATTACGGGCTGACGCTCGACGGCAAGGTCAGCGTCGACACGTCAGCCGTGGTCGACCGTTCGCGAAAAGTCTCGCTGCGGCTCAATGGCGGCGTTGCCTTCCTGATGAAGAAGAACAAGGTCGATGTGATCTGGGGCGAGGCCAAACTCTCCAAGCCTGGTGAGATTGTCGTGTCCAAGACGGCCAAGAAGCCGATGGAGCCGCAGCCGCCGGTGCCGAAAGGCGTCAAGGGCGAGGGCACCTACACCGCCAAGCACATCATCCTGGCGACTGGCGCCCGGCCGCGCGCGCTGCCCGGCATCGAGCCGGACGGCAAGCTGATCTGGACCTATTTCGAGGCGATGGTGCCGAAGGAGATGCCGAAATCGCTGCTGGTCATGGGTTCAGGCGCCATCGGCATCGAATTCGCCTCCTTCTACCGCACCATGGGCGCCGAAGTCACGGTTGTCGAACTGCTGCCGGCGGTGATGCCGGTCGAGGACGCCGAAGTCTCGAAATTCGCGCAAAAACAATTCGAGAAGCAAGGCATGAAGATCATCCTCGAGGCCAAGGTGACCAAGGTCGAGAAGGGCGCCAACTCGGTCACCGCGCATGTCGAGATGAAGGACGGTAAGGTCGAGAAGATCACCGCCGACCGCATGATCTCGGCCGTTGGCGTGCAAGGCAACATCGAGGGCCTCGGGCTTGAGGCGCTCGGCGTGAAGACCGAACGCGGCTGCATCGTTGTCGACGGTTACGGCAAGACCAATGTGCCGGGCATCTATGCCATCGGCGATGTCGCCGGCCCGCCGATGCTTGCCCACAAGGCCGAGCATGAGGGCGTTGTGTGCGTCGAAAAGATTGCCAATTTCCCTGGCGTACATGCCACCGACAAGCTCAAGATTCCTGGCTGCACCTACTGCAATCCGCAGGTCGCCTCTGTCGGCCTGACGGAAGCCAAGGCCAAGGCTGAAGGCAAGGATATCCGGGTGGGGCGCTTCCAGTTCGCTGCCAATGGCAAGGCGATTGCACTTGGCGAGGATCAGGGCTTCATCAAGACCATCTTCGACAAGAAGACAGGTCAGCTGCTCGGCGCGCATATGGTCGGCGCCGAAGTGACCGAGTTGATCCAGGGTTTTGTCGTGGCGATGAACCTAGAGACGACCGAGGAAGAACTGATGCACACAATCTTCCCGCATCCGACGCTGTCGGAGATGATGAAGGAAAGCGTGCTCGACGCCTATGGCCGCGCGCTGAACGCATGATAGATTGGCCGCACGAGACTCAAACGCGCAAGCTGCGGGAACTCGGCGGCAAGGGTGTTCGTTTCCGGATGCATTTTCGCGCGTGCAAGGAGAGGGCATATGCACTTGAATGGCGTCGGCTGGATAGCAGCAATCATTATCGGCGGCCTGGCAGGCTGGCTCGCCGAAATGGTCATGAAGAGCAACACCGGTATCTTCATGAACATTGTTCTGGGCATCGTCGGCGCGATCGTGCTGAACGCCATCCTGCAGGCGCTCAACGTCGGTGTCTTCGGCATCGGCTGGACCGCCTACCTGATCACCGGCTTTATCGGCGCCTGCCTGCTGATCTGGGCAGGACGCCTGGTGCGCCGTTAACATCGCTGAAGAGCTGCTATGCGAAAAAGGCTGCCGCGGCATGCACTGCGGCGGCCTTTTTCTTTCCGCTGAAAAGCCTTAGATGACGATATGATAGCGAACGCCGGACCGGCGGTCGCCAATGAACCAGGTCTCCAGATGGTCACTGTCCTCGATACGATCGCCAACGCACCGCGCTTGCGGCACCCTGAAAAGGCGCACAAGCCCGACCAGGATGTGCTGCGCAAGCCCGACTGGATCCGCGTCAAGGCGCCGGTCTCGAAAGGCTATGCCGAGACCCGCGAGATCGTGAAATCGCACAAGCTGGTGACGGTCTGCGAAGAGGCGGGTTGCCCCAACATCGGCGAGTGCTGGGAGAAGAAGCACGCCACCTTCATGATCATGGGCGAGATCTGCACGCGCGCCTGCGCCTTCTGCAACGTCGCCACTGGCATCCCAACCGCACTCGATGCCGATGAACCGGCCCGCGTCGCGCACGCCGTCAAGCAGATGGGCCTGACCCATGTCGTCATCACCTCCGTCGACCGCGACGATCTCGCCGATGGCGGCGCGCAGCATTTTGCCGAGGTCATCCGCGCCATTAGGGCGGCGACGCCGTTGACGACGATCGAAATCCTGACGCCCGATTTCCTGCGCAAGGAAGGCGCGCTGGAGATCGTCGTGGCGGCCAAGCCCGACGTCTTCAACCACAATCTCGAGACCGTACCGTCGAACTATCTGACGGTTCGTCCGGGCGCTCGCTATTTCCATTCGATCCGGCTGTTGCAGCGGGTCAAGGAACTCGACCCGTCGATCTTCACCAAGTCCGGCATCATGGTGGGTCTCGGCGAAGAGCGGAACGAAATCCTGCAATTGATGGACGACCTGCGCTCGGCCAATGTCGACTTCATGACCATCGGGCAGTATCTGCAGCCGTCGAAGAAGCACCATCCGGTGATCCGCTTCGTCACGCCGGAGGAGTTCAAGTCCTTCGAGACGATCGGCCGGACCAAGGGGTTTCTGCTGGTGGCGTCGAGCCCGCTGACGCGCTCGTCGCATCACGCCGGCGACGATTTCGCCCGGCTGCGCGCGGCGCGGGAAGCGCTTCTCAAGAAATCGCTCTGATGCATGTCGCCCAAAAGTGACCTCGGTTTTGGGAGAACGACATGCGTAAGAACAAAGAACCTAAAGTGCGTCGCATGAATCCGTTTCGACGCGACGCGCTTTAGAGCCGGTTTCATGCCGAAATTCGAAGCCACCCGCCGCGTTGCCCACACGCCGTATCAGATGTTCGCGCTGGTTGCCGATATCGAGGCTTATCCGCAATTCCTGCCGCTTTGCGAAGCGCTGACGATTCGCTCGCGCAAGGAGCGTGACGGACGCACTGTTCTCCTCGCCGACATGAGTATCGGCTACAAGGCGATCCGCGAAACCTTCACCACGCAGGTGTTGCTGAAACCCGACGAGAACACCATCGACGTGAAGTACATCGATGGCCCGTTCAAATATCTGAGCAATGTCTGGCGTTTCGAACCCGACGGCGGCGGCTGTGCCGTCCGCTTCTTCATCGACTATGAGTTCAAGAGCCGCATTCTGGGCGCGGTGATGGGCACCATGTTCGATCGCGCCTTCCGCATGTTCGCCGAGGCTTTCGAGAAACGCGCTGATGTCATCTACGGCGCAGTACCGTCGGCCTGACGCTGGGCGAGTGCACGCAGTCCCAGTTCCAGCGCATGCCTGACCGTTTCACGGCGGATGAAATCGCGACCCTTGTCGGCAAACAGCCGGCGCTCGGCGGTCACGGTTTGGCCGTCCAGGCCGACGCCGAACCAGACCAGGCCGACAGGCTTTTCCACTGAGCCGCCGCCGGGTCCGGCGATGCCGGTGACCGCGAGCGTCAGTCTGGCGCGCGAACGCGCGAGCGCGCCCTTTGCCATCTCGATCGCCGTCTCGCGGGAAACCGCGCCATGCTCCTCAAGCGTGGCGGCGGAAACACCGAGCATGTCCATCTTGGCGTCGTTCGAATAGGTGATGAAGCCGCGATCGACCACGGCGGAGGAGCCGGCAATGTCGGTGAGCGCGGCGATGATCATGCCGCCGGTGCAGCTTTCGGCCGTTGCCAGCATGATGCCGCGCTGCTGGCAGGCCTGAAGCAGCGCGTTTGCCAGATCGTTGTTGGTCATTCCGGCACCTCGCCGGGAAACACCACGCTGGCGGTGGCGATCGCCGCTATGCCTTCCTCGCGGCCGACAAAGCCGAGCTTTTCGTTGGTTGTCGCCTTGATCGAGATGCGGTCCGGGGAAATTGCCAACATCTGTGACAGGGCCGCCGTCATCGCCTCGCGGTGCGGGCCGACGCGCGGCGCCTCGCAGATCAGCGTGATGTCGGCATTGGCGATGCGGCCGCCGCGCTCGCGCACCAGCCTTGCCGCGTGTTCGACGAAGATTCGCGAGGCTGCGCCTTTCCATTGCGGGTCGGACGGCGGGAAATGCGTGCCGATGTCACCGGCGCCGCAGGTCGCCAGCAGCGCATCGGTCAAGGCATGCAGGCCGACATCGGCGTCGGAGTGGCCGGACAGTTTCTTCTCGTGCGGAATGGCGACGCCGCACAGGGTGACGTGGTCGCCGGGTTCGAAGGCGTGCACGTCGTAGCCGTTGCCGGTTCTTATGTCGGGAAAGCGTGTACGTTCGCCGGAAAGCCGCTGGTCCGCCATCGCAATATCCCGTGCCCAGGTGAGTTTGACATTGTCCGGTGAACCCGGAACTATTTTTACCGGAATATGCGCCCATTCGGCGATCGCGGCGTCGTCGGTGAAGTCCATTTTTCCCAGGTGATGGGCTTTCTCGTGGGCGGCAAGGATGGGCCAGAACGGAAAGCCTTGTGGCGTCTGGGCGGCGTGAAGTCCGTTCCGGGAAACGGTTTCTCCGACCACGCCAGAGGCCGACTCGCGCTTCAGCGTGTCGGCGACGGGCAGGGCGGGCAGCGCGCCCTCGCGCTCGCCGATGGCGGCGATCGTGCGGTCAATCAAATCCGCATCGACAAACGGGCGGACGGCGTCGTGGATCAGAACCCGGCTCGGAGCGTGGCCTCTCAGTGCAAGCAGTCCGAGCCGCACCGAAGCCTGCCTGGTCGCCCCGCCCATGATGGTGATGACCCGTTCGGCGTTGGCGCCTGCCGCCTGCCGGAACAGTTCGTGGTCGTCGGCATGAATGGCGACAACAACTTCGCTGGTCCGCGGGTGGGCCAGAAAAATCTCCAGCGTGTGGGCGATGACAGCATGGCCGCCAATGCTTTGATACTGCTTGGGCCCGTTGGCCTGCCCGGCACGAGCGCCGCGGCCGGCGGCGACGATCACCACCGCGACCTTGCCATCCTCACTCGAAACGTGATTTTCACTTGCGTCAGCCATGCTGATTGGCTTAGCGCACGATCCCGAAAAGTGTAATCGGTTTTCGGAAAAGATCGTGCGCCAAATATGAAGTTCCTAAGCGTCCTTTGCGCGTCCTGAGGGACGCGCGGCGCTTTGGACGCGGCCAAAGCCGAAGGCCAGCATTTTCCCAATTGCGCCTTAATGTGGCGTCATTCCGCGTTGCACATTGCGCCGGTTCTGGCTAGAGAATGTGCAGCGAATAAACATGCTTGGTTTTTGTGCATGCCTGATTTGACCAAATTGGCCGCGCCGCTCGATGTCGGTGGCGTGCAAATCCGCAATCGCGTGTTCCTGGCGCCGATGTCGGGCATCACCGATGAGCCGTTCCGGCAACGCGCCCACGCGCATGGCGCAGGCCTTGTCGTGTCCGAAATGGTGGCCAGCGGCGAGCTTGCCAAGGGCAGGGCCGGTTGCGACCTGCGCATTCGTCATTCCGGCCTGCCCGTCCACATGGTGCAGCTTGCCGGCCGCGAGGCGGCGCACATGGCGGAGGGCGCACGAATCGCCGCCGGCGAGGGCGCCGACATCATCGACATCAACATGGGCTGCCCGGCCAAGAAGGTCACCGGCGGCTATGCCGGCTCGGCGCTGATGCTGGATCTCGACCATGCGCTGTCGCTGATCGATGCCGTGGTCGGCGCGGTCGAGGTCCCGGTAACGGTCAAGATGCGGCTCGGTTGGGACGAAGCCGCGCTCAACGCCCCGACGCTGGCGCGCCGTGCCGAACAGGCCGGCGTCAGGATGGTAACCGTGCACGGCCGCACGCGCTGTCAGTTCTATCAGGGCAAGGCCGACTGGCGCGCCATCGCCCGCGTCAAGGACGCCGTATCCATCCCGGTCGTCGCCAATGGCGATGTTTCTTCGCCAGCGGAAGCGGCCGATATTCTCGACCAGTCCGGCGCCGATGCCGTGATGATCGGCCGCGCCCACTATGGCGCGCCCTGGATCGCCGGCGGCATCGCGGCGGCTGCGACAAGCGAGGCGGCGCCCAACATCCCGCAGAACACGACGGCGCTGGCCGACTATGTCGTGGCCCACTATGACGACATGCTGGCGCTCTATGGCGTCGAAAGCGGCCTGCGTCAGGCGCGCAAGCATCTTGGCTGGTATCTCGATCGCCATGCCGGCGGTGTCGCTGACGACAGCCGAAAGGCCATACTGACCGCATTCGAGCCCGCGCGCGTCATCGCCTTGCTGCGCGATGTGTTTTCGCGCGATCCGCAACCATTGAACCTGCGGAGCGCCGCATGAACGCCGCCGCTGGCCAGGCTGTAGAAATGGCGGATGCCGCCCAGATCGTGCTCAACACCATCCGCCGCCCGGTTATCATGATCAGCGAGCAAGGGTTCATCACCTTCGCCAACGCCGATGCCGAGGATTTCTTTCGCTCGAGTGCGACAATGCTGGCGCGAAACACGCTGTCAAAACTCATTCCTTTCGGCAGTCCTTTGCTGACTCTGGTCGATCAGGTGCGCGAGCGCCGCGCTCCGGTCAACGAGTATCGGGTCGACGTGTCGTCGCCGCGCCTCGGCATCGAGAAGGTCGTCGATCTCTATGTCGCCCCGGTGTCGGAATTTCCGGGCTCTGTTGTGGTGATGTTCCAGGAGCGGTCGATGGCCGACAAGATCGACCGGCAGATGACGCACCGCGGCGCCGCGCGCTCGGTGACCGGTCTGGCGGCGATGCTTGCCCATGAGATCAAGAACCCGCTCTCCGGCATCCGGGGTGCTGCCCAACTGCTCGAACTGTCGGCATCCGACGAGGACCGCGCGCTGACGCGGCTGATTACCGACGAGACCGACCGCATCGTGTCGCTGGTCGACCGCATGGAGGTGTTTTCCGACGAGCGGCCGATCGATCGCTACCCCGTCAACATCCATGTCGTTCTCGACCATGTGAAGGCAATTGCCAAGAACGGTTTTGCCAAAAGAATCAAGATAATGGAGGATTATGATCCTTCATTGCCTCCGGTGTTCGCCAACCGTGACCAGCTCATCCAGGTGTTCCTCAACCTGGTCAAGAATGCCGCCGAGGCGATCGGCAGCGACCCCCAAGGCGAGATCGTGCTGTCGACGGCCTTCCGGCCGGGCATCCGCGTTTCCGTTCCGGGCACGCAGGATCGCGTATCGCTGCCGCTGGAGTTCTGCGTGCGCGACAATGGCTCCGGCGTCTCGGAAGACATCCTGCCGATCCTGTTCGATCCCTTCATCACCACCAAGCCGAACGGCTCGGGGCTGGGGCTGGCGCTGGTCGCCAAGATCGTCGGCGAGCACGGCGGCATCATCGAATGCGAATCGACGCCGCGCGGGACCACATTCCGCATCCTGATGCCGGCCTGGAAAGAAGCGCCATACGGCGCCGATGAAGACGGTGAAGGAGACCGCAAATGACCGTTCGCGGCAATATTCTCGTCGCCGACGATGATGCGGCGATCCGCACCGTCCTCAACCAGGCGCTTTCGCGCGTCGGTCACGAGGTGCGCGTCACCTCCAACGCTTCGACATTGTGGCGCTGGGTAGCGGCGGGCGAGGGCGATCTGGTCATCACCGATGTGGTGATGCCGGACGAGAACGCCTTCGACATGCTGCCACGCATCAAGAAGGCGCGGCCGGAGCTGCCCGTCATCGTCATGAGCGCCCAGAACACCTTCATGACGGCGATCCGTGCATCCGAAACCGGCGCCTATGAATATCTGCCAAAGCCATTCGACCTGACCGAACTGCTCAACATCGTCAACCGGGCACTTTCCGAGCCGCGGCGGCCGAAGATCGATGCGCGGCCGGAAGAACAGCCTGACGCGATGCCGCTGGTCGGCCGCTCGGCGGCCATGCAGGACATCTACCGCATGCTGGCGCGCATGATGCAGACCGACCTGACGGTGATGATCTCAGGCGAATCCGGCACCGGCAAGGAACTGGTAGCGCGTGCGCTGCATGAGTATGGCCGCCGCCGTGGCGGCCCGTTCGTTGCCATCAACATGGCGGCGATCCCGCGCGACCTGATCGAATCGGAACTGTTCGGCCACGAGAAGGGCGCCTTCACCGGCGCGCAGAACCGCTCCACCGGTCGCTTCGAGCAGGCCGAGGGCGGCACGCTGTTCCTCGACGAGATCGGCGACATGCCGATGGAGGCGCAGACGCGCCTGCTGCGCGTCCTGCAGCAGGGCGAGTACACGACCGTCGGCGGGCGCACGCCGATCAAGACCGATGTGCGCATCGTCGCCGCCACCAACAAGGATCTGCGCACGCTGATCAACCAGGGGCTTTTCCGCGAGGATCTTTTCTATCGCCTCAACGTCGTGCCGCTCAGGTTGCCGGCGCTGCGCGAGCGCTCCGAGGACGTGCCCGACCTCGTCCGGCATTTCTTCAAGCTCGGCGAGATGGAAGGCCTGCAGACCAAGCGCATCTCGTCGGGCGGCATCGAACTGATGAAGCGCTACCCGTGGCCGGGCAATGTGCGTGAATTGGAAAACCTCGTTCGCAGGCTTGCCGCGCTCTATTCGCAGGACGAGATTTCGGCCGAGATCATCGAGGCGGAACTCAAGACCGGCGAGCGCCCAGTGGTGCCGGGCGGCGGCAATCTCATTCCCGACGACCTGTCCATCGGCCAGGCGGTCGAGCACTTCCTGCAGCGCTATTTCGCCTCGTTTGCCGGCGATTTGCCGCCGGCGGGGCTCTATCAGCGCATTCTGTCCGAGGTCGAATATCCGCTGGTCCTGGCCTCGATGACGGCAACCCGCGGCAACCAGATCAAGGCCGCCGAACTGCTGGGCTTGAACCGCAACACGCTGCGCAAGAAGATTCGCGACCTCGGCGTCAACGTCTACAAATCATCGCGACAGCCCTGAGCCCTGATCCGAGTCCAGGCTCTTTTCAGGGGACCATCTCGCGAAAGATTTCCGTCTCGGTCACACTTGTTGCATAATCGCCACAATGCGTTGCATACATCCGACGCAATCATGGCTCTAGACGGCGACATGGCTCCGCAGGCACCGACACTCAACCAACCGCTTTTCAGCGAACCCGGCGCACGCGACGGGCGCCGGCTGCTTGCGCTGCCCGGCGTGGTGGCGGTCGTCGGCGCGCTGGTGACAGCGGCGATCTCGTTCACCATCCTTGTCGGTGCCACGCCGATCACGCCCAACGAGTCGACGACGCTGGCATTGATCGCCCTCAATGCCTTGTTCGTCCTGTTCCTCATGGCGCTGGTCGGACGCGAAGTGCACCGCATCCTGATGGCGCGCCGGCACGGCAAGGCGGCCTCGCGGCTGCATGTGCGCATCGTCGCCATGTTTGCCCTGGTTGCGGCAATTCCCGCCATCATGGTCGCGATCATCGCCTCGATCACGCTCGACATCGGCCTCGACCGCTGGTTCGAGATCCGCACCAAGACGATCGTCAATTCGTCGCTGTCCATCGCCGATGCCTATGTCCAGGAAAACGCCCGCAACCTCCAGGGCACGACGCTGTCGATGGCCTATGATCTCGACGCGTCAAGAACGCTCTATGGCCTTGATCGGACTGGCTTTCTCGACCTGATGAACAAGGAAGCCGTGGGCCGGTCGCTGGCCCATGCGTCGCTGATCAAGCCCGACGGCTCGTTCGTCATGAGCGCCAAGACCGACACCGATTTCGCCATGCCCGAGCCGCCGGAAGGCGCCGTGGCCAGCGCCTCCGACGGCAAGCCGGTGCTGATCGAGCCGAAAACGCGCAACATCATGGGCGCCATCGTCAAGCTGCGCGAGATCGAAGGCCTCTATCTCTACACCATTCGCCTCGTCGATCCCGAAGTGATCAAGGCGCGGCAGATCGTCAGATCCAACACCGACGAATATCGCGGGCTGGAAGATAACAGGCGCACCTCGCAGGTGGCCTTCGCGCTGCCTTATCTGTCGCTGACGCTGATCATCATCCTGTCCGCGATATGGACCGGCATCGCCGTCGCCGACCGCCTGGTTCGGCCGATTCGCCAGCTCATCGGTGCCGCCGACGAGGTGGCGACCGGCAATCTCGACGTCGCGGTTCCCGTCAGGCCATCGGACGGCGATGTCGCCTCGCTCGGCGACACGTTCAACAAGATGCTTCTCGAACTGAAATCACAGCGCAACGAGATCCTGTCCGCCAAGGACCTGATCGACGAACGGCGTCGCTTCTCCGAAGCGGTGCTTGCCGGCGTCACCGCTGGCGTCATCGGCGTCGATCCCTACGGCATCGTCACCATCGTCAACCGCTCGGCCGAGGCGATGCTGGCCATATCCGCCAACGCGGCACTTGGACAGAGCCTCTCCGCCGTGCTGCCGCATGTCGGCCGCGTCTTCGAGATTGGCCGCAAGTCCGGCAAACCGGTCTATCGCGAGCAGGTGACTTTCTATCGCGCCGGTGCCGAGCGGACCTTCAACGTGCAGATCACCATCGAGGCCGGCGACGACGGCTCGGAGGAAAAATCCTATGTCGTGACGGTCGACGACATCACCGATCTGGTTCAAGCGCAGCGCTCGTCAGCCTGGGCCGATGTGGCGCGGCGCATCGCGCATGAGATCAAGAACCCGCTGACGCCGATCCAGCTGTCGGCCGAGCGCATCAAGCGCCGCTACGGCAAGGTCATCACCGAGGACCGCGAGGTTTTCGATCAGTGCACCGACACCATCATCCGGCAGGTCGAGGATATCGGCCGTATGGTCGACGAATTCTCGGCGTTCGCTCGCATGCCGAAGCCCGAGATGAAGGCCATCGACCTGCGCGAATCGCTGCGTGAGGCCTCGTTCCTGGTCGAGGTCAGCCGCGCCGACATCACTTTCGAGCGGATATTCGGCAGCGAACCGCTCAAGGGCACGTTCGACAGCCGGCTGATGGCGCAGGCTTTCGGCAATGTGATCAAGAACGCCGCCGAAGCGATCGACGGGCTGGAACAGAAGGATGGTTCGCACGGCATAATCCGGATTCAAGCCGGGCGCCAGAATGGCGCGATTCGCATCGACGTCATCGACAATGGCAAAGGCCTGCCGCGCGAGAATCGTCAACGGCTGCTCGAGCCCTATATGACCACACGCGAGAAGGGCACCGGGCTCGGTCTCGCTATCGTCAAGAAGATCGTGGAGGACCATGGTGGCAGGCTGGAACTTCATGATGCGCCCGCGGATTTCCACGACGGGCGCGGCGCGATGATCAGCATCATCCTGCCAACTGTGGCGGTCGCGTCTCCGCGCGGCGAAAGCAGGACGGAAAACGAACGAGAAACTGAAAAGGTCGGTAATGGCGTCTGATATTCTCATCGTCGATGACGAGGAAGACATCCGTGAACTCGTCGCAGGCATCCTGAGCGACGAAGGTCACGAAACCCGCACGGCATTCGATGCCGACAGCGCGTTGGCGGCGATCGCCGACCGGGCGCCAAGGTTGATTTTCCTCGACATCTGGCTGCAGGGCTCGCGTCTGGACGGGCTGGCGCTGCTCGACGAGATCAAGACGATGCACCCGACCTTGCCGGTGGTGATGATCTCCGGTCACGGCAACATCGAAACCGCGGTCTCCGCCATTCGTCGAGGCGCCTATGACTTCATCGAAAAACCGTTCAAGGCCGACAGGCTGATCCTCATTGCCGAGCGTGCGCTCGAGACCTCGAAATTGCGGCGCGAGGTTTCCGACCTCAAGCTGCGCAGCGGCGAAACCTTCGACCTGATCGGCATGTCGTCGGCGATGAGCCAGTTGCGCCAGACCATCGAGCGCGTCGCCCCGACCAACAGCCGCGTCATGATCATCGGCCCCTCAGGCTCGGGCAAGGAACTGGCCGCGCGCGCCATCCACACGCTGTCGGCGCGCAAGAGCGCGCCGTTCGTGACGCTCAGCGCCGCCAACATCACGCCCGAGCGCATGGAGATCGAGCTGTTCGGTACTGAATCGAACGGCGTCGAGCGCAAGGTCGGCGCGCTTGAGGAGGCCCATCGCGGCATCCTTTACATCGACGAAGTGGCCGACATGCCGCGCGAAACGCAGAACAAGATCCTGCGCGTGCTGGTCGAACAGCAGTTCGAGCGGGTAGGCGGCACCAAGCGGGTCAAGGTCGACGTCCGCATCATTTCCTCGACCTCGCAGAACCTGGAGGCGATGATTGCCGATGGGCGTTTCCGCGAGGATCTTTATCATCGCCTGGCGGTGGTTCCGGTCATGGTGCCGGGATTGGCCGAGCGGCGCGAGGACATTCCCTACCTCGTCGACAATTTCATGAAGCAGATCGCCCGTCAGGCCGGCATCAAGCCGCGCCGCATCGGCGATGACGCGCTGGCGGTGCTGCAGGCGCACAACTGGCCGGGCAACGTCCGCCAACTGCGCAACAATGTCGAGCGTCTGATGATCCTGGCGCGCGGCGACGATGTCGATGCGCCGATCACCGCGGATCTGTTGCCGGCCGAGATCGGCGATGTGATGCCGCGAACGCCGAATCAATCCGACCAGCACATCATGGCGCTGCCGTTGCGCGAGGCGCGCGAACAGTTCGAGAAGGACTATCTGATCGCCCAGATCAACCGCTTTGGCGGCAACATCTCGAAAACCGCCGAGTTCATCGGCATGGAGCGCTCCGCTCTGCACCGCAAGCTGAAGTCGCTGGGCGTCTGACAGGCGCGACGTCCGTTCAGCCGCGCGTGGGCCAAGCATTTGCCGGTTACGGCAGCGGCGGAATCGCATAAGAAAGCCCGAGAATTATCCAGGGGTCGCCAATGCCGCGCATTGCCTATGTCAACGGGCGCTACGTCGCTCACGCGGACGCTTCCGTGCATATCGAGGATCGCGGCTATCAGTTCGCCGATGGTGTCTATGAGGTCTGCGAGGTGGCGCGTGGCTTCATCGTCGATATGCCGCGCCATCTTGCCCGGCTGAACCGCTCGCTGACCGAATTGTCGATCGCCTGGCCGGTCACCCGCGGTGTGCTGCCGCTCATCCTGCGCGAAGTGGTCAACCGCAATCATGTCGCCAACGGCCTGGTCTACGTCCAGGTGACGCGCGGCGTCGCCAGCCGCGATTTTGTCTTCCCGTCAGCGGACACCAAGCCGTCCCTGGTGGTGACCGCCAGGAAGGCCGATCCTGTCGCCGGAGCAAAGCGGGCTGAAACCGGCATTGCGGTCATCACCGTGCCGGAGAATCGCTGGGACCGGGTCGACATCAAGAGCGTCGGACTGCTGCCTAACGTGCTGGCCAAGCAGAAGGCCAAGGAAGCCGGTGCGCAGGAGGCATGGTTTGTCGACGGCGACGGCATGGTCAAGGAAGGCGGCTCGTCGAACGCCTGGATCGTCACCAGGGATGGCGTTCTGGTTACCAGGCCGGCCGAGCATGGCATCCTGCGCGGCATCACCCGCACGACCATGTTTGAAGTGGCGGCCAGCCTCGGCCTGAAGATCGAGGAGCGCCGCTTTTCCGTCGCCGAGGCCAAGGCAGCGCGCGAGGCGTTCATCAGCTCCGCAACGACAATTGCCATGCCGGTGGTGGCCATCGACGGCGATCCGGTTGCCAATGGACACCCCGGCTCTGTGACACTTTCGTTGCGGCAGGCCTTTTTTGACATTGCGGAAAAAAGTCCAGCCTGATAACCGCACAGGTGGAATGAACATCAATATATCTCGTTCTGCTTGTCGTTACTGACGACAAGACGGTGTTTGCGCGCTTGACATGTGCCGGTTAATTTGGCGCATTGGCTTGCAAACCGAAGGGGATCGGCGAAAGACAAGAACAATGGCGGAACGATCGCAAAATCTTCAGGACCTGTTCCTGAATTCAGTTCGCAAGAGCAAGAACCCGCTCACCATCTTCCTCATCAACGGCGTGAAGCTGACCGGCGTGGTCACTTCGTTCGACAATTTCTGTGTCCTGCTGCGCCGCGACGGTCATTCCCAGCTCGTTTACAAGCACGCCATTTCCACGATCATGCCGAGCCAGCCGGTTCAGATGTTCGATGGCGAGGAAAGCCAGGGCGCCTGATTGGCACGTGAGAAAGACGCGGACGCACCAGTTCGCGGAAAACCAGCACATCATCCCGGGACGGAAGCCAAGGGCCCGACCCGGGCCGTTGTCATCGTGCCGGTGCTTACCCGCCAGCCGCGCGGCGACGACGATACCAACCGTCCGCGGCTGACGCGTTCGGCTGACGCTCGTCATGACGAAGCGGTCGGCCTTGCCCGCGCCATCAACCTTGATCTGATCCACACGGCGGTGGTGACCGTCAACGATCCGCGGCCGGCGACGTTGCTCGGCAGCGGTAAGGTCGCCGAGTTCGCCGAAATCGTCAAAGAGGGCCATGCGGAAGTGGTCATCGTCGACCATCCGCTGACACCGGTGCAGCAGCGCAATCTCGAAAAGGAACTGAACGCCAAGGTGCTGGACCGCACCGGGCTGATCCTTGAGATCTTTGGCGAGCGCGCGCGCACCAAGGAAGGCACGCTGCAGGTCGAGCTTGCCCATCTCAACTACCAGAAGGGCCGTCTCGTGCGCAGCTGGACCCACCTTGAGCGCCAGCGCGGCGGCGCCGGCTTCCTCGGCGGTCCCGGTGAAACGCAGATCGAATCGGATCGGCGCGTCCTTCAGGACAAGATCATCAAGCTCAAGCATGAGCTGGAGACCGTGCGCCGCACCCGCGACCTGCACCGCGCCAAGCGCAAGAAGGTACCGTTTCCGGTGGTGGCGATCGTCGGCTACACCAATGCCGGCAAGTCGACCTTGTTCAACAGGCTGACCGGAGCCGGCGTGCTGGCGCAGGACATGCTGTTCGCCACGCTCGATCCAACGCTGCGCCGTGTGCGCCTGCCGCATGGCACGCCGATCATCCTTTCGGACACGGTCGGTTTCATCTCCGACCTGCCGACGCATCTGATCGCTGCTTTCCGCGCCACCCTGGAAGAGGTGGTCGAGGCCGACCTCGTCATCCACCTGCGCGACATTTCCGATCCCGATACAGCCGCGCAGGCTGAGGATGTCGAGCGCATCCTGGCCGACCTCGGCGTCGACGCCGGCGACGCCAAGCGTGTCATCGAAGTGTGGAACAAGATCGACCGGCTGGACGAAGGCAACAGGATCCGGCTGCTTGCCGATGGCGCCGACGCCAGCAAGGCGCCGCCGGTTGCGGTGTCGGCGGTGACCGGCGAGGGCATCGATGCGCTGAAGGCGATCATCGAAACGCGGATGGCGGGCGAGCTCGAAGACCTGACGGTGACGATCGAGCCGGCACAGTTCGGTCTTGTCGACTGGCTTTACCGCAATGGCGATGTCGTTTCGCGAACCGACAATGATAACGGCAGCGCCACCATCTCGCTCAAGGCGACGCAAAGCGCCCGCGAAGAGATCGAAAGCAGATTGCGTCGCAAAAATCAGGGCTAATGCATGTCGCCCAAAAGTGGCTCCGGTTTTGGGACAACGACTTGCATGGACAAACCTAGTGGTAAAAATCTAACGCTTGGTACCAGAGGCGTAAGTCCGTTCAGGGTCGGTCGAATGCAGCCGTTCGTCTCGCCGATCGGAACGGAACGAGCAGGGAGCGCCAAGGACGGACATTCACCGGGTTTCACGCTGACGATCCGAAGCTTTCGTTGATCGGTTGGATGATGAGGCGAACCTGAGCGGAACAGTCGTTCCACCACCCCGCGCCTGAGATTTCATTGGACAGACAATAGTGACTGGAGGAGTGTGAGCGCATGATCCATGTGGGGGCATCATGGTGCTGGTTCGGTCGTTAGCGTCGCGTTTTGTACCTGTGCTTTGCGTGCTTTTGCTTGCCTCGCTTTCACCGGGGATCGCAACAGCGCAACAAACCGATGTGGTGCTGGCTGTCGGCACCATCACCACCGACAACTATCCGGGCCAGGAGTTTGCCGGCAATGGTCTGGGCGAGGCGATTTTGCACGCTGCCGTCAACATGCTGGATGACGGTGGGCAATTTGCCTGGTGCGCTGGACGGGTCGTTGAATGGCGACGGATCGACGAGGTGAACAAGGAACAGAAGTTTCAGCAGACGGAATATGTTGACCAGGCCACTGCGATCAAGAAACTGGGTACTATCGCTGCAGACTATCTGATTGGCGGCAGCATCACGTTCGGCGCCGGGAAAGCCGACTGGACCATTGAGATCAGAACCAACCCCGGCGGCGCGCTTGTTGACAGCTTCACCGGCTTTGCCAAGGACGATGCGGTGGCGGACGAGGCTGTCCGCATTACCGAACACGTGCTGGACAAGATTTGCCCTGGTCCCTGGACAGTCACCGGCGGCGGCGCGCGGATCGTGGTGACCGGGACCGTGATGAAGCTGGACGAGTCGTTCGAGGTGGTTGGCAAGTTTCCCGGTGGCACTGCGAATTTCGTATACTCGCCGACGTCGCGAGCGGGCGGGACGGTAGACTATGTGCTTGCCGGAAGCGGTGTTTCGGGCGCTGGCAGCGGCACCTATACTATCAGTCCGTCGGGCGATAGCTTCACCATGACGATCCAGCAAACCACGACGGGCTGCATCGCCGGGATACCGAACTCCTGCAAGACCAACAGCGAAGTCCTGACACTCACCCCGATTTCGCACTGACGGTCTGCTTCATGCCCAGGTCATGCCGTCCTGGCTGACCTGGCGAAACGACCGTCTCGGGTCAGGACTTCTCAATCAGCCTCTGTGCGGGAAGGTCCGCAACGGGTCCAGGCTGTGTAAAAACGTGCCGCCGCAATTGGAGCTTAGAACATCGTTCTAAGCGACTCCATCAGTGGACCTTACCGCAGCATTGGATCTCTCATTATTGCCGTTAACTCGGAATTCAATTCTCTGGGCCCCAAGTATCGCCGAGTTTTTACACAGGCTCGGTCGGAAGACGTCTTCCCCCACCAGGTACCAAGCGTTAGATTTTCACCACTAGACTAGTTCAACTGTGCTCCATTTGGCGGGATTCAGCGGCGTAACCACCTCTCGACCGCAACCGCAGCAGCAGAGATGAGCCGCCGTCGAAAAGCGCTGCGAAACGTACAGGACGCCCGCCTCGACATCGTCGGGGATGTAGTCGACGAACCTGGGCTGAAGACGATCAACCGGCGGCATCAGGTCCCTCGGCGACGATTTCGCCACTCGCTATCGAGTACCCGAGGTAGACCGACTGCCGGCTACCGATACAATCATCACAGACCACGCGAAGCTCTCGACGGACAGACATCCAAGCGAGTATCTGACAACCATCAGCAGCCGAGCCCCGCCCCCGTCTCATATGTCTTGAACCCGGACACCCTATGGCTCCGCTGCGCCAAATGTATTAGACTGATCTCATACACGTCCATCCGCGGGCGAGCGCGCCCGGAGGGTTAGACGATGACGGTCTACAGGCGATTGTTGCTGCCGAGGGCCTTCCCGATCCGGGTCAGGCTTTTCGAAACCGGTTGGCTTCGGCTTGTCAGTCGGGCTCTGGTCGTTGCTTTCATTTCTTGGTTTGCCGTCGGTGCGGTGACGGCCGGGCCGCTCAACGACGCTGCTCGGGAGGGCGACGCCGGAAAGGTTGCCGAACTCCTGGCACAAGGCGCCAATGTGAACGATCGCGACGAGAGCCGTCAGACCCCGCTGATCGATGCGGCGCTTGCCGGCAAGACCGAGGTCGCCATTGCGTTGATCGGGGCCAAGGCGGACATCGAAGCCCGCAACGATCGCGGCTTCACCGCGCTACATGCGGCAGCCTACTCAGGAAGCCTGGACATCGCAAAATTGCTGCTCGACCACGGGGCCGAGGTCGACGCGTTGAGCACGCACAAGATCACGCCGCTGCATGTGGCAGCAGAAGAGAACCAGACGGCCATCGCGGAGCTGTTGATCTCGCACGGCGCACAGGTCGAGGCAATCCAGGAATACGGGTACACGCCTCTCAGCCGTGCGACATTCTATCAGAGCACCGACGTGATGGTTTTGCTCAAGAAGCACGGCGCAGAATGCCAACCCAAGGAAACGATGGGGTCGTCGTACAAGGTGTGCATCGCCCTCGGCAACTGACATCGAGAAAGGTTACTGGAGGAGAACATGACAGAGAACCGTTCCAGAACGTTTGACAGTTTGCTTTGCGCGGGAGTTGCCGCCGCCTCCCTCCTCCTCTTCGGCACCGGTGGATCCCACGCCGGCGACGGAGTGAACACCGGATACTTCGGCAATGTCGCCATCCTGGGTTATGATCCGGTAGCATATTTCACCGACGGTCGCGCGACGATGGGTTCGCCCAAGATCTCGAGGAAGTGGCTCGGAGCGACGTGGTACTTCGCCAGCGTCCAACACCGGGATGCCTTTGTTTCCGAGCCGGTGCGCTATGCCCCTCAGTTCGGCGGCTTCTGCACCGGGGGAATGTCAGTTAAGGAGGCATCCGCGAACCTTGACCCGGAAGCCTTCCGCATCGTCGATGGCAAGCTCTTCCTGTTCTCCGGAAAGGAAGGCCTGGAGGAAGACTTCGATGCCAACCCGGCGCCTGTCATTGCGAAAGCGGAAGCCGAATGGCACGCAGTGGAGGCGAAGGAATTCGAGGCTAGAGCGGCCGCCAACTAGCTCCGGCGCGATGTCGTGAGCCCGCAAGTTGAATGGCGCCCGTCACCGAGACACCGAGAAATACCAGACTGTGACGGAGTCCGGCCAAGCGTACTCGTCCTGCGTATCGCTGCTCCCTTGGGGATTGCGATAGACCGGGGCGCAGAACTTGCGGCCGAGCAAGGTCGCGGTGGATTGCGTGCAGAAGAGGTCGCCATCCACGCTGGACGTGCCGGTGATGATGCTGCTTTGCGAGCTCAGTGCGACATCTCCATTTGCACTCAGCTCCATGACGAACGCAGCGCCATTGTGTTGATGTCCTACCCATGTCCGATCGCCCGTTAGGGCTCGGATCGCGGCGGCGCCCAGGCGGTCCTCCTCCCGCCCGCGAAAATCGAAGCTCCGCTCGGGAATCCCCGCGGCGCGAAGGGCGCCCAGCCGGTGATCGAGGTCCTCTTGCCGCCGATGGTGGGCGTAAACGACACGATAACCAGCGAGGTTCTGTTCGGGTATCTTTTTCAGGATTGCTGCAGCCGCATCGTGCGCCTCGGCCATGCGGCCAAGCCGCGCATTTGCCATGGCCAGCGTTTCGAGACCAAGGTCGCTGCGCTCTTCCGGCTGGACCTCGCTCAGCGCCTGCAAAGCCTTCTCGTACTGATGGTTCATGTAGAGCACGAAGCCGTAATAGTCGAAGACCTGGGCGCGCGGCTTGGGATCGAGCCGCAACACGCGTTCCATCGCTGCCAGCGCCTCCAGGTTCTGTCCTGCGTAGGTCAGCACGATCGCCCGATTGAGCTCCGCCTCCGCGCCGCTCGGGTCCAGCGCGACGGCTTTCTGGACCGACGCGATCGCCTGGTCCCATTCGCCGTCCAGCATCTGCAGGATGCCGAGCACGGCATAGGCGCGCGCAGATTGCGGATTGAGCTCCAGCGCCCGCCCTGCCGCTTCGTAGGAGCGCTGGCGAGCGACGGCGCTGAGCATGAGCACCTGGTAGTCGAAGCCGAGCACGTCCACCGTGGCGCGGGCATAGCCCGAGTAGGCATCTGCAAACGTAGGATCGAGCTTGATCGCCTTTTGATACAGGGACAGGGTCTCTCCGAGAGACCTGTTGTCGACCACATAAACCTTCTGCTCGGCTCGGGTGTAGAAATCGTATGCCTCCAGGCTTCGCGTGGGGAGGCGAGTAATCTGCGCTCGTTCGCCTTCCGTCAGACGCACCGAAAGTGCCTCAACGATACGCCCGATCACTTCGTCTTGAAGTGCAAATATCCTGGAGTAGTCGCGGTCGTATCGCTCGGCCCAGATGTTGCTCCCCGTTTGGGCATCGATGAGCTGGACATTGATGCGGACTAGATCTTCCTCCCGCCGGACGCTGCCCTCGACCACGTAACGGACGTTCAACTGCGCCGCGATCTCGTCGACGTCGAGGGATCGATCCTTGAAGGAGAACGCGGAGTTGCGTGCGATGATGAGGAGCCCCGAGATCTTCGAGAGATCGGTGATGAGATCGTCTGCGAGCCCTTCCGCAAAATAATCCTGGCCTGCCTTCTCGCTAAGATCGGTAAACGGGAGCACGGCGATGGAGGGCTTGCCGACCGACGAACCGACCGGGGTGGAACCGTGACCGGGCAGCAGGGCAATCGCTTGCGGCCAGAGCACCACCGCAATCCCCGCTATCAGAGCCAGAACGAGCACCGTGGCGCCGATCATAGGCCATCGCCGAGAGCGCGACTTATTGGCTCCTGCGGTCTGTTCCAGCAGAACCCGATAGGCGCGGACCCGCTCTGGAATGTTCTTGAGACGCTGTTCGCCGAGCGACTTGAAGGTCAGGCCGAGCTTGTTGTGAGCCTGATCGTAGGCCGTTCCCGAGATGACGATGCCGCCAGGATCGCTCAGTCCTTCCAGCCGGGCCGCGATGTTGACGCCGTCGCCGTAGAAATCGTCCTTGTCGATGATGACGTCACCAAGGTTGATCCCGATACGGAACACTAGCTGGGTATCTTCGGGAAGACCGAGGTTCTGCTGCGCGGCGACCCGTTGGATTTCGACGGCGCAGGCTACCGCATCGACGACGCTCTCGAACGCGACCAGAGCACCGTCGCCCATGAGCTTTACGATGCGGCCATGGTACCCTTCGATCGACGGTTCGATGAGTTCGCGCCGGAGCGCCTTGAGCCGCGAGAGGGTGCCCGTCTCGTCCAGCCCCATCAGCCGGCTGTACCCCACCACGTCGGCGGCGAGGATAGCGACTAGCTTCCGTTCAAGATGTTGGGCCTGCTCCACAGCGCATGATTATAGGGAAAGCTCCATGGCAAGACCATATGCGCGGTCAAGGAGCCGGAACCTGGGATGCGGCACGGGCGCGCCCGGCCGTTTTGCCGGCAGCACTCCATGAAATCGCTCAGTCTGGGAACCTGTGTCCTAAATCGCGAAGCACACAGGTTTTGGTGTGGCGTTGCACGGATCGCGAACGCGACGGTCTCCCTCGTCGGGTGTCGGCGCACCGTGCGCATCGAAAGCCAAGCCGCATGGATGGTCGGGACGTCAAGCTCGTCGGCGGCGGCGGACTGCCCTTTAGCCGGTCGCGATTACCGAGGAGGGGACCCCAGAACGGTGGCTGGCCTTGATTTTTTGACCGGGGGAGCCCTCCCGAACGACGCGCCACGTGCTAACGCCCGCCGCATGCGCGCCGCCTGACGGTGCCGGCCAACAAAGGTGACACTGTCGTCGGACAGCGTGGAAACAGGCGCCAGGCAGGGCCGTCGGCCATCACCGAGCTGGCAGCGCTTCGGCTTGCTCGGGCCAGGGCGGCCTTGGGATGCGTTCACCCTGATCGTCACGGCCCTGCGCGCCGAGCAGCGGTCCGGCGGCGCCGCGCGGCACCGATCCATGAGGCAGTGCTTCGCCCACAGACGCTGAGTTGCACACGGCCGCCGACGGTCGGCACGCCGGCCCGTGCAGACAGCGGGCAGCGTGGCGCGGGATAGCAGCTACGATGACCCCGCCAACGCCGGCCCATGACCGGCACGCGTCCGCCACGCGTTCGTGCCGGCCCGCCCAATGTGGTCGAGGCGGCGGAAGCCCAGCGGTTCAGTTGAGAGGCCCGGTCCGGCCGGTCCGACATAAGAAGCAATTCTTCCTCTTACTACTCTTCTTCCCAGCTCTCTCCGACCGTCTTCTCTGCACCGCGATTAGAATAAGAAAATGGTCGGACCGGGCGGACTGACTTTTTTTCGCGGATGGGCTCAGGTGCCGAGCGACTACTAGGCGAGCGCTATCGCAACGGGTAGTGCCCGGCACCGCACCGATGTAAGTCTTGGGCACGGATGATGCCGAAGGCGGTGCCGCATATGACCGCTTCGCGCCTCAAAGAAGGCGTTCAGTTGATTGAGAGCTACGCCCGGAGGCCGTCGTTCGTTCAGCTAAGTGGTCGCGGCCATACGCATTCAATTCAAACGGCTGGAACGCAGTCAGAAAGCGCCGGCCAGGCCGACACATAAATATGTTGTAGGCGCATCCGATCTGGACGCATCGCCAGCTTCGCTCCAGCGATCAACGAGTATGGTACCTCTCGCGGCACACGCCGACGGCTCGACCAAGCAGCCCGCTTGATCTTCGTCGAAAGCTGCGCTCATTGAGCTAGGATACGCCTTGCGGGTGGTCCAAAGCCGTCGCTGAGGGACCCAGCCATCGCCTTGGCCAATGAGCGCGGCATAGTACGGTCGCGCGATCTAACGGCCATCGACGTCCCTCGCTGCTGCTGGACCGCATGTGCGAAGAGGGCCTCCTCGTCAAGGTCGGCTATGGCCTGTATCGCCCAACTGCTCGCCGGGAAGTTTAGGCGATGCTCCGTCGGCTCGCATCCTGCTGACAAAATCTGTCACTGCCCTGCGCTATATGTGTTTCATCCACTCAACAAAGGAGAAACACGATGAGCAATAACACTAGCCCCGCACTCAAGGTCGCTTTGGCCTATCACAACGCTTGGAAGAATCTCGACCATGCGACGGCCATGAAAGTCGTCGCAGACAACGTGGTCTCTGAAACCCCATTCGGCCCCATCGAAGGCGGCGCCGCACTGCACAAATCGGAATCTGAGTTCGCCGGCATGCTCAAAGGAGCGACGATGGTTGCCGCGTTCGGCGACGAGAAGACGGCGCTCCTCATGTACTACACCCACACCCATCCCGCCCCCAGCGTCCTCTCCGCGAAGTACTTCACGGTCGAGAACGGGAAAATCACCGGGATCAAGGCGCTCTTCGACAAGAGTGTATTCGGGGCTCAGTGAACCGGTCCATCCGCACTGAACCACACCTTTGAAGGAGAGTACCCCCATGATTACCATTACTGCTGCGACGGGCCGCTACGGGCGGCTCGTCGTGGATGGCTTGCTCCGTCGCGGCGTTCCGGCCAACAAGATCGTGGCCGCCGTCCGCAACCCGGAGAAGGCGGCCGACCTAGCCGCCAAGGGCGTTCAGGTCCGTGAGGCGGATTACGACAGGCCCGAAACCCTGAAGGCCGCCTTTGCCGGCGCCGACAAGCTTCTGCTGATCCCATCCGCCGACTTCGCCGAGCGATATCCGCAGATGGTCCGTGCGGTCGAAGCTGCGATCGACGCCGGCGTCGGACTCGTCGCCTATGCGAGCTTCGTCAACACCGACACCAGCACGCTGCGACTCGGCGAAGCGCACAAACTGACAGAGGCCTTCATCCGCGATTCCGGCCTGCCTTACCTGATGCTGCGCAACGGGGCCTATATCGAGGTCTACGCCGGCGATCTGGGCGGCATGGACTATGCCCTGAGCACCGGCACTCTTATCGGCTCGGCGGGCACGGGGAAGATTTCCGGTGTGAGCCGTGATGATCTGGCCGAAGCGGCTGCCGTCGCGCTGGCAAGCAAGGATCAAGCCGGAAAAGTGTACGAGCTGGGTGGGACGGCATGGACGAAAGCCGATCTGGCTGCAGCAGTTTCACAACTCACGGGCAAGCCGCTCGTGTACCAGGACTTGCCTGTTGAGGCTTACGTTCAGGCGCTCACGGGAAGCGGCCTCCCGCGCTTTCTAGCTGAAGTCATTGCTGACGCGGGCTTCGCTACGACGCGCGGTGACTGGTACACCGACAGCACTGACTTGCCGCGTCTTCTGGGACGGCCGAGCACGCCGCTGATCGATGTCGTCGCCGCCACGCTCAAAAGGAACCGCCTGCTATGAAGCGGATTCAGTATCATCAATATGGCGGCCCGGAGACTATGAAGCTCGAGGATTTCGAGCTTCGCGCGCCGGGCAAGGGCGAGGTTGCCGTGAAGGTCAACTTCGCCGCCATCAATCCAATCGATTGGAAAGTACGCAACGGTCACTTGAAGATGGTGACTGGGAAAAAGTTTCCTCGCGCCTTTGGCAGCGACTTTTCCGGCACGGTGATTTCGGTCGGTCCGGGCGGTACCCGCTTCCAAGTGGGTGACGCGTGTTCGGGTCCGCCCAAATCAAGGATGGTGGCGCGCTCGGCGAGGCTGTGATCGCGCCAGAAACCTCTCTTGCCAGGAAGCCGGCCTCTGTGTCCTTCGTGGAAGCTGCGTGCCTCGGAACCCCTGGAATAACGGCGTGGAATGGTCTTGTTGACAAGGCGCACCTGCAGGCAGGCGCTCAGGTCTTTATCAACGGCTGCACCGGCGGGGTCGGCGAATCCGCCGTCCAGATCGCGCGGATGCTTGGGGCCAAGGTCTCGGGAAGCTGCGGGGCACAGCAGATGCAACGTGCCCAGGAGATGGGGCTGTCCCGCATCTACGACTACCGAACGACCGATCTCTCCAAGATCAACGAGCGGTTCGACGTCGTGTATGACACCGCCGGAGCCATGACAGTCGCGACAGGGCTCGGCTTGCTCCGCAAGGGTTGGGGTGTATCTGGACATCAATCCGACGCTGGGCAAGTTTGTTCGCGCGATCTTCGACCGGAGGCTCAAGCCCATCGTCTGTACCGCAAGGGCGGACATCCTGGACGGCCTTGCCTGCGCGGCAGGCGAGGGGGCGCTTCGGCTCCCGATCGTCGAGACCGTCCCGCTCAAGGACTCGGTCGCTCTGGTCACGGCTCTGGAGCAAGGGCGCAAGCTAAACGGCAAAGCTATCGTGTCGATGCCTTGAGCAAGCCCCCTGCCAAAATTTGGCATTGGCTGGTAGAATAGTCTTATGTCCAAGAGCAATCGGCTTTTCGATCTGATGCAGATGCTGCGCCGGCACAATGGTCCTGTGCCGGGCAGTGATCTTGCGCGTGAGGCCGGCGTTTCATTGCGAACCATCTATCGCGACATCGCCACGCTTCAGGCGATGGGAGCAGATATCGAGGGAGAACCAGGCTTCGGCTACGTGCTGAAGCCTGGCTTTCTGCTTCCGCCGCTCATGTTCTCCCAGGAAGAGCTTCACGCGCTGACGCTCGGTGCGCAGTGGGTCGGCCGCCAAACGGACGACGGCTTGGCCTTCGCCGCCCAGAACTTGATCGCAAAGATTGGTGCGGTGCTGCCAACAGAATTGCGGCACCTACTGACCGACAACGCTTTTCATGTCGACCGCAACAGGCCCGAGACACCGGCCGTAGATCTGGGGATCGTCCGTCAGGCCATGCGCGAACAGTTTAAGCTTCAGATTGCCTATCGCGATCCAAAGGGCGACGAGACGTTGCGTGTCATCTGGCCGATCATGCTGGGCTTCATCGAGTCGAAGCGCTTCGTGGCCGGCTGGTGCGAGCTTCGAGAGGATTTTCGGACGTTCCGAGCGGATCGGATCGAGCGCGCTGAACTCCTTGAACAGCGCTATCCGGGTCGGCGACGTGACCTCGCCAAGCGGTGGCGAGCGCAAATAGCCGAGGAAGCCGCAAGATCGCCAAGCGCCGCTAAAGCGATCGGCTAAGATGGCCTTTCGCATGGAAGGACGTTGGATCGAGGCGGGAAAAATCGCTCGCTGGCGCGCTGCATCGCACCCGTAGAAAAGGCGTCAGCTTTGCGGATCGGAAAGAATCCAGTCAGCGACCGACATTGGGTCGTTTGCCGAATGTCCGCTTCAGACAACTGTGTTTTGAAAGCGGACATGCTGCTTTCGGCCCCAACCCCGCCAGTCGGCGTTGCACCAAGCAAGCCTTTCACCGTTGTCCAGCGGCACCGGCGAAGCCCAGCGGGATGTGTGATGAACCGAGCGGTCCGACCGGTCCGGGGTCGCAACTATTGTTTCGCTATCTACTCTCGCTTCCTCCCGCCTTCGATGTCTCTCGATTCACTGCGCTTAGATGTTTAGTCCCGGCATTTGCTGGAGCGGATCAAGCTTGAAGCGTTCGGGCTGTGTGGCCCAAGCCTTGCAGATCGACTCATAGGGGGTGAGGCCTTTGAGGGTCTTGAGCCTGCGTCCGAAGTTGTAGGCCGAGACGAAGTCGGCAAGGTGCTGGCGGAGTTGGTCGTGGCTCTCATAGTAGAAGCGCCTGACGGTCGCATCCTTGATGGTCCGGTTCATCCTCTCGACTTGGCCGTTGGTCCACGGGTGCCTTGCCTTGGTCGTCCGGTGTTCGATGTCGTTCCTGGCGCAGGCGTATTCGAAGGCATGGGCGCGGAAGAGTTCGCCGTTTGCTATGGCCTCCTTGATCAGTGGCACGGCCGAGCCGCCGGCGCCGGGGGTGGTGAACTGGATGCCGTTGTCGGTGAGCACGGTGTGGATCCTGTAGGGAACAGCCGCGATCAGGTGCGACAGGAAGTCTCTCGAGACAGCGGTGGTGGCCTTCTCATGCAGCTCGACGAAGGCGAATTTAGAGGTGCGATCGATGGCGACGAACATGTGCAGCTTGCCCTGTTCGGTGCGCACCTCAGCGACGTCGATGTGGAAGTAGCCGATCGGATAGCTCTTGAATTTCTTCTTCGCCGGCTTGTCGCCCTCTACGTCCGGCAAGCGGCCGATGCCGTGGCGCTGCAGACAACGATGCAATGACGAACGCGTCAGGTGTGGGATCGTCGGCTGCAATGCATAGAGGCAATCGTCCAACGGCAGCAGCGTGTAGCGGCGAAAGGCGACGATGACGGCCTCTTCCTCGACAGACAGAACCGTCGATCTCGGCTCTCTCGGACCGGTCGGCAGATCGGTCACCGAGGTCCGCTCCCGCCATTTGGCGACGGTCTTCTGGTTGATCCCGTATCGTTTGGAGAGGGCCCTCAAGCTCTCTTGACTATGTTGTATCGCTCGACGGATCGCCTCTGTCGTCGTGGCGCTCCCATGAAGAACCTGGCCCATAACGCATCCCTCGATTCGGAGGACAAGGATGCCCCATCAAAGATCCCATGACCGGTGGTGGATAGCGACCTGCGCTCTGGCAGAGTGGGGTTGCTGACCAACAACTCTGTGGAGGCCAATCATGCGTGTTGTAGCCGATCGATCTGCGGCGCCTGCCGCTATCCGCACCGATCTTGGCGCGATCTTCGTTTCTTTGGAACTCAGTAAGTCGACCTGGTTGATCACTTCGCTGTCGCCGGGCAGTGGGGAGAAGATATCGAAACATGCGGTACGCGGCGGCGATATCACGGGACTGCTGGCACGCTTTGCCCAGCTTCAGGAC
>NZ_MZXV01000075.1 GCF_003253745.1 Mesorhizobium kowhaii
CACTCGCCCATGCAAACGGCCGACATGGCGCTATCGCACGGAGCAGCCCTGCCCGCATTGCAACGCCCGCCGATGCGCCACGACGGAGTTCGATCGACCATTGGATCCGGCCTCGTCGTTGTCGCGGCACTTGTTGGCGGCATCGGCATCTGGGCCGGGACCACATCCCTTGCCGGTGCGGTTATCGCCAACGGAACGGTGGTGGTGGAATCGAATGTGAAGAAGGTGCAGGAGCAGACTGGCGGAACCGTCAGCAAAATCCTTGTGCGAAATGGCGACAAGGTTACGGCCGGCCAGGTCCTGGTTCGCTTCGACGATACGGTGGCACGCGCAAATCTCGGCATTGTCGGCCAACAGCTGGACCGCGCACGGCTGCAAATGGCCCGCCTGGAGGCAGAGACCATCGGCCGCGACGAGATGATCATCCCGGACGATCTGTCCGCCCGGGCCAGCGATCCCGCAATGGCGATCCTCATCGCGGGTGAAAACGCATTGCATCAAAGCAACATGACGCTTCTGGAAAGCCAGAAGGCGCAGCTTGGAACCCGCAACGACCAATATCGCGAACAGATCGAAGGCCTCAAAGCCCAGCGCGCCGCAGCCCTGGAAGCTCTTGACCTGGCGACCAACGACCTCGCCATCATCCAGGATCTCTACGCCAAGAGGTTCGCGTCGTTGGATCGCCTGACCGCTTTGAAGACACAGACGATCCAGCAAAAGGGCGAGGCCGGAAGACTCCTGGCCGCGATCGCCGAAGTAGAAGGGCGCATCAGCGAGAACGCGCTGGCCAGGATCCAGCTCGACAACGACTTTCGCAAAAGCGCCAATGCCGACCTGCGCGAGGCCGAAGGCAAGGAGGCCGAACTGGTCGAGCGCAAGCAGGTGGCCATAGACCAGCTGGGCCATATGACAATTAAGGCCCCGCAATCAGGCGTCGTGCAGGAACTTGCGATCCACACGGTTGGCGGCGTTGTCGCGTCTGGCGAGACCATGATGCTGATCGTGCCGCAGACGGACGACCTGGTGATCGATGCCCAGGTTCCGCCCTTGCGCATCGACGATGTCAGCCTTGGCCAGGCAGTCGTCATCCGCTTCTCGGCCTTCGATCGCAACACCACGCCGGAGTGTCATGGAACGGTGGATCGTATCTCCCCCGATCTGGTCAAGGACGCAGCCAACAAGACTGCCTACTACGAGGCCCGCATCAACATTACAGACGAGGCGATCTGCCTGAAAACGGCAACCCGGCTCATTCCGGGCATGCCTGCCGAATTGCATATCCAGACTGGTGACCGCGCTGTCTGGTCTTATCTGATGAAACCCATCACCGATCAGCTTTCCCGGGCCTTCAGGGAATAATTGGCCCAAGATCGTCGGCGCGATTACTTCCGTTCGGACCCACCTTAAGCGCGAAGCACCGAGAGCCAACGGTTTCAGACCGGCCCGTGAACGGATTCTAACCCTGTCCTGTCAAGAGGGACTGACGTTTGCCCTGCGGCCGTTTTTCAAAGACGACAATGCTGTCATAAACACAGATCGAGTCTGTTGCATTGGTGAAGGCGCTCGGCGGCAAGGCGCCGCGCGCGTGATGCGCGTTGATCTCGTCGAGCTTTGCCTTGGCGAATTCCATGAACGATCCCGGCTTGCGCAGCCCGCCGCCATAGTCATCCCAATAACTCGTATGCGTGTCCTCGACGAAGTACACCCCGTTCGGCTGCACGTGATTGTAGAGATGCTCGAATGTCGCGATGACATGATCCATCATGTGGCTACCATCATCGATGACGATGTCGATGGGACCATACTTCTCGACGATCCGATCGAGCAGTTGAGGGTCGTCCTGACTTCCGATGAAGACCTCAACCCCTTCGGACTCGTGCGCCTTGCATGCAGGATCGATGTCTATTCCGACGATTCGCGCGCCCTCGCCGAAATAGGCACGCCACATCTCAAGCGATCCTCCCTTGTAGACGCCGATTTCAACGACGACCGGCCTCCGGTTTCGGAACCGTTCGAAGTGGCGCTCGTAAACGTCGAAATAGTGCAGCCACTTGTACATCTCCTTGCCGCTGTTGTTCAAAAAGTACTGATGCAGGAACCCGCCCATCATAGCCTCTTCACCAGCTTCGCAATTTGCCGCCGCCAGCTGCGTTGATTGTGATTGCCACCTGCTTTGCCGACGAGGTTGGCTCTGAGCCGCGCAAACACCGGCTCCCATTCGTTTGCAACCAGGCTAAGCGCCTCGCCAAGGTTTGCCTCGATCTCGGCAAACTCCATGTTTGCAAAGCGTTGGCCCGCGTCGACCATCCATGAACGATCGTATCCGCCCTTGCCGAAGCCGGATATGACGGTGAGCCCGGTCCACGGCGTGGCAATGGTGAACACGTCGAGGTCCGGCCGCAGCGTCTTCAGCGCCGGTACCAATTTCCAGACATCGCCGGTGTGGAATTGCGTCGTCGGCGGAACCCTTTGCGTCGCTTCGTCCAGGGCGGCGGTGTCGTGCACGAGCAGAACCGAGCCGGCGTCGCAATAGCGTTCGAGGTTCGCAAAATCGCGCAGCACCTGGTCGAAACTGTGTAGACCGTCGATGAACCCGACGCCGACCGGGCGGCCGGCAAGCAAGGCGTCCGCTCCACCGCGATCAAAGAAGGCGTCACTCGTCTCCGGAAAAATGTGCGTCTCCGCGCCGAGCGCCACGGTGGCGCGTGGGTTGGGATCGATGCCTATTGCAAGGGTTGGTGCCTTGATCTTGGAAAGCGATACACCGTCAAAGACGCCTATCTCCACCACGACAGCGGGCTTCAGCTCTGCGTAAAGACGCTCCAGCCAGTCGTAATAGGAAGGCCCCGACATCCGCATACTGGCCAGGCCGGTATGGGCACCCACGCTGTCAGCGGCAAGCGCCAGTGCCTTGCGGTATTGACTATCAGCCGTTTCGTTCTCGCCGATGACACGGTGCGCATCGCCGATCGCCGTAAAATAGGCGGCATCCCGATCCTCACTGTACCGCGAAAGAAGGCCGGCGGACAAAAGCAGGCGTGACGTTGCAAGCTCGGCGGGTGCATGGCTGCTTGCAATGCGAGCGATGTCTGCCGCCGCCTTGTAATTCCCGCGCTCGAACTGGGCCTTGGCCAACTCGACGAGTGTCGCGGCTGCCTGGTTCGTCGGCGCGGGTTCTTCCGATGCCTTCAATGGCGCCCTGAAGCCCGCCGCCGTGGCTGGCCCGACGCCGTGCGGGGACGCAATCAGGGCGCGGGCAAGGTGCGGTGCAAGCGCTCGAGGCAGCGATCCCACGAACGCCGAGGGGGCGTGAAAGGTAAAGTCCTCGCGACCCCTCAATGCATCCCTTTCGGCCTTCCAGAGGAGCCAGTGTTTGGGCTGTTCGACGCTTGCGTTGGTGGCGACGCCCCCGTGCAACTGGTGAAATGTTGCCTCCCCCAGAGTGAGGATGAGCTGTGCCCGCGGCATCTCCATCGCTCGTTCGAGCGTATCGATGTTGACGAAGCCGCCTCCCGGATAGCTGAAGCGCTCATCCATGCCATCGATCGCCTGCCAGTTCTCCCGGCTCATGAACAGAGCATTGGCCTCGGATATCGGCGTGAACCACGGATCGACCGACGACTCATCCATCGTCCCGATCTCGAACAACCGATATCCATCTTCCGGCCATCGGATCGATTGCAAAAGCGAATCCTCTATGGCCTTCGTATAGCCATTGCCACGCGCATTCACCTGGGAGTCGCTGCCAAGATACCAACCAGGCGCGGCCACGACTGCCGTCGGAGCCATGCCCAGGCCGATGCGAGCGAAATGCACCAACCCGGGCGTCACGATCCGCGCGCCGTCGATCATCACGCCGATCTTGTCACCCCTCGCCTCCCTTATCCCGCGATTGACGGCAGCCGCCGGCGAAGGCAATGCGTCATCGATGCGCAGCAGGCGAAAGTTCGGCCCATAGTCCGCGACCAGGCCCTCGCCAACGGCCGGTGATGATCCGTTATCGACGACGATGACCTCGTAATCGTCCGTCGTCACGCCTTGCTGATAGGGCGATGCGAGCGAAAGCAAGGTTCGCGGCAGTTCTCGGGGAATGTTGTAGGCGACAACGACGACGGACAGGTAGTTCGTTTTCATCGCGCTTCCGTGGCTCAGTTGTCAGCCATTGGCTTCTGCCACCAACCGCCTGTCCAGTCTATCTCGTGGAGCTCGGCTTTGATGCCGTTGCGCGCGCGGTAGTCCTCGACCGCCTGCCGGCATGGTGGAAGCGCAAGGTCGTCGATGATCGTGAATCCGCCGGGCGACAGTCTTGGATAGAGCGCTTCGAGGCTGTCGGTGGTCGACTCGTACATATCGCCGTCCAGTCGAATCAGGGCGAATGGACCGGCTTTCAGGCCAGGCAAGGTGTCCCCGAACAGGCCTTTGACGAAGACCACCTGGTCGTCCAGCAGGTCATAGGCGGCAAAGTTGGATTCGACCTGTGCCTGATCAATCGCCAGCTGGCGGTATTCGTGCAGCCTGTCACCCTGGTCGGCCGGAAAATTCTCGGGATCCGGCGGTGGCAAACCGTCAAATGAGTCCGCAACGTACACCTTCCTGTCCTTGATCCCGTTGGCGGCCAGCACGCCTCTCATGAGGATACAGCAGCCGCCGCGCCAGACGCCGGTCTCAATGAAATCCCCAGGCACGTTCTCATCGATGGCGCGCTGGACGAGATCGCGCACATTTGTCAGACGCCTGACGCCCGCCATCGAATGAGCAACCGTCGGCCAATCGCGACCCACGAGGCGATCCTCGCGATTGAAGGGGGTCGACTCTCCCATTTTCGAGGGATCGATCACCTGCGAACCAGAGCCGTAGATTGTATTGGCGATGATCTTGATCAGGAGATCTGTATAGAGGCGGTTCATCGTCGACCTTTCAAGGCGCGTAACAGTTCCGTATCGAAATACGCTGTTGCGGATATCCAAACGAAGTGCAACAGGATTTGCACGATCCAACCAGTCGCGCCATGCAAGCGAGCTGCGAATAACTGTCTAACGGAGCCCCCTGAATGCTAACCGCCAATCAAGCGATGGGCATGATCGAGACGCTCGACATTGCTGTTTTCCAGGTCAATACCGGAAGCACGCTCAGTGACCGCACAAGTTTCCTGCGCGTGCAGAATTTTGCTCGATCGATGCTCGGCCGCTACGTCTATCTCGAGGTTGGCTCGGATATCGGCGGCAGCCTGTTACCGCACCTGATCGATCCGGCCTGTGAGGCGGCGATATCGGTCGATCTACGGCCAGCGACCCAGCCCGACGAACGTGCCGAGGTTTTTCACTACCCCGACAACACGGCGGCCCGGATGATCACCTTGCTGTCGGACAGGCTTCCGCCCGCCGCAATGGCCAAACTGACCACCATTGATAGCGACGTCTCCGCTGTGCCTTCCGAGTCGATCGAGCCCAAGGCGACGCTCGCGCTGATCGACGCAGAGCACACGAACACGGCCTGTTTTTCGGACTTTGTCGGCGTTCTGTCGCTTATGAAACCGGACTGCATCGTTTCCTTCCACGACGCCAACCTGATCGCGGATGCGATTGTCAATGCGGAGCGCTTTCTCGATCGTCTCGGCATTATGCACGAGACGGTTTTCCTTCCGGACACCGTGGCCGTGATGGGCCTCGGCAGGCTCGCGTCCGCGGTCCGGGATCAGCTCCAGCCTCACGCATTGGACCGGGAGACTTCCCTGGACCGATGGCAACGGCAGCTATGGTCTCACATAGCCAGCGTGCACTCGCGCCAAAACGATGCCGAGTTGGAGCACCTGCGCTCGGACAATTCGCGGCTGGTCGAGGAGATTGAACGTGCGCGAAAGGCGAGCCAGGAGGCGCAGGCTCGCCAGGACGCCATAACGTCCAGCACGACCTGGCGTGCATCCGCCCCGGTAAGGGCGGTGGTCGATCGCATCAAGCGCGGCTTGGCGCGTTAGAGCAATTCCAGGAAAAGTTTGAAGCGGTTTTCCCGGGAAAAGCGCATAGCGCTTTCCCTAGGGGAATTGCGTCAAAACAAAGAGAGAGCGCGGTTCCACGTTTCCGTGAAACGATGAACCGCTCTAAAGTACGGGATCAGCCGCTTTCCGCGAATGACAAGCGCATCCATCACATTCCGGCCAGGAGCATTACTGGAAGACCGCTTCAGCCTTTGGAAAGGGAGATGTGGTTCTGATCAGGAGCTGGAGCGCAAACGGTGCTCTGGCGAAAGACAGGGCGATAGAGGCGGGTGAATGGATATCTTTGGTATCAAGGCGCTGTTGATCTGCGCGCTAATCTTCATTCCGTTCGAAAATCTGTTTGCCGAGCGGCCGCAGAAGATCTTCCGCCAGGGCCTGGCTGTCGATCTGATCTATGTGCTGTTCAACAGCTTCATCATAAAGGCAGCCGTCGTCATGATGGCCGCCAGTATCCTCGGCGTCGCTGCAATCCTTGTCCCGCAATCGATAACGCAGGCCGTCGGAGGTCAGCCCATCTGGCTGCAGGTTGCGGAAATCATCCTGATCACCGATGCCGGCGTCTATTGGACACATCGCGCCTTCCATAAAATCCCTGCGCTTTGGAAGTTCCATGCCGTTCACCACGGCATCAAGGAGTTGGACTGGCTCGGCGCTTTCCACTCTCACCCGATCGACATCATAGTCACGAAGGCAATATCGCTGACGCCGATCTTTTTCCTTGGGTTCTCCGAAGCCTCGATCGCCGTCTTTTCATTGATCTATTTTTGGCACACGATGCTTGTCCATTCAAACATGCGGATCACGTTCGGCCCTTTGAAGTGGCTGATCGCCAGCCCGCAGTTCCATCGCTGGCACCATGCCAACCAGCGTGAAGCCTATGACAAGAACTTCGCCGGGCAGTTGCCCTTCCTCGACGTGATGTTCGGTACCTATAATGCCACCGGCAACAAGGTGCCGGAGAAGTACGGCGTCGATGATCCGGTCCCTTCCACCTATTTTGGTCAGATCGGCTATCCGCTCCTGCCCCGCGGGCAGCTATCGAATCCAGCAGCACCGAGCACCGAAGCTGACGCCTGACACGGTATGGCATCGGGACAGGTTTGTTCCCACCAATCGGGCGACCTCAATCGGACTGCTGGGCGCGCTCCCAACGGCTGTGTGCTGGCAGGAAGGCTTTTTGCACCGAATCGGCTAAGTCTCTTGGGTATGAACGAGACCTCACTTTATGCGCCGGTGAAGCGGTTCCTCGAAAGCCTCGACTTCGTCGTGAAGGGTGAGATCGGTGGCTGCGACATCGTCGCGGTGCGCGACGGAGAGCCGCCCATCGTCGTCATCTGCGAGCTGAAGCTGCAGTTCAATCTTGAGCTTGTGCTGCAGGGCGTGGACCGTGCGACAGCCTGCGACGAGGTGTGGCTGGCCGCGCGCCTATCGGCCCGGGGCAAGGGACGCGAAGGCGATGCGCGGTTTCGCAATCTCTGCCGCCGGCTTGGCTTCGGCCTGCTGGGCGTGACCGCGAATGACCGGGTCGAGGTGCTTCTCAGCCCGATCGCCATGGCGCCGCGCAAGAATGCGCGCCGGCGCTCTCGCCTGGTCGACGAGCACCAGCGCCGTCGCGGCGATCCTGTCGCGGGAGGAGGATCGCGCAATCCGATTATGACCGCCTATCGCCAAAGCGCCCTCGCCTGCGCCGCCGCCATGGCGGATGGACCCAAGCGCCCGCGTGATCTGAAGGCGCTGACGCTGATCGCGCCGAAAATTCTGCGGCACAATGTCTATGGCTGGTTCGCGCGCGTCGATCGCGGCCTCTACGATCTCACGGATGCCGGCCGTGCCTCGTTGGTCCGTTGGCCGCAGCCGTCGCACGATGAATCTCGACACGCAATTTTGAACGCATCGACCATCTGATTGATGATTCCTGGAGGGTTCGAGGCCCTCCCCTTGGTTGATTTTTCCGACAAAATATGATGCTTGTCCCGCCCATGAAGAAGCTCTGCATGACGGCCCTGGCGTCCGTGACACTGGGTTTTCCGGCCAACGCAATGGACAATGCCTTGCGCGCCGGCCTGTTAAAACTCGATCCCCAAACCCGTCTTGAACAGCGTTGTGACGCCGAAGTGCTCGACCGGATCACCCATGACGATCGCAAGTTCAAGGCGGATCGCGTCGTCGCCTACGCCTTCGCGACGCCCGAGATGGGCGCTGATGCAATCAGAAGCCCGGGTGCCGCGTTTCGCAGCAAGGGACAATGGTACCGGCTGAAATTCAAGTGCCAGACGGCGCCCGACCATATGCAGGTTTTGCAGCTCCGCTATCGGATCGGCGACGAGATTCCGGAAGCCGATTGGGCAAAGTATAATCTCTACGATTGATTTGTGGTCGGCCGTGGTGGTTCTGCCCGGCTGTCGGCGAGCGCCGCGGATCCTCTAATGCGGCTTCGGCACAAGATAGTTTGGTCAGGTCGTCGCGAGTGGTCCCTTGACGCCAAGGGACCACCAAGTTAGGGCCGGTCTGGATAATCGACGAACACTCGGCGAACCAGCAAGGGCTTCCGGTCGATGGACATTTTCAGCGCTGCCAGCCTGACGGCCCTGCTCCAGGTCATCGCCATCGACCTGGTGCTGGCTGGCGACAATGCGATCGTCATTGGCCTTGCTGCTGCCGGCTTGCCGGCCGAACAACGCAAGAAGGCGATCCTCATCGGCGTGCTGGCGGCAACGGTGCTGCGCATCGGCTTTGCCGCTGTTACCGTCAAGCTGCTGGCGATCGTCGGCCTGCTGCTGGCCGGCGGTATCTTGCTGCTGTGGGTCTGCTGGAAGATGTACCGCGAGCTGCGCACGTCCCATGCCGATGAGCTGGAAGCGACCGAGGCGCTGTCGAACTCCGATCTCAACAGCGACAACAGAGTGGCCGGCAAGACGAAGCGCAAGACGCTCGGCCAGGCAGCATTGCAGATCGTCGTCGCTGACGTGTCGATGTCGCTCGACAACGTGCTGGCGGTCGCAGGTGCTGCGCGCGATCATTTCCCGGTGCTGGTCATCGGCCTCGTGCTGTCGATCGCGCTGATGGGGCTCGCCGCGACTTTCATCGCCAAGCTGCTGCATCGCCACCGCTGGATCGCCTATATCGGCCTGCTCATCATTCTCTATGTGGCGGTGGACATGGTTTATCGTGGTGCGATGGAAGTCTGGCCGCATGTAAACAACGTGGTCAGCTGAGGCGCCTGCCCGCCGCTTCTTCGATCCGGAAAAGCATGTTCCGCGGCGCAATCGCTGTGCGTTTTGCCGCATCGAAGGCGTGCCCATACCAATGCCGCAATAAGTGTGGTACTGCGCCGGCAATCCTGAAAAGCCCGGAAACCCTATATGTCCGCTCCTCGCGTGAGTTTTGTCAGTCTTGGATGCCCGAAGGCCCTTGTGGATTCGGAACGCATCATCACGCGCCTGCGCGCCGAGGGTTACGAGATCGCACGCAAGCATGATGGTGCCGATCTTGTCGTGGTCAACACCTGCGGCTTTCTCGATTCCGCCCGCGACGAGTCGCTCAACGCCATCGGCTCCGCGCTTTCGGAAAACGGCAGGGTCATCGTCACCGGCTGCCTTGGTGCAGAGCCGGACGTCATTCGCGAGAGGCACCCCAATGTGCTGGCGATCACCGGGCCGCAGGCCTATGAGAGCGTGATGGCTGCCGTGCATGAGGCGGCGCCACCTTCGCACGATCCCTATATCGACCTGCTGCCGCCACAAGGCGTCAAGCTGACCCCGCGCCACTACGCCTATCTCAAGATTTCCGAAGGCTGCAACAACCGCTGCACCTTCTGCATTATCCCGGCGCTGCGTGGCGACCTCGTCTCGCGGCCCGCGGCCGATGTGCTGCGCGAAGCCGAGAAACTGGCCAAGGCCGGCGTCAAGGAGATCCTCGTCATCTCGCAGGACACCAGCGCCTACGGTATCGACATCAAGTACCAGACCAGCATGTTCGGCGACCGCGAAGTGCGGGCGAAGTTCCTCGATCTTTCCGAGGAGTTGGGCAAGCTCGGCATCTGGGTCCGCATGCACTATGTCTACCCCTACCCGCATGTTGCTGACGTCATCCCGCTGATGGCCGAAGGCAAGATCCTTCCTTATCTGGACATCCCGTTCCAGCATGCTTCGCCGCAGGTGCTGAAGAACATGCGTCGGCCCGCCCATGGCGAAAAGACGCTTGAGCGCATCCGCGGCTGGCGCGAGGTCTGCCCGGATCTCGCCATCCGCTCGACCTTCATCGTCGGCTTTCCCGGCGAAACGGATGATGATTTCGAAATGCTGCTCGACTGGCTCGACGAGGCCAAGATCGACCGCGCCGGCTGCTTCAAATACGAGCCGGTCCGGGGCGCCCGCTCCAACGATCTCGGCCTCGAACAGGTTCCGCAGGAGATCAAGGAAGCGCGCTGGCATCGCTTCATGCAGCGTCAGCAGAAGATCTCGGCGACGCAGCTGGCCAAGAAGGTCGGCAAGCGCCTGCCGGTGCTGATCGACGAAGCGCACGGCACATCGGCAAAGGGCCGCACCAAATACGACGCGCCCGAAATCGACGGCTCGGTGCATATCCAGTCGCGCCGTCCGCTGCGTGCCGGCGACATCGTCACCGTCAAGATCAACCGCGCCGATGCCTATGACCTCTACGGTTCGGCGGTCTGACAGGCCGTTTACTACACCTGGCGATAGTTCAGCCCTCTTAACCCGTTCAGCCGCGATCCGCAGTATGGTTTCCCGACCGTAAATGCGGAAATTCGGATGCACGTCAGACCTGCCAGCCAGGATTACATCGCGACGCTGGACCTGCTCAAGCTGACGGCGGCGCTGGCTGTCGTGCTCTTTCACTATTTCTTTCGCGGCGCGGCCGCCGAAGGCGTTATCGGCGAGGGTTATCCGCTTGCCGCGCCGTTCGCCCTCTACGGCTATCTCGGCGTCAATCTGTTCTTTCTGATCAGCGGTTTCGTCATTGCCTGGTCGGCGGAAAGCCGTCGCTGGGACCAGTTTGCGATCGCGCGTTTCGTTCGCCTCTATCCGGGCTTCCTGCTCTGCATGACAATCACCTTCGCGATTGTCGTCCTTGCCGGCACACCGCTGCTTCCAGCCTCTTTCGCCCAGTATGCCGCCAATCTGTCGATGTTCGCGCCAGCCTTCGGCCAGCCTTTCATGGATGGCGTCTACTGGTCGATCGTTCTTGAACTGGTTTTCTACGGTTGGGTGACGCTGGCCCTGTTCACCGGGCTCTTCCAGAGACGCAAGCTGGAATTGATCTTCATCTGGCTGGCGATCTCGGCCTTGAACGAATTCTTCCTCGGCAGCGGCGCGGCAAGGCTGCTGTTCATCACCGAGTTCGGGCCGTTCTTCGCCGCCGGCGTGCTGGTCCACCACCTCCACGCACATGGCCGTTCCCTGCCCGCCTTGCTGCTGCTTGCAGCATCGTTCCTGATCTCATGCGGCACACTATCCGTGACGCAGCACTGGATGCAGGACCACTATGGCATTGCCGTTTCGTCGGCCAATCTCGTCGTCGCCAACGTCGTCATGCATGGCGCGCTGATCGGCGCGGTGCTGCTGCGCCATCGTGTCCGGTCATCGGCGCTCACTCTGGCGCTCGGCGGGCTGACCTATCCGCTCTATCTCCTGCACCAGAACATCGGTTATCTCGCCATCAACGCCGCGGTACCGCTGGTCGGCAAATGGTTTGCCGCCGTTGGCTGCATCCCACTCGTGCTCATTGTTTCGTGCGCGATCTGGCGCACCTGCGAACGACCAGCGCAGCGGCTGCTCAGGATTTGGCTCGGCCGCGCGGTCGATGTCGGGTTGGCGAGATTTCGTCGCACCCAAGCCGGGACGCAACCCGCCGAATGAAAAGGGCGCCACGCGGCGCCCTTTCCTCTTGGTCTCTCGCGTCGCTTATTGCGGCAGCTTGTCGTCGACGCCCTTCACATAGAAGTTCATGCCGAGCAGCGTGCCGTCATCGGCGACCTCGCCATCCTTCAGCCACGGCGTGCCGTCCTGCTTGGCGATCGGTCCGGTGAAGGGATTCCAGCCGCCGGCAATCTTCTTTGCGGTGGCTTCCGCCATCGCCTTCACGTCGTCGGGCATGTTGGTGAAAGGCGCGAGCTTGACCGCGCCGTCCTTGATGCCGAGCCAGACATTGTCCGGCTTCCAGGTGCCGTCGAGGGCTGCCTGGACCCGGCTGATGTAGTACGGGCCCCATTCGTCGGTAAGCGAGGTCAGTGCCGCGTTCGGCGCGAACTTGATCATGTCCGAGGACTGGCCGAAGCCGTGCAGCTTGCGCTCTTCGGCCACCTGCAGGGCAGCGGTCGAATCGGTGTGCTGGACGACGATGTCGGCGCCCTGGTCGAACAGCGCCTTGGCGGCGTCGGCTTCCTTGCCCGGATCGAACCACGAGTTCACCCAGACGATCTTGGCCTTGAAGTTCGGATTGATCGACTGTGCTCCGAGCATGAAGGAGTTGATGCCCATCACCACTTCGGGGATCGGGAAGGAAACGATGTAGCCGGCGACGCCAGCCTTCGATTCCTTGGCGGCGATCTGGCCGAGCACATAGCGGCCTTCATAGAAACGCGCATTGTAGATGCCGAGATTGTCACCGGTCTTGTAGCCGGTTGCGTGCTCGAACATCACTTTGGGGAATTTCTTGGCGACCTTCACTTCCGGGTCCATGAAGCCGAAGGAAGTGCCGAAGATGATCTTGCAGCCTTCGCGTGCCAGACGCTCGAAAGCACGGTCGGCATCGGGGCCCTCGGAGACGTTTTCGAGATAGGCGGTTTCGACCTTGTCGCCGAGCGCCTTCTCCACCTCGAGACGGCCCTGGTCGTGCTGGTAGGAATAGCCGAAATCACCGATCGGGCCGGTGTAGACCCAGCAAGCTTTCAATTTGTCGGCTGCCTCTGCGGACGCTGCCAGCGAAAATGCCGCTGTCGTGGTCATCAGGGCAATAAGCAGTTTTTTCATTGTGTTACCTCTCTGTGTTAAGCCTTGGAGCTTCCCGTCTGTTTTTATTGTCAACGATCCGGAACGAATGGCTGCCCCAAGGAAGCCGGCGTGTTCATCATCGTCAGACGCTTGTTGCGCGAGATTAGAACGAGAACCACGACGGTTGCCAGATAGGGTAGCGAAGAAAGAAACTGTGACGGCACTGGAATGCCAAAAGCCTGTGCATGAAGCTGGCCGATCCACACCGCGCCGAAGATGTAGGCGCCGGCCAGCACCCGCCATGGCCGCCACGACGCGAACACCACCAGTGCCAGCGCGATCCAGCCGCGGCCGGCCGTCATGTTCTCGACCCATTGCGGCGTGTAGACCAGCGACAGATGGCCGCCGGCGAGACCGGCACAGGCGCCGCCGAAGATCACCGCGAGATAACGATAGCGGATGACGTGGATGCCCAGTGCATGGGCTGACGTATGGCTGTCGCCGATCGAGCGCAGCGTCAGCCCGGTACGGGTCTTGAACAGGAACCACATGACGGCCGCGGTCAGCGCGATCGAGATGTAGAAGATCGGGTCCTGCCCGAACAGCAGCCTGCCGATGACAGGGATCGAGGTCAGCCCAGGGATGTCGAGGTTGGGCAGCCGCTCGCCGGGCTGGCCGACAAAGCTCGTCCCCATCATGCCGGAGAGGCCGAGGCCGAGCAGCGTCAGCGACAGGCCGGTCGCCACCTGGTTGGTGGCCAGCGACAGCGTCATGACGGCGAACAGCAGCGAGAACACCGCGCCCATGGCGATCGCCGCCAGAAGGCCGATCCAGGGTGATCCCGTTAGATAGGTGGCGCCGAAGCCGCCGACGGCGCCCATGATCATCATGCCTTCGACGCCGAGATTGAGCACGCCGGAGCGCTCGACCACCAGTTCGCCGATCGCCGCGATCAGCAGGGGAGTCGCAGCGGTAGCGATGGTCAGAAGGATGTTTACGGTGATGTCCATCAACGGGCTTCCTTCAACTTTGGCGCGGCTTCGAGTTTCGCAGCACTTTCCGGTTTGGTCAGTGCCAGGCCGATCAGACGAATGCGGTAGTGAATGAGCGTGTCGCAGCCGAGCACGAAGAACAGCAGCATGCCCTGGAACACCCGCGCCACCTTGTCGGAGATGCCGAGCGCGCTTTGCACTGCTTCACCGCCGAGATAGGTCAGCGCCAGCACCAGGCCGGCGGCAACGATGCCGAGTGGGTTGAGGCGACCAAGGAACGCCACGATGATGGCGGTGAAGCCATAGCCGGGCGAAATGACAGGCTGCAGCTGGCCGATGGCGCCCGAAACTTCCGAGATGCCGGCAAGGCCTGCCAAGGCACCCGACAGCAGGAAGGCGAAGAACACCATGCGGTTGAGGCCGAAGCCGGCGAAGCGCCCTGCCCGCGGGCTTGAGCCCAGCACGCGGACCTCAAAACCCTTCAGCATGCGGCTCATCAGGATCCAGACCAGCACCGCGGCGATCAGCGCGAAGACAAATCCCCAGTTTGCCCGTCCGGCATCCGGCATCAGTTCCGGCAGGACGGCCGAGTCGTTGAACTGAATGGTCTGCGGGAAACCATGGCCCTGCGGATCGCGCCACGGTCCGCGCACCAGCCAGTCGAGGAAGAGCTGGGCGACATAGACCAGCATCAGGCTGGTCAGGATCTCGTTGGTGCCGAAGCGCGTCTTGAGCAGAGCCGGGATTGCCGCATAGGCGGCACCGCCGACCATGCCGAGCAACAGCATCAGCGGCAGCACCAGTGGACCTTCGAACTGCGGAAACAGCACCGGAATGATCGAACCAGCGATGCCGCCCAGGATGAATTGACCCTCGGCGCCGATGTTCCAGATGTTGGCCTTGTAGCAAACCGACAGGCCGACAGCGATCAGGATGAGCGGCGCCGCCTTGATCGCCAGTTCATGCAACTGCCAGACCTGGCTGACCGGCTCGATGAAGTAGATCCGGAAAGCGGTCAACGGGTTGACGCCGAGCAGCGCGAACATGATGGCGCCGGCGATGATCGTCAGTGCGAAGGCGAGGAATGGCGACAGGGCCGAGAACAGCACGGAGCGCTGCGGGCGTTTGACGAGTTCGAGGCGCATCATGCCGTCTCCAGCGTATGTTCGGCGTGGCCGGGCTCGGCGCCGCCCATCAGCAAGCCGACCTTCTCGAAGGTCGCCTCGGCGATCGGCAACGGCTTGGATAGCTCGCCATTGTGCATGACCGCGATCGCATCCGATATCTCGAACAGCTCGTCGAGGTCCTGGCTGATCACCAGCACCGCCGATCCGCTGCGTGACAGTTCGATCAGGGCCTGCCGGATGTGGGCGGCAGCACCCGCGTCGACACCCCAGGTCGGCTGGTTGACCACCATGACGCTAGGCCGGCGGTCGAGTTCACGTCCGACGATGAATTTCTGCAGATTGCCGCCCGAAAGTGCCGCGGCCTCCGGATCCGGCGCGCTCTTGCGCACATCCATCGCCTCGATGATGCGTTGGGCAGCGGCGTAGATGGCGCCGCTCTTGACCATTCCACCGGTGCCGACAAAGGCCTTGCCGTCGGTGGCATGGCGCGACAGCAGCAGGTTTTCGGAAAGCTTCATGCGCGGCGCGGCACCATGGCCGAGGCGCTCTTCCGGCACGAAGGCAGCCCCCAACAAGCGGCGTCCGGTGATGGTGAGGCCGCCCGCATCCTTGCCGCGAATGCGCACGGAGGCGGCATCCTGCTGCAACACCTCGCCGGAGACGGATTCGAAGAATTCGCCCTGGCCGTTGCCGGCGACGCCCGCGATGCCGATCACCTCGCCGGCGCGGACGTTCAGGCTGATGCCCTTGAGCGGTATCGAGAACGGCGTTGCCGGCTTGCGGCTGAGGTTGCGGATTTCGAGCAGCGGCTGCGCGGTTTCGATCCCATCGACCGGCGCACGCACCACGGCCTGCACTTCGTTGCCGACCATCATGCGGGCCAGCGACGAGGCTGTTTCCTCCCGCGGATTGCAGTGGCCGACCACCTTGCCATGTCGCAACACGGTGGCGCGGTCGCAGATGCGTTTGACCTCTTCAAGCCGGTGCGAAATGTAGAGGATGGATTTGCCTTCCGAGCGCAGACGCTCCAGCGTCTGGAACAGCTTGTCGGCTTCCTGCGGCGTCAGCACCGAGGTCGGCTCGTCCAAAATGATGAGCTGTGGCGTTTGCAGAAGGCAGCGGATGATTTCGATGCGCTGGCGCTCGCCGACCGACAGGTCGCCGACCAGAGATTCTGGATCGAGCGGCAGGCCGTAGCTGTAGGAAAGCGCTCTCGCCTTCGCCGCGATGCTGCTGATCGGCGAACCGTCATCCAGCGACAGCGCGATGTTCTCGGCCGCGGTCAGCGCCTCGAACAGCGAAAAATGCTGGAACACCATGCCGATGCCGAGCTTTTTCGCCACGCCCGGGCTGGAAATCCTGACGGCCTGGCCGTTCCAGAAAATCTCGCCGGAATTGGGCTCAAGCGAGCCGAACAGCATCTTGACCAGCGTCGACTTGCCGGCGCCGTTTTCGCCGAGCAAAGCGTGGATTTCACCCCTGGCGATGTCGAGATCGATATGATCGCACGCCGTCAGCGTGCCGAATATCTTGGTAAGGCCACGGACCTCGAGCAGGTTCGTGGCATCCTGATTTGCACTCACAGTGCCTCCCATCTGGTTAGCCAGATATGTTCTGTGTTCCCGCAAGCATGGTAGGCGCGGCCTGCTCTCATCGGAAAGCGGCACGCGTCTTGAAAGAGCTTCAAGAATTTCAGCGGAAATTCAAGGGATAGCAAGGCAGAAGGGACCAGGGTGTGTTGATATTCAGGTCAGGCCGGCATCACCTGAATAGCTACACACCCTAAGGGATGAGAATGGTGGTCCCTGTCGTCCTGCGGCCTTCAAGGTCGGAATGCGCCTTGCCGACGTCCTTGAGCGCATAGCGCTGGTTGATCTTGACCTTGACGGCACCACTGAGCACGACCTCGAACAAGGCGGCGGCTGAAGCATCGAGATCCTCGCGTTTTGCATTGTAGACGAACAAGGTCGGCCTTGTGGCGAACAGTGAGCCCTTCTGGGCCAGCAACGACATGCTGAACGGCGGGATCGGTCCCGAGGACTGGCCGAAGCTGACGAACATGCCGAGCGGCCTCAGGCAGTCGAGCGAAGCCGGAAACGTGTCGTTGCCGACCGAATCGTAGACGACGTCGCATTTGCGGCCGCCGGTGATAGCGGCGACGCCGGCGACGAAATCCTGTTCCTTGTAGTTGATGACATGGTCGAAGCCATGCGCCTTGGCGAGCTCGATCTTGTCGGTTGAGCTGGCGGTGCCGATGACGGTCGCGCCGAGATGTTTCGCCCATTGCCCGAGGATAAGCCCGACGCCGCCGGCCGCGGCGTGAAACAGGATCGTGTCGCCTGCTTTCACTTTGAAAGTCCGGCGCAGCAGGTATTCAGCGGTCATGCCTTTCAGCATCATCGCGGCCGCCTGTTCGTCGCTTATGCCGTCCGGAATCCTCACCACCCGGTCAGCGGCAATCACGCGTTGTTCGGCATAGGCGCCGACATTCGTCGAATAGGCGATCCGGTCGCCCGGCTTCAGCCAGTCGACGCCCTGGCCGACCTCCAGCACGACGCCGGCAGCCTCACTGCCCGGAATCAGCGGAAATCCGCCCGGCGGCGGATAAAGGCCCGTGCGATGATAGACATCGATGAAATTGAGGCCGATCGCCGTATGCCGGATCAGGATCTGCTCTGATCCTGGCCGGCCGGGATCGGCGTCCTCATAGGTCAGGACTTCCGGGCCACCATTGGCGTGGATGCGGATCGCTTTGGACATGGGCTGGGCTTCCTTGGGGCTAGTCAGGCTTTTTTGGCACCGAGATTTGGAAAGAACTGCATGACGCCACCGATGCAGGCGAGGTAGAGCCCGGTAATGGTGATGCCGATCTTGGTGAAGGTGCTGACCTGCTCGCCCAGCACGCCGATCTGATCGTAGAAGGCAGCCAGTGCCGCCTGCGCCAGCGCCAGTGCGCCAAAAGCGCACCACAAAAGCGTCATCGCGAGATTGATGCGCCGCAGCCGCACCACCCGCACCGGATGGATGAAGTTGATCGGCACGAAAGTCAGAATGCCGGCCACCACCACCACCGCGAACGAAACCCATTGTCCCGGTTCGATGACGAACAGCGTGAACACCACCATGTTCCAGACCACAGGGAATCCCTTGAAGAAATTCTCCTTCGTCTTCATGCCGGTGTCGGCATAGTAGATGGCGCTTGAGACGACGATGATCGCCGCCGACAGGAATGACAGTCCCTCGCCCATGAAGCCGCGCTGGTAAAGCGCGAAGGCCGGGATCAGGACGTAGGTCACGTAGTCGATGATGTTGTCGAGCACTTCGCCCGACCAGGTCGGCAGGATCTCCTTGACCTCGAGCTTTCTGGCGATCGGCCCGTCGATGCCGTCGACGAACAATGCCAGCCCCAGCCACCAGAACATCGCGGTCCAGCGCTCTTCGCTCGCCGCCACCAGCGACAGGAAGGCCAGGAACGAGCCCGAGGCGGTCAGCAAATGGACGGAGAACGCCCTCGCCTGCGGCCAGGTGACTTTCTTCTTCGGTCGCGGAATACGATCAGTCAACTTCTTGGCCGTGATCTTCCTGGCCGTTGTGTTCTTGCTCACGGGCCCCGCCAATCCAGCTTGCAGATTTCGGCCGAACGGCCAGCGAAATTCCAGTTGCGGCCGAAAGCCCGCATCTTGCTCTTGTCGGACCTGGCAACGATGATCTCAGGCGCAATCCAATATTCCGAATTGCTGATCACCGTATCCTTGTCGCGGTCCTTGCCGGGGATCGGTGTCACCGCCCCGTCGATGATCTTCGGTATCTGGAAGATGCGTGTCCTGTCACGCGTCTCATAGGTGATCGGCACTTGTTCGACACCGAGGAATTTGCCGACAAGGATGGAGAGCAACGATGTGGTCCCGCCCGCCTTGCCGGTGAAAATCTTCGTCAACGCCTTGACCGCGTAGACCGAGGCGCGCTTGTCGATGAACAGGCCGGCGGTCCAGTTGCCGCGGCTCATATAGCCGGGGATTTCCATGATCAGTCCGAGATTGAGCCCCGACAGGTCGACGTCGCCGAAATGGCCGGCATCGATGCGAAACCCCGCCCAGGTCTGGCAATAGCCTTCGGTCGGTGGATGATTGCCGAGCGACAGCACGCAAGGGCAAAAAACCGTGCAATTGCAGGAGAGTACGAGCTCTCCTTTCATCGCCCAGCTCTGATCTGCCATCGATTTTCCCCCACTCATAGCGAGACTACTAGCAGCGCTGCTGCCCAGACAAGCAGTATCGCACCGGCCAGCCGGGTTGGAACCCTGCTCGCCGTTTGTTTTTCGATCAGGGTGAACAGCCCGATCAACGCCATCCAGAAGACGTTCATCACCCCGACGGCGAACATCACCAGCATCAACGCCCAGCAGCAGCCGAGGCACCACAGGCCTTGCGCGACGCCAAGCCGGAAGACGCGGATGGGCCTCGCGCTCCAGTTCGCGAACAGGATCGAGAACGGGTTCTTGCATTTCTTCAGACAGGCCTCCTTCAGGCCGCTGAATTGGTAGAGGCCCGCAATCAGCAGAGCGAGCGCGCCGGCAATGCCGACGACCGGGTCGAGCATCCCGCCGGACGAAGCGAATGCGTGACTGGCAAGGGTCAGCGTTGCGAACATCGCGGAGGCAGCGAGCCAGACACTGAGGTAACCGGCAACCAGCACCAGCGGATGAACGACCGGCTCGCCCTTGATTCGAGCCGTGTCGGCGATCTCGCAATAGGTGCGGATCATCGGGGCGGCCGAAGGCAGCATGGTCGCGATCGCCATCAGGAACCACATCAAGACGAGTGCGCCTGCCTGCACGCCGGCACTTCCGTCCAGCGGCGCGGGCGAGAGGCAGAGCGCAAAGAACCGCTCCAGGAAATCCGGTAACGGCAGTCGCGGCAGGTTGCGCAGGAGAGCGTCGCCAGGGCCGCTGACGCCCGGAATCCGCCCCTCGGCGCCGCGGATTGCCATCGCGGCAAGGAACAGCCAGGCAAGCAGGATACAAGCGCCGACAGCGACGTTTACCGTCAAACGGGGACTGCGCGCGATGTTCGCCATGGCGCGGCCGGCGCGGTCGAGATGGTTGAAATCGTCTTGCTGGCCGGTCATGACATCCGAATGGGCCGAATCGCCGCGTTGATCAAGCGGCATGAATTGACCTATATGCTCATCGACTGGCAGGTCGGGTGGACCGCCTCGCATTGCAAGCCGGAAGCCGATCTTGGAGCATCAGGAAACTGCGCGGATACTGGTTGCTGGCACGGGGCCGGCAGGGCTGATCGCGGCGCTCGCTTTCGCCGATGCCGGTTTCCCGGTGACGCTTGTCGGGCCCGAAGCTTCTGCCCCTGATGGCCGCACGACAGCCCTGATGAACCCCGCCTTGCAGGTGCTTGCGCGGCTGGGCGTGCTCGAAGACATCAAGCCCAAGGCGGCGCCTCTGAAAGTGATGCGCATCGTCGACGCGACCAGCCGGCTGATCCGTAGCCCCGTCGTCACCTTCCGTGCCAGCGAGATTGGCGAGGACCAGTTCGGGCTGAACCTGCCCAACAGCGTCCTCAATCCCGCACTCGCCGGCACAGTTGCCACGCATACCGGCATCGAATGGCGACGGTCGATGGTGGCGAACTGGCATCTCGATGCCGAATATGCCCGTGCCGTCCTGGCCGATGGCAGCACGGTGGATGCTTCCCTGGCGGTCGCCGCCGACGGACGGCTGTCGCCGGCGCGCCAGGCCGCCGGCATCTCGACCTCGGCTCGCTCCTACCCGCAGGCAGCTTTTGTCCTCAATTTCCGTCACAGCGGCGATCATGCCTTCACCTCGACCGAATTCCACACCGAGACCGGTCCGTTCACGCAGGTTCCGCTGCCCGGCAATCGCTCGAGCCTTGTGTGGGTGGTGAAGCCCGAGACCGCAACGGAACTCGCCGCATTGGACGATGCAACGCTTTCGCTGCGGGTCGAACAGCAGATGCAGTCGATGCTGGGCCGGGTGACGGTCGAGCCGGGCCGGCAGATCTATCCGCTTTCGGCGGTGACGCCGCTGCGTTTCGCGCGGGAGCGCGTGGCGCTTGTCGGCGAAGCCGCCCACGTGTTTCCGCCGATCGGCGCGCAAGGCCTCAATCTCGGTATCAGGGATATCGACGATCTCGTTGGTATTGCAGGTGAAAATCGTACTGACCCCGGCGCTGCCAAGGCCCTTGCAGCCTACGATTTCAAACGCCGCCCCGATATTCTGGCGCGCAGCAGTGCGGTCAATCTGCTCAACATGTCGCTGCTTTCCGACCTGCTGCCGGCACAGATGGCCCGTGTTGCCGGGCTCGGCGTGCTCGGCGGCTTCGCGCCGCTTCGCGCCTTTTTCATGCGCGAGGGGCTTCGTCCCGGCAGCGGCTTCGCGGCGCTGGCCGGCGGCCTGCGAAGGCCGGCGCGCTGATAGCCATTCTCTGGACATCCCGGCAGTCTGCCTCATCGGCGATCGTCGACATCAACCGCATGCGGCAAAACCTTTGCGCCGCGCCCTGCGTAGCTTCAAGGCGCGCTCAAAACGCTTCGGGATTGAATTGACGCCCGGTCTGCGCCAAATAAGTCTAGGGAATTCAGTGGTGAGTATGATGAAAACAGCCAAATTCGCGATCGGACAGGTGGTTCGCCACCGGCTGTTTCCCTTCAGGGGCATCATTTTCGACGTCGATCCGCAATTCGCCAACACCGACGAATGGTACGAAGCCATCCCCGCCGACGTGCGCCCGCGCAAGGATCAACCCTTCTATCATCTGCTCGCCGAGAATTCGGAAACCGAATACATCGCCTATGTCTCCGAGCAGAATCTGCTCGAGGATCAGTCGGGCGAGCCGGTCCGGCATCCGCAGATCAAGGAGATGTTCGACAAGAAGCCGGACGGTCGTTACGAGCCGAAACGGCAGTCCAGGCACTGACCGGCCAAACGACAGGTGCAAAAAAAGCGGGGCATGACCCCCGCTTTTTTATTAGGCCGATAAAAATCGGCTGATCAGTTGGCGGTCTTCGCCTTGTCCTGCTCGTCCTTGAGCTTCTTGGCGAAATCCTGGTTGTTCTTGGCGACGAAGTCCTGAAGCTTCTTCTGCCGGTCCTCGATGTCGGACTGCTGCAGCGGCGGGCCGTCATAGGCACCACTGAAGCCCTGCAGGGCGACCTTGATCGGATTCGGCTGATTCTGGAAATTGACCGAGGTCAACGTGATTGCCTGGCCCTTCTTGAACGCGGCGACGAGCTGGTCGGTGAGCGGCACTTCCGCCACGCAACGATCCGGGAAGCAGATCACATAGTCGAGCTTCTGTGCCTTGCCGGTGTCGATCTGCAGGCCGATGCCGGGAGGCACCAGACGACCGGTCGGGACCGTCACCTGGAACACCTTGCGGTTCACCTTGCCCTTCAGCTCGATCAGGCTGACGCCGGTGATCAGCTGGCCGTTGCCGGCGGTGGTGATGTTCTGGACGTTGCAGATGTCGACGTCTTCCTGCTTGGTGCAAGCCTTGAACCAGCCTTGCGGAATCTGCTGTTGCTGCTGTGCGGAAGCAGCGGGAAGCCCTGCGCCCAGAAAGCCGACCACGCCAGCGGCCATGACCGACAGGCGGTACGCGTTGCTGTTCAGGCTCGTCATGTCGTGCACTTCCTCTCAAATGATCCCAGGACCGGCTTCTTCGCGCCGTGTGGTCCAGCTACCTGTTGCCAAAATGAGGCAACAGAATGACTTCGGGGGGCGTGTTACACTGCAAGCGATGTCGAATCCAGCCCGCCACTTGTAATTCTTGATGACGCCATTGGCCGGCACGCAGCTGCCTCATGCTAGGGTGCGCACCGAATCATCAAGCCGACCCAGTAAGGAGACGGTCATGGGCCGCGTTCTTGTTTGGCTGATCACCGCGATATCGTTTCTCGCCCTTTCGCATCAGCCGGCCGCGTCGGAGCCGAAGCACGCCATCGCCATGCAGGGCGAACCGGCCCTGCCACCCGACTACACGCATTTCAACTACGTCAATCCGGATGCGCCGAAGGGTGGCTCGATCACCTATTGCGTCGTCGGCAGTTTCGACAATCTCAACCCCTTCATCCTCAAGAGCCTGCGCACGACGGCGCGCGGCATGATGGATCAGAATTACGGCAATCTCGTCTTTGAGCCGCTGATGCAGCGCAACTACGATGAGCCTTTCAGTCTGTACGGCTTGCTTGCCGACACCGCCGACATGGATCCCGAGCGCAAGAGCATCGAATTCCATCTGAACCCGAAAGCCAAATGGTCGGATGGCCAGCCGGTGACGCCGGAGGACGTGCTGTTCACCTACGATGTCTATACCGACAAGGGTCGCCCGCCCTACAGTGCGCGGATGAGCCTGATCGCCAAGCTTGAAAAGACCGGCGACCACAGTGTGCGCTTCACCTTCAACGACAAGGCCAATCGTGAGACGCCCTTGATCATCGCGCTGACGCCGATCCTGCCGAAGCATGCCTTCGACAAGGAGACGTTCGACAAGACGACGCTGAAGCCACTGATCGGCAGTGGCCCCTACACCGTTGCGCAGGTACAGCCTGGCCAACGCATTGTCTTCAAGCGCAACCCCGATTACTGGGGCAAGGACGTCCCGGCCAAGCGCGGTTTCGACAATTACGACCAGATCACCATCGAGTATTTCCTCAACGCCAACGCCAAGCTCGAAGCGTTCAAGAAGGGCCTTTGCGCCATCGACGACGACAGCGATCCGGTCAAGCGCGAGCGCGATCTCGATTTTCCGGCCTTCCACAAGGGCGATGTGGTTGCCGAAACCTTCGACACCGGCATTCCGCCCGTGGTGACCGGTTTCCTGTTCAACATGCGGCTGCAGAAGTTCGCCAACCCGGTCGTGCGGCGTGCACTCGGCATGCTCTACGACTTTGAATGGGCCAACAAGAACCTGTTCGGCGGCAAATATGCGCGCGCGATGAGTTACTGGCAGAATTCCGAGCTTTCCGCGCTCGGTCATCCGGCCGACGACAGGGAAAAGGCACTTCTGGCGCCCTACCCCGGCCGCGTGCCGGCCGATGTCATGGATGGCACGTACCGGCCACCGGTCACCGACGGATCAGGGCAGGATCGCAAGGTGCTGAAGGCGGCCTTCGAGCTGCTGAAAAGCGTCGGTTACCACGTGCAGGACGGGACAATGCTCGATCCCGACGGCAAACCCTTCGGTTTCGAGATTCTGGTCGCCTCGCAGGACGAGGAGCGCCTTGCCGGCATCTACCAGCGCTCGCTCGAGAAGATCGGCATCGATGTGACGATTCGCAGCCTCGACGGCGACCAGATCCAGTCGCGCAAGCAGCGCTTTGACTTCGAGGCTCTGATTGGATCAAGCGGCTTCAACAACTCGTTGTCGCCGGGCATCGAACAGCTCGGACGCTGGGGATCCGAGGCGGCCAAGGCCGAAGGCTCGTTCAACCTGGCCGGGGTCGCCGATCCGGCGGTGGACGCTGCGATTGACGCGATGCTGCGAGCCCGGTCGAAAGAAGATTACGTCGCCGCGGTCCGCGTTCTCGACCGGTTGCTGATCTCCGGCAATTACATGGTGCCGACGCAGTACAACACGCAGCAATGGATTGCCTACTGGAACTATCTGGACCATCCGCAAAAGACGCCCATATTTGGGTATCAACTGCCAAGCTGGTGGCGCAAGCCGAACTGAGGATTCAGGAGATCGAGATGAGCGAACTGAGCGCCATCACCGTCGATGTGGTGTCCGACGTCGTCTGTCCATGGTGCTTCATCGGCCAGAAGCGGCTCGACAAGGCGATCGCCGCTGTTGGCGACGGCACCGAGGTGCATGTCCGCTGGCGGCCGTTCCAGCTCGATCCGACCATTCCGCCGCAAGGCAAGGATCGCCACGAATATATGCTGGCCAAGTTCGGCAGCGACGAACGCATCCGCGAAATTCATGCCCGCATCGAACCGCTGGGCGAAGCCGAGGGCATTTCGTTCGCGTTCGACGCCATCAAGGTGGCGCCGAACACGCTCGATGCGCACCGCCTGATCCGCTGGGCCGGTGCCGCCGGCGAAGCCGTGCAGAATCGGCTGGTGCGCCGCCTGTTCCAGCTCAATTTCGAGGAAGGCGCTGACATCGGCGACCATACCGTGCTGATCGAGGCCGCGCGCGAGGCCGGCATGGATGCATCCGTGGTTGCCACGCTTTTGCCGACCGACGCCGACGTTGAGGCGGTTCGCACCGAGATCGCCACCGCGTCGCGCATGGGCATATCAGGCGTGCCTTGCTTCCTGCTCGAGGGCAAATATGCGGTCATGGGCGCACAGGACGTCGACACCCTGGCCGATGCCATTCGTCAGGTGGCTGCTGCCAAGGCGCGCGGCGAATTGGAAAAGGTCGGCTGAGACCGGCCACGCTCCCATTCCGTGCCAAGAACAGGTGTCACTTCACCGCCACCTTGGCCTTGCTGATAAAAAATCCATGGCCGTTTGTGGCCGTGCAGGTCAGGCCCTTGGTCGACGATTCGCACGAGAACGGACCTTCGCTCCAGCGGTTGCCGTAAGCGAGCCTAGTGGCATCGCTGCAGCAAGGTTGCTCGCCAGGGTTCTTGATCAGCGTCGCCGGCCCTTTGGGGCCTAGGATGATGGTGACATAGCTCGGCGCGACGCGTGAGCAGCTGAGTTCCGGACCGCCGTCCTGCGGCTCATAGGTGCTGGTGCCGCCCTTCGCCGTGTAGATGCAGCCAATGTTGTCGGACGGCGTGTTGAACTCGATCTGGCCCTCAGTGCCGGCCGGGATGCTCTGCTCGGCGGCATGCGCCAGGGGCAGCCAGGCGAAGAGGGACAGGACAGCGGCCGCGCGTACAAGCATTGGAGAACTTCCTTGTTGGAGAACCGGACATGCATGGGTCTCGACAATGCCCGGCAAGGTTCAATCCCGAACGGAGGAATTGTCAAACACGGTTCCTGATCTGACCCTATAGGGCGGGATGTGCCGCCCGGCGCGGGTGACGATCTGGTGAATCGCCCGCAGGACATGTTCGTTTCGAGATCGGCGAAGCGGAGATCGACAGACGCTGCCGCAACGACCGTTTCCAGTCACTTTTCAGCCTCCGACAAGGATAGACGGCAAGCCTGGCGAGGTCACGAACGGCACAATTTCCGAAGTTCCGGTCAGTCCGCAGTGAGGAAATAGACCCGTCCATTCGATTTTCGAGTTCACAAACCCGTGTGAAAACCTTCCCTAAGGGAAACTTCGCCGACGACCCGCTCGCGTCCATCAACAATTTGAAATCAATAGCGATATTCCGCTTTTTCCGATCGGTTTGACTGCGTTTTAGCGCCGCAACCTGTTGCCTCATGGCAACGGCCGCCGGGGTAATCCCTTTGGCCAGCTTTAAAAATTAATAGAATATGATCAATTGGTGTTACCATCCGTAACAAAACAAAAAAGGTTTAGGCGGGATCGTGATTCGGGTCGGTAGACCATCGCAAGAGTCAGTACCGGAAAAAACACCTCGTGATGCCGCAAGGCCATCGCTTCTGACGCCGGTATCGTCGATGCGCAGCTTCTGGGGACTGATGCGGGCCTACTGGGTCTCGGACCGGTGGAAGGAAGCTTGGACCCTGACGCTGGTGATCGCGCTGCTCACGGCGCTGTCCAGCAAGGCCGGTGTCTGGTTCGCCGAAGCCTCCGGCGAGTTGGTCAACTCGATCGCCTTCTTCCACGACGCCGCCAACACCACGCCGCTTCGCACGTTGCTGGTCAATGCCGGCATCCTCGTGCTGCTGGTCTTGCTCAAGGACGCCGGCTTTACCGGCATCCGCAATCTTGTCTCGGCGACATTGCACCGCAAATGGCGTGGCTGGCTGGACAGCCGCTTCAACGAAGCATTGCTGGACACCAATCACACGCATTTCCATGCCCAGCATGCGTCGACTGGCAGCGGCACACCGGCCCCCGACAACATCGACCAGCGCGTCCAGGAATCCATCAAGGACATGACCGGCGGCGCCATCGGGCTTGCCATGGGCGTATTCAGTGTCTTCACCTCGTTCTACTTTGTTGGCGGCGCATTGCTGAAAAGCTCGGTCGAGGTGAAGGGACTTGAGTTCTTGGGAAGCTATGGCAGCGCCGCCCTTGCTCTCCTGGCGGTCGCCATTTACGTCCCCTTCAACACATGGATTGCGGTCAAGCTCGGCGGCCTGCTCGAGCGCCTCAACGTCAGGATGCAGCAGGCCGAAGGCAGCTATCGCGGCGAGCTGACGACGTTCCTGCGCCGTAGCTTCCATGTCGCGGCCTCTCAGGGCGAAGGCGTGCAGAGGACCATGCATGGTCGGCTCTATGTCGATATCGACGGCACATGGACGCGGCTGAACATCGTCAACACCGTCTACATGTCGTTCGAGCTGATCTACAATTTCATCGGCGCCCGCATTGTCGCCTACGGACCCGGCCTGGTGCCGTTCATCCACAACGGTCTCGATCTCAAGGGCTACATAACCGGCTCCGAGCTGGTCAATTCGCTGATCGGCCAATGTTCGTGGTTCATCCACGTCATGCCGGCCATCGCCACGCTGCGTGCCAACAGCCAGCGTGTCACAGAGCTCGCCAATGCGATCGAGAACGTGCAGCATCCGCAGGAGTTCTACAGCCAGACAGGTCGCTCCGACTTCCACTATGCCGCACAGAACCCGGTTTTCGGCCTGACCATCCAGAAGCTCGAGCTGGCGCATCAGGGCGAAGACGCCTCGCCGTTCCTCAGTGCCGCCAATTTGCGCTTCCGGCGCGGCGAATGGACGTTCCTGAAAGGCGAATCCGGTTGCGGCAAGACTTCGCTGATCAAGGCGATCAACGGCCTGTGGCCCTATGGCCATGGCACCATCGTCTTCCCCGAGGGGGTGAAGAGTTTCTATGCCGCCCAGGAGGTCAAGCTGCAGCCGGTATCGCTGAAGCAGCTGGTCTGCCTGCCGGGCTCCGAACACGACCACAGCGACGCGCAGGTCGCGGCGGCGCTGTACAAGGCCGGCCTTGGCGACTTCATCTCGCATTTGGCCGAAGGAAGCCGTGAAGGCAAAAGCTGGGACCAGGTTCTGTCGGGCGGCCAGAAACAGAAGCTGGTGGTGGCACGCATCGTGCTGCAGCAGCCAGGGCTGCTGTTCCTCGACGAGGCGACCGGCGCGCTCGATCCGGAGGGCAAGATTGCCTTCCATCAGGCCATCAAGGACAACTGTCCCGATGTCACGGTGATCAGCGTCATGCACGAGGCGGTGGCGCCGAGATCGATGACCGGCAGCGAATTCTATCACAGCATCGTCGCGATCGCCGACGGTGTCGCCACCAAGAAGCCCCTGGTTCCGACCCTGCCTGTCGAACTCACCACCATTCTCGCCCAGCCAAGGCCGGTCGAGGACAAATGGCTGCGCTTCTCGCGCCGGCTGAAGCAGAAGTAACGACGCTTTGATCTCGGCCGGCCGTGTCATGCGGCGGCCGGTGATCACAGTCTCGCGATTGGTGCCATTCGGCACCGTTTTCCATCCTCACTGCGATTGACTCGGCAAGGCGCGCTCCTATGTTGCGCCCGCTTGCAGATAGTCAAACGCGAACCCGCAAGCGGAAAGGTCACCGCGCCATGCCTGGCGACAGTCACAGTCGAACGCAACCGCCGTCCGCCTAGACGTGACCTCACATGGTTCATGTCCTGCCGGACGGCAGGGAAGTGAACCATGAACGAATTTGCCCCGGTGGCGAGCGACGAAGCCGTCGCGATCGCCCGTATCCTAGCCAACGATCACGTTGCCGACATTGTCGAGGCCCTGAACAGGGAGCCGCGAGCAACCGCGACGGAACTGCTGTGTGAAGTGACGTTCGAGAGGTTGGTCGAGATCTTCGACCAGCCTGAACTCGACGGCGCGCCCGAACTCATGGAGGCGCTGCCGCGCGCCAAGGCGGGCAAGCTGCTCACCGCCATGTCGGTCGACCGCGCCGCCGACATCCTGCGCGAGCTGGAGGAACCGGCCCGTTCCGAGCTGCTCGGCGGGCTTGCGCCACCGCTGCGCGCCACGCTGCTTGCCATTCTCGGCTATCCCGAAGGCAGTGCCGCGTCGATCATGACGACGGAGTTCGTCAGCGTGCCCTCGGACTGGACCGTAGGCCGCACGCTCGACTACATCCGCAAAGTCGAGCGGACGCGCGAAACCGTCTACGCGATCTATATCGTCGATCCGGAAACGCACCTCCTGGTGCGGTCGACCGGCCTGCGCCGGTTGATCACCGGTGAGCCGGAGGACTCGATCATGACGGTGGCGCCGGATCGTGCGCCGGTGACGGTCACCCCACTGACCGATCGCGAAACCCTGGCGCAGACGATCTCGAAATACGATCTGCTCGCCGTCCCGGTCGTCGACCACGGCAAGATCCTCGGCATCGTCACCATCGACGACATTATCGATACGATGATCGAGGAGACGACCGAGGACGTGCACCGTTTCGGCGGCATGGAGGCGCTGGACGAGCCGTACATGAAGATGAGCTTCCTTGCGATGATCAGGAAGCGCGGCGGCTGGCTGTGCGCGCTGTTCATCAGCGAGATGCTGACGGCCAACGCCATGCAGAGCTACGAGGGCGAGCTGGAAAAGGCGATCGTGCTGACGCTCTTCATCCCGCTGATCATGAGCTCGGGCGGCAATTCCGGCTCGCAGGCGACCTCGCTGGTCATCCGGGCGCTGGCGCTGCGCGAGATCGGGCTTGGCGACTGGTGGCGGGTGGCGCTGCGCGAGCTGCCCACCGGCCTCGTGCTCGGCGCCATGCTCGGCGTGGTCGGCATCTGCCGCATCGCGCTCTGGCAATATATGGGCTTCTACGACTATGGGCCGCACTGGCCGCTGATCGCCACGACGGTCGGCGCGGCACTGGTCGGCATCGTCACCTTCGGCTCGCTGTCGGGGTCAATGCTGCCGTTCGCCCTGAAACGCATCGGCTTCGATCCAGCCAGCGCGTCGGCCCCGTTCGTCGCCACGCTGGTCGATGTCACCGGGCTGGTGATCTATTTCGAGGTGGCGCTGGTGATCCTGCGCGGCACGCTCCTCTGAGCAGTTCCTCTTATCTCCGCCGTGGCAAGGAGGACCTTGCCGCGGCGGAGATCCGTGGTCCGGCGTTTGCCGCTAATCCACGCGCTGGCCGTCCTTCACCCGATAAGTCGGCTTGTACATGGTGACGAGTTCTTCCGCCGCCGTCGGATGCACCGCCATTGTGCGGTCGAAATCATCCTTGGTCAGCCCGGCCTTCAGCGGAATGCCGAGAAGCTGCGCCATCTCGCCGGCATCCGGCCCCAGGATGTGGGCGCCGAGCACTCTCTTCGAAGCGCCGTCGACCACCAGCTTCATCAGCATCTTCTCGTCGCGGCCGGACAGCGTGTGCCGCATCGGCCGGAATGTGGCGCGGTAGACCTCGATGTCGGGGAAGCGTTTGACCGCATCATCCTCCGACAGGCCGACCGTGCCGATTTCGGGCTGTGAAAAGACGGCGGTGGCAATCGTGTCGTGGTCGGGCGCCGTCGGATTTCCCTTGAAGGCCGTTTCGATGAAACACATCGCCTCGTGGATCGCCACCGGCGTCAGCTGCACGCGGTTGGTGACGTCGCCGATCGCCCAGATGTTGTCGATGTTGGTGCGGGAGTATTGGTCGACCGCGATCGCACCGGTCTTGGTCATCTCCAGGCCGATGCCTTCCAGACCCATATTCTCGGTGTTGGGGATGCGGCCGATGGCCAGCATCACCTGGTCGACCGTCAGCACCTTGCCGCCGGTGACGAGCGCGTCGAGCCGGCCGTCCGGCCGCTTGCGCACCCATTCGGACACGGAATGGCAGAGGATCTTTATCCCCTTCTTTTCCATCGTCTCGTGCAGCATGCGCCGCAGGTCCATGTCGAAGCGGCTGAGGATCTCCTTGCCGCGATAAACCAGCGTGGTGTCGACGCCGAGGCCGTGGAAGATGTTGGCGAACTCGACGGCGATGTAGCCGCCGCCCTCGATCATGATCGCCTTGGGCAGCTTCTTGAGATCGAAAGCCTCGTTGGAAAAGATGCAATGTTCATGGCCGGGCAGCGCCGGATGCGGCGCCGGGCGGCCACCGGTGGCGATCAGGATCTGGTCGGCGGTGACGGTGCGATCGTCGCCCAGAAGATGCACGACATGCCGATCGACGATCATGGCGCGCGAGTGAAAGGCCTCGCCGCCGGCGCCCTCGACATTCCTCTGGTAGATCGCCTCCAGCCGGCTGATTTCGCGATCCTTGTTGGCGACCAGTGTCTGCCAGTCGAAACTGGCCTCCGGCACCGTCCAGCCATAGCCGGCGGCGTCAGTGAAATGCTCGGGAAATTGCGAGGCATAGACGTAGAGCTTTTTCGGCACGCAGCCCCTGATAACGCAGGTGCCGCCATAGCGGTACTCCTCGGCGATGCCGACGCGCTTGCCGAGTGCCGCCGCGACGCGCGCCGCCCTCACCCCGCCCGAGCCGCCGCCGATGACGAAAAGATCGTAGTCGTAACCGGCCATGTAGCGGCTCCTCAAGCTTCAGAAATCCACAGACAGGTAGGCCGCCAGGCATCAAAAGAAAAGCCCGGACAAGCCGGGCTTCGTCGATGGCCGCAAGGCCGTTTGAAAGCGCAGGATCAGTTCTGCGTGTCGTCTGCCGGGGCCGAACCATCGGCGGGTGCGGCGCCGTCCGCAGGCGCAGCTCCATCCGCGGGCGCTGCGGCATCGGCAGGGGCTGCCGGCGCCTTGGCCTTGGCGGCCGCGGCCAGCGTTTCGCCAACCTGCTGGGCGAGATCGCGGGCGACGCCGTTCTGCCAGATGTCGGCTGCCTTGACCAGGTCGCGGGTCACCGTTGGGCCGCTATCGAGCAGCTTCTTGCCCGCATCGGAATTGTAGAAGGCGGCGATGTCGGTCAGGTCCTTTTCGGAGAACACTTTTGCGTAGGCGAGTGCGGCTTCCTTTTCGAGGTCGGCGCGGCGCGAGGCCAGCGCCAGCGCCTTCTCGTTGATCGTCTTGCCGATCAGTTCCTGCATGTCGGGGTTCTTCTGGATGAGCTGCGATTCGAGCGCGGCTGCGGCCTGCGGCAGGATGTTGTCGAACGGGTCGGTCGCGTGGATCGCCGCGACCGCAGCGCGGGCGGCCTTCAGGTGCGAGTCCGTGACATCCTGAGAAAACGCCGGCGAAGAGAAGGCCAAAACAGCCGAAGCCGCCAGAACGGCGCAAAGGCTGCGAACCCGGTTATGCAACATCATGATCGATAGAACTCCCTGGTTTTCGGGCGGCATGGACAGTTTGGATACCGTCGCCGCCGGCGATGATGGCCGCTGACGCCAGCCCGATGAAAAGACCATGCTCAACCACGCCCGGAATGGCGTGGAGAGCATTCGAAAGCGCTCTTGTATCCGGAATGCGGCCAAAAGATGCATCGAGGATAAAATGGCCGCCGTCTGTAACAAAAGCCTGGCCCCCCGTCATCCTCAATATGACCGGACCGGAAAGGCCGAGCTTCTCAGCCGCGGCGCCAATCGCGATTTCGGTTGCGCGCAGGCCAAACCGGTTGACTTCGATCGGCAGTGGAAAACGGCCGAGCGTCTCGACCATCTTCGACCGGTCGGCAATCACGATCATGCGTTGGGAAGCGGCTGCGACGATCTTCTCGCGCAGCAGCGCGCCGCCGCCGCCCTTGATCAGGGTCAGCTCCGGATCGACCTCGTCGGCGCCATCGACGGTGAGATCGAGCTCAGGCGTTTCCTCCAGCGTCGACAGCGGCACGCCAAGCTCGCGGCACAGCAACGCGGTGCGCTCCGACGTCGGCACGCCGATGACGGTCATGCCAGTGGCAACCTTGCTCGCAAGCAGCCGCACGAACTCTTCGGCGGTGGTGCCCGTGCCGATGCCGAGCCGCATGCCGTCGCTCACATAAGCGAGTGCTGCCCGTGCGGCTTCAACCTTCAACTGTCTTGCATCCATGCCGCTTGCTGCCCCGGAAACCTAGCGTTTCGGGCTCCTAGCATTTTTGCCGGTCCGGTCAAAGCCTTTGGCCGCGGCCCACTGCTGTTGGCGGGCTGCATGTTGTGCAACGCGCAGTCAGGGGCAATGCGCGGGCAGCTCCGATAGGAATTTTTTCTTGACCTGGTGATGGCAGCTATGCTACATATCTGTCCATGGTGCTGATTTGCGCCAACGACCCGCCGCCGTGGCGGGTTTTTCATTTCTGGCGGCTCGCCGCGAAATGCCCGGTGGGCCTGCTTGCTCCCGCGAGCTTGCCCAGCACGCTTGCCTTGACGCGCCGCAGCCGCTATCGCCTGCCCCATGCAAAAACCTGCGCAGGACAGACCATGACTCGCCCGATCATCGTGTTCGACCTCGATGGTACGCTGATCGATACAGCGCCGGACCTGCTCGACAGCCTGAACCACAGCCTTGCCGCCAGCCAGATCACGGCGGTCGACGAAGCCGGCTTCAGGCGCTTTGTCGGTCACGGTGGCCGGGTGATGATTGAACGGGCGCATGCAGCCCAGCAGCGATCGCTCGATGTCGAGGAACACGACCGGCTGCTGAAACTCTTCCTCGACCATTACACCGACAACATCCCCGGCAAATCGCGCCCCTACCCCGGTGTCATCGAGGCGATCGCGCGTTTCGAGAATGCCGGCTATCTCCTGGCCATCTGCACCAACAAATACGAAGCCAACTCGCTGGCGCTGATCGAGGCGCTCGGCCTGACCAGGCACTTCGCCGCAATCGCCGGACAGGACACATTCGCATTCCGCAAGCCCGACCCGCGCCATCTGACTGAAACCATCAAGCTCGCCGGCGGCGACCCGCATCGCGCCCTGATGGTTGGCGATTCGCAGACCGACATTGACACCGCCAAGGCCGCCGGCATTCCAGTGGTGGCGGTCGATTTCGGCTACACCGACCGCCATGTGCGCGAATTCGAGCCCTCGGCGGTGATCTCGCATTTCGACGCGCTGACCCTCGATCTGGCGCAAAGGCTGATTGCCACCGCTGGATAGTGAGGGGAAAGCGGCCGGGCGTCACGTCGGAAACAGGCCCGAAAGGGCGACAATCCGATCTGTGTCGGATTGCCGGACACCGCCTTGACTTCCCGCACCCGCCTCCCTTATATCGCGGCTCGCTTGGCCTTCGGGCAACGAGCGGGCGATTAGCTCAGCGGGAGAGCACACCCTTCACACGGGTGGGGTCGCAGGTTCAATCCCTGCATCGCCCACCATTTTCCATATAAAAATCAATTATCTGCTGATGGCCTTGTCAGCAATTCCGATAGGCACCCCTTCCGGATCGCCACCATGTCGCCACTGAGTTTCCAGATTGGCGTTCCGCTCGGCTCGACTCCTTCGCCCTTTCACGGCGGCAACAGGGGTTCGATTCCCTTGGGCGTACCAACAAAGCCAATCACTTACTGTCGTTTCGCGCGAATACCTTAAATATTCGTCGAATATACACCTGCGGATAGCAGCGAACACGGGCAGGCGGAAGCATCGCATGAGCGAGCATGCCCACACCGCCTTGCGGATCAGCGGCTAGATTTGGATCGGCGCCAATCCGCCGCCCGTGCTTTGGCTCTGGCGCAAAACCTTCCCGAACCCGGGCCGAAGGCGACCAAGGATGCTAAATAAATCTCGTCGACCCGGCCGCAGCGTGTCGTTATAGAATGCCCTGAAAAGAACCAAGGGGGGCAATCTGGTGAATTCCTATCTCCGTCCGCCGATTGTCGAAGCTGTCGTCGAGTTCCTCACAAATAGTCCCATATCCTTTGACGACCTGCAGGCAATGTCGAACAAGGTCGCGGGCGACTACAAGAATCAAACCATTGAAAAAGGCATTGAAGTTCGCATCGACACGCTTGGCGGTGCTGCCACGATCCACTCCGATCAAACACCGGATCGCTTCCGAAGGACTTCGGATGACCAAGCAGATATCGTGATCTTCGCGGACACCAGTCTAATAGTTGCACGTGCCGCACCCTATCCGGGGTGGGACGTTCTAAGTGAACGCATCAGGAAGAACTGGCGTATCTGGTCAAAGGGGCAATCGGGAAGGGGTGTTGTTCGGCTGGGGGCTAGGTTTATTAACCGTATAGACATACCAATCAACGGCGAAGAACGCATCGAACTCAGTGATTATCTAAATTTATTGCCCCAAATCCCAAATATTTCCGACAAGCCGATGTCCACATTTCTGGTACAGGCGTCGATGCCGACAGCCAATCCTCATTGGGACTGCAACATTATGTCTACCATAGTTGCACCGTCGCCATTGCTGAACCATATGTCCATTTTGTTGGACATTGACGTCTTTAGGATGCGCGACATACCATCCAAAAGCGCCGATGTTCTGGCGATTCTCGAAGAGGCGCGACCATTGAAGAACACTATCTTTGAGCGCTGCATTACCGACCGAGCCAGAGATTTATTTCGATGACAAGAACTACCCAAACGGTAGCCGCTCACCCACGAACCCCCACGGCGCTGCCCCCGAGTGGAGCGGCCGGCGCATATTCAACGCAGATGAATTATGCATTGTCCAATGCGCTTACCAGATCATTCAAGCCTTTGGGCGATAGCAAGCCTCGCGGTAGTGATAGCCATCTCAGTACGCTGTTGGAAAACGCCAAAGCAATTTTCAAAGTCACGACGAACACAGTTGCCATGCACCTGTTGTCGTCGGACTGGAGGGCGCGCCTATTCAGACAGGTCGATAGCCTCCTTGACGCGGAAGAATGGGATGAAGACGACAAGCCGGTTGTTTCCGGATCATCCTTAACGTTTATCCGAATGTTGATTTTCCTCAAGGCGCGACGGCCGGGTCTCGGCGCGACCAACGATGGAAATTTGGTCGCGTCCTGGACGACTGGAAGCAATCGCCTCACGATCGTTTGTAAGCCCGACGACAGCGTTCGGTGGGTTGTCTCAACCCAGACCGATGTCGGCTGTGAGACGGCAGCCGGCCAAACTACAATTCTGCGGCTCCCTGTTGTCTTGCAGCCTTATAACCCCCAGCAGTGGTTTTCGGATGAAGGGTGATAAGATACCGGACGAAGGCCACTTGATACGAAGTGTCCCCTTTTCCAAGCTGCGAAAGGCTGATGGCACGGACGATGTAATTGGCATTCTCCCCGAAGCCTTTGCGATGCGCGATGTTGATTCCTATTTGTCCGCCACTTGGCTTGAACATTTTGCAGGATCTGACCAGCAAAAAGTTACCGCAGCTGTCCACACGCTACGCAACAGCTCGCTGAAGATCTCTCCCAAAAGTGGGTTCGCCCGGGGTAAGGCCGGCGACATACGCACCGCGTGCTCGGCCCGGGGCCATAGCGTTCGAATTGTTCACGAACCCGAGCCAGACAATGATGCGCACGCCGCTGTGCGCCGCTATCCTCGCGATGAACTGGAACTCTACGAAGTGCTCGCAACCGGCGCCTGGTCTCACTGGTTTCTGAACGCGGATATTCCATAGGTGCTCTAGCGCGGGAATCGATATCGGATCGTTAGCCAAGCTCCGGCGCCAGATTCGGGTTGAAAGACGATTTCATCGCCTGGGTGCATCAACTCTCGCAAGACGCTACATGCCATGGGCATTCGATGGGCGCCGCCGTTCGGGTACGATCCGACGACACGATGAAGCTCGCCTGCATTGATTTCTACGTGTGCGCGGCCCTGTTGGCTTGCTCGCGATATCTGAGCGATTGCCTCTCGCCGAAAGTCATCCCCAGTTGGCATTTGAATTCACTCCACGGCTGGCGGCGGCGCAACAATGAGCGCGGCGCGGATAATCAGGCAGGCGTCTCCGGGAAGCGGTTGCCATTCCTGTTCTTCATCAAGAAACGCGGCACCGAGCCCGAACAAGCCCCAGAATGACCCAACTCCCGTGGCCGAGCTTCGCTTGGGCGCTTGCCAACGCCTCGGCGCCGCGCCCCAAGCCAATCCAGCTAGCAGCTACAGTCCGCCCCTTCCCCACCAAATTCTTCCGGGCGAAATTCAGGGCACTGCTGTAGCTCGTGTAGCTCTGGAACTGGCAGACGTCGGAGCCGTTCCGCACTTTCATCTACTCGAGATCCCAGAACGAAACCTCGAGGCGGTCGTCGTTGATGGGTCCAAGCTCTGCGCCGGTCGAGCCGCGATCAGCGCTTCATCGCGTGCAGGATGGCCTGCATGTGCTCTTCCAGGTCGAGTTCACCCCGAGCCTCAGCGGTCAACAGGTACTCGGCCTTGGCCCGGCGATCGCCTCGGCTGATCGCCGGATAGGAGCAGATGGCCAGCAATGCTTCCTGTTCAATCCGGTCTGCCCGCTTGCGTTCGTGGCTGCTGCTGCCGGCTTGATGAACAACCCTGTGAAGCCCGACATAGCTGGCTTCATGGGCTCCGATCAGCGCCCGCAATTCGGGTGAGGCCCCTTCCCCTTCAGCAAACGTCGGTTCAACGACCGAGGCCACGGCGGCGAACGCAAGAAGTGTACGGCGGGTGACTTCGGGCATGCCTCATATCCCTGCTGTCTGACTATGCAGGCACACCATAGCACCGGCGCAACGGTTCGGAGAGATGCGCTGGGACGCGACCACGCTGTCTGCTGACAAAATGTATTCGATCCCGCAGCCCGCCCTCCCGGGGCTGGCCGGTTGAGGGCCCTGAAAACCGAAAGCGCGCAGCGCGTTGGGACCCTGCCCCTCAGGGGGCGGAGCGATCAGTGGGACGAAAACATCGCCCGCCGGGGGCCTTCGCGCTGGCAACCGCGGCAAGTGTGTCCTTAAGTCGCAACAACTGGCTTCCGAAAGCAGGGTCCCGGGCTTCATTGACGCTGCGACCAACACCATATGGTGATCCATAGCCCTCCAAAACGAGAGAAGCTCGCCTTGACGCTGTCGCACTGCGGCCGTCAGCCGGCAATGGCCATGAACCAGGAACCTGAAAACCATGCCTGAAAATATCAGACCAACTTCGAGAGACGTCCCCCTCATTCAGCTAGGCGTCTATCAGTGCCGCTTCCCGGTGAGCGAAGACCCGTCAGTACCCGGCGGTTACCGTTTTTGTGCCGGGCCAACTTCGCCGGATCGCGTCTATTGCGATCACCACCACGGCATCGTGACCGCCGTCGACCCTCGTCGAACCCGTTCAGGTCTCCAGCCCGCTCAACGACGCGCCGCATAGGTTACGTTTTGGTGGGTTAAGTCCTCCGCACGCTGGCGGGGGTCTATTACGTCGGCCCCTCAACCAGCATTCGCCCTGAAGGCCGAGCCAGGTACAGGACGCATGTCGGCTCTGCCTTTATAACTTGTGATGTCCCGGTTCGATAGGTGCAAGCGATTAACTCACCGGCGGCGCTTGGCTGTCGAGTATGCGGGCAATCTGCTCACAGGTCTCATCGACACTGTAGCCGTCGGTGTAGAACGTTGCCGTCGCCAGTGACGCGTTTGACGGGTGCTCCAGGAACGGCCGGTTTAATGCGACAAAATCCGCCCTTTCGTCTTCCGGTACCTCAGCCCTAGCGCATAAGATGTCCAGCGAGCGCTCGATATCTGGCGAGGGCAGCAGATAAACGACATGTGAAGCGCGCTTGACCGCGGTCTGGACGCGCGCCAGAAGCACGTCGTCCTCATAGACCGAGTGACCTGCGCCGAAGTCGATGATCGTATCCGGATAGTCGAGAAGCACCTGCTCCACAGCATACGCCTCGAACGGTTTCCAGTAGTCGAAACGTGCACGCCAGCCCATTGCCTTGACACGCCGCCACTCTTCCCGCCGGTCATAGCCGATCTGGTAATAGTATCCCCAACGTACGAGATCGAGCGGGATGTTGCGCAGTGACAAACGGTCGGAGAGGCGCTCCGCAATCGTGGACTTGCCGGAGCAGATCGGCCCTATCAGCACCAAACGTGTCATTCTAAACTCAAATCTCTTTTGCAATTCGGCGACCCAATTTCAGTCAACGAAGCGCGACCTGTCAGACTTGAGGACGGCCTCAGCGAAGTCGGGCATTTCCAGACCTTGGCGCACCTGGGCATCAAGAGCCTGCTCGGCCGCCCTGACGGCGGCGAGCCGCGCCAGCACTGTCTCAGCCGCCAGGCGTGGCACCACAGCGACGCCATCGCGGTCGCCGACCAATATGTCTCCCGGCGAGATGGTCACGCCTCCCAACACCACCGGAAATCCGACAGTGCCTGGACCATTGCGCGCCGGCGAGTTCGCGATGATCCCGGCACAGTAAACCGGCAGCCCGACAGCCTCGAGTCCGACAACATCGCGGACGAGGCCGTCCGTGATGAAGACGCGAAAATGGCCGGAAATCAAGCTCGGAAAGTGCCGACACCAAGGTAGCGCCCCAACGTCCGCCCATCTCTGTGCTATATTGCAATTTCAACACGCACAGGAAGTGTGTGCCGAACACGGGCTGGAGCCGGAAGTACCGCCGCGCTTTCGTTACTGGATTGACCCGCGAGGAGGATCAAGCATGTCTGACCGCGCCGACGTAGGCCCTCTGCAACTGGGTGAACGAGCGCCCAATTTCGTACTCGACGCAATTACTCGCGAGGGCAAGGTAGCTATCGACGATTTCCGCGGCGAGAAGCCAGTGCTGGTTGGGCTGTATCGAGGTCTGCATTGTCCGTTTTGCAGGCGTCATATCGCGACGGTTTCGCTGCTCACACCAGCCCTTAACGCAAAGGGCATCGAAAGCCTCACGGTGGTGAACACGCCCATCGAGCGAGCGCGCCTTTATCTCCGCTACCATCCGATGGTTGGTTTGCTTGCTGCATCCGATCCGGAGCGCGTTTCACACCGCGCCTTTGGATTGCCCAATATGCAAATAACTGAGGGCGAGAGCGCATTGCCGCATAAGGTCTCAATGAGCGATGTGAAGGCGATGCGGCTCAACGTGCCAGGCGAAATGCCTGAGCCGATGGATCCGTTTGCCACGCTCGAATATCTGAACAAAAAAGACAATTACGATATCACTGAAGCGGACCAGCAAATGATGGCGACCGGCGTGGGCCAGCTCATGGGCCAGTTCCTGCTCGACCGCAACGGCGTCGTTCGCTGGACGTTCTCCGAGGTTTTCGATGGCGGCTTGGGCGCCCACCCGAACTCTGAGGCGATGATGTCGGTCGCGTCGCATATTGGTCAGTAGCGGCGCAGTGCGCTGAGCGGGTGCACGGATAGCAGGTGTTATGCAACCCGTTAGTTCGAGCCGGGGTCGACGCGCTTCGGCGCGAAGCGTTTCACCCACTCGTCGATGGTGATTTGGCTATCATCGGCCCAGCCGCATGGAATTTTCTGTTTTGCAGCTATGTTGCCAGTGGGGACGGGCTTCATCGAGCACTCGTCTCACCGGCCATTTGCCTGACAGGTCGCTGACCGCTTCGTACGTTAGCCACTGATGCGTAATCGCAGTAATGGAAGGTGGCGAGATAGTCGGGGAGTGCGGGCATGAACTCCTGTTGATGGGTCCAAGCTCTGCATTCGGCCATGGAAGTCATGGGTTTCACGTGGGGGAGCCTGATTAGCTTCCCCTGGTTGGTCAGATGGATTGTGACAGCGATGGCGGTGAACATGGCGCGGTCATCCATCGACTTAAGGCTGGCGACATAATAACCGCCGGGGTTGGGACGCACGTCATCCCTTGAGGCGGCCTCGTTGACATGGTCAGAGCCGCAGAGTTTCGCGATGCGGGAATCCGCTTCCGCAGCCGTTTGCGCTGCCAAAAGAAGAGCGAGAGCGATGATGAGCTTGGTGCGTTTCATGTTATCCTTCTTTCCAATCCGGTGCTGCTAGGATCGCTTGGAAGCGAAGGCCGAAGGCCGAATTGGCTAGGCTAGGAAGCGCGCCAGGAGGGTGAAATGTCCCGAACGGCTCCTGAAATTGAGGCGAAATCTGCTGAAACGATCACGTTTCGCGGTTTTGTCTTCCTGACGAAAAGCAAAGAACTCCGAACCGTCGAAGGCAAAGCGGTCACTCTTCGCAGCCAGTCCGCCGAGGTGCTCTCCGTGCTCGCTTCGCGACCGGGCGAAATCGTGTCCAAGGATGCGCTGATGCAGGCGGTTTGGCCCGATACCTTCGTGACCGAAGACAGCCTCACTCAATGCATTGCCGATATTCGCCGTGCGTTGGGCGACGACGCGCACGTGATCGTGGAAACCCTCCCAAAGAGAGGCTATCGGCTGAATACCGATCCATCCGACGCGGCGGACCCAAACGCCGGCACGGCACGTGCCAAGACACGATTCTCGCAGCGCGGCTTCATTCTGGTCGCAGTCGTTCTCGTTGCGGCAGCGATCGGCGCATACTACGGCGCGGAAATATGGCGAGCCGCTCCCGTTCGTTCGAGCGACATGCCCAGGATTGCTATCCTTCCCTTCGACGACATGAGTGCCGGTGCGGACAAAGGATATCTCAGCGATGCCGTTGCCGAGGGGATCGTCACCGAGCTGGCGCGGAGCAAGACTTATGCCGTCATCGCCCGGAACTCGAGCTTCAGGTACCGCGGTAAGCCGGTTGACATCAGGCAGATTGGCGAAGAACTCGGCGTCGACTACCTGCTCGAAGGCAGCCAGCAGAAGGCCGGAGACCGGCTGAAAGTGACCGCCCAGTTGCTGAATGCGCATGACGGATCGCATGTCTGGGCCAATACCTACAACCGGGAGATCGGCGATCTTTTCGTCGTCCAGGAGGAGATCATCCGCACGCTTGCGGCTCGGGTCGGGCAAAGGATCGAGCGACCCTTGCCACAGAGCGACGCCGCCCGGGTTAGCGCGCTCAGTTATCTCCTGATGGGGTCTGCCGCGAACAAAAAGGATTTTTCTGCCGCGGGGAACGAACTGCTGCGGCAGTTCAGCCTCAAGGCGATTGAAGCGGATCCGAACTCCCAATTCGGCTATATCGGGCTGGCCTGGTCCTATCGCTTTGACTCGGTATTCTGGCACAAGCAGGAAAACAACCCCGACGAGGCGTTGAAGAGGGCCGCAGAGTACGCCGACAAGGCCATCCTGCTCGCTCCGGACGATGCCAACGCGCATCAAATCCGCGCCCAAATCCATAGTGAAGCCGGCGAGATCGAGCAGGCCATTGCGCAGTTCGATCAGGCGATCGCCCTGAACCCCAGCGCCTCGAATATCCTCGAGGGCAGTGCGGCCCCTCTGCTCTTTGCCGGCCGCACCGACGAAGCGATCGATCGGATCGAGCAGGCCAAAGGCATCGATCCCTTCTACCCCGACTGGTACAACTGGGACATGGGCTGGGCGCTCTATGAAAAGAACGATTGCGGGGCTGCGCTAACGGCGATGCGGAAAATGTCCCCAATCCCGATCGGCGCACACCGAATGCTTGCGGGGATCTACGCTTGTCTGGGAAACCAGCGGGAGGCAAAGGAAGCGCTTGCGGTTTTCCTCAAAGACTCGCCCGGCGACTCCATCAGCAAACAACGCAAGCAGTGGGAGAAGAATTGGACCGCCCCCGGACCCCTCGAGCGCTGGATCGGACACATGCGGATCGCGGGGTTGCCGGAGTGACGGCTGACCGTATGCGGCCCGGCAGAGACCAACTGGCCGCATAAAAACCATTGAAGCCTTTGTGTTGTGGGCGGTGGTTGCCCTCAAAGCAAGATCATCCTTCACAGTAATATTGGGTGCGGGAAAGTCGGCAATGGGACCGACTTGCGCCATAGTGCGCTCGCCCTGCCCGTGGGCACAACAGGCCGCAGACAACCAGAAGGTCGCGCCGGACTTAACCTTGGGGGCTGGGGAACTTCGGGCGTGGGCCGGCGCGACCGGAGCCCAAAGGCTCACTTGTGCATTGGCCACAGCTAATATTCTCCGGCAGGTCCCGGGTGGTCTTATTTGACGGTCGAAAACTCAAAACGATCGAAACGGAAGACTGCCGTATACTCGTTGCGTCGCTCCGGCGTCCCGGCAGGATTGCGGAAGATCGCGCCGCAGGTTGTCTGAACTTTCGGAAAGGCGTCGCACAGGAAGTTCTGCTGCACCCAGCTGGTTCCTTTATCTATCCATGCGCCTCCCCCGCGCAGGTCACGACCGAGGATGAGCGACCTGATCTCCGAACCGGTAAGCCGGTCCTTTGCATCCAGATCGACCCCTTCCGGCAACTCCGGCAAACCGGCCTTGTCCAGGCCGTCCAGCAGACGCCCGATGTCAGCCGGGTTCTTGAACACAAAATACCTCTGCGTGACCAGCTGATTTGCCCCTCCATCCTTTCGTTCCAACATGACGTTCCTTAGCCTGTCACTATAGGCCGCGACCTGGTCACTGCGCCCGAGATGTGCGTAGGCCGAAACCAACACCTGCAGGCCGTAGAATTTCGGCCATGGATCGGGCGATTGGAGATCGATCCTTTCAAGGTAGTCGACAGCTTCCTCGAAACGACCCTGGCCAAATTCAGCCAGCCCAGCCTGGTAGTACCGATGGTCATTGCCGCCTGGGTCGACACGGTTGGCCGCGACGAGATAGTCGCGCGCCTCGTTCGGCCTGCCATTGAAATTCAGGGCTTCTGCCAGCCCGACATAGTTCAGGGGATCGCTCGGGTCGAGCGCCACTGCCTTGAACATAACCGCGACTGCCTCGTCGGACCGGTGCTCGCGAACCAGCAAACTGGCGACGAGCTGATAGTAGGACGGCGAAGGATGCTTGGCCGCCTCCCCCAGGTACTTGTAGACGTTGTAAAACGCCACAGATTCCGAAAAGGCTAAAGCTTTGACCCGCGGCCCGTCCATGTCCCAATAGGCCCATGCGAGCGAGGCTGCCGCCGCGCCGAAATTCGGATCGAGTTCCAGCGCTTGCTGGAAAAACCTCACTGCCTGCGCAAACTCGTCTGGAGTATTGCGACGATTGTAGATTTCCATGCCCTGGAGGTAAGCTTCGTAGGCTGCAGGATTGCGCGTGCCGCCCGCGACATCTGCCTTGCCTTGGCCGCTGACGAGACGGAGCTTGAGCGCGCCTGCGATGCTGACGACGACCTTGTCCTGCAGCGCAAACACATCCGTCCACTGGCCGTCGAAACGTTCTGCCCAGAGATGACCGGTGGTCGAGCCGTCGATCAATTGCGCGTTGATACGCATGTCGTCGCCGACCCGACGTATCGAGCCCTCCAGTATGTACCGGACACCAAGCGCTGCGGCGACCTCAGCGGGTTTAGTCTCCTTGTCCTTGTAGGTGGAAGCCGCGTTTCGCGATACGACGAACAGGCCGGGCACGCGTGCAAGTTCTGTGGTCAGGTCCTCGGTGAAACCGTCAGCCAGATAACCTTGCGCCTTGTCGTCGCTGAGATTGTCAAATGGAAGCACGACGAGGGATGGCCGGGTGTCGGCTTTCGCATTGGCCGTCAGAGCGGTGGGCGGAAGCGGTGGCTCCCACGGTCGCCACCACGCTGCTGCAAGGCCGACTGCGACAACAAGGACCCCAATAGCGACGGCCAGATTGCGCCTGAAGCGTGGGTGTCGATTGACAGCCATGGGCTTTCCCGCCACCGTGGGATCGAGCAGCACCCGGTACGCCTGCACCGGTTCGGCGATGTTCTTCAGCTTCTGTTGGCCCATCGGCTCAAAGCCGAAAGCCAACTTCTTCTCAACCTCTTTTGCGACCTTTGCCGAGACACAGATGCCGCCAGGTTCCGCTAGTTGTTGGAGCCTGGCAGCGACGTTGACGCCCTCGCCATATCGGTCCTCGCCCTCGACAATCACCTCGCCGAGATTGATCCCGATCCTGACGCGAATCCGATGATCCTCGGAAACGGCGGCGTTGCGTTCCGCCAGGGCGTGCTGCAACGACACGGCACATTCGACCGCGTCCACGACGCTGCCGAATTCGGCCAGCAGTCCATCGCCCATCAGCTTGAAGATGTGGCCGTGGTGGCGGGCAATCTCAGGCTCGAACAGTTCCTTGCGTCGAGCACGAAGGCGCTCGAACGTGCCGGCCTCGTCGCGTTCCATCTGGGCGGAATAGCCCACAACATCGGCAGCGAGAATGGCAGAAAGCTTACGGTCCATCGATCTGGCCTGTCCCACGTGGAGTATAGACCTGGTCACACTGAAATGAAACGACCGACCTCTCCAGCGTCCGTCGCCGGTGTCTCGGGATCATCCAGCAAAAAGCCTGGATGAAACGCGCAGTTCGGGATGGAAAGCACCGGGCAGCCCGCAAACCGGTGGACTAAGATCCGTCGATATTCAGCCGGCCTGCAAACGGTAGCTGCCTGCGCTTCCGACAGACCTAAAATCGTCATGCATTCCAGCTGCGGAACAAACCGGCATGGCAGCGAGTTTCTGTCCGACGAAAGTTGAGGGAAAGCCATGTCCAGATTTCTGCTGGCGACAAGCGTCGCCGTTCTTCTCGCCGGCGGGCCGGCCCTTGCCGCGGATGAGAGCCGGCTGCCGCCGCCCAATGCCAAGAAGCTGTCGGAGATCCTCGCCAAGGTCGAACAGCGCGACGGCTTTCGCTATGTGAAGGAGGTCGACTGGGACAGCGGCGCCTACGTCGTCACCTACTACACATCGGACAAGGCGAAGGTCGAAATCCCTACGATCCCGTGACCGCCGAGCCAAAATAGGACGGCTGCAGGCGTCGTGCCCGACGCGAATGCGCCGACCCGTTCTCGCGCATTCTCATTGGCCAGCGGGCTCTCGCCTAAAATTGTCCATTCTTGGCGTATGATGTCGAAGCCAGGGCGTGGGCTGCGCCTTGGGCAATGCCGTTGGCTTGGGGCACTGATGCGATCTTCCGTTCGAACCTATCGCCTGCTTGTGCTCGCCATCATCCTGGCCGGCGGCATCCTTGGGACCGCTCCGGCGCGGGCCGACGGGCCGTCCTTCGACTGCGGCAAGGCGAGTTTGCCGGCGGAAAAGGCGATTTGCGCCGATCCGCAGCTGTCGGCCATCGATCTGCTGGTTTCCAGGGCGTTCAAGGATTTCGAGCCGGCGTTCGGTGGCGACAAACGCATGATCGCCCGCGGGCTGATTGCCGACCGCAATACCTGCAAGAGCGATACCGCCTGCATCGTCAGCGCGCTGAACAACGCGCTGCAGACCTATGGCAATGGGCCGTCATGGGTGCAGGATTACAACACCGCCTTGATCGGCAAAAAGGCGCTGGAAGCCGCCGCGCACAACCCGAACGGGGCTGACCAGCCCCTGCCCTCGGCAATCGGGCAATGCGCGTCCACCCATATCGAAACGCTGACGACGCGGCTTGGCGACGATCCGCTGGCAACGGCCAGTCCCGAGGCAGGCAGTGCCGCGACATTCACCAATGGCGGCACCGCCGTCTCCTATGATCGCGAGCCTGGCCTGGCCGCGTCGAAGGTCGGCGACGCTGCCGTGATGTGCCTGATCTCGATTCCCAGGGATTGCCCCAAGGACGATGAGCGCGGCCGCGTCTACTACGGCATCGATCTCGCCATCAAAGGATCGCGGGCGCTGCCCGATTCGCAGCACATGTGCGGCGGCGCCTGAACAGCCACTCTCCGCGAAACCTTGCCAGAGGGCGCCTCCCCTTGCGTCAGTCTCGCTTTGATGGCTGATTGATTGTTGCGGTTGGGCGCCGCATGGGGGATGGGCATGGCGACGGCGAAGCATGTGCTGAAGCGCATATTGATGATATTGGCCGGCTACCTTGTGTCGGTCCTGGTCGGCTTGATCGCCGTCGTGGCGATCTACGCCGCGCTCAGTTCCTTGCCCAACGCGCCCGCCTATTTCGACGTCATGGGTGTCACGCCGATCGCGGCCTTGGTGGTGCCGCCGCTCGGCATGTTCATCTATTTCCTGACCATTGTCGTGACCGCACTGCAGACGCTCATCTTCGCGCTGATTGCCGAGCTCTTCTCGCTGCGCAATGTCCTGCTGCACATGGTATTCGGTGCCGCGGCCGCCGCCGGCGGTTTCTTCCTGATCTGGCCAAGTTCAGCGGAGGACATGGACCCCGAGCGCTGGGCCGACATCGGCATCATCGCCGCTGCCGGCCTTGTCGCCGGATCGGTCTATTGGCTGATCGCCGGGCGGGACGCCGGTTTTCGGCGACCGCTGTTGGAGCGTTAAAAACCGAGGGCCCTTGCTCAACTCGACGGTGAGCGAACCGCCTCGGTGGCGTCCAATGCCTGCTTCAGCCGCGAGTCGCGATCGTAGACGTCGCCGAAATACTCAACCTTGCCGGACATATCAGGCCAGGCGGTGAGATAGGCGACATAGACCGGGATCTTGCGCGTCACATCCTCGGTCGAATGTCCGTGCTTCAGCTTCTCGGCGATATAGTCGACCGAGGTGCCGAGCACCGCCGCCGCCATGCCGCGCGGATCCTGCAGCCGCACACAGCCATGGCTGAGCGCACGCATGTCTTGCTTGAAGAACGATTTCTGCGGCGTGTCATGCATGTAGATCGCATGCTTGTTGGGGAACAGGATCTTCAGCTCGCCCAGCGCATTGGCCTCGCTCGGCTGCTGGCGCACACTGTAGGGAATGTTGGCGCCGTAAGCGCCCCAGTTGACCGCCGACGAAGGGATGCGCTTGCCGCGCGAGTCGGTCACCTCGTAGCCGGCCCGGTCGAGATAGCCGGGATCGCTGCGCAATCTGGGCAGCATCTCGTTGACGATGATCGACTGCGGCACGCCCCAATAGGGATGGAAGTCGACCTGCTTGATCTGGTCGAAAAAGAAAGCAGTCTGGTTGGTGACCCGGCCGACGACAACGCGCGTCTTCAGTTTTTCCTCGCCATTGTCGATATAGCTCGCGGTGAAGGCAGGCTGGTTGATGAAGACCCGCGGGCTGCCGAGATCGGAGGGCAGCCAGCGCAATTCCTCCAGCGCCACCTCTACCTTGAGCAGCCGGTCGGCTTTGGACGTTCCAGCCAACAGGGCAACAGTGCGCGGACCGATGACGCCGTCACCCTTCATGCCCTCTTTCTGCTGCACAGCCTTGATTAGCGGCACCAGTTCGGGAACATAGACCTCGCTGGTCGCCAGCCGTGACAGGATCTCGCCATAGGCGCCGCCCATCTCGTCATCGAGATTGCGTGCGATCAGGGTCAGCAGCTTCGGCAGCTCGGGGCTGGTTTCGCCCGGCTTCAGCAGCAGCTTGGGGTCGACGACAATTTCGTTCTCGGCACTGGCCTGCAGGGATTCCAGTTCGACGCGCAGCGCCTGGTATTCCGCATTCTGCGGATGCCGCGATTCGAGATAGGTGCGCACTTCCTGGGTATGCGCCAGCGTTTTCAGCACACCTTGCAAGTCGAGCGGCTTGGCCGGGAAATCATAGTAGCCGGTCATGCGGTTGGGCTCGACGCGGCCGTTCTGGGCATCATGGGCATAACGCAGCACGCGTGCCGACAGCGCCATCTCGAAGCGGACGAGCTCTTTCAGTTGCGCATTGGCGTCGGCCGGTGACGCGCTGGCGGCGGGCACGTCGACCGTGTAGTCGGCGGGTTCAAGGCCGTAGCTCGCTGCCTCGCCGAGCACCCGCACCGCATCCTGCGCGCGGCTGTTGAGGCTGGTTCCGGTCACCCAGATGAAATCCGGATTGGCCGAGTAGTAGGCGATCAGCGCCTTGGCGATGTCCGGCTCGGCATAGAGTTCGTAGTCGCTCAAGCCGGCAACCGCTTCACGAAAAGCAGCGCCCGTGGCTGACGGCACGAAAGCGGCGTCCTGCGCGGCCGCCGGCAGTGGTGCCGCGGCCAGCGCCGAAAAGTCGATGCGCACCAGCCGATCGGCCTTGTAGGTGTAGTAGGACGGGCCGCTGATTTTCACACCGCCACCGCCGCCACCCGGTGCTTTCGGCTTGTGCTTGGGTGGTGGGGGCGGAAACTCGCCTTGCGGCTCATGCCTGATGCCGCCGCCGAAAAGCATTTCGAAGAGCCCCTGCGCGCCGGCCTGGGGCACGCCGAAAGCGAGCGTCGCCGTGATCGCCATCAGCGGCATCACGGTTGCTTTTTTTCCGAGGAATTTCATGGATAACCCGCTCCGGTTGTAACCGGCTCCCGTTCCGCACCGCTAGACGATCTCGCGCACCGCATGGCGGATGTAAGGCGCGACTATACTGATTCATACTGATTTCGTTAAGCTTTCATAAATTTCCGAACGCCTGTTGCAGAACGGTTTCACAACATCGTGACGGCTGGAGCGGATGTCTCCGCTCCAGCCGGGGAAATCCAATGCGGATCAGGCGTTGGCGCCGCCGTCGATGGTCAGTGCCGCGCCGGTGACAAAGCGGCCTTCCGGACCTGCGAGCCAGGCGACCATGCCGGCGATGTCCTCGGCCTTGCCAAAGCGCGGCGTCGCCATCTTCTGGCGCTGGTGCTCGGCATGCGGGCCATCAGCCGGGTTCATGTCGGTATCGGTCGAACCGGGGTGAACGACATTGGCGGTGATGCCGCGCGGGCCGAGGTCGCGCGCCAGCGCCTTGGTCAGGCCGACCAGCGCCGCCTTGCTGGCCGAATAGGCGCCAAGACTGGTGTCGGTCACCCGCTCGGCAAGATTGCTGCCGATCGAGATGATCCTGCCGCCCTCGCCCATATGCGCGGTCGCCGCCTTCGAGGCGATGAACGGGGCTCTGAGATTGACCGACATGGTCTCGTCGAAATCGGCGAGCGACAGGGTGTCGATGGGTGCGGCGCGCCAGATGCCGGCGCTGTTGACCAGGATGTCGAGCCGACCGAATGCGGTCACGGCGTCATCGACGGCCTTGTCTATCGCCACGGCATCGCGGTTGTCGGCCTTGATGGCGATGGCGCGCCCACCCTTGGCCTCTATCTCGGCAACAACCGAGCGGGCCTGCTCCTCGCCATGCACATACGTCAGCGCGACACTGGCGCCATCGGCCGCCAGCCTTCGCGCAATCGCCGCACCGATGCCGCGACTGCCGCCGGTGACGAGTGCGGCCTTGCCGTTCAAGCTGCTGGATGACATTTGTTTCTCCATTTGTGTAATGATCGATACATAAATAACTGTCAGCCTTGCCCGGCTGCGTCAACTGATTTATGTATCGATCGACACAGAAAAGAGCGTCATGTCGGAACGAGGCCGCCCCCGCACCTTCGATCGAACCGCAGCCCTGCGCTGCGCGATGGAGGTTTTTTGGGCCCGCGGTTACGAAGGCGCATCGATGAGTGACCTGACCGCCGCCATGGGCATCAACTCGCCCAGCCTCTACGCCGCCTTCGGCAGCAAGGAGGCACTGTTCCTTGAGGCGACGGATTTTTATTCGCGCACCGAGGGTGCCGACATCTGGCTGGCGCTTGAGGAAGCACCGACCGCGCGGCTGGCGATCGAACAATTTTTATGCCTGACGGCGAAAGCCTATGCGCAGACCGATCGCCCGCAGGGCTGCCTGATAACGCTCGGCGCGCTGCACCAGGACTCCAGTCGCGGCGCCATCTGCGACGATCTGCGCCGCCGTCGCGCCGAGAATCATGCCGCCCTGCGGAAGCGTCTCGAACGCGGCGTTGCCGAAGGCGAACTGCCGGCGAGCTTGGACTGCAGCGCTGCTGCCACCTTCTACGCCACGGTTCAGCACGGCATGTCGATCCAGGCCCGCGACGGCGCCTCGCATTCGGCTCTTCTGGCAACCGTGGCCGGCGCGATGGCGGCGTGGCGCACGATGGCCGGCACGGACAGAGCGTGACAAACGCCGGCCATTGTGCTGCAAATCTAAGCAGGTTCCGCAAAAGTGTCCCACGGTTTTGCGATCAGAACCTGCGAAAAACAAGGGAATCTAAGCAGACTTCGTGGGGCATCCCACGAATGTCTGCTTAGACAGCCAGCCAAATGCGCGGTCGGGAGGACAAGCCTGTGAAAAAGGGGTATCGCGAACTGCTGGATGAGGCGAACGCCGAGATCGAGGTGGTGTCGCCGGAGGAAGCGGCCGGGCTGCTTGACGATGAAGACACCATCTTCGTCGACCTGCGCGATCCGCGCGAGGTCGAACGCGACGGCAGGGTTCCCGGCGCCAAGCATGTCACCCGCGGCATGCTGGAATTCTGGATCGACCCCGAAAGCCCCTATCACAAGCCGTTCTTCGCTTCGGGAAAGAGCTTCGTCTTCTTCTGCGCCGGCGGCTGGCGTTCGGCGCTGGCCACCAAGACGGCACAGGATATGGGCCTGTCGCCGGTCAAGCACATCCTTGGCGGCTACACCGCCTGGAAGGCCGCCGGATTGCCGGTCGATCCGGGCGAGAAGAAATAGCTTCGATCGCCGCTCAATGCAGCAGCGACGGCTCCCGATGCTCCGCCACAAAGCCGACCGCGCGTCCGACCACGCCCTTGTCTGCCAGAATGCGGCGGTGACCGAGCCCATCGGCCCAGTAAACCCGCACATGGCCGCCGGCGCCGGCATAGCGTGTTGCATGATCGGCCGGAACTTCACGGTCGTCCGGTGCGTGGATGACCAAGGTCGGCACCGGCGCATGGGCGAGCTGGCGGTCGCCGGTGAATTCATGCAGCGGCCGGCCGGAAAGATGTTCGACACGGTCCGCCATGGCGGCCTGCGAGCGCGGGCCGACATTGAGCATGCGGCTGAAGTCGGCGAAGATCGCCGGCAGGGAACTGGGCGCTGCGATCAGCACCAGGCGTCCGGCCACCAGCGGCGGGATGTTCTTGACCGAACCGGCAATGGCATTGGCGGCGACGGCGCCACCGAAGGAATGGCCGACCGCCGCCACGAACGGGCCGAACCATTCGCCGGCAACCCGCATTGCATCCACGGCGTTGACCATGTTCAGCCGTCGGCCCTGCGACTGGCCGTGGCCCGGCAGGTCAAGCGAAACCACCCTGTAGCCGGCGGCGCGATAGCCTTCGATCAGCGCACGCATATATTCGGTGCGCGAACGCCAGCCATGGACGACAAGCACCGTGCCGGCGGCCGTCCTGCCCGGCTCCGGACGGAATTCGTGCACCATGACGCAGCCGGTCGCCGTCTTCAGCCGGTGATGGCGCGCCTCGGTCATGAACTCGGCCGCGCGGTCGACGGCGCGGCGCTCGCCATCGCTGAGTGCCTTCACGTTCGGCGTACGGCAGAACAGTTCGAAAGCCGCGCGCCCGGTCAGGCGCGGGGCAATACGTTCGGCCGCACCAAACACGCCCCGGATGACCTTCAGCCCGATTGATGCCATAGTGAGAATCCATCCATACGTTCAAGCATGAACATAATAGTTCAAAGATGAACAATAAACAAGAGTTACCTTGGGACAACCCACGTTTTCGCAACTGGGTCGCGGTGGCGCGCGCCTGCCATGTGCTTGAGCGCACGCTGGCGACAAAACTCGCGCCGCTCGACCTGAAGCCGGCGCAGCTCGACGTGCTGATGAACCTCTATCGCCACCCCGGCATGTCGCAGCACGACCTTGCCCGCAAGCTGCTCGTCGGCCGCTCCAACATCACCATGCTCTTGCCGCAGCTGGAGGCGCGTGGCCTGCTGCGCCGCGAAGGCGACGAGAAGGACAAGCGCATCCTGCGGCTTGCCCTGACCGAGGCCGGCGGGGCGCTGCTGATGCAGGCGCTGAAAGTGCATATGGCGTTGATCGAGAAGGCGATGAGCCAGTCGACACCGGAACAGTGCGACATGATCGGCGAGCAGATGCGCAAGATTTATGATGTGCTGAAAGACGCCTAGCCGCCCTTTCAGCCCTGAGCTTACCACATCGTCTTCTTCGCCCGCTCCGGCCATTCCTTGTCGTAGGTTTCGCCGTCGATGTTCTTGCGGCTGGTGACTTCCAGAATCTGTCCGGGCGTCGGCAGCGACTTGGGGTCGACATGCCTCGCCGGGTTCCAGAGCTCGGAGCGGACAATGGCGCGGGCGCATTGGAAATAGACCGAATCGACATCGACGACGGTAACCGAGCGCGCCGCCTTGCCGTCCACGCTGAATGACGCGCACAGCGTTGTATCCGTCGTGATATGGGCGCGGCCGTTGATGCGCAGCGTCGTGCCGGAACCCGGCACGAGAAACAAAAGACCGACGCGCGGATCGCGGATGATGTTCCTGAGCGAGTCGGCGCGGTTGTTGCCGCGACGGTCCGGCATCATCAGCGTTTTCGGATCGACGATGCGCACGAAGCCGGCGAGATCGCCGCGCGGCGAACAGTCCAGCCCCTCCGGTCCACTGGTTGCCAGCGCGACGAACGGCGAGGCCTCGATGAAGGCGGCGTATTCCGGAATGACGTGGTCGAGTTCCTTGACCAGTGAGGCTTCGCCCGGAACGCCATAGAGCGCCTCGAGCTGCTCGACCATGGTGATGACGGACATTGTCTTCGTCTCCAAACCTTTGCCGGCGCTACCCCACTTCGATGACGTTTTGACGACAGCGACGGGATCAATCTAGCGGTCCCGGCTCAAGCCTTTTTCCGCAAGCTCGGCGAGATAGGCATTCCAGCGCTCGTCCTTCTCGTGGCCGAGCGTGTGCAGGTAATTCCAGGTGAAGATGCCGGTATCGTGGAAATCATCGAAGGTGATGCGCACTGCGTAGTTGCCGACCGGCTCGATCTTCAGGATCGCCACATTGCGCTTGCCGGGAACCGTCACCCGCTGGTCCGGCGAATGGCCCTGCACTTCGGCCGATGGCGAAGCGACACGCAACAGCTCCGCCGGCAGTTCGAACGGCCGATGATCTGGAAAGGTGACGGACAGCAGTTTGCGGTCCTTCGAGACGCGGAGTTCCCTGGGTGCGGTCATGGTGTTCGATCCCGTAGCAATCCACCCTTCCCTACGCTGCTTCGCCAGAAGGGAAAAGGCCATTTGAGGTGAGCCGACATGCGATGTCGGCCAGGGAATGTTACCAAAGATCGAGACGCGGTATCTTGAATGGCCGGCCGGATCGTATCACATAGCGGTATATAACGATGCCGCTCACGGCCACGGGAATTGCTTGCAGCATGAACATGATCGATCCTTTTGGTCGCACGATCAGCTATCTCAGAGTGTCGGTCACAGACCGCTGCGATTTCCGTTGCACCTATTGCATGGCCGAGGACATGGCCTTCCTGCCGAAGAAGGACCTGCTGTCGCTGGAAGAACTCGACCGGCTGTGCACGGTCTTCATCGAAAAAGGCGTCAGGAAATTGCGCCTCACCGGCGGCGAGCCGCTGGTTCGCAAGAACATCATGCACCTCGTGCGCCAGCTGTCGCGGCATCTCGACAGCGGCGCGCTGGAAGAATTGACGCTGACCACCAACGGCTCGCAGCTGTCGCGCTTCGCCGCCGAGCTTGCCGATTGCGGGGTCAAGCGCATCAACGTCTCGCTCGACACGCTCGATGCCGACAAGTTCCACAAGATAACCCGCTGGGGCCATCTCGACAAGGTCATGCAAGGCATCGATGCCGCACAGGCTGCCGGGCTGAAGGTCAAGCTCAACGCTGTGGCATTGAGGGATTTCAACGACGTCGAACTGCCAGAGATGATGCGCTGGGCGCATGGCCGCGGCATGGACCTGACGGTCATCGAAACCATGCCGATGGGCGAGATCGAGGGCGACCGCACCGATCAATACCTGCCGCTGTCGCTGCTGCGCGCGTCGCTGGAACGCCAGTTCACGCTGACCGACATTCCCTTCAAGACCGGCGGCCCGGCTCGCTACGTGCATGTCGCCGAGACCGGCGGACGGCTCGGCTTCATCACGCCGATGACGCATAATTTCTGCGAAAGCTGCAACCGCGTCCGGCTGACCTGCACCGGCACGCTCTATATGTGCCTCGGCCAGGAGGACGCCGCCGACCTGCGCGCGCCCTTGCGTGCGTCCGAAGGCAATGAACTGGTCGCCGCGGCAATAGACGAAGCGATCGGCCGCAAGCCCAAAGGCCATGACTTCATCATCGACCGCCGCACCAGCCGCCCTTCCGTTTCGCGGCATATGAGCGTCACCGGCGGCTGATCTTTTCGCAAAATTCATGCAGGATCGCCTCCGGGTCATTGGCTTCGAGGCGAGATATGCTGAGTCGTTCCTCATTTCTGGCGGTTATCGCAACAATTGCAGCGACCAACGTCGTTGCCGCGCCATTCACCTATGTGAATGAACGCTTCGGCACAGTCTGCACCTTTCCCGACGACATCTTCACCGACCGCCAGCCTGAGCCGGACAATGGCGACGGCCAGCAATGGCTGAGTGCCGATGGCGCCAGCCTGATCTGCTCGGGCATCCTCAACATCGACGATGACACGCCCAAGGGTTTCGTGGCGGCCGAGAAAGCCAGTAGTGAACCTGGCTACAAGGTCACCTACAGCAAGGCCAGCAAGGACTGGGCGGTGCTGTCGGGCTTGAAGGATGGGAACATTTTCTACGAGCGACGCCTGTTCGGCCGGGATGGCGTCATCCGCACGGTCTGGATCGAATATCCGCCCGCCGCGAAATCGAAATACGATCCGCTTGTCGGCGCCATCGCCGGCAGCCTCAAGGCACGGTGAGCATTTCCGCCACACAACGACAATATTGCTGAGCGCAGGCGCCGGCCGGATTTACCGTTGGCTTGTTGCGCCCTAGCCTGCACATCGCGATTTTCGCTCCGTGGGGGATTAAGACATGCGCAAACTCGTTCTTGCTCTTTCATTGCTCGGCATCATGGCCTTGCCCGCCTCGGCCCAGTCGATCGGCGGCACCTATACCGTCGCCGGCACCAACTTCGACGGCTCGGCTTATGGCGGCGAAGCCACCATCACGCTGACCAGCGGGACGACCTGCACAATCCACTGGGAGACGGGCGGCTCATCTTCCGACGGCATCTGCATGCGCAACGATGACGCCTTCTCCGCCGGCTATGTCATGGACAAGGACATCGGCCTCGTCGTCTACAAGGTGATGGACGACGGTTCGCTGCACGGCCTGTGGACGATCGCCGGCAAGGAAGGCAACGGCACCGAGGTGCTTACACCGAAGAAATAAGGTCTGCCGCTGTTGCCGGCGATAGTCTGGGCCACGGACGATCCTGTGGCCCAGCCCTTTGCTGTTGCTGTTTCATGCCCGACTGCTACAGGTTTGCTGCAAAGCAAAGCCGGTAGTCATCTTGCCCCTCTCTCCAAATCTTCGCGGCGCGTTGTTCATGGTGGTGGCGATGGCCGGCTTCACCCTTAACGACGCCATCACCAAATACTCTTCGCAATCGATGAACATGGCACAAGTCATGCTGATCAGAGGAGCGTTTGCGACCCTGTTCGTCGCCTCGCTTGCCTGGCAGCGCGGTGCTCTGGTCCGGCTACGCTCGATGCTGGAGCCAATGGTGGCGCTGCGCGTCCTCGGCGAAGCCGGCGGCACGGTGACTTTCCTGATCGCGCTCGCCCATTTGCCGATCGCCAGTGTCTCGGCTGTCCTCCAGGCGCTGCCGCTCGCGGTGACGATGGGCGCGGCACTGGTCTTCAATGAGGGCGTTGGTTGGCGGCGCTGGCTGGCCATCGCCATCGGATTTGCCGGTGTGCTGGTCATCGTGCGGCCAGGTTTTGAGGGGTTCAGCGTCTACTCGCTGGTGGCGCTGGCCTGCGTTGCCTGTTGTGCGGTACGCGATCTCGCCACCAAGCGGATTCCCAAGGCCATTCCGACGCTGCTGGTGTCGACCGCCACCGCGCTTGCCATGACAATCCTGGGCGCCGCGCTGCTGTCGCCGATGGGTGGCTGGACGCCGATGACGGGGAACAGCACGGCCCTGCTGGCGCTGGCCGCTGTGCTGGTGCTCATCGGCTACCAGTTCATCATCATGGCGATGCGGGCGGGCGACATCTCCTTCATCGCGCCGTTCCGCTACACCGCCCTGATCTGGTCGATCCTGCTTGGCCTGTTCGTCTTCGCCGACATTCCCGATCTGCCGATGATCGTCGGCGCCACGATCATCATCGGCTCCGGCCTCTATGCGCTCTACCGTGAGCGGGTCGTCGGCCGGCGGAAGATCGTCGCCGAAAGCACCGGGCCAACCATGGTCCCGGATGGAATCTAGCAGGCTCTTGTGATTTCCGACGGCTGGCGTACAGGCTCGATGGCATGAAGCGAGATGTTGCGGGGATCATTCTGGCCGGCGGCCAGTCAAGACGAATGGGCGGTGGCGACAAAAGCCTGTTGCCGCTTGGCGGCGGTTGTGTGCTTGACCAGGTCGTGTCGCGCTTTGGCCCACAGATCGACCGTCTGGCGCTCAGCGCCAACGGCGATCCGTCGCGGTTCTCCCGCTTTGGACTGCCGGTGCTTGCCGACACCGTCACGGGCTTTGCCGGACCGCTTGCCGGAATCCTGACCGGCCTCGAATGGGCAGCCGCCAACACGGCTTGCACGGCGATCGTCACCGCTGCTGGCGACACGCCCTTCCTGCCGCTGGATCTTGTCGAACGGCTGGCGGCCGCCGCCGATCAACGTTCCGGTTCGATTGCCGTGGCTTGCTCGGCCGGCAAGCGGCACCCGACCTTCGCGCTGTGGCCGATGGACTGTCGCGGCGCCTTGCGGCACTTTCTGGTCGATGAGGATATCAGGCGGGTTTCGGCCTTCATCGACCGAGATGATTTTGTCGAGGTGGAATTTCCGGTTCCGCAATCCGCAGGCCAACCAGTCGACCCTTTCTTCAACATAAACGAGCCTGACGATCTTGTTCAGGCCGAACGTCTGTTGCAAAGCATGAAGCCATGAACAGACGCGTCTTCGGCATCACCGGCTGGAAGAATTCCGGCAAGACGACACTGACCGAAAAGCTGGTCACCGAACTTGTCCGGCGCGGCTGGAAGGTGTCGACGGTGAAACACGCCCATCATGACTTCGACATCGACAGGCCGGGCGCCGACAGCTTCCGCCACAGGCAGGCCGGCGCCACCGAAGTCGCGATCGTGTCCGGCAATCGTTGGGCGCTGATGCACGAACTGCGCGGTGAGGATGAGCCGACGCTGGAGGCGGTTCTGTCACGGCTCGCCCCTTGCGATCTGGTGCTGGTCGAAGGCTACAAGCGCGAAGCCCATCCCAAGATCGAAACCCGCCGGCTGGAGGCGAAGGACCGCACGCCGCTTTCGGCAGGTGATCCGAACATCGTCGCCGTCGCCGCCGATTTTGCGGCCGAACGCGAGCCCCTGCCGGTGTTCGATCTCAACGACGTCGAATCAATAGCCGACTTCATTGAGCGGGCCACCGGGCTTGTTGCTTGAGAGCTAACGCAGCGGCAGAATAGTCTTGCCCATTTTTGTGGTTTTGCAGTTGCTTTTTTCTTGGAAAGAGTGGGAGTATCGCGCCAGCGGGCGGTCAAAAGCACCGCCCCACAGAGCCGTTAGGAACGACGGCCGGGACCGTAAAGAGAGGACTATCATGCGTATTGCACTGCGTATCGCGCTTGCCGCATCGGCTGCGCTGCTGACGCTCGGCGTAGCCCAGGCCCAGGAAAAGACCCTGAGGATCGGCACCGAAGGCGCCTACCCACCCTTCAACAACCTCACCGCCGATGGCCAGCTCGTCGGTTTCGACATCGACATCGCCAAGGCGCTTTGTGACCAGATGAAGGTCAAGTGCACCTTCGTCGCCCAGGATTGGGACGGCATCATCCCCGCTCTCCAGGCCGGCAAGTTCGACGCCATCGTCGCCTCGATGTCGATCACGCCGGAGCGCAAGGAGAAGGTCGACTTCACCAACAAATATTACAACACGCCGTCGGCCCTGGCCGTGCCTAAAGACAGCACGCTGAAAGGCGTGACCAAGGCAGATCTCGCCGGCAAGACCATTGGTGTCGCCACCACGACCACGCATTTCAACTATGCCTCGAAGACTTACACCGACAGCACCATCAAGGGCTATCCGAGTAGCCCCGAGGAGCAGGCCGATCTTGCCAATGGTCGTCTCGACGCCATCGAGGACGATATTGTTGTGCTTCAGCAGTGGCTGGATTCGCCTGATGGCGCATGCTGCAAGATTCTCGGCCAGCCGTCGCCGCAACCGGTCGACATCTTCGGACCGGGCGCCGGCATTGCCGTACGCAAGGGCGAGACCGATCTCGTCAACAAGTTCAATGCGGCCATCGATGCTATTCGCGCCAACGGAAAGTACAAGGAAATCAACGACAAGTACTTCAAGTTCGACGTCTTCGGCGCCGAATCCTGATAATATGACAAAGGCGGCGGGGGTCTCCCGCCGCCTTCCGGTCTTCTGTGATCGCCGTGGAGACAAGACCAGTCAATGCCAGCCCAGAGCTTATGGACACTTCTCAGTTGGGGACCCGATGGCTGGCTTGATGATATCGCTTATGGCGCACTGGTCACCGTGGCGCTTGCGCTCGCTACACTGCCGATTGGGCTGACGATCGGTTTTTTCATAGCACTGGCCAAACAGTCCGAAGAACCTTCGCTGCGCCTTGCCGCCAACATCTACACCACGGTCTTCCGTGGCCTGCCGGAACTGGTGACGCTTTTCCTGTTTTTCTTCGGCATGCCAATTCTGCTGCAGCACCTCATCCGATATTTCCGGCCCGAAGCGACCATCGATGTCAACAGCTTCGTCGCCGGCATGATAGTGCTTGCGCTGATCTTCTCGTCCTATGCCAGCGAGGTTTTCCTGTCGGCCTTCCGCGCCATACCGAAAGGCCAGTATGAGGGTGGCTATGCCATCGGCCTTTCCAACTGGCTGACCATGCGCAAGGTGATCTTGCCGCAGCTGCTCCGCATCGCATTTCCCGGGCTCGAAAACTGCTGGCTTAGTCTGCTCAAGGACACGTCGCTCGTGTCGGTCGTCGGTCTCGCCGAGACGTTGCGCAATGCCGGTGTGGCGGCTCGCGTCACCAAGCACTCGTTCATGTTTTACAGTGTGGCGGCCCTGGTCTTTCTTGGCCTGGCAATCGTGTCGTCCTTCGCCACCAGCGCGATCCTGCGCTCACTCGGTCGGCGGGAGGCACAACGATGAGCGCCACCGCCACCATGGTCGAACGGCCACCGCCCCGGGCGCGGGGCTGGCCGCGTCCCCGCATCGCTGGCTATGCGCTCGTCTGCATGTGGATAGCCTTCGGGCTGGGCATCGTTGCCTATCTGGTTCTTGCCTGGAATCCCGCCTTCTTTGCCAAGTATGCGCCGGCCTATCTGAAAGGGCTTGGGGTCACCCTGTCGCTGGTCGCCATAGCGATGGTGATTGGTGCGATACTGTCGGTTCCCGTCGCTTACGGCCGCATGTCCAGCAACCGGATCCTGTCCGGCCTCGCCTATTGCTATGTCTACTTTTTCCGTGGCACGCCGCTGCTGGTACAGACTTTTCTCGTCTATTACGGCGTCGGCTCTTTCCGGCCGCAACTCAGCGAATTCGGTATCTACCTTCCGGTCTTCAGCGATGGGCTGACTCTCGCCCGATTCACACTTTGGGATTTTTTCAAGGACGCATTCAACTGCGGCGTCTTTGCCTTTGCGCTCAACACCGCCGCCTACCAGGCCGAAATCCTGCGCGGCGCCATCGAGAGCGTGCCCAGGGGCCAGTGGGAAGGTGCTGCTTCCCTTGGCCTGCACAAATTGCAGACGCTGCGCAAGATCATCCTGCCGCAGGCATTGATTGTCGCCTTGCGGCCTTATGGCAACGAACTCATCCTGATGATCAAGGCTTCGGCCATCGTCGCCATCATCACCGTCTACGACCTGATGGGCAACGCAAAGCTCGCCTTCGCCAACTCCTTCGACATTCAGGCGTATATCTGGGTCGCCGTCGTCTACCTCGTCATGGTCGAGATATTGCGCCATGGCGTTGAATGGATCGAGCGCCGGATCACCATCCACCTGAAACGCTGACTGATTCCATCTGCCTGCACCAGTCGATCAGCCCACAGGCGTCTTGACGAATTGAGCGTAGGGCCTAGAGCTTTCGCAGCAAATTCCGTTTCCGTCTGAAGGGCAAGCTCATGGCATCTGTGGCATTTCTCGGTCTTGGCGTGATGGGCTATCCAATGGCCGGGCACCTCAGGAACAAGGGGGGCCATGACGTCGCCGTCTACAACCGCACCAAGGCCAAGGCCGAGCAATGGGTTGGCCAGCATGGCGGCAGCCTGGCGCTGACACCGGCGGAAGCGGCCAAGGGCAAGGATTTCGTCTTCTCCTGCGTTGGCAATGATGACGATCTGCGTTCGGTGACGACAGGTCCCGAAGGTGCCTTCAAATCGATGAAGAAAGGTTCGGTCTTCATCGACAATACCACGGCCTCGGCCGAGGTCGCACGCGAACTGGCCGCGGCCGCGGAAGCGGGTGGCTTTTCGTTTCTCGATGCGCCGGTCTCCGGCGGCCAGGCCGGCGCCGAGAATGGCGTGCTGACCGTCATGGTCGGCGGCGAGCAGGAAGCTTTCGACAGGGCGAGGCCCGTTATCGATGCCTATGCCCGCATGGTCGGCTTGATGGGATCGGCAGGTGCTGGCCAGCTCACCAAGATGATCAACCAGATCACCATCGCCGGCCTCGTCCAGGGTCTGGCCGAAGGCATTCATTTCGGCAAGAGGGCCGGGCTCGACATCGAGAAGGTGATCAAGGTGATTTCCAAGGGTGCTGCCGGTTCCTGGCAGATGGAGAACCGGCACAAGACGATGAATGCCGGCAAATATGATTTCGGCTTCGCTGTCGACTGGATGCGCAAGGATCTCGGTATCTGCCTGACCGAGGCCGACCGCAACGGCGCCAAGCTGCCGGTGACCGCACTTGTCGATCAATTCTACAAGGATGTGCAGGCGATGGGCGGCAAGCGCTGGGATACGTCCTCGCTGCTGGCGCGCCTGGAAAAATAGGGGTCGCGATGGCCGAGCTTTCGCCCCAGTCCAGTGCCGACGAAATCGTCGCGCATCTGCGCTCGATCGGCTCGGAGGAAAATCGCCGTGGCATGCTGCGCTATGGCATCAAGATCGAACGTGCGCTCGGCATCCCGCACGGCGTGCAGCGGCAGATTGCTAGGAAAATCAAGCGCAACCATGAGCGCGCTTTCGCGCTGTGGCAGACAGGTATCATGGAGGCGCAGTTCATCGCTTCCGTCACGGCCGACCCGAAGCGGTTTTCTGCCGCGGACGCAAGGCAATGGGCGTCGAGTTTCGACTCCTGGGACATCGTCGATGGCGTCTCCGATCTCTTCGTCGACACCGACGCCTGGAAAGAACTGATCGGCGAGTTCGCGGCCGATGAACGGGAATTCGTTCGACGCACGGCCTTTGCCATGATGGCCTGGTCTGTCGTCCATCGGAAGAAAGAGCCGGAGGCGACCTTTCTCGCCTTCCTGCCGATCATCGAAGCGCATGCCACCGACGGCCGCAACTTCGTCAAGAAGGGCGTGAACTGGGCCCTTCGTTCGATCGGCAAACGATCGATGGAAATGCACGGTGCTGTCCTTGCTGTCGCCGAAAGGCTCGCGCAATCGACCGACAAGACGGCGCGCTGGATCGGCAAGGATGCTGTGAAGGAACTATCGGATGCCAGGACGCTCGAGCGCCTCGCCGCCAGGAAAAGCTGACGGACGTGAAATCCGCTTCACGGAAGTGACGCGCTCGACACGCGCCGATTTCGAAAACCTGTTCGAACAGCCGGGCGCACCGAAATATTGCTGGTGCATGGCCTGGCGCCATCTGCCCAGCCGCGAGCATGTCCACAACGACGAGAAAAAGCGGGCCATGATGGCGATTGTCGATGCCGGCACGCCGGTCGGCATCCTCGCCCATCTTGACGGCAAGACCGTCGGTTGGTGCTCGGTCGCGCCACGCCAGGCCTATCGCAGGCTTTCACGCCAACAGGACGACAGCGAGGCCGATATCTGGTCGATCGTTTGTTTTTACGTGCCAAGGGCCTTGCGCGGCGCCGGGTTGGCCGCCGCACTGCTAGACGCGGCCATCAACCACGCCTTCGCCGAAGGGGCCAGCACGATCGAGGCCTATCCGGTCGACCAGGCATCGCCGAGCTACAGCTTCATGGGTTTTCGCGACATGTTTGCGGCGCGCGGGTTCCACGAGATTGGCATGGCCGGTTCTCGCCGACATGTGATGCGGCTCGAGCGTTGACGTCATTGGTAGCGGCGTCTTTACTCCAGACCAAAGGAAGCGGCCAATGAACAACCATATCGGATCAACCATAGCGCTCGCAGCCGCGCTGTTTGTGTCCATTGCCACCGATGCCTCGGCCGAGACCGCACACATATTCTGGAAGGATCTGCGCCCGGCGACACAAACCGCCGCCGAAAACGTCGGGCTGCCGATGATCGCGGCCAAATTGCCCGACCATGGCGAGACGCTGTCTCTTGATCTGCAGGACAAGACCATTCAGCTGGCCGGCTATGCACTGCCGGTCGACCGCGACGGCGACCTTGTCTATCAGTTCCTGCTGGTGCCGTGGACCGGCGCCTGCAGCCACATGCCGACGCCGCCGCCCAACCAGATCGTGCTGGTCACGCCGGCTCGCCCCTACAAGATGTCGGAAGCCTACCAGCCGGTCTCGGTTACCGGTGCGCTGAAGCCGGATATGGAGAAAAGCCAGCTGTTCATTCTCGATGGCGTCAGCGTGATCCAGTCCGGTTACACCGTGCGCAAGGCCGATGTGGTGAGCGTCGACAGTGTGCCTGACACGATCACGCTGCCGGTGAACTCACCCTGGAGTTTCCTCAACAAGAAAAAGAACTGATCGGTCCCGTCAGCTCAAGCGGCGTTGGCGCCCGATTCCTTGTCCAGCACCATGTAATCGAGCGGGATTTCGGTCGTGTATTTGATCTGCTCCATGGCGAAGGACGACGACACGTCGCGAATCTCGATCTTGGCGATCAGCCGCTTGTAGAAGGCATCGTAGGCGGCGATGTCGGGCACCACGACGCGCAGGAGATAGTCGACATCGCCGCTCATGCGGTAGAACTCGACCACTTCGGGAAATTCCTGGATGACCTCGGAAAACCGCCGCAGCCATTCATGGCTGTGCGAATTGGTGCGGATCGACACGAAGACGGTGACCCGCACATTGACCTTTTCATGGTCGAGGATGGCGACGCGCCGCTTGATGACGCCCTCTTCCTCAAGCTTCTGGATGCGCCGCCAGCAAGGTGTCGTCGACAGCCCGACTTTCTTGGCAACGTCAGCGACCGCGAGTGTCGCGTCCTCCTGCAAAAGGCGGAGAATTTTTCTATCGAGGCGGTCCATCTTTTTCTCTCCGGGGGAATAGATTGGCTATATTCCGCCTTATCAGGACCTTTCACAAGAAAGAAATTCTGCCAATTGAGCAAAAAGCGAGTGATTTCTTGCTGAAAGGTCAATCGAGACGATAGCGGATTTCCGATCTCAGGAATGGCAGCAAATCCATTTCAAACCATGGATTCTTCTTCAGCCAGCCGCTGTTGCGCCACGACGGATGCGGCAGTGGCAGCACTTTGTGACCGCCGGGCGCATTCCAGATGGCTCGCCAGTCCATCACCGTTTCCGTCAGCGAGGGCCGGCGCGCCGCACCCATGTGCCAGGACTGCGCATAGATGCCGATCGTCAGCACCAGATCGATCCGTGGCATCAAGGCCATCAAGGGCGCGCGCCAGGCCGGCGCGCATTCGCGCCTTGGCGGCAAGTCGCCACCCTTGGCATCCTGGCCGGGAAAGCAAAAGCCCATCGGCACGATGGCGAATTTCTCGATGTCGTAGAATTCCTCGCTTGTCACCCCGAGCCAGCTGCGCAAGCGGTCGCCGGAGGCATCGGTGAACGGCATGCCTGTGATATGCACCTTGGTTCCCGGCGCCTGGCTGGCGATCAGGATGCGGGCGCTGGACGATGGTCGCAGCACCGGTCGCGGTTCGTGCGGCAATCGCTTGCCGATCGGATTTTCGACGCAGATGCGGCAAGCGCGAACCGTCGCGGCGAAGCTTTCGAGCGCATCCTCGTTGACCATGATCTCGTCCGAAAACCGGCTTCCATTTTTCGGGATCATGGCTAGGCAGCGGCGCTCGGTCGGCTGGAAACTGCCTGATGCCAGCGCAACACATTGGCGCATTCGTCCGGCACCTTGATGCGTGCCGGCTTCATGAAGTCGATGGCGATCAGGCCAGTGATGTCGGCAATCGAGTAGCTGTCACCGGCGATGAATTCCCGGTTGCCCAGCTCATCGTCCAGCAGCCTGAGGAATTCTACGGCCTTGGGCTTGTTGGCCTCGCCCCATTCGGGAATCTGCGGAATTTCCCATTCCTTCATCGCCGGATGGATGTGACGGAAGGCCTGGGCGACGCAACTGAGCAGGTTGAATTCCATCCGTCTCTGCCACATCTCGACTTGCGCCTTGCCGAGCGCGCCACGCCCGAACAGGGCCGGCTCGGGATGCAACTCCTCGAAATAGCGACAGATGGCAACGGATTCGGTGAGGATGGTGCCGTCGTCGAGTTCAAGCACCGGCAGGCGTTGCAAAGGGTTGCGCGAACTGACCGACTGCTTCCTGTGCTCCAGCGCGCCCATGTCGATAGGCACCAGCGGAACCGCGATGCCTTTCTCGGCCAGGAAAACGCGGACCCGCCTCGGGTTGGGTGCGCGGCCGCCATCGAACAACTTCATTCCCATCCTCCCGGTTTCCCAACAACTATAGGGTTCAGCCCCTTACGGGCTTCACCAGAACCGAAAAATCTCGCGCACGGCATCGCCGATCGACGCCAGCGTGCCGTGTTTTCTCTCAACGACTTCGCCGTGATGGCTGTCGCGCCAGTCCTGCGGCTGGTCGAACGTACCCGCCCAGATGCCAGCCTTTCCTGCGCGGGCGACGGCCTCCTCGCTCTTGAAGTCGCCAAAGGCAACCGCCCAGCCCGCCTCCACCTGCGCACGGTTGAGGTCCTTGCCGCCGGCGGTGCAGTCGCCAAGCAGCCGGCCGTAGCGATCACGCTGCCAGCCGGTACAGGAGACGGGTCTGCCGGCGATCAGCCGCACCAGCGACTGGCGCGCCAGCGTGCCGCAGGAATAGTCGGCGCCATTCCTGCGGCAGGTCTGCGTATACTCCGGGGCATCGATGCCGCGCATGCGGATGCGCTCGGCGCCAAGCGTGATCGAATCGCCATCGTTGACGATTGCCGCACCCTCGGTCTTGCGTGTCTCCACCCTGTCGAGACGGGCCGCCAGCAGGATCAGCAGCCCGAGAATGATGACGGTAAGCCCGTAATCCAGCAGCCGGCGCCACAGGCTTCGGGGTGGCGCAACGTATCGCCGGCGCGGCCCCGGGCCCCATGAACGTCTCATATGGCAAACGGTTGGTTAATCATTCGAACGTAGCTTAACACTTGGAAACCGCTGCTCGCATAAATTGAAGTTTCATGCCCTTGCAACGCTCGAACACAGCGGACAAGTTCATTGTGGACCGCCGGAAACCTCATCGCAACAGCGATGTCGCGCGCGCGGTGCGCAAGACGCGCGACCGTCTTTCGCAGCAGGCCGGCAATCCTGATTTCGATCGCGAACTGCTGAAGCTCCATGCCCGCGCGATGACCAGCGGCGCCATCGCCATCCCGCTGCTCGTCCTGGCGATCGCGGCAGCCGGCCGGTTCACCGGCGTCGGCAATGAAATCGGGCTCTGGGCACTGTTCACGCTCGCCTGCTACACCATCGTTACCTTCATGGCACGGCGCATTGAGCGTACTGAAGCTTCCGATCTCAACCCCTTGCGAACACAAAGAGAATTGCTGATCGGCCACTTCCTGTGCGGGCTCGGCTGGGGTTGGTTCGTCTGGCTTGGCTGCAGCACTTGCCAGGTCGACCAGTTCCATGTCGTCAAGGCGGTGGTGCTGCTGGTCGCCATGGCGGCGACCGCGGTGATGACCTCATCCTTGAGCGGCGCCTTGCTGGCGACCTTTGCCGTTCCGGTGGCGCTCTACGCCTATGCCGGCGTCAAGCTGTGGATGCCGGTCGGGGCGATCATGGCTGGGCTGCTGGTCGTGTCGCTGCCCTTCTTCGTCTATGTGGCTCGCCACCTCAACCGCGCGTCCCTGATGCTGCTGTCATTCCGCTCGGAAAAGGATGCGCTGGTCGCCGAACTGGAGACGGCGAAATCGATGTCGGACGAGGCACGGCGGCGGGCGGAAGACGCCAATCTCGCGAAATCGCGGTTCCTCGCTTCGATGAGTCACGAACTGCGCACGCCACTCAACGCCATTCTTGGCTTCTCCGAGGTGATGTCGAACGAAGTGCTCGGACCAATGAGCAATCCCACCTATCGCGACTATGCCCATGATGTGCACGAATCCGGCCAGCATCTGCTCGACCTCATCAACGAGATCCTCGACCTGTCGCGCATCGAGGCCGGCCGCTACCAGCTCAACGAGGAGCCGGTGATGCTGCTCAACATCGTCGAGGATTGCTGTCACATGATGGAATTGAGGGCGCGCAACAAGGATATCCGCGTCGTCCAGGATTTCGAGCATGAGTTGCTGCGCCTGTTCGCCGACGAGCGGGCAGTGCGGCAAATCACGCTCAACCTTCTGTCGAATGCTATCAAGTTCACCGCCACCGGCGGCGAAATCCGCGTTCGCGTCGGTTGGACGGCCGGTGGCGGACAGTACATTTCGATCAAGGACAATGGTCCCGGCATCCCCGAAGACGAAATCCCGGTGGTGCTGTCGGCCTTCGGCCAGGGCTCGATCGCCATCAAGAGCGCCGAGCAAGGCACCGGGCTCGGCCTGCCGATCGTGCAAGGGCTGCTGGCCATGCATGGCGGCGAGTTCGAACTCCATTCCAAACTGCGCGAAGGCACCGAGGCGATCGCCATCTTCCCGCTGAGCCGGGTGATGGAGGAATTGCCCGCGCTGCCGACCGCGGCGGTGGCGGCGCGGCGGCGGTAGCAGACGTCGCCCGGATACGGCGTGCCTGGCGCCTAACCCCGAACAGCCGCCGCCATGCCCGAACTGGTCAGCGCCGCCGCCTTGACCAGACCTGCGGCAAGAGCGGCCCCTGTCCCTTCGGCGTGGCTGATGCCCAGATCGAGCAACGGCTGAAGACCGAGGCGTTCGGCGGCGCGGGCGTGCGCGGGCTCTGGCGACAGGCTGGCAAGAAGGCAATGGTCGAGCGCTGCGGGGTTGGCGGCATGGAGCACCGCCGCAGCGGCCGTTGCCGCAGATCCGTCGAGCAGCACCGGAATCTTCTGCATCCGTGCGGCGAGGATGGCGCCGGCAATCGCCGCGAACTCACGGCCACCGACCCGGCGCAGCGCCTCAAACGGGTTGCCGAGATGGCCACCATGAAAGGCCATCGCCGCATCGACCACCTCCGCCTTGCGTGCCTGCATCGCCGCATCGGCGCCGGACCCCGGCCCGACCCAGTCGGCGCCCCTGCCCCCGAACAGCGCCGCAAACAAGGCAGCAGCAACGGTGGAGTTGCCGACGCCTAGATCGCCGAGGCAAAGCAGGTCGGTGCCGCCGGCGATCGCTTCCATGCCGAAGGCCATGGTGGCGGCGCAGCCGCGCTCGTCGAGAGCGGCATCCTCGGTGATGTCGGCGGTCGGGATGTGCAGGGCAAGATCGAAAACCTTCAGCCCGAGATCATTGGCGATGCAGATCTGGTTGATCGCAGCGCCACCGGCGGCACAAAGCTCGACCGCGTTGGCGGTCGCCGCCACCAGCCGTGGCGAAATGCCATGCCTGATAACGCCATGGTTGCCTGCAAAGACCGCCATCAGCGGTCTTGTCACCGCGGGTGGAGCACGGCCACTCCATGCGGCCAGCCAGGCGGCGATGTCCTCGATACGGCCAAGCGAATTGCTGGGCTTGTCGGCCTTGGCAAACAGCGTGCGCACACGGGCTTCGGCTGTTGTGTCGGCTGCTGGCAAATTGGCCAAGAGGTTGCGAAAATCATCGAAAGGCGCGCTGGTCATGTCGTCGGCGATCATTCCCTGGAGTTGGTGAGCGGCATAGCCGCCTTGCGCGGTTGGCACAACCTCTTGGATCATGCTCCTGCATTTGCCGCAAAGGTCGCCCAGAAGGGCGCAATCGCGAGGGCTTGCATTGGCTTTGCGGTTGCACCATGTGGAGATGGAACAAGGGATTCCGGATGGAAACCCTCAAGAGAAAGACGTGACGGCCATCGAATCCCCGTGCATCCTGGTCTGTTCGATCGACATGAAAACCGGCTTCTGCTTCGGTTGCGGCCGCACGCGCGAGGAAATCGGCGGCTGGATCGCAATGACGCCGGAAACACGCCGTAGTGTCATGGCTGAATTGCCTGCCCGGCTGGACACGGTCGAGCGTCGGCCGCGCCGGGAAACGCGCCGCACCCGCATGGCGCGCGAACGCGACGTGCTTTCGTGAGGCGAGCACACAGATGAACCGGCTGTTCTGGATACTGATTGCCATGATCGGGGTGGGAGCAGTCCTGCTCATGCTCAACGATTCCGGCGGCAGCACGCTCGGCGTCGAGAATTACGACTTTGGCCGGCTGATCTGGCTTGGCGCCTTCGGCGCCCTGATCGGCGCCGGCCTGCTTCGCTCGGGCAGGCCCTTGGGCGCCATGGCCCGCAACCTCGGCGCCTGGGCGGCCATCGCGCTCGCGCTGATCGCCGGCTACCAGTATCGTTACGAACTGCAGGATGTCGCCAGCCGGGTGACCGCGGGCCTCGTTCCCGGCAGCCCGCTGGCCCTGGGCGTCGAGGACGGCCACGCCACGGTGACGCTCGACAAGGCGGACAATGGCCATTTCGAAGCGCGCATCCTGGTCAACGGCAACCCGGTGCGGGCCGTGGTCGACACTGGCGCGACCAGCACGGTGCTGACCTCCGAGGACGCCCAGGCATCCGGATTCAATCCAGCGGCGCTCAACTACACCATACCGGTTTCGACCGCCAACGGCATGGCGCGCGCTGCGGCCGTGAAGACCGATCAGCTGGCGATCGGCGGCATCGTGCGCAGGGACATGCCGGTGATGATCGCGGCACCCGGCATGCTCAGCCAGAGCCTGCTCGGCATGAACTTCATCGGCTCGTTGTCGGGCTTCGATGTGCGCGGCGACCGCATGATCCTCAGGGATTGACCCCGACCCGAACGCCTCAGGCCGCTTCGGCCGCCGCTCCACCGAACTCGACGGCGGCGAAAGCCGTCTTCAGCACGTCCGGTCCGGCGCCGGGCCGGGTCGCGTCGGTGGACAGGATCTGGCGGTAACGGCGCGCGCCCGGCAAGCCATGGAACAGTCCGACCATATGGCGGGTGACATGGCCAAGTCGCCCGCCCTGCTCGATATGGTGGGCCGCGTAGTCTGCCATAGCATCGATCAGCGCGCCGAAATCGAACGCGTCGGACTTGACGCCGTAGAAGGCGGCGTCGACGCCTGCCAGAATGCCGGGCGTGTGGTAGGCGGCGCGGCCAAGCATGGCACCGTCGACATGGTCGAGATGCGTCCGCGCTTCTTCGATCGACTGAATCCCGCCATTGATGCCAATGAATTCGTTCTGTTTTCTGGCCTTCAGCCGATAGACGCGGCCATAGTCAAGCGGTGGGATGTCACGGTTTTCCTTGGGGCTCAGCCCTTCCAGCCACGCCTTGCGCGCATGCACCCAGAGCGCGTCGGCGCCGGCTTCGAAAACACCGTCCGCCAGCGCGTCGAGCGCCGGCTCCGGATCCTGCTCGTCGACGCCGATGCGGCATTTGACGGTGACGGGAATCGCCACCGCCGCTTTCATCGCGGCGACGCAGTCGGCGACGAGGTCTGGCACTTTCATCAGGCAGGCGCCGAAGGTGCCCGACTGGACGCGGTCGGACGGGCAGCCTACATTGAGGTTGATCTCGTCATAGCCAAAGGCCTCGCCGATGCGCGCCGCCTCGGCAAGCTTGCGTGGATCCGAGCCACCGAGTTGCAGCGCGACCGGATGTTCCCCCGCATCGAAGCCAAGCAGTCGCTCGCGGGCGCCCTGGATGACCGCATCGGCCACCACCATCTCAGTGTAGAGCAGCGCACGGCTCGTCAACTGGCGATGCAAGAACCGGCAGTGCCGGTCCGTCCAGTCCATCATAGGCGCAAGAGCAAGACGTCTCTCTATCTTATTCATTTCATTATCTTTTTTTCGTCTCAGTCCGTCCAATACCCGGTTGGAACGACTGAGCAATTTGGCCCTGACACACCCGCCCAAACGTAGCCCAATTTACGATTATTCCGCCGCAACGGAAGGCCACCCGGCTATATCTTAGTTCTCATTGCACACATAGTGCACACGAAAGCGGTTGGTCTAGGGCTACCCCGGAGTAGCCAGCGACGCTGCACAATGCTTGAAGCTAGATTGTCGACTGGGCCGGAATAGGAGACAAGGCACAGGCACAGGACCGCCCTCCCCGCCTTTGAATACCCCCTACGGGACATCGCGATCTGGAAGGCGCTGGACCTATGGACCGAGCGTGTCGAGGCGGCGCACATCATCGGCGGCCTCGGCCAACAGCCAGTCGCGGAATGTCGTGATTTTGGGGAGCATCGACGTCGCCTTGGGGCAGACGATCCAGTAGGTCTTGGACAATCGCAGAGCCGTGGCGAACGGTCTTACGAGGCGGCCGTTGATGAGGTCCCAAGCCGCAAGCGTGGTGCGGGCGAGTGCGACGCCCTGGCCGTCGATAGCGGCGTCTATGACCATGCTGGCGCGGTTCAAGACCGGTCCGTGGGAGAGTTCGGCATGGACCACGCCAGCGGCCTCGAGCCATTCCGACCAGTCCTTTCGGTCATCAAGATGCAGCAACGGAAATTTCAGCACATCGGACGGCTCGCGCATCCGCTGGTGAAGTTTGGGACTGCAGACCGCGAACAGTTGCTCGGAGCACAGGCGGACAACATCATGCCCCGCCCAGTTGCCATCGCCATGCCGCACGGCAAGATCGACGTCCTCTCTTGCGAAGTCGACGTGATGCATGGTTGCGGAAATCCTGAGATCGATGTCCGGATGCGTCTCTGCAAACCTGCCAAGGCGGTTTACCAACCACTTGGCGGCAAAGTCGGGCGACGTGCTGACCGTCAGCGCTCCGGCCCGAGATAGATGCTGGATGCGTTGCGTGCCGAGAGCGATACGGTCGAAGGCATCGCGCACGACCTCCAGATAGGAGAGGCCGGCCCGTGTGATGCTGAGCTTTTGACGTTCGCGATCGAACAGCCTGATGCCCAATTCGAGCTCGAGCGCCTTCACCTGATGGCTCACCGCGCCCTGCGTCACGGAAAGTTCGTCCGCCGCCCTGGTGAAGCTCTCGTGGCGCGCCGCCGCCTCGAAGGCTTTGAGGGCGTTGAGTGATGGCAATCGGCGGGCCAATTTCGCACCATGTCATGAGAAAAATTGGGCCAAGCACGAGAAACCATGCTTTGCGCCGGTGGGCAGATTGGAGCATTTCCGCACCACACGTCAACCAGAGCACTGCGGAAGGATGAGAAATGTTGAACCCCCTGCTGATTGAGACGCCGAGGCGTTCACCGCCAACGGCAAGTGCCCATCGCGTCATAGAAAATTTAGTGCGCTCGATGGCGTCGGTGGCGCGCTGGATCGAATTCCATCGCCAACGGGAACAACTGGCTGACCTCGAGAACCATCAACTGGCAGACTTGGGTCTGAGCCCTGCGCAGGTTCGGAAGGAATGTGCAAAGTGGCCGTGGCAGGCCTAATTCACGAATGGGGACGACATCTTACGAGCAGCGCACAATCAGTCGTGTCTTGGTCAAATCAGCGAAGCAAGATTTCGTGGATGGCAAGCGCGATCAGGGCAGCGCCAGCCAAGCCCTCGATGGAGCGGGTGATCGCTTCGAACAGGAGCGACCTACCTTCGACAAACCACACCAGGCGTTCGCGCAGTAGGATCGACAAAATTGCGACGGCGGATAGCGTGATCGCCACGCCAATCATCATCGTGCCGGCAAAGAGAAGGCCCGCCACCGGAACGCTCCGCGAAATCGCGAAAGTCATCACGAACAGCGTCAGCGGGCACGGGATCAGGCCGGCCATGAAGCCGACGGCCTCGCCCTCGTGCTTGTGATGATGCCCATGGCTGAGTGCCCGCCACAGCATCCACAGGCCGATCAACCCAAGCAGTCCGCGGCTGATGTCTTCCAGCAGCGGCGCACGACCGACGCTGCCCAAGGCGATCGAGACGAGCGGCAAGGACAGGGCGGCAATCACCACCGCGATGGTCACATGGGTGACGGAGAGCGTGATCGAGACCAGGAGGCCACGCGCCACCTTGGCATCCGAGCCGGCCAGATAGGTTGCCAGCACCGCCTTGCTGTGGCCGGGCGTCAGCGCGTGCGCGGCACCGAAGAGCGCACCCATCGGCAAGAATGCCATGAAACCCAGCCAGTCGCCGCCGGTGGACAGCAGTTTGATCTGCTCGGCAAGCGCCAGGTAGATCGTGCGCTGGAATTCGAGGAGGTGCAGGAACATCAGGCGGCCCGGCCCGTCAAGCGCATGTCAGTTCGAGGCGGGTCGCGAAAATCTTGCCGAGATCGGTTCCGGTCGGATCGCTGAAGAACGCATCTGTCAGGCTCTTCTGGTTCTGCGCGATCGCCGTGTCCGGATCGGGACGCACGACGGCGCGTGCGCAGCCTTGCGGAAGGCCCGCCACCGCAAGCTTGTCGTCGTCGGTGAAATCGATCGCCGTGTAGAAAGTCGGATCATAGACGCCGATGCTGACCTTGCCGGCGAGCGGCAGCATCTCTTTCGGCTGCGTCTCGAACTGGATGACGAGTTGATTGTTCTTGTACCTGATGACGAGCCTGGCCGGCGGCGTCATCACCACGTCCTTGCCATCCACCGTGACCATTTGGAAATAATTGTATTCGGCGAGCGAGGCATGGATGGTGAGAGCGGCGGCGTCGAGTTCCTTGGCATCGAGGGTGAGGTCGGAATTCTTGTCGAATTCCATCAGCACCGACGAGGAGAAGAGCTCGTCGAACCGCCAGAGATGCCTAAGCGACTTGACCGACCTGTCGGCGCCGACCGTCAGGTCCAGCCGCGCTTCGGCGAAGACATGAGGGTGGGCGCCCGCCGCAACGGTCGAAGCGAACAGGAGTGCCACGCCTGAAATCCCACATGTCAGCCGCATACGCGCCTACTTCCTTATCGTTCACGTCAGCCTGGACACCTGGAAGCGCAAGCAGGCCAAAATGGGACCGGCGCGGGATCATTCATCGACGATGGAACTTGCCAGGGAAAAGAAGGCCTTGGACATCAGCCCGACGATTCAGACATGGCAATCCGGCGAGATAAAGCCGGATTCGCCGATAGCGCAACGCGGCCCGCGTAACGGGCGTCTTCGGGCGGCGCCCGGTCCGGCGGCAGCCGCATGCCGCGATCAGGCTGGAAGGGCCTTGTCTGTCGCGGCGCGAACATAGTCCAGATTCATGGCTCCGACGGCGCCGATGTCTTCGATCTTGAAACCTGCCTCGGCCAACAGCGTTCCGACCGCATTCATGTCGATATGGGCATGCCGATGGAGCCTCGGCAATCTGGATTCGCGCAGCGGCCTGCTGAAGTCGATCAGCAGCAGCCGACCGCCGGGCTTCAGCACGCGCCTTGCCTCTTGAAAAAAGGTCGAGCGGACGGGCTGCGACAGATGGTGAAGCATGAGTGTGCCGATCACGATGTCGAAGTGCCCCTCCGGGAAAGGGATTTCCTGAGCGGTCGCATTGACGAGATCCAGATCGATGCCGGCGCGGATGGCCTTGGCGCGCGCTCTCTCGATCATCTCGGCCGACGCATCGATGCCGGCAACACTGCCGCTCGGGCCGACCAGCCGTCTCGCGGCGATGGCCAGCGTGCCCGTGCCGCAAGCGACATCGAGCACCGCCTCGCCGCGCTGGAGCCTTGCCAGACGCAGCATGAATTCACGGAACCGGCTCGCGCGGCCCCAGGTCAGGATGCGCACCAGCAGATCGTAGCCGGCCCCGCTGTGTAGGACGATGCCGATGCCTCTCGAGCTCGCGCCATGCGCGCCGGCGGGCTGCATGTGACGCAAACCGCCCCAGAGCGTCACGGTCACGATCAGTGCCAGAATGAGACCGTGGACTGCAGCCGTCCAGGCACCGGCATTGAGATAGCCGCCCCCGAAATGCAGCATGAGCAGGAAACCAGCGACCAGCGACAGTTTGACAAGCACGGCAAGCACTATGACGCCCTTTCGCGAATGCTGTCCGTTGCCGGCCTGATGACCAAATTGGTGCATGTCTTTTTGCCTCCTCGTCGGTTTCCGGTGCGCTCAAAACATCATTGAGCTTCTGGACTTGGCGTATCATATTGGACACTGTGTCCGGGAGTTCTATTGCCAGACACCGGACCGCCGAATGTCCGAAACCGCATGCGGCAAGGGGCAATGACCATGAAAATTGAGCGGACCGATGACAGGGGTACGATCGATCGTCGCGTCGCACGCACGCGCGCCCTGCTGCAGGACGCGCTGATTGCCCTGATCCCCGAGCGCGGCTATGCGGCTCCACTGTGGAAGACATCTGCCAGAAAGCTGATGTTGGCAGGTCGACCTTCTACACCCATTACGCCGGCAAGGACGAACTGCGCAGCGCGACCCTGGAAGCGCATCTGCAGTCGCTGAGCAGGCGCGTGCCGGCAGACGAAAAGACAGGCAACCGTTTGTTCGAATTCAGCCTGCCGATGTTCGAGCACGCGCGGGCGTTCCGGTCGCTTCACCACGCGCTGCTTGCGAGCAGTGGCGATACCATCCACGACCAATTGCGTGAACGGATACGGCGCGCCGTGCGGACGGAACTTGCCGGCAAGCGGACCGGCGACACAGGCGTGCCGATCGAATTCGCGGTCCAGTTCATATCGGGAGCATTTCTTGCCGTACTTGCCTGGTGGATCGCCGAGAACGCCAGCCTTTCGCCGGCGCAGGTCGACGACCTATTCCAGCGGATGGCCGCTCAGGGTGTCTCCGCCATGGGCATGGGCGGCTCGGATTGAAGCAGGCATAAGTTGAATCATTCGCGTCGCCGATTCCGACGTCGTTGGGAACTGTACTATCGTTCCTCCGGCGGCCGAATCTTGCGGAACGTCACGAGCAGAAGAATGTCATAGACGATCTTCAGGGCTCCAGCGATGAGTAGCGGCCAGCCGAAGCCGGAAACGGCAAGCAGTGAGCCGGCGAGCATCGGACTCGCCGCCGATGCAAGGCTGCGTGGGACGGCAGTCCCGCCGCTCCATTTGCGAAGCGACGGGTCCGCACCCCACCCCAAATCTGTCAACGCAATTGCGGTGCCAAACCTATTGACCCATTACGGGTCACCACCGCACCTAAGTGTATCGCTCTCGCTCGAGTTGTTGGAATACAGCCTTTTGGATGATGGCCCGCGGCGAACGCTGAAGGTTGCCTGAAAGGGCGCCGGCCAAAGCGGTCGCGAGGTCCTACGCTCACTTCCGGTAAAGGCTCGGCGCCCCTCTGGTGTGTTCAGTGTCAAAAGGACCGAGAGGATTCGGCTTTCCGGATCGTAGTCCGCCTTTCGGATCAACGTGGATGGCATGGCATTTAAGTCTGATTAGACCCTTCTGGACCAGGCGTCGATCTGCCGCTCCGCCTCCTCCTTGGCAATCCCGTACCGCTCTTGGATACGTCCCAGGAGTTGGTCGCGATTGCCATCAATCCGATCGAGATCGTCGTCGGTGAGGTCGCCCCATTGCTCCTTGGCTTTGCCTTTGAACTGCATCCATTTTCCTTTGATTTGATCCCAATTCATCTGTGCTCTCCTTCTGTTAGACCCTCAGCACCGTGCCCACGTCCCCTGGGAGGGGACATCGGGAGCATCCCTGATCGGCATCGGTCGAGGAACTGCTACAAAGGAAAACCCGAACGGTGACGAGTTGTTCCTGCGCTCTCAAGAAAGACGCTCCGGCGCTTAGCCGGGCGGATGATTTGATCGACATGGGCGTCCCGGGCGGAATCGATCGTTCCTCCGATGGAACCTCGGTAGTGAGAGAATGTTGCGGGTGTAGCCTCGGAGATTTCCGCCAATGGCAAGAGCGTCCATGCATCTGCTGAAGGGCATTGGGTATCTGGTTTCAACAGCGAGCGTTGTTCTTGTCGCCATCGTAAGTTGGTCCAGTGCCTCAAAAGGCCCTGTGTTTATCGCCTGTTTGATTGGCGGTGCTGCACTGTCCATCGTCGGCATGCTCTGTCAGTGGTTGTCGTATGAGATAGAAAAACGTCAGGACGACAGGCGATGACTGTTGGAACAGGTTCGCTCACCTGTGGGTAGAGGCCCTCATACCCTTCCTAATCGACCGGCGAGCCTCTTCGGCGTTTTGCCAGCCTTTGAACCACCACTGGGTGCCGGGCTACAGACCGCTTCCGCGATCCAGAATAGCGATCAGCGCCTCGTCGCCCTCGGCGTGATCTCCTCGACCCTCACCTTGTCGCCGATCTCTTTGGCCATCGCCAGCGCTTGGCCTTGTCTTTGGTGGTCAGGACACTGCGCCAATGTGGCTTCTCGAATACGCTCACCACGTAGGTTGTTGCCGGCGCGCCTGTTATCGCCAGACCTTTGCGTTCCTTCATTAGGCGCTTCACTTTAAATTAGCAAAGGCGCATAAATGATCTCCAGCTGGCGGCGATGTTCCTCGCGAGCACATCCCGCCGGCTAGGCCCGGTGTCTCCTAGCCCCATCCCAACCCGCAGGGGTGCCGGGCCGCTCCATCCAAAGGTCCGCCGCCCCATTTGCGAAGCGACGAGACCTTGCCCAGCCCACATCTGTAGCTCTCTGTCTACGCTATTCTCATATTAGAGATAGCTCAACTACGACTGAAGTCCCTAGTCGGCTATCTAACCGAAGGAGCCACGCAAAAGCCCGCGCCTCCTCGCGGAAAGCGCGGGCCGATCAGGTGGTGCGTATCCCGATCTTCGGCAGGAGAGCGGGTGAGCATCGCCTGCCGTTTGTTGACCATATTAGGCCACGCTCACAAACGGACATGCTAGGTAGCTCGTACATGCCTAAGGCCCCAGCGCATCGACGCAGCGCCGGGGCCTTAAAATTCATCCAATAGGTTGGGTACCGCCTACAGCCGCGTGAAGTCGGCAAGCCCTAGGCGTTTTCGCTGGTCTTCCGCATAAAGCAACATGTAGCTCGAAGCCTCAGCTATCGCTGAGCGCGGCGGACCTGTTCCGGCCGGCCGGCGCCATTTATGGCAACCTCCTCGCGAGGAGTACCTGCCCGCAGTCAACTCGGAGGCGGACCCGGTGCCCGCCTTCGACGGTCGGCCTAGCCGCCCATCTTCTTTGCCATTGCGCAGAAATCTGCATGCGACTTGGTTGAGCGTGGTATTGTCGCCAGTGCGGTTTCTCGAACACGCTTACAAGTGCCGGCGTACCTGTCATCGCCCGACCTTCGGTGCTTCACTTTACATTAGCAGAAGCGCATAAAGCTTCCAGCCGCCAGCATTGTTCCTCACAGGCATCCTGTCGGTTAGGCCCGGTGCCCTAGCTCATCCCAACAGAAGGGGTGCCGGGCCGCTAACATCCAAATCCGTCACGGAATCGAAGGCCCCGCCGCCCCATTTTCGAAGCGACGGATCCTCCGCCCCAGCCCGTGGGAACGCTCCCACAGGTAGGCGCTAATACCGATACATGCCCCAAGCATGCCTGCGGTAGCACCGGACGCGCCGACGACCATGTCGCCAATAGCTACGGCAGACCCTTCTCCAACCCCGGCGGTGGTAGCGGCGATAGCAGCGGCGGTGGTAGCGCCGATAGTAGACCTGCTCCACCTCTGCCGGAGTACCTTCGTCGTCGAAGGTCTCGGCCTCTGGCGCCTCGAGTTCATCGAGAATGCCGCTTTCGGCGCCTGGAACGCCGGCTACCGCATTGATAGGCCGAACCGCGCTTGCAAAGGCCGCTGCCCCTGCAATGCCAAACATTGCTGTCAAGAAGGATCGCCGATCCATAGAAAGCCTCCCAATGTTACACAACTCTAATGTTACAAACTCCAGGCGCGCGGCCGGAAAGGCAGGCCTTGCGCTCGGTACAAATTGAGGGTTCGCCAATCGCCGTGCGGCTCGCGAACCCTATCAGCACAGGAAGGGACGCAGCTGCGCCGATCTGCAAAAATGTCAGCCAAGAGCTACTCCGATCACGAGAAAGGTCACGGCTGTCGCGAAGATTGGTGCAAGCAACCAGCGCGCTTGACTAACACTTCTATCCATCTGATTTCTCCCTACTTTTCGGACAAACAACATCCCTGAAAGTAGGCTGTTCCACGCAAAGTGACGGGTAACACCATTGCGTTTTTCGATCAGACTCAAGTCCTACCTGCCGCCCGACCAAAGCCTCAACCCCGGAACGTTTAAGGTAGCCCCAAGTTTGGTTGTGGGGCCGGTTTAGACGATGTCGTCGTGCGCCGGCCTGACAATAACGAGGAGAAAATCATGAGAATGCATCTTACGGGCGCCGCTGCGGCGTTGTTGCTCTTCGCCGGTATCGGCGCGGTCGCTGCTCAGGACGTGGTCATCACGCCTGAGCAGGATACTGTCATCCATGAGTATGTGAAGAAGCAGCCCTTGGCATCGGTCAAGATTCCCGGCGTGGAACTCAATATCGGCACAGCGCTGCCCGACACAGTCGAGCTGCATGAAGTGAAAGTGCCCGACGTCAAATACCGCTATGTCGTGATCGACAACCGGACGGTTCTCGTGGACCCGGGCACCCGCAAGATTGTCAAAGTCTACGACTGACGAATCTAACTGCTGAAGCCCGTCACCCCATTGGGCGGCGGGCCAAGGCGACTACGATGGAGCAGCAAGGTGGATGGGCTGAACTGAGTCCCGTGACCTTCATCATCCCGCTCTACATCGCCACAATCGCGGCCTCGATGCTCGCTGGCGCCGTCTGGCGCTACAGGTAGCGCGACATGATCGGCATGGCCACTTGCCTGCTCATGGCCGGCATGGGCGCCTACCTGCTGTTGCTCTAGCGCCTGAGGCGCTGGTAAGGGCCGGCCGGTGCCAAGGCGCATTTCTATATTAGCGCCTGCGAATGGTGTACAATACCTGTGACGACGTCGGTCGCCGCTCGGGGACCATTTCGAGTGCACGCGGTCGGAACACGACACATGGTGGGGTTGGCAGGCGTGATAGCCACGGCTGCGGCGCTTGAGGATGGTTCTGCGTTAGCACACAGTGCGCATAGCAGCTGGACCTATCCATCCGCCTGCTGCCACGGCGATCCGGTGACGGGAGAATGCGGCAAAATCCCAAGCACAACCGTGACACCACGACCTGATGGCTACGTGATCATCTTGCGGCGGCCAGGCGACCATCAGAAAGTTACCCACCAAGACCGCTACTTCGTTCCCTACGATGCCGTAATTCCGTCTGGCGATGATAACTTTCATATCTGCCTGCACCCGACCGAGGAGCACGAAAACTGCTTCTTTGCGCCTGCAGACGCGATCTAGGCAGAGCCCCACCGCCTCTTCCCCTTCGGCGTGATCTCCTCGATCTGCGCCTTTGGGCTTCCGCGATCACACCATAGGCTAACGCGATCCCGCAGTTCACAATACAACTACAAGCGGTTGATTCCTTTGTGATGTAGCCGCCCATCAGAGGTCCGTCGCGTGGGGGCACGCGGCGGACTGCTGGTGGCCGGCGGCGCTGGGGTGAGGCTGCGCAAGAATCGGGTTTGACGGCGTGTCATCCACCGTCTTGAACGCGCCGCTCGATCCGCACTTGGTCGCCTATTTCCTTTGCCTTGGCCAGAGCCTTGTTTATGTCCGTCGTGGTCAGGACAGTCCGCCAGTGCGGCATCTCGAACACGCTCACGACGTAGGTTGTGGCCGGCTTGTCGGTCATCTCTTCCCCTAGGCACTGAAAGCCCGCGCCGCTTGCGGGCAAGCGCGGGCCGATCGGGGGGGCCCGATCTTCGGCAGGGGTGTGGGTGAGACATCGCCGCCGCCATAGCACAATTAGAGATGGCTAATGTTCCGTCAAGCCGTGGCCATAAAGGGAGCTTTCTTATCCCGCGTTATGTCGACCTAAAGTCCCTTGGCGTTGTGTCCGGCGAGTAGATCAGGCCGACTTTCCTGCCGCCACACCTGCCACATTTCAGTTTTCGAACGAGGTCATCCGCCATTGCGGGCGCATCCGGTCCGAACCGATAGCGGAGCTTCACTAGGTCGAGCGGCTGACGGTGGTGGCACGGCGCCGTCTGGCGACGCGCCGTCACCGCATCTTTGCATCGATCAGAGATTGGAACGTCCAGCCCTTTGCCATCAGAAAATGACTACCCGCGAAATCGCTCGGTGAACCAGTGAATTTTACCGTCGACCTTCATCGGTTTTGTTCACTGTTGGCAGGGTAGCCACAGGAGGCGGGTTCCAACCGCTTTCTCTTGGCTGCGAAAAGGCCGCAAGACCCGATCGAATGCAGCAATCATGGCAAAGCGGAGGTCAGATATCGCCTTTACCTTGAGAGAACCGGCTGATCCGGAAGCGAGGCTCGCGATGACGAAACATGGAATCACCGCCGTTATCCTGGCAGCAGTCTTCTGCCTGCCGGCCGAGGCACAAACCATCAGCGTGCTGGTCCTGGACCAGGCTGGGGCGCAGACAGTGTTGAAAACGGCCAGGGAGAGCGCGCAGCAGCGGAAGGCTCCGTCGGCAATCGCTGTGGTTGATCCGGGCGGGGATCTGCTTGCCTTCCAGCGGATGGACGGTGTCCGCCCAGGCAGCGTGGATCTGGCCATACAGAAGGCACGAACGGCCGCACGGCTCCAGCGGCCGACCGTGGAAATCGAGGAAAGCATCGATCATGGTCGTACCGCCTTCGTCACCGCCCAAATCATGGCATTGCAGGGCGGCGTACCGGTGCGTGTGCATGGCGAAGTCGTGGGCGCTGTGGGTGTCGCCGGACTGAGCAAGGAATCCGACACCGAGATTGCGAGGACCGCGGCGGCGGCCCTGGACTCATCACCGAAGATCCCGGTGCCATGATTGACGCGTAGCTCGATGACGGCCGCACCTCTTTCGCCCAAAAGCATGGCTTGTCGATACAAGCTGCGGACGCCGCACTTTTCGCCAACGGCCCGTCGCGGACGGCGTGCGATGCTGCCGCATTGGCTTTCCTCTGCGCAGTCGCCGCACACGCCAAGAAACAATCGGCGCGCTTGCTCATTCTTCCCGAAAATCCTGCAGCGATGCGTGACGTAGATCCTCCTCGCCGCGGAGGTGCTTCACACGGCCGATCAGCCCAGGCTTGACCCATTGCGTCGCCGGCCGCTTCATGCCCTTGGGCGCCGCGCCTACGCGCTCCTGGACACGCTGCCAGAGCCGTTCGCGCCTCTCCCGGTTCAAGGTGATGAAGGCCGAACCGACGTAGCGCCCTGTGCCTCGCTCTGCCACTCGACGCCGAGCAGATCGAACTCGCCGATCGCATAGCATTTCGCCTTCAGCCAATTGGTCGACGGGCCGCTGCGATACTTGCTGTCCTTACGCTTGGAGACCATGCCTTCTAGTCCGGCCTGGTCGACGAGATGGAAGATCGCCTGGGCGTCGCCCGGCAGCGCCTGGCTGAACTGTATGCGGCCGCCATCCGGGATCATCTCGGCCAGGATCTCGCGTCGGTGCTCTAAGGGCATGTCTCGCAGATCATGGCCGTTGAGGTGCAGCAGATCGAAGGCGACGAAATAGAGATCATGCTGACGCCTGGTGATCGCCTTTCGCAACTCGCCAAAGTCAGACAGGCCGGCAGCGTTGAGAACGATGATCTCGCCGTCGATGATGGCGCTTTCCACCTCGAGTTCACCGGCAGCCTTGGCGAGGTCACGATATTTCGACGTCCAGTCGAGACCGCGGCGGGTGAAGATCCGCAGGCCTTCGCCATCCCTGATGATCTGGGAGCGGTAGCCGTCGAACTTGACCTCGTGAATCCATCCATCGCCTTCGGGAGGCTTCTCAACCAAGGTCGGCATTAGTGGCGGGACAAACTTCAAACGCATGAACTGACTCGCAAAACCGCGATTCAATTAGCATGCGCTAAAATGGTTCCGGAACATTTTAGCTAGATCGGATGTTCAACGGTCATGACGAAGCTATCCGACCTTGGACCTCCTATCCCCGGCAAACGGCACGGCGGCGAACCTGCGAACGAACAGGAGAATTTCATGACTTGCCCGATCTGCGGCCAGCAGATCGACATGCGCGATTTTCGCCAAGTCGCCCATCACGACGATCCAGAGCACGAACCTTTGGAACTGGACGCGTGAAGTCGTCGTGTTAAGTTACGATGGCACGATACAGGAGGCCTTCGAATGCCGGCCGATAGCGAAGCCTATCCGGCGTTGACCTTGGCAGAACTCGCTGATCCGGAACGAGCCATTTCCGCAGCGATCGAACTTTACGGGGACCAAGCGAAGACGGCTTTGGCTTGCTGCGCGTTGGAGGCGCACTTTGCTGGACGGAAGGCCGATTACCGGTTCTGGTGTGGCGTCTTCAAGAAACTGGATGCAGGAAAAATGGAAGCCCGTCACTGAGGAAGCAGTGACGGGCCGACCAAGTTTGCCCTTGGCCAGCGGCGCTCCGTCATTGCGCCGATGATGCCGCCTGCAGCACCGCCGACGACGGCACCACTCACCGCAATCCGGCATGCCGGAGAACGATGCTCACGTCTACGCGGAAGGTGTTCGCCGTGGTGGGACGATGGTCACCGCAAAGGTCGAGGACAATCTCGTTCCGAACGCGGAACAGATCCTGAAGCGGTACAATTCGCGAGGTCACGCGCATCGATGACGAGACGGTGACGATCGCCCTGGGGCCGCTGGTGACTGTCGCCATCGACAAGGTTAGGCTGGTGGAGAAATAGCGGACGCCGACACGCAAGAAGGCGCTACGCGACACGGTCGATTAGCTGCCCTTAGTTTTGCCGTAGGTCGGGCTGGTGTCGGGCGTGTATGTCAGGCTGACATCGTTCCCGTTGCATTTGTTGCACCGAAGCCTGGGACGAATATCCCATTCCATGGCCGGCGCGTCAGGGCCGAAGCGGTCGCGGAGCTTTGTCAGGTCGAGCTTGTGGCTATGGTAGCAAGCGGAGTTTTGACAGGACGCCGTCACCGTCATCTTGCTGTCGATCAGCGATTGGAAAGTCCAGTTCTTGCCCGCCATGAAGACTGATATAGCTGAGTGCCGATCAGTCGGCTAAGCCGGCGTTATGAAACACGATCGCGTCGAGGATAGCCTCATAAACGCTGCCCGTGTCTTCCTCGATCTCGGTGCTGCTGATGCCTATTGCCTTTGCGTCGGCGAACAGCTTCTGTGTCAGATCGGCGACTGAGATAATGTCAGAAACCGCCGTTTTAGGGACGTTGGCGCCTATCCATTGGTACAAAAAGTCGGTTCCGCGGGTGCTCATATGTTGCTAGCAACCTTCCGCTTTCAGGGATCGCACCATCTGTACAACAACCGGGTCATAGGGGATTTTTTCCGACTTGCTGTAATTTATGGTGAAGAGCGCAGCACGGTCGTTGCAGACCGCGATAGCGCGCACATATCGAATCTGGCGATCCTTGATGCCCGAGTAACTCGCCCACCCCGGGGTGACGCGCCGATAGGTCAGCTTCCACCCAGCCTTTTCGTCCTCGACCATGCGATGCTCGATCTCGGCGCGAAAACTGGCGTTGCCGAGTCTGGCTCCCCACACTGCAAGGAAGGCATCGTTTTCGCCCCGAAAAGCCGCGCCCTGGTCGGAACGCTGTGTCAGCACAAAACCCGGGGGAACATCGAATGTGAAGCCAAGCTGCCTGACACCGAACGGCTGCCAGGCTTGAGCCTGAAGAAGCGAGCTGCAAAATAGGACCGGTACGAGACTCAGCAAAAGGAAGTCGGTGCCGCGTGTGCTCATCTCGCCATAAGTTGGCGAGTGGCACTAGGTTCCTTCCTCCGGAAAATTATGTAATGATGCGTGAGGTAGGTCTTCCTCACCGCGCAGTTGCTTTACGCATCGTCGCAGGCGCGCGTCTGCAGGAGGATAATTCCGTTCAAGCGGCTCTCGTGCCGGAACCCCAGCCCTGACATAAGCCGCTGCGCTTCTATGCAATGGCTTGTCAATCTCGGCGCCTGACAAACGGCCGGACTATTTGGCGCCAGGATGCGACCTCAGCTAGGTCTGTCCAAAATACGCCTGGTACCAGTCCACAAACCGCCCTACCCCTTCGGTCACCGTCGTCACCGGGCGGTAGCCGACCGCCTGCTCCAGCGCCGATGTGTCGGCAAAGGTATCGGGCACGTCGCCGGCCTGCAGCGGCAGCAGTTCGATGATGGCCTTTCTGCCAAGCGCGTTTTCCAGCGCCTCGACATAGGCGGCCAGCTTCACCGGATTGTTGTTGCCGATGT